>CBDCXB010000004.1:0-497500 GCA_965223615.1 Nitrospirales bacterium
GCACGAAAACAACAAAGCCCCCAGATCCTTGATGATCCACCGTGAGGGCGTCCTCGGCCGAATCTGGGCCCGGTGAAGATCCATGAGGTAGACCGAGCCCGCCGTCACCCCTTCTTCACCACTCATCGTCTGCGGGTTAATCCGAAAATGACATAAATAAAAGTCCCGGTGATTTATTCCATGCGTATGCAAGGTCCGCGCTATTCTGGCGACCTCCCGAATCAATGCGCGTTTCAGACGCAGGCGGTCAGGGGGCCATCGATTGGTGGTTCCCCAGTCGAACCATATCTCTTCCAAGGTCCGTGATTCTCCAATATCTTTAGTCAGAAGAAACGATTGTCTGGTTGCGGGACTGGTGCCTCGGCACCCCACCCCCATCGCGAGGGGAGAGGATATTCCCAATTCCGCCAATCGGTGGAGCGCCTCCCATTCCGACACGGCACTCGTCACGGGGATTTTTCCTTGCAGGAGATTTTTGAAAATTTCTTTCCAGCCAATGCCTTGATGTGTTTTCAAAAAATAGGATTGGCCCTCACGTGAAAACCTGAGGGTTCGACGCCCACGCTCCTTTCGATACACCTCCCCCTGCAGGTTAAACACCCGAGTCCACACATCTCCCGGCCCGGGAAAATGCTCCGCAATTTCAGGAGGAAGGATCAGCACATCTTTCCCTTTGCGGTCTTTTCCAGCACATCGATGACGATTTGGAACCGTTCCTGAAATTCTTTTTGACTCCGAAATTTCTGACCATTATTCCCCCATTCGGTCTTTAGTGGGGACTCCATAAAATCCGGCAACGCCGAATTCAGTTGCTGTTGTCGAAAAGGTGCAGGCAAGACTACTCCGGCTTTCGCCCCGTTGACATAACTCGAATATCCGCAGACTTCGGTCGTGAGCACCGGCAACCCGGCGGTCATGGCCTCCAGGATCACTCCTCCCCCCGCATCGGTTTTTGCCGGATGGATAAGAGCATCTGCACTCACGATAATTTCGGGAATGTCATCACGACTGGGGAGCCAGAGTACTTGATCGTAGACTCCTAGCCAACGGGCTAACAACTTGAATTTCGTGGTCCGTGGGTCTCCCACCGCGAGCAATCGGGTTTTTTTCTTCAGTCTCTCAGGCAAGGAAGCCACGGCTTTCAGCGCCCGATCCAGGCCCTTCGTCTGAAAAGCCCGGCCGATCAGGAGAAGGGAATACTGATCGTCAGATATGCCAAGTTTTTTCCTCCACCTGCTCCGAATAGTCTCCCGATTAACCGGAGGCACCCGATCCGGCAGAAACCCGGGAGGTAAAACATGAAACCGATTGGCGGGTGTCCCATAGTGATGCTGAAACACCTGCTGCTCCTTCGCGGTGAGTAATAGAATCTGATTTGGGTGGGAAGCCCCAAACACACTCTTCTCTAACCATCGGAAGTTCCGGTACCGAGGGGTCCGACAAATGAGAGATTCCTGCCAGGAAGGATATTTTCTTTTGACCCGTTCGACATAACAGGGATCTCCTGCATAGTACACATCCAGTCCGGGCATTTTATTAAATCCGATCGCCGCATCAATTTTATCCTTTTGTAATAACCCCGGAACTTGTTTGGCGAATTGCACAGCCCGCCCATCGTTGGTCCACCCTGCAACCTTTATTTCATGAATCCGTATTCCCTGAGGTTGCGCGCCGACCCAACCCAGTGTATAGACCGACACCTCATGGCCCCGATCACGACACATACCGGCCACATGGAGGAAATTCCTTTGTAATCCTCCATGGGGAAAATACCGAAAAATGAGGAAGGCTAAACGCACGAGGCCACCTAACCCGGTTAAACCATAGGACGAAGGCTAGAATGATTCGTTTCAGGCTAGCTTGTCAATACAATGCTCCTCCTGAAAGTCTTTTGTTTTCTGGGAGAGAGAAAGGATAGACCGCATGCCCTTACTCATCCTTCCTTCTTTCTCAAGACCTTGGGTTCCACATTTCCCCTAAGATCTTCTCCCCCTCACAAGAAGCGTTTGTCCCTAACCGCCATTTTATCATCCCCAAAATAAGGGTTTCTCGATGAGACTCGATTCGATACAATTTGAATGCCCTATGTCGTCGCCCATTCAGTGGAGAGTTCCCTCCCCAGATGTCTTTCATTCCCTTCGTCAAGGTCAGGTCCACCTTTGGCGAATTCTGTTAGATCAGTCTTCCGAACAGTTGGAATTTTTCAAGAAATTCCTCTCCACCGACGAACAAGCCCGGGCGAGAAAATTTCGGGTTCCTCAACCCCACGATCAATTCCTCACGACCCGAAGTAGCCTCCGTCTATTGCTCGGCCGGTATCTTGATACCCACCCCCAACACCTTGAATTCAGCACATCGCCCAGAGGGAAGCCGGGCCTGACAGACGCTGCCCTCCCTATCCAATTTAACGTTTCTCACACCAACGGCTTGGCCTTAGTGGCCATCACGTTGTCCGACCCGATTGGGGTCGATGTTGAATGGGAAGATCGTCGAATTCAGGATGAAGAAATTGCCGAAAGATACTTTTCAGCTCGGGAATCGACCCACCTGACTTCTCTCTCACATCCAGACCGAACCAGGGAATTCTTTAAGTACTGGACCTGCAAAGAAGCCTATCTCAAAATGATAGGGGTGGGTTTAACTGAACAATTATCTGAATGTGAGATTACCTTTGAATCACAGGGGACTCAAGCGCTGGTTTCCTTCACCTCCCACCATAATCAGGACACTCCATATTCTTTGCATTGGCTAAAGGGTGCCCCTCATCATATGGCTGCCGTGGCCATAGGGAGCCCTCGCGTCGATTTACATTTTTTCACTTGGGACTACGCTTTTTTTTCAACCGGGAAATAGTAACCCACCCTTAAGGAGGAAGGGCAGGGAAGGAACCGGCAGACAAGCGCCTTCTTCTCTTCCTAAGGCTTTTGTCTCCGATCGGATGCTTGGAAGAACGTTTCAGGTTACGACGAACCTTGAAACTCGATGGGACGCTCCCCTTCTAAATGCTCGGGACTCACCCAATAATCCCCTTTTAGGCTTGAATCCCAGATTGATTGCGAAACCTTCGTATTCCCGCCCGTCAGGACATACGCAAACCCTCCAAATATGCCCCCTAATCCTGCATAGACAATCTTGAGGGGCGCATACAATATGGTTAAGGCTCCACTCGCCACTTTGATTCCCAAAGAGGATTCGGAGGATTCATCTTCTTCTTTGGTCTCAATCACCGACTCTTCTGATTTTTGAGGGGCTGATTCTTCTTTGACCTCACTCGCCTGAGACGGCTCCTGGATGGTCTCCCGGGGTTCTGAGTTCATCGTGGTTTGAGCTTGTGGGCTCTGAGGATCTTGTTCGCCTGGGGGTGTTGAGCCTGCATCCTGGACGGCGGTCACGACGGGCTGGGGTGTCTCCACCCGTTGTTCTGTTTCCGGTGTTTGTGATTGCGGATATACCGTGACTTGCTCCCGTTGGGCCGGGGGTTCACTCATGGCGTCAGATTCTGGAGTTTCATTTTTCACGAGCACGGTCGGTGGGTCAGCTTGCTGCCAGGCTCTGTCCATTGCCATGGTCGTCAAGTCCAGGATGAGGTCTTCGGAAATGGCCAAGGGCTCTGAATTCCACACTTTAGACCCAAACATCACCTCACCGGTTTTCGCGTTCATCCCTCGAATTTCCACATTGACGATCTTGAGGGTTTTATTACTCCAGCTCATCACTTCAAATTTTCTCGCGACCTGATTCTCTTCCACGTGGGCAAAGACCACCACCGAGGCTCCGACATCATTCGCGACTTCCAGGACTTGGCTTTTTTGTTGAGACCTGGTCCTTCGGGCAAAACCAGGGTCTTTGAATCCTTTTTCCACCCAGGAGGGATCGACGACGATCAAATCTTTGTCATGCAGCCAGCTCAAAGCCCGGTTCACGGCTCCAGAATGATTCCCCCAAACAACCACCCTTTCCCGGGAGTTCGGAAGGGACACCGAAAATCCTTCGCCCATGAACTTGTCGGTCATGTGCGCTGAAGTCCCGGCACATCCTTCCAAAAGGGCAAGACAGAGAAAAGCCCCACCAATTCGTATCAGTTTTCCAAATATTCCACACATGGGAACATCCTTTTTTCCCCACCAGGCCGGAATCGAGGTTTGTTTAGCCTTTTTCACGGTCATCATTTGCATGCTGTTCTCACCTCAACCAGATGAATACCGTTCCGACATTTCCATCGAAGCAGAAAACATCCGGCAACCTTTTCCCCCTCCCCAATGTACTGGACTTCGTTCTTCCATTTTGGTATCAGGTGCACCGTACCATAGTCGGTGGACTGGCGGCAGTATGCCACGAATGACACGATTCGGTATAGTAACCAGGGTTTCCCCTGTTATCCACCAAAAAACTCCTTATTCAAACCCGACACATTCGACGCACCCTTTCACATTGAGACATTAATTTCGGCCCATTCCTTACTCCCCCCGATGGCTTTACGAATCCTGTCTTTTCACATTGAAGGCGTTACCTGGCGGGTGGCGGAAACGTCCATTGGCTACAAGCATCGGGACCCCACTGGCATGCCGGAATGGTTCCCAGGAATTCCAGACGGTATCTCCGAAGAAGTTATTTCCAACACCTTTGACCAGTTTCCTGAAGATGATCCAACGCTACTGCCGGCCCAGGTCCGATTTAAACTCACCTATCGGGTGGGTTTATCCGAGATTGATTGCTACCTGTTCTCCTCTTCTGAGGGAGATGTGTTTTCGGTAAAAATTCCTCCCAGCACGTTTAACGCTCTTCAAAAAGCCTTCCCTTATCAAACATTTCCAAGACTCCGGATCGCTCGATTAGCCGTCGAAGAAGCTATTGCCCATGGCGTACCGGAATGTGAGTTGGTCCCAGACAGCACCATATTTGAACATGTCCGCAATCATTTGCTCTCTGCTCCTGTTCGATAGCAGCTAAGTGAAAACCCCCCTTAGACCCTAGACCATTCGTTTTTTTCCGTCGGGCCATCCTCTGTTTTCGGAGAGGAATTGGTTAGTGACCTGCTTCCCCATGATTCACGATGGGCCAAAACCGTTTTCATACCCCTGTTTATGAGTCCCACAAAGTTTTGACTAAACGGGAGAGCCATTCTAATTGATAATTCTTTTTTTTCAATGACTTATAATCAACTAATCAATCCCCTAATTCTGTTAACAACTTTGTGCATAAAATCATTTTTTTTCCCTCCCTCGTAGGTTTAACAGTAGATTTATCAGTTTGCCTAATCTTTAGCCATTGTGTGGCTAGGCTAAATTCATCACAAAACCTGTGGTGAGGGTATTCCCCAAGGCACTTTACTTATGTAAAAATAAGCGGCGAAGAAGAGACGACACATTTTTTTATTCCCCCTCCAATCACCATGATGGAATTGTTTTAGGTTTTCACGAAAGGATTGCGTTTGAGCCCCCGAGAGTTTCCCACGAATAAACGACACGTCCTCATCGTGGATGACGAACCGGCTGTTCGTCGAACGGTACGAGGGGTCCTTGAATCTTCTGGCTTTGAATGTGCTGAGTCGGAAAATGGTGCTTGTGCCCTGGCTTGGCTAGAAGAAAACCACACCGATGTCGTGATCGCTGATTATCAAATGCCGGTCATGAGTGGCCTGGTGCTCCTAGAACGCGTGAGAGGTTTTTTGAATGGACGAACACCGCGGGTCATTATGCTGAGCGGAGTGATTGAAGATCAGGAAAAGGACAAAGCCAAGGAACTCGGGGCGTATGCCATCATCGAAAAGCCCTGTAACTTTCGCGAACTTGTCGTGAAAGTGAATGAAGCCATTGACTTGTAGCGTATGGTTCGCTCCCCTCTCCCAACACGTTCGACATTCTTATGACCGTGTCTTGCAACCATTTCGGTACCCTCATTTAGTTTAATTATCGCCCGTCCGAGATTATTCCTCATAAGCCCCTTGACACAGGCCGGGGCCTGGCAATCTTTTTACCATTTCATTTGAATTGTCTGTGATGGACCTCTCCCGACATTTCACACTGGCCCGACCATTCACATTGTTCTTCCTGTTCTTTTCCCTTCCCCTCTGCTTTTCCCCCCCGGTTCATGCGGAAACGCCAGCACCGTTTATTCATTGGGGAGCCATATCCTATCCGGATCAAGAATCCAGCCTTACCACTGGTCTCTCCCTCTTTCGCTTTACGGAGTTTAATGGGGAGGGAGAAAAATTTAATGAAATTGATGAAACCATCGGACTCAACCTGATTACGCTAAGTTGGACCGAGCATTGGATCCGTAAGTTTCCTGGCTGGAGCACCAACCTGACGTTTGGAATCGGACCCACCAGGGATCAACCCACGGAGTGGCTTCAAAACGACCTTATTCATGACCGGGTCTGGGGCATCGATGAAGTCCCCGTAGAAGACAAGCGCAAAGAAACGGACTTTACCTTTTCCGGATCCCTCGTCCGATGGTGGAAGTTCCATGACCAAAAACGCGTACTCTTTCTCAGTGCGGGAGGCCAAACCGGCAGCCTGTTCCATGAAGCCATGGTCCGGGCAGGATTTCGGAGATGGTCTCCCGTTCAGACTATTGAAAAACTCTATGGCCCACACGTTCATCTCCTAAGCAGCATGTTTCGTCCCTTACGTATATCCGGAATGGTGCGAGGCAGTCTCATCGGAACCGGTGCCGCTTTTCATGACTTGGCCACTGGAACCTTTTCCGCACAGGGTTCCATCAGCTACGGCTGGTATGATGAACGCTCCTTCCGCCCCTGGATGGAGGTAGAGGTGGGGGCCACGTTTGATTCTGGGATTTTTAACGGCCGTTCCGGCAATTCTTTAAAAGAACGATTTTGGACGATTGCCCTTCGGCTCCACCCCATTACCCTGGAAACATGGAATGATCAATTGAATAGTAAAGACTTTGGTCCAACCTACGGGGCTAAACTCATGATGGACTTGTACTGTTTACTCCCCGATTCTTGGAAGAATCGTTAGCCTTCATGGTGATCGACGTGCCTGAATGTGGCCTTCTACCCAAACCGGTCGGATGATAGCTTCAGAGGCTGCGTTGACTTAACTCCAGCGGAAGTCGATTCCAGGAGTCTCCTCCATCCGTACTTCGATAGAGACCTCCTCCATTGGTTCCGATATACAGAATTTGAGGATCTTTGGGACTGAGCTGAAGGCTACGGATGCTCGTGGCTTCTATTCCTTGTGTCTTCGCTTCCCAGGTCACCCCGGAGTCCAGGCTTTTTTGCACCTGATTGCTCGTGGCCAGGTAAAGAGTGGAAGGCTGTTGGGGGTCGATTTGAACGACGGCAACATAGGCATTCTCAATGTCCCCGCCAATCTTTTCCCAATGTTCTCCCGCATCGGTGGATTGATACAAACCCTTGGTGGTTCCCGCAAACAGGCGGGAACTGTCCGTCGGATCGACCGCCAGACTATTCACTCCCAAGGCCATGGAGGCCATTTTGGCATCATGCGCCACCATGCCGGTCGAGATCTTTTGCCAACTCTCGGTGCCATCCATAGTCCGATACACCCCACCCGTGGTCCCGGCATACAACACATTGGGACGTTGCGGATCCAACCCGAGCGACACGATAAAATTGACTTCGGTCATCCCATTCATCCGCTCCTCCCAGGAACGGCCCCCGTTCACACTCCGAAACACCCCGACGGTGGTGGCCGCATAGATCATTTCGGTCCCCCGGGGATTAAACACGATTTGGTTCACGATCGCTGAAATAGTCCCCTTTTGAATACCTTCATTGAACTGATGCCAGTTCCGGCCACCATCGGGACTTTTATAGGTGCCATCACCCATGGTTCCTGCAAAAATAGTCGCAGGAAGTTGAGGATCAATCGCCAGACTGATCACCCGGGTCCGCGTGAGTTCTCCTCCAAGACGATTCCATGTGGTTCCCGTATCCGACGATTTATACACGGCTTCATCCGTGGCCACGTAGAGAATATGGGGCTTGGTCGGATGAAGGGCGATGGAGACGATCGTATCACTCCGTTGTCCGCAAGCCACCGACCCCATGAACATGAGCAGCGTGCAGCAAACCGAAAGACCTTTGTTTCGTGCGTGCATTCTCATTTACGATTCCGGAAGACGGTAGGGCTCCGCGTACCCGGTGAGTTCGACATACCCTTGCCCCTTGACCTGGTTCGTGTCCCACTTTCCGGTCACATCGACAGCTCCCTCCCAATAGGTCACTCCGGTACTCCCGGTCGTGATGAGCTCTTGTGCCGCGACCACCGGAACAATCTTTAACCGAATGCCTCTTTCAGGAATCGAGAATGTCCATTGATGGGGATAGGAGGCTCCACTCGCTTGGCTGGACCAATGTTTGTCTACTTGAATGTGTATGTCAGACCAGGACAGATGTTCTGTAGTTCCATCGGCAAAAACCAACGTTCCGCTGGATGCCGCTTCAAACGTCCCATCTTCACGCCGCAATCCATAGGCCATAATTTCGTGGTTATTGTCCAACTGCAGACTAAACCAATCCCACCCCACAAGACCTTCAGCCAAATTCGCGGTTCCAAACTCATGATCCATCCAACTGAGACCCTTGACCGGAAAGGAGGTCCCATTCAGCTGAATCGTGCCGGACGTCTGGAGTCGGGTCATTGAATAATAATGAGAGGCATGCTCCGACCGTGGCCCTTTTCGGCTCAC
This sequence comes from Nitrospirales bacterium, assembly GCA_965223615.1. Lineage (GTDB taxonomy): Bacteria > Nitrospirota > Nitrospiria > Nitrospirales > UBA8639 > Nitrospira_E. The sequence goes on from CBDCXB010000004.1 coordinate 8,683, forward strand.
CCCATTCATCCCTTGAAGGACTATCGGCTTCAACGGGGTTACCAAGAGATCAAGGGTCATGCCTTGCTCCCCGGCGAATAGATGGATTTGTTGATGATCTTCCTCCACCGCCTTCACAAACCAACGATCGATCCACACATGAAGCGCATTCGTTCGGGCCCCTGCCTTCTCCACCCCGGCACGACTCAATTTTTCTGAAACATGGAACTGACCTGCCTCGACGTCTGTTAACGCAAAATGAGCGAAGAACAGATGTTTCATGGACCAGGGAGAAGGATTATCCCAGACATCCTGACGATCAACTCCAAATCGAAAAAATGTGAGTTCAAACCCAAAACGCTCTCCCTGAGGCCCCTCGAGATGACCCGTAAAATACCACCACTCCGATTGAAATTGGTTGTGGGTTCCATGGTCACGGGGAAACTCATAGGTAAAACCTGGCTGGGGTGTAGCAAACCGGGGGATCGGGCCTTTCTCCCCCAGACCATTCCCGGGAAAGGTCAAAGTCAGCATACCGAGACACAGCCCCTTGCCGATCCATGATAAGGTCGTGATGTTCATGTTAACCCTCGCGAGGTTCCTCTCCAGAAGGAGGAGGAACGAAAAGTGGGGGTCCGGTTATACCATGGCTCCGTACCGCGCACAATTCCTTGTTGAATGGGGGGTTTCCTTTCTTAAACGTGGTCCCCAGGCTGTTCACCCCACGTTGACTTTGCCGAAAATGCTCCGCTATCGTACCGCATGTCATTCGACCTTTCCTCAGCCCCCAAAAACGCTTTTCCGGTTCCTGAAATCGTTCCCATTTTTCCACTCCCCACGGTCGTGTTTTTTCCTGAAACCTATTTACCCTTGCACATTTTCGAGCCCAGGTACCGTGAGATGATCCAAGATGCCTCTCAACAAGGGCAATGCATCGGCATGGCTCTTTTAAAAGAGGGATGGGAAGATCACTACCACCAGGCCCCTTCTTTCCACCCCATTGGGTGTGTGGGACGAATCATCAGTTGTCATAAGCTTTCTGACGGTCGATCGAATATCGTCCTCCAAGGCTTACAACGATGTCACTACGAAGAACAAACCGTCACGACTCTCTATCGACAAGCTCGGGTCAAGGCCTTCTCCCTCAAACAACCCGTTTCCTTGAGCGCGGAAAATCGAGTTCATCTGGAGGAGGTCGCCCAAGAGTATTTAACTTCCAAAAAAGCCACAGAACTCTGTCAGGTGATCGCATCCGGGAAACTGTCCGATTCCATCCTTGTCCATAACCTCTCCGCCGGGCTTGATTTATCTCCGGTGGAAAAACAATTCCTGCTCGAGTCAGACCATCTCACGCAACAGGCCCGACGGTTGATTGACCTGATCCGCTTTAAGACTTCTGAACATCGCATGGCGCAGGGGTAAAAGGTCACTAAGGAATATTTATATGCCGGCGCCCATTGCTATCGAAGTCTCCGGACTCGGGAAATCCTATGACAGCGTTCATGCGATTCAAGACCTGTCCTTCACGATTCATGAAGGGGAAATCTTTGGCCTTCTGGGTCCCAACGGCGCCGGTAAGAGCACGACTCTTCGCATCCTGATCACCACCTTAAAACCCACGACAGGCACGGCAACGATTTTAGGGCATGACGTGGAACGGGAAGCCGACACGGTGCGCCGGATCATCGGGTATGTCCCTCAGGAACGCGCCATCGACCGGTTCCTGACCGGCAGGGAACATCTCCATTTATTGGCCGATTTATACCATCTTCCCAAAGATGTCGCCCTGGATCGTATCGAGGAACTCCTCAAACTCGTCAGCCTGGAAGAACATGCCGATCGGGTGGCCAAAGGCTATTCCGGGGGCATGAAGCGTAAATTGGACATCGCATGCGGGTTGCTTCCCAACCCCAAAGTCCTCTTCCTTGATGAACCCACGTTAGGCCTTGATGTTCAAAGCCGCCTCAACATCTGGGAGCATGTTCGTCAACTTCAGCAACGCGGCATCACCATCGTGATGACCACCAATTATCTGGATGAAGCGGATCAATTGTGTGATCGCTTGGCCATCATCGACCGGGGCCGGGTCCGGACTATCGGCTCGCCCAAAGACCTCAAAGCCGGCCTGGGAGGAGATGGGGTTTGGCTGACCCTCGCTGACCCATCACCCGAAACGATTGAACCCCTTTCGCAAGCGCTGAAAAACTTGCCGTTCATTCGGGCGATTCGTCCCACCGCTCAGGGTCTCGATATTCGAGTCGATGCTCCCGAAAAGGCGCTTCCAGCCATCTTGGACACCACGAACCAAGTGGGCTGTCATTTAGATGGGATTGAATATCACCGCCCTCGCTTGGACGATGTGTTCGTGGCTCATACCGGCCACTCCTTACACGATAACCCACCCGTCGAACCATCACCGTAACATCTGAATTTCCCGAGAAAGGCCTGAGAGACATATGGGTGAACAAATACAAGAAGTGGTAGCCCTGACCAATCGATGGGTGAAACGACTCAGTCGAGAAAAATTTAGTATGTTGTTCACGCTGGTGCAACCCATGTTGTTCTGGCTCATCTTTTTCGGCAATTTGTTTCAACGTGCTGCTGACGTTCAGGTAGTCCAGGCTCCGAATTACATGAGCTTCCTCGCAGCCGGTGTCGTCGTGATGACGGTATTGAATAATGGATTAGCCGGTGGGGTGGATCTCTTATTCGATAAGGAAAGTGGGTTTCTTGAACGCATGATGGCTACCCCGATTCGACGCAGCTCCGTCATCTTGAGCCGGTTTCTTTTCGTGATGGGCATCACCGCCATGCAAATTCTGGTGATTCTTGGAGTGGCCTTCCTGTTTGGAGTCAGCGCGGAAACGGGGATCCTAGGCATTGCCGTCATCTTAATCATCGGTATGCTGTTCGGAGTCGGATTAACGGCCATTTCCATGGCCATGGCCTTCTCCGTAAAGAGCCACGGCGATTTTTTTTCCGTGTTAGGATTTCTTTCCCTTCCCATGATTTTTTTGAGCTCGGCCTTGGTTCCTCTCGTAGCCATGCCGGGATGGATGAAATTCCTGGCTTGGTTTAATCCCATGACCTGGGTGATTGACGCGGTTCGGCCCTTGATTCTTTCCGGATGGGCTCAGGCTCTTCCGCAAGTTATGATAGCCCTTTGTGTGTTGGCGGTGTTTGATGCCCTCTGTCTGTATGGAGGGGCCAAAGCCTTCAAACGAACCGTCGGATAAGCAGGGGCTTTCCCGAACCTAACGTTTGTGAGTATCGTCAAGGACTTGAATCGGACACCTTCCCTTATCTTGGTTGTAACCCACTCGTGAGTTCAGCTGGCAGTTTAAAAATACAAAACCTCCTTCGCTTACTCTCCGACCCCAACGAGCACGTCGCGAAGACCATACAAGAAGAACTCATCAATCTGGGTCTCCCCGCACTCCCCCAACTCAAACAGGCCCAGGAAACACATGAGGATTTGGAATCACGGATTTCCTACGTCTGTGACGAAATCCTTTTTGGGGGGCTCCTCAAGGATTTCCAAACGTTTGTCGGTCAATGTTCGCGACATCGGGATTGGGAGCAGGGAGCCTTCCTCATCGCCAAATTAGGCTATCCGGATTTGGACTTGCCTCATTACGTGAAGTGCCTCGATCATCTGGCAGAAGAATTTCAAGAAAAATGGCACGCCACAACCTCCCCACCGCACAAAGCCGCAGAATCCCTGAAGACGTTTTTATTCAAGGATAAAGGGTTTTCCGGGAATCGCATTCATTATTACGACCCGGATAATAGCTTCCTCAATCGGGTCCTTGACTGTCGCCAAGGCATTCCCATCACCCTTTCTGCCCTTTATGTGTTGGTGGGGGCCCGGTTGGATCTGCCCCTGGTGGGGGTGGGCATGCCCGGACATTTTCTCGTCAAGGTTGAGGGAACAACCCCGGCGCAGTATGTGGATTGCTTCAACGGGGGAGCCCTTCTTCAAGAGGCCGACTGCCAGCAATTCATCACCGCATCCGGGATCGATTTTCAGCCGCAGTTTCTGGAAAAAAGCCCCGTGAAACTGATATTGGCCCGCATGCTCCGTAATCTATTCTCGATCTATGAACAGGGGCACGAAACCCACATGTCACGTCGGGTGGAATCCTTACTCAACCTCCTGGACGAACCGACCTCTTCTCAGGACCTTTCCTCCTAGCCCGTTTGGGGTGTTGGCCTTCAGACCCGGAGAGCAATGTCTCACACTCGAAGGGCCAATAAGTCCTTCGCTTTCACGATGGGACCAGGGAAATATTTTCGGGCTTGAGAAACGATAGGGGACCGGTCAGCGGTTTCATACAAATGGGACAGCACCAATCGCTTTACCCCAGCTCGCTTGGCAATCCTGCCGCAGGCTCCGGCATGCATATGAGCCACTCCAGGTTGATCCTCCGGGAACGAACAGTCCAAAATGGCCAGGTCCACATTCCGACACAATTTTTGCAAGTTCGAAGACGCCACCGCATCACCGGAAAACACAGCGGCTTTTCCCTGGTATTCCAGCCGATATCCTAAACAACATTGCTGGGTCGTGTGAGTCATCCGTTTGGGTATGATTCGGGTCGGACCGATGGAAAACGGGCGGTCCTCCACCTCTTTGATCGTGACCCGAAAAAGGGGTTCCGAAAAATTGGGAAAGGTCTTAAACATACCCCGGAATAACCGTTTGGTTCCGGGCGGGCCAAAGATGGTGAGCGGCGGTCGAATCCGCTCGAATTTTGAGGAACAGATCGCATCGAAGAAAAATGGGATAAAATCGGAAAAATGATCGGCATGATAATGGGTAAAGAGTAGGTGTTGAATCGTATGACGATCCAACCCGGTTTTTCGTAAATTTGAAAGCGTTCGAGGGCCAAAATCTAGTAGAATGGGCCTGTCTGTCCAGAACAGGTATCCGGCAGCGGCTCGCGTGGGATGCATATTGGTTCCAGAACCGAGAATCGTGACCTTCACGAACCGCTCCCTGGTTGAGGGGTCCACCCCCTCAGGATCGCCAAGTCGAGAAACGCGAGTCGAGCGACTAGATGAGCACTGAATCCAACACGAATCGATCGATCAATCCGTTTGCGGGCCTCTTGCTTGTAGGGTTGATCGTCGGAGGAATCTGGGTCTGGCATCATTTGAATTTCGATACCCAAGATTACATCATCGATGAGATCATTCCCATCCTCATGGTCTCCCTCATTGCCGGGGCAGGACTCTGGGTCGCCTACCGACGGTGGCGAACCAAGCAAGACCAACTGCGACTTCGAGAGCGGCTTATTCAGCGCTTCCAAAAAGAACCCTCCTCACAAAAACGTCGAGACCTGGCCTTTACCCTCGTAGAAGTCAACAAATATGAAAGAGAGGGCCTGGAATCCGTCGTAGAACCCATGGCCGAACTTTTCATTTGGACCCTAAAAACCGCTTTGGGTGATAAACAACATCGTATTCGAGGCATGGCCGCCAGTTACTTGGGGATTCTCCAACACCAACCCTCCATCCCTCTCCTCATCCGAGCCCTGGAAGACGATCATGCACATGTCCGGGCCTGTGCTGCCCTCGCCTTAGGTCGTATGAGGGCTCAGGAGGCCAAAGACAAACTGCAATACACCATGAAAGAGGATTGGGACCAAACGGTTCGGAGTCGATCACGAGAAGCGTTTGAACGATTGGGATAACCGACTCGAGCGGGCTCGCGCCGATTATTCTAGTTCATGATTCAAAGCAGCCTGATCCGGCCCGGTAAGCCGGTATCCTTTGGCCAACAACACCTGCATCCCATTCATCAGGCTTTGAAATTCTCCACCTTCTCGGATTGAATCGAAGAGCCGATTCAAATTTCCCAGATAATGGCCGGTGGGCTGAGCTCCCTGAAAGGGAACACCAAAGGCTTCAAAGACATCTTGGATTTCCTGAGGGCTATAGGCTTGGTCGTCATCACCATCCCCCACCAACGCCATCTGATAAAAGGTCAAACTTAACGATAAATCTTGTTGCGTTTGGCCAAAGGCCTCCCTGGCCGACAACAGCCCATTGGGGTAGAGGGCCCGACAATCCAGGTCGGAAGATTGGCCTTGAGTCGGGATAAACCGAATCCGATCGATACTGGCTTCGGGTTTCTCGTCCCCTAATTGTTTATAGAACCACATGGTACAGGTATCGGCCACGGAAAATTCCTGTTTGTCTTTTCCTATTTGGACACTGATGTGTTGAATAAATCCCTGGAAGACTTCGGCGCCGGGAGACGCCAACGCAGAGACAGGACCCCCCGCTAACAATACAGGCAGGAAAAACCCCAGGAGCAGTAGAGTAATTGATTTAAACGAATATCGGACAACACCCATAATCACCATCCCTCAATAACCTCATATTATATCATCGGCGAAAACTCTTTTTGAATCAACTTTCTCCCGACCCCTGCCCTTCTCCATCAGCGATAAGACCCACCTCGTGATACCATATTGTTATGGTAAGCCAAACCGTCACCCTTCAGGGTCACATTATCGACTCCCTCATCTTGGCCAAGGTCCTGGACACCGTCGTCATGCTCGGAGGAACCTTTGCCCTTGATGAGGTTTCTGTAGGAAATCGTCGAGAGGACTTCTCCAAGGCCTCCATTCGAATCGAAGCCCCGACTTCGGCCCTCCTGGATGAAATCATCGAAGCCATTCAACCTCATGGTGCCATCGTGGAATCCGAACAGGATTGCCAAGTCGCACCCGCCCCGGCCGATGGCGTCTTACCCGAACATTTTTACGCAACATCGCATCTTCCCACGCAAGTGAGATGGCAGGGCACTTGGCTGGATGTTCAAAAGACCGAGATGGACCTGGCCATTCTTCTCGACCCTGCCCACCCTTCCGCCACGATGATACCCATGGGATCCGTCAAGCAGGGGGATCACATTGTCGTCGGCCGGGACGGCATTCGTGTGTTTCCATTGGAACGCCCGGAAGAACGGGATGTCTTTGGGTTCATGGAAGCTCAGGTCTCCTCCGAACGCCCCTACCGCCATGTCATCTCCGATGTCGCCAATCGCATGAAGGCCATCAAAAACCAACATCGCCTCCATCCGGATTCCGGGAAGGTGCTCTTTGCCGGCGGACCGGCCATCGTCCATGCAGGCGGCCGTGAAGCCTTGGCCTGGATCATCGAACAGGGGTTCATTCAGGTGTTGTTTTGCGGGAATGCCCTTGCCGCCCATGATATGGAAGCCAGCATGTTTGGGACTTCCCTCGGCTACAATTTAGGGATCGGACGATCGGTCCCCCACGGACACGAGCATCACCTTCGCACGATCAATCGCATTCGCGCCTTGGGGAGTATTCAGAAGGCCGTGGAGTCCGGAGAGATTCGGGAAGGGATCATGGCCGCTTGTGTCCGACAACAGGTTCACATGGTCTTGGCCGGAACGATCCGAGACGACGGTCCTCTACCTGGCGTCATCACGGATTCCATCGAAGCGCAAGAAGCGATGCGTGCGGCACTCCCCGGAGTCAATTTGGCCCTTCTCGTGGCTTCGACTCTTCATGCTGTCGCCACGGGAAATCTCCTGCCCGCCACGGTCCCCACCGTGTGCGTGGATATCAACCCGGCCGTGCCCACCAAACTGAGTGACCGGGGCAGCTTTCAGGCCGTCGGTTTGGTCATGGATTCGTCCTCATTTCTCCGAGAGCTGGCCAGAGCCCTCGGGTGGGATGGGTAATCGAGGATTGGTATGAGTCGGTTACTCATGTGCGCTCCGGATCATTTTGGCATCGAATACGAAATCAATCCCTGGATGCGCATGTCCAATCAATCGAACTCGCGTCAGGCTCAGGAGCAGTGGAAAGGTCTGGTGGAGGTGTTGGAACAGGAAGTCGGAGCCAAAATTGAAAGGCTGGACCCCGTTCCCGGTTTACCAGACTTAGTGTTTACGGCGAACGCCGGAGTGGTGTTCAACGGCAAGGCCGTACCCAGTCGATTTCGCTTTCCGGAACGTCAGCGGGAAGAGCAGCATTTTATCGATTGGTTCACACAAAAGGGGTATGAAGTCCATCTGTTGGATCCGACGGTCTTCTTTGAAGGGGCAGGGGACTTATTAGGATTCGAGGAAGTGTGGTTTGCCGGTTATCGCCAACGAAGTGACATTCGAGCGTACGAGACATTGACGACTATCTTTGATAAGGAAATCCTTTCTTTGGAATTGGTGGATCAGCATTTTTATCACCTCGACACCTGTTTTTGCCCATTGACCGGAGGAGAACTCCTGTACTTCCCCCCCGCCTTCGATCAATACGCCAGGTCCGTTATCGACTCACGCATTCCCGATTCCATGCGTTTGCCCGTCCCTCATGAAGAAGCCAAACGGTTTGCCTGTAACGCCGTCTGTATCGACCGCCATGTGGTGCTCCCCACGGGTTGTCCGGAAACGTATGCACTCCTCTCTGCCCATGGGTATCAATCCCATCCCGTTGAACTCAATGAGTTCCTCAAAGCCGGGGGATCAGCCAAATGCCTCACCCTCGCCCTGGATTAAGGGCACCCATGTTCCCTAGAAAAGCATTTTTTGGGGGGATGGCCCTTGCAATCTTCTTAGGGGGTTACTTTGAAGAAGGCCAAACAAAATCAATTTGGACACCAAAACAAGCGTTATTAACGGAACCCCTTCCGAAACGTCTTTGTGATGGACGAAAACCCGAGAAAGAATATCAAGTGACCAATACACGCGACTATTCGTTCTTTCAGGCTAAAATTCAAGTACTTTCACCTTTAATGGAAATTAAGAAATTTTCGATCGGGAGATACGAGGTAAACCGACATGTAAAAAAAGCTCTTGTACGCGTTGAGAACGTCATACAAGGCGAATCTCCCACAAAAGTTCCCGGGGGGAACTTTTATCTCTATTTCGTAAATTACTCTAAAGGCTTTCTAACGGATAAAGTAGGAAAGTTTTTTTATGTTCTCGGCAGACGATCAAAAAAACCTCCCCCACGGTTCCCAAAAGAATTACGCGAGGCGTTTTTTGTCATTCCCATGCCCCTCGGTGTGCTACAGAATACCGCCAACAAGACTTGCTTTAATCAAGACAAGGTTTCAAAAGGATAAATAAATCCACTTTCAGGGGATTAGAATACGCTCACCTCGTTGGAGTACCATAGGGGAGTCCAGCCCAGACAGGAATCCGTTCTTACCGATGAAAACAAAAGAAACATTCTACGATTTAGGTGATGATGAGGCCCTGCAACGCCATATCAAGGTTGAACGGGAACGGGCGAAAAAACTGCGGAAGTCTCCCTGGTGGAAGACCCAACTCCAAACAGGGGTCTGTCATTATTGTCAACAATCGGTAGGAGCAGACCATCTGACGATGGACCACCTGGTCCCGTTAGCCCGAGGGGGGAAAAGTACCCGAGGGAATATCGTTCCGGCCTGTCAGTCCTGTAACCAAAAAAAACAATTAGGCACTCCGGCCGAATCTCTTCTCGATCAATTGTCTCAATCGCCTCCGCAAGAATAGTGGGCCAGCTTCATCCTAACTGTGGTTCGAATCTTTCTCTTGTGTTACCGCCGCACCAACCGAATCCAACGCCAGAGATTCACCAAGCTAAACAGAGAAGAGGCCAGGTAGGTCATCGCGGCTGCGAGCAGAATCTGTCGAGCCCCTTCCATGTCCGTTGGCGCCAAATATCCCCCCTCCTCTAGAATGGGCAACGCCCTTCGAAAACTCGCATTCCACTCCACCGGTAACGTAATTAAATGGACCAGAGCCGAGATACTCATCGTTCCAATGGCCACGACCAATACCCCAAGTCCGATGGCAGGAATTCGGGTGACTCCGGCCAACACCGGGATTCCCAACATTAAATAGGACCCAACCTTCTCTGCTTTTTGCGCAAACTTCACTAACTGCGTTCGATCCTTTAACAAGCTGTATCCATCATGGTCCTGCAAGGCATGGCCTACTTCATGGGCTGCCACCACGGCTGCCGTGAGTGATTTTCCGTTGTAATGTTTGGGCATGAGGCCCACTAATTTGGTTTCTGGATTGTAATGATCTCCGATTGGTGTCGGTTCCACCCGCACCTCTTGCAGTCCGAACCGATTGAGTAGATGACGGGCAAGTTCTCCTCCGGTCCCCGGAAAGTTCTCGCGCGGGGATCCATGCTGACGGAAGACCCACCACACCCAGAGTTGGGGTCCCAAGACCAGCGCCATAAATATGAGGGAAAGCAGAATGAGTCTCATAACATCATTGAAGGGGTGAGCCCTTCTTCTCGTTTACGAAGAACAGCTGACGATAATCGGAGGGCTATCCTCCGGAGCGGGTTTCGCATAGGCCTCCATCCCTGACTGCTCCAGAAAGGGTTGCTCTAAAAGCTTGAGTAAGCGGTCTACCTCGGAATACTCACGATGTTGAATCGCTTGCACGATGGCCTGTTGAGCCAGATGGTTGCGTAAGACATATTTGGGGTTAACCTGGTTCATACGGACTTGACGCTCTGCATCTTGGCTTTTCTCAGCCATGAGTCGTTCTCGATACCGTTGGGACCAATCATCAAAGGCTTCACGATGAAGGAAGAAGTCCCTTAGAGCCTCATTGGGTGTTTCCCTATCCTGACGAAAGCTTCCTAATTCCCGGAAAAATGTCGTGTAATCTACCCGGGAGGAATCCATCAAGTTCAACAGATCGGTGACGAGTTTATCATCTCCCGCATGGTTTTCCTGAAAGCCCAGTTTGGCCCGCATTAATTCCGCATATGTTTCGAGCAGGGCCGATTCGTACCGTTCCGGAGCCGCTTGGTATTCCTTCTCCTCCATCAAGGGCGACAAGGCTTGAGCCAAAGCCCGGATATTCCAGTACCCGATATCCGGCTGGTTTTGGAATGAATAGCGTCCATGATGATCTGAATGGTTACAGATGAATGTCGGGTCATACCGCTCCATGAATCCAAACGGACCATAATCAAGGGTCAAACCCAGGATAGACATATTGTCGGTATTCATCACACCATGAGCCCATCCCACGGCTTGCCATCGGGCAATGAGTTGTCCGGTTCGAACCGCCACTTCCTGCAGTAGACGGGCATATCGATTATCTTCATCTGCCAAATGTGGAAAGTGGTGTCGAATGACATAGTCGGCAAGAATTTTCAGATAATCATGCTGCCGTCGGTAATAAAAGACTTCAAAACTCCCAAACCGAACATGGGTGGGGGCCATCCTCAATAACATGGCCCCGGGTTCCGGCAACTCCCGTAAGACGATTTCCTCTCCGGCCACGATACACAAACTTCGGGTGGAGGGAATGCCGAGGCCATGCATGGCTTCTCCACACAGATATTCTCGAATCGTGGACCGAAGGACAGCCCGCCCATCTCCATCGCGAGAAAATTTGGTGAGTCCGGCCCCTTTTAATTGAAGATCCCATCGACTCCCGTCATCGGTCACCACCTCTCCCAACAAAATCGCGCGTCCATCCCCTAACTGGGGGACGTAATGCCCAAATTGATGACCCGAATACAGCATCGCAATCGGATCACTTCCGGGTAAAAGCTTCGCTCCACAAAAATATTCAGGAAAATCGGCTCTTTGAAGCTGCTGTGGATCCAACTCCAACAGCTCAGCGGCATTGGCGTTCACACTCACCACATACGGGTTGGGGAAGGGAGTCGGTGGTACTCGCTCGAAAAAACTTTCCGGTAACGAGGCATAGGTATTGTCAAACGAGAGGTCTTCAAGGGCTTTCATACGAGGTATTATCCAAGGTGCACCCCAATTTCAGCAACTTGACGATTCCAAACCGGTCCATCACAGGACACGGTAAAACCCACCGAGGCATCTGTATTGAAAGTGATGCACCCCTGTATCGTTTTGTCCAACGGCGGGTGAAGGGGATTTTTCCATAAAGAATTAAAAAATAAGAAGAATTTCACTAAATCCCGCTTTGGTGCTTTTTGGTTTGGTTTTTGCTCTCCCTAACCATGTGTACCATAACCATGTGTACCATAGCCGTCTTCGAGGCCATTATTTCAGTCACACGGAAAGGATACCATGATTCTGATTTGCGCTTGGTGCCGACAGGAAGGAAAATCCGGAATTTTAGGTCGGCTCACAGAAACCATTGGTGAACCAGAATCCCACGGAATTTGTCCACGCCATTTGCTTTCGCTTCGACATGCCCATTGGCAGAACATGCTCGGGCGAAACCTCTCGACCTCTTCGAACAATTCTGTTCCGTCTCATTCTTAACTTCTTTACCTCTCTTCATTATTCCTATGACGATGATCCTCCGGTAACTCACCATCGCTCGCCATCATTCACGAACGACTTCTGGGACTGATCGAGAATTTTAGGAAAAAAGAATTCGGAAAGGAGGGGAGAATGGGCGAAGCCCACCTAGTCAGTACTCTTCAGACGGTTTTTGACCATGACGGTTCCCAAATTGGGCAATTTACTCGTTCGGCGATGCTCAAACCAACCAAAAGCCAGCACCCCAAGAACCAATCCAACCCCTAAAAGCAGGGTCCAGAGCGTCTCTTCACTTGTGAACACATCCAGAGGGAACATCAGTATTCTCATCCACACATTGTATGGCTCATCCTTTATGTTGTATTTCGGTGTGTTTGTCCTTTTCTTTATGCTAATCAGAGAGATCCAGGATTTCCTTTGAAAAATCCCAAAAAGTAGCGAAAATGCCTTAGGTGAAGGGCCAACTCTCACACGCCCTTTCTCGAATGAGTTTCGTAGGGAGAATTCCAGGGGGTATAATCCTCATTAGAAGGAGGAGATCAGAAACATGCGGGAAACATACCTAGGGAAAATTCTTTTTATATCCTTGTGTTGTTTGGGAGGGATACTTATACTCGCCGGCGGGTGGCCAATCCACAAACAATCCGCTTGGGGAGCGACTTCTGTTAGTCTGGCCCCCTCCACCGACACCACGGAACATCAGGTACATATCTCCATAAAAACACGAAAGTTTCAGCCAGATCACATTGTTATTCCCCTAGGTAAAAGAACCCGTTTGACCTTGAAAAATTTGGACACGGAACTCCATGCCTTTCTCCCTGTGAGTCTCCTCACGAATACGCATTTAAACATCACCGGAAATGGCGCTCCTCAATTCGGAAAATCCGGCCTGATTCGAGTTCTCCTCCCCTCACGAGGCCAAACGGAGATTGTGTTTGTCCCGTCTCAAGCTGGAAATTACCCGTTTTTTTGTGATTTACCTGGACATGTAATGCGCGGTAACATCGTGGTTGAAGAGAAGGGCGGTGTGGTAGAGTAAGCGGCTTGGGTCACGAGACCCTTATCTAAAAGATTAAATACCGATTCATCGCGAATATGTTTGTCTAGGAGGAATTGGGTTCCATGAGTACTGGTTGCGTTTACATTAGGGCACATAACCCCTCACGTCGCATGAATGACTATCCATCATGCTTTGAAAGAAAACACACTGTTCTTTGGCTCGCTCTCTGTCTTTTGAGCCTATCCGTTCTCATCGTCCCCTCGGGGTGGGCGAGTGAAAACGATCTTCCGTCCCAGGAAGACCTGCTTTCCACGATTCAGGATTATGCGACCGCGGTCGGAAAGGGCGATAAGGTCGGTGCCGGACAACGTGACTTTGTCTGCTTGTTTAAGATGGCACAGCAAGGATTGTTGTCAGAGGGAACATTTCCGGATTCCCTCAATCCTGTGTATGAATGGTGTGAACAGCGACGGAAACATGCCCATGAACGAGTCATCCATCAACGAGATCGAGCCTTGGATAATGTCTGGCCCGGTCCGGGAAAATTGGTCGATTTTTCTGACTTCCAACGATTCTTTATCGCGGAAACCCGAAGCACACAACTGGCTTCCTCTTTCTTTGTGATGGAAAACATCGCCATTTATGAGCCTCAGACTCCCTTTACCATCCAGGCGTTGGAATCGGGGGCACTGCCTCATGCTTCATTCCCCACGGCAGATGAATCAAAGATTGTGGCAGCTCCGACCGTGTTCCTGACGACGAAAATTTCGTATCCCAACCCTCTGACTGCCCCCATATCCAACGGACCCGGGGTGGAAGATTGGGCCGTGCCCTATAAAAAAGTGCAACGCGTGATCAAATCCGTCAAAGTGAAATGGATTATCCTCTCGAATCTGAAAGCGCTGGGATTCCCCACCGATCGAGCGGTGTTGGATTTACCGTTGGAAGGCCCCCATGGGACCACGATCCCGTTCGTCGTGGACCAAGGTGGGTTTGTCCCACATTCCACGGAATGGTTTGGACCGAAAGATCAACCAGCCCGGATTCAAGAAGGGATAAAAGAGGCGAAAACCGCTTCCTCCACGCTGGAAGCCGTCATGAAGTTAAACCGCATTTTAATGGTAGCCCCAACCGACCAACAGGCCTTGGAGGTCTTTGCGGATCAATTGTATAAAGGCTTCATGAATTACGGAAATCGCTTGCATGGGATTCAACTCAGCGATGAGCGTCTGGCGCAACGGTTTAATGAATTGTACTGGACCGTGCAATCCCAGACCGACCGTTTCGATATGTCATTGGGGATGGAAATCGGTGGCAAAGCCGAACCCATGCCCGCCGATTATCTGTACCGCATGATTCCTGTGATGGAAGCCTTGGCGTCTTTGGAACCCGGATACTTCCAGAATCGCATCAGATTAGGTTCCACCTATCGCTGGACGAACGATCAAATGGCTGCCCTTTCTGCACCACAGGAATTACTCACGGAGGTCCCTGCGGAAGAAAAAGAGTTGAGAGCCCGGGTCCTCTTGGAACTCGCCTGGGCACGAATCGGAAAGGTGGCGTGGAACCGTCATTATGACGATCCGGACATTCGCAAAGGATACGAAACAGCCAAACGGGCACTGGATCTGACTAACGATCCCTTGAACAAGTTTGCCGCGACCTATGCCATGGCCTATAGTTTGGCCTTTCACGTCCCGCGTGATAACCAAGCCATGTTCGATCTCCTGAAACAAGCCCGGGGATGGTATGAAAAAATCCCTGGCTCGAACCCTCAGGGATGGGATTACATGTTAAATAACGACACCCTCAAAGGGGTGGTCGATAGTGATCCAGCCTTTCAATCATTACTGGCTGCAAGGGTCCAATAACGAAAGCATATGACTCATACCTGGCAGAGGCTGAGCCTCTGCCAGGTGTAGCTATGGCAGAAACACCCCCGAACTCCAAGTCGATCTTTTCCTTGCGCACACCTTCAAGGCTACCCATCTTTCGTATTTTCCCATACCCCCAGACTTCAACGATCCCCTCTTTGATCTAAGCAGCCCCAAACCCGTGGAATTGGACTTTCGAAAAAATCCCGCCATCCTCAGCAATATGCTGGATGTGATGGCCGATGGGGTATTTACCGTCGATGCCGAAGGCCGCATCGTGGCATGGAGCACCGGAGCAGCCCGCATTACCGGCTATTCCAGTGACGAAGTATTAGGACAAACTTGCCATCTGTTGGAAGGGCAAAATTGTAAGGGGTTCCGCGTGCTGACAGACTTCCTCGACAACCCCACCCCCTATCCTTTCGGGATTTGCAATCAAGAATGCAAGGTTTTAGGCAAAGACGGGCGGGAACTCTATCTGTATGGCAATGTCTCGATCCTTCGGGATGAAGAAGGGAACGTGGCGGGAGCCGTCGGCACGTTCACCGATTTAACGGCCTTTATCGCCAATAATCAAAAGATCGCCGTCCTTGAAGAGCAAACCAAATCACGAGACGCATTCGAACAGCTGATCGGAAAAAGTTTGGCTATGCAGGAAGTCTTCCGCCGGCTGCGCCTCGCCGCCCAAAGCGATGTCACGGTTTTGCTCACCGGAGAATCGGGAACGGGCAAAGAGCTCGCCGCCCGTGCCATTCATGCCCTCAGCAGCCGAAAGGACAAGCCGTTTTTCGCCATCAATTGCTCGGCGATTCCCGAAACACTCCTCGAGAGTGAATTGTTCGGCCATGTGAAGGGGGCTTTTACCGGTGCCATTCGGGATAAGATTGGGATCTTTCAGGCCGCTGATGGCGGGACCCTCTTCTTGGATGAAATCGGCGATACCAGTCCGCTCCTGCAATTAAAACTGCTCCGGGTGCTCCAGGAAAATGAGATTCGTCGGGTAGGCGATGATCGAGGCCTTAAGGTCGATGTTCGGCTTATTACCGCCACGAATCGCGACCTCAAGAATCTCATGAGTGACGGAGCCCTTCGAGAAGATTTCTACTATCGGATCCGGGTGTTTGAAATCGGTCTCCCGCCATTGCGGAATCGCCGAGAAGATATCCCTCTGCTCGTCCGACATTTCATCCAGGAAAACACGGAAGTTTTTCAGAAGAACGTTCAGGACATCGCCCAAGATGCGTTACAACGGCTCTTCGAATACCATTGGCCGGGCAATGTGCGAGAATTGAAAAACGCCATCGAGCATGCCTTCGTGACGGTCAACGGGAATTGCCTGACGCTCTGGGATCTGCCCCCGGAAATTCAGCAACCCTTGGCCACTACCACTCGAACGACCTCCGGCGCCTCTTCCGGCCTTTCTCCTGAAGAAGAGAGCCGCATTCAGGAAGCCCTTCAGCAGACCAAAGGCAATAAGACCGAAGCCGCCAAACTCCTGGGCTTGAGTCGCGTGACACTCTGGAAAAAACTCAAGCGCCTGCAGACTAAAAAGTAAACACTCCTTCCCGTTAATTCCGTTAACTTAGCACTTAACGTTTCTCTGTTAACTTTATGGAGCCATTGGGCTTAAAGGATTCGTATTTGGATGAAAATAACATCATAACCATTTGTTTTTATTCAAATTATAGAAATTGATGGCTTTCAGCTCAGTTGGCATTGTGTTTGCGATGACCCAACATATAAAGGCCACCAGAATACGCATGTGTCTATGAGAAGCGCAGGTGTCCACCATTTGTAAAGGAGTCATCCAAAAAAATCGGAACCGAACCATGTCAAGGACCTTCTCACAATCATCGCCTTCAACCCAGCAGAAACCAAAAAGCCAGGCAGGGAAGAGCCTAGCTTCTGCCGGCCAATCTCTAATGTATATCGATGTTCGTACCCCGCAAGAGTTTCGCTCGGTTCATATTCCCGGAACGCGCAACATCCCCTTGTTGGAGCTACCCCAATATGTGTCCGAATTACGAACACTCGCAGAGCAGAACCGGCTCATATTGGTCTGCCGTACCCACAACCGCGCACAACAGGCCCTTGAGTATCTCCATGATCAAGGCATTACCAACTGTGCCGTTCTGGATGGAGGCATAACCCTGTGGGCAAAGCGTGAACAAGGGTCAAGTCCCAGCCATCAGGGGATATCGATAGAAGGCCAAGTGCGTGCCATCACCGGAACGCTCATTCTGTTAGGAACAGGCGCTGGGTTCTTCATCAGCCCCTGGTTTTTCTTTCTCCCGGCGTTAGCCGGAATCGGTCTGATCCATGCCGGCCTCACCGACTCCTGCCTGATGGGGAGCCTACTTTCCCATGTGTGGAGCAATCGTGCGAGGTCATTCTTACCCGCCCCGTTGCAGAAAGGAGGGCAGTCATGAATTGTCCACGATGTGAAGGTCTCATGATTAATGACCACATCTATCACCATCGAGAATCGTTGTATGTCCTCGCGATCGTTCGCTGCGTGAATTGTGGAGCCACCTATGACCCCATCAGTGTTCGTAACCGGTTCAGCCAGGAACATCCCGAGACGAACACCAAGCCCCAGGCTGCGTAATTTGGTGGGGAATGAAAGGTCATGGCTATTATGTTCCAGAGTTTCTATAATTTTTCCGTTCGCGATCAGGAATGATATCTGTTCCAGTCCATCACGTTCACCTAACAAGGAGGTCGCCATGTCTCGTGTAATCCCATCACTACTATTTAGTGTCACCCTCAGTCTTGCCATTGCGGGAGGAATGGCCTCCCCAGCTTTTAGCGGAGGCGCCGGCCCGGCACAGGGGTACGATATTCATGTACAGGCACCGCATCTGATGCCAGATGGAACCCCTGGAGGTCCGTTCCATCATTATTGTAAAGGGATCTCGGATAAGATATTACAATGTCTCTTGTTTGAAACGACGGATCCCAAAGCTCCCTTAGTCGCGATCGAATATTTTGTCGCCAAAGACCTGTCCAGAAAACTGCCGCTCATCCAATGGCACCGGTACTTCCACGATCATAAACAGGAGATTGCGACCGGACGCGTGCAAATCCTGGACATTGAGGATAAAGAAAAAGT
Organism: Nitrospirales bacterium; assembly: GCA_965223615.1. Classification (GTDB taxonomy): domain Bacteria; phylum Nitrospirota; class Nitrospiria; order Nitrospirales; family UBA8639; genus Nitrospira_E. The sequence continues at coordinate 26,897 of CBDCXB010000004.1, forward strand.
CAAAGCCATCGCTGATGCCGCCTCGAAGACCGACGGGGTGATTTACCACCTTTGGCAGAAAGGCAAAGAATTTCCTGACGGAACGGTGACCTTCCCGCAATCGTTGGGTCACATCTTTGATCAACCTAAATAATGATGGATGCTCAAGAGGGGGATCTTGGCGATCCCCCTCCTGAGATCTACAGAAAGCCTCTCCCCATGACGTTCAGATTGTTTCGATTCACAACGATCCTTCTGACAAGCATTTGTCTGTTTACGCTAGGACCCCAACCGCTTATGGCCGCGGACCAGGCGGTCCTCGTTCCCCGGGTCCCCGCTGACCAGATTGAAACCGCAAAAGCTCTGACCAACCCCATTGCCAATACCCCGGAAAACACGGAAAAAGGGAAACAACTCTTTCATGGAAAAGCCTTTTGCGTGACTTGTCATGGCCGCGATGGGAAAGGACTGGGTAATATTCCGGGATTACGGGGAAAACTCCCAAGAAATTTTACGGATAAGGTCTGGCAAGCGGCTCGGACGGACGGGGAACTTTTCTGGATTTTACAAAATGGAAGTCCGGGGACCGATATGGCCTCCTTTGTCCCATTAGTCCTCAGTGAAGAAGAAGCCTGGCACGTCGTCCTCTACATCCGGTCATTTGGAAACCCCTGACCCGGTGTAGTACAATTAAAAATTATGTGCCTGGTCCCTAGGGGAGCAGGCATCGACCGGTCACCGGGTTAATCAAAAAAGGGGGATTGTGGTTATGCTGAGTTTCCCAATTTTGGTGCTCACTTCCTGGTTAGCGTTGACATCCGTGGAAGCCCCCTCCGGCCCTGCCTCTATGCCCTTACCCCCTGAACCGGATGAAGATGCACGAATCGATGAAATCTACGATCAAGAGTCACGTCTGTTTCTTTCTCTGTATTCATTAAAAGGCGATGGAGAGGTCGATTATGTCACAGGCCGAACCGTGGCCAACCATATCCGAAGTGCCTATGGCAATCCGGTATATACGATTCCCGAGTACCCACTCTTCTATTGGTGGAATCACACCATGTGGAATGACCCGCTCCTGGACGGTGTCAACGGGAACGAGTTAGTCTACAAAGAAGATACGGACTTCGACATCACCCGATACAAGCCCTGCCTCTTCAACGGCCAGCCTTGCTAATAGCCTTACGACGACACACACCCAAACCCAATCCAGCCGATAACTAAGATATTTCGTGTTACCTAGGTTACGCGCAATTTTTTCACACGGTCCTTAATCGCCTCCCCAACGGCACGAGGAATACCTTTGGGGAAATGATCCGGTAATAGGCTTTCGACCTTTTCCAAAGCTTGGTCCGCCAAATCCGCCATTTCTTCCAAAGCTTCCCGCACCAGCAACCTGGATAATCCAGCCGCCTCCCCGGTCTGCAGAAAATGCCGCCCGAGGATTTCATCGATTTTATAATGACGTTTATAACCCACCGACATGGCCAGTTTCATATGTTTGCGTTCAATCTGCCGGGCTTTCAGACTGGGTTGTACCGTCAGCACATCATAAAGGGGAGTCAAATGATAGGTCCCCCCCGGGCCGACAAACAGACTGAAATTTTTAGCATGCCCATCCGTTGCGCCAATCAGCCAGAACAAGATTTGCGCTTTCAGGACCGTCTTCTGATCCTGGGCTGGATTATCGCTACCCTTTAAGAAATCCAGAACCTGAACCATTCCTGGACCTCCATGATTCTGGTATTTCCGAGATGGCGGGATCGACAAAGCCTGACAGAAATCTTCCTGTGGCAGACGCAGCAACCGTTTGTCTTTTGTCCACAGCCGATCAAACCGCTCAATCACCAGCGCTTTGGTTTTACCATACGTATGAATTGCTGCGTTGGTGACCGGCAACCCAAAGACCTCAGCCAGTTTCAGGCAAAAAAATTCGTTTTCAACGCTGTTGGAAAGATCAAGTCCGTTGGGCATCCGTCCAATCGGCTTTTTAAAAATATGGGTGGTCGGAGTCGTCCCGGCCGGTTTGATCCACCGTCCCCGGTACCGGAGCAAGGCTGTTTTTTCCTGGACTCCCGCGATCGAAATCCGAAATTCTTCATCCCGGCTTAGACCCAAAGGCGCTTGAGCCAACCCCTTCAAAAGCTTTTCAATGGCTTCCTCATTCATGGTCTGTCCAGAAATGTTTCCCAACATCCCCTTTCCGGGAATTTCCTCCTCGGCGCTGACAAATTGCAAAGCCCCGACACAATCTCGCCCCACGGCAGCAAGCAGACTGTAGGCATCCGTGCCGGAAGCCCCGACTTTTTCCGCAACGAGCTTGCGCAGTGGATCGGAATCCGGCAGCAGGTTTTCCAACACGGACACGACCGGTCCGCCCCTGTACGCATCTTCCCGCAAAGGAAGAGAAAGGGACACAGGAAGAGCATGTTTCCATTCCAGCCACGTTTGATCGTACTGAAAATCGATCGCGCCGTTCGCAGCCTTGTTCAGAGAGCCCACGAGCCGGTTGTTCAAAAGAACGCGCAACGGGGCATAGTGACGTCGCCGCGCCATTAAAAAATCTCCTCAAGAGCGGCAGCATCCCCTTTCGATCGCTGGACGATTCGGAATTCCAGATCAAGGGCGGCCAAAATAGCCAGAAGCGTCCCTAGCTTCGCCGCCGGATTGCCGGTTTCAATCAAAGAAACCGTCTCCTGCCGCAGGCCCGCCATATCACCAAGCTTTTTCTGGCTCAAGCCGTGTTTTTTGCGAGCTCGGCGGATCAGATTACCGACGTGTTTCGGATTGCGGGCAAGAGCGATCATCCTCTTAACTCCTTTTTTCTATATTATGTGCTATATCCGATAAACTGTCAATATCGGATTTAACACATAATTTTATATTATGCGTCAAATAGCATAATATGGTTTTATAGGATCTTGCGCAAATCTGAACCCCTCTGTTCATCAGTTCCGCGATCTGCCCTCTTGGTTAACGTTGGTGTACATACGTTAAGCAACCCTTAACAACATACAGGCCCCAGAAAGGAAACGCTCCTGGGGTAAATTTCATAACATGTTGATCTCATGGGAATTATAGTGACTCCCTTTCCCGCCATAACTTGGCATCGCCTTTGCTCTCTTTAATAAGTATGCAATCAAAACTGAGCACACAACCTTTTCAATTTTTTTTCTAACACTTACAAGGAGAATGAAGATGTCAGAAGCCACCAATCAACAGTCCACAGCAGCGATGTTCCATGGGCAAACTTCGGAAGGGCGAATTTTGATAGTCGATGACGAACCAGACGTCAGAAGTGTCGTGAGACGAACGTTACAAAAAGCCGGCTACGAAGTGTTTGAAGCCGAAGACGGGACCCAGGCTGTGCAGGAAATTCAACAGGGAGAGAATCCCTTGCTATTGGATGTGATCATTACCGATATCCGAATGCCTAATCTGAATGGACTGGAAGCCATCGAATTTTTCCAGAAACAATTTCCTCGAGTTCCGGTGATTGTGCTCACGGGGTATCCTGATTTGGCCATGAGCACCACCCTGATGAAAAGTGGGGTCGTCGATTACCTAGTGAAACCCGTGGACAAGGAGAAAATCCTTGGGGCCGTATCCAAGGCGATGGGGCAAAGAGAAATCTGTCGTTTATAATATTGTTGTTGCCAAAAGGTTGGTCAGATCTTGGTCCTCAAGACCAAGACCTGACCAATGGTTTCTTCCTACCTGAAAAGTTTTTATTCCAAAGCGTTTCGCCCTCATGGAAGAAAATAGCCTGTCCCCCGTTCCCTTGAATCATCACATGATAGACACCGCCAAGGACGTGCAGACGTGGTTTTCTAGCCATGAAGGCAGAGTAAGGAATCCATTCGTTTAAAGCAAAAACACAGGCCTGACCCCATTTCTTTTCTGACCCCTTTTCCACTTGTCATCGTCCCATCTTCATTTTTCTGAAGGCAACCAAAGAAAAAATGACTTGTTCTCAATGAATTCGGCATTACTCAAGAGGGACAATGACAAGGAGGAAATCGTTCTTGCAGAGAAGGGGGATAGAACCGGAGCACGGCCTGTCGGCACGACTGCCAAAAGGCCGACAACATGAGAAGGCCAATTCCGATCGCCAATGCCGTGAAGGCAAAGTTGAGACTCACGACCCCATATTTTTCCAATAGAGTACTGAAGGTATACAACACATAGCTCAAGGCCGAAACCATGAGAGCCCGCCGATCGATCGTGATGGAGACGAAGGCGATCACTACATACAACAGGGCGACAACCCCGGCCTGCCAGGGTTCCGTTTTTCCTTCAAAAACCTGTAAAGAGGAAAAAACCGGATGGACCAGCATCGGGGCGGCCACTAAATGCAGCCAAAAGGCGACATCGGATTTTCGTGTTTGGCGAAGTGTATCCGACGAATCCCACCACATGGCCAATCCAAAGACCAGCATCCCGGCCCAAAAGATTACCCCATTCATCCATTCCTTAATGCCCGGAACCATGGCCAGCAGCGACATCATCACGAAGGCCACGAGCGTCGCCGTACCGGCTGCCACAGTAATAGGAACTCTAAAGCGAATCCAATGAAACCAAGCCGCGATAGCGGCCAACCCACTGGGAATACCCAGTTGCAGGTGTCCACCAATCTCAAACGTTCCAAAAATTTTTGTCCCCGTCATCAGTACCCCCCCCACAAACGCCAATAACAACACGATGGAGGGTAAGGCCATTCGGCGTTGACCGGTAAAGTACTCCGCCAACACCCATGCCGTTACCGACAAAAGCAACGGACCGACCCATTGTTCTATTTCCGAACCCAGCCAGGCGACGGCAAACAACAAGAGCAGGGACGCAATGACGACAAACACATCGTTAAAGCCCGTGATGAGGCGAAAGTTTTCATCGTCGACCGCGGAGGCTTTTCTTAAACCGGCAACGTGGTTCCGAAACGCTTCGGCATCCTCCCTGCTCAAGACTCCGTCTTTTACTGCTGATTCGATATCTTCATTGCTATACACAATTCGACCTACCTCTTATTGGCATAAGATTCACACTTACACCACATCTTTTTTTGAAGAAAAGAGGAAATTCCCCCTTACCAACATAGAAGAACGATATCCCCGAAAATGCCTTCTTATACTGTACACCCTACCAGGTGGACGGTAAAACACAATGTGAAATTTGTCCTAAGGGAGGAAATACACGGAGAGTGTTATCGATGGGTAGCCCTTGCGTAGCTCTACCTTCGTCGGAAGGGAATATCTGGCGATGTTGGTCAAGCCCCTGAAACTATGCCTCAAGGGCTTGACCACTGAGACTTCCTACCTTAACGACCCCTATTCCAGATCGTTGGGGTCATTAAACAGAACAGGCAATGCGATGTTGCCATGTCCGTTCTGTGGAAAATCGGGAGCGGTGGGATCTCCGGGGTTCAAGTTGGACGCGGTATCGTCCGGCGGGAACAACACCAGGGTTTCCAGAAACTCTATGACCTGCCGTTGCCTGCCGTCCGATAATCTGGCAAAGGCGTCTCGCGAGCCTTTGGCTTCCCCTCCATGCCGAAGGATAACTTCTTGAAGATTGATACTACGACCGTCATGTCCGTAGGGTGCTGTCGTGGCCACGCCCCAGAGGGGTTCGGTCATGAATTCTTTGGTGAGCTATAGGGGTCAGGTTGCGTGTTTTACTATACTATAGTATAGGGGTCAGGTTGCGTGTTTTATGACATAGTTTTATATAGGGGTCAGGTTGCGTGTTTTATGACATAGTGCTTAATCCGCTGAATCGTTTTGGCGAAGTGGGAGGTTTCGGTGATGCGCTTCCGAATCTGTGCCGTGATAAAACTCACCGACCCAACATTGGACAAGCCAAAGGCACGCATGATGTCCATCAAACGATAGCCCCCGAGCTGCTGACAGAGATACATGGCCACTTTGCGCGCCAGCATGCCTTTTTGGGGCCCTTTCACGACAGTGGTCAATGCCCTGGCATCCACTTGGTAATAGGTGGCTACCAAGCGTATGATTTGGTCCATGCCGAGTTTGCCGGGCAAGACGTGTTCGACAAAGACTTTGTCGTCTACTTCTCGTAACGGACTCTGCCGGACCCAGGTAAGAAAGGCGTCATCCCCAATCACGGCGGGGGTATGCCCTCGTTGATAAAAGTCCTTCATTTCGTCGTCAAGGCCAGCCTCAACATACCTGCGATATCCTTGATATTTCTGATGATGGCCCAACAGGTCATAAATACAGGTCCGCTGTAACCATTTGGGGCTTGTCGTCTGATTGATATACGCGGGATAACTGGACCAGGAGTACAGGGCAAGGGAGTGGACTAAGGGCGGTTTGCTCTCAATGGGATTGCGGTGAATATAGCGTGAGAGTTGGAGCAAATAATGGTCTGCATCCACCAGGATCGCTTTATAGCGTCCGCGGAATAACGGGCCATCGGTCCGTTTGAAGCGGTTATACCGTTGCGTGTAGACGCCATTGATATGACGCATGACGCGACCCAAATTGCCGTGCGGGGTTTGAAGCAGGAGATGATAATGATTGCCCATCAAACAGTAGCCGTGAATCACCGCCCCAAAGCGTTCGTGCGCCTCGGCGAGCGTCCTCAGAAAGGCGTGGTAGTAAGGCGGGGCGTGAAAGATCCGTTGGTAGCCCCGCCCCCGATTCATGACATGATAATACGCATCGGCGTATTCGATGCGAACAGGTCTGGGCATGAGGCACCATACCGGTCGTTATGTTATAAAGCAAGCAACCTGACCCCCTATCCAGGTCATCCATAACAGCCTCAATACTTAGACTGCCCTCTTCATGGGGATAAGAGTCTTTTCCATGTAACAGATGTTTCCGGGAGTATTGCCGAATAAGGTACCTTTTTGTGGATATCCAATAGGTTTCCTGTTGAGACAGCTTAGAGCTCCCGCTTATCACAAAACAATCTTCTCCAGCTACGGATTCTATTTTCTCTAAGGTAGGATCAAGTAAATGAGCAAATGGGGATTGTTGCTTCTGAAGAAACGGGAAAAATACTGAAGGAATAGTGAAGGCTACCCCACCAGAAATACCTGTGGCAGTACTGAGGGCTGCTAGGTCATTGTCTAATTTTGAATACGCATTCAGACTTTTCATATATAAAAAAGGCTGACTGCTGCGATTCCAGACAGCCCCACTTTGCTGGAATTCAGACGAAATATCCTGCTTCCAAATTATTTTATACAAGTTGGGTTTTTGCAACTGCAAGGAGAAAGAGGTCTTGAGTTTCATGTTTCCCCTTCCTATGTCAATTTCAGATTCTACACGGCCTTCCCCCTGATAGGTCTCTAGTGCCTGATACGTTTCCAGAACTTTGGTGAAAATTTGGTTTGGATCTGTTTCCATTCCAAAAACGATATTACTGGCAACCAAGAAAGCTACAAGGGTCATGCAAAGTTGAAAAAGAGTTTGCGCCTCACATATCCGCCACACATTTTTGACATTTTCCATTTGGACACCCTTGAATCGCTACGAAACAGTGATGGTGATCGGACTATGAAGAGCTTGTTCCTTTAAAAAAGCCTTTGCCGCAAAATATATGAAATAGGCGAACATCCCCCCCTGAAATAGCCCATCGATCATAGGAAGAATGTCCACAAAGACTCTTGAACCAGGGCTAATGAAGACAACGACGTTCGAATAAATAATCCAAATTACCATCACTAATCTATACGGAAAAGCACCAAAAAGATTATACGACGCTTTTCCGCTCAATTGGCCCTCAATAATCAATAGGGAGCTAACATCCTGAAAAGCTCTGCGTCCCAAGAACAGACCCATTAAAATCCCAACCACACCTCCAATGATAAATTGGGTCAAGGTTGGACCGATATAAAAAAATAGGACACTAACAAGCCCATAAATAGTGATTGCACAAAGGATAAGTGAATAACCGATTAAAGGTCGAAATCTCATTTGAAAATTTGCAATAAGGATCCCCGTAGCAAGCTACGGGGAATAACAAGGTCAAAACTCAAAAGCACTCTATATTGTTGATCTTGGATTTAAATGGCAATATCTGTTTGCTTTCTCTATCATGAATTTTTGCACCGACCGAGACACTCAATCAGTTGCACAAAACATTCCGCCACAATAGACCGGGCTATGGCAGTGCATGTTCCACTACAAACTGCTAAGAATATTCCATTTGCCGGAGGTGGCAAAGCAGCAGCAGTTACTCCACAGGACACATTACATCCCAGTAAAAAGGCTCCAGCCAGTTGAGTACAACTGCCATAGCTTGCAAAACAGTGGCTACAATCTTTATTTTCACAAGAATTCGGAGCCATCCCACTTGGATCGGTCAGATTAACGGGGTTATTGAAGACGTACCGATAGAGATTTTGGTCTCCGGCATCAAACCCAATCGGGTCTTCGGAGAGGAATCTCCCAATGTGGGCATCGTAGTATCGCGCCCGATAATAATATAATCCTGTCTCACCATCATATTCTCGTCCCGTGTAACTGTAGGGTTGAATGACCGACTCGATGACATTGCTTCTTCTTCCATAACTATCATAGATATAGCTATTGGCAACTCCCCCACTGCCATCCGTGAGATGTGTGATCGATCCCTGATGATTGCTGTGATAGTAGAAATGGCCGACGCCCGCTTTCTGCAGAATGAGCGGCTGATCGACCTGATCCCCGTGGGAATACCGGGCCAAGAACGTATTCGTCCCGTCATACTCAAGAAGGATATCCTCGCCGTCATACACATACCGCGTCACACTTCCCGCCACATCCTTTTCAATCCTTCTGCCCAACCCGTCATACTTATACGTGACTGTTGTGCTATCCGGCCGGTCAATCTGAATGAGCTGATCCTGCGCGTCCCAGTGATAGGTTGTCACTTCGGTCGGATTGGTTTTATCGGTCTTTGTTTCGAGATTCCCGTTGGCATCGTAGGTATAGGTGAACTGATCGTCTTCCGTAAGTCGATTCAGATCATCATGATTGTGTGACGATGACAAGAACGACGTGGTGCGATTCCCCACGAGATCATACTCGTAGGTCTCGGCATTCGTCGCCGTCCCACCCGCCTTCAACCGCTGCAAGACATCGTAGGTATGCGTTCGATTATTACTCGGATTCACCTGATCCAGGATGTCTTTGATATTCCCCACCGGATTGTAGGTGTAGGTGTGGCGGTCGAAGGAGGGAAAATTTAGTCAACAACAGATCTGCCACCTTTATATGAGAGACACCGCCAAGGACGTGCAGACGTTGTTTTCTAGCCCTGGGAGCAGAGGGGGGAATCGACTCGATTCAAACAAGAACGCAGGCCTGACCCCTTAAGTCGTACGTATTGACAGGACCTGCTGATGGGTGACTTCTTTTCTACTTAAAATCTTCGGGTTCCAAATCTGGATATTTCTTATATATGGGCATCATAACATCTGTTGTCATTACCCCCATAATTTCTCCAATTGCCTTTCTGTATTCTTTAAATTCATCTTCTGTACAATTTTCTTGTACAAATTTAACTGAAGAATTTAACTTGGCAAAATAATCCAGCATCAGAGAATTAATCGATTGAGCCACCTCTTTATTCATATTCGATTTTTTCCTAAATATTGGTAATTTCTAACTATTAACAGCCGTTTTCGGTTAAACATTCACGCAAGCACCTAAAGAAAGGAGCCCCGGAAAATTCACCGGTAGGGAGCGTTTCTGTACACTTGTCTATACATTTTTTTCTTACTTCTTTGCAACGCTCTTTTTCCTTGCAATCACGCTCCTCTTCTGATTCCTCAGTTGTATTATCCGACGAAGAGGAATTTTCTGAAGATTTGAAGGCATCTTTAATAAGTTTTATGAGTTGCTTTGTTGCATCAACAGCGGCCTGATTTTCAGGGGTTCCTGGGAGCAACACAGGTGGAATTGGGGGAGCTGGTATTGGTCCAGGGGAAGGTATGGAAACTTGAAGTCCATCGGGATCCCTAAAATTCAGGGGACTATTAAAAACATATCGGTAAAAATTCTGATCTCCTGCCCCAAAGCGAATCGGATCCTCACTGAGGAACCGGCCGGTGTGTGAATCATAATACCGTGCCCGGTAGTAATATAATCCTGATTCACCATCATATTCTCGGCCTGTGTAGGAATAGGATTGGATGACCGACTCGATGACATTGCTTCTTCTGCCATAACTATCATAAATATAGCTATTGGCAACTCCCCCACTGCCATCGGTCAGATGCGTGATCGAGCCCTGATGATTGCTGTGATAGTAGAAATGGCCGACTCCAGCCTTTTGCAGCATCAACGGCTGATCGACCTGATCGCCATGTGAATACCGAGCTAAAAAGGTATTCGTCCCATCATACTCTAAGAAGATATCCTCGCCATCATACACATACCGGGTGACACTCCCCGCCACCGACTTTTCAATCCTTCGACCCAACCCGTCATATTTGTAAGTCACCGTCGTTCCATCCGGCCGATCAATCTGGATCAACTGATCCTGCGCATCCCAGTGGTACGTCGTGACCTCCGTCGGAATAGCTTTATCCGTCTTGGTCTCCAGGTTGCCATTGTTGTCATAGGTGTAGATATATTGATCGTCTTCCGTCAGTCGATTTAGGTCATCATGATTGTGTGAAGAACTTAAGAACGACGTCGTCCGATTGCCGACCAGATCATACTCATAGGTCTCGGCATTCGTGGTCGTCCCCCCCGTCTTCAACCGCTGCAACACATCGTAGTTATGCGTTCGATTATTAATCGGATTCACCTGATCCAGGATGTCTTTGATATTCCCCACCGGATTGTAGGTATAGGAATGGGAGGCAAAGGCCGGATTGGGCGCGACCGTATGACTCAACGAATCCAACCGCCCTTTGGCATCGTACCCATAGGCACTCACCACCCCGTTGGGATACACGATGTTCTGAAGACGGCCGGCGGGATCATAGCTTAAACTCACTTCCATCGCCGCCCCCGGCGGTGGCGTGAGCTTTTCTAACCGTCCGGCCAGGTCATACAGATACTGCGTCACACTGGTCCCACTGTCTTCGTCCAACTGGGTCCGGTTGCCCACCGCATCGTACACACTGGTCAGGAGCACATTCGGCTGCAGTCCGCCATCCTTGCTCGTCTCAGCCGTCTCCACCCGATTCAAGCCATCGTAGGTGAATGTCACTTGGCTATCGTTGTCCGTGATATCCTCGGGATTGCCGACCTTGTCGTACTGAATCGTGATGGTGTTATCGGGGGTAATGATCTCTTCCAAGCGATTGAGATCGTCGTAGTTGCGGGTGATCGTTTGATTCTTGGGATCGGTCGTGGTTTTCAGACTATCCCGCTTGTCATAGGTAAAGGTGGTCGTGAACGTCCCGCCATGGGAGAGGCGTTCGGTTTGCCGGTTCAGTTTGTCGTAGTCGAAGGTCGTGACCTTCCCCCTCGCATCGGTGAAGGTCTCCACATTGCCTTCTTCGTCGTAGTCAAAGACCTGAACCCCGGAAAGGGCGTCGGTGATCGTCTTGAGTTGATCAGCGGCATCGTAGCCGAAGGTCGTCTGGTCTCCGGCGGCATTGACAGTCCGCTCGAGATTCCCGTTGGCGTCGTAGGTAAAGGTGGTGAGACCACGGAGCGGATCGTCGATGGAGGCCACCCGGTTCATGGGGTCGTAGGTGCGCACCTCGATCTCCCCGGTCGGCAGTTCGGTCTCTTCCAGATTGCCTTGAGCATCGTAGCGGAATTGCGTGGGCGGGTTCGGGGTCCCATCCGTGGCTGTTTCCAACCGATTCAGGTCGTCATAGGTAAAGACCCGGGTGCGTTGCTCGGTCGTGCCCTCTCCTTCGATCATCGTGGTGACATTGCCCGCCACATCGCGCACGAACCGCGTCGTGTGACCTTCACCATCCAAAATAGTTTCCAGATTGCCCTTGAGGTCATAGGTGAAGGTGGTGGGCACCAAGTTTTCATCGGTGTCCGTTTCCACCAGGCCATCAGACCGAAAGGTGCGCACGCGATCATCGAGGAAGGGATTGATCACCCGCTCGGGATTGCCGTTGGCATTGCGGACGATGGTGGTCACCTTATTGGCCGGGTCGATGATTTTCGTCACCAGATTAAACGTCGGATCGTATTCAAACGTGGTCGTGCGCTCTTCCGGTAACCCCTCGGCTTCTACCAGTGAGAGCACGTTGCCTTGGTCGTCAAAGGTTCGCCGTGTGATTGCCCCATTCGGGGGCGTTGTCACTTCAGGATTGCCATCGGCATCCCGTTGAGTGGTGGTGGTCCGCTCTAAGGCATCCGTCCGCCCGGTCTCCGCCCCATAGAGCCCGAGGGTCACGGTGGTGACTTGGCCGTGGCCATCGGTGATCGTCGAGACCACTTCTGCCGGTCGGATGACGGGTGCGGGATTGCCTTGGGTGCCGCTGCCGCTTGCCGGATCCAGAAGGCCCACGGCCTCGGAAGGAGCTACCTGATGCACCGCGCCATCCGGCCGAATGGCTTTGACCTGCAACCCGGCGTCATTGTACACGTACCGCGTTTCGAAGCCCCGTTTGGAGGTTTGAGCGGTCATGCGATGGCGGCTGTTGTAGGCAAAGGTTCGTGCCGTCAGATCGGGATCGGTAATGGTGATGAGGTTCCCTTGGGAATCATGCTGGAACTGGGTAATCCGGCCCACATGATCGGTGATGGTCTCCAGCAAGCCACCGTTATACACCAAGGTGGTGGGCAAACCCACGGGATCGGTGATCGTTTCCAGTCGCCCCTGGGGGTCATAGGCGTAGGTCGTCATGTTGCCGTTCCGGTCGGTGACACTGGTTTGCAGGCCCTGGTCGGTAAATTGAATGACGGTCCCATCCTTCAAGCGTTGGGTGAACGTGCTATCCGGGTTTTCCGTCAACGTGGAAAATTCCCCGGGAGGGGAGAGCAAGGTACTCGTGTTCGCATCCGTTCCCTGAAAGACGTGGATCTGCTGATTGCCCACTGTCAAGAGATCTACCTGTTGATCCGCATCGATGTGGGTCAGATGAAAATCCGAGTTGAACGTACAACAGCCCGCTCCACCGCTCACGTCAAACGGAACTGAGACGGGATTGGAGAACAGGCCTCCACCTAACCCAAAAATGACGGAGATTTTTTCCTCTTCCTGACAACAAGAATGTAATGTCACGAGATCTACTAGCCCATCTTCATCCACGTCGCCTACTTCGACCTTTTGTGGATCGGGTTCTGTCACCAGGGGTGTCTCTCCCGGGGAGAAAAATCCCCCGACGCGGTTATTTGTCAGCAGAGCGATGTCATAGGTAAAGGGACGGCCAAACGTCGTCAACGCATCGGGGAATCCATCCTGATTCACATCACCCACTTCCAAGTCCTGAGGCGATCCCACGTCCACCCCCACCACCCATTGGCCCGCCGCCGTAAACTGTCCCGTCCCATCCCCGAGCAGAAGGCCTACCTCGGTTTGTGGGGTGCTCAACGGGATCGGATCGACGGAGTTAAAACTCACGAGGACGTCGGGAGCGGTATCCTGGTTGACATCGGCTACCGCCAAAAGTTCCGGGGTATTGTCACGCAGGGGGTCGCCTACCGGCACGAACGTGACAGGACCAAACGCACCGGTCCCATCACCCAAACGAATCCCGACTTCCCCGGTGGAAAAGTTCGCGGTCGCAATATCCAACAGACCATCCTGGTTAAAGTCCGCTGCCACCATGTCTCGAGGGGATGGAGTGAGCTCCCCTTGACTGCCCAGTACATCTAAAATGATTGCCGGGGCGAATCCCCCGGTCCCATCCCCGAGTAACAGCGCCATGGTATCTTGTGGCAAATGCGAAGCACCTCCGGAGAGGGTGAGCAGATCCAAGTGTTGATCGTTATTGAAATCGGCGAGCAGCCCTTTATTCCCGGGCTCCGCCGTAAAAAACGTCGTGACCGGAATATGATCAAAGGTGCCGGTCCCATCCCCGAGTTGCACCCGAACCTCGGGTTGAATAGGGGGTTGCGGCATCGTGATAAGATCCGGATTGCCGTCCTCATTGAGATCCCCCACCACGAGGGCATTGACCCCCTGAGGAATACTGATCGGCGTCCCCTTTTGAAACCGCCCCGGGGGTTGGTTTCGAAAAACCAGGGCCGACCCATCGCCTTCCACCAACAAGATATTGTCCTGACTATCGCGGTGTAGCCGCCGGAGCTCGCTCATTGTCCATCCGGCACCAAATGGACTGGTTTGTTCATTCTGGACCACGACCCGATTGGCCACGGTCGTTGAGACGGCGGATTGATTGAAGTGACTCGTCAGGAATAGCTGATAGGGATAGTTCCCGGTCGGCAGGGCACTGGCATCAAATTGTATGGCTTGATGGAACGATTCATTCAACGATTCATCAAACCCGGACGTATCGGTGAATTGTTCCAGTCCTTGCTCGATCCCCCCGACAGTGAGGCGGGCGGACACAAGGTTAGGGACCGCTGACCGCACCGAAATGGTCGGCGTGTTCTGCACAATCGGGCGCGGATCGGCACTGGTGCTGCGGTACATCAGGACGGGCCCGCGGTCCACCCCCAATGACCGATACGTGGCAGTCGCATGGCGCACCACGAGGGCCCCGGAGCATAATTCCGTGTCCGAACCCAAACTGGTGGAGGATGCTTGACAGGGTTTGCGTTGGCCATCGGAACCCGCTTGTGCCTCGGCCTGCGACCCCATAAACGCATGCCAGTCCGTGGCCCGCACCCCGCCCGTCAACGTCGTCACCTCCGTCCCCGCGCCATTGACCTGGCCCGTTCCGACGATGGTGAAGGTGCCTAACGCCGGATCCAGAGACCAGAGGTCTAATTCATTACCCGGTGCCATACTATCCGTGTTCGGAAAGGTGAGCGGGACCGGCTCACTGAAGAGGACCCCTGGCGGTTGAATCGTGATGAGCAGGGCGGGTTGCAAATGGGACGGAAGGGCCGCCGGCGCCACACTGTCCGGCACCGGAGAAATGGATAACACCTGATCAAAGTCGGTGCCGTCCGCATTCTTGGCCGTATGGGGCGGAATGGTGAGGGTGACACCCAGGGCCGGATTGACCACTTCCGTGGTTTGGGTCGGATCGACGCCGGCCACAGGCACCCCATTCACCCTCATCTCACTGTTGGGATCGTTCCGTGGCAGGAAAAAGGGACGGTCCACGACTTTGGTGGCATTGGGGATCAACGCCAACTGTTCCCGAAACGATGCATAGGTGACGCCGCCCGGTCCGGGGTTGGCCGTACTGGCATCGATATCCAAGACCTGCAACCCATCAGGCGCATTGGTCAGGGCAAACATGCCTTGGGCATCACTGACGGTCGTCACCGGCGGGGTGACATTCAAGAGGGAGACTGTGGCCCCCACCACGGGGGTTTCGATGCCGCCGTTGACGAAATCATTGGTATCCAAGATCCGTCCGGTCAGCCCTGTGACACTGCCCGGTCCTGGTGCTTGAACGGTGATGGTGATGGTTTCGGTATCAGACCCCAGTTGATCCTGAATGGCCAGGGTGAGTACATGATCTCCGACTTGATTCGCGTCCGGCGCGAACTGCAACACTCCGGTGGTCCCATCCAGACTCAGGTTGGCGGGGAGCGGGAGAGGTGTCGCGGCAAAGGTGGTGGCATCGCCATCGGGATCCGTTCCCGTGAGGGTCACGGTCAGGGTCTGTCCTAACGGAATCACTTGGTTTCCGACAGGATCAAGCACCGGGGAGGTGTTGCCTATGCGGATGGTGATGGAATCCGGCCCACTACTCACCGCCCCATCGTCCACGATCAGCTGCACCACATACTGGCCTTCCAGGTCCGGGATGAGCGAGGGGGTGGCGGTCGTGGGATCCGTGAGCACCGCTGTACTCCCCGCCGGTGCTTGCGTGATCGACCACTGGTAAGTCAACGGGTCGCCATTGCTATCGAAAGAGGCGGTGCCATCGAAAAAGATCGTTGGGCCCAGTAGTTCATGCTGATCGGGTCCGGCCTGGGCCACCGGGGGGGTGTTCGTCGCGGTGATGGTCACAGTATCCGGAGTACTGTCCAAGTCCCCATCGTTAACGATCAACTCGAGGGTGTACTCTCCGGTGAGATCCGGCGTGAACGTCGGGGACACGGTGGTCTCGTCTGTTAGGGTGGCCGTGCTTCCCACCGGCTTTCCGGTGAGCGTCCATTGATAGCTCAGAGGGTCCCCTTGCGGGTCCGTCGAGCCACTTCCATCCAATTGGACGATCGTATTTTTCGCCACGGTTTGGTCCGGACCCGCGTCGGCCGTGGGCGCGGTATTGCCGACCCGAATAACGGCGTTGACGGGTTGGCTATCGACCAATCCATCATTGACGATGAGTTGGACCACATAGATTCCATCCAGATCGGGGGTGATGGTCGTGCTCACGCCTTCCCTCCCGGAAAGGTTGGCGGCACTCCCACTGGGGACTCCGTTGAGGGTCCAACGATAGGATAATGCTTGCCCATCCACATCGGTGGATCCACTGGCATCCAGGGTCACCATCGTCCCCGCACGGACGAGTTGTTCAGGCCCGGGATTGGCGACCGGGGCGGAATTGTGGGTATCGACGATCACTCGATCGGGCAGGCTGTCTTGCGTCCCGTCATTCACGATGAGTTCCAGCACATATTGGCCTGCTTGATCGGCTGTAAAATTAGGTGTGGGAGACGCCGGATCGGAGAGGGTGGCCGTGCTCGATGGAGGAACCGACACCAATTGCCACGTGTAGGTCAGCGGGTCCTGGTCGGGATCATTCGAGGAGGTCCCATCCACCCCTACGGGTTGGCCCACGATGACGGTTTGGTCGTTGCCGGCCTCAGCCGTGGGGGCGGAATTCACCGTACTCAGGACGACCGAACTCGGAAGACTCGTGGTCGATCCATTATTCACCACCAGTTCTACCACGTACTCCCCCGGTTGGTCAGGGACCAGAGTCGGAAAAACGGCCGTGGGGTCAGACAGGGTCGCTGTACTGCCGGGAGGTTGAGTCGTGAGCGTCCATGACCAGGTTAAGGGTTGTTCATCGGTATCGAACGATTGGCTGCCATCCAGCTCAACCGTTTCCAGCACGGCCACGGTCTGATTGTTTCCGACTCGAGCCACCGGGGTCGGCGAGGGCAGAAGGGTGAAGGCATCTAAATCTTCCGCATTGGTATCGAGCTGTACATCAGCCCCTTGAAAGATCCGACTCATAGCCCCCGTCGTCACCCCTGATCCCCGCGTGGTCGAAAGGACATCAATGGCCATGATGTCTTGCGGAGGCACGTTCAGGTTTTCGGTACCGACTGAGGTGTCCGTTTGGTTCAGAGAAAAGAGAATGGTCCCGATCGGGAATGTTCGGCCGCCCAAACTCAAGCGCCGATTCACGACATGCAGTCCGTGGATACGTTTATCAATGCCCAAATCTTTACCATTGATCAGGACTTCGGTGGTGCCACTGGTCGTGCTGGGTCCCACGCCCGTCGGAATAAAAAGTTTGATCTGTTCATCTTCTGCCGCGATTTGAATGGTAAAGAGAAACGAGCCGGCTGGCAGGGTCGTATCCGGCAAGGTGGCACTCCGCTCGACGAGAGCGACACTCAGCACATTTTTGCTCGGATCGACATCATCCAACAACAGATGAAAAGTGCCCTGGCTATAATCCCCGGTCGTATCGGGACGAAAAACGACAATATCTTGGTCGCCTACGGCCAGCGTATTCGTGCTGGTCAGTGTCTCGGGGGCGGCGGTGGAAAAGAGGAGAT
The DNA here is from genome assembly GCA_965223615.1 of Nitrospirales bacterium. Lineage (GTDB taxonomy): Bacteria > Nitrospirota > Nitrospiria > Nitrospirales > UBA8639 > Nitrospira_E. The sequence goes on from CBDCXB010000004.1 coordinate 44,635, forward strand.
CCCCGGCCTGCAGCACAAAGGTCGGAGACGTCCCAATGGTGATCCCTTCGGTCACATAATGCAGCGCATCGAGGTCGGCTTGGCCATTCACAAAATCTTCCAAGTTAAAGACCGAGCGTAACTGGCCCGCCGTCGTCTCCGGTTCGAGGTCCAACCCCTCCCCATCAAATTCTAAGACTTCGGCGGCCCGCCATGACGATAACCCGGGTGCGCCCCCGCTATTGTTGACATTGCCGTCGGTACTGAGAACCACGGCCGCCGTGTCAGCGAGCCACAGCGAACTGGTTTGCGCTCTCAGTGGTTCCTGAGTGGGCCATTGGTCTACCATACCCAAGATGATCCCGCCCATGGCTACCAATCCCAGCCCTACCGCCAATCTGAATCGTTTCATTATTGGTGCTCCTTATGAAGGGTCATGTTATGAATGGGGGTGCCTAACCTTGGGATAACAAATTTTTCATGAGATACGGCAACATAAACGTTTGGGGAACTCTCTAGCACCAAGACTCAAACATATTGATTGTTGTTTTCATTGATAACTTTTTCTGGCTGCGGGGCAATGCGACTATCTCTTCCGCTGCCCTTTCTTTCCCTGGTGAATTCCAATTCGCCCAGAGGGTTGGGGAGGGGATCTTTAATTAGGGGTGGGAGCCCTTCACCGATCTTGTGGGCCTCCGATGAACACTCAGGTAGGGGACTACAACAGAGTTCGCGATTAAAAGGAAGATGTCCTCAAGTACATCCGTCAGACTACGTATGAAACCAAGAGCTTCATCCACACAAAAGTATAGGGACTATGATGATAAGGAAGGTTTACTCTGGATTAAAAGTTGGAGCCGTTTCGGTGAAATTCGGATGAGGAAGGCGTGGGGATGTTGCATTCTGCACTAAATGAACGATTAACCCAAAACGATTTGAGACTTGGAATTTGCTATATATTTTTTGGAGATGACTTTTCACCGTTCGTTCGGTGATATTCAGATGCTCCCCGATTTCCTCATACTTAAAACCACACAACACTTCCTGCACGATTTGATACTGACGAGGAGTCAGCCACTGCCCCGCTATTGGTCGACATGGGTGCGACATCCAGGAATAATGTTGGGATGACATCTGGAAATCTTTCGCATGCTCCTTTAGCATCCTATCAATAACCAAACCCAGTACCATTCCCCCCTGCATCGGCAAACACCGCACTTTCGTTTCATAGGCCACGTTTGTTCGCTCGAATTGCACATGTGTCTGGTGCTCTCGTTTTGTTCTCTGCGTTGCCGCAATGGCTTTGATCAACCTCGAACTCACGGTCCGTGAAAAAACATCTTGGATTCGAGCCCCTATCAGTCTCGTCGCCCCAAAAAAATGCCCATGAATAGGATTAGGATAGCTACAGTCTATGTATTCCCCATTTGTATCCCACAGAAAAATTTTGTGAGGGAGGTGGTATTCTGATGAGGGTAAGGGGATGTAATCCTGCCCTGAATGGCCTTTTCCATGAATCCATTCTCGAGTAGATCCTTTGATTCTGCGAAATACTCCATTGCCCATGGGGTTCTACTTGATCAAATATCGTGAATAACATCAACTTCTGTTTGATTCTTAACGGTCCAGGGTTTACCACATTCATGGAGCGAAGGAATTTTTGGAGAGGCTATAAAGTAAGGAGAGCAGATTGATTCGACGAAGTTTTTTAGCTCAAAGTTTCAAAACCTATCCAACCGGTCTACCAAAAATCGCAATGAAATGTGAAAAATGTACTATGCAGTTTGTTATTTATTTTAAAACCATAAAAAATTTCTTCCCGATCTCCCCATTCAGTTTTCTTTGTGGAGAAAGACTCACGGAAATGTATCATTCCATGAATCGACCATCGCTCGGAAACGGCCAGGCCCCTGAAACTATGTCTCAAGGGCCTGACCACTGTGACCTTCTATCTTAACGATTCCTATTCTAAATCGTTCGGATCGTTAAACAGGACCGGCAGCGCGATGTTGCCATGTCCGTTCTGTGGAAAATCGGGAGCGGTGGGATCTCCCGGGTTTAAGTTGGACGCGGTATCGTCCGGCGGGAACAACACCAGGGTTTCCAGAAACTCTATGACCTGCCGTTGCCTGCCGTCCGATAATCTGGCAAAGGCGTCTCGCGAGCCTTTGGCTTCCCCTCCATGCCGAAGGATAACTTCTTGAAGATTGATACTACGACCGTCATGTCCGTAGGGTGCTGTCGTGGCCACGCCCCAGAGGGGTTCGGTCATGAATTCTTTGGTGAGGGTTCCATCAAAATTCCGTTCCCAAAAATTTGGGCCGAGGTCGTGCCGTTTGAAATCGGCATAAATATCTTTCACTATAAATTGGCCCCCCAACGGTTTTTTGAGGGAAGGGCCGCCATCATTGGCGGGTTCCTCCTGAAATAACCCTGTGGCCGTGGCATACAACCGGTTGAAGATTCCTTTTCTGGGTTTATATGCGGTCTCCACATCTGCCACCCGCCGATCTTTCTCCACGACTAACGTTCGTTTATGGCATGTCATGCATTGAATGTCTCGCATGATTTGACGACCGGCTTTGGCACGCTCCGAAAGGTGATACTGAGCCGGCTTGAAATAGTTCAACAGATAAAATTCCAAATGATCGATGATGCTGACCGGAATTTCATCGGCGACCCCGTCTGAGTCGGCATCGTCACTCTCATTTGCGACGGGAGGGGATTCAATCGCATCGAGGGCTCCATCCAAGACCATACCCGATGGCGTGACCACCCTTTCTCCGCCGGCCGCTTGGGCCAGGTCGGGGTCAAAGGCTTCCAGACCCATCTCGGCATTAAAGGCGCCCACCACAAATTCGCGAATGGAAATGGTTCCACCTTCATGAAAAAACGGACGTACCCGAAGGTCAGGATTGACTCCTTCGACGCGAGAGGTATCGACGGATCCATCCGGATTAGCCGTAATCCTTCCGTAGGCAATGCCTTTGCTCCGTAACCGAAGACTCACGGCACTTCCCGTGTTCGAGGCTGTTCGGATCGCTTCATCCCGAATGGCACGCAAGTCTCCGGTGATTTCATCTGCCAACATCTCGACCAGCCCCAATCCAAAGAGGTGGGGAGCATCCCGACTATCGGGGCGCGTAAAGACATCGCCCCCATGCCCCGCCGACCCCCTTGGGCGGCCATGGCAGGCTGCACAACTATCGGCCAACCCTGCGCCGATGGATCCTTCGGTTTCGATATCCCCCACCCCCATCACCCGTTCTGGGGCCTTGGCCTTGGGCCAGTGTAAACTTTCGTTGAAAAAGATTTCTTCCACGGCGAATCGAGCGGAAAGGGTCGCGATTGATGATATACAGTGAGGAATCCGCCCTATCAACAGTTCCCCGTCCTGCACCAATCTGTTGTTGAAATGATTTTTTTATGCCGGCATTGATGGCATTGGGTGTTTGCGTGACATCCGTTTCTTGTGCCCACCCATTCCCTGGCCACATCACCACGGCCAAACAGATCGGACCCCATACTCCAATGGTTCTTTTGGACAATGATCGTTCCATAGGTTTCTCCTTAATACATGAGTGAGATGACGGGGGGAGACAACCTCATTGATGAATGAGAGGGGTCGTCGGGATTAGGAAAATCTTTTCCTTCTTATGAAGGGGGAACTGTTGCCCTAGGTAGGGGATTTCTAGGACGGTTGGTAATCCGAGTTGAAAATGGGGGAGGGTCCGGCCTGCGTACCTATTTGGAGGGCAGCCTATTCCGCTACAGCATGGGAATTTATTCCACTCCCTCCAGACTTAGTCAGTTTGCAACATCCATGCAATCTAGACCTCTCAAAAAAAACACCTTGGTTTTCAATCTATTTGTACGAATCCCTTCTCTATTTGATGTCCTGTGACCATGGGTCCTGAAGGCCCTGTCCTGCACCAGATCGACTATTTCTCCCTACAGGCATCCATGGGTACACCCTATTCAACATTCACATGAGGCCTGGCCGTTATTCTGAATGGTTCCGTTTCGAAACGCATACCCTTTCATTTTCGCTCCGGAGTGTTTAACTTTACCCTTAACAGTTAATGGTTAACATCTTCTGCCCCAAGGGCAATAGAGTTCCGTAGAGAAAATGTAAGTTTCTGATTCATTTGAATAATTTTTCAAATGGCTCTGTTGATATTTTTGGTGTTGTTTTTGCTCTATTGAGTTTTAGGCTATCTAGAAGGAGGCATGAGTATGAGTACTGAGTATTCGAGAAAATATTTTCGATTTCAAGAAATGGAGGATGCGATTATGTGTCAGTTGAATCATTCTTTGTCTCATTCCCTCTGTCGAACGGTCATATCCTGCCTCGTTGGTTGGCTCCTCTTGGTCGGTTCTCCGAGCGGGGTTGGGGCCTCTCAAGACAAGGAGGTGCAGTCCCTCCTCCAGACCCAATGTGCCACTTGTCATAAGTTCGAGGGGAAGGAAGAAAGTCGATTCAATCTTCAAGCCCCCGATCTCATGTGGGGCGGGAGTAAGTACCAACGAGACTGGTTAATCCGCTGGCTTACCGGAAAAGAGCCGCTGCTCTATGCCAAAGGGTATCGATGGGATCAGACGCAAGAGCCCACTCCTCATGTCACGGTGTCTGAAGCTCAAGCCAACGCGATCGCAGATTACTTTGAGAAACATCTCCGGGATCCACGAGTCACGGTGGGGGGCTTTGATCTCACCAAAGTGACCAAGCGGGACGCCGAGGTCGGTGCCGTCATTTATAAAGCACATGCCTGCATCGGCTGTCACACCATCGAGGAACATGGCTCGCTCGTGGGTGGTCCACAAAGCACCAATTTGGCTGACTCCGGTAATCGATACGACGCTGATTGGCTTTTTCGGTTTGGGATCAACCCCCAGGATTTCGTTCCTCATAGCGGAGAGTTTTTAGCCGATGCCACGGAACCACAACTTCGAAGTGTCATCGGCTATTTAATGACTCTGGGGGTGGACGATTTTCCCTACTACGAACCCTGGACCAGTCAAGAATTTGCTCAAGCTGACGTGAACCGGGGAAAGGTAATCTATAAGGAGTATTGTTCGCAATGCCACGGGGCCGAGGGAAAAGGCGATGGGCCCGGGGCGTCCGGGTTAAGCCCCAAGCCAGCCGTCCATGCCAACATCCCCTTCGAGAAATTACCCATGGGTTATCTGTACAATGTCATCAACCATGGTGGACGGAGCGTGGGGAAATCTCCGAGCATGCCCTACTGGGGTCTGACGATCGGACAACAGGGGGTGGCGGATGTTATCGCCTACTTACAAGCGACCTTCACGGGAGGAAGCGGTACACAGATCGCCGGCACTGACGGCCAACCTGGCTCGTTAGGGGTCTGTCCCCAACCACGAACGACCAAACGAGCTCCCGGAAAGTTTCGTAACATGGAAAATCCCTTACCCGCGAGTGCCGCACACATCAAGGCCGGCGAAGGGTTGTTTCAACACACGGCTAAACCGATCGCCTGTATGAATTGTCATGGCACCAACGGGGATGGGAACGGCCCCATGGGAACCGCCCTGGATCCGCGTCCGAGGAATTTCACCTGCAGCGACACCATGAAGGACATTTCGGATGGTCAAATGTTCTGGATCATCAAAAAAGGATCGCCGGGTACCGGAATGATGGCGTTTTCAGGCATGCCGGATAATCAGATTTGGCGACTGATTCATTACATTCGTACCCTGGCTCGGTAAGTAAGGAATTCCAACGATCAGGAAGGAACGCCTGCTATGTCTCAAAACCTTCATGACCATCCTTCCGGACTGCCGGACGAACTCGAAAACCTTGATCAATATTATGCCTTGATCCTCCAGGCCGCCGGCGAGGGCATCTTCGGGCTGGACCTGGAAGGGCGGCATACCTTCGTGAATCCTGCGGCTGCGAAAATGTTGGGCTACGACCCTCAGGAATTGGTTGGACATCCCAGCCATTCCCTCTGGCACCACACGAAAATGGATGGGAGTGCGTATCCCCAAGAAGACTGCCCCATCTATCGAGCCTACAAAGATGGACAAGTGCATAGCGGAGATACCGAGGTCTTTTGGCGGAAAGATGGCACGAGTTTTCCTGCTCAATACACCAGTACTCCGCTTCGAGATTCTTCCGGTGCCTTACAAGGTGCCGTGGTGGTGTTCGAAGACATTTCCTATCGCCGGCAATGTGAACGGGTGATTCAGGAGTTTCGTCGTCACAATGATATGATCCTCCAAGCCGCGGGCGAAGGCATCTTCGGACTGGATCTCGAAGGACGCCACACGTTCGTGAATCCGGCAGCCAATCAATTATTAGGCTACGAACCCGGAGAATTATTGGGCCAACCCAGCCATCTGACCTGGCACCATAGCAGGCCCGACGGATCTCCTTATCCCGCCGAGGAATGCCCTATCTACAAGGCCTACAAAGACGGGGCGGTTCACCATGGAGAGGACGAAGTCTTTTGGCGAAAGGATGGAACCAGTTTTCCGGCTCACTACACCAGTACACCCATTTGGGATGACGCCGGCCACTTGGCCGGGGCGGTCGTGACGTTCCAGGACATTACCGAGAAAAAACGGATGGCGGCTCAACTGTTAGAAGAAGCCAAATTGGCCGAGGTAACCCGCGTCTTGGGAGATATCGGTCATGACATCAAGAACATGCTCATGCCGGTCTTGTCCGGGGCGGCCCTCTTACAGGATGAACTGGATGAACTGCTCCCTCGACTTATACAAGAACAAGTTAAAGGGGCCGAAAGTTGTCATACGAATAGCCTCGATTTATTGCAGATGATCGGAGCCAACGCCAGAAGAATTCAAGATCGCGTCCGAGAAATTGCGGATGCCGTGAAGGGTGTGACCGCTCCCCCGCACTTCACCCCTCTCAACATCCCTCGCGTCGTGGAGGGGGTGTTCGAAACTTTGCGCACGTATGCGTCCGAAAAGCATGTTACCTTACAAACCCAGGACCTGGAACAATTACCGGATATTGAAGCCGATGAACGGCGTCTGTTTAATGCGTTCTATAACTTGATCAACAATGCCATCCCAGAAGTACCGCCGCATGGTTCCATCACGGTTTACGGTACAATGGGAACGTCCCCCGATTCCGTCGAAGTGGCTGTCAAAGACACGGGACGGGGCATGCCTCCCGACGTCCGGGATCGCCTTTTCACGAAAGACGCCGTCAGCACGAAAAAAACCGGCACGGGACTGGGCACGAAAATCGTCAAAGATGCCATTGACCTTCACCGGGGGCACATTCGAGTCGAGAGCGAAGAAGGCCAGGGATCGACATTTTACATCACCTTACCCACCAGCCAAACGGCTTAACGTAACAATCATCGATGACCTCCCTCGGTGAAGGCCCCAAACTGTTGTGGCGCGCCTATTCTTTTCTCCCTTGGCCATTCCGATATGTCCTGCCTTCCAGACATGACAGCCGGTCACACTTACTCTCTCTATAATATTAAGGTAGGAATTATTTCAGCCCTGGTTTTCTCTCCCTTTTTCCAGAAACTTGTCTCTTCCTAGCTGCCCCCCTACAATGCCATAAAATCTCCCCCTCGAAAGATTTTTATCTTTTTTGAAAGGAGATTTTATGAAACACACACTTTCCACCTGCATGGTCGGATTGGCTCTGTTAGGGTTGACCGGCTGTGAAAGTACCGGAGGCAATTTAGGGCTTGGGGTACTCGGAGGTGCTGCAGCCGGGGCGGGAGGCTATGAATTACATCTTAACAATCAAAACAATCAGGTTGAGCAGGATTTCAAAGATGGTAAGATTGATGAGAAGGAACGTGATATCCGTCTGGATCAAATTCAACGTGACTCTCTCCTCCAGTAAACAATCTGTTATGCGTCCCTCTTCCGGTTGTCTCATTTACGCCTCATGACTCAAGAAGAAAAGGAAGCTGAGAACCCCCTCCCTTTTCTCTTGATAACCAGGCGAACTCATCCAATCACCCTGACGATTGTACTTTTACCCCTTGGATAATCTGTGGTTTACCTCGTGAAGCGAGTTCTTTGGCTTCTTCCTGGCCTTGTTGATATTTCTTTTCCCCTGGTGTGGGTGGATCTGTAATGGATATCCAATATTTTCTGGCTCTCATTTCAGGGGGATTCGTCGGACTGCTGTTGGGTGCCACCGGGGGGGGCGGGTCTCTCGTGGCTATTCCGTTACTCGTCTATCTTGTGGGGGTTCCCGTGCAAAAATCCACGGCGATGTCTCTCATCGTCGTCGGGTACTCCGCCCTTTTCGGCGCATGGAAGGAACATCAGCGCCAAAGAGTGCATACTAAAGCCGCGTTGTTATTCAGTTTAACCGGTATGATCGGAGCCTGGATTGGTGCCCAGGGCCATCAACTCGTTCCGGAACCTGTGGTCTTGATCTTGTTCGGCAATCTGTTGGTCGTGATCGGGGTCTGGACCTTTTGGCAAAACCCCAAATCCAGTCAAAACGATACCCCCACCGGATGCGCGAAAGACTTTACCTGGCGTTGTGCCGCAAAAGCGCTTTCCATAGGGTGGGGAGTCGGCATCTTAACCGGCTTTTTCGGCATCGGAGGTGGGTTTCTGATCGTTCCGGCTCTCATGATCCTTATGGAATTTCCCATTCGCTTGGCCATGGGAACCTCTTTCCTGATTATCGCGCTTATCTCCTTGGGTGGGATCGTTGGGCATTTAAATCTCGCCTATCTCGATCTCTTGCTCACCGCGTTTGTTCTGCTTGGCAGTCTGCTAGGGCTCGCCTATGGCTCGCGACTGACTCGCTCTATTTCCCCCCACCACCTCAGACGAACGGTGGCCTTGTTAATCGGTGGCATCGGGATTTTTCTGGTCATCGATAATATTCGATTTCTTTTCTCATAACCCTTTTCTGAACCCAATTCCGGACTTCTCCTTTTCTCTTCACTGATCCGGGACGGGTTTAAACAACAGCATCACGTCGCCCTGTTCTAATCGTTGACCATCCTGAAATTCCCAAGGGGATAAAATAGTCCCATGTCTATAGACTCTCAAGAGTACATCCGGTTGTAAGTCTTGAGCCGTTTTTCCGACGTCGTCCCGTTCTACCTCACGCTCTACGATATTCACCTGTCCCCCGGCCGTTAAAAAGTCCTCTAAGTAATCCGCCAGGTATTGTTGGTCTACCGCTGCCGCTAACATATATCCACCATAGGTAGAGGGAGAGATGATCGTTTGCGCTCCTCCCTGACGGAACAGCTTGACGTTCTCTTCCTCTTTTGCACTGACGATGACCCGGCATCGTCCGTTTAAGTTCCTGACCGTCAATAAGATCAGGGCATTGGTGTCATCCCGCCCTGCCGATATGATGACCGCCTTGGCACTGTTGAGGAAAGCACCATGTTGTAAGAGACTTTCATGTGTCCCATCTCCTTTCAAGGCCACGACGCCCAACTCTCCTGCCACCCGAACTCGATCTTCTCGCGGATCGATGATGAGAATATGTTCGGGATTGGTCCCCTTCGCCAATAGTTCCTTGACCGCGGCATACCCCGTGTGGCCAAAGCCACAGACCACCACATGTTGATCCAAATTCGATTCAAGTTTTGCCATACGGAATACCTCAGTAAATTGTCGTACTGCTAATTGGTATGCGGTTCCTAAGAATATGATCCAAATAAAAATTCTTACCGGTGTGACGACCAGGGCATCGATTAATCGGGCTCGTGTGGTCACTGGCACAATATCTCCATACCCCACCGTCGTCACCGTCACCATCGTGAAATACACGACATCGGCAAAAGAAATGTCCTGATCGATCTGATCTCTTAACCCCTCACGATCCAGCCATAATATTCCGATCAGCAAACAGAACAGGGCCAGCACCACCAATGTCCGCATGATCAGAGTCCGAACCGGATCCAGATCCGTGGGCATAAACACCACCCGGCGAAGGAACAATCGAGAGGATCGGGAATTGGGTGAACGACGAAAGGACAGGGCCATCAGTGACAACCTTGTTCGGCTGCAGGAAGCCTCCTTATGGATTGAGAGGCCAAAAGAACATTAATAAAGGAAGCGATACCAAAAGGATCAGGAGTTCCAAGGGTAAACCCATGCGCCAATAATCCCCGAATCGGTACCCTCCCGGCCCCATCACCAGTAAGTTGTTCTGATGTCCGATTGGGGTCAAAAACGCACAGGAGGCTCCGATTGCGACAGCCATGAGGAAGGGATCGACATGGACTCCTAAATTATGAGCGACGGCGACGCTCAGGGGGGCCATGACCACCGCCGTCGCGGCATTATTCATGATGTCCGAGAGCATCATCGTTACCGCCATGATCAACCCCAACAAGACGATGGTCGGAAATCCTTCCATCAGGTTGACTAAGGACTTGGCCAACACCATCGTGGCTCCGCTTTCTTCCAAGGCTCGACCAATGGGAATCATCGCCCCTAAAAGCACCACGACCGGCCAATCGATGGTTTGATAGACATCTCTTGGTGAAACAATCGTGAGAAGGACCATTCCTAACGCCGCACTCATCAGGGCAATCGGTAACGTCACGATTCCTGCCAGGGCCGATCCCAAGGCCAGAATAAATAACCCTCCAGCCAACCAGGCTTGCCCGGGCTTTCCCAGAGAAATCCCCCGCTCCGCAAGAGGAAGACACCCTAACAGACCCATCACCTCTAACACCCGTTCCTTTTCCCCTTGGAGCAACAGGACATCGCCAGCCTGGAATCGAAACTCTTTCAAGCGCCCCCGGTAGGGAGTGCCTTGACGGGACACTCCTAACAAGGCTACATCAAATCGACTTCGAAGCTTGAGCGTCCCTGCCAACCTTCCAACCAGCCATGACCGATCAGGTGGCACAACACCCTCTAATAACACATCATCTTGGGTCACCGGAGATTTTTGGGATTCGGATCTCTCTATTTCTTCTTTTGGTTGCGTCCCGGTGAGTTCCAAACCCAAAGTCGAGACAAATTTACTTATTCCTTTTGGCCCGGCCTCCAGTACTAGAATATCGCCAGCCTGAATATGTTCTCTCCACGTCGCTCCCCTGATGGACTGTTCCCCGCGGATCAGGCCGATAATCAGGGCATCGGAATCTTCAGTGGCCTTTTCTAATTCTGAAAGAGATTTTCCGATCGCTTTTGACTCTTCCGACACCTTGACTTCGGTGACATATTCTTGAAGATGAAATAATTCCTGTGGGGCATTTTTATTTCGTCGGGCAGAGGGAATCAAGTGCCACCCTACCACGGCGACGAAGATGATCCCCATGAGGGCCACGACTCCCCCGACAGGGGAGAAATCAAACATCCCAAAAGGCTGACCGGAAATCTCTTCCCGATAATGTGCGATGATGATATTGGGTGGAGTCCCAATCAGCGTCACCATCCCACCTAAGATCGTCCCAAACGCCAATGGCATTAACACCACGGCCGGAGATCGTTTGGCTTCCACCGATGATTGAATCGCCACGGGCATCAGCAAGGCCAGAGCTCCTACATTATTCATTAAGGTAGAAATCACTCCCCCCAAAGAAGCCAACACACCAATATGGAGGGAAGGGGACGAGGTCGCGATCTTCACGTACCGGGTGAGAAAATCTACGACACCGGCATTATTCAATCCTCGGCTCAGGATCAACACGGCGGCCACCGTGACTACCGCGGGATGCCCAAACCCTAAAAATGTTTGTTCTGGAGGGATTAATCCAAACAGGGTACAGAGCAACAACGCCCCAAGGGCGATCAGATCATACCGCCACCGCTCCCACACGAAAAAACCCATCAAAACTCCCAGCAAGGCGAGGAGAAAGATTTGTTCTCCGTTCACGAAGGGCAGTGGTCCTTTATTGTTGAGCCGGGAAAAATTATGATGCCTGTCACAACGGGTTCATCATCGTCCATGATTGAGGAAAAGACAGGGGATTCGATGATTTAAGCAGGAACGGTTGGCAAACTCAAACGATTTGGACGGGAAATACGTAATTGACGAGGAAAGCCGCTAGGCTAGAACACACGTGAAACCCACAGGCGAGGAAAGAGGACGGGTTTTATCGAACGCGCTTCAATATGGTCAGAAGAAACATCAGGATAAACAAATTTTTGACAATCCCCTCATTTCGACTTCCTTCCGGCCTTCATTCAAGGATGTGAACACACTGGTGGAGGAGGAAACACAACAACCCGTCCCCTCCTGGATTGACAGACCTCAAGCGGTCAAACGAGCCACCGGTGTCCTTGGAGCCCTTCGCAATCGTTTCCGGAAAGGAAGAACTTCTGCTTGAATTTTGCCCGTACGATGCCGATTAATGACGGGATCCATCAGGTTCCCACACATAATACAACGGTAGGCCCTGATCCACAGTTCACCCATTCCCCCTTTGACATCCAAACAATCATCCACAACCATCAGCCCATTACATCGTGCACACTTCATAACTCTGCCTCCTTTGAAAGCCTCCTGCTTCCCATATTCCCTAGCAGGCGATTCAGTGCATCACGCATGCCACACGAATTCTACCCTTAAAAAACCCGAAAAATTGGATTTGTTATAACTGCAGGAAATGAAGGGGGATGACAGTTTTTGAGAATGAATTTCAGGAGTCTACAACATTTTGTATAAAAAAAATAGGGGAAACGTACATTTTGTGGTTAAAAATCGAAAAAAAATTTTTCTTGAAAATGGCCCTCTTCTGAGGCTCGCAAGGAAAAGTTTTTGGGTTTTTTCAACTCATCAGCGTGTTTTTTTTGAAACACAGAGGAATTATGGGGAATTTTGGCAGGTGCGGTGAAAATTGACAGATTTGGCTGGCTAGGAAGTCGCAAAACCTGGTGCGTCAGTCATCCCTGGTGTAGCGAACATCAAAATATCGAACGCCGACCCTAGACTGGCCACTCCCGTAAGCATTTCCAATTCCTGTCGGACGGTATCATTGTTTGATTCCAATCCCCGATACTTTTCTATTCCCAAATTTTTGAGCCAATTGCCTTGGGGTAGTGAGCCAATATATTGCCATCCCACGGCTTTCGCCTGAGAAATGACAGCCGTAAAGTCCACATCAGCGGTCAGATCCTGTTGGCCAACCGCGTAAAATGGATCGTGAATTTGTTGTTGTTGAAAATAGGCTCGAAGGGTGCCATTTCGATTCCGGTATGAATACACGTTTGACGCACTGTCACCATAGTCCACAAAAAAGATGAATCCCGGATTGACGATGTTTTGGAGATTTTCCAACAAGGATTGAATTTCCAGACAGATTTCTCCAACTTGCCCTCTTCCAAGCGTAATCCGTTCTTCTTCTAACCGTTGGAGGATTCCAGAGGTTGAAACTGGGCCCGCATCCTCAAAAAACTCTCCATCGTCATCGAGATTGACGTAGAGTTCCAACACTCCTTCATTCCCCGTACCCATGACTCGATGTACGGGTAAGGCATCGAGTACCTCGTTCCCGAACACAACCATCCGGCCCGACCGTATCTCATTCAAGACTTCTACCGTTCGAACCCCTTTCGTTTCTTGTGCCATCCGGAGGCGGGGACTTGGCTCACAAATGACATACTCATAGTCCTCGGGGAGAAATTTCTTGAGATTACCCGCCAACTGCCCCGTTCCCCCTCCCAATTCCACTATGGTTGGAACCCCGCTTAATAGAGGCTCCGCTCGTAAGACCGCTTGGGCTAGGGCAAACGCAAACGACGGAAATTTGGCGTTGGTGTCAAAAGGTCCCTTTGGACTGCCGATTTCAGGACCTTGGGCATAGAACCCATGAATTGAATCGTACAGCGCCACGGCCATAAAGTCTCGGAACGTGAGCGGGCCCTGGGAGCGAATTCGATCTTTTAAGATTTGTGCCAGGGGAGTGTGAATACGATTCATGTGGCACCCCTCGTTAAGACCTAGAGGTCAAGAATTCACCAACAAAAATTTGAAGACGGGTGAGGTATGATACGGTGGCGTGTGGTTTCAAAAAAAAAGGGTGCCAGAATTGGCACCCTTTTCAGATATTTCACAAGACAACCCGGGAAGGATTACTTAATAACGGTCGACGTCGCTCCCGCAGGATTGATAGGAACTGTATTCATGGTATCCGTTTCAGGCAAACGACCGGCACCCATGGACTTTTGAATACGGGCCCGATTGGCATCACTGACATCATTCATCGCAGCTTTCCCCCAAATTCTTGGGAAGCCTGAAGGGTTGAATCACCAATCGCGTTACCTTGTCCCTGATCATTGGCCGTCGATTGACCAGTTACCGGTGATTTACCTTTTGCGGGATATCCTGGATGCTTTGGCAGCATCCCTGGATTGGCGAACGCCATTGATAGGGCGAAGCAGCTAGCACCTACCGTTCCAAGAAGAATTCCAATCCCTTTCATAAGACCGCTCCTTTGTTGGTTATGACGGGTTAACATTTAGAAAGAATTCAAATCTCTCGTATATTTTCAAATCAAAATCGACCTAAGGAATCGGAATCTTAGGCAGATTGTCCGTTGGTGTCAAGCGTGTAGGGAAAATTGTGGATAATCTAGGGAATTTGCCTCAAGTGTTTCCTCTAGGCCTCCGGACTGGCCTTCTTGGCCGATAGGGTGCCCGGGCCCTGGGGCGGGCATCAGAATTTTGACTTTTGTCCCTTTTTCCGGCGCACTTTCTATACTAATTTGCCCTTGATGCTCCTCAACCACTTTTTTCACGGTAGCCAATCCTAAACCGGTTCCGGACCGTTTGGTGGTAAAATAGGGTTCAAAGACCTTATCAACCAGTTCCTCGGGAATGGGGACCCCATCATTGGCGATAACAATTTGGAGTTCTTGCTTTCTCCCCCTCGTCAACATCACCTCAACCCGTAAATGCCCTCCGGGGGACATGGCCTCAATCGCGTTCCGGAATATGGATAAAAACACATGCTGCATCCTGGCTTCATCCCATTTGACCTGAGCCAGGCGCGCCGGGACTTTTTTGACGACTTCAATCCGATTCACACGAAGGTCGGTGGAAACCAGGGAAAATGCCTCATCCAACAAATCTTGGACTCGACATAATTTCTTATCAAGTTCGAGGGGCTTGGCAAAATCCAGAATTTCATTCACGACGGTTTCGACGCGAATCATATCCCGCATCGCATTTTCGACACGACTCTGGGAATCAAAGTCCAGGTGGGCTTCGGTCGTGATCTCCTCTAATTGCGCACGGATAAAACCCATCGGCTCCCGAATCTCGGCCGCTAAAAAGGAACTGACTTCCTGAAGGGCCACTCGTCGTTCTTCCTTCCTGACATCCCCCCCTGGAGCCAATGTGGCTTTTTGACCCTTGGCCTCGGGTTCTTCCGCCGGAGACGTTGACGGTTCAAGCACCGAAAGGTGGCACTTGGGATCCTCAAAGAGCTCAACCAGCTTCGTGGTGAGCGGTTCCAGTTTTTTAAAATCTCCGGAAATGGTGTCGAAGGCGTTCGAATCCTTTGAGGCGAGGGTTAAGGTGCCAGCCGCCCGACCTCGGACAAAAAACGGCATAACCAGAGTCGAGGCGAACTTATCCCGGAAGAGCTGTTTATAGTCATGAAACCGTCCTTGGGTGGAGGCCAAATTATTGTCACTACGAGGTTTTCGGTGTCGAACCGACCACCCCGATGCAGAGTCATCCAAAGAAAGGACCTGCCCCGGGCTCAGATCTTTTTTCTGTGTCCCGAATACTCCAAGGATTTCTAAGGTGGCCGCCAGGGGATCATAAATGCTCACCCAACCCCGATCGAACGATAGAGTTCCCTCTTCTTCCCCTAAAATACTCGCGATCCGTTCCTGCACATCGGCATTGGAGTAGGATCGTCGAACCGGGACAGGTTTTTCCCCGCTCACAGGAACCAATGGTTCTTTGGCCACTAACGGACTTCCCAAAATCAGGGAGGACCCAAATAATCCGGCTTTTTTGAGTTCACCGGTTATATGACTGACATTGGCCGACAACGCGGCTTTTTCTCTTTTGGTTAACGCCACATTTTCCTTCCGAGTCAAGACAAGGGTTCCATAGACCCGTCCCCCAAACTTTAAAGGAAGAACCAGGGCCACTTTACTCCCTGGGGTAATCATCCGAAGTCGCAAGACACGATCCAACTCGGTTTTCCCTTTGGGACTTTTGGGACTGACCCCTTTAAGATCCTCCATGGACAGTGCCCGAAGGATGGCCCGAATTTCCCTCGGGGAGAATCCCCGAGAAACTTGATGTATGAGGGGACCTCCTTCATTGGTGATAATGGCTACCAGGACGGCTTCCATCCCTACTTCATTCACCGTGGAGGTCAGAATTTTTTGGAGGGTACTCTGTTGATTGGTCTGAACGGTCGCTTCAACGAGGTTTGGCATGTGCACGTATCCTAACGGGATGGTTCCCAAGACTTCGAGGCCAATATTGACTTCAATTTTCTTTCAAATGGATTTCGTGTGATCCGCGACAGAACTACATCCCAACAAACTCTGGGGGAGTCGATCAATTAATGTGGCGAATTTTTCGACCTGGGGCTGAATGCCGATGGGTCACGATTTCAATTTGACCCTGTTCAGAAACCCACATGTTCAGGATCATGCTGACGAGGCTAATCAGGATGGCTCCACCAACCGCCGGCCAAAACCCGGACACCACGAATCCTTTTACGAGCATGGAAACCAGCATCAACAAGCCAGCGTTTATCATCACCACGAATAATCCTAACGTTGCTACGATAAAGGGGGCGGAAAGCAGATACAGGATAGGTCGGATAATGGCATTTAAAAAGGAGAGAATCAGTACGGCGACGATTCCCGATGCTACGGTCATAATTTCAAGCCCCGGAACGATTTGGCTTGCGATCAGCACGGCCACACCCGTGATCCCATATCGTATTAAAAACCCTCTCATTTCAACATCATACCCACACCAGCTTTTCTCCTCAACCATATTCCCCAGAATACAGGACGCTTTTTCCCAAGGGAGGTCATTTTCCGATCTCTTTTGACCCAAAAACCGTCTGTTGCGGAAGATCAAGCCTTCTGGAACGATCATTAGAGAACCCATGCCTCCTCGCTTCTGTCGGAGTCCTGGAAACCTTCCATATTCAGACAGGCCTTCTCTAGCTTCCCTACACGTGGTGGGATGGTCCAAGAAATTTTCTTACGCATATCCCTGCCGCTGAAACCACCTGATCGCCTTTTCTAAGGCTGTCTCCACCGGGGTCAGCCTGAGATGAAACTCCCTCTGTGCTTTCGAACAGTCATAGTGCATACGGTATTTGGCCATTTTAACACCCTCCAGGGGGATACGTGGAGGCTTGTGGGTCACCCAATCGGCTATCCATTTATTGAAATACGCCATGGGAAGCACGACTTCACGAGGCAAACGAACACGAGGTGCCGGAATTCCTGTTTTATGACTGAGAATCTGGAAAATTTCACGCAGCGTCAGATTTTGATTTCCCAGGATATATCGTTCCCCAATCCGACCCAGTTCCATCGCCTGAAGATGTCCTTGAGCGACATCATCGACATCAATCAGATTCATGCCGGTTTCGATATACGCCACCATCTTCCCTTTCATGAAATCCACGATGATCTGCCCCGTGGGAGTTGGCTTCACATCGCGCTCTCCCACCGGAGCCGAAGGGTTGACGATGACGACGGGCAACCCCTCCCTGGCCATCTGTAACACGGCTTGCTCCGCTAGGTACTTTGAACGTTTATAGTGCCCTGACAGCTGGTGTTCGGCGGGAAATAGTTCTTCATGCCCCACCCCTCCTCCCTCGGGCAACCCAATCGTCCCGATCGTACTCGTATACACGATTCGTTCAATTCCTCTCTTTGCGGCCGCTTGGAATAAATTTTTTGTTCCTTCGACATTGATGCGGTAGAACATCTCGGGGTTGCGGTCCCAAAGGGCATAATGCGCCGCGACATGGTAGAGTCCCTGACACCCCTCCAGGGCTTTTTCCAAGGAGGATGGGTCCTGTAAATCCCCATGAACCGATTCGACCTGTAGACCTTCAAGATTGAGTCGGGGGCTGGTGGATCGAACCAAGACCCGAACCTCATCCCCACGGGCTAACACCGCCCGTGTCACCGCTGCCCCGATGAATCCGGTCGATCCGGTAATGAGAATTTTCATTGTCGCTTAGGCGTTCACTCGGAGTTTTATTCAAGGCTTCCCATGAGTTCTCGAGAAGACGGGGAAGTGAGTACGGCCAGGAGCTGCCCAGTGGTCTGTCGGTTAATGACGGCGGTCTATAATATAGGAAGCAATGTGACGTAAGGGGTCCGCTTCCGGGCCTAGAGTTTGAAGTTGAGCGATCGCACGCCTGACGCATTCCTCAGCCAATTGCCGAGCCCCATCAACGCCATAGAATGATGGGTACGTTTGCTTACCACGTTTTTCATCCGTTCCGGCATCTTTTCCTAGCTCTTCTCGGGTTCCGACTTTGTTTAGCACATCATCGGCGATCTGAAACGCCAGCCCAATGTCTTCCGAATAAGAAGTCAGGCTTTGTAATTGTTGGGACGACCCCCCAGCGATAATTCCTCCAATACGAACAGCAGCCCGGATCAGACGTCCGGTCTTACACATATGAATCTGTTGAAGATGATCCAGACTGACCTCTTGATTCTCCGCCAGGATATCCATGACCTGTCCCCCCACCATCCCTTGATGGCCTGAACCCATGGATAGTTCTCGAACAATATGTAATTTTTGTGAGGGGTCAATCCCGTCATGATCTATCCTCTGACTGCAGAGTTCAAAGGCCATGGTTAACATGGCATCCCCAGCCAATATCGCCATACCTTCCCCGAAAACCTTATGGTTGGTCTGCCGCCCTCGACGGTAATCATCATCATCCATTGCCGGGAGATCATCATGAACCAGGGAATAGGTATGGACATATTCTAGAGCGGCCGCAAACGGCAGGACAGTATCTCGATCGACGCCCAAAGCCTGTGCGGCTGCAATCGTCAGGATAGGCCTGATGCGTTTGCCGCCACTGAGCAGACTATACCTCATGGCCTCGTATAACCGTTCCGGCTCAACTCCCTGAGAAGGAAGACTTTCCTCAAGAAACCGGTCGACTCGCTGCCGTTGCTGGTTTAAATAAGCTTGGATGTCCACAAGGAAGAGAACGGCGACAATGGAAGGATAAATCCAACAGAATCTGACCCTATCAAATGAACATTGACAGGTCAATCTGCAAGAATAGGGCTATCAGCGCATGCGATAGGCCTCTTTCGCATTTGTTTTCAGGATTTCTCCTCACGTATACTCTCCCCATGAGTATTCGTAATCGTGCCGGCGAGTGGGAACCCTTACTCCTAGGAATTGAACCAGAATCCTGTGGGGTGTGCGGGCAAGGTCTTTACCGTAATCTAACCATGCTCCGAGGAGGTTGGTCTCGTTGCAGCCACTGTGATCAGTTCGTGCATTGGAGTTGCCTTGCGAGCGGGAAAGTTTCCTACTTTAAGAAACGTCCTCGCATCTGCCTAACCTGTGAAGAACAATCCTCCGGTTCTCAGGGGGTGTCTTCAACCCCACCTCTCTCAGCCGACGTTAAATAATGAATAATCAGGAGGCATCCCTCCAGACTTCCGGGAAATCCAGTCGCCTATCGACCGCTTTTCTCTTCTTCTGTTTGGCCCCTGTTCTGTCTGCCTTTAGTGGATTCCATACGGCCAGTTTTATCTTGGCAGGCCTTTACACTTGGCCTCGAACCAGCCGCGTGATCGTCCTGACGGTAGGAGCCCTGATCTTTTCCTATGAATTTATTTTTAGAAATTCTCATCTCCCCACAGCCAACTGGAGACGCTCTCCTTTGGAATCAGTCATCTATACCAGTATCATCCCTTATGCCTTTGGAGCGATTGTGTTGATGATGGTGGCAGGAAATCCCCGATAACAGACAATTCGAAGCATTAGACCATCACCAAACAAATACCTTTGATTAACCCACGAGGAGGACATGGCTCATGAAAAACGTTGAATTGCGGGTAGAAGGAACGACCCTCACGATTACGGTCGACTTAACGAAAGAATTTGGCCCCTCCTCCTCTGGAAAAACTATTATCATTGCCTCGACTGAAGGCAACGTCACCATTCCGGATAGAGAAGAAAAAATCGGATTGAATATTTATAAGAAAAAGTCTTAGGTTCCTGTCATGTGGTCAGACATCTGCCGCAACACCTGTCCCGTTCGCGATGAGGATATTTTTTTCACCTGATCCGGAGTTCCTTCAGCGACGATGGTCCCCCCCTGATCTCCACCCTCTGGCCCGAGATCGATGATCCAATCGGCATTGTGAATGACATCCAGATTATGTTCGATCACAATCACCGTATTGCCTGATTCCACGAGCCTGTCCAACACATCCAACAGTCGTTGAATGTCAGCAAAGTGAAGCCCGGTGGTGGGTTCGTCGAGGATGTAGACCGTCCGCCCCGTCGGCCGCTTGGAAAGCTCCTTGGAAAGCTTGATGCGTTGGGCTTCTCCTCCGGATAGGGTCGTCGCGGATTGGCCGAGTTTAATATAATGAAGCCCCACCTCGGACAGCATGTGCAACCGGCTCCGGATGGGGGGAATATGAACGAAAAATTCCAATGCTTCCGACACCGTCATATTCAAGATATCGGCGATGGTTTTCCCTTTGTAGGTGACATCTAACGTTTCCCGATTGTACCGCTGGCCTTTACAGCTTTCACAGGTGACGTAAATATCCGGGAGAAAATGCATTTCAATTTTGATCAACCCATCCCCTTGACAGGCTTCGCACCGTCCTCCCTTGACATTAAAGCTATAGCGCCCAGGTTTGTACCCCCGCATTCGTGACTCCGGAAGTTGCGCAAATACCTCCCGAATAAAACTGAAGAGTCCCGTATACGTCGCCGGGTTTGATCGAGGCGTCCGCCCGATGGGTGATTGATCGATATCGATCAATTTATCGAGTTGCGTGAGCCCTTTGATATCCCGACATCCTTCACAGATGGTTTTCTTTTGGGAGAAGCCCTGTCCGAGAGACCGGAAAAGGACATCCAAGACCAAGGTGCTTTTCCCAGACCCTGAGACACCGGTCACGCAAGTCAACACACCCAACGGAAATTTGACGGTGAGGTTTTGTAGATTGTGTTTTTGGGCCCCAACGACTGTCAGGAATCCTTTAGGTTTCCGCTGTCTGACGGGTAATTGAATGTTTTTGTTTCCGCGTAGATATTGTCCCGTCAGTGAGCGCGGATCAGCCATGACCACCGACGGGGGTCCATGCGCCACCACATGCCCGCCATCGACTCCCGCTGCCGGACCTAAGTCCACGATGTAATCAGCTGCTCGCATGGTTTCGGCATCATGTTCAACCACGAGGACCGTATTGCCCATATCACGCAAGCGCAAAAGGGTTTGCAGTAAACGTTGATGGTCGCGTTGATGCAACCCAATACTTGGTTCATCCAAGATATATAAGACTCCCATCAATCCGGACCCAATTTGCGTGGCTAACCGAATTCGTTGCCCCTCCCCACCAGAGAGCGTTGCTGAGGGTCGGTCGAGTGTCAGATAAGTCAATCCGACATTCTCCAAGAATTGCAGGCGTTCACGTATTTCCTTAATGATTCGCTGTCCGATCAGTTGCTCGCGATGGGATAACTGTAACCCCTCAAGAAAGGCCAAGGTGTCCTGAACCGATCCATGCGTCACTTGGGCAATGGACTGCCCACCAATCTTGACGGACAGGCTTTCCTGATTTAACCGTCCCCCACCACAAACCTGACAAGGTGTTTCCAGGTTCCAATCTTCGGGATCATCATCATCCGACGGTTCATATCCGATCCCATCACATCCTACACAAGCCCCGTGAGGACTATTAAAGGAGAAAATCCTCGGAGAAATTTCCGGATAACTGACCCCACAGGTGATACAGGCCGACCGTTCACTGTACAGTCGAACTTGGTCATCATCCATAAGGACCCCCACCAGACCCTGTGCCATCTTCAAAGCCATTTCGATCGAATCCGCTAACCGGCGGGCGACGACCGCATCCGATTTGATGATCAGGCGATCAATCACGATTTCGATCGTATGAGCTTTTTGTTTGGGTAAGGTTATCGTTTCCCCCAAGTCCCGAATGATCCCATCGATCCGGACACGCACAAACCCGGCCTTTCGAGCGGCAGCCAGTTCTTTCCGGTATTCTCCCTTTCGACTTCGCACGATAGGCGCCAATAGTTGAATTTTGGTGCCAGCCTTAAGCTCCAGGATGGCATCAACCATCTGTTGAACGGTTTGGGCCGAGATGGGATTTCCACATTCATAGCAAAAGGGTTGTCCAATTCGGGCGAATAACAGACGGAAATAATCATAGATTTCTGTCACGGTCCCCACCGTAGATCGGGGGTTATGGCTGGTAGTCTTCTGTTCGATCGAAATCGCGGGGGATAGACCCTCGATCGAATCCACATCCGGCTTGGTCATTTGCTCCAGGAACTGCCGGGCATAGGCCGAGAGGGATTCGACATAGCGCCGTTGCCCCTCCGCATAGATGGTGTCAAAGGCCAAAGAAGATTTCCCGGACCCGCTCAACCCTGTAATGACGACCAATTGATCGCGAGGGAGGATCAGGTCAAGATTCTTCAAGTTATGTTGCCGAGCCCCTTTAATGACAATGGCATTTTGCATACGGGCACCTAGTATATCATCGAACCGCCATTTGCCTCAGCTCTTCCCCCGCTGATGAATTGACCCTTCCTAAAGGGGTCGGATACAATCCAAGAAGTGAATCAAGAGGATATGACTTTCGACATTTATCAAATTTTCTATCCCCAATCTTAATATTATCCCCTTACATTAAGAGGAATTCCATGAAGACTTTACGAATGGCATTCATTTGGCCTGCTCTGATGGGAGCCATTATCCTGCTCTCGTCTTTTCAGTTGGCCACTGCGGCAAAATATGAATTGACTCGAAACAGCGTGGAAGACCCGAAGGAGATCGATGCCGCCATGGTCTCTCTTTTTCGTGTGAAGTTAGGGGACTCGGAAGCCACGGCTGTCGAATCCCTGGTTGAAGTACGCATTCCTGGTGTTCGAGCCGAGCAAGAAGGCACATTTATTCTTTTGTGGGATAAAGAAAAACCCACCGGTGCGATGGCCGGCGTCCGGATCACAGATGGGAAGGTTGACCTTATTTTCATCAATAATCGTTTTTCTCACAAAGTTCGCGGAATTTTCCGCCACATTTTAACCGCGACCACCCTCAAGCAAATCCGGGACCTCCTAGGCCCTGAAGATTTCCCCAACGAAACTCTGATGGGAGCGAAGCTCCTGTATGAGAAACAAGGCTTTCTCGTGAATTTTTTAGAACGCCAAGTGAATGTGGAGTTTTGCCTGGGTTGCCAGGATTTGTATTCGGGATTCTAGGGATCCCTTAATCGAGACGCCCTAAACCTCGTCTCCTACGTGCTGAATACCTCCTTTTTATAAAAAGAGGAGAAAACCGTTTTCTCCAGATAGCCTCCAGGCTGTTGAGCCCCGTCTCGCCGTACGGCTCTCCGAAACACGCCGAACATGGATGAACGAATCCTGACTCACCAGCTCCTCGAAGAAGAAGAAACCCTGGAAGGGTCTCTTCGCCCTCAGCGCCTTTCCGAGTATATCGGACAACGCCGCATGAAAGAGTCTCTCCGGGTGTGTATCGAGGCCGCACGCGGACGGGGCGAATCCCTGGACCACGCGATCTTTTACGGTCCCCCAGGATTGGGGAAAACCACGATTGCTCATATCATCGCGAGAGAAATGGGCGGAACGATTCGCTCTACCTCCGGGATGGTCTTAAATCATGCGGGAGACTTGGCGGCCATTCTGGCGAACTTGCAGCCTCGTGATGTTCTCTTTATCGACGAAATTCATCGTCTGCCTCCCGCTGCCGAAGAGGCCTTATACCCTGCTATGGAAGATTATCAGATTGATTTGGTAATCGGGCAGGGCCCTTCTCTTCGAACGATGAAGTTAGACCTTCCCCCGTTCACTTTGATTGGAGCTACCACTCGAGCCGGAGCTTTGACTTCTCCCCTTCGCGAACGCTTCGGCCTGGTGTATCGTCTGGATTTTTACTTACCGGAAGAATTACAAATCATCATTTCGCGCTCAGCCCATTTGCTCGGTGTGAAAATCGAGGAAAAAGCTGCCAGCGAGATCGCACGACGGGCTCGGGGAACACCACGAATTGCCAACCGACTCATCAAACGAGTCCGGGATTTCGCCGAAGTAAAAGCCAAGGGTCAGGTGACGGAACCCGTGGCTCAGGATGCTCTCCAATGGTTGGGAGTCGATCAGGCCGGATTCGACGAAACCGACCGAAAAATACTGATGACGATTATTGAAAAATTTAAGGGTGGACCCGTGGGCATCGAGGCCTTAGCGGCGGCCATTCAGGAAGAAAAGTCTACCCTGGAAGATGTTCATGAGCCCTATCTGCTTCAAGCAGGGTACTTGGACCGCACCGCCCGCGGACGACAAATCACCCCCAAAGCCCTCGAACATTTCGGCATGGCTTCAAATCTGTTCTCCCTTGATCCCTAATGAGGTTTTCTTCTTTATCTCTCCTTAATTAAATTGTCCCTCACTTTCTTTCCACCCTCTCTCGATCTTATCCCCCAATCGACGTATTGACAGTCTCAGAAGCGGTGAAGGTATAGTGAATTCAGGCCGGTTGAAACGTGTTTTGCTTCATTTTCTGATTAATAACAACGCCATGGGAAAAACGTTCACGTTTGAAGGCTTTGTCCCAACTCAACAAACGATAAGGGTTATGGCATGAAATTCCTTAATGTTCTTTCTTTCCGATTCCAGCTCCGGAGTTCCTGCTTCGTCAACAAAGCTCGCAAAGGATTGTGGATTGTGGCCGTAGCCATTGTCCTTTGCCCATTTAGCTTCTCGTTTTCTTCAGCCATGGAACCCACGATCGATATCACCAATGCATGGGTGGAAGAGGGATATGAATTTTATGTGACGTTTGAAGCCACTCCATCCAATGAAAGTTGTGCCATTACTGGAGAGGGGTTCATTGAATTTGAAGTCGATTACGTGCTGGCCCGCAGCAACCAGGTAGATACGGCCTTTGGCCTGGCCATTTGGTATCCCTCTTCTAGTAATGAAAGTACGATCATCACGGAGGCCAAGGCCAATGGACCCCAAGGATTTTGTACAAGGATGTCGCCATGCCGAATTCGGAACATCAACGTGGTCAAAACCTGGTGTCCCATTTCCGAAGAACAAATCTGGCCTGCTTGGTAAGGTGTGAGTTTTCCCCTCGCTCCCGAATTCATTTCTCGGGTCATGATTCCTTGCTGAAACCTTCCTACAACCACAGGAAGACCTCTACCGATCCAACCAAATTCGTTCCCGGAAATACTATTAAAAATTTGTTTCTTCGAAGCCTAGGGTTCTTCGGAAGGGGAAGAGGAGTGCTGAGGCTGCAGAATGCTTTCTAGATTCTGGAGACCTTGTTGAGCCTGCTTCATGTAGGTTTCATAGGGGGGATCCTGGTAGGATTCAATCACACGGTGGTAGGTCCCTCTAGCTTGGTCATACTGTTCTCTTTGAGTAAAATACCGGGCCAAGGCCACCCAATTTTCTGCAGCCGCATGTTTGGCGGTCGTAATCATCGTCCATTCTTGCCTTCGTTCCTCCTGACTTAACTGACCAACTTTGCGAAGCAAGCGTTCCTCTCCTCGCTGGGCCACAGCCTCAAGGCGTTCGTTTTCCGTGACCGCTTTATTGACCTTATGCGATCCGAGATACAGATAAAATTGTTCAACATGCCCCTTGATCTCGTCTGCATGGCTATCGAATCGATTCCCCGCACAGCCTTCAAACAAGCCTAGACCTGCCAAGATGACTACCAATAAGCATGTCAGATTGCGTTTCATGTCTTTAGTGTACCAAGTAATCGCCTCCTTGAGGAGTCCCCGTGAATGTCATCATACTGTGAGCGCATTGAGTCGTTCACAGGCCGAATCCAGATCTTGGTCCGTTTTGGCAAAACTAAATCGAATACACTGGCTACCCCGATCAGTATGAAAAAAGGCTTCCCCTGGAACTCCCGCCACCCCGGTTTGCTCCAAAATATACATGGCCCGCTCTTTCCCAGTCTTCCCAGGAATGCATGACACATCCGCCAACACATAATAGGCCCCTTGAGGAATCGTTGGAGTCAGACCGACTCGGGAAAGAACTTGGCAAAACCGATCCCGCTTGTTCGTGAACGAATCCTTCATCGCCTGATAAAAGTCCTCGGTCAATTCCTTTATTCCCCTCGCAACCCCATATTGCAGAGGAGCGGGGGCACAGACATAGACCAGATCATTCATGGCTCCGATAAATTCTGACCACCGTGGAGCGGCCACGGCATGACCGATTCGCCATCCCGTGATGCTAAACGTCTTGGAATAGCCTGAAATGGTAATGGTACGCTCGTGCATCCCCGGCAAAGAAGCAATACTCACATGTTGATGATCGTCATACACGAAATATTCGTAAATTTCATCCGTCACCACAAAAAGATCATGACGCCTGGCGATATCGGCAATACCCTCTAATTCATCCTTTGAAAACACCTTCCCTGACGGATTCCCGGGAGTATTGACCACGATGGCCTTGGTACGACTCGTGATTGCCTCATCGAGGGTATCCAAAGATAAATCCCAGTTAGATTCTCCCAACTCCACAAATTTGGGGACGGCGTCCACTGCCAGGAGCGTACTCACATGGTATCCATAATAGGGCTCAAAGAGGACGACTTCATCGCCTGGGCTCAAGAGCGCCATACACACACTTTGAAAGGCCCCGGTCGCACCAGCGCTCACGGTAATCTCCAACTCTGGATCAACTTGCATATCGTTAAATTGTCTATGTTTCCCGGCCAAGGCTTCCCGGAGTTCAGCCAGTCCATCATATCGTGTATAAATATTCATTCCTTGTTTCATGGCCTGGTTCGCCCCTTGAATCACAAGCTCCGGGACTTCGGTATCACAAACCCCCTGAGCCAGATTGATCCCATTCAGTTTGGTGCAGGCTAGGGTCATGGCTCGGATTTCCGATTGCACTAATCCGCTTAAACGCTGGTTTTCTCTTAAACTCATGGATCTAATCCTGATTAAAGTGAATAAACTCTGGGGTCACGGCAATACACAACGGGAAGAATTTTTCCCCTTGGTTGCTCCTCTTGATTTTCTTCCCGTAGACTGTCATCAAATTCCTTCAATTAGCAAGACATTTTAATCCATGCATCAATCTTAGGTAGGTCATTCATGATTCAATTCTCCAAAGCTTTTTTCCTGCCAGCACTTTTATTGAGTGTTCTTCTGATCTTCATCACTCCGTTTTCGATATTCGCGACCATGGAGACTGCGCCACCGGAAGTCGAAGGACATCTCAAGGGGATCGCGAGTTTTGCCAAACCCTCTCCAACAATCGTGATTCCGGAAGGTTGGTTTCTCATGGGGACCAATCGTCAGGACCATCTGAGGCACAGCTTTGAAATCCAATATGATGATACCGAGTTTCCTCAACGCCGGATTTGGTTAGATACTTTTGAAATCGACCAATATGAAGTCACCCTGGGAGAGTTTTTAAGCTTTTTGCAGAATACACAACGGCCCGTTTCACCTGAATTACGAAACCTCATTTGGCATCTCATCAGTGTGCATTTCATCCCCGACCAGGCATTGGCCCCCTGGCCAGCCCTGTATGTCACCTGGGAGGAAGCCAAAGCCTTCTGCTTCGCTGGGGGAAAAAGACTCCCATCTGAAGCCGAGTGGGAGAAAACCGCGCGAGGGACAACGGGAAAAATCTTTCCATGGGGCCAACAAGATCCTACAGAAGACATCGCGGTCTTCGGAGCCTACCATGTCCACGAAATTCCCCTGGTGGCCAACGTGGATAGTTATCCGGAAGGGAAAAGCGATTGGGGAGTCTTTCATCTATCGGGAAACATCGCCGAATGGATCAACGATTGGTTGGGTTCAGACTATTATCCCATCATGCCCGAACGAAATCCCCCGGGACCTAAGTCCGGTCGGTACAAAGTGGTTCGGGGAGGGTCTTGGAAAAGTCTTCCCGTAATGCTGAGGACCGCCACCCGAGGGGGAGCCGTTCCCAAGGAACGGTCCCCCAATATCGGGTTTCGCTGTGCTAAATCTGAGTTCCCTCAATAGAGCGTGTTTTCTGATCAGTGCGTCGGTGGAGTATGGGTTACACTGAGGTGAAAATTTCCGGCGGCATAGCCTCGCACTCTAACATGGGCCATCCCTCCATTCTCCGGAACATCCAAAGAACATTGCTCTTCGGCTCCCGTTGCATAGGGACGACAATCATAGGCATTGGTTTGAGGATCCTGGTCAAAACGAACGTAGAGGTCGGGGTCCCCAGCGTTCGCTTCCCCATGCATGACCACCTCGAATAACGTTCCCGGTGACACAGGAAATGGCCCATAGGACTTCCATTGCCCTTTCCCCACATGCTGATTCGCGAATGTTTCGGTTTTTGGCCCACAAGCGATCGGGCCTTGGGGCTCTTCCGGTCCCTGACAGATCATGTCATCGATGGTAAAGCCAGGAGCTGGTCCATAGATACAGGCCGCTCCATTTTGATCAATATCCGTTAAAGTCAGGGCCCAATCGCCTTGGCCGTTACATTGCGGGTAATGCATGACGGACAATGCATCGTAACTCGTCAGCGGCCGCCAATTGGTATCCTCAAAACAAGTCCCTGAATCAGGTCTCGTGTGTTCGTGCCGAAATCCCAGAGTGTGCCCCAGTTCATGCCGTAATATTCCAAGGAGAGTCAGTTTCCCGTTCGGGTTTAACTGAAAAGAGGATTGATCCACCAAGACATTCCGAGAGGATCGTGGTTCATTGGGAAAAAACGCTCTGGCCAGATACTGCCCATTGACATCCACAGGTCGAACATCAAACATCACATTGGGGTTAGAGGCCGTACACGACACGTCCTCTGAGGGGATATGAATGAAATCGACCTGGGCAACGGCTTCCCAGGCATCACCTGCTGTTTTCATGTCAACGACCATTTGCCCATGACGGGACCCGAAATCGGCACTCACACAATAGGTGAGTTGTCGTTTTTCCATGCTGTTCCAAACTGCATCGACCCCAGCAACCTGATGAACCACCAACTTGGCCTTGCCCTTATGAATTTCGTTCGCAAAAAACTCTTCAAGATGTTTGTCATCGGGAATAGCCGTATCTCCGTTGACGATATATTTTCCACCGGGGAAAGGCTCCTTAAATGTCTCACGCTTAAATTCTTCGAATGTTTTGTTTTTCCATGCTTCTCGCTTTGCCCTGGCATTCTCTTCTAACATTTCCTTCCCCTGCTCGGGAGAATTCCTTGGGCCCTGATCGACTATTGGGTTTTTGGGATTTGATGACTGTTGGTGGCCACAACCTATCACCATGAACGCCAAAACCACGAAACTCACTTTCCAGCCTCTAAACCTCGGTTGAAATACCATGATGACACTCCTTTGTCATAATTGATCACATCCCTGTACTCACGGTCCGCCTATCTTCAACGGCACATTGCCCAACTAACTCTTGAATGACTCATTCTGAGGAGGAGGGGCACCGTTCCACCTTCGTCTGAATAAGATCCATCCCCTGAGTTAATTCTTGAACTTGATTCATCATCTTTTGTGCCGCTTCCGCTGAATCAAACTCAACACATACTCGGGTTTCCCCTTCCAACCCAATTCGATGTTCCATCAAGCGTAGGACTTCCCCCCGACTCTGGGCCTTGAGTAGAAGGGCTCGAGATTGAACAAGAGCCTGTCGGGCACTATCGGGAACCCCCTTACCTCGCGAAAGTGTGTAGATGGCAAAGCTGGTTGGGAGCGTATTCATGGTCTTTTCCGAATCAGAACCCACACAGCCTCGACTAGCTCCCATCAGGACAGTTCCCAAAAGAGTCATGACAAGGACAAACCGTACACTTGTAAAGAACGGATGGTTGATACGGACAGACATCTCTGCTTTCTGGCCCAATCGATGTATCATTTCCCTAGCCATTCTAGAAAGTCAAAGCAAAGATTATTCCTGATGTGCCACAGGTGATCGAGGGAGAGCCTAGCTCAGCAAACTAGACGAAAAAAAAGAGATTCGGGAAACGGCTCATGTTGTTGAGGTGATGGATTACATTCCAAAACATTATCTTTTCGGATACACATGGAACCCAACAAGATACATTTCAACAAGAAAGTCCTCTTTCATTTTTTCACCTGAAGCCTATCCTTGTCGTGAGACAGTCAATTTTTTCATTCCGTGGGTACGGTATGCCTTCCTCAACAGCTTCTTCCAGGGCAGAAGCCCCATAACAGGAAACCCTCGAACTGTTTCATGCTTTTTTCAGAATCCAATCAATACGGGGGGATGGAACAGGTTTCGTCCATTGTGTACAAGAGAGGGAACAAAGTCCAACCGGGTCCACTCTCCACGGAAAATTGCTCATTCTCGAGAACCGAATTGGAAAACGACGTCGTTAGGAAGGAAGGAGAACCTGCACTCCTCATCGGTGGGAAGGGCGAGGGAGTACAGGCGAAGATGCTTAGGAAAATTTCGGAGGAATTATGATTTCCCCCAGAGTTGTTCTAACCGTTGGGCACGGCCACAATTCCATTTGTAAAATTTATACCTGAAAGGATTCTTTTTATAAAAATCTTGATGGTAATCTTCAGCCATGTAAAACGTTCCTGCCGGATTCAATTCCGTGTGGACCGGCCCGGGGAACGCTTTGGTTTGTAAGATGTGTTCCTTGGAGGCTTCAGCCAGTCGCTTCTGCTCTTCATTTGAATAGAAAATGGCGGATCGATACTGATCTCCATGATCACAAAATTGGGCATCTTGTGCGGTCGGATCGATATTCTTCCAAAAAACCTCTAGCAATTGTTGATAGGAAACTCTCTTAGGGTCATAGATGACCTCCACTGCCTCCGCATGGCCGGTACCCCCTGCCGACACTTGTTTATAGGTAGGTTTTTCTACTTCACCCCCAATATAACCCGATGTGGCGGCTATGACTCCCTCCACTTGCTCAAAGGCCTCTTCCACGCACCAAAAACATCCACCGGCAAAGATTGCTCTTTCCCTTAAACCTTCATTCGCTAGTGAAGATTCAAGAGGCATGAGAGTCGTGCCCAAAAAATATATCGCCATGAATCCTGTGATGAGTAATGCATAGATCATTCGCATAATTTTCCTCCGCCCACCGTCTAAGGTCTTGACTGTTCCCTCAAAATCCATGAACTCTCTATTTGGCTTTATTCTGTCTCATGACGGTCTACAATGTTACGTCCGATAAGATCTTGTAGGGACGAAATAGGTACATATCCTATTGTATTCCTTAGCACCGGTATTCTCCTAATCCGAAGGTTTTCCGTTCAGGTTGAAGGCCCCATCCCCCGAAATTTCCCCTTTTTCATCAAAATTGGTCTTGCATCGCCAATTTCCTTCTCGGCCATCACGTTTTGAATGATTTCTGGATAATATAAGCTCCTCGATGAATGAGATTCTTTTCTTTGCTACTCTGACGCCTGGAAGAACACCGACATGTCCGAGGAACAGAAACAAACCCCACGCCAAACTATGCTGGAGTTACTACAGACGGGGGAATGGTCTGCTTGGGATTTAGCTCAAGAGCTACATATTCCCGCACGGGATGTGGAAGAACATCTGACTCACTTGATAAAGACGGTGGGACATCTGCCTGAAAAACGTTTTGTTATATATTCATCCGTTTGTAGGGATTGTGGGTATACGTTTTCGACAAGAAGACGTCTTACTCAGCCCAGCCGATGTCCTCAATGTCGAAGTGAAAACATTTCCCCCCCTCGATTCCACATTTTAACGGACCAACCCAACTAGTCAGTTTCTCCTTTTTTTTTAAATTTTACATGGAATCCTGTTTGGGAAAGATGAATGTACCATTGACCAAGAGATAAGGGGGTGATTGACCAACACCGAAAAGTGGGGACACGCGAAGAATTCCCCATCTTGGAACTTAGGCATAAAAAACTCGAGGCCAGCGCATTAAAATTGCCAGCCTCGAGTTTCTTGAGCGAAAATACTCCAAGAATGATTTTAAGGTGAACCCTCAGGACCCCTTAAGGAGATTACGCAACGTCACGGGCTCTTTGGATGTTGCTTCCGGAGAGAGCTTTTCTTTTAGCCTGTTTAGTTTGGCCATTTCCCGGGCTTTTTCGGCCTCTTCTTTTAATGCATTTTTCACCAGCACGGTGGGATTCACTTTTTCAACAGTTCCCGAATTCAGAGCTTGTACGACAAGGTTCGTGCCAAAACTTTGTGCGAGGAGTTGCCAGGTTTGATCAAGATTTGCAGTTTCCTGAATGATGAGATAATTCAAAATGGTTTGCCCCTCACTCCCTCCTCCCAACTTTATCGAAAGGGTTCCATCCTTAATCACGACGGGGTAATCCACGATCGCCAGATACTCCCCTCGTTTGGTGACAACTCGTTTGGCCAACTGCAATCCCTCCGCAGTAAGCCAATGGGGTCCCTGTTCTCTTTGAGGATCCCCAAGGACCATAGTCAGATAATAGGTGCCATTGGGTAGATTATAGTTCCAGGTACCAGGAGTGAGATTTGAAATACTTTCAAAGGTATCGATGGTTTGATCAATCGAGCTGTTGCGGTCTGTTCCGCTCACAATCTGACTCCAACCATATCCCCGACCTGTATCAAACAGCCTTCCATCATCTTTCTTGAACCCTGTGGGAATTTGTGAACCGGGCGGTTGAAAATTCACTTTTATAGGCAGCGTCGGCTTTGGTTGGGGTGGAGGAGCTGAATCTTCAGTGGAAAAGGTGGCAGTGACGACCTGCGGAACCATCAAAGTGACTTGACATTGTGAAGTTCCAGAACATACCCCATTCCAGCCCTGAAACCTACTCCCAGTCGATACAGATGGATTGAGCGTCACGACCGTTCCTTGAGGAAAAGAACCAGTACAGGTTGTAGTCGGACAACTTAATCCTGCCGGCGTACTTGTCACGGTTCCTTTTCCATCCCCAGATAGGGAAATACTTAGGGTATGAGACGGGACTGGGGTATTGGTTGAAAAACTCGCGCTCACAGACAAAGAAGTCGATAGTGTGACCGAACAGTTACCGGTCCCCGAGCACGACCCACCCCACCCATTAAATTGGTCTCCTGAATTGGCATGAGCGGACAAAGTGACCGTTGTACCCTGAGAGAACGCTCCCGAGCACACGCCGTTTGAACAGGCTAAGCCAGAAGGTGAACTACTGATCGTCCCATTCCCATCGATCGTCACCGATAACACCTGATCAGCATTCGTGCCGGTAATCACTTTGGAAACCTCCGAAGCCGGACTGCTCTCGTTTCCCGAGGTATCATACGCTGTGACGGTGAAATAATGAGTCTTATTCCCTTCTAAATTGACGAATTGATAGGAGGTGCTATTCCCCACACTTTGCGAAGACCCGTACACCCCGGAATTGGTCCCATGATACACACGATACCCGGCAAGGTCAGGTTCTGTATTAGCAGCCCATTGGATGGTGGCGGAATTCGTGGCCGCCTCTAAGGATCCGGGGAGAATAACGGCTAGGGCACCAAAGAGGATCAATCCAGCGAAAACGGCTCTAGATTGATGACCGGTAGAAACCGTGGACATGGGATGCCTCCTTTTCCTTTCGAATCAGAAGGCCCCATCCCTATACGACACTTTTGTTTTCCCTTTCTTCGGTAACCCGGCTATCTGGTATCACCAGATCCGTGGCTTTGCGTCCTCACCTCACGAT
Organism: Nitrospirales bacterium; assembly: GCA_965223615.1. GTDB lineage: Bacteria > Nitrospirota > Nitrospiria > Nitrospirales > UBA8639 > Nitrospira_E. Next base: position 78,455 of record CBDCXB010000004.1, read on the forward strand.
GAGTTTGCCCTTATCGGAAAGGGGCCTACTTGTTTTGTCGTCAAAAATTTCTCTAGTCTGTTTTCCAAACTCCTTACTCGGACAAAGGGCACTACCCCCTAATCCGTGTTTTCCAATTGCCCTTATCGGCGGATCCCTCCAAAGCTTTAGATCTCCAGAACCGACCCGCTCCATTCGTATAATTCTTTGGCTTTCCTAAACATTCCTTTGCCTTTTTCACGAGTATCGAAGATTTCCTTTTATTTAGCGCTGATCGTTACCCAATTCATTGCCATTTAACGTGTTGGTGATCCTCCGAATGCATGAGCCGCCCCAATTTTTTTTAGGCCTTCCGCTGCACAGGCTTCATCGAGTTTGGTCCCAGGCGCCCCCCCCACGCCAATTCCGCCGACAAGATTGTTCTCGATAATGACCGGAAATCCTCCCCCAAGGATAAGAATGCGTTCATTCATATCCCGAAGAGCCTGAAGGTTTGGGATCTTCGTGATGAGCTCTGCCAATTCCTGAGTCGACCGTTTGATACTGGCTGCAGTGTAGGCTTTCCTGGCGCTACTATCTTGTGTATGGGGACCCGCCCCATCTCCACGAAGAAGCACCTTCAGATTTCCACCTCGATCTACGACCGACACACTCACGCTGTACCCCCCTTCTTCACACTTCAGCAATGCAGCAGTTGCAGCCTTTTGAGCGAGAGAGAGCGGCAACGCCGCTTCTTTGGGAAGATCCTCATCGGCCGTGGCCATCGTGGGAACACCGACAGCCAGCAAGGCACTTATGAGAAAAAGAAAAGAAAGACTGTTTTGCCTCTTTTGCATAGTTGGGACTCCTAAAGTCATGTTGTGTTTCCTTTCATGCTTAGGTTCATTTATTGCCTAAGTTATCAGTCATGATGCCCTCCAGGAAAATATACATTTTCCCTTTGAGGCCCCTCAACCTACTTCCACAGATCTCTATACAACTTTAGAAGGCGAAAACAGCCGGGGAAGGTCGAACCTGAGAAATAGGGTAGAGGACTACCCGTGCCACAGGAATCGGAGGGAGACTTCAAAAAAAATTTGACTACAAACGATCTCTCAACCCGAGAAGGACAATGTCCCTATAGCTCACGATACCCACCACCACCCCATCTTTCAGGACGGGAGCCAACGTCAGGCCAAAACGTTCAAACAATCTGGCGCAATACCGTATGTCCATATCTGGAGGGACCGAAATAACCGGCTTACTCATGATCTCATACACATTCACCCGATCAGCTGCTTTGTCAGCCGCTAACACTTTTTTGGCGATATCCGAGAGCAATACGATCCCATATTCATCGTTCTCATCATGTCGGTCCACCAATAAACATTCCGTTTCCAGATGCTTGGCTTGTCGCAAGGCATCCGCCACCGTCGCAATTCGATTAATACGGTCAAACTGCGTCTTCATCACATCTCGTACACGGACCAACTGAGCCTGTTTCATAACTCATCCTCCACGACATTTCGTAAGGTTTCAACTTGGTGAGCCACACCAACGGCATCTTCCACATCAACTTGGAACGCTATTCCCGTCCCTGGTTTGGTGTCGAACTCCCCAACGGTCGCGATAGATTCCAGAATGTCCCGACATAAATGCTCTTCCACCAAGAACAACACCACGTCCCGTTGGGTTTCGAGATTGAGACCCAAGAATGTCTTGGGTGCTTTCAAGCCCTCTCCATGCGCACTAGTAATCACAGTCGCACCAGTGGCTCCTTTTTCCCGAGCCGCTTCCATCACTGAATTGGTTTTATCATCTTGGACAAAAGCACAGACCAGTTTAAAATGCATGAGCAGACCTCCCTAACATCATGTACATTACCGATTCGCCCACCATTCGGAGACCTGGGCATAGGCCATGACGGAAATGATGGGAAATAAACTGGCAAACGCGATTAACCCAAACCCATCAATCAGAGGATTTCGTCCGGGCACCGTACTGGCCAACCCTAAGCCCAAAGCCGCCACCAAGGGAACCGTCACGGTTGAGGTCGTCACTCCACCTGAATCGTAGGCTAAGGCAATGATCATCCTCGGAGCAAACACCGTTTGAACGACCACGATGAGGTATCCGACGATGATATACAAGTGTAACGGGGTCCCAGTAATGATCCGGTAGGTTCCCAAGGCAATGCCGATCGCCACACCCAAGGCCACCGCCGAACGCAACCCCCAGACCCCGATCACCCCGCCTGAAACCTGATTCGCCTTAAGGGCGACAGCCAGCAAAGAGGGTTCAGCGATGGTCGTCGCAAAACCAATCGCAAAGGCAAAGACATAAACCCAAAAGTAATTGGTCCAATCCAAGGGTCCAACAGAAGGTCCTGCGATGAAGGTGGGGTCTGTCAGCTGTTGGGCCATCAACTTTCCCAAGGGGAACAAGGCCAATTCCAGCCCCTCAAGGAATAGGGCCAACCCCAGAAGAACATTCAGAAAACCGAATATCACTCGTTTGATATTTGGGATGGAACGATGAAGGACAAAAAATTGGAAGCCGAAAATAATCACCGCAATAGGAATAACATCCTCTACGGTGGACAATACTGTTTGCCATAGACTCACTCCCATCCAGTCAATCCAACATCCCGTAAGCCATGACAAAAATCATCGGTGTGAGTGAGGCGAAGGCAATTAACCCAAAACCGTCCACGATGGGGTTTCGACCACGAATGGACGAAGCCAACCCTACCCCCAAGGCGGTCACCAAAGGTACCGTGATCGTCGAGGTGGTCACTCCTCCGGAGTCATAGGCAATCCCGATAATTTCAGGCGGAGCAAATACGGTCATAATCACCACACCCATATACCCACCCATGATCAAGTACTGTACAGGCCAGCCCTTGATGATCCGAAACACTCCCAACACTATCGCAAACCCGACTGAAAGCGCGACAGTCAGTCGCAGTCCAAATGCATAGTTTTCCCGAGCCTGCTCTGTTTCTTCAATGACCTTTCCCATGGCCGCGACCGTGGCGGCCTCATCCGCGACGGCGATTAACGCCGGTTCAGCGATCGTCGTCCCAAACCCAAGAGCAAAGGCAAAGGCTAACAACCAGGGCAAGCTTCCTTTTCGGGCAAACGCATAGGCCATGGTTTCTCCGATAGGAAATAACCCCATTTCAAGACCCCGGACGAACAACGTCAGGCCAATAAGCACTAAAATCGACCCGGTGACAATCTCAAAGACATTGGGAATAGGTTGTTGCAGGATAAAGATTTGGAAAAATCCAATAACCAAGATGATGGGCATGAGGTCTAATAAGCTGCTTTGCAGGGTTTTCAGGAAGGATTGAGGCATGACACCACTCAGGGGTTAATGAGCAACAGAGGGTATAAACCCGAACGTTAGGAATGGGAGACCGGAACAACCAAAGACCTTCCACTCCGGAATTGAGTGCATTCAATTCCGTCTATTTTGATACAACCAAAACAGGAAGAGAGTCGAAGCTTCGCCCAACCCTAAGACCCATCTTCCCTTGAAATTTGAGAAATGTCTACCAATTTTTCTTGAAGAAATCCAAGCCAGAAGCTTTGGGTGGTTCAGTGTCAGGTGAGGTTCAGGGCCACACTCCATCCATTAAATGGAAGGAGCGGTGCTTCCCCTTACGTCTTGTGGTATTCAACCTTTAGAGGGAAAGATCCTGAAACAACCAGGGAGCGTCTTTCGCACGACGACGTTCATACGTGTCGATCTCGGATTCATGTTGAAGGGTTAAACCGATCCCATCAAGTCCCTTCAACATACAATCCTTCCGAAAAGGATCAATCGTGAATGAGTATTGCTCCCCTTCTGGGAGCGAAACGGTTTGTTGGGCGAGGTCGATCGTGGCTGAATACGTATCATGGGATCCCACTCGGTCAAAGACGGTCTGAATGGCCTCAGAGGTCAGCACCACGGGAAGAATTCCATTCTGAAAACAATTATTGTAAAAAATATCGGCAAAGCTTGGGGCAAATATACTTCGTATTCCGAAATCCAGCAAAGCCCAGGGGGCATGCTCTCGGGAAGAGCCGCACCCGAAGTTATCACGAGTAACCAGAATAGGGGATCCCTGGTACCGTGCTTGATTCATGAAAAAGTCTGGATCGGGGGTTCCATCCGGGAGTTGGCGCCAATCCGCGAATAGCCCTTCCTTAAGACCTGTTCGGTAAATCGTTTTGAGATATTGCTTTGGGATAATCTGATCCGTATCCACGTTGACGCGATTCAAGGGAGCAACCGTTCCGGTTAAGGTGGTAAATGGTTCCATACTCATTATTCTCCTACATCATTCAAGATCCCGGTTGAGAGTGACAACGATTCCTCAAGAGCATGGGCAAGGGCGATCACCCCCACTCACGAATGTCGACGAAATGCCCAGCCACCGCCGCTGCGGCAGCCATGGCCGGAGATACTAAATGGGTCCGCCCTCCCTTTCCCTGCCGTCCTTCAAAATTCCGATTGCTCGTAGACGCACAGCGCTCTCCAGGCACCAGAACATCGGCGTTCATGGCCAGACACATACTGCAACCCGGTTCCCGCCATTCGAATCCCGCCTCACGAAAAATTCTGTCTAAGCCTTCTCGTTCGGCCTGTTGTTTCACCAGACCGGAACCTGGCACGACCATCGCTTTGACCCGACTCGCCACCCGTTTCCCTTTGACATATTTTGCGGCAACCCGCAAATCTTCAATCCTGGAATTCGTGCAGGACCCGATAAACACCCTGTCTACCTGGATGTCACAGATGGGAATTCCCGGAGAAAGGTCCATATAGGTTAACGCCCTTTCTGTCGCAGAGCGAAGCTTGTCATCTTCAATAGTTGAAGGGATGGGAACAGTTCCGTTCACATCAGTGACCATGCCAGGGTTTGTTCCCCAGGTGACTTGGGGCGGAATCGATTCTCCCTGGAGGTTGACCACCTGGTCGAATTGGGCTCCTGGATCAGTCCCTAAAGTCCGCCACATCTTTTCGGCTTGACGAAACATCTCCCCCTTGGGACTTAAAGGACGCCCCTTCAAATAGGTCATAGTCGTTTCATCAGGGCCGATGAGGCCGGCCCGAGCTCCTGCTTCGATCGACATATTACACAAGGTCATCCGCCCCTCCATGGAAAGGGCCCGAATAACCGCTCCTGCATACTCCACAACATATCCGATCCCCCCACCAATACCGATTTTTCCGATGATCGCCAAGATCACATCCTTGGAGGAGCAATAGTCCGGAAGAGTCCCCTCAACTCGAATTTCCATGGTTTTTGGCTTTTTCTGGACCAAACACTGCGTTGCCAGGACATGTTCGACTTCTGATGTGCCAATGCCAAAGGCCAGGGCTCCAAACGCACCGTGCGTGGAAGTGTGGGAGTCACCACAGACGATCGTCATCCCCGGCAACGTTAATCCCTGCTCCGGCCCGATTACATGGACGATCCCCTGACGAATATCGTCCATCCCATAAAAAGCCACCCCAAACTCCTGACAGTTCTGCTCCAACGTGGACACCTGCAACGCACTCATGGGATCTGAGATGCCTTGGGTCCGATCTGTCGTTGGGACATTATGATCCGGAACAGCCAATGCCGCGTCGGGACGCCTAGGTTTTCTTCCTGCTAACCGAAGTCCCTCAAAAGCTTGAGGAGAGGTCACTTCATGGACCAAATGCCGATCAATATACAAAAGAGTCGTCCCATCTGGCTCTTCCCGTACCACATGTTGTTGCCAAATTTTCTCGAATAATGTTTGCTTGCCCATAAACAAGATCCCTTCTCTCTGGATTTGAAGAGAACACTATAATCGATCTCTAATCTCATCTGGCAAGTACCCTGAAACTCTTTTTCTCCGAATGAGTTCGTTAAGAAGGCGTTTTTGTGGTCTTTTCCTCGTTCTGATATACTGTTTGGTTAGGTCATCTAGGAATCAATGGTCCCTATTCTCTCGACCGCCAGAAGGGGATGAGCTCATCCTTTTGGGTTCATGATGACTCACCAGCCCCCAAGCCAACCTAAGGATTCTAGGCCCCTTAAGAAGTTTCAGGGCAAAAATCTCGTGTTGAGCTTTGTGAACAAACCTCAGGAAGCATCGGTACGTATTTAAGGAACCAGTCCATTCGGCCATTTTTTCTCGCACACGAGTGAAAGCCTCCGTTCCTTTCAAAATCCCAAAGCCAATCACCCATGGGAATGCTTAACCAACTATTCAGCTATTTTTCTCAGGACATGGCGATCGATCTGGGAACCGCCTCTACGCTTATTTACATTAAAGGAAAAGGAATTGTGCTGAACGAACCATCGGTGGTGACCGTAGAGTCAAGCACAAAAAACATCCTGACCGTCGGAGATGAGGCCAAAAGAATGCTGGGAAGAATTCCCGGAAACTTGCAGGCCATTCGGCCTCTCCGAGAAGGTGTCATCGCGGACTTTGATATGACCGAGCAAATGTTGCGGTATTTTATCCAAAAGGTCCACAAAGGAGGCTCATTCATCCGTCCCCGAATCATCATCGGGGTGCCCTCTCGAATCACCCAGGTTGAACAGCGGGCCGTGAAGGAATCTGCGGAGCTGGCTGGTGCTCGAGAAGTCTACCTCATAGAAGAACCCGTAGCCGCAGCTATCGGAGCAGGTTTACCCATTACAGAACCTTCGGGAAATATGGTTGTTGATATTGGGGGTGGAACCACAGATATTGCAGTTATTTCGTTAGGTGGTATTGTCTATAGTGAATCCGTTAGGGTAGCCGGAGATCAGATTGACACTGCCATCATCAATTATCTGAAACGAGAATACAGCTTGCTGATCGGCGAACAGATGGCAGAAAGCCTGAAGATTAAAATAGGCTCGGCTTACCCCTTACCCGAAAAGAAACAAATGGCCGTAAAAGGGCGAGACTTGGTTTCGGGAATTCCACGAACCATTTTTATCGATGATGCGGAAATCCGCCATGCACTCGGAGATTGCATTACGACGATTATTGGAGCCATTCGCCTCGCATTAGAACATACCCCACCAGAGTTGGCCGGAGACATCATTGACCGGGGAATCGTCTTGACGGGTGGGGGATCCTTGTTGCAGGGCTTAGACAGTCGCCTCCGGGAGGAGACGTCCCTTCCTATCGTCACCGTGGATGATCCATTAACCTCTGTCGTATTTGGGGTAGGAAAAGCTCTCGAGGAAATTCATCTCCTTCGAAGCATTTCCACCCACTCAAACCTCAACTTTTAGACTATTCAATTCCCATGCACCGACCCGTGCGAACGTTTTCCACCTTTTCGGGTGTCAGGCGAATTCTTATCATATTAGGCATTCTGATCTTTACCCTGATCATTCTTCTGCCCAGAAACTCCCAAGAATGGCTCGGGCAATTTGGCAGTCCGTTGGCAGGGATCCTGGAAATTCCCCTTCACTACGTGGCCTGGATCCAAGACACCTTAGGAGATTCATGGGATCAATACATTGCTCTCCAAGAGGTACAAGAAGAAAACACACGCCTGAAACACGACCTTGAGCGCTTGAGAGGAGAACAGAACGCCCTTCGTGAACAAATCATCGTGTCCCAACAATTCCAACGACTACACACCTACCAAGCCAGCCTCCACATGAGAACCGTTTCCGCGCGTATCATCGGAAGGAATGCCTCCAATTGGTATCGAGCCCTCATCATCGATAAAGGTCGACAGGACGGCCTTCTGCCTGAAATGGGGGTGATCACCCCCTCAGGTGTAGTGGGACGTGTCGTGACGGTGAATCCAACCACCTCCATCGTTCTTCTGGTATCCGATCCAAACGTGGCCATCACCGGGATGATTCAAAATACGCGGGATGAAGGCCTTATTCAGGGTACTCCCCAAGGCCAAATTCATATGAAATACCTCCCCCCCCTGTCACCGGTCCAACCCGGAGATTTGGTGGTAACCTCCGGGTTGACGGATGATTTCCCTCGGGGATTGCAAATCGGGAAAATTGAGCGAGTGACAAAAGGAGCGACTGACCTTTTTCAAAGTGGAGAAATCACCCCCGCCGTGGATTTTCTTAAATTAGAGGGGGTGCTGGTGATCACATCGTTTGGCTCGTTCAACACCGGGCAAGATCCTCAATCGGATCACACACCACTTCCGGGAGAATCCTAATTGTGGCAATTTTTCTCCATTTTCTCTTGTGTCTTGGAGTCGTATTGGCCCAAGTCACGTTGAGTGCGTTCTTGTCGATCAAAGGGGTCTACCCTGATTTGTGTCTCGTCTTAGCCTGCATGGCAGGGTTAGTCGCGGGTGAATACCGAGGATTGGCCATCGGACTCACCGTAGGGTTTTTTCAAGACCTGTTGACTCCAAGCGGGGTCGGTCTGAATATTATCCTCAAAGGATTAGCGGGAATCTTAGCCGGTGTGACCACCCATACGATTTCAGCTCTGACCGGCCCAGTGGTCTTGTTGGTCACTCTGGCCCTCTCCTGGGGATGTGGATTTGCGTCACTGATCACAACCTATCCCATCGTCAATTTCTGGGACTTTGTAAACTTGTTTTCCTCCTTCCTTCTCCCACAAGGTCTCTACCATGGCCTGTTGGGTGCCGCGATCTTCTGGGTCATTCAAACCTTTCGACTCTTTCCGACTATGGTAAAATCTGGGTTGAGATCTCCCTAAAAGAGAAGCTGGTCTTTTCATTCATTTATTCCTACGTTCATCACGACCTCCATGTTGGACACCACTCGCCAAGCTAATGACCTTGCCGACATTCAAAGTCGGCTCATTTTTATTAAAGTTGGCCTGTTGATCATTCTGGTGTTACTCGGCCTTCGCCTCTGGCAGCTGCAAATCCGGGATGGGTTTCACTACCAAGAACTGTCGCGAGACAATCGAACCCGATCCATAGAACTCACCCCTGCCCGAGGACTCCTTTATGATCGACATGGGGAACTTCTAGCCAACAATATCCCCAGTTTTCACCTCTACATCTCTCAAGAGGACGTTCAAGAACCCCAAACGCTCATCACACAACTACCCCAATACATCAACCTCGACGAAGAATTCATCGCTAATAAACTGTCCAAACGTCGTCATGGTCGCGTCAAAATAAAAGGAGGACTCACCCTCAAGGAGGCGGCGTTGATTGAGTCTCACCGACTGGAGTTGCCGGGTGTCGTCATCCAACCGGCATACCAACGCCATTATCCCTTACAGTCTTCCGCTTCTCATCTCATTGGGTATGTTGGAGAAATATCAGAATCACAACTGGAAGAAGCAGAATATTCTGAACTTCAGCCAGGACGAATTATCGGACAGTCAGGGATCGAACGAACCTATGATGACCAACTTCTTGGAGAAATAGGAGAAAAAATCATCGAGGTCGATGCCCTGGGTTACCATAAGCGTTCCCTGTCCATCCATGCACCAACAGCAGGGAACGATTTGTTTCTCACCATCGATATTCGTCTTCAACGACTCGCGGAAGACCTTCTGGGGGAAGAATCAGGGTCGATTGTGGCACTTGACCCAAGAAATGGGGATGTTCTGGTTTTGGCCAGTCAACCGGGGTTCGACCCCAATTTACTCTCGAGTGGAATTAGCTCTCAGGCCTGGAATCGATTACTGAAAGACTCCCGTCATCCCCTCACCAATCGAGCCATACAGGGGCAATACCCTCCAGGATCCACCTTTAAGATCGTGATGGCGGCTGCCTTATTGGAGGATCAAATCATGGGAACTCAGGATTCTTTGAATTGCCCCGGATCCTTCCCCTTTGGAAAGAGGGTGTTTAGAGATTGGAAACGTTGGGGACATGGAACGGTCTCTTTAACCAAAGCACTTGCCGAGTCGTGCGACGTGTACTTTTACAAAGTGGGGCACAAACTTGGGATTAACTCGATTGCCTCATATTCCCGACAGTTTGGGTTAGGGGAAAAAACAGGGATCCCACTCCCCTCCGAGCGGACCGGACTGGTCCCCTCTCCTGATTGGAAAAAGCGAACAAGGGGAGAACCTTGGTATCCAGGGGAAACCATCTCTATCGCGATTGGACAGGGATACCTCTCGGTCACTCCCATTCAGATGGCCAAAGCGGTCGCGATTGTAGCCACCGATGGACAAGTGGTGGAACCACGACTCTTAAAAGCGGTTCGCCCCCGGCAAACTGGGAATCTCAACCAGCAACCCATCCCGTCATTTCAACAATTGCCGTTTTCTTCAGGAACATTTGCGGCCATTAAGCAAGGGTTAGAGGCTGTCGTGACGCAAGGAACCGCTAAAAAAGCCCAGTCTGACCTCGTCAAGATCGCAGGAAAAACCGGAACAGCTCAAGTGGTCACTCTTAAACCCGATGGGGAAAAGAAGTCGGAAGTGCCGAAAGAATACCGAGACCATGCATGGTTCGTCGCGTTCGCACCCATAGAAGACCCACAAATAGCCATTGCCGTCGTCGTGGAACATATGGGCCACGGGGGATCTGCTGCCGCGCCTCTGGCAAAAACCATCATCGAAGCCTATATGGGAGGCCCCGGTCCTGGGCCTCCCACGGAATCCTAATTGGTTTTCTTTTAACGACTATTTTTTTTGCTATGTCTTTAATGAATGATACGGTGAACCGGCGAGGGTTGGATACCTTTGACTGGTGTTTTTTAGGTGTGATCCTGGCCATAATCTCCTTAGGGATCCTATCAATTTACAGCGTGACCAATGTCGGGTCCAAGAGCGGCCTTCCGGTCTATCTCAAACAAATCACCTGGACCTTCGTGGGAATCTTAGCTTTTCTTATCGCGGCTGGAATCGATTATCACAAACTGGCCCGGTATTCCTATATTTTTTATGGGATAGGCCTCGTTTTGTTGATCATGGTTTTTGTGATAGGGAAAACCAGTCGTGGATCCCAGCGCTGGATACCCATGGGCCCGTTAATGTTTCAACCCTCCGAATTCATCAAAATTCCATTGGTGTTAATCCTTGCCGCCTATTACGGGGCCACACACCGCCAGGGGTGGCTTCGTCGATTGGTCATTCCTGGCTTGATCGTCCTTCCAGGTTTCTTGTGTATTTTGCAACAGCCGGATCTAGGAAGTAGCCTGGGATTTTTGTCTATCTTCCTCCTTATCGTGCTCACGGTTGGGATGAGGTCCAAAGCCTTTGGGCTCATCATTCTGGCATCTCTCATGCTTTTTCCGTTTGCCTGGGGAGGAGTGTGGGGGTCATTGCACGAATATCAACAAGATCGTATCCTGAGTTTCGTCAACCCAACCTCAGATCTCGGGGGCAAAGGATACCATGGCCTGCAATCACGCATTGCGATTGGATCGGGACAAATTCTCGGCAAAGGCCTACATGGCGGCACGCAGACACAATTTAAATTTCTCCCTGAAGGCCATACGGACTTTGTCTTTTCCGTGTTCGCAGAAGAATGGGGGTTTTTGGGATCCCTGATTCTTCTTTCCCTTTATGTCATACTCTTTCTTATGGGTTTAGAAATTGCTTTTAGGGCAAAGGATGTCGTGGGGTCTTTGATTGCAGTGGGGGTCGTGGCGATGTTGGGTTTCGGTGTCGTGGTCAATATTGCGATGACTTCGGGATTAGCCCCCATCGTGGGTATTCCTCTCCCGTTAATGAGTTATGGAGGGAGTGCCATGGTCGTGAACCTCACGGCTCTGGGTCTTCTCCTCAATATCAAAAGAAGACGACTTTCGCTTCTTTAGGTATACTTTATGATCGATCGACGACCGCGTGCTGCAGTTCACCGTGAATGTTATACAGGCCCTTCGGCCGTACGATATGCAGTTAGACCAGATTGTGTGACATATTAACCACTCTTATCAGGTGGCTCATACGGCTTCGATGGGGTTGGAGACCTCGTACTCCCGTTTCCTCTCTAAGGAAATTTTTGACATCCAACTCTGTTCGAACCCGATGACCAAAAGGAGAAAATATGGGCGTTGAAATTGCCATCAGTGTTGCTCGGGAAGAGACTCGAGTTGCTGTCCTGGAAAACCGGGTCGTGACGGAACTCTATGTGGACCGTCCCAGGAAAAAAGATTTCGTCGGAGATATCTATAAAGGAAAGGTCATTAAAGTCTTACCTGGAATGCAGGCGGCTTTTGTGGATATCGGGTTAGACCGAGCGGCCTTCATGCATGTCTCAGATCTTTCCGTGGGAACGGAGCCGGGGGATACCTTAGTCGATAATGATGATGACGAACGCAGTTCCGATATGCCGAGACCTCGCCGTCAAACGGCCCGGCCGATCGAAAGTTTATTAACGGAAGGGCAAGAACTCCTGGTACAAATTTCCAAGGGGCCGATCGGGACCAAAGGACCTCGGATCACCACCTATGTTTCTCTCCCGGGAAGGTTTTTGGTGCTCATGCCCAATGTGGACCATATCGGAGTTTCTCGGAGAATCACCCATGAGGAAGAACGTCACCGGCTTAAGGACCTCATGCGTCGTATCCGCCAACCAGAATATGGGTATATCGTCCGTACAGTGTGTGAAGGGGTCCCAGAAGAGGACCTCTTGTCAGACGTGAAATTTCTTTCTGCCCTATGGGAAGATACCCTCAAGGCCTCGAACAAACATCCCGCTCCAGCACTCCTGCATACCGATCTTTCTCTCCCACTTCGGGTCGTCAGAGATTTATTCACGAAAAAAGTCGATCGCCTATTGATCGACGCCAAAGCCGGCTATGACGAAGTCAAGGAATTTGTGAAGCGATACCTCCCCGAACAGGCCTCTCGGGTCCATTTTTATGACAAAAAACAGGAAGGCCTCTTCGATCACCTTGGGATCGAATTGGAGATTACCAGAGCCTTAAGCCGGAAGGTTTGGCTGAAATCCGGAGGTCATATCGTGATTGATCATACGGAAGCCATGACGGTCGTGGATGTGAATACGGGCAGGTTCGTCGGGAAACGGGACCAAGAAGAAACGATCCTGAAAAACAATCTGGAAGCGGCTAAAGAAATCGGGTATCAGATTAAATTGCGGGGGATCGGTGGGATCATCATCATCGATTATATCGATATGGAGCGGGAACGAAACAGGGAAAAAGTCTACCAAGCCACCCTGGATGCTCTGGCTGGGGATAAAGCCCAGACACGCATTTCGAGAATCTCGGACCTTGGCCTCATCGAAATTTCGCGTGAACGAGTCCGAGAAGATTTATTACGCACCCTTTCCGAAATTTGCGGGGATTGCGAGGGGCGGGGGTACACCAAATCTACCATGACCATCGCCTATGAGATCTTCAGAGACATCAGACGTTTGAGCACCGGTCGATCCCAGCACCAACGCATCGTGGTCGGAGCGAACCCCAAGGTGATCGACCTCCTCTTTGATTCAGAACATGCGAGCATTGAACAGTTAGAACAAGAAATTCAACATGATATTCTGTTTAAAGCCGACCCCCTCCTCCACCTCGAGCAATACGACATTGTGGTTGTGGGAAAGGTTCCGCAAAGGACTGAATCCCGAACTGCATCCTGAATGGCACACATGGCAGGGACTTCACCCTTGCAGGATTGGTTGGAGCTCCGAGCCGTCAACGGTCTTGGGGCCATCACCTTTACCCGCCTCCTGTCCAAGTTTGGAAGCCCTTCCGCCATACGCTCGGCCAGTAAAACTGACCTTCTTTTAGAGGGGCAGGTTTCTCACAGCCTGGCCTGTGCCATTCACCAACCCATTTCCTCCGAAGTTCGGAGCCAGATTCAACGGGAACTTCAGGCCGTTCAAGAAGGCCAATTTTCCATCCTGACCCAAGCGGATCCGCTTTATCCCACCCGATTACGAACAATCCCAGACCCTCCTCCGCTTCTCTATATTGATGGAGAATTGACCCCATCTGATGAACATGCTCTGGGGATCGTGGGGGCAAGGAAAAGCTCTCCGGCCGGAAAGGTCATGACCCGGAAATTGAGCGAAGATCTGGCCGCGTTGGGATTTACGATAATTAGCGGGTTGGCTCGTGGGATAGATGCTTCAGCCCATGAAGGAGCCCTAGCCAAATCAGGAAGGACCCTAGCGGTCTTGGGGTGTGGGTTGGATCGAAACTATCCTCCTGAACACAAGAATTTACGGCAACAAATTTCTGCCCATGGAGCCGTGTTATCAGAGTTTTCCATAGGAACACCTCCTCATTCCTTTCATTTTCCTCAGAGAAACCGAATCATTAGTGGTCTCGCCTTAGGGGTCATTGTCACTGAAGCGTCCTTGCGGAGTGGCTCTCTTATCACTGCACGATTGGCCATGGAACAAAATCGTGAAGTCTTTGCCATTCCGGGAAATATTTCCCACTCATTGAGCAAAGGACCTCATTCATTGATTAAACAAGGGGCAAAATTGGTCGAAGATACCAGGGATGTTGTGGAAGAAATTCTTCCTATGTTAGAACCATCCTTCCGTGACCGGTGTGAGATCAAACACGCTTCGCTACCAGATCAAACCTCTAAACTTGCGCTCGGAACCGAGGAACAACAGCTGTATAACCTGATCACCCTCGAGCCGATTGCCTTGGATGATCTCATCTCCCAAGGGACCTTTTCACCCTCGGAAGTGATGAGCATCCTCTTGTCTTTGGAGATTAAAGGCCTTATAAAACAAATAACGGGTCTTCAATATATCCGAACAGGTGTCCGATAAGACCCATCATCCTATTGAATGAGAAGGGCTTTTACTGCAAACACCCTTAACCGAAACCGAATATGGCAAAATCTCTCGTCATCGTAGAATCCCCGGCAAAAGCCAAAACCCTTTCTAAGTACCTAGGAAGAAACTATCAGGTCATGGCCTCCGTTGGTCACCTGAAAGATCTCCCTAAGAGCAAGCTGGGTATCGACCTTGAGCACGATTTTGAGCCGCATTACATCGTCATACGCGGAAAAAGTAAAATCCTCAAAGAAATTAAAACGAGTGCAAAAAAAGCCAAAGAAATCTACCTAGCAGCTGACCCGGACCGGGAAGGGGAGGCCATTGCCTGGCATATTGCCGAGGAATTAAACGGGAACGGACAACGCGTCCATCGTGTTCTCTTGAATGAAATCACCGAAAAGGCCGTCAAGCAAGCCCTGAAAACACCCAGTACCATCGATATGCGGAAGGTGAATGCTCAACAGGCCCGTCGTGTGTTGGATCGACTCGTGGGGTATTTGCTCAGTCCCTTGCTTTGGAAGAAAATCCGGCGAGGATTGAGTGCCGGACGAGTCCAATCGGTCGCCGTCAGAGTTATTTGTGAACGAGAGGCCGAACGCGAAGCCTTTCAACCTGAAGAATTTTGGACCATTACGGCAACCTTATCCGGACAGAATCCCCCAGTCTTTCAGGCAAAACTCCATGAAATCGACGGAGAACGTGTTACGATTCGCACAGAAGATGAGGCTCAACAGGTCCTACAAGAACTCGAAGGCGCTTCCTTTTCCGTCTCTCACATCGATCAGAAAGAAAAACGACGGAGCCCCTCCCCTCCGTTCATTACCAGCAGACTTCAACAAGATAGTGCCCGGAAACTCCGGTTTCCCGCGAAAAAGACCATGATGCTCGCGCAACGGCTGTATGAAGGAATCGAAATCGGTGAGGAAGGGCAAGTGGGTTTGATCACCTACATGCGTACGGATTCCACCAGGATCTCTACCGAAGCCATGGACGAGGTTCGAGGGTACATCCAGGAGAATTTCGGCCCATCTTACCTTCCCGATAAACCCAACACGTATAAAACCCAGAAGGCAGCCCAAGAAGCTCATGAGGCCATCCGCCCCACTTCTGTGAAAAGAGATCCTGACAGTCTTCGACCGTTTTTAGAACCTGATTTGTATAAACTCTATAAACTGATCTGGAACCGGACTATGGCCTCTCAAATGACCCGGGGCCTGGATCTGGTCACCCAAGTCGATATTAAAGCCAATCGGTATACCTTTCGTTCCAGTGGAACTGTTGAAAAATTCGACGGGTACCGCCGTGTGTATCGTGAGGAAACGGAACAAACCGGGGCTACCAGGGTTGGTGAGTCTGAAAATGGGAATGAATCCACTCTGACGCTCCCAGAGTTATCGGTCGGGGATGCCCTTTCCCTCGTCGAAGAAGAGGCTGAAACGCCTGGAATCCAGTCAAAGCAACACTTTACCCAACCACCTCCCAGGTACAATGAAGCCCTGTTAATCCGCGAGATGGAAGAAAAAGGTATCGGTCGTCCGTCCACCTATGCCTCCATTATCTCGACGATTCAGGATCGTCATTACGTCGAGAAAGAAGAAGCGCGATTGAGACCGACCGAACTCGGTCGCATGGTCAATGAACGCCTGGTCAATCACTTTCCTCATGTCTTTGATATCGAATTCACGGCCAAGATGGAAAGCCAGTTGGATAACATCGAAGAAGGAGATAAAAACTGGGTGACCGCCGTCAAGGATTTTTATGTCCCGTTCATGAAAGACCTGGAGACGGCAGAAGAAAAGATGGAAGATCTCAAAGGTAAGGAGGAACCCACGGAGATTCCTTGCGAAAAGTGCGGGCAAACATATGGGTGATCAAATGGGGCCGGCATGGACATTTTCTGGCCTGCCCCGGGTACCCGGAATGTAAAAATACGAAACAGTTCACCAAGGATGAAGCCGGAGCGATTCAGATCGTGGAAACCCCGATTGAAGCCACGGATGAAGTGTGCGAAAAGTGCAGTAGCGCCATGGTGGTCAAACGGGGACGGTTCGGCAACTTTCTCGCCTGCTCTCCAATACCCGGATTGTAAGACAACCAAACCGTTAAAACTCGGGGTGAAGTGTCCTGCTGAAGAATGCGGAGGAGATTTAGTTCAAAAACGGACCAAACGAGGCCGGACGTTTTATTCCTGCAGTAAATACCCGACTTGTAAATTTGCCCTCTGGGACCGCCCGATCAATCGACCTTGCCCCAAATGTCAATCTCCGTTTTTGGTGGAGAAATATCGCAAACAATCAGGCAACAAAACTCTCTGCCATAACCAGGAATGTGGGTACGAAGAAACGGAGGAAACCGCGGCGGCCGAAAAAGCCTAGGACCCGACCGCTGGCTTGACTCCCTTCTGCTGCTCAAAGACCTTAATCGGCTCTCCAGTTCCCTGAATGACTTCCTCGGTGACCATCACTTCTTTAATGTCGGTTTTGCGAGGGAACATCGTACATCACATTGAGCATCACGGATTCAAGAATGGCTCGAAGCCCACGTGCACCGGTTTTTTGGCCGTAGGCCTTTTTCGCGATGGCCATCAAAGCCCCATCCGTGAACTTCAGTTTGACCTGATCCAGAAGCAGCAACTTTTGATACTGTTTGACCAGAGCATTCTTGGGTTCGGTCAGAATTCTAACTAACGCCGGCTCATCCAGTTCGTCCAAGGTAGCCATCACCGGCAATCGCCCAACGAACTCGGGAATCAATCCATACTGTAATAAATCCTCCGGTTCAACTTTAGAGAACAAGTCCCCGATTTGTTGTTGGCTCCGCACATGGACGTCGGCACCGAATCCCATACGTTTTTGGTTGAGCCGACGCTCAATGATGGAATCTAACCCCACAAAAGCCCCTCCACAAATAAACAAAATATTTGTGGTATTGACCTGGATGAATTCTTGATGGGGATGTTTGCGCCCGCCCTGAGGAGGGACATTGGCCACGGTACCCTCGATCAGTTTCAAGAGTGCTTGCTGCACACCTTCACCGGACACATCACGAGTGATGGAGGGTCCATCCGCCTTCCGGGTGATTTTGTCGATTTCATCGATATAGACGATGCCCCGTTCAGCCCGTTCGACTTCATAATCAGCCGCCTGGAGCAATTTCAAGATGATGTTTTCAACATCCTCGCCGACATAACCCGCTTCCGTGAGCGTCGTCGCATCGGCGATCGTGAAGGGAACGTCCAAATATTGAGCTAACGTTTGCGCGAAGAGCGTCTTCCCGGTTCCCGTCGGTCCAACGATCAGGATATTTCCTTTATGAAGTTCCACATCCCCGATTTCATTGGCGGCGATCCGTTTGTAATGGTTATACACCGCAACCGACAACACCTTCTTGGCTCGATCTTGTCCGATAATATACTGGTTGAGATGTTGGTGAATTTCGGAGGGTTTGCAGAGTTTCGCAGAAATCTCGTCCCGGGTTTCCTGCCAATCCTCGGAGATAATCTCGTTACATAATCCAACACACTCATCGCAAATATAGACAGTCGGTCCGGCAATGAGCTTCCGAACCTGATCTCGGTTCTTCCCACAGAAAGAACATCGAAGATTGGTATCAGTTTTGGCTTGTCTGGCCATGGGCGCCTCTCCTTAGGCTTTATCCTTGGAATCCGGTTTCGATCCGTTACTTTCACTTTTTTCCTGGCTTCGAACGATGACCTCATCGATTAATCCGTAGGCTTTGGCTTCCTCCCCGGACATGAAGTAATCTCGTTCCGTATCCTTCTCGATTCTTTCTAATGGCTGTCCGGAATGATCGGCCATGATATGATTCAATCGCTCCCGAATTTTTAAGATTTCCTTAGCATGAATATCGATTTCGGTGGCCTGCCCCTGAAACCCGCCCATGGGCTGATGAATCATAACTCGGGCGTTTGGCAGCGCAAATCGCTTTCCCTTGGTCCCAGCCGTCAATAATAAGGCACCCATACTGGCAGCCTGGCCCAAGCAAATCGTAGTAATTGGGGATTTGACATATTGCATGGTATCGTAAATTCCCAATCCTGCCGTGACACTCCCTCCAGGAGAATTGACGTAGAGATGGATATCTTTTTCCGGGTCTTCGGCTTCCAGGAATAACATCTGGGCAATCACGACATTGGCAAATACGTCATCAATGGGTGCTCCCAAGAAGATAATGCGATCCTTCAGGAGACGGGAATAAATATCATATGCCCGTTCACCACGATTCGTTTGTTCAATCACCATCGGAATGAGCATTCCTTCGAACCTCCTCTTTAAAATATACGTCGGTTTTTGGGTCAAAACAACTTGAGCAAGGCTTGGTAATCCGGGGAATCTAAGCCCCTCAGGCCCTACCCTTGAATCACGGCATTTTGATACACAAATTGCAAGGCTTTTTCAGCCTTCATTCGTTCTCGAAACTCCTCCTGAGCACCGGATCCTCCGCCCTCGATCATTTTCTGGATTTCCGGGACGGGAAGCTTTAAGGAAGTGGCCAGGCGTTGGATCTCCTCCTGGACCTCATCCTCGGTGATTCCAATCCCTTCCTTTTGGGCGATTTCATCCAGGATAAGACTGAGCTTGACTCGCCGTTTGGCTTCAGGTTGAAGCTCGGCCTGTAACCGTTTGGCTTCCTCTTGCAAACGAAGGGGTTCTTCCAAGTCATTTTCCTGATGAGAATGCCGATGATCTTTCATCATTTTTTGACGGACCAGGGATTGTAATTCCCGCTCCAGTAAGACTTCGGGAATATCAAAATGGTGCATTTGGACCAGTCGTTCGATAATTTGATCCTTATATTTCTCTTCAAGATCTTGCTTTAATAAGTTTTCCAATTGGGTTCGAATGGCCGTTTTCAAGGAATCCAAGGAGTCATAGTCACCACAGTCCTTCGCAAACTCATCATCCAATTCCGGCAAGATTTGTTCTTTGACCGCCTCAATCGTTACATGAATCATCAAGGTTTTGCCTGCCAAATTGGTGTCCGGGTGATTGTCCGGATAGGGCTGCGGGACCTGAACGGATTCTCCAGCTTTTTTCCCAATAAGGTGTTCGTCTAGTTCAACCCCTAGAATGGGCGTTTTGGACCCGACTTGGTGGAGGTGACCATTTTTTTGGGTCCCGTCAACGGGCTGGTCATCCACGAACCCTTCGATGGTCAGAACAGCATGGAATCCCTCCTTCAGAGGAGTCCCCTCAGGAGCCGCATCGATTTGAGCATGTTGCTCACGTAAGGATTGAAGAGTTGAATCTATTTGCTCATCAGTCACGGTCCGGTCATCCCGCTTGAGAGAGATGGGATTGGGGGGACGGTAATCCCCCAATTTGATGGTCGGCTTAATTTCAACGGTGGCCGTGAAGGTAAAAGCGGTGTCTGGTTTCACCTTCATCCGTTCAAGAGGAGGAATATCCACCACGACCGGGACGACACCCGCCTCTTTCACTGCCCGTTGATAATAGTCCGGGACCAGACGTTGAACCACATCCTGTTCGACCAGTTGGGCATATCGCTTTTCTAATAAGGCCACAGGGGCTTTTCCTGGACGAAACCCTGGAATCCTCACCTGTCGTTTCAATTGGGCATACACCTTTTGAAACTCATCCTTCACCGCATCTTCAGGGACTTCGATCTTTAGAGCTCGTTTAACGGGACCTAGCTCAGTCATTTCTAGTTTCATAAGACTTTGAATCCTTGCATGAACACTCCAAATGAGATTCTGGAGATGAAAAAAGTGGATATAAATTATGGCGATAAAATGGTGCGAGAGGGGGGACTTGAACCCCCACGGTTGCCCACGAGATCCTAAGTCTCGCGCGTCTGCCAGTTCCGCCACTCTCGCTCGTTACTGCATTCTTGTCAATAGACGAATGTCCTGCACTCCCCTGATATTCGACGGGAAAGTGCCTTGGAACTTCTTTAGGATTTCTCAAAACCTCCTCATTATAGAAGGTCTTTCAGGTACAGGCCATACCTAGGTAAAAACCCAATAATTGCCTATTTTTAAGGCAGTGAAATATTTTTCTTTAGGATGGAGACTTCACATTTCAAGTTGAATTCCGAAATTCGTACTCCTGCTTGATAGCCAGAATAGAGTGGGGTATGGTAGCAACATGAACCTTAAACACCTGTATTTGGATATTTACGAGAAATTCCTTGAAAAAAAGGATACCCACAAGGGGTATAACTTTCAGGATTCTACCTCTGGATCCCTAACCCCGCCATCGCCCACCTTCACAGAAAAACTTAAATGGTGGACGATCAACCGACCGAGTCGGCTTCAAAAAATCAGGCAAGACCGGGACCAACGGCAACAAGACATTATAAAATTACAGTCCCCTAAGCCTTCGAAATAATTGATATTTCGGAGGTCCCTTGTCCCCCATGCAGGATCTGTTCAAGATCACAGCTCGATTATACCACCAATCCCTCTTAGCGACGATCACAAGCCTGACCCGATGTTGGATCCTTATTCCGGTGGTTATCGGATTGGCCGTTGCCTTACTCATGGTGAGTTCGGTCATTGCCCCTTTGGGTATGTTGGGAGGGTTTCTTCTGGGAGCACTGAACGCCCTCATTATTGGGGCGACCTTGCACTTAACCGAACAAGCCGTCCTTGGATCTCGTCGACTCCAATGGAAAGACATTCTCCCTAGTTTTGGCCAGTATTTCTGGGACGTCATTTCCGTAGGATTTATGGTCTGGTTTCCCTTGATGTTCCTGGAAATGGGTCTGCAGATGAATCCCTACCAACCTCTGCTCCTTACCGCGGTTTTCTTCCTTATTTTTGTGTTGTTAAATCCGGTTCCGGAAGTGATCTACCAAAGTCGGGCCGGCTCCGCTTTTGATATCGTACGGGAAAGCTATGAGTTTGTCCTGGAAAATTGGATTGAGTGGTTTTTACCATGGGCGATTCTATTTGCTCCCTTCGGGCTCACGTTCTTTTTTCAAATCTCTAGTCATGCTGGACGTCGTGGTGGACTGGATTTTTGGGCTCTTCTCACTCTCCCGTTTACGGTCCTGTCTGAATGGTTGTCGTTACTAGGCCTGTCCTCAGAGGGGACATTTATTCTTGTCTTTGCTCTGACACCAATTCTCACGGTATGTATGCTTTTCTTTCGAGGACATCTCTTCGCCAACCTTCACCGAACCTCCAGGCGTCAGCGATTATTTCAGTCTCGAACCTCATGAGAGTCATTTCACGAGGGAATCGTCGGTGTGGGACGAATGGGATGAGCCAAACGGGATTCCCTTGTCGGTCCCCCACCCTCATGGTAAGATGATTTCCCTTCGCCAATCATAGCGTTTGTTAGAAGGGTTTCGGTCAAGACCCCAAATACAAGAGGAACAACCGTTAGGAAAAGGCCTCGTGATGGTGAGAACCCGGCTACCCTGGGAGATATTCGCGGAGAGGTGCGAGAGTGGCCGAATCGGCGTGACTGGAAATCACGTGTGCCGGCAACGGTACCGTGGGTTCGAATCCCACCCTCTCCGCCATGAAACTTAAGATAAATGTTAGATAGCGAACAAGGCTGATGTACAAGAAGCAACATTTACGGTGGGAGTCGAACAGGGGGTGTGAGGGGGATATTTCCCCTTCCCGGGGTGACCGAAGCGAAGCGCAGGCGCGAGGGGGCTGCCCCCCTAAGCGGGAGCGCGGGGGTTTTGCGCGACTTCGAATTCCCACCCTCTCCGCCACATGAAGTCCAATGGTCAAATACATCTCATGATTAAGTCGTCACCATAATTTCAACTAGGGGCTGGGCCCTGTGCAACAGAATCCTGCGAACCCCGCCAGGTCCGGAAGGAAGCAACGGTAAGTGGGCGAGTCTGTGTGCCGCAGGATCACCTGGCCCCGACTTATCTCAATATGAACTCTCACAAGGTCGGTAACGGCAAGCCACTGTCAATTTGCCGATATCCTTCGGAAACAAACCTTCCTAGCTGCCCCTAACTTTGTTGCCATCTTATGGAATTTCAAGTATCCGCTCGCAAATACCGACCCGGGACGTTCGAAGAAGTTTTGGGTCAGTCTCATGTCGTTCAAACATTGACCAATGCTATTACCCGAAAACGAGTGGCTCACGCCTATGTGTTCTCAGGAATGCGAGGTGTGGGAAAGACGACGGTCGCCAGAATCTTGGCCAAATCCTTAAATTGTGAAACCGGACCCACCAGTCAGCCCTGTGGCACCTGTGCCAGTTGTGTGGAAATTGCCAGGGGTAACTCCGTGGATGTCATTGAAATTGACGGGGCATCCAACACCGGTGTGGATGACGTACGTGAATTACGAGAAAACATTAAATTTTCCCCCTTTCACGGATCCTACAGGATTTATATCATCGACGAAGTCCACATGCTCTCCAACTCGGCATTTAATGCCCTCCTGAAAACTCTCGAAGAACCTCCCGAACATTCGGTGTTTATTTTTGCCACGACGGAAGTCCATAAAATCCCAGCGACTATCCTTTCCCGGTGTCAACACTTCACCTTTCGACGAATTTCCCGGTTGGAAATCATCCAACAACTCCGTCAAGTCGCCACCACCATCGGGGTGACGGTTGAAGATCGAAGTCTTTCGGCTCTGGCTCGGGCAAGCGAAGGGAGCATGCGGGATGCCTTGAGCCTTTTAGATCAAGCCGTGTCATTTGGAGGAGAACAGTTGCAGCATGAGGACTTAGAAGTCCTCATTGGATCCGTACCCGACGAACTCGTTCGGGCGATGATCGAGTCCATCCTGGCTAAGGATGCCTCACGAGCAGTGTCCCTCGTCGGACAATTGATCGATCAGGGGTTTGACATTCGAGTCTATTGCCGGGAAATTTTGGAACGGGTCCGAAACCTGCTTGTGGCCTCCGTGGTGCCTTCCCGTCGAGATGTCCAAAGCCTCCTTGAGCTTGGCGAGGAAGAGGTGGACCAAACCATCGAACAAGCCAAAGAGGTATCAGAGCCCTATTTACAGGAACTCTTCGCGGAGTTTTCTCGAACCGAGGACAATCTCAGAGGGAGTTCCCATCCCAGGTTTCTCCTGGAAACCGCAGCCGTGCGAGCCGCGCTATTGGGATCGGAGACTTCACCGTCTTTACCGGAAACCAGGCCGGTTTCCGCAGTGATTGAACGTCCCAGTCAAGGTTCACCAGAGGAAATAGTCGAGGCACCCCCATCACGGGTGAAGCCTCCACAAACGAATCCTTCTCAAAAAAAACCCGAAGATCCACCTACTCCTCCCCCACCCAAACCCCAGGTGAAGGAGAAGAAAGGATTTTCCACACAGTCTTCTCAACCCTCTACCGCTTCCCATTTTTCTATTCCCTCTCAACTCTCGGCCAAGAAACAATCCGAACCCCGTGAAGGAAATTCCCCGTCGGCATCTTCTCGAGGATCCACATCGGCCCGACCAACCAAAACGGTTAACTGGGAGCTCGTCGTCGAGAAAGTCCTCCATCAACACCCCAACATTGGAAGTTTTTTGGAGAAAGGGAGTGTCATTAAACTTGAGCCTGAAGAAGTCGTGTTAGGGTATTCTAAAAAAGATTCGATCGCTCGATGGCGCACCGACAAACCGGAGAATCGTGCACAAATCGCCAAAATTTGTGCAGAATTGGCCGGACATCCCATACGGATCCAAATCGTCGAGCTACAAGATAGTCAAACGAGGCCCCCGTCAATCGGAGAACTTCGAGCAAAAAAAAAACATGAAGACAAGCAAGACCTCCTCGAAACCGTGAAAAGTCATCCGTTGGTCAAACAAGCGGTAGAATTATTCGGGGGAACCGTGGTCTCAGCCCAAAGAACCACAGAAAAAAAGGAGGGAGATTAGTGTCGAAAAATCCATTTGCCAACATGGGAAATATTTTAAAGCAAGCTCAAGCCATGCAGGAAAAGATGGGAAAATTGCAAGAGGAAGCCGCCACCAAAACCGTGGAAGCCTCGGCTGGTGGAGGGATGGTGACTGTCCAGGCTAACGGGGCCATGCAAATCCTGAAAGTGACGATTGATCCGGAGGTAATGAAATCCGGCGACCATGACATGATCCAGGACTTGTTGGTGGCCGCGACCAATGAGGCCCTCAGGAAAGCCAAAGACCTCATGGCGGAAGAAATGAAATCCCTGACCGGTGGGATGGGTATTCCTGGAATGTTTTAAGGGAATCGAAGGCTATCCCATGCCCGACCCCACAACCTCCAAACGTTCGGAAATGAATGGTCAAACACAAGGCCTCGTGGCTCGCTTAAGTCGAGAACTCGTCCGTCTCCCGGGGATTGGCCAGAAAACCGCCCAACGGTTGGCCTTTCACCTGATGAAGGCTGAAAAGGAAGAAGCCCTACGGTTGGCGGATGCCATCAGGGAAGTAAAAGAAAAAGTCGTCTTCTGCGCGCAATGTCGAAACATCGCCGAGGCGAATCTCTGTGAAATCTGTCAGGATCCCAAACGAGACCGAACGACCATACTCGTCGTTGAGGAACCCAGTACACTGCATGCCATCGAACAAAGTCGGGCGTTCCGAGGGCTCTACCACGTCCTCTATGGAGCGCTTTCTCCCTTAGATGGAATCGGACCGGCAGATATTCGCACTCATGATTTGGAGAACCGGGTGCGCCAAGAAGAATGTCAGGAAGTCATCGTGGCCACCAATCCAACCATTGAAGGTGAAGCCACGGCCATTTACCTGACCAAACGCCTCAAGCCCTTGGGAGTGAAAGTTTCCCGGATTGCCTACGGCATCCCAGTAGGGATGGACATTGAATATGCCGACGAAGTCACGCTGCTGAAATCCATCGAAGGACGGAGGGATTTGGGATAGAATATTTTCCGGATTACTTTTTAGGACGCACACCTCGCTCGATGGATTCAACCTCGTCACCGATTACTCCCAGCCACGACGCCACCTGGCGGATCTCTTCCCTCCAAGTGTGTTCATAGTTCCCCTCGCCCTTACCAAATTTCACGAACTTCTGAACGATTGAATTGGCTTTTTCAAACGGAATCCCATCGGCGAATAATTTCGGGATGGTAAAGCCTTGGGATAATCGAATGAGGTTATCTTTTTCCAAAGAAGTCAGATCCAATTCTCGGAGAGCAGCCCGAAGGCGATCAAAATTAGGATCCGAAACTCTTTCAATCGCACAGGCAAACAATCCTCCAAGATTATACCGCTCGGTGTTGGTCAATTCGGCAGAAGCCGGAGAGCCGGCTCTCTTGGAAGGTCGAGCTACCCCTCCCGTCCTCACGGGCTTTTTGGGGGACCGGGATGAGGTCTTTTGGGTCGAGGCCTTTTGGGGCTTGGAGCTTGCCTTCGTAGAAGACCGAACAGACTTGGTCTTCGACGCCTTTTTCCCACTGGGTTTCGATGATGAGCTTTTGATACTCGCTTGTTTTGTGACAGTTTTTTTTGTCGTTACTTTCTTCTTACTGACAGCCTGTTTTGCTGCGGGTTTCTTTTTGCTCTTGGACTTGGTGATTGTGGCCTTCTTTTTTACGGAACCAGATTTCGAAGTGCCCGGGTTCTTCCCTTTTTTCTTCACGGGTTTTTTCTTGGGAACCGATTTGGATTTCAACGGTTTCTTCTTAGACGCCTTACGAACGGACTTCTTTGGTGCCATGGATATTCCTTTCAAAAAATTTCAAAGTTTATAGATACGCCAAGCGGATCCCGGAAGGACCCAAAAAATATTAGCGTGTAATCGTTCTCACAGCAAGGTGAAAAAGCTTCTGAGATTTCATCGACGGTGTAGTCCCTGACCATGGTGAAGGCCCCAGGGTAGAGCATGGACAGATGCATCTCCCCGTCCCCAGTATTCCACATTCATACCTGGTGGTATTTCCTCATGTTTTTCCTTCTTTCCCCGTTAAGTACGAACTCCCTGACTCAAGATTGAAGAGACATACCCGAAAAATCTTCAATTAAACCGGCATCTTTCTCCTTCGAATCTCATGAGTTTCTCAAAGCTCTATTGGGTAAAAAGAATCTTGCTTGGTGTTTTACATGTATAGTGGCCTAGAGATGAACTGGGTTGTCCTAGGCGCCATCTCTATGGGAATTCTGATGACCTATGCCCTGACTGCCTATCACAAGAAAAAATCTACCTCATCGTTGGAGAAGGATTTCTTCGACCATGAATTACAGGCAAAACACAAAGTCTTCATTTCCACCTATGAGTTTTCTCCCCCATACGCCGGCCGAAGCCATGGAAGGCACGAACAAGGCCTCAGAGGGAATAAAACGAGCCTGGGCATTGGCATGTACACGAAAAGGCATTGACCCCAAGAATCCAAGTCACCTGCCATTATTATTCGACGTGGATGCAAGATTAGATATACCAGATGGGTATAAATATAGTCTGGATTGCCCCCAACCCGGGAGTCATCCCTTTTGCGCCATGCATATCGAAGAACCGTGGCTTTCCTCTATGGTGGATCCAGCTTCCGACCCGGACAAAGAACCCCTATATTCGTCCCCAAACAGTTGCGGGGGAGGTTTTGACAGTTGGCTGGGCGGGTCAAATTGCAGCAGTGGGGGTGGTTGTGGCGGCGGATGAGGAGGTGATTAGGCTTCAAGAGGAATGAAAGACCTGTCCAGACGTCCTCTTCCTCTCACAGGAAGAGAGGTTTCCTGAACCGAATCAGGGGGAGACACCACTATTGAGAACAATTTCGCAAATATGATTGAGCCGTTCGATGTGTTCATACGCCGACCAAGGATCTCCTGCCATCGAACAGACTCCATGATTGGCTTGTCCCACGATATCAAAATCACCAACCGGATTGTCGGTCGTCACCCCCAGGGCGTGCGCCGTCGCTTCTCCTAATTCCTGACTGATGGCCGGTAAGGCCGGAACCGTCGGCCCAATCCGGGTGTACCGGTAAATTTCAGGAAAATCCCGGCAAATCTTCTGAAGATCAAACCCTCGATAGATGGCCGCCACGACATGCGTCGGGTGGACATGCACCACAGCTCTGGTTCGCTTCATACCTCGGGTTAACAAATAGTGCATGTGCAGTTCACCGGAAGGATTGGTCCCCGGGGGAACATTCATCCCTTCCTCACCAAATTTAAGTTTTATCATATGCTCCGGATGGACGATCGTTTTCCGCCAGCCCGATGGCGTCACATAGAGGTAAATACTTCGAGCGCGCCGAAGGCTGCAATTGCCGTCCCGACTCGTGATCCATCCCCGTTCATAACATCGTCGTAAGACATCTCCTATGGCGGTGATCATTCCTTTTTCCTTCCTTCTTAGCTTGGCCAGCTTTCTGGGAATCGGTGGGGGAGTTTATGGTCGAGAGTGTAACATGTTAGGCCCAGGTCGTCTCACCTATCGCAAGTCCATTCCCAAGGGGTATGATAATCATGAGGAATGAATGTTTTACTTCACAAGATGCTCGTATGGACTAAGGAGGTTGGTCAATGAACAGAAGAAATTTCAAGATGAGTCAGTATGTCGTGTTATCGCTCTGTTTCATGATACCAGGGCTCGTTCTTCTCGGGCTCCCGGCAGTGGCTTTGGCCGATTCGGGCAAAACCAAGGTTCTCTACCATGTGGATGGAAAGGATGTTGAAGTCGCCAAATACGCCATGGCCTTAATCAATAAGCATATTGAAGCCGAAGGAGGTCCAGACAAGATTGACATCGTGTTGGTGGTTCATGGGCCGGCGTTAAAACTGTTCGAAGCTGATTCGGTCGATCCTGCCCTGAAAGAGAAACTAAAAGTCATCGTGGATAAAGGGGCCCAAGCAGAAATGTGCCAGGTGTCCATGAAATTATTCGGCACCCCATTGGATAAACTCGTGGCCGGGTTCAAACCGACTGAACATCCCGTCGCGGTAAAACGGATTGCTGATCTACAAAAGGCAGGATACCTCTACATTAAACCGTGATCATTCCTTGAAAAATCATTTGGCCGGGGGGGTTAGAAGCCCCATTCGGACCGGAACGGCTACAATTGCTGAAGGGTGTACCCTTTGGCTTTCAGAGCCTGTACTAATCCATCCTTACCGATCAAATGAAGGGTGCCGACCACGATCAATACAGGCTTGGCCTCTTGGAGAGCGGTTTCAATCTGGGGAAGCCAATCGTTATTCCGTTGCACCACCAAAGCGTCATACAGTTCTGGGTATTCTTTCATACTGGAGAGTATCCCCTCTAGTGTGGGCACATCCCCTTCGGTCCAGGCCTGGACCAGATCCCGAATGCGTTCCTGAATATTCTTCAAATCTTCTAACGATTGCAGAAGGAACAGTTCTTGGACGGAGGAAGAAAGATTATCAAGCAAACTTAACTGAAATTCTATCGATTCCAACCCTACGATGGTTTTACCGTCCTGTTGCGCTTTTTGGAAGAAGTGCCGGTCCACCCCAAGTGCACTTTCAAAACCCAACTTCTGGAGCTCCATGGCGGTAATGGCCGTCGCAGCCATCCAAGGCTTCATACGATCAAAGGCCTCGATGTTCATCCCGAGTTCGGCCATTCCTTGTTTAGCGGTTTCATAATTTTCACCAGACAACATGCTTTGTAGGTTTTGGCCAGGAGGCAAGAACCCTTTTTTCAGCATGTTCATCTGTGATTCAGGGGACGATAGCCCTTCAAGATCCACCTCAAACATCACCGTGGAGACCTGTTGAAACGCATCGTATACTTCTGGCGCTAATGGATAATCCTCAGCTCGAAGGACGTGGATAGAGCCTAATAAATAGACAGTATTCTGAGTGGATTGGGCCTTCCAAAAAATGTGGGACTTTTGGGAACCAACTCCATTCTCCCCAAAAGCCAGACCAGGGAGTGCTCCACCGGCCCCAAGGACAACCAGGAATACACAAAGAAGAGCATGCCTCCAACGTACAGCCATGGAAAATACCTTTCGTTTGAGGGAAATCAGAATTTCAGTTTACGCGTAGAGCAACCATGAACGAAGCAACGATGGCATTCTTTACTTCGGGATAATCGCCTTTGGTCTTGAGAGAATAGGCGCTCCAACCACGACAGCAGTCTGGTGTTTGGCAAAAAACCTGAACACCCCGCTATAAAGAGGGAAAGAACCAGGAAGCCGTTTGAATTGTCGATTCATAAGAATTTCGGAGGCTGCCCCCACACTCCCGTAAAAACCCAATCTTTCAAGGGATTTCTTGTTCGAGGGCTTTGTTCCCGTTCCAGCAAGGTCTTTGGAAGGGTATGAGGGTCCCCCTGATATCCCACCGCGAGGGCCGTCACCGGGTCATAGCCCGATGGGAGGGAATAGGTGTCTCGGATTCGTTCGGTTTGAATACCTGCCATTTGATGCACAACAAGATCCAGAGCCGTGGCCTGAGTCACCAAATTCCCAACAGCCAGTCCCACATCATGGTAGGCATGCCTATTGGGTTGATGATTATGGGAAAACTGCATTTTGGCGATGGTCACAATAAGCAAAGGTACCTGCCTGGCCCATTCTTGATTGCCTTCAACCAGACATTCAAGAAGAGTGCGGTATTCGGACTCTTGATCCTTGGTCGCCAAAATAAACACCCAAGGCTGTTCGTTAAAACAAGAGGGAGCCCACCGGGCCGCTTCCAGAAGACGTTGAATGTCATCGGTAGCGATGAGCCGATCACTGAACGCTCGGGGGCTCCAACGCCGGCTTAATAATTCATGAATGGGAACACTGGTCTCAGCAGGTTTTTCCATGGACGATTCTCAAAGAAGTCAGAAAAGGAAACAGGATGGCTGATGATAAAGGTACGATCACGGAAGACGCCACTGTCCACATTCTTGTGGATCAGGAATGTACCAGGCTTTGTCCTGAACAAGGGAAAGTTTTAATGATGAGGGGTGAGGACGTAGACCATACGAAAAATCTAAGAACTCTGTTTCAGCGCACTCACATCCGTAAGTTACCCCTGGTTCCGATGGTGATACATAAAGTAACTCCCAAAATTCTTGATCCCAAAAATATCGATCCGTCATGGCTTCCAAATCCATCACGCCGAATCGGACACCTCCTAACTCTCGGAAGCAAGCAGAGGTCTCCGCAAGCATGTCATTATGGAACACACAGTAGTTTTTCAAACAGTTGTACAATAACAGCCAATGATAGTCCGTGACTTGATACACCTGAGGCGCATGATGGGCTTTAATTAGCGTTTCAAGTGTAATGACCACGCTGTAGGGCGTAAAGAGCCTCTCCAATTCAGGATATCCGATTTGCCACGTTTCCTTATCATCTGAAGACGAAATTCGTTGAATGTCCTTCAACTCATTTTGAAGAGCACAATCAAGGAACGTGAAAAATACCGAATCAGGTTTGGTTCGAAAATATAACATGTCACACATGCAACCTTACGACCTATAGGCTATTCCCTCTGTAAGGCTTCATACACCATCTCTGTCAGCGTTTGAAGTTGAAAAGGCTTTTGAATGGTATATTGAGCTCCTAACCGCTTGGCAAGGTCCAGCAGATTGAGCTTAGCCCGTTCGTTGCCTCCCGACATCGCAATGATTTTGACCTCAGGAAACTCGCGACGCAAGTCCAGAATGGTCTCCAATCCCTCCTTCTCAGGCATGAGGATATCCAAAATGATCAAATCTGCAGGATGTTCACGATACTGGTTAATCCCCGCAACACCGTCTTCAGCTGTTTCAATCGTATAGCCTTCCTTTTCCAGAGTCTGTCTCAATAGATCGCAAATTTGTGGGTCATCGTCGATAACTAATATTGCTGCCAACTTCGTAACTCCTATCGTTATAATCCCATCACTTTGATAGCCCTCATAAGGGACACGTCCTGAAGAAATCCCAAAACGGACGTGTCATCCGATGTCTGAGAGCCCAGAGACTCAGCTTCATGGAATAGCAGACACGCCGATCCCCATCGTGGCGGTCTTCGATCACTAGCGGGAAATGTAACTCCCGCATTTGTAAGTTGAGCACTTTAGGATTCAGCTAACAACGATGGCGTTTTATCCAGAACATGCCGAACGATAGGGGCCAGGTCCCGAATAGCTAACGGCTTCATGAGGTAGGCTTGAATGCCTAAGGCTTTAGCTTTTTCCGCGGACATCGTATGGCTGAACCCGGTACAGAGAATGATAGGAAGGTCAGGACGTATGCGTAAGAGCTCCCGAGCGAGAGCCTCACCGGTCAAAAGCGGCATCGTTTGGTCGGTGATCACCAAATCAAATCGATGCGGATCCTGACGAAACATCTGTAAAGCTTCGGGTGAACTGGTATGGATTTCCACCGTATATCCCAGTTGACTCAACAATTCCTTGCCAAGGTGAACAATGGTTTCCTCATCGTCGACAAACAGAATGGTTTCTTTGCCGACGGGTATGGGACCCTGGTCATCATACCCCTCCCAATCGGGAGCCGGTACGACAGGAAGGAACAACTCCATTTTTGTCCCTTTTCCCACCACACTATCCACGGCAATGGATCCCCCATAACTAGTCACAATCCCATGAACAACAGCCATCCCCATCCCGGAACCTTCCCCGATGGGTTTGGTGGTAAAAAAGGGATCAAACATCCGCTCTAGAACTTCTGAGGACATGCCGGCCCCGGTATCCTGCACCAACAACCGAACATGGGGGCCAGGAGTCAAACCGGGGAGGGAATGAGCCATTTCCTCATCTACCTCCACATCCTCTAACACGATTTGGAGGATCCCCCCGGTTTCTCTCATGGCATATTCCGCATTCGTACAGAGATTCACGATAATTTGATGCAATTGAGTAGGATCAGCCAATATGGTAGCTTCCGACCGCAATGATTGATGAATGTCGATCGTACTGGGAATGGTCGCCCGGATTAATTTCAAGGCCTCCCGAATGACCATATGGATGGGTGTGGCTTTCTTCCCCTGTCCAGATTGCCGACTAAATGTCAAAATCTGATGGACTAAATGCTTGGCTCGGTGACCGGCCGTGAGAACTTCTTGTAGGTTTCGTTGGGTTCGGCTTCCCTTCGGAACCGTAGCCAGCCCCAGCTCGGTATACCCAAGAATCGCCGTTAAAATATTATTGAAATCATGGGCAATGCCACCGGCCAGGGTACCGATGGCCTCCATTCGACTGGATTGACGGAATTGACGTTCAGTTTTCGTCAGCGCCTCTTCCACACGTTTTTGCTCAGTGATATCCTCCGCCACACCAGCAACCTTTGGATCTTCATGATCATTGACTTCAATCGGTGACATTCGCACTCGAACCCACCGAACAGAGTGATCCGGGCGGATGATTCTGAATTCTCCATGAAAATCCCGTAAATCGGTGGGATGATCTGGTGGACAGACCTGCTCCCGATCAACCGGATGGATGGCGTCCAGAAAGTCCTTGGGATGGTCTAAGAGACTTTGACAGGTCCGACCCCAAACGGACTCAAAAAGAGGGCTGACGTAGAACACCTTTGAAAAATCAGGAGTCGAGACCCAGAATACTTCATTGATTCTATTGACCAATTGTTGAAAGTACTCTACTTGTTCACCCTCAGTCATCGTTAATCTCCTGAGATTAAAAAAGAATTCCGGAACAGGACAGTTGATTATTCTTGGTCTTGAAAAATGTCCTTTTCATGAAATCCTGAGGAACCACATATCTGGATTGAATAGGGAATTCATTAATTATTTCTTCTAAGGCTGAATGGTAGCTTTTTTTCCAATAAACAGAAAGGGACATTTATATGAAATTTTGAGGGGACAAATGTCCATATTCAAGCAAGATAGCCTTCGGGTTGAAGAAACCAAATCTAAGTCTCTCTGCGGTGAGCAAACTTTATCACCTTGCTCTACGAACTTTTACTCTCTACACCCTCTTGGGCAGAAGTCGAATGCAATTTTAATGCTGATTCTATTTCCTGGTGAATATGTTGAGCCATTTCCCGACGGTTGGAGGCATCTCGAACGGGACGACCCACGACCAAATAATCAGCCCCGTCTTGAATCGCCGCTCCAGGGGTCAAGGACCGTTGGTGCTCATTCGTATCTTGTCCGGCCGGTCGAACTCCAGGGGAAACGATAAGGACCCCCGGGCCAAAGCGGTCACGAAAAATCTTCACGAATTTCCCAGAGGCAATCAACCCATCACATCCTTGCTCCATCGCTGCATCCGCGCGCCAGAGCACATACTCATCCAACGTCGGGAACCGTGCGGTGTCTCCTGGCCCCATTCGGACAAGACCTAATTCTTGAACATCTTTTTCACTCCAACTAGAAAGGAGAGGAACCGTTAAAAGCTTCAGTGATTCATCCTTTCGTCCTTTCATGGCGGCACGAACTGTCGCGTGGTTCCCTAAGACCGTTAAAAGTTCAATCCCAAGGTCCGAAGCCAAATGCACCGCACGGCGAACCGTTTCATCGATATCATTCAGTTTAAGATCAAGGAAAATTCGACATTGACGATCTCGCAGTTCCTTCAAAAAGCTCTCATTAACTGCCAAAAAAAGTTCAAGCCCAATCTTGTAAAACCACACCAATCCATCTAAATCATCGACGATTTCCCTGGCTTGCTGTGCCGTGGGAACATCAAGAGCTACGATGAGCTTATGAGGAAAAGATGGGGTAGGGTTCATCTGCCTGAAGAAGGTCCCATATCACATGGCATTATTAGTCAAGACTTCAAAAATGTCTGTGATAAAAATCACAAATTCCATAGGAACCACTTAATCAACTTTCCCATCCGCCGTTCCATGAAATTTTATGGTGGGGCAGAGTGCCACAATCTTCCTGTTAAGACAAGTTTCCTAACCACAGAATTTAGGGGAAAAACTGCTAATCAAACCTTAGACAGAAGAAACGTACTCAGATATTGGTCAAGCAGGTTCAGGAAAACTTTTAGAAACTTTTGTATCTAATCGGATACTTTTCTGTATCCAATTAGATACCGATTTCACCTAGGTGAGCCACCCCTTTGACGGAAAGATTCTGAGCATCTGGATCCAGCCCTTGAACAATCAGGCATTCTTTTACAACAGGTTAGCCCACACAACATTTGGAAACCATCGTCCTTGGTACGCCCTTTGCAGAATTTTGTACTGGTGTTCCCTCACAGAAAGTGAAAATCCTGAATGACTAGTCTTACCTCTCTCAAACATCACCATCCTGGGAGTATAAAGATGGATCAGACTCATTCTTCATCTCAGGGTTCGATACTTTTGGTGGATGACGAACCAGATATCGCCTTGGCCTTAAAGGACCTCCTGGAGTCAGAAGGACATACCATTGATGTGGCTTCAACCGGACAAGTGGCCTTGGACTTGGTTAAGCAACGGTCTTATGATGCCGTTCTCTTAGACATTCGACTCCCTGATATGGATGGATTACTGGTATTAGATTCTCTGGCCAGCTCCCACCCTGGGCTTCCCATCATTGTTCTGACAGGGCTCACGGGGCTGGATTCAGTTGCCGGTCCACTCGAGGAACAGGGTGCATTCGCGCATCTTCAAAAACCCATCAATCGGTCTCAGGTTCGCCATACAGTGCGGCAAGCCCTCCAAGCGAAAAATTTGACCCTTAAGATGGAACGGGCTCACCAGGCATTAATGGAAAGCGAAATTCGGTTCCAGACGGTGTTCCAAACCGCCACCGATGCCATCGTCTTAGCAGATCATATGGGCCGGGTTATGGCCTGGAACAAAGCCGCAGAACACATGTTTGGCTACACGGAAGAGGATATTTTTGGTAAACCCCTGACTCTCTTAATGCCGGAACGGTACCGGGAGGCCCATACCCAAGGATTGGAACGTCTTCGAAACAAGGGAGAAAATCGCGTATTGGGGAAAATCGTCACCCTTCATGGCTTAAGAAAAAATGGAGAGGAATTTCCGATTGAGCTTTCCCTTAATTCTTGGTCCACCGGCCAGTACCCCTCCTATTCCGGGTTCATCCGGGATATTTCCTCTCGCCAGGCCGCACCGGCCATTCCCTAAGTCCCCTTCACATGGCTCCTGCTTATGCCATGTTTGTGAGTAGAAAGACCAGACCAGGAACTCCTGTGGTCATGTCATACAATAAGGAAAGAAGAAGTTCCCGGTCTGGGAGATGGCCCTCCTTTCCTTCTTGACTCACACTCTCCAGGAACGTTCTTTTCTCACCCGCACATCTTCCTCTGTTTTTCGGAATTCCCCTTCCCAACTACGAAGCAGGAATCAATATCTTCATTCCTGACGATTAGGTTCTTTCCCTCTCTCTTTCCTAATATCCTGGGACGTTTTTAATCTGATGTCGAAAAAATTGACGAAAAAGTGAATCGGGCAGGGGTGACGTTACTCAAGATTGATACAGCCCATGAAGTTTTCATTGTCGTTCCTTTCCTAAACCCTCCCAAAGAGGGGATTTAAATTTTTACAGGAGTTGAAAAATCCTTTGACCCCGAAAAGGTAAGTTCTCCTGAAAAATCCCAATGATTCCCTTGTATTAGGTATTGACTTTCCCTTCTGGTCTCACAATTGCTCAAGTACAGCCTTCACCTAGCATCTGGAAAGGTTGGTTCCCCACAATCTAACAGGAGGTACCCCATTGATGAGCGTTATACAACAGCAAACAACTTTATCGGTCACTAACGGCCAAAAAGGCCATTTCGGAAAAAAATCTACCCTCAATAATGAACAAGGCGCAACGGCCGTGTTGGTGGCTGTCCTTATATTCTTTTTAACGGCGATGGCATCGTTTGCCGTGGACTTAGGATTCGCCTGGGTGACCCAGAACGAACTCCAAAATATCGCCGACGCGAGTGCCTTGGCAGGAACGAGCGAACTTGGTGCAATTTATTCCAATCTCACACCAAGTGAACAAAAAGACACCAACCGCACCCTTTCCTCTATGGAGAAGGCTCGAATCTTAGCCAAAATCACGGAGGTGGCCGGATTAAACAAAGCCGGAGGAAAATCGGGAATCACGATCGACCTCGCGGCGGATGTGAATATCGGAACCTGGAGTTTTGCCACTAAAACCGTCACCACAACCCTTACCCGACCGACCGCCGTAACAGTGACCGCCCGACGGGATAACAACGCGAACGGCCCCATTCGAACGTTTTTTGCCAACGTCATGGGTTTTTCGGAAATGAGTGTGGCAGCCACAGCCACGGCAGCTCTCGGTCCCGTGGGAACCATCAACCCTGGAGAGAGCAACATTCCGGTCGGGATCTCGAAACGGTGGTTTGAGGAAGGACGAGAATGTGGGGATTCCATCAAATTTCACCCGACCGGTGATTTGGACGGGTGTGCAGGTTGGCATACCTATACCGAGGGTCCAGCCAATGCGGCCAAATTAGAAAAAATCCTGACGGGCTTAGCCGACGAAACCTATACCAGCCCTGAGATGAAAGCCGGAGAATCCTATGTTGAGTTCTCAGGTGGAACGATCGCCTCCGCTTTTGATGCGATGAAGAATCTCTATGAAACTCACAGAGACCCCAACACCTTGGAATGGGACGTCAAAATCCCGGTCTATGACAGCGATGACTGTTCCAATCCCAGCGGAGCGATCAAAATCGTGGGATTCGTCTCAGCCACGGTGTATCAAGTCGTGGAGGCTCCTGATAAACAAATTATCGCAAGGGTGACCTGCGATGAAATTCAAGATGGTCGTCCGGGAGGGGGGTTAGTGGATGGTTCTTTTTCACCCTTGTCCACCATCCCGGCGTTAGTCTCGTAACCACCTACGAATCATTCACGGAAGATTGATTCCGGGAATCCTGCAACCACCCAGGGGAAGGGGCGGTTGCAGGATTTTTTTTGACCTCTTACCTTGAAACGGGGTTATACACACACCTCTTCTTTAAAGTAATCGTGTTTCTCGACCCAAGGCTCTGACACGATACGCTCTTCCATTTCGATGTTCGCGACCCAAGCGCCAATCCGTTCTCGGCTCCAGGAAACAAAACCATCATTCAATGAAAACATGATATCTGCCACGGTTCGGTGGCGGCCTCGATTTCCTAATACCGGATGTTGCACGCAAAGGGAAAAAGCCCAGGGCCACTCTTGCTCGCATAAGGATCGTAAGATGATACCCTCATGGACACGAGTATTCTCAACAGGCAATCGATCGATTCCTTCCAGGGCTGCAGCCCACACACAAGTCCCCGTCCCATCGAACCATACATCACGGGATTTCGGTCTTTTCTTGGCACCACGTTTGATCGCTTCTGAAAGTTTCAAGGAACTCCCTCCATAATAATGACCAATGCTTCGAGTGTTCGTTCTAATGAAGACAAACGCAATATACCCCTTTCCATCCAAAAATTGCACCGAGATGGAAGAGGATTAGTCAAAAAACTAGAGATTCGTTAACCTAATTTTGGAGAAACCCCTATTCCGATGTACGATTCCATAAAAGCATCACGCTAGACCGGAGGGGAATCATCTTTCACTCATCCACCCATTGCCCATCTAAAAGCGTGCGGACTCATTGAGAGTCAAGATGCCATTTACCATAGCCACCTACAACATTCTGGCAGACTCGTATATTCAACGAGACTGGTATCCCCATACCTCTGACGACATATTGGAACCGACCAACCGGCATCCGGCTCTTTTATCCCACCTTGCCCAACTCAATACCGATGTGCTTTGCCTTCAAGAAGCCGAACAAGCGGTCTTTCACAGCATCGAAAATCATCTTGGCCCTCTAGGGTATAAGGGTTGGTATTCCAAGAAAGGCGGGTGGAAGCCTGATGGGTGCGCCACATTCTATAGAACCGACCGATTTAAGATCCAGGAAGTTATGGGATTTGGGTATGTTGATGGTCTCTTGGGAGAAAAACCATCCGGACATATCGCCCAGATCATTATTCTGGAACAAAAGGACGAGAGGCTGGGGATTGCGAATACCCATCTGAAATGGGATTCACCCGGCACACCTCCAAACCAGCAGTATGGATACCGACAAATCACGCAACTGCTTCAGGAATGCGAACGGCGAGCCTCGGAATGCCATGGCTGGATTATCTGCGGGGATTTTAATGCCACTCCGGAAAGTGCCCTTGTTGACTTCATCCAGCAATCAGGGTTCAGATATACGCATGCAAGCTATCCCGAAGCCTACACGGCAAACTCCAACGGGAAAGCCAAGACCATCGATTACCTATTCCATAGCCCGGAGTTGGAAGCGACCCCTCTGCCATTGCCTGAGGTCAGGGATCAGACATCTCTCCCAGGAATTACCCAGCCTTCGGATCATGTCGCCGTCACAGCCCGGTTCACTTGGCGCCACTAGCGGGGACATGAAGTCAGGTGTCCCTAACAAACCTGATCGAACAACCCCAGAGCCCTACGGTCAATGAGCCTTATGTGCCTCGGCTGTCACCAACACGTGCCGGTCATTGAGATTTTGAACCGGGCGATTGTTTCCGCCGATGATCTTCCGAAACTTTTCGATCACCTCATTCGTCGTTGAGATGGGAGTTTTCATCACGATCCAATGAATGCCCTCGGTACAGGGGGGCGTCGTAAAAGAACCCATGTATCGCCAATAACTGTGATCGTTGGGGATGAGTTCCATAGGATCTCTCGTGACGTAATCCACCGCCACACTTTCACCCGCATGTTCGGGAATGATTTTAGCAAGGGGAGTATTGACCGGATTTCCGGAACCAGCTTCGACCATGACACCCACCACCAAAACTTTCCCGGAAGCGGATTTGTGAACAAAATGAATTTCAGCATCGGAATGTTTACCATCGATCGTATGTTCACTCGGAATATGGACATGGAATTGCTCGAGTGAGAAGACCTGATCACCCACGTGGAGAAAACTGCCTGGCTGTTCGTTGTGCTGGATCGAATGTCCGTTGTTGACCGCTGAAATTCGTTCCTTTTGATATTCGAATCTCAAAGACGGCAACGATTCGGGCTTCGCCTGTTTCCCTGGAATATCGATAGGAGATTGCTGTTGACCGTCCTTGGCCAAATGATATTTGGGATCGAGGGTACCCCAGTGTTCGGGACCTTGTTGTCCGATGTATCCCCATTCCGCCGCATGTTGGTGTTTTCCTTTGGAGAAGTAAAAATGCACGAGAGGGGAATCGGGTTCTATCGTGTTCCCACCGGCCCAGGCACCGGTCACCGGAAGACAGCACAAAATGATCAAGGTTGCCGTGAGGCCAAAACAACGTGGGCCCCATTGATTTCCGCGGGAACTGCGTTTCATACGATTACCCCCTCATGCATATGCCAACCCAGATGAAAGGCAGGCGGCTTTTCAGGCAGACAAAAGAAAGCATCAAATGAAGTCGAAAACTACCAAAGGCCTAATAATGTGTCAATTTGTCCTGGCAGCACCGACAAAACATCATTGGTCAAAATTTCCTGGTTGGCAAGTTAATGATCGGGAAACCCAAGAGGGTTAATTGCATCATACCTTCAGAATCCATAAAATTCCGGTCAATCCAGCAAAGCAAAAATGGTCGGTCAACCGAATAAGAATAGTTCAGGTATCTTTCAAAGCACAGAAGTGCCCTTCATGGCCTGAAACCTTGTTCTGGAATGTACGTATCATTCATCGAAATGGATAAAAGGAATTTCCCATGCCCTCTACCGAAATGAAAACCACTACCTTTGATGGTATTCAGTCACGACTTTGGATGATCGCTTTCGTGCTCCTTATGCCCCTCCACGGTATGGGGTTCCTGGACTTTAACGCCCAGGCGGCACAGGGACAGGGAGACGTACCAACACGGCTCGAGAAAGTGGAAAAGGGGCTGGAGGAGGTTAAAGCCGAACAGAAACGAGAACGGCTCGAACTGGAGAAATTAGCCAGGGAGCAAAAAGAAAGGGACAAGCAGTGGGAAACCAAATTCGATCTGCTCCGGCGGGACCCCAGGAGCCGACAGGAATTAAGTAAAGAGGGATGGTTGAGGTTTGAGGGTTTTGAATCTCAAGTGAGGTTTGGCGGGTTTTTCCAAACGAATATCATCCACAATTTTCAGGATCCGGACAATAAATTCAATAAATTTAAGCCAGGCTCCTTCCCAGTTCCCTCCGGAAAATCCACCAGCACCGAAATTGACCCGAGAACCACGCGACTGGTTCTGGAAACACGCACCCCTACCCCT
Source organism: Nitrospirales bacterium (assembly GCA_965223615.1). GTDB lineage: Bacteria > Nitrospirota > Nitrospiria > Nitrospirales > UBA8639 > Nitrospira_E. Next base: position 119,109 of record CBDCXB010000004.1, read on the forward strand.
ATCGGGAATTACAGCACCTTCATCTCGATCGATTTTTTTGGCAATAACGACCCCGGCGATATCAGGCCACGGCTTCGCCAGGGATATCTCACCGGAGTCGGAGTCATTTCAGGCTCTGCGTTCCTCATTGGGCAAGCTTTCTCCACCTTTCGGGATGTCCAGGTCTTTCCTGAAATGTTTGATCTCCAAGGCCCAAATGGCTGGAGCCGTCTCTTTAACGGGATGGTCCGGTGGTCGTTTCACCTTGATCAATCAAACCATTGGGTGGCCACGTTCGCCGTGGAAGATCCCGATAGCGATATTTCCAATGGAAATGGGGAAAGCGCCCTGCCCGATGGAATCCTGCGGGTGGACTACAATGGAGACCTACATCATTTCATGCTAGCCTTTGTAGGACGACAACTCAAGGGCACCAACGCCTCCGGCTCGGGAACCGATAGGAGCTTTGGGCACGGGTTTAACCTCTCCGGAAAAATCGGCATCCCGGACTGCCGTGACACCTTTAAATTTCAGGGATTTTACGGGTCGGGGATCGGACGCTACATCAATGATTTAGATGCAACCGGGGGCCAGGATGCCTATTACGACGATAACGATAAGAAACTCAAACGTCTGATGTCGGCAGGTGGCTTCGGTGGGTATCAACATTGGTGGACGGCCGCGGTACGCTCCACCGCCGTATTCGGTTTCGTGTGGGTGGACAATCGCGGAGTCCAACCCGGAAGTGCATTCAAATCTAGCTACTATACCCTGGCCAATCTTATCTGGAGCCCCTTCTCCCACTTCGATGTTGGTCTGGAATACCTTTGGGGGCAGCGCAAGAACAAAAACGGGCAAACCGGGCATGCCAATCGTATGATGGGCGTCGTGAAGTGGCATTACTAATTCACACGTTTTTCCCCCATACCGAGCTCCCAGGAATTCTGTTCCCCGTACCGTCATTCCCGTGAAAACAGGAATTCAGCAATGTGTCACTTCCGATATTCTAACCGGGAAACTATTCTGGGTTAAAGGAGATTGAATACCTGCCAAAGGCACGCAGATATGACACACGAGGGAGAGATAACCACACTGGGTATTCAATTCCGATACACCAGAAACAGATCCTATTCATTCTCAAAGGAAAAATGACCGTTCGCTTTTTCACCTACCCAGTGATTGTTCTCTTGATTTGGTTGGGATCAGGATGTGCCGCTTCAGCTCCTCTTACTACTATAGTGTGTGGAACCTGTGAAGAACACACACGTTTTGTTCGATTGCAGTCAGCCAAGCACTCATCCTCAACGGATACTCCGGAACCATTCTCCCATCCCTTAACGATTAGCCCGGAACAATGGAAACTCATTGTGTCTCAGGTTAGGGTTAAACCTGAAATACACTTTTTTAAAAAGGGAGTAGAAGAAGCCGCATTTGACCGTGGAGAAATCGATTATTTGAGCATGACCCTCAGCAGAGCTTTCGAGAAAGCCTCTCCGAATCAATGGGTGGCCTTCGGATTGAGTACTCCAACCCGGGCGGGGGGTCATTACATGACCACCGGTGTTTGGTACGCAAGGGGATCTGAGTTGCATCTCCTCTTACCGAACGTGCAAGCCCCGGTCCGAATGGAAAACTTGAGGCAGGTCCTGGACAAGGACCCTATGTTCAATGTCCTGGAAGGGACCCAGTATGAATTTCTCCCAAGCAAGTTCACCACAATCCATAAAGACGAAAGTGATCAATCGATGCTCTCGCATTTCACTCAAGTCACTCCACATCTTGTTCTTGATTATCAACGATTGCTGGCCTCCGCATCTGACAGTAAGAACGTTCATTCAGAAGGGTATCATGGAACCGAAATCCCCTAAGGTGACCGAATTTTCCGCATTGGAAACAATTTTGAAGGTTGCTATAGTCAACCATCCACTCATTTTATCAACACCCTCGAAAATTTGGAGAAAAATCCGTGCATGTGATGCTACCTCGAACGACATTGCTTTTGATTATCCTGGTTTTACTTTTACAAGGATGCGCCGCCACCCAACAACGGAGAGATGTGGTCAAGACCGGTTTTTTGGGTGATTATTCCATGCTCAAAGAGGGAAAGGGGAAGCATGAAGCTCTACTCCGGTATCACAATCCCGAGGCCAACTGGCGCTCCTATGACAAGGTGCTCCTCGATTCCGTCACAGTCTGGAAAAACCCTGAAACGCAAGATGTGTCCCCCACAGATCTGAAGATCCTGACCGATTACCTGTATACCCATCTGCATGCCGAATTAAGTCATGATTACAAGATGGTGAACGAACCTGGACCCGGAGTCATGCGTGCAGAATTTGCGATCACGGAAGCGGAGGCCTCCTATCCTACCGCAGATGTGGTGACCTCCATCATTCCTCAGACCCGAATCTTAACGGGAGCCAAAGGTCTGGTAGTCGGAGGGAAACCCGGCTTTGTGGGAACCGCGGGAATGGAAGCCAAAATCACCGACTCTCAAACCGGGAAGATTCTCTTGGAGGCTGTAGATCGTCGAGGCGGGACTAAAGACCTGAGTGGAATGACCAATGAATGGAACGATGTAGAAAGAGCTTATGATTATTGGGCTGCCGCACTTCGCTACCGACTCTGTGTTCTTCGAAGTGGATCCGATTGCCTAGAACCTGAAGAATAACCTTCTTGTTGAGCCGGAAAGGCTATCACATACATGAAACTCATCCCCCTCTGGGCTCTAATTCTCCTCTTGATTTGGGGGAATGTCTCAAACGCATTCGGCGACACCAACGAGGAGTTGGCCAAGAAGACTCAGAATCCTGTCGCGGACTTGATCAGTGTCCCCTTTCAAAATAACACGGATTTTGGTGTCGGACCTCACAATCGCGTCAAAAATACCCTGAACATTCAGCCGGTATGGCCCTTCAAACTCACTGAAAATCTGAATCTCATCACCCGCACCATCATCCCGATCATCCGTCAGCCCGACCTGCTTCAGGACACCGGAGATACCAATGGGCTGGGTGACATCAACACCTCTCTGTTTTTCTCTCCTTCGAAACCCAGCCCTGTGATTTGGGGACTGGGACCAATCTTGCAATTTCCCACAGCCACCGACGAGGTGTTGGGAACCAGAAAATGGGCTGCTGGCCCCACGGGCGTAGCCCTCACGATGCAGGGCCCCTGGGTGATAGGGGCAGTCACGAGTCAAATCTGGTCCTACGCAGGTAACGACGATCGGGACAAAGTCAGTTTTTTTCTGTTTCAATATTTCGTCAACTACAACTTCAAAGGCGGCCTCTATCTCACTTCAGCCCCGATTATCACCGCCAATTGGAAAGCCGATAGCGGAAACAAATGGGTGATTCCGTTTGGAGGAGGTGTGGGAAAAATCTTCAGGATAGGCAAACTACCCCTGAATGCTCAGACACAAGCTTTTTACAACGTCGAGCAAACAACCTTCGGCCCAGATTGGACCCTGCGCTTCCAGTTACAATTCCTTTTTCCTAAGTAGCCATTCACATTCTCATTGGTCCCTTCAGCCAGAAACTGCCGAGACGGCTGGAGTTTCATCGGACCGATCAGTTATTTCCTTATTGCATGGATTTAAGAGATCAGTCATATTATGAACCCGTGTATCAACCACGATTCGAAGATCCAGACACTTACGAAAAATGCCCCTCCGGCTCATAAAAGAACCCCTTGTACACTTTCTCCTGATCGGGTTCGGGATTTTCATGGTCTACGGCATCTATGCCCCCCCTGAGAGAGGGGAACGAGAACGCACCCTCACCATTACCGCTGGAGAGATCGAATGGCTGGCTAAAAGTTGGGAAAAACGGTGGAATCGTCCCCCAACCTCCCAGGAGCTTGCTGGATTAGTGCGTGACTACACTCGAGAATTAGTGTTGTATCGAGAAGCCCTGGCCATGGGGCTGGATAAAGAAGATACGGTCGTTCGACGCCGTATGGCACAAAAACTGGAATTCCTATCACGCGACCTGGTCACTCCAAAGGATCCCAACCCTCAGGAATTGCAAGAATGGTTCGATACCCATTCAGACAACTATACCGATCCCGACTTGTACACCATAACCCAAATCTTTCTGGACCCCGACAAACGGGACACACAAGCACTCAAGGATGCCGAAGTCATCAGAGATAAACTGAATGCCAGCGAGGAAATACCGGAACATCTTGAGGAATATGGCGACCCATTCATGTTGCCACGGTACTATCGGGACCGTCCTGAAAGTGAACTGGCGAAACTGTTTGGTTCCGAGTTCGCTGAGTCCGTGATGACCCTTAAGCCCGGCCGGTGGGTCGGCCCCATTCATTCAGGGTACGGCGTCCATGTGGTATATCTCCATAGTCACCGGGTAGCACCATCCCCTGAGTTTGCACAGGTCCGAGAAGCAGTCCACAAGGATTGGATAGAAAACAAACGCGAGGAACTGAACACCCAGTTTATCGAAGGTTTGTTATCGCGGTATGAAATCATTATCGAGCAAACCCATCGTCCAATCATGCCAAGCGGAGTGGCAGCGGCAAAGCCATGACCTTGAAGCGACGCCTGATTGGTTTCCTCCTAGCCTGTATGACAGCTGGATTAAGTATGGCAGGTGCTGCCTCCGCTCATGAAATTCGTCCCGCACTCCTACAAATCAAAGAAACGCAACAAGGTTGGTTCGAGGTCACATGGAAGGTGCCCATGCGTGGCACTCGTCAACTGGCCATGACCCCAAAGCTGCCTGAATCCCTGAAATCCTTCGGTCCCGTCTCAAGACGAATGGTCCCTGGTGCAGCCATTGAATATTCCAGCTATCGATCCGACGGGAAGACCTTGGTCGGCCAGAGGATTGGGATCGAAGGGTTAACCGCACTGCAAATTGATGTGCTCTTACAAGTTTCCATGGCCGATGGAAGTCAGCATTCTGCCATCCTGCGACCCAAGTCTCCCTCTTACACCATTCCAGAACGCGAGTCGAAGTGGGCCGTCTCCTGGTCTTACTGGCGTATGGGAACCATCCATATCCTAGAGGGTATCGACCATCTGCTGTTCGTCCTGGCTCTCATGCTTATCGTCGTGGGATATTGGAAACTGTTCAAAACCATCACGGCGTTTACCCTGGCCCATAGTCTCACACTTGGTCTGGCAACATTGGGATTCGTACACTTTCCCTCCGGACCCACGGAAGCCGTGATTGCCCTCAGCATCCTGTTTCTGGCAGGAGAAATTATCCATAGTCGTGAGGGGAAGAGTGGACTGACAGAGCGCTATCCTTGGATCGTGGCGTTTCTGTTCGGGCTGTTCCATGGTCTAGGGTTCGCCGGGGCCCTAAATGAGGTCGGACTTCCGCAGCACGAGGTTCCTCTCGCGTTGTGCATGTTTAATGTGGGAGTGGAATCGGGGCAGATTCTTTTTCTTGCGGGAGTGCTACTCATCCTTGGGTTCCTTCGCCGACTCCCGGTCTCCTGGCCCCGGGAATCCTGGCGCCTGCTGCCCTATACCATCGGGAGCCTCGCAGCTTTCTGGACCATTCAACGAATAGAGTCGTTTTTATAAAACGGTCTAACCCTATGAAATCTAAATGGACCCTCAACATTGTGCTCGTGATCTTCGTTCTTTCACTATCATCCTGCATCGGCGCCTTTAAACAGTGGGGCGATGAAACGTCGCTGGCCTGGAAAGCTCCATCCTTCGACCTTCAATCTTTGGAGGGCCGACGAATCGCGATTCTTGATGCTGTGGTGGGAATGGGCTTGGAAGGGTACCGCCATCAGGTATCCCAATCGCTTTTCCGTTCTTTAACCAAAAAACCCCGAACCTATCAGGTCATTTCCCCGCAACAAACAAAAAGCCAACTCAACCAGGCGGGATTAGCGAAAGAGATATCCTCGATGGCATTCGGGTATTCCCAGAGTGGCATTTTAGACCGCCACACCTTGAATCACATGGCCGATACCTTAGGGTGTCACTATGTCATTCAACCCAACATGGCAGAATTTCGCCAAACGTTGCTCACACGGCTTCGGTTTTTCGGCCTCCGGGTCTTTCAGACCCGAATTACCAATTTGCGACTTTCTCTTCAGATTTGGGATGCTCGTACAGGAGAAATTGTCTGGGAAAGTTCCGGAGAAGGGACAATGGCAGGAGAGGATGTCCGAGATGTTCTGATTCCGTTCGGAGATATCACACAAAAACTTTGGACCAATATTCTATCTGATTTTTATCCTACGGTGGGCCCCCCAAAAACCAATCCTCAGTCTTACTGACCGTATACCTGAAAACTCCACGTAGACCGATTGAATACTATGGGGATCGAGATGGTCGTCTCTGTTATCGTCTGGGTATCAGCACAAAGAGGAAAAAAAACCGCGTTCGGATATTATCCGAACGCGGTTTTCTCAACAAAGACACGATACGATCCTTAATGGGAACCGCTGGCCGTCTGCAATTTTTCCATGACCTGATCGAGGCTAAAGCTGGCAGCCTTCTGCCGAGGGGGATAGTCTTTGAACGTGGCCAAAAATTTCCCAACATACTCTTGTGCGGGAACCAGCAGAAAGACATGATCCAATACCCAATCATAATAGGTGTTCGAGGTAATCTGTGCACGTTCATAGGGATCTCGACGCAAGTTGAATATTAATGGGATTCGCAAAGGGGTAAAGGGATTGGCCCAAATCTCCAAGGTTCGCTCTACCCGTTGCTGCATAAAAATCAACTTCCAATCACGGTACCGGAGTGCACTCAAATCTCCATCATCCGTGAAATAAAAAACTTCATCCCGACGTCCCTTTTTCTCCTTCCCCGTCAGATAGGGAAGGAAATTATATCCATCCAGATGTACCTTGAACGTCTTCTTTCCAGCTTTATGCCCCTTTAACAGTTTCTGTTTGACATCCGAATCCCCGGCGACCGCCGCAAAGGTGGGGAGCCAATCCATATGGTGCATGATTTCATTCGACACCGAACCCGGTTTGATCTTCCCGGGCCACCGGACCATGGCCGGGACCCGCATGGCCCCTTCCCAATTCGTATTTTTTTCGCCTCGGAACGGAGTCATCGCCGCATCAGGCCAGGTATTCATATGGGGGCCATTGTCCGTGCTATAAAACACGATCGTATTGTCGGCAATCCCCAATTCATCCAGTTTCTTCAGGAGTTTGCCCACGTGCATATCATGTTCAACCATCCCATCGCTATACTCGTCCTGACCCGAAATGCCTCGAAGTGCTTTCTTGACGTGTGTACGGAAATGCATCCGGGTTCCATTCCACCAGACAAAGAAAGGTTTTTTGGCTTTGTGTTGCCGGTCGATAAAATCAATGGCGGCGTCCACGGTCTCATCATCAACCGTTTCCATCCGTTTTTTGGTTAAAGGACCGGTATCGTCGATTTTGCCGTCTGCAAAGGAATGAATCACACCCCGAGGACCAAACTTTTTACGAAAATTCGGGTACTCCTTTGGATTGGGATAGTCGGGGAGCTCGGGTTCCTCTTCGGCATTCAGGTGATAGAGATTCCCGAAGAATTCATCGAACCCATGATTACTCGGCAGGTGTTCATCTTTATCACCCAAATGGTTCTTCCCGAATTGACCGGTGGCATACCCCATGGGCTTTAGAATTTCGGCAATCGTGGGATCTTCGGCTTTAAGTCCAAGCTCAGCTCCGGGCAAACCCACTTTGCTGAGACCGGTCCGAAACACGCTTTGACCGGTGATAAAGGAAGAGCGCCCCGCGGTACAGGATTGCTCCCCATAATAATCCGTAAAAATCATCCCTTCATTCGCGACACGATCGATATTGGGAGTTCGATAACCCATCAGGCCTTTGGTATAGGCGCTGATGTTGGATTGCCCGATGTCATCACCCCAAATGACCAGAATGTTCGGGGGTTTTGCATCAGCACGGTCGATGGTTCCGGGGATAATCATGAGAAAACCCAAAAGCATGAATATTCCCAGAATAACCGAATAACGACGTTTCATTATTTCGCCTCCTTTCGAGGTTATGACCACAATAAAACACTACGTCTTCAGAGCCCTTAGGAATCTATGATAAACCTCTGGATACAATTGTATTGAATTCGGTCGTACAACATAAAGTCAGGAAAATCCTGATGACAAATTTCTAATTCTTAAGTCGAACCACGGTAGGGCCCAACCGACTGGCGAATTGCAAGTTCGGTTGGATGGTGATACCACTACACAGCAATGCTTATGAACGTCGGCTCCTGTTCCTTACATCGGCTCATTACTATTTCATGGTCGTCTTATCCCTGAGAGAGATCGTCCACCTATCGTCTCCAAACTTAGCAGTCTTCGGGACAAGTGGACTATCATACTCAAACTCCGAGGTCCAAAATCCGAAGTGAAGCCAAAATTCAATTCTGAGTTATCTAGAAATATGATCAGTCGATTTTTTAAAACTTCTTTTTCCATCGCTGGTTTTCTGATCATAATTTGTGTGCCTCTTAGCGCCTTCTTTCCTCAGGCTGGTTTAGCTGAATGGCGAATAGAAGGAGAGAGCAATCTCTTTTACACCGATGATGTGGCCTTGTTTTCCGCCACTCGGCGGTTGTCTCGCCATCTCGACCCGACTCAGCCGGTACTTGATGGGGCCCTGGCCAACCAGGGAAACGACGGCGTGGTGGAACCTGCCGTGCGGCTCAATAAGACCTTTGAATTCATGGGAACCCCTTTCGAAGTCGTGGTGCGTGGGCAGGGGTTTTTGTTTTTCGATAAAACCGAATATAACCATGGATCTTTGGGAGTCGGCGTCGTGCACAAACCCACATCCTCCCTGACTCTCAATTTTGGATATTTTTTTGGCCCTAACCTGTTCTTGGGGGAAAATGAGGTTCGGGTATCAGAGGAGGATGAAACCGATCCGCCGGAAATCAAAGACGAAGAAGTCACCACCCATTACTGGGCTACCGCAGTAGATTACACGTTCCCTGGAGAAAGAGAACTGACTCTTCGCCTTTTGGGCCGATACGGACTTCGGAATTACGACTCAGGGTTTCATCAACGGGATACTAACTTTTGGACCGTGGGGACCCATCTCGAATGGAAAATCTGTGAACGGGTGGAGATCGCCCTGGGCTATCACTACGAACGAGGCCTGGCCGATGGACGGCATCAACCGGAATTGCGAGACGATATTTCCTACTACAATCATTTTGCCACCTGGGAGTTAATGGTTGAACTAGTGGAAAACGTGGACTTAGAAACAGCCATCCATTATGAATTTAACGGGTACACCACAGGGATCGAAGACGACGAGCGAAACGGAGAGCATGAGAATGTCTTACAGGGTGATATCCTGGTGACATGGGGAGTAACGAATACCATTGACCTCAGTGCGGGATTTCAGGCCGCTTTTCGCAAAGAGAGCTTTGAGGATCGTTTAGAAAACTACAATGCCTGGTTGGGTGGAAAAATTCGTTTTTAAGCTTTGGGTTCTCATTGGCCAAGGTTTGATAGGCAGCCGACCTAGGCATAGGACATTCTCGAAAGGGAGGGAGGCAAAAAAAACCCCTTTGAACATTAATTCTGTTTAAGTGGATCCTCCCTTTGATCCATCCCCTTATTTTCGATACCTACAGTCCACAGGCCGCTCGAATTTCCGCTTCTTTCTTGTTGATCATTTCGTTATAGCGATCGATGGCAATCTTGGGTTTGTCGCCTTCTATTCCCGTGACTACCCCAACAACCAGGTCTGTGGGATGAATGGCCGTCACACCGTTGGCGAGCTGCTCAGCGACCTTAATGCGCTCATGTTCCAACGACCGGAGATCCCCTTCGGCTGTTTGACAATTAACCGTCTCATTCAGAGTCTGTTTTGGTCCATCAGAAAAAGGCGCACACGCCACGGCGGACAAGATGCCACAGACAATCAACCAAGGGCACGATACTGAGAGGGAATAGTGTTGATCGGTCATATACCTGTCTCCCATCCATAAGGTTAATGGGGTTCAACTCAATAAACCATTGAGGAGAGCCTAGACCAACGAGTGAAAATGTTCAAGAAATCTTGATTGCATTCAACTCCCACTTGCATGTCCTGCAGGTCCCCTCTCACGACATTCCAGAGTCGATTCCTATTCTCTTCGGATTTCATGAACTCCCTGGACAAGAGGTTCTCCTTCCTGCCCTTCAATTGCATCTGTTGACTTTGCCGGATTGACACAGGAACATGCTCTGAACAGTTTTCCTTTCGTTCGACTACTCGATAATAACTCTTGGGCCATAACATAAGGAGGGACCACCCCATGAAGACCTCACAATCATTGTTCTCATGGATCCCCAACATGAGAATCTATGCCATTTCCTCTTTGAGCATGCTGTTCATGATCATGGCCATCATGCCCCTGGTGCACGACCGACTCCATGCTCAACCCACGTTGAAGGAAGTGTTGGAAAAATCCTCAACCAAGGAAATGGAGGAGGAGCAAAAACCGGTCGCCGCACCCGCCCAAGCTGGCGTCCCTGCCCCGGCCGTGGCCCCTCCGGAAGCCACCCCCATTGCGACGCCTCAACCCGCTCCGGCCAAAAAAAAGGTTCCGACTGACGACCTCAATCGAGGGGTCCCACGGACAAGTGTCAAAGGATTTCTTAACGCATCCCATGAACGTGAGTTTACAAAAGCTGCGGAATACCTCGACCTTCGCAACCTTCCCGAACACCTCAAAACTATCCCAGGACCGGAGCTTGCCCGCCAACTATATATCGTCCTGACGCGCACCCTCCTGATCGATTTCGACCTCTTGAGCATGGAACCGGAAGGTCATCTGGATGATGAACTCCCCACCTACCGTGATCACCTGGTCAAAATTACGACCCCGGAAAAAAGTTACAATCTTTTGCTGCAGCGGGTTCCCAGAGGAGATGGAAAATTTGTGTGGAAAATTTCGAATCGTTCCGTGAGGGACATCCCTGAAATGTACCAAATTTTCGGCCATGGATGGTTGGATGAAGTGTTTCCCCACTGGTTTTTCGACTTCCAAGTGTTTGAAGTCTATGTCTGGGAATGGGTGGGAATGCTGCTTGCTGCCCTAGCCTCCTATCTCGTGGTTCAACTGATCACCATTCCAATCTTCTTTGTATTACGGCGTGGAAAATCGACCTTGGCCCAGAATATGGTCACGAGCTTTCATGGTCCCACTCGTTTCCTCCTGTGGGCCGTGATCACTCGAAAAATGGTGCTCATGATGAGCCCATCATTGTTGCTGCAAGCCGTGGCGGCGACCAAAACCATTCCCCTTATCGCATTGGGATGGTTCTTGGTGAACTTAATAGATTTTTGGGCAAATCTATTTGCCGATCGCTTTAAAAAACGAGGGCGCCCCGGACTGGTCGTGTTCCTTCCTGCCGTAGGGAATATCATCAAAGTCGTCGCCATTATCATTCTGGCCATTACCTGGCTGGACAATGCCGGCATCGAGGTGACCACACTCATGGCGGGGCTGGGCATCGGGGGTTTGGCTGTAGCCCTGGCCGCGCAGAAGAGTCTGGAAAATTTTATCGGAGCGATTACCCTCTATTCGTCCCGCCCGGTGAAGGTTGGAGACTTTTGTCGTTTTGGTCAGTCCATCGGAACCGTCGAAGAAATTGGCTTACGCTCGACTCGAATCCGGTCCCTTGACCGAACCCTGATTTCTTTACCGAATGCCGATTTTTCCAATATGCAGCTAGAAAACTATTCCAAACGAGACAAAATTCGCTATTACCCAAAAATCCGGCTCAGACAAGATACCACCCCGGACCAACTCCGGTATATCCTCGTCGAAATTCGAACGATTCTGTATTCCCACCCCAAGGTATTGGATGATCCGGCTAAAGTCCGCTTCGTGGGCTTTGGAGACTATTCTCTCGATTTGGAGGTCTTTGCCTACGTTGACGTCACCGATTGGAACGAATTTCAGGAAGTCGCCGAAGATCTCAATCTTCGAATCATGGACGTCGTGAGCCAAGCAGGGGCTCGAATTGCCCAACCCGCACAGACCATCCATATCACACGTGGCGAAGTGCAAAATGATTCCCTTGTTCGAACGGCGGAAAACCGAGTGAATGAATGGCGACAGAATAATGCGATGTATCTTCCTTCATTCCCCCAAGAAAAAATCGACGAACTTCAAGGTTCATTAGATTATCCACCTATGGGTTCGCCTGGAGCCGCGGCACATCCTTGATGCAGTCTGACGAGGGAAACATTTGGGCCAGGATTACCAATGCCATCTAGCCGGATTGCCCCGGATGTTGTACCCACTAACCATGAAGCGATCCGATCGAGGAAGGAGAAGGCTGGTCCTGAAGTACGACCCCATTACCGTTTAAGGCGTTTCAAGATTCGTTCGCGGTCGGAGATTTTCCAGATCTTATGAATGGGAGGCGAGAGCTTCTTACCAGTCTCCGGGTTTCGTTCATAGAACTTCCCGATGATATGCGCCTGGACTTTACCGTTCAACCAATACATTCGATACGTGTCGCCCCGTCCTTGTTGACGAGCCCGCCCTTTCGGGTTTCCTGGAGCGTCGTTTTCCCACACCCATAATTCATCAAACGCGACAGGCAACTTCTTGGGTCCGAAGGTTTGGTGGAGAAACGCCTCCGGACTGGTGGCTGGCTTACCCGCTTTCGAATACTGAGTAGTCACCGCATGAGAAAGAATCGGTTCCCAGATCGCAAACACCGCTTCTCGCGGTTTCACGAGTTTAAACTTTTTGCTCTTGCGAAAATCACCCCACGCGGCGGTATACAAGAGTCGTTGCCGTTCGCTATGACTGAAAGGAACCGGACTGAGAAGAGACCCATACACAAACCCATTGATCTTTCCGTCCTTGTACACTTTCATCCACTGACCAGTGCTTTTACTGACCCTAATAAGTTCTCCCGGTTCAAGGTGACGGACCACTTTAAATTCCGTTCCCGGTCCTTTTCGAACATTGACCCGGCCATGGGTGTAACGATTGAAAGTTTTGGGAGCGGAGCGGACAGGAGGCTGGTGAAAATATTTCCCCAGATAGGCATCGACCATGGTACCGAATTCCGCCTGGATATCGACCGATTGATTGAGAGACATCCCCATGAACACCATCACACCCAATCCTAAAATTCCCCCGGACCCAAAAATGAAGGTCTTGATCCGGCTCTTATGTTCCTTGGGGGGATGTGGCGATTCACCACACAGGGGGCAGGGGTTCACCTTGGGGTTGACCTTATCGTCAAGCTCCTTCCATCCTGTCCATTTTATTGAAGGCATCGTGATTACATTGAACAATAAGGATTAAAAAACGGTTCCTTTTTTGAGGGAAGAAAAATGATTTACGTTCTTTGCATTATTGGTAATTTTCCCTATAATTCAGCTTTTCGGTGCATCGGAAACCTATCTGTAGACCCAACCAGACCCCTCAGCGATATTGCCTGTCTTCCTACAAGGACGATGATTCCCAACTCATGTTGACAATTAACCTGTGACACTAGAAGATTGGAGCTGTCCCCGATAACCGGCAAACAGATGAGTCGATCACCGAAATAGAAACCCGAGGAGACGTATCATGAAAGTTCTAACTCGATTGATGGTTTTGTTCTTAACTCTATCGATGGTCGTGGCCTGCGCCTCAACAGAGATAACCGAGCGCCATTCGAATATTGGTTCGAAGAAGATTGCCAAACCGGATCGTATTTACGTGTACCCATTTGCCTCAGCCCCGGAAGACATTCCTTCTTGGACCGCTTCAGCCGGAACCCATGCACCATCCGGTAAGCCTCCCACGCCCGAAGAGCTGAAAGTCGGTCGGGAGATTGGGGATCTTGTGGCCAAAGAGTTGGTGACGGAGATTCAAGAAATGGGGATGGTGGCTCTCAAAGGGAACCCCAATAGTCTTCCACGTCCCAATGACCTTATGATCGCAGGGTATTTTGAATCAATTGATGAAGGCAGTACGATGAAACGCGTCGGATTGGGGTTTGGCTCAGGAGCGACACACCTCACAACTTCTGTAGAGGGGTACCAAATGACCAAGTCTGGTCCGAAGCTTTTGGGGAAAGGGAAGCTGGAGCAGGGGGGAGGAAAAACACCAGGCCTGATCGTTCCGGTTGCAGTCCTCGCAGCCACAGCCAATCCTATTGGCCTCATCGTGATGGGTGGGGCGAAGGTCTACATGGAAGCATCCGGAAGGAGTCAAATCGAAGGGGCCACGAAAGAAACGGCCGAGAAAATCGCCGAACAACTTGAGATTAAATTTAAAGAACAGGGGTGGATTCCGTGAGGCGAATAGCCCAAAACTGATTCGCGAATCTTTAGGATCAATCAGTGGGCGAACCCCCAACTACCTGCGTTTCTTCAAAGGCATCTCCAAAGGAGGTTAAGGAAGTTCGGGCACCCTGATAAAAAAATTCAGAAACGTAGGGTGGTTACACACTGCACCAATCCTTTTTCAATCCAAAAAGAAGAATTCCCTTTTCTTCCCATTCCACGTTCTTAAAGGCCTCCGGCTTTCCTTCTTCTTAAAAATCAACTTTCCCTTTCGGCCCGGAGTCCTGCTTTTGAAGCTTTTCTTCGTGGACCCACCGCCATTTCCATTGTTCCGGGCCATGGTCTTGAATGTCGATCACGACGGTTTTGGAACGTGGATCGATGCCGATGCTGGCCCAAACACCCCATTCAAACTCGATCAGTTTGCGATGAGCTTCTAATTGGGAGGGACATTTGGCTTTGATCTCCCGTTCCCCCAACTCAAGAAATACGCGTTGCTGCATCGGTTGTAAGCTGCCAATACCCATCCGATCGAGCTTCACGCCACGCCCGGAATACCTTTGCGATAGGCTTTATGGATTTTCTTGCAATGCTTGCACCTGGGGTACTGAAAATATACAGGACCGGTCCTGACCTTTCAGACACATAGGGGTTGGACTCTAGGGCCGATTTGAGTTTGTCGGCCCCATCCTGAAATTCGATAGATGTTGAAGTGGCATCAACAGCTGACGTAAAAAAGAACAGGAAGACAAAGAGAGGGTTCCAGCATGGATTCTCCTTAGATTGAAGATCTCTTTGAGACGGAACAGATAAGAACCAATTTGGTTTTTACGCTCCTCATCGCTTCCTTAATATGACTTTATTATTAACGAATAATAAGATATTTGTCTGTAGAAAAAAGTATCAATTGGGCTCATGGTTGCAATCACATTTGCCTCCATCATCCTGGCCTTAGAGTCCCATCTCTTTTATCCAAAATTCACTCAAACCAACTGACGACGGAATAGCGGATACCGGAAACCACTGGAATAACTTCATGCAAGGTTGAGGAGGGAAATGCCACTAGCTTTCCTTGTTGGCTAAGAATGGGAAGACAGGAATCTTCAACGTCAGTTAAGGAAGTCTTGCTGTGCAACACAAGCTCCCCTCCTTCGAAAGATTCCCCATGCGGTTTATCGACTTGCTCATTGAGAAAAAGCACCGCCGTAATTTTGCGTCCCGCGATCGACGGGGGCACCTCCTTTCCTACGATGTCTACACGCAAGCTGGCATTGTCCTTATGAACCTTATAGAAATCTCCCGGCTGATATCGAAGGACTTGAGGGAGTTGGGCTTTCAGGAGAGAGACTCCGAAATAGTCTTGGAGACTTGGGATCAGGCCCTGAAACCTATGGAATAAATCTTCAATCAGATGATCCGGAACCTGAACTTTCGACGTTCTTCGAATATCCCCCTTTACCATCAGGGATCCATGAGCGGAAATGGTCGTTAAATCCCTTGGTGCGTCATGAATCTTCTCAACCAATTCTTCACAGTGCTTGGGAGAGACGAAGCTTTCACGCTCAAAGACCTTGGGTAATGAGATTTGAGTCATAACCGACACACTTGATTGGATTCTAAATATGAAAAAAACTACAGGAAATTAATGCAACAAAACTCAATTTCATCAATGAGATACGAGTTAAAGACCCTCCTCTGAATGACCAAACCATCCATACCCACATTCCCGTCGATTCCTTCATTTATCTAAGGCACATTAGGTAAGATTCCTATCACTCTAACCGATATCACACAAGGATGACACCCATATTCTGAACGGGAAATTTTCCCCCTAAAGGGTATGAGGAATTTCATCTGAAATTCAAGGAGCTGACTAAAATATCCCCGCGATACGTGTTCAATTATCTCAGGAAACCCTCAGGGAAAGAGGAACTTACAAGATTGAAACAATTGGAATATTTTGAAATTGTTAACCCTTTTCTCTAACGTTGGCTCAATGGCGGTCTTTGGGTATGTCGAGTCCCTCGAAAAATACCATGAGAAGATTCGGTGAGTGGCACATATGGACCATCCGATGGTGCACTCGATAATAACCCAACGATTTTATACCGCATATCCGGTTGCCATCAGGCATCCCTAATCCCGTTTAGCAGGATAAATGTTAAAAACCCCCTTCTATGTCCTCTATTGATCAAAGAACCTTTCCGCTCTCACCCCTTCAAAAGGGGATGGTCTTTCATACCCTGAAGAACCCGGATTCGGGGCTCTACATTCAACAACTTATTGCAGAAGTACATGAAGAGATAAATGTTCCGGCCTTTTCTTGGGCCATCAGGCAAATCCTCAAACGCCATCCAAACCTTCGGGTGCGTATCAGTTTTACGGCCGAAGAAGAACCAACCCAAACCATACCGCGGACGGTGCGGTGTCCCATTACCCACCGAAATTGGCGAAGATATTCGGCGGCACGCCAAGAACGGAAATTCCAAGAATTTCTCCAGCGAGACCGTCAAAGAGGGTTCGAACTTCATCAATGCCCATTGATGCGTTTCACCTTTTTCCACCTGACGGATCATCATCATAAATTAGTCTGGACCTCTCATCACTGCCTACTTGACGGTCGTTCCCGGATCATTCTTTTACAAGAACTTCTGGCTCTGTACCAAGCCAAGCAAGCGGGAAGGAAACTGGAACTCCCCAAACCAGTCCCATTTTGGAAATTCCTTGATTGGCTCCAGTCTCAAGCCGTTGAGCCTCAAAAACATTTTTGGCAAGCGAGTTTAACCGGGGTTGATGGACCTACACCTCTTTCAATCGACCACCCGCAAGCATCACCCCCCTCCCAAAGTACCGTCGGAAGATATTCCTTCATCTGTACAGAAACGTCTACCGCAGGATTGACCGCTTTATGCAAAAGCACCGAAGTCACCCTGAATACGATTCTTATCGGAGCCTGGGCTCTGATCCTTTCACGGTATACTCATCAATCGGATGTGGTGTTCGGGGTGACAAGAAAAGGTCGGGCTGGAACACTCGAAGGCATACAAGACATGGTCGGGCTTTTCATCAACACAGTTCCTTTGCGTCTGACCATCCCCAGGTACGAGCAGATACCGACGTGGCTCAAACACATTCGCGCACAATGGAGAGCTCTTGGCCCTTTTGAGCAAACGCCCCTCTTGGACATCCAAAAGTGGACTCAAGACCTTCAAGGGGCTCCTTTGTTTGAAAGTTTAGTGGTGTACGATCACCAGTCACTCGATTCCTCGTTACGACTGCAACAGACCTCTGGACCCTCTTGGACATTCCGCGTAGATGGGCTCACGAATTTCCCCCTCGTCATATCCGGATTTGGAGGGAAACGTTTAACCATAGAACTGGTGTATCATCCACACCGGCTGCCTTCAGATTCAATCGAGCGTTTAGCCGGTCACCTCCAGCAAGTCCTGGAGGCGTTTGCCACCCAACCAGCACAAACCCTGAACGACATCTCGCTCCTCACTCCTCATGAGAAACAGCAACTCCTGGAAGGGAATGACTCGGCCATAGCCTATTCTCCCGGTCCAACGATAGTCAGTCTCTTGGAAGCCCAAGTGGCAAAGACCCCCCAAGCCATCGCCGTGATCTATAACGACCACCAACTCACCTATGCTCAATTGAATCAGCGCGCGAATCAGCTCGCGTCTTATCTGCTACGACAGGGAGTGAAGACCGACGTTCGGCTCGGTGTCTGCCTAGAACGAGGCCTGGATCTGGCGATCAGCCTGGTAGCGATTCTCAAAACCGGCGCCGCCTATGTTCCGTTGGATCCCACCGTCCCCTCTGAGCGACTCGGGTACATGATCGACGATGCAGGGATTCGCTTGGTCTTGACGACAACGGTCCTTCAAAACACCCTCCCTGCTTCCCCCAGTCAAATCATCGCGATAGATACGGTTTGGCCCAACATTCAGCGGGAACCATCCAAAAATCCGAACCTGGTCATGATCCCTGAAAACCCGGCCTATGTGATTTACACCTCAGGATCAACGGGGAAACCCAAGGGGGTCGTGGTGAATCATCATAATGTGGTTCGCCTGTTCCAAGCCTCTCAGGGCCATTTTCATTTCAATGAGCAGGATGTGTGGACATTATTTCATTCCTATGCATTTGATTTTTCCGTGTGGGAACTGTGGGGAGCCCTCCTTTATGGTGGAAAGATTGTTGTCGTGCCGTATGACAGCAGTCGGGCTCCCGATACCTTTTCTACTTTGGTACAGGACCAACGGGTGACCATCCTGAATCAAACCCCTTCCGCCTTTCGTCTCCTGATGGAGCAAGTCCAAACCGCAAAGCCTCTTCAACCCCTATCCCTCCGGTGGGTGATTTTTGGAGGCGAAGCCTTGAATGTGCCCAGTTTACGCCCTTGGGTCACTCACTATGGAGATTCGCAACCCCGGTTAATGAACATGTACGGCATTACGGAGACCACCGTGCACGTCACGCATCATCAGGTGACCGAGGAAGAAATCGATCAGGCTCAAGGGAGTCCGATTGGTTTCCCGTTGGCAGATCTTCGAACTTATCTTTTGGATCCGTTCGGGCACCTGGTGCCGTACCGGGTACCAGGGGAACTTTACATCGGGGGGGCTGGAGTGGCTCAGGGATATTTGAACCGTCCGATGTTAACGGCCGAACGATTCGTCCCAGACTCCTATGGCCATCGGGCGGGACACCGTTTGTATAAATCTGGAGACCTCGCCAGATCTGCCCCAGGGGGTCACCTTCAGTATGTGGGCAGAAGAGACGGGCAGGTAAAAGTCCGCGGTTTCCGGATAGAGTTAGGCGAGATTGAGATGGCACTCAGCCAACATCCACAGGTTCAAGAAACCGTCGTCGTATGCCGGGAAGACCGCCACATGAACCTCCGGGGCTATCCCGATGAAAAACAAATCGTGTCCTATGTGGTAGGGGCGGCAGAAACGTTGGAAGTGCACGCCCTTCGGACTTTTCTTCAGGAACGGCTGCCCGGGTATATGGTACCAAGCGCATTCGTAGTACTGGAGAAGCTCCCACTGACGTCGAATGGGAAAATTGACCGGAAGGCGCTTCCTGCGCCGTCTTTTACTCACATAACCGACATCCACAACTACCTCCCACCCCGCACACCAACCGAAATTCAATTAAGCCAAATATGGGCTCAAGTGTTACATGCACCCCAAGTGGGAATATCTGACAACTTTTTTTCTATAGGCGGGCATTCGCTTTTAGCCACCCAGGTGGTAGCTCGAGTGCGAAAAACCTTGAATGTCGAGCTTCCGTTACAAACGCTGTTCGACACCCCTACCATTCAGGCAGTAGCCAAAGTGATCGATCAGCTCAACCCCGAAATCCCTGATGAAACGAGGCCGATCTTGGGTTCAATGAACCGACCCGCCTTGCTTCCCCTTTCCTTTGCTCAGGAACGATTGTGGTTTTTGGATCGATGGGAACCCGATAGTTCCTTGTACAATATGGCCGTGGCTTATCAGATAGAAGGTTCTTTTTCGATAGAAAAATGGGAACGGGCCCTTCAGAATCTGGTGAACCGACACGAGACCCTCCGCACCACGTTTGGTGAACAGGATGGGGTGCCTATCCAAGTTATCCATGATGAAAAGCCCCTACATTTACACCTCATGGACTTGTCTCAGGAAGATGATGCACAGCGCTCACAACAAATACTCACCTACACCTCCGCGGAGGCCCATCGGCCGTTTGATTTAACGGCAGGACCCTTAATTCGTGCCAGCATCATCAGGTCAAACACAGAGGAACATCTGTTTCTTCTCACCTTGCACCATATCATTTCTGATGGCTGGTCGTTGGATATGTTGCTGAAGGAATTGTCGCTACTCTATACGGCCGAAATCACCAACAATCCTGCCCCTCTATCCGCCCTGTCTATCCAGTATGCCGACTTTGCCATTTGGCAGCGGGAGCACCTGCAAGGAAAGCTCCTGCACGACCACTTGATCTATTGGCGAAACCAATTGAGAGGAGCGCCTCCTATTCTCCAAATCCCGACGGATCATCCGCGACCCGCTTTGCCCAGCTATCAGGGCCGTCGGCATTCGGTCCGTTTTCCCGCCGAATTATCGCAGGCCCTTCATGTCCTGAGCGAGCGTGAGGGGGTAACCCTCTTTATGGTCATGCTTGCCGTATTTCAAATCCTACTCGCACGCTATACCGGCCAATTCGATGTCGTCGTCGGCACACCCATCGCCAATCGTTCCGAAGAAGAGTTAGAGGGAATCAACGGCTTTTTTGCCAACACGCTCGTCCTCCGGGCACAGCTAGTAAGAGCCATGCCCTTTACGGAAGTGCTGCGGCACGTCCGGGATGTGTGTTTGGGCGCCTATGCGCACCAGGATGTCCCATTTGAAAAACTGGTGGAGGAACTCCAGCCCGAACGCGACCTCAGTCGGAATCCCCTTTTTCAGGTGATGTTTCAATTGTACACCCCGCATGACCTAGGAGTACCTATTCCCCACCTCACGATCAAGCGCCACATTTTAGATAGTGGGACGTCCAAGTTCGACCTCTTGTTTTCGTTGGGGGATCGGGGGGAAGAATTGTATGGCGGAATCGAATATGCCACCGAGTTATTCCAGGAATCGACGATCGTCCGGTTAGTCGGTCATTACCAACGTTTACTGGAAGAAATCATCGCTGATCCATCGAAACGGATTGACCAATTACCCATCTTGACCCCGGCGGAAGAGACCCAATTGGTCGTGCATTGCAATACCACCCAGGCCGACTTTCCTCAACAGATGTGTCTCCATGAGCTGGTTGAAAGACAGACCCGGCGAACTCCGGATGCCGTGGCCGTCTCGTTCGGCGACCAGGAGGTCACCTATGCCAAGCTCCATCACCAGGCCCAGACCCTGGCCAGATACCTTCAATCTCTCGGCATTGGGCCGGATGTCTGTGTTGGCATCTGTGTTGAACGCTCTGTCGACATGGTTGTGGCAGTATTGGCGGTATTGCAGGCCGGCGGGGCCTATATGCCATTGGACCCGACCTATCCCCAAACGCGTCTGAACTTCATGTTGACGGATGCCAAAGTTGCCGTTCTCTTGACCCAACGCCGATTCCAGAACCTGTTCGTAAGCACCAGCGTCACGCTGGTGTTGCTCGATGAAGGACTACCAGGAAGTTTGGAGTCTTTGTCGGCACTTGAACCAACTTCCCGGCATCCCACCAACCTGGCCTATGTCATCTATACCTCCGGATCCACGGGTCAACCCAAAGGTGTGGCCATGCCCCACCGAGCCATCGTCAATCTCATCACCTGGCAAAGACCGCACACCACCGCGCGGCCTGAATCCCGGACTTTACAAGCTACCTCCCTCAACTTCGATGTGTCCGTACAGGAAATCTTCACGACCCTTGGAAGTGGGGGAACGCTCGTGCTGGTGAGTGACGACCAGCGTCGTGAACCCCTTACCTTACTCAGATTGCTGAAGACCTCACAGATTGAACGCCTTTTTCTCCCTGTCGTGGCCCTTAACCAATTGGCCGAAGTGGCGGAAGATTGGGAGGTGGTCCCGGCCACCCTTCAGGAAATAACCACCGCGGGAGAAGCCTTACAGATTACCCCGCTTTTGAGGCGTTTCTTTAGCCATCTTCCTCACTGCACATTACACAATCATTATGGCCCAACCGAAACCCATGTCTGTACCGCCTTTACGTTAGAGGAATCTTGGAATGATTGGGCTATCCTCCCTCCTATAGGACAACCAATCGCCAATGAGAAAGCCTATGTGGTAGACGCGTTCCTGCAACCTGTTCCCATTGGAATGCCCGGCCAACTGCTGGTAGGGGGAGTAGGACTCGCCCGTGGGTATCTGCACCGACCTGCTCTGACCAGCCAACGATTTTGCCCAAATCCCTTTTCCAAAACGAAGGGGGATTTGCTGTATCAAACCGGAGACATGGTCCGTTGGCGCGCTGATGGGATCTTGGAATTCATCGGACGAATCGACCACCAACGCAAACTTCGAGGCTATCGGATCGAACCGGGCGAAATCGAAGTCTGTTTGGAACGGCACGAGGGAGTCCACAAAGCAGTTGTCGCCATCTATGGAGATGAGGATCACCAACAACTGGTCGCCTATGTGGTCCAGACTCCATCCACCTCTCATCTGGGTCCAGAAGACCTGCGAGCCTTTCTGGAGAATCATCTCCCCGCATACATGGTGCCGACCGCGTGGGTGTTCCTGAACAAGTTTCCTCTCACCCCGACCGGAAAAATTAACCGCGGGGCGCTCCCCCCTCCATCCTCCTCGGGTCAATCCACCCCGGATTTTGTTCCCCCCAACACCCCCGAGGAAATTCGATTAGCCGCAATCTGGCAACGCCTGCTGAACATTCAACATGTAGGCCGTCACGATAACTTTTTCAGATTGGGGGGACATTCCCTACTGGGGATGAAATTGATTTCTCAGGTGCATAAAGCCTTTGGGGAAGAACTATCCATCCGACGGCTGTTCGAAGCTCCAACCCTCCAACAGATGGCAGCAGACTTGGCCACAGGTTCATCCTTCGAAGATACGGCAATCAGGTCACACCCGAGAGGAGCCGCCCTCCCCCTGTCGTATGCCCAACAGCGTGTGTGGTTTTTGGAGCAATGGGAACCGGAGAGTGCTCTCTATAACTTACCCGTGGTGTTTCGCCTTCGTGGTTCTTTACACCTTCAAGCCCTTCAGGCCGCCATAGAAGCCCTCGTGGCCCGGCATGAGAGTCTGCGCACCGTGTTCCCGACGATGAACGGCATCCCTCAGCAACACATCCAAACGATGGAAGACCTTACAAGACCTACCCTGATTGTCCTGGATAGACGGAAAGAAGACAGTGCCATACGCGGTGTCTCTTCTCAGGAAGTGATTCAAGAAGAAACCCATCGCCCCTTCGATCTCACCACGGGGCCTCTTTTCCGCGCACACCTGCTACAAGAATCCGACACGGAGTCGCTTCTCATCCTGACTTTTCATCATATTATCGCCGACAGGTGGTCCTTGGAAGTCTTGTTCAAGGAGCTCTCGCTCCTGTACGACGCTGAGGTCACTAAGACTCACGCCACCCTCCCCACTCTCCCGATTCAGTATGGGGATTTTACCGTGTGGCAGCGAGATTGGCTGCAGGGAGAAGTCTTGACCCGACAATTGACCTATTGGAAACTCCAGCTTCATGAAGCTCCTCCCGTTTTGGAGCTTCCCATGGATTACCCCCGTCCCCCGGTTTCTTCATACCGAGGGGCCAAACACCCGTTCACGGTGTCTCCGAAAATTACCCGACAACTTCAGAGCCTGAGTCAAGAACATGAAGTCTCTCAGTTTATGACGCTCCTTGCCGCTTTTCAGGTGTTCCTGGCCCGTTACACCGAACAAACCGATATTATCGTTGGGACCCCGATCGCCAATCGGCAACGACAGGAACTTGGGGGCCTTATTGGATTTTTGGTCAATACCTTGGTCCTCCGGACAAAGCTCTCGGGCAATCCCACGTTTACGGAGCTCCTCACCCGCGTTCGGGAAACCTGCCTCGGGGCGTATGCCCATCAAGACCTGCCCTTTGAAAAGCTGGTGGAAGAACTGCAGCCTGAGCGGGATATCAGTCGCAATCCCTTGGTCCAAATCATGATGCAACTTGAGGTGCGGGACATCCAAGAACTCAGCATGAAAGGGCTTGAGATCGAACGCCTCCCCTATGACGGAGGCCAGGCTAAATTTGATCTCAACCTCATTTTCATCGAGGAAGGTGGAACCCTCACGGGAACCTTAGAGTACAGCACCGATTTATTCTCAGGAAAAACGATTGGTCGAATGGCCGGTCATTTCCAAACTCTCCTGGAAACCTTAGTGGCTTTCCCGGACCAACCAGTATGGAGTATTTCATTCTTATCCGACACGGAACGAGAGCAACAACTTCTGTTTTGGACCAACAACACCAATGAGGTAACCGGCCTTACGATCCTCGACCTTCTTGAAGCTCAGGTGGCCCAAACCCCAGAGGCAGTTGCCGTGATTAATGAGAACGACAACGTACAGCTGACCTATGCCGAGCTCAATCTCCGCAGCAATCAATTGGGACATCATTTACGCCGCCTAGGAGTAGGGCCCGACATTCACGTTGGCGTCTGCATGGAGCGTTCACCGGACCTGGTGATTAGCCTTTTGGGCATCCTAAAAGCCGGTGGGGCCTTTGTGCCAATCGATCCCGGCTACCCACGAGATCGACAGGCATACATGTTAACGGATGCCCACCCGAAAGTGTTGCTAACCCACCAAGATTTAGCAGGAACGTTGCCCCGGTTTGATGGCAGGATTGTCTGTCTAGACAAGGCTTGGCCAAGCCTTGAGCAAGAATCCCGAACGGCTCTCCCCCGAACCGTCACACTCGATAACTTGGCCTATATTATTTATACGTCGGGCTCCACCGGAAAACCTAAGGGAGCCATGAATACCCATGGAGGGATCAGTAATCGTTTGCAGTGGATGCAATCCACCTATCATCTCACCTCTTCTGATCGTGTCGTTCAAAAAACCCCCATCAGCTTTGATGTATCGGTGTGGGAAGTGTTTTGGCCACTCTTGACCGGAGCAGGATTGGTAATGGCTAGGCCGGGTGGTCATAAGGATAGCAGGTATCTTGTCCAACTGTTGATCGAACAACGCGTGACGACGGTACATTTTGTTCCGTCTCTCCTCCAGGTAGTGCTCGATGAACCTGCTCTGTCTCATTGTCACAGCCTACAGAGGGTGATTTGTAGTGGAGAAACACTGTCAACCGTCCTTCAAACTCACTTCTTCTCCCGGATGGCCATGGAGTTACACAACCTTTATGGCCCCACAGAAGCAGCGATTGATGTAACAGCTTGGACCTGTCAACGAGAAGACCCTTATCGTTCAGTATCCATTGGACGACCCATTTCCAACACGAGTATCAGGTTGCTGGCTGCTTCCCAACACCCCGTACCACTAGGATGCCCCGGAGAACTGTTTATCGGAGGCTGCCAATTGGCCAGAGGGTACTTGGACCGTCCAGATCTGACCGCAGAAAAGTTTGTCCCCCAACCGTTAGGAGGCGAGCTGGGCGCACGCCATTACCGAACTGGGGATCGGGCCCGTTTTCGAGAGGATGGGAATTTGGAGTTTCTCGGCCGAATCGATCGTCAGGTTAAGCTCCGTGGCTTTCGTATTGAATTAGAGGAAATCGAAGCCGTGTTGCGAGAAGATCCAATGGTTCAAGACGCCGCTGTGCTCCTAAGGGACGACCATCTCGGTGAACATCAACTCATCGCCTATGTCGTTCCGTCACTCAAGGAAACGGTCCATCCCGATACCTTGTACATGGGACTGAAGACCCAGCTTCCCGAGTATATGATACCCTCTCACTTCGTTATTCTTGAAAGACTCCCCCTCACGCCTACCGGAAAAATTAACCGACAGGCATTACCCGCACCTTCTCCCAGCACACTCCTCCAGACGCAATATGTCGCTCCCGAAACTCTAGATGAAACGCGCTTAGCTTCCCTCTGGAAATCCCTGTTACACGTTGAACGAGTCGGACGACACGACAATTTTTTCAAGTTGGGGGGGCATTCCCTGCTGGGGTTCTCACTGATCCTTCAGATTCAAAAAGAATTTGGGAAAGACCTTTCTATTCGTAGCTTGTTCGAGGCACCAACACTACAAGAGATGGCCATCGAATTGGGCAAAAAGACATTCAATGAATGGTCTATGATTCCTCCTGAGGGCATAAATGACGTGCGTCCTCTTTCCTACGCTCAGGAGCGTCTATGGTTTCTGGATCATTGGAAACCGAACAGTCCTCTCTACACCATTCCCCTGGTGTTTCGGTTGACTGGAGATTTGGATGTTCGGATCCTGGCCCAAACCATCAACCGTTTGATTGCCCGACATGAGAATCTCCGAATCGTGTTCCCGGAGATGAACGGCATCCCCCGGCAACACATCCCTATGAGAGAAGAGCCTACCACCTCAACCTTAGTTGTTCTGGATAGACGGAAGGAAAACCGCGACATTACGACCCAACGGGTAATTCAAGATGAGACCACCCGTCCCTTTGACCTTTCCAAAGGTCCGCTCTTCCGGGCCAAGTTAGTTCGAGAGACCGATACCGAATCACTTCTCATCCTCACGTTTCATCATATTATTGCCGACGGGTGGTCCTTGGAGGTCCTGCTCAAGGAGTTCTCCCTCCTCTACAATGCCGGCGTTTCGCAGACCCACCTGACTCTCCCAGACCTTCCTATCCAGTACGCCGACTATGCCAGGTGGCAACGAAATTGGTTGCAGGGCGAGGCCTTGACCAGACAGGTGACTTATTGGAAACAACAGCTTCACGGAATTCCTCCTGTCTTGGAGTTCCCCACGGATTATCCTCGACCGGCTGTTCCCTCATATCTAGGTGCCCAATACCAGTTCGCGGTGCCCTCTAAAGTCGCCCGACAACTTCAGGGGTTGAGTCAACAATATGGAGTCTCTTTATTTATGACACTCCTTGCCGCTTTTACGGTATTACTGGCTCGGTATACGGGCCGAACGGATATTGTCGTCGGCACTCCGATGGCCAATCGCCAACGCAAAGAGCTAGTGGACCTGGTGGGGTTCTTTGTCAATACGGTGGTCCTCCGCACAAAGCTCTCACACAACCCCACGTTTATCGAACTCCTCACCCGTGTACGCGAAACCTGTCTTGAAGCCCTGGCCCATCAAGATCTCCCCTTCGAAAAACTTGTGGAAGAACTGCAGCCGGAGCGGGATACCAGTCGCAATCCCCTGTTCCAAATCATGATGCAACTGCAGACGCGGGACTCTCAAGAACTCAGCATGAACGGACTTGAGGTAGAACGCCTGCCCACGGATAGCGGCCTGGCTAAATTCGATCTCAATCTGATCTTTGTCCAAGAAGCGGGCCTTCTCACTGGCAATTTACAGTACAGCACCGATTTATTTACCGAACACACGATTCGCCGCCTCAGCCATCACTTCCAAACCCTGTTGGAAACCTTAGTCGCATCCCCGGATCGATCGGTATTGGAAATTCCGTTCTTGTCGAACACGGAGCGGAAACAACAGCTCGTGGAATGGAACGACACGGCAGGTTCCTATCCCTCGGAGTCGTGCGTGCATGAACTCTTCGAAGCGCAAGTGGAAAAAACCCCTGAGGCCATCGCGCTGAGCTACGAAGGTCTTCAGCTCACCTATGCCCAACTGAACCAACGGGCCAATCGCCTCGCCGTTTCCCTTCAGCAACAGGGGGTCACCAGAGGATCGATGGTGCCTGTCATCATGGAGAGAGGCCCAGAATTGATCATCAGTTATTTGGGGATTATGAAAACCGGGGCGGCCTTTTCTCCACTCGATCCCGAATGGCCCCCGGAACGCCTCAAGGCCCTCCTCTCTGAACTGCCTAGTCCGGTGGTCGTGACCACCCCAAATACTCTGCTTCCCCCGAGTCCAGATTTAGGAAAAGAAATCATCGCCTTCGAAGCAGATTCTCTCGGAGGCCTGTCAGAGAATCCACTCCCTCTCATCACACCTGACGACCCGATCTATGTGTTGTTTACCTCGGGATCATCAGGCCTGCCTAAGGGAGCCATCAATCATCACAGGGGACTCGTCAACCGGCTTTGGAATATGCAACAACATTACCCATGGACTTCTGAGGATGTGTTCCTCGGTGTCTTACGCCATACGTTTGATGCGTCACTGGGGCAAATTCTCTGGCCACTCCTTCATGGAGCCCGGTTGGTCCTCCCCCCTCCAACCCCTTGGCTGAATTTTCACGAGCTCATCGCCCTCATTGAGCAGGAACAAGTCACCCTCACCGGGTTGGTACCCTCGGTTTTTACACTTCTCGTGGAGGAAATGACCAAACTACCCCCATTAGGCCGACGCCTCGATTCCCTGCGACATTTACACATCGGAGGGGAGGCCTTACAAGCCACACCCGTCAATCGATTTTTGGCCATGTGCCCGCATGTTCGTGTCAGTAATACATACGGACCGACGGAAATTTCCATCAGTACGATTTATCATCAGATCTCCGAACCCTGTACAGATCCCATCCCCTTAGGGCGACCTTTGAAAAATGTGCACGCCATAATCCTGGATGACCACTTGAATGTGGTTCCCGCAGGAGTTTCGGGTGAACTACATTTGGGAGGGATCTGTGTCGGGTATGGATACCTCAGGAATCCAGGGAAAACTGCAGCTGTCTTCATCCCCAATCCCTTCCCCGAACTCAATGGCTCGGTGTTATACAAGACGGGTGACCAAGCCTTTTTCCAACACGATGGAACGATTCAATTCCTCGGACGGAAGGACTACCAAGTCAAAATTAATGGCGTGCGGATGGAGCTGGGAGAAATTGAAGCCGTGTTACAAAAACATCCGACCGTGGCCCAAGCCGTCGTGGTGGCTCAAAAATCCTCAGGGGGAAAGAAACGACTGGTCGGGTACGTCACGGCACGTTCCGAAACCGGAGATGGTATTCTGGAGGTAGATCTGAAGGAGTTTGTCTCGCAATATCTGCCCGCATACATGATACCTTCCGCACTGATGCACCTTGATCGTTTTCCCCTCTTATTGAACGGAAAAGTGAATATTCACGCACTGCCTTCCCCACAGGCAGCGAGTGATGCTCAGAAAGAGGTCGAATCTCCCCAGACTTCCTTTGAAGAGCGTTTGTCCAGAATTTTTTCCGAGGAACTCCAAGTCGAGACCCTAGGGCGCCATGATAACTTCTTTTTGTCAGGAGGCCATTCACTCCTGGCTATGATCGTGGTTTCACGAATTCAACGACTCTTTGGGGTAACGCTTGAAGTTCGGGCGTTGTTTGATCACCCCACGATCGCCACCTTAGCGGCCTATCTCCAGACTCAAGGAGAAAGGCCAACCGCATCAGGCAAGAAACTTGATTTACCGAAAGGGATGGCTGCCTCATCCTTTCATGAAGCGGGCATACGACCATTCCCGAAAACCGGCTCTCCTCTGGTAGACCTTCAGAACGGAGGAACCTCACCTCCATTTTTCTGCGTTCATCCCATTGGAGGAGGAGTTTCTTGCTACCAGGGCCTGGTAAAACTTCTGGGAAACCTCCAACCGTTTTACGGGGTACAAGGGCTCAACTTCATTCCTACACTCAACCCCGACCTCACTCTTGAGGAACTGGCTCGGCAGTACATCCACCATATTCTGACTATTCAACCGGATGGGCCTTTTCGTCTTGGTGGTTGGTCCTTAGGGGGAGTGATTGCCCAGGAAATGGCCACGCAATTGGAACGGCTGAATCATCGGGTAGAATTAGTGGCACTCATAGACAGTTTTCATCCTCAACCCCTTGATGCAAGCACTGAGGATGGCCAAACCAAAGCCTGGAAACATTTCTGGGAAAGTCTGAGTGGGGGTGAACCGTTATGCCCGGAGGATTTCCCGTTAGACTGGCCCGCACCTCACCTCCCGGAAGAAACCATGTTATCCGCTCTCTTAACCTATGGGATCAATCGCGGGGTATTGCCTGTTGGGACTAAACTTTCTCACTGCCAACATCTTTGGCAAATATTCCATGTACTGTTTCAAGCCATGAACCTTCATGTTCCCAAACCCTTTTCGGGAACACTCAGTCTTTTTCAGGCGAGCGAACATGATGCGAGAGTCAACAAAAAAGCTCAGGCAGACTGGGAAGGGGTGGCCAATCAGGGAATTGAGATTTTTTCTATTCCTGGGAATCACTATTCGATTTTCGATCCTCCCGCCATTCCTACCATGGCCGCATTTTTACAAGCATGCCTTTCACGAAAGTCCGTGGCCCCACCTATTCAAGAATCCTCACAAGGACACCCCCATCCCAATCAACCCTCCTCTTCATCAGTCCGGTCGCAACAAGCCCATTCTCCCCCTGACTTCTTGAAGGATCTCCCGGAGGGTTTTCGGCTGGTACACCGTCCGCTGGATTCGATGATTGAAGAGGGAGAAATTTTACCTGTCGAATCGGTAGCCCTGTACTACTTGCCTGTTCATTACCTTAAAGATTCCGGTTTGACCCGAGACGAGATGATTCACGGTTGGTACGACAACCAGCCAACGTTGACACATGTGTTGGAAACTTCCCTCGGCCGCATTGGCCTCTTGATGCTTCCCCTGACGGGCATGGAATTGTACACGGAAACCGAAAAGTTGCTCGAAAGCAGCATACACGCCTTGGAATTTTCGAGAAAGGCCGGAGCCAGAACGGTTTCGCTCACAGGCCTCCTTCCATCAGCCACCGAATACGGAAAGGCCATTCAAAACGTGAGAGTCGACCGTCCCGGTATCCCTCAGATAACCACCGGTCATGGAACGACAGCGGCAACAGTCGTATTGGCTATCCAAAAAATTCTGACCGAAAGTCGAAGGCACCTCTCCTCGGAAACAGTCGGCTTTCTTGGATTGGGATCCATAGGTCTCGCCTCCCTCCGCTTGATGTTGCATTGCCTGCCTCACCCAAAAGCATTACTCCTTTGCGATGTCTATCAGCAGCAGGAAAAACTCGAAGCTATCCGTCAGGAGGTGTTCTCGGTCCATGGATTTCAAGGAAACATCCGGCTCATTCAATCCACCGAGATCGTACCTGACACCTTTTACGAGTCCCGGTTAATCGTCGGAGCGACTAACGTTCCAAACGTCCTGGATGTGAGTCGGCTCCAGCCTGGGACACTCATCGTTGACGATTCGGGTCCCCATTGTTTTGAGTCAGCCAAAGCCATCGACCGCCTGACAGCTCAACGAGATATTTTGTTTACCGAAGGTGGAATTTTGCAGTCCCCCACGTTAATCCAATGCCTACGGTATATTCCCCAAATTGCCCGAACACAGATGACCCAGGATATGGCAAACAACTTTGCCCGATATCATCCCCTCAGAATAACCGGATGTGTCCTGTCGAGCATTCTTCTAGCGAAGGTAGAAAATCAAAAGGCCGTATGTGGATTGGTAGATGTAGAAACCGGAGTGGAAAATTTTAACACCCTTCTCCGCTTGGGATACGACGCATCCGATCTAAATTGCGAGGGGTACACTCTTCCGCCGGATGCCATTAACGACGTAGCAGCCAACTATGGGGCATCATTGTAACCGAACCATGATTCGAAATTCCGACCACAAGGATCCTGGATCCCCTCATGAGAATGGGAGGGAAGAATCGCTACTCTCACAGACTGACGGGCCTCATTACCTGGATCCCCTGAAAGGGTTTTCAGAAAAGGTCTTTCACGCACCTCATGCCATAGCGGCCATTTTTCAAGATGAACACATCACCTACCAGGAACTTCATCGCCGCGCGATTCAGCTGGGACATCGGCTCCAAGACCAAGGGATCGGCCCTGAGACCATTGTTGGCATATGTCTGGACCGTTCCTTCACTCAAATTTTGAGCATTCTGGGTGTCATCAAAGCCGGAGGGTGCCTTTTACTCCTGGAACCCTCCTATCCACGCAATCGGTTGATGGCTATGGTCGAGAATAGCAAGCCAGCCTTGATTGTAACGGAACCCTCTTACCTCCGGAATTTTCAGGATTACGATATCCCCGCCATTACTCTCAACCCGCTGGAATCCGACAGCCGGCTCAAAGGGGGCATCCATCTACGCAACGTGGTCGGAGCCGGCAATCTTTCCTCGATTTTGTATACGTCAGGGTCTACGGGAAAACCCAAAGGAGTCATGGAAACCTATCAAGAAGCCGCGGCCGACTCAGATCCTACATGCCAAGTGAACTCCGATGAAACACAAAACCTTAAGTTCGTTTCCCATGATCGAGTTTTAGTGAAATGCCCAATAAGTTTTGCTCCGTTTTTGTGGGAGCTCCTTGCACCACTCCAAATCGGAGCCACGGTCGTTCTCGCGAAAAAGGGTGGAGAACAGGATTTTTTCTACTTAGCCGAGCTCATAACCAACGAACAAATCACGGTCGGCCATTTTGTTCCTTCATCCTTACGGATCCTCTTGGATCAGCCCAACCTGGCGAATTGCCAAAGCCTGACGGCCGTATGTTGTAGTGGGGAAAACCTGCCTGACACCCTTCGGGAACTCTTTTTTTCCCGACTCAATGCGGACATTTACCTGACCTATGCCGCCACGGAGGCCCCCGGGGCAACCTGGGTGCATCTCCATCGAGGTAACTTCAGGAAACCGTTGAGGCTAAACCAAGAAAAGACCAGAACCATGTTGGTCTTGGATTCGGAAGGTAATCAGGTATCAAATCCCGGGACCGGTGAAATATTTGTCGAAGCCTCAAAAAGAATTCGGGGTTATTTCTCTCAACCCGCTCTTACAGCGGAGAAGTTTGTCCCTGATCCCTTTAGTGTAACACCTGGAGCTCGACTGTATAGGACCGGAGACTTGGCCAACGTTCTTTCTTCCGAGCACCTCAAGGTAATCGGAAGAAAAGATCAACAAGTCAAGATCAGAGGATTCCGTATTGAATTGGGTGAGATTGAAACCAGCCTTCGTCAGCACCCACAAGTGCAAGATGCCGCCGTACTTTCCCATCAAGCGTCCCTGGAAGACCACAGGCTGGTAGCTTATATTTTGCCTTCGGCCAAAGAACCTCCCGAAGCCGCTCCGTTAAAACACTACCTTCAAACGCAACTTCCTGAATACATGGTCCCTTCCCTGTTTATGGTTCTGGAAACGTTCCCCTTAACCCCTAATGGGAAAGTGGATAAACGTGCATTGCCAGCACCCAATCTGGAGGCCCATTTCACCAGGGTCCCTTATGTCGCGCCCCGTGATGTCTTAGAAGAGTATCTCGTGGAAGTGTATCAGGAGGTTCTCAAGACTGAACGAATTGGCATCCACGATAATTTTTTTGAGTTGGGCGGCCATTCCCTTCTGGCCATCCAAATGCTTTCACGCCTACGGGATGAATTGAATCTAGATCTTTCCCTTCGTGCCCTTTTTGAGCATTCGACGATCGAAAGACTGGCAAAAGAGATTGAAAAACGAGTGGATATCCCGGCTCCGGGCGACCATGAAGATCACGCGACATAATATTATCACTCATTGTCTGGCACCGATGTCCCTGCCATAATTTTTTACGACCGATTCCTTCTTGTGGTGACCGTTCTTTCTGATCATCATTCCTTTCGGACAAGAGGTTCTGAAGTCTTGCGAATCGTCCATCAAAAAAAGTTTGATCAGACAATATGGGCCACCAACAAGGCCTGGTTTCCCTCAGACAACGGAGGCATTGAAGGAGATTTCTTCGATCTATCAGCTTAGGGGAGGGTGTGAAAAATCTTGATCGTATTCACTGGAAGCTGGTCGGGCTTGGCATACCGTCCGGCCGCGACCGACCAAGACGGAAGATCGGCATGAGTAGTCGCAAAGGGATACACATAGATCCGTTCGGGACGGGGTATTTTTTTATCGCCGATCTTTGAATCGCGTTTGGTCACTTCGGTAGAGGCACATCCTCCCGCCACCACCAGGGCAAACACACACAAGACCAGTCGCGTCATCGCTTTCATACACAACCTCCCATGGTTAGAAAAAGAGCAGACACCATTTTCTGTTTGATGGATCAATGTACCGGCATGAGATGGACAGACGACTGTAAGGTCATCGTTCATATTCAGCCGACCTAAGCCAGACTTCAGTTCCTTTGTATTACCTCATTCAGAGTTTTGATCGTCGCATCCAGGTGCTCCAGGACTTCAGACTTTTGGTCGAATGCTCGCTCGGCCGGCACAACTTGAGCCTCGATAAAAGGGTGCATACCAGGTTCTAGGAGCTATTCTGATTCAGTGGATAAGTCTGGGCTAGGCCATCCGGCTAGGAAGGTCGATTCTGTTGCAAATGTGTTGTTCTGTTGCATGTGTTGGTAGACAGGCTTGTGGTTTTATTGGTTAAACAAGCGTAATGAGAATTTAAAAGTTTTTATTTACCTGTTACATACAAGTATTGGTCTTTCCAGACCAATCAGGGGAGGAGGTTTTTATCGATGAAGTGCACTTTCGTACCAGTAAGTGTTCTGACGTTTGGTTTGGCGGTGTTTTTTGGAATGGGCCCAGGTCAGGGGCAGTTAACATTTGCCCATGAGAGTGAGCCGGTCGATCCCCAATTTCAGGCTACGGGGACGATCGTTTTAAATCACGTGTTGCGTGGCAATGACTTTATGTTGTTAAAAGATGTCACCCCGCTTCAAGTTGTCGGTGGACATGTAGCGATGAAAGTGCCCTGTAACGCAGCAGGAGAGACACCCCTGAAAATTTTAGCGGGCTCAGCGAGTGAAACAGGTTCCGCATTGGTCCCCGTTGAACTGGAGTTAATCCAAGATCTTTCCAAGCCTGGCCGGGAATGCGTGTACCATGCGGACATGAATGTGGTGCATATTCTGGAAGATATTCTGGTGGAAACAGGGCGAAATGATGTGGCGATCACCGATATTGCCCTTTTGAATTCAGGTAACCACCCAGTGGGATTTGGTGGGGATACCAGCAGTTCCGTGACGGTCAATCTGCTTACCGTTCAAGGAGAGGGAGACCATCACGAATAGCTGAAGCATTTTTAACGATGATCCGGTAATTCAGTTGCTGGAACCTATGGGGTTGGATACTTGGTGATCCAACCCCATTTTTTTTGATAGGGCCAATCGAGGAATTTTGTTTCATGCCTTCCGTTTCAATAACCCTGAATACGAGACAGGACCGTGACCCTCATCGTCCTATTACCAGTCAGAAGCTTTAGCTGACTAAAAAGTGGATGTTGAGTTGGTATAGATGAAGCTGGAGCGTTCTTTAAAGTTAGAATACAGATTCCAGATGACCGAAGAAATCTCAAAGGGAGAATATCTACAAGGTTAGACAATGTGTCCAAGAGTGATGGACAATCCACCCATCACTCGTTCATTTGAGCCGAGTCCCTTTGAAGTTCAAAGTTGGGAAGAGCCGGGGGGATGGGATCGGGAATGACCAACGGCGGAGAACCGTCAATGCCCCGTGACCGAATGCGTCTTTTGGGAACCCCTTGCTGCGGCACGGTGAACACGAGCCGCTTGATGCGCGAGTCGACCATCATTCGCTCTCTCCTGTATGTGATTTTTTCCGCAGGAAAGCCGAACTCCACAACGGTACGACCTCGGTGACAGAGATTGGCATAATGCGTATGCGGTTTACCCTCCCTAAAGAAGTCGTTCATTTCATGCAAACGTGTCCACCCATCACTCGGTTCGTAGGAAAAGTCGCCATAGTATCCCGATAGGTCATAACGTGGGATAAACTTACAGAGTTTCCCCTCGCGAACACGAAAATAAACATCAGGATAACCTTCACCCTTGAATCGCTTTCGGGTAGGGATCAGGTGCATGCCGACACGTTGATTCAGTCTATGATAGCTGCGGTTGGAGGATGATTTTACGGACACGGATTTGATGCCGATCTTCTGAGTGACCATCAAGTGGTAGGTTTTTTTCAAAAATGGCCCATAGGTCAGGGTGACGAGCACGGGAACCGTCACGGTCGGCGGATTGGAAACTCGAATCGTCCCGGCTGTCCCACATTTAAAGGGCAAACTCCGAAATGAGGATTTACCCATTAATTTTCTCCCAACATTGACCAAAAAATGCTGTGGATTGGTCACATTTCGGACAGCCAACGGACCTGAGATGGTCAGGAGCCGGGTATTACTGCTTTTCGTCCCCACTCGCAGAGAACACCCTAGATTATCATTACCCACCAAGAGCTTAACGGTATAGTCACCAGGGTAAATATGGTTGGTACCCAATGCCCATGATATAAGGCTTATGAAAGGTTTCCCGTCTTGGGAATTGATTTCCCCTTCGATGGTCGCCCCTAAAGCTGGCTGCTCAGGGCAAACCAACAGCAAAGTCAGCATGATCATCGGCCATGTTGTCGATTTCATGGTCATACGCTCCTTTTCATACCCTTTACACTTGGTGTTCTTGGTTGAACCTGAAGGAACAGGTTCTTACCGTTCTGGAAAACATACTAGGTTAGTCGGAAGGATACGGGAACCTGGTTCAAAGAAAAAGCTGACATTTGACCTTAGTCATTCGGAGGGGTTGTGGTGAATTAAGAAAAAAACCTGATACCCGAATGAATCAGGGCTGTTTCTTGATTCGTGTTTTTACTAAATTTTCAATGAGAAAGACCGGCAGAAAGTGAACTGTGGAGAGAATAAATAATATGGCTGGGGCTCCTGGACG
Organism: Nitrospirales bacterium; assembly: GCA_965223615.1. GTDB lineage: Bacteria > Nitrospirota > Nitrospiria > Nitrospirales > UBA8639 > Nitrospira_E. Next base: position 155,602 of record CBDCXB010000004.1, read on the forward strand.
ATTTTAGAACGTTTCGGGTGGAACAACCTGTTCCAGAATTCCATGAATTCCTGGCTGCTTGAAAAAATATAAAGGGCAACTGCCCCTTCATCAGCGTGCTACAGGTTCGACCTCTGTACGGCCCACCATATCTTTCAAGCACTTACGCCAATTCCCCTCCGACCCCGATTTCAAAAAATCTTGTTTTAGACCTGTTGTCCAGGATGGGAAAGCGAGACTTGAAAAACATTAAGATCGCCTGAACCTTCCATCTTTCCTCCAGGGCTTTCCCCAAGGGAAGATGCCACACCGCCCAACAATCCCATTACCACCCAGATGCGGGAACGGCCTCGGATATGGGTGCTGCTCCCAGGAGATCTTTGACGCCAGGGACGGCATCGATCAGTTAAGGAGATTTGTTGATAACACGGCCCGGCCTCAGGGTATTTCTCGAATTTGGATGGAATCCACTCGTTCGTGAGCCAGAATTTCCGAGAGAATGACGACTTTTTCCCCCGATTGAAAATGTTCCCGTTCCTTTAACATCCTCAAGGCCGTTTGCAATGTTTTTTCCGGGTCCGAGCTAAAGCTGATTCGGAAGGGGAACACGCCCCGGTTGAGGATCATCGTCCGACGGGATTGACTCATGTTGGTGAAGGCATAAATGTTCGTGGAAAAGGGACGACAGTTTGAGAGGAATTCGGCCATGACTCCCCTGCGAGTGATCACAACAATCCCCTTAGCTTGTAATCGTTCTGCAAGCTGGACCGCCCCCATGGCCAATTGTTGTTTATCTGTGGTCAATCGTAAATGTTTCGCAAACTGCAGCCCGGGAATACCTTCTGTTTTGATGGAAATTTTTCTCAGATGCTCGATACATTTCAGCGGATACTTCCCTACGGTTGATTCTCCGGACAGCATCACCGCATCCACTTCTTCATAGACAGCATTGGCCACATCCGTCACTTCGGCGCGGGTGGGGATCGGGTTTTGAATCATCGACTCTAGGAGGTGGGTAGCGACGATCACGCGTTTTCCATATTCCGCGCAAAGCCGGACGATTCTTCTCTGGACGTTCGGTAAATCTTCAAGATTGATTTCGACACCCAAGTCTCCTCGAGCAACCATAATGCCATCCGATTCCCGCATGATGGCTTCCAGGTTGCGCACTCCCTCCTGATCTTCAATTTTCGCGATAATCTTTACCTTTCCGACTTTGCTGCCCATCAGTCGTTTCAATTGCCGGATATCCTCCACCCCTCGAACGAAGGACAGGGCAATGAAATCCACATCTGCCGCTAACCCGAACGCAATATCATTTTTGTCCTTTTGAGTAATGGCCGGTAAATTGACACGAATCCCGGGTAAATTGACGTGACGTTTGCTCTTCAAGACCCCTCCATCAAGAACGCGGCATTGCATGAGACGATCTTCTTTTTCGAGGACTTCCAGATTGATCAACCCATTATCCACCGTGATTTTATCTCCGACGTTCACCGTTTCGATTAAATCCGCATAGTTGATATGGATAGAAGTCTCTTCCACATCTAGAGGGCCACGGGCCGTAAGGGACACGATCGTGCCTTGCTGCAAGTTGAGATCGTTGGAGAGGTCTCCCGTCCGGATTTCCGGACCTTGCGTGTCCAAGAGAATCGGAATGGGAAATTCGACTTTTTTGTTGAGCGTCTTGATATGTTTGATGACCTTGGCATGAGATTCCTGGTTTCCATGGGACATGTTTAACCGAACCATGTTCATACCGACATCATACATTTTGCGCAACATCTCATAAGAGTTTGTCGCGGGCCCGATGGTACAAATGATTCGTGTCTTTTGCATACATCCTTCCGTAGATGATGAAGTATCACCTACCTGAGAGGTATTGTAACTGGGTGATTAATGTCATGTGCCATACCCATAGGAACCATGATTGTCGGCGAAAGTTCCCACCATACTCTTATAGTCCTTATAGTCGAGGTGAGCCAGCTTCCTGTCAATGGGGCCTTGGATTAGATTGAGTACAAGTATTCATGATACTCGCCTTTACTCCGGAGTCCGTCTCGGATGTCTCTGTTTACGGAAGAGACTAAAGACATTAGGATGAAGGCATATTCCTCCTTGGGCCGGCTTTCGGCCTCGGGGATTGATGAGGTCAAAAATGAAAAAAGAAGAAGAAACACTAGATTTTGTCACGATCGACGGTCTGCTGTCCTATGGAGAGGCCATAGCCAGTCGTCCCCCAATTGAGGGAGCGGAGCTTCCTCCCCCTCCAGCTCCATCGAAGGATCGGGGCCGGCGTGCAGTCGAGGCCATGCCCGCTATTCAAGCCTTTGTTCAAGAGGCCCAAGTCGGGTTTCCCAATGCCGAGGCATACATCCATGCCAGACACAGGCTGATTCAACAGGCATGTGGGGAAGATGATTTGGTGTTTTTTGCGGCCTGGAATCAACTCCTTGCTCAAGGCAAGATTTCTTCCCTCATGCGAGCCCACATTGGAGCAACCGCAAAACCCATACGACGCCGGCCTGTCGCAATTGTCCCACGTGAGCATATGTCGCCGAAATTAGCCGAGGGTCGGATTGTCCTGGATATAGGACATGATCGATATTGGTTGATGCCACGGGATTTACGTGACCACACGCTTCTTTTCACCATGCGGCATGGAGTCTCACGGGTGGACAGCAAGAAGTATCGTGTGGGACGCCGGTTTCGCAATACACTCGACCCAGAGAAGGGCATTCCCAAGGCTGAAGCAATCGGGACCGCTCTGGCCCGGACCCTGGGTCTGGTCGGGAAACAACTGGACTTCCTGAACTTGCATAATTACCTGGATTCAGAATCCTTTGTACACATGGTGAGCAAAAGTCCCAATACCCGTCAGCTATTTGAACGGGTGGTTTCCATCCTGGCCCCCGCTTCGGCCAAGACTATGGAACCCCTCATTGAACGGGCGTTGGAGTCACAAGATTTCGGATGGGCCACGGGGATCGAGAAAAGCGTCGAGATCGAAGAGGCTGCCAAAGCCTTTGGCGTCGACATGAAGACCGCCCAGCGTCTCATTAAACATCCCCTGTACAGTTATCCTGGAGGACACTCGTTCTTTGAGCTTTACGTGGAGTTGGTCGATGGGTTTCATCAATTGGGCCGGATCCATCAGGGACACGTTCTGTGTTTGTATACTCACAGCTCCACCTTACGAGCCTTGTTAATTTTTTTGGATCCCCGTCCGTTCAGGGAAGCCTTTTCCGAATTTGGCGCCTATAAGGAAGGCCAAGACAACGTCGTCCTTCTCACCTATGAGCATGAGCAATTGTCAGGGTATTCCACGGCCGTCGGCCTTTCGGAAAGAGATCGGGCCACCCGCGAGGCCTGGAGGACGGTGGAACAAGACCGGCGCGACAAGATTACTCTGAAACCACGGCAAATTCGACGACTCGTCGCTTTGGTATCCGGCGGGGATTTTGCCGGAGCTGGCGCAGCGCTCAAGGAACTCCGCGTGACCGGAAACCGCCTGGGTCTCGAAATCTACTTCGTACAACACGGATTTTTGGGGCTCGCAAACAACTGGATTGAGTTGGTGACGGAGCAGGATACGCGAGGGATGAGCAATAGCCCCAGCAGTTCGATCGGAAGCAGCCGGTTTGAAGATTTCAAAGATGAGGAAGTGCAACTGGCCGCTTTTCATCATCTCAAACCGTATATGAAAGATGGGGCACTCGTCGTGATAGGGGGTGATGGAAGCCAGCGCGGAGCTCGTGCCATCTTTGAACGGTTTGGCGTTCAGGTCGTGGGAATTCCCGGCTCGATCGACGACAACATCGCCGAGACCACCTCCCTGGGGCTCCATTCGGCTGTCGCCTTGGCCAACCAATCCATCGAGTCTTTGAAAGCGACCAGTGCCGCGATGGGAAGTGTGTTTTTCGTCGAGGTCATGGGGGCGGGATCCGGACACTTGGCGCTAACCTGTGCGTACCAGGCACGCGCCGAAGGCCTGTTGGTCAATGAACATCCTGATCCAGATGCCTATATCGAGGACGTCATTTTGGGAACACTGAAACAAACCTTGGGGGTTCGGAACAAAAGCCATCTGTTTGTCGTAGCCGAACGGACACCGCATCGCCATCATCCGGAAGGTGGAATCCATGGGCTGGTGGACTATGTCGAAAGTAGAATTTCCCAGTGGACCCACCTCCAAACCCGATCCGGGACGTACCCCCTTTCCGTAGCCACTAAGGCCACCATTCTTGGTCATACGCTACGCGGGGCTGCTCCGACGCCGGTGGATAAAGCCATGGCGCAACACTTAGGGTACGAAACCATTCGACGACTGGTGGAACAGCCCCAACACATCATCGGTTGCATGTTAGCGTATCAAGACCCTGGAACCATTCAGCCCATTCCTCTGCATGCGGTGGCTCCCAAACCGTTTGACTGGGAGCTGTTCGGGCGAATGCACGGAACAGAATTACCCTAACCAAAAGGGCTGATGGGCACTCTTAATGTATAAATTGACCTGGACCCCGGCCTGACTTTGTCTTCTGTCCTGGCAGAGACCCTTGTAGAAATAGTGATAGAGACGGGCAGTTCCCAGGTGAAAGGTCATAGGCGATAACAGTCAACGGATGACTGTCAAGGCTAGGGGCAGGGTTGTTTCGTCCAATCCCTCCCCAAACAGAAAGTGATCGGGTCCTACTTCCGACACTGGAACTTCACTAGGAACAATGAGATCGGCAGGAATCTGTTGGCTGGGGCTCCTGGACGATTTTAGAACTTTTCGGGTGAAGCGCCCAGATCCGGAGTTCTTATTCTGCCTAGCAGCTTAAAAAACTGGGAGAGTGAAGGAATGGGGTGAGTGGGTGACCGATTATCGAACGTTTTTCATAGAAAATCATGAAACGAAACATGATGTTGAGGTGCATTGTTCTCCAGCATATTCTATTCGTATTTCATAGCCAAAATAATTACTGCAAATGAGGATCTCATTCCTCTACCACATATTCCCATTTCTAAAAGACGTTATAGTCAGCCTCACGTACCTCATTATTCTCTTTGACCACACCTGAGTCTGCATTACATGCTATCGCAGCTCGCGGCGTTGTTGGCGATCCTGCACTGAGCCATTTCACTACCGTTCACATCAATGATGGTGGATTTCCAGCCTTTTTCAGCGGTTGGCTCAAAACCAAAGAAGCCGTGGTCGGACAGGATCAGCGCATTGTTGACCCGTTCACCGTCGATTTCCTGGTTAATGAGGTCGTCAGAAGGGACTGCCGGCAACAATTTTGTGCCGCTGATCCCTACCACCACCTGCGGCACACGCGAGCCGGCGAAACTCAGTACTTCCCCAACGTGAGCATGTGACACCAACACCAAATCGATCTGAGGAGGTAAAACACCTGACAACCTCGACTGCCTTAACGCGTCCTGGGTAGTCAGGTTGATCTTGTCGAGCTTCAGCGCCGGTTCCTCGACATAATTGCCACAGACATCCTGGACGGGATCGCCTTCAATATCGGCAGCAGGCCTGAAAGCCCAGATCGGTCGGTGACTCATGAGCCAAGTTTGACCCTTTGCGAGTGTAGCAGCCGCTTCGAAATCCTCGATGTAGCGATTGATCACTTCATTTGTCGAGAGCTTGGTGTCCTCGGCTTGCACGGTATCCATGATCACCATCTGCACATTTCTGAAGTCCAGCGAATAGGGATCGCTAAAGTCCGTGCAAGGACGATTCTCACCGGCATCGAGAAAACGGAAGTACCCACCCCCCGCACGTTCACATTTTTCGTGATCACCACGCACAAACACGATGGGGGCCGCTTCGAGCATGGCTCGGCCCGGGTCAAAGAACTCAGCGTTCCAGGTGTCCATACGTTGGCCGGGCGCGTTGTAAGGGCTACCCTGGCAATTCGTGCAACCATCGGGACAAACCTGTTCGCGATAGATGTAATCCCCAAGCTGGATGATTAGGTCGGGTTCCCAGGCCGCGACTTGTCCCGCTACCTTTGCGAATTCCCAGTCGTCACGGTCGAAACAATTCTGAAATCCATCGTCAAAGGCATCGCCAGCTTTCATACGGCAACCGGTGTCGCCGACGATGGCAATACGCTGCGGAGCACGAGGTACGGGTTTCAGTGTGCGGCCGGCCACTTCAATGTGTTCCGTCTGCCCTGGGACGAGAAGCTCACAGACCAGTACGTCAAAATCCTCATTCGGTTGAGCCCGAACTTGCAGTCGGGCGGGACGGCCATCGAAAAAAACTAACGGACACCGTTTCGCTTCGGTGATGGCACGTACGAGTCCCTGGTGAGGTGGGACAACTTGTACCCACACATTTAGAATTTTGGAATTGGGATGTGCGAAAACAGGGACATCCCCCCTCGAAATCCCCCATGCACAAATCATAAAAAGGAGAAACGGGAATATCAGCCCACCGATTTGAGTGCGATCATGTTGCATATTGGCCCCTTCTAACAATGAAAAATATGAATGACAAAGACTACAGGTCCCATGAAGAGGAATTCAAGTAATCCATGACCCGAGTGGCAGGCTTGGATGGCACCATTCATCAGGAGTTCAAAGACTTTCACTTTGCCGGACAAAGATTTTTGATTTTCCCTATAACCAAGGGCTATTTATCAACGAACTTGTAACGTAGTATCCCGGAAGACCTGTAAAGCGCATCGACAGTGCGGGTTGGTGCTTAAGTCTTTTTGGTATAAGAAATCAGAAAATCCTGAACCCTTTGACCAATTCTGAGGCGGTCCTATACCCTGTTTTATTTGTTGGTTGTATAGTTATATCTTTATGACAAAGGAGAACTGAGATGAACACGAACCTCCACCACAAGCGTTTGGGCTTTTTTCGAAAAAAGACATTAGTCCTTACTGCCCTAACGCTGCTGCTCCTCACCTGCACCACCCATGCTGGAGCCAACGCAAAGAGAAATGGGCAGGACCAGACAGTGAATGGCTTCGTGGAGGGTAATGGCGCACCTCAACCAGGATATACGGTTTCGCTCTATGTCAGCTACGTCGGTGGACAAAAGAAGGGTCAGATGCTTGGGTCAGATATGACCGATGCTGAAGGAAAATTTAGCATTAGCTACCGGTTACCAACCCAATCGTCCAAAGGGGTTCGACCGATTCTGTTCGTCCTTGCCGAAGATGGCCCCGTCATGCTTTCGACCGTGATCGGCACTGACAGCTATATTCACAATCCCCACGTCGTGAATGAACTCACTACCGTGGCAACGGGAACGGCCTTTGCCCAATTCGTGGAGGGTCGGCAGATTCGAGGCAACACCTACGGCATGCTCAATGCAGCCAAAATGGTGGAAAACATGGCTGACCCTAAGACAGGAAATGCCAGTGCGGTCCTTACCACCTCCCCGAATGGGGGATTAACCAGGACCTATCGGACATTCAACTCCCTCGCTAATGTTGTGGCGAACTGTGTTGCCGAGGCCTCCAACTGTTTTTCCCTATTTACCGCGACATCACCCGCCGGTGAACCACCAGTAACTACGGTCCTACAAGCCATCGCCAATATGACAAAATTCCCTTCGCACAACCTTGATACCCTGTTCGACCTGTCCCTCAACACTATCGCGTATACCCCGGCATTGGGGCCGTTGGAAAAACCGACTTCATGGCTGCTTTTCATCAAATTCACCGGTGGAACCTACAGCTTTCAAGACGAAAACAATCTCATGAATGGTCCGGGTAACATCGCCATTGACGAGCGTGGCTTCGCCTGGATCAACGACAATTATGTCCCCCAACGCGAAGAGGTAGTGGCCTGTGCCGGATTGCGCCTGATGAAGTTTTATCCTTGGGGTGAGACGTTTCCTGGCTCTCCTTATTTCGGCGGCGGTCTCAGCGGCGCAGGGTTCGGTATCACCCTCGACCCACGAGGCAAGGTTTGGGTGGGAAATTTTGGCTTTGAAGCACCGGTCTGTGCAGACCCTAGTATGACTCCCCCGGACCCTCAGAATAAAATTCCTGCCACCCACAACAGCCTTTCTGTATTCAACCCCGATGGAAGCCCACAAAGCTCCGCTGATGGTATCACGAATGGAAATATGTGGTGGCCACAAGCCACCGTCTCGGACAAAAAGGGCGACATTTGGGTGGCCAACTGCGGGAATGATACGGTGACGCGTATTCCTAACGGTAAGGAAAAACGCGCTATGAACTTTGCTTTACCCGGAGCAGGCTCGTCTACGGCTCCATTAGTGAAACCCTTCGGTCTGGCCATCGACCCAAAGGGGCGGGCTTGGGTAACGGGCAACGAATCTGAGAAGGTCTACCGTATCTGGTCCAATGGAACGGTTGAAACGCTCGACTCGGGAGGACTCCTGACCAAACCGATGGGAATCTCCGGTGACAGCCAGGGCAATATGTGGGTGTCGAACTCTGACGCCGTTAAAGTCCCCTGTGTGGACCCCTATGATCCCACAGAAGGCGGAAACCCCTCTATCGTATTCTATCCAGCCAACGGAATCGGCCCCCAGCAATTTAAGGGTGGGGGTCTCAGCATTCCCTGGGGGAATGCCGTCGATGGCAATGACACCTTGTGGGTGTTTAATTTTGGTCATACTCCAATTGAGTTAAATCTAATCCCCGTTCCCGAATGGCCGGAAACGGGACTCTCGCATTTTTGCGGGACCGGAAAGTGTCCGGCCGGCAAGAAACTTGGAGACAACATTTCCCCAGATATCACCGGCTACCGGAGTGATGCATTGGAACGGGTCACTGGGGGTAATATCGACCCGTCCGGAAACATCTGGCTCATGAATAACTGGAAAAAAGATGCCCCCGTGGTTTATGACACCAATCCTGGGGGAAATTCTTTCGTGATCGTTCCCGGAGCTGCGGCGCCGGTGAAGACCCCGCTGATCGGCCCACCTCAATCATTTAACAAGAACCGACAGTAGAAGGGTCACAGAAAACTCTAGTATTGCGGTGAGCACAACTTGGATTGATCGTCGTGATCAGCAAAGTGCCGTACGGGGGGAATTATAGGAGGGTGCCGCCCAACCAGGACAATCCCCTCCAAACGGAGAATGATTTGACGAATCTTCATTGAAGCATTGGTCGATTCTAGCCCGAATTGTACCCACCTCATATCGTCGAAGAAGTTCGTTAAGGAGAGAATCCATGAAACGCTATGTCCTTCTTATTTGCAACTTGGGGCTGATAGCCTTTTGCGCCGGATGTTCGACACTTGAGGATTCGGAGCTCCTGTATCCTGAAGATAAAGGGGCCCTAGCCATGGTTGATCTATCACAATTCGACGCCCTAGCAAAAAATTCCGAAAGATATGTCGGGAAAGAGATAAAACTCGCTGGGCGGGTTGAAGAGTCTCTCCCATCACGAAAAGGATATGAAATACTCGCCAAGTGGCGCCCTTATCCCAAAAAAGATGCTCTTGAGCAGGGTCCCAAAGATCCAGATGTTGTTACACATCGCCATTTTCTTTTTCGCTTTGAAGGAAAACGGGAAGGAACTTTTTTTCAAGTTCCGGGCAATGAGTTCATCTTGGAAGGATGGGTCTTGGGAAAAAAGGAAGTTTTAATCAATGTGTTCGGGACCAGAAAAACCATCCTGTACGTTAACGCAAAATGCATCAATGTCTGGGATACAGGGACGGACGAAATTTCGGACAGTCCTGATAGTCAATACCCAGAGGCAAGAAGCCAAACACACTGCGTCGAATCATAAGGAAAACCTGCTAGACCATGGGGATTGCCTTTCTCTTGCCCAAGTAGGGGGAAAGGCATCATGCTCAGGAGGTGCCTCTTAAAAAGCTGGAGACGCTTACATCAGGAAACGCTAAGAAAGCAGAGGGTATTGAAGAAGAAAAGAAATTATGGCTGGGGGACCAGGAATCGAACCTGGGTTCTCAGAACCAAAATCTGATGTCTTGCCCCTAGACGATCCCCCAACCTGGCTTCAACTGTAAAGTGTTCAACCGAGAACCGTCAAGATAATTTTTCTATACCACACGCCCATAGACGATCCAATGCCGATCATCAGGGACGTCAACCATGAGGCGGCTTAAATTCAGCTCAGCCAATTGGGACGCCACTTCATCCTCGGTAAACGCCGCCAGCAGCGAGTGATAAAAATCTTCACGTAATCGTTCGGGTTCCTGCGCGGCATGTTGATCGACGATCGCGCGGGCTTCTTCAGGACTTTCGGGACGGAGGAGATCCATGACCAACACAGGACTTCCCGGCTTCACCAACATTTTGACGCAATACCAAAACCGCAACGGATTCGGCAGATGGTGCACTAAACTGTTGGAGACCAGAGCATCCGGAAGTTGCGTGAGGTTGAGATCCTGAATGCGATGACACAAAAAGGAGATGCGATCTTGAAGATTCGCCGCATTCACAGCCTGTTCCGCTCGAGCGATCATCGGAACGGACGCGTCAATCCCAATGATGCGACAGGAGGGGTGACTCCGGGCCAGACGAATGGGAATATCACCAGGGCCACAGCCCATATCGATGACCAGCCCCTCACCAAGATCCGGATAGAGTTCCAAAAATTTATCGACGAAACCCTGATTCTCTTCCTCGAAGTTGGCCTGAGCATAGGCCACGACCTGTTCAGGGTCATCCATGATTTCCGGTTCTAAAATTCGATCCATTATCCGACACTCCGTTTCGGCACTAGATCCACTCCAATGGAGTCCCCTTGGCGTACCGTACCTTCCGACACCACACGAGCATACAGGCGACTCCACCCTGGGTGAGTCTTTTGGGATATTCGGGAAAATTTTCCATCATGAAACCATCGTGCATTATGTTTACAGGGAGCGCAAAAGCTGGTGATTTCGATCACGACATGTTCCCCAATCCTAAGACGATCGCCCGGGCTCAGATGCCCCCAGTCCAACCCTGCCACCGTCAAATTTTCCCCAGCACTCCCGGCCTGAATGGGATGCCCTTCCTGTTGAAGAGCCTGGAGTCTTTCCAGTGAATAGAGACAAACGGCCCGGTCAGGCCCGCCATGCAACTCCGTGTTGCGATGGGAATCCCCCTCCACACCATCGCGCGAGACCCGCGCTTCGTTGACCGGAAGTTTCGGGACTCCACCTGACGAGACGCTGATTTGAAAAAGATGGGGAAGGGAAGGCATCAAGGTCAACAAACAACAGGGACAAGAACAAACATCAGGTGAAATCGTAGCGGTCTTTTAAAAAGATGGTCAAGTGTTTTTCTGGCAGCAAGCGCGCCCTCATAACACTTGTCCCGGAATAGCCTGTTTGACAAAGGAGAAAATTTCTTGGAAATAGGCTTCTCCGCCTACATATGGCACATCATTATGCCCGGCACCGGAGACCGTGTACCAGCGTTTGGGCTCGGGAGCCGTTTCAAAAACCTTTCGCCCCAGTTCGATGGGAACCACCGAATCCTTCTCTCCATGCATCATCAAGAGCGGAACTTGAAGCTTGGAAATTTTATTCTCTAAGGCAAACTCCACGTCCACGAACCAACTGGCCGGCAAACCCAAGTAATGATGATCTGCCATGGCTTGAATAGAAGGAAAGGCGCCTTCGATGATTAATCCGGCCGAAGCCCGTTGGATGGCCACTTCACCGGCCACGCCAGACCCTAAGGACCGGCCGAAGAGGATAATCCGTTCCGCGGGTATCTTTCGCCGTTGAGTCAAAAAGTCGTAACCGGCCAAGGCATCTTGGTACATGCCCGCTTCCGTGGTCTTCCCCACACTTTGGCCATAGCCCCGATAATCAAAGATCAGAAGCGAAAGACCCCGGTAATACAGTTCCCGCATATTGCCCAATCGGTGACTGATATTCCCCGCATTCCCATGGCACCACAGGAGCACCGGTTGAGACGGCCCCGCATCCACAAACCAGGCAAAGACCGTGTCGGTGTCGTTCATGGGCAACCAGACTTCTTCCAAAGGCAACCCACTTAACTCACGCCAATTTCGCTCTTCCCAGGGAGAAGGTTGGAAGACAAAGAGACTTTCAAGCATGCCGGCATTGTACCAAGAGCCGCCCGCCTATGTATGGAAAACACGTATCGACCTTGCACCGCTTTACGGTAAAATTTCGAGGCATACGCCAAAGAGGAGTGTCGGTCATGTCAATTTACGCCATTGGAGATATACAAGGATGCGCCGATGCCCTTCACCGATTGGTGAAGCGGCTGAACTTCGACCCCAAGCAGGACCGTTTGTGGTTCGTGGGAGACCTGGTCAATCGGGGACCGCATTCCTTGGAAGTGCTCCGGTACATAAAATCCCTCGGAGAGGCGGCGGTCACGGTCCTGGGCAATCATGATCTTCACCTCTTAGCCATTTGGGCCGACGTCACCCAACCCAGCAGGAAGGACACATTGCATCCGGTATTATCCGCGCCGGATCGGGATGAACTCCTCCATTGGCTGCGATGTCGCCCACTCCTGCACCGGGAAGAAGACTATGTGATGGTGCATGCCGGGTTGTTGCCCTCTTGGTCGGTCGAGACGGCCGGACGATTGGCCGGGGAGGTGGAGCAGGCCCTGCGAAGCCCGCAATTCCAGCGATTTCTGCCGGCCATCTATTTTCGAAAAGGCACGGTCCCTTCGGCAAAGACGTCGCTCGAGGAACGTTGGGGTTTCACCACCAATGTGATGACACGCCTTCGCGTCTGCACGAAAGAAGGCCTTCCGGAATTTTCCTTTAAAGGCCCACCACAGGAAGCTCCTTCGGGACTTCTTCCCTGGTTCCGGATTCCCGGCCGGGCCTCGGAACAAGCCACCATCGTGTTTGGTCATTGGTCGGCCCTGGGAATCCTGAATGAAAAAAACCTCATGGCTTTGGACGGAGGATGTGTGTGGGGACGGGAATTGGTTGCCTTGCGGTTAGAGGACCGGCAACTTTTTCGAGTCTCTTGTCCAGCCTCCTAGGAAGCCGACACCCTCCTTGTTTCCCTCAGGAGGGGCCGATCGCCCCCTCCTTTCTCACTCATCCATCCTCAAAATCCGCCTCTTCCCCCACAAAACCTCTTGTATCTAATCAGATACAACCTTGTATCCGATTAGATAACCCTTCAGCTTTCAATTTTTTGACCTTTCCAGGATCTCTACCGATAAAAATTCGTAACCTGTTGAAAAATTGTACTTTTTCTGTTGACTTTTCCTGTTCATCGTCCGGCACTGGTCTTGCTCTTTAGGAGAATAAGACAAGGCCAGATGAACAGCGGATAATCCGAACGATTTCAATATGATAGGTGTCAAGAAAAGGAGTAACCATGGCGACCAAAGCCCTCAATCAATCACGTATTTCGGCTCACCCGGTTTCCGAGCGTAAACGGAGACGGCGTCACACCCGTGTGCATCTTGATTCTTTGCGACCCAAGACCGCAACACTTACCCCCGATTCCATCACGCAGTGTCCCAAATGCCAGGGACTCGTGAATGTGGATGCGGGAGAACAATTAGGCATGATCGTCATTCGGTGTCTGAATTGTGGGTGGCAACCTCATCACCAGGCCCGGTTTATTAAAGAAACCGAAGAAGCCCGTGATATTCGATCCCAAATTTCGCAGTTCGTCGCCGAAGGAGATTGGGCCGGCTTTCCCGTAGGCTGGTAGTCACCCTTACCACTCAGCGTCAATATTCCTAGCATCAATCACCTTGGAGGGTTCCCACCTCCGAGGCTGAACGATCGACATTTTCATTCTTCTCTCCCGCTTCGTTGTCCCTCTGCGTGAACCTTTCCAGTTCATCTGTTCCATTGTTCATGCCGGACATCATCTGTCGATTTCCCCTCCTCTAACGATTTTCCGCCCCCATGGTCTCAGGGCGGATAGCTAGGTACTATCCTTGCTTCCTCTAGGACCAACTCCTAGACGAGAGGGGAAACGTGTGCGATGAGGTATCTCTGAACCGGAGATAATGAACCGTGTGGCGTAAGCGATCGAAAACACAACCTTTTCCGAAAGAAAGCCGATAGAATTTTCTAAACGCCTGCTCATGGACCACACCTTCCTCACACTCCTCCATCAGACATTCGGAAAGGCCACCAGGCACATCCTGTCCTGGCTCGCCCTAAGCCTAGTCTGTGTGAATCCAGTCCTAGCCGAAGAAGTGGCGATCCTGAAGTCGGCGGAGATCAGTGCCTACACCGAGGCCATTCAAGCCTATAAATCCCATTTGCCCCCGTCTTTCGAAGTGGGATTGGAATATAGCCTTCAAGGTGATATGTCCAAAGGCCGAAACCTGGCCAGGCGGATCCGGGCCTCCGATGCCGATATCGTCCTCGCGGTCGGATTAAAAGCCGCGTTGGCCGCCAAGCTGGAAATTCTTGATATTCCCGTCGTCTTTTGTTTGGTCTTGGATCCGGCCCAATATGGCCTCCCCACCAAAAATATGGTGGGCCTCTCCTTGGAAATTCCGCTCGAACAGCAACTGAAATCCCTTCAAACGATCGTCCCGAAACTGTCCCGCTTGGGAGTCCTGTTCGACCCGGAAAAAACCCAAGGGATGAAGACTCGCCTGGAGGAGGAGGCGGAACCCCTTGGCCTCCAGATCATCGCCCAGGAAGTCGGATCGGAACAAGAAGTGGCTGCCAGCTTACGGGCGTTGAGTTCGAGCATCGACGCCTTGTGGTTATTACCCGACAGCACCGTGCTTACGGAAAGCACATTGGACTTCCTGGTGAGCACCACATTGGAAGCCAATATTCCCGTGAGTGGCTTTTCCTCGGGACTCGTGCAAAGCGGAGTCGTCGTCGGGACCTACCTCAAGTATGCGGACATCGGCCAACAGGCCGCCACGCTGTCCCAAGATCTCGTAGGGACCAAACCAGGACCGGCCCTCGGCACCATGATGAGGACCAAGAAGATCCATAGATCGATCAACAAAAAGTCTGCGAAGTTTTTGGGATACACCCTCTCACCCCCCATGTTGAGGAAATTCGATGAGCACTTCTAACCACCACCCACCACAACCCGACCCCCTTCCGCCTCCCGACCCCGGCGGGCGCCCGGTGGGATTCCTGAGTTTACGCGCGAAACTGTCGATCTTCGTCAGTCTCGTGGTGATATTGGTGTGTACCGGTTTAAGTGCGGTCCTCATTCAACAAGAGGCCACGGTGATGAAGAACTCATTGCTGCAAACGGGATCCATCCTCGTCAAGACCTTGAACAAAGTCAGTATTAACCGACTGGTCATTCAAGACACGGACTATCTGGGACAAATGTTGGAAGGGGCCTTATCGGCTCCAGAAGTCGTGTATGCCATCGCCCGTGACGAACACAACCAGGTATTGGTAGAAAAGACCAAAGGGCTCCTCGTGAGTTCTCGGGGAGTGAGGCGCGACCCAAGCCGGCCACTTAAACCGCGCGACCTTTCGTCACAGACGTTCCACGCCACCCAAGACCCGGATCATCCGATTGCCCCCATCATCACCACCGTAGAGACTCCAGCTGGAGGAGGTACCGAAAGGATCTATGACTTTACCCTTCCCGTTTATCGACAGGACCGTCAATTATCTTCTTTAGAGCTGTTTTCATCCGAAACCATAGAAACGACTGTGGTCCCGGCCAACCCGGCCTCCAAGTTAATCGGCAGCATTCAAATCGGGCTGACCACGGCCTATATGCAACAGTCCCTCGATCAGACGGTCTGGAACATCGGGATGCTCACGATCGGCGTCATCTTGATCGGCATTTTGTTAACCTTACTCCTGGCCAATCGAATCGTGAACCCGTTACGGCGATTGGCGGGCGTCGCTCAAGAAATCGCGCAGGGCAAATTCCATATTAAACTCAGCCCTGATTCGCAGGATGAGGTGGGACAACTCACCAGAAGCGTCAGCCAGATGGCGGGGGCACTCCAACAACGGGAAGAATCCATCTCCACCTATGTCGGAACGATCACCAAACAGGTCAAACAACTCAGCACCTTGCACCAGACCGGCACGGTCATTACCTCAACCCTGGATGTCGAAAAGTTGTTTTCGATCGTGCTCCAGCTCCTTCAGAAGAATTTAGGGTTCAAGCGCATGGTACTCGTGCTCAAAGACCTTAACGAGAACATGGGGACTATCAATCAGGTGATCGGGGTGCCCGAAGAACTGGAACGGGAGATGGTGCACCTGAAATTTCCCCTTGCCCAGGGAACCTTGGATGAAACCTTATTAATCCAAGGAGAACCCGTGTTGGTGAGGAATCTTGAGGAAATGGCCACTCTCATGAATCCCCAGATTTTGGAGCTGGCCCGACAGGTGGGAGTGCTCTCGTTCGTATCCGCTCCGCTCATCAGCCATCAAAACATCCTGGGGTACATCGGGGCGGATAAAGGAGATCAGCTCTGCACCCAGGAGGATTTGGATGTCCTCATGACCATCACGAGTCACGTCGCCGTGGCCATCGATAATGCCCGGACCTACCAGGACATTGAAAACCTGGCCCAATCACTCGATCAACGGGTCAAGGACCGCACACTCGACCTGGAAACCGCGAATGAACGGCTCTTGGAACTGGACAAACTCAAGTCGGCCTTCGTCTCGATCGTGTCCCATGAACTTCGAACACCCATGACCTCCATCAAAGGACTCGTGGAGAATATGATGGATGGGTTAACGGGGGACTTGAACGATCGACAGGAGTTCTACCTCGGTCGCGTGAAACATAATATCGAACGGCTCACCAGAATGATCAATGACCTGCTGGACTTATCCCGCATTGAAGCGGGCCGGATGGACCTCCAACCCACTGCCCTGAACCTGGGAAGCCTGGCCAGGGAAGTCGTCGAGTTGATGCTACCTCAGGCTCAAACGCAGTCCTTGTCCCTGACCGCCCACATTGTGGATCCGGTTCCACTGATTCAGGGAGATCGGGACAAGTTGATTCAGGTGTTGACGAATCTGGTGAACAATGCCATCAAATTCACCGATTCCCCGGGTACCATTCGAGTGGAAGTCTGTTATCGGGAACCGGAGGAGATGGTGGAAGTCTGCGTGGCCGATGAAGGGTGCGGGATTCCTGTGGAGGAACAACAGACCATCTTTCAGCGCTTTTACCGGGGACAATCCTCGGAAATAAAAAACCGAGGGGCGGGACTGGGTCTGGCCATTACCAAAAGCCTCATAGAACTCCATGGAGGAAAAATTTGGGTGGACAGCACACCGGGAGAAGGCAGTCGATTCTATGTTCAATTGCCTCTGTGCATCCCTGAATCCGGAGAGGAGGATTCCCGCACGTCGGAACAATCGACACCGCCTTGATCCTACGAATTGAGAAAACAGATCAAAGCCGGAGGTCGAGTCTCACCCCACCGTTTTGGAATATAATATCCACGGCCAGAAGGCCCTCTCTAACCGGGGACTCAGGGTTCACGTCCCTGAATGGGATGCGTTTCCTTAATCCCTAAGACGATCTGCGACCCAAAACGTATCTCATTAGATACAATTTTTATCTAAAAAGATACATTTGCCGATTCCCCCCTTCTCGATTTTCCTCAAAAAACATTAGCATTGGGAAAAGTCTCAAATTTGCATGGTCCGTGACTAAGGTCACCGAAAATTATTCCGGAGCCGGTCAGGAACGATTGCCGAATCATACCCAACGGTCCAAGCCGTCGAGGCAGGATTCCGTAGAAAGGGAAAAGCACTCCGTATGCACCCTCATTCCCGTGTTTTGCTGGTGGATGATGATCCAGACATCTCCCTGGCCCTTTCCGACTACCTTGAAAAAGAAGGATTCGAGATTGAAATAGTAGGGACCGGAGTGGAAGCCCTCGAAAAGAGCATTAGCGGAACCTTTGAAGCCGTTCTGCTCGATGTGGGTCTCCCGGACCGGGACGGAATCGAGGTCCTGAGGGAATTGGCCACCGTTCGGCCCAGCCTGCCGGTCATCCTCCTTACCGCCTTTACGTCACTCCGAAAGACCTCTCCACCGGAAACCGTCAATAAAGCCTTCGCCTATCTCACCAAACCCTTTAACAGGGAACACGTCAAGGCGACCTTACTCAAAGCGGTGAGCTCACAGGAGGACTTACGGAATATGCAAGGAGGCGACCCGTCGTCTCCGGAACACCCCTTGAAGTTCCCTTCCATCGTCCAGCCCAGCCAAGCCCAATTCTCCCAGTCCAAAGGTCCACGGTATGAACTGACATTGGAGGAGTATCAAGGATTGGCCGAGCATGTGCACCTCATGCAATTTGCGTTCGATCATGTCCCGGAGGGAATATTGATCGCGGATTCCCGGAAACATATCCGCTACGGCAATCAAGCCGCCTGTGAGGCATTGGGGTACACGAAAGAAGAACTCGAAGCCCTCCGGATTCCGGACATTGCCCCAAGCCACGACAACCAACGGTACCAGGATCATCTGGTGGAACTCCGGCAGGGCAAAACTCTGACCTATTACACGGTCCACCGTACGAAATTGGGCGAAGATCTTCCCATTGAAATTTCGGTCTATCTCTTGAACTTTCATGGGCAGGAATTTACCTGTGCCATTACCAAGCCGTCTCCGGAGCCGTCTAAAGTCACCACCGCAACCGGGGCGAAGGGCAAGAGAAATGGTTGAGAGAACCCGGGGAAGAATGAGGACTCCGTTCCGCTCCCGTCTCAATCCCCGAAGGGGGCCAACCCGATGGATCGATTCACGGACGCCCCAGTATTGACGCCTTTATCAAAGGAGAGTAGATCAGACAACATTCACACAACATGACATGAAACGGAGTGGGCGACGCTGACTCCTGCGACTCTTATCCCATTGAACCAGGTGGCACAATGAGACGAGTAGGGGGGAGCCGTTGAATCCGGCCATACGAATTGTTCTTTGGCGATATCATTCCAGGATTCACATGATCTAACTTGCCCCTCAGCACTTTTCCATACCTGACCTGTTTTTCTCCGCCTTCCCAATCGCGACCCGGTAAGCGGGTGTTCACGCTCCAGCCTTTTCTTCCTAGTCCTGCGTCCTCAACTCCACAGAGGTTCCGGCCAACGGACACCCTATAAGAGATGAGAAAGAAACGAAGTGCGCAGCGCCTTCAAGAACGTTGCCGGCACAGGGACAATCGACACTAGTATTTCCGGGGGTCAAGCAGAGCGAATACCCCTCAGAAAATTGAATGCATGGAAAAAGTTGACAACCACGGGACCCGGTATTCAGAATCCCCCTGGCAATGATCGGGAAACGAAATGGCCAACACGGTAAGCGATGAGATCTCCTCGCGGTAAAAAAGCATTTTCACCGAAATTCCCCCACACTCAGAGACCGCTTTCGCATGTGGGACGGCCTATCCGAATCCTGCTCTGCCTATTGGTCATGGGGAGCTGGCTAGGGGGTGGGGTCAGTATGGGGCAAGTCCCACCAGGGTTTGATCCAACCGGACGATTCGGAGAGCCCCCATCCGTAGAGAAGAAAACACCGCTCCCCCCCAAGTCGTCTCCGGAAATCACGTTACCCCCGGTGGATAAGCTCCCCGAACTCCAGCAACCGCCTCCGTCACTTCGGGTCATGATTCGTAAGATTCAAGTCGAGGGGAGCACGGTTTTTTTCCCAGGAAGAAATCGGCAAGGTGACCGCACCGTATGAAAATCGCGAACTCTCTACCCAGGATCTCGAGGAATTACGTCAGGCCCTCACGCTGTTGTACGTGAACAAGGGATACGTCAATTCGGGAGCCGTCATCCCCGATCAAACCTTGCAAGAAGGGGTGGTCACGATTCAGATTATCGAAGGGGAACTGACGGATATTCAGATTGAAGGAACCAAATATTTTCTCCCATTCTATTTTAAAGATCGCATCGCCCTCAGCTCCGAGCCACCCCCACTCGACATTAATGAGCTGAAAGAAAAGCTCCAGATCCTCCTGCAAGACCCCCGGGTAGACCGGCTGAATACCGAACTGAAACCGGGAGTGAAGCCCGGGCAGAGTGTCCTGCATGTCAAGGTGGAAGAAGCCCCCCCCTTCAAAGCCTGGATCGATTTCAACAACTATCAATCCCCCACCGTCGGGGAAGAGCGGGGACTGGGGAATATCCTCGTACACAACCCCTTTGGGATCGGGGACCGGTTCCTCTTTACCTACGGCCAATCCAAAGGGTTGGACCCGCTGATTGAAACCTTTTACCAGTTTCCCTTCACCCCCTATGACACCACATTGGAACTGGGGTACCGTCATAATGATTTCGAGGTCGTGGCCGATCCATTCGATACCTTGAACATCGAGAGTAAAACCCGCATCTATACCATCACCCTCCGACAACCCGTGTACCGGACCGTCAACGACGAAGTCGCCTTCTCCCTCATCGGGGAACATCTGAAGAACGAAAGTTTTTTTGACGGCACGCCGTTTTCGTTCGGGCGAGGCACGAAAAACGGAAAGTCGATCGTATCAGCCCTGCGGTTTGTGCAGGAATGGACCCACCGCACCGCCAGCCAGGTTTTAGCCTTTTGGTCACAATTCAGCGTGGGGTTGGATATTCTGAATGCCACGGACAATCGCACAAACAAAAACGACCCGGACGGGCAATTTTTTGCGTGGTTGGGTCAGGCGCAATGGGTGAAACGAATCGATCCAAGCGGCATTCAATTCCTCAGCCGATTGGCGCTCCAAGTGGCCAACGACAGTTTATTCCCGCTCGAGCAATTTGCGGTGGGAGGCCGGTATAGCGTTCGAGGGTATTTTGAAAACCAATTGGTGCGGGATAATGCCTTCCTGTTTTCGGCCGAGACACGAATCCCCGTCCTGCCTGCATTCACCGGACCGAATGTTTTGCTGGATTTTGCCCCGTTCGTGGATGTCGGCCGGTCGTGGAACGCAAAAATCGACCCGCCTGACGATCCCAAAACCTTGGCCAGCATCGGGGCCGGAGTACGGCTCTCCTTATTCAACCGAGTCTCGGGAAGCCTCTACTGGGGGCAACAATTGAACCACGTCGAGGATCCTCCCGGAGGAAATCTGCAGGATCACGGACTGCATTGGCAAGTGGTGGTTGACATCCTGTAAGCCGACAGCCTCCGGAACCCGCAGCCATCATTCCCCGAATATCAGTCAGAATGGCCTCACCTCCGGCTCGAGGGGAACCGCTGTGTGGAACGATTAAAACGGGGAGGAGCCGACCGCAGGAGTGGCAACCTGAAGACGTTGCACGTAGGGCAATTCCTTGGAGTAGCCCACCGCCCGGTCCCATTCGTGTCCGGCGTCGAATCGCAAACGCACGAGACATCCCCGCTGCGACTGCCGGATCGCCAGGACGGAAAAGATACGTTGAGCCCGGAGGTTATCTTCCTGACACCGTTCACTCACATGGCCGCATAACAGGGGGTCCTGTCCGAAATTCACCCGATTGATCCGGTGTGCGGGGATGCCCATGAACTCAACATACTGGGAAAAGGTGGTCAGATGATGCTCGGCCCAGGCCAGGTTGTAGGCGGAGGTCCCGCGGGAATCGCAATGCCCTTCAATGCGCAAACCCCATGTGGATTCCCGTTCCAAAACCGTCACCATATCTTCCAACAGATGTTGTAGGCTTCCCTGAATCACGGTACGACGTTCATCAAAATAAATATCGGCAAACACGGGCCTTTGGTAGGAGAGGCCGTTCAATTCCTCAGACCCCTGGTGAGCTTCCCGGGACGGTCCTGATCCGGACACAGACACGATCGCCTCATCCTGAATTTCTACCATGTCCGCAGAGGAGGTATGGAAGTCAGAGGCCTTCACGGGAGGAGCAAGGTCCGTGGAAGGAAAGGCCGGAATACTCAAAGCCAACAACACGGCCCCGGATAACCACAGGCCAAGAAGAAGGGGAACAATTCGCCGAACGCGTAACGAAAAGAATGAAGGGAAAGAATGACCGGCTGAGGGAAGGGAATCAGGATGCAATCGACATCTCCTGAAATCCCTATCGGATTCTTGATCGGAAACTTTATGTGAGCCGAAAGCCGTTCAAGGATTCAGGTGAGAGCGATGTACCCGAAGGGGCCGCGAACGAAGGGTCCGGAACACCGTTCGTTCAATCCCATACAAGTTCAGCGGGAAGGGAAAAAGGGAAATCGTGATGCACGAGAAAAGCCTGCCCCCGGTGAAGGGGACAGGCTCAAAACAGGAGAGGTGGAAGAAGAGAAATGGCGGACCGGGATCAGAGTCCCTGTTGACGGTCCACCTGGGCCACGGTCTCCAGATCAACCTGATACAAAAGCGAGGCACGGACGGCACGCATCGCCTGATCGGTCGGGTTGGCCTGAATGTTGGTGGAAATCACCCCCATGGCGTCATACCAAAACCCCGCCTGGGCCCATAAGGTCGTGGCCTCTACCGGGTTGGCGTTCTTGACTTCATCCTTCAACGAAGAAGGCGCAGCACTCATCTTCACTCTTCCTCCGGCAATAACATCTTTGGAACGACGGTCGGGATCGGAGATGAGAGAGACATACCATTGATAGGTCTTTCCCGGTTCCAGTGCCAAACCATATTGGTCGGACTGAATGATGTTGATCCCTTGCCGAGCCGGAGCAGCGAGGCGTCGTTCAATGAGAGGAGCCACACCGGCTTCATCGCTGACCGTGAATTCCAAAGGGTGGGAAGTGGCCTTCGACATATACCACACGAACACCGGTTGTTCCGCCGTGCTGAGTCCCACATGATCGGCGGGGGCCAACGCATACAAGAGAGGAAGATCCTCGGAAGGAACACGCGTACCACCGCCAACCCTTCCGCCCGGGGCCCCACGGGAAGGCGGCCGGTAGAGGCGCTCTTCCTTTTGAGGCGCGACCGTTTTTTCATCCGAAACCCGAACCAGTGGACGTTCCCTTTCTTTCTCACCCTTGGTCGCAACGACCGGAGCCGTCTTTTGTTGACTGGTGTCCTTTTCGGAACCGGGAGAGGGTTCCACCCCCAAAACGGGGAGACTGAGGCCAAGACTCAGCCATCCTATGGTCAGCCCTTTGAGAATCATGTGCGTCTTCATATGGCGTCCTCCCTGCTAAAAAAAGAAATTCCGCTCCATCCCTTCCGAACTTCCGGGGCCAAGCTCTCGTCCTATTCAGCGATGCACTGCAAAAGAGGGCCCGGGGAGATTTTCTCAATCCTGATGAATAATAGAAAGTAAAGCAAAACCTATTCCAACCGGTAAAACGTGCGCCAAAAGGCTGGCCACTTCTAACCCCTTGTAATGTAAGGAATCCCTGTTGAATAAGATGGTGGTATGGCATAGAGAAAGCCAAGAATGCTGTCCACTCTTATAATAAGGTGTACACGTTGAAGACAGTTCCCCGTCCTCCAAGAATGACAACCGAAAAACGGAGCCCAGGTCCCTCCTCACAGACGTCCCCGGATTTTTTGACGTTATTGCTCCTGGTCTCTAGAATACCTCCCGGTAAATCTTCTCTGTTCCGGCGACGTGACATACAAGGTTAGGCCATGCGATTGAACAACAGATTCTGGCAACGACTCGGATTCGGCCTTGTCTCGTGCCTGCTCCTCGTCGGGGTGGGGGGATTTGAGTTCCCGACCGCCTTTTCAGCTGAAAAGGTCCCTCAAGACCTGCTGGAAGAGGGCAGACAATCCTACCAGCAAGGCCAATTCGAGCAAGCCGCAAAGTCCTGGACCGAAGCCTCCGCCATTGCCGAACAGGCCGGAGACCATGTCAATCACATCCAGGCATTGATTTATACCTCCCGAGCCCTGACGGAATTGGGCCAAGATCTGCGCGCCCAAAGCCTCCTGTCTACAGCCATTCAAACAGCCAAAGATCGCAATCACCCGGGTTTGATGGCCCAGGCCCTCGACCAATTAGGCACTCTCCATCTGAAAACGGGAGATCCGGAGACAGGACGGGAGATTCTCCAACAAGCCCTGCAAGTGGCTCGCAAAATCGAAGACCGTTCGTTAATGGCCACGATTCTTTTGGACTTGGGACATGCCCAGGCCCGGCGCCAACACTATCCCGAAGCGCTGGCGGCCTTTTCCGAATCCAGCATCCTGGCCGACTCCTTAAACCTCCAGGCTCTTTCCATCCGGGCCAGCATCAATGCCGGCCTGGTCGAAATCAGACACCAGTCGGTGGAAAATGGCCAGGTCCATCTGGAACAGGCCTTGAGCAAGACCCGGGGACTTCCGGATTCCCATGAAAAAGTCCAAAACCTCCTGACCATCGGCATGGGATTCAGAGAAGTGTCTCACCAGCTTCCCACGGAGCGAGCCAAGGCCTTCAATCAGGCAGCCGAATCGTTTCAGGAAGCGGTCAACAGCGCCAAGGCGATCGGAGACTGGAAAAACGAATCCTATGCCTGGGGATTCTTGGCGGAACTCTACGAAGAAGAAGGTCAGTACGCCGAAGCGCTTCGGCTGAATCAGCTCGCCATACGAACCATTCAACAGGGCCAAGTGCCCGAAGCCCTTTATCGCTGGGAATGGAAAGCCGGCCGGCAGCTCCGGAGTCTCGGGCGATTGGACGAATCGATCCTGGCGTACCAACGCGCCGTCGATACGCTTCAACCTATTCGGGGAGAACTGGCAGCCGGACAACCCTACCAACCCGCCTCCTTTCAAGAGTCCTGGGGCGCGGTCTACTTTGAGATGGCCGACGTGTTGATCGAGCGAGCCAATCAGGTGTCCGATACCCAAAGGAAAGAGGAACTCCTGCTCCGAACCAGGGATACCATCGAATCATTCAAGGCCGCCGAGTTACAGGACTACTTCAAAGACGATTGTGTAGAGGTGAACAAAGCCCGGATCAAGGTCATCGATCAAGTCGCGGCCCGCACTGCGATTATTTACCCCATTCTATTCCCAGACCGGTTGGACGTCCTCGTCAGCCTTCAAGGCAACATCAAAAAAATCACCACTCCCATCGCGGAACAGGACCTCACCGAAAAAATTCATGCGTTCCGGACCCTCTTGGAAAAGCGCACGACCCATCAGTACCTCCCCCATGCACAGACCCTCTACAAATTACTGATAGAGCCGATCGAACGGTACCTCCACGAACAGGAGGTGCAAACCCTCGTCTTCGTCCCGGACGGAGCCTTACGCACGATCCCGATGGGCGCACTCCATGACGGCGAGCGGTTCCTCATACAACGGTACGCCGTGGCCATTACCCCAGGCTTGACCCTCACCGATGCCCGGGGACTCGACCGGGAACAAGTCAACCTGCTCTCGATCGGATTGACCAAGGGCGTGCAAGGATATTCCCCGCTGCCCAACGTCCGGCAGGAAATCGACGGGATTCACGGCCTCTTCGGCGGAAAAGTCCTCATGAACGAAGAATTCCAAGCCACCAAAGTGGAACAGGAGATGAAGGCAGAAAACTTCACGGTCATCCATATCGCCTCACATGGAAAATTCGAGAAGAATGCCAAGGACTCCTACGTGCTGACCTATGACCAGCGCCTAACCATGGATCAACTGGGTGAACTCATCGGGCTCTTTCAATTCCGTAAAGCCCCACTGGATTTGTTGACCCTCAGCGCCTGCGAAACCGCCGCCGGGGACGATCAGGCCGCCTTGGGTCTGGCGGGCGTGGCGGTAAAAGCCGGAGCGCGGAGCGCCCTGGCCACCCTCTGGTTTATCAACGACCAATCCTCCTCCAACCTGGTGAATCAATTCTACCTTCAGTTAAAGGAATCCTCGCTCTCAAAAGCCGAGGCCCTTCGTGCGGCCCAGCTCACGCTGCTGGAACATCCCATCTATCGACACCCAGGGTATTGGGCCCCCTTCCTCCTGATTAACAACTGGCTCTAACTTATTGTTCATCAGTCATTCCTGAAAGACCCCCCCTCTTGTCATTCTTGCAGGTGGTTACCAGGAATCTATCCAAAATTTTTTTGCCAACATTCGTAGACAACCTGACAACCAGCGTAAACACCATCAAAGAGTTCCTAGAAAAAATACTTCTCGGTTATCAACATAAAATAATGATTTTTATGGACTATTTCTCATTTTGTGAAATTTCGCATATTGGCATCGTGGTTGCGAAGAAAGAAGTGGGGCTTCGAGATGAAGTGTCTGATCCATGTCTGTTCATGACCGATGAAACTGTACGAGATATACCAATACATCCTCCTGGGAACCTCTATCGGGAGTCTGATAGGGATAGCCCTAGCCTGGTACTTCTTCCTCTACAATCGCGATGACAAGGATGAATAAACGAACGTCCTTGCTTTTCTTCCTTCCGTCATCCCTGCGTGCACCCGCCAAAGCCTTCTTAAGGCGAAGGCGGGAGGCAGGGATCCATCCTCATCCAAATTTCCTGAGTTATTTTCTTTAAACCAAAAGAGATTCCCGATTCAGGAGGTCGGGAATGACGGAGTCTTCTGGAGACCCCCACTTTCCCATCTGAAATACGTGGTCTCCTCATGTGCGTGGATCAGAGAGTCATATTCCTTTTCCGTCATTCCTGAAATTTGGTATCAGGAATCCATCTCTACTCTTTCGTCATTCCCGCAAGTGGTTAGCGGGAATCTATCCTGAAAGGAATTCAGAAGAAATTCAGCCGTAACAAACTAATGGAAGAGAAGAGAGACGAAGAAAACGGCTTACGGACAGGTAGAAGCCTCACCGTCAGTCAACATGCCAGACGGAAGGTAATTGGCCAAGACAAGCGGAGCAGAATCCGAAGCGGTTTGAGCGGCAGGATTCATGACCGGAGGGAGAGGACTGGATAAATAGGTCCCGGGAGCAGGAGTCAAACTATCGGACTTGGAATCCACGAACGTACTAAAATGTCCGCCCTTGCCCGCCACGCAACGAGCCGCGTAGAGGGTGGCCACATCCACGGGTTCTTGGGGCAGCGCTTGAACAACACTGCTGATGAACTGTGTAGGCGCTTCAATGTTGATGGAACCGCTAATCCCTAGGGCTGACGTGGCATCCAAAATACTCAAATTATCAAAGATGACCGCCTCGCTGGCGATTAGAGGTAATATTCCCGCCTTGACCGGCGATAGCTTGGGCAAGAATTTGGCTGTTCTCCAGGATGATGAACTCAGGATCCAGGTTAATGTCTCCACCCACCGTGTTCTCGTCACCCTGCACGGAGCTTTCGATCCGGCTGTCCACCAAATGAATCAGTTCATTGGCATCAAACTTAATGTTCCCTCCAGAGGCCAAGCGCCGCTTCCGTCGTCACGGTGGCATCATCCAACAAAATGCTTTCATGTTGCGGTAATTAGAATGTTCCCGGCATTGCCTGGCCCCGTGCTACTGGCAGACACCGTCGCCCCATCACCTAAAAAGAACGTTTCTCCTGCCGTGAGAGAAATATTCCCTCCCGCCCCGGCATCAGGTTCGGAACTCGTCGTCTGGCTAAAGACGCCGCCCGGTGAACCATCAAGGAGGGTCCCAGAAATCGCGATATCTTCGGAGGCATTCACAGTAATAGCGCCTCCCACTCCTTCAGTTGAGGTACTGCTATTGATCTGTGCGCCATCGTTTAGCACCAACGACTCGGTCGAAATAATTATGGTTCCTCCATCCCCACAGAGCCCTACACAACCTCCACCCAATGAGCCGGAAAAAATCCCCGATGAGGGGAAATTTCCAAAATTTTCAGATCTTATGGCATTGCCGGTCTCACCAGAAATGAAAATTGCTTCCCCGCTAATTGAGATATCGCCCGCCTTTCCACTCGATCCGGTCGAGGTGTTTATTTTTGACCCCCCTTCAATCTCTAAGAGGGGCGTGGAAACTTGGATGTTGCCAGAATTTCCGGGAATAGCAACTCCCCTGTCATTTCCTGATGTACTAGCTACGATACTCGGTTTATCCGAGGCAAAGAACCCAGCACCGTCGATATTTAAGAGGGACAGACGGTCACTAGCGGTGATAGAAATATCCCCACCATTCGCATTGGCGTTTGTCGAAGAAATAATATTGGAACCCAACAGCTCGATGACCCTCCCGGTAATCGTCACGGCTCCACCCGGAATGGTGTTGGTATTGGTAGTAGATAAGATATTAGACTCGGACAATCGGAGGGTGTCGGTATTAATGATCACATCACCAGCACCCAAGAATCCGCTTGTTGAAAGATTAACTATGTTAAAAAACATGTCCTTAGCGGTTAACGTGATGTTTCCAGAATTCGCGCCAGTCAGGAAAATAGGGTCGAAGGAGTCGGTTATGATGTTGGAAAACGACAAATCTATGGTTTCTTCAACGGATACCGTCACATCCCCGGCTTCCCCCGCTCCTAACCCAAAGTTGAAGAACGAGAAAAAGTTTCCGGTACTAATCCTGGAGTTAATACCGGTGTAATTCTTGGCCGTAATCGAGACATCGCCCCCTTCTCCCGTAAACAACCCGTCAGTACCGGTGGAAGCCAGGAAGGTAAAGGGCAACAAGGTCAGATCCCCCGTCACATTCAGGTTTTCGACGCTTGCTAGCGTCACATCCCCTGCATTCCCAGGCCCGGAGGTCTGGGTATCGATCATCGCAATGAGAAATTGAAAGAAGGCGGTGATAGAAAAATCTATGTTTCCACCCGAGGAAACCTGGACTTCGCCCGCATTGCCGGTTCCGCTCGTTCGCGCCGTCAAGGCTGGGACATCTACCGTCGCGATAGAGATATCACCGGTGGTCTCGATGTCGATAGCTACCGGAGCCCCGTGTTGATTCACCGTATCGGCCGAAATAACCGCATTCGTCATCATCAGTTGGCCTCCACGAATGACCACCGTCCCCGCGGCATCCCCCGACACATTCAGGGTCGAACCTCCCTGGAGAGTCACGGTTCCTTTTTCCCCAAATGAGTCGCCGTTGATGTTGGGTGCGTCAGCGTACGTCCCGGCGAGGATTTCCCCTGGAGAGGCCACACTCGCCAACGCGACGGTCCCACCTGAGGCATTCAGACCACTCCCGATCGTGATATCTCCACCTACCAGTGAAATATCTTGTCCTTCATTGACGGATAGGGTACTGCCCTCGACAGAAATAGCGTTGGGTGTCGAATTCAAAAATCCGAACGCCGCAACCGGGGCGACACTCAATAAAGCGTCCTGCCCATTGGGTAGAGCCGTGAACTGCACACCATCACCCAGTTTTAAATAATCGGCCGTCGTAAAGTGTGTGGACCCGCCGACATTTAAGGAGGCGTCTGGTCCAAAAACGATCCCGGCTGGGTTCATGATAAAGAGATTGGCATTCCCGAACCCCTCGGTTTGGATGGCCCCTAAAATATTCGACGGATTTCCACCGGTCACTCTACCTAGAATATTACTGGTTGGTTGAGCGGAATCGTTTAAAAAGTTGGCTATGTTGTTGGTTGGGACCCCAAATTCACCGAAGCTATGAAAGAGGTTTCCTCCGCCTCCAGGCCTGGTCCCCCCCGTAATATTGTGTTGGGTCTCTCCGCCGGGCAGCACAACCGGAGCACTGACTTGCGTGTTCAGGCCAGACGACGTGATGGGAGGCGGGGGCACCTGGGCCTTTATTTCGCCCAGAGACAGGCCTAGGAGGTACCCTATGAGGGCACTTCCCAGGCCAAAGGCGAACAATGGCTGTAATCGCCCTTTCAACACTCCTGTAGATGAGTCACTCATGATTTACGAAGACTATAAAACATTAGGTACACATATCAAGATCACTCGACACAATCACATATGGTATCACCTGGGTTTCCATTGGGGTCCGGAATGGTATCACACATGCCCGAGCCGCTTGCACCACAACCCATTCTATCCTCATAGAGGGGATGGCAAACGATATTTGGCTGCTGGCTCCAGGGGTGATTTTCACAATTAAAATGTGTATCGTTAGTACTTGTCTTCACACCTTTTTTATATTTGTTTATAGGTCCTCCTTCTTTTGCCAATGAAGGGTCCTTTTTTAAATCCGTCCTTACATCCACCGGTTTTTTATCCGCTGCATTCTCCCTCCCTGAGTCACCACTAGCACGACCTGAAACCATGGCATTCCCTGAACTTTTTGCCTCTTTGGGCATTTTGGCTTCCACTTCCGGGATTTGAAAGGCTCCCCCCATAAACATGGCCGAACCAAAAACCCCTGCCACTAAGAGTACCAATTTTTTGGAATTGAAAAACTGAAAACTGGTCATAAGATGCCTCCATTTAAAGGAATAAAAATAACTACCACAAAAAATACACTCTATTGATGATTTAAATGTTTGCTTTTTAGATCCTTATAAGCTTTATGGCAATTTAACCTGGGACCTTTTTGGGGTTGATCTCTGCGAAGTGTAATTGACTCTGCCGTCTCAATAATTAGTTGTTTTAGGTCTTTGGGTGGCAGATAGTCTTTTCCGGCAACCTTCATTTCAGCCTGCAAGAAACCCGCACATCCTGAGACAAAGGACGCCGCCGCCGAAGTCTCCCCTGGAGAAGATTGCACCGCATCCAATCCTACGGTAGTCCTAATAGTTTGCCCTGGAGCAAACACATGCACACTGCCTCGGCTTCCCCAATCTGAGTTATGCCGCTTAAAGTCTCTAAAGGTGGAGGCACCTACAATCATGACATTGGGTTTCCCGTGAAACCCTGCCGGAAATTTGACTTTCCAATTACCGCTATCATGATCATCTCCATCGTTTCCGGCCGAAGCCACAAAAAGAGTCTTGGTTACGGCGATTTCATCGAGTGTCTGACTTAATGTTTGAATTTGACTTTCCGTAATACCCCCCGGCAAGCTTGAACTAAAGTTAATGACTTGTGCTCCGTTTTTGGAGGCAAATTCCATCGCATCCAAGGTCATGTCCAGAGTGCTTCTATCCTGATCAATCTGTTCATTAGTGCTGAGGTCATCCCGAATCTTTTTATTACAATAAATTTTTAGGACCATGGCCTTCACCTGCCCTGTCCCAGCCACTCCGGCCAATTCAGTGCCAGTCCCTCCCTGGTTATTCAGGGCTGCCATCGCTACACCCATCACACCCTGCCCATGTCCTGTTTCATCCTTTAAGTAATTGCGGTCCGTGTGATTTTGACTATTTTCACATAACAGGGTACTCGAAGTGCTTTCTATGAAATTTCGTCCCACGTGTTTCCAAAGCACCTTGTCCGGCAAGTCGGAATGAGGAATGTATCCGGAATCGATGAAGGCGATCACCGATTTTTCCCCTTGGTCGGTCCGCGAAAAGACGTTGGCTTCCCTCCACATGAGGTGAGCTTGAATTTTTTCCAGGCCCCATAACAGGGATTTGTTGGTACTGGGATTATGCTCACGCCACAAGGCATCGTCAGGGGGAGATAAGGGGTCTGGGTGATGCCCAAGAGGATACACGTTATAATTTTTGCTCACGGAACTCACATTAGGGTCTTTTTGAATTGTTTCAATCAATTTGTCTAAAGCGTCAGGTGTTTCTTCTTTCGATAATTTTATCGCCCTAGCGATGTCTTCATTCGAGGAGGTCTTCAGAAGCTGGGTACCGAGTAACCCTTCCTGATGAAGGGTTTTTTCGAAAGCTCCTTGGTATTTGTTCATTAGGTTTTGGCCAAGAGTTTCTAGGATTTCCTGTTGGGCATTTAAAAATTCCCCTCTTGATTTCGGATCTTTTTCCCTCTTATACATCTTAATGAACTCGCCTTTTAATGATTCTGTCGAGGAGCCTGAAGATTTATTGGAGTTTTCTTGTACTACCGAGCCTGGAAGATTGCCGGAATCTGCTTCGGGATTAAAGGGCGTTACCCCCTCTGGAATACCGGATCTCGGGGGAACAATCCCAGGGCTCCCCGAGGACCCAGTTCCAGAGGATGAGGATCCTCCTGTGAAACCAGGGGATTCGAACTGGACCAACCTTGTCCTTGCGAAACCTTCGTGAGTTGCAGGGTGAGAAGGTTCAAGGGAGGCCCTTCGTTTTTTATAAAGCTCCAATCTTTTCGAATTCTTGTATCGAACGATGAGTTCATTGGGCACATATTCAGGCGTGTCAGGAACCGTTGGGGAAAATTTCATTTGAGGATAGGTGGGCGGTTTTTCCTTTTGTCCAAAGGCAAAATCTCCCAAAGATACGCTTAGGCCTACGAGAAGACAAATAAATAGTTTCATTTTTTGACTCATATCTTGTTGACCCGTGATTAGTTTATGGGTTTGATCCCACCATAATTGAGGTTGACGGCTTTTACTTCAGGAAACAGTAAATAGATTTCGCAAAGGTTTGTTAAGGTTGACCCAGAAGGTAACCTTATAAGGGAGATTCGCCCTTCAAAATTTTTCTTAATCACAGATACATTTAATCTTTCGTGAATTTCATTAATTCTCGAAGACTCCGTGCCTCTATGAAAAACAATGTAAAGCTGATCTTGCATGAAAGGGGGGGCTGTGGGCCCCGTGTTTGGACATTCCCGAACGATTTCCGACCCAGATGAAGGTGTTTGCCCCATCACCAATTGGGGAAAGAAAACTACCAACAAGAGGATATTTGCCCCAAAAATCTTCCTCATGTCTCAGGGTTCCATTCCTTTGTTCTGACAAACATCAATTAAAAGGTATTAATCCTCATCCCCTTGCTACGCGTAGCTTGGGGATTCTTTACAGCAATCGTTCTAATGCAAAGAAGGGGATGAGAGCAGGGAGAGGGTAGGGCTATTCGCTTGCCATGCTTGAAAGAAAATACCAGAAAAAATTTAAAAAATAGGGAAATACGATCGTTCGGTTTTTTCTCCCTTTCTTAATCTTCCCCTTTTTATTTTCTATGCGCTTTTCATTTACCAATGACTGGTTTTCCGCACCTCCTTCAAAACCTTGACTCGGAATTGTGACTCCGCACTTCTAACGATTGCAATGAAGCAAGTGTAGTGCCGCACGTATCTTTTTTCGCCTCAAATGCTATTCCGACTTATTCATGAGGGCTTTTTCAATTTTTTAGACATGCATCCCGTTGGAGATGTTTCCATTGGACTAAAAAAAGTATCCAATCAGATACACTTTGTATCTGATTGGATACAAAATCATGTGATTTTTGTTCTAGGCTCTCCTTGGGCAAGCAGGTTGTAAAAAAATTTCCGACACCTTGGCCCTTGCCTGATAAGTGGTCCGACGGGTTGATGCAATTCATTTCAGAAACTCATTCGAGGTGTTTTTTCCTATAGATCCCTGACAACAACTTTCAGGGATGACAGGATGGAGGACTTGGAGGGATGACGGAAGATGGATCGCAGGAAACTACGGGAACAAATTTTCAGGGATAAGGGATAATTGGGGAAGTGACTGATCTCAGACTTTTTCGACTTTAATCTTATGGCGTTTCATTTTTTTGATGAGGCCCTGCCGGGACAAGCCTAACCGTTTGGCGGTCTGCACCTGATTCAACCCGCAGGCCGCAAGGGTTTCCCTGATCATCCGCTGCTCCAGTTCGGCCACCGCTTGTTGAAGACTCCGGCCTTGCAGGTCCGCTGGCCCATGGTTGATTTTGGGTGGGCACCGGATGCCTTCTTCCAGGGCGTCTTCCTGAATGGTCGCTCCGCGCACCATGACGACCAGGCGTTTGATTTCATTCTCCAGCTGCCGGATGTTTCCCGGCCAGACGTATTCCATCAGCCGCTGCATGGCTCCGGCCGAGAGTTTCTTCCTGGGTTTTTCCATCCGCTGGCAGTAATGATCCAAGAAGTAATTGGCCAGCAGCGGGATATCCGCCGGAATCTCGCGTAAGGCGGGGGTATGGATATGGACGACCCTCAACCGGTAATACAGGTCCTCCCGGAACCTTCCGGCTTTGATTTCGGCTTCCAGGTTTTTATTCGTGGCTGCCAGGATCCTGATATCCAGAGGAAGGGTCACCCGCTCTCCGACGGGTTGGACCGCCCGTTCCTGGAGCACGCGCAGGACCTTGGCCTGCGCGGTCAATCCCAGGTCGCCGATTTCATCCAGGAACAGGGTGCCTTTGTCGGCTTGTTCGAATTTTCCTATCCGGGCATCTACGCCCGTGGCCGTTCCTTTTCCGATGCCGAATAACTCGCTTTCGATCAACTGTTCGGGAAGTGCGGCACAATTGATGGCCACGAAGGGTTGGCGGGCCCGTGGGCTGTTAAAGTGAATGGCTTTGGCCACGAGTTCTTTGCCGGTGCCGTTTTCTCCGGTGATCAAGACATCCACCGAACTTTCCCGGATTTGATCGATGATGCGCACCATGCGCTGCATGGGCAGGCTGTTGCCCAGCAGTTTTTGTGTGGAGAATCGTCCTTCCACTTCTTTCCAGAGGTGGGCATTTTCCTGTTGCAACCGCTCCCGTTCGTGCCGGAGTTGTTCGACGGTATGGAATTTATTCAGGGGGATCGCGATGTACTCGGCCAGCGCTTTGGCAAGGCTTTCGTCTCTCGCGGTAAAGGCTTTGCCTTTTTTATTCACGGCCTCGAAGACCCCGAACACTTCCCCGGCCGGGCTCCAAAGGGGTACGGCCACGATGGTCTGGGTTTTATGTTTGGTGGTGGTGTCGATCCCGGAAAAGAATCGGGCATCCGCCTGGGCATCCTTGATGTTCAGGACTTCCTCGCTGGCCACACAGGCCCCGGCGATTCCTAAGCGTGCATCCAGGCGGAGGATTTGCCCATTTTCCAGGAGGGGGAACCATAATTCCCGGTGTTCCCGGTCCAGCAGGAAGATGCTGGCCATCTCGGCTTTTAAGACCTTGCAGGCTTCCGTGCGAATCGACTGGATGGCGGCCTGCAGGTTGGTTTCCTGATTTATGTGAGACAGGAAGGCAGACGAGAAGGCTTCTAACGCCTGAGGGGGGTCCACGTTGTGAGACGTATTCGGCATCAGGATCAATTCCACCCCTTTTCATCGTTTGCCGAAGGGGCCTTCAGAGGGACAACC
Source organism: Nitrospirales bacterium (assembly GCA_965223615.1). Classification (GTDB taxonomy): domain Bacteria; phylum Nitrospirota; class Nitrospiria; order Nitrospirales; family UBA8639; genus Nitrospira_E. Next base: position 190,334 of record CBDCXB010000004.1, read on the forward strand.
TGTCTACATATTAGTCAGGTGTGAACCTTGAAATCAATAGATTGTCGAGGGAGGGAGTTGTTTTGATTAAATGAATTTGGACGGATGTGGGGAAGGGATTCGATGGGATGAAGGCCTAGGGCCCGGTCGCCGGTCTGGCGGATATTTCCATACCGAACCGGATCGTTCACCCCGGCTGTTCTTGATCCGGCGGGCATCAGTCCTTCCTGGGCGTTACCAATCTGTAGACGGGGGATTCCACTGATTTTCCCTTTAACGTCACGACCCCCACTTCTTTGAACGTCCACTGATGATTGCCCAGATACTGTTTGGTCAATTCGCCCACGAGAATTCGGCAGACATCTTCTTTGGCCCAGGTTTCCAACGATGCCTTCTCAAAACTTTCCAGGCGTGCCGCGACATTGACCGAATCGCCGATCGTCGTGAATTTCAGACGCTGAGCGCTCCCCAGGCTCCCGGCCACGACCGGCCCGGTATTGATCCCGACCCGCATTCGAACGGTCGGGAGCCCCTGTTGTTGCCATTCTTCGTTGAGGCGAATCATTTCCCGTTCCATGGCCATGGCACAGCCTACCGCTTGTTGGGCCTGGTGCAGAATGTCCTCTTCGGTTTGGTCTTGTGTGAAGACGCCAAACCCGGCCTTGATCATGTCTCCATAGTAATCATCCACCACTCCCCCATGTCTCTCGATGATGTCCACCATGGCTTCCATATAGGTGTTGAGCCAACTCAAGAGCGTTTGGGGTTCCATCCCCTCGGCTATCGTGGTAAATCCCTCTAGGTCCGAGAACAGGGTCGTCACGACTACTTTTTGGGGGCGCAATCGTCCGTTGTCCAACAACTGCTCCCGTCTTTTCCAGATGTCTTTGGCCACTTCCGATGAGACATGTCTGGAAAACAGCGACATGAGCACGCGCCTATCGTTCTTTTCCCTGTTGGACATATACGCGGTGACCAACATGGCATTGACCGTCAGTCCCAGAGCCGGCGGGATGAAGGGCATCCAGATCCCCTGCACCACTCCCCCGATGACCAACCCTCCGAGGCCCACGATCCCCATGAGCAGGACGACCGAAAATCGCCAGGCTCCCCGGACCCAAACCCCGATGATGGCTCCCGCCACGATCCACAGGGCCAGCCACCCGTTTTCTTGGGCGTCTGAAAGAGTGGTGAAGGGCGCCTGTCCCTGTTGAGACGCCCGGAGCAGTTGCCATACCAGGTAGGCATGTAATTCGATGCCTGATAATTGGGGACAGGTTCCCCATCTTCCGCATTGGGAGGTATAAAAATAATCTTTAACGCCCTGCGCGTCGACTCCCACGAGCACGATCTTGTCCCGGAACATCTCCGGTTGCACTGTCCCGGCCAACACCTCTCCAAAAGATACTCGTGCAAAGTGTTGGTCCCTTCGCTCCAAATCCAGGAGGTATTGATACCCCTGCGCATCGGCCTCGATGTAGCTGCCGTCATGTGATTCCAAAGGACGGAAGACCGTTTTCCCCAATTTCATCCAGTCCGGGTTTTCCGGGGCCGGTTTCGGAACGATCCCCTCTTCCTTACCGTATTTCAGGGTCAACCCTAACGACAACGAGTTGGCAAAATCGGTCCCGTCATCTAAATAGAGGAGGCCCCGGCGCACGACTCCATCGGCATCCACCACGATGTCGCTAAAACCGACCTGGTCCGTTCCGCGTAACACCGGCGGGGGCAGTATCCCTCCGGTTTCAATCCCCCCGAACTTCATGACCATCATGATTTCCGGATGGGCGGTCAACACCCGATTCAATTCCTGTCTCCCGGGCGGCACTTCCAGGTCCCGGTACATGTCCACCCCGACAGCCCGGGGTTTCTGTTGCATGATATTGTCCAAAGCCTTGGCCAGTACCCGGTCGGTGACCGGCCACCGGCCCAACTTCCGGATATCCTCGTCCGTGATGGCTACGAGCGTGATCGGTGGGGGCGGACCGGATCGGGCAGGACGAAGTCTGAGGGACCAGTCGTAAGCATCCAGTTCGATGTTTTCCAACCATCCCTGTTCCCGAATGCCGGTGATTCCCACCCATATCAGGAGGGACATGACCGCCACATGGAGGATCAGCGATTGTTGAAGGATGCGCCCCACAGGATTTTCTTTTCTCTGATGTGGCTCAGATCCGGTAGGGCCCTTCCGGATGTGTTGACGGGCTTCCCCACTTCCCTCTGACATTGACTTCCGTGATCACTCGACCATCAGGGCAAGGGGCCAGAGGAGGAGGAGGCCTTTGGCCCTCCCATCGGCAGTTGAATGTGAAACGTCGTCCCCACATTCATTTCGCTCTCCACACGGATGACCCCGCCATGGGCTTCCACGATATCTTTGACGATCTTCGTTCCTAAGCCGATGCCGCCTTTTTTCCGGCTAATGGCTTTCGCGGTGAAGAGACTTCGGCGCACGTCTTCGGGCATGCCCCTTCCATTATCGATGACGGACACATGCAGGATCTTCCCCCCTTGTTCCACTTGTCCCTTTATCGTGATCGTCCCGCCCGATGGCACTTCCGATACGGCATTGTTGACCAGGTTGTACAAGGCGTTAAATAACCGGGCTTCATCGGCCGTGATCTCCGGTAATTCTTGTATCCCTTCATGACGCAGGGTAATGCCTTTTTCCTGTGCCACGATTTTTAACGCATCAAACACGGACGCCACGGCATGATGGACTTTGCACGGGGCAAATTGCGGCGGACTGGTCAACCCTTTCACACAATCCGCGACTTCTTTCACTCGATCCTGGATGCGTTGGGCGTTACTCGCCACCATATCGATGACTTCGTCGCAGACCTTGTGGTGCTCTTCAGCTTTTACCGGACTCAACTCGGGGAGTTCGGCGAACATATCATCGATGTGTTCTTTTAACCGTGACGTCCCGCCGAGCACGGGAATGAGCAGGTTTTTGACGTCATGGCCGATGTCTCCCAATATTCTGGCGACTTCGGCTAATTTGGCTTCTTGAAAGAGACGCGCTTGTTCGATGGACAGGGCCATAAACGCGGCAATGATGGTGAGGATAGGTACATCCTCCTTCTGTAAAAGGCCCTCGGTTTTATTCAGCACTTCCAACACGCCGATGGGCGGGCCTTCCCAGCGCTTGAGCGGCAGGGCAATCACATCTTGCGTGTGAAATCCGGTGATAAGATCGATTTCGCCAAAATGTCTCCGGTCCTTCTTGACGTCCTCGATCACGATGAGTTCATTCCTGGCGAAGACGGCTCCCGCAATCCCTTCCGACCACGGAAAACTCATCCCCGATTTTGGAGGACGTTCACCCACCGAATGGTAAAATTGGAGTTCTTTCGTTTCCGGCTTGGCCAATAACACCGACCCGGCCCGGCAGCCCACGACCTCCATGGCGATATGCAGTCCTTGTTCCACCAGTTCCGCCACACTCAGGTTCTGAAACAGCGCTTCACTGATTCGTTGCGCGGCGTCCAGCTCTTGCTGCTTCCGGTGTAGGAGGTTTGAGGAGTCCCTGTTTTCAACCATGAGGAAGGTCCCTTTCGGGCAACTATTGGTAGCCTGCCACGGCATGACGCTGGAGAGGGTCGGGAAATACTAGCAGATTTGAGGAAAAGCTTATACCGGCTCCCTTCTTCATGAAGGAGCCGGGAGGGGAATGCTCAACCGTTTCGGGAAAGCTCAAAAACGGAACGCGGTCTTTCTACTCCTCGCCCTGTTGAATATTCTTTTGTTTCAGCAGGCGGGACAGATAGGTGCGCTGCAGGCCCAGGAGCTCGGCGGCCTTGGTCTGGCTCCAGTTGGTCCGGCGCATGGCCTTCTCCAGGATATGGGTGCTAAACCGGTCGAGGGCATCGTGATAGGGCAGGTTGTCGAGTTCATCCAGATCATCTTTGGCTCCGCCCAGCCCCAACAGATCCGAGGAAATTTCTTCGTCCACTCCCAGGACCACCGCTCGAGCAATCGCATTGTCCAATTCCCGGATGTTCCCGGGCCAGGAATAACATTGCATGGCCTCCATGGCTTTCTTGGAAAACTTCCGTTTCTTTTTCTTCATTTCCTGGACATGCCGATCCAGAAAATACTCTGCCAGGGGAATGATATCCTCCGGCCGATCGCGGAGGGCAGGGAGCGCCAGGTTCACGACGTTGAGCCGGAAGAAGAGGTCTTCACGGAAGGTGCCCCCTTTCACGGCCTGCTTGAGATCCTTGTTGGTTGCCGCGACGACTCGGATATTCACACGCACCAGCCGGGTACCGCCGACTCTGGGAAATTCATGATCCTGCAACACCCGGAGCAATTTGGCTTGTAAGCCCAACGGCATGTCGCCAATCTCATCCAGGAAGACCGTGCCGCCATCCGCCGCTTCGATCTTGCCTTTCTGCAAGGAATCCGCTCCGGTAAAGGCGCCTTTTTCATGGCCGAAGAGTTCATTTTCCAGGAGGGTTTCGGTGAGTGCGACACAATTGATCACACTAAAGGGCATGTCCCGACGATCGCTCCAGCGATGAATCGATCGGGCGAACAATTCTTTTCCGGTGCCGCTCTCTCCCAACAGCAAGACGGTAGCATCGGCCTCTGCCGCGCGCTTGGCTAACTCCACCATCGAGCTGACTTGCGGGCTTTCTCCGACGATTTTGCTGTACCGGCCTTCGACTTCGGTCCGCAGAGAGGCGACTTGACGGCCTAAAGCCTCCCTCTGCAGGACTTTTTTCAGGACCAGGGCTAAATGGTCCAATTCAATGGGCTTGGTCAGAAAGTCATAGGCCCCGGCTTTCATCGCCTCGACCGCTTTCGAGATAGTTCCGTGCGCGGTCATGACCACGACAGGGAGTGGCAGCCCGTCGCCTCCACCGAACCCCCGTGCTTCCTGGTCTTCCGGTTTTTTGGGTCCGGTTTTGGCCAGACTTTGGAGGACTTCCATCCCGGTCATCTGGGGCATCTCCAGGTCCAGCAACATTAAATGAGGATATTCCTGGTCGAGTTGTTCCAGGGCGGCCTTCCCATTGTCGGCCGTGATGGTTTCATAGCCCAGGGCTTCCAGCCGGTCCGTCAACATAAGGATGATATCGGGATGGTCATCGACGATGAGAATTTTCTTTTTCATAAACGGTAGGCTCCTTGCCCTTATTCGGAGTGGTCCCCGAATACGTTGTTCTGGTCATGAACGAGACCGGTCCTCTTCTCTCTTCCCGGACTTACCGGCGAAGCGCCTCAAGGACGGCGCCCGCCAGGAGAGGTACCATGATTTCATGATGGCCGGTGAGGGTATATCCCTGGCCCCCCTTCTGGGTCGGTCGTTTGACCACATTGGTCAGCGGACGATAGTGCGAGAGAAAATCCATGTTCACCGTGGTAATGCGTTTCAAGGCGCGGCCCAGGTTCCGGCCGAGCGTGACGGTCTTCAGGAAAACTTCCGGCATCAATACGGCCGATCCCAGATTGATGTACACGCCACCTTCCATGCGTGAGACCACGGCCGCCAGCTTCCGGAAATCGATGAGGGATCCTGCTCCGATGGCTTCTCCGTTCGCGGTGGGGTGCATATGGATGATATCGGTTCCGATGGCGACATGGACAGTGACCGGCAGGTCCAACTGTACACCGGTCGCCAGCAAACTCGACCGGCGATAGGGAAACATCTTGGAGTGGGACACCATGTAGCGCCCGATAGCCTCACCCATCCCCCAGCCGTTTTCTCCCCCTTTCGTGATCGCCTCATTCAGGATTCGACCGGTATCTTCGGCCATCCCGAATCGGCCGGAATCGATCTCGGCCTCCACCTCCTCGGAGGTTTGCCCAAGATACGCCAGTTCAAAATCATGAATGACTACGGCTCCATTCATCGCCACCGCGGTGATGACTTCTTTTTTCATGAGATCCACCAAGATGGGATTCAAACCCACTTTGGTCGGATGGGCTCCCATCCCCAGGATGACGGGCCGGCCGTTTTTTCGCGCCCGGACAATCGCCTCCACGACGGCCCGAAAGGTGTTTCCTGCGAGCACATCGGGCAGGGTCTTCAGGAAACGTTGAAACGAGCCTCCTCGTTTCCAGGGTGTCGCGGCATCCGTGGCCTTGACCTTGGAATGCCGGGTCCGAAGAGGATACGTCTTGAGTTTGTCGACGTTTAATTGCCGGGACAGATTGGAAGGCATACGCCTATTCTTGGTCTCCAAACATCCGTTCTTCGACGAATTCACACAGCACATGGCCCAAGGTGATGTGGCACTCTTGAATTCGTGCGGTCACGGAGGACGGGACACTAAAACAATAATCGACCAGATCGTCCAGTTTGCCGCCTCCCGACCCTGTCCATCCAATCGTGGTGATCCCCCGGGATTGTGCGGCTTCGATTCCACGAATCACATTGAGGGAATTCCCGCTCGTACTGATCGCGATGGCGACGTCCCCTTTGCGCCCATGCGCCAGGAGCTGGCGAGAAAAAATATCCGTGTAGTCATAATCATTCGCGATGCAGGTCATGCCGGCCATGTCGGTGGTTAAGGCCAGTGCTTGGAGGGGTTGGCGTTCCCTGCGATACCGGCCCACAAATTCCGCCGCAATATGGGCGGCATCCGTGGCGCTTCCCCCATTGCCGAAGAGCAGAACTTTGCGACCCTCGCGAAAGGTTCGGATGAGCAGTTGTCCGACATCCAAGACTTTGTCCACATGCGTGCGAATGAATTCATTCTTCACATCCGCACTGGTTTCAAAGGCTTGGACGATGGCCTCAGCATCCATTGGGCTTGATTCTAGCAGGGTAAGCAGGAAATTTCACATATTCGATTTCCCGGTTCTTTTCAGCGATGTTCGATTGATCCTGCTCTCCCTTTTTCTTGCCGGCCTCCGTGGCCGGTGATATAGTGCGTTCCATTGTGAGTGCCCATATCCCGACAAAAGCACTCTTTCTGGCCATCCATTCCGACCCTTCCCCCGCCATTGCGATGTTGCAGAAACTCACACCTGAAATGGTGTGCTTTTTCTTACACGAGTCCCACAAAGCCATCGTGGAGGAGCAGGTTCATCCGGCACTCTCCGAGATGCCTAAACGATGGGATTGGATTCTGACTCCCGATCCCCATGACCTCCCGGCCTGTCATAAGGCCCTTTCTCAACACCTGGAACCGCTGTTACACACCTGGAAGGTTTCGGGTGGGGAGTTAGTGATGGATCTCTCGTCGGCCACTCCTGCCATGGCTTCGGCGATGGCCTTTGCCGGCTTCCCGTTCTCTACCAAGGTCTTTTTACTTCCGGGGCCTTCCCAAGGGGGAGAATCTGCCGAGGGGTCTTCCAAGCCTTCTTCCGGGGATTCTTCAGAAAACCCCTGGGATGAAGAAGCGCCCCGTATACGACGAGAGGCCTGCGAGCTTTTCAACCTTGGTCTGTATGAGGCGTCGACGAGAAATTTTCGCACGTTGGAACACCGGGTGAGTGGGGGCTTGAAACCTTTTTACCGTGCCCTGGCCGATGTGGCGCATGGGTATGGGCTTTGGGATCAATTTCTCTATCGCCCGGCCTGGGAAAAACTGAAAGGCGGGATCAAGGCTCTCGAACTCGCTTCCGTCTGGGGCGGGCCTCCGGGCATGGACCGGCTTATTAAAACCCTCAAAGGGAATCTGACGTTCCTCGAACGCATCGTCCTGGATAGTAAACCGGTGAAGCCGGCCCTTGGAATAGATTTGTTGGGTTGGGCCAAACGTCGAGGAGACCGGAATCAAGACCTCGAAGCGGCCACTCGCATTCTGCTTCGTGCGCTGGAAGCCTTCGCTCAAACCCAATTGTATACCGGCCACCAAATGACGAGTTGGGATATCAACCCGGATATGTTGCCGGCGGAATTGCAAGAATCCTGTCGCACTCGATATCAGAATGAAATCGACGGGAAATACCGGTTGCCCTGGGATGCCCAATTTCAGACGTTGGCTGCCCTTGAAGATCCGATGGGTCAACAATTCGTGAAGGAATGGCCCAAAATGAAAACGCTCATCGATGCCGCCGACCATGCGGTCTTGGGCTATGGGTTCGAGCCCATTAAATCCGAACGGTTTCATCAGCTCTATGACATCGTCCTGAAATTGAGCGGGACCACTGCCACGGATCTCCCTCAATTTCCCTCTCTGAGCCTCTAACGCAGCATTCGCTTATTCATGCTCGTCCAGGTCTATTATGAAGATACCGATTGTGGCGGAGTCGTCTATTACGCCAATTATTTAAAATATTTCGAGAGGGCTCGAACCCATCACCTGGCCGATCACGGGCTTTCCGTCAGCGCCCTGCTTCGCGAGGGAACGGAATTTCGTGTGACCCAAGCCGAGCTGACATACCGGTCCCCGGCCATTTATGGGGAAGTGCTGTGGGTCGAGACCACGTTACAAGCCGATCGCCGCATTTCCCTCACTTTTTCCCATGTCATCCGAGAGCAGACCACGCAACGGGTGGTCGTTGAAGGGTCGGCGACTCTCGTGGCAGTGGATCCCAACGGAAAAATCAAACGGGTGCCGCCGGCTATTTTAGAAGCGTTAGGCCTCCCTCCTGATTCCCCAAAGTCCAAGGGGTGAACCCGGGTGGGCATTCAAGACCTTTCCCTTTTTCCTCAATCACAAGATCAATCCACTGTTCGGATGGGCACGAATCGGCATCCCGGCACTCTCCTGACGATTCCTTTCCTACCCTATGCCGAATCTTTGGAACTGCAACAGGGTCTCCTGCTCAAACGCCTGCAGGGTCGCCAACCGGATACGCTTCTCCTGACCGAGCACGAACCGGTGGTGACGATCGGGAAGCGAACCCAACCGGAACATTGGGAGTCACAGGCGGCCGAACTGCGACGGAAGGGGATTCACCCGTACGAGACGAATCGTGGGGGATCGGTAACCTATCACGGGCCCGGGCAACTTATCGGATATCCCATCCTTCACCTCCGCACGTATTGCCCCGGACCGAAAGTGTATGTTCATCAATTAGAGGAGGTCCTGATTCGGACCTTGGCCGAATGGGGGATTTCCGCCTGCCGCCATACGTCCTTCAGAGGCGTGTGGGTGGAACGTGAGGGGAATCCATCAGAAAAACTCGCATCCATCGGTGTCCGGATTTCCCGTGGTATCACGATGCATGGGTTTGCTTTGAACGTGAACGTGGATCTTGCGCCGTTTTCTCTCCTCACGCCCTGCGGGATCGAGCATTGCGTGATGACCTCGATGAGTCGAGTCCTTGGAATGCATTTGGAAGTCGATTCCGTTCAACAAGCTCTCGCAAAACATTTTGGTAAAGAATTCGGAATTTTGTGGGAGAGATGATTTCTCTTGAAAATTTTTTATTGGGTGAAACGGTTTTCCAAACCCAGCCTTTTTCACATCCCCCAGCCGCCGCTGAGATGGATGTTGGTTCCCGTCACATAGCGCGCTTCATCGGATAGCAGATACCTCACCGCTTGAACGGTATCCGGTACGGTCCCGATGTATCCGGCGGGAATTTTTTTGGCCATACCGACCAGTTCCTCGGGTGGTGCACTCCCCGAATCGATAAACCCCGGAGAAATGGCATTCACCGTAATGCCATCGGGCGCCAGAATTTTAGCGAGCGTTCGGGTCAGGATAAGGACTCCGGCTTTGGCGATGTAATGGGCGGTTACATGAGGTTGGGCTTCCATCTTATCGGCATTGGCCATGCCAAAGGAGATGATTCGACCGTACTTTCTCTGTTTCATCCCCGGGGCTACTGCCTTGGCCAGAAAAAAAATGGGATCCAGATTATTCGTGAACATTTCGGACCATCCTTCGGGAGTTTCTTCCAGGAGATGGACGCGATGGTACGGCCCGGCGCCATTAATCAACGCATCAATCCTTCCCCATTTCTCTTCTATCGTTTGAACGAGGTTCACTGCTGCCGTGTGGTCCGAGACATCACATTGAACCGCTACAGCTTTACCTCCCTGTTGCTCGATCTGTTGGATGAGATCCTTGGCATCCTGGTCGCTACTCCGATAACAGACCGCCACGGCCCACCCTTGGGCGGCCAGTTCCACCGCCACACCACGGCCGATTCCTCGAGCTCCCCCCGTGATCAACGCGACTCGTTCCGTCATCTTCTCTACCCCTTTTCCTTTGGACTCAAAAATTCTTGCTTTTTTTCGTTATTGCCGATGGCTCAATCGTTTGGCCAGTTCTTTCAGGACATTTCTTGTTCTAGCCGAAAATATCGTGCATTGAGGATTCTGGCTTTCTTGGATGAATGAATCAAGGTCTTCCCCGGTATCCACGTCTCGCAGTGTGGGAAGCACTTTTAATTTCTTCCCTGCTGCCGCAACCCGTTTTTCGCTCTCCTCGAATACCTCGTTCGTCGACCATCGCATATCCGCAAACAGTTCCGGAAACGGTTCACGCAGTCCGATCAGATAATATCCGCCATCAAGGGTGGGGCCCAGCACCACATCATGATCATCAAGACCTTGTCGTGCCTCATTCACGAGCGTGGCCGTGATTCCCGGAATGTCCGATCCAATGATCACCGCCGAACGATAGGAGGATTGCAGAGCTTTCTGAAAGACCTTGTCCATTCGTTCGCCTAGATCATTGCCCTCCTGATCCCACACCTTCACATGAAACCTGGCCTGTAGGGCCAGAAAAAAGGGATGGTTCGCTGATGGGGTTCCCGCAAGGATACCATCGAATCCTTTCAGCGCCTTGAAGCGTTCGACCAAATCCATGACCAGGGACCCGTGTAAGCTGGCGGCTTCATCAGGGGTGAGGGGTGGACAGAGCCTGGTTTTGACCTGTCCCGCGATCGGCGCCTTGGCAAACATTACCAGGGCCCGTTCATTCGGTGGAGATGATACGGGTGTGGGTCCATGCCCACCCTTTCGCGGGCGCTTCCGGGGATGTTTACCTGACCGCATCGTAACGTTCTTTCAATCGATGAGGGTCCCATCCGGCCCAATAGAGAAACCGTAAGATCCACATCCGGACAATCGTCTTGAGAGGACCATGTTTTTCCCATCGCCTGAAGGAGGTGGTCACCTTTTCCCGCAACGCGGCCACTTCCCCGCGAACTTTGAGCCGTTTGGCGAAATCGATATCTTCCATGAGCGGCATGTCGGCAAACCCTCCCATGTCCTGGAATACGGTTCGGCGAATAAACATGGTTTGATCTCCCGTAAAAATCCCGGACCACCGAGAACGCCAGTTCATCATCCGGCTCACCACCCAGGCATAGCCCCTATCCCGTGGGAACCGCACATCAAACCGTCCTCCCACACAGGCCGGATTGGCCAACGCGTTTTCCATGAGCTGTCTGGCTCGTTCCGGCAATCGCGTGTCCGCGTGTAAAAACACCAGGACCGCTCCCTTCGCACAAGCGGCCCCGGCATTCATCTGCGAGGCACGGCCACGAGGCGCCGTCACAATCTGTGCCTCGAGCGAATCATGAGTTTCCAATGCGGTCTTGGCCCGTTCGACGGTCCGGTCTTCACTCCGGCCATCTACCAAGATCAGATTCCTGAATTGCCTTGCTTGGAGATGCTCCAGCAGATCGGAAACCGATTCTTGCTCGTTCAGGACCGGAATGATCACCGTGATGTCCATGGAAAAGGTCAACCCGATGGAGGAGGGGAAACCGTGCAGGCCAGAAAGGGGTTCCGACTATTCAGCCGGCTTTTTTTTGGGGTTTAAACATGAAAAAGACGACGACTCCGATGGTCCCCCAATAAATGAGATATTTATGCCAAAACAAGACTTCTCCGACCTGGATAAATGCCAGCGCACAGAGAATGGAGAGACCGATGACGATATAGCGGACCGTCGGAATTTCCACGGCCGAATAGGCCCACAGGGCCATCCCGGAAAAATAGATAATCATCGGGAAGATACTGATTTCCGCACCGGTACTGGCCGAGAGAAACACTTGCAGGAAGCCGATAAAGACCATGGCCGATCCCACCATTTTAATGGCCACCATCATCTGCCGGTTTTCTTGGGCTTCTTCTTCCTCCGGTGAGGCCGGGTGATTCGGTGGGGTCGGGGGAGCCGGATTGACTGGAGTTGGGGATTCGGGTTCAGTACTCATCGTTACCACTTAAAATGTTTGCTCAGGGTGAGGGCTTGCTGAGAATACGAGGACCCTAAACCGGCCCCATATAACTGCGTGGGAATCTCCTGCATCTTTTCGTACATGACTTTAAAAAAGGTTTGGCCATCGTGAATCCGAAAGGGCACATCATGGGGTCGGACTTCCAACACCACTTGCGTGCCTTTCCGGGTTGGATGGGCATAGCCAAAGCCGGGATCAAAAAATCCCGCATAATGGGTGCGCAACTCTCCACAGGCGGCTTCGTAGGCTACCATTTCCGCCGAATAGCCCGGAGGCACCTGAATCCGTTCCTTGGAAGCCAGGATATAGAATTCTTCCGGTTCCAAGAGCATACTGGCGGTCGCATTCCTGGTGAGGGGTTCCCAGAAATCCAAGGCCGAATAATGTCCGATCTTGCTGAGGTCGATGACATGACTGTTTTTCTTGGCCCGATATCCCACGATGGGATTTCCTGCATCCGTGGACCCTCGCAAGTCCACGCTGAGAAACAGGCCCTTATCCACTCGGACCTCTTTCGCCGATAAGGGCCGGTCCTGTTCCTCTTCTCCGCCATTATGACAGAGGAGGGGGGTCTTACGATGGATCGTTCGGAGTGAAGAATCGGATATCAGCGGCTTCCCGGACATGAGGCGTAATTGATTCAATGACAACCCCGCTTTGACCCGGATGGTAAACGATCGGGGCACGATTTCCAGGAATAAGGGCCCCGCATATCCCGGCCGAATTTCATCGAATCCCACATGAAGGTCCGTCACCACTCGCGTAAAAATATCCAACCGGCCGGTGGAGCTTTTGGGGTTGGCCCTTCCGCGAATGTCCGGGGGAAGTTTCAACCGCTCCATCAGGGGCACCAGGTACACATGCCCTTTTTCCAAGATCGCCCCTTCACTCAGGTCCATGTCATACATCACCAGGTCTGACCGGTAGAGATCTTCGATGGAAAATTGCGTGCGTTCGTCCGAAGGTTCGGGAAGGAAGCTACTCAATAACCGATAGGCCTTGTTGCCGAGACGAAGATCCAGACTGGCTGGTTGAATCTGTTCGGTCGTGATCGGGACGTCGGCCCGAATGGCCTTGCGTTTCACGAGCGACCGCAAGGTTTGGAATGGAAGGATTCCTGATTTACCGGCAGCCGCCATCAATAATCATCCATCGCCCCGGCACTACACATGTCACGGGCTAATGAGGGCTCCACCATCGGGAGTTCCCGACTCGAGGTCGGCTGCGGATAGTGATAGGTTTTATTCTCGTAATTTTTGAGGACGGCGCCCTGCTCATCCAGGTTCAAGAGATAATCCCCGGGCAACAGAGGAATTTTTCCTCCGCCGCCGGGTGCATCGATGACGAAATGAGGCACAGCCATCCCGCTCGTGTGGCCTTGAAGCGCTTGCACGATTTTCAGGCCCGTTTCGACCGTGGTTCGAAAATGGTTGGTGCCTTTGGTCAGATCCGCTTGGTACAGATAATAGGGCTTCACCCTCGCCAAGAGTAATTGATGCATGAGTCGTTTCATGATTTCAGGGTCGTCATTCACTCCCTTGAGGAGGACCGTTTGGGCTCCCAGGGGCACGCCGGCATCGGCCAATCGTCCGCATGCTTCCTTCACTTCCGGAGTCAGTTCATCCGGATGATTGAAGTGTAAATTCATGTAGATGGGGTGATACTGCTTGACGATGTCACAGAGTTCGGGCGTAATCCGTTGGGGCAGCGTTCCCGGGACCCGTGTGCCGAAACGAATTAATTCCAGATGGGGAATCGACCGGAGGGCTTTGAGAACCCGTTCGATCAAATGATCCGGCAAGAGCAGGGGATCCCCCCCTGACAAGATGACGTCCCGGATTTCCGTATGTTCTCGGAGATACGCCACCGCCTGATCCAGCTCTCCTTTTTTCAAAAACCCCGGTTTTCCGACCAGTCGCTTCCTGGTACAAAACCGACAATAGATGGGACATTGGTTCGTGACCATCAATAGGACTCGATCGGGATACCGGTGTACCAGATGCGGAACCGGACTGTCGGTATCTTCTTCCAACGGATCATCCGGCGCATCGATGTCATCCAGTTCGACCGCTTCGGGAACCACTTGTTTCCAGATCGCATCGCCTTTTTCCTTGATCGTGGCCAGCACCGTCGGGGTAATTCGCATCGGATAGGGACCCACCACGTCTTCGACTTCCTTGGGGTCGACCCCAAGGTGTTTCGCAAGATCCTTAGGCTTGGTGATACTGGCGGCGAGAACTTTTTTCCAATCGGCCATCGGGTACGCGTTCCTTTCCTTACACGAACTGAAAGATTGGGGAGGGGACTCTTCCTGATCCACCCCTATTGCGTCTCATGGGAAGAAACAGAATCAAGGTGATCCAAAATCTCCTGAGTTTCCGTTAATACGGTTTCACCGTCCACTAGCACGGGCACGTAGGTTTGACCGGACACGGCCAACACGGTCTTTCGAAAAGGTCGAACATCCGGCACGATTTCTTCCTCATACGACAGACCCAGTTCATCTAATTTATTCCGGACGACCCGGCATTCGGGACACCAATCGACATGGTACAGCTTCATCGCGTGTGACTCATTTCCCTTCGTTTCGCTTACCGGCCGGCGTTGAAACCCGGCAGGCTATCCTTTACCGATTCGACAGGGGGCCATCACGGCATCGCGCATTCCATGGATGATCTTCTTATCCTTGGGACAAATCGTAGCCAGCACCCCTCCTAATTTCGCCTGTCGGTCGTGGACGAAATAATAGGGGGATAATCGGGCCCGGCCTTCCATCGTTCGGATGTCCCCCGTCGAGCTATCATAATATTCAACCACAAACACCCGTCCTTTGTGAAATTCCTGAAGGACATAAGGGCTTTCCCAAAAGGTCTCCAAGGCCTCATTCACCTTTTCTTTCCATGTCTCCTGGGACAGATCATGCCCGATGGAGACTCCTCGACTCCCCCAAGCCTGTTCGGAAAATCCCGATACTTTCAACACGTATTGCCGTTCTTTTTGAGTCGTCGAACCCAACCAGTTCCAGTCGGCCACCGAACGATCCGCATGTCGAAGGTTTGGAATGATCGCCGATGGGGGAAGGGGCCTGGGGTCCATGACCCATGTCCGGGGTATGAGTGATCCAAGTTGGTTTCGCGTTTCAGGACCCAGCGCTTTCTCCCAATAGGCGTCCAGTCCCGGATGATGAAAAAGAGCCAAGGCGAGTTTTTCTTCCATCCATGGTTTATAGGGTGGCGTGACAGTGACCTGCCCTTTCTTGGCGCTGTACATGATGAGTTCCCCTTTGGGGATATTCTTCAGATCGAATAATTCATAAAACCGATACAACAACGAAACGGGATGCCTCTGTCCCCGGTGTTGAACGGAGAGGCCTTCTTCGGAAAATCGAATATCCCGAGGGTGCACACACCAGGCCTTCCATCCTTCTTTAGTCAATCGGTCCGCCATCCATCGCATCTCCGACCGGTATCCTTCGGCCTCATCCGAGACCACAATGGCTGCCTGACGCGGTTTCCCTTCGAGCTTTTCGGAAAGCATGTCGGAGAAGCCTTTGACCAAACCTTCCGGATCCGGCCACACCGAATCACCTTGGTTCGCATACATCCGACTCAAACTGGCGGTGAGTCCGAATCCACCCGGGACCGAGTCCAACTCGGTTAAGGCTATCCCGGATTCCGTGGGGATCAGATCGGGTCGAATCACTCCGGGTATCTGTTGCTTAAATCGATTCATCCGTCCGAATTCCAGGAGGCCCGCCGGTTTTCCCATGTCTAAATATTCATGAACCCAGGGGGGTTGGGTTCCTTTCACACTTTCTCTATACAGGGTGTTCAAGGCTTGATAAAAGGTCAGAAGATGCTGACCCAATCCTTCCAGGAATGTTCCCACTTCAGGAGACAGGACAAAGGGATGGCAGGCTACCCGCCACCTATCTTCCTCGCCCGGGACGAACAGTCCTTCCTGTCTCAACGTTTCCTGAAACGTCGAGTAGGACCCCTCAGTCATCGAGGAGACTCCCGCTGAAGGAAGAGGAATCCGTTCAGGAACGGACGCACGAGGCGATCCTTCCGTGTGGCGTGAAGTCGTGTGAGACGGATCAGACAACCTGATGTTCATCTAATAACTTAGGAAGAGCATTGAATCCGCAACAAAGGGATGAATCAGGAGTATGATAGGAGGAACGCCCGGGTATTTTGACATCATCCTTTGCTAGAATAGCCATGATCGTAACATGCCTTCTTTAAAATGGACAAGGCGAATGCTCCTCCTGAACCACCGGAGAATCGACGGTGTATGAACGGAGGCTTCTAGCCTGAGTGCGACCTGCATGACCACTTCCCTCCCTATGATCCCTGGCCCCCAACCCGTCCCTTCGGCCACCTGCCTTGCCTGTGAAGTCTGTTGTCGTTTTCCGGAGAAAGACAGCTTCTTGCGTCCCTACTTTACCGCGGAGGAAATTCATGCGGCGGTCTCTGCCGGAGTCAGCCCCACCTCATTTTCCGATTCTCAGGGCGGTCAAGTTTCGGTCGTGCCCAATCCGGAAGGAGAGGGGTTCATCTGCCCGGCCTTCGACCCCGGCACCCATCATTGTCGGATCTACGCCGTTCGCCCTCTGGACTGTCAGTTATACCCTTTTGCCATCATGTGGGATCAAGAGCGCCAGATGGTCCTTTTCGGATGGGATTCCCTGTGTCCTTTCCTCTTATATCAGGGAGAAGCCCAGGAGGCTCCAACCTATCGTGACATGTCCGAACTTCCCAAACCGTTACCTCCCCATCTGACGGAACGAGCCCAGGCCATCGCCGCGAGTCTTGAACGGGAGCCCTTGTTATCCACCCTCGTCACCCATCCCAATCTCATCACGGTCTTTCAACCGGATGTCGTGGTTCTCCACCCTCTATCGACTTTGACAGCCAGGCTACGAGAACTTGACCCCTCTTCTTCATAATTTTTCGACTATGAGCTTTCGTATCCGGGCGTTCATCCCGTATAACAGTGGGTATGGCCCTTCACCTCAGCCCTCTGACGATCAAAGATCAATTCCGGGTGCATCAAGCTTTATCTTCAACCATTGTGGGAGGCAAAACCCCGTTAGCCACCTGGGCCTTTCCCCCCCATTATATTTGGAAGAATCTCTTTTCCTATAGCTGGACCGAGATCGATGGGTGGTGGTGCTTATTCGCCCAATATCCCGACGGGATGTTCATGCCTCTTCCCCCGGTCGGTCCACGATCCGGTGTCGGCTCCTTTTCTCCCAGTTCTCTGAAGGATGTTCTGTCCCAAGTCATGGAATTTATGCAGGCTCACAATCGGGGAACCCAGGTGACTCGAATAGAAAACATTCCATTTGATCTGAAAGACCAGTTATCGGACTGGGGGTATCGGGTCACATCCAAAGATTCTGATTATCTCTACCATACGGCCGACCTGGTCAATCTCAAGGGGAATCCCTACAAATCCCATCGGGCGGCCTATAACCGTTTCCTCCGGGGGCATCGCATCCGTCTGGCTCCTTATCGGATCCAGGACCGTGACACCTGTCTCGCCCTGTACCAACGCTGGGTCCATCAAAAAGAGGAAATCCCCTTGACCCGTTCCTCCCTCAATGACCAAGTGGCCCGGCTCATGCTTCGAGATTCGGCGAGTGCCCATCGTGTGGTGCTGCAGGAATATCGGGAGCTGGGTTTAACCGGACGGGTGTTGTGGGTGGATGGGGCCATTCGTGGCTATACGTTCGGCTATCCCCGATCCCGGGAGGTCTTTTGCGTCTTATTGGAAGTGGCCGACCGGTCAGTGTATGGCCTGGCACAATATCTTTTCCGGGAATTCTGTCGAGAACACAAACATTATCCCTTCACGAACACCATGGATGACTCAGGGCTTCAGAGTTTAGCCCGGTCCAAACGGGCATATCATCCCGTCCAGTTGGTGGCAAATTTTATCGCTCAACCCGCTTAATCCCATGTGTCTTCCTTTTCTTGGCGGAAAGGGACTGGTTGTTCTCCTGAAAAGCACGTCAGTATAATAGGGAATCTGTCTTGACGAGAATTCACCATGGAAAATTCCGCCTGGAGTGAATCATGAAGGGCCTTGAACTGGGCATTGAACAATTTCGGGTGACGGAAGAACCCTTTTACCAGGAGGTAAACGGGGAGATAGGTCTGTTCACCGTCGGTGCGTCGAATAAGATTCCCATCATGTTAAAGGGACCCACCGGATGCGGGAAAACCCGGTTCGTCCAACATATGGCCCATCGTCTGAACCGACCCCTCATTACGGTGGCTTGTCACGAAGATCTCACGGCCTCCGATTTGATCGGACGGTATCTCCTCAAAGGAGAGGAAACGGTCTGGGTGGACGGCCCCCTCACCTTAGGGGTCAAACACGGAGCCATCGTGTATTTGGACGAGGTGGTCGAGGCACGGAAAGATACCACGGTCTTAATCCATCCCCTAAGCGATGACCGGCGATTTCTTCCTTTAGAGAAAAAGGGCCAACTTATCGAAGCGGTGGATGATTTTCTTCTCGTGATTTCTTATAACCCCGGTTACCAAAGCGTGTTGAAAGAACTCAAGCAAAGTACCAAACAACGGTTTATGGCTCTGGAGTTTTCTTATCCTCCCAAAGAGACCGAAGTCCGTATCGTGGAACATGAGGCGGGGATCGCAAAAGACATGGCCTCTCGTTTGGTGAAATTAGGAGAAAAAGTCCGGAATTTGCGCAGTCATGGTCTGGAAGAAGGTGTCAGTACCCGTTTGCTCATCTACGCCGGGACCCTTATTCAACAAGGCGTGGCCCCTGATCGCGCCTGTGACGCGGCGATCACCCGTCCGATCACGGATGATGTGGACATGCAACGGAGTATTCAAGAACTCATCAAGGCCATTTTCTGACTCAACCCTGATAGATACTCGGCCCCTGTGTATCGGTCACTAGATATGTGGAGTATGACGATGAATCGCATGATATGGTCCCTCGCTCTAGTTTGCCTGTTCCTGCTTCCCGGTTGCTCAAGCCTTTTCCATCCCAAGGCTGATACCTTCTACCAGCAAGCGAAAGGCGACTCCGGGAAACAGACGGCCTTCAATCTATTGGACATGATGGACCGAAGTGCCCAGCAAGCCAAGAACGAAATCGGGGATTCACCCGGGTTTCAGGATCTCCATAATCAGTTTCATGCCTTACATAAGACCTTTTGCGATTTTTCCGAATCCCAAAGCGCTACCACGGCTTATGAACATGCCCTCACGCTGAATAAAGAACTCAAAACCGTGTTTCATCGTTTGGATAAATTTAAAAACGATACGGCTCTTCGCGCCATACACCTGGACTTATTCACCTCGCGTCTCCAAGAACTTCGTTCCACCCTGCAATCGGTCCCCTCCTGAATATGATCCACGCGATGGGCCACGAGGCGTGCGCCCCCAAGCCGAGGACTCTGTACGCACGAAATTTTAAGATTCCATTCTCTATGACCATGATCATTGCGTAGGGATCACGACTGGTGTTGAGCCAACCTCAAAACATTATCGCCATGGTGTATGACTTCGATCATACTCTCAGCCCCCATTACATGCAGGACCATACGATCCTGAAGCATGCCGGACTCGATCCCAAAACGTTCTGGCCCAGCTGTACGGCCCTGATCCAAGAACGGGGGTATGATCAGGAACTGGCTTACATGAAACGGATGTTGGAAGACGATCGTATTCGAAGCCTCTCCAATCACGATCTCCAAACTATGGGACGGGACCTCATCTTCTTTCCGGGCGTTCCGGAATGCTTTAACGAATTCGATGATCTCGTGAAGAAACCGGAATTTGAAGAATTCGGGATTCGGCTCGAGCATTACGTCGTGAGCTCCGGCTTGAAGGCTATCCTGGAGGGCAGTGTCATCGCTCACTATGTCAAAGGCATCTTCGGATGTGAATTCGATGAAGAAGACGGTCATATCTCCTTTCCCAAACGCACGATCAGTCATACCCAAAAAACTCAATTTCTCTTCCGGGTCAACAAAGGCCTCCTTAATCTCGAAGAAGACGTGAATGACCACATGCCCGAAGAAAGCCGCCGCGTGCCTTTTCGGCAGATGATCTACGTAGGCGATGGGCCTACCGACGTCCCCTGCTTCACGGTCATGAAAAAAAACGGAGGGTTCGCCGTTGCCGTGTATAATCCCGACGATCAAAGCCGGAAATCGTTTGAGAAATGCTACCAGCTGACCCATCATGCCGATCGGGTCCATTTTATGGCCCCTGCCGATTATCGTCCGGGGAGTCACCTTCGTTTGATTTTAGAGCGCCACATCACAGAAATGGCCAGTTCTATCGTGGAACACCGTCGTCAAGTCGTCGAAGGGACCCGCATTCCTGCCCCATTACCCTAGGCGGGGTGTCTCCCGGGTTCTCCCCCAAACCGGCCCCTCTACCCGCTGGGCCTTTCCCTATGATTGCACAAGGGATTTCAGGTCAAGTATGGTAAATAATACGGTGATGTTCTTTCAGGCAGCCCTTCCAGGAGGAGGTGGGCCATGGGTCTTCAACGAGTTTTCTTTTCTTCACACAACCCTCATCTGGCGTTCCGAACCATTCAGTGGAGCCGCTTGGCGATTCTCCTGACCGCGAGCCTGTTCATGGCTTCTCCCAGTTTGGCTGGGGACCCCTTCGGACAATCTACCGCCATACCCAAAAGAGACGGCATCAAAGACATGGCTTTTGACCAGGTCAATTGGAAACGCCCCCAAGGCGTCTTTTCCTGGATTACGATGGCCCGTGGCTATGAAACCCCATGGGATTCCGTGGGCCGGCCGGGGTGGATGACCATCGAAGATGCCTACGTCAAACCCGTGGACCCGGGGACCTCGGAATTTCCGGCCGAGACCGATGCCATCTATATCGTGTTTGAAGGTCAACCTCTTGATGCACCCGGACAATTCGCGGCGGCATGGTTCCGGATGAAGGATGGGGCCGTCATTTCCCATACGCCGGTGGGAAAAGACGTGATCGAGCTGGAAATGAATCAACGATTTGGCTACTTTGAAATCTACCAGCCCGACGAAGGATGGAAGTCGGGACATTACCAAGTCAAAATTTTCTATGGATCCCCCGGTCAAGAGCTGCATGCCATTAACGTGGTCGGGACGATGCAATTCACGATTACCAATTAATTCAACCCTTCCGGGTGAATGTCCTCTACCCGGCCTTGTTCACGAATTCGTAAGCATATAAGGAGCACATTTTATGCCTGGAATACTCCCATGGGTTGTGATGTTGATGTGTAGTCTGTTGATTCCCGGGAAGAGCCAGGCCGGTCTTCTGGCCACTTGGTCTATGCAACAGGGAAATTCGATGATTATGGAATTTCAGGACCATGATAACTTCCGTATCAACGTCGGAAAACATTCCTACATTCTCATGAGCCAAGGCAAAGGCTATACCGTTTCCCATCAGGGGGATGAATGGGTCGCCACCAGCATCGATTCCATCCGAAACATGATGGAACAATCCGGGATGGGCGACCTTATGAAACAGGCTCAGGCGGATCGTCGACCCGAAGAACAAAAAGGAAAAACCCCTGGAAATCGTGTTTAGTGACGACCCTCGACTCCAGCGGTCAACAAGCCCAATTCGCTTAGGACAAGCCTGGGGAGGCGGGATGCATGGGCAGCAGGAGGGTTCTCTCACGAACCTCATGCAACGTTACGACAAAAATGGCCCCGGGGGAGCCCTCCTGCGTTATGCTGACATCATGCGGCTGGAATCCCTGGAGGAAGTCGACCTGAAAGATAGCCGCTTTACCGTTCCTCGACGAAATGGGTATGCCCGGAATGCCTCATGGCTCGATGAAAAGGCCTTGGCCGGAATCGAAGGCCAGGTCTATCACCTTATCGTCGACCCGAAGAACAACGCAAGGAAAAACCCCTGGGGATCGTGTTTAGTGACGACCCTGACTCCAGCGGTGTCCGCATCCGCAATAATGGGGGAGGCGCACCGTTCGCCGGGTGGAGGAAGTTAAATTAGGACAAGAATAACCTGAGAAGGAGTGAACTCCACCAGGGTGGAGGTTCAGTAGGTTCAGGCGGACTCCATTCCCTACTGTCGCCCGAGTGTTTGGGTTGAAAGCCGGTCCTCACCAAAAGTTTCTTAGCATTGAATTCCGCACCACTTAAATCCGGGCAAAAAGGTTTTATGGCCTTAATCATTCTTCTGGAGGCTCCAACATAAACGGTTCCTTTGACGACTTTATAAACAACAAATACCGTCACTGGATTCGGAGTAGCGCAACCTAACCATCGTGCACTTGAAAAGTGCTGAACAATGTTTGTTAAAAGTTGAGTTCCAATGCCCCTTCTTCTGAAATCAGGTAAGACGGCCATTGAATCAATCCAAACTACAAAATTTCCTAGATATGGACTTCCGTAAAGGTAACCAATATGTTTTTCCTCGGAGTTCTTAGCTAGGAACAGATGGTCTGTGGATTTCATGTTTTCCCTTTACCTAACGTTACGACAACTGAAATGGCCCCGGGGGAAGCCCTCCTGCGTTATGCTGACATCGATAAGCAAGAAGGGCTGGAACCTTCCCTGGAGGAAGATCGACCTGAAGGATAGTCATCAATCTTACACCCCGCTTTATTTCAGCATTTGTTTAATGTAAAAATGCGGTTTCCGGGGCGAGATAAAAACTTTTCCAGGAACTAATCTTGTAATCACCAAAGCCGCGATGGGATTTGGCGTGGCACACCCAATTCTCGAATTGCTGGAAATAAAGGCAAGACAGGGTATGCCCGGAATGCCTCATGGCTCGATAGAAAAGGCCTTCCCGTCGCTCACGGCAAATGAGGGGCAGAGAAAAACGCCGAAAATTAAATCCCCCATTTAAGGATGGATTCTGAAAATGCTGAGGGGGGCAGACTAGAAGAATTCTCTTTTAAAATAACGGAATCTTGATTGTAATTTTCTCCTTCTAAATCCAACCCTGGGATTTTTAATTGCTGGCTCGTTTGAAAGGGCAAAAGGGGGCTTAATGAAGAAGCCATTGAAGAAATGCAGAAAAGGACGCCGCAGGAGTAAAGGTTCCAATCCTCTACGATACCGAGGATTTGGACCGGAGAATTTCTTCGAGGGTCAGCAGGGCGTCGCGGCCGGAGTTGGTCTCAAACCCTTTCGACAGACTGGAGTCCGCGTAGGCATGTCCCTGTTGTTGCGTGGCGCTTTGACTCAAACTCCCTGACCACGGGCGAGGATCCTGGGAACCATGTTTCCGGTTCCAGGCCGCCAGACAGGCTTTGGCGATGATCTTATTCAGGGGAGCCGGGTTGTACAGCATCTTTTTAATGTTCCAGGGAGTCAAGCTCAAGGGGTTGTACCCATTGGACAGGTAGCCTTCGGAGAGCAATCGTTCCTCCAGATCCGTGTTGGGCTGGATCCCCAGGAAAAACATCAACGGGAATACGCGATCTTCACCCAAGATGGATGCGACCGTTTTATAGGATTCGATACTTTGTAAGAGCGTTTCTTCGGTTTCTTCAGGAGAGTTCAGCGAATAATTCAGGATCACCCGCCCGTTAAACCCTGCCTCTTTGAGATACCGACACCCGTCATACAGGTGTTCCAACTTGAACCCCATGTGGAGACTATTCAAGACTTTCTGAGACCCGGCCGTCACGGCCACTTCTAAATCTCCCACACCCGATTGAACCATGAGTTTGGCCAGCTGGGGGGTGATGAGTGAGGTCCGGATATACCCCGACCATTCGATCGATAACTGTTCGCGGATGATGCGCTCCAGAATTTCCGTACATTGCGGATATGCCTCTTTTCCGGTGATAAACTGGGCATCGGTAAACCAAAACCGCCTGGCTCCCCATTGATGATAATATTGAGCGATATCTTTCACTACATTCTCGGCGGGTCGGTAGCGTACCCGCTTGCCTTCGATGTAGGGATACAGACAAAAGGCACAATCGTAGGGACATCCCCGCTTACTTTGTACCCCGATACATTCGCCGACGTATTCCCGATATTGTGGAAAGATGGACGTCAGGTACGGAATATCGACCGTCAGCGAATCCAACAACGCGGGAGTATTTTTGGTGCCCTTGCTCACCTTCCCCTGTTCTTTCACGATGAACCGTTCTTCGGCTAACGACTCCCCATTCAGAACCTTGAGGATGGCATCCTCTCCTTCTCCCAGAATTCCCATGATTCCTTCCGGGAGTTTTTCAATCAGTTGATCCGCAAAGGCCGTAAAGGCACCTCCCCCGATCATCATTCGTACGGAAGGAAATTCTTTCCGGATCAGCCACGGGAAGGAAAGATTGGTCCGAATATCGGTGTAATACCGGTACAGATTGCGCAGGCCTTGAAAGGAGGCGGCCACCCGCTTCAGGGGATTACTGGCGTAATAAAAGTTGAAGGCATGTTCCAGCGACGCATCTCCTTCATGAGGGGAGAATATCTGAATATCCCGCCAGGAGAAACACACGAGTTCGGGCTGAAAGGCTCTGATGGCGTCCCGTAATTGGCCGGAACGTTCGGGTTGTGGAAACAAGGAAAGATCGAGGATTTGTTGTCTGACTTCGGGACGGCGGCGATGGATAAAGTCCGCCAGATAGGTTATTCCCGTCGGATAGACTTTCTTGCAGGGCAAAAACACATAGAGGACGGAATTCATGGCCTTACTTCACGGCCACATGGATCGCCACGATTCCACCGGTCAGATTGTGATACTGCACCCCTCGAAATCCCGAGTGCTTGAGCAGCTCACAGAATCGTGTTTGGTCCGGAAAATTACGAATGGAAGCCGGCAGGTATTCATACACCCCCGTGCCGTCTCGAGCGACTTTGGTCCCAATCCAGGGGAGAAGATGAAAGGAATACCAATCGTACACCTTCCGAAACGCCGGAGAGACCGGTCGGGAAAATTCCAAGCAGACGAACTGTCCCCCGGGTTTTAACACCCTGCAGATTTCCGTTAAGGCTTTAGGCAAGTTCCCCACGTTCCTGACGCAAAACCCTGCGGTCACGGTCTCAAATGTGTCTTGGGGAAAGGTCAGATGCTCGGCATTCATCTGCAAACAGGCAATTCGCTTCTCCAGTTTTTTTTCCCGAACCTTTTTCTGACCGACCCGTAACATGGCTTCGTTCAAGTCCGCCGCCAGAACCTGCCCCGAATGCTGAAAATGCCGGTCCAATAACACGGCCAGGTCACACGTCCCTGCCCCGAGGTCCAAGGCCTTCATCCCGGAACCCGTGGCAATATAGGAAACCGCCTTGCGCTTCCAGGCATGATGCAGTCCAAAGCTGAGAAGAGAATTGTTCAGGTCATAAAAACGGGCAATGGCCGTGAACATCCGCTGCACGGCCTGTTCTCTGGCCTGTCCTGTCCATGAAGAGGCTGTTTTCCCCGGAGCAGGTGATAAGGGTTTTTCCGCAGCAGACATCATGCAAATGACCTAGCAGCTGGTCTCTTCCTTTGTCAAGAAATCCCTCGTTGGAACCGTGTCCCTAAACCTAAGGAAGGAGGGAGTCGGTCAACCGGAGAGCCCACACGGCCATGCGTTGATCGGTGGGGGATGACTTTTCGAAATGGAGAAACACGCCTCTTTTGGGGTCGTATTGGGTAAGGTAATTCATCCCGTATAAGGGAGGGCTTACCACAGGCAATCGTTCCCAGGCCCCTGATTTACTCACCAATACATAGGTGCGGCTCTTTCCGGTGGGATTGCTGTAAGCATTCGAATGATCATTCGCAATGTAGAGCAAGACCGAACGATCGGGATTGTAGGCCAAGGCGGCCCCGTTGGCTGGAAGTGGGGCTTTGTCTACTGGAATCAATTTCCATTGGTGAATGTCTGAGGAGTAAGCCCAGAGGTCCGAACTTGAAGTGTTACTCCCCAATAAGCGAACCTCTTTGACGTTAGTATCAAAAATCAGCTTTTGAGACCATCCCGGAAGTGATGATGCAGGAAGAGTGCGCCATAACTTTTCCCTCATCGTAAAATGATATGTCAGGCTCCCATCATGCCCCACAAATTCATCTCTGTGGGAATCCCAAACCAACCCAGATGCAAAAAGGTTCGGAGAGGGGGCATCAACCACATTCCAGGTTTTTTGGTCAGGATCGTAGAGCCAGGTTGTGGGTTTCATGATGTTGGGATCCAGCCCTTTCTGTTTGACGACGACCTTGGCGCGATGGCCATGCTTGGGAAAGCCGACAAAGATGAGTCGGCCGGTCGGGGGATGATAGTCCCAGGTATCGAACGCATGCATGGCCCAAGGCCTTCCTTTCCCGGTGATCGGAACTCCCTTCCCCGAAATCGTATACCCCTCCAGTGGATCGGGGGCATAATCCCTTGTCCACTCAAGCGTATCAAGGTGCAGCCTCATGACACTGTTATCATAATGCGACTCATGTGTATCCGCGCCAAAAAAGAAGACGGTACTCCGGTCGCTGGCGATCGTCGCCGCCCCGTGGAAAACTTTTTTGAAGGGAACGCCACAAGTCTCCAGTTTGCTCCAGGTATTGTCAGGCATGGTTTCCCAATCAAACACCGGACACGGCCGGGGTGTTTCCGAACGGGCCTCAAACATTCCCCAGGGAGAGAGGACGCTCAGGACCACCCATGCACAGGTGACACACATTCGATACATGCTGGAAATGGGGGAATTTCCCCCACGCTCACGGAAAGGAGAGTCAGATAAATAGAGTGGTTTCGGCACCGGAACAGGCCGAAAGAATGGCAGGCAGACCCATGACTTCATCAACACCTCGAGCGACCGCTTCGGCATCGACGCCCATGTATTCTAATCCAGCACTACAGGCGACGAGCTTGAATTGTCCGACCTGGCGAGCTTCTTGAAACATTTCCGAGATCAAGGGAACGTTTCGTTCTCTGATCAATCGAGCCACTTCAGGCGCTTGGTCCGAATATTCTGGTGGAAAATCCAATTCGTTTAACCGGCCCTCGGCCAGTTTTTTGATCGTCCAAAACAACAACACCACCGTCACATCTTTTCCCATAGCTGCCGCCGTCAGTCCCAACGTGGCCGTTTGGTGAAGCTTATCATACGTGGCATTATGGGCATAAATGACAAAACGATCGTTGGAGGCCATAGTCGTATTCGTGTCGGATTAGGTTCGGATCGGCACCGAAAAGCTAATCTTCGCTCTCATCCCACCATAATTAAGGGACAAGGCATTTGGATATCCGGTTTACCGTTTTGAAGGGCGAATCAGGGGTTGAGGTTTTCGACGTGTTAACGACCAGCCATCCTCTTCATACAATAAACAACATTTGAGACGCCCACACACTCCTATACGATGGCTATCCATCCCACTCATCGGCCCATCTCCCCGTCCCCGGGGATAGACGGGTTTAAAGTCTGTCAGAAAGCTTGCGCAACAAAGGACAAGGCCACAGGTATCCACTCCACTTATCCTGCCAGCCTCCTCCCGACTTGAAATTTGACGCATTTCGATCCGGCACCCAAAGCGTCGAGCCAGGTCTTTGACCAATTGCCGAAAATCGATTCGTTCATTCGCGGTGTAGGTAAAGGTCAAGGCCCGCTGCGTGAAGGAGCCGAAAACCTCGACGAGCTTCATCTCCAACCCCAGGGCCACGATCCGTTCCAGGCAAAACTCCCGACCCTCCACCGAAAGCCGTTGCAGTCTGGAAATCATCCGTTCGTCTTCATTATTGGCCTTTCGAACGATCTTTCGCATGACCCGCATGGGAGGGCTAAAGGGAAGGATTTGGGGGCTGAGGTAGACTTTGCCGAAGGTTTGGTCCCCATCCAATTCCAATAGTACCCAATCCCCGATCTGGAGAGAGGTATCCTCCGTTCGGGTCTTTTTCACTTCACCAAGATCACGAACTTTGACTCCGACGACCGCGATCTCTTCGGGAAAAGTTTCTTGTTCCTCAGTTTCCGTCACCATAAAGGGTTGCTTTCTCTCAGCCTATCAGGGGTGATTTTTCTTCCTCAGAGTCAATCATACCGAACTTCTTCGGAGAGGCCAAGATATACCCAGGGGTTCACGTCGTGCCCTAATCACCCATTCAAACTCAGGTTCATACCGGTAAAGTTACCTGGAATGCTGTAAAAAGGCCGGAGGAGGATGGTCCAATTGATACAGTTTGGTCGGCTCGAGCGTGTCGGCCATGGGAAGGATCGTGGTATTCCCTTGAGGCCCCGCCCGGAAAATATCCAAGGCTTGCCCATAATGATACGCACACCCAAAGGATTCCAAATTATGCTTGAGGCTTTCCGGGGTGTCCCAATGGGCCGTCAAGAGCGCCGTACGGGCCGGGTTACGACCACTAAACATAAACGATAAATGATCGGGATACCAATCAGCCCCTCCGGTGGCATAGGAGACAAAGAGGTTGGCTTGGGCCGTCTGACAGACTTCGGCCAAATACTCATTGGTTAAAAATCCGTTTTCTCCGACCTCGAGCCATTTTCCCGGTGGGGACAGACAGGCATAGGCGGCATAACTTCGTACTTCCTTCAGTTGTTGCTGGGAGGCAAACACCAACGGAATGGGTCCGTATTGGGCCACGAGATTCTCGATGACCTTATCTTGTAAGGCCGATCGCCCATCATTCGTCGGGCCACTATCAGCATGAACCAACGTATTCCGACCCCGGTCAGCAATCAAGTAACAATTCCTGGGCAAATCCAGATCACAGGGATCCTCACCAAAAAACGGGACCGAGACGACTTTCAAATCTCCGGCCGTCCACGTTTCGCCATGGGCCAGCTCGGTCACGTGCGTGAACCCGAGTTCCTTCAACAAGGACAAATAGTCATAATGCAGGCCTCGCCGGTTGCGCCGACTCGGAACACAAATCGGGATATCTTTGGGAAGATGGTAGAGGGTTCGTGGATCCACATGGTCATCATGATCGTGCGTCAGAAAAATCCCAGCGGGGCGAGGTAAGAGGTTTTCCCACAGCGAAGGAACGGGAGATTCTGCAAACCAAGGCATGAGCCAGGGATCGAACCAAATAAACGTATCCAACGAACGATACATCAACGCGGCATGGCCGAGATGGACGACATCCTGATCCTGGGTCATCCTTCGCCAGAAATCCTCCAGGGTGTCCTTGGGGGCCAGAGCCAGACAATCATGATCCTGCAAGAGCGTAAACAACTGAGCCAGGTATCGCTCATGATCCCGCCCGCCCGCCTGTGCAATCGTTCGGATCTCGCCCATCGTATGCCGACCGGTCAAAAACCCAAGAAAGTTCCCGACATTCTTGCCGATGGGACGTTCAAACCCGAACGGAATGGCCTGCCGAGCGACGGCGTTGAATATGCGCAGCCCTCCGTAGGTCATCGTGGCTGAGGCCGAGGAGTTTTTGGAAAATTCCCACTGGAATGTCCCATCAGGCTGCCGACCGCATTGAATATGCCGTTGCAACGGAGGACGGGAGGCCACCACTTCCGCATAGGCATCTTCCACCCGTCGCGGGAGTTCGGGGTCGTCCAAAGAGGCACGTTTGGCCATCACATCACTGATCGCGGTCTCAATCCCACTCATCAAGATGCCATGCACCTGATGGAGGCTCTCCACCACCTCGGGGGCGACCCCCGCTAAAAACGGAAAGGGACCCGGGGGATCGGCACTCTCGAGTTGCACCCAAACCCAGGGTTGCAACCCGACAAACATATGAGGATCAATCGAATCCCAAGGATGCATAGACAGCCGTCTTTCCTTATTTAGTCTCTCAAAGTCGTAAAATGGGTCATTTTCCGAAACTTATGGGGCTAAGGCAATCGAGGGTTCGTATAAGACCTGGATCGTATTCTGATCCGGGTCGGCCAGGTAAAACGAATAGCTTCCGTCACGGTGCTCTTTGAGGGGTTTCACGACCGTGATGCCCCGATCGACGATTTCCTGAAACATGTCCTTCACTCGTTCCGGCGACTCCATGACAAAACCGAGATGATCCAATGGGTGGATGGGGACATCTCCCATTTGGATGCCCTCCTCCGAAGATACTTGATGTAGGGCCAGGTTATCATACCCCGTGCTCAGATAGACATTTTCCTGATCGGGTTTCCAGACGACTTCCATATCAAACACTTCTTCATAGAATCTCTGGGAAATCGGGACGTTTCGAACCCGAAGAGCGACATGCCGAAGACCCCGGGTTTTCCCCTTCTTCACTTTTGGATTGGTCATGATTTTTTTTCTTCGGGATTCACGAATTACTCTTCTCCTCGCCTCATACTCAGGCCGGGATCATACCCAGGACCCGAATCCGGGGCAAGTTCATACCCTCGAGGCGGATATGGTAATTTAATACATGGATTCCAACCTTATACCATCTTTGAGGAGGATAAAATGCGAGGCACGAGGAGAGAAATCTCATGGGTTTACCATTGTCTGGGAATGGGGTTGTGTTCTTTCTTGTTTTTCGGGCTCCCGGTTGCCTTAGCCGATTCTCCACCCAAACAAGAAATGGTGGGAAAAGATGGAGCCCCCATGGTCTATATTCCGGCAGGAACTTTTCCGATGGGAGTCCCCAAAGCCGCCCGGGATGGAGGAGTGGACGAGCGCCCCAATCATGATGTCTATGTTGATGCCTTTTACATGGATAAGTACGAGGTCACGAATGGCCGGTACCTTCAATTTGTGACCGAAACAGGGCATCGTACTCCACAACACCCCTCCGATCCCAGCAAGGGTCTATGGAAGGGGAATATGATGCCGGAATCCGTCACCGACCTTCCGGTGATCAATGTCGATTGGTCCGATGCGGATACCTATTGCCAATGGGCGGGGAAACGCCTTCCCACTGAGGCGGAATGGGAGAAAGCGGCCAAGGGTCCCAACGATTGGCGATTCCCCTGGGGCGATGTCGAGCCCACCATGGAACATGCCAATTTCAATCAGGTATGGAGAGGAGAAGCCACACTCGTTCAGGTGGGGATTTATGAAAAAGGCAAAAGTCCCTACGGGGTTTATGATGTAGCCGGTAATGTTTGGGAATGGGTCGCAGACTGGTATGATCCCGAATATTACCAGAAAAGCCCGGAACGAAACCCTCAAGGTCCTGAAACGGGGACCCATAAATCCGTGAGAAGTTCAGGCTGGCAGGGTGAGACTCCCCAAGTGCGCATCTTTACCCGCATCAAGAGTCTTCCCACCGACCGGAATCATTCAACGGGTTTCCGTTGCGCCCAGGATGTGTCCTCAACACCCCATTCGTAAACTTCCGGAACGGGTATTCATGGAACCTCCTTGTGTCGGGTAATCCCACCTTATCGGGCTTTCAGGGAATGCGGGTCGGGGCCCTGGAAAGTCGCATGGCCCCTGAGATGGAAAGCTTGATCCTCCGACATGGGGGGCAGCCTCTCGTGGCGCCTTCCATGAAAGAACGGCCTCTGTCCGAACATACTCAGGCCCTCTCGTTCGGCCAAAGGTTCCTCGAGGGCCAGATCGATATGTTGATCTTACTCACCGGAGTCGGTTTTCAGACTCTCTTAGATATTCTCCACACTCAGCATTCATCCGAAGCCATCACCAACGCTCTCCAAGCCACGACTCTTCTGGTACGAGGACCCAAACCCTTGGGCGTGTTAAAAGCCTTAGGACTTCAGCCACAAATTACCGTTCCGGAACCTAATACCTGGCGGGATCTCCTCAAGATCCTGGACGACGAATATCCGCGAGGACTTCAGGGAATCCGAATTGCCGTTCAGGAATATGGGGCCACCAACCCTGAATTGCTGGAAGGTCTTCGAAACCGAGGAGCCTCGGTGACTCCGATCCCGGTCTATCGGTGGACTCTACCGGACGATCTTCAACCCTTGAAGCAATTAATCCGACAGATCTTGGACGGAAACGTCTCAACTCTTCTCATCACGAATGCCGTCCAAGTTGATCATCTATTCCGAATCAGTGATGAGTCCTCATCCACCCCTCAATTGAAACAGGCGTTAGGCCAGATGGTCGTAGCATCTATCGGCCACGTGGCCAGTGACCGAATACGGCAACATGGCCTGACGGTGGACCTGGAACCCTCTCATCCCAAGATGGGAATCTTGGTCAAGGAAGTCAGTCAACAAGCCCATGAGATTTTAGCCGGCAAGGGCCTTGGGTCTTCTTCCTAAACCCACCTTCGTGGTTCATGGCTCTTTCCTTTCCGAATTTCCCCCTCGTTCACCCCATGTTAGAAGACAAAGGGAATCAAACGGTACGTCTGTCGTTGATAGGATGAATAAGAAGGAAACTGTTTCGTAAGGAGTTTTTCTTCATATTCCAGCTTGATCCACAGCACCCCGAACAAGATCACCCACAGTCCTATTCGAAACCAGACAGGGTCGATCATCATCCAACTAAAGGTCACTGACAGCACACTCGTATACATCGGATGCCGGACCCACCGATAGGGGCCATTGACCACGAGTCTTCCCTGTTCCGAAACTTCCGGGAATATTCGGAGGTGATGAATCCCCATGGTGTGAAGCGCCCAGATTCCGACCAGCCCACCGACGATAAGAATACCCCTCAAGCTCCAAGACTCCGGAATCAGAGAACCGGTGAGTGCCAGCCCAACAATGAGGGTGAATTGACCGCAAACCAAACCATAAGAAAACCATCCGCGTTTGCGATCATTCAATGATGGATTCAGTGACATCCTCTCAATTCCTTTTTTCCATCAATCGGTCTTTCCGATCCCCTTGAATACTTCCGCTTCCCCATTCCTTTTCGCACAACTTCATGTCCCTCTTCATCAGACCCTTGGTCCCCCGAATCATGTCTCCCCGTTTAAGAAACCTCCTCCATTGTCCGACGGAAATTTTAACAGGAGGAACATGAAATTCCCGAGCCCCATCAAATATGAATCCTCGATGGCCTCCCTGGTCAACCCAGCCATCGAGAAATTCCAATCCAGTATGGTGCAGCCTTTTCTTCCTGCGTTTTTTTTCTTTGCCGGAGTCACCTATGATTCTCTGACCCTTTCTCGCATCGATCATCTCACCGATAACCTTCTTTTTTTATTGTACCTATCCCTCCTAGGGTCATTAGTCATCATCACCGGCCGATTTCAACTCGACCTCATTCCGGACAAACCAGAAACGGAATCCTGGAATGTTCTTTCCCTGCTCCATCGAGTCCGACCTCATTTAGCAAAGGGTCTTCAATTTTTATTCGGGGGACTATTCAGTGCCTACGCGATTTTGTATTCGCAAAGTGTCTCGATTACCACCAGTGCCATATTTTTGGGAATTATCGTCGGATTTCTTATCGCCAATGAATTTCTCCGTGATCGATACTCCAATCTCAAGATCCTTGTGGGTTTGTTCGCCATCGTCCTGTTAAGTTTTCTGACGTTTTTCCTCCCTGTCCTGACTGGATGGATGAATGCTTACATCTTCTTGAGTGGGGTGCTACTCACGATAGCCATCGTCTGGAAAATCATTCACCTGACCGTACGAGGCACTCCGAACATACAACACAAAACATATATCCAGGTTGGTCTTCCCGCATTTCTGATGATTGCATTGTGCACGACCGCATACTTCTTGAACTGGATTCCGCCGATTCCCTTATCTCTCAAGTTTGGAGGGATCTACCATTCGGTCACCAAAACGGAAGGCACCTATGTGCTCACACATGAGGAAGGCGAGTGGTGGGAATTCGGCAAACGGTCCGACGATCGAATGGGCATCGATGATCCGGTGTATTGTTTTTCATCAGTCTTCGCTCCCATCACGTTAGAGACGACCATCTATCATCACTGGCAATGGAGGCCTTCGCAAGACGAGAAGTCCTTCTCCACCACTGATCGTATTCCTATTTCCATCACAGGTGGACGAGAACATGGTTACCGGTTTTACACGATGAAACAACGCCTGCAACCTGGCGATTGGCGTGTCGATGTGGAAACCGCCGACGGTCGAATTCTCGGACGCATCGGGTTTCAGGCTGATGAAACATTTTCATCACCACAGAATTTAGTTTCGATTACACGATAAGAATTTTTTCACGTCGAAGGTGTGTTCCATTCATTTATCCGACACCAAAAAAATTTTCCATCTCGAGTTTCAATTTTTGGGTGCGAACGACCCTGAAAAAAAATTTCAATTTTTTCTGGAAATAATGATTGAAACGTTGTAGTATAAATTCAACATCATCATGCAGAACTACCGAAACACTTCTTTGACGACAAAAATTTCTCATCAACATATCACTTCAAAAACTTTTTGTTTACTTTTCAAACCAAACAACCGAAACATTCACGCGTGATCGTTCACGCTTTTTATTGATCGAGGAGTTTGTATCGACATGCTCTTCCATAACACGGATGAGCAGTTACTGCGGCTACCAGGTCGCATCAATTGTGAAAGGGGGTGAGTGCATTGGCCACGAAGAAGAAAGCTGCTAAGAAAAAAGCGCCTGCTAAGAAGAAAGCGCCGGCTAAGAAGAAAGCACCGGCCAAGAAAAAGGCTACTAAGAAAAAGGCGCCAGCCAAGAAAAAGGCCCCAGCTAAGAAAAAAACTGCCACGAAAAAACGGTAGTCTTTTTCAGTTGGGTGTGGATGACGCCGGATGGGCAACCCCCATCCGGCGTTTTCTTTTTCCCCTGCCCAGTCCCGTTTCGCGGATTTCCCTCTTCTCAGTCTGTATTGCCCTTCCCCTTCCATGACCCTCTTGACTCCTTTCCCCGGCACCTGGAATGATCCCCTTTGCCTCAGGGGTATCATGGGTTATTACCGAATTTTTTCTTGAAAGGGTTGTGTATGATGTACATTCGATTATTTGGTGTGTTGGTCATGGTCACATTCGTCGCCGTGAATGG
The DNA here is from genome assembly GCA_965223615.1 of Nitrospirales bacterium. GTDB lineage: Bacteria > Nitrospirota > Nitrospiria > Nitrospirales > UBA8639 > Nitrospira_E. The sequence goes on from CBDCXB010000004.1 coordinate 225,235, forward strand.
CGTTCCGGGATTCCCTTCCCTCGCCCTCGCTGCCACGGACTCGAAGAACGAGGCTTCGAAGATTTCCGAAGAGACTCGGATACAGGCTGAAAAAGAGCTCAAGGCCTTACAAAAGGATCCCAAAAAATTTCGAACCTTGGTCACCGGAGTTCAAATTTTTCTCGGACGGTTTGGGTATGGGGTGGGACCGTTCTCGGGAACATTGGACGAACAAACCACGCAAGCCCTCAAGGCTTACCAGAAAAAGACGGGATTATCTCAAACGGGTGCCATCGACTTTCCTACCCTCAAACGTCTCACCGAAGACGATCGAGTCCTGAGTCGTATCGTGCCCTTTCTTCCTGCCCTCATCTTTCAGGATAAGGAATGGAACAATTGGATCGAAGTCCAGGGGAGTTGGATGCTGAAGGAGGGGAATACGGATGATATTTTGCAAACTTCTCGAATCACCTGTATGCGGGAGTTTCAACGCTGTATCGATTCCACGGCGTCTCTGGTGAATACCACCGTCCCCCAAATCCAGGTTCATACCCATGTCTATGATATTAAGCAATGGGAAGAAAATTTGATCGTCTCGTTACCCTACGATGGGGAAGCCTGTGCCATTAGCATACTGCGAATTTCGAGAAAGCCTCCCCTCGTTACCCGATTCGTTTCCGTTAAAAAAGATCCCGGACCCTGTTCTAAGGTCAAAAAAGCCGTCGATCGCCAGTATGTTTTGGAAAACGGTCCTAAAGTCTATCAAATCCTGAAAGCCCAAAAGGCCGAGGCCATCCAGGAAATCCTGCAGGTCACGAAATAATCCTGCTGGAAGAACGGGGAGTCATAACTGGTTTCGATGGATACGAACAGCTTCCTAATTCAGCCGTTATTTTTTTCCTCGAAACACCCAAGAAAAATACAGACCGGCCACGGCAATCGTGAACAGTTGAATGGTTTGGAGAACCGGACTTCGTTGGGCGGAGTCTCTGGGAGGAGAAAGAATAAAATGAAATCCCAGAAATTCTGGAGATTCTCCTTGTGGAGTTTGCCACGGAGGGAATAACACGGCCAGGATGAGGAGGCCGACCATAATATAGAGAATGCGAAGATTGAGCGTTTCCTGGTCGGGAGGCACCTCCACCTTCCGATCGGTCCGGTTTCCACATTTCGGACAAAAGCGGCCTCCAGTAGAAATTCCGTACCCACAAGAAGGACATGGGGTCGTTTTACTCACCCGTTCACCTCTTTTTCTGTTACAATAAACCGAGTTCGATCGGTGGCGACCGGTATCTTGCCCGTTTCGAGTCTATTCGTCCAGACCCGAGCCGAATAAGGATTTGACTCAATTCTCATTTCATTTTTATAATTTTTTCTTGAAACCGTCACATCCGATCATTTTACCATCCATACGCTATAACCCGGTTTTGACTTTTCTCTCCCTGCTGGTTAACAGAACGACCGAACTCCACCAGTTGAATTTTACCCTACCCCTTCATTCTCACCATCAGGAGAGATTATGACGAGCGCCTCGTTTCGAGTGCTCTCTGTCGTTGGAGCCGGAGCATGGGGGACTGCTCTCGCTCATTTGCTGGCCACGAAAGGATTCAACGTTCGCCTCTGGGCCTATGAACCGGAAGTGGTGCAAACCATTCATGCCACTCGGGAAAATTCTTGGTATCTGCCAGGAGTAAGCCTTCCGAACTCCATCCAACCCATGAACAACCTGGGTGACTGCCTGAACGGAAGTGATCTTTTGGTCTTGGCCGTGCCTTCCCATGCGATTAAAGCTATCGTCAAACAACTTCGCCCCTTACTCCGCCCGCATCCCTTTCCCATCGCTATCGCCACCAAAGGGATAGAGAAAGATACCCTTCAGCTCATGAGCCAAGTGGTCGAAAGCGGCCTACCGGAAAAATGGCATCCCTTTATCACCGTCATCTCCGGACCGAGTTTCGCAGCCGAGGTGAGCCGTTGGAAGCCCACTACTATTCTCTTGGCCGGACGCGAATTCAATCTGGTGAATCGCCTCCAACAACTCTTCCTGACTCCCCAGTTTCGAGTCTATGCCGGACGCGATATGATCGGGGCGCAATTGGGAGGAGCGCTGAAAAATGTGATGGCCATCGCTTCGGGGATCGTGGACGGGTTGGAATTGGGAGCGAATGCGCGAGCCGCCCTGATCACCAGAGGATTGGCGGAAATGATTCGACTCGGCCAGGCCATGGGGGCCGAGATTTCCACTTTTTATGGGCTCTCGGGTTTGGGGGATTTGGTGCTCACCTCCACCGGAACTTTAAGTCGAAACTATCAGGTCGGACAACAACTGGCGAAAGGTACGACGCTGGAATCCCTTCAAGCGAAGACCCGGACCGTGGCTGAAGGGGTGCCTACCGCCAGAGCGGCGATGGCCCTGGCCGACAAATATCAGATAGACATGCCAATCGTGCAGGGGGTCGCTCGGGTCCTGTTTGAAGGACAGAATCCCCGACATATCGTCAGCGATTTGATGTCACGATCCGCCAAGGGAGAAACCGACGGATTTCTCTCATCCAACCGAACCACGTTTGAACCGACAGGATCTCCATGAATCAGGACCGATTGAAACAACTGCTTCAGAACGTTCGAGCGGGAACCCTTTCCGTCCCCCACGCCGTTAAACAACTCCGGACCCTTCCTTACGAAGACTTGGGATTTGCGGCCGTGGATCACCATCGATCCCTTCGTCAGGGATTTCCCGAAGTCATCCTTTGCGAAGGCAAAACTCCGGCCCAGGTTACCGGGATTGCTAAAACCCTGTTAAAGTCTCAGGGCCCTTTTTTGGCCACACGAGTGTCTCCCACCATCGCGAAGAACCTCAAGAAATTATCCAAAAAGGCTGTCTACTATGAGTCAGCCAGAATTGTCGCGGTCCCCCACTCCAACGCAGGGAAAGACGGACTGATCCTGGTGGTGACGGCTGGCACATCGGATGTACCCGTGGCTGAAGAAGCCCGTGTGACGGCCGAAATCATGGGCAGTCGTGTGAAAACGTTATATGACGTGGGCGTGGCGGGTATTCACCGGCTCCTTGACCGACAGGACGTTCTCCATGAGGCCAAGGTCGTGGTCGTGGTGGCCGGAATGGATGGAGTGTTGCCGAGCGTGGTAGGTGGCCTCGTGGATTGTCCGATTGTGGCCGTGCCCACCAGCCAAGGCTATGGAGCCAATTTCGGGGGACTCTCAGCTCTCCTGACGATGTTGAACGCCTGTTCGTCAGGAATCGGTGTCGTGAATATCGATAATGGGTTTGGGGCTGGATGTCTGGCCCACCGAATCAACGCTCAGAAGAAGCCGGAGTCGAAGAAGAAGTAGTGGAATCATTCCCAGAATCCGGAACCATGCCGGAACCATTGGACTCGGATGGTACGCTTAATTCTTCCGCATTTCCATTTTCCTCTACATTCATCGTCTGTTGTAAGGTCTCCTCGGAATCCGGTGGCGTTTCTCCGTTGACCTCTTGGTCCGAGTCCCCGGGTTCATCCGTAACTTTTAATCCCTCTTCCACGATTTGAGGTTCTTCTCCAGGTTCCTCTCCTGGGGGAGTCGCTTCTGACTCTTCGGTCACCTCGGTTTCGGGAGGAACCGGCGGAAGGACTTCCCCTTCGTACGCCAAGGCCTCCAGGGTCCCATGGATACGGCGTGACACGACACGAGTTCGAGGTCCATCACCCTGATCACGCATGAGTTTGGCCTGGATTTCATAGAAATAGGATCCATCGGGAACCAATCGTTCATGTTGATCTTTTCCATCCCAGATCAATTCAATCGGAAAAGTGCCAAAGCTCTGGGTGGTCGAGGGATCATTCAATTCCAGCCGATGAGAAACAAAACCCATGGATCGACGGGTAGGAGACGTAATGAGTGCTGAAACCTCTAACACATTCGTATCCTTCAGCGAGCGCGGCAACTGTACCATCATGGAAATTTTTAACGGGCTTTTCCCGATCACGAACGGTTCGGGGGAAGTGCCCACATCCAGGATTTTTACAGGAGAAGGAGCAGATTTCCGTCTGCGTTTTTTGGCCTCAACCGGGTCAGAAAAGATCCCACATAAGAATAGACTAAGGACCAGGAGGGTTAACAGGGACAATTTTTTTCGAGACAAACATGACATTCAGAATCCTTTAAATTGAAACGCCTCTGGTTATTGTGCCAAAGATTTTCCCTTAGGACCACCAAGGAAATAAGAAATTTAAAACCTTTTTTCTCTCTCAATGCCTAACTAGTAAAAACAATGGGAACCCTGGAGCACCTCTCCGGTATGCTCTCTCATGACACAGGAATTTTTTGGAATTCCTTCCGGAATCGGCACGTTTTCCGAGAGGATTACCCTACCAAATACATTCGCCGGAAATTTTGGTATCGGCTGCAAAATTTTAATTGCCCTAGGTCCTATATTAATAAATCCCTCAAATGCCAACTTGGCTAACCCAGCCCTGCCCGGTAAAACTTTATAGGGTTCGACAGAACCGGCTGCCACTACAAAATCTAGATTAATGTGTGCCACCCCATCCGGAAATTTCTCTAAGAGCTTCATCCAAATTTTTGGATGAAAGCCATCTGACACCGGTTTCCCCCCGAATATGAGTGCGTACTTTGAGAAAATATAGTGGGCACGTTCGGAAGCCAGGGAGAATGCACTCATCTCAAAATCTTTTCTGAATTTACCCTCCTGTAGCCCATAAAACCCATGGCTCCCATTTCCCGCCATGGTGGCAAGGGGGCGATCTATCACACTTTGGATTACGTATTCAGGTTCCTGATAGAAAGCAGGAAGACACAAATGATTTAAAATTTTCACCTTAACCTTTTTCAGCCCTGCCACCCCGCTAACCGAATCATAATTCTGATTCATATATGCGGAATAAACAATTACCTGCTGCACCGCTTGAGTCCTTCCAGTAAATTGCCAAATCACGGGAAAATGGCTGATAACGACCAATGAAAATGGAGAAGAATTTTTTTCAATATGAATTGAAACGGTGGAGACCAACATACCCTGACCGACGGTGGTCACAGTGGATATAGCTGTACCTTGGCGTACCTTTATCGAAGGAACTTTGGCCTCTTGGGGTATTTCCCGAAAGTCACAGGAATATTGGAAATTTTTCTTATGGCCTTGAAAGGTTTCTATATTCTCTTGAATGAAATCTGGTGGATAAATCTTTTCACCTGATTTTTCGGAACCTGAAGATTTTTTATCTTGGTCGGGGGCCTCCTTATAACTTTGAAGGTCAGCAGATAATCCGTTTTGACCTCCGAAAGGCAAGAAGGGATCTAACATACATAACGGAAGAACAATTAAACCAAGGGGAATAAGTCTCTTTGAAATTCTTTTCTTCATTTATGTTTTTTTTAAATCGAATTGCATTCATCAAACATGAGAGAGCAGCATTAATACGAAAGGCGTTTTTGCATAGTGAAAACCCTACATCGTCCGGATTTGCTCCCTAATAACAATTCCCATGTTCCTTCCCTCCAAACACATGACCATCCCGACCGGCCTTTTGGAATTTCTACACCAGAGGCAAGAACAAAATTATAGTTTCCCAATGCTGCAGGAAAACGTTGAATTGATTTCACAATTTTTATTGCACCTGGGATAGGAACCATTTTCTTGTCATGAACCAATCTGGCTATGCCGGCTTCCCTGGGGAGGACCTGATACGGCGCAACCATAATGGGGGAAACAACCCAGGTTGGATCTATTGAGATAATTCCACGATGGAAAAACCGAGTAAAAACTTCCCAAATTGCTAAATCAAATCCCCCGGGTGCCTCAGTTCGTTTTTTTCCAATCGGAAAAAAGTCGACTTTTCCTGACGATATCGAAAGGCTGGCGACATCATATTCTCCAATCATCAAATCTGGATGGCGTCCAACCAGTTGTTGGATTGCCGACTTTGCGAGAAACCCCTCTCTAGTAAGAGGTTCATAATACACGTCTATACAATTGGGGCCCAAAAAATGAATGTTGGTTTTAGAAACTCCCGTTATCCCGTTCGCCCGATGGTAAGGGGGCTTTTCGGGGAACGAGTTGACGACAAGTTGTTGAATGGCTTCCGTATTCCCTTGAAATTGCCAAATAACGGGAGTTGAACTAATGAGAAAGATGTACAGAGGGTCGACTTCCTCTTCGATATGTGCCGAAGCGACGGTCGTGACTGTATCCTGTCCAGCGGTGGTCACTGTTGAAATTCCGGAACCGTTCCCAATTCCAATGCTTATTAATTTAACTTTTTCTTTTAACTGAGGAGGTTTACATGAAGAAGAAATATCAAATTTCGTAAAGTGAAATCGTTCAAACTCCAGTTGGGAAATAACGTCATCGTCATCTTGGTCCAACAGATCAAAGGCCTTATTAACCGCGACCTCAAAATCTCCTCTGGATAAATAATTGATTCCTTTGGGATCTTCCGGAAATATCTTATTGATCCGGTTCCAAAACGACGGAGGTAGGGTGTCCCGTTTGGGAAGCGCTTCCCAAAAAACATCTCTTCGACTCAAATTAGAATTTACATACGTTTTTCTTTTGGTACCGATCTCAATACCGATTCGTAAAGTAATGGGAATATCGAGCAAGTCTTCAATCTCGTATTCCCCCGTACTTTGATATATTTCTGGTTGTGCCCAAATCTCTGGACTCAAAGTATTCAAGATTAGAAAGGCTAATCCTATAGTTATTACTCTCTTCATCACAGTTCTTAATTTGATCTTTATCTTTCGGTATATGGTCGCCTTACCAGTTTGGCTATGGTAGGTTTGGAAATATCGCAACTGGTACACCTTCACCATGACCAAACACCTTCACATCGATGCGTTTTCGGGATTGAGCGGGGATATGTTCCTGGGCGCCCTCGTTGATTCTGGTGTTTCGCTCAATTCCCTGAAAAAAGGCTTGAAAGCCATTCCCATCACAGGGTATCGACTAACCGAACAGGAGGTCATCCGGAACAGTCTCCGGGCTACCAAACTGGATGTGCATATCCGGTCAGGATTCGACAAGCCTCTTTCGTTTTCTCAGATTCGAACGCTTTTGTCCAAAAGTTCCCTTCCATCACCCATCAAGGCACAATCCTTAAAGACCTTTCAGGCCATCGCCGAAGCCGAAGGGACCGTTCACGGGAAAACTCCCGGTCGGGTCCACTTTCACGAAGTTGGCGTCATCGACTCCTTAGTGGATATTGTCGGCACATTACTGGGGATCGCATCGTTGAGGGTCGATACGGTTTCCGTTTCACCGATCAATGTGGGAGGGGGTATGGTCAAAACCGCACATGGACAACTTCCGGTTCCGGGTCCCGCGGTCGCGCATATGGCTCAAGGTGTGCCCATTGTTTCAGCCGGCCCCAAAATGGAATTGACAACACCGACCGGCCTCGCTCTGGCCAAAACGCTCTCTCAAGATTTTAGACCACTTCCGGCCTTAACACCAATGAAGGTGGGTTATGGAGCAGGGACCGCGGACCCCAAAGATTGGCCCAACGTCCTTCGTCTCTTTCTGGCCGATTCTTCTCCATCAGCTATGGGTCGTATGGAACGGATCGTTCAGCTTGAGACAAACATCGATGATTTGAACCCTCAAGTCTATGAGACCGTCGTCGATCATCTGTTCGAAGCCGGGGCTTTGGATGTCACCCTTACTCCGACCGTGATGAAACGGGGACGGCCGGGGACCATTTTGAGCGTGTTAGGCTTTCCACAGGATCAATCGCAATTAACCGCAATCTTGTTTTCGGAGACACCGACCTTGGGTATCAGAGGTCAGGAGATGACACGGACCGTCTTGGCTCGACGTTTTCAGACCATTCGGGTGCTTGGGAAACCGGTCAGGATGAAAATCGCGGAGTTGGGGAACGGAGAGACCAAAGCCTCTCCCGAATTCCGTGATTGCTTGGCCATCGCCAAATCCAAGAATCGTTCGCTTCAGGACATTATGGAATTGGCCAAGAATACGTTTGCCAATTCCAAGATCGGAAAACTCCGGAAAAACACCTCATCCCCTCGTTCACGCCGATCCTAAGACGTCCATGCTCCGCAACAAACCACCCAAGCCCCTCTTGGCCATCACCATGGGCGATCCGGCCGGGATCGGACCGGAAATTATCGTCAAAGCTTTGCACACTCCCAAAGTGTGGCGAAGGTGCCGGCCGCTCGTCGTGGGCAGTCACACGATTCTGGCCCAAACCATTCATTCTCTTAAGGTTCCGCTCTCGATCGACCTGGTGGGTGGCCATGATTTTTCTCAAAGGCCACACAGGTTCCGTCGGACTCATCTTCCGGTGTTCGATCCATTCATCAAACCGGTTGTTCCGGTCAGACTTGGTCGGGTTTCTGCCAAAGCGGGAGACATGGCTGTGCGGTGCATTGAATCCGCCGTGAGCCTTGCCCAAGCGGGCTGTGTCTCCGGACTCGTCACCGCCCCCATCAATAAGGAAGCGATGCTAAAAGCCGGTCACGATTTTCCGGGACATACCGAAATGCTGGCCAGCCTCACCAAGGCCAAACAATCGGGCATGATGATCATGGGCGGTCCGTTGAAAATTATCTTTACGACGACTCATTTACCTCTTCGAGAGGTGGCCAATACCTTGACGGCTTCCAAAATCCTGAAAGCCATTCGATTGGCTCATTCCGGTCTCAAACAGTTGTTTGGTGTGAAAAGGCCCAAGATTGCGGTGGCCGGATTCAATCCGCATGCCGGAGATAACGGAATTTTCGGAGACGAAGAACGTCGTCTCATCGTTCCGGCCATAAAACGGGCCAAGGCCCAGGGCATTGCCTGCCGCGGCCCTTACCCGGCCGACACGATGTTTGCCCAGGCCCTTGACGGAGCGTTCGATGCACAGGTCGCTCTGTATCATGATCAGGGATTGATAGCCCTGAAGACGGTCGCGTTCGGGCATTGCGTGAACATCACCGTCGGATTACCGATCCTACGAACGTCCGTGGATCATGGAACGGCGTTTGATATTGCCGGAAAGGGAAAGGCCGATCCCACGAGTCTCGTGGAGGCTATTGAGATGGCGGCTGCCTTAGCTCCCAATTTTTCCTCATCCTAGCTGGAAGGTCACTCGGCAATCGCTTCCTAACTTTTGGGGGTTGGGGCTTCACTCTACCTCTTTGGCTCATCAGAACATTTGGCTATGCCCACACCCGCAAGATCATTCGCATGGTCGGTCCTTCAACGCATTTACCGGTCACAGGATTTTGCCGACGATGTCTTCGAAGAGATGGCAAAGGAATCCATTCTCTCGAATCAGGATCGTGCCTTGGCGTTTGAATTGGTGTATGGGGTATTGCGTCATGCTATTACCCTCGATTGGCGTTTAAATCATCTGGCTCGTAAACCTGTTGAGCGATTACCCGTCACGGTAGCCAACAGTTTGCGTCTGGCCGCCTATCAGTTGTTGTACCTGGATCGCATTCCCGACTCCGCCGCCGTGAATGAAGCCGTCCTTCTGGTCCGGCAACAGAAGGGACATGATTGGGGAGGACTGGTCAATGGCATTCTCCGCAATTTGATCCGCAAACCTCCACCACCCCTGCCAGACAGGAAAGAAGAGGCCATGGCCCTTACCTATTCCTGCCCTGACTGGGTCGTCCAACGGTGGATCGCAACCTTTGGCCTTTCTATGACCGAAGACCTGTGTCAAAAAACTCTGGACATTCCTCCCATCACCGCCCGGACGAATTCCCTTCGGTGTTCACGCGAGGACTTGTTGGAACGACTCCAAAAGAATTCCGTTTCTGCGTTAAAGACTCCCGTCAGCCCTCATGGAATATTCCTTGAAAAATGCGGACATCCTGGAGACCTCGCCGCCTTCCAGGATGGATGGTGTTATATCGAAGATGAAGCGGCTCAATTAATTCCGTTGATCCTGGACCCTCAGCCCGGGGAACGCATCCTCGATGCCTGTGCGGCCCCGGGAGGAAAAACGACGCACATCGCTCAACTCATGCAGAATCAGGGACACATCACGGCCGTGGACAGACATGCGGGCCGATTAACTCTTCTTCAAGACAATTGTGTTCGGTTAGGCATTTCCATCGTCGAACCCGTGCATTTTGACTTTGTGGAATCTGATCGGGGCTCGGTTCAGCCAAAGGGCCAAAAGATTTCTTCCCAATTTCCCGAAAAAGTGGTAAACCAGTATGATCGGGTTTTGGTGGATGCGCCCTGTTCGGCTTTGGGTATCTTACGACGTCACCCGGAGGCCAAACTGTTTAAGGATGCCTCGGTCATTCCACGATCGGCACAGACACAACGCCAGATTCTGGATTCCGTGTGTGGCCTCTTGAGACCAGGGGGAATCTTAGTCTATAGTGCCTGTTCAATAGAGCCAGAGGAAACCACCGATATTCTCGCTGATTTCTGTCGGAATCATCCGGAATTTCATCAAGAATCCGTGACTCCCTGGGTGCCCGTTGCCGGGCGTTCCCTCATTACTCAAGAAGGTTATTTGCAGACGGTCTCCCCTTCTTTTTCTATGGATGGGTTTTTTGCAGGCCGATTAAGAAAGTCTTCATGACCATGAACCCTATGCCCCTTATCGCCCCATCGATCCTGTCCGCCGATTTTGCGCGGCTAGCCGAAGCCGTGCAGCAGGTGGAAGCTGCGGGGGCCGATTGGGTTCACATCGATGTCATGGATGGTCATTTTGTTCCAAACCTCACGGTGGGGCCTCCGATGGTCGGCGCCCTGAGAAAGGTGACCACCCTTCCACTTGATGTCCATCTGATGATGACCAACCCCGATGATTTCATCGAGGAATTTTGTGAGGAAGGGGCGGATATTCTGACGGTTCACGTCGAAACCTGTCCACATCTCCATCGAACGGTTCAATCTATTAAAGAGCGCAATGTGAAAGCTGGGGTGAGCCTGAACCCGGCCACACCGGTTTCGGCCCTCGAGGAGATCGTGTCCGACATCGATTTAATCCTTGTGATGTCCGTCAACCCCGGTTTTGGCGGGCAATCCTTCATTCCTTCCAGCTTGGAAAAGATCGTCCGTATTCGACAGATGATTGAAGAGTCGGGTCACTCCGTTCACCTGGAAGTGGACGGCGGTATCAACGTAGCCAATGCCGGATCGATCGTGAAGGCCGGTGCCACGGTCCTGGTGGCCGGTTCTGCTATTTTTGGAAGCTCCGATATTCCCGAAACCATCCGGCAACTGCGCTCAGCCAGTCAGACGGTGATTGTCTAGACCGTCTATGAGCCTCCCGACCAACACGGACAGCCTCCACCCTCTGGAAATCCAAGTGCTGCGAGCCCTGGGCGGCACGAACCAACCGCTCACGGATCCTCAACTCATTCACGAGACGAGTCTGGCGTCTTCGCAAGTCAGCATGGCAGTGGGGTGGCTCCTCACCAAACAATTAGTCAAGCTGACTGCCGAGAAGACGACCACCTTGGTTTCTCTTACCGACGTCGGCACCCAATTCCAAGAACAGACCTCTCCACCCGAATGGATTCTGAACACGATCAAAGCGGGGACGGAAAAAGGAACATCCCAAACCGTGAAGGACCTTCAACTCTCCGGAGGCTTTCAGCCCTCCGAGCTGAGCCGGGCCATCGGTCTCTTGAAAAAGGAAGGCGCCATTCAAATGGGCACAGGGGGAATCGTGGAAGTCACCGGGGAATCCAGTCCCTCTGTTGAATCACTCCGATCACTGTTGAATCACATTCAACAAGGCCCACAAGCTTTGGACAGTTTTTCGGAATCCGAACAAGCGTTGGTTCGTCAGTATGCCATCAAACGAGGCAGTACGCAGGAACCCTTTCGGATCGATGACCATACGGAGCGAACCTATGCCTTAACACCCGAAGGGCAGGCTTTGCTCCCTCATTTGCGACAAGATGTGGGGGAAGAAGTCTCTCAACTCACACCGGAATTGCTGAAAGACGGTTCGTGGCGGAACCATTCGTTTCGCAAATACTCCATCAATCTTCGGCCTCCTCGTTTGGCCGTCGGACGTCGGCACCCCTATCGGGAGTTTCTGGATACCGTCAAACACAAATTGACCAGTATGGGGTTTCAGGAAATGCGGGGGGAATTGGTCGAGACCGAGTTCTGGGACATGGATGCGCTTTATATGCCGCAATTTCATCCCGCTCGGGCTATCCATGATGTCTATTTTGTGAAAGATCCGCAACAAGCCAAAGACATTCCCCAACCCTTTTTGACTCAAGTGGCTCAAGCCCATAAAAACGGGGGAGCCACCGGTTCCAAAGGTTGGAACTATTCCTATGACCCTGAACGGGCCAAACGTTTGGTGTTACGAAGCCAAGGTACGGCGGTTTCCGCCCATACCCTGGCTAAGGGACCTCCCGTCCCGAGTAAATTTTTTTCGATTGCCCGATGTTTTCGGTATGACCAAGTGGATGCCACCCATGCCACCGATTTTTTCCAGGTGGAAGGCATCGTCCTGGGTTCAGACATCAATTTTCGGACACTTTTGGGACTCTTACAATTATTCGCCACCGAAATGGCCCAAGCTAAGGACATTCGGTTTTTTCCCGCGTACTTCCCCTTTACGGAACCTTCGGTGGAGTTGCATGTGCGACATCCTAAACTCGGTTGGATGGAATTGGGGGGTGCTGGCCTCTTTCGACCGGAGGTCACCGTTCCGCTCGGCGTGAACGTTCCCGTCATCGCTTGGGGATTGGGGTTGGACCGTATGGCCATGATCGCCCTGGGCATTCAGGATATTCGCGATTTATTCACCTCGGATTTGGACGCCGTCCGTACGATGCGCCGTCATATGTAATCCCTCATGCCGACAATTTCCATTTTTCCAGACGACTTCTCCCAGTTACTTGGAAAATCCTGCTCCGTGGATCAACTCGAGCAATGGCTGCCCTTGGTCAAGGGGGAGTTAAAAGATGTGTCTCCTGAAACCGGAGAGATTCGGGTAGAACTCCAAGATACCAACCGACCGGACCTTTGGTGCGTGGAAGGGATCGCCAGACAGGTGGGATCGGTCTTGAACGGAGGCCTCAGCCCCTATTCGTTCTTCTCCACCAAAGGACGGGCCAAACGCCGAATTCAGGTCGTCAAAGGCATGGACCAGGTCCGCCCTTACGTGGCTGCTTGCGCATCCTTGGGTTACAAGATGACGGAGGATGGCCTGGATCAATGTATCCAAACGCAAGAAAAATTGGCGGATGCATTCGGACGAAAGCGGGAGACGGTTTCGATCGGATTGTATCGGCTGTCTTCGATCACCTTCCCAGTCACGTATGGACTCGTCAAGCCTGATGAAGTGAAATTTACGCCATTGGGGTTCGAAGAAAAAATGACTCCCAAAGAAATCTTGACCGTCCATCCCAAAGGCTTGGAATATGGAAGCATTTTAGCCGATTGTGAGAGCCTTCCCTTGTTATGGGACTTAGAAGGTCAGGTGTTGTCTTTCCCACCCATCATCAATAGCCGGGAACTCGGAGAAGTGCAGGTCGGAGATGCCGATTTGTTCGTCGAGGTGACCGGGACCGATTTCAGCATGGTGGTGTTGGCGCTGAATATTTTCGCGAGCAACCTGGCAGACCGTGGGGCCACGATCGAACCCGTTGACATTCAATATCCTTACGAAACGGATAAGGGAAAATCGGTGAAAACACCGTTGGATATGACACATTCGCAACGGATTTCCCTGCATGCCATCGAAGAAGCCCTTGGTATGCCTTTGGGTTCTGAGGCGATTCAAACGGCATTATCCTCGTATGGCTATCAAGTCAAAAGCACCCGCCATACGGTATCCGTGAAACTCCCCCCCTTCCGCAATGACCTCATGCACGTGGTCGATGTCGCGGAGGATGTCGCCATCACCCGGGGCTACAATTCCTTCACCCCGATCATGCCACAGACTTTCACCGTCGGAGGTCTTTCCCAGGAAGAGCAAGCCAGTGATCGCATCCGAGACCTTCTGATCGGGTTTGGTTTCCAGGAGATTTTTTCGAATATTCTGGCTTCACGGCAGGAACTCGTGACATGCATGCGGATCGAAGACACGGAATATGATCGCCTGGTGGAAGTCGACAATGTGATGTCGCAAACCTACGGCTGTCTACGACCCTCCATCTTGCCGTGTCTCCTTCGGGTCGAAGCTTTCTCTTTACGAGCTTTTTATCCTCATCTTCTCTTCGAAGTCGGAGAAGTGGCACGACGAGATGAAACCACTAACGTGGGTTCGCGTACCATCCAATCCGTGGCCGCGATCAGCGCCAACCCCGGCGCCAATTTTTCAGAAATCCACAGCTACCTTGATCTGCTCATGTATTATTACGGATGTACCTATGAGCTGAAGGCCTTATCCCACCCCTCATACCTGGACGGACGGGTTGGGCAAATTCTTTGTCAGGGTCAGGGGATAGGGTTTATCGGAGAATTTCACCCGGAAGTGCTGGAAGCCTGGCAGATTACCATGCCGACTTCCGGGTTTGAATTTCAGATTGATGAGAATTTTCTCGACGACTAGCTTCGCCGTGTCCTTCACCTAGCGACACAACGACTCTTTCCCGTCATGACTGAATCTTTTTTCTGTGGGTCGTTAGGCAGCTTGTGTCTGCCCGTCTCCTTTGGTGACGGTCACCAAATGGGCAAATCCTTGAGGATCATGAATGGCCATTTCGGACAACATCTTCCGATTGATCAGGACACCGGCCTTCTTGAGGGCATTGATAAATTGACTATAAGTCACCCCTTGGGCACGAACCGCCGCATTAATCCGGGCCACCCACAGCCGTCGAAAATCCCGTTTTCGTTGCTTTCGACCGGTGAAGGCATACGCTTGCCCCTTATCGACTGACTCGGTCGCCGTCCTGAATAGCCGGCTCTTCCCCCCATATTGCCCTTTGGCCAGTTTCAGACGTTTCTTGCGGCGTTGCCGCGTTTGCGGCCCCCCTTTCACTCTTGGCATGACAATTCTCCTTCGTTGAAATAAGTAGGCTCTTATTTATAGGGGAGCAATCGAGAAAGCGAGTATTCGTCTTCTTTTCTCACTACTGCTGCACCGCTTAACCGGGCTTTGACCCGGGGAGCTTTGCTGGTCAGGATATGGCGCATTTTGGCCTTTCTCCTGAGCCATTTTCCCGAACCAGTCCGTTTAAACCGTTTACTGGCTCCTGAATGATTTTTGAGTTTCATTTTTGGCACGGCTACTCTTCCTTATCCTTGACGAACCATGAACGACTGGTGACTCACTCTTTCCTTACTTCGGAGCCACGACCATGTACAAATTTCTTCCTTCCATCCGAGGAGGACTTTCGATATTGCCCACGTTTTTTAACTCCTCAACAACTTTCTCAATCGCTTTGAACCCAAGTTCTTGATTGGCCATTTCCCGGCCCCTGAACATAACCGTAACTTTGGTCTTATTCCCATCCTCCAAGAAGTCACGGATCTGCCGGATTTTCGTTTCCATATCGTGCTTGTCCGTGCGAGGTCGGAATTTGACCTCTTTGACTTGGGTGGATTTTTGGTGTAGGCGCATTCGATGTTCTTTTTTGCTCTGTTCATACTTAAATTTCCCATGATCCATAATCCGGCAGACCGGCGGGTCTGCGTTTGGAGCCACTTCAACCAAGTCATAGCCCATCTCTTTGGCTTGTCTAACAGCATCAGGAGTTTTGAGAATGCCAAGTTGTTCACCCTCTGGCCCTATGACTCGGACTTCCGGAACTTTGATTAAGTGATTAATGCGCTGTTTTGGAACCGTCTGTCGAATCATTCGTAAAGAGGAGTACCCTTTCTGACGACTTCAGGGGTATCATTCCGAATCAGTTCGATTACCTCCCCTAAAGTTTTCGTACCCAGATTTTTCCCGCCCCGTTGACGGACTGACATGGTTTCCGTTTCCGCTTCACGGTCTCCAACCACGACCATCAAAGGAACCTTGGACTTTTCGGCCTCACGGATTTTAAGGCCAACCTTTTCATTTCGCAAGTCCAGATCTACACGAAAGTCCTTTTCCCGTAGACTCTGAGCCACCTTTTTGGCGTAATCATCATGTTTTTCAGAAATTGGGAGGACTCGAACCTGAACAGGGGCCAACCACAGCGGAAAAGCCCCCCCATAATGTTCCAGCAGAATCCCAAAAAACCGTTCAATCGACCCTAATAAGGCCCGATGGATCATGATGGGTTGATGGGTTTTTCCATCTTCTCCGATATAACTGAGCCCAAATCGCTGGGGGTTATTAAAATCAACCTGAACCGTTGAACATTGCCAGGAACGACCGAGCGCATCTTGAATTTTGACGTCGATTTTTGGGCCGTAAAACACTCCTTCCCCCGGGTCCTCCTTATAGGCATATCCTCCCTCTTTCAGGGCGGCCTCCAGGGCCTGGGTCGCCTGATCCCATTGTTCCAGGGTTCCGACCGCTTTCTCCGGTCGAGTCGATAAATACATCTGAAATTCGGTAAAGCCGAAGGTTCCGAGCATATGAGTGGTAAATTGCAGGACGTTTTTAACCTCTTCCGCCAATTGATCCGGGCGGCAGAATAAATGCGCATCGTCCTGGGTAAATCCGCGAACCCGCATGAGCCCGTGGAGCACTCCCGACCGTTCGTACCGGTAGACGGTCCCTAATTCCCCATACCGGATAGGAAGGTCTCGATAACTGCGCAAATGGGATTTATACACCATGATATGGAACGGGCAATTCATGGGTTTCAGTTGATACTCACTCGATTCAACCGGCATCGAGGCATACATGTTTTCCCGGTAGTAATCCACGTGTCCGCTGGTTTTCCATAAGTCCAGTCTGGCGACATGGGGTGAATAGACCAACTCATACTGGTTGGCTAAATGCTGTTCCCGCCAAAAATTTTCTATCGAAAGGCGAATCTGTGATCCTTTGGGATGCCAAAGAATAAGCCCGGGACCGGTTTCGTCTTGGATACTGAAGAGGTCTAATTCTTTGCCGAGTTTTCGATGATCTCGCTTTTTAATCTCCTCTAATTTATGTAAATGCGCTTTCAAAGCTTTGTCAGAGGGAAAGGACGTCCCATAGATGCGCTGTAACATGGGATTGCGTTCATCTCCACGCCAGTAGGCTCCTCCAGTCGATAGCAGTTTGAATGCCTTGATGTGGCCGGTCGACGGCACATGAGGCCCCCGACAGAGGTCGATAAAGTCTCCTTGCTGGTAGAAGGAAATCCGTTCATCGGGAATACCCTCTAAAATTTCCACCTTGTAATGCTCGCCCTGTTTTTGGAAAAAATCGATGGCTTCGGGCTTGGTCATTTCCAAACGAGATACCGAAAGGTTGGATTCGATGATGGATTTGGCTTTTTCCTCAATGACTTCAAGATCTTCCGGGGTAAAAGGCCGTTCAAAGGCAAAATCATAAAAAAAGCCTTCTTCAATCGCAGGACCGATCGTCATTTGGGCAGAGGGAAAGCAGGCTTTCACGGCCTGGGCCATGATGTGGGTGCTGCTATGGCGATAAATATCTTTGCCCTCGGGGGAATCAAAGGCAAGGGGTTCTATGGTGCTATCGGTTTCCAACGAAGCCAGGAGATCGCGTTCTTCCCCGTTCACCTTAACCGCGAAAGTATCCTTAGACACCTTCCCCTGTAAGGATTCCAGGGCCTCTTTCGCCGAGATGCCTTTGGACAAGCTTTGGGACTGTCCACTAATGAGTGAAACCTGAATCGTTTCCATATCGCTTATAACCGATCAAGCCCTTATGAAGTGGCCCTCACATCCCTCGATTACCGGCCGTGGACACAAGAAAAGGCACCCCTTCCTCAAAGGAAGCCGGATGCCTTCAGTGATTAATAGGAGAAATGGTAGGCGCGGGCGGTATTGAACCGCCGACCTCTACCGTGTCAAGGTAGCGCTCTCCCCCTGAGCTACGCGCCTATACACCACCAATCCTATGCTAGACTGCTCCGGGTACCTTGTCAAGAAATAGCCGTTTTTTCAGGGGAAAAAGGGAATTTTACCGAACCGAAGAGGTATCGGATTTTTTCCGTTTCGAAGAGGTGGATCGTTTCAATTCCTGGACGGAAATTTGAAACTCGGTAATTTTTTTCCGGAGGGTATTTCGATTTAAACCGAGAAGCCGAGCAGCCTTAATCTGATTACCTCGGGTTTCCCGCAAAGCCAATTCAATCAAGGGACGTTCTACGGCTCGCATGAGAGTCGGGTAAAGGTTTTTCCCAGATCCCACGTTCATGGCCCGAACGAATTCTCCCAGTTTTGTTTCGACATAGCTGGCCAAATTCACCTCTTTGGGATCTATGGCGCTATCGGCTTCTCCTTGATCTCCCATGACCTGAGGAATTTGATTCAAGGATTTCCAGGCCGTTAACGGACCGGCATAGATAAACGTGTTGGAAAGATTCAGCTCTCCATTGAGTTCAGATAATGCTGAAAAATATTTTTGTCCCGACTCATCCAGAATGACCCCGGTCAACGATTTGGAACGAAGGGTATCCTGCAAGGAGGAGTGGTCCTCTAACACGGTGATGGTTTGTTGGAGCTCAGGTTCTTGAGCACGAGATCGCAGATGAGGATCTTCGGTCAAGAGGGCGAAATGAGTGGAAGAATGTTTTGAAGACACGTAATTTTTTCTTGTTCAAAAGCGAGCGGGGATTATGTCGGAACGATGAAAAAAAAGTCAATTCGGGAAATCCCCAATCTTTTTTCCATTGAGATTGTTGAACTTTCAAAATACGTTTGAGGGAAATTGAAAAAAGAATTGGTGAAAAATGGAAATCATGAACGGATCGGCTGATTGTCCCATTTTTCCAATCAGCTCGAAATCGGTGAGATTATTGAAACCCTAAAAGCGGACAGAGTACGCAGATCGCACCCCAAATCAACACACCGCCGATCACATCTAGGATGATTCCTGCCTGCATCATTCGAAGGATTGGGATTCGTCCCGTCCCGAACACGATCGCATTCGGTGGAGTGGAGACGGGAAGAACAAATGCCAGACTCGCCGCCATACAGGCTCCAAGCACAGGAGGAACGGGAGAAAAATTCGCCGAATGGGATATCGCGATCAGAACCGGCACGATCATACTCGTCGCCGCGGTATTCGATGCCAATTCGGTCAAGACCAGCGCGGTTAAAATAGCGACTCCGGTTAAGGTCCAGACCGATTCGATCCCGAACATGCTGACCATGCCCTGGCCAATGGAGAGCGCCAATTCCGTTTTGACCATCAACTCCCCAAAGGCAATCCCGCCGCCGAATAATAAAATCGTTCCCCACTGAATGTTTCCGGCTACTTTCCACGTCAGGGCAAACGTCCGCGTTTTAAGGTCAAGGGGAAGTAAAAACAGCAAGCCGGAAGCAAAAATCGGCACGAGTTCTTTCGGAAGATGGGTCCGTAGCCATTTCACCCCTTCGTGTTCGGGTCCCAAGGCGATCGAAAGAATGGCCGGGAATACCCATAATGCGACCGCCAAGAGAAAGGCTCCAAAGGCATATTGTTCACCTCGGGTCCAGGGACTGGGTGCCGGAAGATTCAGAACCGCTGAAAATTTTTCACCTGATACCGCAGAGAGGGAAGGAGGAGTATGTAACCAGTACAACACCGAAAACATGACGATTATCATCAGGGCTGCGATCGGTAAGCCGATATACATCCACTGGTCGAACAAAATGATGACATCAGCCTGTTCCGCTAAGAGACCCACTCCGATTAAATTGGGGGGTGTCCCGATCAAGGTTGCCACTCCACCGATTCCTGCTCCATAGGCCAAACAAAGGAGAAAGCCAATCTCAAAGGTTCCTAAATCCTTCTTTTCTTCCTTCAGTGAATTCAACACGCCGAGGGCAATGGGCAACATGACCGCCGTGGCAGCCGTATTGCTGATCCACATCGACATCCCAGCCACGGCCAGGCTCAAGGCAATCATCATGCGAATCGGATTGGCATCGACCCATTTTCGGGATAACAACCAATTGCCAAAACGCCGGTCCAAACCGTGAGCTGACAGGGCTTCGGAAATGAAAAAACTCCCGATAAACAAAAACATGATCGGATGTCCGAAGGCTGAAAACACCGATTTCATCGTTCCCAATCCGGTGAGGACACACAATCCACAACCCAACAGGGCCGTGATGGGTAGGGGAATGGCTTCGGTGATCCACAACACCACGACCCAGGTCAAGATTCCTGCGAGCGTCTTGGCTGAATCCGACAGGGTGTCCGGAAGCAACCCCACCATCAGGAGACCCAGGATCGGCCCGACAAGAAGTCCGATGTGCTGAGAAGAAAGATTCCTAGTCGAATTTTTGTGACTCAAGGACATTACTAGCACCCGAAGGGGAAACTTAGTAGTGCAATGGGCCCAGGAAGAATGGCTATGCCTGGGGATAACTTTTTTGCAGTCTCCCCAGGAATGGAGTTTTTGGTCCTCTTCCCAACCCTTGCTATGATTTTGGGAATGTAGCAGGTATCATATAAAAGTGCATAGATTTCAAACCTTATGAAGAATAAAATCCAAACGGTCGAGACCCTTTTGCCGAAGATTTCGGCCCATCAACGGGCCGGAGAAAGCCTTGTATTCACCAATGGATGTTTCGATCTTCTTCATGTCGGACACGTTCGCTACCTATCCGAAGCCAAACAACTCGGAGATCGTCTCATTGTGGGTCTCAATAGTGATGACTCGGTCAAACGATTGGAGAAGGGCACGAATCGGCCGTTGATTCCCGAGGCCCAACGGGCAGAAATCCTTGCTGCCCTCGAATGTGTGGATTATGTCATCATTTTTGATGAATCAGATCCGTTAAATTTGATTAAAGCTATACAGCCCAATGTTCTGGTCAAAGGGGGAGATTGGGAACCTCATCAGATTATCGGTAGAGATTTTGTTGAAGGCCGAGGGGGTATGGTGCAAAGCCTTCCCCTCGTTCCCGACATCTCCACGACTTCCATCATCCAAACCATTCTTGCAGGCAAGACCAATTAGCCACACCGACTGCATTCCATCCGGAGTACTCGTACAGGATCGATGAAAACCATTCCCTGGGCCGTTAAACGATTTGCCACGCTGATTCAGGACCTTACGCCCACCGCCCCTCAACAGGGGATCCCCCCATGTTTGTTGAGCACCCAACCAGCGAGCCTGGCCTTGGCTCTCAGACTCTTGGTGGGTTCCGGTCAAAAAAAGACCCATCACCTTGAACAAACCCATATCATCATCACGCCTTCTCAGGAGGAAGCCGAACGATGGTATGAGGACCTTAAGTTTTTTTCCTCGTTAATGGGATTTCATCCCGAATCCCTCGCACTTTTTCCCCCTTGGGCGACCATTCCCTACAATCCTGCCCTCCCGTCCCATACCGTCATCTGCCAGCGGGTGCGCACGTTACACCGCCTGGGCCAGGGGGAGAACCTGTGTATCATCAGCTCACTGCCGGCCATTCTACACAAGCTCCTGCCCTCCAACATCCTGACAGAAGCCTCCTTCGCCCTGGATGTGGAGGAAAACATCGAACGAGAAGTTCTGATCCGTTCCCTTTTGCGATTAGGCTATCAGCGAGTGTCCCTCGTCGATGTGCCGGGAGAATTCAGTGTCCGGGGAGGAATCGTGGATATCTTTTCCACCGCTCACGACCATCCAGTTCGCGTTGAGTTCCTCGGTGACACGGTAGAGTCCATTCGCACATTTGACGCCTCCACGCAAGAATCAATTCAACGACTTTCCCAAGCCTGGATTCTTCCCACTCGTGAATTCATTCCACCGGACGTTGAAGGATCCCATGAAGGAATAGAACCTGTTCCTGCGAGTATCGAATGGGATCTTCCTCGGTATTACCCTCAACTCGTCACCTTGTTCGAACATATCACTAACCCGATGACCATTTGCCTGTCTCAGCCAATCGCCCTCGATCAGGCGGCTACCGAATTCTGGGATGGGCTTTTGGAAACATGGGAGGAGCTGACTCCTGGGCATGAGGAAGCGATCACCCATGCTGAGCCGGACCACCTGTATGAAGCGTGGGAGACCATCCGGTCGCTCATCGATGGTTGTCCCACCTTATACCTCGACCACCTTCTTCCTGACCAAGCCCGGGTACCGTCACAACCCATTTCTCTGGACGTGCAATCTCCAAGCAGTATTGGGTTGGGAATCCGTGGCCTCCCGTTTAAAGAGTCGCTCCTCAAATTAGACCAATTACGATCGGACCTGAACATCTTCTTCGTGGCCAGAAGCACAGGACAGGTCGAACGGGTCTTATCCCTTCTTCATGACCACGGATATCCCGCCAATACCTGGCAACCCTCCTTTTCGGAATCCTCCTCCGAGGGTCGGTCCCCGTTTTATTGTCTGGAAGGAGAGTTATCAGCCGGGTTTATTTCTCATGAAGGACAGATTGCCTTCGTCACCGAAGAGGAATTGTTCGGAAAAGGTATTCGCCACCGCCCGCACACCAAATCTCATACGGCCAAGTTTTTCTCTTCACTGGACGACCTGAAGGAGGGTGATACCGTCGTTCATCTTCAACACGGGATCGGCCGGTACCTGGGGCTCCGCCGCCTGGAAGTCCAGGGATTTTCCAGCGACTATCTGCTCTTACAATTTGCCGGAACCGATACCCTCTACGTGCCCCTCGATCGGCTCAATCACATTCATCGGTATCGAGGCGCCGAACAACGAACGCCCAAATTGGATAAGTTAGGGGGTACGTCCTGGGGTAAGACCAAAGCCAAGGTCAAAAAGGGCATCGAGGACATGACCGAAGAACTCGTGGAGCTGTATGCCAACCGGGAAGTGGCGAGGCGGGAGGCCTACCAGGAAGATTCCCTCCTCGTTCATGAATTCGAAGCCGGGTTTGAATACGAAGAAACTCCCGACCAACAGAAGGCCATCGAAGAAATCTGCCGTGACATGGAGTCGCCCAAACCCATGGATCGGCTCGTGTGCGGAGATGTCGGGTATGGCAAAACCGAAGTGGCCATGCGGGCCGCCTTCAAAGCCGTGCAGGCTAATCGCCAGGTGGCAGTCCTGGTCCCCACGACGCTCTTGGCCCAACAACATTTCGAGAATTTTTCGGGAAGGTTTGCCCCCTTCCCCGTCCGGATAGGGATTCTCTCTCGCTTCCAAACGGCCCAGGAAATCAAAGCCACGTTAAAAGATCTGGCCGCAGGTCTCATCGACATTGTCATCGGTACCCATCGAGTCGTGCAAAAAGATGTGGTGTTCAAACACCTCGGGTTAGTGATCATCGATGAGGAGCAGTGGTTCGGAGTCCGACATAAGGAACGCCTTAAGCAATTGCGCACTCAAGTCGATGTCGTGACCCTTTCCGCTACCCCTATCCCCCGCACGTTACAGATGGCCTTTTCCGGAGTCCGGGACTTATCGGTTATCGAAACGGCACCTCCAGGACGGTTGGCCGTCGAAACTCAGGTTCTGCGCTTTGATTCGACCGTGATTCGGGAAGCCATCCGTCGCGAACTTGGGCGTGGGGGCCAAGTGTTTTACGTGCATAACCGCGTGGAAACCATGGAACAAACAGGGGCCTGGTTACAGGAATTGGTGCCGGAAGCCCGGGTCCTCATGGCTCATGGACAAATGGACGAAAAACTTCTTGAACGGGTCATGCTCCAATTTTTTCACCAGGAAGCTGACGTGTTATTGGCTTCCGCCATCATCCAATCCGGTTTGGACATCCCCAACGCGAATACCATCTTGGTTGAGCGCGCCGACCTGTTCGGTCTTTCCCAACTGTATCAACTTCGGGGACGGGTGGGGCGTGGAGGGGAACAGGCCTTTGCCTACTTATTCATTCCGAATGAAGAAACCCTGAGCACCGATGCTCAAAAGCGCATGATGGCCATCCAGGAGTTCGCGGAATTGGGGTCGGGATTTCGAATCGCGGCCGCCGATCTGGAAATTCGAGGAGCCGGGAATCTTCTCGGGAAACAACAATCCGGGAACATTGCCGCGGTGGGGCTGGATCTCTATCTCCAGATGGTTGAACAGGCCGTGCAACAAATCAAAGGCCAAGAGATCCCCGAGGAATGGGAACCCACCCTTCAATTGGACGTGTCGGCTTTCATTCCCGAAGGCTACGTGGAGGAGGCCACCCAACGTCTGGGGCTCTACAAACGATTGTCAGCCAGCGAACGTTTAGGGGATCTTGCCCTTCTCTACGGGGAAACCCTCGATCGCTTCGGACCTCTTCCCCAACCGATGGAGCGGCTCTTCGAAGTCATGCAAATCAAAGTTCTCGCCAAAAGCCTGAAACTGGAATATGTGGAAGTCCGGAGTGGAATCCTGAATATTCGTTTTCATGACCAGGCGAAACTCCCAGAGCAGGGACTTCAGGCCCTCATTGACCTTTGGAAGGATCGAATCGAATTCCTTTCTCCGCGGTCGTTCCGGTTATCTTTACCGGAAGAGGACTGGTCTGGTATGTATTCCCAGGTCAACACCCTCCTGAAGGAATTGTTTCAATCACATCAACCAGAGGGAGACAGGTCCTGACGACCTGGTATTTTCCCTAGGGTCAAGGGACATCTGGAAAATTCCTTCTTGGTATGGTTTCATCAAAGAACGAACCGCCCTTTTTCCATGAATACATGTTTTGGTCTGCAGGAGTCTCTTCGTTGAATATCCGTGGGTCAATCCCGTTAACCCGAATGGCATTTTTGATTTCCCTGTTGTGTTGGGGGATCCCCCTAACCGGATTGGCCTATTCCGATCGGATCGTGGCCGTGGTGAATAATGAAGTCATCACCTGGATGGACCTTCAATACGAATTGCAGGACGAAACCAAACGCATGAGGGCAAAATTCAGAGGAAATGAATTTCAAAAGCGGTACCAACAAAAACAGCGGGAGGTTCTGGAAAAAATCATTGAGGAACGCCTGCAACTTCAAGAAGCCAAAGCCAAAAATATTTCCGTTTCCCCGGAAGAAGTCGAGGAAGCTCTCCAACGCACGCCCCTCCCCCCGAATCAAAATAAGGAACAATTCGCCCGGCAATTACTCCTCAGCCGCCTCTTTGAGTATGAGGTTCGGCGAAACGTCGTGGTAGAGGAGGAAGAGTTACGAAGGTTTTTTGAGGAAAACGCCAGTCAATTTGCCAAACCCCCCATGTTCAAGCTGAAGCAAGTACTCCTGGAGGCGAAAACGGAACCTGAACGGGCATCAGCCCGTCTGAAGGCACGAAATATGGCCAAAAAAATTACTTCCAATACGACGTTGGAGGAGTTAGCGTCTGAATTTTCGCTATTTGTGAGTGATTTAGGGTGGTTGAGCGAAACCGAACTGGTCGATCCATTACGCCTTACGATCAAAAGCTTACAAACCGATCAGGTGTCTCAGCCTGTAGAAACCCGGTTGGGAATCCATTTCGTGGCCGTCGGTGAGACCAAACCCTCTGAAACCCAGGCCTTTGAGGATGTCGAGAAAAACATCCGATCGGTCCTTCTTCGGGAACGCTCCGAAAAGTTATTTCGACAGTGGCTCGGCAATCTTAAGCAAAAGGCGTTCATCGAGATCAAGCTTTAGGTATCAAAGAGCGTCCTCATCTGCTCGAGGACTTCCAACTTTCCTTCACCCGTGTAAGCCGACAAGAAAATCGGATCCTGGTCCAGCCCGAAAGCCTTCTGGAATTCCCGTATAGTCGATGACCGGTTTCCTCGTGATACCTTATCGGCTTTGGTCGCCACCAAAAGAGTAGGAAGACCTAATTGTCCCAACCATCCGGTCATTTCACGATCCGAATCCTGGACCCGTCGGGAATCGACTAACTGGATGACCCCGTGAATTACCTGTCTGGTCGTGAAGTAGGCTTCAACGAGCGGGCCCCATTGGGCTTTCACATGTTTGGGAACCTTCGCAAAACCATAACCGGGAAGGTCCACCAGTCGAAAATGTGGTCCACTGGTCCGAACGTCATAAAAATTGATGGTCTGGGTTTTTCCGGGTGTTTTGCCGACTTTGGCCAGTCCTTGGCGCGTCACCAAACAATTGATGGCTGAAGATTTTCCTACATTCGACCGTCCGACAATGGCAATTTCCGGGAGCGTTTCCTTCAGGAATTGTTCCACGGTCGCACATGATGCCAGAAAGTCGGCCGAGAGAATTTTTAACGACGCCATTCCACTTTCCCAATGGAGGTGCTATTTGTTTCGCGAGGCTTTCATAGCCCGATCGATTTCTCTGGTGGCTTCCCGCTTCTTGATCGTCTCCCGCCGGTCGTAGGTTTTCTTCCCTCTGGCTAACGCGAGTTCCAGTTTCGCTCGCCCACGATCGTTAAAATACAGCCGTAGCGGAATCAGGGTGAGTCCCTTTTGTTTCACTTTTCCCATTAACCGAGCAAGCTCTTTTTTATGGAGCAACAAGGTTCGAGGGCGGAGAGGTTCGTGGTTCATTTGGTTGCCATGACTATAACTTCCGATATGACAATTGTGGAGGACCGCTTTGGTGTCATTCACGGTGGCATAGCTGTCCCGCAAATTCAGATGGCCTTCCCGGAGAGCTTTCACCTCGGTTCCGACCAACACCAATCCGGCCTCAATTTTTTCTTCGACATGGTAGTCAAACAGAGCTTTCCGGTTCGTCGCGACGACTCTGGATTTTGATGAGGAATCGGAATTTTTGCTCTTACCCATACCGATTATTGTACCTTCTTACCACACCTTGCCCGGAATCCTCTCACCTTCTACAATACTCTCATCATGAGCGATTTCGAGTCTATTCACACGGTTATTCAGGAGGTTTCCCAACAACACGTGTTGGGTTTGAAACTTTTGGAAGCCCGTCTGCAACAGGAATGGGAGGGCCTTGTGGGAACCACGATGGCCAAACATTCCCTGCCCGAGAGCATTCGCCACAAAAAACTTTGTATCATCGCGGACAATTCGATCTGGCTTCAACAGCTGGTGTTCCTTAAACCGAGGATTTTAGAGGCCATTCATTCCTTGCTCCCCCAACTGGCCATCACGGACATTACCTTACGATTGGGTACCGTTCCCCCCAAACCCTCTAGCCCCGACACTTCCATGCCTGCTTCTCCATCTACTCCGCTCTTACCCTCCGCTTTTGCTACAGATCTGGCCAAGCAATTTTTTGATGCCGATTTGCAAGCCATCTTCTCGCGAACGATCACTCGGGCTACCTCGAATTCCACTAATCAACCCCCGGATCTTTAGGCTTCTCTTTTCTATTCAAATTGGGTTTCGCCCAGGTTTCATCCAGAATCCATTGCATCGTCATCGTCCGATCCTTGGATCCACTTCGATTCCATGGGCCAATCCATCCGGACTGTCCTTCTTCGCCAGCCAGGTATCCACCCCGCACCGCCGCTTCGAACTCTTGAATAAAGCTTTCATCTCCACCTTCCAGAACTTTCTCGTTCAGGTATCGATTCAGCACTTCCGGTTCGGCCCAAGAGGGATCGGAAAAGATAATGATAGTAAGGGTGTGATAGCGCCCTAGGACATGACGTGGAGTAGTCGGACGAATTTTCATGGGACCGAAGTCCCGGGTGGTGCGTCCCACTTCCCCGAACCGGTTGATCAGGGTCTCGATTTCAGGATCACTGGTCCAAGAGGGCAAATGGATCGCGACGTGAGTCCCGTGTTGTGCGCCAACGCTATAGGGAGGGATCGTCCGGTCCGGACGAGAGAGAAACATGCCAAAGGCTATTAGAAAAAAACCTCCGGCTAAAATACCCAGGCCCATTTTGACGATGGGATCTAACCCGTGTTTCTTTGACTTCATACGACCATTGTAGCATCGCGGTTTTACTCGTCGTTTGAGGCGTCAGACTCTTGGCCCGGGCCTGTTTCGGAATCTCCGGATTCTCCTTCATCAGTTTCGGCCAACTTCGCCACACCCACGATCCGATCTCCTTCAGGGAGAACCATCAATCGTACGCCTTGGGCATTCCGTCCAATCTCACGGATCTGGTCCATATTCGTCCGAAGAATCATCCCGTCTGCTGACATAAGCATGACTTCATCCGTTTCCCAGACTTGATGGAAGGAAATGGCCGGTCCATTTTTTTCGGTGACTTTGACGCTGATGACCCCTTTGCCCCCACGAGCCTGAATGCGGTATTCATCCACCTGCGTACGCTTGCCATACCCACTCTCGGTGACGGTTAAAATGGAAGATTGTGATTCGCTGGTGATGGTTACCATGCCGATCACGGCATTATCCTCGCTTAATGTGATTCCTCGCACCCCCCGAGCCGTTCGTCCGACGGATCGAACATCTTCTTCTCTGAATCGAATCACTATACCCATCCGGGTCCCCAGAAGAATTTCCCGGGTCCCATCGGTGATATCCACACCAAGGAGGCGATCGCCCTCTTCGAGGGTCAGGGCAATGATTCCCCCCTGACGCGGATGACTAAACGCCGATAGATCGGTCTTTTTGATATAGCCCTTTTGGGTGGCCATGACCACATACTGGTCTTCCCCAAACACCCGAACCGGCAGGGTGGCGGTGACTCGCTCGCCTTGGTTTAAGGCCAACAGATTGACGATGGCTTTGCCTTTGCTGGCCCGTCCCACGTCCGGGAGTTGATAGACCTTGAGCCAATACACCCGTCCGGCATCGGTAAAAAACAGGAGATAGTCGTGTGTGGAGGCCGTGAAGATTTGCTCGACAAAATCTTCTTCTTTCACCCCCATCCCGACTTTGCCTTTTCCGCCACGTCGCTGTGCTCGATAAATCGTGACGGCATTCCGTTTAATATAGCCGGCATGGGTGATGGTGACGACCACCTCTTCTTCCGCGATCAAATCTTCCATCTGCAGTTCGGCCTCGACCGGAACAATCTGCGTTTTCCGGGAGTCGGCATACTGCGTCTGAATTTCTTGTATTTCTTCCTTCACGATGTTGCGAACCATTTCATCGGAATTCAGAACCGTCCGTAAATGTTCGATGCGAGAGAGCAGTTCAGTATATTCTTGCGTCAGCTTATCCTGTTCCAATTGGGTCAGTCGTTGCAGTCTCATATCTAAGATGGCATTGGCTTGTATGTCACTCAGAGAGAATTGGTCCATGAGCCCCTGCCGGGCGGTTTCGGGGGCAGCCGCCCCGCGGATGAGCGCGATGACTTCATCCAAGGATTCCAGGGCCCGTTTCAGTCCTTCCAGAATATGGGCCCGTTCTTCGGCTTTCCGAAGATCATAGGCCGTGCGCCGGACGACGACATCTTTTCGATGCTGGATAAAGGCCTCAAGAATTTGCTTGAGATTCAGGACCTCCGGTCGGTTCCCCACTAAGGCCAACATGATGACCCCAAAGGTCGTCTGCATGTTGGTATGTTTATACAGTTGATTCAGCAAGACCGTGGGGTTTTCATTCCGCTTGAGTTCTATGACGACACGCAGTCCGTCCCGATCCGATTCATCCCGAAGGTCGGAAATACCTTCAAGACGTTTTTCGTGAATCAGGTCGGCGATCTTTTCGATCAGCTTAGCCTTGTTGACCTGATACGGGAGTTCGGTCACGATGATCCTGGCCCGTTCCGTCCGCTCATCGGTCTCGATTTCGGCGTTCGCCCGAAGCGTGAGCAGCCCTCGTCCTGTTTCATAGGCATCTTTAATTCCCTGAGTCCCATAGATAAACCCGGCGGTGGGGAAATCAGGTCCGGGAATACATTCCATCAGTTCCTGTATGGTCATCTCGGGACGTTCTAATAAGGCAATCAGCCCGGTCGTGACTTCCCCCAAATTATGAGTGGGAATATTGGTCGCGTACCCGACCGCAATCCCACCCGCACCATTGACGAGTAAGTTGGGAATTCTGGCAGGAAGAACTTCGGGCTCTTCTGACGATTCATCGTAGGTGGGAACAAAATTCACCGTCTCTCGATCGATATCGACCAGCATTTCCTCGGCTAATTTCGTTAGCCGGGCTTCGGTATACCGCATCGCGGCCGGGGGATCGCCATCGACCGATCCATAATTCCCCTGTCCATCGACCAGCGAATAGCGCATGTTGAAATCCTGCGCCATTCTGACCAGGGTATCGTAAATGGCCGAATCCCCATGGGGGTGATAGTTCCCCATGATTTCACCGACGATTTTGGCAGATTTCCGGTAGGGACGACCCGCGCCCAAGCCCATTTCATTCATGCCATAGAGAATCCGACGATGGACGGGTTTTAAACCGTCACGGACATCCGGCAAGGCCCTGCCCACGATGACACTCATGGCGTAGTCCAGGTAAGACAAGCGCATCTCGTCTTCTATGGCGACTTGTGTCAGACGTTCTTCGGTCGGCATGAGTTACTCGGGACAGGTTCCGTTTGAAAAATGAAGAGCGGTTCGTGCGACGTTACACATCAAGGTTGCGAACCTCTAAGGCATGTTGTTGGATAAAGTTCCGGCGAGGCTCGACTTCATCGCCCATCAGGATGGTGAAGATTTCATCCACCCCCGTGATGTCTTCCAAGGTCACCTGCAGAAGACTCCGTGTTTCGGGGTCCATCGTGGTCTCCCACAATTGCCCGGGGTTCATCTCGCCCAGTCCTTTATACCGTTGAATGGAGAGGCCTTTCTTCCCGGCTTCTAAGATTTCCTCGACCAACTCTTGGCTCGTGGAAAATTCCGATTCGGTCTCTTTTCGCTTCACCCGATAGGGTGGCCGTCCTAACCCCAGGATGGAGGGTGCCAGTTTTTGTAGTTCTCGAAAATCTGCTGAACCCACCAACTCATGGGAGAGGGTAAAGGACTTGTGACTACCGTTCCCCGACACGTGACAGAAAATCTTATGGGAGTCATGTTCCTCATCGGGTTCGATCGTGACCGTAATGTCTCCTTCGGGATAAGAAAGTCTGAGCATCCGTGTTGCCTCCTGAACCAGAACCTCTAACTCTTGCCGGTTCTTTAACAGGTCCTTGTTCAATTGGGGGAAGTCCACGAATACTCGGTGCAGGGAAGGCTCCATGTGCTTTTGAGCAAACCGAGATAAGAGCCCTTCGAATGCCACCAGTTTATTGAGAATGGGTTTGAGGTCTTCGCCCGTGACGTACGTTTCTTCTTCGGGTAAGAATAATTGGGCATCTTCCACTGCCAGATTGGCCAAGTAGGCATTCATGGCCGCCTCATCTTTCAAATATCGTTCCCCTTTGCCCTTTTTGACTTTAAACAATGGAGGCTGAGCAATATAGATGTAGCCTCGTTCGATGAGTTCGGGCATTTGCCGGAAGAAGAATGTCAACAACAGGGTGCGAATATGACTCCCATCCACATCGGCATCGGTCATGAGGATAATTTTATGGTAGCGAGCTCGCTCGATATTGAAGGATTCCTTATCTTCCTTTCCCTTCTCTCCTTCTTCCCGGGGTCGGCCAATTCCGGTGCCGATCGCCATGATGAGGGTACGGATTTCTTCACTCGACAGCATTTTATCGAATCGGGCTTTCTCGACATTCAATATTTTTCCTTTGAGGGGCAGGATCGCCTGCGTGCGTCGGTCCCGTCCCTGCTTCGCGGACCCTCCGGCGGAATCTCCCTCCACGATGTAGAGCTCGCTTAATGCGGGATCCTTTTCGGAACAATCGGCCAATTTTCCAGGGAGCGATCCTCCATCCAATGCCCCTTTCCGTCGGATAAGTTCCTTGGCTTTGCGTGCGGCTTCGCGGGCACGAGCCGCATCCAAGGATTTGCCCACGATTTTTTTGGCCACCGAGGGGTTTTCTTCTAGATAAGACCCCAGGGCTTCGTTTACCGCCGCTTCCACGATACCCTTGACCTCACTATTGCCCAACTTCGCTTTGGTTTGTCCCTCAAACTGAGGTTGGCGAATTTTGACGCTGATGACGGCGGTGAGTCCTTCACGGACATCTTCGCCACTTAACGATTCCGTTTCTTTCTTAAAAAGATCCTTGGAGGTCGCATAACTATTAATCGTGCGGGTTAAAGCGGCTTTAAACCCGATGAGATGGGTGCCCCCTTCCCGGGTATTAATATTGTTAGCAAAAGAAAACAGGTTTTCGGCATACCCTTCGTTGTATTGCAAGGCGACTTGGAGAATCAGGTCGGGTTTTTCCACTTCCACCACGATGGGGTTATGAATGGGGGATTTGGCTTCATTGAGATGCTCGACGAAGGATACGATCCCACCCTTGTAGCAAAAGATTTGCTCTTTTTCCTTTCCGGTTCGATCATCCTTCAGTTGAATTTCCAACCCTTTATTCAAGAAGGCCAATTCACGGAGCCGTTGAGCCAACACATCAAAGCTCATTTCAATCGTTTCAAATATTCTGGCGTCAGGTTTAAAGACGACTTTAGTCCCGCGTTTCTTGGTTTTTCCGGTTATCGTCAGCGGACCCAACGGTTTTCCCCGTTCATACTCTTGCTCGAATACTTCCCCGTTTTGCCAAATTTCTAATTCAAGCCATTCCGACAAGGCGTTGACCACGGAGATACCCACCCCATGCAGGCCTCCGGAAACCTTATAGGCTCCCTCCTCGAATTTTCCCCCGGCATGAAGAACCGTGAGTGCGACTTCGGCAGCCGATTTTTTCTGGGTCGAATGCATGCCCGTTGGGATTCCCCGCCCGTTGTCAGAGATCAACACACTGCCATCTACTTGGAGCACGACGGAGATTTCGCTCCCGAATCCGGCCATATGCTCATCGACGCTATTGTCCACCACCTCATACACCATATGATGCAGGCCATCGATTCCCGTACTCCCGATATACATGGCGGGTCGTTTTTGCACAGCCTCCAACCCTTCCAGGACTCGAATTTGATCGGCGTCATACGGCCCCTTCACCGAGGGGTCCGGAGAGTGGGCGGATTCGTGACTCAGTGGTTCTGTAGGATCCATAGGGCTTCGATTGTGATCGAGGTTAAGAAGGTTACGCTCTGTCTGACCAAATTCGTCAAACTTTCACCGGCATGACTACGGCCTTGAACTTGGGATTTCCCTGTTCCTGTATGAGACACGGACTTAAGGGGGTCTCCATTTGGAGAGTGAGGGAATCCGTTTCGATCACTGACAGGACATCCAGGAAATACCGAGCATTAAACCCAGTGGAAAAACTTTCTCCATTAAACTGGGCAGGAATATTTTCTTCGGCTTCACCCAGGTCAGGATTTTTTGATGAAAGGTGAACTTGAGAAGAATCGACAGAAAGTTTAACGGCATGCGCTTTATCTTTTGACAGTATGGCGACCCGACGAAGGGCTCCTTCCAAATCATTTTTCTCTAGGATGATTTTTTTCGAGCTCTCTTTGGGCACCACCTGCTGATAATTCGGGTAGGTACCCTCCATGATTCGAGAGGTTAGAACCAACCCACTTTTTCTCAGGATCAACATATTTTTGGTGAATCCCAGCAGGGGCTCCTCATCACTCTCCTCAAGAAGCCGCCGGATTTCAATAGCGGCTTTTTTGGGGATGATCACCTTGATTTCCGAGGAAGGAATGGCCGATTTTTCCGGAGTGATTTCCTCTTCAGCCCAGGCCAAGCGGTGCCCGTCCGTGCCAACCAACCGGATCGTGACTTTCTTCCCGGATGGGATGAGGGTAATCAAGAGACCGTTTAGGACATACCGCGTGTCTCGCTCTCCGACCGCAAACACGGTTTTCTTCAAGAGTTGTAATAAACCCTGAGCAGGGAGCGCCATCAGACCATCCCGGTCGATAGCCGGAAGGGCTGGATAATCCTTACTCGGAAGCCCGACGACCTTAAACTGACTCTTCCCTGCCTTGACGGTGACCCAGTTATTGTCTCCGACGACTAATTCAATGTTCGGTTGACGAACCTCTTTTAATATGTCGAAGAGTGTTCGTGCGGAGAAGGTGATAGAACTCGGATCTTGCACTTTGGCTTTGTACAGACCGCGCATGCCGATTTCCAGGTCGGTCGCGACGATATCCAATCCTTCCGGCTTTCCTTCCAACAAAATATTCGCCAGAATGGGCATGGTGTTGCGTTTCTCGACTACCCCCTGCACCCGTTGCAGGGCAGTGAGTAAATCTTCTCGGGCTATTTCAATCTTCATACGTGGAGTGATTCCAGGAAATGAGGGAATTACCCTTTCCCGATTTCCTCTTTTAAACTTTCAAGGGTGGCTCGTAAGGCAGTGTCCGTCTCCTGGGATTTTTGCACCTGCTTACAAGCATGAATGATCGTCGTATGGTCCTTTCCTCCAAAATCCCTTCCGATTTCCGGAAACGACGCATCGGTCAGGTCCCGCGATAAAAACATGGCAATTTGTCTTGGGTGGACCAGGGTCTTCGTACGACGCTTGGATTTCAAATCCGAAATTTTTACGTGAAAACGATTGGCGACGACTTCTTGAATATCTTCGATCGTAATCACTTTCCGCTTTCCACCCAGGAGATCCCGAAGGATATTTTTGGCCATATCCACGGTGATTTTCTGTCCCGTCAGAGAGGCGTAGGCTCCCAACCGAATCAAGGCCCCCTCAATCTCACGAATGTTGCTTTTCAGGTTGGCAGCGAGTAGTTGAATGACCTCATCACTGATCGCAATATCTTCTTCTTCCGACTTTTTACGAAGGATCGCGATTCGGGTCTCAACATCAGGGGGTTGGAGGTCGGCAATAAGTCCCCATTCAAACCGTGAACGGAGCCGTTCTTCCATAGATGGCATCTCTTTGGGGAACCGATCACTAGACAACACGATTTGCTTGCCGGCCTCATACAGTGAGTTAAACGTATGAAAAAATTCTTCCTGTGTTCGCTCTTTGCCCGCCAAGAATTGGATATCATCGATGAGGAGCATATCGACGTTTCGATACCGACGCCGTAATTCAGTCATTTTGTCATACCGAATGGAGTTGATGACCTCATTCGTAAACTGCTCAGTCGTGACATAGGCAATTCGAAGATCCATCCGGTCGGCAACATAATTCCCTATGGAATTCAATAAGTGTGTCTTACCCAACCCTACTCCACCATAAATAAACAGGGGGTTATAGGCTTTAGCTGGGGCTTCAGCCACGGCCAAACAGGCAGCATGAGCAAATTGATTACTTGCACCAACCACAAACGTTTCGAACGTATACTTGGGATTAGGGAGCGCCTGACGACGGATCTTTTGAGGAGGTTGGGTCCCTTTATTTCCTCGGAAAGATTCTTGGGTGGCCGGAAGCACAGGATCATGTTCCTGATCTCTCAGCACGAAAACAATTTCCTGAGGACTGATCCCATCGATTTGATTGAAGGCTTCAATCAATAACTCTTTGTAATTTCTTCCCAACCATTCTCCGAAAAACTTATTCGGGACCGTAATTTGAGCCTGATCTTCCTGAATACTTTTCAAAATCAAGGGTTGAAACCAGGTGGCCATAGCATCATCCCCAACCCTCGGGCCAATATATTCAAGGACGTTACCCCACAATTTTTCATTGTTTTTATTATAAAAATTAACAGTATCCACAGATTTATTCACAATTGTTAATAATTAAATTAACAGCACGAATTTTTTCTCTTCAATTCATAAGAGAAGGGAAGTCATACCCAGGGGTTCAGAGGGTTTCCCTCATTTCTATCCACATAATTTCCAGTGTTTCTGAAATATACCTTCTCCCTTTTTCTCCACTCTCCACCTGAATGATCCGTGCAGCTTTTTAACTTATCCACACCATCCTCAAGCACTATCATTATTACTATGACTGTTCTTCTATATAAAAAGAAGAAGAATCTTACATAACGACCGGAAGATCTGATGAAAAAATCTCCTCTAATAATTCCTGATAAGAGATAGTTCCCGGTTCATCCTTCGTCGTCGACGATCGTAAAAAATATTTTTTGGGGACCACGATAGCTTCAGAATCTAGATCCCGTTTCACGAGCACACATGCGGAGTCCACTCCCTGAGTGGAGATGAGTTTGGTCCAGTCTTGCTTATGGTTATTGACGATATAGAGGATTTTTTTCACGATGTTAAAAAACTAAGATTCGCTCTGCTTCCGACAAGACAGAAGAAATTTGTGTGGATTCCTGTTCCCGGATGGTGAATTCGGTATCCAAACAATACATCTCTCGACTTCCCGTGGGGACGATAATGGGGATTTCGAGATTTTGGATAGCGGGAAGATACTTCTCAAGCATTTCTCCATCGGGGAGATCGTAAGCATCTTCTGAAATCAAGAGTCTTGCTTTATCCAGAAGCACAATAGTTAATGGATTGGGGCCTGTTGATAGACCCAACGCAATCCTTATGGCTTCCGAGGCCCTGTGACTTTCTTCAGGGTCTTCTCGGATGAGGACAACCAGGTTTTTTGGCATCCTTTAATTTTCAGTGAATCTACGTAAAAGAGAATAATTTGTTTTTGGCAATTGGATCGGAAGACCGCAAAATAAAGAAATGATGTTTCTTATTGAAAAATAAAGAAAAAATCTAGCACTAGGAAAAAAAAATGTCAAGAAAAATCCGGCCGGGAATTATTCAGAGAAATTATGGGAAAGTGCCAAAATTCTTTGAGTAATTTCATCTAATTTTAAGGTTTCCTGAGCCTTGGTTTGCATATTTCGAAGGGTAGCGGTTTTTGAGTCCACTTCATCATCCCCTAAAATAATGGAATAGTTGGCATTTAACTTATCCCCAGCCTTTAAAAGATTTTTCAGAGTGTTCGCTTTATGATCGGTGTCGGCCCGAATCCCTGACCGCCGTAATTGATCCAGAATTTTGAATCCCTCCAATTTTCCCCGTTCCCCAAAAGCGGCGACAAACACGAGTGGTGGGGAAATAATCGGTAACTTTTGGGGAAGAAGAAGAGAGACCCTTTCCAAACCGACTGCAAATCCAATAGCCGGTGTTGGGGGTCCCCCAAGTAGTTTCACCAGCCCATCATACCGTCCTCCTCCCCCTATGGTGCTTTGAGCTCCTAAATGTGGGGACGTAATCTCAAATGTGGTTCGTGTGTAATAGTCCAACCCCCTGACTAGCCTATTGTTTAGGATGAAGGGAATTTGAAGATGAGAGAGACCATTCAGGACCTGTTGAAAGTGTTGTCCAGATTCTGGAGAGAGGTGGTCTCGCAAGACTGGCGCGTTTTCGATGGGTCCCTGGCAAATCGGGACTTTACAGTCTAAGATCCGAAGGGGATTGGTTCGGAGTCGTCGCTGGCAATTTCCACACATTCCATCGATTGTTGGCTCTAGG
Source organism: Nitrospirales bacterium (assembly GCA_965223615.1). GTDB lineage: Bacteria > Nitrospirota > Nitrospiria > Nitrospirales > UBA8639 > Nitrospira_E. Next base: position 262,350 of record CBDCXB010000004.1, read on the forward strand.
TATCGCTTGAGTTCAGTGATGTACCCCTCCCGATCGGTAGGCGTTCCTATTGAATTCATGTTGAGGGTTAAGTCCGTGAGGCCCAATGAAGAAAATGTTTGCCATAACAGGGAAATTACTTCCACATCGATGAGAGGATTCTCGATTCCTAACGCTTCAACTCCAAATTGGTAAAATTGTCGGTACCTTCCAGCCTGGGGGCGTTCGTGGCGAAACATGGGGCCGAAGTAAAAGAGTTTTCGGGTAAGGGGGGAAGTAAGAAGTTGATGTTCCAAGACTGCGCGGATGGCCCCAGCCGTGCCCTCTGGCCTGAGCGTCAGTGAACTGCCGTCCCGATCGGGAAAGGTGTACATTTCTTTCTCAACGATGTCCGTGGCCCCACCGATGCTCCTGGCGAAGAGGTCGGTCAATTCCAGGATGGGAATTCGAATTTCGGAAAACCCATGGCAGGTAGCCATGCGGCGCATCACCGTTTCAACATACTGCCAACGGGAAGTCTGATCAGGCAGAATATCCTTAAAACCTTTAATGGCTCGTAGCACGCGAAATCTCGTTAGTTTGGAGAAGAAATTTTCGGTGAGAGGTGCGTCCGACTATATCTTTCCCTCTGAGCCCAGTCAACGAAGACTTGGGAGTCCTGAACTCTAAAGGAGCCAAGAAAAATTGTTTGACACGTCCAGTCGGCCCCCATAAAATGAGAGGTTCATAGTTTATGCTTGAAAGGAGACATGTGTCATGTCCATGACATTTCGAAAGCCCTCGAATTTAAAGAGGAAAAGAGACCACGGGTTCAGAAAACGCATGAGCACCAAAAATGGTCGAAAAGTCCTTGCTCGCCGTCGGAAAAAGGGACGGTACCGATTGACTGTTTCTGACGAGTAAGTGAGGGCACCCCATTTTTTATCACCAAAAAACATGAATATGATCAGGTAAAACAAACCTGTTCTGTGGTACGCACCCCATTTTTCACCCTTCTCCACGCCAAGGTTTTCGAGCCAGAGTTATCACGCGTAGGAATCGTCGTCGGACGAAGGGTGGGTAATGCAGTCAAACGAAATAGACTCAAACGAATCTTTAGAGAGATTGTGAGGGCCTCGTACCCCGAAATGTCAAAAGGCCATGGTTGTATCGTGTACCCGAAAGTGGCGCTTTTGAAAACTCGGTTTCAAGAGGTCCAGGACACCTGGCGGAACATTCTCTGCCAAAAAGGGATCATTACCAAAGGCCACACATGATTTCATGGGTTCTGAGAAAAACCATCGCTAGCTATCAATATGCGATCTCACCATTTTTGGGTGTCTGTTGCCGGTTTGAACCTTCATGCTCGCATTATGCCGCAGAGGCCATTGAGCGTCATGGAGTGGTGAAAGGTCTATGCCTGGCGACAGGTCGCATTCTGAAATGCCATCCATTCCATTCTGGGGGACTGGATCCTGTTCCCTGATCTCACAATGTCTGCGTCCGTGTGACGTGAATTCTTCACCAGTCTTAATGGGACCAAAGGGTTAGCACAATGGAAAAGCGCGTCGTTCTTTTCCTGGTCCTATCTCTGGGAATTATCTTTGGGTATGACCTTCTCTTAAAAGAAATGGGGTATTCCCCACTAACCAATTCTCCCATCCTTGACGAAGAAATAGCCCAACCCCTTCAGGACCCCCCATCTGATTCCGCAGAATCCTCTTCTGCGCAATCGACAACCTCACTCTCCCCTTCCACCTCACCCGAAACTCCGGAGGCCGGTGAGGAACCCGAACCAAACGCTCCCTCTCCTGACGAAGAGACGTCTATCATCGAAACTCCGTTGTATCGGGTGGGGCTATCCAATAAAGGCGGAGTGATCACCTCCTGGGAGCTGAAAAAATTTTTGAGTCAGACAGAGGAAGGACTTCCCTTACAGTTGGTCTACGAGAATGGTCAATTTCCTGGCCCCTTGAGTCTTCACTTTGAAGGAGACGAAAAAGGGACTCAAGAGTTAAGACAGGAAATTTTCCAAGTTCAGAAAGATTTCTCTGAACTGAATGAAACCCACCCTACAGGAACAGTGACCTTTACCCTCGGATCACCCTCATCCCCGCTGTTTATTCAGAAAGAACTGACCTTTCATTATGACTCCTACGTGGTGGATATCAACCTTCGGACCAGAGGAATACCGGAAAAACTGTATGTCCTGTTAGGTACCAATTTCGGAGTGGTGGAATGGGGGCAGGGTTTCATCGGCCTTTTGGGGTCGGCCTGGATGATTGGCGAGGAGCTCGTCAAAGAGTCCCCGGAACCCGAGCAACCGAAGATCCTTCGGGACGGCGCGATCCGGTGGGTAGCCCTCCAAGATAAGTATTTTACGAGTGTATTCATCCCGGAAGAAGGAACGGGCATATTCTCCAAATTGGAAACCGAACGCGTGGTCACGGCAGGTATCGCCTTTCCGGGTGGAACGGAAGAACGCGTTCATAAGACCAAGCTGTACGCCGGTCCGAAACAGTTCGATGTCTTGAAGTCCTTTCAGATCGGTTTAGAAGATACCATCGATTTCGGATGGTTTATTTACGGGAGCTGGACCATCGTCAAAGCGGTAGCCAAACCACTCTTTTCGGTTCTGCGCTTCATCTATGACTATACCCACAATTATGGTGTGGCCATTATTTTGCTCACGGTGGGGATCAAACTCCTTTTCGTCCCGTTGCAGTACAAGAGTTACAAGTCCATGCAGGGTATGAAAGACATTCAGCCCAAAGTCGCCGCTCTTCAGGAGAAGTTAAAAGATAATAAAGAAAAGTTAAACACTGAATTAATGAAGCTGTACCGGGAACACAAGGTGAACCCCGTAGGCGGATGTCTTCCCATGTTCCTGCAGATGCCCGTGTTCGTCGCGTTATTTAATATTTTGTACATGACGATCGATCTTCGCCAAGCACCATTCATGCTGTGGATTACGGACCTTTCCATTCAGGATCCCTATTTTGTACTTCCTGTGCTGATGGGAGTGTCTATGGTCATTCAACAGAAAATCATGCCCACCACCATGGATCCGACCCAAGCCAAGATGATGATGATTTTACCCATCGGTCTGACGTTCCTGTTTGTCACCTTTCCGGCAGGCCTCGTGTTATATTGGGTCACCAATAATGTGCTCACCATCGCACAACAATTCGTGACGGACCGTTTTTTCATGAAAAAGCCACAAGGAGAAGCGGTGGCACCTACCGAGAATAAGCCATCTTCGGCAAATGAATCTGGGAAGAAAAAGGGTCAGGGGAAATCCAAAAAATCCTGATTCAGTCCGTGGGCGATTATGGGCTCCTTGGATGATACCATCTGTGCCGTAGCCACCCCGCTGGGGGAAGGGGGGGTGGGGATTGTACGAGTGAGTGGCACACAAGCCGTTCCCTTTTCTTCTCAAATCGTTCAACTACGGTCAGGTAAACCTCTCGATACCCTTTCACCGTTCACATTGACCCTTGGTGAATTTCATTGGGATTTTTTAGAGAACCCAGGGGGCCATCCTAAAAAAACTTTTCCGAAACTGGATGAAGTGCTGGTCGTCGTCATGCGGGCTCCCCGTTCGTACACTGGAGAAGACGTGGTGGAAATCCATTGCCATGGCGGACCGATTATTGTCCACGCCATCTGTGAATCCCTGGTTCAGGTAGGGGCACGATTGGCCGAACCTGGGGAATTCACCAAAAGAGGATTTCTTAACGGGCGCTTGGATTTAACTCAGGCGGAAGCCGTGTTAGACACCATCCGTGCCACGAGTATGCAAAGCTTAAAATCAGCTCAGGAACATCTTCAGGGAGGATTTTCCCGGGTGGTTTCGGTGCAACGAGACCGGTTGCTCCGGTTTGTAGCCCATTTGGAAGCCGGGTTGGATTTTGTGGATGAAGACATTCAGTTTATCGGGATGGACGACCTGCAACGAGACCTCAACGATATTTTAGAAACGATCACCAAGCTCTTGGACACCGCTCATGATGGAAGAATCATCAGGGAGGGCATTCGCACCGCCATCGTCGGGAGACCCAATGTGGGTAAGTCCAGTCTTCTTAACGCTCTCCTCGACACCAACCGTGCCATCGTTTCACATATTCCTGGAACCACACGTGATGTGTTGGAAGAATCCATATCGGTGGAAGGGGTGATGATTCGCCTGTTCGATACGGCGGGGTTACGTGAATCAGAAGATGAGTTGGAAAATGAGGGAATCAGTCGGGCGACCCAGATCATCGATCAGGCAGATGTCCTGCTTGTGACATTCGACAGGAGTCAGGATTTAACGCAAGAGGATATGACGTTCCTCCGCAAATATCTCGAAAAACCGCGGGTCATGGTCCTCAATAAATCCGATCTACCTGGGAGGTGGACTATAGAGAATATACAACATCATCTCGAAAACCGGAACCAGGAGGGACCTGGCCAGGGGGCACGCCTAGAATATGTCGAAATCTCAGCATTACATGGGACTGGAATTGACCGATTAAAATTGGCCATAAAATCTTTAGCCTTGAGTGGGAACTATGAAGCGGGTGATTCGGTTCTTGTGACTAAGATGCGTCATGCTGTCCTTCTTCAACAAGCCAAGAAAGGGTTGCAAAATGCCTTGGAAGCCGTTCATGATGAAACCTCGCCTGAATGTATCGCCCTAGAATTACGAGTGACCCTTCAGGCTCTGGGTGAGATCGTGGGAGCAGTGAGTAATGAAGACATCCTGGATCAAATTTTCCGTGAATTTTGCATTGGAAAATAAGGCAAGACCAACAGGATCTAGAGGAATCCTGTAAGAAGCCCAAATCATTTTTTTCAGGAAAAGGTAATTTTCACACATGGCCATGAGTTTTGACATTGTTGTCGTTGGGGGAGGTCATGCCGGCTGTGAGGCGGCCTTGGCTGCAGCCAGAATGGGCTGTCGGGTAGTCATGCTCACCATTGAAACCGCAAAAATTGCACAAATGCCATGCAATCCGGCGGTTGGGGGTATTGGAAAGGGGCATCTCGTTAAGGAAATCGATGCTCTAGGTGGGGAAATGGGAGTCAATACCGATAAGGCTGGGATTCAGTTTCGGGTATTGAATACCCGGAAAGGACCTGCAGTTCGTGCCACACGGGTGCAGTGCGATAAAGAATTATATGCCTCTCAAATGCAAAAGACTCTCTTGTGCCAAGAAGGGTTGACCGTCTTACAGGCCACCGTTGACCAAATTTTGACCAAAAACGGGTCAGTATGCGGAGTGAAAACCCATGATGGTGGTATCATTTCCACTAATATAGTTATTGTTACCTCGGGAACATTTCTTAAGGGATTAATGCATATTGGCCTTAACCATCTACCAGGTGGTAGGGCTGGGGAACCTTCAGCTGAAAATCTTTCCGATTGTATGCGTGACTTTGGTTTTGAGGTGGGGCGCCTCAAAACCGGGACCCCTCCAAGGATCGATCGGAAATCGATCAACTTTTCGGTGATGACCGCTCAGCCTGGTGATCCCAACCCCCGGCCCTTTTCTTTTCGAACTCAAGGCCTCCTGAATCCCCAGATTGAATGTCACATTACCCTGACGAATGAGGAAACTCACCAAATTATTAGGGAAAATTTAGACCGTTCCCCCATGTATTGTGGAGCGATCGAATCGAGCGGTCCACGATACTGTCCCTCGATCGAGGATAAGGTCGTGAGGTTTTCCGATAAACCCCAACACCATATCTTCATGGAACCGGAATCCCTCCATACGGACTCTTTTTATCCGAATGGAATTTCAACCAGCTTGCCGGTAGACGTTCAGCAAGATTTTGTCAGGACCATTATCGGTCTTGAACAGGCAAAAATCTTAAAGCCTGGTTATGCCGTCGAGTATGACTACTTTCCACCAAGACAACTTCAAGAGACTCTGGAGACCAAATTTGTCAAAGGTCTTTTTCATGCTGGGCAAATTAACGGGACATCAGGGTATGAGGAAGCTGCAGCACAAGGGTTGGTGGCTGGGGTCAATGCGGCCTTACGAGTTAAAGGGGATGCGCCCTTTATTATGGATCGATCCGAGGGGTACATAGGAGTATTGGTCGATGATTTGATCACTAAAGATGCCAGAGAACCATACAGAATGTTTACATCTCGGGCAGAATATAGATTGGTTCTACGAGAAGATAATGCTGATTTTCGTCTAAAAGAGCGAGGATTTGGATTGGGGTTAATCTCTCAATCAGAGTTTGATGATTTCCGGAGAAAATGGGAAAAGGTAGAAAATGAAGTAAAAAGGCTGGGGAACACCTACACCAAAATTCCAGACCTTGAACGGAATAAAGGCATCGTTTTCCAAGGTGATGCCGTGAGCACATCCTTAGTCCAGCTATTAAAAAGACCAGAACTGTCTTATGAAGATTTGATCCCTTTTCTAAATGGCACCTATGAGGAAGAACGTGATGTAACAGAAGCTGTTGAAATCGCGGTAAAATATGAAGGTTATATTAAGCGTCAGGAACAGATGATTGAACAGTTTAAGAAACTTGAACATAGAAGAGTTCCTGAAAACTTCAATTATGATGATATTAAGGGGTTTTCAAACGAGGTGGCCGAAAAACTTAAAAAAGTTCGTCCATCCTCCGTAGGACAGGCTTCAAGGATCTCAGGGGTCACACCGGCAGCCATTTCTCTTCTTCTTGTTTCATTGGAAAAGCAGCGAAAAGCCAGTTAGGACCCTAAAGCTGGAAACGTGTGATTCTTTCCAAGGTATATTGTTTTTCCCCTGCTCTCCCCAAATTCGGGAAACAGAGTCTCCTCTAGGTTAATTACTCCTTTATTTACTCGATAGGTGTTCCACGTGGAACAAACACATATTCCTCAAGATTTTTTAGAATGCCTTGACATGGCATCAAAGGCCTTAGGGTTTCCGCTTACAGAGAAAAAGCTGCAAAATTTTCAGATGTATTTCCAGGAATTATGCCATTGGGACAAGTCCGTAAATCTTACCGGGCTCCGAACGGATTTGGAAAAAGCCGTCTTGTTATTCGTGGATTCCTTGGCTGGTGGTTTGGTTTTGCACCGTATGAAAAAAGGGTTGGTAGTTGATATAGGGTCTGGAGGGGGATTCCCAGGAATTCCCCTTAAAATACAATATCCTCAACATCAATTTTATTTGATTGAACCCAAAGCAAAAAAGGTCTCATTTCTTCGGTTAATAATTGGAAAAATCGGTCTTGCACAGACATCGGTCATTCAACGTCGATTAGAAGAGGTCAATAGAAAGTCCCCAGAACACGAACTGTGCGATATGGCTTTTATTAAAGGAGTAAAATTGAGCCATGTTGAACCTTTTATGCGAAATATTTTGAAAAAATCTGGAAAGTTAGTTGTTTTTAGGGCCAGAAATATTGAAAATGAAGAGCCCATAGGAAATATGGTTGTCCATGAAGAAATTCCTTATGAGTTGCCATTAGGTTTTGGATCAAGGGTCCTATCTATCTTAGGGTATCCTGATCAGGATTGTGAAGAATAGTTCCACGTGGAACGTTGACAGTCAAAACACAAAAAACCTTGAAAAAAGTCTTAGCTATCGCGAACCAAAAGGGGGGAGTTGGAAAAACGACGACTTCCATCAACCTTTCTGCGGGTTTGGCTCTTTCGGGAAGTTCGGTATTATTGATTGATCTTGATCCCCAGGCCAATGCGACGAGTGGGGTATCAGTTGAACCGAAACATGAAACGATATATGAGTGTTTAGTAGAAAGGAAACTCAAAAAAGAAGTAATTTTACCTACGTGTATACACGGTTTTGATATCATTCCTTCAAATGGAAATTTGGTTGGGGCTGAAATTGAATTATCACAAATCGATGGAAGGGAAGCGGTGCTCAACTCCGTGGTACAGGAAATTAACGAGTATGATTTTGTCGTGGTGGATTGCCCACCGGCATTTGGACTTCTCACCATCAATGCCTTAGTAGCGGCTTCTGGTCTTATAGTCCCGGTGCAATGTGAATACTATGCGATGGAAGGGCTAGGGAGTTTGATGGGGAATGTCGATCGCATTCGTGAGTTATTCAATCCCAATTTGGCCCTTCAAGGTATTGTGCTAACCATGTATGATTCACGAATCAACCTTTCACGACAGGTACAAGAGGAGATTAGGGGGTTTTTCAAGGACAAGGTGTTTCAGACCGTCATCCCGAGGAATGTGGCCCTAGCTGAAGCCCCAAGCCATGGGAAACCAGTCCTTTCATATAATGCGGCATCGACGGGATCAAAAGCCTATCTAGATCTAGCCAAGGAGATTCTGGCCAATGGAAAAGAAAGCGTTAGGTAAAGGGCTTCATGCCCTCCTTCCGGAAAAGAAAACTCTGGCATGGAAAGTAGAAACCCATTCCGACCAGGATGTGCGCACACTCCCCCTGGATCAAATTCTTCCGAATCCCCATCAGCCTCGACGAAATTTTGAAGAACGAGAGTTGGAGGACTTGGCCCAGTCTTTAAAAGAACATGGAGTTCTGCAACCTGTGATAGTGCGGAGGAAGGGTGATGGGCTGTATGAACTCATCGCCGGGGAACGACGGTACAGGGCGGCTCAGCTTGCCGGCTTAGGAAGCCTTCCGGTGATTATCAGGAATTCCAACGATGAAAAGACCCTGGCATTAGCGTTGGTAGAAAACATCCAACGTGAGAACTTGAACCCCATGGAAGAGGCCCGAGCCTATTCACGACTGATGGAGGAATTTAGACTGACTCAAGATCAAGTCGCTCAATCGGTTGGCAAAGAACGCTCATCTGTGGCAAACACGGTTCGCTTACTCACCCTTCCGGCCCAAGTTCAACAATTGGTAGAGTCTGGATCCTTGAGTTTGGGCCATGCAAAAATTCTGGCAGGGGTGGCTACGGCACAAGCGCAAATTCAATTTGCCAGCATGATACTAGCCAAAAATTTATCGGTTCGACAGTTAGAGCAGGTAGTGGCGGGAAAGAAAAAACGTTCTGGAAATTCTTCCAGAAAGTACAACGAGGGAACTTTTGGAGATTTAGAAGATCGCTTTCGGAAACAGCTGGGAACAAAAGTCCAGGTAAAAACCGGAGCAAAGGGCGGGCAACTTATCATTCAGTTCTATTCCAACGAGGATCTAGATCGGTTAACGTCTCTCATTTTGGAATAAAACTTGTATAAATTCCTCCTGGTACCGTTGCCCCCTCACCATGAATAACACCAGGACTGGAAGACGACAGATCAGGGGTGAAAGGGAAGTTATTCATGCATAGGAATGAGAACGATTGTACGGTCGTTGAACATGTTCTTTAATTGAGGGAGGTTCTCCATGTTTGGAAGAAATAGTACAGAAATGAAGCAGGAGCCTGAGGAAATGACGGTCGAAACCAGTCCCCCGAGTGAACCGCCTCCACCCCCAGAGCCGGTGGATGGAGATATCATTGCCTTTGTGGGAGAGGAAGTCACCTTTAAGGGCACCATTCGGTATCAAGGCACGGTTCGGGTGGATGGGACCTTGGAAGGGGAAATTTATACCGATGGGAATCTGATCATTGGGCAAAAAGCGGTCATTAATGCAAAAATCCAGGCCGGAAATATTACCTGCCAGGGACGGATTACCGGGGAAATCGAAGCCAAAACCCGGGTGCAATTAGTCAGCCCTGCCGTCATTGAAGGGGCCATTACGACACCCCTCCTCTCCATGGATGAGGGAGTACAATTTAATGGGACCTGTAATATGCCCAAAAAGGGCGAACGGAAATCCAGGGAACCCAAATTAGTGGTGTCAGTGGAGGAAGCGGTAAAAGTTCAGTAGCGATTGCATTTTTTTGTCAGTATTACAGTATTGTTGTTGATCGTCCCAGTGGAAATGGAGATCCTGCCCGAGGACCATTACTGGATGAGAGGAGGAAGTATGTGGGGTGAAAAGGAAAAAGCGCAGAAACAAGCGGGGTTTGGTCAAGAATTTTATACGTTCTTAGGAAAGGGCGTGGATTTTAAAGGCAAGGCCCAGTTTGAAGGCACAGTTCGGGTTGATGGGAATTTTGAGGGGGAAATCACGATCGATGATACCCTGATTATCGGAGAACATGCCCTCATCAAGGGGACGATCACCGGAGGCACGATCGTCAGTAGTGGCCGTATTGAAGGCATCATCACCGCCAATAAAAAAATTCAACTTCTAAAGCCTGCCGTGTTGATCGGGGATGTTCATACACCCATCTTTGCCATGGAAGAAGGTGTCTATTTCCAAGGGGAATGCGATATGGGTGCCGCACCCAACTTAGATATGGATGGGAATCCGCAAACCGTTTCCCTTGAAGAACCGGAACCGTCAAAGTACGAGCCAGAATCCCTAAGTCTCTAATGAACCCGACCTCTTCCAAAAAGAAAGTCGTCCTTGGCATGAGTGGGGGCGTCGACAGTTCGGTCGCCGCCAAGCTACTGCATGAACAGGGCTACGAAGTCTTAGGCGTGACCCTGAAAGTATGGGAGGAAGAGGACGAAACCGCCGTGTCCAAGCGTTGGCAGGAACGGGGGTGTTGTAAGGTTGGCCTGGCCAAGCATGTGGCCGAACTTTTAGGCATCTCCCATCAGGTCATCGAGACCCAAGAACGGTTTCAACGAGGAGTGGTCGATGACTTTATCCATGGCTATCTGGAGGGGACCACCCCTAATCCCTGCGTGCGGTGTAATGAACGGGTCAAATTTGGAGGTCTTTTCCACGTAGCCGAAGAACTGGGGGCCGACTATGTGGCCACAGGCCATTATGCCTCGATTCAGTGGGATGGCGAACACTCGGCCTTTTTGGCTCGGGGAAAGGATAGGCACAAGGATCAATCCTATTTCCTCTACCGGATTCCCAATCGGTGGTTAAGCCAGATGATCTTTCCTCTCGGGCAGATGGAAAAATCCGAGGTATGGAGTGAAGCGGAAGCCATGGGTCTTCCTGTGGATGAACTGAAGGAAAGCCAAGAAATTTGCTTCGTCACCAAAGGAGATTACCGAGAGTTTTTGAAGGAACATGCCCCTCAGGCCTCAAACCCTGGATCCTTCGTAGACGAGAGGGGGGAGGTCTTAGGACAACATCAAGGTGTGGCCTTTTATACTCCAGGGCAAAGAAAAGGGCTTGGAATCGCTAAAGGGTCCCGTCTCTACGTGCAACGGGTCCTTCCCGAGATGAACCTGGTGGTATTGGGGCCTCCAGAAGATTTAGATACCATTTCTTGTGAAGTGGCCGATCTCAACATCCCCTCAGCGAACCATTTAGGAGATGGCACACGAGTGGATGTCAAGTTTCGGTATAATTCTCCCACCGCTCCAGCCCTTGTCTCTTGGGCCAATCCGACCACCCTGTCTCTAAAGTTTGAAAAGCCGGTCAGGGCTCTCAGCCCGGGACAATCCGCGGTCTTTTATCAAGGAAACCGGGTTTTGGGTGGAGGAATTATTCAGACATCCAACCCGGCAAAGCCCCTTTCTGCGTCAAAACCTTCCCTCGCGACTCAGATTTCCCAAGGGTAAGGGAGTAAAAAAGGGAGAAAATCCCTTTATAACCGCCCTTTCCGGTTGACAGGCTCCATTCCCCATGCTACGTTCATTCGCTTAATACACGCCAAATTCCAATCAAGAATTGGCTACCCGGAACTCTCTAGTAAACCGTGAATAAAAGCACCATTGGGCGCCGATATGCTTCGGCCCTTTTCCAACTGCTCGAGGAATCGGGCATCGAACCCGCACGAAATGCCTTGAATGCATTAACGCAAGGCCTTGAGGAGGCCCCTGCCCTGAAACACGTTCTTGCCTCTCCCGTGTTTAAGTTCGAGGAAAAACAAACGGTCCTGGAGGATTTATGTCAGCGAATGCAGGCTCCTCCTGTGATGAATGAGTTTGTGACCCAGCTCTTGAAAAAAAATCGAGCGATTCTCCTTCCGGAAATTTCAGAAGCGTTCTCAGATCTGGCTGATGAAAAACGTGGGATTCAACAAGTATGGGTCGGATCGGCCAAAACGTTGGACACTCAGGACCAGGAACGGATTAAACAGGAATTAACTTCCACGCTCGGGCAGAAAGCTGATGTCGCCTTCGAAGTGGACCCCAAGCTTATCGCGGGACTGAAGATCAAGATTGGCAGCCGTGTCATTGATAATTCCATACAAGGTCGATTAACCAGCATGCAGGATCAGTTGACGAAGGGATAACCCATGCAGATCAAAGCCGAAGAGATTAGTTCCATCATTAAAGAAAAAATCAAGGGGTTCGACCAACGCGTCGACGTGAAGGAAATGGGCTATGTCATCCAGGTCGGTGACAATATTGCCAAGGTCTACGGGCTTGAAGGAGCGATGGCTGGAGAATTATTGGAATTTCCCGGTGGCATTTATGGGGTGACCTTGAACTTGGAAGAGGATAGCGTCGGAGCGGTGTTGCTCGGAGAAGACGTGGGAATTCGTGAAGGAGACCCGGTCAAACGCACCGGCCGTATTGCGGAAGTTCCGGTGGGGGAAGCTCTGGTGGGTCGCGTGGTGGACGCGATTGGTATGCCGATCGATGGAAAAGGTCCGATCAATTCCGACGAAACCCGACTCATCGAAATTCGCGCCCCGGGTGTCGTGGAACGGCAATCAGTCGGGGAACCTCTCCAGACCGGGTTAAAAGCGATCGATGCCATGATTCCTGTGGGTCGTGGACAACGAGAGCTCATCATCGGGGATCGGCAAACCGGAAAAACCGCCATCGCGGTGGATACGATCATCAATCAAAAAGGGTTGGATGTCTATTGCTTCTATGTGGCGATCGGGCAAAAGCGATCCACGGTAGCTCGGGTCGTGAAAACCTTAGAAGACCATGGCGCCATGGAATACACGACCGTCATCTCCGCCACGGCCAGTGACTCGGCTTCATTACAATTTTTTGCCCCGTATGCCGGAGTCACGATGGGTGAATACTTCCGGGATAGCGGGAGGCATGCCCTCATCGTCTATGACGATTTGTCCAAGCATGCGACGGCTTATCGGCAGCTTTCATTATTACTCAGACGGCCTCCGGGTCGTGAGGCCTACCCGGGAGACGTCTTCTTCTTGCATTCCCGGTTGCTTGAACGGGCGGCCAAAATGAGTGACGAAAAAGGTGCGGGGAGTTTAACCGCGTTGCCTATCATCGAAACGCAAGCCGGTGACGTTTCGGCCTATATTCCCACGAACGTCATTTCTATCACTGATGGGCAAATCTATTTAGCCTCGGACCTGTTCTACTCCGGAATCCGTCCGGCGATTAACGTCGGACTTTCGGTCTCCCGGGTGGGTGGGGCTGCGCAAATTAAAACGATGAAGCAAGTCGCCGGAACGCTCAGGCTTGATTTGGCCCAATACCGGGAAATGGCGGCCTTCGCTCAGTTTGGCAGTGACCTGGATAAAGCCACTCAGGCTCAGTTGGCTCGTGGAGCCCGAATGGTGGAACTCTTGAAACAGAATCAATATAAACCGCTCCCGGTAGCCGATCAGGTTCTGTCCATCTTCGCTGGGGTCAACGGGTTTATCGATAATATCCCGGTCAACAAAATCCGGGACTTTGAAGAAGAGCTCTTGGCCTATATCAAAGAGAAACATCCGCAGGTTCGTGAAGAGGTGAAGACCAAAAAGAAAATCGATGAGGAGTTCGGTGGGCAATTGAAGAAAATCATCAGCGAATTCAAATCTTCTCAAGGATATGACAAGGCCGAATAAGCCGGGTTGCCATGCCAAGTCTTCAAAGCCTCAGACGGAAAATCGCTTCCGTTAAGAACACCCAGAAAATTACCAAAGCCATGAAAATGGTGGCGGCGGCCAAACTGAAGCGTGCGCAGGATCGCATCATGGCGGCACGGCCCTATGCCCATCAGCTCCGTGACGTGATGGGAAACCTGAGTGAGCGGGGAAATCGAGAAATTCATCCCCTCTTGCAACGTCGAGGAGGCCACCAGATCGAATTGGTCGTGGTCACGAGTGACCGCGGGCTTTGCGGAGCTTTCAATACCAATATCCTTCGGAAAGCCGTTGAATTCCTGGAGGAGCAAGCCCGGCAGGGCAAACAGGTGTCAGTCAGTCTGGTCGGGCGGAAATCCATCGACTTTTTTAAACGCCGACAATGGAACATTCGTGAGCAATGGGGCGGTGTGTTCGATCGGTTGAGTTTCGAACATGCGTTGGATATCGGGCAAAATATCGTTTCCTCGTATAATTCGGGGACGTTCGATCAACTCTTCGTCGTCTACAATGAGTTTAAATCCGTCATGCAACAAGAAGTGATCGTGGAAAAACTTTTGCCGATTGAATCGTTTCAGGAGTCCTCCGATTCAGGAAATACTCCATCGGGTGGAGGGTACCTGTATGAACCGGATGAAGGAGAATTATTGGGCACCCTCTTGCCCAAACATTTTGAGGTGCAAACCTATCGGGTCTTATTGGAGTCAGGTGCTGCGGAACAGGCGGCCCGGATGACCGCCATGGATGGAGCGACCCGAAATGCCGGTGAACTGATCAAGCAGGTCACGCTCTTCTATAATAAAACCCGTCAGGCGGCCATCACGAAAGAGCTCATGGACATCGTCGGAGGCGCAGAAGCCCTAAAATAAACCAGTGATGTATGGTGGGGCGATTCCTGGCCGAACGACCCCGTCACTAATCTCTTCCAACCAAGGAGTGAACGGTGGGTACCGAAACAGGGAACGGAAAAATTATTCAAGTCATTGGACCCGTGGTCGATGTGGAGTTTCCTCCGGGGCAACTCCCCAATATTTTTAATGCCTTGACGATTACCAAAAGCGGCGAGGGCCAAAACGAAGACGGCGAGAACACCATTACGATGGAAGTTGCTCAACACCTCGGGGAAAATCGCGTGCGGGCTGTCGCCATGTCATCCACGGATGGGTTGGTCCGCGGTTTGCCGGTCACCGATACCGGTGCCCCGATTTCCGTTCCGGTTGGACGCGAAACGCTCGGTCGGGTGGTCAATGTCTTGGGGGACCCTGTCGATGGGTTCGGAAAAGTTCAGACGGAAAAACGGTGGTCCATCCATCGTCCTGCTCCCCCATTGGAAGAACAGGAAACCAAAACCGAAATTTTGGAAACCGGGATCAAAGTCGTCGATTTGTTAGAGCCGTATGCCAAGGGCGGAAAAGTTGGACTCTTTGGAGGTGCTGGGGTCGGCAAAACCGTCATCATCATGGAATTGATCAATAATATTGCCTTGCATCACGGAGGATTCTCGGTCTTTGCGGGAGTGGGAGAACGAACCCGGGAAGGCAACGACCTGTGGCATGAAATGCAAGACTCGAAGGTCATCGATCCTAAAGACTTCTCCCAGTCAAAAGCCGCATTGGTATACGGACAGATGAACGAACCTCCTGGAGCACGGCTTCGGGTGGGTCTTACCGGATTGACGATTGCCGAATATTTCCGGGATGAAGAGAATCAGGATGTATTGTTGTTCGTGGATAATATTTTCCGGTTCACCCAGGCGGGTTCTGAGGTGTCCGCGTTGCTCGGGCGGATGCCTTCAGCTGTGGGGTATCAACCGACCCTGGGAACCGAAATGGGGACCTTGCAGGAGCGGATTACCTCGACGAAAGGCGGGTCCATCACCTCAGTGCAGGCCATTTATGTTCCTGCAGACGACCTGACCGACCCGGCCCCGGCCACGGCCTTTGCCCATTTGGATGCGACTACGGTGCTATCCCGGTCCCTCGCGGAGTTGGGGATTTATCCGGCCGTGGATCCCTTGGATTCCACTTCGCGTATTCTGGATCCGCAGATTATCGGGGAAGAGCACTATGGAGTCGTGCAGAAAGTTCAGGGAACGTTGCAACGGTATAAAGATCTTCAGGACATCATCGCCATTCTCGGGATGGATGAGTTATCGGAAGAAGACAAACAAACGGTAGCTCGCGCTAGAAAACTCCAACGATTTCTCTCTCAACCCTTTCACGTGGCCGAGGCGTTTACCGGATCCCCCGGAAAATATGTCAAACTAGCCGATACCGTTCGTAGTTTCAAGGACATCGTGGAAGGCAAATATGATGACCTTCCCGAGCAAGCCTTTTACATGGTGGGCCCAATCGAGGAAGCCGTCGAGAAAGCAGAAAAACTCGGGCATAAACGGTAATAATGGCCAATCCCGCAGATACTCAAACGTCCGGAAAAATTCGACTGGAAGTCGTCACCCCTGAGCATCGGTTGCTGAGCAAGGAAGTCGATTATGTTTCTGCCCCGGGGAGCGAAGGAGACTTTGGAGTCCTTCCAGGCCATTGTCATTTTCTCACGACCCTACGCATTGGAGAATTGGAATACCGAATCGGGGAACAAACCGAATTCATGTCAGTCCTGTGGGGCTTCGCCGAAGTCACACCCACCAAAGTGACCATCCTCGCCGAAATTGCCGAAAAAGCCGAAGATATCGATGTGGATCGGGCGGAATCGGCCGTACGAAAAGCCGAGGAACGATTGGAGCGGGGAGGCTTGCCCTCTGAAGTAGAAGAAGCCCGTGTCAGCTTGGAAAAAGCCCGACTCCGAAAAAAGATCGCTGATCGGCTTCGCCAAAAAGGCAATCCCCGTCCCTCCTAATGCCGTAAACCTTTTCATCCGGTTTGCACGCCATGGCCCACGTCGCGACGCGGACGGAATTCATCGTCACCGCGGGTGAATCGCCCAAACGCCTGGATCAATTTCTGGCTAATCGGGACCCCTACTTTTCCCGGACTGCCCTCCAACGACTCATCGAAGAAGGCCATATCACGGTCGATGGGCAAATCGTCAAACCGAGTCATAAAGTTCGCCCGGGAGAACAAGTGGTGTTGGTCGTTCCCAGACCGGAACCTATCGATATCGGTCCGGAACCCATTCCCCTGGAGATCCTCCATGAAGATGAATGGCTGGTGGTCTTAAATAAACCGGCCGGGCTGGTCGTGCATCCGGCACCCGGGCATTGGACGGGGACTCTGGTGAATGCCCTTTTACATCACATGCAACAGGGGGAAGGACATTTATCTTCTATCGGGGGAAAAGAACGTCCCGGATTAGTGCATCGATTGGATAAGGACACCACCGGACTTCTGGTCGTGGCCAAAACGGATGAAGCCCATCGTTCGCTGGCAGCTCAATTTAAAAAACATTCAATCCAACGAGTGTATGAGGCACTCGTGTGGGAAAAACCCAAGAAGGGTGAAGGTACGATTGATCTGGCCATTGGACGGGACACAAAAGACCGGAAAACCTTTTCTTCCCGGACGACGAACCCCAAACAGTCTCTCACCACCTACCGGGTCAAAGCTCGATTCGGAATCGTAGCTTCACACGTCGAATTGTTTCCTGGGACGGGTCGGACTCATCAATTGCGTGTCCATTTAAAGTCTATTGGATGCCCAATTTTAGGTGATCAGACCTATGGGGGGAAAAAGGTCATGGAAGTGCAGGGAATTCCCATTCCTCGGGTGATGTTACATGCTCGAGATTTGGGGTTCGTCCATCCGGGAAGTCTGGAACAAATCATATTTTCAGCGCCCCTTCCCCAAGATATGGCGGAAGTCGTAAGGGAATTTGAGACACTGAACGGCCAGACAGCCTCGACATCTTGACAGCCTACTGCAGGACTGGAGTAGATTCAGGGTTATGGACAAAGAAGAGAAAATCAAACCGGGGGAAGTATTGGAAACGTTGGGGGAACTCGTGGCGAGTCTCAGTAACTTTGCGGCCAAAGGTCAGGTCAAGTCCTTTGAATCCTTACCGGGTGATGTTCGCCCGACACCTGATGCTGTGGAAAGTTTTGAAGATATTGTCTACCGCTTTCGAGATCGGGCAGGTCTCACCTATAAACCCATCCCACCGCTGTTTATCGACTCACTCGAAGCCTTTGAAGCCGGTAAGGTGTTTAATGCGGTTCCTCCCCTCCTTCAGTGCATCGAACATCTGGTGGATCTTCATAATCAAGACACGATCCATTTTACCCCGGATCAACAGCAACGAGTTCGGGATTTTCATCGTCGGTTGGAAAAAATCGTTCCCGAAGCCACCCAGTCCGAAGTAGACCTTCCCACTCCCGATACCTACTAAAATGTTCTGTGCCCTTCGCCAAGGGTGAGGAGGGTAAACAGAGGGAAAAATTCCCATGAATAGGAAAAGAGGAAATCTATTTGGGTTTAGGAAGGGATAGTAGAGGGAAGGAGAAGAGACGATCCTAGTTCCAAGTCTGTGGGGGCACCGAAGAAAGTGTCATCTTAAAGGTTTCAGGATTCAGGCATAGCGAAGGTGAAGCAATGATCTTTAGGGTTCCTCCTTTTTCCCGGATGCCTTCCTCAATTAACCGGAGATTCTGAGAGGCCTCAGGTTGAATACATGGCACCTCAGACAGGTTTAGAAAGTAAATTTTAAAGCCGAGTTGGTAGGATCGGAACACGGAAAATCCTAATTCCCTGGCTATTTTTTTATCGATGATTCCATCAACGTGAAAAATGATGGTATCGGGTGCTAGTTGTTCGGTATGTACCATGGCCTTCCCTTTCTGAGAGTCGTGTTGCTGACCCTGTTCCTTCATTTAACTCCAAACGGATCATTCCTCCAATTCCCCAGATGAGGGACAAGCCGGTCAAATTCCCTCGATAACCGTCAGAAACCGGCATTAACGGATAGACCAAGCGTAGGGTTTTCCTGGTTGATAGGGATCATCTGGTTGAGCCTAGAACAAATCGGAGAAGACCCTTGACTATACCGAATGTTCGGTATAATATAACATCATTCGGAGCAACGAAGACCATGCCAACAACAAAAGTCACAGACGAGGAATTGTTAGACCGCCTCACGGATGTTTTCCGGACACATGGGTTTGAAGGGGCGAGTTTAAGTCTGATTTCTGAAGCCACCGGATTGCAACGCGCCAGTTTGTATCATCGATTTCCTGGTGGGAAGGAAGATATGGCTAATGCAGTCCTGAAACGAGCAGGGAAATGGTTAGGTGATCGTGTTCTAGCCCCTTTAGTAGGACCGGGAAAACCCGCCGACCGTATCAGGAAAATGGCCGATGAGCTTCATGCCTTTTATGGAGGGGGGCAGACCTCCTGCTTGTTGGACTCCCTTTCATTTGGGGTGGAGGACAATGCGATCCGGCAGCATGTACGAGAAGGCTTAACCTTTTGGGTAGAGGCCTTAGCCAAGGTGGCACGTGAGGGAGGTGTTCCCAATAAGAAGGCTCGACAGCAAGCACAGGATGGGATCAGCCGTCTTCAAGGGTCATTGGTGATGGCCAGAATTTTAAAGGATTACGGACCGTTTGAACGAACGCTTTCCGATCTTCCAACGGTCATCTTAAAAAAGTAGTTCAGCGAGTATTGAAGAAAAATTCCATGGGCGTAACGAACGGAAGGTTCCAAAGACTACACCAAGGAATCGCCAGCAATGAACGGAGTGAATTTTTTTGGCGTCTGATTGTACCGAATGTTCGGTACAGTTTTTTACCCTACTAATTAACCATAGGAGGAGCGAATCATGAAAGTGAACATCATTATTTTTTCAGACCCCAAAAACGGTTCAGAAGAAGCTTTGGGTCGTGTCTTTAATGGCTTGGCCTCTGCCTATGATTTCAAACAGGCCGGGGATGAGGTGTCTATTGTATTCCAAGGGACCGGGACCCGATGGATCGGAGAACTCAATAAGAAAGACCATCCGGCCCATGAATTGTTCGAAGCCGTGAAGGATCAGGTAGCTGGGGTGTCTTGCGGATGTGCGGATGTGTTTGGGGGATCGGAGGAGGCGATGAAGTCTGGATTTGAACTCATCAAGAATAATCCCATTCCGGGGACCTCTGGCCTTTCAAGCCTACGGAACCAATTGGTAGAGGGAGCCACCGTTCTCACTTTTTGATCTGGGTGTATCTAATAGGTGGAGAGTGCTGAGGGCTTTTATCTCTCTCCCGGGAATCATCCCAGAAGGAGCAAAACATGAAAATCGAAAATCCTTACCATGAAGGTGAATTACAAGTCCAGAGCCGTGTTGGGGTGTTGAAGGAGGGTGAGGTCAACAGCAGGGTGATTCAAGATTCAATACTGAAGGGAGCTCTCCGCTTTCTCTCTCAATTGCCGATGGCGGTACTGGGGAGTGTGGACGGGGAAGGACAAAAATGGGCGTCGGTATTCCTGGGAGAGCCCGGTTTTATGCAGGCAGAAAACGACCGAACGGTGAGGTTTGATCTCACGAAAACTCTATCTAATCCTGATGATCTTTTCTGGAAAAACATCCAGGGACATTCCAAAGTGGGCATGTTGGCGATTGAATTGGCTTCACGCCGCCGATTACGAATTAACGGAATCCTTACGAAAGATTCGGACACGGGCCTGACGCTTCAGGTCGAAGAGTCCTATCCGAATTGCCCGAAGTACATTCAACGTCGACATCCAACGATCAAGGCGAATAAAACCGAAGATTCCCTCCCGGCGACAAAACGGGGGAACACGCTTGGACCCACGCAACAGGCCTTGATTACCAGGGCCGACACCTTTTTTGTCGCGAGTGCACATCCGGAACGTGGAGTGGATGCCTCCCATCGGGGAGGAAGTCCAGGGTTTGTCACCGTAGAAAACGACCGAACCCTCCGTATCCCGGATTACCCGGGGAATTCCATGTTTAACACGTTAGGGAACTTTACGGTGGATTCCCGTGCGGGCCTGTTGTTCATGGATTATGAGACCGGTCGAACTCTACAACTGACGGGTGAAGCCCTGATTGTCTACGACCAAGAAGGATCAGACCAAGTGACCGGTGGGACCCGGCGATGGTGGGAGTTCACGGTGTCACATTGGAGAGAAACGCAACCTCAACAGCCGGTGACCTGGGAGTTGTTTGACGCGTCACCCTATAACCCCTCGTCGGTGAACGGGGTCGAATAAAGAAAGGAGAGGGTCATGGAATGTCAACGATGCCAAGGCCTGATGGTACCCGATCGCGCCTATGATTTGTTGGATTCGGATGTGCATTGTGATGTTTGGCGGTGCGTGGCCTGTGGAAATGTGATCGATGCCAAGATTCTTCACCATAGAGATACCCAACCAAACACCATGTCGGTAAGAAAGAAAACGATTCGCAGACAGGACCCCATAGCAGCCTGAGGGCAAGAGACCAACATCCTGTACTCAATCCAGAAAAGACCGTGGCCCTAGTACCACGACAGGGAGGAAAGAAAGGAAAAGATCATGACCGCATTCAGCACCACCTACCCCGATGCCGTGGGCCTGTTTGGATTCAATCAATCTCATGCACCAACGGCTTCCACCGATGATGAAATTTCTCCCGCTCAGAACCGGGAAGGCACATCCGGAGGAAACCAAGAAGAGGCTCGAGTGGTTGAACAACTGCGAAACGGAGAGGAACCAGCCTTTAACTTCCTGGTGGATCGATACCACGGTCGATTACACCGCCTGGCCAGAAACTTTGTCCCTTCCGACGCGCTTGCGGAGGAGGTGGTGCAAGAGACATGGGTGGCGGTCTTGGAAGGGATCGTTCGATTTGAAGGTCGATCATCCCTGAAAACCTGGATTTTTAAGATTCTGATGAATCGAGCCAAAACCAAAGGCCAGAAGGAAAACCGGTATGTGCCATTTTCCAATGTCGGGAAGCACACAGATGAAGAGCCGGACGGGTCCTTGGAACTGGATGCCGGAATTTCCCCTGAGTATCAGGCCGGGAATGGGGCGGAGGTTCCTGTCCGCTGGGAATTGAAGACACCCGAGCGACTGCTGGTCTCGAAAGAGGCAAGGGCTCAAGTTGAACGGGCGATTGAAACCCTCCCCTTGGGTCAACGGCAGGTCATAACTCTTCGGGACCTTGAGGATATGGATTCAAGCCAGGTCTGCTCCCTTCTTCAAATCACTGCAGGTCACCAACGTGTCTTGCTTCATCGGGCTCGGACCAAAGTTCGAAAGATCCTAAACCGGTACATGCAGGGTTCCCTCTCCCTTTCCTAAATCCCATATACCAGGTCCTGGGTAATTATTAGAAAAAGTATACTAATTAGTATGTTTTTAAAAATTTAATTTATTGTCATTTATTATTATTTTTTAAACAATTTCAACATTTTAAGAAATATAACTGAATAGAAAAAATGGTGTAACAAATTTTAATCTGAATATACTAACATTAAAGGTATACAGTTTTGTATACTTAAAATTTCACCTTACCCTTAACTAACAAAGGAGAGTTCTCATGAAGATCGCAACAACAGTGTTCTCAGCCTTAGCCCTTTTTGCAGCCGTGGTAGCCACCCCAGCCTTGGCCCAGGATTTCACTCATAGTACCCCCGGCATCGGTGGGTATGATCCGGTGTCATATTTCCGAGCCGGGGAGCCTCAAAGAGGAAGCGGATATCACGTGACCGACTACAAGGGGGTCACCTACGCCTTTACGAGCGTGGAAAACAAAGAAACCTTCGAGGCCAACCCTGAAAAGTATGCGCCAGCCTATGGTGGATGGTGCGCCTATGGGGTGGCCGTGGGGAAGAAGTTCGTCGCGGATCCAGAAGTCTGGAAGATCGTGAACGGAAAACTCTATTTGAATCTGGATCGAGGCATTCAGGCGAAGTGGAATGAGGATATTCCGGGCCACATCAAAACCGCGAACCAAAACTGGAAAGAAATCCGGGATAAAGCCCCATCGGCTTTATGAGAAGCCAAGGCGAGGTCCACCCAATCTTGTGGGTGGACCTCGAAGGCACGGAACTAGATGGTGCTGTAAAGGAAAAATGATGAAACCCATGCAACATGTCACGATTATCGCCGCCCTGGTCATTACCGGATTGATCGGAGTGGCGGGATGGGCGATGGCTAACAAGGAAGAACTCTTTGCCCCGAATGTAGATCCGGTATCCGGAGCGATCAGCGTTCCGGAGAACTACCGGGAATGGCCCACCCTGGGAACTTGGGCTCATGCCAAAGTAGAAGGGGGTCCTGGATTACAGGAATACCATGTAGTGTATACCCAGCCGGAAACGATTTCTTATTACAAAAAGAAAGGCCGGTTTCCGGATGGAGCGGTGTTGGTCAAAGAACTCTTGAAGGCCGAAACAATGGCCATGACCACCGGACCCGCTGTGGGACACGGCACGACCCTGAAAGGGTGGTTTGTGCTCGTGAGGGATACCCAGGGTCGATTTGCCTCCTCGGGTCTGTGGGGAGATGGATGGGGTTGGTCGTTATTTAACCCGGATGACCCGCAACACACGGTATCCATGAATTACAAGACGGATTGTATTCCCTGTCATACACCGGCCAGGGAGTTAGCCCCACGAAGCGCCAAAGAGGCGGATAAGTGGATTTATACGCTTGGATACCCCGTGCTACAGAAAAACTAAAACGTCAAAGACATTAAGAATTTTAGATACATAATCAAGGAGCACACAACATGTTTACGAGCAAACAGATTGCCGTCGTCTTTGGAGCGACATTTATGGTGGTGGGGTTGTTAGGATTTATTCCTAATCCCCTGGTTTCGGCGAATGGAATTTTTGAAGTCAATCCCATGCACAACATGGTTCATCTCTTGACCGGAGCCGCTTTTTTGTTCGGAAGTCTGGTATTGGAGGGGAAGGAGGAAATCACGGTGAAAGCTGTGACCACGGCCTACTTTGGAGTGGCACTCTTGGGGTTTGCCACCAATGGAAATTCTCTCTTAGGTCTCGTCCATATTAACGAAGCTGACCGGTGGCTACACCTCGGGTTGGCAATAAGCATGCTTATTGCCGTTCTTCTCCGAAGCCGTCGACCGATAACACAATTCGCCCGTTCGTGAGAATCGGATAATGGCTCAACTCGAAATGTTGAAGATCAGGACTCCTGTCGTTCCATTAATGCGGAGTTCAAACCTAAACCACGGTCCAAGCCATACTTGTACCTTTTCGACAGACCCTAGGGATGACCAAAAGGAGGATATCATGGATCAAAACGAACAAACATACGTCACGATCACCGAGACGAATTTTTCTGAGGAAGTTCTACAAAGCCAAAAGCCCGTGCTCGTGGATTTTTGGGCTCCCTGGTGTGGACCCTGCCAAGTGATGGGTCCGGTCATCAAGGAACTGGCCGAAGCATTTCAAGGTAAAGCGGTCGTGGGTAAAGTCAATGTGGATGATTACCCACAATTAGCCGCCCAGTATGGGATCCAGTCCATCCCCACCTTGATCATTTTTCGTGGTGGAGAGGTGGTGGATCAAGTCGTGGGGACGATGCCCAAATCTGCATTAGCCGAGAAATTGGACAATCAACTTCAGCCTGCATAAGGCAGGCTGAAGTTCCCGAAAGAAGGAGAGAGCCAGGGGTAAGAGAAGATGGGAAAGACCGTTGCCGTCATTCCGGGTGTGGGTAAAGGAATAGGGTAAGCCAGGGCCCACAGGTGTATCGCTAACGGAGAACGAGTGTACGCCTGAGAAATGATACACTGAAGAAAGCATAACCCTTTCGGATAGGAGAAAAAGACATGAATGCCACCCCCACCAAGCTCAGTGAATACGATGCGATCGGCAGAGTGGTTCAGCAATATATAAATGGGGCGAAATCCGGAAAAGGTGAGGATATGAAACCGGCTTTTCACGAAGACGCAACAATCTTCGGGTATGTTGGGAACAACTTATTCGCTGGGCCCATTCATCAATTATTTACCTGGAATGACCAAAACGGTCCTGCCATAGGTTTGCAGGCCAGAATTGCCTGTATTGATTTAGTCGGAAGCGTGGCCACGGTAAGGCTGGAATTGGATAACTGGACCGGGTACCGGTTCACGGACTTCTTTACGCTGCTAAAGGTTGATGGGGTCTGGAAGATCATGAACAAGGTCTTCCACCTCCACACCAAAAAAGTCGAGTCCCGAGCTGCGTAAGTCATTCGAATAATCACGGGATTATTGGGAGCATCTGGAAATTCATGATGAATATCGCGGTGGAACAAGAAGGAATCAAGCCGGCAGCCGTCAATCCCTCCGAATCATTTCAAGGCACCTGGCCCTATGAGGCACGCTATTCCACGGCTCCCGGTTTTGCCATGCACTATATCGACGTGGGCAGGGGTAAAACGCTTCTTTTCTTACATGGAGAGCCGACTTGGGGGTATCTGTTTCGCCATCAGATTGCCGCACTCAAAGATCGGTATCGGGTTATCGCCCTCGACCATATGGGGTTTGGCAAAAGCCAGACGCCCGATCACCGAACCTACTACCTACAGGATCACATCGACAACCTGGAAGCGTTCGTGTTGGATCGGGAATTAACAAACCTCACACTCGTCATGCATGACTTTGGCGGTCCAGCTGGAATGGGTTTGGCTATTCGCCATCCGGACCGGATCAATCGAATCATCAGCGTCAACGGACCGACCCCGATGGGACAACGTGATTTAGTGGATCGATTGACTGCCAATGTCGCGGTTGCACCATGGTTCCAATGGATTTTAAGAGCGGAAGCAGAGGGTAGGCTCGAAAAAATCCTGGGGGAGAGCCACTACAGCATCTTGAGCACCCTCAAACTCAATGGATTTGTCGACAACTCCATCGTAACGGATCCCTGGCTGGAAGCCTACCGCGCCCCCTTTCCAAGTCCCTCGTATGCCTTAGGTGCTGTCGGTTGGGCAAAAGGCTTCGCCACAGGGCAGCACCAGTTCGAAATACCGTCCGAGGAAGTCAAAAACCTGCTCGCACAGAAACCGGCCATGGCTATTTGGGGAAACCAGGATAAAACGTTACACGGTGAGCAGTTCCTTCCCCTATTCCGAACGGCCTTCCCCGGCGGCCTCGTACATGAAGTCGATCAGGCCGGACATTACAGCCCTGAGGACCAGCCTGCGGTGATTTCCCATTTAATCGATAACTTCCTGCAGAGCCATCCGGATTAAACCAGCCAATCTCACTCAAAACAATTATCCACAGGAACAGTTTTTTCTTGGAAAAAGATGTTATTTATAATTTTTTCCTTGTGGATAACGATTGATTTCCCAAATATTCTTTTAAAAGTATTGTTCTCAGAACAAAAATTTGTGTAAATGTATTGTTTGCAATACATTAAAATCTTTTTTTCTGGGGATTGAAACTTTTGAATGTTATCGATCAAATAGCACTCTCAAGCCTTTGCGTCGCCTCATCTTCAGAAGAGCAGAATCTCAAGCCCGGACAATGGATCACGCTCCTCCGGAAAACCCTTCGAATGACCCAATCTGAATTAGCCGAACGGGCCAATATTACAAGGGCCAATCTTGTAGCCATTGAGTTGGGCAAGGCAGACCCACGGGTCAGCACGCTTCAGCGAATCTATCAGGGTTTATCCTGTCATTTACAGGTGGCTCCCAGCCCCCAAAAACCCATCCCAAAAATTTTGCGAGCCCGTGCCCGAGCGGTGGCCCAACGCCGGCTAGAAGAAGAAATACAATCCATAACGACGGAAGAAGGAATCCCGAATAAGAAGACGCTCAAGAAAATTCTCAAGAAGAGAACGGATGAAATTTTGGCCAATCCCCGAGAGCGGTTATGGCGGGAAGATCACAAGGCATGATCGGGCTATGTGTTCGCTACCCAAAAGGAGACAAGGAATGCCTTCAGGAGAATCGGTTCAAAGCCTGTTTGACCCTGCCATACTGTGATGTGCTGATTAAACCGGTCAACACTTTCACAAAATGCGGGTGACGTGTACCGGAATGAATAAACTGCCAGCGGTAGGCTTTCAAAATTCCCCTCTCCACTGCTTGTTGGTCGATGTGAGATAAGGCTCGCCCACATGTTTCGGTAAAATACGTGGCATCGACCTTGGCTTGTGGCCGAAGAATAGCATCCAGGGAACCAAGCAGTTCGATAAATTCATCCACGGCGATATCTCTGGCTTCAGCGGTAAGGGTCTTATCCAAGCGAAGCCATTCCAATTCGTCCATGATGGTATGTTGGCTTTCCTCCAGCCAATGATATCGAAAGACATCCTTAAAGAGGGGAGACAACTGTTTGTCAGGATCAATACTTTGGCGGTAATGCATCTGAGTAAAGAGCTCGATTTGCAAGATAAGACCGAGGACTGCCCAGGTGCTCTTACCCAACACGATCCTGGCGACCTCGTTGGGGTCCGGGAGAAATTCATACCCGAAGGGTAATTGCTCGTTGGCCAATCGTTCGAGCCGACGAAATAATTCCTGATGTTTGAGTTCCTCGTCGGTAAAGCGAATCAACGCTTCCAACGCGGTTTGATCGCCTAACCAATGGTCCCGGCTGATTTCCAGAATTTTGGCATTCACGAACCGTTCCGCTAAATGAAACACATTGGCATAGGTCCGTCCCTCAATTTGACTCAGATAGCGTTGTTCTTCTGACGTGAGAAACGTCAATTCTTGGACCTTCGATAACCCATCCGGAAGGAATTTCTTATCTAAGTCCAACTTCCGGTCGCGAATCACATCCTGGTCGATATCCCACCGAACCCGTTTCGATGCTTCGATACACCGGGCGAAGAGTATTGAATCGTTCGCCTCACGGTCGCCGCCCGTATCAGGAGAAGGGACGAAGGGGGTCCGGCTAGGCTCGGGGGCGGATGGGTGAAGGGGGCCTTGCGTCATGGAGGGCCTTGGGAATGACGGATGATATGCCGAAGTGGAGCCGAGTCCTTTGGCTCGGAAAAGTTTCGAAGGCAGGACTAGGGTCCACGACCCTGAACATTTTGGCCTTACTATAACTCTTTGTGTAGGAATCGCTCAAACATCCCTGAAACGACAAAACCTTCATTTTTTCCGGTATTGACCAAATTCAGGACATTTCCCCGTCATAAACCCGTGAGACATGTCCCTATTCCCCAGGAATGGAGGCGAGTTGCAAATTCCAAAAGAAGATTCAATACGGGGAGGAAGAATGAAAGGAATATTTATCATGATCGCAAAAGAGGGTATCCTGAACTTCACAACACGATAAATGGACTCTAATTCTTGCAGGCATGATTTCATTTTGCCTCAACCGTGTTATTGCTATCGCGGGAAAAAGATGGTGAGTACAATAGACCAAAGATGAAGCCCCACCTCCCAACCCCTGAAGTCCCGGTCATCGATATCCGTTCCCTCGTGAATGAGAGTGCGGAAAGCCAAAAAACCGTGCAGCGAATCGCCGAAGCCTGTCAGACTTGGGGGTTCTTCCAAATTACCGGACATGGAATTTCTCCAGAACTGGTGGACACGGTCTGGAGGGAGGTCAAAGGGTTTTTTGCGTTACCGATGTCCGTGAAACAATCGGTGGAGCGGACAAAAGAAAACGCGAGAGGATGGTACAACCGCGAACTCACCAAAACCATTCGCGACATGAAAGAAGTCTTTGACTTTGGGTACCAACCGGTTCCCGAACTCTCTGATGATCATCCTGCCAAGCAAACCCGTGATGGCCGCAACCAATGGCCGGATCCCCAACACTGTCCGGACTTTCAACCCACCATGTGGCAATATTTTCAGGAATGCGAAGGGGTCGCGTTGCGATTACTGCAGGCGATCGGTAAGGGTTTGAACGTTCCACTGGAGCGACTGACTAAAAGTTTTATCGGGACGCACACGAGTTTTCTACGGCTGAACCATTTTCCGAGACACGATCCAATCCATGTTGACCAACAGGCCATGTCCACCGGCCGTCTCGGGATTCATCATCATTCCGATGCCGGAGCTCTCACCGTCCTGCTTCAGGATCAGGTCGGGGGTTTGGAAGTCTGTCTTAATGAGGAATGGATTCCCGTCAAACCGATCGAAAGGGCCTTGGTGATTAATATTGGAGACATGGTGCAAGTCTGGACGAATGATTGCTACAAGGCTCCGCTGCATCGAGTGCTCGCCAGCGCAGGGAAAGAACGGTATAGCCTTCCCTTTTTTTTCAACCCCTCCTATGAAACCAACTATGCTCCGCTCGAAGAGCTGACCAATGAAACATTCCCACCCAAATATCGAACCATCAATTGGGGTGAATTCCGCTGGCAACGTCAACAGGGCGACTACGCCAATTACGGCACCGAAAACCAGATTTCGGATTATCTTATAGATATCCAGTAATTTTTGGATGCAAAACTTTAATGGAAAATACTTGGATATTCATGTTGCACCTCTTAGTTTTAATATTAGGTAAAAACACTTAATCTTGTTTCATTCGGTGATCGTAAGCTTTAATATAGAATTAAACCACCATTCTTATTAAATCTAGAATTCAATATAAAACTCTAGTAAATTTATATGAAAGGTAAGCTTTAATAAGGAATACTAAATTTTGACGAACAAAGACCGGGCCGGACAATATATTCGCCATATCTCGGGGTACTTGGCCTTTCACCCCAACCCCTTACCTCCTAACCCCCCATTACATATAGATGAGGAAATGTTAGCCCTCAACTCCCAGGCTGACCTGGCGTTGGGGAGATTGGACGGCTCCATACAAACACTCCCCGATCCAGATTTGTTTGTCTTTATGTACATTCGTATGGAGGCGGTGTTTTCCAGTCAGATAGAAGGAACACAAAGTTCATTAGATGATGTGTTGGAAGCGGAAGCGCAGATCCTGAATCCACGAAGACCACGGGATGTTCAGGAGGTCATCAACTATGTGAACGCATTGCGGTATGGTCTAGACCGTCTTAAAGAACTTCCAGTGTCCGTGCGTCTGATTCGTGAGATTCATGAACGATTGTTAGAAGGAACCCGTGGAAAAGAAAAAAACCCTGGAGAATTGCGGACGACCCAGAACTGGATTGGCCCGATGGGAGCCACTCTGAATGAGGCGAGTTTTATTCCTCCTCCACCGGAGGAGGTGTCTAAAACCCTTGGCAAATTGGAATCCTTCCTTCACGAAAAAGACCCAATGCCAGACTTGGTGAAATTAGGCCTGGCTCACGCCCAGTTTGAAACCATTCATCCCTTCGTGGATGGGAACGGTCGAATGGGACGGTTGCTCATCACCTTTCTTTTGTGCGAACGGAATATTCTTCAAAAACCGGTGTTGTATCTCTCGCATTATTTTAAACGGTATCGCACACAGTACTACGAAACTCTTCAAGATATTCGAGATCATGGAGATTGGGAAAAGTGGATAAAATTTTTTCTCACAGCGGTCGAAGCGGTCTCTCGCGAAGCGACACAAACGGCTCGGAATATTGTGAACCTTCGGGAAAGGCATCGGCAACTTATCACCGATCGATTTGGCCGAACAGCTGCTAATGGTCTTAAAGTGCTAGAACGTCTCTTTTCACAACCCATCATTTCGGTCAACGAATTAGCTTCAGAAACCAATGTCAGCTACACAGCAGCCAACAAACTCATGGGTAGATTTCTAAGCCACGGAATTCTTACAGAAACGACCGGACATTCACGAAACAGATTATTCAGATACCGGTCTTACATAGATCTTTTCACCGATCGCGAACCGCCTTCTATGTAGAATGAAAAAGGTTGGATGGGTCTTGGAAGACAATAAAGAGAACGGAATTTTTGTCGACAAAAGAACTGCCCCAAACTCTCCAATAAGACTCTTTAAGCAATTCTCTTAGGGTGATGGTTAAGACTTCAGCGAAAATATTATTTTTTCTTTTTGGGATGTTGGGTGCTTGTGCCCCTCTTCCCGACTTTCCATTTCCTGATGCCACGATAATTAAAACCCAACAGGCGTTTGATATGTTGAGGAGCCACCCCCAAGACTTTCGGAATCGCCGCCTGCAATTGACAGGACGGATAATTCGATCCGAAGCCACCTCAGATGGAGTGACGCTTTTGGCGGAGTGGTTACCGTTTCCAGAAGACACCTTTGCCGGGCCCGAGACTCGGTCGACCTTCCGGACGTTCGTCCGTTCTATTTAGACTTTTCAGGATCAGTCGATCATGATGGTCAACGCCAGGGCAATGAGTTTTTGATGGTAGGCACCATGAGGGGTATGCGGGAGATGGTGACACTTCAAGGGCTGACGAAATCCATTCCTTCATTTCAAGCAGAGTGCATGCACGTGTGGAAAACGGCGGGGACGGACTTGTATGAGTTTATTTGGACAGATCCGACCGACAATCGCTATCCGCCTCCATTAGAGGACACCTATTGTGTGGGGGCGGTCTCTTCTTGACCCAGCGGGGGGAATTACGACACCGAAGCAGTTCTCTTCAGGCTGTCCAGCGAATCTTCGGCCTCATCGGTGGCCAATATCGCGTCCACTTCAGCCTGATATTCAGGGCGGATGGAATAGTGCCCATCAAAGCCCACTTTCACAAAACTTGTTTTGATTCCTAAGGATTCTAAGGCTGCTTTTGGATGAAGAAATCCCCGGACTTCCAATAGTGCGATAATGTCCTTTTCCCATAACCCATCTTGTGATACCAGGGCTCGAATGGCTTCTTTGTCTGCTTCTTCCAGATTGTTCCACTCCTTTGCGACGGTTCCACGATTCTGAGGGGGCATCGGAACGGGAATAGGAGATTCCATCGTCTCCACAGGTGGTGCCTTAGGGAGACTCCCAGGTGGGGGGAATTCGGATGAGGCCGAAGAAGCTGATGAGCTCACTGAGGGTGACTGTGTGCTCCGTTCAATAATGGAACAGCCAACCCATGCGGATAATGATGCGAGCAAAAACCAGAGAGTCGTCGATGAGGCCGGGGTAAGAACAATCCGAAAAAGAGTGGGGATCCATCCGGTGGACGAAGGATCAACAGTAATGAGCCCCGCGCGACCTGCTTCCCCGAGGAGGACTAAAATGACGACCAGGAGACTGACCAGCGAGGCGAATTGTGTCATGAAGGATTTCATGTAGGGCTCCGTTTCCCCACATGCGACCATCTGGGACAATATTTCGGCCCTCAGATGGTCCAAATGGGGGTACTGAACACCTTTTTCGGTAAGTCAGCGGACAAAATTAAGCCTTCCCCCCTAATGCTTTCACTCATTGAAACAGCACGACGTATTTTTCAACGTATCTCTGCTTGCCAGCCTCTAAGAACCACTTGTGTGCCAACCCGTGGTCTTAGGAAATTTGGCCACCTTTCCGATAGGGCCGACCTCATTTGACCCGGGAACCCGGATCCCTTTGTTCGGCTTGTGGTTGAAGGTGGGAAGTAGAGTCGATGGCGTATCCGACTTCCGTCACAGAGAAGAGGAAAGCGATTGGAAAGAAGATGCGGAAAAATGGGACCATGATGGTTGGTTTGAGGAGGATTTCATGTGATCCTGATCTCCTATTCACGCTCCGCCGGTTTGATAAACCACGCTTCAAGGCCAGGGTTCTTCGTTGGAGTTCCGGGATGGTAGAGATGGCAGGTGATCCGGGCATAGTTGTCCAGGTCATGACCGACCAGGCAGGTTTCTTCGAATTCGTTGCCGTCTTCACTAAATCGGACTCTCAAGACGGAGGTTTGGGTGTGGGAAGTCTGTTCGATGACGGCGGTGCCTCGTGTCTCGGTACCGGCAATCGTCCTGGTCACGGAGAGGCCGGTTTCCGAGGCGGAGAGTGAGACATTCCCCAGGTAGGTCTCGTCGGACTCCAGGCTCTTACCCATTAGGACATAGGTCCCTTTGACAAATTGTTCCAGAAAGATGGTTTCGTCGGGTTCAGCGAAGGCCGGTGTCCCGTTCACGACCAGTCCTACTATGAAAATCATGTGAACAAACTTCATGGTGTTCCCCTTTCGATTAATCATCTCATCCATCTTCCTCACCGCACCACACTCAGGGACCCCATGTTCGAAAAAGGAAACAAGACTACCAGTGTGATGAAACAGATAATTCCCAAGACCTTGGTGCGTTTGGCCAATACCATTTCGGGGTGTTTCTGATGGGTCATGACAGAAATGACCACACCTATACCGGCCAAGATTATGCTGAGGCCATTAAAAATGGGCACGGCCAGAGCGGATGAATAGTTAGGATCCATTCGATTCAGGATGACCCCTCCGCTCATCAGGCCTATCGCCCCTAGGATGAATATGCATGCTACCCTGATCGCGGTCATTCAATGACTCCTTCTGTTGGAATAATTCATTTATTTATGATGCCATCAGTGTGATCGCCTGGGCCATGAGTAGGACTGCCAGAGCTAAACCGATGATTAAGCTCGCGGATACGATTCGCTCAAGAGTTGGATATCGTTCGGACGAAATGGTCTTTTTCAGGACCCAAGAAATCCCATTGATGACAGCCCAGATGATGGGATACCAAATTAGAACGTGAAACCCCATGTCCCAGCCCTGTGCATAGGTGTTTTGCACTCCTGGAATACCCATGATCCAGAAGGGGAAGATCATCACGAAGAGGATGACCACACATCCGGTAATCACGAACACACGATGGGTCATAGGATTGGGGAGTTGAGTTCCTGGAACGACGGAAGTTGTAGGCTTCAGAACAACCGTTGATGGTGGAGGATTTCTTAGACAGCCGAGGAAAACGGCCGCTCCCAATATCACGTCAATCATGATGCCTGGCATCGCCATGGGTCCCAAAACCATCATCGTGGCCATGTCGCCCTGTGCCAAGATGGTAGTCCGGACGAAGGTCCAGAGGATTGAGGACGCCACGGCCCCATACAGAATCCCAATGCCGGATGTCTTAACCAGGAACAGAATCCCCGCAGCAAAATAGGCTGTGGAAATGAGAAGTGTCATGAGTCCCGTGGCCATGATCCATGAAGGATCTTCTGTCCAGGGCGTGCTCGGTTGAGTGATTGAACCATCATCAGGAAGGATCTCAGAGGGTGGTGCTTTCTCGGAAAAGGTGAAATTTTCCGGAGGAGGGAGATGCCGGCCCTTCCTTACTTCTACGCTTTCGGCTTCGGGAGAATGACCCATATTCCAAGAACCCAGAATCGACAGGAGGTTGCCGAGGATCCCCCAAAATCCGATCAGGAGAGCAGCAACCCCCACCAGAGTCATCCAGAGCGGGCGCTTCATGATGAGGTTTGTATCATCCCGTGTTTCACCGCAAGGAGTGCCATCAGCTCGGTCAGTATCGATCCGATGCACGCGAAGATCGCCACGAGTTGGAGGCTGGTCCAATAATCGAACTTTGGGTCGGTATTCTGAGGGGTACAGGTTTCGAAGGAGGCAATGACCACCCAACTCCCAAACACAAGGAGAGCGACGACGAGGGGAAAAATACCTGGGGTCATGCCTTCATCCTCTTCCGGACTAACGCGAACATGACAGGAATGGGGCACAAACGTGAGGTGAATGAAGGTGGGGTTTCGTCCCCCTTCTCCACAAAATGCCGGGGCCTGGCATCATTGCCAGGCCCGGCCTTTTGCAAAAGAATGGTCATGAACCACGAGTCTATGAGGACAGCGTGTGTGTTTATGGGGTCACCGGATTCTTGACGAAGGATATGGCACTCAAGCCACTCGTCCCGTCCTTGGTCTCAATCCCGTTTCGGACGCTTCCCATCAGCTTTTTCCTCGGGGGATTCATCTGAACCGTCACCAACCCTCCGTCGGTAGTGATCGCACCGGCATGGACGGCCGCTATACAAATCTTACTCTTAAAGGCATAGAGGTCCGTGCCCACGACATGGCTTTTCCGCAGGTCGCTGGGAGCGGCGGGACAGGCAAACGTAAATCGTTGCCCGATGAGTTGCTTATAGGCAACGCCCGTTTTGGTAAAATTGGTATCCCATTGAATGCGAGCAATATGTTCCCGATAAATTCGGTCATTGGCTTCAGTGCTTGAATCGGAAAGTACCACGAGCGTGCGGGCAGCGGCTGCGCCTTTTCCGGCACTCCCGGCGTGCACTTCACCTCCCGGATTTAACTGCACGGTGACCGTGCCGCCTTTCTTATCAATCTGTCCGGTCTGAAGGCCCGCCATGCAAATCGAGTAGGTACTGGGGAATATCGCATTCTTCCCGACATCTTTGGCTTCTTCCTTCACGTTCGTCGGCGGACAATTGGCCGTAAACCGTTTGCCGATAAACTTCTTTTGATCGAATTGGAATTTTTTTAATTGAGTTTCCCATTCAATCTCCGGAACCGCTCTAGTACCCTCTTCGGCAAATGCCATATGACTGGTTCCACCACCCAAACCAATGGAAAGGCTAAGAAGACCAAGCGCAAGCAGTTTGAAACATTTCCGATCGTGCATGAGGAACCTCCTGGTGTAATGATGCCGACCGCCCAACATCATGAGGATGAGTAAGCCCCCAAAAATAGAGGAAAAATGATTCAGGCTTTCTAGGAAAATACCTAAGTCTTGTTTACCCGGGCCACCGGCCGGGTCGTCTCTGTCCACAGAATGGAACGGGGTATGCTACCGAAATATTGATACAAAGGAAACAAATGCACTCACAGCCATGGCCAGCTCGGATGCTGGCACCAATTTCGCTGCGGCCTGGTTTATGTAAAAGAAATTCAGAAGAGGTCTTCAATTTTGTGGTGGGTGACGAAGGGGGACCTCAATATCTAGTAGGTTTCTTCATGAAGATATATGTCGGTTAACGCAAGTCATATTTACCAACTGAGATGAGATGGGATAAAACACGTGGGGCAGGCATGAAATGAGAAGAATGAGGGGAGGACAGGTTTGAGGTCATCCCAGCTCCCCATTGAACTAAGGAGAACAAACCATGGCCGCACACCGGGTAGTATCGAAGGATGAATGGTTGAAAGCTCGCTTGGAATTTTTGGATGAAGAAAAGGCGTTCACCCGTCAGCGGGATGCACTAAGTGAGAAACGCCGGGCCTTGCCTTGGGTCAAGGTTGAAAAGACATACCAATTTGAAGGTCAAAAAGGAAAAGAATCCCTAATAGACCTGTTTGGGGATTGCAGCCAACTCTTGGTGTACCATTTTATGTTGGGTCCGGATTGGGAGGAAGGCTGCCCGAGTTGTTCTTTTCTGGCGGACAACGTGAACGGGGTGGATGTTCATCTTCGGCATCGGGATGTGTCCTTCCGGGTCATCTCGCGGGCTCCCTGGCCAACACTCCAGGCGTATCAAGCACGAATGGGATGGAATTTTCAGTGGGTGTCCTCGTTTGGGAACGACTTTAACCGGGATTATTCCGTGTCCTTCACGCCTGAAGAGGTTGAAAAAGGCGAAGTATATTACAACTATCAAAAGGGCAAACAACCCAGTGAGGAACTTCCCGGAGCGAGTGTCTTTATTCGAGATGAGGATAGGACGATTTACCATACCTACTCAACCTATGCCCGTGGGTTGGATATGTTGATCGGAGCGTACCACTACCTGGATTTAGTTCCGAAAGGTCGGGATGAAGATGGGTTGGAATGGCCCATGGCATGGGTTCGACATCATGATAAATACGACGATGCCCCCGATGCGAAGGGGTGCTGCC
Source organism: Nitrospirales bacterium (assembly GCA_965223615.1). GTDB lineage: Bacteria > Nitrospirota > Nitrospiria > Nitrospirales > UBA8639 > Nitrospira_E. The sequence continues at coordinate 298,606 of CBDCXB010000004.1, forward strand.
ACTAAAACACCGTGGCACAAAAACCCTTTCAGTTTGGGGCCTTAGCAAAGATCCCCTCGATAGGTTTTGCAAATCCAACATTGAGCCGGTACAGTAATGGGTGTGGCATTGAAATGCCTTCATGATGCCCCCCATCATTTCATGCCTGCATTCGTTCGGATCTAAAAGCTGTTCAATTCAGTCGGCCAAGAGGTTTTCTACCATGATGACGACCTTTCCTACCATCATCCATTGCGTGTTTGCCGCGTATCTGTACGGCGGACCCGCGGTAGCCGATCAACGATACGAGCCGGTTCCAGTCCCCTCGAATGATTGTCAGTTTTCGGCCTGGGTTCGGGAGGGAGAGTTACACCTTAAAATCAGCGAACAAGAAGTATTTATCGTGGTCCCACTCTTGAAAGGTAAGTATCGAATCCAATATCGGTGGGGCCAAGATCAGGCCTATCTCGCTTCTCCCGGTCAGGATAATTGGTATCAAGTCCCCGTCCGTTTCGGCTCAGCCGAATTTTATTAAGAGGTCCATTACTAATTACTATGGGTGAATAAGAATTCCCACACTTTTTTTTACCTTCCTGGCCTTTCGGGGAAGGTGTAGGTTCCAGGCCCCGTCGTCCCACCAATATTCGGAAAGGATCTCTTCTACCACATAATTCTCCTCTTCGTTTTCTTTTTCAGGAGGTTGGTAGACCTTTAGCTTAAGAAATTTGGATAAGGTCATATCAAATTTCCAAAAAAGGGCAATCATTTCCGGATTCACATTGTGAGGGTACACGTCAAAACAGACCAATTCATCATTTTCCGAGATGGCAACCAATTGTCGACCGACCACGACACTCTCCGTATCCCGGGCATAGATGACTTGTTTATTAATGTCCAAGAGAACGGCGGCAGCCGATTCAGAATAAGCTCCCCCCAGACTTAAACAACTCCCCACGTACGTTCCGATTTTTAAAATTTCAAGAGGGTCGTCTTCGATCTGTAATTGGATAGTTTTCCCCTTTATCGTTCCCTTCAGGTGTATGCCTTTTTTCCATTTGGCCAAATGTACTCGAGGGTGTTTCTTCAGCCAGAGCTGAGTGGCCGGGTGATGCTCCAGGTATTGACCGTTGCCCGACCAATAGGCATTGAGGAATCGACGCAGCTCTCGTTTATTCTGATCCATCGATCCGAACAATTGAACTGCATGTCTCGCCGCACCTTGAAGGGGAACTTTGGGAAGGCCTCGACTCAGGATTTCCAAGGCACGTTGTTCCACCAAGGCCAGCCGCGTTCGATCCAGATGTTCAAAACAGATTTGGAAATATCGGGCAATCCGTTTGGAAGTAAGCCGGTATTCTCCCCTGGTCCATCGTGCCAAATAATGGGGAACCGGATTCCAAAGGTCGGTCCCACAGACTTCAAGAATCTTTTGACAGGCTTCCTGAACGGGATAGTGTTCCAATTCGTTGGTGAAAAAGGTGTGGTCTTCCAAGTTGTGTAAGAGACGAAGCCGAGCAGGATGGCTTAAGCAGCCCAAGGCCTTACAGGTTTTAAAGAGGTGACGGGGAAAGTTCTGAAAACATTGAACGGTGAATTCCGGCAGGGTGTTGATGAGAGAGTATAGTCCATAGGTGACCAATCGTTCCACATTATCCCGCCGTGCGACATCGTCCATGGCGTGGAAAGATCCATCCGGAGCTTGGAGGAACCGAGTGACTAATCTTTGAGATTTGGTAGAAACAAACACGCCATTGAGGGCAGACGCATCGATGGTTGGGTCATAAGGAGATTGGCAAATTCGTCGAATGAGGGGATAGAGGCGTTTGAGTCGGGTCCGTAGAGGAACGAGTTCCTCATATTGTTGAGCGACCCCTCTGATTTCATCGAGGGCCCGTTGGTGGAATTCTTTGGGCATGGTATGGAGTAGTTGTTCAATGGTAAGTATTTCCTCTTTCAACGCGCTCCATTTTTGGTGGAAGTGTCGATGGTTTTCGTAAAACCAACAGATATCGAGAATCGTTGCTGCCAAGCGGTAAGCGGTCTCGGGAGAGTGTGAGTACCAGGAGATATTTCTCAAGACGGAGGTAAACTCCGGCAATTCTCCCGACCGTTCCCAAAGTCGCATGATCCGATACCCGTGGCTTGAGTGCGGTTTGGAAGGGAAATAACACGCCAGGTCTTCAATAAGTTCTTCCGGAAAATTTGAACAGTCCCGAATAGAGTAGAACCGGTAATGGGGAGAGAATTGTTTTGCTAGTCTAAACCCAGCCAGGAGGTATTCCAGGGAAATCCCTTCTTTCCAGGCCCGCAGCAGTCGAGTGATCCACAAATCATAATTGTCATCGGTCACCAGGGAATTGACTTCTTTCAGACTCTCTTTCAATGCCGATGTGGGAATGTGGAGATGACATCCATGTGCCATGACATGCACCAGAAAGGCCGAACGCGTTTCGGGTGGTTGTTGAATGAGCACCGTGCACCACGGGAGAAGATGTGGGTTTTCCTTCAGACACACGAACCGGCTGACGGCTGCCAGCAAGGCTTCATGGTCTTCAAGATTCATGGTGTAAAAAATGGATAACAGTTCCCGGATTTCCCTAGTTGGTCTCAGGCGCATCCCAGGCAAAAGGTGTTGAATGAAGAGAGGGGGGAGGCGGCCCAGCTCTTCTTTTAAGCTTCTTTTGTGCAGACCGGGTAAGGTCAAAAATGGGATCAGGTCTGCGGTCTTCATGGTCTTGATCAAAGCGAAAGGGAGATATCCTTTTTTGGCGAAACTTGGAAGCGTTTTCGGAAGCAAGGCCTGAAAATGTCTCAACACCCGTTGCGTCCCATCACAGGAGGTCAGGTAGGGTCGAAGATCGGTAGGTTCCGGTTGGGGTGGTTTAGGGGGGCGATCTTTGGTCCCTTTTGAGGCTCGAGGACGGGCAGCTGTCGGGGAAAAAATTTTTTCTTTTTTGGGAAGCTCAAGAGCGGGAAGGTGAAGGGCAGTAGTGTTGGAGGCCGGGACTGAGTGAAGAAGAATCGTGAGAATATGTTCAACGGTCACCTGATCCACATATTGGGCGCGCGATACCCGGTCCCACGCTAGGATCAGATGTGCGGATAAAGGATGAATCGATTTGGGAAGTTGGCCTAACGGGACTGTTCTGAATTCGAAAAAATTTCCCCAGGGGATTTCCGGTTCGTTTTCCGAATGGTCTGGGGGTTCTTTGGGCTGGTTAAGGAGGGCGAGCAGTTCCTTTCCTTCACGCACAATACTAATAAGGCGGGTGGCGGAATGAAGGAGTTTCGGGGATGTATTCATAGAGCACCGTTTCGGTTCCAAAATTATTCGTCAAAAGAACAGCCATTTTTCAAGGGACAAAAATACCTTGAAAAAAAATGTTTGACTTTTTTCAGTTTTATGTAAGTAATATTCGGCCACATGCAAGATCTAATAAACCGTTGAGGATGGAGGAGTACAAGGTAATAATTAGGAAATAGGACAAATGTCCTATTTCCTGGTCGAAAACGCCCGTAATGGAGAAGCCTCTATAAACACTCATAAAATATTTGCATCCTTCCGATAACAAGACATCTATCTAAAAATTCGGGGACGTTTGAGAAACGGGTTGCCTTTGAGGGCAACCTTCGTTTTTACGTACGACAGTTTTGAAGGAATAAGGATATCAATCTGGTATGCGACGAGAACCTTGGTTCGCTCAAGTTTTACTCTGGTATTTTCGTCGCCCACTCCTGGGATATTCGGTGTTGTTCTCAATCGCATTATGTTGGGGACTCCTGCCTCGGTCCGGTGAAGTCGTGGTCTTAGCCATTCTAGTCATACCCTGGGTATTTCTCGTGCTGGTCATCCTAAATTTTCCGTTCGTGAGTGCCCTTTTTGAAGGGCTTCGTCTTGATTCAGACACAGGACGGAATCATGCGTTAGAACACGGAACGATCAAGTGCTGGTACCGCAAATATGGAGGTAAGAGAGGAGTGGGAGGCCGTGCAAAAACTGAGGGGTTTCGAATTTATGGCATACACTCTAAAAAAGAGATTCAGGAGGCCTTCGACGAATTCATTGACCTTGATCCAGAAGAGCGATTGAACATCGCAGTTTCCAATCGGTGTGGGTCCATGCTCGTGATGGCACAAGGAATAGGAGTCCTTTTGCTTTTCATTACCCTGGCGGCGTTTTCTATTTGGGATTTTTCGGCATTAGCCGTTTACTTAATCCTTGGTGCACAACTTGGAACATTCCTCATGTTGAGGGGGCCTCTCAGTCGCCTTTTCCAACGCTACCGATTTCTTTCGGTGGACTTTACCAAAGCCAAGATTTTGGAAATCAAACAAGTCAATACTGAGCCGCTTTTCGAAACAGGGACAGTTTATTTCGTCCGCACTCAAATTCAATAACATTTGTTCATCAAGTAAGCGGAAGAAGTGGGGAAAGAAAGGATAGAATCCGAACCCCGATCCTTATCCGGAAGAAAAAACCTTAGGATTTGTCGGTTCTTTCAATTTAGTGTATGTAACGTAAGATGGCGAGGGTCTATAGTTGAGATCGATTGGCTTTTCGGGAAAATAGTCTGATGAAATTGCTATTTGTCTGTAGTGAGAACAGATTAAGAAGCCCGACCGCCGAAGCGGTATTCTCGGAGTATGAGGGAATTGAAGCGATTGGGGCAGGGACCAACCGAGATGCTGAAACTCCGGTTTCCGGAGATCTTATCGAATGGGCCGATGTGATCCTGGTGATGGAGGCTTCACATCGAGAAAAAATTTCTAAAAGGTACCGAGAACAGTTGAAAGGAAAAAAACTGGCCGTGCTCGATATTCCCGATGACTTCCAGTTTATGGACCCGGATCTTGTTACCCTCCTCAAGCGAACCGTTCCCCGCTATGTTCACCTTTAAGGTATGGTATGAGCTTGGTGAATGACGTCCTCCGAGATTGATTCACGGGCACTTACGATTCCTTGAATGGCGAAGAAGATTGTTCCAGTCTCTGCGCTATTTGGTGGATGGTGGGGCAATCAAAGAGAGTTCGAAGGGAGACGGGAACCTTGAGGATTGAACGAAGGCGCACGACAACCTGGGTGGCCAGTAATGAATGTCCTCCCAATTCAAAGAAATTGTCATGAATGCCAATGGACTTCATCTTAAAGATGTTTTGCCAGACTTCAGCAATGAGTTGCTCAAAGGGAGTTTGGGGAGTCACATGATCGGTTTGGTGAATGCGATGGCTTCGCTCGGGAGCAGGCAAAGCGGAACGGTCTACTTTTCCCGTCGCGGTTAACGGAAGATATTCCAACTCAACCAAGGCCGTAGGCACCATGTAGTCGGGGAGGGTGTCTTTCAGGTACGAGCGAAGACGGTTAGAATCGAGATGATGACCGGAATTTCCCACCACATAGGCCACCAGGTGTTTCTCGCCTGGAGTATCTTCTCGGCACAGGACAGTCGCCTGCAAAACCGAGTGATGTTGTCGTAATACGCCTTCAATTTCTCCTAACTCAATACGATAGCCACGAAGTTTAATTTGATGATCGCGGCGTCCGGCAAAGGCGAGTTGACCTCCGGCTGTCATCCGGCCACGGTCTCCCGTACGATACAGTCGTGCCCCCGGGTCTGAGGTGAACGGATGAGGAAAGAACCGTTCTGCTGTGAGAGCGGACGATCCCTGATACCCCATAGCCAGGCCCCACCCTCCGATGAACACCTCACCTTCTACTCCCAGAGGAACGGGTTGGAGCAGTTCATCCAGGATGTAGATCTGGGCGTTCCGGATGTGATGTCCGATGGGTGGAAAGACCGGCCAATCCTTGGGATCCTCTGTGAGTGCGTAGTCCGTGACCACATGGGTTTCCGTCGGTCCATATTGATTATGCAAGCGACAAGGTCCCATTTGCCTTATCACCTTCCTCAGTGAAGGAGTGACCTGGAGGGTATCTCCGGCCACCAGAATTTCTTGTATGCTTTGAGGGAGATCAAGGCCGTGTTCCTGTGTATCGGCCAATTGTTGCAGGGCTACCGTTGGCAGGAACATGCGTTCGACTTGTTCTGCCTTGGCCATTTCCACCCATCGAGAGGGATCTTGTCGATATGTTTCCTGGAGTAAAATCAAGGTACCTCCACTCGACCAGGTAGAAAACAGTTCTTGCCAGGCCACATCGAACACGAAGGGGGCAAAATGGAAGGAAGGGCTTCCCACCGTTAGAGAGCTCTGTCGGTTTTGCCAGAGGACGAGATTTTTGAGAGCACGATGAAGCATCACGACGCCTTTTGGTCTGCCGGTCGACCCGGAGGTATGGAGAATATAGAGGGGATAATCCTCCCGCACTTGGGGAATGTCCGGTCGGACCTCATCCTTAGACAAGGAATCCTGGAGCTGGGAGAAGAGTAACGTTCGGCCTTGAAAGTTTGGCCAATGTGTCTGTGACCCATCGTGTGATGTCAGCAGAAAGTCGGTTTTGGTCTCTTGAAGGATGAAGTGAATCCGGTCTTTAGGGTCATTGGGATCGAGGGGGACGACAATTCCTCCTGCTTTAAGGGTCGCGAGGATTCCGATCGCAACCTGGACATCACGTTCTCCCCAGATGGCGATGGTCGTGGTAGGGCTCACACCATGGGCCCGGAGCTCCGTAGCCCATTCATTCCCTTGGCGATTGAGTTGGGCATACGTCAATTGGTGGCTGTCCTGTCTGATGGCAATCACGTCAGGCGTGTGTTGACTCTGTAATTCCACGAGGTGATGCAAACCTGCGGTGTACGAAAGAGGCTGGGGAGTTGGGTTCCATTCCCTCAAGATTTGTTCGCGTTCGGTGGAAGTCAGGAGGGGTAAGGTGCTGACTTGGTGTGACGGGTTGTGGACGAGACCTTCCAGTAATATTTGGTAGTGGGTGACGAAGCGTTCAATGGTTTGGGGTTCAAAAATATCCGTTAGGTATTCCAAGGTCCCTCTGAGGGAACCGTCCTTTTCGCTGAGTTTGCAATAGAGATCAAATTTCGCATTTTTGATGGGTGGTTTTATGTGTTCGACTTTGAGGCTTTCTAAACTGAATTGAGAAGCAAGATCATGATGAAAGATTTGAAACAGGACTTGAAAGACCGGCTGACGACTGGGGTCCCGCACGGGGATGAGATCTTCTACGATCTTCTCAAAGGGCAATTCTTGGTGGTCATAGGCGTCCAGACAGGTCTCCCGCACGTTGGTCAGCACTTCCTGAAAGTCGGGCTGACCGGTGAACCGGGTTCGATAGACTAGGGTATTGGCGAAAAATCCGATTAACCTTTCCAATTCCACAAGAGTGCGACCTCCAATAGGGGTCCCCACCAGAATGTCTCGCTGACCGGTATACCGCCATAACAGGATTTGAAAGGCGGCCAACATGGTCATGAAGAGGGTCGTCCCTTTTTGTCGACTTAACGTCTTGAGGGCTTGTGTGGTGTTCGGGGAAATGGTGAAGAGGTGAGTTTTTCCTCGATAGGTTAATGTTGTGGGACGGGGAAAATCGGTGGGGAAATTCAGGTAGGGGGGGGCGTTCTTCAATTGGTGTCGCCAGAACGCCAAGGACGGTTGAAAGGATTCCTCCTGAAGAACCTCCCGTTGCCAAACGGCGTAGTCGGCATAATTAATGGGAAGTGGTGGAAGAGTGAGAGGTGTCCCATTAATGCGGGCCTGGTAGAAAGACGACAGTTCTTGAAAGAGGACCTGTAGGGATATTCCATCAATGAGGATGTGATGAATACAGAGCAGGAACAGGTATTCCTCATCGTGAAGTTGCAGGAGCATGGTTCGGTAGAGAGGTCCGGTGGTTAAAGAGAATGGCCGATATTGGAGGTCTTGCATATAGTGTTCGATCGCGGACTCACGATCCGCGGCAGTCATTGGTCTCAGGTCGATGATCGGAAGGGAAACTGGACCTGGTGGGTCGATGATCTGACCGGGGATGCCCTCACGGCTTAAGAAGGACGTGCGAAAGCTGTCATGCCGATCGACGATATCCTGAAGACTGTCTTTCAAGATGATAGGGTTGAGCGCTCCAAAGATTCGCCAGAAATACCCCTCATTATACGCGGAACTTTCAGGTTCCCATTGATGGAGAAACCACAGGCGCTGTTGTCCGAAGGAAAGGGGGAACGGTCCCCTGGGCCGTTGGGGATCTAATCGGGGAAAATAAGTAAGGGGGGTGGAAGGGCTCGTTTGAAGAAATGTGGAAAACTGGGCAAGGGTGGGATGGTCATGAAGATTCGCGACCGTCAGATCAATTTGAAGATGGTCTTGAAGACGTAAGATAACGTGCGTGGCTAAAAGTGAGTCTCCGCCCCGTTCAAAAAAGTTATCATGAGGTCCGATATTCTCCTGTTGAAGACAATCCTCCCAAATTTTTGCCAAGCCTTCCTGTAAGGGAGTGCCTGGTGCGATGGAGCTCTCCCCTGTATCAGAATGGTGAGAGGGGGTGTGCATGGCACAAACTCCAATGAGGATTAAGGGTTAGGAGTGAAGGCAATGAAATAAATCGTGTGAGATCCCCGGCATAGACGTCGTTCGAGGGGTAAGCTTATCAGAGGGAGTTGGCCCGGGCTATGCCTCGAATGGAGGGCCAGATTTCCTTTACATTTCAACGATCAATCAAGGTGAATCGGGAACCTCTATTGGAAACCGGTACGGTGTACTTTGTTCGGACCGAAGTTCAGTAGAAAGACCAGCACCCAATTCTTGGGCTTCCGTATTACCCTCCTCCAAAACTTCAATCGATTTTAGGAAGATTTCCCGATCAGGAAGAATCCCGTTCCCATCAAGATGAGTCCTGCGATCCGGTGTAACACCTTTGTGGTAGCGGGATTCTGAAACAAGTTTTTTGTTTTGTCTCCAATCAGAGCGTAACCCAGCTTTACCCCTCCGGCGGTCAGAATCACTAAGATGAGAATAATTCCCACGTCCACGAGTGATGCCTGCGGCAAATCCAGAAACGCCGGGAGAAAACTGACGTAGAACAGGATAGCTTTGGGATCTCCCAGAGTGATGGACACCCCACACAGAAAATCAGACCACAGGGAGGTATGTTGAATCTTTTCTATTTCGGTGTGTTCTCGCCTAGTTCGCCATTCTTGAAGCCCTACCCAAATCAAGTACGCACCCCCCAAGTAAGCAACCACTGTCAGGCCCTGCTCCATCGCTCCAGCGAAGCTGGTTAACCCAAAGATCGCCACAAGAATGAAGACCAGGTCTCCGGCGAGAATTCCTAGAGTGGTGAAAAATCCATGGGAGAATCCGGAACCCATTGATCGGGCCATGACCGCCATCGCGCTGGCATCGGGAACCAGGGCGAGAGCCAGCATGGCACCAAATAACGCCCCTATACTCAACAATGTCATACTGGTTTCCATCAGGTGCGCGCCCTGTTAACCATGAAAACGAGAATATTGGGAATCAAAACCTAGTTATGGACGGTCAGGGAGAGGGGTACCCAGGTCTTTCAGGTCGCCTAACAGGTCCTTTATGGGTTATGGTATCCCCCAGTCAGAATTACTCGGTTGGAGTATACCCTATATTCCCTTAATGAGTTTGCCATTGGTATGAAAGGAACGAACAATCATGTCTTTAGTCATCGGAACCAATACCGTGGTCAATGTCAAATATACGTTAACGAACGATGCAGGAGAGATCCTTGATCGATCGGAAGACTCGAAGCCCATGCAATATTTGCACGGAGCGGGAAATATTATCCCAGGCTTGGAAAAGGCCATGGTAGGGAAAGGCCAGGGCGATGCGTTTCAGGTGCGGGTAGAGCCTGCCGAAGCCTACGGGGATGTGGACCCCGAAGGAATTAAAATCATTGAAAAGAAGGCCTTTGAGGGAGTGGAGTCGGTTGAGCCGGGAATGGTCTTTGAAGCCCAAGCTCCTGACGGAAAATCACAGCGGATCGTGGTGAAGAAAGTGGAAGGGGAGAACGTGACCATTGATATTAATCATCCTCTTGCGGGGGTGGCCCTGAACTTCGATATTGAGGTGGTGAGCGTGCGGGAAGCCACGGAAGAGGAAAAGCAGCACGGGCATGTTCATTAAGACGAGGAGATTCGGGGTGACGTTATTCCCCTGACTCGAATAAGGATTCCCCTTTAAACACTCGGAAGAGATACCAGAGGGAAGGAAAGAGGAGGAATCCGCCGAGGATAAGGGCGCCGAGCGTAAACTGCAGGGTAATCTCCGGTGCCGCGGCGCTGAAGATGGTGATATCGGGTGGGATGAGATAAGGAAATTGGGCGATGCCCCATGCCCAAACCGTCAACGTCACCTGAAGAATCGCGCATGTGCGGGCCCACCAATAGTTCCGGGTGATCAGAAACCAGAGGGCGGCGATCATGAGTACCCCTACACCGAGTTGCATGGACATGCCCCAAAGACTGTAGGTCAATTCTCCCCAGAGGCGCGGCGCGCCTTCTTTTCCAAGAAACAGAACGATTTCCTCCAACATCCCGGCACTCAAACACGAGATGAGTGCACGTTTTCGAAAAATATCCTGGAGTTGGCTGTCCTGGGTTTCCAGAAGCAAATAAGTGGCGGCTAAATACACGAACAGCAAAAGCACGAATACCCCCATCGCCAGTGGAAAAGGCTGAATCCAGGGAGACACGTATCCGTTGAAAAAGTTGTCAGGGTTGGTGGGGAAATGGCCTATCGTGATCGAGCCGAGGATAATCCCGAGCCAGACGGGGCTGATCACGCTAGAGAACGCAAACAGTTGATCCCACTGGACGTGAATCTCATCTTCACGGACATCATAATGTCGAAACGCAAAGGCCGCTCCGCGGAGGACGATCCCAATCACCAAGAGTGTTAACGGAATGTGTAAGGTGATGGTCGTCTGAGTATACGCGGCGGGGAAGACTGTAAATAAGAGGGTAATAATCAAGATCAACCACACATGGTTCGCTTCCCACACGGGCGCAATAGCCTGTCCGATAAGATGATGTTGGTCCTGTTTGGTCGGACCTCGGGCCACAAGCTGCCACACGCCGGCGCCAAAGTCAGCACCTCCTAACAAGGCGTAGAAGGTCAGAGACATTAATAAGAATCCGGCGAGGATCGCTTCAAGCTCCATCATGCCGTCTTCACCTCTTTCACCAAGGGCGCCGGCCTTCCTTTTTTTGGTGTGGCGGCGACGTGCCGTCGCATCAGCCAGACCACGATAACCATGAGAAACGCGTAGAGCGCGGCGAACATGATCAAAGGAATCGTCAATCCCGGCATGGGCGTCACCGCGTCGGCCGTTTTCAGAAACCCGACGATGACCCAAGGTTGTCTGCCGACTTCAGTGGCCACCCATCCCGCTTCGGTCGCGATGAATCCGATGGGCGCGCAAAGGACCAACGTCCAAAGAAAAAGACGCGACTGAAAAAGATTTCGATCTCGATAGAGCAACCAGGCTCCCCACAACCCGAGAAACAACATCAGAAAGCCCAAAAAGACCATGATTTGAAATGAAGTGCGGACGACGTTGATCGGAGGCCAGTTCTCTTTAGGGAAATCCTTCAGGCCAACGACTTTGCCATGAGGATCCATGTGCAACATCAGACTCAGAACATAGGGAATCTCTAGGACGTATTCAAAGTTCTCTTTCTCTTCATTCCATATTCCTCCGATGCGAAAGGGAGCTCCCTCTTGCGTTTCGGCTTGGCCTTCTAACACCGCCAATTTCAAGGGCTGATACTCGGCCACTTGCTTGGCCAGAAAGTCTCCGCTTAGAGGCTGAAGAACCGCGCCCACGCAACCTACCGCAAAAGCAATGTTGAGTGCGGCTTGATGAAAGGGGTTCCCTGGTTGGCGGAGCAGAAGGAACGCATGGATGCCCGCCACGGCAAAACCGGTGGTGGCCCAAGCGGCGAGGATCATATGAGGCGCTTGCAAGAGACCCGCAGGGTTTAAGGCAGCGACGATGGGATCGATATTCGCGGGCATGCCATCCACTAATGAAAACCCGCGAGGGGTGTTCATCCATCCGTTGGCCATCACCACGATTAATCCGGAGAGTGTTCCGCTCAGGACCACCACCCCGCCTGCGGCCAGATGGGTGCGTGGGCTGATCTTGCCCCAGGCATAGAGATAGATGCCCAGAAAAATCGCTTCAGTAAAAAATGCAAATCCCTCGAGAGCAAATGCCGGCCCGATGATGGGCCCGGCCCATTCCATAAACGTCGGCCACAGAACACCAAGCTGGAACGACAACACGGTCCCGGTGACGGCCCCAATCGCAAACAGAATGGCGATGCCCTTGGCCCACCGTTTGGCAAGATTCAGGTAGACATCTTTTCCGGTTTTGAGCCACCGCCATTCCGCGATGACGGTAAGGAGGGGCATGGCCACTCCGATTATGGCGAAAATGATATGAAATCCCAATGACATCGCCATGAGGGATCGGGCGGCGAATAAATCAGTCATCTGAGCACTCTTGGAAAACCGTGGAGGGGTATGACCGGGAGATCATCGCTGGAATTCCTGGAACAGGTGCAAAGGATCACATAAGAATATTCTATCATCCCGGGCACCGGAAAATACCCGGGAATAGACGGAAATGGGTCAAGGGTGTGAAAAGAGGGAGCGCAATCACCACTCGTTCCTGTTGGTGAGAAAGAAGCAGAAAAGGGTTCTGGGTGTTTCTTTATGGGGAAAGACCGGTATAATTTCCTTGTGTAAATGTTTCCATCCCCCTAAAGACTGCCTCAACGAAATTCGGTAAGTCTGGGTTCCCTGTGCAAACCCGAAGCCTTCTCTTCAAATTCGTCGTGTTATGTGGCCCCTTGGTCCTCACGGTTGGAGTTCTTGAAGGAATTCTTCATGTTGAGGCGTATATCAATCCACCCGCTCAACACCATCACGAGGTGTGTTGTGAATACGACCCTCTCCTGGGCTGGCATCACCTCCCCAACCACACCATAAAGATGGTCACCGAGGAATATGCCATTACCGAGCAATTCAATTCCCTTGGCGTTCGGGGTCCCGAATACGATATGGAAAAGAAAGCTGGGGCGTATCGGATTCTCGTTATGGGAGACTCCTTCGCAGAGGGCATTTCGGTGGAATTCGAAGATCTGTTCTCGGAAGTGGTACAAGACCGTTTAAACGAACGGGGAGATCAACAGGTTGAAGTCATTAACTTAGGGGTCGCCGGATATAGTACCGATCAGGAACTCCTGCTCTTTCAAACGGAGGGGAAACGGTATCAACCCGATCTAACCGTCTTGGTCGTCTACGACAACGACATTTGGTTTAACGGGCAGTCCTATTATTACATAGGGGGAGTGGACCGTGGCCATAAACCCTTGTTTTCACTGGAGGGGGGAAGGCTCACCCTCACGCAGGAGCAAGTTCCACCTCCAACGAGCTGGGTTAGGAAGCTCTCCGCCGGAATGCCGCATCAGGAGGACGCATCGGTAGGGAGGAAGATCAAGTTTTTTCTCGCGGAACATTCGCATCTCTATCGGATGATCAGGACCCGGGTGAAGAACACGGCCTTCCTGTATCAGTGGGCCATCGATCTGGGGATTGCCGATCCAATAGGAAACGGCGACACGATACCGATTCCCGAACAGTTTGGAATCTATCGAACCACCTATTCTCCGGATACCCGGAAGGCATGGACTATCACGGAAGCCCTTCTTGCCCAGTTCCAAAAAGAAGCCCGGGCCCTCGAAAGTGAATTGCTGGTGATGCATGCGCCCTTCGGGGGGACCGTCGATTCAACGATTTGGGAACGGTATCGGCGAAATTACGGGGTTTCCGAGGAGGAATGGAGTCGAGACCAAGTCAATCAGGAACTCGCAGCGATCACCCGCCGACTTGGGATAGATTTCCTCAATCCGGTCCCCTTCATGCGAGCCCGTCACAGGGTTCTTGCCGAAAAAGGCCAGAAGCTCTATTACGAAAAAGATATACATTGGAACCCGGAGGGAAACCATGTGATAGGGCAAATCCTGGGGGACTATATCAGTGAACGGTATCTGAACCGGTCGAACGGACCGAGGGCTGAAGGATAGAGCGGGGGGCAGGAGTTCACAGACCGGAATCCTCCCGGATGACCCATTTTTCTCTGCCAGACAGTATCGAGTAAAAACCTCTCCTAACCTCCAGATTTAACTCGTGTAATCGAATAACCGATTCTTACCACTATGAAACCTACGACCCAACGTAGGCGGGCTTCCGCACGTTCAGGAAATAAAGATCCCAGGCGGTATGACAGATTTCGCCTGATCGATGGAAACCATGACTATCAGAAAGCCGTTCCGGACGGAGCTGTGGAATACCCCGTGCGCCTGCGGAAAGGGGGAACCCTCGCCTATTTCAACTACGACCTGGCGAAAGAAATGGGCTTGATCGCCAAGGATCACCCCCCAAAGATGAATCGACAGCTGTCGAAAACGGTGCTCGAAACGTTCGGCATTCAAATCATCAATGAATATGATGTGATGCATCGCACCCCCATTCCCAAAAAAGCGATGAAACCAAATACGTACATGGCCACCCGCTATCTGCAGTTGCAGCACCCGGGCAGAACCGGACGCACCTCCGGAGATGGGCGAAGCATCTGGAACGGCCAGATTTCTTACCGGGGGACGACATGGGATGTAACAAGTTGTGGGACCGGGGCCACGCGTCTCAGCCCGGCGACAGCCATTCAAAAGAAGTTTTTTAAAACCGGCGATCCGTCCGTCTCTTATGGCTGTGGCTATTCGGACCTGGAGGATGGGATTGCCGCAGCCCTGTTAAGTGAAATTTTTCACAGAAATGGCATTGCGACGGAACGAACCTTAGCCGTGATTGAATACCCAAAACGATGCTCGATCAATGTGCGGGCAGGAACCAACTTGTTGCGGCCCTCTCATCTCTTTCGATACCTGAAGCAGGGGGATCTGGAAGGCCTGCGAGCCGCAGTGGACTATTTTATCGATCGGCAAGTGGCGAATGGAGACTGGCCCAAACAGGGGTCTCGGACAAAACGCTATGCCCAGCTTCCTGTCTATATCGCCCAACGGTTGGCGCAGGCGACAGCGAGATTCGAATCGGACTACCTGTTTGTCTGGATGGATTGGGACGGGGACAACATTCTGATGGATGGGGGAATCATTGACTATGGGTCGGTGAGGCAGTTTGGGCTCTATCACCACGAGTACCGATTTGACGATACGGATCGGTGGTCCACGACCATTCCCGAACAAAAACACAAGGCCAGGTATCTCGTGCAAACCTTCATTCAAATGAGTGACTTTCTTCTAAGAGGGAAGAAGAAACCGATTCACACATTCCGTCGTCATGCCCAATTGAAGGAATTTGATCGGGAATTTGAACGCCAACTCCATCAGCATCTGCTCTATAAAATCGGGTTCAACGAATCCCAGAGAGACTACCTGCTCACGGCACGGAAAGACCTGGTGAAACGATTTAAAGGAGTCTTTAGCTACTTTGAAAAAGCCAAATCACGACGAGGCCCGCACAAAGTCCTCGATGGCCAATCCTGGGATGCGATTTATTGCATGAGGGATATCTTACGGGAGCTACCCGTCTACCTGTTTGAACAAGACGCGCCCATGACCCCAGAAGAATTCATGGAAACGATGGCATCAAGCTATGCCAGCAAACGGGACCGAACCGCAACCCAAGCGAAAACCCGAAAAATCCGGGAATTTCAAAAACGGTATCGGCAACTCGTCCAACTGACGGCCAAATACTTCAACAAAACCGAACGAACTTTATTACTCGAACTCGGAATGAGGGCGTCCATCATTAATCAATATGATCGAGTCACCGGCAATTCAATCCTCGAGGTGACCGGAAAGGTGCTGAGGGAACGGAAGAAGCTCTCGTTTGATGAGATGCACAAGGTACATCAGGATTTTATCCAGTATCAAAAATTGCAGCCCGATCCAAAAAAGAAAAACACCAGGACCAACCAGAATTCTGTCGAGCACCGCCGGTCCCAACAGGTGATGAATAAAATTATCGGATTGGTTCGGGAACACCGCGAAAGCCTGTAGGGCTTCCCGCGGGAGATGATGAGGCGAAGGAACTCTGGTGAGAGTGTTTGAGTCTCTAACGACCCTCACCAAATCAATAGCGGTCTGTATTGCCCACAAATTCGGGTCTAAAAAGACAGCATGTTGGTAACCAAGTGTGAAAATTGTGAGTACGAGCTGAAACGAACAACAGAGTATTGTCCCCAATGCGGGGCTATTCAGAAACAGTCATCGGTCCTGAGGTGGTTGTTCCTGTTCTGCATGGTCGTGTTGGCCTATGTGGCCTTTGAATTCCCCATGAATATGACTGAACTAGGAAATAGAATTTTTTCTCATACCACCGGGGAAGATGTTGGGCCGACCATAAAAAACGCGCTCACGCAAGCGGGCTATGATGGCGTGCATGAGTATGAAATCGAGGCCTCAGGAAGGTTAGTGGTCACGCTCTATTTGCATGCAACGGAATTTTTTCCAGACTCAGTGGACCCCTTCCCCTTGGGGAGATCGGTGATATTGGCCCTTCGTGATGAAGTCGAATTCAACGACAAGATTGAGTATGTGGAAGTTCGTCTACGAAATTTTCACATTCACTCAAACATAGGATATAAGTTGGGAACATTGCGATATCAAAAAGGGGGAAAAATAATTTGGGATTCGAAATAAGAAAAGATGGTTCTCGTAGTTGTGGATGTGTCCTGTAAACATGTAAGTGAAAAATTCCTGATACCGTATCTTTGACTTGACTCAAAATCTATCGATGCAAAATTCAAAACCTTCCACTCTTTCACCGGGAAAGCAGCGTGTTCTTCGAAGTCTGCTGTACCACATCCTGGGTACGGCAATCGGGATCCTGCCCTTCGTCTGTGTGCATGGGTTTGCGGTCTATGTCCTAGGCGTAGACTTCCAGAGTGGGCATAAAGGGTTCAAAGCCCTCATGGTGTTCCTCATTTCCGTGGGCCTACTCTGGTGGATGATACTCCGTCTGATTCACAACCCAACCTTTATGAAATTAAGTCAATGGTTAGAAAAGTGAGCGCCCCACCTTCAACTCCAGGGACAAGAATTCCTGGAACGAGACCCTAAGCCGCAAAATTCACCAAGCCGGCTCATCCTTAAGTGGTCATTCCTGCAGGTCTTTAGCAGGAATCCATTTGGCATGTTCCTTAGGAGAAAACTTTGGATGAGGCCATTAGCCACAACATTCACAAGACTGCGAGTAACAATGATGTTGCCTTTCTGCTGTCGTGAAGATTCTTCTTAAGGGAGGGGCGGATGCGGTCATTGGTGAAGTCCCGCGTTGGCACGGCCTCCACGCGGCATGTGGCCGGGGCAAAAAACCCAAAGCGGAGATCGTCCCAATCCTGCTCGATGCGGGAGCCAACCCCAAAAAGGTATTCGAGGGCAAAACCCCACTTCAATATGCCCAAGCCGCCGGATAGTCCGAAAGAGTTTCAATCCTCAAACAATACAATACGCCTCCATCTTAGTTCCCTGAACAACCAATCCCAGTAGTAGAATTGTTACTCTACGTCAGCTAGCAACAACAGACTTGACCCCTTGCTCAAACAATACAATACGCCTCCATCTTTGTTCCCTGAACAACCAATCCGAGTAGTAGAATTGCTACTCTACGTCAGCTAGCAACAACAGACTTGACCCCTTGCTCTTGCTTTGCTCGTTAGCCGTGTTCGATCGGGAACCGGTCACCCAAGCTGCCGCACGCTGGTTCCGGATGATTGCCGATCATGTCGCCGTCGCCATCGTGAATACGCGGGCGTTTGAAGAAATCGAACAGCTAAAGGCTCAGTTGGAATTGGAAAACACCTTCTTGAAAGAGGAAGTCTTAGAGGCGCAAAACTTTGGAGAGATCGTGGGACAGAGTCCCGCGATCGCCAACCTGGTTGAGCAAATCGAATTGGTCGCACCTACGGATGCCACGGTGCTGATCACCGGCGAGTCGGGCACGGGCAAAGAGCTCGTGGCCCGAGAAATTCACGATCGGAGTCGCCGGAAGGACCATGCCCTCGTGCGCGTCAATTGTGCCTCGATTCCCAAGGATTTGTACGAAAGTGAATTCTTTGGCCATGTCAAAGGTGCCTTTACCGGGGCCGTCAAGGATCGCGCGGGACGGTTTCAAGCCGCGGATGGGGGCACCCTGTTCCTGGATGAAGTCGGCGAGATGCCGCTCGAGATGCAAGGGAAACTCCTGCGGGTGTTACAGGAGGGCGAGTATGAACGGGTGGGCGAGGAAACGACTCGCCAGGTGAATGTCCGTGTGATTGCCGCGACCAATCGCAAATTGGCCCAAGAGGTGGAAGCCCGGCACTTTCGGCAAGACCTGTATTATCGCTTGAATGTGTTTCCGATCGAAGTTCCCCCGCTCCGTCATCGCAAAGAAGACATTCCCCTGTTAGCCTCAAGTTTTATGGCGCAGGCTCGGAAAAAATTACACAGCCCCGGGCGCGAGTTGCGGCAGTCAGACGTCCTCAAATTACAGGCGTACCATTGGCCGGGCAATGTGCGGGAACTCCAAAACGTGATCGAACGCGCGGTGATTGCCTCTCGTTCCGGTGCCGTCTCCTTCGATCTCCCCGTACCGCACACCAAAGGGATGGCCCCACACCCTGCCAAGCAACCCGTTCACGATGCCCTCCCTGACATCCTCACCGAAGAAGAGCTGCGCGAACGGGAGCGCGCCAACATCGAAGCCGCACTCACGCGAACGGATTGGAAAATTTACGGTCCCGGCGGGGCCGCCGAACTCCTCGGTCTCAACCCGACCACCCTCCGCTCCCGCATCAAAAAAATGCAGATCAAGCCGCGACCCTGAAAGGGACACAGGAGGTTGGCCTGGAGTAGAAAAGAATAGAAATCTTTTGTGGATTCATGTTGCCCATTCGGGCTTCATGACCATCAACCCTACGATGATCCAGACGGATGTGAATCCGGCTACGCCAAGCCAGAACCAGATACGAGATAAGCGACGGTACTCAGTCGAAAGCTCAGTCCCTGTTTGATTGGCATCCCTCGCCATGTGATAACAGCGAATCTGAATATAGACTGCCGGTAGCCAAACGGCTCCGGTGAGGAGAAAAAATCCCAGGGCCAGCACCAACCAGGCGTCCGCCAAGGAATAGCCACCATCCAGTATCATCAAGAAGCCTGTCACCACCTGCAACACTACTGCCGGCGCTGTGAAGAACCAATCGACCAACACGACAGTCTTGGAGGTGAAGGCGATCGATTTGATGTCTCCGGTGCGGTCTGCCCATAACTTGAAGAATGCACTCCCAAAGCCGGTGCCCAATAACACGGCGGCCCCGATTACATGGAAGGTCTTGATCCACAAGTACGAATTGGTGATGGAGGCCATCTCAATCATGGGCGCCTCGCAAGCGCCCATAGGAGCAGTGTGGCGCAAAATAGGGGAAGGTTCTTCAGGAGTGGGCCGAACGGATGAAGCCACCATTCCGGCATTCCCAGCGTGAGGATCGTGGAGAATCCGAGGATGAGGAACAGTTGCAATGCGAGTACGAGGCGTAATGGTCGACGGAAGAACATCGCGATGCCCAGGACAATGTCCAAGAGTGAGGTAAAAAGCAGCGTCACACCGGTCCAGGCCTCAGGAATGCCTACGCGGAGCAACCACGCTTCGCTGGTTTGGTGTGGGAATCCGAAAAGGGTGACCAGACCGGAACCAATCCAGACGGCGGCGATGCTGATTAGCAGCAGCGGGCGAAGCACGTCCAGGCACGCGGCCATGAATTCCGGCCGACCGGAACCACCTGCGGGCAGTGCATGGGACAATGATCTTGGTGTGACGCCACTGGCTTTTGCGAAAGCTGCTGGGTCTGCCGTATTCCCTCGGCATAGCATGGACACGGTCTCCGTATTCACGAAGTCTGAACGGAGGATCGTACCGATTCGTGCCATCAGTCGGACGATTCCCATCGGCACGAAGACCGTGTAGCCGCGCGACAACCCCAACCAACCGCGAATGGCTTCCATAAATTGGCGAAACGTCACGGGTTCCGGTCCCACCACTGGCAGCGTGACACGGCTGACGGCATCGGAGGCGATTAAACGAATGATTCCTGCGGCCACATCATCCACATGGATGGGTTGTATCGATTGGTCGCCGCGGCCGGGCATGAACAATATCGGTAATGCGGCCATCGAAGAAAAGAATGCGAAGCTGCGTCCCCCCGGCCCATAAATAAGTGACGGTTGGAGGATGACCCACTCCAGGGACAAGGTCTTCAACGATTCGTCGGCATCCCGTTTGGTCTTGTGGTAGTTTGTTGTTGCCTGGGCATCCGCTCCGAGTGCGGAGATGTGGATGACTCTTCGTACTCCCGCTCGTTCCGCCGCGTTGAATAGTTCAATAGGTCCGCGACGATGCACGGCCTCGAACGTGCTTTTTCCGTGCTCCTGAATCATTCCCACGGCATTGATCACCACTGACACGTCCTTTAGTAGCGTATCGAGTCTTTCGTTTGGAAGGGAGGAACAAAAGTCGTACTCCACGACCTTGCAGGTGGGAAAACGACGTCGAAGCTTGGCCTCGTTCCTCCCACAGCAAATCACTTCGTAGCCGACACGAAGTAGGGCAACCACCACATGGGATCCGACGAACCCCCCTGCCCCGGTAACCAGAACGTTTTTCGTGAAGCTCTTATTCTCCGGCATTGGGAACAACTCAATTAGTTATTATTGGGATATCGCTTCTTTCTCGATTGGTCGAAATTATCCGTTTCGCCATCGCTTACATCTGGATTAAAACATCGTATTATTGTGGGCCGATGTCTCTGGAATGATTTGGAGCACATCCCAATGTTCCACGATTTTCCCCTTGTCATCAAATCGGAAAATATCGATGCTGGCATAGTCTTCATCTCCGGGCCATTCCTGATAGCAATGTAAGACCACATAATTCCCTTCTGCCAAGGCCCGCTTCACATGCACCCGTTTGTCCGGGTACTCTTTCGCGCTTTTCTCAAAAAAGGCGATGAAGGCCTCCTTCCCATCCCCCACCATCGGGTTATGTTGGATATAGACGTCACCCACAAACCGCTCTATGGCCGCCGCGGGTTGCCCCTCATTAAACATTAGCTCATAGAAGGCTTGTGCGTTTTTCTTGTTCCGTTCCAGTTGATCACTCATCGCCGGCTTTTTCCTCTTTCCTGCTATTGGGTTTTGGAGGGATAGTTAAGAGAATTGTATACAGCCAGTTTCATGATTGCCATTCGACAGAGAATCGAATGCCATACCCGATAAGAGTTTTGAATACCTGAATGAGGGCTCGAAATTTGTCGACTCATTCTGTCCTTATTCTGACAAGAAAGTTTCTCTTGTCTGGAGCCTAGGCAATAGATGAGAATCTACCCGTGAATACGGAATATTTGACTGACATCATTGTTCTATTAGCTGCGGCTGTGATTGCGGTCCCGTTGTTCCAATCCTTAGGGCTTGGAACGATCCCAGGGTTTTTGGTGGCGGGGATAGTCTTGGGACCCTCGGGGCTGGGATTCATCGAAAATTCTGATGAAATCAGGCACTTGGCTGAGTTGGGGGTGGTTCTCCTGTTGTTTGTGATTGGGATCGAAATGAATCCCTCTCGCCTTTGGAAGATGAAGGGTTTGGTGTTAGGACTGGGCTCGCTTCAGGTTCTTCTGACCGCAGGGTTGATCACGATCATTGCCCATGAAACCCTTGACTCTTCCTGGAGAATTTCCTTGTTAATCGGATCGGCGTTAGCCCTGTCCTCTACCGCGTTTGTGCTTCAATTGTTAACGGAGAGAAAGATGCTGTCTTCAGACTATGGAAGGCCGGCGGTGGCTATTTTATTGTTACAGGATCTGGCGGTGGTTCCCCTTCTGGCTTTAGTGTCTTTGATGGCCACACCCGAGTTAACCATTGCCCAAGATGTGTTGTTTGCCTTCGCTGAGTCCCTTCTCATTCTCATCCTCATTATTACCACCGCCCGATATGTTTTGAATCCTACCCTGAATAAATTGGTCAGGTTTAGTTCTCCGGAAATCTTTACGGCCTCGGCGTTACTGCTGGTCTTGGGTTCAGCAAAAGTCATGGAAAGTATTGGCCTCTCCATGGCGATGGGGGCCTTTACCGCTGGGCTCTTGATTGCCGATTCATCCTATCGGCACCAGATAATTGCCGAGATCCAGCCCTTTCGGGGTTTGTTGCTGGGGCTGTTTTTTATTTCCATGGGCATGTCCTTAAATCTCACGCTCTTTTTTGGGAACCCGCTTGTTCTGTTCGGTATTGTGGTTGCCTTGCTTGCCGGGAAGTTTCTCACTCTCTGGCCTTTGTCCCGGGTGTTTGGCCTCCCGAACAAGACATCAATTTCCATCGCCTTGCTCCTGGCTCAGAGTGGGGAATTCGCGTTGGTGCTCTTCGCCTTGGCTAAAGGCACGGGGCTATTGGATGAAACGTTGTTTCAACATCTTCTGATTATTGTGCTCCTGAGTATGCTGGCGACCCCAGCGCTAGAGAAAACCGCCTACCGAATATTTTCCTCTATCCGTGAAGGGAGTCCGACCATTCCTGAGTTTGACATTGGGAAGATAGAGGAAGATGCCAAGCCAATCCTTCTTATCGGCTTTGGACGGATGGGCCGCAAGGTCGGCACTGTGATGGAGTTTATGAAAGTGCCGTATGTCGCCATCGATAGTAATGCCGCTCTGGTAGATCGCGAACGTGCGGAAGGGAAGCCCGTGTATTTCGGGGACCTCACCCGTGCCGAGGTATTCCGAGCGGCCGGGGCTGCCGATGCCCTCCTCGTGATCGTGGCCATTAATGATCGCGAGACCACAGAGCGTGTGGTGTCTACGCTTCATGCGGCCTATCCGGGTACTCCTATTTTCGTGCGTGGGCATGACATGATGAGGTGCCAGGCTCTGAAAGCCCTTGGGGCTCACTTCACCGTGTCAGAAACCCTGGAGGCTAGCGTCGAACTTGCGCGGGAAGCCTTGCTTCATATGGGCCTGGATGGCCCCGATATCGAAGTGGCGCTGGATGACCTCCGGAAAGACTATTATGAACGAACCAACCAGGTGAGGGTAGAACATAAACCTGGGCCCAATATTCCATAGGGCCCATTTATGAGAGGTCAAATCTGTGGTTTCCTCATTCTGCCTTTTGATTCACAATAATAGAAGTACGTGTCGGTCGGGAGGGAAGGCCAAGAATACGGACCTGATTCGTGGCTCGTTTTTTTTGAGGTTATAAAGATTTATCCATTTTTCCTTTTTCTGAACATTCCCCAAAATATCATTGTAGATTTGATCATTTAAGCTCGTAACCTGGTTTCTTGATCTGGGGCTCAGGCAACAGAGATCTTTCATTTTTAAAAGCCCCTTGTTCCAGAGGGAAGCAGATACCACTGGCATAATTATTTGAGATAGAATCAGTATAACTGACATTCCCCATCATGACTCAAACTCGAACTTGAGGAATGATCATATGCCTATGGACTATCAAACATTATTTTCAGAATTGGCGAGCCAATTACCAAAGATCGAGAACCGTGGCCGGGTGGCTTCCTACATCCCGGAATTGCGTGAGGTCGATCCCAATAAATTTGGGATTCACCTTACGACCATCGATAATCAGAATTACGGGTTGGGGGATTCCCAAGAGAAATTTTCCATTCAAAGTATCGCCAAGGTTTTGTCCCTCACATTCGCGTTTGAATTAGAAGATGAGAAATTGTGGGATCGTGTCGGGGTTGAACCCTCGGGGACCCCATTCAATTCGATGGTGCAATTGGAATACGAAAAAGGTATTCCCCGTAATCCTTTCATTAATGCGGGTGCCCTCGTGGTGTGCGACATTCTTGTTAGTCGTTTGAAGAATCCAAAACGGGAACTTCTTGAGTTTACACGAAAAGTTTCGGGTCATTCGCACATCGATTATTGTGCGAGAGTGGCCAATTCAGAAAAAGTGACCGGTTTCAAAAATGCGGCACATATCAATCTGATGAAATCCTATGGCAACATTCAGAACGATATTGAGCCGGTGTTGGACTTGTATTGTCATCTCTGCTCGATTGAAATGACGTGCCAGGAATTAGCGCAGGGATTTTTATATCTCGCTGCTAATGGAGTCAACCCATTGACGAATGAACGGGTGCTGAGTGCGAGTAAAACCAAACGCATGAATGCCATCATGCAGCTCTGCGGTTTTTACGATGAAGCCGGAGAGTTTTCTTTCAAAGTAGGGCTGCCCGGGAAGAGTGGGGTGGGTGGTGGAATTATCGCCATTTACCCGGGGAATTACACGATTGCGGTGTGGAGTCCCAAATTAAATGACAAAGGGAACTCGTATAAAGGCATGAGAGTGCTCGAGTTTTTCACGACTCGGACAAAATCCTCGATATTCTAACCTCGGAAGCCTCACTTTTTCCTTCCTTCTTCAGGCTTTGCAACAATTCGCCATTCTGTAATGTGCTTCATCCACGCTCAAAAACAGTTTCCACTTGATGAGGGTGAAGAACCTGGCGTAGGGGTATGGGGGTTCCCTGATCGAATAGAATTCGCACTCAGACAATTTGAGGGGAAGCTAAGCTTGGGGCGGCGTGGTCGAGGACCGTACGAACCTGTTCCAGAGTGACCCCAGGAAACAGTTTCACAAACTCTTTAATTTCTATCCCATCCTCAAGATTCTCAAATAGTGTTGAAACTGGGATACGGGTACCTTGAAACACCCATACACCACTCACACGCTGGGGATCCCGTTCAACCGCAGAACATGTTGACCAATCCAACATAGATTCATCCTACTTCTTGTTTCACACTGATTCAAGGTTAGGCATTTAGCTAGGTGTTCCATCGGCCACCGGATCTCTTGCCCGGGGGCTTTCCAACAAAAAGTAGAGAATGTTATCGATAAAGGCCGGGTCTTCGGTGATACCCAAATGATCCGAAAAGAGAAATAACACATAGCTCCATCCGATGGGGGAAACCAGCCGAGTGCCCAAACTTCTTGCTCCGCGCTCGTCCATGAGGGCGCTACTTCGCAAGACGGTTCCATCTCCAGGTCCCATTTGAATTTCTTTTAACGTTCCATCTGGATTGATTTGAAGGGTTTGCATGGTGTTGACCGCGTCACCGGCTACCAGAACCAATCGAATCGACATGGGAGGCACGGCCGGCACATCTAAGGCCTGAGTGACCTGCTTGGCTCGGGCCAGGGCTTTCCGTTGATGGTCCAAGGCCGTTTGCCGCCGTTCTTCCGGATCGTGAATATTAGGGAGGAGATACTCGAGCATCTTGGCTTGTTCCGGATCGGCCAGTCCCCAGTGATGCTTCTTCCATAATTCAGGGTCAAAGATGTCCCCGACTGGTTGACCGTCCTCATCCAAAAGGGGCCGGTTTCGACTCCGGGGCATTAATTGATACACAGAGGGAAGAGTCCCCAAAATGGCACTGGGATAATCCGGGAACAGCACGGCAGGCTTCAGTCCCCTTACCAACTGTTGAATCGCTTCGGCTGATCCGGCGTTGGGTGGTCCGATCATGACCAGATGATCGATGTACTGCGCGCCATGCCAGGTGAGTTTGGGCATACTGCCATCCTCCGGCAATTCTGCCGCTCCGTACCGCAGGTACCACCGTGCGACCAGACTCCCCATGGAGTGGGCGACCACGTCAAATTTGACGCCCCGCCGTTTCACGCCAAAACGTCGTTCGATTTCTTCCTGCACTTCTGCCTGTTTGGCTTTGATGAACCGATCCAGGGCTTGGGCCGATTCGACGATATCCCGTCGCCAGTCATAGGAAAACTGAAAACAGGTATAGTGCCGCTCTCCATAATCAATCACCCCGGCTTCCCCTAACTGTTCATCACGATATCCTCCCACGCCCAGGGTTCGTAAGATGTTGTAATAGGCGTTGAGCTGGACGGGGAATCCGAAAAAATTGAGGACCACCCGGTCCAATGCGCCATCGGCCTGCACATTATCTTTAAGGGTGTTGAGTGCCTGGCCTTGACCCATGGGCAGGGCAATGAGTCGTGCACCCTCTGGTGAATTGGGGTCGGCTTGCCCGAGCCCGAAGGCTCCCCAGGCCACGGTGTTGGTATCCTTCTCGGTTAACCGGGATCCCAAGATGCCTGGAATCACGATGACCGGATTGCGAAGGGGATCTTCCTGTTGGGCCAGTTCGTTATACAGGTCTCCTAGGTCAGGTGTGGTTTGGAAACTGCTGCACCCGGTCACTAGCAGGCCACAGATCACGTAGAGAAGGTGAGGTCTGTTCATTCCCGCAACTTTCTCATGCCGGAAAAATTTCGTCAATGATTTCGGAACATCCCAACAACCTGGATGACTCCCGTATACAAGTCAGTTTTTGGGAGTTCCCGTTACGGAAGACTTTGAGGCTCATCTTTAAAGCCTAGACCAAAAGCCTGTTCTTTTGGAGCTTGGTCCAAATAAATAAAATTTTTAGTGTTCGGGTGGTTGGGTTATTCCGAGCAGACCGGGGGTACGTAGGTGTAGGCAGTGGCCTTGTAGCTGGTGTTGGGAAAGTTCCAACTCACGGGGTTTCGGTTCATATCGATGACAGGGGTGCCGCTGCTGTTGTAGGCCGTGAGCTTGGCCATATTTCCGTTTGCTGATGACCAGAGAATGTGATCGTTAAAGGCGGTCCCACCGGAAAACGATTGATTGAAAATTTTGGTGGGATGGGGTTTGGCCGTCATACTCATGACGAAAAAACCTGCCAGTGTTTCAGTGCGTACAGAGTCAAGGAGATAGCCTGTTGGGTCGTAAGTGGCCCGGTATCGGTGAGAGGCCCCACGCCGGTCCCGAAACATGGCCCACAGGTTTCCGTCCGCTCCAAAGCCGAACCACACCGCCGTGGTGTGAAGATGGGTGAGAGGTTTCTGGGTGAACGTAGTTTGGAGGACTTTTCCGGTCCCATCGATCAGCTGAACCGCGAATGTGCCATCGCTTCCATCCCACATCACATAATAGTTCTGCAGTTCGCCAGTCCGGTAGCAGCCTAGAGCCAAGGGTGAAGCCAGGGCGAGTCCTTGAGCCCGAAAAGGGGTCCCAGGTGATGGAATGGGATACATCGCGGTGACCGTCCCATCGGTCTGATCCATCGTGGCCAGTTGTGTGGAATCGGAATATTGATCGTCCCAGAGCACCCGGTCTCCGGCGGCACTCCGTGGAACCGATGAAGACGTGAGATAGCGGAGATTGATACTGGATATCTTTTTCCCCTCCTCATTGACGGTCCAGTATTGGCCGTACAGCTTGTGTTGACGGTGAAAAACCAGACGATCTGTTGGAGTCTGCAAAGAAGAGAGTTCGGAAGCAGGCTCGACCACCGGAGGAGTTTGGGATCTGTCCACGGAAGGTGTAAAAGCGTAGAGGGCTGCAATGGAAAGAATGAAAACAATGCCGGTGGGACAAATTTGTAGAGTAGCCTTCATGTATTCCCGGAAAGTGGGTGAAGAGGTACTGGACGGCAAAACCTACTGCAGTCGTATCAGAGTGTCAAACACCTCATCATCCTAAAGATGGTGTGCTAAAGTATCTCTCTCTTCTTTCTTTGAGAAAACTCGAGTTCGAGGTCAAGGTGAAAGCGAGGAAAACTTCCTCTCTTCAGGCTTTAGGAAGTCACGAATGCGCCTATCATTAGGTCCTCTTTTGTTGGTCGTAGAATTGGGCTTTTTGTTCGCCTTGGCATGGCGCAGTGGCATGCGGATAGGGTCCCACAAAGTTCTGGGACCGATCTATATTTTTTTCTTTTGGATCACGGCCTATGGCCTTGTCACCAGTATTCTTGGGGCACGGGGACTCTACATCTCACCGGGAATGCTCAGGACTCTTCCGGGCCTATGGCTCCCACTCCTTACGGTAGGAGCGATCGTCCTTCCACTTGCCCTTTCAAGCCAGATCCGATCTGGCTTACTCCTCATATTTGATCATACCCCTTTGCACTGGTTTGCGTACTTTCATGCCCTGCGGATTGCCGCCTTGGGAACAGCCTATAAGACGTTGATTGGGGAGTTCCCTGTGTATTTTGAATATGTCGTAGGGCTGCCCGATTTGGTCTTTGGTCTCTCGGCTCTGTGGATTGGCTGGAAAGCTCAACAGGGATCACTCAGAAACCACACGTTTCTGGTGTGGAACTTGATCGGCTTTTTTATCATCGTCCCCTCCACTCCGATCCTGCTTCAATTGGGACTTCCCGGTCCCCTTCACCTCATCACGAGCCTGCCGGATGCTCGGGCGGTGTTCACTTATCCGATGTCCATTGCCCCGATGATCGGGGTTCCGCTCTTTATCCTGGTCAACCTCTGGGCGGTTTGGGGTGTATTGAAACGGGGGGAAACAAAAGATCGAGACAGGTGACATACCTGAAGCGTGATTCCTGAAGATTACAAATGATACACTGGGAAAAAGAAAATCGGGTTTATAATCCACGGGTCTTTATAGATTTTCCCATTCACCAATTGACTCCCTAGGCTCTTTCAATCAACAATACGATCTCGCGCGCGCCCGTAGCTCAATTGGATAGAGTATTGGACTTCGGATCCAAGGGTTGGGGGTTCGACTCCCTCCGGGCGCGCCACTTCCATATTAGACCCCTTCAACCTCTGTAAAAGCATGAATGTGAGCGCAGTTCGGACGGTTCGAAAACCTCCGTCCCGTTGGTAGGGTAATTTCTCGGCAAAGACCAATCTTAAGACCATTCTTTTGTCTTCCAGACGATTGGAACCCCAGAGTTTCTGGGGATTTGCAAGAAAGGTCATGGCGGGTCGAAATGTATCATCAAAGGGTTTGAGTTGACGGCCACAAATTTTCACTCCTTCGTGTGACAAAGTTTTTTGTTCTTCCAGTCGTCTGATTTGGTTTTCATAGGCATTAATGACTGTGCGTTCATCTGTTTCAACAATGCGATCCATGTATTGATCGATCGTGCGTTCAAGACTTCGCACTTCCGTCTTGATAGACTGCTTATCCTCGTCTGCCATTTTCTCTCGCTCTTCCCACAATTCCTCAATCATCGCCTTCGCCATATAAAACAGTTTTTGTACCGTGAAACATTTCTACAATGTCATACCCTTTATGCAGAGCGTAATTACGGCACCGTGTTTGCTGCGACCCGAGTCCGTCGCCTTTTTTTCACCTGGGCGGAACTCGATACACGGCAGTAAATGACGGACTTGGGTTTGTGCTTTTTCATGTTCGGCTGTTTCATCATAGCGCCACCCTATAATGAAACTGGGAAACATACAAACTTAAAATAGGAATATAATCCGTAAAACGGTTTACACATGATCGGGGAGATTCATACGTTGATGCAGTATCCTCAACACATAAATATGGGAATTCTTGATTTGATAGACCAGGACATGTTTTCTGACGTTAAAGCAGCGGTGGTCTTCAGGCAGCAAGTTATGGCGATACCCAAGAAAGGGATTGTCTTTCACAACAACCAAGGCGTGAGAAAGAGAAGCATCGTATTCATGTAGTTTTTCCTCGCCCCATTCCTGGGCGGTGTAAACCAGAATATCGATAAAATCGCTTTCTGCTTCTTGAGTGAGGGATAGGGTGTATTTATTCGGGAAGGACATCAGACTTGGGCTTGTGTCCTTCCTGAATTTTCCGTGTGGCGGTTTGTCGAAGCTCGTTCAACACGTCTGATGTGAGTTCCCGGTGCTGTCCACTGGCTACTTGATCCTGCCCGACCTTGATCGCCGAGAGAAACTGGTTTTTGCGTTCGTCTTCCTCGCGCATGTGCCGGACGGCATCGCGAACCAGCTCGGTTTCGTTCATGTAAAAACCCGCTTCGACCTTGGCCTTGATGTAGTTTTCATCCACGTCAGGAAATCTGATATTCATAGCAATACCCTCCATAGGATACGATTATAATCATAATACATATCTAATCATATCATGATTAAGACATATAAGGAACAGAAATCAGCCTCCTGCCATTCCTTGACCACTGATCTTCGGAGTAGGTGAATTAAATAGATTGCCTAAATATCTGATTCGGAAGGAAATATGGGTTGAGGTTAAATCAACAGCAGCTCATGTGGAAGTCATTTGAGTTTACCTGGTCATCAGACTTGATTTGTCGCCGACTCCGGTAAGGATCACCGCAAGATGTGTGTTGTCCTACAACACATCTTGGCAAGGGAGACGCTGCGCTCTCCCGTTGCCTCCCTCTTGGCCTCGCTTCGCGACTAGGCTCAGCCCAGACCCGCCACAACTCAACTACCCCTCCTTTTCTGCCAGTAGGGCGGGGAGGCAAGTATTAATTTTTTCAGTCAGTTGTCAGTGAATTTCTTTTTCTTCAATGCCTACAGAGACTGTAGAAATGACATAATGTTTGAGAGTCTTAGGTTTCGCATCGGTAGGATCAAACAAGGCCAGGTTTATTCCATCACTAACAGGGTGCCCTCGCCTATTCATAGGCGTCGAACCGGTTTTTTAAAGGGGGAGCGCCAATGGATTAGGGGTAAGGGTTTGTACCACGCTTCTGGAACCGCCGAGACCGGCCCTCTTGCCAAATTCTAGGCAGCATCTCCACGTATCAAGTTTTATTGAGGTTGCAGGAAGCCTATCGTGAGCGGACGGGTTGTTGAGGATTCGAACTCATGGGGTAGATCCGGGAGAGTTCAAAGCATAAAACACTCGCCGTCATTTAATTTTCCTGTTCAATTTCGGACCGAGACAATTGCTCCCAATATCGAACGATAAGGGACAATTTTTCCAAGACCAATTTCGCATTTCGAATTTCCTCGGACAGACGAGCGTTCGGCCATTGATGGAAATGTACTCCTGCCACCAGTCGAGCGCCGGATGCGAGACGTAACGCCATCCGTTCAGAATTCGTCCCTCCGGCCATCCGGACAGGCTGGCCGATGTGGCAGCGTTGGGATGCCAACATCCGTTCATCTTCGGAAAGGCCATGAGGCAGAAAGGGAGCGATATTTCGATTGAGCCAACGATAAAGCAGTCGACATTCTTCAGATGTGAACACCAGATGACCGGTTCCCCCCCTGGCCTTTTTTTTCACAAAAAAAGAGAATATCGTGGAAAGATCCTCCCAATGTTGAAGGTTCCCGCTCCGCTCAAACGGTTTCGAAGGAATAAGCTCTAGGTCTGGATTGTTCTGAATGGCCTGGTTCAGGGACTCTTCAAAGGTCCGCAGGGTGGAATATTGCTCCGCTAGAGGAACGGAATAAAAGGCTGTCATCTCCCATAGCGCCGCTTTCCACCTGAGGAGGAGGCCGACATTCGGGTTGGGGGAAAGGTTTGAGGTTAAATGCGCCCAGCGTGGAGGGAGATCATATTTGGTGCAATATCCTTTTAAACCGACCGGAAGGGAAGAAAGGCGATCGATCGTCTTAGTCAGAGGTGGAGGTACCAGAAGAGCTCCGGAAAGAGGAGGGCCGGTGAAAAACTTTGATCCCGTGATAAGCACCAGACATCCATTGGCAAGATAGTGGTGAAGGGAAGC
This sequence comes from Nitrospirales bacterium, assembly GCA_965223615.1. Taxonomy (GTDB): domain Bacteria; phylum Nitrospirota; class Nitrospiria; order Nitrospirales; family UBA8639; genus Nitrospira_E. Next base: position 330,083 of record CBDCXB010000004.1, read on the forward strand.
GTTTCCGAGACGCATTTGTGCGGCGTCGACAAGAACCATGAGAGAAGAATCATACTGTTCCTTGAGCCGAATAACGGTTTCCAAGGCCGGTCCCCCTAGCCCTGTTTTCGAACTGTCGAGAATATGGACCAGGACGAATTTGTCCGCCTTGATCGCTGAAACAACTCGGGAGGTCACTTGGCGATCGATAATGGCTTGAGAAAGAGGGTTACCCGAAGGATCTCGAAGAGGAAGGTCCTCCAGAGCAATACGATTCGTGGGCATCCTATCCAGAGACGTTCCCCCCTCAACGGAAACTCCTAATGGGGTTTGATTCTGAAAGTGAAGACCCTTGGCCGCATAGACCGTTCCGGTCCCGGTCTCATCTGAAGCCATAATGATATTCAGGACCGATTTCGGTTGATGTCCTAGAGCCAGGCAGAGAGGGTAGAGTTCTGAATAGGTCCCGGAAGGTGTGAAGATGATTTCACTACCCGGAACTTCTTGCAGTTCAAGAAGTCTGGCCAGTTGAGCACGGGTTTGCTCCATGGAATCCGAGAAAGCTTTGTCCGTATGGCCCTCGAATACGATCGGAATAAAGGCCTGCCGACATTGCTCTGCCTCAGCATAGGCAATAGGGGAAATCGATGTGGCCGTGCATGAAGAAAATGTAATGGCTGAGGGCCGGGGCCTGGGACTACAGCCATAGGTATTGAGGCCCGTTTTTGGGTTCACCAACAAACGCGTATCGCCGATGGTCGTGAGGATGGACTCCGAGGGGGAGGCGATGAGTAAACTTCTTGAAGCCAATTCAATAGCCGCCTCCACGGCACCCCGACTCTCAGAGCGAGAATGGTAGACCCCTGAAGGGTCTTGCTGAAGACCCAGAAGGCAATCCCCATATTGAGCAATGGTCCTAGCCACTTCGAGAGAAGGGGCGTGCCGTTCATGACAATGTTGTACGTCCTTCAGGGCCGTTTGCATCCAATCCGGAAGTCGAGGATAGGCTGATTTCTTCTCCTCAACGATCATCATTCCAAAATACAAGACTGCGGCGTGCCAACCGGTCATCGCGATCGCTAATCGTTTCGCGGAATCTCGAGGCCGTGAGAGTTGCTGATTCCATACCATTAACTCAAGGGCATGACGAACATGAAATGTCGCTAGAGAGATGCTATGAAATATATGCTGACCGAGAATAATGTCCCCGTCAGGATGTATCGTAAATGGGAGATCTGAGAGGTTGGAGATCTGGAATGACCGTCCTGACAATAAAGGTTGCAATTCAGGTCGTTGACAGATCGATATCAGGCAATGGACCGCTTCTTGCTCACTTGATGGTCTAATGTCATAGGAAACGCCTTGGACATGGGCCGCGTATTTCTGTTCGACGAACTTGGAGTACGAATAGGGGTGATTGGGTTGGTGAGAGTCTGGATCTTTGATGTGCGGCATGAACAAACCTTGGTTAAGACAAATTCAGGAATGTCCTTGAGTGCGACTGTGTGTCCCCGGAATTTGCGATGAAGACCGAAGACCATGGCCCACCCTTTTTCCTTACACTAGAGGGAGCCATATGAGGATCTTGGTCTTTTTGGTCCCTCCCCCAAGAACATCTCATCATACGCAAACATATGGCTTAAAGCTCATCCCCCTAAAGAACTAGAGGATTATTGACGTTGGTTCATCAATGTTTCCAGGGATAACACTCGACCGGATGAATCAACCCGATCCGCTAAGGCATCAGACTTCAAATTCACCACATGAGGTTTTTCGAGCGCAAGTTCTTTTTTCCGCCGCTGACCTCCAATCAGCATTCAATGGGGAATGATTTTTTCGTTCCTTCGAATTTCCTTGGTCGCTCCCCTATTTATGCTGTATTGCCGAATCCCGGTATGCCCAAAAGTTCGCAAAATGCCAAAATCCATTGGGATACCTCGTCTGTTTACCTCGTCAGTTCTTCAAACTATATGAAATTTCTCTGTAAGAACCCTATCTTAGGAAGAAACGGATTTTCATTTCTTCTGGTATGAGGGTTGCTCTTTTCTTCCCAAATGAAAGACCGGGGTTTTCCAAAATAGAAAAACATTTAGCCTGTGCCAAGGTAACTATTAAAGGGGGAGATCATGACTATCACAAAGAAATCAAATTTGTCCGTCAAAAGGAAGGTTGTCGGGCTTCGGCAGGTCTCAGTTTTGATGATGTGTGTGGTGGCATTGGTCGTGGGTGATGGGCGGGTCTCCTTCGCGGTGGGGCAGGATGAACTGAATCCTCAGGTCATTCACGTCACGGCTCCTCTTCAATTTTTGGGGCCTGACGGAAGTCCAATCGTGGTCCCGGAAGATCACTACATGGTCGAACAGGCCGAAGACTGGTTACGGCTGATCCCGAGTGGAGGCTCCCGAACTGAGGCGTTGGTCCTCGATGCCACAATCGGAACCCACCAAGAGTCCCTTGGCTCTCCTATGGCCATGGTACTCCCTGGGGAAGCCAATGATGTGATGCACCTTGTTTTGTTACTACCGAATAAGCAGAGCCGGGAAGCTCTGGGAACCTATAGTGGCATTCGACCCCGTGGTATTCTCCGCCTGCGGAGATCTCGCATTGCCACGGTCGTCAAAATGAGAAATCCTCGAAAAGCTCAAGTGCCTCGATCCCATCGAAGTAAGCCCCAACCACAGTCGGTGTGTCTGGCGGATGTTCGTGCCAGTTTCGATAAGATTCCGGCAAAAGTCAGAAAGCGCCAACGATTTTATTCGACAAAAAAGTATTTAGGCGCACGAAATACGTTGCTTCGAAAGCCCGCGTACATGTCTCGAGCACAAGTTAAAAAAGGCAAACTTCCGACTGAGCATTTTCAGGGCATCCAACGGCTATGGGGGAAGGCCCGGGGACGATATATGGTTATCACCGGGGGGCTGAAGTATGGATCACCGACGCAAGCGCAGTTGATCGTGTTTGAAATGGGAAGTCAATCTCCGACAGGTCCCTGGGCCCTCCCTTCGTATGGACATAGTTATAAGAATCCTCCCCGACAAGACCGGACTGTCCGGGTCGTGAATGTCGATTCCACTTTGTGGCATGCGGGGGGAATTCAGGCCCTTGATTATGTGATCGGCATACCCATTTGGGGTGATCGAGGAGGGTCGGAGGTTCGATTCTATGACTTGTTCAATCCTAGAGCGCCCAAGGCCTTACCAAAACTTACCTTGGTCCGGTCACATACCAAATCGAATGCCGTAGCGCTGACCAAACTTCCCAATGGTTCCTATATGACCATGGTCTATGACGATAAAGCCCTAGAATTCTATCACTCAAAGTCCAAAAACATCTTTGACGGTTTTGGAACGTCTTTTCAGCGGGTCAAGACCAAAGAAGTCAGAGGTGAATGGGAGTCTGGGGGTGGCCTCCGCCTTGTGGGAAAAGGGGCGTATCAGAATGTCAATTTTCTCATCCAATGCGATGGGACGGTTTTTTTGGTGGGTATGCGCAATAAATCTCGGATAGCCCCGATTACGACAGCGGCGGATTATGCCACTCTCTATCGGGTAGACTTTCCTGGAAGGGACTTCCGAAAGAAGCCGACCGTGACGAAAGTGAAACGCCGGCAATTTTACTGCTACAACCAACAATGTAATTTCGGAGCTGGCGGTGGCATGTTCGTTCTTAATCGCCATCGGCTCTTTTTATACGCGGCGTCCCATTGGCTGCATGATGGGAATAAACGGTTTAACTTTAATGAGTACTCCTATTAAGTATCCGGAGATGGGACGGTTCTAACTCAGGTACTTGCGTATCCATTTTGGGCAGCCCCTAGCGTGAGCCGGGTATTCGGACCACCGGTGCCCTATCATGCCGGGGCTGGCCTGGCATGAGTCAGTGTGACCATTCAGGCTGTGGATTCTGGGGCCTTCCACACAATCCCTTTTTTGAGGTTTTTCCTACTTTCCACCGACGTGCCGTTTGCTGTAGGGTGGCCCTCCGAATAAGATCATCGAGAGTTACGAGGGTTTCTTTCTCATATTGATGGTATGTCTACTCGTTTGACCTCTTTTTTGCACCGTCCTTCCGTTCATCTTGGGTTACTTCTTCTGATTGGTCTTCAGGCCTTTGCGTCCAATATTTCTCTTTCTTTATACGCGGAGACAGAGGGACTGTATGCGATCGTGACCCATTACATGCTGGAGGCTGGAGACTATATTCACCTGACTTTTCATGGTGATCGATACTTCAATAAACCCCCCTTATTCTTTTGGCTGCAAGCGGGATTTATCAATAGTTTGGGATGGAGTGAAATGGCCGCCAGGCTCCCTTCGGTGTTAGCCAGCCTAGGAACCATGGTCACGACCTATTTTTTCGGATGTTTGCTCTTTTCTCCTGTGGCCGGTTTTTGGGCGGCGTTGATGTTGGCCACCTGTTATGCCGGCTTGTGGTTCGGTCCCTTGGCCATCATTGACCCGGTGTTAACGTTTTTTATGACTCTGGGAATGTATGGATGGGCCCGGGCCTATTTCCGAGAGTCTTCTGAAGGATGGTTGGTGGTTGGGTGTATCGCGTTGGCATTGGGGACCATGGTGAAAACGCTGCATGCGTTCGCGATGCCGTGCGTGATTGTTGGCCTGTTCTTCTGGATGCGCAAGGATTGGCGTATGTTGTCATCCAAGGGGTTCTGGGTAGGGATCGGGGTCTTTGCCCTCATGGTGGCCGGGTATTATGCCATCCTTGGAAAAGAGTTTTGGCAACATTTTTTGTTTGAAGAAAATCTACACCGGTTGGTCGCCGTCACGGGAGATCAGAAAAAATCTGCCTGGGACGCCTTTGTCGGGAAGCGACCCATCCAATGGTATTTCTATACCATTTGGTTTGATACGTTCCCCTGGTCGTTGTTGCTCCCCTTAGGTCTTGTCTTGATCTGGAAGGAACGACCTCTGCCGAAGCACCCCGCCATCCTCTTGGTTGTCCTGTGGGTTGCCGGATACTTCCTCATGTTTAGTGCTGTCCCCGAAAAACATGAGCGGTATCTTCTGCCGCTCTTGCCGGGTGTGGCATTACTCGTCGGGTATGTCTATCACGTTTTTCATAGAGAGGCGTCACTCCAAACGGGGAGCCTTTTTCTTAAAGTCCTTTTAATCCTCTTAGGGGTAACCTATGTCATTGGGGTGCTTGGAGGCCCTCTGTTGTTGCAAAAAAAATGGAATGTCTCCACAGATGTGTTTCCTCTTTACTTTCAGGCTGGAGTTATCATCGTTGGGGTGCTCTTTATGGTCTGTGGATTCCTGAACCGACCACGGATGGGACTGTGGAGTATTGGGGTGACGGGAATCCTCCTGTTGATCACGGTCACGAGTTATATCGTTCCCGGAATTCATGCCCAAGGATCACCGCGAATGGTCCTTCAGGAAACTCAACGGTGGCTTTCGTCACCTAAGGATCCTGTTTTGGTGTTTCAAGGATGGGAATGGAGGCTCGACGAAGATCAATTTTATTGGGATCATCTGTATGGAAATTCCGGCATCATTGGCAAAGGGTTAGGCAACACCGAGGCCCTTCAAGCTTTAAAGATCCGGTTACGGCAAACTCCAGATTTAGTAGTGTTGATGACGGCAAAACAATATGACAATCTGATCCGACCTGATCCAGAAATTGATGGACACGTCGTCTTCCAGTTTTTCCGTTCTCGAAGAATGATTAATCTCGTATCACTCAAGAAACAGGCGTAATGCAGTGGAATGGAGGGACAAATCCCGATTGTGTTCCATTCGATTCTAAGCGGTCGTCATGACCAAAAGAGAAGGAGGGCTGTTGAAAGGAATCGGCTAGGAAATCAGCAAGTCGTTTATGGGAGAGACTGACTGAAACATAGCCAACAAAATCGATATGACACAGGGGGATTAAAAGTGAAAGGAGACGCCACCATACAATCCATGTGAAGAATAGTCCGTTTCGAATAGGGCATCTTTAAACTTAAAATGAGCGTAGTTATACTTGTATTCCGTGAATATCGCCACTTCTTCATTCACATAGAAGCGAAGTCCGGCTATGCCATTGAAACCTGGCGACACATCCTTATCTTTCCCGGTGGTATCGGAAATTTTAGCGAAGAACACGCCCAATCCGGCTCCGGCATAGGGTTCCACATAGTACCCCGGATACCGGACCATGAGGTTAAGAGCGGGTACGATAATTCGTAAATGACTCCCGGCTAACGTGCCCAAGGGTGAAGAGCTTCCTCCGAAACCGGCTGTCACACTTTGTTGCTCAACGTGGGGATTCGCCGTGAACGTTTCAAATTCGACACCCAGCCAATCCAAATAGTCGGGGAAATAATAGCCGACTTTCGCCCCATACCCCAAAGCATCTTTCAGTTCGAGGTCGCTTAAGGATATTCCTTTCGCGCTTCCGACCCCCTCGACGTCCTTTAAATCGTTGGGTTTGACATACCCGGCCTGTCCTCCGACGTACCATTCGGCATTGACTACGGGAACAAAGAAGAACACACTTCCGATAAAAACGAGAAGTGGTAGGTTTATCCGATGCATGCTTCCGGCTCCTTCTTGACGTTCAACAGGGCGTTAACTGGCTAAAACGTGACCCAAGGTTTTGATTTGGTTTTCCCTTTTTTTGAGAATCATTCAGGTAGAAAAAAGGGTATGAGAAATGGACTTCCTTATTTCTTATCGGGCAAACTGATAAATCCTTTAATGCGTTGAAAGAATCCCTCACAACCTTTAGTCAGGAATTGAATTCATGAAAAAGAACAGTATCCTTGCTTTCCTGGTATTTCTTGTTATTTTTCCCCTAGTTGGGGAGGCCAAGGTTCGTGTCACACCTGTTCCCTATACCCATGAAGGGGTTTCTCTGGAGGGTATGTTGGCCTGGGATGATACCATTCAGGGAAAACGCCCGGGAATTCTCGTGGTTCACGAATGGTGGGGGTTGAATGAGTACGCTAAAAGTCGGGCCAAACAATTAGCTGCCTTGGGGTATGTGGCGCTTGCGGTGGACATGTACGGAAAAGGGAAGGTGACTACTCACGGGGAGAAGGCTAGCCAGTGGATGAAGGAAACCACGGCAAACGTCTCCGCATGGCAAGCGAGGGCTCGAGCTGGATTCAATCTTCTCAAGGCTGACTCACGAGTAGATTCGGGACGTTTAGCGGCTATTGGATATTGTTTTGGAGGGGCGACCGTGGTACAGATGGTGTATGATGGAGCACCGCTTAAGGGTGTTGTGAGTTTCCATGGTTCTCTTCCGCTTCCACCACAAGTCCATCGGGCGACGGACTCCACCAAAATTTTCATTGCCCATGGAGGTTCCGACCCGTTCCTATCCATGGAACACATCACAAAGTTTTTACAGGGCTTAGATCGAGCTCAGCTCGATTGGCAAATGACCACCTACGGCGAGGCTCAACATAGTTTTACGAATCCCACCGCTGACGAATATGGGATGAAAGGCGTTCAATATCACCCAGAGGCTGATCGACGATCTTGGGCCCATATGAAGCTTTTCTTCGAGGAAATCTTTCAATAGGCTTTTATGAGATTTGTGTGAGGCGTTGTTTCGGGATTACCTGAAACCCCTTGTCCTTGGTCTCTTAATTCTTTCCTCTTTTCTCGGCTGTGATGAACCTCCCAACTCCTGCGAGCTCTTCCATCCTGGGCGTTTCCGCGTTTTATCATGATAGTGCGGCCTGTTTGCTGCAAGACGGGCGGATTGTGGCCGCGGCCCAAGAAGAGCGGTTTACCCGGAAGAAACATGATGCGGGGTTTCCGCATGAAGCGGTGCGGTTTTGTTTGGCGCAAGGTGGTATGACGCTTGCCGACCTCGACTATGTGGTGTTCTACGATAAGCCCTTTTTAAAATTCGAACGTCTGCTTGAAACGTATCTGACCTACGCCCCAAAGGGCTTGGGCTCCTTCCTGACCGCTATCCCAGTTTGGATCAAAGAAAAGCTGTTCCTGCGCAACCTTTTAGAGAAGGCCTTTCGGGAAGTTGGGGGTTTGGACAAGAACACTCCCCTTCCCCCACTGCTATTTGGCGAGCATCATGAATCGCATGCGGCGGGGGCGTTTTTCCCGTCGCCCTTTGATGAAGCCGTGGTGCTGTGTATGGATGGAGTGGGCGAATGGGCGACCACCTCGGCCTGGGTGGGGCGGGGCGCGCAGCTGACCCCGCTGTGGGAGATCCCCTTTCCGCATTCCTTAGGGCTGCTGTACTCGGCCTTTACCTATTACACGGGGTTCAAGGTGAATTCGGGGGAATACAAAGTCATGGGGTTGGCCCCGTATGGGCAGCCTACCTATGTCTCGACCATTCTGGAGCACCTGATCGATGTGAAAGCGGATGGAACGTTTCGGCTGAATATGGACTATTTCGCCTATTGCACGGGATTACGGATGACGAGTCCCCAGTTTGACGAGCTGTTTGGGGGGCCACCCCGGCAACCGGAAAGTCCCCTGACCCAACGGGAGATGGATTTAGCCCGGTCGGTGCAAGAGGTGACGGAGCTGATCATGCTCCGGTTATCCAATAGCTTGCAACAGGAAACGGGTATTCTCAATCTGTGTTTGTCCGGTGGGGTCGCGTTGAACTGTGTGGGTAACGGCCGCATTTTGCGGGAAGGGCCCTACCAAGGACTTTGGATCCAACCCGCCGCCGGCGATGCAGGTAGTGCCTTGGGGGCAGCATTAACAGTGCATCATCACTATCTCCAACAACCCCGGAGCACAAACCGCACGAGTGATGCGATGAAGGGCAGTTATCTGGGCCCCCGGTCGACTAACGAAGAGATCGAGGACACGCTCACGAAGTTGGGAGCCCCCTACGAGCGCATCGCTGACCCAGACCTGTTTGACCGGGTTGCCGGATACCTCGCTGAGGAAAAGGTTATCGGTTGGCTGCAGGGCCGTATGGAATTCGGGCCACGGGCGTTAGGCGGTCGCAGTATCTTGGGCGATCCCCGGAGCACGTCCATGCAGTCCGTGATGAACCTAAAGATCAAATACCGGGAATCGTTCCGCCCCTTTGCCCCATCGGTCTTGCGGGAGCGGGTCTCGGAATACTTTGAGATGGAAGGAGAAAGTCCCTATATGTTGCTCGTAGCGCCGGTGACTGCACATCGACGCGTAGCCTTGAAAGAAGAGCAAGAGCAGCTGTGGGGGATCGATCTGTTAAATGTGCCAAAATCGGACATTCCGGCAATCACCCATGTGGACTATTCCGCTCGTGTCCAAACGGTCTCACCGGAAACCAACCCCCGGTACTACGCTCTCCTGAAAGCTTTTGATAAACTCACGGGATGTGGGGTGTTGATTAATACCTCATTTAACGTCCGGGGCGAACCCATCGTGTGCACGCCGGAGGATGCCTACCGGTGTTTTATGCGGACGGAAATGGATGTATTAGTGTTAGAGAATTGTGTGTTGCTCAAAGAGCAGCAACCGGCGCTGCCGAAGGATGAGAGTTGGCAGCAGGAGTTTGAACTGGATTGAGGAAGATCTGAGTGATGACTTCGCAACAACAACCAGAACCGGATAGGAATCAACTCCGACACTTTGGATGGCTGATGGGTGGGGTGTTTCTGCTGGTGGCCGTCTGGCCCCTGCTCCTTCGAGCTGAGGGCGTCCGGCTCTGGGCGTTGGGGGTCGCGGGGTTGTTTGGTGGCATGGGTCTGGTGTTTCCCCGGGGCCTGACACCGGTGTTTCGGTTGTGGATGAAGTTCGGGGAAAAAATGGGCTGGCTGAACTCGCGCATTTTGTTGAGTCTCCTGTTTTACCTGATCCTTACCCCGATGGGCTGGGTGATGGCCCTTCTGGGCAAACGGCCGCTCCAGTTGGGCTTTGACTCGCAGGCCGAGTCCTATCGAGTGCCGAAAGAAGCTCGCTCAGCCGACCACGTGACGAAGGCGTTTTAACCAAGGAGTATAGACATGTCAGGATTTTTGGGTGAGCTGTGGGAGTTTATGCGGGAGCGGAAAAAATTCTGGCTGGCGCCCATTATCATCATGCTCTTGTTGTTAGGAGGCTTGATCATTCTCAGCGAGGGGTCCGCGGTCGCTCCTTTCGTGTACACCTTATTTTAAACCGTGACACCTGCCTAAAGATTACTCTATCATCCTGCCGAACGGGACAAGGGTCTTCCTACAGCCTAACTGCCAGGTGAGAAGGCCCGAGGTTCCCCTTTCCTCCCCGGAGGATTTTCCTCAATAAAAAGAGCGACGCTCTAATGTCGAGAAGAGAGTCGAGCAGATTGTAAAAATGGATGAGACGACCCGCGCCCGTTTGTTTGATTTCCCATGATGAACGAATCCCCATATTTTACGGCCCTACGTCGGAAGATTGAGGATTTGGGAGGCCTATTTAATGCGCATCTACACCTCGATCGGTCTGGAACATTAGAAGGATTACAGGACTTTCTCCAGGTCGGCGATCCTACAGAAGCCTCCTCTCTTTCACTCTCCGCTAAACATTCGTTGATTCCTGACATTCACGCGAGTCATTTTTACGATCCCGAAAATTTGAATCGACGTGCCAATCAATTTTTGGACATGATGGTCGGTGTGGGCACCACCTATGTGGACACCTTCGTGGACGTGACCGCTGACAACGTAGGTCTTACCGCCTTACAAGAGTTCATCAAGATCAAAAAGAATCGCCAACATGAATTGACCTTTTCGGTCGGAGCGTATTCCCCATTGGGGTTTAAGGATTCCGAGCCCGAGCGCTGGGATATTCTTGTGGAAGGGGCTGCCCAAGCTGATTTTATTGGGGCACTTCCCGAACGCGATGATCAGGCTGATTATCCCGATCATATAGGGTTTGAACGGCATTGCCGGCAAGTCCTGGAATTGGGACAGGAATTACAGAAGGCTATTCATATTCATGTCGATCAGCGCAATGATCCTTCTGAACGGGCGACGGAGCGACTCGTGGAAGTAGTGAAAGAGTGTGGCTTACCCTCGTCCGCCTCAGATGAGCCCATGTTGTGGGTTATTCATGTCATCTCACCTTCTACGTATGATAACGCCCGGTTTCAAAGCCTTCTTTCTTCATTGATTCACTATAATATCGGGGTGATTTGTTGCCCCTCCGCGGCTTTGAGTATGCGACAACTTCGGCCGCACCGTACCCCCACCTATAATTCGATCGCGAGAATATTGGAGATGTTGGCGATCGGCATTCATGTGCGAATCGGGTCGGATAATATGTTTGATATTACCTCTCCGGCTGGCACACCTGATTTGGTTCACGAACTCTTTGTGTTATCCAATGCCCTGAGATTTTATGATGTCGATGTATTGGCAAAGCTGGGAGCAGGGCGTCGCCTCAATGAACAGGAAAGGGAAAAGGTCATGACCCATCTGAAACATGATGCTCGAGAGATTGAACGGACAGTAAAAAAATATGGAACAGAGTTTTCGTGAACTGACGTATTGAATTCCAGAACTGGGGATGAAAATCAGTCTTTCATGTGTCAGGGGATCACATCTGCATGACTCAGCCAGATACCTACCGGTATTCAGATATTTTAAGTCTCCTCTCTACTCGAGCCGCGAATGTTTCCGGATCTAACGCGCTCGAGGCGCCGGACCGACCGCCAGTTTCCTATGGCACCTTATTTGAGGAGGTTACAAAAATCGGCGAACAATTACGTGCCGCTGGAGTGTCTCGGACCTCTCGGGTGGCTCTTGTGTTTCCCAATGGTCCGGACATGGCCACTGCTTTGCTCGGAGTGAGTTGTGCGGCTATCGCTGCCCCCTTAAACCCTGTAAATCGGTACGAAGAATTTGTTTCCTACTTTTCCGACATCAAGGTGACCTTTTTGCTTCTCCTGAAAGGGTTCGAATCCCCCGCACGGTTGGCGGCTCACGATCAGGGCCTGCACATTTTAGAGTGGGAGCGTGAAAATCAGATTCTAATTTCGGGAAAAGAAGGGGATCGGGTCCAGGAAGGCACCCAGCTCCCTTCTCCCAGCGTTGAATATAGCAGACCAACACCTGAGGACACGGCCTTGATTTTGTTGACGTCCGGTTCCACGGGTCGTTCAAAAAAAGTTCCACTCACACACAACAATCTTTGTGCATCAGTCAGAGATATTTGTGCGTCACTGCGTCTGAACCACGAAGATCGATGTTTGAGTATGTGGGAACAGTTTCACATTGGGGGACTCGTCGATCTGTTGTTAGCACCCTTGGCGGCAGGGGGAACGGTCATTTGTGCCGGAGGGTTTAACGCCAGTCAGTTTTTTCATTTTGTTCAGGAGCAGAAGCCGACGTGGTTTCAAGGAGTCCCTGCAACATTGCATGAATTGGTCGTGCACGGAAAACGAACGAACTGGTCCGGGGAACGGTCATCGCTTCGATTCATTCGATCAGTAGCCGCCGCTCTGCCCTCTCGACTTCAGGATGATCTCGAAGCCTTGTTTCAGGTCCCCGTCATTCAGACCTTTGGGATGACAGAAGCGGGACCGTTGATTACCACCAATCCTCTCCCGCCCCGGAAACAAAAACGTGGATCAGTGGGAACGGAGTGTGGACCTGAGGTGGCCATTATGGATGAGCAGGGGCATCCTCGAGGAACATGGGAATTGGGAGAAATTGCCGTGCGGGGGGCCAATATATTTTCGGGATATGAGGAGAGCCCTGAAGACAACAGTCGTTCGTTTCGACAAGGATGGTTTTATACGGGGGATATGGGCCTGATCGACCACGAGGGATATCTCTTTCTCAAGGGGCGAGTGAAAGAGATGATCAATCGTGGGGGGGAAAAGATCACCTTTCAGGAACTCGACGACGTGCTCTTACAACATGCTGACGTGGTGCAAGCCGCGGCGTTTGGCATGACTCATCCGACGTTGGGAGAAGAAGTCGGTGCGGCCTTGGTGGTGAAGGATTCTTCATCTCTTACCGAGGCGTCCATTCAGGAATATGTATCGGAACGCCTCAGTGAATTTAAAGTCCCACGGCGGGTGGTGTTTCTCGATGAATTACCGAAAACTCCAGTGGGAAAAATCGATCGGTTGCGTCTATCCGGTATGGCTGAAGATCGCCCCACCCAAACCGCCTATGTGGCTCCCCGTAATGATCTTGAGAAGTTTTTGGTCAAAGTCTGGGAAGAAGAGTTGGCCGTCGATCAGATTGGCATCGATGATAACTTCATCGACCTTGGAGGAGATTCGCTTTCCAGTGTCCGGTTAATTTCCGCGATTGAGTTATTGTTGCAACGTCCTCTGCCGGAGAAAGGTCTCTCCCAAATTCTGACCGTTCGCCAAATGGCTCAATTGATGAGAGACCATGGGTGCGACCAACTGCCTCAGATTTCCAATGCCACCAGTCGATTGAAGGAAGGATTTTTGGACTCTGAGATTCAGTCTATTCAATCCCTGGTTTCTCTGGGAAATGGATCAGGGGCAGATCAGAGTACGAATGCACGTAAGAATTTAATGGCTTGTCAGACGATCCACCAATTTCGAGCCCTAAATGAATCTTTTTTAAAGTATTTAACTCCCGCAGAGGCCCTATCGTTGGCGAACCAAAGAGTCGCGAACCATGTGTGGGACGTGTGTACTCCTCTCTTCTGGAAGAAAAAATTATGGCAGTACGACATCCGCCGCGAGATTCAACAGGGAACCCCATCTCTGTCTTGGACGAGAAAAGAGCTGATAGAGAGCGCGAACCTGTTTTCGAGTGGCCCTGAGCCCGATCCCAACAAAACCCTCATTGTCGGGTTTGCGGGAAACCATCTGCGATTGATGATGCCTCATTTCCGCTTCTTGATGCATCTCAAGGAACAGATGTTCGATGTGTTGTTTCTTTGGGATCCGAAACGAAAGCATTTTGAACGGGGTCTTCGGGGGTTGGGAAATGACCTGCCATCCCTCAACAAGGGATTGGGCAGGATCATTGCTCAGTTTGGGTATACACGTGTCATAGGACTTGGCACGAGCGCAGGAGCTTTGGCGGCCATTAGTGCGTCTCTCACGAACGAGTGGAATCGGTCTGTGGCCGTTGGACCAGATTTGCTCATCAAGCATCCGGTCATCGAGCAATCTATCCAAAGGTCTCTGGTACAGGGGCACCCTTCCACAGAGGTCAGGATCTATTATGCGGGAGGGAGAAAACGAGACTGTTCCAGTGTTGACCAATTAGTGTCGGTGGTCCCTTCTGCACAAAGGACCCCTTTTGAGTCCTATACCGACCATAACGTCCTCAACACGGCGTTTAAGGAGGGAAAATTGAGGGAAGTGTTCGAAGTATTTTTTGATCTGTAAAACCCGGAGATCCCATTTCCTTTCTGAATGAGTGAAGTCAAGCCTGCCCCGCTGATTTCCCCGCGATAATGACCGATTTCCACAGGCCCTGTTCCCCCTAACATCGGGGCTCTCGTAGGGTGTATAATGATATGGAAGTTAATAATAAGAGAGAGATCCGGTGAAGTCCCTGTACAATTCCGGATCCCTGGTCACCCAGTGGAAGAGACATGAGATGAATGGTAGAAGCTCAAAAATATTCGCGTTCCTGATGATCCTCGCGGGAGTGGGAGTATTTTCTTTGGCTATGGCCTCTCCCGCGATGTTGAGGATCACGATTGGAACCTTTTCTCCCTACTATTCTCCCCAAATGGTTCAAGTGAGAGTGGGAACGTCGGTCTTATGGGAGAACCCAACCTACGATCTTCACACGATTACGCATGATGCGTGTAAGGGGGGAGAGCATTGTGCCTTCGATTCAGGGCCTCTCGGACCCAACCAGTCGTATTCCGTCCGCCATCTCCCACCCGGAACCTATTCTTACCATTGTACGCTGCATCCCATCATGCGTGGGGTCCTTGTCGTGCACGGATATGACACGTCGAGCGAAACCTAGACGCACTCTCCCCATAACGAAACCAGAATTCGAAAACCCTACAGAAAAAATTTCTTGACCGGTTAACTGGTGTGTAAAGGAGAAGTATTGGGATTCCCTGATAACGGCTTCGAGCCGGGTGGATCTTCTGGAGAATCCCCCTTGTTTGGTTGAATCGGTTGAGGCTCAGGGGGACCTACTTTGGGGTCGGAAATCAGTGCGGGGTACCCAGTGTCCATGTTTTCTCCTTTTGTGTGAGAAAAAACTAGAAATTTGAACACTTTAGTCTATAATTCATTGTGGGGGATAAAATGACTAATGTAAAGGGGCTAGGAATTTCTTTTTACGAAGATTCCATGAAATCTTTTCTAGGATGGTCTTGCCCTTGACTCTTAAAATTGGGGAATTATTATCAACTTAAAGGACCGAGGCTCGAGTCCGTTTCGAGCCGAACTCAACAATCACGAACATCCAATTTTCTGAAACTCGTCTGGGTTTCTATCAAGACGTATGCTGTGTTGTTTGTCTGGATCTGAACACGATCAATTACCAAAGTCACAAGCCTTTCTCCCTCGTCGGCCCCTTGGACCAAAAAGGTCTGGACTCAGGCGTCTTTCCCCCCGTATCGATGTTTTGCGGAATCCTGTTCCAGATATTACAGGAAATGAAGAAATGACCTGAAAAGTCGAGGCAATGGGATATACGACGTCGTGGGTCTATCAATCGTTTCCGGCTAGAGGATGGCTGATCATTCATGCTCGGGATCGCATTCTCTGCATAACGAAGGAAAAGGAATACGTTTCTTAGGGTGATCATTCCGCACGCACGGCTTGGTCGTGTTATCAGGCGATGAGTTGTTTGCTTAAGAGGTGATTATGGGAACGATGGTTGATATTCAGAATTTACGAAAAACCTTCGGAGCCATCGTGGCGGTGGATGGGGTGTCCTTTCACGTGAATAAAGGTGAAGTTCTGGGGTTCCTCGGGCCCAATGGGGCCGGAAAGTCCACGACGATGAAAATGATTACCGGATTCCTGACTCCAACGAGCGGGACGGTGCGGGTGTGTGGACATGACATTCAAGATGAAGCGCTTGAAGCCAAAAAACGGATCGGATACCTCCCGGAGGGGGCCCCGGCCTACCAGGATATGACCCCGACATCCTTTCTCACCTTTATTGGGCAGATGCGAGGGCTTGGGGGGGATGAACTCAAACGAACCGTGTCCGATACGATCGAGAAAGTCAACTTACAATCCGTCACCCATCAATCGATTGACACCCTTTCCAAGGGTTTTAAGCGACGCGTGGGTTTGGCTCAGGCCATCTTGCACGATCCCGAGGTCCTCGTCCTAGACGAACCCACCGATGGTTTGGATCCCAACCAGAAGCATGAAGTCCGAACCCTCATTCGTGCGATGGCACGAGAAAAAGCCATTATTCTTTCTACTCATATTCTGGAAGAAGTTCATGCGGTATGTTCCAGAGCGATGATAATCGCGAAAGGCAAGGTTGTGACGGACGGCACCCCGGCCGAATTGGAAGCCAAGGCTCCGACGCATAATACGGTACTCGTCACGATCAATGGGGTGGAGCCATCTATGGCGCAGGAACGGCTGATGACGGTGAATGGCGTGAAACAGGTGACGGAGCTGGGAAAAGAAGGAGACCTCAGTAAATTTCGGATCTTTCCGGATGATGGACAATGGATCCTCCCGGACATTGGGCACTATGCTCAGGAACAAGGCTGGGAAGTCCGGGAGTTGTATTTGGATCGGGGACAATTAGACGATGTGTTTCGCCTGGTGACGACCTCGAAACAATCCATCACCTAATCGAGGCATCGTCACGTCTTTCTCAACACACCGTCACGGAAGTCGATCCGGTGGGCGCGTATTCAAGGAGGAATCGTGGAACGTATTCGAGTCATTTTTAAACGGGAGTTAGCCGGCTACTTCGCGACTCCGATTGCCGCGGTTTTTATCGTGATCTTTCTCCTGCTGAGCGGAGCGTTCACGTTTTATCTTGGAAATTATTTTGCGAGGGGGCAAGCCGACCTCGTTCCGTTCTTCGATTTTCATCCTTGGCTCTACCTGGTGTTGATCCCCGCGCTGGCGATGCGTTTATGGGCGGAGGAACGCCGATCCGGGTCGATTGAGCTTCTCTTGACCCTTCCCGTCACGATGTGGGAGGCCGTAGTCGGGAAGTTTCTGGCAGCCTGGTGTTTTACCGGAATCGCGCTGGGGCTCACTTTCCCGATGTGGATCACCGTGAACGTGTTAGGCAACCCGGATAACGGGGTGATCGTCGCCAGCTATCTGGGCAGCCTCTTGATGGCCGGGGGATTTCTGGCGATCGGATCCTGTATTTCCGCCCTCACGAAAAATCAGGTGATCGCCTTTGTGGTCAGCGTCGTCATATGTCTTGGGTTTATCTTGAGTGGATTTCCTCTGGTGCTGGAATTGTTTAGTGGGTGGGCACCACACTTTTTGTTGAGTGCCATCAGCTCATTTAGCTTCCTGACACATTTTCAATCGATCAGTAAAGGGGTGTTGGATTTGCGGGACCTCTTGTACTTTTTCTCACTCATTGCCTTTTGGTTGTTTGCCACCACGATCGTTATCGATATGAAGAAGGCTGAGTAATTGGTTGAAACACTCACGGCATCCATCAACATGATTAAATGATGAGGAACCTGAATGAATAAAAAACTATTGACGGGGACGGGGTTGCTGCTGGGAGCGATCCTGTTCGGGGCGTTTAACATGATCAGTAGTGCGGCCTTGAGTTCGGCTCGCTTCGATCTGACCGAACATAGGCTGTATACACTCTCCGATGGCACCAAAAATGTCCTCAAGAATCTCGTGGAGCCGATCACGATTCGGTTTTATGTTTCCAAAAAACTCGCCACCGGTCTTCCCGGTATTAAGGGCTATACGGCCCGTGTGCAGGAGATGCTGGAAGAATATGCGCAAATGGCTGACGGAAACTTACACCTCCAGGTGTTAGACCCCGAACCGTTTTCAGAGGAAGAGGATCGGGCGGTGGCCTATGGGTTACAAGGCGTGCCGTTACAGAATGGGGCGACCCAGTTTTACTTTGGATTGGCGGGAACCAGTTCCACCGACGAATTGGAGGTGATCCCGTTTTTCCAACCCGAACGTGAAGAATATCTGGAATATGATTTGACGAAGCTGATTTATACGTTAGCTCACCCGAAGAAAACAATTATCGGTCTGTTGAGTAGTCTCCCCCTAACCGGAGGTGGGAGGTCGCCCATGCAGCCACAGGGGGGCGGTCAGCCCTGGATGATTGTCGATCAGATTGAGCAAATGTTGGAAGTCAAGATGATCGAAACCACCGCGACGACGATACCCGACGATGTGAGTGTCCTGATGATCGTCCACCCAAAACCCTGAGTGAGGGGACCCTCTATGCGATCGATCAATTCGTGTTGGGTGGGGGGCATGCCCTGGTGTTTGTGGATCCCTTGTCAGAGGCCGACATTGTTTCGCGGAATCCGATGAATCCTATGGGTGGGGGCGGTCCACGTGATTCGGACATGCCTAAATTATTCGAGCAATGGGGGATCGAGCTGGTCAAGGGAAAAGCGTTGGCAGATTTACCCTTCGCCAAGAAAGTGCAAATTCAACAGCAGGCCCGTCTTCAAGTCGTGGATTATCCGGTATGGATTGATTTTCAGCCGGACCATTTACATGCTGATGATATCGTCACCGCGCAAGTTCCGATGCTCTCGGTCGCCACCGCAGGGATCCTTCAGAAGAAGGGGGAGGTGGGAACGGAAGTCACGCCGTTGGTTCAGTCAGACCTAGCAGCCATGCAAATCGATGTGAGTAAATTATCCTTTATGCCGGACTTGCCCTCCCTCATCAGAAACTATAAGGCGGCAGGGGAACGAATGATGGTCGCGGCCCGTATTACCGGAACGGTCAAAACGGCATTTCCTGATGGGAAGCCCAAAGAAGCACCGAAGGAAGGAGAATCCCCTTCTCCTGAAACGGACACATCAACTGAAGCCAAGGCCCATCTCTCGGAGTCCACAGCGCCTATCAATGTGATCGTGGTGGCCGATACCGATTTGTTGCAAGACCGGTTTTGGGTGCAAGTCCAAAACTTTTTCGGCCAGCGAATTAGCATTCCGACATCCGGGAATGGAACCTTCGTGACCAATGCCTTGGATAATTTGACCGGAAGTAACGATTTAATCAGTGTGCGGAGCCGGGCCGGGTATGCCCGTCCCTTTACCTTAGTCCGAACCCTTCAACAAGAGGCCGAACAAAAATTTCGTCAGAAGGAACAGGCGCTGCAAGAACATCTGAAGGCCACCGAGCAAAAGATTCAGGAATTGCAGAATCAAAAACCGGAAGGTAATTCCGCGATCCTGAATGTCGAACAACAACAGGCACTCGGAAAATTTCGCCAAGAACTCGTGCAGGTGCGGAAAGAGTTACGCGGAGTACAACATGAATTAGGAAAAAATATCGAGAAACTGGAAGGATGGGTCAAGTTTATCAATATCGGCCTCGTCCCATTGCTCATCGGCATCGGAGGCGTGTGGATTTCCTCTTCAGGTTTACGGAAAAAGGGAAAGGGATCACCCACCTGAACTGTTCGTCGCTTGATGATCTGACTCGTTTGGCTGTTGGAATATGTAGGAAAAGATTATGACCTCTAAAAATATCGGCATACTCGCGGGGCTGGCCCTGTTAGGGCTGGTAGCCGCCATATTCGTGAATCAGGAACCCGAATCCAAGCTCCTCAACAGTGGAGAACTCCTCTTTCCTTTATTAATGGCCGAGGTGAACGACATCGATGAAATGACCGTAGAAACCAAAGAGGAAACGATTACGATCGTGAAGGGCGAGCGGGAGTGGAATGTGAAAGAAAAGGGAGGATACGGGGCGGATGTAGAGAAAGTGAAAAAAGCCATCGTGGGGCTGGCCGAATTGCGAATTCTGGAACCCAAGACGAAAAACCCGGAACTGTATGAGCGACTGGGCTTGCAAGACACGGAGAAAGATGGCGCGCTGTCTACCACCCTCACCCTCAAATCTTCGCAAAAAGCCGAAGCCGTCAAACTGGTGGTTGGCAATCAACGACCCGCCAAGGGAGATCCAGGGAAGAGTGACATCTTTGTGCGAAAACCCGGAGACCCCCAGACGTGGCTCGTAGTCGGAAACTTGCCATTGGAAAAGACGGCCAATGAATGGATGGATAAGGAAATCACGGCGCTTACCACAAAACGGGTTCGGCAAGTCACCGTCACCCATCCCGATGGGAAATCGTTGCATGTGGCAAAAGACAAGCCTGAAGACTTGGACTTCACATTAGATTCCATTCCAGCCGGATTTAAAGTGGCCTCGCAATTCAACGTGAATAACGTACCCGGCACCCTCGGACAATTATCGTTTGAGGATGTGAAAAAGGAATCTGATGTGGATTTTAAGAGCCAAACCGGAGTGTCAGCCGTATTGGAAACTTTTGATGGGTTTCGGCTGCGTATGCAAACCATGAAACAAGACGACAAGGTGTTTGCCAAGTTCTCCGCAGAATTTGACCAAAGTCTCATCGTTTCGACCGAGGAAGGTCCTCCAGCCACGAAGAGTCCTCTCAAGAAGGACCAAGTGACTCTTCCAAATCTGGAGAATCAAATCCGGCTGGGGATAATACCACATCGGAAACCCCGAAGCCGGAATCCATTCTCCAAAAGCCGGAAGATGTAAAAAGGGAAGTCGAGAACTTTAATCAACGGGTGAAGGGCTGGGCCTATGAGTTGCCAAAATTTCGAGTCGAAAATTTTTCGAAGCTGAAAAAAGACCTGATTGAAAAATCATCCTAGAAAATCTGAACGTCCATTTGAAGAAAAAGGATCAATCAGAGGAAGGCTGCTCGGAATTCTTGAGGGCCTCGACTAATTCATCATAGACCTGCATCAACCGGGAATCCTCTAACCGGTAAGAAAACGCCAAAAGAATCACCCCCCCTGCCAACACCAGTAAGCCCAGGGCAATCATCCCGATCGCCCAAAAAAATCCGCCGGCCGTGCCAAACCCCCCGTCCATGGCGTACATCACCACAAACACCACCGTGCCGCCGATAACAAAAGCCAGCCAGATGCCGGTCAGAATGGCGGAAGACCAAGGAATGCGTTTTGACAGATGAAAGACGAGTCGATCATCTTCTCGGTGGAAATCGATCGTCCCCTTTAATGGCCAGGCCGTTCGGAAGCGGAGAGAGAAGAGGCGATAGGTGGGACGAATGACCATGACATGTTGGTCTTGAATCCATCGGGCCATGCCATGGGGTAACGCCAATAAGGAGGACCCTTGAAATCCTGAAGGAAAGAGAGTGGAAGGATCAC
Organism: Nitrospirales bacterium; assembly: GCA_965223615.1. GTDB lineage: Bacteria > Nitrospirota > Nitrospiria > Nitrospirales > UBA8639 > Nitrospira_E. Next base: position 351,286 of record CBDCXB010000004.1, read on the forward strand.
CCGAGAGGACATCGTGTCGTCGAGCCAGAGGGCAACCGTATCGAGCGGCCCATGGTTTAAGGGTCGTAAAATGAAACCAATCCCCGATGACGAGAGCAAGAAACAAGACAACGGCGATGATACCTGCAAAAACCATAGAACGAGGAACATACCACAGAAGAAACTTTCCCTAAACCTCATGAATTCCATTGACTTCATAACCATCCCTCTACTACTATCGATTCGCGGGGTGGAGCAGCCTGGTAGCTCGTTGGGCTCATAACCCAAAGGTCGAGGGTTCAAATCCCTCCCCCGCAACCACCATTTATTTTCTTTTCTTCCCTGATCAGCTTAAGTACCCTTGTAAGGGGTATTGTCAATTGAACTTTGCCTAGGCATCCTAGGAGGCAGGAGAAGTTCAAAGTCCAACGAACCGTTGTCTTCCCAATATAGTAGTCGCCCCATAGGACCGGGCCATCGATTCTTTTTGAACGTTCCTGAGTGGTAAGAGATCTTGGGGGAACAACGTAGTTTTAATCAACCCACAGGGTAATAAGTTGGTAACGCCGCTTGCAGCATTACTTCGAAGGGTAAAGCAAGCCTGTAGAAGGTTTCTTCCGGGGGTGTTCCTACCTTTGGATCGTAAACGTCAAAAGGACTGTTGGGAAAAAGAATGGAGCCAGCCGGATTATTCACCCAAATGGTTAGGGAGGGGCGTTTCTAAGGAAATCATCATGGCGGTTGAAGACGGCTGGTTTCCCCCTGGAGCACGGTCTTTGGATATTGGCTGTGGAAGGGGCGATGTGGCTTCCTGGTTAGTTGAGAGAGGTTTTAGAGTCGATGGCATAGACATCTCAGAGACGGTAATTGAGCAAGCACGGGTCAAATACGGGGATAACCAAAAGTTGCTCGGGTTCATGGCCTTGGATATCTGTTCGCAGAAGCCGTCCGGAGGTCCTTATTCTGTGTTCATCGATCGCGGATGCCTACACCAGATCCCCCAGCATCTTTATAGCTTTTACCTAAAAAATGTCACCGCAGTCAGTGCACCGAATGCTCGTATGCTGTTATTCATTAAAGCCTACCGTGGGGAACTACCATTCGGTGATGAGAATGAGCGGATTCAACAGATTCAACGTATCGAAAATATCTTCAAAGGGGTCTTCACCATCGAACGTTGGGCGGACACATACCTTGACCCTTTTGATGGGACACAACCGGACCACATACTTCCCGGTATGGTTTTTTGGCTCCAACGTAATTGAAATGTCTTTTTGGGAAGATAGAATTCTACCCCACTTACTAGTTCCGATATTGCCAAAAAGCTTTTTCCATTCCTTGCCAATCACCAACGGACGTACTTAGCCATCCCGCTTTTAATTCGAACTTGTCTGTAAGAGACAGGTGAGTTAACTGCCCTGAAAAAGTCTTCAGTGCCCAAAATCGGAGAAGCATACCCACGTTGCTACTCGACTTGTGTGGCTAATTGCGCAACGGTGGGATTCTGAAAGAATGTTCGCAATTGGATATCTTGATTCAACAAAACCCGAATCCGTGCGATGGTTTTTGTGGCAAGGAGCGAATGGCCACCCAGCTCGAAAAAATTATCATGAATGCCTATGTTTTCTATTTGAAGAACTTCTTGCCAGACCATAATGATGATCTCCTCCATAGGAGTTCGAGGGCCAACATGAGTTTCTTTGGCTGTACTCCAATCGGGTTCGGGCAATTGACTGCGATCAACTTTCCCATTAGGAGTAAGGGGGAATGCCCGGGTGACAGTAATGACTGCTGGAACCATATAGTGAGGCAGGCGTTGCTTCACACGAAGATGGAGGTCGTTCAATGAGAGGTCATTCTCTTCGGGTACTACGTAGGCAACCAACTGTAACCTCCCGGAGGATTCCTCTCGGGTAACGACTACGGCCTCCTTTACATCAGGTTGTTGGCATAAAACGGTTTCGATCTCTCCGAGTTCTATTCTGTACCCCCGGACTTTAACTTGATGATCTTTTCGCCCAAGGAACTCGAGGGTGCCGTCCGGCAGTTGGCGGGCTCTATCTCCCGTCAGGTAGAGCCTGGGACTACATTGAGGAAGGAACGGATTAGGAATAAATTTCACCGCCGAGTTTTGTGGGTGATGAAGATAACCGCGTGCCAACCCGGCACCCGCAATACACAATTCTCCAGGGATTCCAACAGGGACTGGCCGTAAATAGCGATCGAGGACATAAGCCTGAAGGTTTTGAATCGGTCGGCCTATCGACAGGGGCCGTGAATCATTCCATTCACAGGTCCAATAGGTAGCATTGACCGTGGTTTCCGTGGGACCATATGCATTGACTAATTGAACTGAATTGTCGATTACCGTGTTCCATTGGCTCAACATTTTCGGGTACGCGTGTTCTCCTCCCATAATCACCAAACGAACGCTGGGTGGCAGGGATAATCCTTCTTCTTCTATCCCGGTGATGAGTGCCTGAAGGAAAGAGGTTGGGAGATCGAGTATCGTGATCTGGTGTTCTTGGCAGAATTCTAAGAAGGCTTTCCAGGAATCCAGCATGTTCTCAGTTCGAAGGATTAGTGTGCCTCCATTCGTTAAGCAAGGGAAAATTTCTTCCACACTCACATCGAATCCTATTGACGCAAATTGTAACACCTGGTCTTTTGGAGTGAACAAAAAATCGCTACTGGCGGTTTGAACGAAATTGGTTAAGGCCCCATGTGGTACCATGATACCTTTTGGTTGCCCTGTTGTGCCTGAGCTGTATAGCACATACGCAAGCGAGTCCAACCCGGTGGACTGTGAGAGATTCGATTGATCTTCCCTGAGAATTTTGCTCCGATCGGTGTCAAGATTCACGACGGAGAGACCTTCGAATGAGTTGAGCTCCCTTTCAAGAGATCCATGCGTGAGTACCACCGAAATGTTCGCATCCTGAAGAATGAACCGGATTCGTTCGGCAGGATAGTCCGGGTTCAAGGGGACGTACGCTCCGCCGGATTTCAGAATGGCCCATAAGGCGATGAACATCTCAGGCGATTGTTTGAGGTAAATCCCTACGGGCACTTCTGGGTGGACTCCCAGCTTTCGGAGAACCCGAGCCAGTTGATTTGCCTTGGCGTTCAGATGAGCATAGGAAAACCCTGTCGCGTCAACACGAAGGGCCGTCGCATCGGGGGTCAGAATCACTTGTCTCTCAAAGAGCTGTACAACAGTTTGTTCCGGGTAGGGTGACTGTTTGGCGGTCACCCTTTTCACGAGCATTTGCTCTCGTTCGGGTTCAGAAATTAGGGGAAGGTCATGAATCCGGCGATGAAGGTCGTCACACGTCCCCTGCAACAACGTTGCAAAGTGATCGAACATTCCGGATATCGTGGAAGGGTGAAAAAGGTCTGCATTATATCGTACATAGCCCATGAGTTGTCCGCCTACTTCACGCAGGGTAAGAGCAATATCCAGGATCGCTCTACCAGGCGATGGTCCGTAGGGACTGGCCGTCACTTCTGAAAGGGTCAATTCGCTCTGAGGAAGATTTTCCAAAGTAAATAAGACTTGAAAGATTGGAGGGTAACTGGGATTTCTTTCAATTTTCAGTTGGTCCATCAATTCCTCGAAGGGAATGACGTGGTGTTCATAGGCGGAAAATGCGTCCCTTCTGACCTGTTGTAATAACTCATGAAATGTGGGGTTGCCAGACAAATTGCTACGAAAAACAAGTGTGTGGATGAATAACCCAAAAGAATCTTCCAGGACTTTGGGGTTCCTTCCAGCTATGGGAGAGGCCACCACGATATCATCTTGATCGGCGTACCGATGTAGAAGAATTTTGAAGGCGGCTAGAAGTGTCACGAACAGGGTGCACCGTGCTTGACGGCTCACCGTCTTCAGGTTTTTCGTCAGGGGTTCAGAAAGTGAAAATGAGTGAAACTCCCCATTAAATGTTTGAAGAGGTGGTCGAGGTCGATCAGTTGGCAGTTTTAAGATGGAGGTACCGGCAAGCCGTGTTTTCCAATAGTCGAGTTCCTTCTCCAACCGCTCACCTTGCATCCATTGGCGTTGCCAGACTGCAAAATCCACATATTGAACGGGTGCAATGGGTAGTCGGGAAGGGCTTTCCCCTTTCAGGAAGCTGTTATACACATGGCTGAGTTCACGATAGAGTACTCCCCTTGACCAACCATCGGAAATAATATGATGAAGGGTATGAATAAACACGTGCTCTTCGGGGGCGATCTGCAAAAGAGAAAAACGAAAAAGGGGCCCGACGGCCAGGTCAACGGGATTAGAGTTGTCTTGGTTAATACGGTCCTGGATGATCTGCCTTTGAACTGATGGCTGATCATCCTGCAAATCGATGACGGGGAGGGTCACTTTGTGGGAAGAGGCGATGTGTTGAACCGGATGATCTCCCACCACCGGGAAGGTGGTGCGCAAGGATTCATGACGGGCCACGATGACATTGAGGCTATGTTCCAATGCGGTCGGGTTAAGGGAGCCTGTCAGTCGTAAAACCCTGGTCATCAAATAGGCGCTATTCCCTTGATCAAGTTGATCGAGGATCCAAAACCGTTCTTGAGCAAAAGAGAGCGGCAACGCCTGGTCGCGAGATACGGGTACGATGGGAGAGGTACGTGATTTAGCCACGAAAGGCTCCAAAAAAAATCCAAGAAGGTGGCTTGATTTGGTTCAGCCTGCTCACCTTAAGCAATATTGGACAGCCTGCCAGGGGAGTTCATCGGGTTGGAAATTTCGGCGGATTTTCCATGCGTGATTCGTGAAAATCTCTCCTCTTCGACCGCACAAACTACCTGACCATCTTGGGGCTGCACTCTCATGATAAACAGTATTAATGGCCAAGACGATAGTGCTATGTCGTGAGAGGGTAGGCATAAAAGTTTGGCGAAAAGACAATGTTAATTCAAAGGACCGAATACTGAAGAATAGTTACCTAATCCGGTGAGTTTCAATACCTAATTCAATGGGATTTAGGCGTCTTGTTTTTCAATATTTGTCGATATTGTGTGTTGTGGCGATTAAAACTATTAACCCTCAAGGAGGCGGTCATTCCAGGTAAACGTTCAATACTCTCTCCCATAGTGGCCCCCTTCCGCGAATTCCCATCCTTTGTCCAACCGAATAGAAACAAAAGGTCAGGTATGGGATCTCGGGGATCATGGAATTTTTCTTCCTCTGTTTATGATCTATGGAATGGTCGAATCTTGGGAAAAGAACACAATTCCGGAAAAGATAATTTAATACATCATCTTCGGAGATTGATAATACTTAAATTCTATGAGGTTATTGGACGGATCTTTCAGAAAAAAAGTCAGGTGTTCTTCGGGTTGATTTGGGAACCTCACGTGTAGATCCTGAAAAAATTCCAATTCCTTGGCTCGGGCTAAATTCAGAACCGTCTGAAAATCTTGTTTCTCACGAAAGGTAATGCCAAAGTGCCGGGGATAGGCTTGAGGCTGGCTATCGGTTTTTTCGGGTGCCAAATGACAGACGACCTGGTCTCCGAAAAAATTCAGGGTAATGCGGTCTGGATATTCCCGAGCCAACGTACAGCCGAGCTTGTTCACAAAAAACTCTTTGCTTTCTTGCAGGTCCTTGCAGGGGATGGCCAAATGAAACACGTTATCCGGATTTCTCATCGGGGCATCTCATTTTCAAAGATCTCTAAGGTCTCCGATCGTAGCCCCAATCTTAACGTCTCAAGTGAAAGAAGATCAGGAAAGTTAATATTTCCGACATTCACCTCAGTGCCCAGTCGCCGGGTAAAATATACTTGCAAAGCTTTAGTTGGGGCTTCGAATATGATGTCATCCATGTTGAGAGAAGAGTTAATGATTTCGTTTATTAATCCATACCTCAATTCGCCATCTGCACGGCAAATTCCGCTACGTCCGCTTTCTCTGGCCTCGGCGATCACTTTAACGGCTCCGGCCTCAAGATCTTGTCTCATATAGTCAATCCATTGCGCAGGATACAATTCGAGGGATCGTTGGGTGTCTTTAAAGCCGACCTCACTCAACACGAAAAACTCTCGTGAAAAATCTTTGATGTGTTGAGCTTTTTCCTGTTGCTCTAAACTAATAGAGCCGTTGGAGATTTCCATATACTCACAATTCAATTGTTTGTGATATTGGTAGAAACGGTCCAATCTTCTTTGTAATAAAGCTTTTTCGAAAAACGTCCCACCAAAGAAAATATGGATTCCATGAGACCGGGCCAGATGAATCTTTTTCTCGATATCTTTGGTCAACAGCGAAGTACACCATCCAAACTTAATGAAATCGATGTACTCGTGAAAGCTGGTCAACGCATCCTCAAAGTACCCCACTGGAACCCCGTGGTCTATGACCACGGTCAGACCTCGGTTCCTTGGTTTAGATGCCCGAGTCGGGTAATTCAGAATGTCGGTCATTCGCCACCTCTTGTGATAGAAGGATATGGACCTTTTACCACTCGAAGCACGAATGGGGAGGGACTTTCCCGGGCGCACATGTCCAGGTCACGAGCATCAAATTCTGCCTGAGATGGATCGTGGAATTTTTTCGCACACGCACTCATATGAATTCGTCCTGTGACTTCCTCAGCCGTGAGTGGTTGATGGTCTGTGAGATATCCTCGAATATATTCCGCGCAAGCCAGATCCTCGTCGCTTGTAGGGTGGGAGGCGATAATGGTTATGTTGGAAAGGGGAGTGAGGGTATCCATGGTTCGTATCCAATCCGCTGTTTTTTTGGCGTTGATAAACCCCACCACAAAAACCGGTAGGTTACGGAAGGCATGCAAGGCCGCTTCGGTGCCGTGGGTGGTTTTAAGGATCAGGGTTTTGTCTCGAAAATTACATCGAGAAAATTGAAAGGGTGAATTGGAGAGGTCAAACCCCGGGATTGGTAAGCCATTCGATTCTCCTGCCAGAATGAATTCCGGATGTCGGCTTTTTAAGGCCAGACCTGTGGAAATGGAGTCGACCAGGTAAATCTGACGGACTCCTTGGGTGAAGGCTACATGCGCAGAGGTAAATGCTCTGATCACATCAACAACAATGATGATATCGGGGGACTGTAATGGAGGCCTGGGCCCTTGTACGATATGAATGTTCATTTTTGTGGTCAAAAAGGACAAATACAATGACTCTATTCCTCAAGGCATGATGTTCTATATTTTCGTCCAAGATTGGAATGAGCTTGAGAACCCTGGAATACAGGCTAAATTGGTATGGTCGACTCTCCCCGATAGGACATAAGGGATAGAAGTGTTCCCTTTCAGCTAGGCCGAGGCTCACAAACGGGGGGATGAGAGAAAACAGATGAGGAATGAATGGTGTTTTAGTGGCTTGAGTCGGGTTATTGAGAAGGATCTTGACCCACCAAATCTTCGCCATCTAGTTCTTGTTTTTCCCGTTCTACCAAAATAGCCAGATCTAATACGGTTGGGTATTCAAAAACCCTGATAAAGGGGAGCTCAACTTCCCAGGCTTCTTCAATCCTCGCCATAATTTTTCCTGCTCGAATGGAGTCTCCTCCTAATTCAAAAAAGTCGTCATGAATACCGATTGAATGTACCTGGAGAATATCCTGCCAGAATTCAAGGATTTTTTTCTCTAATGGATTGCGTGGAGCTTCGTACCTGGCACGAATCTCTCCTTCTATCCCTAATTCCCTCGCTAATTCTCCCCGTTGATATTTGCTGGCGGTACCTTTGGGGATTTCTGTTACAATTTTCACCCGGGCGGGAACCTTAAAGTGGGCCAACCGGCCTGATACAAACATTCGAAGATTCTCAGCTGTCGTAGAACCAGGGTGTTGTAATACCACAGCAGCAGCGATGTCTTGACCTAATGTTGGGTGAGGGAAAGGAAAGACGACGGCCTGAGTGACCGCAGGGTGCTCTAACAGTACTTCTTCAACCTCACGGGGAACGATTTTTTCTCCGCCTCGATTTATCAGCTCTTTGAGGCGTCCCGTCAGAAAAAGGTATCCATCCTGATCCTGATAGCCTTGATCCCCTGTTCGAAACCATCCGTCAAAAAATGCCTCCTGGTTGACGATCGGGTTATTACGGTAGGCATCGATGACATTGGTGCCCCGAATGACCACTTCACCGGTCTGGCCCCACTCAAGGAAATTGCCATGAGTATCGGTTATGGCCACTTCCGGTCCCATCGGTAGCCCGACAGATCCGGGTTTCCGTTTGAGGGGCGGAAGAGGGTTGCTGCAGATTTGAGGCCCAGCTTCGGTCATCCCATAGGATTCAACAACGGGAGCCTGGAAGGTGCGTTCTAATTCCTTCATGACTGTTGGGGGAAGGGCCGAGGAGGCTGAGCGGATAAACCGAAGAGGAGAGCGGGCGATGTCCGCGGTGTAATTTGCCGCTTCAGCCAGAATGGCTTGGTGTATGGTTGGGGCAGCGGTGTACCAAGTGGGTTGAAAGTCCTTCATCCATTCGAAAAATCGCCGTGAGTTAAACGCGGGGGCACCCACAATGCTGCCGCCCGCCACTAAGGATGACCATATTGTGCAAAGCCCATGAATATGAAAGAGAGGCATGATGTTTAAGCAACGGTCGTGAGCATGTAACTCTAGGACTTTTTGAATGCTGTAGGCCGAGTGCCAGATATTTCCGTGTGTCAGTGGCACCAATTTAGGAGAAACGGTGGTGCCTGAAGTATGAAGGAGTAGGGTGATCTCGCTGGCTTTTCCCAATCCTTCTTTCCCGGGAGAGAGATCCGTACTCCCGGAAAGGGTAAAAATGCCCGCTGACTCCGAAGGACTTGACATGAGATCTAAAACGGGAATGTTCTTGTCTTTCGCAACAGCTCTTGCTGGCGAATCACTGTCTGCCTGGAGGAGTAAGCACTTGGGATTGAGATCTGAAAGAAAGAATTCAAATTCCTCCCGGCGCATGGCCGGGTTTAAGGGAGCCCCGATAGCACCGGCCATAACCGCGATGGAGGCGGTGATCATTTCCGGACCATTGGGCAACACCATGGCCACACAATCTCCATGACCGATTCCCTTGTAATGGAGAACCCTTAGAGTATGTGCTACATGGCGGGACAATCCTTGATATGTCAGTGGGGACTGTTTCCCCGGAGCAATAAGGAATGTCGCGTCCGGAGTGAGATTGGCATGATGATCAAGAAAACCTTGAAGGTTCGGGAAGTCAGGTGTGTTGGAGAAAGGATTTTGTTCTTTAACCTGAACCATGCCAATACCTTTGCTTCGGTTCCCACCGAAGGTGAATTGAGAATTATAAGCAAAAAACTCCTTGGCAACCATATTTTGGTTGTCCTATCAACTCAACTTCGAAAGAGAAAATATGTGCTAGGGGTACTTGTGGGCTCCTACAGTTTATTGAACACAACCGGGGGTAACGCTTATTTGAAAACGGTCTCTTTTGCCGTATTGAGGATGGTCAACACAGCAGGATGTTTTATTCGGCGATCCACGGTGATGGCATAAAAACGTTCGTTTAATCCTTCAATAGGGCCGATTGTGCGGACTTGATACTGTCGGGAAATTTCTTTCGCCACGACTGAGGATCCGGGAAAGATGCCGTGACCTTCCTGTCCAAAGGCCTTCATGGTGGCCCCGTCTTCAAATTCTCCGATGATCAGAGGAATGATGGCATATTTCCGAAACCACTCCTCCATCCCACGACGCAGAATGGAATTGTTGGTTGGCAAAAGGAATGGTGCGCCATCCAGGGATTGGGGAAATTTCCGACGGTATTGGCGGGCCAATGATTCCGTGCCGAATAATGAGACCGGGGTTTCTCCGATTAGGTGGCTATGGGCTTCAATGCTCACGGTGGAAGGAACGGGAGAATCTGAAATCACGATATCCAAAGTGTGAAGGGCCAGTTCGCCCAGGAGTCGTTCTAAGCGGCCCTCCCAACAGACGACTTGAATGTGCTCAAATTGTTGAAAGGCAATCTTTAATAACTTGTAGGCCACCATCTTTGGAACGACTTCGGCTATGCCGACGACCAGGCGAAGGCGGTGTTCTGTTTGGTGGCCGACAAGAGTATTAGTCAATTCTTTACCGAGCGTAAAAATTTCCTCGGCATAGCGGTACGTGACTTTTCCCACATCGGTCAACACCAGGTTTCTTCCCACACGATCGAATAATTTTTCGCCGATGGCCTCCTCCAGAGTGCGTAGCTGCAGGCTGAGAGCTGGTTGAGATAGATTCAAAGAGGCACAAGCCCTGGTGATGGAACCTTCACGGGCAATGGTCCAGAAATAATACAGGTGGTGGTAGTTAAGCCAGTCCATAAGAGTATGAGTATATATTTAAAATTTAAATACTTCAAATAATACCTTTTAATTTGTTTTGAAAAATAAAACGCCGTATTATAGGAGGTATAGATGCGCCCTCTGAAGGGGTATAGCATTTCGGGTAGTAGTAAGACGAAATCACGAACCTATCAGGCTTGACGAATGGAAACGCTCACGGTGAAAAAAGGCAGCCACAACGTGACGACCGATGAGAGGCGTTCAGCCGAAAATTTTTCTCCTGGCAAGGAGTCGTTGCAATCAAGAAAACTGGTGCAGGTTCCCCGCCGTCTCCACACGTGGTCACGGGTCGGGTTGGGCATTTTTATCATTTTTGCCTTGCTGGTGAGCTTCGTGCCTTGGACACAGACGGTCCCGGTGCAGGGACGATTGTCAGCCTATTCTCCTAATGAGCGACCACAGGAAATCCATGCACAAATCAACGGAAGCATTCGGCAATGGCATGTGACCGAGGGGATGGTGGTGAAAAAAGGAGATCTGGTTCTGGAGCTTGAGGATGTTGATCCACAGTTTCTGGCCCAAGACCTGCTGCAACGGCTGGATCAATCCCGGGATGCGCTGCAACAGCGACGGCAAGCGGCTCTCGATCGCGCAGCTATTTTGGAACGACAACTCAAGGAAATGAACGCTTTGACCCAAGCCGCCACAGGCTCGGCCGAAGCCCGTGTGGCGGAGGCTACCCAGAAGATGCAACAAGCCGAGCAGCGTGTGGCGGCTGCTCTGATCGCGGAGGAAACGGCTTCACTCAATCTGGAGCGGTCGCGGGTGTTGGAAGCCGAGGGGTTGATGTCGCGCCGAGAGTTGGAGCTCGCGATTCAAGCCGCCACGGCAGCCAAAGCGGATGTAAGAGCGGCCAAGGCCTCATTGGGTGAAGCGCAACAGGGTCGCCGGGCCTTGTCGCAGAATCGAAGGCAAATTGACGCGGAATTAGTCCAGCGTTTACTTGACACTCGGTCCCAACGGGCCACGGCCTTGGGGGAAGCGGCCAAGGCCTCTAAAGAATTGGCAGACCTGGAATTAACCCGTTCCAATGCATTAAGGCGACGTGGCGCTAGCAAGGTGACGGCTCCACTTGACGGCACCGTGGTTCGTCAAACCCGGATTGGATCTGGGGAAATCGTCCATCCTGGTGACCTCCTCTTTACGATCGTCCCCAGCAGTGCCACCCCTGCTGTAGAGATGTGGGCTAACTCGCTTGACGCTCCCCTGTTGAAGCCTGGCCGCCCCGTTCGTCTCCTTTTTCAGGGCGTCCCGGCCATTCCGCTGCCCGCCTGGCCCGAGTTTATGGCGGGAACGTATGACGGACGCATTCAGGTCGTTGACCAGGCGGCTTCAACGAATGGGCAGTTTCGCCTCTGGGTGGTTCCTGAGTCCCATGGCCGAGACTGGCCGCCTTCGATGCAGGTGCGTCAGGGCACTCAAGTTATGGGGTGGGTTATGCTCAATCGTGTCCCTCTCTGGTATGAGATGTGGCGGCGATTTAATCTCTTTCCGCCAGACTACCAGACCGAGGACATAAATCTATCGGACGTGTTGTTACCCAAGGCCGGACGTGCCAAAAAATAACGGTGAAGGAGATCTCTATGAATACCAAACGAGCATTGCGACCGCTTGTGAAATGGAAAACGGTGTCGTATCTTTTTCTCATGGGAGTTTTCATCCTGGCTCCTATAACCTCTGTCGCGGCCAAAGAAGGGACGTCATCGGGTGTGTCCTCGCAACAGGATCCGCCTAAATCCATCCTCACCCTCTCCTCGGTGCTGGCACGAGTGGAACGAGGCCACCCGCTTCTGCAGGGAAGTCAAACCCAAAAAACCGTCGCCGCCGGAAAACTCTTGAAGGCCTTGGGACAATTCGAACCCAACTTCGTGAACGATTGGGAATTAGAACGACTCGTCAAAGATGGAAAGACGAAAAGCGTGGGCTTTAATGATACGTTCGTGGAAATGCGCCATCCCTGGGGTGTGAAGGGGTTTGCTGGCTTTCGCGTGGGATTAGGGGACGTGGAGGTGGCAGACTTATCGGTGAAGGAGAGTAATCAGCCGCTCTTAGGTATTGCGTTTCCCATCCTCCGGGGGTTGATGACCAATCCCGAACATGCGGAACTGAAAAAATCGTCCCTTGCCGAGAGACAAGCCGAATTAGAAATTCAACAAACGCGGCAAGAGCTGTATCTCGGTGCCACGAGACAATATTGGAGCTGGGTGGCGGCTTGGAAATTTCGAGATCTTCAACAGCAGGCTGTAGAAGTGGCCGAGGCCCGGGCTGCACAATTGACCAAACAAGCCAAGGAGGGGGCCAGAGCTCAGTTCGATGTGATCGAAGCCAATCAAGAAGTCCAGCGGCGTCGGGAACGATTGATCACGGCCTCACGGCAGGTTGACCAAGAACAATTTAAACTGGCCCTGTTTTTGTGGAAAGATACCGACCTGGACGTTCCAAAACACTATAGACCTCCTTCATTTCCAGCGGTGGATCGTGATCCTCTTGGTCCCATCACCACATCCGAGCGACGCGAGGCCATCACCAGAAGGCCTGAAGTTCAACTCGTTCATTTAGAGGCCCAATTAAATAACATCGACCTGGAAGTCGCCGAAAATAATTTCTTGCCATCCTTGGACGCTGACGCGGTTCCGACGAGAAAACCGGGAGAATTTGTGTTAGGGCTCGGGTATCGTTTCGGGGTGCAATTCAGTATTCCGTTCCTTCAACGTGAAGCGCGAGGGGATCTGTTACAAATGGAAGGGAAGGCGAAACGCCTGCAGTTCTTAAAACACTACCGGGTTCAACAAGTCTCGATGGATATGGCCAATGCCCAATCGGCAGTCGATCGTGCCCAAGAGCGAATTCAGGTGGCCAAGCAAGCCTTACAACTGGCCAAAAAACTGGAGAAGGGGGAACGGACTCGATTTAACATGGGGGCCACGAGTTTATTGTTCGTGAATCTTCGGGAACGCAATGTGCTTCAAGCTGCTGAAGGATGGATTGGCGCCATGGCTGATTATCAAAAAGCCCAGGCTTTGTATCAATGGGCGATTGGGGCATGGGTCACGGCTCCCTCCTCGGCCTAGACGTCAAGCCAATTTTCATCATGATCACCACACAAACCATGGGTCCTCGAAGTCCTTCGCTCCGAGAAGTCCTTGATCAATTGGGGTCGTTCCTGAGGCAGGAACGCCCCCTGTTATGGGGGCTTCTGACCTATTCGATCGTAGTCGGACTGTTCTCCCTCATCGTTCCTCTCACCGTACAAGAGCTGGTAAACACCTTCGCGTTTTCCGTGTCTCCAATCATGGTCGTGACATTGGTAGGCATTATGGCGGGAATTCTCCTTTTTGTGGGAATTTTTCGAGTGTTGCAATTTTATGCCACAGATATCCTGGAACGCCGTATATTTGTCAGAGTCACGCTGGCCTTAGCTCGAATACTACCCAAGTTTAAGAAAGGGTCGTTTCAGGTTGATGCCATCAGCCGGTTTTTTGAAACGGTCCTGCTCCAGCGTGCCCTGTCAAATTTGTTAGTGGATCTGATCAATGTGTTGATCGGAGGACTCATCGGTATGACCTTGTTGGCTCTGTATCATCCCTATTTCTTGATCTTTAATGCGGTCCTAGTAGGGTCGGCTGTTTTCATCGCCTTGCTGGGAAAGGGCGGACTTCGAACGACTCTTCACATGTCCGAGGCAAAATATGCGGTCTTTCATTGGTTTCAGGAGGTGGCCGATAACTTGTTGCATTTCAAATCCACCAATTGCTCGGACCTCATCTTAAATAACGCCGATAGTCTTGCCACCACCTATGTCAGAGCCCGAGAATCGCGGTTTGGGGTGTTGGTGCGCCAATACATCAGCTCCATTGTCCTGCAGGTCTTCCTGCATACGGGTCTGTTGGGGACCGCCGGGTGGCTTTTGAGTCAGGGCGAATTGACCCTCGGACAATTGGTGGCGGCTGAGGTAATCGTGGCCAGTTTGCTCCTGAATTTAGAGTCAGTTGTCAAACGATCCTACATCGTGTTCTATTTTTTTACGGCCTTAACGGAATTGGATCACTTGTTTTCCCTTCCCCAAGATTCGGTCCCACAGGGAACAGACTTGTCCCTTCCGCAATCCTCTCGGGAGGGTCTTCATCTCACCTGCACCCGTCTATTCTTACCGAGTTCAAGTCGGGTGGGCTCCCAAGAGGTTCAGTTTGAAGCGAGGCCGGGAGAACACTGGGCCATCATTTGTCCCACAGAATCGGTGCGCTATCGGGTGTCGTTAGCCTTGGCAGGATTAGAAACTCCTCTGGCCGGAACGGTTCGGTACAACGGAGTTGATCTCCGCAGCCTTCCGGCGGAAGAAATCGCCCAGCAAAGAGGGTTGGTCTTCGGTCGGGATCTGACCCTCTTCGAGGGAACGGTGGCTGATAATATTATGATGAGACGGGAAGGAATCGAGTCTGAGGATTTGTTATGGGCCCTGGGTGTCGCTCAACTGGATCAAGAATTTGAAGAATGGCCTCAAGGACTGGAAACTCAGGTGGCTGAGGGGGGAAAGGATTTGACGCCCAATCAGCGGCTTCGAATACTCATTGCCCGGGCTGTCATCTTGCGTCCCTCCTTGTTGATCCTCGATGGGGGCTTGCACGAGATTCCCGAGGACATCCGAGGTGCCATTTTTCATCGATTGGCTTCTAGGGAAATGGGGTGGACCCTCGTGGTTATTACCACGGATCCCAACGTCAAACAATTTGTGGAGAAGGTGCTGACCCTTAATGCCTTGTGATTTCTGAATTTTTGTATTAACGGGAATCTCCTCACGTCCTAATCAATTCCACTCTGGGCCAATTCTTTTTCTGACGGTCATTCCTGATTCATCTATCCTTGGATAGATCCTTCCAACATTAGAGGACGGCGGCCGCACGCCGAAGGTGTTGAGGCTTTGGCCCTGTCCTCATTCGGTCAGAGCCTTGATTTTTCGTGCCGATTTTTTCCAGGGACTCTCACGATTTAGAAAATGTTCTCAGGAAGGCTCAAAACGTAGCTTGGGTTGTTGTCGGTTTCGAAAACGGACCAACTGCCGAGTCTTTCAACCGAAACCTCCCCGGCCCTAATTCCTGAATCTCTGAACTTGATGTATGGAAGAGCTTTGTTCTTGAAGAAAAGGAGGCCAAGAGCCGGAATTGATCTGCTAAGAACTCAGAGCCTCGTCTCTGGCGAGGAAAAGGAAGATCAAAACCTTAAAGGAAAAAATTCTGGAGAGGGGAATTTCAGGATTATTCCGGAAAGATGAGGGCTTAAAGGATAAGCCCCAATGGCCTTGCGGTCCGAGGGGTCCTTAAGACCCCTCGGACTCTCAACTTCATTGATTAGGATGCTTGTTGGTTTTGTGATTGGGAAACCATGGTCTGTTTTGCTTGGGATTTATGCCAGGCCAACTTAGCCGTTTCCTCTTGTAACTCTTTTTGGAGGTTTCCCAAAATCCTGTTCAACTTGGCCCGTTTCAATCCTTTCGTGTCCAAATAGGGTTTTTGGGTAAATCGATCGATCCGATCTTGTAGGTATTGAATTTTCGCTTTCAGTTCTCCAGAGTACACAACCTTTTCTTGGGCTGTAATCAAGTGGTCTTCAGAAGACCATTTGTTCATCGCCTGGATGGCTTCCCGATCATAAGGGGCGGGCACGGCGTGGGGTGTTTTCCCACTCTCGGCTGTCCCTCGAAACAGGGCATTCAGTTGAGATTCCAGCGAGGCAATCCTTGCTTCCAGGTTATTAATCTTCTCCTTATCGTCGGTTACCCGCGTCTCGTTTTGGACTGTTGAGGATTGATAATCAGGCCCAAGGGCTCCTTGAAAGTTGGGATTGGAAACATCCGCTTGCGCTAACCCGCCCCCGCCTATCATGAACATCGTGGTTAGAATCCAATGATTGAGTTTCATGGTACGACCTCCTTTATAGTCTGAAGAGTTAAGTACGTAATCTTGAAGTGCTCTTTGCTATTGTTTACAATTCAAAGTCCATGCCAGACATGAAAAATATAAATTTTATTTAAAATCAATAATTTATGAACATAATTAAATATTGAAAATGTATATATGTAAATTTACAATGTTACACTTTTGTTTAATTATGTAACGTTTATCAGTATGTTATTTTTATTTGTATTGAGTTTTATGAGGGCTCAGAGGGACTCTTAAAGCCCGAGGCGTTGAAGATGCCGATACAGGGTAACCCGACTCATTCCCAACTGCTTGGCGGCCGCAGACTTATTGCCTCCGGTCTTTTCGAGAGCTTCGAGAATGGCGGCGTCTTTTTTGGAATCTACGATAGGTGTAGCAGGTTTGGGAGATGGAGGATTCTCGTGGTCGAGGATTTCCGGTGGAAAATCCTGGGGATCCAAAGTCGCATTTCGGGAGCGAATGACTCCAAATTCGATGGCATGCTGGAGCTCTCGCACATTTCCGGGCCAGGCGTATCCTATGAGCAGACGCATGGCTTGATGGTTGATGGATTCTACCGGCCGTCCGGTGGTTGCCCGGTATTGCCCAAGAAAGGCACTCGCGAGGAGAGGAATATCCTCACGCCGTTCACGTAAAGGCGGGAGCAGGATTCGACCCACCCGAATCCGATACAACAAGTCTGCTCGAAATGTTCCGGCTTTGACATCCTTGGCCAGGTTATGATGCGTGGCGGCAATCACGCGAACGTCGACTTTTCGGAGTTTGGACTCTCCGACTCGGGTGATTTCCCGTTCCTGAAGAACCCGGAGCAGGCTGGTTTGAACGGTCAAGGGGATGTCACCGATTTCATCCAAGAAGAGGGTGCCACCTTCGGCCGCTTCAAACACGCCTTTTTGATCGGACACCGCCCCGGTAAAGGCTCCACGGATGTGGCCGAATAGTTGACTGGCTACCAACGATTCGGTAAGCCCCGCGCAATTGACCGCGAGAAACGGGCCGTCTTTTCGGGGACTGGTGCGGTGAATGGCACGGGCGACCAATTCTTTGCCCGTTCCCGTCTCACCCTCGATTAACACCGTGGAATCAACTCGAGCCAGGTCCTCGATGTGCTGAAAGACCATTTGCATTTCGGGACTTTTTCCGATGATATCTTGGAATTTTCCGGTTTCGGACAGTAACCGGCGGAGGTCCTCCACTTCTGAGGTGTCATACAGATAAAGGATTTTTTGGTTGGCATCCCTTGGGTCCTCCCGGACATCAATGGTCACCCAGCAATGGCGTCCACCAGAAATCTGTGGCATCTCTACGGTAAGGCTTTCGCGTGTTGACGGGGGTTGTTTCATGAGTTCATGGAGAAGGGTGATGGTGTCAGGACCCTCAAACAGCTCTTCCCAGTGGTGCCCGACGTACTTTTTCAGCGGTTTGGGTAAAAGAGGTTGCATGCCCTGACTCAGAAAAAGAATCGTGCCTTCGGGATTAAGCAAGACGATACCGATATGGAGTTGGTTTAAAATGGCCTGCAGATCGTCATGACTGTGCTGAAGTTCCCCGATGGCCTCTTCCAGTCGTTGCTCGGCGGTTTTCCGTTGACGGATCTCATGAGTCAACGTCTGATTGGCGTTGGAGAGTTCTGCCGTTCGAGATTCCACTCTCGCTTCTAATTCATCATGTGCCGCTTGGAGGGCCGCTTCCGCGTGCTTGATTTCCGAGATGTCCTTCGTAAAGGTCACGAATCCGATGGGAGCACCCCCTTCGTCGGTTAACAAGGAGAGCGACACCAGGACGGGAGTAACCTTGCCGGACTTCGTTTGTCGATGGGTTGAGACATTGCGAACCACCTCGCCCCGTAAGCATTGGGCCCGCAACTCCCGGGCATATGATTGGCCCTCGGGAGGAATCAGTTTCATGATGGAAGCCCCAATGAGCTCCTCTGCGGGCCATTCATAATCCTGCTCCGTTTCCGGGTTCACATCCATGATGGTGCCATCCAGGTCTTCGATGATAATGGGGTCGGTGGCATCCCGGAAGACTTTGGAAAATTTGCGGAGTTCCTCATTCGACCGTTTTCGATCAAGATGAATCTTGAGCATTTCCGCTAAAGAGTTGATCAGGTTTCGTTCTTCTGCCAGGAAGGGCCCTTCCACCTCTTGGGGCATGTCCTCCAAATACACCACCTCCACCAACCCAGGCCGATTGCCTTGGCAAACAAACTTCGCTTGTTGGACCCACGGGGTTTCCCGGTAATTAGGTGTGACAATTCTCAGGCCGTTAAATTCAATTCGACCGGCTGTGATTTCCGGGTATTGCCAGGATGGAGGGAGCAGGTCCACGATTTTTTGTAATAGCCCTTCCGTCGACTCCTGGTCTTCTTGAAAAAGGCGAGCGGTGGTATGAAGGGCGGTCAATTCCTTGACCCGTTCCCCAAGATGATGGAGGGTTCGTTGTAACTGATCGGGAGTTTTTTTGACCGGGTCTTTCATGAGTGGATGGTCACTTTACAACCTTGAAGCAAGGGGGAGAGATACGTTGAGACTGAAAAAAGTGAATTCCGACATATTAAGAAGGGAAGGAAAGCCTTTGTCAACTTTACGGCAGCCAATTGAAAGGGACTTTGCCGCAAGAGGGTTCCCTCTCACATGATCAGAAAACAACAAGAGCCCTTTCCCCATGATGGGGAAAGGGCTCCTGTTCAACAAGTAGAAGATTTTCCTGTTACTCGATCGTAATCTGACGAGGCTTAGCTTTCTCACTCTTAAAGAATTGAATCAACAGCATGCCGTTGGAAAAGTTGGCTTTGGTTTGATCGTGGTCAATATTCGAGGCCAACCGGAAAGTTCGGACAAACGCCCCTGTTTCTACTTCCCGCAGCCCATAGACTCTTTGTGTTTTGGCGGTTTGAGAGGTCTGTTCCTTTTTGCCGGTCACGGTCAGGGTGTCTTTTTCGACTTCCAGGTTAACTTCGTCTGGAGTCCATCCGGGAAGAGCCATTTCCACGCAATACTTATCCGATTCTTCCCAGGCATTGCAGGCGGGGACCCAAGTCGACACCGCCCCCGATAAATTTTGGACTGCATCGTTTAACAGTTGGTCAATTTGAGAATTCATTGGAGCGTAGGCTGCAAACGTCATAGGAGGTGCCTCCTTTCTGAGTATGTAAAGGTGAATGAAAAGCTCGTTAATCCGTTCATGCTCCTCGAGATAATTCCAAGAGAAAAAAAGTCAAGAGGGGATGCTTCAATTGCGGAAAAATTTTCTTCGGATTCCAAAATATGGGGATTATCGCCAACGAGAGATTTAAAATTTTCTTGTATGTTCACGTATTTTTGAATGTGCCCCCTGTGGCCAATCCGGGTAACCAAGAAGGGGTTTCCCGGATTGGCCTGAGTGTTCATGGTCAGCCTAAGGACATAGGTGAGTTATGGGTGTGACCTAACGGTTATCCGTTTTGGTTTGTGGTCACCGGTTCGTTCCCCTCCTCTTCACCGTGAACGATATTGGGCCGAACCTCTTTTCGGGCATTGGTTGCATGAGCATCATGAAATTCGGAGGCCTGGCGAATCGCCTCCTCGTAGCCTGGAGCCGCCTGGCCTGGGTCATTGGCGGTGGGGACCCCCAGAACAGGGTCTTTGGATTCCGCCATGGGATACCCCGGATGCTTGGGGAGCATACCAGGATTTCCAAAAGCCAAGGTGCCGAAAAGGAACAGACTGCACACGAACGTGACGACAACGATGATTTTTTTCATAGTGGTATCCTCCTTTCTTTTCATGCGTCCTCAGACTGGGCCATAGGGGGACTTTTCCATATCCTCATCCCATCTAATAAATGTATGTGGCGCATTGTTTTATGCTGCCAATCGGCCTTCCTGGGATTGAATGGTACGGGGCCGATGATGCTTGTCACACTCGCCTTCCGGTTGAGAAGAATCATGGGCTAGTAAAGCCGTCAAGGCCAGCATCATGCCCGCTCCCACTCCCAAAAGGGCTAACACGCCTTCAAGGACTTCTCCCATAGCATTCACCTCCTTTCCGATTGGGGTATCTGGGTTTATGTATTGCCTCATGGTGTCTACATAATCTTCAACGAAAAAAAGTCAAGAGGGGGTTGTTCAAGCGTATCCGCCATGCCTCGTCTCTCCTTTTTTTATCCCATTCTTATGGGCTCATGTCGCGGAAGGAAAAAGGACTCACAGGAATTTCTATGGGGGTGGTCATTTCCAATATTTTTTATAAACGTAAATGGTTGAGCCAAAAATTCCACAAAGAATCCCCTTGACTGAAAATCGAGGCGATTTATCTACATCTCATAGGCAACATCATTGGGCCAACGCAACCCCAAAATGGGTATTAGACTGTTCAACAAAATTTTGGGAGGAAGGAGCATGAATCAGAGCACGACGACGAACACCCTCACTAAACGACTGTGGCTTGGGCTAATTGGCTTGGGCTTGGTGGCCTTGGGCGTAGTGGTGGGATTTGCGCTGGCCGAGGAATTTTCCCTGCCACAGGCGATGGAACACTTCGGGACCTCTCCCGTCCAAGTGACCGCGTCCCCTCAACACGATACTTCTCCACACCAGGTTCAACTGGCCAGTTTCCCCAGCGGTGGGGTGCACAATACTACCCTAACCGAAGTCGCTAAACGGGCACGCCCGGCGGTGGTTAATATTCTGACTCGAGCCAAGGTCCAAACGCCCAAACAATTTCGATCCCCATTTTTTGATGACCCATTCTTTCGACGGTTTTTTGGGGACGAATTTGAGCGTCGATTTAAGCAACCTGAAACGCCTCAACCACAAGGGACGGGGTCTGGAGTGATCGTCAGTCGAGATGGGTATATTATTACCAACAATCATGTGGTGGAGCATGCCGATGATATCCAAGTCACGCTTTCCGATAAACGAACCTTCGATGCCAAGGTGGTAGGCACCGATCCGAAAACGGATATCGCCCTGCTAAAAATCGATGCCGACGATCTCCCCATATTGCCGTGGGCGGATTCGCGGGAATTAGAAGTGGGGGAAGTCGTCATGGCGATCGGCAATCCGTTCGGTCTCAATCAAACGGTGACGATGGGCATTGTCAGTGCCGTTGGCCGGGCCAATGTGGGGATTGTGGACTATGAGGATTTCATCCAAACCGATGCGGCGATTAACCCGGGAAATTCTGGCGGAGCCTTGGTGAACCTGCAGGGAGAACTCGTGGGGATAAACACCGCCATTTTCAGCCGGTCGGGGGGGTATATGGGGATTGGATTTGCCATCCCCAGCAATATGGCTAAAGCCATCCAATCGAGCCTCACCGAACATGGAAAAGTGGTCCGGGGGTGGTTGGGTGTCTCCATCCAGGATCTTACCGCCGACCTTCAGGAACAATTTGACGCCCCAGACCAACAAGGGGTGTTGGTGAGCGATGTGATGAAAGACAGTCCTGCTGAAGAAGGAGGCCTACAACGTGGAGACATCATTCGCCAGTATGACTCGTATGATGTGAACGATTCCCGTCATTTGCGATCTTTGGTGGCCGAGACCCCACCGAAGCACTCGGTGGCTCTCACGATTCTGCGGGAGGGAGAACCACAGAAACGGACTATCACGATTGCCGAAATGCCAGAGGATGTGGAATCTCTTGCTTCGGCGGGGGAAGCTAAAGGGAAACATGCCTTAGCAGGCCTTACCGTGAAGCCTGCAGCCTCAGGGAAACAGGGCGTGGAAGTCACTGAGGTAGAACCTGGGAGTGCTGCCAATCGGGCAGGGATCCGAAAGGGCGATCATATTCGGGAGATTAATCGTCAAGAGATCAACACTATGGGGGACTTTGAAGAGGCCACCCGAAAGCTGGGAACGAAGGATCGCCTGCTTCTTCTCATTCAGCGAGGACGGGGTACCCTTTTTCTTTCCATTACCCCCTGAGACTGTAGAAATAACCGAATGGTTCGAGAATACTCACTCAATACGAGTTGATCATAAAGGAGGGACGCGATGTTTATCCGGAGATTCAATCGGTGGCCATTTGAAGACTTTGAAAATGAATTCATCGAGCTTGATCGAATTCGCCGGGACCTGAATCGGGTCCTGATGGAGGGGGCGGAGAGAGGAGAAGGTCGTCAGGCCGCGGCCGGTGTCTACCCTCTAATGAATGTGACCGAAGACCATGACAACTACTATGTGCGCTCGGAAATCCCTGGAGTGGCTCTGGAAGAGCTAGAGGTGGCCGTGACGAGTCGAGGCCTGACGGTAGCGGGAGAACGAACCATCCCTTCGGAGGATTCCAACGTGAAATATCATCGGAAGGAACGAGAGTCTGGAAAATTTCGGCGCCAGGTCAACTTCCCCACAGAAGTCGATAGTGAGAAAGTGGAGGCCAAATTTCGGCATGGCATCTTGATGGTGGTTTTGCCAAAGACCGAAAGTGCCAAGCCTCGATCTATCGCGGTCAGTGGATAACGTACATCTGTTTAACATTGTGTAGGGAAGAAAGCGTTACCATAAATCAATCAATTTTTAGCAAAGGGAGAGACTTCATTATGACGGCTGACGCACAAGATCTCCAAGCTCGAGAGAAACAGGAGGTAAAGACTGATTCGAAACAGACGACCACTGGGCGAGTGTTTTCCCCCAGCGTGGACATCTTTGAGGATGGCAAGGCGATCACCATCATCGCGGATATGCCTGGAGTTCAAACGGAAGATATCTCCATTGACCTCCGGGAGGATGTGCTCACATTAACTGGGGTGCCCTCCTTCACCGTGCCTCCTCAAGAACGCTCTCTAATCCAGGAGTTTGAAGTGGGAAAATACCTCCGACAATTTACTCTATCGGAGGTCATTGATCAGAAAACCATTGCCGCCACCTTGACGAACGGGGTCTTACGGGTCACGCTCCCGAAGATGGGACCGGCACAACCCAGAAAAATTCATATTTCTGAAAACTAACGGCCTCTGCTTCAAAAGAAATTCAGGGATGGTTTGGCATAAAAATCCAGAGGAAAACCTGTTTAGAAGAATATTTGGATTGGCTGTGGAATAAGGATTGAACTGGGGGACGAGAATTCGAACTTCAGTTCCCTGAACCAAAATCTGTAAATCGTCCATCTTTCAGATGTTCCTCCGTCTATGTTCCGAGATACAGAGAGGTCCACCGCTTCTTCACAATTGTGACAACGAAGAACCTCGATGGTGACTTGTCCCTGTTCATCCTCCAGGTCCACCAAGGTGTGATGATGAAGTAACCCAGGGCATCGAGGGCAATTCATGAGATCCACCCCATCCCTCCTTAAATATGACGTGCTCAATCTATTTTCCATGTCATTCCCAGTAGGAAAGCCATTGGATCGTTCAAACCAAAGACCTCAATGGCTTTCCCAAGATTTGTTCATCACGTTTGTGGCCACCGCTCTTGAAGTTTCATGGTGGCTTGTTCCAGGGCTTCGTCTAACGCGACGGCACGCAGGGTTTCAAAGGCCTGCTCCTCGGTCGGAAAAATATTTGTCGTCATGGAAGCCCCCCTCACTCGAGGATAGCGATTGGAGTTGATGGGGTTGTCCAATTTTTCAAGGGTCGCAAAGGAGTGCCCCTGTACCTGCATAAACAATTTGCCGGAGTCGGTGTCCAGCATGCCTAGTTCAATCGTGGCGTAGTGATCAATTTGTCTGCCAGTGAGCATGCTGACTTCAGGGAGAAGGTCAAAACGAGCGGACCCTTCCACTTCTTTTCCTGATGGGAAGACGACCATGATGGTGTCGTATTCCTCCGACCTGGAAAGTTGTTGAATTCGTGACACATTCTCAGGAGACTCCAGATCTTTGACCATTATGACTTGATCCATATGGACAGTGGGAAGTTTTTCTAAATTGTTCTTGACTCTCCCAGCGAAATTCATCCAATAATCATCTTCCCCAAATGGAAAGTCGTATGTTTCCGGCTGACGTACGATCACGAGCCCCATAGTCATTTTCTCCGAAGAGGGGGAGGCCAGCTTGGTCTTCAGAGCTTCGGAGGGTTGAGTTTCTATCGAAAAATGATTCTGCAGGTGGAGTGGGGCAGGTCCCAGACATCCGGTCACAAAAGCCCCGAAAACAATCAACATGATGCCTTGGATCATCAAGGTTTTGGTTCGGTTAGGGGGACGTTGAAATTCGGTATCATTGTGGGCGATATCAGAGCGTTTCATCTTGCAACCTCCTTCATGTGAAAATAGGGCTTCTTCCTATCCTGTTCAAGTAAATTAAAAAAACAACCGTTGATATAGCAGGGAGGATGGATTCGTATCTCCATCCTCCCCTCCCTGTCCGTGTCAGGCTAAGGTCCAGTCGGTTTCATCTTCCTCAGACTCGGAATTGTTGGCCAAGGTCCAGTCGGTTTCATCTTCCTCAGACTCGGAATTGTTGGCCAAGGTCCAGTCGGTTTCATCTTCTTCAGACTCGGAATTATTGGCCAGAGTCCAATTCACTTCCTCCTCTTGGGTCTCCTGCTCACTAGAAGCGATGAAGCCTTGCCCTCTATCCATTCCATATGATCCACCATAGGGGAGAGCCAGCAAGCCTAAAACGGCCAATGCGATGGTGAAGCTATACAATGTTGATTTGGTTAAATGAAGTTTCATGATAATCCTCCTTCGGTCTGACAAGACGGTTTTTCTTACCAGTCTTGTCGTGGGTTAATCCGTATGTTTCAATCACATAATTCATTAAATAGGATAATCCTTCATAAATACAAATAAATAAAATAATCTTAAATAATAAAATTTTTAAATATATTTGAGAACACGGATTTCTCCCATTCATGAAAGAGTGAGCCATATCAAAGGACATGCGAATTGGGGGAAAAGGCTTTTTAGCGATCAGGTATCCCGCATATCTGAAGGGAATGCTGTCTTACCCTTGGGGGCAGGAAAGATGGGACCAGTCGAATTGGGCCTGTGATCCGATAGGGGAAAACATCCTCCAAGAGAAGGCGGGGAAATGTAAGGTCGTATGCAACGTATGCTTACATTTACCGGCCCAGCCGGAGTTGGTACCTCCTGAGGGTGTGAGATCCCCTCACATAGAATTGGCCAAGGCTTACTGTTTATCTGAGGTGTCTAAAATATCCACAATTTCCTGGAAATTTTTTCGACGAGCATGTTGCAATGGGGTCACCCCTTCATGGTCAGCAATGTTCACGTCGGCTCCGGCATCGACCAACATCTGAACAATCGTTTGATGGCGAGGTCCTCCGTCGCTGAGGATGATGGCTTCGAGTAATGCGGTCCATCCCAGATGATTGACATGATCGATATCGACTTCTGTCTCGAGTAAGGCCTTCACGACTTCTACATGTCCCCGTTCACAGGCAGGAATCAGTGCGGTACCCCCAAACCGGTTGTAGAGATTGAAATTGGGCTGAGCCTGGAGCATGAGTTTCAATATCGCGAGTCGGCCTTCGGCTCCGGCCAACAACAAGGGGCTATCCAATTTGTGATCCTGAATATTCACATCGGCCCCGGCATCGATCAGCACCTTGGCGATTTCATGATGGTTTCCTTCGACGGCGGCCAGGAGAGGAGTACGACCCTGGGCGTCCTGGGTGTTCACATTCGCCCCTTGCCTCAAAAGGGTCTGTACCTTGAACACATCATTCTGGGTGGCAGCCAGGAGTAATTGTTGATCGTGCTCTCCGCTGGGATGGGCGAAGGTCCAAAATACCGGAAAAGCTAAGATTAACCCCATAGAGATGATCGTCAGGATCCTTTTCATCTTCATGATGGTTTCTTCCTATGATGATCGCCGAGCCATGTCAGCCACCGTTTGCCAACCAGGACTTGTCGGTAGATATTCCCTTCTACACAGTCTACCAAGTTTTCTATGGGGAATTTAGGGAATGGGGTTCTTGTGCATCCTTATGAATAACCGTTTTGGATTGTCTAAAGCTTTGGGAAGGTGTATGTATACGTATGTCCGGCAAGAGTGAATCTGTTCATGCGCCAGAATCAGGTCTTTCGTGGTGTGGTCAAGCGTTGTGGCCCCCGGATTCCGGACTCTTGAACACAGGGATGTGATATGCGCAGGGTGATAAGGGGAATCGGAGTGCTCATGGGAACCCTCCTGATCTTCGGATCGGGTTTCTGGGGGACCTTGGCTCTCTATTTTGATGGGTCGGGAACCGATATGGTTCGAGCCGTCCTGGCCTCGCTGTTTGCCTTGGCCGGGCTGGTCGCCTTAGGGTTCTTTTGCACCGGACGATTTCGGTGGAGCGCTGCGGTTTTCTATGCCGGAATGTTTCTGGTGCTCGTTGCCTGGTGGAGCACTATAGAACCATCGAATGCTCGTGAGTGGCAGCAGGAGGTGGCGGTGCTTCCGCATGCCACCTTTGATGGCAATCTCATTACCGTGCACAACATCCGCAACTTTGAGTATCGAACCGAGACCGACTTTACGGTTGCGTATTACGACCAAACCTACGATCTGACCGCACTCGATTCAATGGATCTCATCGCCGTGTATTGGATGGGTCCGGAGATCGCGCATATTTTTTTAAGCTTCGGGTTCGGTGACGAGCATTTGGCCGTTTCGATAGAAGCCAGGAAAGAGGCGACGGAGGGGTATTCCTCCGTCAAAGGGTTTTTTAAGCAATATGAATTGATTTATATCGTGGGAGACGAACGCGATTTGATCCGGGTCAGAACGAATTACCGGAAGGATCCCCCAGAACAGGTCTATCTGTATCGATTGCCGGGATCGATAGAGAATGGTCGGCGGTTATTCATGGAGTACATGAAGACGATCAATGATCTTCACAAGCGCCCGGAGTTCTACAATACCCTCACGGCGAATTGTACCAATATTATATGGATGCACTCCCGGATCAATCCGGGCCATTTGCCCTTTTCCTGGAAGATTTTGTTAAGCGGGTATCTTCCGGAATATATGTACGAGCAAGGCAAATTACCTACCCATCTCCCGTTTCCGGACTTGCAACGCCGTTCGCTGATCAATGCAGTGGCGCAGCAAGCGGATGAGGCACCGGACTTTTCGCAACGGATTCGGGCGAGCCTTCCTCCCGCACGATAATTGACGCTAATCCGTGAGGAGTTTCCTGAGATACAGGCGGATAAGTAGAGATCAAGGTTCAGCGCGTCCCTCTTTAAGTCAGTGTTGATTCTGTGTTGTATTTGCGTAAACCCATGGCCTTTGGTAGGGTCGTCCACGTAATACCTAAGTGAAATCTCTCTTGTTCTTGGAGGGTGTCTTGACCCGACTACCATTAAAGGATTCAGAAAAACCCTCTGGCTCATCGTGATTAAAGGATTCCGGAAGATGATGTATTCAAAATTCAAGGTGTGGATGGGCGGCCTCTTCCTCGCGGTCGTCGTGCTAACGGGCTGTCAAACTCCCGTGGGTGTGATGCGAGTGGATTCCGCGGTCGTCAACGATCAACTCACGAGAAATGTCCTATCTGAGGGAGAACTCAGCCCGGCTTCGGAGATTGTTCTTCATGTCTTTGACCTCACCGAAGCGTATTTTGATGATCCTCGTGAGGCATTGGCAAAGTTGCACGGCATCTTATTAACCACGGACCGAACATCACACGTGGCTTTTGCCCTTTCTGAACTCTCGTTCTTATACGCGAAAAAGGCTCAGCAGCCGTCTCATTATTTGTCGGCTGCGATGTATGCTTACCTGTTTCTGTTTCCCGAAGACCCCGAGGATTGGCCTGATCCGCTGGATACCCGGGTTCGGGTGGCAGCCGATCTGTATAACCGGAGTCTGACTTTAGGCTTTCGTTCGAACGACCAGACCACGATGGTTCTTGAGTCTGGGACCCATCAGGTGCCCTTTGGCAGTTTGCAGGTGGAGATTCCCGAACAAAGCCTGCATTGGGGCAATCGAAGATTGAGTCATTTTATCCCCACCGCCGAGTTGCAAGTGCGTGGGCTTCAGAACCGGTACCGGCAAGCCGGAATCGGAGTGCCTTTGGCTGCGAAACAAACCGTGGAAGGACCGGACGAAGGGTTACAAGTCGGGAAAGGCAAGCTTCCCATCACGGCCTTTATGCGTTTTCAGAACCTGCTATCCCAATTGCAACGAGGCAACGTGCAGGCAGGGTGGGAAGTGTACGTCTCCTTCGATCACCAACAGGTGACCATCCAAGGAAAGAACGTGCCCTTAGAGACCGAGTTGACCTCCTCTTTGGCGGCCAGTTTGGCTGAATCTCCTTTATGGGCTCGGGAACTCCAGGCGTTTTTCTTTGGAGACTTTGGTGCGAAATCACCAAGTCTTCTGACGGCGATGGAACCCTATCGTCAAGGGCGGATTCCTGTGGTGTTCGTGCATGGAACGGCATCCGGATCTGCACGATGGGCCGATATGGTGAATGATTTGATCGTAGATCCCGAGATTCACGAAAAGTTTCAGTTTTGGTTTTTTACCTATGACACCGGAAGCCCTATTCTCTATTCGGCGAGTCAGATGCGGGAAACCCTAACCAGCACCGTTCAGCAGCTGGATGCCAAATACCACGATCCGGCGCTTCATCACATGGTAGTGATTGGCCATAGCCAGGGAGGGCTGTTGACCAAGCTGACATCTGTCGAGAGCGAAAACAAATTTTGGGAAGCCTTTAGTTCTAAACCCTTGGAAGAAATTGAGGTGACTCCGGAAACACGCGAATTGTTGAAGAAGACCCTATTCGTCAAACCGCTTCCCTACGTGAAGCGAGTGGTGTTTATCGCTACGCCCCAGCGAGGCAGTTATGTCTCGGACAGTTGGGCTGCGCATCAGATTGCCAAGTTTGTCAAACTCCCCGGTCGGATCGTCTCAGGTGTTGCCGATATCATGACCCGGAATTTTGAAGCCATGCGATTTGACCTGCATGGGACACAATTGGGAGCCGTCTCGGCGATGGAGCCCGGCAGTCCGCTTTTGACCGTGTTGGCGCCCCTCCCCCTGGCCCCTGAGGTCTCCGGGCATTCCATCATCGCCGTCAAGGAGGAAGGTCCGTTAGAAGAAGGTACCGACGGAGTGGTCAAATACACCAGTGCGCATCTCGAAGATGTCGAGTCGGAATTCGTCGTGCGGTCCGGACATTCCTGTCAATCAAACCCCAATACGATCGGAGAGGTCCGGCGGATACTGCTTCTCCATGAGCAAAAATTTTGCGGAGCTCAAGGCATCTGTTCTCAATAGCCAGGCTGACAATATCTCCCTGTCCACGAAATTCGGTGGTTCACAACAGCCGGAAGGGACCCTGATTTTTCCGAGTGGTGAAATTGAGGGAGCCAGAGGACATAACCGGAGCCTCATGGATAGACGTTTCGGAAATGACGAACGGATCGGGATGGCTAGTTTTCTGAATATTGTGGATCGGGTCGGACGGTTTCATCGGTCATACACCGTCCCGTCGGAGCATATTCGAGGACCTTACCCTCCCGGATGAAGAACATGTGGTTACAGACCACTAGGCTGCGGGAGCAGGAAAAAAAATCATCGACCTCCACGAAATCACCAACCTCGGTCGCTCCGGCTTCTCCGAAGCATTCTCCCAAGTTAAACCCAAACGCGTAAATCCGAACTTCGGAACCGCTGTCAGTTTTCGTGCGGTACATGGGCACCTTCATAAAAAAATCATGGCTGTCTAAAACCTCGACTGAGGCTCCGACCCAGGCATCCAGATCTTGTTGCCGTACGGAAGGTTCGATGGACTTGGTGGTGCAAGAGGCCGCGATCAAGAGCATACTGATGATGCTGATCAGGGGTAGGGGTGGGTATCTCACAAGGCCCTTGCTGGGGTAACGGAATTGAGACAGGCAGCCTTCACCAATCCAGAATTTGGGCGAGCATTATGCATGATCCATGGGAAAATGTGTAGTCAAGTGACAAAAAAATGGAAAGACCTGCTGACTCGGCTCGTCCCTATCAATCATGTTGGACCCAATGCCCTAGAACAATGACCGCATGATTTCTTGCAAGTAATTTTCCTCGGACATGGGAACCGGGAAATCTCAGAGACGATGGCGTCTTATGAAGTCCAGACTTGGTGATAAATTGACACTCTTTGGTTCCTTTGGGTACGTTTGGGCTTGTCAGGAAAGAAAAACGTTCTGAACCCCATTGACCTTCATTCAGGGGGTCTTACCATGTTTCACATTCCCTCACGAAGGGGAATGCTTGTCCAAGAAAATGGAATAAGCATGAGCCCACCGTTTGTTGAAAAGGGGTTCACGTTTCCCTGGGTCGTGCTCATCCTCATCCTGACGGGTTTGACGGCTTGCACCGGGAAACCGACGGACGACCTTGTCCGGCCTCCCGCTTACCAATCCACGGCTTCAAATGGGTTTACCAATTTTGAAACCGAACCGGTTCGCCCGTTAGTCCTCTCCCCGGACGGCCGGTATTTGTATACCCTCAATACGTATGACGATCGGTTGGAGATTTTCGATACGCAAGGGGACGATCTCCGATCCATAGGGGAAACCGCCGTGGGTCTCCGCCCGGTGGCGTTGGCTTTACAGGGAACACATGTATGGGTCGTCAATCATCTTTCCGATTCAGTCAACGTAGTGGATGTCAGTGAACCCCGTCGGCCGCGTGTGACTCATACGTTGAGGGTGGGAGATGAACCTCGCGGGATTGTCGTAGCCGGGCAAAATCATGACCGCGTGTTTGTCGCAACAGCTAAACGAGGGGACAGCCTTTCGCCTGGAATTGGAAGAGCTCAAGTCTGGATGTTTGACGCGGCGCGACCGACTCGTCCACCCAAAACCCTTCCACTATTTGGGACCAAACCGAGAGCTCTGGCAGCATCCTTGGATGGGCGCTACAT
The DNA here is from genome assembly GCA_965223615.1 of Nitrospirales bacterium. GTDB lineage: Bacteria > Nitrospirota > Nitrospiria > Nitrospirales > UBA8639 > Nitrospira_E. Next base: position 382,313 of record CBDCXB010000004.1, read on the forward strand.
TTTTGCGGGAGTCTATCTTTCAGGAAACCGGACCGCGACCACGTCTGCAGAAGCGGCCGCTCGCCTGTCTCGCACCCCTCAACATTACCACAATAATGAGATTCCCTATTATGGGGTTCCCAAACAGGGGACGATTGTCCGGTATTCTGATGAGGGGTGGCATGATGAGCGCAAGAGGGATTGGACGTCCACCATCCCCTTTCAATTGCCGGACTATGATGTGTTTGTGATAGACACGGCTCTTCAAAATCCTGAAATTGTGGAACGTATCAGTGACGTGGGTACCGTGTTGTTTAACATGGCTGTCCAGCCGGAGAGTGGGGAAATTTGGGTTTCCAACACCGAAGCCCTGAATCTTACATCCCATGAGCCGCGCTTGAACGCCAAGTTTGCACAGAACAGGGTGACCAGAGTGATTCCTCGCCACAACGGCCGTCACGGGACTCACGTCGTGAATCTAAACTTGCATATCGATTACTCCGTGCCAACCGGTCCACCGTCGGAACGGGAACTCAGCCTGGCGCAACCGTTGGATTTGGTCTTTCAACCCAATGGAGAAGAGGCCTATGTGGCGGCATTTGGTTCGGCAAAGATCGGGGTCTTGAATAAAGACGCGCAAGTGGTTGATCGTATCGAAGTCGGCTTTGGCCCGGCTGGCTTGGCCCTTGATGCAGAACGACAACGGTTGTATGTCTTGAATCATTTGGATGCCACCGTGTCGGTCGTGGACGTACGAAACCGTCAGGCCACGGCTACGGTTCCTCTGCGCCATAACCCCGTTCCCTCTGTCGTAAAACAGGGGCGTCCGTTTTTGTACGATGCGGCCTTAACGTCAGGCCATGGGGATTTATCCTGTGCGACATGTCATGTGTTTGCCGATCTGGATGGTGTGGCGTGGGACCTCGGGAATCCGGATGGAAAAAGTGTGAATTATCCGGATGCGCTTAAGCATGCCGATCCCCTTCAACCACGGCAAGCTTTACATCCGCTGAAAGGTCCCATGGTGACTCAAAGTCTGCGTGGATTGGAGGACACGGGTCCTTATCATTGGCGGGGCGATCGTTTTGGCAATCCCGAGAACCCAGGGGAAGACCTCCCGAGTTTCAAAGATTTTAACCCAGCGTACGAAGGGCTTCTGGGCCGTAAGGAAAAAATTTCGGAAACGGAGATAGAGGCGTTCGCTCGTTTCGTCTTTACTATTCGCTATCCGCCCAATCCCCATCAACCACCGGATAGAGGGATGGACCAGGATCAACAGGCAGGATTCGATTTTTTTACGGGTCCTTTTCTCTCAGGAGGAGGGTTAGAGAATTGTGCCAACTGCCATACGCTTCCCCTGGGGACAAACCGGAAGGTGAATTTTGAAAATCTTGAGGTCGGGCGGGATATGAAAGCCGCACACCTCAGGAACGTGTACCAGAAGGTTGGACGATTTAATGTGACCGGACCTCAAGTCAATGGCTATGGGCTCATCCACGATGGATCGTTGGATACGGTCCAAAACTTTCTTCGCATGGATGCCTTTCATTTTCCGGGAGAGACGGAAGAAGAAAAAGACGAAATCCGTAGAGTGGTCCATCACTATATCATGGCATTTGATACGGGCATGGCCCCAGCCGTCGGGCGTCAACTGACCATCTCGGTTGAACCGACACAAGAGCAGCAGCAGTTACTCGATCTTCTCATGGCGAGAGCCGAAGCCGGGGACTGCGATCTCATAGGAAGGGCTTGGGACGATCATGCGCTTCGGGGTTGGCTTTACCGGGATCATGTCTTTCATGGTGACCAGAGAAATGAATCCCCTTTACCTTTACCATCTCTCTTGAAACATTCTCGCCAAAACCGGGAGCCGATAACCTTTACCTGCGTGCCTCCGGGTGACGGTGTTCGCAGCGCATTAAACCGTGATCTGGATGGTCAATTAAACGGTGATGAACGTCTCGCAGGGAGCGACCCTGCGGACACGAATAGTGTTCTGGTACGGCAGAGTTTCTTACCATGACCTTCGGGTCGCTCAGGGTTTTCTCCTCCCTTTTACTCGTCCTTTCCCTCGCAGCCTGTGCTGAAGTCCCGAGAGGTCTTCCCGCTCATGGGGAGGTCGCGGGCCAAACGATTGAAACGCGAGTGGATTCGGAAGTGGCGAGCTACTATCTCACCCATTACCTGACGGGAAAACGAAACAAGGCGAACCTGGATACGCGGATTGATCTTCTGTACCGACAGGAGAAGGGTTCCTTGCCCGAGCGACGTGAACTGAAGCGAGTCAGCGAAGAGTTTTCCATGGACTTCGCCGCGTTATACTTTGCTGATCGGATCGCGCGAAATCCGACTAACCGCCGTTTCAGAAAAGGGTTTACCCATGCACAGGATGCTGCCCGCAAAGCCCTGGACGGAAATTTGGGGGCCTTACCCCATGAAGCCCATAACTATGAAGTCCTCTTCGTTCCCGGATACCTGTATAGGGAACATTCCTATACCGGAGCGGACTTTTCGATTTCCCGATCGGCGTTGAATTCAGTGGGCCTTCCACACCACTTTGTGGTGACGGATGAAGATGCTCCGATCGAGAACAATGCGGAGTTGGTCGTGTCGGCCATCCAGGCCCGAGCCGGTTCCGGCCGACGTTTGATCGTGGTGAGTGCCAGCAAGTCCGGATCCGAAGTCGCATTGGCTTTGACGCGATTGGGCACTGCAGGGACAAGCCATGTGGGGGCCTGGTTGAACATTGTCGGGACCTTGCAAGGAAGTCCATTGGCGGATGAGGGTATTCAGCAGAGGCATGAGGCCCTGTTTGGAGAAGTCGACCCGATCGGGGTGGAAAGTCTGACGACGGAAAAAAGCCGTCAGCGATTTGCGACGTTTCGCATTCCTGGACAGGTCTTGATCGTGAATTACATCGGAATTCCTCTCTCGGGAACCGTCTCTTCCTGGTCCAGAGAAAGCTTTCGCCAACTCCAACCCTACGGACCCAATGACGGACTTTCTCTCTTGGCGGACCTGATCATGCCAGGAGGAGTGACGGTGGCGGAGGTCGGTCGAGATCACTTTCTCTTAGGCGAGGGAATCGATGTGACTACCGTGGCCTTGGCGATCACGGTCATCCGTTGGTTGGAGAACGACCAAGTTTCCCTTTCAGGATGGTCCGAAAGCTAACCACGGATTTACCGGTTTCGTTATGACCGTCGGTGGGGGATGAAATGAGAGAGATAATACGGGGAAGCCATTACCGCAACGAGCAGGGAAAAGCCCGAACGGGACCTGTCCGGCTAATGGAATAATTGATGGTGAAAGCAGCTAGCAGTAGTCAGCCGCGAATCAAGCACCTGAAGTATTCATGATGAGAGCAAACATCGAGAAGTCCGATGGGACTCTAGAGCGCCTCACGAATCATCGGAACCGAAGAACGACGGCATGTCCGATGGGAGATTGGCCTGCATGCCAAAGAAGTACCGACGTCCCGGCCGGGGATACCCCCGGATCGCTTCATAGTCCGAGTCCAAAATATTTTCCACCATGACAAAGGGCTTGAACCCTTTGCACAGTTCGTACTCGACCTTTCCGTTCAATAAAAACCGACCCTGCACTTTCACGACCTCATTGTGATCGAACCGCTCGGGAAACGGATCCGAAGCCAAAGCTCGGGAATCATAAAATTTACTTTGGTAGGAGCCTTGAACATATCCACTCAGGCCGAAGGGGAAGTGGTACTCGCTTAAGACGGTGACTTGATGTTTGGGCCGTTCCAACAAGGGAGAGTCGGGATCGAGGGCTTCCCCGGTAAAGCGACTGTCTAGGGATCCGCCCCGGGTCTGGCTATTCGTGTTGACATAGGTATACCCCACCGTCGTCTTAAACTGATCATTCAATGTCACCTTCACCAGAACTTCGGCACCGATGGTGGTATAGGAGTCGGTATTGGCAAATTCAACGCGAGAGGGGAACGGCACAAACACGGGCGTCGACCTGTCTTGCAGTTCAATCACGCTATCCACGTCGTTGTAGAAAAACGTGGCTTCGGCTTCCACCCGGTTATCCCACAACAATTGCGTGATCCCACTCTCTATGGAAAGGCTGGTTTCCGGTTCCAGGTCCAGATTGCCCGCGCGCTGGCCGTAGACATTTTGCATCCGTGGCATATTGCTTCGTTTGGCCACGGTGGTATGCAAGCGGGTGTCGGGCCAGGGTTTGTAGATGAATCCGCCGATAGGGCTCACGGAATGAATCGTCGTGTTGGTATCCGTACGGTCAAAGAAGGATTCCCGGGTAAAAAAGAGATCGCCATTCAGGCCCGCATAGATCATAAAATTCTCGAACAGGAAATATTCCGCCTCGGTAAAGAGGTCCAGGGTGACGGTCTGAAAGGTTTCATGCGGGCTGGCGGTATCCCGCTGACGTTTCACGTGGTCCCATCTGACGAAGGAGCCCAGTTTTAAGGTGAGGTCCAACGTGGGTTGATACGTGCCCTGCAGGTTGGATCCCAAGAGAAAGTTGTCGAAGACGCTGATTTCGTCGCCGCCGGTAAATCCATTAACGCCCACCTGAGAGAAGGACTGGTCGGTATACATGGTGAGGTCGTTGTCGAATTTATCGAAATAAATCTTGCCCTTCAGGTTGACCGTATCGGTGACCTGGGTTTCCCCCGTGATATCGAAGAAGTACCGCTCCCAATTCGTGAAGCGGGTAAAATTCGGTTGAAACACTTTGTAGCCGTTGACCGGTGGGGGAATGCCGAACTCATTCTGATAGTACCCGGCCAGGAAGGCCACTTTGTCCAGGTCCGTAAAGTCGTACTGCAGGTTGATCGACACGTTGTACTTCTCATAGTCGCTCTGAAGCCGGTTATTATCCGTGGTTTGTAAGGGAGTCGTGTCGAAATCATGCGAGAGAGGAAAGCTGTTGGACTGGCGGATACTGCCCGAGACAAAATATCGCAGCTTCTGATATTGGCCGCCATGCTGGAGCCAATAATCCTGTGAATTATGCTCCTCGTATGAGACGTTCGCTTGAGTAAACGTCTCCTTGGTGCCTTTCTTGGTGATGATGTTGATCACCCCCCCGATGTTATCAGGGCCGAACGCGGCGGGGGCCGGTCCTTTAATGACCTTAATCTTTGCCACGTTATCGATGGGCAGGTTAAACAGATCGACCGTACCCAGGAAGGGTTCCATGACCGGGCGTCCGTCCACGAACACCGAATACATTTTGTCGTTACTGGAAAGTCCGGCCCGGTGTCCCAAGCCACGAATGATGATAGACCCTTCATTTTGCAAGCCGCCCTGTCCATAAATCACACCGGGAACGAAGCGCAGCGCTTCACCCACATTCCGAGCGTTTTGGTTCAAAATATCCTGGGCGGTGATTTCAATCGTGCGTGAGATGGGGCCGAAGCGCTGCTTCGAAGATTGAACCAGTTCCCCAAGCTCGAAGGTCGATAGGGTTTCCTGCTCTAACAGCTCCAGGGTAGCGATGGAGCTTTGCGCCAAGGGCCGGTCTCTGGCTTGCGTGAGAGAGAGGTTGCACAGACTGAGCAGAGCCATCACACCCAACACCACGAATCGGTAGACCTTCCTCGGCTGGGAAGCATCCAGTCGCCATCGTTCCGACACGGACATAAATTTCTCACGCATCACAGAGCGCACGAACCAAAAAAGCCTTTTGGGATCCGACGAACCCAAAAGGCTTTAAGAGAAATCATGAAACCTGTTGGTCCCACACCGCCCCTAGCACCAAAGGATATCCCATCCAGGTCTATCAAAGATGTTTTGTCATGAGCCTCCTTCAAATCCTTTTGAAACGAGCCTCCTGAGTTTTTCTGATTGTGAACTCTTTTTCATGAATAAAGCAATACATTTCAATGTTTATGAACAAATTACCCTATACGATGGAGATTGAGGACATTTATCCCTAGCAAAGGAAGGTGGGACTCGGGAAAGAAAGAAGGAGGTATTTCGGAATGGGAAGAAAGAATACGAGGGCGTGAATGATGCGGTTGAAGTGATGCCTTCGATTCCCCTCAATAAATTGTAAGGGAAAGACCAGGCAGAAAGAAAAAAGCATCCATTTGGATACAGGGTCCCATCGAATCGAAAAATCATAACCTTTCGAAAGATATCAGAAAATTGTTTGTGATCGGGTGGGACAAGACGAGCAAATCCCAGGAAGTATCCAAATAGATAAAAAATGTATCCATTCGGATACTCATGAGCCAACTAGGGTTGCCAGAAGGATTTTCATTTTTACGAAGACCTTCCTAGGAAAAAATCTTTTAGCTTGCATAGAAAACAAGGAGTTACAAAGTAAATCGCCTATTTTTAAGGATTAAAACTCACCTGGTACCAATGTTGCGTCTTGCCTCATTAGGTGATTCATGTCACACATTTGATTTCAGAAACGAGCTTTACACGTCACGGTACCAACAAAGGGGTATAGACGGATCACCATGGGATAACTCATAAGATCGTACAGTTGAAACCAGAACATGGGTGTTCTGCTCGTCAACGAACCTCGCCCCCTTTGGCCTCGTTCCTCCCGGCCTCCACCACCCCGACACGGTTACAAAATTTTTGCGATGGCCTGCACGATCAATTTGGGCCGGTCGATTTGGACATATGCTGGAAAGAAGAGTTGTGTATTCCAAGAAGATTCGGAGCCAAGGATGAAGGGTTCCGAAAAAAAGAAACGATAGGAACATTGTTGGCTGGTTTTTTTCTTTTTCATACCTAAGGAGTGCGGCCATGTATCAAGCGACAGTGATCTTCCATCGGCAGGTGATACGTCTGTGTAAAGGAGTCATTAAGGCGTGGGAGCAATGGGTGGATTGCGTGGAACTGGAGTCACTGCCAAAGACGGTTGACCGGGAAAAAGTCACTCACGACCAAGAGGTAAAAAAATAGGAAAGACTTTAATCGATACCATGTTCACATAAGCACCGTTTTTTCACGCGCTCGCCCCCTCGCTACGTGCCCTCCGCGCCTCGCGGGGTCTTCTTGCCTCCAAACGGGATACCAGATGCCAAGAGGAGGAGAAGGCACTCACAACCATTCCATTCCTCACTCTTCGTCAACCCAAACTTAAAAATCTCCTTATATATAAAGAAGGAGGAGCGTTCCCTTTATTGTGATGTGGAATCAATCGACCTGGAAGGTGATGTTCATTTTCAGTCCAATCAGTCCAAAAGATTATGAGTAAACGCAATACACAGTATTACCAGATTGAGCGGAATCCTTCAGAGAGCTCAATCCAGGCAGGAGCAACCAAATTTTGGCATCAGGGCCACAAAGCCTGTTCATGGGTCGCTTATTACCACAAATTATGGAACCACTCATGACGATGAAAAGAATGGGAATCGTAAAGAGTCGAATCGGAGCAAAAGCTACGCGGCACCTCTTTTTTGGTCTAAGTCTGAGTGTATTGGGGATTGGAGCGATGGGATGGGCAGCCATTCCTGGCGCTGAGCGGCAGATCTCAAGCCCTGAAATAAATGTATCGGCAAAAAGCGAGGGGGAGAGACTTCCCAATCCTTTAAGCAGGGCCCCTAAAGTCATAAAAAGATTCGGCGGTCTTGCTCTCAGCTTTGAAGAGAATCAAGGGCAGGTGGATGAGCAGGTGATGTACCTGGCTCGGGGTAAAGGCTACACCCTATTCCTCACCGGGACCGAGGCCGTGTTGACGCTGCGACAGGCACGAAAATCGAAAGAGGAAAACACGGGAAAATCTCAACTACCAAAATTGCAAGTGGGAGACGTGAAGGTAAAGGCTGCGCCGAAAGGCGGGGGAACAGTCGACAACACCTTGTCTCCCACTGCCCCTCATTCTGGAACCCCCTCTTCCCATTCCACCATCTCCTCCAAAAACCGATTGTCCCCGCGTTTACGCGCTGAAGCGCTTCAGCGCTTAAAGCGCGGAAGCAGGGATCCATAGCACAGCCAAGATGGATTCCGCCCAGCAACCAGCCGGAATGACCGAAGGATCCTCTCTCCTTGGTGAGGAGAGGGTTGGGGTGAGGGGGGAAGTTCGCGACGGGCAAGCTGCGGCCACCTCCGTCATCCGAATGAAATTTTCAGGCGCTAACCCACGTACCAAAAGTATCCGGCAACACCAAACTCCCCGGGCAACGTCAACTATTTCATCGGAAACGATCCCACAAAATGGCGCACCAAGATTCCCACGTTTAAGAAAGTGCAGTACGACAATCTCTATGAGGGAATTGACCTGGTCTACTACGGAAACCAAGGGCAGTTGGAATATGACTTAGTCGTGGCCCCTGGCGCTGATCCGAGTCAAATTCAATTGGCCTTTGAGGGCACCGATGCACTGAGTGTCAATGAGGCTGGAGATCTTGTCCTTCATGTGGAGGGAGGGGAGGTACGACTTCTGCAGCCCCATGTGTATCAAATGGTAGGTGGCAAGAAAGTTACAGTCGCCGCCAACTATGTCCTGGGACCTTCTTCCCCCTCGTCCTCGCTGCAAGAAACCACCTTTGTTATTCCGGCGGTCCCTGGCAGGAATCTTCCTGGCATTCACGCAAAAACAGATTCCGGCCACCAATTAGCTGGAAAGACTAAAGTAGATGAGGCGGATGTGACAGATATCTCAGGCTCCCTCCCCTTTGTAAGGGGAGCAGAAGGTGGGGTAGAGGAACAAAGGAGAGGTAAAACATATTCCGTCGTCGGCATCCACCTGGCGGCGTATGATCAAACGAGGCCTCTCATTATTGATCCGGTGTTATTTTTTTCAAGCTATCTAGGTGGCAGTGAATTCGATCAAATTCATTCTGTAACCTCAGACTCCTCCGGAGACATATATATCGTTGGGGAAACAGCTTCCACTGACTTCCCAACATCAAACCCTCTTCAAGCAGGACTATTAGGCAGTTCGGATGCAGTGATTATAAAACTTGCCTCCAATGGCCAGAGCCTCCTCTATGCCACCTATTTAGGTGGAGCCAGTGGTTTTGTTCGAGGTATAGGAATTGATGTGGATGCAGCCGGGAATGTCTATGCAACAGGCGATACGGATTCGGCAAACTTTCCTGTTGTGAATGCCTTTCAACCTAGTCGTGTTGGACCAGGTGATACATGGGTAACAAAGCTAAATGCATCGGGAAATGCTCTTGTCTATTCAACATATCTGGGTGGAAGTAGCGCAGGGGGAGAAGCTCCTTTCGGGGGAATTCAAGTTGATGCGGCTGGAAATGTCATTGTATCAGGTAGTACCTCTTCCTCCGACTTTCCTGTGCTCAATGCCTTTCAAGCCATATCTGGAGGGGCAGAAGATGTTTTCGTCACAAAACTTAACAAGGCCGGCAATGCCTTGGTGTTTTCAACCTATTTGGGAGGAACGGGGCAAGACCAGGCTTTTGCCCAGGATGTGGATTCTTCAGGAAATATCATTATTGCCGGTGAAACCAACTCGCTGACCTTTCCGACCCTTAATGCTCTGGACTCAACATTTAATGGAGTCGATGATGCCTTTGTCGCTAAGTTATCGCCAAGCGGGACTCTGAGTTTTTCCACCTATTTAGGTGGCACAACAGGCAATGATGATGTGGCGGATATGGTGGTGGATGAGGCGGGAGACATATATATGTCGGGAGGAACTACCTCAACAGATTTTCCAATATGTCCACAAAGCCCCAAACCTGTTTTTTGTGAGAGCGACACAGGAATGCCGTTTCAAAGTTCACATGCCGGGGGAACTAGGGACGCATTTATCGCCAAATTAAAAGGCGATGGCAGCACTCTAGTTTATTCAACATACTTGGGTGGGAATGATGTTGAGGGGGATTCAGTAAACCCTCACATTGCCGTTGATAAGGCAGGGAATGCCTATGTTTTCGGGAATACCCTTTCCCTTAATTTTCCTACCGTTACGCCAATCCAATCAACTTTTGCAGGAGGAGGAATTACATTTCCGGGGTTTGGTGGAGATTGGTATGTGTCGGTCCTGGATTCCAGTGGCAGCACCTTGAAGTTCTCGACGTTTCTGGGCGGGAGCAGTGATGACTGGGCTTTTTTGGGAAAGGGGATTGCGCTCGACGCCGCCGGAAATATTTTTCTAGGGGGTACAACCGATTCCACGGATTTTCCTACGACGGCCCCTTTGCAATCAAATAATGCGGGTGGAACTTTCAGTGGAGGCGGTGGACCTCGTGATGGGGCCATGGCCAAAATCTGCCAGGACCCTCTTGGTTCCACACCCGGCACGTGGAATACGGTACCCATGCCGGGTCCTAGAGAGTTCCATACCACGACTCTGTTGCCCAATGGGGAGGTGTTATTAGCGGGAGGGGCTGATCGGGCCTTGCCCTCTATTGTGCTCAATACCGCTGAGCGTTTTAACTTCCAGACGGGACTGTTTTCGGCGACTGGGGTGATGAGCAGTTCGCGTATAATTCATACGGCCACGGGATTGTCCTCGGGCCAGGTCCTTCTGGCTGGAGGGGTGGATAGCCTTTTCAGTGACCTGAGTTCTGCCGAAATCTATGATCCGGCAGGTAGCGGGACCTTTAGTCCGACGGGGTCCATGCAGGTCGCGAGAAATGATCATCAAGCTCTCCGGTTGCCGGATGGCACCGTGTTAGTCACGGGTGGGCTGGCATCCGGGAGTGCCTTAGCCTCCACCGAACTGTATGACCCAACCACGGGCACCTTTTCGGTGATACCACCTGGACCTATGACCTCTCCACGTAATAAACACACGATGACGCTGTTAGCGGATGGCACCGTGCTCATTGTGGGCGGGTTCACGGTGAATAACAATCGCGATTCCACAGCTTTCGCAGAAGTGTTTGACCCAGTTCTCGGCACTTTTACTCCCACCACCGGGCCGCTCCAAACGCCGAGAGCACTCCATACGGCCACGATGCTGGCGGATGGTACGGTGCTCATTGCCGGGGGCATTAATGTCCAAGGTATTAGTAGTACCTTTTTAAGCTCAGCAGAGTTATATGATCCGCAAGCAAAAACCTTCACCGTATTACCTAATGCCATGACGTCTACGCGAATGAGGGCCACCGCCGTTCGTCTACCCGATGGCCGAGTGGTGCTAGCAGGCGGGCGAGGGGATGGTGGTGTCTACCTCAATTCAGCGGACTTGTATGATCCCATTACCAAAAAATTTACCCTTGCTGATTCTCTAGAGACCGCTCGGGAGGACCCCCAAAGGTCCAATGGGGTCTTGCTGCCCAATGGACAAGTCTTCCTGGCTGGTGGGCAAGGTGAAGGGGTGACCAGCCTCGACACTGCCGAACTCTACACGCCAAATGTGTGCGGACCGGAAGCCGATCTGGCGTTGACCGTCACTGACTCCCCGGATCCGGCTCAGCTCGATACGGATTCGACCATTCAACTTGATGTGCAAGTGACGAACAATGGGCCGGATGATGCCAATGCCGCGGGAGACCCGGATCAGGTCCAGACGATCATCACCATTCCTGCTGACCTAACGTTAGATGCCGGTTCGTTGCCCGCTCTCTGTGAGCATGACATCGATCCTCCGGGCAGTTTGCCCGGGGGGGTCGTCACCTGTGATCTGGGGACGGTCGTTAACGGTGCGATGCCATTGCGCGCTCTGTCATTGCTCACGGCGGGGGCGGCCCCGGGCATTAAAACGATCACGACGGAAGTCCGTTTGAATGGCGAGTTTGATCCGGATTTTGGGACCAACGTTCAAACCAATGCCACCATCGTGCAATCGGATGCGACGCCCGATACCGATCTTATTTTGACCATAACCGACACGCCCGATCCGGTCCAACTGTCACCCGGGACCTATAGTTATACGCTCAATGTCGACAATATGGGAACCGATGTTGCCATTGAGACGGTGGTGACCGTTGAAATTCCTGATGGAGTAACCCTGGATTCCACCAGTTTCCCCGGCGGCAGTTGTTCCATCGATTCCGGAACCGGGCCCCTTACCACCCAATGTTCGATCGGGGATGTGGATGTGATGACGGCCACGCAAGTGGTGCTGAATGTGACGGCGACGACGGTGGGTAGTAAAACCCTCACGGCGACGGCGGTCAGTACCGGGCTGAATGCGGTGCCGGATGCGGATGAAGCCAACAACACCAACATTACGGAAACGACGGCGGTCGGGCTGAGCGTCTTCATGGTCAACAGCACGCTGGATGGCGGGGATGCGGTGCCGGGGGATGGAATGTGTGAAACGGCCACGCCAAGTGAATGTACGCTGCGGGCGGCGATTCAAGAGGCCAACCATGCCAATAATTCGGGGTTGGATGTGATCACGTTTGATATTTCCGATCCGCTGGTAGGCGGCGCACATACGATTCAACCCACCTCAGACCTTCCCGTCATCGTCGATTCCGTGGTCATCGATGGCACCACCGAGCCCGACTTTGCGGGGTCGCCGGTCATCGAACTGGATGGCAGCACAGCAGGCGGGTCCGCCTTTGGCTTGCGGATCAACACAGGATTCAACACCGTACGCGGTCTGGTCGTCAACAACTTTGGTTCCATCGGTATTTTCATTCAAGTTGGGGATGGAAACGTGATCGCCGGCAATTACATCGGCACGAATGTGACAGGAACGATTGCCGAGGGCAATGGACTCGATGGCATTCGCATCAGTACCGATGCGGTCCCCTCCTGGTCGAGTTCGAATAATATCATCGGCGGCACGACGCCTAGCGACCGAAATATTATTTCCGGGAATGGGAACGGGGGAGTGAACATTTTCGGTCAAGGTGCCACGAACAACGTCGTGCAAGGCAATTACATTGGGACGGATGTCACGGGGACGAACGCGTTGCCTAATACTACTGGGGGCGGGATGACTATTATCGACGCACCCAACAATACCATTGGCGGGACGGCTCCTGGAGCGGGCAATGTCATCTCGGGAAATAACGGAGGTGGCGTGAACATTACCTTCCCCGATGCTACTGGGAATGCAGTGCTGGGAAATTTGATTGGCACCGATGTGACCGGCACCGTGGCTCTAGGGAACGGAAGTATCAATTCCGGCGTAGTTATCAAGAGTGCCTCCGGCAATACCATCGGGGGACTGTCCGCCGGGGCCAGGAATATTATCGCGGGGAACGGCGGAAGTGGTATCTCGATAGTCGTTAACGTTCCGGCTGAGGGTCCAGCCCAAAATAACGTTGTCCAAGGCAATTACATCGGGACGGATATCACAGGCACCGTTGATATGGGCAACGGCGTCCATGGAGTGGCACTGAACAGTGCCGACAACAACACGATTGGCGGGACCAGCGCAGGGGCTCGGAATATCATTTCAGGAAACGACACCCAAGGGATTGGCATCAGCGGGACCAGCACGGGGAATCTGATACAGGGCAACTACATCGGCACGGATTTGAATGGCGTGAGCGACCTTGGAAATGGTCTTGATGGGATCCTCCTCTCTAATGCTCCAGGCAATATGATTGGGGGGTTGGTGCCTGAAGCGCGAAATGTGATCTCCGGAAACAACCGAGCCGGAGTCAATCTCTCTGGAGCCCTCAATACGGATAACACCATCCATGGCAATTATATTGGGATCGCAGAAAACGGGAGTACCCCCTTGCCGAATTCTGACGGAGTAAGTGTGACGGGAGATGCCACGAATAATCTGATCGGAGGCAATACCCCTGAAGCTCGAAATGTAATCTCGGGCAACACGCAAAATGGGGTGGTATTCAACCCTTCCGCAGGGGCCGGGAACATGGTGAAGGGGAATGTTATTGGCCTGAACGCTGTTGGGGATGGGGCAGTAAGTAATAATGTCGGTATTCTTTTCAGTGGTTCTTCCGGACAAGTGGTTGGGGGACTGACTGCTCAAGAAGCCAATGTCATTTCCGGCAACACCGGTGATGGGGTCAGTCTTCATCTGGGAGCGACCGGCCATTCGATTCAAGGAAATTTCATTGGAACAGGTGCAGCGGGAATAGAGGCATTGGGGAATGGGAGTGCAGGCATTCAACTGTCCACGGATGCGGCCAACAATATCATTGGAGGGTTAGGGGGCGGAGGCAATACCATCGCGTTCAACGGCACCGAAGGAGTGGTCCTGCTGAATGTAGTCGGGAATGTGGGGAACCAAATCCTCGGCAATCAGGTTTTTGAAAACGGCAGTCTTGGCATCGATTTAGGGGCGGATGGTCCCACACCCAATGATCCTCAGGATGGAGATGGCAGTCCGAATAACTTCCAGAATTATCCTGTCCTGGAAACCGCCACGCGGGTGAGTGGGGGGACGCAGGTCACGGGCACATTCAATAGCACCCCGAATTCGACCTTTACGCTCGAATTCTTTTCGAATGCAATATGCGACGCATCAGGCTTTGGCGAAGGGGAAAAGCTGGTGGATGCGCTGCCGGGGACACCCGAATTTGATGCCCTGACGGTGACGACCGACTCCAACGGGGACGGGACGATATCCGCAACGATTGGGGGTGTCGTCCCCGGCCGGTGGTTGACCGCGACGGCGACGGATGCGACGACGAACGACACCTCTGAGTTTTCCGCCTGCATTCCGGTGCAAACCGAGAATCGCATCTATGGGACGCAAAGCCAAACCGTTCCCGGTCATAATACCGGGCTGCCGGCACACCTCATTTCTTTTGTGCCTGATGATTCCAATCTGCCAACCAGTGCGGATCTCATTGATCATGGCCCCATTAAATACCAGGGCACCGATGTCTTTGTGGATGGATTGGCCCTCTCACATACGCATGGACTTGTGGGCTTTGAAGGGGAGGGGGCACCCGCTCCGCTCACCGGGATGCGATTGGTGCGCCTCGATCCGATCACGGCGGAGGTCATGCCTATTGGTGTTGCGTTTGATCCAGCCCTCACAGGACTTCGCGGGGCGGTGTTTGACCGCGATGACCAGCTTTGGGTGGTGGATACCGACACAGACGAAGTGTTGCGGATTGATCCCGTGACTGGCCAAGAGATTGCCGGCAGTCGGGTGGCACTCACGGTTGGAGGAAGTCCCTTTGATGCGGAGATTGCCGGGGATCTGGCCATTCAAGAAGATGGCACCATGTATCTTGTGCATGTCAGCACTTTGTATGTGCTGGATCCAGCTACCGGGGCTCTCACCGTGGCCTTTACGGATACCGAGTTGGATCCGGATTCGGGATTTCCACCTGCGTTTACAGGCCTCACCTTCTCGACCCTGGCGCCTCCAGATCGGATCTTTGGCACCGAAGGGCGTGGGCAGGATGATGTCTTCTCTTATGATATTGATGACGGCTTTGCTCGGACGGAATTTCTTGAACACCTTATCCCTGCCGTAGAAATCGGTCTAAGCGACTTAACCGCCTTCACGCCGGTTCGGGTGGATATCACCATAGATGCTGCGGCGCTAACGGCCCCGCAAATTCAAGTTCGGCAGGGTAGCGAGATTATCGGGACATTGGATACCACTCCCACAAATCCTGTGGTGCCACTCACCCCAGGCGTGTATTCACTGCGCTCCGCTTTAACCCTAGAGGTAACGACCACCGCTGGATCCATCGATTTCGAAGTCCTTCCTGATGGGACGCTGGAATACGATTCCTCATTGAATAGCGTATTGAGCGGACGCGGAGGATCCACACTCACCGTCATTGGAGTGCCTCTCACGATAGATGCCACAGATTTAGTCACACCAGATTTTACCCCAAATTTCAGCATGCATGGCGTAGTGACGACGGTACCAGTCGGCCCAGCTGCAACACCTGTGATGGTATTGCCTGGGCAGAATGAATTTCATATGACGGGACAGATTCCCAATTTTGGTTTTTTCTTCGATGTTCCGCCCGATGGTCTCATTAATCTGGATGGCTTGGATGTAGATCTCAAGACCTATGTCACCGGAGACGGGACCAGTACTCTCACCGTCACAGGGGTCGATATTACGATCGATACCTCCAACTTGACCGCCCCGGATTTTGGCTTTAAGGCCCTAGGGCCTGGATTCCCGCGGTTTCTGGAGGAGTACAGCTACGACTCATGCCGCATGGGTATAACCTCTCTTCGGTGGTGGGCAATTCCTTTGCGGGACGCGTCGATTTCACGGTGACGACCGGGGGCATCATGACCCTTGCGGATCCCTCCCTGCAAACGAACGGCATCGCTACACTAGATGCGACCAATACCGAACTCACGGTCACGGGTATCCCCATCGACCTTGATGCCACCGCCCTTTCAACGAACAATCTCACTTTGCTGGGGGTGCATCTCGGACTTCCAGTTGGGAGTGGGGTGCGGGCTCTCCAATTGATGCCCGGGGATCATGAAGTTCGGGCAACGAATTTTTTCCCGGGTAACGGGTTCACGTTCACGGCTGATCCTGCGACTCAGACAGTCTCCTACGCGACCAATCTTGATGTGAGTCAGGGTGGGTATTTAAGCGGACAAGGCACGACGACCTTGGTCATTCAAGGCTACCCGATTCAAATCAATGCGACGAACCTTGGGACAGCCACCTTTGATGTTCCCCAGCACGCAATTGGACTTGATGCAACAGTGGTTCAGCTCGTGCAACTGATTCCCGGGAACTATCGATTTGAACCCGCCACGGGCACACCCTTTGATTTTTCCGTGACTGATACCGGCTCCATCGACTTTGATGCATCCCTGAATGGGTTTGTCACGGGGCGGGGGACAACGACCCTGACCGTCAACGTAGATCCCGGCGTCGGTGGTTTGGTCTTCACAGTCAACAGCACTCTTGATGGCGGGGATGCGGTGCCGGGGGATGGGACGTGTGAAACGGCCACGCCAAGTGAATGTACGCTGCGGGCGGCCATTCAGGAAGCCAATCACCCGAATAATGCCGGGCTCGATCTCATCACGTTTTCGATCGATAACACGAATTTTCCACTCCAAAATGGCGCGCATACCATTCAGCCGAGTGGCCCCCTGCCGGGCATTATCGATTCCGTCATCATTGATGGCACCACGGAGCCAGATTTTTCGGGCTCCCCAATGATTGAGTTGGATGGGAGCAATGCGGGACCAGGTGCCCAAGGTCTCGCGATCAGTGTGGGAACGAGTACGGTGCGAGGGTTGGTTATCAACCGATTTGGCAACATTGGCCTTCATATTGCGACGACGAACACGAGTGGCAACGTCATTGTGGGCAATTATATCGGCACGGATGTGACTGGGACCATATCTGATCCCACACCGGGACTGCCGAATAGCGGAGATGAGTATGGCAATGGATTAGATGGGGTGCGGATCACGTTTAGTGCCAACAACCAAATTGGCGGCACAACGTCAGTCGATCGGAATATTATTTCAGGTAATCTCGGGCTGGGTGTCAATATTACGAACCCGAGTTCCTCAAACAATCGTGTGCAAGGCAATTACATCGGCACGGATGTGACGGGAATGGACGCGCTCCCCAATTCTCCCGGCGGAGGCGGAGGGGGAGTGGGAATCGTCAATGCCCCGAACAATCTTATTGGTGGGACGGCGCCAGGGGCGGGGAATCTTATTTCGGGAAATGGATTGTTGACCACCGGTACGGGTGTGGCGATTAATTTCCCCGATTCGACTGGAAACCGGGTCGAAGGCAACATCATTGGGTTGAAAGTGAACGGGACAGAACCCCTCGGCAACCATGCAGGCGTGACGATCAAGAGTGCGTCAGGGAACACCATTGGCGGGACCACCCCAGAGGCGCGCAACATTATTTCGGGGAACAGCTCTGCGCAAGGCGTCTACATTCTGACGATCAATGATGCGGAAGGAGAGACGTTTGGGAATACCGTGCAGGGCAACTATATCGGCACCGATATTGCGGGCAGCTTCAGTATTCCCAATGCCGAAGGCGTGCGCATTGGCAATGCCCGAGATAACCTCATAGGCGGTACGACGCCAGGGGCAGGTAATGTGATCTCCGGCAATACTGGCCATGGAATTGTCTTGAGTCCCTGCACCGGATGTCCGACCACAGCTCTTTCGACCGGTAATGATATTCAGGGCAACCATATCGGGGTAGATGCGACAGGTGCGGCAGTGCTGCGGAACACCAGTGGAATATTTGTGGTCGGAGCAAGCCATACCACTATAGGAGGAACAGTACCTAGTGCACGCAATATTATCTCCGCCAATGGCCCTGCGTCGATTGGTGGGGATGGCATCCGCATTGCTTCTGGGGCAAACCATACCATAGTCCAAGGCAACTATATTGGGACAGATGTGACGGGAATGATCACTGATCCTGATGGGACTCCAGGTAACGGTGATGAGTTTGGAAACGCGATTGTCGGGGTTCGACTTGATGGATTCGGAACAACAAATAATGTGATTGGTGGCCTGGTTGCCGGAGCGCGTAATGTTATCTCAGGAAATGCATTGGGGGGGGTTGTCATCGAAAAGGAGGCCACACAGAATACCGTCCAAGGCAATTTTATTGGCACAGATGTGACGGGTACGGACAACTTGGGTAACGGCCAGGATGGAGTGAGGGTTGAAAATGCTCCCACCAATTCGATTGGTGGGACGACCACTGCTGCCCGGAATGTTATTTCGGGAAATGATAGCAATGGCGTGCACATTCTGGGTACCGGGGCAACAGGAAACCTTGTTCAGGGCAACTACATCGGCACGAATGAAGGAGGAGGGTCCGCCCTTCCTAATGGAAGTGATGGAGTGGTGATTAATTCCGGAGCTACCAACACTGTCATCGGGGGAACGAGTGTAAACTCCGGGAATGTGGTTTCTGGTAATGGGCAATACGGCTTGGCCATGATCGGTGCCGGGACGACGGGCAATCGTGTCGAGGGAAATACGATTGGACTCACTGCCTCCCAAAGCGGGCTACTTGGCAATTTCTGTGAAGGGATCGTATTAACCCAAGAAGCGAGTAACAATATGATTGGCGGGCCGTTACCCAATGCTCGTAACTTTATCATGGGGAATAATCAGGCCGGCTTAATCATTATTAACGGGTCGTCCAATAATACGATTCAAAATAATGTTTTGTCGGATAACGGCCAGAATATCGCCTCCTGCCCGGGATCCTCAGGGTCGGGGATCGGGCTAAATGAGGGGGTTGGTCCCGCAGTAACAGGCAATAAAATTCTCGGGAATTTGATCGGGACCGATGTCACGGGTACGACGCCCCGTCCGAACGCTCAGCGAGGGGTGAGTATCGAAGATTCTTCCAATAATACCGTTGGTGGGACTGGCGCGGGTGAGGGGAATGTGATCGCGTTTAATGACGAAGACGGGGTGATTGTCGTTGGCTCTGGGTCTACAGGAAATGCCGTGTTAGGGAATACCATCTTCTCAAACGGGGCCCTGGGAATTGATCTTGGCGATGACTTGGTGACGCCGAACGACCCCAAAGACGTGGACGGCAGTCCCAATAATCTCCAGAACTTCCCGGAGATCGCGGATGCGATGAGCGGTCCGAGCGGCACGACCATCGAAGGCACACTCAATAGCACGCCGCTACGCGAGTTCCGAATCGAATTTTTCCGGAATACGGCCTGTGATGCCTCGGGTCATGGAGAAGGCGAGATTCGATTAGGACGGACGAATGTGACGACTGACGTGAATGGGGATGCGGATGTTTCAACCATCTTTACCAGTGTTGTGCCTATAGGACAGTTCGTCACGGCGACGGCCACCGATATCAACACCAATGATACGTCGGAATTTTCAGCGTGTGAAGCGGTGGTTGGGGCGTCCGAGATTGTGGTGAATTCGGTAGTCGATCCGGGTGATGGAACCTGCGATGCTGCCGAATGCACGTTGCGCGAAGCCATTGATTTGGCGAACACCACAATAAGCCCCGACACCATCACCTTTAATATTGATAATGCTGGTGACGGTCCGCATACCATTCAACCGACGTCGGCCCTTCCCACCATCACCCAACCGGTCATCATTGACGGCACGACCCAACCGGGCTTTGGGACGACCTGTCAGACGTGTATCGAGTTAGATGGATCGCAGGCCGGCCCTTCAGTGAGTGGACTGCAAATTGCCGGCGGCAAGAGTCTTGTGCTCGGGATGGCTATCAATCAGTTTAGCCTCAATGGGATTCATGTTGTGAGTAACGAAAATGTGATCCAAGGCAGTTATATCGGCACAGATGTGACCGGTATGCTTCCGAGCCCTAATGGACAAAACGGGATTTTCATTGGCAACGGTGCGAGGTTGAATGTGGTAGGGGGTACCTCAGGTGTCACCCCTGACGGCCCTTGTACCGGAAGGTGTAATGTGATCTCCGGGAACACCTTCGCCGGTATTCAATTCAGCACTAATGCCACCAATAACACGGTTATCGCGAACTACATCGGCACGAATGTGAACGGCACAGGAAACAACCTCGGAAATGGCGACCATGGCATTTTTGTGGGGGGTGGCTCGAATGGCAATACGTTGGGCGGAACGACTCCGCAACTACGCAATATCATTTCGGGCAATCTGACCGGGATTACGCTCTCTGGAGTCTCAAGCACCGGCGTCCGGGGTAACTATATTGGCACCAATGCGGATGGCACCGGTTCGGTGGGCAATCAGACGGGCGTTCGGTTACTGAGCGGGGCGAACAATAATAACATTGACCGCAACCTGATCTCGGGCAATATTTTCCGGGGCGTGGATGTGCGGGATGTGGGCACGAGTAACAATGTGCTGCACGGCAACCTCATTGGAGTACAAGCGAATGGGATGGATCCGTTAGGCAATGGGCAGCCGGGGAACCCTGTGCAGGATAGTGGGTTTGGGGTGGCCGTGCATGATGATGCCACCGATAACGTCATCGGCGGGGTGGTTCCTGGAGAAGGTAACACCATTTCGGGGAATTTCGCCCATGGGATGGTCATCTCGCTAGGTGCGACGGGTACTCGTGTGGAGGGCAATCGGATCGGAACCAACCTTAGTGGGAGCATTGCCGTGGGCAATGGTTTCGATGGCATCTTTGTCCACGATGTTAGCGGCATTACGATTGGTGGACTAACCGGAATCACCCCCGGAGGGCCGTGTACCGGGGTGTGTAATGTCATCTCGGGTAATAGCATTCAAGGGATTATTCTCAACTCGGGGACGACCGGGGTGGTGGTGCAGGGCAATTACATTGGGACCGATGTCACGGGGACGAATGATTTGGGGAATGCCGTCAAAGGCGTCAACATCGTTGGTGGAGCCAGTAATAACACGATTGGCGGAGCAAGCCCTGAAGCCCGGAATGTGATCTCTGGAAATGGGAACGGGCAGGCCGGTCAGGATGGGGTGCAACTTAATGGTTTAGGGACCACGGGCAATGTGGTCCAAGGGAATTACATTGGCACGAACGCGACTGGGACGGCTCCCATTCCCAACTTTAACGGGGTCCATATCGTTGCGGCGTCCGGGAACATCGTGGGGGGCACCGTTCCCGGTGCCGGGAATCTCATCTCCGGCAACAGTGATACGGGGGTGGACTTTGTCGGTCCCGGGGGGGTGCCGGCCGATGGGAATCTCGTGCAAGGCAATTTGATCGGCACCGACGCGACTGGGATCAATCCCCTTGGCAATGGTAATCAGGGTGTCTTGTTCTTTCAGTTTTCCAGTAACAATGTGATCGGGGGGACCGCTACTGGAGCTGGGAACACCATTGCGTTTAATGGCGCGCAGGGGGTGGTGGCGACGGACGGCACCTCTCCCGGAAATGCGGGAACCGGCAATGTCATTACGCAAAATGCCATCTACGCCAATGGATTGCTGGGTATTCAACTCATAAACGGGGCCAACAATGATCAAGCGGCTCCAACCAACCTGACGGCTAGTAGTAGTGGGAGCGGCACGGTGATCGAGGGAGACTTGGATACGGTGGCCGGAAACTTCCGGATCGAATTCTTTAGCAATCCGGTGTGTGACGGCAGTGAAGAAGGACAGACCTTCCTCGGCGCCACCAATGTGAGTTCCGCCGGGAGCGGGCCGGTATCCTTCGGCGCGACCTTGGCTGAAGTCCAATTAAATCAAGGCATCACGGCGACAGCAACCAACCTGGCGACGGGGGATACGTCACAATTTTCCACATGTGCGTCAGTGGTGGCGTTAGTGCCGAGTGCTTCCACCCAAGTGACGAATATCAATGCCTCAGGGCCAGGTTCGTTGGCGGAGGCGGTGACCGCCGCCAATACCACGCCGGGGGTGGATGTCATTAGCTTTGCGATTCCCGGCGATGGGCCGCACACGATTCAACCCACCGGCGGGTTCACGCTGGTTGATCCGGTCATCATCGATGGGACCACCCAACAAGGGTTTGGCACGACGTGTCAGGTGTGTATCGAACTGGATGGGACGAATGCGGGGTCCGGTCCGGGGATTTATCTCCGTACGAGCAACAGCACTATTCGGGGTTTGGCCATCAATGGCTATTCGGGGGGCAATGGAATCTTGATTGAACCCGATACTGGTCCCGCAGAAGGCAATTTGATTGTGGGCAACTACATTGGAGTGGCCCCGGATGGCATAACGGACGCGGGCAATGCCAGTGATGGTATCCAAATCGTGAATGCGAACAACAATACGATCGGCGGACTAACACCTGCAGATCGAAACGTGATCGCCGGGAATGCTGGAGATGGGATCGACATCCAAAGTAGTGACGGCACGCTGGTGGTTGGCAATTATATAGGCGTGGATGCGACAGGTGCGGGATCCTTGGGGAATGACACAGCGGGAGTGTTCATCAATTTGTCAGCAGGCAATACCATAGGTGGGACGACCGCCGCCGCCCGAAATATCATTTCAGCTAACGCCCTACATGGCATCTTCGTTAACGGGAACGGGGCGAATAATAACACCATCCAGGGCAACTATATTGGCTTGAGCGCGTCTGGGGCCGCGGCATCCGGCCTCGGCAACGGCGTGCGGGGCATTTTCTTGGACAATGGTTCCATGCTCAACGTGATTGGCGGGGCCACAACTGGGGCAGGCAATGTGATTTCCGGCAATACCGACCATGGCATCGGCTTAAATGCCGGGAGTAACGGGAACACCATCCAGGGCAACCTGATTGGCCTTGATCCCACCGGGACCCGGGTGGATGCCGACGCGATACCGAATAACGGCAACGAATTTGGCAACGGCAGTTCGGGCATTAACCTGCAAGACGTGTCGGACAATTGCATCGGCGGCTCCCTGCCGGCGGGGGCTGGTGATCCCTGTGTGGCGCCGTTTGTTGGCAATGTCGTGTCGGGTAACGCCAGGACCGTGACCTTTGCCGAAGGCATTCAAATCAATGTCTTCAGTGGGACCTCTCAGAATAATTCCATCCAGGGCAATAAAATCGGGACCGATATCACGGGCACGGTGGCGTTCGGCCAAACAGCGAATCGAGGCGGCATCTCGCTCTCAGAAGATGTAGGGACGTACATTGGCGGCATCGAAGGCACCACACCCCATATTCCAGGTGTGCAGACGGGGGCGTGCACCGGGGCCTGTAATGTGATTGCGGGGCATGGTGATGGCCTGGGGATTGAACTTCGAGACGGCTCGCAAGGCGCGATTATCCAAGGCAATTTCATCGGGACGGATATTACGGGCACAATCATCGACCCGAACGGGACGCCCGACGACGGCGATGAAATGAGCAACGGATTCGGGATATTCGTTGATGGCGCCTCGACCAATGCCCGCATTGGCGGGGATGACGCGGCGGATGGGACGCTGGATGGGGTCGTGCACGCCCGCAATCTGATCTCCGGCAATAGAAGTGCAAACATCCAAATTCGAGGAAATAGTACCGGCATACGGGTGGAAGGCAACTTCATCGGCCCCGATGTGACGAGTACGAAGCGGCTTAGTCGCACAGTGCAGGCGCGCGGGGCCGTGGAAATTCAGGGGGGAGCCTCGGGGAATGTGATCGGCGGGGCCACGCCGGGGGCGGGCAACGTCATTTCCGGTAATGGCGACAATGTCGTGGGCGGTTCGCTCGGCGTTTTTATTCTCGGCAATACCTCTAACGACAATCGGGTAGAAGGAAACTTCATTGGCACGGATGTGACGGGTACGATCCCAGTCCCGAACGGCCAGCAGGGCGTGGATATCCTAGGGGGTTCCCGGAATATCGTGGGGGGCACGCAGGGGGTGACGCCGGGCCAGTGCACGGGGGTGTGTAATGTGATCGCCAACAATGGTCGATTCGGCATTCGCATTCGCAATGAGGGGGGCGGCGCGCCGTTTGCCAGTGATGGCAACAAGATTCTGGGAAACTTCATCGGCACCGATATCACCGGCACGCGGGATTTCGGCAATGGGCAAGAGAGCATCTTGCTCTTTACCGCCAATGATGGCGTGATGTTGAACACCGTGATCGGCGGGTTGACCCCTGGAGAAGGCAACGTTGTCGCCAGGGGCTCGGTGGGGGTGGACCTCCGCGATCGAGACGGACTCGGAACGATCGACGGGACGATCATCCAGGGCAATTTCATCGGGACGGATGTGAATGGGGTGGCCCCCCTTGGAACCACCGTCGGATCGGCGGTGCGCCTGTTCGGCCAAGCTGCCGGTCCCAATGGCGTGACCAACACTCAAGTGGGCCCGGGCAACGTGATCGCCTACAGTAAATTTAGAGGTCCTGACGATGGCGGCGTACAAGTGCATGGGGCGGCGAGTGTGGGCAACACGATCATAAGCAATCGCATTGTGGACAATGGCGGGCTGGGCATTACCCTGGTCAATGGGGCAAATAATAACCAAGCGGCTCCGGTGTTAAATGGGGTGCTGAGCGATGGTTCGGGGACGACGGTCAGTGGCACATTGACCAGCACCCATGATACTACCTTTAGCCTGGAATTTTTCGCCAACGAGAGTTGTGATGGGTCCGGAGCCGGTGAGGGACAAACGGTACTGGGCAGCAGTAGTGTGACCACGGATGAGAACACAGGTGTTGGCATCTTTACGGCTCATCTCCTACCTCAGACCGAAGACCAGGAAATCACGGCGACGGCCACCGATCCGAACGGCAATACCTCGGAGTTCAGTCTGTGCGCGACGTCCGGCCTGAACCAAGCTCCGATGGCCGCCAACCAGACCCCTCCTGCGGGTAACGAAGACACCCCTCAGTCACTGACCTTGGCTGCCAGTGATCCGGATAGCCCAGCGCTCACGTTTGCGATTGATACCCCGCCGCTCCATGGGAGTCTCTCAATCCTGGGTACACCCATTTGTAATCAGAATGGAGCCGGAAGTGATTGTACGAGTACCGTCACCTATACCCCTGATGCCAACTATGGGGGAGGGGATAGTTTTACCTTCGTCGCGAATGATGGGACGGAGACAAGTGGTGCGGCGACGGTCACGCTTGATGTGACTCCCGTGCAGGATTTACCGATGGCTATTGCTGACGCAACGGGGGCGGAACAATCGGCCGTGCCTGCTGCTGTGACGATTTCCGTGCTTGAAAACGATTTTGATGCCGACAATGATCCATTGAGTGTGACTGGAGTGACGGACCCCCCGAATGGGACCGCAGTAATCAGCGGGGGAGGCACGACGGTGGACTACACACCGGATCCCAATTATTCAGGCCAAGATACCTTTACGTACACCCTTTCCGCCGGGGGAGACATTGCCAATGCCCAGGTGACGGTTACAGTCTCAAATGTTCTTCATGCCTTAACGATCGTCCCTCAAGGACCCGGAAGTGGCACGGTGTCCTCCACTCCAATGGGAATTACCTGTGGGGGAGATTGTTCCGAGAGTTATCCGCAGCAAACTTCTGTGACACTTACAGCCAACCCCGATGAGGGATCGATTTTTGCGGGATGGAGTGGCGGAGGGTGTTCGGGACCTGATCCGTCCTGTGTCGTGGTCATGGATGGACCCAAGACCGTGACCGCCCAATTTGCTAATGATGTGGTCGTGCTGGCGGTCCGACCTGACGGGCCGGGCTTTGGTTCGATCACCGGGGCGATCGGAGGAGCCCCGCCGATCATCGATTGTGGTGCTGATTGTCAAGAGACCGTTCCACGGAACAGCACTGTGACTTTAACACCGAACGCTGAGCCGACGTCAGAATTTGCCGGATGGAGCGGCGGCGGGTGTCCGGCCAGTGGAGTCTGTGTAGTGGATGTAGATCAAAATATCACGAATATCGTGGCCACCTTTAATCTGGGACCGCAGTTCGATTTCGATGGGGATGGGGTTCCAGATGAACAAGAGCTTCTCTTGGGGACTGATCCCCGCAACGCCGATACTGACGGAGATGGAGTGCCGGACGGTCCGGACACCTGTAAAAGGACGCCGAATGGGAACAACCAAACCGATACGGACGGAGATAGTCTGGGCGCGCAATACAACTTGGGTGATGCCTGTGATGTGGATGCCGACAATGACGACATTGATGATAAGAAGTTGATTAGTCCTCCTGCGGCTCTTATTCAGGAGTTCGCGCCTATTGCCCAGCCGATTGGGGATAATTGTCCCTTGGGAGAGAACGGAAATCAGGCGGATTTAGATGGAGACTTGATAGGAAATGTCTGTGATCCCGACGCGGATGGGGATACCTTTATCAATATTGAGGTCCCCTTTAATGGAAATGATTGTAATGATTTTGATGGCACCGTCGAGCCTGGTGATGCAACCTGCCCGGATTTGGAAAAACCGCCGGGCAAGGGAGGAGGCAAACCCAAAGATCCGGCCCTTACCGATACCGATGGAGACGGATTAAGCGACGCGGATGAAGGGACGTTGGGCACCGATCCGAACAATACCGATACCGATGGCGATGGCGTGGATGATGGCCCGGATAATTGTAAAGTCACTCCAAATTCTACGACCGATTGGACGGATATTAACGGAGGGACTCACATCGATACCCAACCCGATCGGGATTTAGATGGCTTGGGTGATGCCTGTGATGTGGATATTGATGCTGATGGGGTGCAAGATAAGGATGGCAATCTTGTGAACGTCCAGCCGCAGCAGGGGGGAGATAACTGTTCCCTCATGCCCAATTCCGGTCAAGAAGATATGGAAGGCGATTTTGTGGGAGATGTTTGCGATCCCGACGCGGATGGGGATACCTACATCAATAGTGATCCGTCCTTTGGAGGGGATGATTGCGACGATCGTGATGCGAACGTCTTCCCGGGCAACCCTGCAGGAGAAACGCAGTACAACGGGAAAGATGATGATTGTAATCCCAACACACCGGATAGCGACTTTTCCATTACCGTGACGTTGAGTGACCCTTCCGATGGGGGAGCGACGTTAGCCAACTGGTTGCCGGCCGAAGGCCGACAGGCCCGCCTCGCCGCAACGGTTGCCGATCAATCTGGTCCATTGGCGGTTCAGCCGCCGGTCACCTTCACCGTTCTTCAGGTGACGAGTTACCCGGGTCGATATACGAACGACGATACGACGGCCCTCAACAGTGTGGGCTCGACGGATGACTTTAACCCGGTGGTTGATATCGGGAACAATACCGTCGAACTCACTGCCCGAGATTATGGCGCATCGATTACCTTAGAAATGCAGACGGTGGTACCGGGTAGCCCGGACGTCACGGTGACGCAGCAAATTACGATTCCGCAGGATAGTGACAACGACTTACTACCCGATGGGTGGGAGAGTCAATATGGCAACTTGACCACCAGTGGAGATGGGGACATGCATCCGGCCAATTCGTTCCTGGGGGATGGCCTGAGTAACCATAAGGAATACCGGGGCTTTATGTGGGGGCAATTGGCGCCCCCGGTTCCCGGAAGTCCCGAAGATGGGTTGTATCAAACGCCTACTTTACTGCCGACGCCAGTGATCTTCTTCCGGGGCGATCCCACGCGGAAAGACTTCTTTATCGAATACACGGGGTATGAATCGCAAACCGCGTGTAGCTGTCCGTTTGCCATGGGAACCGCTTTCCAGAATGCCGGCATTGACGTGCACCCCCTTGAGGTGGGGACCGTGCCCGATCCGGGGAGGCGAAATATCGATGTCGGCCTCATTACCAATGACCTGTCTGGGACGTATAACAGTCAAGATGGACATCTGAATAAAGTGGCGGTCAGAAACTGGAGCTGGGATACCAAGGGCTTTAGCGGAATTGGCGATGGGGAGACCTACGGAACAGGGACCAAGACCTTCCAAATTCCCCTGGACTTCTACTTCAGTGATCGCACCTATGTGGATGCGAATAATAATGGAGTGTTGGAAGAAACGAATGATGTGGAGGATCTGAACGATAATGCCCAAATTGACATTATCCTACAAACGGGTGAATCCGAAGATGCAAATTCAAATAGCCGGTTGGATGGTGATGTCCTTCAGTTTAATAATTTTGATTTGGACTTGACCGTGGTGGATATCGACGAAGATGGCAAAGTGGAATTGCCGCGGTCTGCCACTCCTGCGGGTATTAACGAAGCCTTCGAACATACGAAGGAGGAAGTGCTCAAACACACCATCACCCATGAATTAGGACATATGGCTGGCGCGAGCCATACGGGTGATGATACCGATGTGATGTATGTCAATACGAATAACTGGCGACGCGATGGCAATTTTGGCAGTTCGATTTCTCAACTGAAGATTCACAACACACCAGCCAACCCTCAGGAGCCCTGATGCAGACATGGTCGAAAGAGAGTAAGCGGAACTATGGATGAACGAATGAAAAAGGAACCGAAAACACCGCGGTGGTGGATACCGTGGTGCAGGGGGCGTGAGCAAAAGGGTTGTGCCGTATGGAAATGGGTGGCGAGGGTCGTCGTGGTTGTATTGGCCTTTGTCGTCCCCGGTCATGCGACGACTCCTGGAGTCCAAGTTCGGGTGGTGCTCGCGAAGGCGCAATATCAATTAGGCACCGAACCGATTAAATTGGCGGTGATTGTTGAAAATGTGAGTGGACAAACGATTCTGGCCAGTCAAAGCTTTGAAGAGGAATCATTTCCTCTGCTTTTGACGTTCATCGCTCCGGATGGGACGCCTTTTGTGGCCGAACAAGAGCAGGTCCCGCTCCCGGAACCTCCACCGCCCCTCGATTTGCCGGTTGGAGGCACCTTCGTACAGGTGGATCCCTTAGTGACGTTTCCTCCGGACTTTGTGGAGTCCGTGACGGTGGATGATGCACGACTCCTCTATCCGGGATTATCCGTGCCCCCGGCCGTTCCGGGATTTTATCGGGTTTTTGCCACCCTGCCACTCCGCACCTATGCTGCTATTTTCAGATCGGAAGCGGGAGTCGATTATGCGCGGTTGGACACGGCACTGTTTGGCGGCACGATTGTGTCTAAAGAAGTGACGTTTGCGTTGGTCGCTGATGGCGATGGCGATGGATTCACCGTTCCCGTTGCCGATGCGAGCGGTCCAAGTCCGATCGCCGTGGATTGTGATGACACCAATGCCGCAATAAATCCTGCAGCAACCGAAGTCCCCGGGGATGGAGTGGATAACGATTGTAACCCGACGACCTCAGACGTCGTGTCTATTGTCCCTGGGACGATTGACGTCGAAGCCATTCAGCATATGGTGGGTCCGGGCACTTCTCCCAGCACCAGTCGCGGGCCATTGGTGGGATTACCCGTAAACATCTATGATCAGGCTGCGGGAAGTTGTGCGGCAGGATTTGGATTGACCCCCCAACAGTTTGAAGCTATCTGGCTGAATTGTGCGCAGGAGGTCGTGGATACCGGCCATACGGATGGCAATGGGGAACTCTCCCTTTCCGTGCCCCCTGGGAGTTATCTGGTACTGGGGCAAGAAGATCCTGACGGAGGGATTTCCGGAGATGAATTGTATGTTGGGAAGAGTGCGAATAATATTGCGAGCGGGGAAACAAAGAGTATAGATCTCAGGTTGATCATTACCGAAAATGGGAACATGAATCCAGGGAAGTCGAGTAGACACATTGGGTCGGAACTCTGGATCATTGAACCGGAATATGTGGAATGGGACAGCAATCAAGAATTGTATCCCTTTATCTTCGAAAGTGTGGGGGATTGGACCGTGACGACCACGGTGACTCCACCGGAAGGGTTCGTGGCCGACGAAGATAGTCTCACGACCGAAGTGGATACGTCCTTGGAGGCTGCCCAGTTCACCATCACCGATGTCGGTAGTGATTGGGTCGATACAGAGGTGGAGCATACCCTGGCGCATACAGATAAAGATGGCAAGGTGAAGATCAAAAAGGTCAAGACGAAGATCGCCGTCAAGTTGGATAAAGCGTTGGCGGACTCCTTAGGCCTGACCAAATGGGGTAAACCCAAAGATAAAGACCAAAAAGACAAGAAGAAGTAAAGAAAAAAATACGTGAACCGGAAAGAAACAAGAAAAATTAGTGAGAATGAATGTTCGGAAACCACGTGAGTCAAAGGTGAAGAGGTTAACCACTCTAAAGGAGACAATAGACGAACCATAGAATCCGCGATTAATCCCCCTCTCACTCATCCTGTCCGTTTCCTCGCCAATTGCTGCCACGTTGGTCAGGTTTCTCTGGGAAGGGTTTTCTGACTAACGGCACGCAGATGATCAATTTTCCCAAAACGTCCTTGCAATGATGAAGGAAAAACAAATGAACCTAATCTAATGAATTAACTAACCTCCCATACTCGCCTCCAGGACCTCGCGCATGGCGCCTCGTTTCACTCAGCCTCTCTGGGATTCAGGATCGGGGAAACGCCATTTTTGAAGATTCAGACATAAGAATAGAGCAAGACAAAGGACCCTGGCTTGAGCAGACTGCCCAAACAACGTGGGGCATCCAAGGTCTCAACATGAGAGGAGAGCAGTGATGAAGACTCGAACGTCGCAACGATGTGGATTGTACACGCGGACGGTGATGATAAGTGTGGTGCTGGGTTGTTGTGGCCTTGGTGCGTATCACGGATTCGCGGCCATAAATCCGAAGAGTCCTGCACCCTCCGAGTCGCCCCTCTCTTCCGCTTCGGGGAAAAAGGCTCTAGCCTCCAAGACTCCTCCACCCTCTTCCCCAAGAATCAGCTCGACGTTTGGCAAATTGCCGTTACAGTTTGAGGAAAACCATGGCCAGACGGATACACAAGTCAAGTTTCTGTCGCGCGGGCGTGGATACACCATGTTCCTGACTCCCACGGAAGCGGTCATGGTCCTGAAAAAGAATAGAGAAAAAACAGAAAAGTACGAGACAACGAAATCAAACACCATTCCCTCCATATCAGAACAGAAAACAGAAAATTCTGAAACTTTATCCCCCGTCCTCCGCATGGCATTCGCGGGCGCCAATCAAACCCCTGCCGTGACCGGCCAGGATAAACTCCCCGGCATCGTCAACTATTTTATTGGCAATGATCCCAAGAAATGGCGGACCGAGATTCCTACGTACAAGAAGGTGGCATACAAGGACGTCTATCCTGGCATCGATCTGGTCTATTACGGTAACCAAGGCCAGTTGGAATATGACTTGGTCGTGGCCCCAGGGGCTGATCCCAACCAAATTCAACTGGCGTTCGAAGGTGCCGAACATCTTAGCGTCAATAAAGCGGGAGACCTTGTCCTCGATGTGGATGGAGGAGAAGTCCGGCTGCTGCAACCGCAAGTGTATCAAATGGTGGATGGCCGGAAAATTAAAGTCGCTGCCAACTATGTTTTGGGCACATCCTCTTCCTCGTTTTCCCGTCAAGAAACGACCTTCGTCATTCCTGCGGTATCCGGCAGGAATCTATCTGAACAGCAGGCCAAGGTGGATTCCGGCCAATCGCAAGCCGGAATGACCAACGCGGGTTCCCCCTCTCAGGGTGTTCGCATTCACCTGGCGGCCTATGACCATGCCAAACCCTTAATCGTAGATCCCGTCCTGTTCTTTGCCACGTATCTCGGCGGGAGCAGTAATGACCGTGGCGAGGGCATCGCCGTGGATGCCGCGGGCGCGGTTTACGTGACGGGGGAGACCACCTCCACGGACTTCCCCACGCTCAACGCGAGCCAGCTTGCCAGTGGGGGCGGCGATGATGCCTTCGTCACCAAGCTCAATGCACTGGGGACCCGGGTCTACTCCACCTATCTCGGCGGGAGCAGTGATGATGATGGCCGGGGCATCGCCGTGGATGCTGCGGGCACACCCTATGTCTCGGGCGCTACAGCTTCGACCGACTTCCCCACCATCAACGCGATGCAATCCGCCAGCGGAGGCGGGACCGATACCTTTGTCACCCAGTTCAATGCGGGGGGCGTCCCTGTCTACTCCACCTACCTGGGCGGGAGCAGTACCGATGTTAGCATTAGCGGGGGCATCGCCGTGGATGCCGCGGGCGCGGTTTACGTGACGGGTTGGACCAACTCGACGGACTTCCCCACGCTCAACGCCAGCCAGGCTACCAACGGGGGGATCTTTGATACCTTCGTCACCAAGTTGGATCCGTCGCAGCTGCCCGCCAATCAGTTGGTCTACTCCACGTATCTCGGGGGAAGCAGCTCAGATGAGCCCTTCGGCGGCATCGCCGTGGATGCCGCGGGTGCGGCGTATGTGTCTGGGGTGACCCTCTCGACGGACTTCCCCACGGTCAACCCCCTCCAGGCCACCCTCGGAGGGAACCAATCGGCCTACGTCACCCAGTTCAATGCGGTGGGGTCACGGGTCTACTCCACGTACCTGGGTGGGAGCAGTACTGATGATGGCCGGGGCATCGCCGTGGATGCCGCGGGCGCGGTCTATGTAACAGGGTCAACGTTCTCCACGGACTTCCCCACGCTCAATGCCAGCCAGCCTACCCACGCGGGAGACGTCGATGCCTTTGTCACCAAGCTGGACCCGTCGCAGCCGCCCTTGAGTCAGTTGGTCTACTCCACCTACCTGGGCGGGAGCAGTACTGATGGTGGCGAGGGAATCGTGGTGGATGCCGCCGGTGCGGCTTACGTGCCCGGAGTCACACGCTCGACGGACTTCCCCACGCTCAACGCATTCCAGCCTACCCACGCGGGGGGAAACAACGATGCCTTTCTCACCAAGCTCGATGCGGCAGGGGCGCAGGTCTACTCCACCTACTTGGGCGGGAGCAGTAATGATGCTGCCGAGGACATCGCCGTAAATTTCACGGGCACAGTGTATGTGACGGGCAACACAAGCTCCACGGACTTTCCCCTGCGCAATGAGAGCCAGTTCGCTAGTGGAGGGGGCACCGATGCTTTCGTCGCTAAGATCGTGGATGCCGGTTTTCTTGCATCCTGGGGAAGTAATGCTGTTGGACAACTAGGAAATGGATGTGATCCGAATGCGACCGTTTGCCCAGGTTTCCCCATTCCAGCCACGGTGCCGACTGCTCCCCCAATCAGCGATTTTGAGGCCGTGTCCAGTGGAGCCAATCATAGTTTGGCGCTGCTGTTTGGCCAGGTCTTGGCCTGGGGCGAGGGCTCGGAAGGACAGTTGGGCGATGGTGTGTGTACGCCGTTCGTAGGAGCGGGATGTCCGGACAGCGGGATTCCTTCTAGCGTGAGCGGTCTAACGAATGTTGTGGCCATTTCAGGTGGGCGGGGCAATTTTAGCTTAGCCTTACGATCGGATGGCACCGTCTGGGCGTGGGGTGACAATGATAACGGACAGTTGGGGTTTGCGGGACCCGCCGGCACCAGTACCCCCACTCAAGTAGGCGGCCTTAGCAATGTGGTCGGTATTGCAGCCGGTGTTAATTATAGTCTGGCACTCCTGGGTGATGGGACAGTCAGAGCTTGGGGAGGTAATGCTTTCGGGCAGTTGGGCGATGGCGTGTGTACGCCCGGGGTGGATTGTGTTGATAGCCCTCTCCCTGTTCAGGTTGCAGGAGTCACGAATGCCATCGCCATTGCGGCAGGGGCCTTACATGGTATGGCCTTACTTCAAGATGGAACCGTCGTGTCCTGGGGACGGAACAGCAACGGTCAGCTGGGTGATAATGTCTGCACCCCAGGGGTGGATTGTAATGATCGAAGCGGCGCTCAGGGTGTATTTGTAGGACCAACGCAGCTTCTTGATAATGTGGTGGCCCTCGCCGGTGGCAATCTTTTCAGCCTGGCCTTGAGGGAGGATGGTACCGTGTGGGCTTGGGGTCAGAACAATTCCGGGCAGTTAGGCGATGGCATCTGCACACCTGGAGTGAATTGTGTGGATAGGAGTTCCCCGGCACAAGTGGCAGGGTTGGGAGATGTGGTGGGAATTGTCGCCGGAGGCAACCATTCCCTGGCCTTGGGTTTGTTGGGCAATGCCGTAATGGGATGGGGTCAGAACAATTCCGGGCAGTTAGGCGATGGAAGTTTGACGCCTACCAGTACGGTTATTGCAGCGCAGGTCCCTGATCCTGTGGCCATCTCGGCCGGGGATAATCATAGCTTAGGCATCACCGAAGCAGCCATTCCTTCTGCCGATCTGTCGGTTCAGAAAATCATTCTCACTGATCCCGTGACCGTAGGGAATGTCCTCACCTATGAAATCACGGTTTCCAATGCTGGACCGGATACAGTGAATACCCTGACGGTCACCGATAATCTTCCAGCAGGTTTATCAAATGTGAATGCCTCTGGCACGAATTGGAATTGTACTCAGCCCGTTCCTGATTCGGTGGTGGAATGTACTGACCCAGGGGGAATGGCTCCTCCCGGACCTTCATCAGTCATTACCATTACTGCCACGGCTCCCGGTTCACCGGGTATTCTCTCGAATACCGCCAGTGTTGAGGGAGATTTAGTTGATCCCGATCCGTCAAACGATAGTCAAACCATCACGACGGTCATTCAATCTGCGAGTCCTGATGCCAATTTAGCACTGACGATTACGGATAGTATCGATCCGCTTCCGGTGGGATCCTCGACCGATTACGACCTTGTCATCACCAATAACGGACCGGATGTGGCGATTGACGATGTCCAGGTGACTGGGGCGTTCACCGGGGGTGGCATGACGATTAACTCTATTACTTCGGCCTCTGGGCCCATTGTCTGTCAGGGTGCGGCCATTGATTGCACCATTGGGCTGTTGGATATTGGAGCCTCGTTTACGCTGACCGTCAATGCCACGCCCAGTGTTGAAGAGACGGTAACGCTGACCGCGACGGCTCAAAGCATTGGTGGAAATGCCGTGGGGGATTCTATCCCCGGCAATAATACGAATATTGAGGAACAAACGCAGGTGGTCGCTGCCGGCACGATTATCTGGGCCAACCCTGTAAGTGGAAGTTGGAGTGATCCCAGTCTTTGGGTTGGGGGCGTCGCCCCTCAAGCCGGGGATAATGTGTTGATCAACCAAACAGGGGCCCCCTACACCGTGACGTTGGATGCGAGCCCCGTGACGGTGAACAGCCTCACGGTTGGCGGGAATGGCAACTTAGACATTAGTGGGCAAGATCTCACGGTGAGTGCCAACTTCGGCACGACTGATAGCGGGACTCTGCAGGCCAACGGTATCTCAACTGGGAACTTGACAGTGGGGGGCGACGTGAGTTTTGCCGGAGGGAATACGACGGGCTTGTTGGAGGTTGGGACCATCGGGGTGGGGGGCAATTTCAGTCAAAGCGTCAATCCCCTGGCCTTTGATCCTTCGGCCAATTATTCGGTGGTGTTTAATAATGCGGCGGCGGCGCCCCAGACCGTGAGTTTTGAGCATCCGGGTGTGGGATTGGCATTAGAATCCCATTTCGGGGATTTGGTCGTTCAGGATGGCACGACAGTGCAGTTGATTACGGATGCGGCGGCGACGGGCGCAGTACAGGTTTTGCAGTCGGGAAGTACCCTCGCCTCGGCGACGTCGGAAACGTTAATCGTGAACAACCAGATTCCGGAACCCATTAGTGGAGGCACGTATGCGGTTGCCGTGACGCGGGTGGTGGACATCATCAGTTTGACGAGTGGGCCTTTGGTGTATGCGGCAGGGACCAGTGTGGAGGTGTTTGGGGCTGGGGCCAATTTGGATATCGGAAGTTTCGTCTTGGAAGTAGATAATTTTAGTACGGTCGCCGGGGGGTTGCTGACCATGACGGATCCCGGACCCGGAAACCTGATAGCGAGAGGCGACGTCAGTTTTGCAGGAGCTGACACGACAGGCCTGCTGACGAACGGCACGCTCACGGTGGGAGGGAATTTCAGTCAAAGCGTCAATCCCCTGGCCTTTGATCCCTCGGGCAATTATTCGGTGGTGTTTAATAATGCGGCGGCGGCGCCCCAGACGGTGAACTTTGCAAACCCGGGAGCGGCGGACTCCCATTTCCAAGATTTGAGTGTCCAGGATGGGACCACTGTTCAATTGAGTACCGAGGCAGTGGCGACCGGTTCTGTACAGGTATTGTCTTCTGGGAGTCAACTAGAATCAGCAAGTTCCGAAACCCTGATCGTAACGACTGATATGCCTATTCCCATTTCCGGGGGAGTGTACGCGGTGGCTAACACGCGTGTGGCAGGAGTGGTGACCTTGACGAGTGGACCGGTTGTGTATTCGTCGGGAACGAATGTGACAGTTGATGGTGTGGGGAGCCAGTTGGATTTGGCAGGTTTTGACCTTACGGTGGGTGGTGATTTTAGTGTCATCAATGGGGGTACGTTAAACATGGCTACTCCATTGGGAGGAAATCTGACCGTCGAAGGAAATGTCAGTTTTGCGGGGGATAATTCGAGTGCGAATCTTACTCAAGGGACACTTATTGTTGGTGGGAATTTCAGCCAAAGTGTGACCCCACAGGCCTTTGCTCCTTCAGGAAGCTTTTCCGTGGTGTTCAATAACTCTGCGGCGGCCCCCCAGACGGTTAGTTTTACCGATACCGATATCGGTACCACCAGTTTTTCAAACTTCCACAATTTGATTGTGCAAGGTGGAACGACCGTACAGTTACTGACTGATGCGGTGGCAACGGGCGCAGTTGAGGTCCTGGGGACGGGAAGTACCCTCGCCTCGGCGACGGCGGAGACCTTAATCGTAACCACCCAGTTGCCGGTACCCATTAGCGGCGGCACATACGCGGTGGCGACGACCCGGGTGGCAGGCAACATTACGCATCCGGGCTTGACGATTACTTACGGACCCGGAGCGAGTCTGTTGATTGATGGAGTGGGAAATCAATTAGATTTAAACGGGGCTGATTTAACCCTGGGTGGTGATTTGACTGTAAGTAATGGTGGAGGGTTGATCATGGTTGTTCCGACTTCCGGCAATTTGACCGTGGGAGGGAATGTCACTTTTGCGGGAGATGGCGCCTTAACCCAGCTGACGGAAGGAACACTCTTTGTTGGTGGGAATTTCAGCCAAAGTGTGACCCCACAGGCCTTTGCACCTTCAGGAAGCTTTTCCGTGGTGTTCAATAACTCTGCGGCGGCCCCCCAGACGGTGAGTTTTACGGATACCGATATCGGTACCACCAGTTTTTCAAACTTCCACAATTTGATTGTGCAAGGTGGAACGACCGTACAGTTACTGACTGATGCGGTGGCAACGGGCGCAGTTCAGGTGCTGTCTGCTGGGAGTCGCTTAGAATCGGCAGGGACGGAAACCCTTATCGTGACCGCTTCAATGCCACAACCGGTTGCTGGTGGGGCCTATGCGGTGGCGACAACCCGCGTCCAAGGGTCGTCAGTCTTCTTAACGAGTGGTCCGATTGTGTATTCCGCCGGTTCTGATGTTGAAGTTGCAGGTGGTGAATTAAATTTAAATTCGCAAACACTAGAAGTCCAAGATTTTTCCACGGTATCTGGTGGTGTGCTGACAATGTTTGATCCTTCGGACAATCTCATCGTGAATGGCAATGCGACCTTTAGTGGTGGAATGACGAATGCCAATTTAACGGATGGTCTGATTACTATTCGAGGGAATTTTGTGCAAAGTGGGAATGCGCAAGCGTTTGCTCCGTCGGGTTCACACACGACCGAATTCGTTGGAGGTGGAACGAGCACAGTGCTGTTCGCCAATCCGGATATCACTTTCTCGCATTTCCATCACTTGAATAACTTTAATGTCCTGAGCATTGGGGCGTCCCCTGGCATCACAGTCGTCACGGGGGATTATACTCAAGATCCGTCCGCCACCTTATTAATGGAAATTGGGGGGACGAATCCGGGTACCCCAGACTTTGATCAGCTCCAAATATCTGGACAAGCCAATCTCGCGGGAACGCTCGATGTGGATCTTATCAATGCCTTCGATCCGTCGGTCGGCAATAACTTTTTGATTCTTTCCGCAGCCGCCGGGATTGTCGGTGATTTTGCAACGAAGACGGGGTTGGACTCGGGCACGAACCTGCTAAATACCAATATTGATGCCGGAGTTGGGACGTATACGCTGGAAACCGTTGCAAATCCACCCAGTGCCACCAATTCGACGGTGGCGACCAATGCAGCCAGTGTGGTGGCCAACGGGGTGGCCAGTGCGACGATCACGGTGACGTTGTTGGATGGCGACAGTGTGCCGGTGGCGGGGCGGACGGTGACGTTGGCGCAGGGCGGCGGCAGCTCGACGATCGGGCCGGCCAGTGGCCCGTCGGATGCCAGCGGGCAGGTGACCTTCGCGGTGACGAATACGACGGTGGAGTTGGTGACGTACACGGCGACGGATGTGACGGATGGGGCGGGCAATGAGATTGTGCTGACCCAGACGGTGGATGTGGACTTTGTGGCCAATGCGACGAGTGCGGGCACCTCGACGGTGGCGACCAATGCGGCCAGTGTGGTGGCCAACGGGGTGGCCAGTGCGACGATCACGGTGACGTTGTTGGATGGCGACAGTGTGCCGGTGGCGGGGCGGACGGTGACGTTGGCGCAGGGCGGCGGCAGCTCGACGATCGGGCCGGCCAGTGGCCCGTCGGATGCCAGCGGGCAGGTGACGTTCGCGGTGACGAATACGACGGTGGAGTTGGTGACGTACACGGCGACGGATGTGACGGATGGGGCGGGCAATGAGATTGTGCTGACCCAGACGACGCAGGTGGACTTTGTGGCCAATGCGACGAGTGCGGGCACCTCGACGGTGGCGACGAATGCGGCCAGTGTGGTGGCCAACGGGGTGGCCAGTGCGACGATTACGGTGACGTTGTTGGATGGCGACAGTGTGCCGGTGGCGGGGCGGACGGTGACGTTGGCGCAGGGCGGCGGCAGCTCGACGATCGGGCCGGCCAGTGGCCCGTCGGATGCCAGCGGGCAGGTGACGTTCGCGGTGACGAATACGACGGTGGAGTTGGTGACGTACACGGCGACGGATGTGACGGATGGGGCGGGCAATGAGATTGTGCTGACCCAGACGACGCAGGTGGACTTTGTGGCCAATGCGACGAGTGCGGGCACCTCGACGGTGGCGACGAATGCGGCCAGTGTGGTGGCCAACGGGGTGGCCAGTGCGACGATTACGGTGACGTTGTTGGATGGCGACAGTGTGCCGGTGGCGGGGCGGACGGTGACGTTGGCGCAGGGCGGCGGCAGCTCGACGATCGGGCCGGCCAGTGGCCCGTCGGATGCCAGCGGGCAGGTGACGTTCGCGGTGACGAATACGACGGTGGAGTTGGTGACGTACACGGCGACGGATGTGACGGATGGGGCGGGCAATGAGATTGTGCTGACCCAGACGACGCAGGTGGACTTTGTGGCCAATGCGACGAGTGCGGGCACCTCGACGGTGGCGACGAATGCGGCCAGTGTGGTGGCCAACGGGGTGGCCAGTGCGACGATTACGGTGACGTTGTTGGATGGC
This sequence comes from Nitrospirales bacterium, assembly GCA_965223615.1. Taxonomy (GTDB): domain Bacteria; phylum Nitrospirota; class Nitrospiria; order Nitrospirales; family UBA8639; genus Nitrospira_E. The sequence goes on from CBDCXB010000004.1 coordinate 421,889, forward strand.
GACAGTGTGCCGGTGGCGGGGCGGACGGTGACGTTGGCGCAGGGCGGCGGCAGCTCGACGATCGGGCCGGCCAGTGGCCCGTCGGATGCCAGCGGGCAGGTGACGTTCGCGGTGACGAATACGACGGTGGAGTTGGTGACGTACACGGCGACGGATGTGACGGATGGGGCGGGCAATGAGATTGTGCTGACCCAGACGGTGGATGTGGACTTTGTGGCCAATGCGACGAGTGCGGGCACCTCGACGGTGGCGACCAATGCGGCCAGTGTGGTGGCCAACGGGGTGGCCAGTGCGACGATCACGGTGACGTTGTTGGATGGCGACAGTGTGCCGGTGGCGGGGCGGACGGTGACGTTGGCGCAGGGCGGCGGCAGCTCGACGATCGGGCCGGCCAGTGGCCCGTCGGATGCCAGCGGGCAGGTGACCTTCGCGGTGACGAATACGACGGTGGAGTTGGTGACGTACACGGCGACGGATGTGACGGATGGGGCGGGCAATGAGATTGTGCTGACCCAGACGGTGGATGTGGACTTTGTGGCCAATGCGACGAGTGCGGGCACCTCGACGGTGGCGACCAATGCGGCCAGTGTGGTGGCCAACGGGGTGGCCAGTGCGACGATCACGGTGACGTTGTTGGATGGCGACAGTGTGCCGGTGGCGGGGCGGACGGTGACGTTGGCGCAGGGCGGCGGCAGCTCGACGATCGGGCCGGCCAGTGGCCCGTCGGATGCCAGCGGGCAGGTGACCTTCGCGGTGACGAATACGACGGTGGAGTTGGTGACGTACACGGCGACGGATGTGACGGATGGGGCGGGCAATGAGATTGTGCTGACCCAGACGACGCAGGTGGACTTTGTGGCCAATGCGACGAGTGCGGGCACCTCGACGGTGGCGACGAATGCGGCCAGTGTGGTGGCCAACGGGGTGGCCAGTGCGACGATTACGGTGACGTTGTTGGATGGCGACAGTGTGCCGGTGGCGGGGCGGACGGTGACGTTGGCGCAGGGCGGCGGCAGCTCGACGATCGGGCCGGCCAGTGGCCCGTCGGATGCCAGCGGGCAGGTGACCTTCGCGGTGACGAATACGACGGTGGAGTTGGTGACGTACACGGCGACGGATGTGACGGATGGGGCGGGCAATGAGATTGTGCTGACCCAGACGACGCAGGTGGACTTTGTGGCCGCAGCCGCACAACCGCCGGTTGCAGATCCGCAAGATGCCGGGGAGACCGACGAAGATACAGCTCTGCCCATCATTTTGAGCGGGAGCGATCCAGATAGTCCCAGCCTCACGTTTGCCCTGACAGGGCCGGCCCCCACCTTAGGGAGCCTGGGAGCCATTAGTGCCCCAAATTGTACATCCGTTGATGGGGGAAGCAGTTGTACTGCAACGGTGATCTATACCCCTAATCCCGATGTCAATGGGTCGGACAGTTTTGGATTTACGGTGGATGACGGAAACGGTCCGAGTCCGGTGGCCATTGTGGATCTTTCGATAAGGTCCTTAAATGATGTGCCAAGTTTTACGGGGGGCGGCAACGTGCAGGTGGCAGAAAACGCCGGTCCGACGACGGTAGCGGGCTGGGCGACGAATATTCAACCGGGCCCGGCGACGGCGACCGATGAGGCGGGGCAAATCCTCACCTTTATGGTCACGGGCAATACCAATCCCGCTCTCTTTAGTACGCAACCGTCGGTGGATCCGGGAACCGGAGATTTGACCTTTGAATCGGCGGTGAATGCCAATGGCGTTGCTACCATTAATCTGGTCCTGATGGATGACGGGGGAACGGCTAATGGGGGTCAGGACGCGACGACCGCCGAAGTCTTTACCATCGATGTCCAGGATAATGTCCCACCTCCACCCAATGAATTGACCCTGGTAATCAATGGGGGTGCTATCGACCCGAAGACCTGGAAGCCGGAACCCGGGACCGTTCTCACCATACAGGGTGTGGTGCTTCGTGACGGTATTCCCCTTTCAGCGGGAGAACAACCTAATATTACTTTTTCGCTGGTAGAGCCGGTAACCACGGAGCCGGGGGCCTATACCAACGATCCTGATCAAGCGAATGTGAATCCGGACTTCTCGTTTGCGACGGCCGATTTAGCGAATGGGGATCGTGACCTGGTGGTCACTGCAGAGGACTATGGAGGCCGCATTAAGTTGCATGCGGTTACCGATTCTTTCGATGATGGGACGGGGAATTCGATCGTGCGGATGGTCGACCTGACCCTCCCGCGTGATGAGGATAATAATGGTGACGGGGATGGGATCGCCGATCAATGGGAAGAGGAGCATGGCGGCACTGCTCTCTACGATGGCACTGCCGGTGATCCCGGGCCCACTGGGGGCCCGGCCGGGGACGGTCTCAGTGCCAAGCAGAAATATCGCGGTTTCAAGTGGGGGGTGCCGCTGGAGCGCGTGACGACAGTGGGCAATGGGGAGACGTACCAGACGGTGGCGTGGGTGCCGGACCCGACGGCGGTGTTAACGGGGGGGATGTATGATCCGCCGCATGTGCGGGGGAATCCTCAACGCCGGGAATTGTTCTTGACGATCACGCACTATGATGTGGGGCAGTTGCATGACGCCAGTTGTGACTGTCCGTTTGCGCTGGGGGATGCGTTTGATGCGGCGGGGATTGATGTGCATGTGCGGAGTACGGACGTCCTGACTCCGGCCCCGGTCTCGGAGATTCATTTGGATGCGGTGGAGTTGGTCAATCGGGAACTGGTCAATGGTCTGGCTAATCGACATGATGTGGGACCGTCCGCCTCCGATGGCATCATTAATCGTGATGGCGCTCGCACGTATAGCTGGGACCGCAAGGGTGAAAGTTGTATCGGCACTCAGATGGACTATCAGGAGCTAGATGAATCGACGAACGAATCCTGTCTCGTGACCATCGGGGAGAAGTATACGGAGACGTATCAGATTCCGTTGGATCATTACTTTGGGGATAAGCCCTATGTCGATGGGAACACGTTTACGGAGGCGACCGTGGTGGACGGGCAAGACACCGGCACTGTTCCCAATGAGGAGCTCGATCCCACGTCTCTCGTGAGAGACCCTAACTCAGGGAGCAATCCGACACCCAATACTAATGATATACAGCTGATCACAGGTACAGGGGCTAGTGACTGTCAGAATGCGAGAGATGAACAGTTTGGGGATGTCGCCATTCTCAGGAGTAGTTTTATAGTCTGCACCGATCTGGATTTGACTGCGGTAGACATTGACCGCGACGATCTAGTGGAGTTGGGCGATGGAGTACCAGAGGACCCAAGACTCGCGGAGTTGTCAAATTTTGAAACGACCCTGGCGCAGGTGTTGAAGCGGACGATCACGCATGAGGTGGGCCATGCGGTGGGCCTCCGGCATGCGGGCAAGCCGACGAGTGCGCTGATGCATGAGGAATCGTATTCCTGGATCAATGATACGCAGTTGCATTCGACGTCGGTACCGGAACTGGCCATTCATAATGATTAACACGGACCATAGGAACCAGAAGGAGAGCAGACTCATGAAGACCCTTAAGCCCCGATTTTCCCAGCCGGGTATTCCAGGAGCCCTGGTTTTTAGGCTTTCCCTTATCCTGGGGGTAACCGTGACGGTGTTGATGAGTGGGTGGGGATTTCCCAGTTGGGCGCAGACCCCTGAAGCGGGGTTGGGGGTGACGTTAGCGCTCACTCCCCAGGCCATTGACGGCACCGGGAGCACGCCGGTGGAGGCGACGATCACGGTGACCCATACGCTGTCCGGGGGCGGGGACGTGTTGGCCCGGAGCGGCTTTAGTGCCGAACCCTGGGAATTTCTCTTGGTGTTTACCGGGCAGGATGGCCAGACGGTGACCTCGCATGTGGCGACGACGGGGCAAGGGCAGGAAGATGGCCCCCCGGCCGTGGTGCGGGTCTTAGGTGATGATGGGGTGGTGCGCAAGATTTATGTGCAAGGGGTGGAAAGCCTAAGCAGCGGGTTTAGCCGGACGGTAGTGCTGCCGGATGTGCGCACGGTTTATGAGTTGCCCCCCGGGGCGTATACGGTGCAAGTGGTGATTCCCTTCCAACGGTTTGACGTCATCTTCGACACGGTGGATGGGGTGCCGGTGGTGCAAAGCAATGCGGCGGTGTTTGAAGGGGTGTTGGCCTCGAATGTGGTACCGCTGGCTATCCTCGTGGATGGGGACAGCGACGGGTGGACGGTGCCGGCGGCCGATCCCAATGGGCCGCTGCCGGTGGCGGTGGACTGTAACGACGGGACGGCGGCGGTGAACCCCGGGGCCACGGAGATTGCAGGCAATGGGGTGGATGATGATTGTAACGCGGGGACGCCCGACACGCCGCCGGTGGTGCCGGCGACCGTGACGATCACCGCCGAGCTCTTTGAAGTGGGAACCGGGACCCATCCCGGCGCCAGCAAGTCCCCGCTGGTAGACCTTCCCGTACAACTCTTTGACCTTACCAGTACCTGTGTCGGACTCTTTGGGACCTCGTGGCAACACTTTGCCAGTATCTGGGGCAGTAGCTGTCCCGCGCCCACGAATGGGCGAACGGATGGGTCCGGGACGTTGACGATGCAGCCACCGCCGGGGGAGTACTTGGCCATTGGCGAATATCAGGTTCCGGGAGGGGAGACCATTTATGTGGGCAAGAATGTGGGAGTGGTGGCCTCGGGGGAGAGTCTGACGAAGGGGTTGAAGGTGATCGTGAAGGGAGATGGGCAGACGGTGCCGGCGAAATCGTCCAAGCACTCGGGCTCGGTCTTGTGGATCATCGAGCCGGAATACGTGGAATGGGACAGCACGGTGGAAACCTATCCGTTTATCTTTGACAGTGAAGGGGATTGGGGCGTGACGGCATCGGTGGCGCCGCCGGAAGGGTTTGTGGCGGACCATGAGAGTTTGAGTACGGAGGTCAACTCGACGCTCGAGGCGGTGCAATTTACGGTGACGGATGTGGGCAGTGACTGGGTGGCCACGGAGGTGACGTATGAACTGACGCATCCGGGCAAAGAGAAGAAGGTGAAGAAGACCAAGGTGAAGCACAAGATCGGGGTCAGATTGTCCAGGGAGTTGGCGGAAGCCAAAGGCTTGACCCGCTTGGGGAAACTGTTGCCTTCAAACCAGGAACAATAAAGCATTACATAGGTCATAGCGAAGGGACCCTCGTAAGGGTTCTTAAATAGAGGAAGATGCACTTTCTGTATTATGTATCTAAATCGATACCAAGGTGTATCTGAATTGATACCTTCCGGATATAGAGGAATCAGCTACGAAGGGGAGGGGGTGTGGAGGCCATAGGTGGAAATCCTCTCAGAAACAACCAGTTCACTAGCCTACCTGGGTTTAGCGGCCGACGTGGTATTGGACCTGCATGTATGTGAATTAGGTCACAGGTTGGGCTACCCCTGCCTGTCAGTATGTCTGTTTCCACAAGGGATACGCGAAGAGTCTGAGGTTCGGGAATTTTTATAAATTGGGAGTATCCCACACTGTACAGGTTAAAACGGGTATTGCATGAAAAGAAAAAAGACCGTTCAATCGGCCATTGAGGAGCATAGAAGTCAGTGTAACGATGTTCATATGTAATGTATTAACCCCTGCCCCCACTCCCCTCTAAACTTCACGTCCAGGGCGTCTCGTTTAGCTCAGTCCTTCTGGGTGATCAAAACGAGGTCGCGCTATTTATCACATCTTACGCATAGGTGTCGGTGTAACCCCGGGTGGTCTTCTCCTATCGGGGAGCAGCCGCTGGTTCTCCCGAATCACCTTTGAAGAGACAAGACCGTCGAGTGTGGGGGAGAGGCTTGCCATGCACGATCAGGCCAACAGACCAAACCCGAAGGGTCTCATGATGAGAGGAGAGTGGTGATGACAACAAATTCCTCCCAACGATGTGGTTGGATTCGGAACTCTTTGGTAATTGGACTGATGCTAACGTTCTTGAGTTTCCTCAGCTATCACGGGTTCGCGGCCATCCATCCGAATGGTGAACCTGAGGCGGGGTTGAACATCCCGTCCTCGTCGATGGCAAAGATTCTGCCCTCCAAGACGGCCCAAGCCCCTGCTCCCACTCTTCGCTCGACCTTCGGGAACTTACCCTTACAGTTTGAAGCCAACCACGGGCAGACGGATGGCCAGGTAAAGTTTTTAGCGCGGGGGCGGGGGTATACTCTGTTTTTGACACCGACCGAAGCGGTGATGGTCTTGCGTGGGTCGAAAACGCAAGCAGGCATTCCTGACCCAACGAAGTCTGTCCTCCCCGGCTCTCTTTCTGTCATTCCCGGGCAGGTGGGAATCCAGGACACATCCAAGAGAGATTCCCGCCACCAACCTGCGGGAATGACTGAGGGGAGAGCAACGAACAAGAATACGGTGCGGGGTGAAGCATCTGTGGAGAAACCGGTCTCCCCATCCGTCCTCCGCATGTCGTTCGCCGGGGCCAATCAAACCCCTGCCGTGACCGGCCAGGATAAACTCCCCGGCATCGTCAACTATTTCATTGGCAACGATCCGGACAAATGGCGTACGCAAATTCCCACCTATAAGACAGTGCACTATCGGAATGTGTATGAGGGCATTGATGTGGCGTTTTACGGCAATCAGGGGCAATTGGAATACGATCTCATCGTCGCGCCAGGCGCCGATCCGAATCAAATTCAACTGGCGTTTGCAGGTATCGATGGACTATCGGTCAATGGAGACGGGGATTTGGTGCTGTCACTGTCTGGCTCGTCATCCCTGCAAGAAACCACATCCGTCATTCCTGCGGTACCTGGGAGGAATCCATCTTCGGGCCCATCCACTCTTCGTCTGCTCAAACCGCATGTGTATCAACTGGTGGATGGGAAGAAAATCGAAGTCGCCGCGAACTATTTGCTGAAAGCATCTTCCTCCTCGTCATCCCTACAAGAAACCACATTCGTCACTCCTGCTCCCCCTTCCGTCATCCCTGAGAAAGCAGGGATCCAGGAAGCATCAAAGATAGATTCCGGCCAACAACGAGCCGGAATGACGACGGTGGATGATGCGAGAATGACAAATGGGAGAGCCGCCGTCATTCCCGCGGAGGGGGGAATCCAGGTCTCAGTCAAAGAAGAGACTTCTTTTCAGAATGTCGGCATTCATCTTGCCGCCTACGACAGAACCCAACCGCTCATTATTGATCCCGTGCTTTCTTTTGCCACCTACTTAGATGCCAGTGTGTTCGAAACGGGAAGGGACATAGCAGTTGATAAGGGAGGGAATGCCTATGTGACGGGAAAAACGTTCTCTCCAGATTTTCCGACGACGACGGGAGCCTTTGATGAAGTATGTGGAAATGATGGCTCCTGTGACACCATTCCAGTATTTGGAGGAATTGCCGGGGACGGGTATGTAGCGAAAATTAATCCGCACGGTACCGGGCTTGTTTATGCCACCTATTTTGGCGGAAGCACGGTTGAGGAAGTCTTGGAAATTGCCCTGGATGATGCCGGCAATGTTTTTGTGGGGGGACGGACGGAATCAGCGGATTTTCCGGTGACAGGATCGGCCTTTGATATCACATGTGGGACAGACAGCCTGTGTAATTCTATTGCTGGGGTGCCAACCCCAGATGCCTTTCTTATGAAACTCAATTCATTGGGGGACGCACTCGTCTACTCTACTTTCCTGGGTGGGAGCGCCTCTGAATCTATTGTGGGGATTGCTGTTGATCCAGGAGGTAGTGCCTATGTGGCTGGAAGTACAAGCTCTGGTGATTTTCCCACCACTGCTGGAGTCTTCGATACTATTTGCGGGACGGATGCCTTGTGCAATGGGAGCACGGACGGTTTTATCACCAAGTTTGGACCAACTGGGAACAATGTCATCTATTCAACGTTTTTGGGAGGAAGCTTGGGTGATTCAGCCACTGGGATAAAATTTGATGGTTCGGGCAATGCCTACCTAACTGGTTCAACGTGGTCAAACGATTTTCCTACAACTGGCGGTGCGTTCGACACAATCTGTGGAGCTTCTGGTACGTGTACGACGTTTTCGGATAGTGATGCATTTGTGACTAAATTGAGTTCTGATGGTTCGGCGCTAGTGTATTCCACTTTTCTGGGTGGAGATGGGCAAGATAGCGGATCCCAAATATCAATCGATTCTCAGGGGAATGCCTTTGTTATCGGTCGCACATTCTCTGATAATTTTCCCGTCACGGGTGGAGTAGTCGATTCCACCTGTGGGACGGACGGGCTCTGTAATGGGACATCAGATGCTTACGTGACCAAATTGGATACTACTGGCTCAAACTTAATCTATTCCACGTTCCTCGGAGGAAGTGATGCCGAAACGGGGCGTTTGAACCTGGCTCTGGATGCCTCCGGGAACGCTTTTCTGACCGGAGAGACCTTGTCCCCCAACTTTCCCACTACTACAGATGGATTCGATCTTACCTGTGGGTCTGATGGATCTTGCAATAGCAGTCGAGATGGGTTTTTAACAAAACTCAGCCAAGATGGAAGTCAATGGCTCTATTCCACGTTTATCGGAGGGACGACATCTGACGGTGCCAATGGGGTTGCTCTATCCCGAGCAGGGTCGGTGTATGTCATAGGAGAAACCAATTCGACGGACTTCCCGGTTACATCAGGAGCATTCGACACGGATTGCGGAATCGATGGAATTTGTAACTCTGGAGTTGGGTCATCGGCCTTTGTGGTCAAAATTGTTAATTCAGGCTCAGTTACGACATGGGGTAGCAATGGTTCTGGGACGCTTGCATCAGGTGCAGCCGTGGCTATTGGGGGATCAAGGAATTTTGCTGGACCGGCTTATGTCAGTACGTTTCCCACGCTGGAGTTATTTGAAGATATTGTGGCAATCGAGACGGGGAGTGCCCATGGGATTGCCATAGATGCTCAGGGGAGTGTTTGGACTTGGGGTGATAATTCCAGGGGGCAATTAGGAGATGGAGGGGTTCTGCCTTTTAGTGAGGATCCGTTTTCAGTGCCCTTGCCACTTCCTGCCTTGGCGATTTCCGCAGGGTTCGGTCATAACCTTGTGCTTCTGCAAGATGGCACGGTGATGGCTTGGGGAGAGAATATCAATGGGCAAGTCGGCGTACCAGGTCCAACCGATCAGTTAACGCCTATCGCGATCCCAGGGTTAACCAATGTCGTCGCCGTTTCAGCGGGAGGCAGTGACCACTCCCTGGCTCTACTGGATGATGGGACCGTGAGAAGCTGGGGAAGCAATATTCATGGTGAACTGGGAATTGGTGCCATTGGTGGAGGAGGCTCCACGATTCAAACGGTGACAGGACTAACCGGAGTCGTCGCCGTTTCAGCGGGAGGTCTTCATAGTTTGGCCCTGTTGCAAGATGGCACGGTGATGGCCTGGGGAAGAAATAATGAAAGCCAATTGGGATACGATACGACTCCTAATACGGAGTCGCCTACTCCTGCCCTGGTTCAAGAAAGTGGTGCAGGGCCTCTTACCGATGTTGTCGGTATTTCAGGGGGAATCTGGCATTCCCTGGCCTTGCTGAGTGACGGCACTGTTCAAGCCTGGGGAACCAATTTAAATGGGGCACTGGGAAATGGATCAAGCGGGGGGGCGGTCCTCTTTGCCGATCCGGTTTTGGACAGTACGGGACTTGCCCCTTTAACCAATGTTCAACAGATTTCGGCTGGTCTCAATTTCAGTATGGCCATTCTGAATACGGGTGAAATTGTATCTTGGGGCTCGCATGGAGTAGGACAACTGGGTTCGGGGGAACCGAATGGAACACATTCCAGTTTGCCGGTATTGGTCCGCATATTCCCGGATCCCCAGGCCGCACCAGTTACCAGCGCGGTTTACATTTCTGCGGGGTCCGGCTTTGGGATGGCGGTGACCTCCATAGGCGTTCCGCCGCTCACGAACTTCCCCCCCATGGCAGACGATCAGGTGGTGCCGGGGTTCCTGGAGGATCCCGGGAGCCCGGTAGCGATTACGCTGACCGGCAGTGACGCCGAGACGGCGCCGGCCAATCTGACCTTCTTGATCACGGCCCAACCGAGTAACGGCATCCTAACGGGAACGCCCCCGAATGTTTTCTATGACCCGAATGATGATTACAACGGCCCCGACAGCTTCACCTTTGCCGTGCAGGATGATGATACGACGACCCCTCTGACCTCGCCGGATGCGACGGTAACGTTGAGTATCACGGCGGTCAACGATGCGCCGGAGTTTACGGGGGGCGGCAACGTGCAGGTGGCGGAAAACGCGGGCCCGACGACGGTAGCGGGCTGGGCGACGAATATTCAACCGGGCCCGGCGACGGCGACCGATGAGGCGGGGCAAATCCTCACCTTTATGGTCACGGGCAATACCAATCCCGCTCTCTTTAGTACGCAACCGTCGGTGGATCCGGGAACCGGAGATTTGACCTTTGAATCGGCGGTGAATGCCAATGGCGTCGCTACCATTAATCTGGTCCTGATGGATGACGGGGGAACGGCTAATGGGGGTCAGGACGCGACGACCGCCGAAGTCTTTACCATCGATGTCCAGGATAATGTCCCACCTCCACCCAATGAATTGACCCTGGTAATCAATGGGGGTGCTATCGACCCGGAGACCTGGAAACCGGAGCCCGGGACCGTTCTCACCATACGAGGGGTGGTGCTTCGTGACGGTATTCCCCTTTCAGCGGGAGAACAACCAAATATTACTTTTTCGCTGCTGGAACCGGTAACCACGGAACCGGGGGCCTATACCAATGATCCTGATCAAGGGAATGTGAATCCGGACTTCTCATTTGCGACGGCCGATTTAGCGAATGGGGACCGTGACCTGGTGGTCACTGCAGAGGACTATGGAGGACGCATTAAGTTGCATGCGGTTACCGATTCCTTCGATGACGGGACGGGGAATTCGATCGTGCGGATGGTCGACCTGACCCTCCCGCGTGATGAGGATAATAATGGTGACGGGGACGGGATCGCCGATCAATGGGAAGAGGAGCATGGCGGCACTGCCCTTTACGATGGCACTGCCGGTGATCCCGGGCCCACTGGGGGCCCGGCCGGGGACGGTCTCAGTGCCAAGCAGAAATATCGCGGTTTCAAGTGGGGGGTGCCGCTGGAGCGCGTGACGACAGTGGGCAATGGGGAGACGTACCAGACGGTGGCGTGGGTGCCGGACCCGACGGCGGTGTTAACGGGGGGGATGTATGATCCGCCGCATGTGCGGGGGAACCCCACGCGGAAAGATCTGTTCATTGCGGTCCAGAACTATGACTTTGGAAACCTCCACGATGCACTGTGCACTTACAATGGCGGGGCGAATTGCGAAGCTCCCTTTGCCGTGGGCGATGCCTTTGATGCGGTGGGAATCGATGTGCATGTGCGGAGCCTGGATGTGCTCTCACCGAATCCCATTGGGGACGCGGAGATCCACGTAATTACCATGGTGAACGTGGAATGGTTCAATAATGTGGTGGGTCAGGCCAATCGGCTTCTGCAAGATGGCCCCACCAATCCTGCGGGAGACCGCAACTGGAGCTTTGATCGAAAAGGGGAAAGTTGTATTGGCTCTGAAAGTAACTACCAGGATTGCCCGGGCAATTACACGGAGACCTATCAAATCCCCCAAGACCATTATTTTGATGATGCTCCTTTTGGAAATGGAGTAACCTTCATTGGGGATCCGTTAAATCCCACGGCTATTTTGCCGCCCACCGATCCCCCTCAACCTCCGCACTTAGACCCACGTACCCAAGTGCTGACCCCACCTTCGGGGTCGACGGTCAACACGGACGATGACCCATTTGTTAACGCGGGCTGCAGTCCCAATGGGGCGGAGAATTTGGGGGACTATTGGGCCATTGATGGGGGCGCACCATGTTATGGCAAAGACTTATCCTCTGAAGATATTGACAATGATGGGCGGGTGGAGTTCGGCAATGGGGTCAGGGAAGCCAATGGTATGCAAAACATTCCCGATGTACCCACGCACGCGGATGTGAACCTGTTTGAATCGACTCGCGGCCAAGTACTCAAACGCACGATCACGCATGAACTGGGTCATGCGGTCGGCATCGACCATGATCTGGATCCGGCTCCAGAATGTCTCATGAGAGGGTCTTCAGAAAGTTGGCACAATGATGACGCGTTTTGTAGCAATGCGGTCAATAATATCGATATTCACAATGAGTAATGGTGGCGCAGGGCCGGGATGGCCTTCCCCCACGCCTTGGCAAAAGGAGGGAAGGATGAACAGACATCGGGAGTACCAGACGAATTGGCGACAACGTGGGGCTGGCTTCTGGCGCCTCGTTTGTCGATAGACCTTTTGGGTTGGTGAACGAGGAGATGCGCCCCGTGTTTGGCTCCCTTTTTATCGTCTCGCAAGTAGTATTTCCTCCAGCACGGGGACTACCCTTTGTTGGTGGTACAGGTGTAGGTCCGAAGAGCATGTGGCGCGTGGGCGTCGTGCCAAGAACATTCAGCGGCCATACGTACGAGAGGGGCTTCTATCATATGAGGGGAGACAAGTAATGAAGGCAAGGTACATCGGGTGGAAAAAAGGGTTGCATGGGGGTCTGATCGTGGGGCTCATGGTGGCTACATGTGGGGTTGGGGTCCGGCCGGGGCTGGCCGCCATTGATCCCGTGTCCCAGGTCGCACCGTCTACGCCCAACTATTCGTCCTCTGTGGTGAAGACCACATCCCAGCAGGCCTCTGCGTCCTCTCAGCCCCAACTCAGTCCTTCTTTTGGAAAACTGCCCCTGCATTTTGAAGCCAACCAGGGCCAAGCCGATTCGTCAGTAAAGTTTTTGTCACGAGGGAGTGGATACACCATGTTTTTGACCCCAACCGAAGCGGTGATGGTACTTCGGCAGAATAAAGGACAGGCTCAAGAGATTGAATCAACCCAGCCACAGACGATTCCTGCTCCATCAGAATTGGAGGCAGAAAATCCTGAAACCACTGCCAGTGTGCTTCGTATGTCGTTTTCTAGAGCCAATGAGGCATCCACCGTGACGGGCCAAGACAAACTTTCGGGTATTGTTAACTACTTTATTGGCAATGATCCCAACAACTGGCGCACCAAGATACCAATGTACAAAAAGGTTCAGTACAACGAATTGTACGAGGGCATCGACCTTGTCTACTACGGCAACCAAGGGCAACTGGAATATGATTTAGTGGTAGCCCCCGGCGCTGATCCGACCCAAATTCAAATAGCTTTTCAAGGTACTGAGAAGATTAGTGTTGATCCTGCTACTGGTGATCTTGTGCTTACGTTGCAAAATCCTCGGCCCCTGGGTGTTCAAGAAAATGGAGCGAGACAGCCCACTCTCGCTTCAATAGAGCATTCCCAAGTTCGTCTCCTCAAGCCTCATGTCTATCAATTAGTTGATGGTAAAAGAGTCGAAGTTTCGGCGACCTATCGCGTGCGAGCTGCGTCCGAACCCGGTTTCAACTCCCTAAGTTCGTCAACACATCACGCTTCCTTATTCATCGCTGGCGAGGTTTCGGAATCAGTCAACATCTTACTCGCTGCTTATGATAGGACCAAACCTCTTATCATCGACCCTATACTTGATTGGTCCACATACTTGGGCACGCCCGCAGTTGAAGAAAGTTTTGGTGTGGCAGTTGATTCAGCGGGGGCAGTGTATGTCACCGGGTTTACGACAACTAGTGGCTTTCCTGGAACTAGCGGGAGTCTGATCCAGCCTGCACCGGCAGGGGGCTCCGATGCTTTTGTGGCGAAAATGAATTCGACCGGCACAGCTATTGACTATGCCACCTATCTGGGGACTTCCCCGGCAGGTGATGCAGGTCATGGTATAGCTGTAGATGCAGCGGGAGCGGCTTATGTAACCGGGATCACGAATGGCGCAGGCTTTCCTGGGACTAGCGGAAGTCTCATTCAGCCTGGGTTTGGGGGCGGCAACAGTGATGCCTTTATCGCAAAGCTGAATCCGACGGGCACCGCGATTGATTATGCTACGTATCTGGGTACTGCTGGTGTTGATGGCGGTCTCGGAATTGCTGTCGATGGAGCAGGGGCGGCTTATGCAATCGGGCAGACCAATGGCGCAGGCTTTCCTGGGACCAGCGGGAGTCTAATCCAACCTGCATTGCAGGGTATATTTGACGCTTTTGTGGCCAAAATTAACTCTGCTGGAACAGCTATCGATTATGCAACGTATCTAGGAACGAGTGGAGATGACCGGGGCGAGGCGATTGCTGTTAATGCGGCAGGGGAAGCTTATGTAACTGGGAGTACTAGCGCTAGCGGATTTCCAGGAGTGTCTGTGGGTTCAATCCAACCGGCGCATGCTGGTGGGAGTGATGCTTTTGTGGCCAAACTCAATGGGGGCGGAACGGCCGTTGAGTATGCCACTTACTTGGGAACCACCGGATTTGATGTGGGTTGGGGAATTACGAGCGATGCAGCTGGGGCCGCCTATGTTATCGGAGAGACCAGTGGAACCGGATTTCCCGGGACGAGTGGCAGTCTCATTCAGTCTGGGTTTGCCGGAGGTTTCAGAGATGCGTTCGTGGTCAAACTGGCCCCAGCAGGCGACCTTATCCAATACGGGACATATTTAGGCACTTCAGGAGATGATCGAGGTAGAGCCATTGCTGTCAATGCCATGGGGGCCGTTTCCGTTACCGGACAGACCGATGGGGTGAATTTTCCTGGAACGGTAGGAAGTACGATTCAAGATACAAATGCTGGAGATGTAGATGGTTTTGTAGCCAAACTCACTAGGGAAGGCGATGCCATTGATTACGCTACATACCTTGGAACGGCAGGTGCAGATATCCTTTGGAGTATTGCCTTAGATGCAGCAGGGGCAGGACATATTTCAGGAGAAGCTGGTGGGTCTTTCTTGCCCGGGACAAGCCCAAGTTCAATTCAGCCCACATATTTTGCTAACCAGGATGGATTGGTTTCGAAGATCTGTGATGATCCGCCGTTGGGTGCCTCTCCAGGGACATGGGCAGCCACGGCCGGTAACCTGACAGAAGCTCGTGCTCGGTCTACAAGCACGTTATTGCCGGATGGGAGGGTACTCATTGCGGGAGGAGGCACGGATATCAATTCACTTGCGCCTCAAAGTACTAACTCGGCCAACCTGTATGACCCCAGTACTGGGCTCTTCACCGCGACGGGATCTCTGTTAGCTAGTCGCTTTGAGCACACGGCAACATTATTGGCTTCTGGACAAGTACTTATTGCAGGCGGAGAAGATGTCGCCGACATTCATGATATAGCTGATCTCTACGACCCAAGTACGGGATTATTTTCTGCAACGACTAACACGCTTGGCACACCGCGGTCACGTCATACCGCTACTCTCTTGGCTGATGGAAGCGTGCTATTAGTTGGGGGAAACGGAGGAGGCGCAGGTACGGCGGAAATTTATAATCCCAGTACGGGGCTGTTTAGTCCAACCACAGGTCTTTTGGTAGATCTTCGTGTTGATCATACGGCAACACGCTTGGCAGATGGCCGTGTGCTCATTATTGGGGGTAGTCAAGATGGTGCGTTGAGAACAGCCGAAATATATGACCCTGGCACTGGGTTATTTACGGCTACTGGAGAAATGACTGAACGACGTTTTGACCACTCCGCCACCCTTCTTTCTGATGGTCGGGTGTTAGTGGCGGGGGGTCTTAATGAACTTCTGTCCGGCCCCCCAGATACAGCTGAAATCTATGATCCGGTTACAGAGACATTTGGCCCCCTTCTCTCACTCACCACCTTTCAGACGGATCATACGGCTTCGCTTCTCCCTGATGGGCGGGTTTTATTGGCTGGTGGTCTGGCCATGGAATCAGTGGAATTCTACGATCCTGCGTTGGGAACTTTTATTCGTACTGGGGATTTTGTTGAAGCCCAACGAAGGGCTAGCAGCGCAACCGTGCTTACTAATGGGCAGGTTTTAATGACGGGAGGTTCGGTGTGGAGTAACACCGATACCCTTTTGTCCACTGCTGAACTCTACACGCCGAATCTGTGCGGCTTGGAGGCAGAGAATACCTCACCCGAGGCGGATGATCAAACGGTATCGATTTTTGAAGACCCGACGTTGCCCGTGAACATTACCCTCACGGGCAGTGATGCCGAGACGCCCAGTGAGAATCTGACGTTTATGCTCACTGGCCCTGGTCCGGCGCATGGTACGCTCATGGGCACCCCCCCCAATCTTCAATACCAGCCTGACCCGGACTACAACAATGACATTGATGGCCCGGACAGCTTCACGTTTGCGGTGGAGGATGATGATGCAACAACGCCCTTGACGTCGCCCGATGCTACGGTGACCTTGACGATCACCCCGGTCAATGATGCGCCCAGCTTCAGCGCGGGGGGCAATGTCCAGGTAGATGAAAATACCGGCAGTCATACGATTAGCGGTTGGGCCACGAACATCCAACCCGGCCCGGTCACGGCCACGGATGAAGCGGGACAACTCCTCACATTTCTCATCACGGGCAATAGCAACCCGGCCCTCTTTAGCGCCCAACCGGCGGTGGATGCGGGGACTGGCAATTTGACCTTTGTCTTAGCGGCGAATACGTTTGGGGTCGCCACCATCAACCTGGTGCTCATGGATGATGGCGGTACGGCCAATGGGGGGGATGACAGTACGGACGTCGTGGTGTTCACCATCGATGTGCAGGATGATGTGCCGCCGCCGCCTCATGCTTTGACGTTTGAAATCAACGGCGGGGCCATTGATCTGAACACCTGGTTGCCCGAACCAGGGACGGTTCTTACCATCCAGGGAGTGGTCACACAGGGAGGCATTCCGCTGCCCCCCGCGGAGCAACCGAATATTATATTTTCGTTGGTGGAGCCGGTGACGGCAGAACCTGGGGCCTACACCAACGATCCTGATCAAGGCAATGTAACTCCTGACTTTTCCTTTGGCACGGGGGATTTGGATGATGGTGATCGGGATCTGGTGGTGACGGCCGAAGACTATGGCGGCCGCATCAGGTTGCATGCCGTCACCGACCCGTTTGATGGTGGCGCAGGGGATATCGTGCGCATGGCCGAACTTATTTTGCCCCTGGATAACGATGATGATGGGCTCGCGGATGCCTGGGAAGTGATGCATGGAGGCATTGGCCTGTTTGATGGGACAGAAACGGATGCCGAGGCGGGCGTGACGGGCGGCCCGGCGGGGGACGGCCTGAGTGCTAAACAGAAATATCGCGGCTATAAGTGGGGTCCGCCCATGCAACAAGTGACAGCGGTCGGCAATCTCCAGCCCTATCAAACGATTGCATGGGTGCCCGACCCGGCTGCGGTGCTCGATGGGTCGTTACAATACGATCCCCCCCATATGCGGGGCAACCCAACGCGGAAAGATTTGTTTGTTGAAGTGGAGAACTATGACTTTGGGAATCTTCATGACGCAACATGCACCTATAATGGAGGAGTCAATTGCGAGGCGCCCTTCGCGATGGGTGATGCGTTCAACGAAGCTGGTATCGATGTGTATGTGCGCAGTCTGGATGTGGCTTCGCCGAGTCCCATCGGAGTGGCTGGGATTGATGTGGTCAGTCTGGTCAATGTGGAATGGTTCAATGCCCCAACTAACACCGAGGCTAATCGTCTCGCGCAGGATGGATTGACGAATCCTAGCGGCGATCGCAACTGGTCCTTTGATCGAAAAGGGGAGAGTTGTATTGGGACGGAAAGCGACTACCAAGATTGCCCGGATACGTATACTGAAACGTACCAAATTCCGCATGATCATTATTTTGATGATGCCCTCTATGGAAATGGGGTGACGTTTGTTGGCGATCCCTTGAGTCCGACGCAGATATTTCCGCCGACGGCCATTACGCCTTTTGTGCTTGATCCTCGCACGCAAGTGCTGACGCCTCCCTCGGGGGCAACAGTCAATGCGAATGATGACCCATTTTTCAATGTGGGGACTTGTACCCCAAGCGGGGCTCAAGACCTGGGGGATCATTGGGTGGTTAATGATGGGGCTCCGTGTTATGGCAAAGATCTGTCTTCCGAAGATATTGACAACGATGGGCGGGTGGAGTTTGGCAATGGGACTTTGGAGGTCCCAGGCTGCATTATGGAGACCTCGTGTCCGGTGGAGGATCCCGACTGTACGTTGTGTGGCATCCCCGATGTCCCGGACCATGAGGATCTGCCGGCGTTTGAATCCACGCGGGCGCAAGTGCTCAAGCGGACGATTACGCATGAACTGGGGCATGCCATCGGCATTGATCATAATCTGGATCCTGAAGTGCACTGTCTCATGCGCGAGGACTCAGAAAGTTGGCACAACGATGATGTGTTTTGCACCAATGCGCGGGATCATAATATTGATATTCATAATGAGTAATCGTGGCGAAGGAGCCGTGTGGCTCCGGCCCACGTCTTGGTAAAAGGAGGGAAGGATGAATAGACATCGGGAGTACCAGACGAATTGGCGACAGCTTGGGTTTGGCTTTTGGCGGCTCCTGCTGATCCTGCTCGTGGTCGGCAGTCTTGACACGGGTCTGAGTGAAGCACAGGTCGTTGGCTCAGGTATGACTGTGCAGCTCACGCTGAGTGAAACGGTGCTCCCTCCCGTGAACCCGCCGACGCTATCGGCCAGCATCACGGTCGACAATATTAGTGGTGCGGACTTGTTGACGCGCGCGGGGTTTAGCGGGGAGCCCTGGGAAGTTTTATTGGTTTTTTCGAATACCGTTACCGGGGCCACGATCACGGCGCATCAAACTCTCGGGGACCCTAATGCGGAAGATACGCCTCCGACCGTGGTGTGGATTGTGGATGGGGCGGGGATTAATCGTAAGATCTATGTGAAAAATGTGGAAACGGTGGGGAGTACATTTACGCGGACGGTGGGGTTGGCCGATGTGCAACAACTGTACGACTTGGTCCCTGGGGCCTATACCGTGCAAGTGCTCATCCCCTTCCAGCGGTATGAGGCGTCCCAACTTGTAGGAGGGGCGGCGCCGAGTACCTCAGCGGTTTTTGAAGGATTTCTCACCTCCAATGTCGTGGGGCTCACGGTCTTAGCAGATGTGGATGGAGATGGGTGGACGGTAACAGAGGCAGATCAAAACGGTCCTACCCCCATTGCGGTGGACTGTAATGATGACAATGCAGCCATCAATCCCGGTGCCACGGAGATTCAAGGCAATGGGATCGATGATGATTGTAATGCGGCGACGTCCGATGCCGTCGTCGTGAACCCAGCGACCGTGACGATTATTGCCGAGCTCTTTGAAGTGGGGGGAGGATCTCAGCCGGGTACGTCAAAATCCCCGCTCGTCGATTTGCCAGTGCAATTGTTTGATCGCACGAGTACTTGTGTTGGACTGTTTGGCACGTCGTGGCAACATTTTGCCAGTCTTTGGGGCAGTAGTTGTCCGGCCCCGGCCAATGGGCGTACCGATGGCACCGGAACATTGGTCATGACGGTCCCGCCGGGCGAGTACCTCGCGATTGCGGAATATGAGGTGCCGGGAGGTGAGACCATCTATGCGGGGAAGAATGTGGGGGCGGTCACCTCGGGAGAGAGTCTGGCAAAAGGGCTCAAGGTTATTCTGAAGAGTAATGGCCAGACGGTGCCGGGTAAGAGTCAAAAGTTCACAGGGTCAGAACTATACATCATTGAACCCGAATATGTGGAGTGGGACAGTACCCAGGAGCTCTATCCGTTCATCTTTGAAAGTGTCGGGGATTGGACAGTGACCACGACGGTAGCACCCCCGGAAGGCTTTGTGGCGGACCATGAGAGCTTGAGTACGGAGGTCAACTCGACGCTCGAGGCGGTGCAATTTACGGTGACGGATGTGGGCAGTGACTGGGTGGCCACGGAGGTGACGTATGAACTGACGCACCCGGGCAAAGAGAAGAAGGTGAAGAAGACCAAGGTGAAACATAAGATCGGGGTCAGATTGTCCAAGGAGTTGGCGGAAGCCAAAGGCTTAACCCGCTGGGGGAAACCCCGGTCTTCAAAACAGGAACAATAAAATACGAATAAAGTAATGTCGAAAGGATCTTTTTAATACTTCTTAAATAGAGAGAGCTGCACTCTTGAGTGACTATGTAACCCCTGGGTGGTCCTCTCCTACGGGGAGCAGCCGCTGGTTCCCCCGAATCACCTTTGAAGCGACAAGACCGTCGAGTGTGGGGGAGAGGCTTGCCATGCACGATCAGGCCAACAGACCAAACCCGAAGGGTCTCATGATGAGAGGAGAGTGGTGATGAATAGACGATTGTCCCAACGGTGTGGAGGGTATGGGAAAACTTTACTGATCGGGGTGGTGCTGGCTGGCTGTGGTCTTGGCACCTATCATGGATTTGCGGCCATTAATCCGAATGGTGCTGCTCACCCCGAGTCGACGCCTTCCTCCCCTTCGGTGAAACAGGTTCTGGCCACCAAGACCCTTGCATCTTCTTCTCCGAGACTCAGTTCCACGTTTGGTCAATTGTCGTTGCAATTCGAGGCCAATCATGGCCAGACGGATGCACAAGTCAAGTTTCTGTCGCGTGGGCGGGGGTATACCATGTTCTTGACCCCCACCGAAGCGGTGATGGTCTTGCGTGGGCCGCAAACGCAAGCAGGCATTCCTGACCCAACGAAGTCTGTCCTCTCCGACTCTCCTTCTGTCATCCCCGGGCAGGCGGGAATCCAGGACACATCCAAGAGAGATTCCCGCCACCAACCTGCGGGAATGACTGAAGGGAGAGCAACGAACAAGAATACAGTGCGGGGTGAAGCATCTGACGAGCAACCGGTCTCCCTATCCGTCCTCCGCATGTCGTTCGCCGGGGCCAATCAAACCCCTGCCGTGACCGGCCAGGATAAACTCCCCGGCATCGTCAACTATTTCATTGGCAATGATCCGGACAAATGGCAGACGAAGATTCCCACGTATAAGACCGTGCACTATAAAAGTGTGTATGACGGCATTGACCTGGCCTACTACGGCAATCAGGGCCAACTCGAATATGACTTGATTGTGGCGCCGGGAGCCGATCCCGATCAGATTCAACTGGCCTTTGACGGGGCCGAGCGACTGGCGGTGAATGCGGAGGGCGATCTGGTGCTCACCGTAGACGGGGGGGACGTGCGTCTGCTGCAACCCCACGTCTATCAAATGGTGAATGGGAAGAAAATCGAGATCGCCGCGAACTATGTGCTGGGAACCTCTTCCTCCTCGTCCTCCCTGCAAGAAACCACATTCGTCATTCCTGCGGTACCTGGCAGGAATCTTCCTGGAAACCGAGCAACGAGAGATTCCGGCCAACCACGAGCCGGACTGTCAGAGAAGAGACAGGACCAACACTCTCAGGCTGTAGGCATTCAACTCGCGGCCTACGACACAACGAAATCGCTGATCATCGATCCTGTTTTGTTTTTTTCAACCTACCTGGGGGGGAGCGGGTTCGACCAGGGGGTTGGAGTCGCGGTGGATGGGATGGGTGCGGCCTTTGTCATCGGGATCACCGATTCCACAAATTTCCCTCTTTTGAACCCAAGCCAGGGGACATCGGGAGGTGGCAATGACGCCTTCGTGACAAAGCTGGATGCGGCGGGGGCGCGTGTCTTTTCCACCTATCTGGGAGGAAGCGGAGGGGACTTTGGATTGGAGGCCGCGGTGGATGGGACGGGCGCGGTCACTGTGACCGGGTTCACCGGCTCTACCGATTTTCCTCTGCTGAACGCGAGCCAGGGGACTTTTGGGGGTGGGAGTTTCGATGGTTTTGTCACTAAGCTGGATGGAGCGGGGGCGCAAGTCTATTCTACCTACTTGGGTGGCAGCGGAATCGATCAGGGGATTGACATCGCGATAGATAGGATGGGGGCATCTTATGTAACCGGGAGCACCGACTCCGCTGATTTCCCCCTGTTGAACGCGAGTCAGGGGACGCCCGGGGGCGGCTTTGACGCGTTTGCCACCAAGTTCAATGCAGCAGGCGCGCAAGTCTATTCTACCTATCTCGGTGGGAGTGGACTTGAGCAGGGGTTTAGTGTTGCGGTGGATGGAGCAGGCGCCGTTTCTCTTACTGGGCGAACTTCTTCCACCGATTTTCCTACGCTGAACGCAAGCCAGGGGTTGTCCGGAGGCGGCGATGACGCGTTTGTCACGAAGCTGGATGGAGCGGGGGCACAGGTCTATTCCACTTATCTGGGTGGGACCGGAGGCGACCAGGGACAGGGGATCGTAGTGGATGGGATGGGGGCAGTCATTGTGACCGGTTCCACCGGCTCTACCGATTTCCCTCTGCTGAATGCGAGCCAGGGGACGTCCGGGGGCGGCTTCGATGCGTTTGTTACGAAACTGGATGAAGCAGGGGCGCAAGTCTACTCCACTTATCTGGGTGGGAGCGGTGGGAACGATCAGGGACTTGATGTCGCCGTGGATCGGGCAGGTGTGGTCTCGGTTGTCGGGAACACCGACTCCACGGATTTCCCCACGTTGGATGCGACCCAAGGGACGTCGGGAGGCAGTTTCGATGCGTTTGTTACCAAGGTAGACCCAGCAGGGGCACGGGTTTTTTCCACCTATTTAGGCGGGGCCGGGAGCGAGGAGGGGCAGGGTGTCGCGGTAGATGGAACAGGTGCGGTCTTGGTTGTGGGAAGTACCGACGGCACTTTCCCCATCCTGAACGCGAGTCAAGGGTTGTTGGGAGGAGGTCAAGACGCCTTCGTGGCGAAAATCTGTGAAGACCCGCTAGTGCCGACGCCCGGAACCTGGACTGCCACGGATGCGATGGGCTCCCTCCGTGCCTTACACACGGCTACCCGGTTAGCTGATGGCCAAGTATTGATCGCCGGGGGTTCCGATACGGTCGCGGCAGCGGTGGGTTCTGCTCAACTCTATGATGCAACCGGGAGCCTGGTAGGGGCGACCAACGGACCCTTGAATGTACCCCGTTTTAATCATACGGCGACTCTTCTTCCGAATGGGAACGTGCTCATAACAGGAGGAAGAGATATTTCGACCGTGTTGGATGGGATGGAATTGTACGATCCTGTCAGTAAACAGTTTGCCACAGGCCCCCTCTTGGGTGGAGGACCGCGGCATGGACATCGGGCGACTCTGTTAGCGGATGGGCGGGTGTTGCTCACGGGCGGGTGTTCGGATATCAGTGGCTCGTGTACCAGGTTAGATACCGCGCGGATTTACGACCCCTCCACTGGAACGTTTTCTGGAACCGGCACGATGAATTCTCCTCGCCTTGGCCATCGGGCGACGCGCTTAGCCGATGGGACTGTGTTGATCACCGGGGGAGGGGTGGGAACCGCCGAACGCTATGACCCGAGTACGGGAATCTTCACTAACTTGGGCAACATGTTTCACGGGCTTCGTAATAGCCATACCTCGACGTTGTTATCTGATGGGCGCGTGCTGATTGCCGGTGGGCATGCGGGAGGCCCATCCTTGGGGTCAGCGGAAATATTTAATCCTT
This sequence comes from Nitrospirales bacterium, assembly GCA_965223615.1. Classification (GTDB taxonomy): domain Bacteria; phylum Nitrospirota; class Nitrospiria; order Nitrospirales; family UBA8639; genus Nitrospira_E. Next base: position 445,335 of record CBDCXB010000004.1, read on the forward strand.
CTGACAACTCATTTGCAGATGCGGCCAGCTTGGCCGTGAATCGTGCATCTCATGAAGCCGTTGGGCTTCCGGATGGGCGAGTCCTCCTGGTGGGAGGTCTCGATGGCCTGTCGGTCCGGGACTCCGCCGAATTATATATCCCTGGCAGTCCTGGGTCATTTACTCCGCTTGGACCTATGGGAGCCACGCGCATTTCTTTTTCCCTCACCGGGTTAGCGAATGGACAAGTAATGGTGGCGGGCGGCGCTACGGCTACGGGCAACCTGTTTTTCGGCCTGGACTCTGCCGAACTCTTTACCCCAAAACTTTGCGGGCCCGAATCCGAACTCTCGTTAACGACGACCATGTCCCCTCAGATTGTCACGATAGGCACCGATCTTCAGGTTGATGTGCAGGTGACCAACAATGGGCCGGATGATGCCGCTGTGGAGTCGGTAACCGTCCTTCAGGATCCCACCGGCTTGACGCTTGATGCTAGTTCAGATCCGGGCTGTGCCCTGGCTAGTGGTGAGGTGACTTGCGATTTTGGAACGGTCGTGAATGGGGCGACTCCGTTACGGACCTTTTTCCTTACCACCACCAGTGCGCCACCTGGCATCAAAGCCTTTTCGACTACGGCAACCGGTCCACCCGAATCATTTGATCCTAATTTCGGGAATCAAACTGTAGACACGACAAATATCGTACAAACGGGGAATCCCGATGCCGATTTATCCTTGTCGGTGAATCCGGAGGTTAATCCGGGGACGGTGGGCCAACTTGTTAGGTATCTGGTCAGCATCACCAATGCTGGGCCCGATGTGGCCCTTGGGGCGCGCCTGACCGGTTCCTTTTCTGGAGGAGGAACTGTCACGATCAATTCGATTGCCTTCCCAGGGTTAGACTTTGATCCTCCGATTCCTCTGGATTGTGTGGGGCCAGACATTGACTGTGATTTGGGCGACATAGATATCACGACCTATCCCACCTTTTTTATCGAGGCGACTCCAAGCGCGGCGGGTAACATGACGCTGACCCTGAACGTCGAAAGTACCGGGGCCAATGCGGTCCCGGATTCTAATTCCGCCAATAGTATGAATGTTCAGATCATGACCTTGGTTGTTGATTCCAACCAACACGTCTTTGTGGTGGATTCGATATTGGATGACCCTGATTCGGCGGCAGGTGACGGAGCCTGCGCCACGGCTGGAGGCGTGTGTACCCTGCGTGCGGCTATTCAAGAAGCCAATGCCACGGCCAATGATCCGGCAGGGCCCGATTTCATTGCCTTCGATCTCGCCACACATCAAATTTCCCCTTTGTCCGATTTGCCGACCATTACGGATCCGGTGATCATCGACGGTCATACCGAACCGGATTCTCATGGGACACCGATTGTCTGGCTTGATGGTGATACGAACGGGGTTTCTACTGGGCTAAGAATTACGGCTGGAGATAGCACTGTCAGAGGGATGATTATAGGGGGTTTTGGTCAACCGGGGGCAGGTATCCGGCTGGAAACGACCGGGAATAATACCATTGAACACAACATCGTCGGGACTAATCCCAATGGTGATGATCAAGGGCCACTTGGAGAGGTTCTAGCCAATACCTGCGTCGGTATCTTAGTAGAAAACTCTCCCGGCAATTTTATACTGGATAACGTTCTTTCCGGGAATGGTTGTGAAGGGCTCTCTCTATTTACTGGAGCCTCCGGGAATACGGTGCAAGGGAACATTATCGGGTTGAAACCCAATGGGATGGAGGCTCAACCCAATACGGCCGGGATATTTGTGTGGGCGGCGAATAATTCCATTGGGGGAACCACCCCTGAGCAACGCAACGTCATTTCTGGAAATATGAGATGGGGTATCGAGCTATTTGATACCGTCTCCACCGGGAATGTGGTTCAAGGTAACTACATTGGGACGGATATTACTGGAAGCTCACCCGTTCCCAATGGAACGGATGTATCCCAGGAAAGGGAGGGTATTTCCATTAATAATGGTTCTAGTAACACAATTGGGGGAATCGTACCAGGTGCCGGAAACGTCATTTCGGGGAATATGTTTGATGGAATTGGCATTTGGGGATTTGGTTCGGGAGGAGGAGAAAACAACAATATACAGGGAAATTTCATCGGGACTGCTGCCGATGGAACTAGTTCCTTGCCGAACGAACGGGATGGGATATCCATCGCGTTTCAGGCCGCGAATAACGTGATCGGAGGGGCGGCGAATATGGCTAATACCATTGCCTTCAATGGGGGGAATGGCGTGTCAGTAGTGGATACCACTGCAATCAATAATACCTTGCGACTCAATTCAATTCATTCAAACAATGGGCTGGGTATTGACCTGGGCAATGACGGGGTGACCCCCAATGATAACACGGGCATTAGCGAGCCCGATGACGACCCGGGCCCGAATAATCTCCAAAACTACCCGGTAGATGTGGGGGTGATTGCGATCGATTTTCCAGCAGGGAGTGTGTGGATGGCGGCCACGCTCACGAGTACTCCCAACACGACGTTTGATGTTGATTTCTTTGTCAACACCACGTGTGACGGTTCCGATTTTGGCGAGGGGGAACGCTACCTCGGTACGGCCCAGGCCAACACCGATGGGACGGGGAATGGGGGAGCGGCAATTCGTATATTTGAGATCTTCACCAGGGATGCCTTAATCACGGCGACTGCCACGGATCCCAATGGCAACACCTCGGAATTCAGTCCGTGCGGGGAAGTTGCGAATTTGGCGCCGGAGTTGGGCGCAAATGCGTTGACGATCAGTGAAGGGCAGACCGTAGTGCTGAGTGGAGCAAACCTCTCGGCCACGGATGTGGACAATGATGATGCGACGCTGACGTTCCTGGCGAGTAGCGTGCAGCAGGGGCGGTTTGAGTTGGTGAGTAATCCTGGCGTGCCGGAGACGAGCTTTACACAAGCGCAAGTGACGGCCGGGGCCGTGCAGTTTGTGCATGACGGGAGCGAGACGGCCCCCAGTTACGACATGGATGTGAGCGATGGTGTGTTGACGGATGTGGATGGGCCGAGTGCGGCGACGATCACCTTCAGCAACGTCAACGATGCGCCCCAATTGGGCAACAACGCTCTGACGGTGGCTGAAGGGCAGACGGTGGTGCTGAGTGGGGCGAACCTGTCGGCCGCGGATGTGGACAATGATGATGCGACGCTGACGTTTGTGGCGAGTGCTGTGCAGCAGGGCCGGTTTGAGTTGGTGAGTAATCCTGGCGTGCCGGAGACGAGCTTTACGCAAGCGCAAGTGACGGCCGGGGCCGTGCAGTTTGTGCATGACGGGAGTGAGACGGCCCCCAGTTACGACATGGATGTGAGCGATGGCGTGTTGACGGATGTGGATGGGCCGACGGCCGCCGCGATCACCTTTAGCAACGTGAATGATGCCCCAGCCCGGGTCAGTGCTCTGAACATGCCGACGGTGTTCGCGACGGAAGATGATCCGGTGGAGGACGTGGCCTTAGGGACGTACTATGAGGACGTGGACGATAGCTTCACGTTGAGTGTCAACACGAACAGTCAGTCCAGTCTGGTGAGTGCACAGATTGTGAATGGGACGACGCTGCGGCTGACCTATCAAGCGGATCAACATGGGCAGGCGACGATCCAGATCCAGGCCACGGATGGGCAGGGGGCGCAACTCTCGGCGGCTGACCTGGCCGACAGCGAGGTGGTGGTGACGGTGGGGGCGGAGAACGATGCGCCGCTGGTGGTGGGTGGCCAGGAGTTGGCGGATGTGACGGTGGATGAGGATGCCTCTCCGACGGACGTGAATGTGACGGCCACGTTTGCGGATGTGGATATTGCCACCAACACGCCCCCCGATAGCCTGACCTACAGTGTCTCGAACAATACGAACCCGGGGCTTGTGAGCACAAGTTTCCCGAGTGCGGGGACATTACGGCTGAGCTATACGGCGGGGCAGTCGGGTGCGGCGCGGATCACGGTACGGGCCACGGACACAGCCAACGCGTTTACGGAAGATGTCTTTGATGTGACGGTGAACAATACGACTCCCACCACGGGGTATGACGTGGTGCTGAGCCTCAGTGATGGGAGCAGTGTGGACCCGGCTACGTGGCTGCCGACCGTGGGGGCCGTGCTGACGATCAGTGGCGAAGTGCAACTGGAGGGCAACCCGGTGCCGGGGGCGGTGGTGACGTACACGGTCGAGGCGGTGACGTCAGAGCCGGGGGCCTATACGAATGATCCGAACCAGACGCCGACGGCGGACTTCAGTACGAGTGACCCGAGTGCGACGGACAATCAGATTGTGGTGACGGCGCTGGACTATGGGGGGCGGATTCGGTTGAGGGCGGAGAGTGACTTTGATCCGGGCTCGGGTCCCATTCATCGGGAGACGTTCCTGACGCTGCCGCGGGATGCGGAGAATGGGGGCGTGGGGGATGGTATCGCAGATCAGTGGGAAGAGCAGCACTGTGTGGGACAGAACTGTGATGGTTTGGCCGCTGACCCGGGCACGACGGGCGGCCCGGCGGGGGATGGGCTCAGTGCGAAGCAGAAGTATCGGGGCTTTAAGTGGGGCGTGCCGCTGGAGCGCGTGACGACGGTGGGCAATGGGGAGACGTACCAGACGGTGGCGTGGGTACCGGACCCGACGGCGGTGTTAACGGGGGGGATGTATGATCCGCCGCATGTGCGGGGGAATCCTCAACGCCGGGAATTGTTCTTGACGATCACGCACTATGATGTGGGGCAGTTGCATGACGCCAGTTGTGACTGTCCGTTTGCGCTTGGGGATGCGTTTGCGGCGGCGGGGATTGATGTGCATGTGCGGAGTACGGACGTCCTGACTCCGGCCCCGGTCTCGGAGACGCATCTGGATGCGGTAGAGTTGGTCAATCGGGAACAGGTCAATGGGGATGCCAACCGGGTGGGCCATGATGGGCTGACCAACCGCATTGGCCCCCGCAATTATGGTTGGGATCGCAAGGGCGAGAGTTGCGTCGGCAGTCAGACGGTGTATCAGGAACTAGACGAATCGACGAACGACTCCTGCCTCACGACGGTCGGGGAGAAGTATACGGAGACGTATCAGATTCCGTTGGATCATTACTTTGAGGATAAACCCTATGTGAACGGAGTGACGTTTACAGCGGTGACCGTGCTGGATCAGCAGCAGGCCGGGGCGAGTCCTAATGGAGTCTTGGACCCGGATACGCGGGTACGGGACCCGCAGGATACCACGCCGAATACGCCCCAGACCAATAGTAATGACAACCCGCTCGTGGCGGGGACCGCGCCGGCGGATTGTCAGAACGCGCGGGATGAACAGTTTGGGGATGTGGCGATTATGCGGAATAACTTTGTGACCTGTACGGACCAGAGTCTGACGGCCGTGGATATCAATAATAACGGGCGCGTAGAATTGGGAAGTGGGGTACCGGAAGAACCGGCGGACCCGAGCTTGCCGGACTTTGAGTCGACGATAGCGCAGGTGTTGAAGCGGACGATCACGCATGAGGTGGGCCATGCGGTGGGCCTCCGGCATGCCGGCAAGCCGACGAGTGCATTGATGCATGTGAACTCGTACTCATGGCGCAATGATACGCAATTGGATCCGACGTCGCTACCGGAACTTGCCATTCATAATGATTAACACGGAGCAGAAGGAGAGCAGGCTCATGAAGAACTTCCCTGCACATAGACCCAACCGAGGAGTCAAAACGTTCAGGTCCCAAGGATGGGCCATCATCCTTGGGGTGACGATGAGCCTCATCCTCGTTTTGGGATTTCCCAGTTGGGCGCAGACCCCCGAGGCGGGGTTGGGGGTGACGTTAGCGCTCACTCCCCAGGCCATTGACGGCACCGGGAGCACGCCGGTGGAGGCGACGATCACGGTGACCCATACGCTGTCCGGAGGCGGGGACGTGTTGGCCCGGAGCGGCTTTAGTGCCGAACCCTGGGAATTTCTCTTGGTGTTTACCGGGCAGGATGGCCAGACGGTGACCTCGCATGTGGCGACGACGGGGCAAGGGCAGGAAGATGGCCCCCCAACCGTGGTGCGGGTCTTAGGCAATGATGGGGTGGTGCGCAAGATTTATGTGCAAGGGGTGGAAAGCCTAAGCAGTGGGTTTAGCCGGACGGTAGTGCTGCCGGATGTGCGCACGGTTTATGAGTTGCCCCCCGGGGCGTATACGGTGCAAGTGGTGATTCCCTTCCAACGGTTTGATGTCATCTTCGACACGGTGGATGGGGTGCCGGTGGTGCAAAGCAATGCGGCGGTGTTTGAAGGGGTGTTGGCCTCGAATGTGGTGCCGCTGGCTATCCTCGTGGATGGCGACAACGACGGGTGGACGGTGCCGGCGGCCGATCCCAATGGGCCGCTGCCGGTGGCGGTGGACTGTAACGACGGGACGGCGGCGGTGAACCCCGGGGCCACGGAGATTGCAGGTAATGGGGTGGATGATGATTGTAACGCGGGGACGCCGGACACGCCGCCGGTGGTGCCGGCGACCGTGACGATCACGGCGGAGGTGTATGAGATCGGCTCGGGGTCGCATCCGGGGGCCAGCAAGGCGCCGTTGGAGGATTTTCCGGTGCGGTTGTTTGATCGGACGAGTGGGTGTGTGGGGCGGTTTGGGACGTCGTGGCAGCACTTTGCCAGTATCTGGAACAGCGGTTGTCCGGCTCCGACGGATGGGCAAACGGATGCCACGGGGGCGGTGACGATGCAGCCGCCACCAGGAGAGTATCTGGCTATTGGGGAGTACCTCCCGCCGGCAGGGGGCGAGGTGATTTATGTAGGGGTGAATGTGGGAGCGGTGGCCTCGGGGGAGAGTTTGACGAAAGGGTTGAAGGTGATCGTGAAGGGAGATGGGCAGACGGTGCCGGGGAAATCGTCCAAGCACTCGGGCTCGGTCTTGTGGATCATCGAGCCGGAATACGTGGAATGGGACAGCACGGTGGAAACCTATCCGTTTATCTTCGACAGTGAAGGGGAGTGGGGCGTGACGGCATCGGTGGCGCCGCCGGAAGGGTTTGTGGCGGACCATGAGAGTTTGAGTACGGAGGTCAACTCGACGCTCGAGGCGGTGCAATTTACGGTGACGGATGTGGGCAGTGACTGGGTGGCCACGGAGGTGACGTATGAACTGACGCACCCGGGCAAAGAGAAGAAGGTGAAGAAGACCAAGGTGAAGCACAAGATCGGGGTCAGATTGTCCAAGGAGTTGGCGGAAGCCAAAGGCTTGACCCGCTGGGGGAAGCCTCTGGCCATAGGTCAAACACAATGAAGGACATGTATCTGATCAGATACAACATGGTATCCAAATAGATACTAAATAAGATGTTGACCAACTGCATGTGGAGAAAAATTCAATCAATTGATTCTCTAAAGGCTTGCAGAACCTTGCGTTTTGGGTCATTCGAAATTTTGCGACGTCAATTACTTCTCAATTGGTATTGCCTTTGCAGCCTCTACAAGTGTGATAAATATCACAAAAATATTTGGTGTTTGGTCACGGAAACTAATGGTTTGTCAACCCATATATTCAAGGAGGAAAGTAACATTTACCCTTAGGAACACGTAAGAGTTTTTCTAGGGTTGAGAAGAGAAAAGTTTTTGCTCGCCAACGAACCTCGCCCCCTCGGCTTCGTTCAACCTCGCTACCAATTTCTTTTTGCCCCTATTCTTTGGGGCTCGAAATTTCCAAATAAGACAAGTTGTTTCTCAGTGAATGATACAGCCTTTCAATGAAAGCCGTTGTGGTTGAAAAGAAAAAGGCTTCTTTCTAGCCCTGCTGCTAGAGATCTAAGACGAAAGGAGGTGATAAACGTTTTTCAAAATATTTCCGACGTTTCCTGGGTTACTTCCATGATGGATATACCATGAATTTTTGATTTGGAGTTACCATTTTTCTTTTGTTGTTTTCCCTCTAACCAAGGAGTTTTCCATGGGTACTACCTTTACACGAATGAGTTTGCTGGCATTAGTGGTCTTAACCTTGGGACTTGGCATCCCATCCGGAGCATTGGCAGGTGGGGGGGCCGGTGAAGGACCTCCAGGGACGATCCCTGTCAGCCCATCGGCCATTGGACATTTAACCCTCAAGGTGGTTGGCGGAAACTTAACCGCTGAGTTTGCCGGCCGTTGCGGGCCTTTATTCGGAAATGAAACCAAAACCACCAAGTTTAACGTCAGTGGCTTACCCATTCCCGGTGCAATTACCGTAGTTGATTTCCAGACTGCAACCCCGGCCGATATCGCCGGCCTGTTGGCTGACGGATTTTTTGTGGATCTGACGGGCCTTGTAGAGCTGGGGGATCCTTGCTTGGACGATGGCTTTGCTCAACCGGGATTTTTAATCTATGGGCATAAAGTCATCGCGAAAACGACGGACCTCGCCGTGATTGAAGTTGTCATGCTGAATATTGCTCCCATTTGATGAGAGAGCAGGAAATTTTTCATTTTGTTTATGTTCTCCGTTATGCATGACCGCCTTTGTGACTTGCCTTCGTGGGAAACAGAGGGCAAGTCACATGGCTTTTATGTGGGATATTGGTTGCTGGTTTTTTTTGCCTCGTTACTAACTGGTTGTTTCCTTGTTTTCTCTTTTCCTTCCTATGACCTCTGGTGGCTGGCCTGGATCTCTCTTATCCCCTTAATGGTTGCCGTTCGTCGGTGCCCTCCACTTTTGGCCTTCGGCATGGGCTATGTGGCGGGTGTGGTGTTTTATTCCGGGGTGCTTTGGTGGTTGACCAGCGCGTCGGTGGTGAGATTTTCCGACTTTCTTCTGCTCAGTCTCTATTTGGCCATTTATCTTGGTATTTTTGCAGCGGGAGTTTCTTTTTTTTCACGGCAACGCTATTGGGCGGTGTGGCTTGCGGCCCCTGCCTTATGGATTGGTCTGGAGTTTCTTCGGCTTCACATCGGGGCGTTTGAATTTCCCTGGGCTCTTTTGGGGTATACCCAGTACGAGGTCCTTCCCCTCATACAATTTTCTTCATGGACGGGGGTATACGGGGTTTCTTTTTTAATCGTGTTAGTCAACGTCGCTCTTATGGATTTTTTATTGGCCCCAAGGAGGGTTTGGAGGCCTGCGCTGGCCGTATGTTTAACGTTGGCCGGATTAGTGGGTTATGGCTTGATCGTCCTCCACACGTCTCCAGTGAAAGACACGCCCATTCAGGTAGCCGTTGTTTCAGGCCATATTCCGCAATCGGAACGGTGGGATGCCGCGCTGTGGACCAGAAACTATAAACGCCACGTTGTCCCGACTTTGGCCGAGGCGGACCGGTCTTCTCCTACCCTCATTGTTTGGCCGGAAACAGCCGTTCCCTTTACCGTGAATTTAACCGGCACTCACCTTCCTCGACCCCAACAGTTGGCGCGTCGGGCTGAGGCTTATTTTCTTTTTGGCACGGCTGGGAAAGCCAAGTTTCAGGGGGGGAAGTGGAAACGGGCTCGTAATAGGAATAACACGGCCCTTTTACTTTCTCCGGACGGTCAGACTGTTGACCGATATCATAAAATTAAACTGTTTCCGTTTGGGGAATACCTTCCCTATCCCTCATTGATCCCTTGGCCTTCCCGTGCGATATCTCAAACGGCCAACTTTCTCCCAGGACAAGACTACACAGTTTTTTCAATCTCGCCTCCTGAAGGACCGTCAATTACTTTCAGCTCTTTGCTTTGTTGGGAATCAGCTTTTCCCGGGTTAGTCAGGGAATTCGTGAACCGGGGAGCGGGGTTCTTGGTCAATATGTCGAACGAGGCCTGGTTCGACCATGAAGCCTTTCCTCGGCAATTTTTAAGCACGAGCATTTTTCGAGCGGTGGAAAACCGAATCAGCGTCGTTCGAGCGGCCAATTATGGATACTCCAGTTTTATTGACCCCTATGGACGAATTCTTCAAGAAGGGGACCTGCCCTTGACGACGGATTTCTCGAACGGAAATCTCGCTGGGTCGGTTCCTGTGTCTTACGGGGGAACAGTGTATTCCCGGTTCGGAGATGTGTTTGTTTGGTTCAATATCCTGGGACTTGGATTATGGACGGTAATCATTATTTTACGGTCAAAGCACTCTTGGGACTTTTCTTCCCGATTCCTGGCCGTCATACAGATGAGTCATTCAAAACTGCGTAACTAGACCATAGATTGCTCTTGAATCGTACTTTTGATTGGTTGAAGCATGATTCCCCTATTCTCCCCTTTGGCCGTATCCATTCGGCGGTTCCTTTTTTCCCACTCTAGTCGGTCCATTCACGCTTCGAACGCCTTCTCTCAGTGTTGGCCTTATTGGTTTTTCCTGTGCATTTGGATAATCCTGATTTGGGGCTCTTCCTCGGTCTTGTGGGCCTCGGACTCATCGGACTCCGCTGTTAGGGTTCACAAGGATGTGGCTTCACATCTTTTGAGAGTACAGGTTGGTCCTATCTCTCTTCCTCCTCATGCTCACCATGTCACCGTTGAGCACACTTTTGTGGTTCCCATCGATGGGTGGTTCTTATCGTATGACCCTCGAGTGATTCGTGGTGATGGAACTCTCGTTCTTGATCGTGTCGTGCACCATCTGAACTTTTTCCGCATCGGGCGGCGGGATTTGAATTACCCCCGGCGTCCGGAATTATTTTATGCCACAGGAGCGGAGTTGCGGGCGTGGCCTGAACTTCCCGATTTTGGTTATCGGGTCAAGCCTGGGGTGGGTGTCACTGTCTGGGGGCATCTTGAGAACCCTACTTCACGTAGGTTTGACCAAGTATATTTGGAAGTCGATATTCACTACCAGCCGTTTTCCCAATCCCCTAAAAGACAGAATGTTTACCCCATTTGGTTTTTCGTCGGCCCTCCGGTCAATTTTGATATTCCTCCAGGGTCCTACCGTAAATCAGGGTTAACGACTATTCGGCTGAGTGGAAAACTGTTAGGCATTGGTGGTCATATTCATGATTTTGGGACCCGGTTGGTCCTCGAAAATCCAGATCAGGATGAACCCATTGCTACCTTGTTACCGGTTTTAAAAGAAGACGGACAATTAATAAATGTCCCGATCTTGATATTCGGAGATGGAGGTCATTCTTTACGTGCGGGGACGCAAGTTCGTGTCACCGCAGATTATTACAACCCCACGGGAGCCCTGTTGGTTAAAGGTGGAATGGGGATGATTGGCGGGTATTTTTTGCCAAATAGACGATGAACGGGATTCCTTTCACTTGATGAGTGAAGGAACTTTGGATAGTACGTTCATAAACCCGGGAATTAACTGAGGTCGAGGCGTTGATGTCCGATAGTTGGGGGTTCTCACTTTACACTGGCTTGACGGTTCGTCAAAGAATCAGTCGGCTCATTGTGACTCTTCTGATGGGGGCCTCCATTGCCTTGGCTCTTTTCTGCGGTGTCCAGGGGTTGGAATGGATTGATCGCCCCTTCCCCGGGTTCTTATTAAATCAACGTATGGTGACCCCGGGAGTTGGCCAATACCATTGGACTGGACCTCAAAGTGGACTTGAGAATTTCGACAAAATTCTCTCGGCTAACGGTCAATCCCTGTCTTCGTTCGAAGAACTGTTATCCTTGGTGGCCTCCGTCCCCATCGCTTCTCCCATTTCTTATGAAGTGCAGCGAGGGGATGAAACCTTTGAGTTATCCATTGCCACCATGCGATTCAGTTTGAACGATTTTGCCGTGTTGTATGGGATTATATTCGTTACCGGATGGGTGTATCTGGCTTTAGGCCTGGTGGTCTATATCATGAAGCCGGACACTGGAGCGAGTTGGGCATTTTTATTGGCCTGTCTTTTTCAAGCTGTTTATTCATTCATCAGTTTCGATGTGGTTGCGGTTCATACAGGATTCGTCCGATTGTATTTTGTCGTAAGCGGTCTTTTGCCCGCGGCAGCGCTTCATTTAAGTTTTATGTTTCCTGAGCCCATGAACTTGCTTCGCCGGTTCCCATTTATTCAGTGGGTTCCCTATCTTATGGCAGCACTCATCCTTATCCCGTTAGAGGTTTTTTATCCTGGCCCCATTTTTAAAGCCGCGTATCTGTGCGTATTTATTTATATGGTTGTGGCCGCTATTGCCCTTATTGCTTCCCCTATCGCCACCTATTTTCGAAAGCATTCGATCCTGGCCCAACAACGTGCCAAAGTGGTCTTGTGGGGGGCCGTACTCGCATTTCCTGTCGCGGCGTTTGGCCAGCTCGGAATGTTTCTCGGGACCACAGTCGGAGAACATGCGATTCATGTGAATTTTTCCGGTATTCCGATGTTAATATTTCCCGTTTCCATCACCTATGCCATTGCCCAACATAATTTGTTCGATGTGGATGTGTATATCAAGCGGGCTGTTGGCTATGTTGTGATGACCCTCCTGGTTGCCGGGTTGTATTTTTCCGCTCAGACTCTTTTGCAAGCCTATGTGTTAAGTCCTCTTTTAGGCGAAGCTGCGGAACAGGTCTATCCCCTCGTGTTTTCCCTCCTCATCGTTTTTTTCTTCAACCCTATTTTTAAAACTGTCCAAGAGATTGTGGATAAGCTCTTTTTCAGAAGGAAATTTGATTATAAGGAGACCATCGCTGCGGTTACGGAAGCCTTAACCTCTCTCTTTAAACGACAAGCGATTGTGGAGACGCTTATTGGGACAATTCGAGGTCATATGTTTGTCGATATGGCCGGAGTGCTCCTTTTAACGAACCATCAAGGACCTCTTTCATTGTATTACCAAAAAGAGGAAGAGAATGGCCTGGATAGCACCTTACAAGAAACTTTACTGAATTCCGAAGATCCCCTCTTTGCCCTTGTCCAGAAAGAACAAAAGCTTCTCACCAAATACGACATTGCTGAAAACCCCGAGTATGCTTCGTACCAGGAAACTGTTGGGCCTCGTTTTGCGGAACTAGGTGCCAGTTTGGTGATTCCGCTTCTCCATAATAATGCAGTGTCTGGTTTGCTCACTCTGGGATATAAAAAATCAGGACATTTTTATACCCGTGAAGATGTGGAATTACTCACGACTCTTGCCAATCAGGGAGCCGTAGCTTTGGAAAATGCCCAACTGGTTGATCGAATGAAAGAGGAGGAACAGGTGCGGGGGAACCTTGCGCGGTATTTGTCTCCTCAAATTGTTGACCGTGTGATGAAAAATGATGTCCAAGTGAATCTTGGGGGGAGTCGCAAAGAGGTGACGATTTTGTTCTCGGATATCCGAAATTTTACGACCATTTCGGAGTCTTGGCCTCCTGACCAACTGGTTGAAATCTTGAATGAATATTTCACGGCCATGGCCTCTATCATTTTTGAGTATCAGGGCTCATTGGATAAATACATTGGTGATGCCATCGTGTCAGTTTTTGGGAGTCTTATCCCATTGAATAATCCTGCCCTTTCCGCCGTACGGGCTTCCATCGCCATGATGAAACGAATGGACGAACTCAATGAGCAATGGAACGCCAGGTATGGCCTGACCATGGATATCGGGATTGGGGTCAGTACCGGGGAAGTCTTTTTAGGTAATGTTGGCTCCCCGGACCGGATGGAATTTACGGTGATTGGAGACACGGTGAATGTGGCTTCCCGATTCTCAGGCCTTGCCCATGCCGGGCAGGTCCTGGTGACCCGTGAGACCTTTGATAGCTTAGGCCGGGCCGTTCCCTATAAAGCTCTGCCTCCGGCTCAAGTGAAAGGAAAAACTGCACCATTAGATGTCTTTGAAATATCGTTGTCGTCCTAACAGGTTACTTGTCTCTCCCAGACTTATCTTTAAACAGTTTGGGACACACTCCTTTTCCTCGCAGGACTCTTATGAGCCCATCAGCATTTTGTGGTGGGGTTTGACGAATGATTTCGATTAGGGTCCTTGGTTTTCAAAAACTAATTTGAAAGGGGGTAGCGTGATGCCTGTTTGGAAATATTGGACGAGGATCATTGGGATCTATTGCTTACTGTTGGCTGGGGGATGGATTGCCGGTTTGCAGTTGGCTTGGGCTAATGATGCCGTGGTTTTAAGAAAGGGTGGTTGGCAATTTCAGATTGACAATCATATTTATTTTCGGACGGATGATCGATTCAACCGAGACGGAGATAAAGAAGAATATGCCACACCATTCAATGCGAGGATCGATCAAAATGTTTTTCCGGGTTTGGCCTTTTTTGAAGGTCCACCCTTCTTTGTTTCTGATCCAAATTTAGGGGAAACCAACACCAACATGGATTGGTTATTGGTACGCATGGTGTATCAGGTGGCGTACGGTTTAACGGATAATATCACCATCGGAGTGCGATGGCCTTGGATTTGGGTAAAAAATAAAGTTGACTTTTCGTTTGATTCATCGGGTAGTGATGTCAATATGGGATTAAATCCCTTTGCGGTCAGTCCGGCTAATCCACTGGGATTTGCTCCCCTGACGGTTCCTGGAACTTCCAGGGTGACCACTAGCGATGCACAGGCGGCCTTAAATACCCTGGGTTTTAAGGACTTAGAAGATTTTGAGCGGAGTGGATTTGAGGATCTAGAAATTGGTGGGAGATGGCAATATTTCCGGAATGAGATGTGGCGATTGGCCTTTACGGGTGGTGTTAGACTTCCCACAGGAAGAAAGGATGATCCGGAAAACCTGGCTGATGTCGCATTTGGTACGGGAGCTTACGCCCTCCTATTTCGTTTGAATCAAGATCTCACCTTGTTCCAAGAAGACGGGATAGCGAAGAGATTTGGTTTTTTGGAGCCAGGGGCGTTAACGATTAACACCACGTTTTACTATGATCTGTATATGGAAGACCATCAACGATTGCGTGTCACTAGCATTAATGATCCTTTAGGAGGGGAATTTGAATATGTTAAGCGTGATTTGGGTGATGTCTTTCGAGCCGAGATTACTCCGAGTGTGGGAGTCACGGAATGGCTTGGCATATGGGGAATGTATCAATATACCAAGAAATTCAAGGATCACTATGAAGGGAAAAAGGGGTTAGATTATGATGCGCTGGCTTTTGGTACCAACTGGAATGAACATATCTATATGGTTGGAGCCACCTTTACGACTCTTCCATTTTTTCTTCAAAAGTCCTTCCCGATTCCTTTAAGGATGGACTTGTATTATCGTGAACGATTTGCTGCTGATAGTTTCTTATGGGTTTCTAAATTTATCGGGTTCAAAATTGCCGTATTTTTATAAGGTAATCCATGAGGTAGCCCTTCATCGATTTCTAGAATGGTTCATCAGAGGTTTCACAATCTTGGACAAAGGGACCGATTTTTCCTGGAGAAGAAAATTGGTAGAGATTTGAAATTTTCCCATACCCTTAGGGTTTAACGACTTCCAGTTCGGCTACTCTTTTTTGTCATGTGGAGCCGAAAGGGTCTCGAATAGCGTTTACCTTATCTGTGGTGATGGTCTTTCCATAAAATACCTACCACACATTGGCCAACCCCGCCGGCTATTCGGCCCGTTCCCAAGTTTGAGTTCGACCAAAGAGTGAAAAGCCGATGTAACCCCTCACGTTGAGCTTTGTACCGTTTTCTATCACTTTGATGAAGCAACTGTAGGATTTGCCATTATCCGGATCCAGGATTTCTCCACCATTCCATTCGTCTCCATCCTCTCGAAGCCCGGTTAAAATCTTCAGCCCGATTATAGGTTGGTCCTTTTGGTCTCCAGGACATTTTGTGCACAAGGGGTTCTGATCTTGTTCAGGTTTTCTGAATAGTTCCGACACGGTGCCGACCAACGTGCCCTTTTCTTGTGTGATGGTCACGATAGAGGTGACTTTTCCCGTTTTATCGCTAATGGTCTTCCAGCGTCCCACTGGGGACAGTTCAGTTGCGGTGGCCGGTAGGGGTTGTATGAATCCTATGACGAGAACCGCCAATGATATAATTTTTCTTATGGGTCCTTTTTGGGGTCGTTGGTCTTGAATCATGGAATAGACCTCCTTTTGGGTTACAGGCATCTCTTCAATCGTTCGCCTACTTTTTAGAAAGTAGGCGATTGGACTCACCTTCCTTAATTTGGTTTATAAACCTGGAATGCTTTTCTCTACCTCTGATGAGTTTGTGGGCATGTGTTGTTGTGTAGTGTTCATCATGGTCGAGACACCTTGTTGGACGTGGTGTTGGAACAGGTTATAGCTCCCCACCAAGGTCAGAAAATCTTTCCGGTTAAACATGATCACATCCACCGATGTGAGGCATCTGACAGTGGCTGCCCGTGGGGCGTCTTTTAGGAGAGCTAGTTCTCCGAAGGAGTCGCCTGCCGAGCGTATAGCCAGTTTTTCCTCCGGTTCTCCCGTTTTTTGATGGACAATTTCTACTTGGCCGCTTTCGATGATATAAAACCGATCTCCGATTTCTCCTTCTCGAATAATGATATCGCCCTTCTGGAAATGGGCGTGTTTGAGCAGTTCGGTCCGTTGCACGTCAACCTTGGTGATGTCGCGAGGGAAGATGAGTTCCATGAGCCAATCCAAAGCGACTCGAATCTTGCAGCGCATGCCAGGCAGTTTCATGAGATAGACGCTTCGCCACAGCATCCAGGCAACAATCCCCGATATCTTCCAGCCCCATACTTGTGCCACTCCGCAATGGCGTCCCACGACCGCCATTTGGCCCAGGCCTTTAAACTGAAAGTCTTGTAGGCTTTTCCCCTCCAAGGCGGCGAAAATATTCTTCCCTCCTTGCCGGCCCTGTCGCATGGCATATTGTGCGGTTGGGGGACACCAGCCTCCTCGAATCTTATCCGGGACTAAGGCCGCATCGCCCAAGGCCCAAATATTGGATGTGCCTTTCACTCGGAGTGTGGCGTCCACTGCGATTTTCCCGCTTTCCTGAGGTAGAGGAAGGTCGAGAATGAGGGGATGGGGTCCGTTCCCTGCGGTACAAATGATCGTGCTCGCGGGAATTTTCTCTTCATTTGCCAGGATGACAGACGATCCTGTGACTTCTTTGACCTTTATCCCGAGTCTGAGTTCCACTCCCCGATCGAGTAATTTCTTCTGAGCAAAAGTGGCTAGGCCGACTTCCAATTCATTCAAAATGGTCTGTCTGGCATGTATCAGGATCATCTTGATTCCCGTGCTCTTTGCCCGCGGATAGAATGAAATGACGGCTTTCACCATGTCATTCAGGGCCGCCATGGTTTCCACACCGCTAAATCCTCCTCCGACCGTGACGAAGGTCAGGAGGGTTTTTCTCGTTTCCGGGTCAGGCTCACTATCCGCTTCTTCCAATCGGCTGAGTACGTGATTTCGAATATGAAACGCATCACCTAACGTTTTAAGGGGAAGCCCATGCTCGGTCATGCCGGGGACCGTGGCGAGGTTCATCCTCAATCCCAGACTGATAACCAGATGATCATAGGGAATAACTCGAAGTCGCCTGGTGTCTGTGCCCATGATTTTCACCGTCTGGTCCTGGAAATCGATCGAGTTGACCGTCGCTTGGTGGATATGTGCCTTGGGAAGTAAATGTCTGATGGGATTCAGAATGTGGCTTGGTTCAATCGCACAAGACACGATTTCCGGGAGCATCGGTTGGAAAAGGAAATAATTTTCCTGATTGATGAGATGGATGGCTACTGAAGAATGGTATTTAACCAAGTGGGCGAGTTCGTTCGCCAGACTGATGCCGCCAAATCCGGCTCCCAGAATGACGATGTTTGTTGAAACCGTTCCGCTTTTCATATGAGGAAGGTCTTTTGGAAATGATGCCGGGCAAACAGCTTTCCGAGCCCCAGCGGCCGGAAGCGTTAGGGGGAGGTAGATTCAGTCTACACTTTTCAGCGCGGGTTCACGCGACCCCTGCTGAACTGAAGATCAGGGGGTGGGGTGAGGATCCGGGGCGAGTGGGAGGTTGATGCTGAAGGTCGTGCCGATACCGACTTCACTTTCCACGCTGATTTTTCCATGATGTGCGTCGACCACGTCTTTCACGATTTTGGTTCCCAGGCCGGTGCCCCCCTTCTTCTTACTGATAGCACTGGATGAAAAGAGGCTGTCACGGATTTCGGCCGGCATGCCCCGTCCGGTATCCTTGACCTCAATCCGGAGGGATTGATCCTCCGGATCAAGCTTGCTCTGAATCGTGATGGATCCCCCGGAAGGAACTTCCGCGATCGCATTGTTCACGAGATTGTAAAACGCGTTGAAGAGCCGACCTTCATCGGCTTTGATCTCCGGTATATCCTGAATCCCTTCGTGTTTCAAGGAAATGCCTTTATCATCAGCCAGAAGTTTGAGCGTTTCAAAGACCGACGACACCACCTGTTCCAACTTACAAGACGCGAATTTTGGGGGGCTACTCAGCCCTTTGACGCAATCGGCAATCTCCTTCACACGATCTTGGATGCGTTTGGCATTATTCGACAACATACCGATGACCTCGTGACAGGTATCCTGACTTTGCTTGATTTTGAGAGGGGAGAGTTTGGGTAGGGCCCCGAACGTATCATCAATCTCATCCTTGAGGAGCGCGGCTCCGCACATGACGGGCATGAGCAGGTTTTTCACGTCGTGGCCGATGTCCCCCAAAATTCTGGCGACTTCAGCTAATTTGGCTTCCTGAAAGAGACGAGCCTGCTCAATGGCCAAGGCGGTAAAAGACGCGATGATGGTCAGGATGGCCTCGTCGTTTTTATCGAGGAGGCCGCCCCGCTTGTTCATGACTTCCAACACGCCGATGGGGTCCCCTTCCCACCTTTTCAAAGGAAGGGCCATCAGATCTTTTGTGCTGAAACCGGTGTCTTGGTCGATGTTGGCAAAGTGGCGCTCATCCCCTTTCACGTTTTGAATGAGGATGGGTTGCCCCTTCTCGAATACCGTCCCTGCAATCCCTTGGTTCCAGGGGAAAGCCGTTCCGGGAGGGGGCGCCTTCTCTCCGATGGCATGGTAAAAGACCAGTTCCTGGGTTTCGGGCTTGGCCAGGAGGACGCATCCTGCCTGGCAATTGACGACTTCCAGGGCAATGTTTAAACCCTGTTCGACCAATTCTTCCACGTTCAGGTGTTGGAAGAGCACGTCGCTGATCCGTCGAGCGGCGTCAAGCTCCAATTCCCGTCTATCAATTTCTGGGGACGTGGTCACATAAACCTCATCGATTTCTGTACTCTAAGGGTGACAGGATTGTGGGCTCTTTTTAGGTAATAAATTGGTCTTTAAAGAGCACATGTTCCTTGGCCGCTTTTTTGACCGCCTCCACCAATTTTTCCGGTTCGATCGGTTTCGTGAGGTATTCCACGATACCCTGTTTGAATAGCTCATTAGCTCCTTTGATATCAGGGTTACCGGTAAAGACAATGACGGGAACCGATGGAAATTGCTGGCGAAAGTACGCCACCGCTTCCATCCCGTTGACCTTTGGCATTTGCATATCGCAAATGATCGTGTCGACGGCTAAAGGATTATCACCAGATTGAATAGCCTGGATTCCCGCTTCTCCGTCTTCAGCTTCTACGACGTCGAATCCGGCCTTATTGAGTGTCAGTTTGACCGTTTTCCGGACATCCGGTTCATCATCGACAATCAGGACTCTTCCCTCAGGCATAGCATGCTCCTAACTTAACGGTAATTAGTGTGGGTAATAATGGAACTTTTTTCCGCGTAATGTGGAGGAACCATCCCCTCTTGTTCCTCTTAACACGTCAAAACAAGTCCGGGAGATCTCCAGTGCGGGACCCTTTAGAAAGTGTTTGGTGGTTAAGAAGAAGTTCACAGGGTCAAGCTCATCCTTCATCATTGGATTTTGGTTTAGGTGGCTTTCCCCCAACGAGACCAAGTCCTGGTGTGGTCGGAGTGGCGAGCTAGGAATTGAGGTTTTTTCTCGTGAAGAACGTCTTTTATTCAAATAGTTAGAGTCGTTCCCACGGTAGTGTTAGCGTAATTCGTGAAATATGTCAACATTTGGCCTTTCTTGCCGTTTTAGGGGTCCGGACGGCTCGGTGGACGTTCCGTCCTGCATTCGAAATTCTGTGTCCATTTCAAAATTCTAGAATGCCCTCTGATACCTTGACCTTGATCGTCTCCTTCAAAGCAGAACTTCCAGGCTGTTTCGGACAGAGTTGACATTAGGGTATTGATTTTTAAGCCAAGGGGTGTAGGATTTGGCCAAGACGTTGTGGATGTGTCCTGTTGGGACGAATGCTAACCACTTCCAAAGGTACATGACAGGTTTTTCAATGGTTGCGGCTGATCAGCATACCATTCAAAAGGTTCCTCTTTTCTCCGATCTCACCGAGGAAGAAATTCAATTGGTGATGCAATCGGGCCACCGTCGAACCTTTCCCTCTAAAAATATCGTGTTTCAGGAAGGGGATCCCGGCGAACATCTGCTGATTATCCTGTCGGGCACGGTAAAAATATTGCTGACCGGAAAAGATGGAAAGGAGTTTATTCTTTCTGTTTTAGGAAAAGGGGAATTTTTTGGCGAGATGGCCATTTTGGAGGCGGCTCCACGGTGCGCCACGGTCAAGACCGTCGAACCTTGTGAGTTTTTTATGCTTGGTCAAAAGGAGTTGAATCAACTCCTGATTCAACATCCAGGTATTGCGTTAAAATTTCTCAAGAATATTTCCCGAAGATTACGAAAAACCACCGAGCAGGTTAGGAGTTTGGTGATGTTCGATATCTATGGTCGGGTCGGACGGTGTCTGCTTAACCTCGCCGAATCTCAAGGCTCCCAAGTCCACGATCAGTTTTTCATCGCCGATCGGCCATCTTTTCAAGAGTTGGCCAATATGGTGGGGTGTACCAGAGAGACGTTGAGTCGGACGATGAAAGCCCTCAAGGAGAATGGGTGTCTCACGGTCACGAAAAAGTCAATATTTGTCAATAAAGTCTGGGATTAGATCGTTCTGACTGGATACTGACGGAATTTTTTTGCCAAAGGCTTAAGAAAAAGACCTTCATGTGATATTGGTCACTGAAATATTGCTGGAGTTTGTCGTATAGTCCTGCGATGCGTATAATCCCGATTTTCTGGCATGGGGTACCAGGGAATTTTCTTCGACTGACAACATGGAACGCCCTCCCTTCTAATTGCCCACCAATATCCCGAGTGGATTGTCGGCGAGGTTAGGAACTTCCATTATGCTAGGCGGGTGCCGGGTGGAAAAGCATGAAAATCCGTGTCTTAGGTGCTCACGGCTCTGATTTGCTCGTGGACGGGCCCAATGGCCGCCATGTGTGTCGAAGCGTGGGCTTTTTGGTCAATGATAATCTGGCTGTCGATGCCGGAACGTTAGCATCGGGTCTCACGTTAGAAGAACAGCAGCGTGTGACCCATATTCTGCTCTCTCACCTCCATTTGGATCACGTCAAGGGCATACCTCCCCTGGTAGATAATATTTCCGGGCTGATCGACCATAAAATTGTCGTAGGCAGTTTGGCCTCGGTCTTGGATGGTATGCAACGACATGTCTTTAATGATGAGGTCTTTCCGAATTTCTTCAATCCCGATGGACCCACAAAATGTCTGTTGAATTCTCAGGCTCTTGAGCCACAAAAAGAAATTCCCCTAGCCGGAGGAATCCACGTCACGCCGGTGCCGGTGAATCATACCGTGGAAACCGCCGGGTATATTATTCGTGATCAAGAAAGTGCGTGGTTGTACAGTGGGGATACCCACCTTACGGAGGATATTTGGCGAATCGCTGCGGACACGCCTAATCTCAAGGGACTCTTTATTGAAGTCTCTTTTCCGAATTGCATGATGGACATGGCCGTGTGGAGTAAGCATTTGACTCCATCCTTACTGGTAGAAGAATTCAAAAAGGTTGGGAGGCCTGATATTCCGCTCTACGTCTACCATATGAAGCCTTCGTTCCGAGAGCAGATCATGCAAGAGCTCTCCGTCTTGGACATTCCCAAATTAACCATGCTTCTGGAAGGACAAGAGATTATCCTATAATCTCATGGTCTTTCCTGCGGGATAATCTGCCAGATTTTTTCTAATGTTTTCTGTCAGGACTCAGTGCGGCTTGTTCTACGACACCCACCAACTTAGGACGAGAAAGGGAGAAGCGCGAGGCGTAAAGGCATACATGATCTGTCCGAACCCGCCGTGAGGTTGGGACTTGATTCCTGAATAGGTCACGACAATTTCCTTTAGGGGCTGTCCCGTTTCATTATCGACGACCCCGATTTGTCCGGCATCTAATAATTTCCCTAAAAGGTACCAAGAATCATTGGGCGCAGGCGGGTCAATGGTCCGGCATCCAAACCCGTCGGTGTTGGTTGTGAGTTGCGCTAACAGCGCCTTAGCCTGTCGGCCTTGGATTAGGGCTTGTCGCTCTTCTTCCGTCGTCCACTCACTCAGGATATTGGCCTTCAATTGTACGAGAAGGGGATGAGAAATCAACAGCGTCGCCTGGTTGTGAATCAAGGAGACGCAGTCATGGTTCATTACCTCATCAAGGGTAATAGGAAATTGTTCATGTACCGTCGTGCCGGCGGGGGGTGCCGGATGTTGAGGGGGGCGAATGATTTGGGGGAGTTCTTCTCCGAACATGCTTGTCGTCCATCCAAAAGAGAGTATCAGGAATGCCAGAGAAAACCAGATGACATTCAACAAGACGGTAGACCTTGTTTCCCGGTCCGGGAGTCTTTGCTGGGAGGCTTTCTTCTCCATGGTCGTTAGTTCAATGGCTTGTGGCAGCCTCCTAGGAGAGCACTGATCGCCGATTCCTCACGCCCGCCGGCAAGAGATCCTGGAGTATGGCCTTGGGCCTCAACTTGGGGAGAGGCCCCATGCCCTAATAGCAACTGCACGCCTTCCATATATCCCATCTCCGCCGCGCGGTGCAGGGCGGTAAATCCTCTCCGATCTCTCGCATTCACCCTCGCTCCCTGACTGAGAAGATAGGTGATGTGTTCAGGTTTTTGATTCTGAACAGCATTCATGAGAGGAGTGGCCCCTTCACTCGATCGCACATCCACGGGAGACCCCTCTTCCAGGAGAAGGGCCATGACCCTGGATCCTGTGTGGCTAAAGCCCAATGGAGTGGGGCGAGTCCATCCCGAGAGAGGAGATCGAGAGGAACTCCAAGTTCAAGTTGTGCCCGAATGCCGTGGATGTCACCGCGAGCCACAGCAATATGGAGCAACGAATCGGTTCGTAGAGGGGTATTCAGATCGAACGAAAGAATCGGATGAGGTGTCGCAAATTGCGCCATATTCCCGAACATGGAAAAGCACCACATCGCAGCTTTTGAAGGGTCCCGTTCCATTCCAGGGGACAGGGGGGCCGGGAAGTCGATACCACGTGCATGCGATTTGATGAGAAAATCCAACACTCGTAGGGTCAAGCTGGGGTCTTCATCCTCTTCGCAGAACGTTCCCTGCACGGAGGTGAGTACGATGTGGGTCTCGTGTTCTTCCACGTAGGCGATGACACGAACCTCCCGGCGCCAACTTTGAACGAACATCATTTGGTGCTGATGATAAAAAATGGCCCATTTGTGTTCCATCTGGGAGGGATTGAACAGCACCCCATCGGCCAGAAACTTCTCCTTCTGGAACTGAAGATGAGCTTCGATGATCCTGGCAACGGCCGGTTCTTGGCCGATGAACGCCGTCCCGTCCTCATTCCGAAATGAGAGGGCATTCGCGGCACACTGAGGGTCCCCTGATGTGGCAGTCATGGACAGCGTCACCGGGCGCAGGTCAAGGACCCGGGTCCCCCACGGTTTATCGGTGATCTCTACCCATTGGATATCGGGCATAGTCAATTTCTCATCCCTTTGGATGGTCGGAAGGAAGGATTATTGACACTCTCCCATCCCATAAGACGTGTTTTCTTAGATAGTGGGAAGGCAATTTCTTCATGGTGCCGAATCGCCTCTCCCGGCACTTCGGAAGATTGCATGGTAATGGGTCTCCTTCATACTTCGCAATGAACGTCTAATTTTTAATGAGGAGATGAGAGCAACTGGCCTTGGGTTTCGGTATAATTTTGTGACGCTGTTGATTGAAGAGAGACATGAAGAAATGATTGATGATTCTCCCCTCGGAAAATCTGTAGCCTATACCGACCAGTATTCTCCAGGTCTGCTGTATCCGGTCCCGCGAGGAAAAGATCGAGAACGGTTAGGGGTAAAGGGCCCCTTGCCGTTCACGGGCCATGATCTTTGGCATGCGTATGAATTGTCCTGGTTGAATCCCAAAGGGAGACCCGTTGTGGCTCTTGGATCCTTTCGTTTCCCGGCTACCTCTCCTTACCTTATCGAATCCAAATCCTTGAAATTGTACCTCAATTCATTGAACGGGATGCAATATGACTCTGACGAGGCGGTGGCCATGTTAATAAAAAAGGACTTGAGTCGGGCCACCGAATCTACGGTAGAAGTGCACCTGACTACTGATCCGTCTCACGTATCAACGGTGATTCATCAATTGCCCGGTACTTGTATTGACGGGATCGACGTTGAGATTTCAGACTACCAGGTTAATCCCGCCGCTCTGGTGGAAAATACCAAGATTGCGACCGAAGTTGAGGAAACCCTGCATTCTCAACTTCTCAAAAGCAATTGTCCGGTGACGGGGCAACCGGACTGGGCGAGTCTCCTGATTCGTTACCGGGGCATTCGGATCGATCGGGCAGGGCTTTTGAAATATATCGTGTCCTACCGTCATCATCAGGAGTTCCATGAATCCTGCGTTGAGCGAATCTTTTTAGACCTCCTCCACTACTGTCGACCGGATACACTGACGGTGTCTGCACATTACACACGGCGAGGGGGGTTGGATATCAATCCATTCCGGACCAATTTTGAAGAGCCACCCGCCATTGATCACAGCAGGTTATGGCGACAGTAACGAGGTTGGGGTTGAAGACCTATGAGGAGGTGATTATGGGTAGAGAAAGTTTTCCATCCAGGCTAGGGCGTCGGTGTATACCGATTCATTGAAGGGTTGTTGAGGGTCACGGAGGTCGATTACGGCTAGGCAATAATCGCGCTGGGCTCCGGGATTGAACGGACCTAACTCGGATTCTTGGATTTTCTTGTACACCGCTTTTTCACTATCCACATACGAAAAATAATAGCCCAAATCTTCATCCTGTTTTGCCGCATCCCATGTGTCTCGACAGATTAATAAGAATTGATGGCCTTGCTCCTGTCCATGCTTATACCTGCCAATGAGATCATACCAGCCGTAGGTCGGAATCTTCTTGTTGTAGGGTTTGTAGTACGGGGGGAATCTCTCGAGGTAGGTAGTGTTTCCCTCTTTTGCGCACATTTCCAGCGCCAGGAGGAGATGGCCATGCCGGTCATGCAGGGTTTCCGACCTTAACAAAATATCCGGGCGGTGGTTGAAAGAATAATGAGATGTCTTAATGAGTTCGAATACCTCTTGCATGGAAGCGTATTCGAGACCGATTTTGGAAATATAGTAGGTCACAAGTATGGCGCCTTCTTTTTGGGTATACACTTCTTTGAGCCACATGCGTCCGTCTCGAACCGGTCCAGTGGAGTACCCTAAATCAATGCGTTCGATTTCGGGGGAATAGCGGAACACTCGCTGAATGTGTGAGCGGTCAGGTACGGGATATCGCGGGTCTTGGCCAATCACTTCCCCGGCTTCGATGTCACGTTGAAGTTTGGCTTCCCATTCTTCAACCGATCCGTAAAAAAGAATATTGGATATTTTGACCTCTACAGACAATGTGGGAAGGTCGACGACTTCTTGTTCGGAAATTTTGTGCGCTTGTGTTGAGAATGTTCCATCTGGTGTTCGATGCCAATGGAGGCCCATTTTTCTTTGCGGATCAATCACCAGGATATCAATGAGGGTGTCAAAGGCTTGTTCTCGCTCCCAGATGATCGGTGATTCCTGCGTGCTGCCTTCGATGAGATGATGCCCGGTTGGAGAGAGTTCTTCTTTGATCAAGGCGAATTTGATGAACAGGACCGGTCGAAAACTGGGTTGGTGCTCCGAGTATTCGGTCGTGTCTTCTACGATAAAGTCAAAGAATTTTCCTCCGTCCGCTCCATTGGCATACCCCTGTTCATCCCTTTGTAAGACCGGCGGAAAGATGTATCCACCAGGGGCATATCCGCGATACCTGTCCCTAGCAATTTGATCTCCGATTTGGGTCTTGAGGTTGAGGGCCATATGGAATAAGCCGTAAGGTTTGAAGGCCCGTTCTTGAAGAAGTTTCCGATTAACCCAATGTTCGCGGTTATATCGTCTCCGGTCTTCCGAAATGAGCCGGGGGTCAGGATTCTTTTTGAGATCCCGATTTCCTGAGGGGTAGGGACATCGCTCCGGCTCCCACCACCAAGTAGGCTCATCAGGAAAAAGATTAACTAACATTTCGTGGGGGACATGCCTTATGGGTCTAGCCATTGGTCAATTTCAATCATTAAGTAGGTGGTGGGCCAATAAGAACACAGTAAGGTTCTTTCCTTCCCCAAGGTTTGGGGATATTACCCGCACAACAAATAGATCATTGTCGCAATCAAACCTGCCCCAGGGAGGGTAAACAACCATGCATAGAGAATTCGTTTGGTGACCCCCCATTTGACGGCAGACAGGCCTCTCACGGCTCCCACTCCCATGATTGACGAGGTAATGGTATGAGTCGTACTCACCGGCAACCCGATCTGGGCTGCGGTCATGAGGACCATCCCGGCACCAGTTTCGGCCACAAATCCGTGGACGGGTTCCAGTTTGACGATGTTCATCCCTAAAGTCTTAATAATTTTCCATCCCCCCATTACCGTTCCCAAGCCCATGGCCAATGCACAAGAAACGATCACCCACGTTGGCACTTCAGCAGAGGAAATATGTCCCGAGGAGAGAAGGGCAAGGGTAATAATACCCATGGCCTTTTGCGCATCATTGGCTCCATGGCTGAAGGCCATAAAACCCGCGGAAATGACTTGAAGACGGCGAAAAGCCCAGATCGCCGAACCTCGGTGGGTGCGATAAAAGGCCCAGGAGATTAACACCATAAAAAGAAAGGCTACGATAAATCCAAACAATGGAGAGAAAATAAGCGCTTTCAACACCTTGAAAAGTCCTGAAATTTTTACGACCCCTCCACCGCCATGAATAAGCCCAGCTCCTACCAGACCCCCAATTAAGGCATGGGAGGAGCTTGACGGTAATCCTAAATTCAAGGTGATAAAGTTCCAGATTATCGCTCCGCCTAGGGCTGACACAACGACGATTTCCGTGACCGCACTCGGATCGACGATGCCTTTTCCGATCGTTTTCGCCACGGCAGTGGACATAAAGGCACCTGCGACATTCAGGACGCCAGCCATAAGTACGGCGGCCATTGGGCTCAAGACTCTGGTGGACACCACCGTCGCAATCGCATTGGCACTGTCATGCCAGCCATTGGAAAAATCGAATATGAGCGCCAGAATGACGACGAGGATGAGCATGAGACTCAACTCAAGCATAAGTCTCCATCTCGTCGATTTGATTGGGTATTGACACAGGCGGGAACATAAAAGAATTTTAAAACTACATAACGGTTTGAGGAAGGTTCTGGGAGAGGCGTTGACTATTAGGTAGCTTTCAGGGCAATACGTTCCAGGATGTTGGCCACATCCTCACAACAATCGGTCCCTTTTTCAAAATTCTCGTAGATCTCTTTCCATTTTATGATGGTAATCGGGTCTTTTTCTATTTCAAATAACGTTGAAATGGCCGTTCGACTTATGCGATCGGCTTCATTTTCTAACCTGTTCACTTCGATCGTAAATTGATTTTCCTGAAGGCCACCTTCTGCTAGCAGGTCAATTCCCTTTCCCACGGTTATCGAAGCCTGATGTAAGGTGTTCGATAGGGCCACGGCGGATTCAGTCGGTTGGGGAATCTTATAGATCAGGAATAGGTCGGCCACTGCATCGATTTCATCTAAAATGTCATCTAACGCACTGGTCAGATCATGAATATCTTCGCGGTCAAGAGGAGTGATAAATGTCCGATTCAGTCTTCGAACAATTTCATGCGTTATCTCATCACCTTTGTGCTCGATATCTTTAATCTTTCCGATCTTTTCTGAAGTGCTTTGATAGTCTTCCATCAAATCTTTCAACAAACCACTCGCCTCAATCACATTCTTTGAGGACTCCTGAAACAGCCTAAAGAACGCCTCTTCACGTGGCATGAAATTAAACATCGTTCGGCATTCTCCTTTTCCTATTCGGGCCTCTTTGTCAGCTGGTCTGTCTGGTGGGCATAATCGATCGCCGTTGAATCATCCGAGGTTGCACTATAGCATGATTGCTCAAGGGGCGGGCCCTGAAAATTTAGGGGTTCGTTCATCATTCCCTTCAATCAGCGAGGCTCAATCTTGATAATAAATATTGTTCTGAACTTTGAGATTGAGAGCGTTGAAAAGATCAAAGAATATTGGGAAAGTCGCTGGCTCTAGGACGAAGTTTGTTCTATATTACCCTACCAAGTGTGGTGAATTGAATTGTAGCGCTACTGTTCTCGTTCTTAGAAAAAAGGATCCCCTCGTTCATGGAGAAAAAGCCAGATTTTTTTATTGTCGGAGCTCCTCGATGTGGCACGACGACGCTTAGCCGAAGTTTGAAGAATCACCCGGCTATTTGTTTTTCCAAACCCAAGGAGCCTCATTTTTTTACTCAGTTGCACGGGCAGGTCTCTCCCGAAACCATTCAAACCGATTATGTAGAGAAATACTTTTCTCATGCCAAGCCTAAACATCGGTTATGGGGTGAAGGTTCCCCTTCTTACCTGTATTCGGCTTCGGCGATTCGTGCCATTGTTGATTTCAATCCTCAAGCCAAATTTTTGATCATGGTCAGGAACCCGCTTGAGAGTGTCTACTCATTCCATTACCGCTTAGTCTATATGATGGAAGAAGACCAGTTTGATTTTCAAAAAGCGTGGGAGCTACAGGCATCCCGGGCCCAGGGCCAATCTATCCCACGACTGTGTCACAATCCTGCGATGCTCCAATACGCGGAAGTCGGGCGGTATGGAAAGTATCTCGAACAACTGTATGAAATCGTCAAACCCGAGCAATGCAAAGTTGTGGTGATGGATGATTTCAAGAAAAGTGTTCTGGAAGAATACAAGAAGGTTCTGACATTTCTTGGCCTGGCGTATGACGGGCAAACCGATTTTTCACATAATATGATGAGCAGGACTTATCGATTTCATTGGTTAAATCGTTGGATTTGGCATCCCCCAAAACACGTCAAGCAGGTTCGAGCCAAACTCGAAAAACCTTCACAAAAAAAGAAAAAGAAGCGGACCTTTAGTCAGCGTCTCCTGTTGAAGATCAAGCATCTGAATGATCTCAAACAATCCCCTCCCCCCATGTCCCCGCATATGAAAGCGATTCTTCAGGAGAGTTTCTCCGATGACATTGATAAGCTCGGACAATTATTGCAGCGGGATCTCAGTCACTGGAAACACTAAGCTTCCGTCATACCTGCCGACCTCTTGTGGATCGGTTTACCGGTCTATAGCTTTTGTGTGTACTCGTAAAAAGTCCTAGGATGGATAAGGCCACAGCCTAGGAATGAAATCCTCTGCCGTGAGGGGAAGGCTTGGGAGGTGAGGTCTCAGCTGGAGTCGGTTCTCTCCTTCTCTAGCCTGGATTGAACCAAAAGGATTTTTTACTTATTGAATGTCTCGGCAGCTTCTTTGAATGGTTCGCACACTTCTTCGATGTTTTCTTCCCCCTTATGCTCCTTCAGACAATTCCGATAATCCTGTAAAAGAAGTAGTTTTTGTTCTTTAATGTCGGCATCGGCTTCATCCTGCCGCTCTTGAGCACTCGTACATCCTGACAATCCAACAAGCAACAGGGAAAGCAGGAACATTCGGGTGACGGTCATCATTCAACTCCTTTCATTTGTCCAAGAGAGAATTAAACTCTGCATTCCAAAGAGGAATGGGGAAAGTATACCCTATTATCATAAAACACAAAAGTTCTTCCTTTTAGGAAGGGCATAGCCTTTTATGGACAGGCGTGGCCGGTGTGCATCTAAATCTAGGCCTCATGAGTACTATCTATTGCCCGTAAATACATAAGGGCTTTCGCCTTTACTCCCATGACACAGAGCATCAGCTCCCCAACTTCCACGTCCTTTTGAGCCACCCGCCATTTGAGACACATAAAAAGTACATCCCTCCATTTCACGCGATTGCATTTGGGAAACACATAGCGATTTTAGGCCCCTCCGTTAATCGCGATCACGGTACCCTTAGATTTGCTGGGCAATCTAAACTCTGCCCACGTTTTAGCGCTGACGGTTCGGAAGGTTCTCGGTCGGCATTTTCCTGAAGAGACGAAGTTCCATTTGATGATGCGATACACCAATTTTTCCCCTGGATAATCCAATGAGAAAAGAAGCGGAAAATTCGTATCGTCCCTGGGTACGGTACAGGGTGTTGGGACTGATTACGTACCGAAATTCAATGCAGAGAAAATTTTTTTTACTCTCCCATGCGCCTCTGAGATTTTGCAAGCCAAAAGGTCAGATTGAACCACGGAGCTGATACAGACGACATACGAGAAGATATCCATGGTTTTGTTGAAAAGGTTATGGGGAATTCATAATTTTTTTACCTGACCCAGAATTTACTGGCCGATCTTAACCAAGAACGATGGATATCGTATGCCAGGTTGAGTTACGGTATACATTCTCTCTTGTCTAGAGGAATTTTTCCTTCTATCCACACAAGAGCTCATTGAAGGAGATACGCCGATGTACCAACAAAAACTCAGAAATATTCTTTTTGGCCTGGTTCTCATGTTCGGGTTGACGGTTGCCACTTCAGTTAGCGCAGAGGAACGTACGACTTCCTCGACTGGAAACGATCTGGAGCAGGTCATTCGACAATATATTATGGATCATCCGGAAGTCATCATGGAATCTTTGGAAAAGTTTCAAGAGGAACAACAGGCCGCAGAACGACAACGCTCGCAAGAAGCACTCGTGGCTCGGCAGGCCGAGCTCTATGAAGATCCGACCTCTCCGGTGCTGGGGGCGAAGAAAGATACCATTGACGTGATCGAGTTTTTTGATTATCGATGTGGCTATTGCAAAAGAGTTCACGCGACGGTATTCAAACTCCCCGAACAATATCCGAAGGTTCGTCTCATATTCAAAGAATTCCCCATTCTGGGTCCCGACTCGGAGTTAGCGGCACGCGCTGCCCTTGCTGCCCATCGGCAGGGAGCCTATCTGCCGTTCCATCAAGCGTTGATGGGAGCAAAACAGCCTATCACCACAACTTTAATCGATCAGGTAAGTGAAACGTTGAGCCTGGACCTTCAGCAACTACATGAAGATATGAAATCACCCGACATTCAGGAAACTCTGGACCACAATCGAGATGTCGCCCTAGCCATCGGTGTCAAGTCGACTCCCACGTTCGTGATTGGAAACCAAGTCATCCCTGGGGCCATGGATGCCGCGGCCTTCGACCGATTAATCGCGCAAGCCACGGCGGAGAAAACGTTTACGACCGTCGTCTCTCCTGACCCTTAAATCAACGCGATTCCTTCTCATGTAGGTGGCGGCCTCGTTGGTTGTAGGAAAAGCCATCCACCACCTCTTCCCGACAGACTTTTCGAAGCGTGGTTCGGTGTCGTACAATCCGATCATGGTGATGCTCGGTCAATAATCGAAAATCCGGAGAGAGGGAAGGGGCATGCCCAAGGTTGTTCGATTTCATGAAACGGGGCGTCCAGAAGTGCTGAAACTCGAGGACGTATCTTTGGGAGAGCCGGGACAGGGTGAAGTCCGACTCAAGGTTGAGGCCATTGGACTGAACCGTGCGGAGGTAATGTTTCGGAAGGGCCGGTACTTAGAAACACCGCAGCTTCCTTCCCGGTTAGGTTACGAAGCCGCTGGAATCGTGGATGCGATCGGTCCTGAATCCATGGGTTTACAGATTGGTGATCGGGTGAGCACCATTCCTTCCTTCTCCATGGGGAAGTATGGGGTCTATGGTGAAACGGCCATCGTGCCGGCTTATGCCGCAGCTCGTTATCCTGACCATTTGTCTTCGAGTGAAGGAGCGGCTATTTGGATGCAGTATATGACGGCCTATGGGGCTCTCATTGAATATGGAAGGGTAGGGCCGGGGGATGGTGTGTTGATCACGGCGGCCAGCTGCAGTGTGGGGTTGGCGGCGATTCAACTGACGAAGGCTTCAGGAGGCCTGGCTATTGCCACAACCAGGAAAGCCGATAAAAAACCCTTTCTTCTCGAAGCTGGGGCGGATCATGTCATCGTGACTGAAGAGGAAGATCTCCCGTCGGTCGTGATGGATCTCACGTCCGGGAAGGGGGCGAGGCTGACGTTTGATCCGATTGGAGGGCCTTTATTAGCAACGTTGTCTGAAACCGCTGCTCCTGGAGGGGTTATTTTCGAGTATGGGGCCCTTTCCCCTGAACCGACGCCCTTTCCCCTTTTTACGGCTCTTGCGAAGGGGTTAACCGTGAGGGGGTACACCTTGTTTGAGATCGTTAATGATCCAGAAAAGCTTGCGCGTGGAAAACTCTACATTTATGAAGGGCTTCAATCCAACAAACTGCGACCGATCATCGACCGGACCTTTCCGTTAGAAGAAATTGTGCAAGCACACCGTTACATGGAAAGCAATCAACAAAAGGGAAAAATTGTGGTGACGGTGTAGGGCCATCATCCGTAGGCACGACCTACGATCATTCATCTGAGACCTTCCGAACCATGCATCAAGAATATGACTTCTTCTTATAGACAGGTATGGATCGACCGAAATTGTCATTTCCAGCCATGATGAATCTTTCCTGGCGAAGGAATCTCTCAAATCCAATGTGAGAGTTGGGAACGAGATACTGCTGTCACGGAATCTCAAGTGAATTGAGGGCCTTCGTCCCTTGAACCTCTAGATACCTGCACCCTAAGGCTTGTTGCCGTACGATGATGTCGGATGTTTCCTGTTTTTGAATAAGACAGGGAAACGGGATAGACGAATCTCCCCAAATTTAGAGGGCCAGCCATTCTCAATCATTTTCCAGAAAAGACCGAAAAGGAAAGGAAATGATGACTTGGCGTCACTCTGCCATGAATTGAGGATGCATGAAGCCCATTTTTCCCCCTGAATAACCCCTAAGCCCTTCAATTATGGGATTCATTGAAATTTCAGATAGTCAGGATCTTCGGATTGGCGTGTTCGTCAAATTGGAAGGGTCCTGGTTTAGCCACCCCTTTCCTACCAATACCTTTAAAATCAAATCCGCAGAAGATTTGGCCACGATCCAGGGGTTAAAGAATGTCACTATCCTGTATGACCCCGATCGCTCGGGTTCCGAGGATGTGGAAGAGGTTCAAGAAACGGATCCTGAATCACGAGTCGATCCCGAGGCGTTGTTAGATGACGAAGAAGCCGAATCTTCTTCGATTGAAGAGGCGGACGTCAATGATTCCGACCCTCCACTTATCTCCGATTCTTCCTTAACGGAAATCCTTGACCGACGGGAGGATTTTCAGGAATACCAAGATCACCTCCGCAAAGTGGAGGGGGCGTATCAAAAAATTCTCGGACAGAGCAATGACCTGTTCCGGCAGATCAATGGGAAACGTCCATCCGGCTTAAAAGTGGCGGATTCCATGGTCCATAGCATCTTGAATGCGTCCCAAAACCAAAAAACCACGATGTCTCTCATTGATGTCGTAGGGAGTAACGGCGTGGGTTGGGGGCTCTCTGAGCATGCGCTGAATGTTTGTACGCTCTCTTTACTGATCGGACGTCAATTCAAACTCGATTCCGACACCTTGATGGATCTCGGACGCGGGGCCTTGTTTCACGATGTCGGGTACCGAGTGCTCCCCATGAAAGTGCAGTTTGCCAACACCGGCATGAAGGTGAAAGCCGAACCTGGGATGCAACACAGGCATCCGGAGTTAGGACGGAACCTGATGGCCTCATTCTCCGAAACGAGTCAGCAGGTCTTGGATATCATCAGCCAACATCATGAATGTCTTGATGGGTCGGGGTTTCCTGGAAAGGTCGAGAAAGAGGACCTTAGCCTCCTTACCAAGATTGTGATGGTCGCCGACCGGTTTGACGAGCTGTGTAATGCTCCCGATATTCAGACGAGTCTCAGCCCGCATGCCGCGCTGTCCCGCCTGTTTCGTCATGTGGTCCTCAAAGGAGAAACATCAAAGTATTGCCCCCATGTGGTTCAGGCTTTGGTCCAGGCCATCGGCGTGTATCCTCCAGGAAGCTTGGTTGAATTATCGGATGGATTTCTCGGGGTGGTGTCTTCAATTAATGCCCATAATCCCACGAAACCGATCGTCCTGCTTTTCGCACCCTGGCTCTGTCGAACCGATGGGTTGCTCGTGAATCTTGAATCTGACCCCGAACTGGAGATCGCGAAGGCTGTTCACGCCAAGGATATTCCCGAACAGGTATTGGCTTACCTGAGTCCTCGACGGATGGCCATGTTTGTGCATGCGACGGATACCACCACGATGGCAAAAAATACCAAACGGGCGGCCCTTGGCAAGAAGATGGTGGGTGCCTCTTAAGAAATTTGTTCCACCCCGTAGTCTGAAGTCCCTTCCGTTTTACCCCTTTGGGTGTGCGTTCTGAACCTGGAGAAGTTTTGCCGAAGCACACCTCCCCTCTTTCTCAGGAATACACCATTATCTGACAGGTCTAGAGGGACAGGATATCCTAATCGGAGTGAAGGGAGAGGGGCGTCGCCTTTTCCGGTGCCGTTCTGGTTTCAGGTTGGGAAGGTTCAGCGGCCAAATTCCTGGCAATCGACCCTTCCGAGTCCAACATGATTCCGATCCAATGGGTGGATGGATGGCTTTCTAACGCAATTTTGACCACCATGGTCATGGGTACGGATAACAGCATGCCGGCGGGTCCCCACAGCCACCCCCAAAAGACGAGGGACAAAAACACCACCAAAGTTGAAAGGCCCAGTTTTTTCCCCATCAGTTTCGGTTCAACCCAGTTCCCAAAAATCACATTCACCGCGACGTATCCAGCCGCCACGATTAAGGCTCGCCCGATTCCAAATTGGATATAGCCTAAGAGGACTGGAGGTACGGCGGATATGATGGAACCGAGATTAGGGATAAAGTTTAAAAGGAAGGCTAACAAACCCCATATGACCGGAAAATCGATGCCGAGGATGCTAACCCAAATGGTGACGACAATGCCCGTACCTAAACTGACCAGAGTCTTGATGGCGAGGTAATTATTGACCGCATCGGTAATCTTGCTGAACTGGGATAGAGGGTTTTCCGGGTCTCCGAAGGCGGCCCGGACTTTATGCTGAAAACTCGAGGCTTCCAGCAGGATGAAAATGACCGTGAGTAAAATCAAGAATGAATTGGTCAGAACACCCCCGAGCCCCGAAAGCATCTTGGCAACCAATCGCATGGATGCTCCAGGATCGATGGATTTGAGTAGGTCTTCTTCGTTTACTTGAAATCCCCAACCTTCTACCCATTTGAGTAATGGAGCGATTTCAGCCGTGAGGAGTTGCTGATAGCGAGGAATGGCATCGGAGAAATCGTCCACGGATGTGCCAATGATCAAGACAACGATCATTCCGATACTCAGTACCCCCAAGACCACAAGAAACACGGCCGCCGGAGCCGGAATGCCCTTATTCCGGAACCAAAAGACTGAGGAGGAACTGATGATGGCCAGGAACCCGGCAAACAACAAGGGCACAAGGATGGGTTCGGCCGTCTTCATGCCGGCGACCACGATCACAAACCCGGCAGCGGGGACCAAATATTTACTCACGTGGGAGGTGGCAGTACTGGTTGGTTGCATACGATTCGGAATGTGAGAAAAGTCCTACTTCTGAGAACAGGAAGAAGGGAACGTCCAGGGCAAAGGGGCATTCATCATTATCATACTAGCTTTTCCCTTTTCTGTCTTGAATCCGAAGAATTCAGGCCGCACGCGAGGTCGTACCTATTCCCGTCGGAATTTGGGGGGAGGGGATTTGGGTGAGATTTTTGAGGCGGAAGTCAAAAAGATTCGGACCGTGGTTGTTATTCCTGAATGGCTTTTTGGCGTTGTTGGAGATACCCGTTCCTGATTGCGCCGTATAGATCAAGAGTCCCTTCCTCGACACCTTGAAATTTCTCCAGGTTCAGGGCGCGAAAGTTGACTGTTTCTCCCGCTAACATTCCCGCCCGAATGCGGTTAGCGGTCCTGGTGCTGGAAACGGCTTGAGGGATACTGTCGGTTTCAATGATGGGGAGGACGAACCAATTGAACGGGTTGAGGAACGAATCGCCAATGAACCCGAGCCCATCCCGTAAGGTAAAGGGTCCAAAGAAAGGGACCATGAGGTAAGGGCCCGGGGGAACCCCATACGTGCCCAACGTTTGACCAAGATCTTCCGGCGGGGTGTTCAAATCAAACATAATTCCGGCCGGGTCGAACAAGCCACCGACTCCCAGCGTACTGTTGATCAGCAGCCGACTGGTTTCAATCCCCGCTCCCTCAAATTTTCCTTGAAACAAGTTGTTTAACGCTCGGGGAACGCTTTGAAGATTTTGGAAGACATTGGAAAAACTCTGTTGGACATCCGGAGGAATGAAAAAATTCCAGACCTTGGCAATGGGTTTAACGACATATTTATCCAAGCGATAATTAAACTCAAAAATAGCCGAGTTGACGGGTTCAAGGGGATCGTATTCCTCAAGCTCGGCCTCTTCGGGATCATCAAAAGGGTCGAAAAACTCATCTTCGAATTCTTCGTCGGACTCAGAAGGTTCATCAATCACGCCCTCTGTGAGTTCTCCATTCAGCCCAATTGAGGGTGAGACGGTTTCAGATTTCCCCGCGCAACCCCCGACGACGACGCTGAAAATGATCAGAAGAAGCATGAACCTTGGGAGAGTGTTCGTGGTCATCAGTGGCCGCATACCTCGTCAAGGACAGGAAAAACAGGAGCGGGATGTTGAGGGGAGGTTGAGAAATACAAACAAGCCATAAATAACAAGAATATCCGAAAAGGTCTTGAACTGTAGCAAAATCTTGTAAGCAATCCAAGAATAATTTGACGGTTGACTTCCAGTTCGCCGACTAGCCGGGATTTGGAAAACGCGTTGCCATATTCGTGATGGTTTTTTCCAGTTCTTGAAGAGCAGTCAGTTTCCTAAACAAAACGTTACAGAAAAAAACCCGCGAAAATAAGGGTTTCCATGTTGGGTGTCAGGTTGGTCCGCAAAACCGTTAATGAATTCGACATTGTTCATTACGTCCTGGAGAAATTTCTAAGGTTTGATGGTGCGGTTTGGATAAGATTCAAACCTAACCTGAAAGAAGATCGAGTGACTTCCATCCCACTCACGTTTGGCACTTCCCTTGCTCCTGTCCCCACTTGCCAACATGATGTTCGGCAGGGATAGATGCCGCCGCATTCAC
Source organism: Nitrospirales bacterium (assembly GCA_965223615.1). Classification (GTDB taxonomy): domain Bacteria; phylum Nitrospirota; class Nitrospiria; order Nitrospirales; family UBA8639; genus Nitrospira_E. The sequence continues at coordinate 482,704 of CBDCXB010000004.1, forward strand.
AAGAACTTCGAGCTTTGAAAAGAAGGGGGAAAGGAATGACTCCATCCGTTTCGACGCAAAAATCTTCGTGGAATGGGACCATCAAAAAGGGAAAGAAAAAAGGTTCGGGCTCTCCCCAAGGGAGTCCCGTGGGTACCACCGCTCCCAGCTTGGGGGATACACAACTCCCGTTATACTTGAAAGAAATCGGCCAGGTCACACTCTTAGATCGAAAAGGGGAAATCGATCTCTGCAAAAAAATCGAGGATGCCAGGCATGCCGTTCAGGAAATTATTTTTTCCCTACCCATGACGGTGACCTTTCTGGAGCATCAGCATGCACGATTACTCCAGGGAGAAATTCGTCCCCAAGATCTTCTCCAAAAACACATGATGGACTCTGAAATCGAAGGTCAGGTCGATTCAGAAGAAAACGTGGCGGACCCGGACTCTCAAGAGGATGAAGAAAGTCTGGACCGAGCCAGTCATCAGCTTGCGGCGCTGTCTCAATGTGCGGTGGCTCTCGTAAAACTGAAAAGCAAGAATCGGGCTTCAAAAGGTAAGCCGAAAAGCCTCCATGCCAAAGTCAGAAAAAACCTATTAGACAATGTGGAAAGGGGGCAATGGCACCCTGGGTTCTTCGCTCAGATAGAAGGGCATGTTCGGGCGGTAGACCTTCAACTCAGAGGATTAATCGAGGCCTGCACACCATCACATTCATGTGTCGATCCCCATCAGGAGTCAACTGACACCTCCACCATTTCTTCAGAAGAAGCCCTGGCCCAGTTGGGTTATATAGAAGAACATGTGCTTCGGATGTCACATCAAGAGTTTTTGGAATGTCTTCGTTTGCTCGATCAGGCCAAACATCGTCTTCACTTCACCAAACAAAACATGCTGGAAGCCAATCTGCGATTGGTGGTGAGCGTGGCCAAACGATATGTCGGCCGAGGTCTGGACCTCATGGACCTGATTCAAGAGGGCAATATTGGTCTGATGCGAGCCGTTGATCGGTTTGAATACCAACGGGGGTATAAATTCAGCACCTATGCCACCTGGTGGATTCGCCAAGCGGTCACTCGGGCGTTGGCAGATCAATCACGTACGGTTCGTATCCCGGTTCATGTCTGTGATGCTATGACGCGAATCCGTCGTTCGGTCGATCGACTGGCCGTTCAATTAGGGCGGGAGCCCCAACTCGACGAACTCAGCAAAATGTTGGACTTGCCGGAGGATAAATTATCCACTCTCTTGGATGCCACGAAAGGGACCCTTTCGCTGGAAACGCCCATTGGGGATGAAGAGAGCTCTCATTTGTCTGAGGTGTTGCCCGATCATTCAGCGGTGTCTCCCAGTTATTCGGCGGAACGGGTTGATCTTCAAAAAAAGGTCACAGCCTTATTGCAAACCCTGACTCCGAGGGAAGCCCATATTATTCGACGGCGGTTTGGAATCGGTGAGTTAGAAGATGCCACACTGGAAGAAATCGGGCATGAATATTCCGTCACTCGAGAACGAATCCGCCAGATCGAAGAACGAGCCTTGGCCAAATTGCGGGAACCCCAACGGAACCGCATGCTCCGGACCTATTTTCAGTTTTCAGGCTCCGCCTGAGTCAGGCCCATCCTGATGGGCCTGATGAAGCCTTGGACCAGGAAGGATTAGGTAAAGAGCTGTCCTTCAGGGGAGGGAGATTCTTGTGTGGTACCCGTCCCTTGATACCCCTCACAACTCTGAAAACTGGCGTGGGTGGTGTTGGCCCCCAGGAAGTTCGTTCCCTGAAGGCTGGCGTGCTGAAAGTCGGCCTCGCTCAGGTCTGCATCACGGAAATCTCCCCAGGAACAGTCTGTTCCAGAGAAATCGCTTCCCCGAAGATGGGCTCGGGCGAAAGACGTGCCTCGAAGGGTGGCTTTCCGAAATGTTCCTCCCTGCAGATCCGCATGTTGAAAATCAGCCCAAATGAGATCCGCATCGGAAAAATTAGCCCAAGCCAATTGGGCACCATGAAATCTGGCACTACGAAGGTTGGCGCCTTGAAAGTTGGCCCCACGGAGATCCGCCCCTTCGAAATCGGCTCCTGGTAAATACGCTTCCTGAAAATTGGCATTTCGAAGATCTTGATGACGAAAGTCAGCGCTCCGGAGGTTAACTTGAAAATAGTCTTGAGAGTCGGAGGATGTCCCTTTTGAGTTTGGCGGCCCGGTGTGAGGCAAATGGGAGGAGGCCGGTTCGTGATCTTGGTTGCGTTTCCAATCGCGATGGGTATGTAACAGAAGAGCCCGATCTTCTTCGGAGGGTGCTACTTCAGCATTCGAATGGAATTTCTTAGAAGAAGACAGGGTCAACCTCTCCGACAATCAAGCGAATAGACATTGAGGTGGTGAATCGGGAAGACGTTGAACAGGCCTAAAAGTAGATTAGCGCAAATTCTTGAAGTGGTCTAGTCTAATTAGGATGATACGGCTCCGGAATAGGATTGAGGGGCTGATGTAGATACTATTCCCGGTTCGATCCGGGATGAGCGAGCCAAATTATGGTATAAGAAAAAAATGGGGATGAAGGTTATCGATAAGACACGTACCCCGAGTAAACTGAACGAATACCTAAGGGACATACACTCCAAGAGATAACCCAAAGAGGGGCATGGACTCGTCTTCTTTAATGATCGGTATCGTGGTTCTCCTTTTCGTCGGGGGATTGTGGCTATGGAAATATCGGACCGATTCGGTTCAACGATGGCGAGAGAATGTCTCAGCCAACATTCGTTCGAAAATTGGGGCGGGAAGCCAAAAAGAACTCATGAGACTGGACCAGCATGTGAAATCCCTTGAGCAAACACTTGAGGGCCGTGTGAGGGCCTTGGAAAGTGAGGCCCTTCTCTCTCATCAACTTCAAGAACATTCCCGTATCATCGACCGTCGACTGGAACAGCTTGAACATTCTGAACCTTCTTATCATGAGGGACATATTGAAGAGGGTTCGAGGCCGCGTTCCATCATTCGGCATGGCCTTCGGTTTACGTTGAGTGACATCCTTTGGTCCTATGTGGGGGTGAAAACCATGCAGGACATCGGAGAAGGCCAGGTTTTGTCTCTTATTCAGGGTCCGTTTTGTCGGATGTGTTTAAAAAAGATGGTTAGCCGTCATCGGGGTCAAACGGACACGGCCATCCCCCGCCAATGTCGGTTTTGTGGGGTCCCGTGGAATTATCCTGATTCCGAAGACATTCCCCCCACCGAGGCACGGTTGAAAGGTGAGGTGTATGAATACCTGGATCGACAGCGGAGGGTGTTACGGAATGCCCAACGCGATAAACTTGTTTGACTAAAAGGCGAATGCTATAAACCGTGGATATGAATGTCTGCCCATCTTGTGCCCATCAGAACCCTGAAGACGCCAACTTTTGCCCTCAGTGCGGGCAGGTCTTGGCAGCTCGGTCTTCAGAGCCCGATCCCCCCCATGTCGAAACGGAAGCCGGTCCGACATCGACCCAATTGTGGGAAACGTTCATCGGGCCCAGTAAATCTGTACAATTTTCCATGAAAACTGGCTGGACGTGGCGTCCGGCGTTTTTATACTACAAGGAAAAGTTTGCCAATTTGGAAACCCCTCAGGGTCCTCGCTTTGCCCTCTCCTGGAACTGGCCTGCTGCACTGTTTGATTCCTTCCTCTGGTTTCTCTACCGAAAAATGTACATGTTTGCCTTGTTATATGCCGTGATGCCGGCCATCGCGATTGTGGTCACGGGGGATATGATGGTCGGACTCGTCTCGAGGACCTTGGCCGGTGCGAGTGCCAATTATTTGTATTATTGGCATATGCGGGACAAACTCCAACGCATCATGTCCCTTCCGAGCCTGGATCAGGAATCTCGAGCCCAAATGGTCCGAGAGGAAGGGGGAGTACAACCCTATGTCCTGTGGCTGGGAGCCGCACTGCATCTGTTTATGCTGGGGCTGGTGGTTGCGGCCATTTCTCAGGGCCCCCCAGAGGGTATCCCTGTCGAAGGCCAGAATGTGCCCCCGGTGCAAAAATTTTTCTGACGGGTTGGAAAATCTTATTCTGAGACGGGAGCGGTTTGAGAGTAGGCGGATGTATGCCAAGTGAACCAGGCCTGAAACCAATCGTAATCTGATTGGTAGGCTGATTGTTTGGCATCCCCCTGATCACCTTTTTCCGTCAATAAGGTATAGGTGCGCGGCCAGTTTTTGGTCCACCAAGATTTGAGAGCTTCCGGGGTGCCGGGTGAGTCGTCGGCTTCAAAGATGTCGGCCGCGGCGATCAGATCGGCGATGATTTTCCATGTTCGATCTTTTCCGAGCCCTGCATGGCGAAAGTGTTCTCGCAAGAGAAAAACCACCCAGAGTTCAGCACTATACTTTTTATTATGTTTAAACGGTTGGGTTTGGCGAAGGGGAATCGGATCGAAGTTTTTGATGATGGAGGTATAGTCCGGGCCACCATACCCGCTCACCACTTCGGCGATGCCTTCAAGCATGTTCGCGAGTTCCACTTCCACTTGGGGACGGGGTGCCGGCTCTTGAGCGGTGAATGGGTTCGTTGTGGTGAGCATATCGATGACGGGCTTGAGTTCTCGAAGTCGCAAAACCGCAGTTTTCAAGATGTGTCCCGATTCCAACCAATAGTCGGAATCATGTTTGGCCGTACGTTCTTGCCCGAGTGGAGGAAGGACCGGGGGAATCCAATGCCGAATCAAGGTGAACAGGATGTAATCCAAATCTCCCCCTTCTTGGGCCGCGCGATCCAAGGCATGATTGGGGCCTAGGCCTTTTTGGAGAAATCGTTCAGATCGATCGGCGACACCATGTCGTTGGGCCAAAGCCGTCCACCATTGCGCAAACTGTTGCCATTTCGTATCGTCTGAATGCATGCGGTTCCTCTCCATGAGGAAAAGGTTGACGGTCATGGTACGAATCATGTTCATGCAAAGCAAGTAAGGGAGAATGAGCCAATGCCTCAGTTAGTCTTAATTCGTCATGGGGAATCCCAATGGAATTTAGAAAACCGCTTCACGGGATGGGTCGATGTCCCCTTATCTCCGAAAGGGGAACAGGAAGCCAGGGCGGCCGGCAAAAAGCTACAGGCCTTCACGTTTGACTGTGCCTTTTCTTCCGTGCTGACTCGTGCCAAAGAAACTCTCAGGATCGCACTGGAGGAATCCGGACAGACCGGAATTCCCATCACGGAACACCAAGCCTTGAATGAGCGGATGTATGGAGAACTGCAGGGAAAAAATAAGGCTGAAACGGTCAAGGAATTTGGGGAAGAGCAGGTCAAGATCTGGCGAAGGAGTTTCGATGTTCCTCCGCCGGGAGGGGAGAGCCTCAAGGATACGGCTGATCGCGTCCTTCCCTACTATGAGACACACATTCGCCCGGTTGTCCTGGCCAAGCAGGCCGTGTTAATCGTGGCCCATGGGAATAGTCTACGAGCGTTGGTCATGCATTTGGAGCAATTATCCAAAGAGGAGGTCTTGGAGTTAAATATTCCAACGGGGGCGCCTTTGTTGTATGAAATGGATGAATCGGGGGCGGTTCTCAATCATCGGTATCTTTAGTCGTTTTGTCCCTCCTTGGGTGCATCATGACCGTGATTGTCCTATTCTTCATCGCAGGGTTATGGATGGCGGACGGTGTGGCCTTGATCTTCGCCCCGGAACGAATGGTGGCCACGTTACGACAATCGTTAAACGTGGCTCCAGGTTTTTTAAAGTGGGGGGGGGTGGCTGCCTTATTGGGCGTCTTCCTCCTCATCGGAACATCGGGTGTTCCTTATCGTCCCCTATGGATCGTGGTGGGGATCAGTATGATCGTGAAAGGCGTGTTTTTGTACGCCGGCCCGGATCTCTGGCGGTTGCGAATCGTGAAATGGTGTTTGGAACGAGAACCCGTCGATTATCGAATGTGGGGTTTGGGATTGTGCGCCCTTTCGGTGCTACTCTTGGATGCTCTCAATTGGGGACACGGCTTGGAATGAATCCAGATGTACAGGAGAGGGCAAGACAGTCTATGATTCAGGGCTTAGTCTGACAGGGAATGAATGGTATGACGGACAATGACCGGGAAAAACTCGATGCAGTCTGGCAAGTCCACCAATCTGCCGACTGGCCAGCCGATCTGGGGAGTGATGAAGGACAACTCATGACCCTCGATACCGTCATCGGAGGCTGTCTCACCTATTATTTTGAGGAACATGATTTGGATGACCAACGGGTGGAAATATTGCGAGATTGTATGGCTGACCTAGAAGGCATGGTGCCGGACCTGTCTGAAATGGCCACCGAATATTTCCGGCGGCTCCGGTTCTTGGGGACAACCCTTCTTCAAGATTTCTCATAGGGTTCCCTCTATGGATCTCTCATAACCTCACAAATGGTTGTCGGCCATTCCGTTTCCTGAGAGGCCAACCCATTTCTTCGTTGTTCTGGTGAAATCCGGGTGGTTTGACGCTGTAAAAAATGCTGTGGTACCGTGATTTCCTACGATAGTATGGCCTATTCTTTGAGCAGAAAGTTGGGACGATGAGTCAACAAAAAGACCTCAAGACAATCTTAGATAACCTCCATTACTCTGATGACGCCAAAGTCGTGGAGCAGATTTCACAACAGACCAAGATGGTCATGTCCCGCATGAAGGGCATCCGTCGAAAAGTCGTGGTCATGAGTGGAAAAGGGGGCGTGGGGAAGAGCATGACCACCGTCAACCTGGCTCTGGCCTTTGCCCGCATGGAACATCGGGTCGGGCTCTTGGATGTGGATATCAATGGCCCCTGTGTGCCGCAAATGCTGGGGATGCGAGGTGTAGGACTCATGGATACCCCGGAAGGGGCGGTACCTCCCACTGGACCCTTGAATGTCAAAGTGGCCTCCATGGACTTTTTGCTCCAGGCCAATGCCCCGGTCCGATGGAAAGGCCCGATGGATCTGAGTCCGGTCTGGTTGGGCCTCACCGAAATGAACGTCATCAGGGAATTTCTGTCCGATATGGCCTGGGGTGAGTTGGATTACCTGTTGGCCGATTTGCCTCCTGGTGCGGCAGCGGACAAGCCTCCGCTATTGGCAGGCCTGATTCCGGATTTGGCAGGAGCGGTCGTCGTCACGACACCTTCCGAAGTTGCCTCGAATGTCGTCCAAAAGTCCATCGCCTATGCCCAGGAACTCGGGATTGAAATTCTCGGCGTGGTCGAAAATATGAGTCAGTATCGTTGCCCTTCTTGTGGGGAAGAAAATCCCTTGTTTGAAGGCGATACCGAATCCATGTGTGAAGTACTGGGAATTCCTCTTCTAGGGCGCATCCCCTTCGATCGCAACTTTGCCAAAACGTTCGATAAGGGCGAGCCCATTCTGGAAGCTGACAATCCCACCGTGAAAAAATATCAGGATATCGCCAAAAAGATTCATACCCTCTTGGACTACCATCAGGTGGTGACCGGAAAGTTATAAGGCCTCAAAACGAACGTTGGTGTGAACCAACGGTCAGAAGGGAACCGATATGAAATTCGTCTGTCTCAAATGCGAAACCTATATGACCTTTGAAAAAGTGGAAAAGCCCGCCGAAGGGTCCTTGGGTGTCTTTTTTGAATGTCCTTCCTGTGAATCAAGGTTTTCCATGGTCACCAATCCTGGAGAAACCCAAATGGTGTCTTCCCTGGGTGTGCAACTAGGTGGGCGAACCGAAGCTCCCAAGCCGCTGGAAATGACCCGCGGGGGATTAGAAGAGAACGTGTCGGCGGGAATGGGCCAAATGGCAGCCTACCTCAATGACAAAATTCAGGGTGGTCAACCGGCTACGCCAGGCGCGACTTCTTCGGCCGCCGCCCCCGGAACCACCTCAGGGGAATCGGGTGAAGGGGGATGTCCCTTCTCGGCAATGGTCGCCCAGATGGGTTTAACCTCTTCTGGAGCCACCGGTACGACCGCACCGGCAGCGGAACAATTGCTGTGGTCTCCGGATGCGCAAGAAAAATTGGCGAAGCTCCCCTCCTTTGTTCAACCCATGGTGAAAAGTAGTGTGGAAACCTACGCCAGAAAAAACAATTTTAAAACCGTGACACTCCAAGTGATGGATGATTCCAAGAATTCCTCCACCGAAGGTATCAAGTGGACCCCGGAAGCTCAGCAACGGTTGGATAACATTCCGGATTTCATCCGTCCCATGGCCCGACGGGAAATCGAACGGCTGGTGAAAGAACGCGGCGGCTCGGAAATCACCGCGGAGATCATGGAAGAAGCCAAAGAAAAATTCATGAAATTCATGTAGAACTGAACCTATATTCCGAAAACCGAAAAGGCGGGTCTTGAAAAGGGCCCGCTTTTTTTATGCCCATTACATACTCTTATCGAATTAGTCATTCCCGACATCCTTAATCGCGAATCCAAATTTCTATCCTTCCCGTCATTCCCGCGGAGGCAGGAATCTGGTCGTTTTTTTTGATTTACATGGAACGAGCTCTGAATAGAACAAGTTTTCTACCTTCCCCAAATTCTCAATCAGCAATACCGGTAGTTTTTTAAATAAAAAAGAAATAAACTGGGAACATAAAGGGAATAAGGGTTTTTGAAATGCCAAGAATAAACCATGAAATTCTAAGGTGGGCGAGAGAAACAGCACATCTTTCTAAGGAAGATGCAGCAAAAAAACTCGGGATAAAAGATTCCCAAAGGACAAGTGCTGTAGAGAAATTATCGTCTCTTGAAAAGGGAGATGTTCCACCAACGAGACCAACATTAGTCAAAATGGCAAAGCACTACCGGCGGCCCCTTTTAACTTTTTATTTGTCCGAAGTGCCGCGCAAAGGCAACCGTGGGCAGGATTTTAGAACTATCCCTGAAGCTGTAGAAGATTCCCAGAAAGCATGGGTTGATGTCGTTATCCGTGATATACGAACTAGGCAATCCTTAGTTCGGAGTATTTTGGAAGACGAAGATGAAGCGATAAGGCTACCATTTATAAATTCCCTTGAAATGAGTGAAGGGGTCAATGTAGCTGTAGCTTCAATTAAACAACATTTGGGTTGGGATTTAAATGAATACAGGGATCATCCCAATATTGAAAAAGCCTTTGCGTTTTTGCGGGGAAAGACAGAGGATGTAGGAGTTTACGTAATTTTAGTTGATAATCTGGGGAACCATCTCACCACTATTGATCCGGAGGCCTTTAGAGGTTTCGCCTTGGCGGATGATTTCGCGCCATTTATAGCCATAAATGCTAATGATTCTAAAGGAGCATGGATTTTTACGCTTGTTCATGAATTTGTTCATCTTTTGCTTGGTGCCACAGGAGTTAGTGGTAGTAGTTACCAGGATCAGGGGATAGAAAAATTTTGCAATGACGCTGCCAGTGAATTTCTCGTTCCAATGAGAGAGATTCGGGAACTACCAATAAATAATAGGACGGATTTTCAAGAGGCCAAAGATATCATCAAACAGTTTGCTCTAAGCAGCAAAGTTAGCAATACCATGGTGGCGTATAAGCTATGCCGTGCTGATTTCATTACCTTTGAAAAATTTTTGAAGTTTAAGGCTAGTTTTAAAGAGGATTGGGAGAAATTTAAAAATCAGGAGCGTTTAAAGGCTAAAGAAAAAGGAGTTAAAGGTCTTTATTATCCAACCAAGAAGCAAAGGGTGGGTCCCACTCTGATTAATTTAATTAGTCGGATGATGTATGAGGGCGCAATTACAACGACCAAAGCGGGTAAAGTCCTTGGTGTTAAAGCGCAAAATGTCCAAGGTGTTATAGAAAATAACTCTTCAAACGTTTTGCGAAATATGGCCTAGGGGAAACCTATTGATTTATCTCCTGGATGCCAATGTTTTAATTGATGCTAATAGAGATTACTACCCTATTGGACGTGTCGATGAATTTTGGGGATGGCTTGTTTACCAAGGGAATCAAGGGAACGTAAAAATTCCTATTGAAATTTATGAAGAAATCAAAGCTGGTACCGACGAACTCGCTGCATGGGTCAAAGAGAGTGAAACTGAGGCCTCTCTTTTATTGAATGAAGCTGTAGATATTGAACTAGTTAGAAAAGTCACAGAAGAGGGATACGCACCGGATCTTTCTGATATTGAGATTGAAGAGGTCGGGCGCGACCCCTTTTTTATTGCCTATGCACTGGTAAATCCCAATGAGAGAGCTATTGTTACAACTGAGAATTCTAAGCCAACTAAACAGCGACAGAACAAAAAAATTCCAGATGTGTGCGCATATTTTGGAATTCAATCCTTAAACACTTATCAACTCACTCGGGTCTTGGATTTTAGAACGAATTGGAGGACATGACCAATTAATCGCCTCCGGGCGTGGTTGAGGCACCGTGCCGAATCCGACTTTTTTGGCGAGGACTGTTTGAGCAGAGCGAGTTCCGCAGCCATTTGATTCGGTGTGATGGCGAAGGGACCCGAAGGACCGTGGTTTTTCCTTCTTAGGCGCCTGTGGCATGCCCAGGCGCGCAGGCGATGGTAAAGTGGCAGCCCTTGTGTGAGCGTAGCGAGTTGGGCTGTCACCCATCAGCCAAGCGTATTTGTAAAGGGCATGTCAGGCGCAAATGGTTTTTGCCCCTTTTGCCAAAACAAAAGGGGCTCGTCGTGCGGGGGCGAAACCCTGCAAGAAAACTAAATTCTGGATTCCTGCCTCCGCACCTTCGCCTAACAGTACTACGGCGGGTGAACGCAGGAATGACAAAAAAAGAAGCTTTATAGGAATTCCGAAAAATGTATTACCCGAAGTCTTTCCAATTCCTATACGGCTTCGTCCGATAAATTTTTTCTACTGGAACCGGGAGCTTGAATCCCTGATCTTCCAAAACTTTGGCCACCCTCCAAAGCGGAAGCCCGACGACGGTCGTGTAATCTCCTTGAATCTTATCGATAAGTTGTGCTCCAGCGCCTTGAATCGAATACGCACCGGCTTTGCCTAAACTTTCTTCGGTGTCCAAATAGGATTGTAGTGTTGGATCGTCGAAAAACTTGAGCCACACCGTGGCGGTATCCACGAAATCGATGGAAATATTCTTGGTCGTTTGCCTAACGGAAACTCCGGTATGTACTTGATGCGCCTGTCCACGAAGCTGTAGGAGCATGTGTTTGGCCTCATTCATATGTTCTGGCTTACCCAATAAATTTTCGTCTATCTCAATCACGGTATCGCTGCCGATGACCAATTCCTCTGGATGCTGGTGAGCCACGGACTCAGCTTTCTCTCGGGCAAATCGTTGGGTTTGACCCAGTGGTGGTTGGTTGGGTATGGGAACTTCCTGGCTGGTGGGAGAAATGATCCGGAAAGGGACTCCCAATAACTCCAGTAACTCTCGGCGTCGGGGAGAGGTGGATGCCAAGAGAAGCTTCATGCTTGGGGAAATGGAGGCGGTTTTTAAGAGTGGGAGGAGGCCAGGGTCGCTTCTTCGGTATCCGCATGCGTGGACAAGTAGGCCTGGAGAATGTCCAGGACATCCTGACTGCCGTTCGTTCGGACCATTTGCGCTCGCAGAGCCGCCGCATGGGGAAAACTGGAACAGTACCATCCCAGATGTTTGCGCATACGAACAAACCGTTCCTGACCATGAATGGCCTCGAAGGCATGAGCATGTTCCAGCATCGTCCGAAATTTATCTTCCACGGTGGGGGCGGGAGTCTTGAGGGTGAAGGGTTGGTGTTCATGCATGGCCTGGCGAACTTCTGCATTTCCCTGAAAGATCCAGGGGTTTCCCAGTGCCCCTCGTCCGATTAAGACACCGTTGACTCCGGATTCCAGTATTCGCCGGTGAGCCTCTTCCAAGTTTTTGATGTCGCCGTTTCCCAACACCAGAATCCCTGCCTTTCGAATATGGGTGGCGGCTTCCGCGATAGCATCCCAATCTGATTGTCCACGATACATTTGTGAAAGCGTTCGTCCGTGAATGGCGATGGCTTCGGGTTGTCCCTGGATGAGACAGTCGCTCCATTCCTGAATAATATTGGCGTCATAACCCAAACGGGTTTTGACGGATAACGGGATCTGCCTTCGGTGTTCAGGAAAGGCTTGGGCAGGGTGCTCCTGTTTTAAGAGGCGAATTGTCTCGAGTGCACTGGGTTTCAGTCCGAGTTGAGGAGGGGTTTGGCCTTGGACCCAGTCCCGGATCCCTTGCCTGCTCCTTTCCATGAGGTGCAAGGCCAATTCCGGGGTTCGGATCAACCCGGCTCCGCTGCCGGACGAGGCCACATTCTTGGACGGGCATCCCATGTTGATATCCAGCCCGTCAAACCCCAGCTCACAGACCACATGGGCGGCCTGATAGAATAAAGAAGGGTCTTTCCCATAAATCTGGGCGATGACCGGCCGCTGGTTCTCTGAATACCGAAGACTGTCCAGAGCTTTCAGGCGCCCGGAACAGATATCGTGGACGTTCGTGAATTCCGTGAACACGATATCGGGCTTCCCATGGACGGCCACAATATGACGGAAGGCGGAATCGGTGACGCCATCCATAGGAGCGAGGCCAATGATGGGTTGAGGCAAATTTTGCCAAAATGAAGGAGCGTAAGGATGTGTCATGGCACAGTTAACAAACATTTAACCTTGAGTCTGCGGCTTGGTCGACCGAAAAAGAAAGGGTGATCTTTCCTCCCCAATCCATCGGATAGAAGTAGGAATTCGGTCCCTTTTTTCGCCTGTTTCAACAACACTAGGTCGTTGATTTGTACGTAACACAGAAATCCACAGGAATCCATACGTGATGAGTGATGCTACGGGTAACAATTCCATAGAAGACAAAATTGTACGGGAAATTCAATCCCTTTGGACAGACCCTTCTCACGATCTCCGCGATGTCCTCTTAAAGGAAATGGTCACGAGTGTGGTCAAACTTCGGGATCCCGAGACGGATATGTTGGACGTGAAAATCCTTCATCGGGCTCTCAAAGAGCTTCGCTATGCCTTTAGGATGTTCAGCCAATACCGTGATGAGCGGAAGGTCACGATATTTGGGTCTGCCCGAACTCGACCTGAGGATCCCAACTACCAAATGGCTCAGCGGTTTGGCCAGGTGTTGAGTGAGAACGGGTTCATGGTCATAACGGGAGGGGGGCCCGGAATCATGCTGGCAGGGAATGAAGGGGCGGGGCGGGAGCATAGCTTTGGCCTGAATATTTTACTTCCCTTCGAGCAAGCGCCCAATGCCCTGATTGCAGATGACAGTAAATTGGTCAATTTGAAATATTTCTTCACCCGCAAATTACTGCTCGTGAAGGAAACCCATGCGGTGGCTATTTTCCCCGGCGGGTTTGGCACCATGGACGAGATGTTTGAGGTCTTGACCCTCATTCAAACGGGAAAAACCGACCTGATCCCCATCGTGTGTCTGGAGATGGAAGGCGGGGGGTTCTGGGAAGGGATGATGGAATTTTTAGAAACACAATTGGTTCCACGAGGCTTAATCAGTCCTTCGGACCTCTCCCTGTTTTCCATCGTGCATTCCCCGGAAGAGGCGGTTGAGGTGATCAAGGATTTCTTCAGAAACTTTCATTCTCTCAGATTGGTCAAAGATCTCATGGTGCTCCGACTCCAATATCGCCTTTCCGATTCTGATTTGGATTATTTGAACCAGGAGTTTCGCGATCTATTAGAGTCAGGAGAGTTCGTTCAGGGGGAAGCCTTGCCAGAGGAGGACAATGAACCTCACCTGCTTCATTTGCCCAGATTGTTCCTTCACTTTAATTGGAAGGAAATGGGGCGACTTCGTCAATGTATTAACTGGATCAATGCTCGAGTGTTGATACCCTCAGGGAGGGAAAACTAATGGAACACTATATTTAGGACCTTTTGAAAGGCCAGAGTGACATGTTAAGCTCTCCGTGGAAGGTGCAAGGGCTATGAAAAGATTCGATGAGGTTCCTCAGGCTCATCCTCCTGATGTCGTACTCTACCATGCCGATTGTATGGATGGGTTCGGTGCGGCGTGGGCTTTGTGGAAGCGATTTCCAGAGGCGGACTATGTTCCCGTCAAGCACGGGTACCCGCCACCCCCGAATTTACAGGATCGCCATGTCCTCATCGTCGATTTCAGTTATGGCCGGGACACGATCACGGAATTGGCTCAACAGTCTGCGAGTCTGTTTATCTTGGATCATCATGTGACGGCCCAATCTGCCCTTCAAGATTTACCCTATGCCTATTTCGATATGAGTCGGAGTGGGGCTGTGTTGGCCTGGGAATGGGCCCATACGCAAACGATTCCTTGGTTGCTGCAGTATGTTCAGGACAAAGACCTCTGGCATTGGGAACTTCCACATAGTCGAGAAATCAGCGCGGCCTTATCTTCCTATCCATTTGATTTTTCGGTATGGGATTCACTCCGCTTTGAAACCTTACAGGTCGAGGGAGCCGGAATCATGCGGTATGAAAATATGTTGGTGTCCAAAATGGTGGAAGAAGCCCGGATGGTTTCTCTCGCGGGGTATATGGCCCCTTCAGTCCATTCCGCTGTCCTCACCAGTCAGATTGGCGAGCGTCTGGCCGCGAATCATCCCTTTGGTATAATTTGGCATGAAAAAGATGGGCGTCGATATTTTTCCCTTCGTTCCAAGAAGGGCGGTGTCTCTGTCGCAGACATTGCGTCTCAATTTGGTGGGGGTGGACATACGCATGCTGCTGGATTTTCTGTTCCCATCGGAGAAGAGACCCCCGCTTCACTCAACCCTGTTTTGGGTCTGCCCGTATCCGCTTCTTCAGCCATGTAAGTGCCCTCCGTTGTCCTCCTTTGACAGGCTGGGGCTATGATTCCGTTACATGATGATAATCCGACTGAAATCACTCCGGTTG
>CBDCXB010000004.1:502500-2108887 GCA_965223615.1 Nitrospirales bacterium
CGTAACTATAACGGTCCTAAGGTAGCGAAATTCCTTGTCGGGTAAGTTCCGACCTGCATGAATGGCATAACGACTGGAGCGCTGTCTCGGGGAGAGACTCAGCGAACTTGTTGTTCCGGTGAAGAAGCCGGGTGCCCGCAACTAGACGGAAAGACCCTGTGCACCTTTACTACAACTTGACATTGGGTGTTGGGCGAGTATGTGTAGGATAGGTGGGAGGCTTTGAAGCGGGAGCGCTAGCTTTCGTGGAGCCATCCTTGAAATACCACCCTTGCTTTTCTGATATTCTAACTCGACCCTGTGATCCAGGGTGAGGACATTGTCTGGTGGGTAGTTTGACTGGGGCGGTCGCCTCCCAAAAGGTAACGGAGGCGCCCAAAGGTTCCCTCAGGCTGGTCGGCAATCAGCCATCGAGTGTAAAGGCAAAAGGGAGCTTGACTGTAAGAGCGACAGCTCAAACAGGGACGAAAGTCGGGCTTAGTGATCCGGTGGTTCTGCGTGGAAGGGCCATCGCTCAACGGATAAAAGGTACGCCGGGGATAACAGGCTGATTTCCCCCAAGAGTTCACATCGACGGGGAAGTTTGGCACCTCGATGTCGACTCATCGCATCCTGGGGCTGAAGCAGGTCCCAAGGGTCGGGCTGTTCGCCCGTTAAAGCGGTACGAGAGTTGGGTTCAGAACGTCGTGAGACAGTTCGGTCCCTATCTGTTGTGGGCGTAGGTGATTTGAGAGGGTCTGTCTCTAGTACGAGAGGACTGAGATGGACGGACCGCTAGTGTGCCGGTTGTCGCGCCAGCGGCAGTGCCGGGTAGCTATGTCCGGTTTAGATAACCGCTGAAAGCATCTAAGCGGGAAGCTAGCCTCAAGATTAGATCACACGGAGGGTAACCTCCCTAAAGGCCACTTATAGACTATGAGTTTGATAGGCTGGATGTGGAAGGGCTGTGAGGCTCGAAGCTAACCAGTACTAATCGGCCGTGAGACTTAACAACATTTGTTCTTGATAGACATGGTCTGAAATACCGTAAATCCTGGAACAGGTTGGAAGGATGGTTTCGCTCCCAAACCGTTCGGGTTTACGACGAGTTTCTCGGTGACCATACCGGAGGGGTTCCACCCGTTCCCATTTCGAACACGGAAGTTAAGCCCTCCTGGGCCGATGATACTGCAGCCGCGGGGCTGTGGGAAAGTAGGTCGTTGCCGAGTCTTTTTTGAAAGCCCAGAGATGTCAATCATCTCTGGGCTTTTCTTTTATCGCAAAGGAAACGGCAAAGTTGTCTGTCCGATCGTGCTGATAAAAAAGGAAGCGGTTTTTTTCTTTCAGGAATAGGAATGCATGGTTTCTTGGAGGTTGTGCGAGGTTTGTCCATAGGCGGCATGGGGACGGTGCAGGGCGTCATACAGAGATTCGAAGGTGGGGATCGTTTCCGGAATTTTTCCCCGGACAAGTTCCGTCCTGACGGAACTGAGGGGACTGACCACGCAAACCGTACCTCCCTGGGCTTGAAAAAAATCTTGAGCAAAAAGCAGCAAGTTGGTTACCTTGGGATCAAGATAATATATGGGAGTTAAATTTAACACGATATTTCGGCTCCCTTGTCCGTGAAGGTGTTCAAGGGTTTGAATGAATTGATTGGAATCTTCATCATCAAAGCGGCCAAAACATTCAAGAATCGTAAATCCATTCCGTTCACGTTGTTCGCAATACATAGGGTGCTCTCTCGGTCTTTGGTGAATAAGGGCTATACAGTATTATTCGGTTGAAACACTTAAAAAATAAGGTGAGATTGAGAAGGAAATTTTTTCCTAGTCGGTTGTGGGTTCGAGAAAGGAAAACAGTATTCCTGAATCTGTCGTCACATTTTTTTGGCAAAACATTGGAGGAACGAGTCTGTGAAAACCGCCAAATCCCGCCGTTACTTTAAAGCTGCGCAATTGACGATTCCTGGAGGGGTGAATAGCCCGGTTCGTGCCTTTCGTTCCGTTGGGGGAGACCCACTCTTTATTCAAAAGGCCAAGGGCCCCATGGTGGAAGATGTGGATGGAAATCGATTCATTGATTATGTGCTTTCCTGGGGCCCGATGATTTTGGGGCACGCCAATCCAGCTGTTCTCAAGGCTGTTATCGCAGCGGCAAAGAATGGAACGAGTTATGGGGCCCCCTGTCAGGGAGAAGTTGAGTTGGCGCAGGCAATCTGCAAGACCATTCCTTCCATTGAACAGGTGCGGCTGGTGAACTCGGGAACTGAAGCGGTCATGAGTGCCATCCGTTTGGCGAGAGCATTCACGAAACGGGATACGATCCTCAAATTTGAGGGATGCTACCATGGGCATGCCGACCATCTGTTGGTCAAGGCGGGGTCCGGGGTGGCCACGTTGGGAATGCCAGACAGTCCAGGGGTTCCGGCCTCTTTTGCCCAACAGACCCTTACGGCCCCATACAACGATATTCAGGCCACAGAAAAACTGATTCATAAGCATGGGGCCAACCTGGCCGCCATCATCGTGGAACCTGTCGCGGGGAACATGGGGGTAGTCCCACCTTCGGACGAATTTCTGCCCTGGTTGCGCCTGATCACCAAAAAATATGAAATTCTCTTAATCTTTGACGAAGTGATCACCGGGTATCGGGTGCACTTGGGAGGTGCGCAAGCCAGGTATAAAATCATGCCGGATCTCACGTGTTTGGGGAAAATTATTGGTGGGGGATTACCCATCGGCGCCTATGGCGGAGCCGAAGAAATCATGCACCTTATTGCCCCTTCCGGTCCGGTCTATCAGGCAGGAACGCTTTCTGGAAATCCGGTAGCTGTAGCGGCTGGCCTTGAAACCCTCAGGTGTCTGAAGAAACCGGGTGTGTATAAAGAATTGGAGAAAAAAGCGAAAACCTTGTCACAGGGATTGGGCGAGGCAGCCCAACAAGCGAAGATTCCTTACTTTCAAACACGGGTTGGTGCCATGTTAGGCGGGTTTTTTACGGATAAGCCGGTGACGGATTATGCGAGTGCCAAACAATCGGATACCAATCGGTACGCCAGATTCTTTCATGGCCTGCTTCAAAATGGTGTGTACGTCGCCCCATCCCAATTTGAAGCCATGCTCCTCTCCACGGCTCATACTCCCTCCCATATCCGGCAAACGGTTGAGGCAGCCAAACACGTCTTTGAAGCTCTGTAACACCGACTTTTCCGGTCGTAGGTCGTGAAGCCTTGGGAATACCCACCCAAGGTTGGTGATCCGGGCATTGCGATTTCTTTTCGTTTCCTAGTACGCTAATTCGAAAGAAGGGCCATTGGAGCCTGTTTGATGAAGGCGAATAGGGTGCAATGCCCCCATTTCCTGTGAAAGAGAGGTCGTATGAGACTGACACCGATACTTGGCATAGGTCTTGGGTTAAGTGTGGTTTTCTCGGTCCCGGCTCAAGCGGACTTTTTTGACAAGTTAGAAGATATGATGGATCGTGTGACCGATCGGGCGGAAAAAAAGGCGGAAGATAAAATCAATAAAACTGCTGATGATGCCGTTGATGATGTGTTTGAAAGTACAGAGGAAGCCGTGGAATGTGCCGTGACGGATAAAGAATGTCAGGATAAAGAAAAACAAAAATCCTCAGCACCAAAGAAAGTCAAAAACCCTCAAAAACCTAAAACAGCTCCCACTGTTCAAACGGAGAGCGCTTCGACATCCATGAAATGTGTGATGACGGATGTGGCATGTCTTAAAGAAGCCAAATCCCTTGGAAAACAGGTGGAAATTGTCGATGAGGCCGATTTGAATGTCCTCCGATGTACTGTGACGGATGTGAAGTGCCTCCGAAAAGCTCAGCGACTGGGTAAGCCGGTCGAAATCATCGATTGAGCCGGGAAGGCTTTTAAGCGTCTTAGGGGATTGCCTCAATGCGCCGATGCTGAATCGGTTCGGGATGGGGTTTTTCTCGAAACAGCCTTCCTCCCGTTTTGGTAAAATTAAAGAAAGTTCAACTTTTAAGAGGAATGAGTGCATGCTGGGTCCCTTCCTAACATTTCCTCATTTTTCAGGATTCATCCTCTTGCCATTAAGGAGATCATTCCAATGAGCACTGCACTGATGACTGAAGGCGTTGTGCCAAACGTAAAAGAGTTTGTGACTCAGATCAGACCGATGTTAATCGATGGGCAGTGGGTTCAAGCGAAATCCGGGAAGGCCTTTCCCACGTATGATCCTTCGACGGGAGAGGTGATGGCCCGGGTGGCAGAGGGCGATTCCGCAGACATTGACTTGGCGGTTCGGGCGGCACGAAACGCGTTCGATAAGGGTCCCTGGAAAAACATGAAACCGTCCGATCGAGGCAAACTCATCTGGAAACTCGCCGATCTCTTAGAACAACATCTCGAAGAATTCGCCCAACTCGAATCTTTAGATAATGGGAAACCTCTCACGCTCGCTCGGGCGGCAGATGTGCCATTGGCGGTGGATTTGTTCCGATACATGGCCGGTTGGGCGACGAAAATTGAAGGGAATTCCATCCCGATTTCCGTGCCCTATCTGCCAGGAGCTGAATTTTTGGCTTACACCAGGCGAGAGCCTGTTGGTGTGGTCGGTCAGATCATTCCCTGGAACTTTCCCCTCCTCATGGCAGCCTGGAAATTGGGCCCGGCCTTGGCCGTGGGCTGTACCGTTGTCATGAAACCAGCGGAACAAACTCCCTTATCCGCGCTCCGTCTTGGTGAATTATTCTTGGAAGCGGGCTTTCCAAAAGGCGTGGTCAATATCGTACCCGGTTATGGGGAAACGGCTGGGGCTGCCTTGGCCGCTCATTCTGGAGTGGACAAAGTGGCTTTTACCGGTTCAACCGAAGTCGGGAAGCTGATCCTCCATGCGGCAGCGGGGAACCTGAAAAAAGTGACGTTGGAATTAGGGGGGAAATCCCCGAGCGTGGTCTTACCCGACGCCGACCTGGAGTCCGGAATCCCGGGAGTGGCGAGTGCGATTTTCTTTAACCATGGGCAATGTTGTTGCGCCGGTTCCCGACTGTACGTGGAAAAGAGTATTTTCGATAAGGTGATCGCTGGAGTGGCAGACCAAGCGAGACAAATCACACTCGGTCCAGGGATGAACCCCACCACACAAATGGGACCGTTGGTCTCTGATGAACAACAGCAACGGGTGTTGGGCTATTTAGAGTCGGGTCTTGCTGAAGGTGCTGAAGCCGTAGCGGGCGGCAAGCGAGGAGGCGACAGGGGGTATTTCGTGGAACCGACGGTCCTTGTGAACACCTCTTCATCCATGAAGGTCGTGCAGGAAGAAATTTTTGGCCCTGTGGTATGTGCTGAACCCTTTACCGATGTGGAAGAGGTGATTCAAAAGTCCAATAACAATATCTATGGATTGGCGGCTGCGGTGTGGACGAAGGATCTAAGCAAAGCCCATCGAATTGCCGCAGAATTACGAGCGGGGACCGTCTGGATTAACTGCCATAACATCTTTGATGCGGCGTTACCCTTCGGAGGGTACAAACAATCCGGATGGGGTCGTGAAATGGGCCATGAAGCCCTGGACCTGTACACGGAGGTCAAATCGGTCTGTGCCCGGTTGGCCTGATTGAAATGTACAAACCTGAAGATTTGTTGACGGAACCTAACAGCTTAGTGAGAACTTCTTTCTCTAGGTGAAGTCCAAACATGGTCATGGGCGCAGCTATAACTCTTGCCACTGCGGTTTTTTTGCAGGGGTGTGCATCTATTCCCTTTTTGTCATCCCTGCTAGTTTTAGGCAGGGATCCATCTTCAACACCCCAGATAGATTCCCGATTACTAATGTGGGGAATGACCAAGATGATGAATTCCCGTTTCCACGGGGATGACGAAAATTCATCCCTTTCTCAGCACTGAACAAGTAGTTTACTTACCAGGCATTGTCTGAGAGGTTAAGTCAAGGTTTCTTCAAATGAGATGACCTAAAGAGTTATTCGTCGTCATCGTCGTCATCCTCGTCGTCATCTTCGAGAGCCGCCTGTCGGGCTTGTTCTTCCATGGCGTTGTGAATCAGCATTCGGATGAACATCGAAATGACCGAACCTTTTTCCAAAGTCCCACCTGGTGGGATGGCGATACGACCTTCCTCCATCATTTTATCCAGCCATTTTTTCTGATCCGGTGTGATATGAAGTGGAATTTCTACTAAGGGGACTTTCCCGAATATATCCATGTATTTCGATCTCCTTGATTATCTGTTAATGCAGTCGTGCACCATGTAGTGTGGTTCGATCACCTTACTCAAAAATCTTTCTTGGCAATCCAAAACCGTTTCGGATTTTTTAAGATTGTTTCAAGAAGGTGTATTCGATCAAAACACGGGGGCTTTTCCTTTGTCAATAAAAGAATCATGCTGTAGCCTTGTGTCTGTAATTCAGGAGGGAGACCACCAAGGAGGGAGATCAATCCGTTCACCGAACGAAGGATTAGGAAAGCCCTAACACCTCATTCATCGAATAGAGTCCAGGGGGTTGCTTCATGACCCATTGGGCCGCACGGAGGGCTCCTCGTGCGAAGGTGTCTCGGGTATGGGCTCGGTGGGTGATCTCAATGCGTTCTCCTGGCCCGCCATACAGGATCGTATGGTCTCCGACGATATCTCCCGCCCGAAGCGTTTGCATCCCGATCTCCCGGGTCTTCCGTTCACCGGTTATCCCGTGACGAGCGTAGACTCCAACGTCTTGTAAGTCCCATTCCATCCCGGCTGCCAGTGCTTCGGCCAATTTAAGTGCAGTGCCACTGGGCGCGTCTTGTTTCTTATTATGGTGGGCCTCGACCACTTCGATGTTGTACTCCTCCCCCAGGGCTTTCGCGACGGTACCCACCACATTCAGGAGGACGTTAATCCCGATGCTCATGTTGGGAGAAAACACACAGGGGATCCTGTTGGTCAGGGTTTTGAGCGTTTTCAGCTCTTGATCTGAAAACCCCGTGGTGCCGATCACCATGGCCTTTGATTGCTCGACCACTTGTGAGAGATGATGAAGACAGGATGTTGGTCCGGTAAAGTCGATCACCACATCGCCCTGC
Source organism: Nitrospirales bacterium (assembly GCA_965223615.1). Classification (GTDB taxonomy): domain Bacteria; phylum Nitrospirota; class Nitrospiria; order Nitrospirales; family UBA8639; genus Nitrospira_E. Next base: position 509,546 of record CBDCXB010000004.1, read on the forward strand.
GAAAGGCAGGGTAGAAGTTCATTCGTTAAAGAGATCCCGATATGACCGATCTGGGAAATTTCACCCGCATCTTTTCCTAAATCCGGGTGTTCGGGTCTTTCAGTCGCGCCGGCAAGCTCAAATCCAGGAGTTTCATGGGTCAGGGCCACCAGCCGTTTCCCCATTCGACCCGCTGCGCCGGTTATGATGGTCCGAACCATCGGTGAGCGCATTAGAGCACACCGGTTTGTTGTAAGGCTTCTTGGAGTCGAGGACGGTGTTCGGAAGATAAAGGCGTAAGGGGGAGGCGTAATTCTTCGGAGATTTTTCCCATCATGGCTAAGGCGGCTTTCAGGGGAATGGGGTTGGTTTCTAAGAATAGCGAACTGAATAAGGGGGCTAATTTGTAATGAAGCGATCGAGCCTGGTCATAATCCCCTTTCAGGGCTGCCGATACCATGTTCGCCATTTCGGTCGGAGCGACGTTAGCCGTGACGGTAATCACGCCTTTTCCTCCCAATGCCATCATGGGGAGCGTTAAAGGGTCATCCCCGGAGAGTAAGACGAAACCGGGTTTTGACCGGTGCATGATATCCGAAACTTGTGTCAAAGAGCCGCTTCCTTCTTTAATGCCAATAATATTCGGAATCTGAGACAGGCGGGCGGTGGTTTCTGGAAGCATGTTCACGCTGGTTCGGCCTTGAATATTGTACAGAATTTGTGGAAGGTCAACGGCTTTGGCCACGGCCTCGAAATGCTGAAATAAGCCTTCCTGCGTGGGTTTGTTGTAGTAGGGTGTGATCAGCAGAGCACCGTCAGCTCCCACGGCTTTGGCATGCTTGGTGAAGGTGATGGCTTCGTCAGTGGAGTTTGATCCTGTCCCCGCGATAACCGGAACCCGTTTATTCACGACCTCGATGGTGACGGCGACGACTCGTTCGTGCTCCTGAGGTGTCAGTGTGGCGGACTCACCGGTTGTTCCGCATGGGACAATGCCATGGGTGCCATGAGCAATTTGGAATTCGATGAGGTTGGCCATGGCCTGTTCATCGAATTTCCCGTTTTTAAATGGCGTGACGATAGCGACTAGGGAGCCAGAAAACATCGTGCAGGTTCTACTCAGGCAAAGATCTCTGGTATCGATTCTCCGCGAATCAAATCCTCGTAGGTCTCGCGTGATCGAATCACCATCATATGGTGATCTTTGACCAGAACTTCAGGAGTTTTAGGCCTGGAATTGTAATTGGAGGCCATGGTGAAACCATAGGCCCCCGCACTCATGACGGCCAACAAATCTCCTGGTTGGGGTTGGGGCATTTTCCGGTCCTTGGCCAGAAAATCTCCCGATTCACAAATAGGCCCGACCACATCCACGGCGTGCACCGGTGCCGATTCATTTTTAATAACGGGCAGGATATCATGATGGGCTTCGTACAAACTTGGACGGAGCAAATCATTCATGGCGGCGTCCACGATCACAAAGTGTTTGTGGGCTCCTTCTTTATTGTAGAGCACCTGGGTCGTGAGGATGCCCGCGTTTCCGACGATGGATCGTCCCGGCTCCATGATGATGTGACAGGATGTGGACTGAAGCAGTGGGGAAATCGCGTTGGCGAGGTCTTTTGGGTGAGGGGGGGATTCATCCGAATAGGTAATTCCCAGACCTCCACCGATATTCATGTGCCGAATGTCCAATCCCTGAGATTGTAACGTCTTAATCAGGTCCACCACCTTTTTGATCGCATCGACAAAAGGTGTGATCTGTGTCAACTGAGAGCCGATATGGGAATGTACTCCGACCACATCAATATGTGAAAGTTGTTGTGCCGTTGTAAACTCATTCAATGCCTGGTCGGCCGCAATGCCAAATTTGCTTTTTTTCATCCCGGTAGAAATGTAGGGATGTGTTTGCGGGTCGATATCCGGATTGATACGCAAGGCTACCCGAGCCTTAATCCCTAAACTCTTGGCCACTTCTTGAATCTGGAGTAATTCCCCGGAGGATTCGACATTAAACATCAAAATATCAGATTCCAGGGCATATCGGATTTCTTCAGGAGATTTTCCTACTCCGGCAAAGACGATCTTATTGACCGGGATCCCGGCTTGCCTTGCTCGGAACAATTCTCCCCCTGAAACGATATCGGCTCCGCTTCCTTCTCTGGCTAACAGTTTCAGGACCGCAATATTGGAGTTCGCCTTCATGGCATAGGCGACGATATGGGGAATGTCCTTAAAGGCTTCATCAAACGCCCGGAAATGTCGGGTGAGTGTCCGATGACTGTAGATATAGCAGGGGGTGCCTACCTGTTGCACGATATGACGGATGGAGACATCTTCACAATAAAGTTCGTCTCCTTTGTATTGAAAGTCATGCATGGTGAAGCCCGTCGTCAAACAAATCGAGATTGCCCAAAGAAATTTCCGAAATGACCGATTGGAAGGCTTCTTTCAATTTGCGGTACCGCAGATTGGCGTGGGGGGTAATGGCTTGAAGAATTTCCCCATCCAAGAGTGTTTGAATAGCTTTAGGGGTGGCCTGTTTTAAATGTTCAAAGTTGACCACGATATCCATCTGGGCATCCCTTGCCGCTTGTTTGATTCGATTGAGGAGTTCTCGGGCGTTCAAGTGGTCCAAGGTTCCTTCCAGGTCAATGAAAAGGGCTGCGAAGGCATCATGCCGTCTGGCCTTCACGCTTAGACATAAATCCTGGGCTTTAGATTGTTGAGTGGCCTGAGGATAGAGCGCGTTGGGAATGAGTTGCTGTGTTTCAAAACTTGGGAGCTTGGCTTGAAGATTCTTGAGCACTTCGGCCAAGGGTGATAGGCTTCCTTTCGGGGTCGATCGGCGAATGAGTTTTTGGAACTCTCGATTCATTTCAAGGCGAGGAATAAAGCGTTGACTGGTATGGCTAATCCGCTTCCAAATGCATGGCCAAGAATAAAACCGATGATTGGCCCAGAAAAATCCTTCTTGAAGCTGTTCCGGAGTCATACGGTTGGGTTTAAAGACCACATGCTTCCCATCATATTTTGACCAGTCATGATCGAAAATTCGTCCTTCAGCCTTATACCGTTCGAACAAGGCTGTTCCGGGTAGGGGAGTTAACACGTTGAAATAGGCCAATTCCACCCTATTGCGTTCGAGGAAGTTGGACGGCTGTTTCAAACACCGATTCGTCATCATTATCGAACCCAAACACGATTCCGGGATTGACCATGATGCCATGGTCGTGAAACATTTTAATTTGATTCTCGAATTTTCGAACCTGATTGAAGCCCTTATTGGTTTCGTCCAAGGAATCTTCCGATAAGGACTCCATCCCGACGAATACCGAGACGCATCCGCTATCAGCAGCGAGTTTGACCATTTCCGGATCATCACCCAAAAATAATGTGGACTGACCAGCCCCACTTGATGTTGAGGGGCCTTAAGGGCCTGCCACAATTCTCGGCAATAGGCTCGGTGGCTGTTGTGCAGGTCGTCAACAAACGCGACGATCGATCCCCTCTTCGAGACCCACCCAAATCCCTCAGCGAGGTGGACAGGGCATTCCAGAGGGATCCCCGGCTCATGCGTTCGATGATGTCCGATCGCAACCATTCTTTGGCATGACGCAATTCTTGAACTACCTCGGGCACAGGACGCCGACGGGTTGTTTTTCCGTTAAACGGAGACACGCTACAGAATTCACAATCAAAATGACAGCCTCGTGTGGTGAAACTGCATAAGCGAGTCATGTAGGAGTCCGGACTAAGGAGTTCAATGCGAGGAGGAGTGTAATCAGTCAGTGAAGGAAACTGGTCCATTCGATAAATGCGACGAAGATTGCCAGCTTCCACATCCGCCACGACTTGAGGCCAAAGATCTTCGGCTTCTCCGCACACAATCGCGTCGCAATGTCGGAGGGCCTCATCCGGGCAATACGTCGGGTGGACTCCCCCGAGGACGACTTTTTTCCCACGGCTTCGGAACTCGTCTGCAATTTCGTAGGCCCGGGGAGCGTAACAGGTCATGACGGAGAGGCCGACCAAATCACACGGTGTGTCGAACGAAATATCGGAAACCGCTTCATCCACGATTTCCACATCCCATGATGCGGGGGTATAGCCCGCGATGACCGGTAAGCTGAGTTTCGGAAACCAAATAGACCGTCGCTCGCTGGCCGTCATGGCATAGGGATTGTTCCTTGGGTAGGGGTCAAGCAAAAGGAGTTTTGGGCGTGTCCCACCTACGGGAAGAGTGGTATTCATCCTATTTTATCCTCCGAAAAACCGTCGTATCTGGTGAAAGGGAGTAGATTGTAACCTGTTCGATGGCCTCTGAACAAATCTGGGAAAGTTTTCGATCTTGATCATCGAGTGCCTATCGGATAAAAACTCGGTAACTCGACTGCCTCTTCTTCAGTGGGCTCTTGGTCACCGGGTTCTTCTCCTGCTTCATCCAATATGGTTTGACGTTGCTGTGAGGCTTTGGCCTCTATTCCGACCTTTTCCGGAGGAATGGGAGGACCCACGGCCCCACAACCCAGGGTCAGCATGCATATGGTAGCAGGGAAAACCAAAATTGGATACTTGTCTAAGTCCTTCAATCGATTGTCCACAGCAGAGTGTTACCCTAATTAGATGGTTTTTGTCCTACTCAACCTTTTCTTCCATGATTTAACCTGAGCCGCAACACGTTTTGTGGCTGTTCCCCCGATGATATTTTTCTGGTCAATGGCAGCCCGTGGGGTTAAAACCTGGAAGGCCTTGGAGTCCAAGAAAGGAGATGCGTCCAAAAGGTCTTGCTGGGTGAGCTCCGAGAAGTCTTTTCCTTTGCGGATACATGCTCCCACCAGGTTTCCGACGATATGATGAGATTCTCGGAATGGCACGCCTTTTTTGACGAGATAATCCGCCAGTTCTGTCGCCAGCAGAAACCCACTCGATACGGCTTCCAGCAAGGGCTCGTTTCTTAAAGACAGCCGCGCCAGGAGTTCCGCGTATATTTTAACCGAAGTGGTGACAGTATCCAATGTGTCAAAGAGAGGTTCTTTATCTTCCTGAAGGTCTCGATTATAACTTAAGGGTAACCCTTTGAGAGTAGTCAGGACGCTCAAGAGATTCCCGTACACCCGTCCCGTTTTTCCTCGAATAAGTTCGGGGATATCCGGATTCTTTTTTTGGGGCATCATGCTACTCCCGGTACAAAAGGCATCCGGGAGGTCAACAAACTGAAACTCTTGTGACGCCCAGAGGATGAGTTCTTCACTTAGTCGGGAAAGGTGCATCATCAAGATGGAAGAGGCACTGAGGACTTCAATGACATAATCTCGATCTGAAACACCATCAAGGCTATTCTGGGAAATTTTCGGAAATTTTAATAGGGAGGCGGTGTACTCCCGATCCAGGGGATAATTGGCACCAGCCAAGGCCCCAGAACCTAAGGGCAACACATTGACTCGAGTCAGGGAGTCATTCAGGCGTTCCTTGTCCCGTTCCAGCATTTCCACATAGGCCAGGGCATGGTGGGAAAACAAGACGGGTTGGGCCCGTTGGAGATGGGTGTATCCGGGCATCATGACACCCAGATAGTGGTCCGCCAGGCCAAGCAAGGATTGTTGCATGGCACAGATATCGCGCATGAGGTGTTGAAGGGCGTCTCGAAGATAGAGCCGAAGGTCCAAGGTAATCTGGTCGTTTCGGCTTCGTCCCGTATGGAGTTTTCCTCCCAGGGGTCCGATGAGTTTCGTCAACCGTCGTTCGATACTCATGTGAAGATCTTCGTCTTCTGTTTTCCATTCGTGTTGGCCGTCCTGAATTTCTTTTCGAATACGTTGTAATCCCTTGATGATGGTTTGACTCTCACGGGAAGAAAGAACCTTGGCCCGTTGGAGGGTTTTACAATGGGCAATGCTCCCTTCAATATCATAGTCGGACAGCCGGTAATCAAACCCGATGGAAGCCGTGAAGGCTTCCACGGCCTGATGGGTACGACTGGCGAACCGCCCTCCCCAGAGTTTTGGGGCTGGCTTGTCAGGGCTTGGTTTCCTTTTAGAGGAGACTCCGGACCCAGCGGGAGTGGAGGAGCTGGGGGCGCGACGGGATGGTTTCATAGGCTCTTAACTACCCATTATCAACGTCTGGTTTGGATGATTTACCACGTGACTTTCTGGGTCTGTGTGTGGGTTGCCAGTCGTAAGGCGTTGAGGCGAATGAAGCCGCCAGCATCCCGTTGGTCGTACCCTGCCCCTTCTTCGAAGGTCGCCAAGTCTTCTTGATAGAGGGACTGGTCGGACTTTCGTCCGGTGATCGTGCAGTTGCCCTTGTAGAGCCGTACTCGAACCGTGCCGGTGACAGGTTGTTGGGCTTGATCAAAGGCCGCTTGCAGCATCACCCGTTCCGGTGAAAACCAAAACCCATTATAAATCAGCTCCGCATAACGAGGCATGAGACTATCGCGAAGATGAACCACTTCCCGGTCAAGGGTTAACGATTCAACGGCTCGACGGGCCACATGGAGAATGGTGCCGCCTGGAGTTTCATACACACCTCTGGATTTCATGCCAACAAACCGATTTTCGACCAAGTCCACACGTCCGATGCCGTGTTTCCCTCCCAGTTGATTGAGCCGATGGAGGAGTTTGGCCGGGCTGAGTGTCTTGTTATTGATGGCGATGGGATTCCCACGTCGAAACTGGATGGTAATGGTCTGTGGGGTAGAAGGCGCATCCTCCGGAGCTACGGTCATTTGAAACATATCATTCTTCGGTGCAGTCCAGGGATCTTCAAGGATTCCGCCCTCATAACTGATATGAAAAAGATTGAGGTCCATGCTGTACGGCTTTGATTTGGTCACCGGCACAGGTATTCGATGTTTCCTGGCATACTGAATCAAATCTTGCCGAGAAGACATTGACCATTCTCTCCAAGGGGCGATGACCTGGATGGTGGGATCCAGAGCTGCGAACGTTAACTCAAACCGAATCTGATCATTGCCTTTACCCGTGGCTCCATGACTCACGTATGTAGCTTTTTCTTTCTTTGCGAGTTCAATCTGTCTTCGGGCGATGAGAGGCCGGGCGATGGATGTTCCCAACAGGTAGGAACTCTCATACACGGCATTACCCCGTAACATCGGAAACACGTATTCCGAAACAAACTCCTCTCGAAGATCTTCAACATAGGCCTTCACGGCTCCAACCTGGAGCGCTTTCTTTTTTATGGCCCTTAAATCTTCACCTTGTCCCAGGTCTGCACAAAAAGCTACCACGTCGCAGCCACGTTCCTGTTTCAACCAATGGACAATGATGGAGGTGTCCAAGCCGCCGGAATAGGCCAGGACCACTTTTGGTCGTTTTGCTGTCCCTTTTGAGGAGGGTCGAGATTTCTTCGAGCGTGTATTCATGAAGGCTTATTTCCCTATCCATTTGAGTAAAATGGCTTTTTGCATGTGCAGCCGGTTTTCTGCCTGATCAAGGATGATCGATTGAGGTCCATCTAAGACGTCCCCAGTAATTTCTTCACCCCTATGGGCCGGGAGGCAATGCATGACCAACGCGGAAGGTTTGGCCTGGTGCATGAGCCGTTGGTTGACCTGAAAGGGAGCGAAGGCTTTCCTGCGTGGTTTTTGTTCCTTTTCCTGTCCCATGCTGATCCAGACATCGGTGTAAATGATATCTGCATCGAGGGCGGCCTTTTTCGGGTCTCGGATCACTTCAATGTTTGCCCCCGTCTGTTTCCCATCTTTCTTGGCCCGTCTGAGGATGTCTTGATTGGGTTCATAGCCTTTGGGGCAACCCACCGTGACGTGCATCCCTACCTTGGCTCCAACCTCGAGAAGAGAGTGGGTCATGTTGTTCCCATCTCCGATGTAAGCCAATTTTAATCCTTTCGCCCGGCCCTTTTTTTCGACGATGGTGAAAAGGTCAGCCAGGGCTTGGCATGGATGCCCTTGATCGGTCAACCCGTTGATGACCGGAATAGACGTATGGAGTGCCCACTCTTCTAACAGCGATTGGTCGAAGGTTCGTACCACAAGGCCATCAAGGTATCGAGTCAGCACTTTTGCCGTGTCCGCCAGGCTTTCCCCTCGACTCAATTGAATTTTCTCTGATTCCAGGAATAGGGCATTTCCACCCAATTGGTTCATGCCGGCTTCAAACGAGACTCGTGTCCGTGTCGAGGGTTTTTCAAAAATGAGGCCCAGGGTCTTCCCTTTAAGAGGAAAAGACGATCTCCCGGTTCCCCGATCACTCTTCAGTTTTTTGGTTAAGGTCAGGAGTTCCTTGATGGTATTCGAAGGAATGTCCGTGACCGTCAATAAATCTTTAGGAAGGGAGTGTTTCTTCCCCGACGGACTTGTTGTCGTATGGATGGTGGGTCTTCGACGATTACCAATGGGCATAGGTTATGGTCTTTTGGAAAATACGTCGGACAACACCGAGAGCAGCCGATCGATTTGGGTGTGGGTGATAATTAACGGAGGTACGAATCGAAGGACTCGACCTGCGGTGCAATTGATGATGACTCGGCGATCAAGGCAGTCAGCCACCAGAGGTTTCCCATCTATGGAGAGCGCCAATCCTTGTAATAAGCCCATGCCTCGGGTTTCAAGGATACAGGAAAATTGTTCCTGAAGGACCTGCAACCCTTTCTGAAGATATTCACCCGCTATCCGGCCTTTTTCCAGGTTTTTTCCTTCCACGAGTAATTCTACGACTTTGAGTGCAGCCGCACAGGCAAGGGGATTTCCCCCAAACGTTGATGCATGTGATCCGGGCTCAAAGGCCGAAGCGATCCGTTCTGTGGCTAAACAAGCACCAATCGGAATGCCGCCACCCAGTCCTTTGGCGAGAGTCATGATGTCGGGTTGAACTCCGAACTGTTCATAGGCAAACAGAGTCCCGGTTCGTCCCATTCCCGTTTGCACCTCATCAAAAATCAACAGAACGTCCCGTTCCGAACAGAGAGCGCGCAATTTTTTTAGGTATTCTTGATCGGGAACAACCACGCCTCCCTCGGCTTGGATGGGTTCCAGCATGACGGCTGCAGTTTGTGGGGTCAGATTGGCTTGTAAGGCGTCAATGTCATTAAAAGGGATGTATCGGAATCCCGGCAGAAGGGGACCAAAGGATTCTCGCAATGGGGGCTGGCCGGTTGCCGTGAGGCTGCCCAACGTTCGCCCATGGAAGGAATTCTCCATCGAGACAATTTCAAACCGCTCGGCCCCAAAATTTTTCGAGGCATATCTTCGAGCAAGCTTAATGGCGGCTTCATTGGCTTCCGCTCCGCTATTGCAGAAAAATACTCTATCGGCAAAGGACAGCTCGACAAGGCGTTCGGCCAATCGGGTCTGAGGTTCGGAATAAAACAAGTTGGAGGTGTGTATGAGATCGCGGGCCTGCCGGCATATGGTGTTGATCAGATCAGGGTGCCCATGCCCCATGATATTGACCGCGATTCCCGCGAGACAGTCTAAATACTCTCGTCCCTCTGCATCGTACACGAGACACCCCCGTCCCCGGACGAGGGAAAGGGGAAGGCGGGCATAGGTATTCATGATAAATCGCTCTGAATTTTCTTGAAGTTCAGGTGTGAGCATTAGACTTAACCCCGCGTGAATGCAGGCGAATCTATCACATGGTTTCTTTAGACCGCAATGAGGCTGCCGGCAAGAAGGAAGGGACTAAGGAACTATGGGAGGATTCGAAACAATGCGTTATGTCTGGGTTTGACGCCGGAGGTCGTAGGCTAGCCCAACTTTGCTGAGAAACCAAATGAGCCACTTCGAAGGGTCAAAATTGTACCATTTTACCCCATTCCGGTAATCGCTCTGGTACATGTGGTGATAATTATGATAGCCCTCTCCAAAGGTCAATAACGAAATCCACCAACTGTCCCGGCTCGAGTCGGAGGTGCCATGGGGCTGATCACCCCAGATGTGACAGATGGAGTTAATAAAAAAGGTCGAATTGAGGACAAAAAACGTCCGAGCCAAGCCAGCAAGAAGGAAACATCCGATGGCTCCAACCCATCCGTTGTACAGGAATCCCACGATAAACGGGAAAATGAGTCCGGATAAGACGATGGGGAGATAGTACTTATTCTGCCAAACGATCAATGGGTCTTGTAGGAGACGAGTGGCATATTTGGGGTCCCGATTCGGATCTTTCCAGAAAATCCAGCCGCAGTGGCTATGCCAAAACCCTAAGGTGGCATTGTAGGGGTCTTCTTCCTGATCGCATCGTGCATGGTGTCGGATGTGGTCACCCGCCCATCGCAGGGCAGAGTTCTCCAGAGCCATGCCCCCAGCGATGAGAAACCCTACTTTCACCCAGTTAGGGCATTTGAAACTCCGGTGGGTGATGAGGCGATGGTATCCGACCGTGATGCCTAAGCCCGTCACGATATACAGTGCGAAGAACAGTGTCCAATCTACCCAACTAAAATCATAATAATAGGCATAGATCGGGAGGCCCACCAAGGTGGCAACCACAATGAGACCAAAAAGAAACATAGTCGGATAGTCGCGTTGTGGTGTTCCGGCTAATGCAGGATCAAGTGTTCTTGACATGGTTCTTAAAGCCCCCGGATATGTTCATTCTCCCAAACAAACTCTCATACATTGATGAGGGTTCACCAACGGAGTGATTAGTTAATCAAGGCTGAAATGTGTAATGGTTGTTCTCTTACAGGTCATCGACCACGGGTGCTTAGAGTCAACATGGTCAATTCTCCCATGCAAAAGAGTAGGTGAGGATACCTCGAGATCCTTCCCTTGTAAAGAGAGGCATTCCCAGAAATACGTCTGGGGAGCCTCTCAATCCTCATTCAAATAGGATACCAAATTTTCGGTGAAAAGCTAGTCAACTCCTGAGGGCCCACGTCTCTTCCTCGTTTATGGCTAACCCGCTTTTCGAAGAGAGGAGGCCGATTTTCTCCGATCAACCTATTGAAAACATTAATACTTATAGGTGTCTTCTTTGTATGGCCCCTCAATCGGAACATGGATATAGTCAGCTTGAGTTTGAGTCAACTTGGTCAAGACTCCACCGAACCCACGCACCATATGAGCGGCCACTTCTTCATCCAGGATCTTCGGAAGTACTTGAACGGTCGGAGTTTCTGGTTCCACATGATCTGCATACTTTCGTTCATACAAGTAAATTTGAGCTAAAACTTGATTGGAAAAGGAACCATCCATCACACGAGAAGGGTGACCCGTGGCATTTCCCAGATTCACGAGCCGTCCTTCGGACAATAAAATCAGGTGGTCGTTAGAGGCTTTGTTGCGATACACCTTATGCACTTGGGGTTTGATTTCATCCCATTCCCAATTTTTTCGCATGTACGCGGTGTCGATCTCGTTGTCAAAATGACCGATGTTGCAGACGACCGCTCCACATTTGAGGGTTTGCAACATGGCGGCATCACACACATTAAAATTGCCCGTCGTCGTGACCACGAGGTCGGTGGCTCCGAGGAGGTCTGTATTGATATCTTTCACTTCTCCCGTATTCACCCCATCATTGTAAGGGGAAACAACTTCGAAGCCATCCATGCAGGCCTGCATGGCACAAATCGGATCAATTTCAGCAATCTTCACGATCATCCCTTCTTGCCGGAGAGACTGGGCGGACCCCTTTCCCACATCGCCATAGCCGATCACCAGCGCTTTTTTCCCGGCCATCAGGTGATCGGTCCCCCGCTTGATGGCATCGTTCAAGCTGTGTCGGCATCCGTATTTGTTGTCGTTCTTGGATTTGGTAACGGAATCGTTCACATTGATGGCTGGAACTTTCAAGGTGCCCTTTTTCAACATTTCCTGAAGACGATGAACGCCGGTGGTGGTTTCTTCGGTGATTCCGTGAATATGATCGAGCATGGAAGGATACTTGTCATGGAGCATCAGGGTCAGATCCCCACCATCGTCCAGAACCATGTTCGCATCCCAAGGGTGTCCATCCTTGAGGATGGTTTGTTCGATACACCAATCGTACTCTTCTGCTGTTTCACCCTTCCAGGCAAAGACCGGGATTCCCTTCGCCGCGATCGCGGCGGCCGCGTGATCTTGCGTCGAGAAAATATTGCAGGAAGACCAGCGGACTTCAGCGCCGAGTTGGATAAGGGTTTCGATTAAGACCGCCGTCTGAATCGTCATGTGAATGCATCCAAGAATTTTAGCTCCTTGTAATGGCTGGGTGTCTCGATATTTGGCTCTGAGCGCCATTAGCGCGGGCATTTCCGTTTCAGCAATCTGAATTTCCTTCCGGCCCCAAGCGGCGAGCCCGATATCGGCAACTTTATAATCTTGTAATGTTGGTTCGACAGTAGTAGCGGTGCTCATGATGTTTTTCGTCCCTCCTTCATGGATGTCTATAATTCAAAGTTCAAGGGCAGGCATTGACCTGCTCCTGGTCAAGCCCTGGAAGAAAGAAATTACAAGCCAGCTTCTTTGCGGAGAATTCGGGCTTTATCGGTTTTCTCCCAGGTAAACCCTGGTTCATTGCGTCCAAAGTGTCCATAGGCCGCGGTTTGTTTGTATATCGGTCGTCGTAACTTGAGATGGTCGATAATGCCTCGTGGGTTCAAGGGGAAATGCTTTTTCACCAATTTTTCGATTCGTTCAACGGAGGTCTTTTCGGTTCCCTTGGTGTCAACGAGTACCGATACGGGATCGGGGACACCGATGGCATAGGCCAATTGCACCTCACATTTGTCCGCCAAGCGGGCTGCAATAATGTTCTTGGCAATGTACCGGGCCATGTAGGACGCCGAACGGTCTACTTTGCTGGGGTCTTTTCCTGAAAATGCCCCGCCCCCATGGCTTCCAACGCCACCATAGGTATCGACGATGATTTTTCTGCCTGTTAAGCCGGTATCCCCCATCGGGCCGCCCGTGACGAACCGTCCGGTTGGATTGATATGGAACGTCACCGCCTTGGGATTAAAGAGGCGCTTCGGCATGACGGGATTGATGACCTTTTCTTTAATGTCTTTCTCGATCTTCCTGGCTGTGACGGAATCGCTATGTTGGGTAGAAACGACAACGGTATCGATCCGAACGGGTTTGCCATTCTTATATTCTACCGTGACTTGAGCCTTACCATCCGGGCGCACCCAAGGCAGAATATTCTTTTTCCTGACCTCCGCAAGGCGCCGTGTTAATCGATGGGCGAGTACGATGGGCATAGGCATGAGTTCAGTCGTTTCATTCGTGGCGTAACCGAACATGAGCCCTTGATCACCGGCACCGCCGGTATCCACGCCCATAGCGATATCCCCTGATTGGGAGTCAATGGTGGTCATGACCGAGCAAGTCCGATAATCAAAGCCCCAAGTGGCATCAGCATAGCCCACCCCCCGAATGGTATCTCGAATAATATCCGGAATTTCCACATAGGCTTTTGTGGAGATCTCTCCGGCCACAAACGCCACACCGGTGGTGAGTAAGGTTTCACATGCCACACGGCAATTCTTGTCTTTGGCCATAATCGCATCAAGAATTCCATCCGATATTTGATCGGCAATTTTATCTGGATGTCCTTCGGTGACAGATTCGGAAGTAAACAAAAAATTGGTTCTCGCCATCATTTCCCCCTACACATTGGTTAGACTACAAAACAGAATTTACGGACTTGAGATTGGTCGTATCCCTAAAAACCAAATCACATACTATACCTAAGGATAAATGATATTCGCAATTTTTCAGAGGATTTTTAAGGCTGGATCGTCAAGGTGTCGGTTAAATTTAATCGCTATCTATCGGTACATTTCTCATTTTCCTTGAGGTATCACTACAGATCATCTAAGAAGATTAAGAAACAAAAAATGTAGAAAAAAGTAGAAAAAATGGAATGGAACTTTTTTGTCACCAAAGAAAATTAGGATTGTATAAAAAGCAATTTTTTTTGATTCATTGATGTCCCGAATCGCAACCTGGTTTCTGGATGTCAATGAAAGCATATAGGTATGTTTTTCTAGGAAATATGGAGGTTTTCTGCTTTCATTTTATCCAATGAGGAAACCAAGGTGTGTTTAAAGGGCAAATATGGAAATCTAATTGAAAATTAGTGATTTAAAGGCCATCCTTAGAAAGGCTCCCCAAAATTGACTGGGTTGCATTACCTAAATTCTGGGTGGTAAGATCCGCTCTTATTTTCTTTGAAAAATCCCATTAAATCGAGCATGTGGCACGGCGGTTGAGACGGTGGGCTTCGTGTCGTTTTTTTCTGGGGATGAATTTGGTTTTTGGTTGAAGGAGGAGTGAATGTATAAAACGATATATGTCCCGGTCGATAATTCAGACCATTCTAATATGGCTGTAGACCTGGGAGTGCAATTTGCCAAGGTTTTCGGGTCGAAAATCGTGGGAAGTCATGTGTATGCGGCAAAAATGCATGATAAACGGTTTAAGCAGATGGAGGCTGGGCTTCCGGAAGAATACCACGATGAAAAGGAGTTGGATCGTCAACGGCAAATTCATGATTCGCTCATCACTCGGGGTCTTCAGATCATTACCGATTCCTATCTGGACTATGTTGATGAGAAGTGTGCCGAAGCCAATATCCCCCTGGAACGCCGGTCCCTCGAGGGGCGGAATTGGAAGGCTTTAGCTGAAGACATCACCAAGAACGGCTATGACCTCACGATCATGGGTGCCCTGGGTGTGGGAGCTGTCAAGGATTCCATCATCGGGAGTAATACGGAACGAGTCATCCGGCGGGTACGCAATTCTGACATGTTTATCGTGAAAGACACCAAACCCATGAATGGTGGAAAAATCGTCGTGGCCGTTGATGGCAGCCATTACTCCTTCGGTGGGCTCAAAACGGCGTTGGCCCTTGGAAAAGCGTTAAACAAACCCGTAGAGGCGATTTCAGCCTTCGACCCCTACTTCCATTATGCGGCCTTTCACAGTATCTCAGGGGTCTTGAATGAAGAAGCGGGGAAAGTCTTTCGGTTTAAAGAGCAGGAAAAACTGCATGAGGAAGTAATCGATAGTGGGCTGGCAAAAATTTATCAGTCCCATTTAGATGTCTCTCGTGAGGTGGCCCAAGAAGAAGGTGAAGATATTAAGACCACCCTTCTTGATGGAAAAGCTTTTGAAAAGGTCATCCAATATGTTCGCAAGGAGCAGCCCTGGCTGCTGATCGTGGGCCGGATTGGCGTACACAGTGATGATGACATGGACATTGGGAGTAATGCGGAAAACCTTCTCCGATCTGCCCCATGTAATGTGTTGGTTTCGAATAGAAAGTTCGTGCCTCCGATCGATACTCAAGCTGAGTATACGATTGCCTGGACCGAAGAAGCCTTGTTGCGGATGGAAAAAATTCCAGTTTTTGCCCGAGGAGTGGCTAAAACGGCCATTCATCGGTATGCCATAGAAAAAGGTCATACCATCATCAGTAACTCCGTGATCGATGATGCTGTTGGAGACATCCTTCCGAAAGGGGCCATGGATGCCATGAAGTCTCTGGGTGGGAACCTAGATGCGGCTGGCATCGATCGCAACACGATGCAGGCTGGAGATGAAGTGGCCCAAGACCTTATGGGGGGCACCCTAAGTGGGATGATGTCGCAAGTCGTTGAAGAAAAACCTGCCGCAGCAGGGCAACCCATGAGTGCCGTGAATCAAAATTACCTGGATCGCATGTCCCGCGATTATTACGTGTGCAATGGATGCGGGTACATAGGCAAAGGTGAACATCCGGTCATGTGTCCGGTCTGTGGATTGGATGGGGCTCAATTTAAGCAGGTGGATAAATCCATATTCGATGCGGCCGCACAAGCGGAAGGGGGTTTAGAAACCCAAGTGGCCTATGATGATATTCCGATGCAATGGACGAAGGATGCACGGGAAGCGATTCGAGCCGTACCGGCAGGATTCCAACGAAGGCGGGCCAAAGCGAAAATTGAAAAGTCAGCCAGAAAATTAGGGATGACCACGATTACTCTGGAATATGCTTCGCCGATGATTCAAGAAGCTGCAGCAGAGGACTACACACCCATCTTTGCCAATAAAACCACTGGGGAGAAGTCGACTATGGAATCTGATTCCACGCAAGAAGAAGCATCCAACAAGAATGGTGGCGATCCCTATACCTGGGAACCTGATGCTATCAAACGACTTGAAAAGGCTCCGGCGGGATTTATGAGAGATTGCACCAAAGCGCTTATCATTAAGCATGCCGAAAAAATCGGCACCACGATCATTACGTTAGATGTCGCGACCCAAGGGATCGAGCAGGCGAAAGAAACCATGGAAGAGGCCATGAAGTCCGGGAATGTGAAGGAAATCGTGGCCCGATTGACCGGAACAGGTGCTCCTTCTGAGGCGTAGTTGGCGCACCGGTCATCATGGGTAAATCCCTCCCCGTCATAAATTCCGTTCTCAATACGTTGTCCTCGGTAGGTTCACGGGCCGTCTCCCGGTTTGAATCCCTCCGTCCAGAGACTGGATCTCCAGGTGATGGCCGGACCGTCGATGACTTTAAGCCATACCTCATCGCTCTGAATCTCACCAAGCGCTGCAATTTAAAATGTGAGCATTGCTATCTCGATGCCACCACCAAAATCAGTGGGGGCCATGATGAGTTAACCACGGAGGAATGTTTCCGACTCATCGACCAAATTGCTGAGGTCAATCCCGGCAGTCTTTTAGTCATCACAGGGGGGGAGCCTCTCGTCCGTCCCGATATTCTGGATATCGCTCGTCATGCGGTGAAGCACAAGTTTATGGTGGTCTTTGGGACCAATGGGATGTTGATCGATGACGCTATCGCCAAAGAGATGGTGGAAATCGGGGTCATGGGCGTTGGGATCAGCATTGATTCCCTGGATGCCGCCAAACATAATGAGTTTCGTGGTTTGCCGGGGGCATGGGAAGGGGCCATGGCTGGCATTGAAGCCTGTAAGCGTAATGGATTGCAGTTTCAAGTGCATTTTAGTGCCCAACCCATGAACTATCGGGAGTTGCCGGAGGTGATCGATTGGGCCCATGAGTTAGGAGCCAAGGTCCTCAACGTGTTTTTCATGGTGTGTACGGGACGGGGGGAAGAACTGACAGACATTACCCCCTCCCAATATGAAGAGGTCTTGGGATTTTTAATCGACTGTCAGGATAAGTACCAGGATATGTTGGTACGGGCACGCTGCGCACCCCATTTCAAACGACTGGCATATGAAAAAGATCCGGACTCCCCCATCACCAAAGCCCAAGGCTACATGGGAGGAGGCTGTCTGGCGGGAACCAATTATGCCAGGGTGACTCCCAACGGAGATCTCACTCCTTGCCCCTATATGCCCTTGTCTGCGGGGAATGTTCGAGATTCGAGTTTCGTGGATCTTTGGGAACAATCAGAGATCTTTAACTCATTCCGCTATCCACACCTGAAAGGGAAATGTGGGGACTGCGAATATAGTGAAATTTGTGGCGGATGCCGGGCACGACCCTACGTTGACCATGGAGATTGGATGGATGAAGATGAATGGTGTCTGTATACGCCCAAAGGCGGAGACAAGATTCAGGTTGCCTTCAATGTCCCGGAAGCGACTTCGGTTGAATGGGACAAAGCTGCCGAGGAGCGATTGAACCGTATTCCGTATTTCCTGAGGGCCATGGTCAAAAAAGGTGTTGAACGGCATGCAGCCGAACAAGGAATTTCTCTGGTGACGATCGAACTCATGGAAGAACTTCGAAAGCGTCGGTTCGGGAATGAAAAACCGGTCTTTAAGTTTTAAAGAACGGTGACAAGCATTGAAACTCAGGATTCATCAACCAAGGTTTTTGAAAGCCTCACCTTAACAAGTCACCTATGTCATCCCTTCTCGGGGTTCTGACTGACCTCAATCAACTCATCCCGATTTTAATCCATTGGCTGCACCTGCTTTCCGCCATCGTCTGGATTGGCGGACTGGCGTTTCTGGTGATGGCCGTGACCCCTGGCTTAAAGACTGCCGTACCCAAGGAATATATTCGGCCCATTTCAGAGACCTTCTATTTGCAATATAAGAAAGTCGTGGGGATTCTGTTAGTGGTCATCTTGTTTACTGGTGGAGCCAATCTTCACTATGTGAGTGAAGGTATGGTGATGCAGACTGGGGAAAGTGTGGCACATCATGCCAAGTACCTGACGGTGTTTTTCATCAAGCTATTTTTGGTCCTTGGAGTCCTTACGATCTTTCTGTATACGATCATTTTTAAGAATGAGCCGACCGGGCAAGAAGATGAAGAGGAATTGGAAGAAATGGCCTATGAACCGGTCCCGTTCCAACGGGTTGCCCTTTGGATGGGCATCTTTATCATCTTATGTGCGGCGGCCATGAAGCATCTTCATACATAAAACCTGCTTGCACGCATTTTCTTCCTCGTCTCTCTTCCTGACATTACCCCTCCTCCCAATATCCTAGGTGTTCACTCAGGATTTCACCAAACCTTCAATTCACTATTGATCATTAACGAATAACAAGTATTCGCGAATTCTCCTTTTGTCTTACAACGTTCCCATTCGTTTGGGGAATCGAAACTGGCTGATTTTTCTCGTACGCTCGAGATTCCACTGTTGTTTTACCCCCTTCACAATACACCCCCTTCACAATTTTTCCCAGGTTTTGCTTCCCTTGGAATGTATGGGGAATCTTTCTTGAACCTGGTATAGCCACAGGAGGAGGTCCCTATGAAACATGTACGAAGTTTCTCCCTGACAAAGTATTGCGTGAACGTGACCCTGGCGGCATCAATCCTTTGTTTGAATGCACCCTTAGCCTTATCAGAACCCTTGAGTGCATCGAACCATTCAGAGGAGGAGATTATCCAGGAAAAACTGGTAAACAATACGGAGCTTGGAACTCTTGATTATCAGTCTCGCTATGTCATGACGAAAGACAAGCAAGGGACCTATCGCACGACTTATCAGAGTGAAAAGAAAGAATGGTTCTGTTGTCTCAACTGGTTTTCCTCATCGAAAGAAAAGGGGGAAATGGAGAAGTCTGAGTAAAAAGTAAAGGAAATAGCCTATATGGATGCCCCAAAAGTTGAGCGGTGCTTGACTTTTGAGCCCATACCCTGAAGACATAGATTTTTGGACGAGGAGATCCATTTTCCTCGTCCAACATCATGTTTATGTCTAGACAAGGTGAGAGGTGTGGCTCATTCGGCGGTGTGCTCTAGGAAAATCAATTGACCTCCCTGTCCAAGGTGTCTCTCCAGAATTATTCCGTCACGAAGACTGTGGGCTTGTACATTGCCAAGAAAAATCCGTTTGGGTTTGTTGCCGGACTTGTGAATCTTATGTGTTGGGGATTGAAAAAATGTGGTGACATCTAAAATCCCGGAAGACTCCCATACCCCGATTTTCAAGGGATTCAAATCGGTTACCCCCTGGGGTACGATCACCGATCGGTACATTTCCGCTATTCGGAGGATTTTCCCGGTCTCAGGGTTCACTCGCCAAACTGAGGCTTCTCGTCCCGATACACCTCCAAAACGGTTGATTTGGGTAGCCGGATCTTCCTGGATATAGATAAATCCATCTTTTGCCCATTCAACATTGTCCGGGCTTCTGATCCCAAAATCAGAGACTGAATTCTGTTTATTTTGACTATCATCGCCATCGTAAAGGATTTTCACCGTAGCCAGCATGTCCAAAACTCTTACGTTTATGATATAGGTTGTACCCCAATCATCTGCCCCCTGAAAGAATGTACCTCGGCCAGTGGCTGTTAAGACAACCTGATTTGGGTTATTGGGGTTCGTGCTCAGGTCTTCTGGGCGTGAGAATTGAAACGCTCCACCCAAGAACGCTTCTTTTCGCAACGTCTTCCCATTCTTATAGCCAAATCGGTCATAGCCGGGTTGTCCTGCTTTGGTCTTGTCGATGATTTCAATTTTCTTCCATGTTCCATCCATCCTATTTCCGGTACCGTGAAAATTGGAGGGATTGGAAAACTCTTGATTGGAGACAAAAAAGTATAAATCCCCGACCAATAATCCATTTCGATTAAGAAAAGTTTGATGTGGCGGAGATACATTGGAAGGTAAGGTCTGTTTGATCTCAACTACGGAAGCATTTTTTCTTCCGATATATAACCAAAGAGGCGCGAGATCTGTATCCTCTCCAATTAAGAGCGCAACCTGACCCTTTGGAGCCTCCACAGGACTGGTATTCTCCCAGGCGTGTCGTCCCCCGGCTGGGATCGCATGCAATGCCATTCGCTGTGTGTCTAAAGCCCACAGGGAACCTCCATGAGGATGAACGAGAGGATCCTCGGCTTCTTCATGAGTGAAGAAAATTTGATCCTCAAAGTTGTACTGGCCTTTCCCCACAAGATGGGCAGAACACAGTTTATTCAATCCGTCATAGCCTTCCTCAACTTCATTGATTTGTCCCGGATCGGTCACATTTTTAAACTGGCGGTCAAAAATCATACGATAGGCTAATCCACTATCCACAATCTTGCGTGAATTTCTGTCAATATCTAAAAAACTAACCCGTGCCCCTTTGAGTTGGGTACCATTTCCCAGGGTATACCCATATCCAAGATTTTTGGGGAGCTCATGATTGACATACACACGAATCGTCTGGGCGTCGTAGGTAGCAGCGCCAATGCCATCCATCGAACCGACAGGGGTATACCCTCTTGGTGTTTCCGAAGATGGAAGTGTTTCTCCAATGGTAAAGAGCGAGGTGACTTCCCATCCATTTAGTCCCCTCATTTGCGGCTTGGAATAGTTGGTCTTGAATCCGGAAGCCAATACAAGGGAGACACCAAACACCAGAAAGATACTGAACATTTGAATGAATATCGAAAGGCGTGTTGTCGGAGAAACCTTCATGCTGGAAAATTCCTTTTTCCTCAAGAATAAATATTTTTTCATTATCCTTTAATTGAAGGGGAAATAACATCCCTTAACCCCAATAATAGGCCCATCATAATCGTTTTCAAATATCTTCCCTGATTTTTGATGTGACCGGGGCACTCTCCCGGTACCAAAATTTGGTACAATTGGATTTTTGAAGGGTTGTCTAAACTTTTTACTTAAACCTCTCCATTCTGTTCCCGATGAAACACGACTCGTCCTCATCCAAATCAAAGTCTTTCGAACTGCAACCGTTGCCGTTCGATAGTCTCGATCAAACAGGCTCCGAAACCTCCGCGTCGAAACCGATCGTGGCAATCGTCGGAAGGCCGAATGTGGGCAAATCGACCTTGTTTAACCGAATCGTGGGACACCGAACGGCCATCGTCGATGATATCTCCGGAGTGACGCGCGATCGCAATCTGGCAGAATGTGATTATCAAAATCACCTCTTTACTCTGGTGGATACCGGAGGGTTGGATCTAGAAGCTGAAGATGTCATCGTGAAACAGATTAAGGATCAAACACAGGCTGCCATCGCTGAAGCGGATCTGATTATCGCGGTGATGGATGGCCGTGTGGGCCTGTCACCATTGGATCGGGATCTTGCGGAGGTCTTGCGTCCCATCACCAAGCCTATTTTTCTCGCCGTGAATAAAATCGATACACCTCAAAGAGAACCCCTGTTGGCAGACTTTTACCGACTGGGGGTGGAGAAAATTTATCCCATATCCGCAGAGGCAGGTTTAGGGGTCGATGAGCTCTTGGAAGCCCTGTTACCCTATCTTCCCCAGGCTCCTCCCGATCAGGTACAAGAGGATCTTTCTCGTATCGCCGTCGTGGGAAGACCCAACGTGGGGAAATCCACCTTGGTGAACACCATTCTCGGAGAACAGCGTCTTATCGTAAGCGACATTCCAGGTACCACCCGGGATCCTATCGACTCGCTCGTGAGTGTTGATGGTCGACGGTATCTTTTTACGGATACGGCTGGCCTTCGAAGGCGGGGAAAAATTGATCGCGGCATTGAGGGGTACAGCGTGGCACGGGCTATTCGCGCCGTAGGACGTTCCGATTTGGCAATCTTGGTGTTAGATGGGGTTGAAGGGGTGACCGAACAAGACACGAAAATTGCCGGTTTGATTAATAAACAGGGACGAGCCTGTTTATTAATGGTGAATAAATGGGACTTGCGTGAAAACGACCCTGAATCGCATCCGGCCTATAATTTAGAATTGGCTCGACGGTTTCCATTTTTTGCGCATGTCCCCGTGTGGTACGGGGCTGCCATCCGCCAAGATACCCCCAAGCAGCTTTTCCCAAAAATCGATAAGATGCTTTCGGAGTACCGTAAACGAATTCCTACTCGCAAACTCAATCTCTTCCTACAACAGCTTTTGGAAAAAAACCCCTTATCGCTCAAGCGGGGGAATCCAAAAAAGTCGGTGTTTATCACGCAAGTGACGGTGAGGCCCCCGACCTTTGCTCTGTTCGTCAAATCCGCCAACAAGGTTCCCGATTCTTATCTCCGGTATTTGGAAAACGGATTGCGGGGTGAATATGGATTTCAGGGAATCCCATTGAAAATTCTGTTGAGGAGCAAATAGCTTGTTGCCTCAATCCTTTACCAGTTCTCATTTGGGTTTTTGAAGTCCTACGTTTGATGCAGTACAATTGAACACATGATGTGGAAATGCACTCTGGTTTTCCTGCTTGGGAGTTGGATATGGGTTTCGGGAACCGGTTTTTCAGAAGAATCGGTTGAGGTCGCCTCCCAACCGGACTTGGATCAAGGAAAAGAAGTGTATCGGACCCATTGCCTGGAATGCCACGGACCCACGGGCCATGGTGATGGCCCACGGGCGGTCACCTTAGCACCCAGGCCGGGAAACTTTGTTTCCGCAGCGATTTCCAGTAAGACGGATGAGGAATTACTCGCCAGTATTTCAGAAGGTGTTCCACGAACGGCCATGCAAGGCTGGAAAGAACGATTGTCTCTCGATGATCGACGTAATGTCTTGGCCTATATCCGGTCCATCGTGCATTTTCATCATCTCTCACCCACCTCTTCCGACTGATACCTCTCCGTTTCCCTTGTTAGCGTGAACGATAGAAGTCAGGTTGAGGGCATTTGACTCAAAGCCTGAAAATAATGGGCAAAAGCCCGTATTCCCCCTGATGCTTGTCCCCAGTCAAAATATTCATTCGGAGCATGATATCCGTGTTCTGGAAGACTCAATCCCATGAACAGGATGGGTACATTCCAGGCGCGCTGCATCTCGGCGATGGCTCCGATTGATCCTCCTTCCCGGACGAACACGGGACGCTCTTCCAAAGCCTTGGGTGACGGCTTCTTGCAAGGCTTCGGCATATGGCCCACCTGTGATTCCCTGATAGGGTTCCAGTTCTCCTTCATTGAACACTTCGATGTCCGGGTTGCGTTCGCGAATATGTTTTTTTAACAATCGAAAAATCTTCTTGGGGTGTTGTTTGGGCACGAGTCGCATGCTGATCTTCAGCTCTCCCCAGGCGGGGACTACCGTTTTCACTCCCGGTCCCATGTGTCCTCCCGAAAGCCCATGGACTTCAAAGGTTGGGGACGCCCAGATGCGTTTGAGTAAATCTTTGGGGTCCGAGGTTCGTAAGGATCTGAGTTGGTAGGCTTCTTTAAAACGACGGATTTGAAATCCTGACGCCACAAAATCTTTTAACTCGCTGCGTGTGGGGGGAATCACGTCATCGTAAAACCCGGGAATCTTCACACGACCGGATTTGGCGTCTACGCAGGAATAGGCCACGTCACACAGTTCGGCTAATGGGTTTCTGGCCCCTCCCCCGGTTAGTCCGGAATGAATATCGGTTTCACCAGTCCGAAGGGAAAGACGAACGGCTAAGAGACCCCGCAGCCCACAAGAGAGGGCCGGGCGGTTTTTAGACACCCAAATGGTATCGGACACCAAGACGGAATCCGGGCGTTTCACCATCCGTCGATTCTTTAAGACCTCCGAAAAGTTGGGGCTCCCAATTTCTTCTTCCAACTCCCAAAGAACTCGAATATTCAACGGAATCCCATTATCTCTCGCGAATTTCGCGGCCAGAAGGGCCGTAAGAGCCGGACCTTTATCATCGGTGGTCCCGCGACCGCCATACCGCGTGTCATCCTTTTGAAATTCGAATGGAGCATGGCGCCACTCCGGTTCGGTCGCGGGTTGGACGTCCAAATGGTTGTAGATCGTGACAGAGGGGTGATTTCTGCCCGCTATCCATTCCCCGGCGACACTGGGAAAGCCTTTGGTCTTGACGATGGAAGCCCGAGCTCCGAACCTCTCCAGAACCTGCAAGGCCAACTTGGCCATTTTCTGCATGTCTTGAGCGTGGTCGGGATCCGAGCTGATCGATGGAGTTTGAACCGTCTGCCCGAGTAAATCTTCAAAGGTCTTTCGTTGTGCTTGAACGTAGGCGTGTAATTGAGATTCCTGAATGGCCATAGATCAATCCGTGATAGTGAATGAGAGTAAAAGGACCATGAGATGAGTCTAACCTACCAGGATGGAGAACGACTTGCCACACAAAAAGCAGACCCTTCCTCACCATCATCCCATAAAAAACGGTACGGGGGTAAACGTCAGAAAAAAGATGGCCAGGGCTCCCCAAGCCACCCAAATGCGCTTTCTCCCCAACACCGTATAGGGATCGATGACTGGTGGATGAGCAATCCCGACCAGGCCTGCCAGTCCAACCCACACGAGCCATCCCACCCAACCGGTCAGTCCGAAGAAAATGAGAAGAGGGATGGTCGCTAACGCGACGGTATGCTGCCGAGAGCCCAGGACGGCGAAGGCGACATGTCCGCCATCCAGTTGGCCGAGAGGGAGCAGGTTGATGGCGGTGACAAAAAACCCGAACCAGGCTGCAAAGGCGACGGGGTGAAGAACAATATCATGAGTGGGAGGAATGGGTCCGAACATCAACCATGCAAAGAATTGTAAGAGGAGCGGCTCACCCAATTGGAATCCGAAGGCATGTTCCTTGGGGATCACATCCGATAACGATAGGCCGACTATGATGGCAAACACGGCCGCGATAAACCCTGCAATGGGTCCGGCTACTCCGATATCGAATAAGGCCCGCCGGTTCATGATCGGAGATCGCATGCGAATGACGGCACCAAAGGTCCCAATTAAATGAGGAGGTCCCGGAATGAACAACGGTAAGCTCGCGGGGACCCGGTGGATACGTGAAAGGACAAAATGTCCTAACTCATGGGTCACGAGGATTCCCAAGAGTGTGGCAGCAAACGGAATTCCATTTAGCAAAGAACTTGGATGATTCACGAGGAAATCCCAGGCTCCCCGAACCGGGATGGTGTTTACTTGAAAAGCTCCCGCCCACAGTGTGGTGAAAACCGTGAGTCCAAAAAGAAGGACTGGAAATCCTAAGGTTGAAAACATGCTGGGACTGGGTGGTGGAGGGGACATCTTCCATCGGACGTCCGATGGATATTGACCGAGTTGGCTGGAATCCTCTCCCTGAGAGTCAAGAGAGAATTCTCCTGGATGTTGGGGGTCGGATGCTTTATCTTTCGAAGCGTCAGGAGGCCCCGTATAAGGTGAGGGGGAAGAGGGGTCTGGCGGTTCGGGTTTAGGAGAAAGAGGATCCATCAGCAAAGGTTGGACTAGCCAAAAGGATTTTGGTGTTTCTCCTCCGTGACGGTAGTGCAAGGGCCGTGACCGGGAAATAACACCGTATCGTGAGGGAGTTTCAGGACCCTTTGGCGGACTGAATGAAGGTGAGATTCATACAGGGAAAAGGGGTTGGATCGACCGATGGATCCCGCAAAGAGGGTGTCTCCCACGAAACAGAGCGCGTGGCTTTTATGGGTGCAGAAAAAACAAAATCCACCAGGCGTGTGCCCGGGTGTGGCCAGACATTCTACGGTCAGCTCTCCTACACCGATTTGATGATGATCCGTAGGGATATGAATGGACGAGTCTGGTGGTTTCCAGGGCAGAAGATCAAAATCTCCATTTCCCAAATACACCGGGACATTCCACTCGGAGAGAATCTCCTCCAGGCCTCCAGCATGATCGGTATGCCCATGGGTGAGTGCCACTCCCACGAGTTTTAACTTCCGTTCTCGGAGGCGTGATAACATCTCTTTGGCATTGTAACCCGTGTCGATCATGAGGGCATGTTGAGTGGCAGGATCGGTGAGTAAATACCCTTTGACCTCGTATCCACTGATCTCCCCACGAATGGTATCGACCAGGGTGTCTTCTACGGTCCAATCGGGTTGCGGGTTAGGGATCCATCCGTCCAGGGTCAGGTGAATGAGGGGAGTGCCGCGAAGGTGTAAGGTCTGGCCGAGGGCGTGAATTTCCGTTTTGGTAGGGAGACGATGGCCTTTTTCCAGCTGTTCGAGTTCTGAGGGAGAAAGGTGAGAGGAATGAGCAACCGTGCCCAGTCTCAAACCTTGCCCAAACCTGGACTTTTTAATGATATCGCAAAAATCGTCTTCTAAGCCCATAGTTCAATCACCTGATCCTGAAGTGGCGAGGTCCGGAATTGCCAGGCATTCTATTCTTTTACCATATTTCCGTGGGGTAGAGTTAGGCTAAAGTTGACCCCCATGCCTCGATCATTCGAAAATCCACGTCTACCAGGATGATATGGGTGAGAGACTTCGGTAATAAGATAGACAACTCTTGAATCATCGCCATGGCGGAATCCCGGTGATTGATTCCTCCGACTCCGGTTCCCATCCCCGGGAATGCCAGGGATCGAACGGAGTGTTGCTCGGCGAGTGTTAAAGCGGCGTAGGTGGCTAATCTTACATTCCGCAAAGGGATTCGCATCGCAGGTTCCGGCATGGTTGGGGCATGGATAATGCCCTTAAATGCGGTCTGGCCCCCCGAAGTGAGGATGGCCTTTCCCACAGGGATTGGCGCCTGTGAAACGGCTTCATCTTCTACCTGTTTTCCCGCCGCACGTCGTATGATACCAGCTACACCTCCGCCCATCAGCCCATGACTATTGGCGGGATTGACGATTATCTCACATGGGGCATCAAGGATAGATCCCTGGATGATGGTAATCTTGGGCCGTTGAAAATCCAAAGCTAAACCCTTCCCTATTCCCTGATCAACACTCATGGACTATACTAGTGTAGCGAATAACTTCAGAGAGAGCTTAGTTGTGACGATAGAGAGCGTGTGTGAATAAAAACCCTTCAAACGCTACCCCCACCCCACTTCAAGCCCCTCCGGTCTAGGATTGATGAAAGCTAACCTGTCCCAAGAGTGGAAAAAAGGAGAATGAGTATCATGCAGGCAAAATTCGGTTGGGCATATCCGATGGTCATCCTCATGTTGTGTTCCGGTTGTTCGGTGGCCATGGCCCTGAGTGGGAATCCTCAACCTAACTTCGAGGCGTTTGATGTGGGGTCCACTCGGAAGCAAGTAGAAATTCAATTGGGCCAACCGGTGAGCCGTGAAACGCTCGATAATGGGAATATCAAGAATCTGTATGTCTTTGAGATGGGAAATTCTCCGAACGGGCATCGGGCCACCATGAATTTATATTTAGATTTTGCCACTCTATTGCTTTGGGAGATCCCAGGGACGATCATCGAAGGGATGATGGGGGAAGATCAAGAGACGTTCGTGGTGTATGACCGGTATGATCGCGTGGTCAGAATCGGAGGATACCGCCCTCCAGAAGAATCTCCGGAATTGAAAAAGGCCCGCGAAGCCCAAGAACGTCAGCCTTGATTCTACTAAAAATACCCGTGAAACATCCCAACGATTTCGTTGTCATGATCGCGATGGGTATATTCAGTACGGAAAGCCAGATTTTTTGCCACTGTCCAACGTTGGTTCACGGAAATTCGAAGGTCGTCGGATTGATCTCCAAGCGGATAGCCAAAATATCCTATTGAAATCAACCATTTCCAGTTATCGGTCACGGTAGTCAGCATCCCAGCCGATATCCCCCCTCCAACCCGATAGTCTTTATCAAAACCGTTACTCACGTTCGCATCAGCATCCGCAAACAGGAAATATACCTCTCGTTCTAGGAGGTGA
Organism: Nitrospirales bacterium; assembly: GCA_965223615.1. GTDB lineage: Bacteria > Nitrospirota > Nitrospiria > Nitrospirales > UBA8639 > Nitrospira_E. The sequence goes on from CBDCXB010000004.1 coordinate 537,455, forward strand.
GATTCAACAGCAGCTCCGATGCCACCTTGCGCATGTCCATTCGCGCAGAGGTCACATGAATCGGTTTTGACCGTGTCCATGCCTACTGAAATCCTCCAGGAGGGCCAACGAAACCAATCATCAATAGGGGCCAGGGAGAGGACATTGGCGAAGGTAAATTTCTCGACCCGAAAGGTATTACGATCATGGTAGTGCCGTAGCGATAACGCTCCCAGCTCAATTTGGGCATCGGGGGTATACCCGGGATCGGGATCGAGTAAATCATGGTAGGCCAGCCGAAAGTCCACATGTTCAAAGATTTCGTGGTTTCTCCAGCCCACCCCTATTCCCATCCGTGACGACTCGTGCCCGTACTCTGGGGAGGGGGTGACCGGGTGAACGGGGAAAGGAGGGGAAGGGACCGCAATCTGGCTCCGTTTGATGAGCATGTGATGGTTGGTTTTCCGGTATTGGGGAGCCTGTTCTTCATCGCTCAAACTCTTATACCGAAGAAAATCCGAGGCTAAATCTAATAGGAAAACCTGACGGAATTGTGAGAGTTGGAGAAATTCCTGCTTTTCCGCTATCTCCGGGTCTTCGGTCAACCGTGCCAACCAAGGAGCCTCCTGATCTTCGACTTGGGCCCGTTTTTGTTTGAGTTGAGTGCTTCGTGCGGGTCGAAAGACGACATCTTTTACCAAACCTGGATGTTGGAATAGCAATCGAATGGTGTCGGCCGGAATGGTGTAGAGGTGAAAACGGTCCGTCAAATGCAGGGCCGGGTTGGCAGCTTCCAATAAAGAAAGGATATGATAGGCGCAATTTTCTTTGAAAAAGAAGTAATCCAGATAGGCATTCCCGAGTTCCCACGCGTGGCGGAGGAGACGGTGGATTTGTTCCGTCGTCAAATTCAGCTGGTACTCCCAAATATCCCGGTTTTCAAGATCTCGATACTCCCGGACTTTCAGGTAATAGGGGATCGTGGAGAAAAACCCTTTATACCCTCCGAAAATTCCTTTCACCATAAAATCGATTCCTGCATTGGGGGGCACATCGGCAGAATAGTTGATCGTGTAGGCCAGAATGCGTGTGTGTTCGGTTTGTCCTTTTTGGTCAACCCGTAAGAACGTATGGCCGAACATGGATGCGGGGTTGTCCATGAAGGCGGAGGGGAAAATCATGGTGATGGATTCAGGATTGAGTTCCTTCAGCCATGTCTGAAATCGAGAACAAGGATTGAAGGCAAGACGGGATGGGTCAAATTGTAATCGTTTATTGAGCCAATGGAATCGTTCGACGAAGGCGCATTGAGCCGGTTGTTGGGATCGCCCCACTAACGCTTCGGAAAAAAAGGCTTGTAAGGTCGCAGCCAATTCTGCGGCAGGGTCGGTTTTTCCATGTTCTGCGAGGAAAAACCCATGATCATCTATCTCACTCGTATGGCCTCCAAACAGGTTTGGGCGATAGTGGAGTAAGAGATGCCAGTGCCGATCCTGGTAAAGACGTTGTTCAACCGCCCGGTCAAGAAGTTGTTGCAGATAAGGTGAAGCGGGGGGGGACGCGAACGTTGCGACGGGGATGACGAACAGCCCCCAGAAGATAAGGATACAAATTACCACATGCGAAGAGAGAAAACACAGGCTCCAGCTAGAAAGCTGGAGCCTGGAGATTATTATTTAGAGGTTTCGGCTTTTGCCAGAACGGGGTGGCCTTCCATGGCAGTATAGATCGCCTTGATGACAGCTTTGGGAGAGCTTTCACCATTTTGGACGAGAGAGGTGTATTCAGCTTGGGTCATGGAGAAGAATTCTTGCTGGTTTTCCTCAGGGATACCCATCAAGGTGGCCAAAGAGGCTAAGTGTTCACCTTGTCCTTGAGCCATTTCCTGAGAAATGTTATCAAAATTGCTGGCGGCGAACACATTCACTTTTTCAGAGGCCATGATTGTGCCATCATTGGTACATCCGGATGTTCCCGTGCTAATCCCAAAGGTGGTGGACCCGAATGTTCCGTTGGTGGTGGCCATGAGGACTTGAGGGGCAATTTGTTTCTGCCCGGCGTAATCGCTCCATGCCAATTTCCCAAGACCGCATCCTGGTCCCGTATCGGGATTAGCGGCCGACACCAGTCCTGCACCACCCAGCACAAGAGCGAGAGTCGCAACTGCCATAATGAATCGGTTACCCATACATTCCTCCTGATGTAGGTGAATAAAGAAAGAGGGGGTTCTCCTGTTTCGTAGAGGTCATTATAGCAAAATTCTGCCAATTAAAAAGGAAAAAATGAAGGAGGAAAATTTTTCCTACCATACCAATCTGGTAAATTTCGCGCGAAATGTGGGAGTAAGGAGCTGTCCGCGATTCGTCGTTCCTTTTTTTTTGCTTTACGCCTTGGAGATGTGATTTTTCAATGGGTCCAGAGGGTTCGATGTTTCAGAAAGGTGAAGGGGAGGGCAATCGTTTTTTGAATGATGTAAAAGGGTTGGAGATAGGTGGGCGTATTGTTTGAGCAACCGTTGGAGAATAGCTTTACCTTCCAGGTAATTGGGATGGTGGTGGAGGAGGTCTTTCAACCTGAACAAGGCCTCTTGCACGTTTCCCGCCTCAAGCAAGGTAAGAATCAACGTAAGCCAGCCAGCCAGGTATTCAGGGTGTTGCTGGACCAAGAGATACAGGGTGTTCGTCATTTCTTGAGAATTTCCTGCATCGAGACAATCTTGAGCAAATCTCATGTATAAACGGGCGTCTAATTCGGAAGGAAGGTTTGGTTGTTGGAGGTCTTTCCATCCTTCCTGACGTGAAAAGCTGATCTCCTCCTGTTTTTGGACCCGATGAAACATGTGGTCTACGGGTGCAGGTTTTCCTTCCCGTGGGGCGAACGCTTCCTGGCGGAGGCAACTAAATCCATTACGGCGCAATGTGTCCTGTATTTCTTCTAGTGAATAGGAGCGTATCCCGATCGTATCCTCATCCGGGACGTCTCGATAAGGGCCGATGGGAAGTTGAAAGGTCAAATATCCCTTCGGTTTAAGGACTCGATTGATTTCTTCCAGATATTTGACAAAAACCGATCTTGGCATGTGCTGAAAGGCCACATAGGAATAGACCAGCTCAAAGCTTTCCTTGGGAAACTGTTGAAGATCGACCCCCGAGGTCTCAAAGGTCTGAATATGCGGCCAATCCTTTAACCATTCCTTGCTTTGCTTGATCATCGAGGGGGAGACATCCACCCCGACCAAACGTTGAAAATAGGGAGCTAGGGGTTTTAAGACCCGGCCAATACCGCAACCAATCTCTAACACATGCCAGGAAGAGGCATGCCTTCCCTCGAGGGAGGTCAACAAATCTTGAGCCGTCAAGTTCCCCGATTCATCAAAATCTTGTTCTGTGTGATAGTTTTCGGTCGCGATCCAGAATCGAGCATGGTGTTCGGCGCGTCGGTTCCAATCTTCTTTCATTTTCTCGGTAATCTTCATGCTACGTCCTCTTTTGAGGGATAGGGTATTTGAGGGTGAGGCAATCCGTGTGTCGAAGTTTTGTGGAACACCCTTAAAATAAAGCAAGAATGTTGCCACACTGAATGTAACGGGAAAGTCAGAATCCTTGGCGTGTTGTCTATAAAATCAAGTTATTAAAATGGCTTTGGGCCCCATTCCTTAGAGAACGTTGTGAGGGTTAACACGGGGGTAGGTAAACATTGCCTAGAGATAGACAATTGAGGCGGTCCGATAAAAAGAGGGAGCTTCAGGTGGAGAAAATTCAAGGCGGATTTAAAAATTGTCGCCATGCCCCCCTTGTTTGACTTCGCGAATACTCCAGTCAACAGCCTTGCGAAGTTGGTGGATAGCAGGGTCATTCAGGGGTTGAGTCCAAATCATTGTTTCCAATTCCTTGAGAACTGGGAAGGCTCTCATATCTGGAGCTTTCCCTAAGGCCCATACGACTTCGGTTTTTACTCGCGTGTCTGTGGAAGGATCCTGGATGATTTCCAAAAAAAGGGGAGTCAATCCGCTGTCCCCGCTGTGAGCGGCAATACGTCCCAGGCCCGTAGCGGCAGCCGCCCGATTGAGCGGATCAGGATCTTCTCGAAGAATTCCTCGTAACAGGGGTTTCGCACGGAGACCATAAAATCCGAGGGACTTGGCGGCTTCGACGACCAAGGGTTTTTGTTGAAGTGCCCGAACCAAAGGCGAAAAGCCGTTGACATCTTGGAGTTCGCCCAGTAAACGAATGACCAGTTTTTTCGTTCGCCAAGAAGCGTTTGGGTCATCCAAGACTGAAAGGAGTTTGGAGAGTTGCTCCCATTCCGCGGCTATGATGAGGGGAAAATCGTATCGCGTCAGAAACCGTAAGATAAATTCACTGGGGGAAAGTGACGATGGCTCGACGAGTTCCTGTGTTGCGGTCACTCCTTCGTTATAAATGATTCGACCGACATTCTTCCATGGGAATGAGCGACCCTCGTACGTGTAAGAAATATAACAGGGAGGCCTGATGAAGGATTCCCTCTTGGTCCACGGATGATGCAGAGGTTCTTGAGAGGGAGCCTCTTGAAGAGCGGCCTCACAGTTGACGATAACGATCAGGGGGATAGATTCGGGTACAGGGTGAGCAATGGTCGTATATCCATATTCTTTCATCCTTTGTTTCACCACTTGGAGGATCGTTTGATAATCCGGGTGACGGAAAAAATCGCCTAAGATCAAATCGATACCCAGCACGGAAGTTTTTGAAAGTGTGGGGAAGTTCCTGCGGTTATGCCGAAAGTTTTCGCTATCGGCGAAGGAATTGGGGGACACAAGAATGGTGAGCAGGGGAATAATCCACAGAAGCCTAGGTCTATTGATCAAGGACCTTCTTCTCCTTCTGACATGAAGTCAAATCAACCTTGTATTGGGGTAGGGCGCATCGTTGTAGAAAGGGAACAGTTTGAGGGTGTAGCACTTGTCATGGTGAAAAAGACCCTTTCATGAACATTTGGGGTTGGGGTACGGACGACAATAATTATCATCATAATGCCATTGTAAGGCCATGGAACATGGCCGGTCTGTTAGGTACTTCACATTCTCCTTTGTTTCACCCTCTCAGCCTGAGGTGTTCAATCACGTGTTTGAGCCTCCAGAATAGTCTCGGAGCTAGGAGGGAATATGACGATACATTCCGATGGGGACACTCCTAACTTTTGGATGATGAAACAGTACAGAAAGCTTCTACACTCTATAAGTCAGGTGGCCATATAAGGAAAACCCTAGGTCAAACATTTAACTCTCCTGTTTTTAGAACTTTCAATCTGGCAGGGTTGTCATCATTTCCCTCTGGACTCGCTGGTAGGATCTTGCTTCACTTGCCATTCTTGAGATCATGACTGTAATTCTTCGGGCGGTTATAGAGTTTGGGAGGAATGATTAATCTCCGTTACCCGCGTTCCTTTTACAATGTCGGAAAAGACTGGGTTCCAGGGTTAGAGGTCAGTGGAAAATCCAAAACCTCCCGATTCTGTGACAAGAAATCCACCTGAAACCAAAATTCAGGATAGCTTTCATCAGATCTCGGTCAGCAGGACATCTACCATTCGTGATGAGCACCTAATTGGTTTGCTTGGTTAATCGTTATCCCGATACAGACGTCTTTATTTGAGACAAACGTCTAGGGATATTTATCCCTATGGACGATTTCTCCTCTTCCCTGGTAACCTCTCCCTTCAGAAATTGATGGGGTTCATTACAGTTAAAGATTCAAATGCGAGAAATAATCATGGTCTGTGAAGAATGTCGTCATCAATGTACAAGTCGAGATTTTTTAACACTTCGCAATCTTTGTGATCATTTGTACCTTGATGCGTTGGCGTTAAAACATACCTCGGTTACGGGTGGGGAAAAAAGTCTTGGGAGAAGACGGAAGGGTGCCGATCGACTCCAGAGCATGACGTCCTCCCGAATCTCTCAATAAATCGTGCAGTGATTCCAGAAGCTTCGCTTTCGACCGCACTTCATGCCTTACTGTTCCGACCCAATAAGTTTTTCATACCCTGAAAAAAGCTTTTGATGGGAATGTAGAGTCGCGGTAGCCCACCTTTCTCTTCTCCCATCTTGCAAGGGTATATGGGCTTGACCCAAGATCCCCTGCATTCCTAACGACCAGATCGTATAAAAAGTCCAGCTTTCGACCGATGGCTGTTCATGCCTGCGAGTGATTCGGGATGGGTAGGCAGGGAGTAGAATGGTCAGTTTGTAAAGGGCGTCAGTGGCTTTTGGCAGGATTTTTTTGAATGGCATGATGGACTCTCTCGCTCTCCTCAACCACCAATCAGTATTTTGATGAGAGAAAGACCGGACTGGTATACTTCGATCTATGTCTGAACCTCCTTTCTCATCCCGCTTTTCTCGGGAACACATAAAAAAACCCTGGTATTTGAAAAACATTAAAGTGTTTTCGGGGTTGTCGGCTGAGGAAAGGCGGGAACTTCAAGAAATAACACGAATGGAAAGCTATGGGAAAAATGATTATATCTATCTTCCTGGGGAGCCCGGGGATATAGTGTACCTTCTCAAAAAAGGGCGGGTGAAGATTTCCAGGGTCAGCGAGGAGGGTCGAGAAGCCACATTGTGTATATTAGAAGCCGGAGAGATTTTTGGAGAGGTCGAAGTGTTAGGTGGAGTTCAGCGTGAATCCGTCGTCCAAGCCATAGAGCCCACCTTGGTTTGTGAAATTTCTCGGGAAGATTTTGAGCGGTATGTCTACCGCAACGCAGACGTCGGCGGAAAAGTTCTCAAGGTCATCGGACATCGTCTCCGTCAGGTGGAAACCAGACTAAGCGATTTGGTTTTTCGTAGCGCACCGGCCCGTTTAGCTAAGCTTCTGCTGGAACTCGGCGACACCATGGGTGACTTCGACAATGGGGGAATACGAATCAGGGTTCGTTTGACCCACCAAAATTTAGCCAATCTTATCGGGACTTCTCGGGAGACGGTCAGTACCTTGATTAGCCAATTCCAACAACAAGGCCTCATCATTCAGGAGCACCGTTATATCTTGTTAATGGATCGAGAACAGCTGGCCCAAGTCAAATAGCCCTCTCCCCTGGTGAGTTCCCCGGATCTGTTCTTGCCTGCGAGAAAAGGATTTGGCCCCTGGCCTAGCAGTGCCGTCTGAGGTGTTTGATGACCTTCTCGGGTTCCATGATGGGTTTTGTGGGCCAAAGTGCGAGAGCTCCGAGAGACAATGTCACCATGGCCAACAAGGTCAGTGTCGTGGGTGTGTCCAATCGATTGAGGTGGTCTAGGTACAGTGCTTTCGAATTGGCGATGACCTGATCCGCCGCGGAAGCTCCCCCTAAGAGAACCATCGTCGTTATTGACCCAAGGATCATTCCCCAAAAAATACGTAACATGAGATGTCTCCTGTTTTGTCAAATGTAGAGGGAGCGTCTATTCAAGGACTTTCCAAAGTCGTAGATTTCCCCCAAAAGTTCCATTATTAGAGAGGTTCGATATTCATGCCTTATTGATATCAAACGGATGGATAAGGAAGAAATACCTCTGAAGTGGTAGTGGGGAAGAGAGTCTTGCCCGTTCTTTCTGATTGTTTGGCTGGAAGGAGGTGGGAAGGGGGCTGATAAGCTGCGATTGGCGCTATGGGCAACAGTCGGCTAGGGGGTTTATCGGTCAAGGGCCAATTGAACCATTGAGAGAAATTCACTGAAATTACAGGGTTTATCTAACGTGGCAAATACTCCTGCCTGGTGAGCTCGGCTTTTATCTTGTTCATTGAGATTGCCACTCAACAGAATGATCGGGGGGTTAGCTCGCTTGTTTTCTTGAAGGTGAACTTGTTCGATAAAGTCCAGCCCGGTTAATACAGGCATTTGATTGTCTGAGATAATCAAGTCAGCTGTTTTGGCCTCTAGCCATTCAAGAGCCTCAGATCCATTAGAGACTTCAATACATTCAAGGCCTTGTGACTCCAGGACCCCCCGAAGGGCAGTTCTAGCTTGTTGATCATCATCTACTAACAGGATTTTTTTCATAAGCCATTATATCATGCACGAAGAAATGAATGTTTTGGTTCGGTTGACTCGTTATACCATACGTTTAAAAGTGCCAGGATTGTCTATTCCTCATACGGGGTAGGGGAGAGTTCCCTCTTTTTAGAATGTTTCAATGGTCAGACTCAATTTTCTCAGGTCGGTTCCTCCGGGAGCATTCGCCAACCTTTCTTTTCCATACATCCCTCAAAGGTATAGACATTGGAGCGAGTGCCCATTGGGCTGTCTCCTGGTGTCAGTAACTGATCCTCACATTTGGACTTGTCTTGGGCAAAAGAACTTTTGGTGGCTCCGGGTTTATACCATTTGACTCCATTGCCTGAACAACCGTTGAAGCATACGGCAAGGAAAAAGCACAAGATAGTGAAAAGAAAGTGATTTTTCATATAAATATGAAAATTCGGGTAAGTTGGCACAGCTAAATTGTAATGATTTTTTCGTCAGTATTCAATCCAATTTTTCAAGAAGAACCCTGAAAAAACAAAGATATAGGAGACATGATTCACTCATTTTGGTCTTAATAACGAAGGCGTTTCTCAAATTAAGTAGGTTCCTGAATTTGGTCTAATGCCCAGGAGGACCAAAAATGTACCTGTGGAGTCGGGTCGGTGTTCTTCGCCTTTCTCAGGACCGTAAGATCGGCTGGGCCTCCGAGCTTTCCTAACCGAAAAGCGGCTTCTGCCCGGACCCCCACATTCGGATCTTCTAACAAATGCGTACGAAGCATTTTGATACCCCTCCGGTCTCCCAGTTCTCCTATCCCGGCAATTCCTGCTTGCCGTGTAAAAGCATCAGGACTTTTGAGGGCTTTTAAGAATAGGGAGTAGGAGAAGGGAAATTCAAAATGGGTGAGAGTTTGAATGATGGCCTGTTGAGTCTGAGGGGTGGAAATGGGATAGGCCTCTTCCAAGACTTTCATCAATTCTTGGGGTGAAGATGTTCTCCCCAACGCCAAGGAGGCAGCCTGTCTGACATGAGGGGAAGAGTCAGACAGCTTTTGAATGAGGCCGACCACAGCATGTTGAGGTAAGGTCTCCGAAGTCATGCCCAGGGCCCAGGCACTCCAATGTCGGACTTCTTCATCCTGATCGTCCAACGCCGAAATCAATGCAGGAATAGCCTCTGGCGAGCCTATTTTCCCTAAGGATTGCGCGGCTGTCCGTCGGATATCTGGTTGTGGATCTTGGAGTAAGACCACGAGTGTTTCAGTAACCTGAGAAGGGGAATGAGGCGGTGTCTCAACGACACACCCGGTCATGAGAAAAGTGAAAAGGAGAAGTACCAGAACAATCAAAAGAATGGAGTGTTTCGAAAATAAATAAAGGCAACCGGGTGAAGGGTCAACCGGAAGTGTCCTTGGAGGAACCAGGCTGTTTAGCCACCTCGATGGTTTCTTGCATTTCTTTCTCTGCAGCCTCAAGCTCTGCCTGGATTGACCGCATTTGAGGGTCGATGGAGTTCTTGATATCTGCAGCCGCATCTTTAAACGTCCTGACCGCACTCCCCAACCCCTCTCCCAAGGATTGCATATTTTCAGGTGCCATACCTGAAGATGCTTGAGCACCTTGGGCTTTGAGGGCGGCTTGTTGGGCCTGAACCCGAGCTACGGCCTTTTTATTCACGATAGCCGAGGGGCGTTTAGTTACGGGTTTCGGTTGAGCCCCGGGAGGAAGAGGGGGGTATTGGCCAGAAGCTGTGGCGACCGGCTGAGCTTGCCGTTCTTCCATTGAAACAGGAGGAGGGACGGCAGCACCGACGGATGGGGATGGAGAAGAGGACACGCCGGGTTGGCCTTTTGGCTGAACGACTTGAGGTCCGGCCCCTTGGTAAAGAAGGGCGGCGGTCGTCCCGGGTGTTTGTTCCGGGCCTGGTTCAAAGGGCTGATTGGAGGCCCCCGGTTCCTGGGAAGAGGGTGTCGTGGCGGTACCGGGCTCTCCACCTGGGGGTAAGTTTGCCACCTCGGAAGGTTGACCCTCATTAGGATCAACTGGAGGCGGTATATCTGTGACTTCTTTTTTAAAGCCTTTTAAAGCTTTTCCGACTCCTTCGCCAATTTGAGGGAGCCGCCCAGCCCCAAATATAATAAGGATGATGACGAGTATGATGATCAGTTCAGAAAACCCCATGGTTCCGAACATAAAATGTGTCCCTTTCTCCTAAAAATCCATGGCTAGGGCCTACTACTCCCTCGACTCTATCCTTCAAGATTGACGAGTGTCAACCCAAATGCGGTAGGCTTGTACCAGCGGGCAGATAGATTCGGACACGGCATTGATCAGGGAAAGGCACTCACCTTTAGCTAAGATGTCATTACTTTCACCACCCCAAATTCCCTTATTCAGGATCACCTTGTTTTATGGCCCTGAAGGAGTCAAAAGTGATCAGAATGCAGTATACTGTGTCTTTAATGTCAAAAAACGGAGTTGGAAGGGAGGCGTTCAGGGTGAGATTGTCCTATTTTCCTCCCAACTGCAGGATTTAGAAAACGCCTTAAATTTTCCTGAATGGTTGGAGGAAATTGTGTCGCCACTCCCACAAGCGGATCGCCAAGACTACTATGATCGAGGTCACGATCTTTTTGTCCAATTAATCTGTTTTCATAAGCTTCAAGCCTTGATAGATAAAGGCATTCGGCAAGAAAATTTTCTCGTGGCAGGACATGAGCTGACTGCTGAAACAGATGAGGCGGTCAAGCAGGCTGCCTTGGATATTAAAGGACAAATCGTCACGGAATTAGATATACAACATTATGATGGTGAAGAATGAGTGAACACTCCACATAGGAACGGAATTTGCTATAATTTTCATCGATAAAGGGAACGGTTGTTCGCACATCGTGGCATCTTAACCACCATATGAAAAAAGGAGGGAAGTACGGTATGAAGGTCAACAACCCATACAACGGTCGCGGTGGGTTCATGAAGCGAGGGACCAGTTGGGCAATGCTCCTGGTTTTTTCATTGGTGGTCATGGTCGGTACCCCCAGCTTGGTCATGGCCGCAGAAGAGGAAAGCAGTCAAAGCAATGAAGCTGCGCTTGGATTAGGAAGTGGACTCCTGACCCTGGTGTATCTTCCTTGTAAGGTCGTGTATGCCGCCCTTGGGGGCATTGTCGGGGCCTTTACCTATGGTCTGACGGGTGGGAATCTGGAAACCGCTCAAGGAGTGTGGGAGCCGAGTTTTTACGGAACCTACGTGATCACGCCGGATCATTTGAAAGGGAATGAACCCGTCAGATTCTATGGGGCATCACCCTATGAAGAAGAATACCTGACGGAAAATGTCGAGTAAGGTCCTCACGGACTGAAACGGAATGGGTAAACCCATCATTGGGGTCACGCCAGATTTCAATCCTGGCGATCGAATAGATATGGGTGGGAAAGAACCCACCTATTTTTTACGTGCACGGTATCTTCAGGCTATTCAGGATGCAGGGGGGGTGCCCTTGGTGCTTCCCCTCACCCAGAACCCCATCACGCAAAAACTCCTGTTGGAACAATGCTCCGGGCTGCTGGTGACCGGAAGTGGCTCAGATCTGGCCCCTCGCTGGTATGGAGAGCGAAAACGCTATCAGTTCAAACAAATGAGTGAGGATCGGGCCCGATTGGAAATCGGTTTATCTAAATTGGCTTTCCGAAGTGGGCTCCCCACACTAGGAATCTGTGGGGGCATGCAATCCATGAATGTGGCATTGGGTGGGACCTTGATTCAAGACATTCCCTCACAAATTCAGACCACCATCGAGCATCTCCCTTCGACGTCTGCGACTAAACCAGCTCATCATATCGCGATTACACCCAAAACCCTATTACACAAAATTGCCAAGAAATCCACGATTCCTGTCAACAGTTCGCATCATCAGTCAGTCAAAGCCGTTCCTCGAAAGTTTCAGGTCAACGCATTGGCTCCGGATGGGGTCATCGAAGGGTTCGAAGCGTCCTCTCATCCTTTTTGGTTGGGAGTTCAATGGCATCCTGAATTTCTTTACCGTAGGGATCCCATTCAGAAGCGGCTGTTTACGGCCCTCATTGCGGCTGCCAAAGCTCACTAAGCGTACATAGATAAATATAGAGTGTCCGACCTTCAGACCGGCGGACCCCGGTCGATTCCTCTATGGATTCAGGGTGCCTTAAGTAGCAGGTGAGGCTTGGGGTGCCGGATCTTCGGTTTTCGGAGAGGCGGAATCGGCGGGAGGGGATGAAGAAGGCGGTGCCTCCTTGGTTCCTTCAGCTGTGGCCGGTTTAGTCGCTGATGCTGCCTCGGGCTTGGCCTCTGGTTTGGGTGCCGGAGGTTTGGGGGGAGGTTTGGGTTTTTCCGGTTTAATTCCCCCTTCCCAGTGGGGCCCGGTATACATGTCATCGGCCAACCCTGCTTGCTTCCATTTGGCCTCGAAATCGGCTGCGGCCTTATTGGGGGTTTCCCCAACGCCCACCGTCCGATTCCATGGGTAAATACGGGGGGATATTTGGCAAATCGAACCGTCTTGCCTCATATACAGGGCAATGGGATTTCCCCGGTACGGGCCTAAAATAATATGGACGGTGCCAACCAATTCAGGTAACGATTCCATGGAGTTCAACCCATAATTTTCACAATAAGGGGGACGATATAGTGCCATAGCCCCATGGCGAGTGCAAGGTTCTAGGATTAAGACTCAGAAGAAAATTGGGACTTGGTCCTTTTGGGTTCGGGACCGGTTGAAGTCAAAGAAGAATTATTTTGTCAGAAGGGGCTCTGGAGAGGGTTCGGTCTTTTTTAAGAGATAGAGGGCAATCATTAATACCAAGATCACGATCACATGTAAGCTCATATCCATCAAGTAATGCCGAAAAACATCTTCTGGGACATTGTCTTGATGGGAGAATTCCGCACCGGCGGTGAGGATGCGTCGAACCGAGGCAATGATCCCGACGTGCAGAAAGGGCTCTAACCGGATTCGTTCCGAATGTAAAAATCCTAATACGGTCCGAAAGAGTTCCAGGAGTATGATGACTAACAAGAGATCATTCAGTAAGGTGATCGTTGCGGGCAAAAACTCCTGTTGAACCGATTCCGCATACGCAATCCAACTGTACCCAAAGACCAACATCCCCACGAACAGGAAACTTAAGCAAGCCGTGATATACCCCCACCGGTCAAGGAATTGCATCCACTTGACCCATTGTTTGATGGAATCTTGTGACCAACCTAGCATAAAGATCGTACCCCGTTAGGCATTGCCTTGATGGGGAGTATTCCCCTCAGTTTTTTCTTCGGACCGCATTTGGCCAAATTGAAGGTCTTGCATAGCGCCAGCTCTGATGGCATGTCCGCAACAAATCACTTCCTGGAACCCCTCCCCTCCCCCCATGATCATGAGACGGAGACCGCAAGAATGCGTGGCGACTTTTTTTTCATCGATGGTCATCCCTGGCAGCAGTCGGCCTGTTTTCCGGCCCCGGCCTGGTTGAAAGGTGGAAACCACATCGGCCTCCGTCAATTCGTGACCACAGCATAGGATTTTTTCAAAACCTTCGCCCCCACTCATGACTTTGAGGACCAATCCACAGGAATCTGGATGTCGATGGTGCTCGTCGATAATATCCCCTTTTTTTAATGGCATGAGTCACTCCTTCAGCAAAATATCAAATGTATGAAAACAGAATATGTACAGAGGAATGCTAGATTGGCTGTTCAACACATATTGCTTGGTAGCTAAACAAATCCTTAGGCAAATTGTCCAGGAATGGCTTATTAGGGTATCTCCGGGGTGAACTTAAGAGACTAAAGGCGCTCGTTCCTGAATATGCGTTAACAAGGCACGATGGACCTCAACGCCGACCGTGTCAGGAATTTCGGTGAGGTCCACTGGTTGATAGGGGGTGATGAACCGTTCCTTGACCGAAGCAATTCTTGAGAGACTCTTCTTTAATTGTTCTGGATTCAAGTCATGAGATTTGACGGCACGCCGTAAGGCCTCGAGCGTTTCCGTCTCTAAAGACCGCGTTTTACAGACCAACAGGCAATCGGCTCCGGCTTGAAGGGAGCAAACGGCCGCCTCACTGATGGATGAATGGTCCAGGATAGCTCGCATTTCCAGGTCGTCACTCAGGATCACACCGTCAAACCCCATTTGACGGCGAAGCAAGTCCGTTAATATCGGAGAGGACAAGGTCGCCGGATTCTGGGGGTCTAAAGCCGGGTAATGCACATGTGCGGTCATCATGGCCTGGAGCCCCCGTTGAATGGCGTGGTGAAAGGGTTTCAACTCGATGGCCTGCAAACGTTGGGCAGTAGCATGAACGACCGGAAGCTCTTTATGGGAATCCGTACTGGTGTCCCCATGCCCGGGAAAGTGTTTTCCGCAGGCTAAGACACGGTGGTCGTGGAGGCCTGCTATCGTGGCTGCCCCCATGAGGCTGACCGTTTCGGGTTCCGTCCCGAAGGCCCGGTCACCAATAATGGGGTTGGCCGGGTTCGTATGGATATCCAAGATAGGAGCCATATTCATGTTGATCCCGACCGCGCGTAATTCTTTGGCCGTTACGGCTGCGGCTTGGTAGGCCAATTCCGTAGAACCGGAATAGGCGACAGTCGCCGCGGGAGGAAAGATAGTGAACTCGGGTGGAAGGCGGGACACTCTCCCGCCTTCTTGATCGATGGCGATGAGTAAGGGGATCTCTGAGGATACATCTTGCAACTCATTGGTCAAATGGGCAATTTGCTCGGGGTCTACGAGGTTCCGTGAGAAAAGAATGACCCCTCCGGGGCGATATTCTTGAATCCAGGCGCGGAGATCTGCCGTTACCTCCGTGCCTTCGAACCCGATCATGCACAGTTGTCCGATTGATTCCATCAGGTCAGACATGAAGAACGTCCCCCTCCGTAGAAATCACGAAATGAGTCCTGTCCATGCCAATGGCCTATGATTCTCCGGTATCCACCGTCTTAGGAATCATTCGCACGATTGATAAGAAATTGAACGAGTAATCGTGTCCCATTCCCTGTGGGACCTTTAGAAATGCACGGCCGCTCCGAAGCGCTCCAATCGGTGCTGGCAATATCCAAGTGAGCCCACGGGTGATCTCCCACAAATTTGCTGAGGAACATCGCGGCGGTAATCATGCCGCCGCCTCGGCCCCCGATGTTTCGCATATCCGCCACATCACTCTTGAGCTGTTCGAAATATTCATCCCACAGGGGCATTTCCCAGACACGTTCACCGGAATGGTTGCCGGCTTCGCGAAGATCGTCTTTCAACGCATCGTCGTTGCCCAACATGCCAATGGCAAACTGTCCCAGGGCGACAATACAGGCGCCCGTTAACGTAGCAACATCGATGACACAAGCGGGCTTGAGTCGGATGGCATAGGCAAGGCCATCGGCGAGAATGAGACGTCCTTCGGCATCGGTGTTTTGGACTTCCACCGTTTTACCTGAAAGCATGGTGAGGACATCTCCGGGTTTTGTGGCACGTCCCCCAGGCATATTTTCGGTGACCGGGAGGATTCCCGTGACGTTCAGAGGAAGACGCAAACGGGAGGCAGCACGGATGGCGGCTAACACTTCCGCACCTCCGGTCATATCGGCCTTCATGTGTTCCATGTTTTCGGAGGGTTTCAGCGAAATACCTCCTGAATCAAAGGTCACGGTCTTGCCGACCAGGACGATAGGTTTCTGGTTTCCTGGGCCACCGGAATAATCCAGAATTATAAATTTGGGTGGCTCAATACTGCCTCGTGCCACTCCCAGCAGGCCTCCCATCCCCAGTTTTTCCATGTGGGTACGTTCTAGGACTTTCAGGCGGACTTTCGCTTCCTTCCCGATCGCCCTCGCTTCAGTCACGACCCGGGAAGGGGTCATGACATTGGCGGGATGATTGCTCAGGTTTCGGACAAAGCTGGTCGCTTCACCCAACACCTGACCCCGCTTTGCACCGTCTTTGACGGTCGAAAGGCTTGAGCTGGACGGAGCCAAGATCGTACAGGATTGTAGGGTTTTGGAATCATCGGGTTGATCAGTGCGATATCCGGTAAATCGATAGTCTCCCAAAATGGCCCCTTCAACCATGGCTTGGGAAACGTCATCCAGACGGCCGGTGGATTTTGGAACATCCGGAATGACGCAAGTCATCCCTCGTGCCTTTATTTGCCGGGCTCGTTTGGCAGCCGTGCCCATGGCTTGTCGTATACGTTCCAAAGAAATGGTGTCTCTGGTACCCAACCCGATGAGCAATACCCGTTTAGCCGAAAGTCCCCCACGGACATGAACGAGTACGGCTTGATTGGCTTTTCCTGAAAATTCTCCGTTTTTCCGTAGATCGGTGAGTTGGCCCCCGAGTTTTTGATCGAGGGGGCGAACGGATTTGGTCCAGGATTTTTCTTCTGCATAATCCAAGCACACCAAGAGGTCTGTTGTTGTGGTAGCGGGGGCTCCGCCCTTGACATGAATGTTCATATTCCTCCTTGAAAATAAAAAGTGTCCCTGCCTGAACAGGGCCCGTGATCCTCTGGGCTCTTTACACCCCTCGGGTTTCAGGATCCCAGATGATTTTATGTAATTGTTGTTGAAGACGAACCGGAAGGCGGTCTTCTAAAATCCATTCTGCCAGCCCTCGTAAATCGAGAGAACCAAATACGGGGCTAAAGAGTATGGGACAACGCGTAGGCAAATCATGATTGGTGACGATATCCCTGGCCCATTCGTAATCCTGACGGTCTTGAAGGACAAACTTTACCTCGTCCTTGGTTGAAAGATGTGAAAGATTCTCCCAACGCATTCGGTCGCTCATGCCACTCCCTGGACATTTCAGGTCCATGATAATGCTGACACGCGAGTCTACAGGGCTGATATCGTGCATGCCACTCGTTTCCAACATCACCTGGAGTCCGGTATCACATAGTTGAGATAACAATACCAGAGAGTCCGGTTGATGCAACGGTTCTCCTCCGGTGACTTCCACCAAGGGACACCCGAATGATTGGACCTGATCGATAATCGAGGGAAGCGTCATGGGGCTTCCGCCTTCAAAGGCGTATTCGGTGTCGCACCAGGTACAGCGGAGAGGACATCCTGTGAGGCGGACGAAGACGCAGGGTTCCCCGGCCCGAGTCGATTCGCCCTGGATACTATGGAATATCTCAGTAATTTGAAGAGACGGTAGGGAAGTCATGGGCGAGATGGTGAGAAAACGTCGGACAAGAGACGGGTCAAGCCCATTGAGTGATCGGCCACCCTTGCTGTCGGGCAATGCGAGCCATCCCACGGATGGGATTGACCACGAAGGGATGTCCCACAAGTTGGAGGGCATGAACATCCCCGGGGCTATCACCGTAGGCGTAACTTCGACTCAGGTCCAGGTTGTATTGTGTCGCGAGCCGTTCCACATATCGTCCCTTTCCTTTGCCGTAGGGTAACGGGGAGAAGATCCGGCCGGTATAGGTGCCTTTGTCGGTTTCCAATCGAGCTCCATAGACCAGAGGAATGTTCAATTTGGCCGCTAAGGGTTTGACCAGAAACTCCGGGGATCCACTGACGACCGCAATGACATGTCCGGCGTCCCGGTGGTGAGAAAGGCGTCCCAGGGCGCGGGAAGAGACCCGAGGGTAGACGAATAACTCCACGAATTCCTTTCCCAGAGGTTCGATGAGGCTGGAGGCAAGGCCGCGAAGATATACTTTCTTCCGCCGAAGGGGACTCAAGGAAAGCGGGGGAGTATGACGGAGGGCATACCGGAGACTTTTCCACAGTTCGCTCCATCCCACGATCCCGTTTTGCCAAAGAAAACGAAAAAACCCGATTTCAATCGAAGCCCCTGGTACGAGGGTGTTATCCATGTCAAAAAACGCACCAATCCAACGCTGAGAATGAGTGAGGGGGGCCGGTGAAGAGACGTCGCGAGCCATCATGAACAATTCAACCCAATAAAAGGAAATTAAGGCCTATGGGCGATTCTACCCCTGCCTTCATGCGTTGACAAGGACTCAAAGAGGTTTCATAATCGAAGGTAAATTTGTGCCGAAGTGGTGGAATGGCAGACACGCACGTTTGAGGGGCGTGTGGGGAAACCCATGCGGGTTCAAGTCCCGCCTTCGGCACCAAAAATCCCGCCGAGATCAAAAACTGCTTCCATCTGAATAGTCTCTACCCAGACCATTGAGTAAGGCGGAACTTGAGCAGGGGTTCTGAAGGGGATATTTCCCCTTCATGGGGTGACCGGAGCATTGCGTAGGCACGAGGGGGCGAGGCCCCCTAAGTGGGAGCTGGAGCCCGGCTTCCGCTCCAGCGACTTCAAGTCCCGCCTTCGGCACCAATTCCTTCCCAAACTCTCCCAATTTTGTCCATTTCAATCATGATCTTCCCTTTTTACCCAAAAATTCTATGAGTTTCTGAAAATCCTCCTTCCTGGGAGCCAATAATTTGGGGGGAGTGGATGAATTCGAGGTTTCCTTCCGCCACTCTTCACATTCCATAAATTTCTTAATACATTGAAGGGACGAGTGTTCGCACCTCGTGTCCTTCCTCGTCGTGGTACCCGTCTTTTATGCTAGGAGTTATTTGAATGCTTCGCACATGCGTTTTGAGTGACATCCGATCGGGCGCACTCGCATCCTTATTCGTGGTATTCGGATTGCTGCCGATTTTCGGTTTCCAGAAAACCGTCCTGGGGGAAATGCATCATCGCCCATCCGAACCGACGCAAACGGCTGATGGCCACATGCGATTGGGAATGGATTTCTTCCTGACCGCTGAATTGGACAAAGCCATTGGCGAATTTCGAGCGGCCACACATCAACAGCCAGGCTATGCTGAGGCCTACCATAACCTGGGAGTGTCGATGGCTAAGGCCGGGAATCTCGCCGGGGCCATCGAAGCCTGGGCTCAAGCCAAACGTCTGGCTCCCCACCGAGTGTCCGTAAAGTACCCCATTTCAGCATTAGTGGCCTTTAACTACGGGGTGTCACGGTTGTTGCATGGTAAGCCGTTAGAGGCCAGGCAGCAATGGATAGATGCCCTTGGAATTCATGCACATTTTCCTGAAGCTCATTACGCCTTAGGCCTGACTTTTTTGATTGAGGAGGACCCTATTCGAGCGATCGGGTATTTCAAGGCGGCTCTCCGATGGGCTCCTGATTGGTCCGAGGCTTTGCAAGCTCTGGGCTTGGCGTATTTCGAGGCGCATGAATATGAGTGGGCTCAAGAGGCATGGAGTCGAGCCTTAGAAATCCAACCGAACGCCTCAAGGACGATGGCCTACTTGGGACTCCTGGAATTAGAAAAAGGGAACTTCCAAGAATCCATTCATCATAGTCGCCAGGCCCTTATGATTCAAAAAGACCTGGCGTCCGCACATTTTAATCTCGGCTTGGCCTTATTCCTGAAGGGTGAGTTACGAGAGTGCCTTGATTCTTTTAAGGCAGCTCTGTCCTACGATTCTGGTCTCACCAAGGCGCGTCTTGTGTTGGGGGTGGCATGGAGCCGGCTTGGACATTGGGTGTTCGCCTCTCAAGTGTGGCAAGAGGCGCTCATGCTCGACCCATTCCATCGAGATGCCGTCTGGGCCCACTACAATCTTGGCTTAGCCAACAAAGTGATGGGGCAATGGCCGACCGCCACCAAAGAATTTCGATGGGTGGTGAATCATTGGCCGGAATGGGCACCGGGGTGGTCACAGTTGGGCACGGCCTTAATGGCGGAACGCCGGTGGGGGCCAGCCGAATCCTCATTGGAAACGGCCATTCGTCTTAAACCGGATCGGGTCCATCTTCACATGGCCCTCGGAACGGTTCACATTGAGCGCGGAAATTTTGAAGCAGCGGAGGCCGCGTTTGTTCGTGCAACCGAAGTCGCACCAAATTTTTCCGATGCGCTATTTCAATTGGCCGTAGTTCGGCGAGCCCAAAATCGGCCGAAAGAAGCCATAGATCCTCTCCACAGGGCCGCGTTAAGGGGGCACCGAGAATCTCAGGCTTTATTAGCCTCCATGTATGTGAATGGAAGGGGCACGGACCGCAGCCTGCCTCTGGCCATGCTCTGGTGGGCTCGGAGTAGCCGGAATTCCATTCCTGACGAAGTCACGGACATCTCAAAGGCTCAACTTTCCCTCCTCCGGAGAGGGTTACATCGGGGGATTTTTTCTGATCAGCAACGACAAGATGTCCTCAAAGGGTTTGCCCTTATTCGCCAGGAGTTACGTTCGGTGGCTCCTTGGTCTGATTCCAAGGTAGGTTCAGCAATCGAAAGACTCAGAAAACACGACTTGCGAGGATCCTTTCATCGTTTACCGGTGATCATAGAACGAGCACTGGCATTTGATGAGACGGCCCGCAGTCTTCTTCGTGAACACTATCAGATGACCGAAAGTGTTCTTCCTAAAGATGCAGAACAAATCCATGAATATTTTTTGCAGACGGCTAAGGAGGGGGATCCCTATTCCTGCGACGTTTTACGAAAAACCCGGTTGGTTGCCTTTCAACCCCTGAAGAAGTCTTGTATGAAGGCCAAACCCTAAGGTCGGGAACGCATGTTGGCGATGATCTCGAAGAATTGGATCTGGAAAGGCTGTCTGGTGGGGGTCCTGAGTCTCATGTGTTCCGGGATTGTATTTGTGGGAGCTCGGTACTTTCCTCAGGCAGATCGATGGGTGGTTGACTGGCAATTACGCCATTTCGGTGAAGTTCCTCTGGATGATTCGTTGGTCTTGATCTCCATAAAGAAAGACAGTCAGCTTTTTTGTGAAAAGGAATTGGTGAATCCCAAAAGATTGGCTGGCGTCTTATGGGGACTGGACCGAGCAGGGGCCAAAGTTATCGCACCGGCCGTCATGGTAGGGATGCCGGTGCCATCAGAATGTGGGGGGTTACCCGGCCTTGTACGCTTGGCTGACGTCACCCAACAAACGGGGACAATCGTGTATCCCGAGGGGAATCCTGCCATCCTGAGCGACGTGGCACGGGGTTTTGGGAGATTGTCTCTCCAACCGGACCAAGATGGTGTCTTGCAGGATAGCCTCTCCCCCAGGTCTTCATCCGGCTCGCAACACCCATCGTTTGCTCAGGCCATTCATGCATCAATTTCAAAAAGGGAATTACCTGATGCCTCCTTACAGAGATTTCCTCCAAGACGATATCTTCAGGGGACGCACGATGCTCCCTTCCGGACCTATCCATATGAAGAAATAAGGACTTCGATTGAACGACAGGATTGGGATCGTCTCACCCATCAATTTCAGGGAAAAGTCGTCATCCTTCTTCCGGGAGGACCTCATCCTGCCGGAGAGACGACTTCTTGGACTGCGTCCCTTTCCCCGGCCATGGTGCATGTGTGGTGGCTGAATGCGATGTTGACGGACTCATGGGCCACCCAGCCTCATGGGGTTATCCTTCTTTTGGGAACCAGTGTGTTCGGGGCCATTCTTGGGATGGGGATCCTGAGCCAAAGGTCCATCCGGAAGGTGAACGTGTGGGTAGTGGGGAGTCTTTTGATTGCGGGCTTGATCACCATCGCCGGGATCCGTGAAGGATGGGTCTTCCCATTGGGTAGTATGGCAGGAGCTCTAGGTCTCACATGTTTGGGTGTGATTTGGTGGAAAGTATGGACGACGGAAGAACTCGTGGAAAAACGGATACTGGAGGGTGAACGGGAGTTAACGCGATTGCGTCAAGAGCTGGTCGGGAAAAGAGGTGAGGTTCAGCAACTCGTCGCGCAGTTACAGGTAGCTAGCAAAGAGGCGCAGGAATCACATTCCGTCATCCAAGATTTACATGAATCCCAACATTCCATTTCGCATCAATTGATTCAATCACAAGCCGCGATGGAAAGCACTCAAGATGATATTCGTCAGTTAGAACAGGAGCTTGAACGACTGCGGACCCAAGTCCCCGCTTTACCCCCAGAGCTGTCACCGCCGGATGATGCTCAAACCCAATTTCGGGAATGCGAATCGTTCCAAATCCTGACCAGGGACTCCGGGGTGGTTCGGGTGTTCCAAGATCTGAAGAAAGCGGCCATCACGACACATCCCATCCTCCTGATGGGGGAGACGGGAACGGGGAAGGAAGTCTTTGCCCAAGCCGCACATCAGCTCAGTCCCCGGCGGCATCAACCATTTATTTCCGTGAATATGGCCGCCATTCATTCCGACCTCTTCGAAGGGGAGCTGTTCGGTGACGTGAAGGGCGCGTTCACGGGGGCGGTGGGCCGTCAAGGGTACCTGGAAGCGGCACATGGGGGGACCCTGTTCCTGGATGAGGTGGGAGAATTACCGCCTCCGATGCAGGCCAAACTCCTTCGAGTGTTGGAAAATGGCACCTTTCACCGTGTCGGGGACAGTCGTCCTATTCAAGTGGATGTCCGAATTGTTGCGGCCACGAACCGGGACTTGCAAAAGGAGGTGGAAGCCGGACGATATCGAGAAGACTTGTATTATCGACTGCGGAGTATCGTGATAACGCTTCCTCCCTTGCGACAACGAAGTGCTGAAGATCGAATTGTGTTAGCCCATCGATTTTTCGATCAATTTACCGATTCACACAAGGACAACCAATCAGGTTTCTCCCAAGGGGCGTTGGATGCGATTCTGGCCTATTCATGGCCTGGGAATATTCGGGAGTTGCGGCAAACCATCGCCCAAGCTGTAGCCCTAAAAGACGGGGCGATTATCACGGAAGGTGATTTACAGTTAAAAAATCAGGAAAAGAAATCGGTTGAATTGACATCGGGGCAACCCAAAGCCATCAGCGAAGGTCTGGAAGATACGTTGGTGTTGGATTGTCTCCGTCTCCATAAGTTTGATATGCAAGCGACGGCCAGATCATTGGGCTGGGATCGGAGCACCGTGACTCAGCGGCTCAAAGGACTGGGGTTTCAAGCCCTCGTCGAGAGTCAAGGCAACATTGAGGTGGCGGCGCGAGTGTTGGCTGGGGATCCAGGGTCAGTCCGGGTGGTGGAACGACGTTTGCGGGAATACGCGAAGAACCTGTTCTCTCAGTCATATCCCTCGTTGGAAGAAGCGGTAGCCGACTGCCGGAAACGGTTCAGGAATCTGCCTGAGCGCTATTTCCCGGCAGTCGAACGATTACTCCAGCGAGAATTTTCTCTTCCTTCTTCTTAAGCCGGAATAAATTTTAAGGCAGCTGAATTAATGCAATACCGCAACCCTGTGGGTTCGGGACCGTCATCAAAGACATGTCCTTGATGCCCCCCACAACGGGCGCAGTGGACTTCGGTCCGTGGATAGATGAGCTTCCAGTCTGTTTTGGTTTCCACGACTTCTTCAGATATAGGCTGCCAAAAACTGGGCCATCCTGTCCCACTATCAAATTTGGTCTCAGAGGAAAACAGTCCCAACTCGCACCCGGCACATTGATACGTACCCTTCGTTTTGTTGTTATGGTATTCATTCGAGAACGGGGGTTCGGTTCCCTCCTGGCGTAGGATCCGATATTGAGCCGGAGTTAAAAGCTCCCTCCACTCATCATCTGTTTTGGTAATTTTGGTTATCCCCGATCCTCCGGGAACCGGGTTGGGGGCAGCCATGGACACGCCGAAAGATTTGGCCACCATTCCTAGGCCAACCACAAGACCAGCTTTCATGAGATTCCTCCTGTTTATGGACATCTTACACCTCCTGGAGAAAAAAAGACGAGACATTTCATTCGGTTATCCAGACTTTCTGTTTATTAGTCTTTTTACAGTCTAGCAAACTCACAAAATATTACGAAAATCTTCCGATACCCTTTGACTGGTTTCACGGAAGTTTTTACACTGTAGATGAGGAAGCAAACAGTCGAAGAATATAAAGAGGATTTCTTTTCTGGAAAGGAGGACCAGTTCTAGGTAAATGACCGAAATTTGGCAATTCTAGAGAGGAGGGCTCGCGATGACAACACAGCCTCTGGATTTGAAAATTGAAAGTCGAAATGTAGGGATGACTCCCAGGTGGAAGGCAGAAATTGAACGACGAACGGAGGCCCTACAAACGGATTCCCTGCGAATTACACATGCCCGGGTCACGCTGACTAAAAACGCCCATCATAAAAAGGGTGCGGATAATGCCGAAGCCCTTGTTCTTATCACGATTCCCCGTCGTCGGACAGTAACCGCGAGAAAAGAATCCAAAACGTTCGAAGAAGCCATTCGCGCCGCCTTTGCTGCCGTGGAACATGAACTGGAAAAAATCGAAGAAAAGCGAGTAGCGCGGTCGTCCAAAATTGCGGGGAAAAAGGCACTAAAAACGGTCCAACTTTCTGCCATGTAAATGAGTCTTCATTCAAGATGAATCTTGGCTATGGGTGGGCCTAGAAACCCACCCATAGATTTTCTTGCCAAACAAACAAATCTTTCTTTTGTAAGAAGAAAACTCCTGATTGAACTTCAGAAGGCCTGCTAGGTGTTTGGGTATGGCTTAAAAGAATCGAGGAAAGGGTGGGGGTTAAATTTGAGGGATGCGAAGCAGTTCTTTCCCGGCTTGCATGATTTCGTCCAACCGTTCGACAGTCTTGGCTTCTCCGTAACATCGAACGATGGGTTCGGTCCCTGAAGGCCGGATCAAAAACCAACCCCCATCCTGAAGCACTAATTTGCATCCATCGATTTTATTGACCCGGGCGACTTCAACCCCTGCGAATTGGGTGGGAGGTTGTTCGATCACCTGCTTGATTTGTTCTTGGATGTCTTCGTTGATGGTCAGGTCTTCTCGGGTGTTGTGAAGAGCCCCCACCCGTTGGAAAAGATCTTGCAAAAGATCTTTGATCGACTTTCCGGTAAACGCCACCATTTCAGCGACGAGAGCTCCGGCGAGGATCCCGTCTTTTTCTGGGACATGGCCTTTGATCGACATCCCAGCGCTCTCTTCCCCACCAAAGACGATTTCTCCTTTGGAGAGTAACTCCCCGATAAATTTAAAACCGACGGGAGTTTCAAACACCGTCATACCGTGATGAGTAGCGACGGCGTCGATGAGATGGGTCGTGGCCACCGATCGGGCCACGCCTCCGTCCCAATGTCGAGTGCGAATCAGATAGTCCAAAACCAAAGCCAGAATATAATTGGCTTGAATGAAGATACCGTCCGCATCCACGACCCCGAACCGATCTCCGTCTCCATCTGCCGCCAGTCCCAGATGTGCCCCCTCCCGGGGAACCATTTCTTTCAGCTCCTGAAGCGTTTGATCGGTAGGTTCCGGACGAAACCCTCCAAAATATGGGTCCCGCCAATGATGCAGGATGGCCATTTTGGCTCCGGCTTGTCGAAGGAATTCATCAAGATAATTTCTGGTGGAGCCAAAGAGAGGGTCGAAAATCACTCTGATGCGGCCATTCCGGATGCGATCGCAATCAACGTGTTTTTCCAGTCCTTTGAGATATTCAGGTTGAGGGTCGAAATACCGGACCATCCCCTCTTTTTCGGCACGTTCCCATGGCGACCACTTAATATGATCCCCATGTAATAACGGCAGAATTCGAAGTTCGATGGCTTTCGTGGTTTCAGGAAGGGCCGGGCCGCCCCAGTCAGGGGTAAATTTTACACCGTTCCATTCGGGAGGATTATGGCTGGCCGAGATATTGATGCCCCCCGCAAGCTTCCGGCTCATAACATGGTAGGAAATCGTAGGGGTTGGCGTATCCCGATCGCAAATGAGGCAGGGAATGCCATGCGCGGCCATGACTTCGGCGACGACCTTTGCGAATCGCTCGCCTAAAAACCGAGCATCGTAGCCGATGAGAATGCCTTGTTGCCCTTGCTTTTGTTGTCGGAGGTATTGAGCAATGCCCTGACAGACGATCCGGAGGTTTTGAACCGTAAAGTCTTCACCAACGATCGCTCGCCAGCCGGACGTTCCGAATTTAATGGAGTTCATCGTGTAAAACGACAGCAGTTTTTTGGCGGTACACTCAGTGAACGATTCAGTAGAAGTGGCTATAGCTAAGAATAGAGCATTTTACCATTTCCCGCTAGTCCCTCTGCTACGCCAATGTGGTGTTTTTCGTGTTGGAGGAGACTGTAAGGAAAAATCCAAAATTTTTAGGGCCGGAGTTCGCACCATACGGGAGTGTGGTCGGAGGGCTTCTCCATGCCGCGAGGGTTTCGATCCACGTTCGAAACTTTCAGCCGATCGGCGGCCTGAGGGGAAAGCATGAGATGGTCGATCCGCAAACCTTCGTCCCGGTTCCACCGGCCGGCTTGGTAATCCCAATACGAATAGAGACCTAATTCGGGATGTAGGGCTCGCAGGGCATCCGTGTATCCCAAATGTGTGAGAGCGCGAAAACGGGATCGGGTTTCCGGTTGACAAAGCGCATCGCCGGCAAAACCTCGTGGATCGTAGACATCTGCATCGGTAGGACAGACATTAAAATCTCCACCCAGCACCACGGGTTCTTCTAAGGCGAGCAGGGATCGTGCATGGGCGAGCAAGCGATCCATCCACCGTAATTTGTAGGAGAATTTTTCCGTGCCGATCGGATTGCCGTTGGGGAGGTAAATTGATGCGACTCTGATATCTCCCACGACCGCTTCGATATACCGGGCCTGTTCATCGGAGGGATCTCCGGGCAAATGGGTCTGTTCCACCTCGAGCGGAGCCTTAGAGAGAATGGCGACGCCGTTGTAAGTTTTTTGGCCGACGACACCCACGTTGTATCCGAGTTCATCGATAGCCATCCGAGGAAATTGCTCCTCGGTCGTTTTCAACTCCTGGAGCAACACGATATCCGGATTGGCCTGTTTCACCCATTCCATCAAATGAGGAATCCGGACTTTGATAGAATTGACATTCCAAGTAGCAATTTTCATGGGATGGTGATGAAGGCGTATTTCAAAGATGAGAAATAGTCTAGTCCTTTATTCCGATGGCTGATCCCGTTGGAACAGCACCTGAAATCCTTGGAATTCTTTCTGGAATAGGGTTTTGAGGATAAAGGGTGTAATGCCAAAGAACAACACCCCATAGATCACGATTTCGAGGAGGTATTGGGAGGATTCAGAAACGGTGGTGTTGAGAATCACCGGCACAGCCCATCCGATGGTCATGGTCACGAAAGCGAGTATGACCACATGCCGCCACGCCAGGAACCAGACGATTTTTAAGAGTTCGAGGTAATTAGGAACAACCATACGTGAAATTTCCTTTATGATCCGGGGTGTCAGATTGGGTGTTTAATGAGCTTCATCCCAAGATGCCCCTCGACCGACTTCCACGGTGAGGGGAATAGAGAGGTGAAGGGCAGGGTGGCAGGCGGATTCCATGACTTCCTTTATGATGACCGAAGCCTGTTCCCAGACCGATTCCTCAATTTCGAATAAGAGTTCATCATGGACGGTGACGAGCATGAAACTGTTTTCACTCAATCCATTCTTGGCCAAGGCTTCAGGTACTCGAATCATGGCGCGTTTAAGGATGTCCGCGGCGGTGCCTTGCAAGGGGGCATTGATGGCGGCCCGCTCCGAAAAATTCCGTCGAGCGGGATTTTTATCGTGGATGCCGGGGACATGACAGCGCCGGCCGAATAAGGTTTCCACATACCCGTGTTCACGACAAAACTGTTTGGTCCGCTCCATATATTCCTGAATGCCCGGATATTGTTCGAAATAGGTGTGAATGTAGGAAGCGGCTTCTGCCTGTTCCACGTTCAGTTGCCGGGCCAACCCGAAGGGACTGATCCCGTAGATAATGCCAAAGTTAATGGCTTTGGCTTTTCGTCGGAGGCTCGGATCCAGGTCCTTCAAGGGGATATCAAAAACCTGACTGGCCGTCAGGGCATGAATATCCTGCCCTTCCCAGAAGGCATCCTTCAACACGGGGATATCCGCCACATGGGCCAGGAGACGAAGTTCGATTTGGGAATAATCCAAGGAAACCAGAGTATAGCCAGGTTCCGGGATGAACGCCCGGCGTATTTTCCTCCCCTCCTCAGTGCGGATCGGAATATTTTGGAGGTTGGGATCGGTGGAGGCCAGTCGTCCGGTGGCGGCAGACGCCATAGCATACGAAGTGTGAACACGATGGGTTTCCGGATGAATTTGATGAAGAAGGGCTTCGGCATAGGTGCTGCGTAATTTATCCAAATGCCGCCATTCCAACATATGGGTCGGCAGTTCATGCCCTTCTGCGGCAAGGGATTCTAACACGTCCGCCCCGGTTCCGTAGCTTCCGCCTTTCCCTTTTTGTCCTCCTTCCAAGCCCAAGTCTTCGAACAAGACTTCTCCCAGTTGTTTGGGTGATCCCACGTTAAAGGGTCGTCCGGCTAATTGATGGATCGTGGTTTCCAGTTCTTGGAGACGCTGGGAAAATTCTTGACTCACCTGTTGGAGCTGAGCCACATCGATTTTGATCCCCTGTTGTTCCATGGCTGCTAAGACGGGGATCAGCGGGCGTTCGAGTGTTTCGTAGACCGTGATCATCCGATCTTCAAGGAGCCGGGGTTTCAGATGTTGGTGGAGTCGAAACGTCACATCCGCATCTTCTGCGGCATAGGCTAAGGCTTTATCCAACGGCACGCGGTCGAAGGTGACCTGGGACTTTCCGGTTCCTGCCACCTCCTTGTATGGAATGGTAGAGTGGCCCAAGTAGAGAGACGAGAGTTGATCCATCCCATGGCCATGTTTTCCTCCCTCCAAGACATAAGAGAGGAGCATCGTATCGTCGACCGGAGAGACGGGGACTCCATATCGTTCCAAGACGACCATGTCATATTTAATATTTTGTCCAACTTTGAGGATTCCCGGATCCTTGAAAACCGGGCGAAGAAGATCCAAGGCTGTGTGAAGAGGAATTTGTGGAGGAGCTTCGGCGGATGTGTCGGCGGTATGAGCCAGGAGGTCTTGATTCGACGCGGCATCCGGATGAACATGTCCCACCGGAATGTAACAGGCATGGTAAGGTTCGACACTCAGAGAAATGCCCACCAACTCCGCCTGAGTTTGGTCGAGAGAGGTGGTTTCCGTATCCACCGCGATCACACCATGGTCATAGGCGGCCTGCACCCATCGTTGCAGAGCTGGAACGGTCTGAATCAATTCATATTCTGGTTGAGGAGTTTGGGGAGAAGGGGAATCTTGAGAAGGCGGTGTCTGGGGTGTCTCTGACGTCTTAGGGGAGGGAGATTGGGGGGCATCCTTTCGACTGTTGATGCGGGCGAGAATGGATTTAAATCCCTGTTCGGTCAGGAACTGTGCTAACGCTTCATAATTTGGGGCACGACGTTCCAGTTGAGCCAAGGAAATCGTGATGGGAACATCGGCACGAAGCCGGACGAGTTCGCGTGAAAGGCGGGCTTCATCGGCATATTGGAGGAGATTCTCTCGTCGCTTATTTTGTTTGATTTCGGAAGCCCGTTCCAGAAGCGTATCTAAATCTCCGTATTCCTGGATTAATTGGGCCGCGGTCTTAATTCCCACCCCCGGGACACCGGGAACATTGTCCGTCGAATCGCCGGCCAGTGATTGCACATCCACCACTTTCTCAGGAGGGACTCCAAACTTTTCGAGAACTTGCTGGGGACCGATGCGCCGATTTTTAAAGGAATCATACATCGCAACCCGGTCGGACACTAATTGCATCAGGTCCTTGTCGGAAGACACGATCGTGACGTCGGCGCCGGCTTCAAGGGCCTGTTTCGTGTAGGTGGCGATGAGGTCGTCGGCTTCGAATCCGTTGAGTTCGATACAGTCCAAATTAAAGGCGCGGGTGGCTTCTCGCACCAAAGCAAATTGCGGCACCAGTTCATCAGGTGGCTCGGTGCGATTGGCTTTATAGCTTGGAGCGAGATCATTGCGGAAGGTTTTGCGAGCCGAATCGAATACGATGGCGATATGATCCGGTTGCATGTCATCCAGCAATTTCATCAGCATGGTGATGAACCCATAGACGGCATTCACGGGAGTGCCGTCGGGCCGGGTGAGGAGTTGAATGGCGTGGAAGGCCCGGAAGATAAACCCGGAGGCATCCACCAAGACGACGTGTTCGAGAGGAGTCGGTGCGTTAGACGGGTCAGACATCATGAAGGCTCCCAATTTTGAGGAATCTTGAAGATACCTGATACCCGGTTCCGTGTCGATATCTCCCTTTCAGGAATGGTCAACTCTTTGGATCATTCGTGATACCATAAAGCAATCCCCAGGATGACCATCTAGGAGAAAAATCTGATGAAAAAAATCTTACTGGGATTAGGGCTTGTCCTTGTCCTCTTAATTCTTGTCATCCTCATTCTTCCATTCGTCGTGGACCTCAACCAGTATAAGGGGCAATATATCCCCTTGGTCGAAGAAGCGTTGAATCGAAAGGTGGAGGTCGAGAATGTTCAACTGACCGTCATTCCTCATATCGGCATGCGATTGGATGGCGTCACTATACACGAAGATCCGAAATTCAGTACGACGCCGTTTTTATCGGTCCCCACCGTGCAAGTCGCCGTACAATGGGCACCCCTTCTGAACCAGAAAGTGCACGTGGAGAGCGTGCAGGTTCAAAAGCCCTCCATCCAAATTATCCGATCGGCTGACGGGGTTTTGAATACGGCTTCAATAGGAAAAGGATCTTCTCAGAAACAGCAGCCGGCTCCAGCTCCCATGCCTGAAGGATCGGCGGTGCCGATTTTGTCCATGTTCGCCGTTGAACGCCTCTCCCTGACCGAGGGGAATCTGCAATTTGATGATCGAGTCACGAAAGGATCTCCCGATTATCAGATTGAACAATTAGAGGTCCACACGGATTCCGTGCAATTGGGCAAAACGGCCAACGTGCGAGTCAGTGGTCGCATGAAACCCTACGACGTTCCTTTTGAAGTGTCCGGGCATTTTGGCCCGCTTCAAGAAAACCTGGATCTGCAAACGATCGATGTGGTGGGGCAAGTCTCTAACGTTCAGATCTTGGCAAAGGGGAAATTGCTCCAGGGGAAACTGGATTTAGACCTGGAGGTTCCCTCAGCTTCGTCAAAGGATGTGCCCTTCGATTTGGGACTCACGAAGCCGGTGGCGATCAAGCAGGTTCGCTCGCACCTTCTCATGACCCTCTTGGCTAAAGCCGGTGCTCCGACCCCAGAACCTCAAATCGACCCCGTGACATTGGACCTGGTGTTAGGAAAGAGTTCCACCATTCAGCTGTCCGGAAAGGGAACCCCTTCTCGATTTCATCTCACCGGAACGGCTCCGAAGCTTGCTTCCCAAGATCTTCCCGTGACGCTTCCTGTCCAACAGCCCTTTTCCATCAACCAACTGAAATTTGAGGCGGAAGCTATCGGGAAAAAGATTCGAATCCCGGCTTTCAGTGGCCAGGCCTTCGAGGGAAAGGTGGCCGGGAAAGCCGAGTGGGACGCAACCACCTCGACGCCGACGTTTTCTGCTTCCGGGCAATACCAGAACTTTGGGGTGCAGTCGATTGCTAAAGTCTTACAGGCCGAATCAACGGTCAGCGTCTCGGGAACAGGCAATTTGGAATGGAAGATTGCTGGTTCATTGCCTCCATCAGGGGCTCTTCAACTCGCAGGACCGGTTCACGTATCGGTCAAGGAAGGAGAACTCCTCGGGATCAATATCTTGCGGAAAATCGATGAAGCCTTAAACATGCCGGGGCTATTAAGCGATTCCGCTCAATCCACAATCTTTTCCCTCTTTGACGCACAAGGCACCTTTGAGCCCACGGGTCTCTTGTTCAAGCAGATCCTCCTCGATTCCAAAGCCTTTTCGGTCCGGAGTCAGGGCCTGGTGAGTTTTGATCAATCCCTGGGAATGCGAGGAAAGCTGGCGTTATCGGAAAAGATTACCAAAAAAGTGCTGAAACGCATTCCCCTGGCGAAGGTCGCCCGACGCGATGGCCGACTGATTCTGCCGTTCGTGACGAAGGGGACGGTGCAGAACCCCGATGTCCAATTGGACACGAAGTTTCTCAGTGAAGCCTTGCAACAGAAGGTGGAGCAAAAACTGCAAAAAGCCTTGGAAGGGGATGGCAAAGAATTAAAGGGCCTTTTTAAGGAAGGAAAGGGCCTCCTCAAAAACCTATTCGGGAAATGAGAGGGTCCTCGATGGTATTCAGGACTTTGAAGGCTGTCTAGTTTAATTTTGGAAGAGCGGGGACGGGGGGGAGGAATGGGTCTGGCACAGTTGCGTGACTAGATTTCGTAATTCTCCGATGTCATACGGTTTGCTCATGATGGCGTACGCCCCCAACTGGGTTGCTTGTTCACGAACGTCCGGGTTGAGGCAGCCGGTCAGCATGATGATTGGGGCCTGATTGGGCTTTGGAGACTTTTGGAGATGGGCCAATAAACTCAAACCGGTCATGATGGGCATGACGTTGTCCAATAGAATGATGTCAAAGTCGGTTGAAGCCATAGCCCCGATGGCTGTGGCACCATTGTCCGCTTCAATGCAGGTAAAGCCTTCGAATTCAAAGACCAACCGAATCAGACTTCGTGTCATGTCATCATCGTCGATGATCAGCATATATTTATCCATTCTTCGATCCTCCTTTACTACAGCCAGGTTCGTCTCATCTGCCTTCGTTCATGATGACCTCATGGGCCCTTAGAGGCCCTCGGAATCATGGCCGGACTCAGGCAGGCCCGAACCAGGCTTTTTCCAAATCACGAACATTCCTCCGAACAATCCGAATAGGGTAATGGCAATGGCTAACCAGATTTCCATGATAGGGCTCCTTTTTTTCTTACGCTTAAGTAAGAAAAGCAAGGACCGTACCAGGAAATGATTTCAGGAGAAGAGGGGCAGGGTCCAAACGATAACGTATGAAAATATAACAAGAATTTCATCGCCACCCTGATACAAGGGCGGTTCTTCAGGAGAACGAATGGAAAAATAGGTGAAAACTGAAGGGTGTTCCATTTCCAAAATCGTACATGCTGTATCTTTTTGGATAAATCAAGAAGCCGGGGAACTGGGAAGGTTAGTCCTGGCGAAGGATGGGAAGGGGGGGAAGCCGGAGTAGCCGGTAGGTGCTACTCATCCCGGTGAGGAGGGTGAGGAAAATGACCATCAATAATCCCGTAAGCAGAAAGGCAGGATCAAAGTTCCAAGGGAGGTCAAAGAAGAAATGGAGCAGGGCCCAGGAGAGCCCCGTTCCCAGACCCAATCCCACAAGACCTGCGAAAGCCCCGATCACCACGAATTCGATTCCCAGAGAGAACACTAAGATGCGGCGACTGCCCCCGAGAGCTTTCAAGATCGCCAATTCATGAAGGCGCCGATAGCGATTGATCGAAATCGCCGTGATCATGACGACCACCCCGGTCGTGAGACATAGAATGGCCAGGGCATGGATGCCCTGGGCCAATTGCCGAAACAGGTTCGCGATATTGTCCAGCACTTCCCGGAGGTTGATCGCACTCACGTTGGAAAGGGCCGAGACGATCGTGTGCTGTAACGGGACTTCCAGAGCCTTTGGGACTTTTGCAGAGGCAATATAGGTAATTGGCGTGCCCTGAAAAGCGCCTGGTTCGAAGATCATGAAAAAGTTGAGGGAAAAACTTCCCCAGTCGACTTTTCTAAAACTGGCGACTTTGGCCACAAAGGGGACCCCATGCAGATCAAACGTCAGGGTTGACCCCAGGACCAGACCCAGATGTTTTCCTGCCTCTTTTTCCACCGAAACATGGTGAGCAACATCTTGAGGAGCGGCTGAGCCCTTCAATGGGTTGGGAGCGTGTTCATCCCACCATTGCCCTTGGGTAATCTTATTTTTGTTGGGAAGTGTCTCGAGAGAAGTCGATGCATATTCCCGCGTAAAATAAAACCCATTCCGTTTCCCTTTGTACTCTTCCGGGTCGATCGTGTGGCCATTGACGGCCGTGAGCCTGGCACGCATGACAGGAAAAAGGGTGTAGGAAGAGGGATCAATATGGTTGTTAAGGATTTCCTCAAATTCGGCATGTTGATCCGGCTGAATGTCGATGAACACAAACGATGGGGCTTTAGAGGGAATTTGTTCCCCGATAAAATCCAATAGGGATCGTTGAACGGTCGTTAAGGTCGTCAACAACATGACTCCTATTCCGATGGCCAACGTCATGGCCTTGGTAAAATTTCCCGGTCGTTGAAGGTTTTGCATCGCATGACGCACGAGATACCGTTGGGGAAATTGTAGGCGGCGTAAGAGCCAGTACAGAAGACTGGTTCCCCCTAGCAAGATGACGATGGCCATTCCAAAGGCTGCGGCGTAAAACAGACCGAGAGTAAATGAATGGGCTTGCCACATGGCCAACCCCACGAGGCAGAGTCCAATGATGAGGCTGGTCACTAACCGAGGGCGATCCTTCCACCAGAGCTCGAGCATGTGACGGCCTCTCCTCGCCCAGGAAAGGGACGCTTCGCTGACAGAAGCCCGTTCGACCTCTTGCCGAAAGATGAGAGCGGGAGAAACGCGACGAATACCTAAAAGGGGCCACAGAGAAAAGGCCAATGTACTGAATAGGCCCAGCGCGGTTCCTCGCAGTAATGGCCCAGGTGCAGGTTGCATGGACAGGGTCTCGGGGATGATGCGATCCAAAAAATAGGGCAACCCTTGATGAAGAGTCAGGCCGATGAGACAACCCAACAGGCTTCCGATTCCTCCGAGAATCAGACTTTGGGTGAGATACAACTGAAGAACTTGCCTGGAATCGGCACCGAGGGTTTTCAACGTAGCGATGATCTGCGTTTTTTGCAGGATGAACCCTTGAATGCTGCAGGCGACCCCAATCCCCCCGACCATCAATATCGTTAATCCGATGAGCCCCAAATAGAGATTGAGTTGTGAAAGAAATCGGCGAATTCTGGGTTGAGCATCCCGGAAGGAACTGACGCGGACGCCTTCCTGACTCAGGCGCCCCCGCAGTTCCCCCACGAAGGGATACAAGGGCGTGGATTCGGATAGTTTAAGGCGGTACCGTTCATGGATACGACTTCCTGTTTTCACTAATTGGGTGGCCGTCAAACTTTCTTGAGATAGAAGGACTCGGGGCCCGAGGCTAAAGGCATTGGCGATTCGATCGGGTTCTTTTCTGAGAAGGCCCGTGATCCGAAAATTGGCTTGGCCGATA
The DNA here is from genome assembly GCA_965223615.1 of Nitrospirales bacterium. Classification (GTDB taxonomy): domain Bacteria; phylum Nitrospirota; class Nitrospiria; order Nitrospirales; family UBA8639; genus Nitrospira_E. Next base: position 572,484 of record CBDCXB010000004.1, read on the forward strand.
CGGAGCTCGCTTCCTATTTTCACGCCCAGGCGAATGAGTAACGATTCTTCTACGATGGTCCCGAAGCAGGGAATCTGCTGACAGCCGGTGGTAATCGAGGCTAACAATTCCTCGAGGGGCTGGGCGGGTTCCACCATCAAGCTGCCATAGAGAGGATAGGCCTGGTCTACGGCTTTGAGCTCTACCAATTGTGACGTGGACTGGGAAGGGTTCGGAAGGATCTCGGTCTGCTCCACGGCTGCCATCCCGGACAATTCCGTGACATGGGAAATGGTCACCTGGCGATCGGGCAGGGAGTCCAACAGGTCTTGGCCCTTCGAAGTCATGAGGCGCCGCCACGATAACTCCACATCACCCCCGAGGAGGGCTCGAGCATCGCCGAGGATGGCTGATTCCACGTTGGTCGAAAATAAATCAACCGCCACGATGGCTCCGACTCCCAAGGCAATACAGAGGAAGAGAAAGAGAAACCGGCTAAACGAACTGACGGTTTCTCTCCAGGCGAATTTCAGAGAAATGGGTATCATGGGCGAAAGGAGTGGAGCGATGAGTGGATCACGAGGGGGCCACGCTCTCTTTGACGATGCGGCCATCTTGTAAGGTCAGGATCCGTTCGGCTTGGTTGGCCAGAGAAGCATCATGAGTGACCAGCACCAAAGTGGTCCCATGTTGTTCATGCAACTCCCACAAGAGTTCGATGACTCGTCCCCCGGTTTGGCTATCCAGGTTTCCGGTGGGTTCGTCAGCCAAGAGCAGGGGAGGGTGATTGATAAACGCCCGGGCCAATGCCACACGTTGTTGTTCTCCTCCGGAAAGCTGCATGGGATAATGAGAAAATCGCTGTTCCAACCCCACTGACTGAAGAAGATCTTTGGCGCGGGCTTCACCCTCGGCTTCTCCTTGAAGTTCCAACGGAAGGGCGACATTCTCCAGGGCGGTGAGCGTCGGGATCAGATGAAAAGCTTGAAACACATACCCGATGTATTTCCGGCGAAAATGGGTCATGTCCGTTTCGGATAATGTCGTAATATCGGTCTGGTTGATATGAATGGAGCCTTGGGTGGGCCGGTCAAGTCCCGCTAGGAGTCCGAGAAGGGTGGATTTTCCGCTTCCGGAGGGACCGATGATCCCCACCATTTGGTTTGTGGTAACCTCAAAGGAGATATCCTGGAGGATGGTGACCACATGATTCCCGGCTGAAAGCTGCATGCTGACATGCTGAACGGAAATGAGAGAATGAGAGGGAGAGGTTTGGGAAGCGTGAGGCAAAGAATCTGATGAAGCTGAATTCACGTCCATATCAACAAGGGAGTCCCAATCGTGAAATCCCCAGGCATGCCATTCACGGTTGGGGAAGACCTTGGATTATCTTATCAGTCCTCGCGGTCTTCTGTCTGGGAGTATGGGGATGTGAGAACCAGGAGGCCTCATCAGTTGTCGGGACCAAACCAATTCAGGGGCCTTTGGATTCCCGAACGTCCAATCTTCCATCGGCTTCGACAACGTCATCTGAACCGACGGGATCAAGAAGCCCTCGAAAAATTGTGGCTTTTGGCGATAGCCTCACCGCGGGGTTGGGTGTGTCGACGGATGAGGCCTATCCCGCGCAGTTGGAGCGGCATCTTCAGCAAGCAGGGTTTGATTACACCGTGATCAATGCCGGCGTGAGTGGAGAGACCTCGGCCGGAGGCCTTCGGCGTGTGAATTGGATCTTAAAAAGTCGGCCCAGCATCGTTATTTTGGAGTTAGGGGCGAACGACGGTCTGCGGGGCCAGCCTGTCCAGCAAACCTATGAGAATCTCCACGGCATTATGACGCAATTACAGAATCAAGGGGTTCAAGTCATTCTGGCCGGGATGAAAATTCCCCTTAATTATGGAGAGGACTATACGGCGGAATTTTCTGGGATGTATGAACGATTGGCTCAGGAAATGAAAGTCCCCTTCATTCCCTTCTTTTTAGAAGGCGTGGCCGCCAGGCCGGAATTGAATCAGGGAGATGGCTTGCACCCAACCGGGAAAGGGTATGAAATTGTCGTGCAAAATGTCTGGAAGATTTTAGCCCCCATGTTGGAGCATGCCCTTCCATCAAAAACATAGGGCTTCCCTATCCAGAAGACAGGGAAGCCCTTCCTGTTGTGCCAGTGATGCGAAAAATCGTTATGCGAAGATTAGAAAGAGGGAATTACGACTTCTTAAAGAAGATGTCATAAACCCCATAGGCCAAGATTACGCCGATGAACCCATAATACATGGCCGTGATGCCTTCATAACCACCTCCCGGAGCATTAGCTAATGCCGGAGTGGCCATCAAAGATAAGGTGGTCGCTGTCGCTAAAATTCTCTTCATAAGAAAAACCCTCACTTTAAGGCTGTGGACGTCCAAACCCCACTTCGTTCTTTTTCGGAAAAGCCAGGGCGAGATTCTACCCAAAAGCTGGACGGGATTGTAGTAAATTTTTAGTTGGCCATGCAAGTCAATTTGTAGGCTAAAATACCTAGCAGTAAAAGCTGATCCCCTTGAGAATCTCAAAAAAACCTGAATCCCTTCCTCGCATAAAGGGGGAAAAAGCATGGTGCCCTCTTGGAGTTACGATTCCAAACGGGAGTGGGATCCGTCGCAAAATGGAGACTTTTTACTATGTTTGCACCCACACCATGCCACTTTCTTCTTTTCCTTGATTTCCACTTCCATCGGGGAAATGTCGGTCCCGGTATGGGAACCGTCACAGAAGGGCTGATCTTTTGATCGGCCACATCGACACCAGTAATAGGTGCCGGGTTCCATGTCCATCACATAGGGAGCTTTCTGCGGAATGTGGATCGGATCGCCCATGGTTGTTCCTTTCTTGGTAAGGGGGGTGCCAAAGATTAATGAGATTGTATGTTATCCACAGCGAGCCTGCACCCCTTGGGGCCCTAATTCGGTCAACCAAATAAAATCGGCAATCCCATTTTTGAGCTCGAGCGAGACCTCTTCTTGCTTGGAGGGGTCCCAGGCCACAAGGTAAATGGTCAAGGTTTTGGTTCCGGGTCGTTTTCGGATGACTCGTTTCGGCACGGGGATTTTATATTGAATATGACCGCCCCCAGTGTAACTCACCAGGGTATCCTTGTCGGAAGGCTTTCGATTCAAATACTCGGTGATCACATGGGCCATGCCCTCATCTCGAAAAATGGAGGCTTCAAAGAGGCGCCGAGGCACATGTTTGACACTCGGGTGACAGATCACAATCTGTTCAAATATGAGTGATTCATACTCGGGGTCCTCGGTAGCCAGTGGGCCCATTCCCCATTTTTGTATTTCCGGACTTTGTCGTGCCTGTTCTAAGCCTTGTTTAGAAACAGAACGGACGAGAGGCCGAGGAGGGTTCAGGGCCAGGAGTTCCAGCCCGTGGGTTTTGGCATAGGTGACCAGTCTCTGGTAGTCCGAGAACTCTCCTCCCCAATTACTCTTCCAATGCGATTCCTCCAAGAGTGTCTCAAGAGAAACATCTGTTTCTTTAAGATATCGATCTAACCCCGGTTGCCCGTCCCACGCAAACATTTCCATGGCGAGGGCGGGGCGCCGTTGATGCGTCCGCAGGGCCTCTAAGATTTGCTCGGCGGCCTGCAGGTGTGACGGGGTGTAATGTTCCTCTCCGATAAAGATGACCTCAGCATTTAAGAGGTGCGGAAGCAAAGTCTCGAAGGTGATAACCTTCTGTTGCGACACGTCATAAATTTGGCCAACCTGAAAGCCAGGATTAGCGTGGCTCGTTTGGCAACCGGTGGTCCCGAAGAGCGTGAGCCCGGTTAGGAGCAGAACCAGAAGCACCTGTTGAGATGAGGAAACGCGGAGTGAAGCCATATGCCATGATCATGTACCACAGTCCCTGTTCTTGAGCAAACTTTCAGCCGGTTCTCCTTGTGTCTCTCCTAGAGGAGCGGCTAAGGTGGCAATCGGGGAATGAATCAGGAGCAAACGGAGACGTAAAAGAGTATGGAAGGACCACCCGTGAATATTGAGGGGTTTCGTCAGGAACTCAAGACTTGCAAAGCACGCAATGCAGAGCAATGGGCCGCCAGTCGTGCCTATCTGACTGCGGAGGCCCTTCAATCGACCATTGCGCAACTGACCTCACATATTCAGGCCTCCTCTTTAGAGGCCTTGGTGAAAAATCGTCTGGTTGATGTGCTGGCACAGTATGGGCAAGACAGTAAAAATCAAGCTACGAATCAAGCCTTAAAAGAATTGACGGGGTTCCCACCCTCTAAAGCGGTTCGGGCACTGATTGTATGGGGGGGGGTATCAAAAGAGAGCAACCAGAATCAAGGTATTGAGACCATCGCAGCGGAACAGGTGGAAGCGATCGCGAGAGAAGCGGAGAACCCTTTTGAATTGTTAACGCATTCCCAAGCGCCGTCCTTATTAGATATTGGGGCCGGGGATCTCACCTTTGAACAGGAATTGGTGGATCAACTGTCTCCCCTGTTGCGGAAACAGGGTCTCGCGCTCACGTTGCATGCTTTTGATCGACTAGAGCCTCAGTCCCGGGTGGGTGGGGTCTACCACAAAAACGCGGACAGGGAACGGTATTTACAGGGGTTTCCTCCCGAGGAATTGCGGTTTAAGTTTTGGGGCGGAAAAGATCTGAATCAGGTCGCTGCCATGAAAGGGCCTTTACCTCGATATACGATGAGCACGTGCTTTGCTCCGGCCAATCCCACGTTTGCCTATGAACCCAGCCGATTGGGGTCCAAACTGATTCACGAGCATCTTCAAGCGACGCGAGGGATGTTTCGTCTCGAACGGTACGGGGGAGAATCCATTCTGGAGGTGTCCCATGGGGAGTCGATTCTGACCTTCCCTCCATGGAAATTTGAGGTCCTTGGGCCTCTGGCGCTGTTAGGTTTTATGGCGCACAGGAGTGCCCTCGGCGTTCTGGCCGCCGTGGATGATGAAGTCTTTTGGGAAATGCTGAGTCAGGTGTTGGAGGATGATCGGTATCGTCCTCCCAATCAGATGTTCACCAAAGAATCCATTCCAAAAATTTTTGGTGCGTTGTATGGTGATTTAACTTCACTAAAACATGGGGACCGTTTGGATCTCTCAAAAGTTGCCACCTTGAGAGCCAACATCCCTGGTCCACCTCCAAAAGACAGAGGAATGGAGAAAGCTATCACTCTTCGCTATGTGGAGATACGCCGCGCCGCGGAATTGCCCGGAGTCCCCAATAGCTTCACCACCAAACAATTCTCCAGGATGAAAGAAGAATCCACGCCCTGGTGGATGATCTTCGTGCCCGATCATGAAGGTTGAATCCTGAATTTCTTTTCAAAGCCTTTCTTCAGCCCCTGCTTGGCCATCACCAAAATTCATCGACTGGCATTCGCATTATGGCAGGCCATTAGCCCTGCCAGGTTAGCTAGCGTTTCTAAACGGTGGTGTAAAGAGCCTTCAGTGGTTTAAACGGGGGAAGTGCGATGTGCCCTACGCCAGAGGGGATGCCAAGTGATCTGGGTAAGATGTCTATTCCTGCTCTAATCGATAAAGGGCTCCATTGTAATCCGTGAGATAGAGTTCACCATCCTCATCTTCACCAAATGACGTGGCCATAAAGCCTAGCCTCAACATCTCCTTCTTTTCCCAACGAGAAGTTTTCCACGGAGTCTCGATTAACATCCATAATTGTTGAGAAATAAAATCGGCAAAGAAGTATCTACCAATAAAGGCGGGAGAACTCTTACCACGATACACATACCCTCCGATAACAGCATTGCCTCCTTGGTGTGTATATTCACTGATGGGAAACTGAAGGCGAGATGTCTCACACGTTAAGGGTTGGCGTTTTAAACAACGCGTCCCCTCCATGATGGGCCAGCCATAATTACCTCCTTTAAAGATCAAGTCAATCTCTTCCAACAGGTCTCCCCCCACATCTCCCAAGAACAAGCTCCCATCGCAGCGATCAAAGGAAAATCGCCAGGGATTCCGAAATCCGTAAGCGTAAATTTCCTGCCGGACTCCTTCTTCCCCAACAAATGGGTTATCGGGGGGAATGGCAAAAGGCTCCTCCCGGTCGACATCAATACGCAAGACTTTCCCGAGTAAAGACTCTGGATCTTGGGCGACATGCGGATTTGGTCCTCCGCCATCTCCCATCCCAATATACAGGAAGCCGTCAGGGCCGAACTTCAATAACCCACCATTATGAGTCGGGTGGGGCTGTGCAATCTCAAGAATTATCCGCTCGCTGTTTGGATCACCTACAGAGCTTTCAGGGACAGCCTTGAATTCGGACACGACGGTGTGTCCGTCTTCTAAGGCGGTGTAATTCACGAAAAATCGACCATTCTTCACGTAATCGGGATGGAAAGCCAGACTCAATAATCCCTGTTCCCAGCTGCCTGGTGGGTTCGATCCTTCAGAGATCACCCGACCCTGGATGTCGAGGAAATGGGCCGGGTTAACGACACCCTCATGCACCACGAGGATTTTTCCAGCCTTCTCAACGACAAACAATCGACCTGAGCCATCCCGGGCATGAGTCACATATATAGGTTTTGAAAGTCCCTGAACGATCGGCTGAAGCTTCACCGCTGGGAGGGCCTTATTAGATGATGAGGTGGGGCAAGACGACGGCAAACGGCTAGAGCGACGCACCAAAGATTCCACGGCTCTAATGCGGGAACCGGCGCCCTGTAGGAAATACAGATTCTTTTCTAACGAACCTATTATATCCACCACAACTACCAAGAAAAGGGTAAAAAACAAGAGGAAACCGATTGTGAGGACTTTTGGATTTAATACATCCCGTATAGGATGACCTTTCAGCCACCGGTAGGCCGCTAACCCACCACCCATCAGTGCCAGGCCACCGGTCATTCCTATGATTCGCCTAAAGCCCAGCTCTTCAGGGCGAACCTTAAAAAGAAAAAAATCCCCATATAGGGAGTCGGCAACCAGTAGAAGGCCCAAAAGTATTATGACGAGGGATGTCATGGTAAAAATGTTCTGTCCCTTCATTGTTTTTCCCTTAAATTTGCGAAGGTTGGGTCCATTAACAGATGAAGTTTCGGGAGACTAGCACGGAGAGGCTTCTTCACCGAGCCGAAGCCACTGGGTCAAGAAATTTTTTCCACCTACCTGAATCATAAACCTTTCGCCTTTATAATCAACTAAGGAGAAAGGATAGGAACGCTTCCCGAATATATACGCTTGTGAGTGGGTGTGGCTGATGCGCGTAGAAAGCCTTTTGTGGGGCTTGGTTTGGATCAGTGGTTTGAAAGGAATAACCGCCATACAATCGTAGAGACGGCCCTAGGTCCGGGTTTCGGGAATTCTGAAAGTCTTCTCCCGGCCCAGGCTGTGTGAAAACTAAAAAATGGCTGTTCTAAATCGTTTTTACGCTTGTTAAATTTTCAGAGGGCTCCAGCTCATTCACTAAAAGGAAGGATCGTCTTCACGCCTCATTCATAACGTATCATGGTGTTTTTGCAGTCAACCTCTCCCATCAGTCGTCTGAGGTGTTTCCCCGCCGCCTCGTTCGAGAACAGACCATTCTGAGTATACCCGTTGGGGGAAGTAAATTTCAGAAGGTTTATTAAGGTTGATTATCGAGAAAAACCTTAATCTCCGTACTACCCATAGGCATGTTAAGTCCTAGATAAGAGCGTCACGGTCTCCATCATATAGCAGTCGATTGTTGTTCCCCGGCCACGCAAGGTCACCGTTTCTTTCCGTACTTCCGAAAGGTCTAGCGCGGCCGCTTCGGCCGTTTCGCGTGAGACAACCAAGGGTAAGCCGAATTCTTTGCAGAGTTCTTCCAGTCGAGCGGCCGTGTTCACCGTATCGCCAATGGCCGTGATGGTTTGAGAATCAGGGGGCCCCATTTTCCCCACAATGGCTTCTCCCGTGTGGATGCCGATGCCGATTCGAAGGTCGTGAGTTAAGACCGACCGTATCCCGTCATTCAATGTTTGCATTCGCTCGAGCATGGCCCATGCGCCTTGTACGGCCTCACGGGCACCGGCCTGAGGCTGAGAATCTTTGAGGCCGTAGAGAGCCATGAACCCGTCACCGGTAAATTGAGAAAAGTGTCCGTTGGACTCGGTGATAATTTCGTTCATCTCCGAAAAAAATTGGTTGAGGATAAACAGGGTATCATAGGGCATTTTTTGTTCGGACATGGTTGTCCATCCCCGGATGTCGACAAACATGCAGGTCACGTGGGCTTCGTGCCCTTGGAAACCCCCTTGCTCGAGAAATTCGATGGATTTGATGGTAGGGGGAAGGAGAGGGATGACGGAAAGGCTATGTCTAGGCCGAATCTGGCATGCCAGGCGGGTGGATGGGGCTGCTTGGATGCGTGCTAGGGCCAGGGCTTCCACGCCTTCGGCTGGAGGGAGCTGATCGAGTCCTTCTACCACTCGCACCCGACAAGTGGTGCACCGCCCTCGTCCTCCACACACCGAGGCATGGGGAATGCGATGGGCTCTTAATACCTCTAACACTGAAGCTCCGGATTCGATGGGAAGTTTCCGGCCATTGAGGAGTTTGAGCGTCGGTGCCCTGGAAATGATCTTGAAGGCATCTCGTCCCTTTCTTAGAACAAAGGGTGTGGCGACCAGAATGCCCACGACTACATAACTTGCCCAGAGGATGGGTTGGACTTCCGCCGTGATGGTCGGGGTGATGCCGGCTTGATTGAAAATCTCAGGGATGGAGCGCGTTCCGGCTTTGAGGTCCATGAGCAGTTTGTTGCCCGCCGAGACGTATCCCGTCATGGCCAACGTAGGGATGAGAATGGCGGTCAGAGCCATATACGGTTGCAGATGTGGATACCAACTCTTGGTTCTGAGCCAGAAATGTAATCCGATGCAGGCATGGCTCCAGGCTAAGAGCAGAGCCGTGATTTGAATGAGGGCATTGACCGGATCGATGACCCAATGAAAGGACAGGACTAAGGGATAACTGATTTTGACTCCATAATAGAGTTCGAGGAGTCGGGTACCCAGGAGGTGTTTCAACAGAAAAAAGGGAATCGCCAGGCCCAAGATAATTTGGGCCCATTCCCAGGGAGGGAGCCGCAAGGTTCGTCGAATGTAGATCGACCGAACTGCAATACCGACGTGGATCACCCCTGCCAATCCGAACACCGCCATACCGGGTAGCGTTCGCCACACGCCCAAGAGATATCCTCGAGCCGTCTCCATTGCTTCGATGGAAATGAGGCCAAAGATGTGGTTGATGAGGTGACAACAGACGAAGGAGAAGATGATGAGACCACTAGTTAACCGAAGGGTAGGAATCATGGTTCTTCAGAGACTCGGGAGTCAAACCCCCTCGTGTTTGAATGGCTGCGAGTCAAGGCCCGGATGTTTAGGCGCCGGATTCACTCACCGGGCTGATTCGGGAGGGACGCCGGGTTTATTGGGTGCTCAAGCAGGTTGAAAAATTCCAAGTCTCATGCCCACCATCAAGGCTTTCAATTCGGAGAGCACTCTTTTCAGACAGAACGATGAAGCTCTTGGTCATACAACGGCAAGGCCATGGAAAAACAGGACCCTTGACCAAGTTCACTTTGACAGGAAAGGTGACCGCCAAGTTCATCGATCAAGCCTTTGGCCACGGCCAAGCCATAGCCGGTCGATGTTTCTCCACCGGTCGGCACCGCACTCAGGCAGACCCCTTTCTGGAATAATTTCATCTTGTCGTCGGGGCTCAAGCCCGGCCCGCCATCCGTGACGTGACAAATACCACTGGCGGTTTCCTTTGCCACCCTGACATGGATTTCGGACCCGGGTTGAGAAAATTTCACGGCATTCGAAAGGAGATTGTCCAATACCGCTCCTGCCGCGACCCGATCTGTCCAGATCGGTGGCATGTCTTTTTCTCCTTGGAAGATGACTTGGATGTTTTTCCGGTCGGCAATGCGCTGATAGTACTGACACCCTCTTTGGGCGAAGAGGGGAAAGTCGACCTTTTCGAACCGCAGCTGAAATTTGCCCGGTTCAGCGGTGTTCACGAGTTGACTGACGGTATGGGTCATGAGGTTGCTGACATGTTGCAAGGCCCCGAGCCAGGTATGAATCTGCTGATCGGAATGATCTTTTAGGGTAGCCCGTAAGAGTTCGACGGTGACGACGTTGACGGTGAGATAATTGTTCAAGGCATGGGCCGCGAAACTAATCGTGCCAGGATCAAATGCGGGTAGTTGTTCGATTTGGGACAACGCTTCCTCTAATTCGGCTTTGGCCTTCACGATGGAACTGATGGTTTGAGCTTTGGGATCCTGGCTCATAGGACTTGAATGTAGGACATCATCTGTTAATTGGCAAGTCAGTGCTCAAAGGGAGACGCATTTCCCAAAGATGTTGATATTGTATTCCAGCTTTCATGAGTGCGACAAAGTTGTTTCGAAGGAGTTGTGACTCCTTTATGGCATTCCCAAAGGCTAATCGTGTGTCACAATGTATGGGGATTCACGTTGATGATGAAGGAAAGGATCAAAGGCAAGAATGAGAGAGGTTTGGCGTAGGTCCATGTTCCCCTGTAGGTGGTTACAATTGGCGAAAGGATTTTTGAATTTGAATGGCTCTCCTCGGAAGTTCCTTGACTGAATTTCCTGAAAACCATAGGATTTTTCCCTATTCCCTCCTCGTTCTGTACCCCCAAACCCCCTCAAAAACCTTAATCGAGAGGAAAGACATGAGAAATGCAGTCCTCGTGCTGTTTGTGGGGTTTTGCCTCTTAAGCTTATCCGGATGTATTGGCGTAGCCACTCCCGTGACTGGTTGGGTGTACACGGATGCCAAATTCGGCAATGGAGCGGAGAATGGGGCAAGTACGGCGAAGACGGGAAAAGCCTGTGCGCAAACCTATCTGACCATGGTTGTCTTAGGGGACGCGAGTGTAGAAAAAGCCAAGGCAAATGGTGGCATCACTCAGGTTGCCGTGGTGGATCATTCAGCCAAGAATATCCTAGGGATATTTGGTGAGTTCTGTACGATTGTGAGGGGTTCATAACCCCCGCAGATCATCCTGGAGGATTGCTCTCATTTGATTGGAGCAATCCTCCCTTAAGGGAATACCGGGTCAATCAGGTCATCGTGTAATAGCAGAACGGGCTGCAGTAAAACCGGCGGTGCCTCCAGCCGCTCGTTGAGCACGCCGTCGGCGCCGGAGACGAAGCGCTTCTTCTTCATAATCGATCGTTTCTAAAAACCGAAGCGCACGACTTTGATTGACGTTTTCCTCCTCATCATGATGTTTGGCCAACATCACAGACATTACAGACATTTGATTGAGATGAATTGAATGGCTCATGGTTGTATCCTCCGGTTAAAATGAATTGTTTGAAGAACTATGGGTATATCACCGCTCAGTTTGGCAAAGATAAATTCGTGGTTCGTTGAAGATGCTGCAGATGGAGATGCAAGGCCACACGGGTTAACACTTCCACATTGAAAAATGGTTTAGCCAGTACATCGGCCCCACCCGATGTTAAGGCCTTATTCCAAATTTCTGCCGTCACGTGGGCGCTCGTGAACAGGATCGGCACATCGTTCATGTCGACCAAGGCTTTAAGACGTCGACAGGTCTCAAAACCATCGAGGTCGGGCATCCGCACATCCATCATAATGAGATTCGGTCGCTCTTGTTTGACACAGCCGATTGCCATTTCCCCGCTTTCGGCACAGAGCACACGGTAACCCGCCTTCATGAAGATATCCGATAACACGAGAAGATTATCTGGGGTATCATCAACAAGCAGTACCGTGGTGAGATAAGTATTCATCTAGCTTTTCCTTTTCGTTGAGCACCTTGATTTGGTGAAGAATCTTGGCAAGGTCATGGTTATCATGGTTTGCCAAAATCTCTAATATTGCCTTGAAACGTGCAACTTGAATGCCAGAGGATGTCCGTTTCTCATTCTGATGAGAATCGGGCTCCAAACGTGTTTCAGTTAAGAGAAAATCGGGGTAAAGGAACAGGCTGGGTAAGAAAAAACCATGGGAATGAGGGGAGAGATTCAGAATACTACTGGCAACATTTGGCCAAATTGGTGAAACGCCGCCATCGGGTCTGGGAGTTAACAGAGACCAACGGGAGAAATGGATTACTCTTCTCGCACGATCCCGAGTTTTTCCATCCGCCCTCGTAAGGTCGAGCGATTGACTCCCAGCAGCTGTGCGGCCCCTTTTTCACCCGAGATGCGCCACTTTGTCACCTCCAAGGCTCGGAGGATGTGGCGACGTTCCATATCCTCGAGGGACATAAATGCCGTGGGTTCTGATGAAGAGGAGGGTGGGGGAGTCTCTGCGGCGGAAGGGGTAGGGGGTGGAGCCTGCTTCTCAAACCATTGCCCAATTTTAATGGTGGGCCCTTTGCTGATGATGACCGCTCGCTCCATCACGTTTTCCAATTCCCGAATATTCCCTGGCCAGGCATAGTTCAGGAGTGCCTGCATGCTTTCTTCATGTACCGAGTCAATCGTCTTACGATGTTTGGCGGCGAATTTTTTCAGAAAATGTTCGATCAGCAAAGGAAGGTCGTCGAGACGGTCCCGTAACGGAGGGATATGAACGGGAAAGACGTGGAGCCGATAATAAAGATCTTCGCGAAACGATTTCTGGGCAACCTGCTCTTGAAGATCTCGATTGGTAGCCGCAATGATTCGCACATCGACCTTTTGGGTGTGCTGACTCCCAACGCGTTCGAATTCTTGTTCTTGAAGCACACGCAGCAACTTGCCCTGGATATCGAGTGGAAGTTCGCCGATCTCATCCAAGAATAAGGTTCCCCGATCGGCAAGTTCGAACCGTCCAATGCGTTTGGCGAGAGCCCCCGTAAAGGCTCCCTTTTCATGGCCGAAAAATTCACTTTCGAAGAGGTCCTTGGGGATGGCCGCGCAGTTGACTTTAATCATCGGCATATCGGCTCGTTGACTTTGTTCATGAACCGTCCGGGCAAATACTTCCTTTCCCGTTCCGGTCTCTCCGATGATTAACACGGTGCAATCGGTTTCGGCAGCCTGTGCGACTTGTTCAAGGATCTCCCGAACCGGAGAGCTACGCCCTACCACTCCTTTACCGACTTGTTCCGATTCAAGTTCACCCTTCAGGTACTGCACCGTACCCTTTGTGCGAGTGTGTGCATCGATTTCGGCTTGCAATAAACGATTTTGTTCCTGAAGCTCGGTTCTTTGCTCTTCCAGTTCCGCACGCAATTTTCGTAAGGCCAGATGCGTCTTCACTCGGGCCAAGACTTCTTCTTGGTGAAAGGGCTTCGTGATGTAATCCACTCCACCGGCATCAAACCCCTTCACCTTCTCCACGGTGTCCGAAAGGGCTGTCATGAAAATAATAGGAATATCTCTGGTCGTTTGGTCAGATTTCAATCGCCGGCAGGTCTCAAACCCATTGGGTGCCGGCATCAAGACATCTAACAGAATAAGATCAGGAGGCGCCTGACGGATGACCGCTTGTGCATCAGTTCCATCTTCGGCGACGAGTACCTTGAACCCGGCTTCACTCAAGAAAGACGAGACTACGGAGAGATTCGTCGGCGTATCATCCACGACGAGAATCGTAGCTTGACGATCAGGTTCGGTGCTCATGAGTCAACACCTTGCAGATGGGCCAAAAACAGACGTAATTTTTTTATTTGAAACTGCCCAGCGAGTGTTCGAACCCGATCGACGAAGGTTTCATAGGAAGCGTCCGTTTCCTCGAGCGATTGAATCCGTTTAAGGATCTGTGCCATATCTCCAACAAGCACTAAGGCCTGAAATTCTTTCACCCACTCAGCTGGAGGGATAGCCATTCCCGTTGAGGAGGTCATTTTATCGGAGGCCGCGCTGGTCAGGGCGGGCTCACCCTGCTCATAAATGATATCAAGCTGGAGATGTTCACAGAGTAGTTGGACAAGTTTGCTGACTCTGAAGGGTTTGGACAAGAACCCGTCAGCGCCTGCGTCCAGACACTCGGTCCGATTATGGTCGAATGAGCTGGCTGACACACCGAGAATAATGAAATCGCTCCCATCGGGCCGAGCTCGTATCTGTCTCGTGGCCTCCAGCCCGTTCAACAAAGGCATGCGTAAATCCATTAAGATGGCGTCGGGCTTGTTCGCGGTAATTTGTCGCAGACAGTCTTGTCCGTCCTGCGCCTGATAGATCGTAAACCCAAGGGGCCGTAGCGCATCGGCAAAAAACTGCCGGTTGTCGGCCTTATCATCCACCACCAAGATTTTGCGCCTCAATCCCGAGACGCCGAGAATTCCCCGTTCCTCTTGTCCAAGGCTTTGGTCGCGGTCTGCGGCTTCCGGAAGCTTGAGATCGAACCAAAACATACTGCCTTGATCGTAGTGACTTGAGACCTCCAAGGTTCCCCCCATTAAGTTCACGAGCTTTTGACTAATGGTCAACCCAAGCCCGGTCCCCTCTGGCATGGAGCTCGAATGGTGGACTTGCCGAAACGCCTGAAAAATTGAGGCTAAATCATCCGGCTTAATGCCCAGTCCCGTATCCTCGACCAAAAACCGAATCGACTCGTCATGGTAGCCGACCTTCAGCGCGATGCCTCCCTCCTTTGTATATTTGATCGCATTGTCGAGTAAATTGATCAACACCTGCCGCAGTCGTTTGATGTCTCCCAGGACCGTACGTGGAAAGCCCGAGAGACGTTCGAACGTAAACATGAGGCCCTTATCCTCAGCCCGTGCCCGCATGATGTTGGCCACGGATTCCAACATCGTGTCCAAGGAAAACGGTTCGACATACACCTCGAGACTCCCTGCTTCGATACGGGTCAAATCTAAAATTTCATTGATGAGTCCCAGCAGGTGTTCTCCCGATTGTTCGATCACCGTGAGGGCCGTCTGATGCGTCGTGGCCACACTTTTGTCATTTTTCAGGAGCTGGGCATACCCCAAAATTCCCGTCAGGGGTGTTCGTAATTCGTGGCTCATGTTGGCAAGGAATCGGCTTTTGGCCTGATTCGCCATTTCCGCAGCATCTTTGGCTTCTGACAATTCACGGGTCCGTTTCGCAACGAGTCTTTCTAAATGTTCGTAATGGGCGGCTTTTTCAACGGCAGGAGCTGTTTGAGCGGCAATGGTATTGAGAAGTCCAAGGTCTCTGGCCGTAAATTCATGGCCAGGGCGGTCATGGCCGATCATGATCATGCCAAGGATGTCGTTCTCAGTTTTGAGGGGTGCCCAAACAAGAGATTGAAAGTTGTAGGATCGATCGGAAAACCGTGGATCAGCTTGAAGGTTATTGACAATTTCGGCCTTACTCCCCTCATTTAAAATTCCAAGAATACTCTTGCCTAACGAGCAACGGCTGTGGAGTGTTTCTTTTGGCCCAAAATGGGAAAGCGGAGGATTTTCCCCACGATCCGGATCAGTAAGCATGACGATCCCGCTTGTTCCCTTAATTAAGCGGGCGGCTTCCGACAAGGCCACCTCAATCACAGGTTGGATCTTGAGAGAAGCCGTAAGTTTTTCGGAAACATTGTACAAAAGGGTAATTTCTCGATAGGCATCAAGGACTTCATCGGCCATCGTTTTTTTTCGGGCTTCTCCGGCAAGGATAAAATGTAATAAGGGGACAATGGGTTCTATGTGCTGATTCCCGGAGAGCCAACCGAGGGATTCCCCGTGTAATTCAAGGGGGAACCGGTGTGTGAGGTCACGATCCGGACCTCCAAGGATGATAGCCTGACGGGAATCCTGAATCTGAATCGGTGATCCGACCGATGCAGCCATTTTTTCAAGGATAGAACGGAGTTCCTTATTTTTAGCGAACAGTTTTTTGAGTTTAATGTTCACAACCTGATGTACCGTCTATAGCTCATGGTGCTGGCTGGAGTTCATTTCACCCGGAGAATTTCCACGGCTTTGTCATATAAGGCGTCCGGATCGAATGGCTTGGTGATGTACATATCGGCGCCAACTTTTTTTCCCTTCTCTTTATCCAACTCTTGGCCTTTGGCTGTCAGCATAATGATGTAGATATCGCTCATGTTCCATTCATTTTTCACGGTATGGCATACCTCAAATCCGTCGACCTTCGGCATCATGACATCAAGAAACACGAGTTGAGGCTTTTCTTTTTCGATCATCTCCAGAGCTTCCTCACCATTGGTGGCAATGAGTAATTGCACCCCTTCATCCTCCAGATCTTCCAGGGTTTGTTCGATGAGCTGGGTAATATGAGCTTCATCGTCCACGACAAGTATTTTTGCATCCATCGGAGTGTTCCTTTGTCTTTATCGGGTGTTGAAAAAAGATGCTCTAGCCAACCATCGCAAGTCAATAGATTGTCCTAGGACATGTTCAACGAATTAAGATCCTGCCCTTCGCCTAATAGAATAAACGAAACGCTTTCTAACCCTCTTTCCTTTCTCAGGGCTTTTTCAATTTCATGGTATCCGGGAATTGAGGCATCGAAAATAATGGTATCCGGCTGGGTCGACATGGCCCTGATAAGACAATTTTTGCCATCGCACACCTCAACAATCGTATCTCCTTTTGATTGCAGCGTTTGAGTCAGTGTTTTGATGGCTTGGGGATCTTGATTGACCAAAAGGACTTTCTTTTTTGTACCTTCACGTGAAACCAAACTGGCCACTTCATTCAGTAACACGTCGGCTTCGATAGGCTTTTTCAAATATCGATTGATCCCAATCCGGTATCCTCGCTCCAGATCCTCGATGATGGAAAGAATCACGATCGGAATCTTCATCGTTTGTGGATCGTTTTTTAACACAGCGGCGGCATCAAACCCATTCATGATCGGCATCATCACATCCAGGATCACTAAGTCCGGCATCAATTCTTTCGCTTTTGCAATGGCATCCAAACCATTTTCGGCTTCTTGAACAACATAGCCCTCCGGTTCGAGTTCTTGTCGAAGATATTCTCGAATGGCAGGTTCGTCGTCCACAACCAACACCGTTTTATGATGTGTTCCGGAAGGGGAATCGCCGACATCATCCTGGCCCCGTAATTGGCTTAACAGGGCATTGAGATCTCTCGTTTTGTCGGGTTTTATCTCGGATGAAGAAGTTGCGATGAAGGGAATGGTGAAGGAAAATATGCTTCCTCGGCCAATTTCACTCTCTACCCAAATTCTGCCACCGTGATGCTCAACGATCTGCTTGCATATGGGGAGGCCCAGTCCTGTTCCCTTAGGTTTATCAGTGAGGGTTTCTCCCACTTGCTTAAATTTATCGAAAACTAGAGCCAAACTGTCTTTGGCTATTCCGATACCCGTATCAATCAGGCTGATCATAATATCTTTGTCATCTCTCACGGCTTTACAGATGACTGAGCCGTTCTCGGTAAACTTGCTGGCATTGGAAATCAAATTGACCAACACCTGAATGATGCGATCTTGATCGGCATTAATCTCGGGCAATCTTTCTTCAATCTCTACGATAAACTTTACCTTATCGCCCTCGAATAAACTGCGTGTTGCCGCCGCCGCCCGTTCGATGATCGAGGGTACGGAGACCGGGACCATATGCCAGTCAACTTTGCCAGCTTCTATTTTTGCGACATCTAAGACCCCGTTGATTAAATTGGTCAGTCGCTCACCCTCGGAAATGATGATATCAATATTACTCGTGACCTGACTGACGGCTTTATCGATCTTCGGATTCCGGTCCGCTTCGAGTGCTGGAAGGAGAATCCCATCCAGTCTCTTCCTGATAATCTTGGTAAATCCCAAAATCGAGGTAAGTGGAGTTCGTAATTCGTGGGAAACATTCGAAATAAACTCCGTTTTCATTCGATCGATTTCTTTCTCGGCCGTGAAATCCCGTATGATCGTGACGACCCCAATGTGTTTCGTCTCACTCCCGTCGGCTAAATGTCGGGAATAGATTGGACTGGCGACTGCCCGACCGGTTTTATTGTCCGGCATGTCGATGTCGAGTCGAATGTTTTCACCTTGCGTGACCGATTTGCTTCTGGCAATGAGTTCCAAAAGGTGCTTCCCCAATACCGTCCGGCTATCTTGATTCACGATCTCTTGTCTTTTCAAACAGAACATCTGCAAAAAAGAATTATTCACCAGTTTGACTTGATTCTCAGCATCAACGACCAGTAAGCCATCGGCCATATTGTCGATAATGGCCGTGAGATATCCGAGGGTTTCCTGAAGTTCTACGCTACGTTTTTCGATATTTTCCGAAAGTTGTGAAAGATCTTGATTGGTGTTGTACAGTTGACGCGTTTTCTTCTCAGCAATTTCCTCGGCGGATTTTCGCGCCATCTTTTCGCGCTCTAACCGCCGCTGGATTCGTTCGACATCCGACATTTATTGCACCTTTTCCGTCAGGGTAAATCGTATTTTTGTCTTTTCACCCCGAGCCAGTTCCTCTCTGATCAAATCAATGGGTTTCCCGAAGTGCTTGATACACCCTAAGATGAGCCCTTCCGCAAGATCTCCAAACGGGCGATTAGAACTATAGATCATCACTAAGCAATTCGGTTCAGGAGATTCATAATCGAATTTGGGTAACTCAGCGTCCGGATACAATTTTCTGACTTCGACATGAATATAATCTTCCAAATTCTTAAGAAATTCGAAGGCATGAGAAATTCCCTCAAAAAATTGCGGATAATTGGTCAAGAAGCGAGAAAACAGGTGCTCCCCGAACGTACGGATCAGATCCGGCACGGCAATCTTTGTTTCTTGACTCAGATGAGTCACCAGTTGAATCATCTCATTGTGATCATAAGTCCCAAGCGAGGTATAGGCACCTTGCGATGGTAAATCTGAAGCATCGATGATCGTATCCACCATATCCGGAGAAAATTTTTCTTCGACCAGTTCTAAAAATTCTGTAAAGACAACGCCCTTCATTATTCTCTCCTTATTTTTTGAGCCAGGCTCAACTGATCGAAAAACCAGTCAAAACCCTCTGCTGAAAGGGGGAATGTGGGAATTATCAGGTAGAATATCGAATTCCTGTGACACGTTACAATGAAGCTGTATGGTACTTTGGCAACCATCCCCATGGCCTCTGAGAACTGGTTGGGGCCGGTTCCCTATCATCCGGAAAGCTCAACCTCACTATTCACCCGGGGACTAAACACTTAGACCATACTGGCGGCAACAACAAAGAGGCCCTCCTGTGGTACCTCATTGTCCTCGTTCACTCATAGGGGCATTACAACCCTTGGCAAACTGCAGCCGGCAATCTGCCGACCACTAGGAGCCAACCGTGCTATGGGCATTTTTTCCATGATGGGATCGAAGTTTTCACCACCCCCAACAAATCAGGGTTTCTGAAGGTACCATACAGAAAGTCACAAATAAGTAAAAGATTCAAAAAATGGGTATTTCCCGGGAATGGGAGGTTGGATATGCCAGATGGAGGGACCCTAGGGCAGGGAGCCGGGCACCAGTCTAAGACAGACGGGTGCCACTAGGTTAGATTACTGGAAGGGGGCGACATATTTTTCAAAATATTCTTTTGAGAGCTCTTGAGCTTTTGAGATACATGTTGGGCCGAGAATCCGTCTGAGTTTATCTCGCAATTCTTTCGCAAGGGTGGATGTTCCTTGGGCCGCAGCAATATTCGCCCAGACATAAGCTTCGATATCATCCTGGGGAACGCCCTGCCCATTCGTATACAGCAGAGCAAGATTGTATTGTGCGTTACTGTGCCCCTGTTTCGCAGCCTGCAGGTAGAGCTTTCGAGCCAGAACATAATCTTTCTCAACGCCTCGGCCATGATCGTACATCAATCCCAGATTATTCTGCCCTTCCGCGTTTCCTTGTTCGGCAGCCTTCTGAAACCAGTCACGTGCTAACCCATAGTCCTGAGGAACATCACGCCCCCGTCTATACACCAGACCAAGACTGACTTGGGCCTTGGCATCCCCTTGTTCGGCCAGGTGTTGAAGGTCAGCCACGTTGATTTTCGTCTTGCCGGCAAAACAGTCGGTAGTCGCTAGTAAAAAAAACATGAGGGCCAATATTGTTCGAAGTAGGGATAGAGAATTCATTGTTTGTTCCTCCGTTATCAATTCGCATGGAAAACTGTCGATGTGGCAAAACCAATAGGCACCCCAACCGTCGACAAAACAACCACCAGCCCCGGAACAGTGTGGGCGGTCTTTTTGTCGCGCAACTCCTCATGCCAAAGGAGATGAAGAGCAAAACCAACCAACGGGGGGAGAACATGAATTTCAGGAATGTCCATGCAGGTTTTGCTCCTCATAACTACCTTAGTCATAAGCTGACGGTCGCAGTGCCATCTCTGACGACTGCAGCCTGGCAAGAGGGACAGGTGTCCGGAACGTTTCCACGGTAATCATTCACGATTCGTCCGCACGGCTGGCAAATTTTCAGCGTCCGCATAAACAAATGCGAGACAAAGTACGCAATGGCAGCCATAACCAGAGCCATGATAATTCCTTGAGTAAAGTAGACTGTCCCTACAACTTGCAGACTGCTGACCACAAAAAATGGGAACAAAAGTCGTTGTTTTAAAGCCGCATCTTTCCCCAGGAACAAGTACACGAGGCATCCAATTGAGAAAAGCAATCCAATACCCTTAAAAAAACTAAACAGTTGTAGCAACATGATGTGCCCTCCTTGTGTCTCTAGATTGATTTGAAATCCCTGTAACAGGGGTCAAGACCGAGATTTGTCCGAGCCCGGCCGGTATGCCGGGCTCAGATTGCTGTCTGACGATTGAAATGGTCATTGGCTTCATTGCGAAAAGGTTGGAATTTTACGATTTAACCGGATTCGCCACGAAGGTGAGGGCACTCAAGCCACTTCTGCCATCTTTGGTTTCGATACCGTTCCGAGTACTGCCTACTAATTTCTTCGTCTCTGGATTCATCTGGACCGTCACCAGCCCTCCGTCCATGGTCAGTTTCCCGGCATGGACAGCCGCCCGGCAAATCATACTTTTGAACTCATAGGAATCGGTACCAACGATTCGGCGTGGTCGCAAATTTCCCGGGGCCGCTGGACAGTTAAAGGTAAAACGTTGTCCGATGAATTGCTTATACCCGAACCCGGTCTTCGTAAATTTGGTATCCCAATTAATATCTTGCACATGCTCAAGATAGATTTTGTCTGTTGCCTTAGCGTCAGACTTGCCTACCACGCTCATCCCATCAGGAATCAATTGAACGGTTACCAAGCCACCTTTCTTTTCAATCGCTCCGGATTGCAAGCCAGCTTGGCAAATGGCATGCGTACGAGAATACACGGCGTTTTTGTTTTCGCCAGCCTTGACCTCTTGAGTGGTCTTTGGGCACATAGCCGTAAACCGTTGGCCGAGAAATTTGTCCTTATGCATTTGGAATTTTTCTAAGGTGGTGTCCCACCCGATTTGTGGAACGGATCGGCCATCAACTTCGGTCATGGCAGGAGTAAAGGCCAACGTGCTGAGTGACAGGCTGAGAGCGGCAAGTGTGAGAGTTGTGGAAAAAGTTGTGTGTGCCATAAGAATGCCTCCTTTGTAAGTTTGAGAGTGATTTGATTCGGCCACTTCGAAATTGAAGTGAGCCACATCGTGTATTTGTCCATGATTTAGAGCAAACACGATGCCAATCCGTGAAGCTCTCAGAACTCCTTTAATTCATTGGAATTACGAGAAGAAGTGGTGAAATTCGTAAGAAAGAGTATTGGACGACACTGATGGCATATGGCCAGAACGGTGGCATAGCACCAGAAACAAGCAACGAAATTGAGAAATAATGTTCGGAGATAAGTTGAAGTCGCGATCTAAAAAAAGAAACACATGGCAAGAAAGAAGGTCCAGCATTCCATGAGGTAAGTGAGTTTGTCAGGATTAAATAGTCGAGGCGAGCCAGGGGGAAGAGCGGAAAGAGAAAAAGGGAAGATGTAAAGAACGTTGAGCGATGAGATTAGTGCATTCGATCTGAAGGAGCGGTATTGTTCGAATCACATGCTATTTTTTGGCCGTCTGCAGAAAAGGTGAAACATTTGGTGTTTTGACTTCGCGCTCTTTGCTTAGTAAGGGCGGCCATATAGCCTTCGATTCCCAGTTGCGATTCTATGCGTTGCATCTTTTTTTCTGCCTGAAGTTTCTCTTCCGCTTGCTGATCCAGAGTGGGATCCCATTCATACGCCTGGACAATGGAGTGCGCCTCTGCATAGGCCTCATTGTGAAAGAGCGTCATCAACCCCTGTAACGTCTTCAGTCGACGAGCTTTAGCCTGATCGAACTCATGTTGTACGTCCGGAAGATTGGGGGACAATTCAAATTCCCATCCGGGTTCATAGGCTTCGATATAGTGGGGGTTCCAATTCTGGAGTTGTGGCACGATCGATTCATAGATATCTTTGAGTTGCTCGGCGGTTAACCCATGAATGGCTAGTTGCATCGGAAACATAAGGCCTTCAATGGCGGGGCCAGGACCATCGGCCCCCTTTCTTGTTGGTGTGTAATACTTCCGATCGACGTGCACTCGAATCGTCCCGGCATGATACAGGAACAGGCTGTCGCGGATGCGCGGCTCGCGCATCGCAAGATTCGATGCCACGAGCAAAATCGGGCCATTCTGTTGCTCGGGATCGGCAAGGACTCTCTCGATATATTCCGTAAATTTTTCATACTTCAAGAGTTCTTGGAGCGTGAGTTCGGATATGGGTCCATGATCAATGGATTCTTTTCGAATATTGACCACGTATTCGCGATTGAATTGACTGACATATTCCACCTGAAGGCCTTCATAACACCAAAACCTTCTTGTACAGACGAGGTCGAGTGTGTGATTTCCGCCGTGCCTGTCCTTCGTGACCGAGAACAACACTTGGCATTGGTGAGGTACGGTGTTCGGGTCCTGAGGCCCCACGCAGATGGAGATGTCCTTCGGTTCAAACCAGGAGTTCGGCCCCGGAGAAAGCTCTCTCAGTGGGATATGAAGAGAATGGCTTCCTTCCTCAATTTCAGGAGTATACGTAAACTCCTCTGGTTTGACTTGGCAGATGTCCGAATCTTTGCCGTAAGTAGCACAGCCGCTTTTTTTTGCGTTTTTCACGTACATCACGCTTACGACATATTCCAGCCCATCATCTATCGTTCCCGTGATATCAAGATACTGGTCGCTAGGATTTTCATGCAGGATGAATGAATTTTTTACGCAATTTCCTGCGATTAACAACCACGAAATCCCGATCAGGAGCAAAATAGGCTTCTTCATTTTCACACCGTTTTGTCCGTTAAGTATTCGACTTTCATCAGGTTGCAATAAGTTGAAATGCCTGGCCAAGTCGTAAAAGAGCCATGCTGAAAAAGACTAAAAAGCAAAGAGAAACACCAATATTCAATGCTGCTTGACGGTCAAGAGGTAGGGCCCTTTTGAGCAACCACGAAATTCCAAAAACTGTGACCCACGCGAATGGGTAGTACATGATAACATCCAGTCCCATTCGCCATCCTTGGGCATAGGTGTTTTCGACACCAGGCACACCAAGTAACCAGAAAGGAACGATCAACCCGAACAAGGCCGCTGAAAATCCGGTTATTTTTGGAATCCAGACATTCATCACTGAGGCCAGACTCAATCCTCGGTCCGTCGAGGAGGTGCGATCCTCATGTTTGGTTGGCTCTTTGAGTGGCCCACGTGCCACCGCCCAAACGATGGCTGCCAGAAGGAGATCGATGACCACACTCGGACCGAATACCGGTGCCGCAATCAAGAGCATTTCCATCTCACCCTGGGAATACCACAGTATTTGCATTAAGGACCAGAAAAGGGAGGCCGCGACAACTCCTAAAAAGATTCGAGGGCCATACGACTTGAAGACAAGGGCAATCCCTGCAATCAAATAGGCCACAGACAAAAGAAGATAGAAGGCCGTACGAACCACGTCCCATTGATGATGATCAGCCAACAATCGCCACAGCAGCTCAAATGCCTGATCACTCAGAGGCGGATCATACTGGTTCGACCTTTCATCTTTCGGTTGCTCGGTGACGGGAGGTCGTGATTTTTCACTTGAGGCTACGCCCTTCCCAATCTTTCCCTCTCTCACCATTGTTGATTGCTCACTCACCTCATGAATGGTGGAGGCAAGAGACGCCAATCCTTGGAGAATACCATTGCCTCCAATGAGAATAGCCAGGAGTCCAACGACCACGATCCACACCGACCTCTTCATGATCCGCTCCTACTCAAAGAACAATGTTTCACCAATATCAGCGAGGCACTACTGAGAATCAGACTGATTCCAAGCCAGCCGAAGAGTTGAATGCCGATATGGCCAACATTAATATCCCATCGAATAACAAAATAGGACACCAGCAACAACAAGACACTCGTGAGCCATGCGGATAATCTTTCTGCTCTCGAAGAATTGAACGGCAAGAATGAATGGAGAATGACCCGGGCCAGGAGCGCCATGAGACCCGTGAGTATCGCGCCAATACATGAAAAAATCGCGGCAAACTGTAAACTGCTCCAACAATCAAATTTCTGATCAAGTCGTTGAAGGACACAGGATTCAAACGACATCATGATAACCCAACCCCCAAACACCGCGAATGCCACCGTACTGGGAAACAGAAATGGTGTCATGAGTGAACCTCGCCAAGATCGACAGAAGAAACATCCCACATTCCAATAATGCGTATCCTCGCTGAGTGCTTCATGGTTCCCTTCTCCCTCGAGATAAATAATTGACGAGAATCATCACAATGCCAAAAACGAGTAGCCCCACGCCTAGCCAACCGGAAAATTGGCCAGCGATGTTTGGGAAATACCATTCCCAGCGTATGAGGCCGTAGGACCCCACAGCCATGACAAAACCTGTCAGCAGGGCAGACGGCAATTCTGATGTCCTGGTAGGAAAGGGAGTGACCGGATGATAGATGACACGGGTGACCCAGGCCATGACACCAGCGAGCATCACAACCCCACCGGCAATGAATACAAAAAACAAGACATGATGGTCACAATCCATATGTGGATCAGCCCATGGCGGAAGACAGGATTCCATGAATGCCAGAATAGCCCATGTGCCAAAGACCGTACCCACGACGGAAAAGGGACCCAGGAATGAGGTGATGTTCTTGTTACTTTGAGCAGTCATTGTTCTCACTTCCGTCATGGGCCCAGCCATTCCGCCGGGCCCCGGTAATTCCATGGCCATTCATCGTGGCATGACGTAAGAAATCCCTTCCGGTTATGGGGTGACAGGATTGGCGACAAAAGAAAGGGCACTCAATCCACTCGTGCCATCATGCGATTCCAGTCCATCACGAATACTGCCCACCAGTTTCGCGTTCCCAGGGTTCATCTGGACCGTCACTAGGCCTCCGTCGGTCGTTAAGACACCGGCATGAAGTGCGGCAAGACAGGTCATACTATTAAACGCATACAAATCGGTGCCCACAATTCGCCGAGGAGGTAGAGCACTCGGGGCAGCTGGACATTCAAAGGTAAATTGTTGTCCGATTAAATGCTTGGACGCACCGATTGATCTGGTGAATTTTGAATCCCATTTAATCCGTTGAACATGGTCACGATAGACCTTATCCGTGGCCGCCGCATTGGCATGACCGACCACACTGATTGTGCGAGCTGTCGTGAGCTTCGGGTTGCCGGTATGAATTTCACTTCCCGGATTGATCTGGACAGTCACTAGACCCCCATTGTTATCAATCGCTCCGGCATTGAGGCCCGCTTGGCAAATGGAAGAGGTACTGGCATAGACCCCGCCTTGGTCCTTGTCAGCCTTTTCGGAGGTTCGTGGGCACATGGCGGTAAAGCGTTGTCCGAGGAATCTGTCTTTATCGATCTGAAACTTATTCAACGTTGTTTTCCATTCGATTCTGGGGATGGCCCGTCCATCCACTTCCGTCATGACGGGAGTAAACGCTAATGTGCTGAGAGAGAGACTGAGAGCGGCCAGCGTGAGTGTTGTAGGGGACATTGTGCGTGCCATAAGAAAGGGTCCTTTCCGGGAATGAATGGGACTGTTGACTGACTCTATTTGGAAATGGTTCATGAGACCATGATAGAGCAAGGCCTATACCATTGAAGGCTGAAACACGGGCTGCAACGATTTTCCTAACACATTCAGGGGGTTTTGGGGTGAGATGGCTGATGGGCACAGGGTCACGCGTTTTTCGCGATTGGCCTTATACCGCCAAAACGCTGAAATACCCCCACTTGGACTTTGAACATTAGATGGCGGTGAGAATGGTTACATACCAGCCAACCAACTCGGTCTACAATTGGGAGAAAAAAGGCTGACCAGCTTTCTGGAATTGGAAGGGGTGCGGTAAGTTAAGGAGGGAAGGTTGGAGCGGGAAAAGGGATTTGAACCCCACCCCCTTACCTGGGCAAGGCAAGGAAAAAACATTAAAATTCAACAAGGTAATAGTTTAAATCGTCTAATCTTTATTAAGATTTATCAAGCCTTTATGAAGGGGCTGTCCTATTTAAGACAGCATGATGTTCTGGAAAGCTCAATGTTTAGTGTTCTATTTATATTGAGAATTTCAACTTGAGTTATCGGGGGAATCTGCTTATTCCGATCTTTTACGCAACGGAGGTGTGTGAGTAACCTGGGATCCGGAAAAATGCCTGAGCGACGAGATTAGAGAGTTGGTCGAGTTGTTCCAGCACTTGAGCCAGGAACTCTGAAAGTCCCGTAGAATACACTTCTTCCAGGCTTCCAAATTCCAAATCGGCTGCAAGGGCGCCGGCTAACCGTATTGCTTGTCTGGTCTCCGACCGTCTCGTGCCTCCAGCCAATTGTTCTACCAGTTCACTGGCTTGGGTTGTCGTAAACCGGACGGAACGAGGGAAACGGTTATGAAAGAGGAGAAAACGCACGATTTTTTTGGGCACCAATTGGGCGGAGTAAAATTTCCGATAGGCTTCAAAAGCACTGGCAGATTTCAGGGCCGCAAGACACTGGTGATATTCTGATATCCGCTTGGGTTCCGAAGTGGGGTCACTCAGCACCGGAATGTCAACGAGTCTGGCGGTCCGGCCACCTCGCTCGATATTTTTTCCCAATCGATAAAAGTTCCAGCCTTCATCCCGTACCATGGTGCCGCCCATGACCCCATCCAAGGTATAACATGTATTCCGCACGTGCCGGAGCAAATCATGGGTATCAGCCCAAAGGTCGACTTCGGTTTTGCCTTTGAGACTGAAATAAAAATCGTTCATGAAATGCCAGACTTCACTGGACAGCTGATCTTGAATGCCACGGGCATTATTGCGCGCGGCGGCAATGAGATTGGTGAGGGAATCGGGGTTGTCCCGGCTCAGCGTCACAAACTCCATGACCGACTTGGTGAGCACATCACCATAAAGGGCTTGATAAGTTTTCAGTTCACCGGTGTCTTCAAGGTACCGGGTCCAAATATCGGCCTGGTCTTCACCTGTGGCGATTTCGGTCAATAAATGGTAGTGCACATTCACGAAACGGGCGGTGTATTCCGCCCGTTCGATATACCGTCCGATCCAAAAAAACGATTCTGCGGTTCGACTTAGCATGATTTACTCATCTCCATAAAGTACCCAGGTGTCTTTACTGCCTCCCCCCTGAGAGGAATTGACCACCAAAGACCCCTCCTTCAACGCGACACGGGTCAGTCCGCCCAACGATAACGTAATGTCTTCCCCCCAGAGCACGAAAGGACGAAGGTCAATGTGCCGCCCCATCAAGCCGAGGTCTCCCCCATCGTTCAGGACACAAGGATGATGGGATAAGGTGACCACCGGCTGGGCGATATAACTTCGTGGACTGGCTTCAATTTTCTTTCGAAACTCATCTTGCTGTTGTTTGGTGGAACTCGGCCCCATCAACATGCCATAGCCACCGGATTCGGCCACCGCCTTCACCACTAATTCCCCGAGATGCTCCAGGACGTACTTGCGATCTTCGGGCAGTCCACAGAGGTAGGTCGGGACATTTTTTAGTATGGGTTGCTCGTGTAAATAATAATCGATCATCTTGGGTACGAAGGTATACACGGCTTTATCATCGGCGATGCCGTTTCCGATGCCGTTGGCTAGTGCCACATGACCGGCACGATAGGCTCGAACAAGACCGGGGACACCAAGCAGGGAATCTTTTCGAAAAATTTCAGGGTCGAGAAACGCATCATCGACCCGACGATAAATGACATCGATTTGTTCAAGTCCTTGGGTGGTTTTCATATACACCTTGTCCGATTCAACGACAAGGTCGCGGCCTTCCACCATTTGGATTCCCATTTGCAAGGACAAAAAACTATGTTCAAAGTAGGCCGAATTGAATACCCCGGGAGTCAGGAGCACGACCGTGGGGTTTTCTTTTCCCTGCGGGGCCAACCCTTTGAGGTTTTCCAATAATTGGGCCGGGTATTGATCCACGGGGCGGATCTGCATGTCGGCAAATAAATTCGGGAATAACTGCTTCATGACCAAGCGGTTTTCCAATACGTAGGAAATGCCGGACGGAGTCCGAAGATTGTCTTCCAGTACGAAATACTCACCTTCGTGATTCCGCACCAAATCGATGCCGGAAACATGGATGAACACCCCATTGGGGGGGCAAAATCCTACCAAGTTTTTTTGAAAGTGCTCCGAGCTTTCAATAAGCTCTCGAGGGACGGTTTTATCGTTAAGGATGTGTTGGTCGCCGTATAAATCGACGAGAAACATGTTTAAGGCTCGAACCCGTTGTTGGATCCCTCTTTCGATGATCTGCCATTCCGCGTTGGGAATAATGCGGGGCAACAAATCGAAGGGGAATATTTTTTCGGTTTGTTGCGGGTCGCCGTATACGGTAAAGGTAATGCCTTGTCGCAAGAACGCTTGATCGGCCTGCTTCCGTTTTAGGGCCAAATCCTTCAAAGGGAAGTTTCCCAACCGTTCAACGAGACGACGGTAGTGGGGACGGGGGACTCCGGAGGCTTGAAATATTTCATCGAATCCGGATTTCATCTGATACCGTTCAAACAGCGATTTCACTGATCAGTTCTTTACCTCCGAAGCGATGGGTGTGGAAGAAATTGGGTCTCTACGACGTGGATAATATACCATACCATTTTGTGTTCAGGGCAATTTACCATAACCAGATTCAGATGTAAGTAGGCAAGGCCAAGGTGCCGATGCTATGATACCCTTCCTTAAAAATTGGTTGTGTTGAGTCTCAGGCTTTCCTCGATTTCCAGGAATCATTTTTCTCTATGGCGCTCCACGTCGCACTCAATCATCAAACCCACTATCGTTATGATCGTCTCGTTCAGATGGGACCCCATGTTATCCGGTTGCGGCCCGCCCCTCATAGTCGCACCCCAATCCTCAGTTATTCCCTGAACATCGAACCCAAGGGGTATTTTCTCAATTGGCAACAAGACCCTCACGGGAATTACCTGGCACGACTCGTGTTCCCCGAAAAGGTTCGTGAATTTCATGTTGAAGTGGATCTGGTGGCTGACATGGTCATCTATAATCCCTTTGATTTTTTCCTTGAACCGGAAGCCGAAACGCTTCCTTTCGTGTATGATCCCCTTGTCAAACGCGATCTTCTCCCGTACTTGGACATCGACCCACCCGGCCCTCGCCTACAGGATTGGCTCAAGAATTTTAAGGCCCCAGATAAGAATCCCACCATTCCCTTCTTGATGGACTTGAATGGTCAATTACAACGGCAAATCGAGTATGTGGTTCGGATGGAACCCGGAGTCCATACTCCGGAAGAAACGCTGGAACTCGGGCGCGGGTCCTGTCGAGATACGGGGTGGCTGCTCGTGCAAATCCTGCGGCATTTAGGGATTGCCAGTCGGTTTGTTTCCGGATATCTCATTCAGCTGGTGGCCGACGTGAAATCGTTGGATGGGCCTTCAGGCACCGATCGGGATTTTACGGATTTGCATGCCTGGGTCGAAGCTTACCTACCCGGGGCCGGGTGGGTGGGGTTTGACCCGACATCGGGTTTGTTAGCTGGAGAAGGGCATATTCCTTTGGCCTGTACACCCCATCCACTCACGGCCGCACCCATCAATGGTGCCATCGATCAGTGCGAAACCGAGTTTTCCCATGAGATGTCGGTCACGCGAATTGTGGAGACTCCACGAGTCACGAAACCGTATACGGAGGAACAGTGGCAGGCCATTGATCGGTTTGGGCATCGTTTAGATCGGGAATTGTCGGCCAACGATGTCCGGGTTACGATTGGCGGAGAGCCGACGTTTGTTGCCGTTGATTATCCCGATGCACCGGAATGGAACACTGATGCGGTGGGTCCCAATAAACGGCGCTTGGCTGCAGACTTGATTATACGCTTACGGGATCGATTTGCTCCCGGCGCACTCGTTCATTTTGGTCAGGGGAAGTGGTACCCCGGCGAACAGCTCCCGCGGTGGGCTTTGAGCATGTATTGGCGGGAAAGGGGAACGCCTATCTGGGAAAAAGACCAGTTGATTCCTGAAGACTCTCCCAGGGCCAAAGCCACTCGAGAAAATGCACAACGATTCATCGAAGGTATTGCCAGGCGTGTGGAAGTGGGAGCCGAAACCATTTATCCAGTTTATGAAGACCCCTGGCATTTCATCGGTCAGGAACGAAAGCTCCCGGAACATCTCGATCCAGCCACGAATAACCTGGACGATCCCATGGCTCGAGCCAGATTAGCTCACGCCTTTGAACGAGGGCTGGGCACTCCTGTGGGATATGTCTTGCCGTTGCAGCGATGGAATGCTCGTGACGGCCAACGCCGATGGATGAGCGAACCGTGGTCCACCCGGACCAAACACTTGTTCCTGATTCCCGGTGATTCACCCATCGGGTTTCGCTTGCCCTTGCCATCCCTTCCCGAATTGGCCCCTGGAGAATACCCGTACATTATGCCTGCCGATCCCTTCGAGCAACGCGGTCCGCTGCGGGACCCTGACCCAAGCCGCCAGCCTTTTCTGCGTGGGCAGAGGGGGCAAGATCACCAAGCGGAACAGCCGCAACAGGTTCATGGCCAGGTCACTGGGGATGGGGCCACTCGAGCCGTTCGTGCGGCCTTGGCCGTTGAATCCCGGAATGGCCACCTGTGGGTGTTTATGCCGCCGGTGGAATCAATCGAAGATTATTTGGACCTCGTCGCGGCCATACAGGACACCGCTGCAGAATTGGACCAACCCATTCACCTGGAGGGGTACACTCCCCCTTATGATCCGCGCATAAATGTGCTGAAAGTGACCCCGGACCCTGGGGTGTTGGAAGTCAATATCCATCCAGCTGCCAATTGGACAGACATGGTAGCCATCACCACTGGGATCTATGAAGAAGCCAGACTCTGCCGGTTGGGCACCGAGAAATTCATGTTGGATGGGCGGCACACCGGAACCGGGGGCGGGAACCATATGGTGGTGGGGGGGAAAACCCCCGCCGATAGCCCTTTTTTGCGTCGGCCGGATTTATTACGGAGCCTGATCGCCTATTGGCAGCGACATCCTGCACTTTCGTACGTGTTTTCCGGGCTCTTTATCGGCCCGACGAGCCAAGCTCCTCGGATAGATGAGGCCCGGCATGATTCCCTCTATGAGTTGGAGTTGGGGTTTACTCAGGTTCCGGCACCCAATGCCGAGAATCCCCCGCCTCCCTGGCTGGTGGACCGAATCTTCAGAAACTTACTGATCGATGTCAGTGGGAATACCCATCGCACGGAAATTTGTATCGATAAACTTTATTCCCCCGACGGGCCCACGGGACGGCTCGGACTCGTGGAATTCCGGGCGTTTGAAATGCCCCCGCATGAGCGAATGAGTCTGGCACAGCAAGTCCTGCTTCTCGCCTTTATCGCACGGTTTTGGAAAACCCCCGATCATGGCCAGTTGGTTCGGTGGGGGACGCAACTTCACGATCGATTTATGTTACCTCATTTCTTGGAACAGGATCTTTGTGATGTCATTCACGATATGAATCAAGCCGGCTACGATATCAAAGAAGAATGGTTTGCCCCTCATCTGGAATTTCGTTTTCCCCTTTATGGAACGATTGCCTATAACAGTTTGGTCCTGGAGGTTCGGCAAGCCCTTGAGCCCTGGCATGTGATGGGGGAGGAGGGGGCTCCTGGCGGGACGGTACGGTATGTGGATTCCTCCGTGGAGCGGCTTCAGGTCAAACTTTCCGGGTTGACCGACACTCGGTATGTGGTAGCCTGCAATGGAAAACGTGTCCCAATGATACCCACGGGGCAACAGGGAGAAGCCGTGGGCGGCGTTCGTTACCGGGCCTGGCAACCGCACAATAGTCTGCATCCCAACATCGGGATTGATGCACCGCTGATCTTTGATGTGTATGATCGATGGGCTCAACGGGCCGTAGGGGGGTGCACCTATCATGTCGCCCATCAAGGGGGGCGTAATTTTGACCAATTTCCCGTCAATGCCTATGAAGCGGAAAGCCGGCGATTGGCCAGGTTTACCCCATTCGGCCATACAGCCGGCCCCTATGCCGAACCACTCGAGACCTCACATCCGGATTTTCCCTGTACCCTGGATCTTCGGTGGCCGGTATAATTCTGGTGTCCGGAGTCTCTGTATCTTGGCCCCACGCTAATGGTACGGTAGCTTCGTGGCTTAACCCGGCGCATTATTGGATTCCCTGATGAACTCTTTCATGACTGAATCAACGGATTCTTATTCTCCCTCTTCCTCACCGTATCCGCCTCAACCGGACACGTTTGATGAACTCGTCGCTCAGGATGGATCGGTTCGTCCCTACTGGCAGGATTTTTTGAAAGGTTTCACAGCCTTGGATACCAACCAACGGCGAGTGGCTCAAGAAACCGCTGAGCGATTGCTGAAAAATGATGGGGTGACCCATAAAGTCGGTCAAGAGGGATTGCCCTCGGATCGACCCTGGCAGTTGGATCTCCTTCCCCTTCTTATTGATCAGGAGGAATGGCAGCAGCTCGAAGCCGGGCTCATTCAACGTGCCCGCCTGTTGAACCATATTTTGAATGATTTGTATGGTCCCCAACTGTTGTTGAAAAATGGCATCCTGCCTCCGGCCGTGGTCTTCGGCAATCCCCAATTTTTGCAACCCTGTCACGAAGTCCCCGTCCAGGGGGGACGGTATTTACATTTTCTGGCCTTTGATGTGGCCCGTGCGCCGGATGGAAAGTGGTGGGTCCTGCGGGACCGGACCGAGGCGCCAACCGGTGCGGGATTTGCCCTGGAAAACCGCATTATCGTATCACGTGCCTTACCCGATCTCTTTGACGACACACATGTTCAACGCCTCTCTTCCTTTTTTCAGACCTTCAGCCAGAATTTTTTGGAATTCTCGCAACGGGATGATCCGTTAGCCGTGGTGCTGTCAAACGGTCCCCAAAATGTGGCCTATTTTGAACATGCGTACCTGTCGCGATATCTCGGGTTTCCGATCGTAGAAGGATCGGATATGACCGTTCGGGACGACCGACTGTTTTTAAAAACCGTGGATGGCTTGAAACCCATCGATCTGGTCTTGCGACGAATCTATTCAGATTTGTGCGATCCATTGGAATTGTCCACTGAATCGACATTAGGGATTCCGGGTTTGTTGCAGTCCATTCGAGCTGGGCACGTGACCATGGGGAATGCCTTGGGGAGCGGCCTGGCGGATAGCGAAGTCCTGTTGAGTTTTTTGCCGACGCTCTGCCAATTCTTTTTTAGCGAAGGGCTCAAAATTCCCAGTGTGGCCACATGGTGGTGTGGACAAGCCAAAGAGCGGGCTTACGTCCTGGAGAACATGCAGCAGTTGATGATTCGCCGTGTGTTGACTCCCAAACGGGACGTGACTCATAGCAGCCTATCGTCTTTTGGGCCGGACCTGACCCAACGTGAACGGACTGCTCTTGTTCAAGCGATTGAACGGCGCGGTCACGAATATGTGGGACGTGAAATTGTGTCTCCCTCCACAGCACCTTTCTGGGGAGCGCAAGGCCACCTTCAACCCGTTCCGATGACCCTTCGCCTCTATCTTACCGCCACGAAGGACGGGTATTCGGTCATGCCGGGAGGCCTGGCTCGCGTATCGGTTCGATCGGATCCCCGGGGGCATTGGCACGAACCGGGAGATTTCAGCAAAGATACCTGGGTGAAGGGGGATAGAGCATTCGATACGCAAACGGTGGAGACCTCGAAAAATCCAACCTTGCTGCTTCGTCGGGGAGGGCGGGATCTTCCCAGCCGGACGGCCGATAACCTATTTTGGTTGGGGAGGTATATCGAACGGGCCGAAGGGGCGATCCGTCTTCTCCGAAGTTTGTTTTCTCGCACCAGTGGAGAAGCCGGTATGAGTGATGAGCCCGGCACTCTTTCCCGTTTAGTGGCATTGCTGGTGATGCAAAAGCATCTCTCCTCCCGACGGGCCAAGCGGGCGGTGGAAGGCGGGGCCGATATGGTTGAGGCAGAACTTCGGACGATCTTATTCGACCCGGATTCCCCGGATGGATTGGCGGTAATCTTGCAGAATGTTCGGCGTACGGCCGAACTGGTGCGACATCGATTGTCGCAGGACACGTGGAATATTCTGGTCGAGCTCTCCGGCGTGCCGAAAGATTGGGCCCGGACGAAAGGGCAAAGCTTGGATGATGCCATTCGACTCCTCAGTCGAATGATCCAGCATTTGGCCGCGGTCAATGGGATGGTCATGGAAAACATGACCCGCAGTTATGCCTGGCGGTTCTTGGAAATGGGGAGGCGCCTGGAACGGGTTCGCCATCTTTCAAAGCTTATTCGGCATCTCGCGATTCGAGGGAACCCGGAGGTCACGGAAAGTCTCAATTTGCTCCTTGAATTAGCCGATGTGTCCCTCACGTATCGCACCCGGTATAAGGCAGAAGCCAAACTTGCAGCCGTGCTCGATTTGCTCCTGGCCGATGAGACCAATCCGCGATCGGTGATTTTTCAATTGCTCGTTTTTAATGAGCATATGGATGCCCTGCCGCATGAGGAGGCATCCGCATCACTCAATCCGGCCCAAAAAATTACCACTCGCTTGTGCACGGATATTCGCTTGACGGATATGATCCAGGTCGCGGAATTTACCGATAAATCCAAGGTAAGAGCTCATTTGGTCCGTTTGCTCAAACAATTAGACCAGGGAGTCCATCAATTGTCCGACCTTGTCGCTCACACCTATTTCAGTCATTCCTTGGCACAACGGATTTCAGGTCCGCAATGGCTCGAGGGTGTCCCATGATTTACCGGGTCACTCATCGGACGACGTTTACCTACACCCAGCCGGTTGCGATCTCCCATCACGTTCTGCGGTTAGCCCCACGAACTCACCCGAGACAACATAATCTAAGGTCGAACCTCACCTTTGATCCTGAACCATCCGTCCGTTCTAATGGGAAGGATTATTTTGGGAATCCCCTTACTCATGTCACCATTCAAGCTCCCCATTCGGCTTTAATCGTCGAGGCTCAGTCCTTGATCGATGTGACCAAACCGGAGGCGATACATGTGGACCAAAGTCTCCCATGGGATCGGGTAACCCAGCGACTACTAGAACCTCCGGATTCGGTGATACTAGACGCCCAACAATTTATGTATGACTCCCCCTATGTCACGATTGATGATGACCTGTATGATTTTGTCAGGGGGTGTTTTCCTCCTGGACGCCCCATTTTGGCAGGAGTGATGGATTTGACGAGTAGGATTTTTCAAAACTTCACATATGAAGGGGGGGTGACGGATGTTTCGACCCCTGTCAAAGATGTGTTGTTCTCCCGGAAAGGGGTTTGCCAGGATTTCGCGCACTTGGAAATCGCCGCGTTGCGAAGTTTAGGATTGCCCGCCCGGTATATCAGTGGCTATCTCCTCACACATCCCCCGGAAGGTCAAGAAAAGCTGGTGGGTGCCGATGCTTCGCATGCGTGGGTTTCGACGTGGTGCCCCGATCTCGGGTGGGTAGACTTTGACCCTACCAATAATTGTATTCCCAGCGATGAACACATTACCCTGGCTTGGGGGCGTGACTATGGAGATGTGAGCCCGATTAATGGCTTCATGGTTGGGGGTGGACACCATACCCCATCGGTGTCGGTCGATGTCTCCCCGGCTACCCTGCCCTCGATTGTTTAGGGTTGGAAATTACCGGATAAAAAGGTGTGGGGTGGGAGGTTTCGCCGTAGGCTGAAGGACTTTTACTTGTGTCGTGAAAAGGTCTGTTTAGCAAACTGGAGCCGATCCTCAAGCGTTTTCAAATGTGTTGTCTCCTGTTCGACGATCCGTAATCTTGGCAACAACCCTGCCCCATTGGCGATTTGAATATTGAGTCCCGGACGGGCGTTCAGTTCCAGGATCAAGGGACCTTTGGTTTTATCCAGGACCAGGTCCACCCCTTGGTATCCTAAACCCGTCATCTCGTAACTCTGAGCGGCTTGATGTAACAGCGTATCCCAGTGAGGAATTTGGATGTTAATAATGGGATTTTCGGTATCGGGATGCTCGGTGACGATTTCATTCTTCCAAACGCCGCTCAGAGTTTTTCCTGAGGCGAGGTCAATTCCGGCTCCGATGGCTCCCTGATGAAGGTTGGCTTTGCCATCTGACATTCGGGTGGGAAGGCGGACCATCGCCATCACCGGCACCCCTAAGAAAACGATGATGCGAATGTCCGGGACACCTTGAAAACTGATTTTTTCAAATACCGGGTCAAACTCTACCCGGTATTCGATTAATGCCTTGTCGGGGTGTCCCCCAAGGCTGTACAACCCGCTCAGAGTATTGGACACATGATGGTCAAGGTCTTCTTGGCTAATCAGTTGCCCGCTGGCTTTGCGGTAGCGAGCTTGCCGGCGGCCGGTGATGACCACAATTCCATCTCCCCCGCTCCCCTGAGCAGGTTTAATGACGAAGTCTTCGTAGGGTTCGAGCAAAGAGGCCAAGTCCCGAACCTGCCGTTCGATTTCGATCACGCCATACAATTCGGGCACGGCTAACCCGGCCTTTTCTGCCAATCGTTTGGTGGTCAATTTATCATCGACCAGAGGATAGAGGTGGCGGGGGTTGTGCCAAAGGGTATATCCGGCATTGCGGTTATTTAACCCTAATACCCCGATGTCTTTTAGCTTTTTGGCCAAGGCAAACATACGAAAAGAGTCTCAAGTGGTCTTTTGGGTTAAGGCCTTAAAGCGCCCAAGTTCCAGTAAGCGGAATCCGGAGTAGCGGCCCATTAACAAGGTTCCGGCCAGGAGGACCAACAACAGTTCCGGGAAGACAAAGAGCACATGCTCGACGGCAGGAATCGTCATGACCAGGTAGGTCAGCGAGGCGACCGCCAGACTTCCCAATCCCTGTTGAATCGATTCGCCGGCCCCCCGTTCCTCCCACACGATACACATCCGCTCGATGGTCATCGTGAGGATGACCATGGGAAACAAGGCCACCGATAGCCCGCGCTCCAACCCCAGTTTATGGCTGAGCACACTTAAGGCCGCCATGACCAGGACCACGATAATCAGGAGTGACGCGAGCCGGGGGACGAGTAATAATTTTAAATGCTCTAAATAAAATCGGACCGCCAAACCCAACGCCACCACTAATGAAAAAAGCACAATACCCCAGAGAAGTTGAGTTTCCCGAAACGCTAAGGCCATCAGGATGGGCATAAAGGTTCCAAACGTTTTAATCCCTATGATATTTCGCAAAACCAAGAGCAACAGTGCCCCCATCGGTACCATCAACAGAATCCGGTACACAGCCTGGGTTTCAAGAGGCAAACTAAAGAGGGAAAATTCAAAGAGTTTAGGTAGGGCGATTTGGCTATGCAGTAAGGCTGCTCGAATCGCTTCTTCTTGGTTGGGTGCAACGGATATCGTGACTTCGAGCTGTTTGCCTCCACGGAGGTTGACCAAGGGTTCCAACCCACGCCACCAGGTGAAATAGTGCTCCGGGATTCCCGACTTGCCGGTTTCAGGATCATGGGATTTCCAGACGTGGTTTTCATAGACTTGCAACCAATGGACCGGCTTGGCTTTCCCGGAGAAATCCCCCAATTGAATGCCATGAACCAGGCGGCTGGGAATCCCGGCTAGAGCCAGGATTTCGGTAGCCAACTGGAGTTTTTTTTCTGGAGTTCGGTCCTTGCCGAGCAGCAATTGAAGATTCTGGTCGGTCTTGGGCTGCTTGAGTCTTTCGGTGAGTTCGGCCACGAGAGTCGTGGCGTCGGCGGATTTGTCCTGAATGTCGGCGAGCAACGCTTGGGCTGCCGCAAATTTGGCGCCTTCAAACCCAGGGCTTTGCACGACAGGTGGTTTCCCTTTCGTTGGAGGTTCGGTCGTTTCAATCTGGCGGACCGTACCACTATAGTAAAGATTTTGCTTCCCCTGGACCTTCCGTTTGGACCAGGTCGCTCGTCGATTCTCCTCATCTTTGATCGTGGTTAACCCGTATCCTTGAGAAATAAAATTTTCATCGACAATGGCAAAACGCCGGGTGTTTCTGGGAAGATTCAACGAAACCGTGACTGGCTTGTTCTGGGCCACGAAGGAGAGATGAGCTTCGACATCCCACAGAATGGCCTGGGTTTGGGGCCTCAGTGGAAATTCCAGGATGAGAGCCTTATAGAGAAATACGGCAACCCCTAGAAAAATGAGGCTGGAGGCCAGAATATACAGATGACGCTTGGACATAATCGTTATTCAAAGGAGCATGGGCTGGCCTGAGTATAGGTCTGCTGTGGATCCACGATGGCCGCACCACGCAAAAAACTTCTCCCCATGAGCATGGTAAAGAGAAAACCGCTTCGATCCGTCAGATTCACCTCAATACTTTTTTTTATGATGGGTCCCAAACAAAGGTCAAATTGCACAACGGGTCGTTTTTGGGAGACGGTTCCTTTTCGTTTCACTTGGGTAAACCGGTAGACCGGACGTTCCAACGTATGGTTCTCACCTGATTTGGATTCAATCTCGAATTGTACCCAGGGTGAGTCCGATCGGATAAACTCGGTCAAATTTTTCACATGCAATGAAGAGTGATCGGCTCCGGTATCGATTTTGGCTCGAAGGACAATATTGTCTGGAAGAATGAGAATTTCCTCGGCCCAACCGACGGTGAGTTTATCTGAAGGTTGCGTGGAGTATACGTTGCTGGAAAGGCTTACAAGGACCCCTCCCAACCAGCCTATGGCAAGCCCAATGATCCATGGGCGAAAAAGCACGGATCGGAAAATGAGTTCAGATCTTGTTATAAAATAATTTTTTTTCACAAGGATGGGAATAGGACCCGGAGCGGTCCTTTATCAGTTAATTTTCCTCAATATCCCATGGGGTCAACAATTGGACCTTTCTGCTAGATACCCGCGCCAAAATCCTTCATATAGCCATTTATTTTGCCATGGGCCATTTTCTTGTGCAAATTCTCTTGTAGCCCAGGGCCTTAAATGTTCAATCTGACTTCAGGATTTGATAAAGGCCATCGAGTGGAATGAGGGCCCAGTCTGCTCGATTATTCAGTTCATACGTGAGTTCATACAACGCCTTTTGCAAGACATAGGCTTTGAGCAGCATGGCCAGATCCTCGGGAGAGGGAGGGAGGAGTGTCGATAACCCGGAGACGTTCAGATAAGCCTTGAGATAACTCACACTCACCCAGGTTTGCCAGTAGCGTGCCCAGAGGCTCAGGGTCTGGGAGTCTTCGGGACGAACGCCGGGTATCAGGCCGAGGGAGGAGGCTTGTGCGGCATAATGGAAGGAGCGGAGCATGCCTGCGACATCCCGGAGCGGGGAGTCTTTGAGTTTTCTCACGGACAGGGGACGGGCGGGTTCTCCTTCAAAATCGATAATCACGAAATCTTTACCCGTAAATAACACTTGTCCGAGATGAAAATCTCCATGGCACCGGATGCGGCAGCCTTTAAATTTTCTGTCACGAATCTGTCCCAGACAGGTTCGGACTGTTTTTTCTCCTCCAAGAAGGTTTTTGGCCAGGGCATGGATGGGTTCCGGTAGCGATTTGATTTGCGACCGAAGTGTCGAATAGGCCACATTCGCCGTGCCGAGCATACTCTGATACAGCCCCCGCCTATGGAATTCCGTGAATACTTCAGGCGAAAAATCCTTCAGGTCCTGGTCGGAAGCCAGGGTGACATGGAGTTCGCCCGTGCGCTGTCCCAAGAGGCGGACCTCTTCTAAATACGGTCCCACCCGCTCTAAGGCTGTAGGCGGAATGTCTTCGTCCGCCAGGGCGAGGAGGGATTTTTGAGGAAGATCGCTTGTCGTTAACGCCGAAGGTTGTGTCAGGGCTTCCTCAAAGTATCGTCCAAGTTCATCCAGGGTGTATTTCCATGCATCCCCCTCGTTTTGAACATATTGTTGCAGAATCCCGAAGGTGAGCGGATCCCCATGTTTTGGGTGAAACTCGATCGATCCTGTTAATCCGGAAGTATGCTCGAACTTCTTTTGGGTGAGAAATCGACTGATCTCTAAATCCGGATTCATTCCGGTCTCAACCCGACGGTACAGCTTCAAAATATACCGATCTCCGTACAAGAGAGAGGTATTGGATTGTTCCCCCCGAAGCAACATCGGTTCGATTTCGGACAGGCCTTGCTGGACATGGTTCCTGAAGGGTTTTTCGGTCTGGGTGATGACCTGGCCCAAAGGGTTTGCAAAGCGTCGTTGCTTGGCCATGCTGGTCAGGAGAAATCGCTGAAATTCCACATCCCACAATGCGTCGATCAGCAACCCTTCCTCTTCGCCCTGTTTGTCGCGTATCCGTACGTGCGCAATCCGGGCCTTAGGGTCCGGGAGCTGAGGGTGGTGTTTGGAGGAAAGATATCGTAGGGGCAAGAGGTAGTTTTCGGTTTCCCCTTCGGTATATTCCACTCGAAGCAAGGAAAGCATGGTGATGGGATCTTGTGTGGGCAAGGGGATGGCCTGGGCTATTTCTATGAATTGGATTTTCTTGGCTTTGCCGCCGAACCATCGTTTGTGCTTGATATAGTCCGGAAGGACTTTCTCTAATTTTCCTTTCTCCCGTTTTCCGAAAAGATGAGTCCAATCTTTGCCGATGGTCACGACCGGGAGAGCGGGTTCTGCTTGTGTGGGGGATACTTGATTTTCGATGGGAACCTGTTCCAGCAAAAACCAATAAAACGTATGGCCTCCTAATGTCAGCAAATAGGGGAGGTCCCCAATCGCAGGAAATTGACTTTGCCCGAAGAGCGTTAAGGGGCGACATCCTTTAAATTCCGACAAATCCAACTCCACCCATTGAGCATGGCGCGACAGATTCACGGCCACTAAGAGCGTTTCATCCTGGTAGCGCCGCAGAAAGACCAGCACCTTACGATTGGCGGGATGGAGAAATTCAAGGCTACCCCTGCCGAATACGGGAAATTGTTTCCTGAGCGAAAGAATCCGTTTCATCCACCACAGAAGCGACTGGGCATTGTTTTGCTGTAATTCCACGTTCACCGCTTCATAGTGGTATTCGGGGTCGATAATGATCGGGAGATACAGTTTTTGTGGATTGGCCCCAGAAAAACCGGCATTGCGATCGGCACTCCATTGCATGGGCGTTCTCACGCCGTTGCGATCCCCCAAGTAAAAATTATCTCCCATGCCGATTTCTTCGCCATAGTACAAAACTGGAGTGCCGGGCATGGAAAATAACAGGCTATAGATCAATTCGATTTTTTTTCGATCATTACCGAGCAAGGGAGCCAACCGCCGACGAATGCCGAGGTTAATCCTCGCCTGCTGATCATGGGCGAACACCCGATACATGTAATCTCGTTCTTCATCCGTCACCATTTCCAGGGTCAATTCATCATGGTTGCGAAGAAACACTCCCCACTGGCAATTTTCGGGAATGGCCGGGGTTTGATCCAAGATATCGATGATCGGAAATCGGTCCTCCATTTGAATGGCCATGAAGAGGCGGGGCATCAATGGAAAGTGAAAGTTCATATGACATTCATCGCCTTCTCCGAAATAGGCTGCGGCGTCTTCGGGCCATTGATTGGCTTCAGCCAAGAGCATGCGGGAGTCATACTTCTCGTCAACGTGGGCCCGGAGCTTTTTCAGAAAGTCGTGTGTTTCGGGAAGGTTTTCGCAATGGGTGCCTTCCCGTTCATAGAGGTAAGGCACGGCGTCCAATCGAAGCCCATCCACTCCAAGGTCTAGCCAAAAATCCAAGACCGTAAAGAGGGCTTTATGGACTTCGGGGTTGTCGAAGTTGAGATCGGGTTGATGCGAGAAAAATCGATGCCAATAGTAGGCTTTGGCGATAGGATCCCACGTCCAATTGGAATGTTCAGTATCCTTGAAAATGATTCGAGTGTCCGCGTATCGATCGGGTGTATCGCTCCAGACGTAGAAGTCTCGAAAGCTGCTTCCCACGGGAGCTTTTCTTGCTCTTTGAAACCATGGGTGTTGATCAGATGTATGATTGATGACGAGCTCTGTGATAACCCGTAGTCCGCGGCGATGGGCTTCACGGACGAACGACTTGAAATGCGTTTTGGTGCCGTAACTCGGATTGATATTGGTATAGTCAGCGATATCGTACCCGTCGTCACGAAGGGGTGAAGGGCAGAAGGGCAGAAGCCAAATGGTGGTGATGCCCAAGTCTTGGAGGTAATCCAGCTTTTGGACCAAACCCTGAAAGTCCCCTATGCCGTCACCATTGCTATCATAAAAGGCGCGAACGTGTAATTCGTAAATGATGGCGTCTTTGTACCAGAGAGGATCAGAGTCCAGATGTTCCATAGTTGTGCCTATCCTGTGACTTGTGAAAAGAGTATTGGGAATATATCCAACAGACTGGTCATCGATGCCACGTTAAGCTTGAAAATATACTTGGCCATACAACATGTTCAGAATCATCTCGTTTCCCTTTTCTGATTCTCAAGTATGGCATTGAGCTCGCCTCCAAGTAAAAGCACCAACCCGCTCAAGTAAAACCAGATCATGAGAAAAATCACACCGGCGATTGAGCCATAGACGAGGTTATAATAGGCAAGGCTCTCGACGTAGACCCTGAAAGCCAGGGAGACCAAAATCCACAAGGAGACAGCCAGGATAGAACCGGGCGTCATTCCGCGCCATGAATGCGGACTGTTTGGAGCCCAGTAATAAATAAGACTGGTGGCCAGGAGCATCAAGAGGATTATAACGGGCCATTGAAAAATGGACCATGCGAGGGTAAATAACTCACTCAAGCCCACAAGGTCCGCTATCCATTGACCTAAGTTTTCACCGATGAGAATAAGGACAATCGAGACGATCACAAAGACCGTGGCCCCCAAGGTGAGGAGAAGGGCGGTGATTCCCAGAGCCCACAGAGGGCGAGTTTCTTTGACGCCATAGACGGTGTTCAGGCATTCAATAATGGCCATCATGCTCCAGGAGGACGCGAAGACAGCCCCTACCAGGCTCAACGAAAATACGTCACTTCCCACTCCCTGCGATATTTCTCGGAGATACCGTTCTACGAGGACCAGGGATTCTCGTGGCATCACTTTCTGAAAATATCCGATCAACTGGGGCAAAATTTCTTCAAGGGGTAACATGCCCACGATGGTGGTTAAACATAATAATGCCGGAAACACCGCGAGGAGAAAGTAGAATCCCAATTGGGCAGCGTGCCCAAGAATATTGTGGGAGTAGGACGACGTCCACATCTGTTGTACGATATCCCACCACGCAGACAAACGAGGTCTCCCCTTCTTGGGCCATGCGTCCTTCTGCGGTTGTTCAGGAATCATTCATGCGCCTAAAGGGGTGGTTTGGGAAGTAAAGGGCAGCGGTAAGGGGTTTCGCACATGAAGGTCTCTTTGGGGAAAAGGAATCTCAACATGGTGATCCCGAAATTTTTTAATGATGGCACAATGGATGTCTGATTGAATTCGCCGCCGGCCTTGTGGGGAATCGACCCAAGCCCAAAGCCGCATATTCCAGGAGGAATCTCCAAATCCCAAATGAAGGACCTCAGGAGACGGATGCCGCAACACTTGAGGGTGATCCTGGGCCGCTTCTTTCAGGCATTGGATCACGGTGTCGACATCGGAATGGTAAGAAACTCCGACATCGACCTCCAACCGTGTTTTTGGGTCCCCATGTGACCAATTGATGACCGTCGAGGAAATAAAATCGGAGTTCGGGACGACAATCGCGATATTATTT
This sequence comes from Nitrospirales bacterium, assembly GCA_965223615.1. Classification (GTDB taxonomy): domain Bacteria; phylum Nitrospirota; class Nitrospiria; order Nitrospirales; family UBA8639; genus Nitrospira_E. Next base: position 616,600 of record CBDCXB010000004.1, read on the forward strand.
AAGGAGCGAATAGTCGTCGACCGTATATTGATTTCTCTCACGTCTCCCTCGATGTCTCCCACCGTAATACGGTCACCGACTTTGATGTGTTGCTCAAACAGCAGCATGAGTCCGGCGATAAAGTTTGAGGTAAGATTTTGCAAACCGAATCCAATCCCTACGGATAAAAATCCAAAGATGACGGCCAATCCACTCAGGTCGACGCCGATAATTTGAAAAGCGAGAATGGTACCCACGAAAAGGAGGATATATTGAAGGATTCGAGTAAAGGTATATTGTGTGGCCAAAGGAAGCTTAAAGCGTTTGAGAGCTTGATTCATAAGAAATCGACGGAGCAGGATATTTAAAAGAACAAAGGCACCAAAGACCATTCCAAAGAACAAGAGGGAAGAGAGGGTAATAGGGGTCTGATTGACCGTAAAGAGGGGATAAGTGAAAAATTGATCTATGACGCTTAACGCATGGGAAAATTCCATCTTATTCCTCCTTATAAGGGTTGGTTGAGCTTGTCTTGCGGCACTTTGGGCAACGTATCGTTTCGTGGATGATTTCTCCAAACTTATCTTAAATCATCCGACGGATTTTCCCGAATTGTAAAAGTCATAATCATTACCCGTTAAAATTTGTATTTCTTCTTTCGGACACTCTCAGATCGCGCAGCACTGAGTTGGTCCTTCGAAGTCAGGTGACCCCCATAGGGTCATCCCCGCGATTTGTTGGCGGGGGTCCATCTTCACTGAGCTTTGGTAAGAACCAGAAGAAAGATTCCTACCCCTGCCAAATCCTCCAGGGACAAGCTCAAAAACATGCATGAATGGCCCAGTCTTGGGGAGTGGTCCACCCTCAGGATCCCTGATTGCACCAGGCCATGTCTAACGGATAAAGCCTTGGTTAATACACTTTATCCTTCCCTAAAACGAAAAGAGGGGATGAATAATTGCCTTATATATTCCAAAGATATATTCCTACGAAATGGGCTGATGATGGAGAATAGGCACAGGGGGAGCCTGGCCTTCCTTCGGCACTCCCCAATACATCGTCCGATGGGGAAAGGGTATTTCAATTCCTCGTTCATCGAACGTTTTTTTAATCCGACGATTCATTTCCCGGCCAATGACCCATTGGCGAATGGGTTTCGTTTTAAATCGGCATTTTATGACCACCGCTGAGTCGGCAAAGCGATCCACTCCCAACATTTCCAATGGCTCGAGAATGTCTTTGCCAAATTCAGGATCATTCTGCAAGCCATGAGCGACCTCCTTGAGCACGGCAATCACTTCATCAACGTCTTCGCGGTAGGAAACTCCGACATCAAAGACATACCGGGAATAATCCATGGTCATGTTGGTCACGGTGGCAATCGTGCCATTAGGAACAATTTGAACATTTCCCGAAAAATCCCGTAAGGTAATGGTTCGCAGACCGACATCTTCCACGACTCCGCTCACTCCGGCCAGCGCGACGACATCTCCCACCCGCACCTGATTTTCCAATAGGATAAAAAATCCGGAAATCACATCCTTCACTAAACTTTGTGCCCCAAAACCGATGGCAATGCCCCCAATCCCCGCCGCAACCAGGAGGGGACCGAGATCAATGCCGAGTTGTGAAAAGATCGTGGTAATGCCAATGCCGAGGATAATCACCCGGAGGAGATCTCCCAGTACATTCGTGAGTGTGGTGGCTCTTTGTATCTGTGCCTGATTAGGCAGATTGCCTTCGATTAAATGTTGTAACCGCAAGAGCCCTCGTTTCAATACCGTCAGCCCAATGAGCATGACGACAAGGATAATGAGGATAAGCACACCTTCAGCCATGGCCCATTTCAGCAATTTTGACATCAGTTCGGTGAATGATTGTGAATTCATATTCCGCCCCCCTTTTATTGGCTCTGATATGGCCAGGAACGATGTTCCCAACCGTTTGGGTATAACTGTGTCGGGTGAACTTTGACTTTCGAGATTTGAACTGTAACTAGGAAAGATTTCGTCGTTTGAGAAACATGTGCAGGAGGTGCATGAAATCTTTCTTCATCATGAATTGGTAAAAAGGAGTACAACAGAATGGCTCTCAAAAAAGGACAGAAAAAGTACGATGAAAAAAACATGCTTTGTCTTACAACTAAAGTTCGTAAGGCCATCCTCCTCCTCACATTAACAACACCTACCCCATCTGCGAACTCGATAAAATCGGACCCTGCCGGGTTAGGGGAGAAAAGCGGAATTCGAAAAATTATGGGATTTAAGCCTGGGATTGGGATCTGCCTGGGAACATTCGTGGCTATCTTGCCCGATTGAGTCAAATTTAGAAGGGTAAGAGGGCTTTCATTCGATTAAAAGCCCTCGTGTGTATCAGCCTTATAACGACCATAGTCTTTTATGAAATTCCTTGCCTAATGGCACAATAATTTACTGATGCCTGTAAAAATAGATACTCATCGCCAAGAGTGGCCACCCGATATTTCTTGAGAGTGGTTCTTGGTGCTGAAAGTATATGTCTCTGTGTCTTTCAGTTCACCTTTTTTGTGGGGGACCGCAAAAGCGGCCAGATTCTTCTGATGCATGGCTTCGAAGCATCTCGGGTTTATTATCCCCATTCTTGTCAGGCATTGTCTTAATCTCCTTGCATCTCATGCCGCTAACATTATCGGCATGAGATGCATATGGAGAAAGGGTATCAGACTTATTGTTTAAATGGCTCTTTTAATACCACCTTGACGCCGCTTATCGTTCCTGTGACGGCATTTCGCACTTGTTTCCCGGCATTTTCACTGACGGATCCGGCAGCCTTAATGGCACTCGTCGCGGCCACTGACGCCGCCTCTGCCGTGTCAACACCGATTTCCTTCGCTCCCTGAATGGCACCCTCGACCGTGTGTTTTGCGGTTGAGGCAAGATCGCTTCCAACTTGTGCGGTGGTTTTAATGATGGCCCCGGTGGTACTAGCGACCGTGTCTAAAGCGGTTTCACCAATTTCTTTCGTTCCATGAAGCGCGCCTACCATCGCCGCTTTGGCCGTTGACGCCACATCTCCTCCAACCGCAGCCGTTCCCTTCACCACCGAGGCCGCCGTATGACTGATGGTGTCCAACGCTTTTCCGCCGATTTCTTGTGTGGCCTGTGCGGCACCGATCACCGTCTCCTTGGCCGTGAGGGCAAGCTCTCCACCCACTTCTTTGACACTTTTGATGGCGGCCATGGTGGCCTGCTCGGCAGCCTCCGCGATACCCGTTCCAATTTCTTTCGCTGCCACGATGGCCCCCTCAACCGACCCTTTGGCCGTTTTGGCCAAGTCTCCTCCCACTTCGGACGTCGTTTTGATTAACGCCGACGTACTGGATCCAATCGTATCCAAGGTGTCGGTGGTCACTTCTTTGGTACCCTTGATCGTGCCGACAAGAATCCCTTTAGCCGCCGCACCGATTTCAGCACCGACCTCAGAAACTCCTTGAATGGACCCGACCACGGTATCCTTGACCAAACCGGCTAATTCGCCTCCCACCATTTTGGTATCTTTGATGGCTGTGACCAAGGTCCCACTGACGAGGCCGAGAAGGGCGTTCGTGACATCTCCGGCAGACTGGATAGTTTCAACAACGGCTTCTTTGGTTTTAATGATGACAGAGGGTTTTTCTGCCATGATGTTTCCTCCTTTTCTTCAACATTGAAGGGTGATTATTAGATTTTCCTGAATTTTTAATCATAGCTCTTTTTCGCCGAGGGAATCAAAACGATAGGAAAAATCCATGAGGCCTTCTGATATGTGAACAAACTCCCTGTGTAGTCTCCTCATGGCTTTCTTGGTGTTGCCATGAATTGTAAACTTGGTTCGTGATAGGGTTCTTGATTAGAATCACATTGAAGATAGTAAAATGTACCTCCAAAAATATTTTGAGGAGAGGAACCCGGCAATATGATCCCATTATCCATTCTCAAAATAACACTGCTGATCCTTGCCTTGTTTTCGGATTCATCGTGGGCTAATGCTAATTCAACGTTTCCCGACCTTCGGGCCTTCAAGGGAATCACAGCCATAGGAGTGGCCTCCGTTGAAACGAAGGATATGGAGACGGTGCGATTGGATACAACTCTCCTTCACGTGTCTATTCAGAAGCAGTTACGGCAAGCCGGAATTTCCGTCTTATCTCCCCAAAAGGGCTCGAGGGGTCCATTGGAGTTTGCCTCTGACCAGAAAACCTTTGGGGTATTGTTGCCGGTCATCCGTCGATGGGAGTCCCAAGGGCCATTAGGAACCAAGATGAACAGTTTTGCTCTGACTCTTCACTTCTTCCAGCCAGCGCGTATCCAACCCGCGGATTATGAAACCTGGACCATCACTTGGGCGCAAACCCAAAGCCTGATGGTTGGCATCAAGCGACCTCAAGAGATCGAACGGGCATTCGAAAAACTGGTTCAATCTTTTATCGCGGATTTTCAACAAGGTCACGAATAGGACACTAGCCAGGCCAAAACAATCGACTGAACCATGAAGGCAACAGACTCCCGTCCCAAGTTGCAGGTTGGTCTCTTTCCCTACCTGGGGTTTGTTCTCGCTTTTGTCATCCTTGCGGTAATCTTGGGGATGAGTATATGGGGGATCCAGAAAGCCGCCAGGAATTTTGACACCGTGATTCATGCCGAGGAGGTCTCTGACCACTTGATTCGATTGTTCGCGGAGCTGAAGGGTATGGAGGACCGGCAACGGGAATTTTTACTCACCAAGAAAAAGAGATTTCTTAAAGCCTATGAAGCTGAACGACTGAAAATACAATCACGGGTAGAAACCATCAGGCAAATTGCTGAAATCCATCCACCATTACAGGTCACCCTGCCGCAATTAGAGGAATTGGTTGCCGCCCGCCTTCTTTCCTTAGATACGGTCCTGACTGTTCGTCAAAAACATGGGGAGCAGGCCGCTTTCGACCTGATTCTTACCGGTCATGGAAGGAGCGTGATGAAACAAATCCGGGACCTGGTCTTTGCCATGGATGAGGAAGACGCCACATTAATCAAGGCCACACATGATCAGGCCCACCGGATGGTGACGGTGACATTGTATGCGATGGCTATCGGCCTTGGGCTCATTGTGCTCATTGCCGTCATCGTTGTCTGGAAACTGTACCGGGATGTACTCAAACAACGTGAAATGGAGCTTCAGCTAATCGAAGAAAAGAAATTGGCGGACATTGCGAGATTATTAGCGGGCATTGGGCACGACATCAAAAATCTGCTCACCCCCATTCTGATGGGCAACCAACTGTTGGAGGAAGAATTACGGGAATATTTTTCAGGGTTGCCCGAATCGGAAAGAGTGAAGGTTCGAGGCGTGGAAAATGTCAGTCAAGAGGTCATCGCGATGACCAGAAACGGAACGCGGCGGTTGCAGGAACGCGTGAAGGAAATGGGGGATGCGGTCAAAGGGCATATCACCAAAGGGAATTTTGGCCCCTGTCGGCCGGAAAAAGTGATTCAGGAGACCATGGATTCCTTAAATCTCCTGGCTAAAGAGAAGAGCATTCAATTGAAAACCGAGGGTCTTTCCGCCTTGCCGGTGCTCCATGCCGATGAGCAGCAATTATTTAATGCCTTCTATAATCTGCTCAATAACGCGATTCCTGAAGTTCCACCTGGTGGGTCAATTACCGTCAAGGGTCAGATTGCTGAGGAAGGAAATGCCATTGTGATCTCAGTGGCGGATACGGGCAAGGGAATGAGCCCTGATCTGCAGCAAATGGTGTTGCAAGGAAATGCCCTCAGTCGGAAACCTGGCGGAACAGGGTTGGGGATGAAAATCGTGAGAGATATTGTTCACAATCACCATGGGACCTTAACCCTGGAAAGTCGCGAAGGAAAAGGTTCCGTTTTTCATGTTCGGCTTCCCGTTTCGTCAACCGAAATAGTGTCCGGGTCTTGAGTGGTGGGATGGGATGAATGGTCCGTCCTCTGCGGTTCAGGGAAGCAAACCGGTTTTTCTCCTTTGGGCGGTTCGACCTCTTAGGACGTAACAACACCAAAGGCTTCCTAATTTTTAAAGACCCTTTGGGACAAGTGGCCCGTGGTCTACCGTTGTTCTACTTTTTACCTCAGTTTGTGGGAAAGCGGCCTTGGCCAACTGCGTATTTCTTTGCGGGATGAGCGATGATGATCCCGAAAAAATTCATCCTTGCCGCTATGGTCCCGAATAAACCATAAAGCAAAACCATTAGGCTGCATATGGTCATAGCCTTTTCCTTTATGAAATGAGTATTGGATAAGGACGAGAACCAAAATGAGGTTTCAGCGGGAATGGAAGCCGAACAATTGATTTCGTCCCCAACTGAACGGGTCAGGGGATTTTTACAATATGCATATCTTAGTCCTTAACGTCGGAAGTTCAACCATCAAATTTTCTCTGTTTGCCTTTTCTGGTGAGTCCAATATCCGCCCTATTTTAAGGGGGACTTTAAAAGGAATAGGCGGTGAAGGGGAGTTGCAGGTCGACCGGGAACAGAATGAAAGAAAAATTTTTCATAAACCGGTTAAAAGCTTGAGCCAGGGTTTAACCTGGGTCTTCGAAACGCTTCAGACATATCCGGAGTCTTCCCGTATTCAAGGAGTGGGTCATAGGGTGGTGCATGGGGGATCCCGCTATTCCTCTCCGGTTATCCTCAATGATGAAGTTCTGCTAGGAATTGAGACACTCGCAGAATTGGCTCCATTACACAACCCCCCTTCCCTTGAGGGAATTCGGTTGGCTCGCCACCACATTGGTTCCACGGTACCCATGGTTGCCGTTTTTGACACTGCGTATTATGCCAACATGCCAAAAGTCGCAAGACAGTATGCAGTGCCGTCTGAGTTCACAAAAAAACATCACATCATTCGTTATGGGTTTCATGGAATTGCCCATGCGTCAATGATGAACACGTATGACAAAGTCTTGGAAGAACCGATAGAAAACCGTCGGGTCATCACACTCCATTTAGGGAGTGGATGTTCGGCAACCGCCATCGCCAAGAGTCAGCCAATCGACACCTCCATGGGGTTTACGCCATTGGAAGGGCTTGTGATGGGAACCCGCTCTGGGGATATCGACCCTTCTATCGTTGAGTATCTGGCAAACAAGGAACAAGCCTCAGCCGGAGATGTTGTCAATCTCCTGAATAGGGAGTCTGGGCTTTTGGGTCTGTCGGGGCGAACTCAGGACATGAAGGAACTCCTTCGACTCGTTTCAGAAGAAAAGGATGCTCGTGCTCAATTGGCCGTGGACCTGTTCTGTTATCGGATTAAAAAATACATCGGAGCGTACTTGGCAGCCCTGGGAGGGTGCGATGCACTCCTTATTGGTGGAGGGATTGGAGAGCATGCACCCGAAATCCGGGCTCAGGTTTGTCAGGGTATGGGGTGGTGTGGCATGCAAATTTCTGATGCGCACAATGAACAAATCACGCAAGTTTCTCCTGGCCAAATTCAGAAAATCAGTTCTCCAGAATCAAAAATAAAGGTATGGGTGGTGGGGGTTGATGAGGAGTATGCTATCGCTCAAGAAACCGCACGAATCCTTGGTGGAAACCATGAACGTGTTCAGGCACTTTGCTGAATCAATATTCTCAATGGCATTTCAATCTGTAAAAGGCATTCAGGGAAGGGTTGTGCTTGTGAACCCTTCCCGCAGATCTACGACTGGCTCATGAATAGAGTAAAAATAGTCTGTACGATCGGTCCATCCAGCGCTTCCCAAAATATTTTGGAGAACATACTGAAACATGGGATGAGTATGGTCAGGCTGAACATGTCTCATGGAACCCGGGATTGGCATCAGAAGACGATTCGATTGATTCGAAAAATTGAAAAGAAACATAAGTGTCCCATTCCCATTTTGTTGGATTTGCAGGGTCCGAGAATCCGGGTAGGATCCATTTCTCCTGATGGGATGGATCTTCAAAAAGGAGAAACAGTTTTTGTTGTTCCTACTCCGTCGTCCAGAAGGCCCAAAACTTTCAATTCGAATGTGTCCGATCGGATCATTCCTATCGAGTTTCTCAGTATGACGAAAGCTCTCAAACGTGGAAGTACAATCCTGATCAATGACGGGTTAGTGGAATTGAAGGTTCAACGCCAATCCTCAAAAGGGCTTCAATGTTTTGTGGTCGTCGGGGGTCAGGTTTCCTCCCATAAAGGCGTGAACCTGCCGGATGCGGAATTGCAAGGACCGGCCTTGACCGAAAAAGACCGGAAAGACATGGAGTTCGGCCTACAAAACAAGGTTGAATATTTTGCGCTTTCTTTCGTGCGGTCCTCCGATGATGTGCGGATGGCGAAGGCGTATCTTCGCAAAAACGGCCAGGACGTTCCCTTGATTGCCAAAATCGAACGCCCCGAGGCGATCAAAGATCTGAAAAATATTTTGAATGAAGCCGAAGGAGTCATGTTGGCTCGTGGAGACCTCGCCCTCGAAATGTCTCTGGAAGCCGTGCCGGTTTTGCAAAAGCAGATTCTGCTGGAATCCAATCGTCGTTATCGATTCGGTATCACAGCCACGCAAATGTTGGAATCCATGACCAAGCATCCTCTTCCGACACGCGCTGAAGCCTCGGATGTCGCGAACGCGGTTCTGGACGGATCGGATGCGTTGATGCTGTCGGCGGAGACCTCGACGGGGCAATACCCGGTTGAAGCGGTTCAAGTAATGGCCCGGGTCATCCGTTCGGCAGAGCAGGGGGAGGTGTTCCGGTGGGTGCCGGACCCATCTCATGCGCATCAGGACGTGTCCCTACCAGCCTCAATGTGCATGGCCGCTAATGTCGCGGGACGTCTTAACCGGGCCAAGGCCATTGTCGTGTTTACCGAATCAGGAAGCATGGCCCTGCTGATGTCCAAGCAACGTCCCAGCATTCCCATCATTGCTCTGACCCCCTCTGCCGTGAGTGTGAGGCGAATGAGGGTGTTTTGGGGAGTGTCGTCGTATCAGATTCCCCGGTTGACCAAAATCGAGTCAAAGATTGCCAAAGCGGAGGCCATTCTCAAACGGCATGAAGTCGTTGTTTCAGGTGACCGAATCGTCATAGTCGTTGGAGAACGAGGACAAAATTCCCCAGGGGCTAACCTGATAAAAGTGCACGGTGTTACCTAGGATTTCAGAAATTTGGAATCACAGACCATCAAGAATTTACACGCTGAGAAACGATCATGAGCTGGCACAGTAAACGTGGCGATCATCCTCAAGCCCCTTCATCGGAACTCTGGCATACCATGGCCGTCGATGAGGTGGTGGACCGAGTCAACGGGGATCTGAAAGGAATAGGAGCAGAAGAGGCAGACCGGCGCTTGCACGTCATGGGGCCTAACCGCCTACCTCCCCCTCGTCGGGAAAGTGCCCTGCACCGGTTTTTCCAGCAATTTCAAAACATCTTAATCTATGTGCTGCTTGGGTCGGCGGTCATTACGGCTGGGCTCGGGCACTGGGTCGATACCGGTGTCATCATCGGCGTCGTCCTTATTAATGCCTTGATTGGGTTCATACAGGAGGGAAAAGCCGAACGGGCACTTGATGCTATTCGGCGATTGCTGTCCTACCAAGCCACCGTTGTTAGAAATGGTCATCGTGTACAAATACCCGCCGAAAACCTGGTGCCCGGTGATGTGGTGTTGTTGCAATCAGGAGATCGTGTGCCTGCCGATGTTCGGTTTCTCACCGTGAAAGAATTACGAATTGATGAATCTGCCTTGACCGGAGAATCCCTTCCGGTTGAGAAACAGGTGATGCCCGTTCCGGAGAACACCCCACTGGGAGACCGAACCTGTATGGGGTATTCCTCTACGCTGGTGACCTATGGGCAAGGGTCAGGCATCGTCGTGGGGACCGGACCCGACACCGAAATTGGGCGCATTAGCCTCCTCCTCAAAAAAGTTCAACCGCTCACCACACCCCTCCTTCAAAACATGACCGAATTTGGGTCCCGTCTCAGTATCGCCATTTTGGTTGGAACGTTAGGAACCTTTTTGTTCGGAATTTTTGTTCAAGGTTATGAACTCGGTGAGATGTTTTTGGCGAGCGTGGGCTTGGCGGTTGCCGCGATTCCAGAAGGTTTGCCGGCCATTATTACCATTACGCTCGCCATTGGGGTGCAGGGCATGGCAAGAAGAAATGCCATCATCAGGCGGTTGCCGGCTGTGGAAACCTTGGGATCGGTGACCGTTATTTGCTCAGATAAGACCGGGACCTTGACCAAAAATGAGATGACGGTCCAAATGGTGGCTACGGCGACCAACATTATTGAAGTGAGTGGGGCAGGGTATGACCCTCATGGTGAGTTGACTGCTCATGGAAAAACCTTCCCTGTGAACGGCCACCCTGATCTGGTTGAGCTCATTCGGGGCGGGGTCCTTTGCAATGATGCGGCCTTGGAAAAGCTGGAGGACTCATGGGTCATGACCGGAGACCCCACTGAAGGGGCATTATTAACGTTGGGAGCCAAGGCCGGTCTCGATCCTTTACGGGAACAGGGAGGGCGACCGCGAACGGATGTCATACCCTTTGAATCAGAACATCGGTTTATGGCGACCTTGCACCATGATCACCAGGGAAACGGGTTTATCTATCTCAAGGGGGCCCCGGAACGGGTCATGGCCATGTGTACCCGCCAGCGTGTTCAGGGGCAGGATGTTCCCCTGGATTGTTCCTCCTGGCAGAGACAGATCGATGACATGGCCTGCAAGGGTTACCGTGTCCTCGCGATGGCATTCCTGCCCGCTCCCACTGATCAGCGAATTCTCCGTTTTGATGATGTGGCCAACGGACTGAGCCTTCTCGGAATCTACGGGATGATTGATCCTCCTCGGCCCGAAGCGGTCGATGCCGTGAAACAATGTCGAGAGGCAGGGATTCGGGTAAAAATGATTACCGGAGACCACCTGGTGACCGCTCGCACCATTGGATCGTTTATGGGTATTGGGGATGGGGTTCACGCGCTCTCGGGACAAGAAATCGATTCATTGTCTCCCGAAGACCTTCAAGTCCGAATGCAGATCCATGATATTTTTGCCAGGACGAGCCCTGAACATAAATTACGCCTCGTACAATCCTTGCAATCCAATGGTCATGTTGTCGCCATGACAGGGGACGGGGTGAACGATGCCCCTGCGCTCAAACAGGCCAATGTGGGCGTGGCGATGGGCATAAAAGGGACTGAAGTTGCGAAAGAAGCGGCCGAGATGGTTCTGGCTGACGATAACTTTGCTTCGATTGCCAAAGCGGTGGCTGAGGGAAGAACGGTTTTTGATAATATCAAAAAATCCATACTGTTTATTCTTCCTACCAATGGAGCAGAGGCATTGGTGATTGTTGCAGCAATCCTGTTCGGGCGAGTGTTGCCTATTACCCCAGTCCAAATCTTATGGGTGAATATGATTACTGCGGTGACCCTAGCCTTAGCACTCTCGTTTGAACCTGCAGAAACGAAAGTCATGAACCGTCCCCCTCGACGACCGGATGAACCGATCCTTTCTGGATTCCTGGTCTGGCGAATCAGCTTCGTCTCCATTCTTGCGGTTATTGGAACATTTGGTCTGTTTGTGTGGGAACGGGAACATGGCGCTTCGTTGGAGATTGCCAGGACCGTTGCCGTCAATACCCTCGTGGTGTTTGAAGCCTTTTATTTGCTCAATACCAAATCCTTCTTCGATTCGGCTTTTTCCAAATCAAGCCTCCTAAGTAACCGTTACATTCCTATCGCTATCGCGGTGGTTCTTGGATTACAAGTCATGTTTACCTATACCGCCTCTATGCAATATCTCTTTGATACGGCACCCATGAGCATGGCCTCTTGGATGAAAATTTTTTGTGTGGGAGCCGTGATTTTCCTTCTTGTTGAGGCGGAAAAGTTCTTGTTTCGACGTCAACAAGTCCGAGTAGCCAATCAAACGGCATAAACCCCCATGCGATATCTTTCAGAACTTTGGCTTCCTTGGCGCATGTCCATCCTAATCCTTCAAGGCCGTACGGAATTTAGTTGAAAAGGTTCTCAGGTGATTTTGGCAGGAGACATAGGCGGGACGAATTCAAGGCTGGGGGTTTTTACGGAAAAACACAATCGGCTTGAGCTGGTTGCGGCCCAGACGTATCCCAGTCGAAATTATGAAAGTCTGGAGGATATCCTTCACGTGTTTAGAGAAGAGAACAATTTCCCCGTTCAGGGAGCCTGTTTTGCTATCGCGGGCCCGGTCAGGGAGGGAAAAGTTACCACGACCAATTTGGCTTGGGTCGTGGATTCGGGAAAATTAGCCGACCAACTAGCCCTGGAAACGGTCTGTGTCATCAATGATTTGGAAGCTATTGGCTATGGGGTGGGAGAATTAACCCCACAAGACTTGGCCGTCCTCACCGAAGGAGGACCGCGGCCAGTCGGAAACGTCGCGATCATCGCGGCAGGAACGGGACTAGGACAAGCCGGGAGTTTTTGGGATGGATTTCGACATCGTCCATTTGCCTGTGAAGGGGGACACACTGATTTTGCGCCTCGGAATGATCTGGAAATCGAGCTGTTGAGTTATTTGTTGGAAAAATTTGAGCGCGTGAGTTACGAACGGATCCTTTCCGGGACTGGCCTTTACCAAATTTATCAATTTCTTCACTACAGCAAACGGGGGAGCGAACCTAAAGACTTGACCGAAGTCATTCAACAACAGGCCCATCCGGCCCCCATTGTTAAAGCCGCCATGGAGAAACGCTCAGAGGTTTGTGAGATGGCCCTGACGGTGTTTGTTTCGATTTATGGTGCCGAAGCCGGAAATTTGGCCTTAAAAATCATGGCCACGGGAGGTGTCTATATTGGGGGAGGGATCGCCCCAAAGATTTTACCCTATCTTCAAGGTCCGCATTTTCTTCAGGCCTTTCTGGCCAAAGGTCGCATGCGTTCCTTACTTGAAAATTTTCCAGTTCGCGTCATTATGAATGATAAGGCGGGGTTGTTCGGTGCAGCTCGTCGCGCGCTACTATAAGCAAGATCTCTTTTCTTGTTCTAACCGTTCAGAAAATGACAACTGATTCATTCACGATTGATGTCAAGCAATCTCTAATCTTCTTCGCATTCGGAAACGGGGGGTTCTATGAAAAAGGTTCCAACCAAGAAAAAGACAATCTCTAAAGATCTCCTCAAAGACATGGATGCCTATTGGCGGGCAGCCAATTATTTATCGGTGGGACAGATCTATTTGTTCGACAACCCTCTCCTGAAAAAACCCCTGATACGTGAACATATTAAGCCAAGGTTATTGGGCCATTGGGGAACGACCCCGGGACTCAATTTTATTTATGTCCATCTCAATCGCATTATTAAAGATCGAAATCTCAACGTTCTCTATATTGCCGGACCCGGACATGGAGGACCTGCCTTGGTCGCCAATACGTACTTGGAAGGCACGTATAGTGAAGTCTACCCCGACGTTTCCCAGGATGAAGAGGGCCTTAAAAAACTGTTCAAGCAATTCTCTTTCCCGGGAGGAATTCCCAGTCACGTGGCTCCGGAAACTCCCGGTTCCATCCATGAGGGAGGAGAATTGGGGTATGCCCTTACCCATGCGTATGGTGCGGTCTTCGATAATCCGGATCTTCTTGCGGCATGTGTGATTGGGGACGGCGAGGCGGAAACCGGACCCCTTGCCACCGCGTGGCATTCGAACAAGTTTCTGAATCCTGCGACTGACGGTGCCGTTCTGCCTATCCTGCATTTAAATGGGTACAAGATTGCCAACCCCACGATTCTGGCCCGGTTGGGTCACGAGGAACTCCGAAGTTTGTTCATTGGATACGGATATGAACCCTTTTTCGTTGAAGGTTCAGACCCGGTCAAGATGCATCAAGCCATGGCGGAAACCTTGGACACGATCATCGACAAGATTCAAGGTATTCAGGATCACGCACGAAGCGGAAAGCTGGAGACACGACCCCAGTGGCCGGTGTTGATTCTCCGAACACCAAAAGGTTGGACGGGTCCCAAGGAGGTCGATGGCAAAAAAACCGAGGATTATTGGCGTTCGCACCAGGTGCCATTCTCGGATACGGCGACAAACAAGGATCATATCGCGCTCCTGGAACGGTGGATGAAAAGTTATAAGCCGGATGAATTATTCGATCAAACTGGAGCATTCAATCCTGGGCTGGCTGAACTGGCTCCCAAAGGAAATTTTCGGATGGGGGCGAATCCTCATGCCAACGGCGGGCTGTTATTGAAAGACCTCAAATTGCCGGATTTCAGGGACTATGCGGTTGAAGTTCCACAACCGGGGACTCTCTCTGCCGAGGCTACCCGCGTCATGGGCCAGTTTCTTCGTGATGTCATGAAGCGGAACATGAAAAACAAAAACTTCCGTATTTTCGGCCCCGATGAAACCGCATCGAATCGATGGGGCGCGGTGCTTGAGGTCACCAATCGTACCTGGATTGCGGATACCCTTCCCGAGGATGATCATCTGTCATGGGATGGTCGAGTGATGGAGATTCTGAGCGAGCACACGTGCCAGGGCTGGTTGGAGGGGTATTTGCTGACAGGCCGACATGGGTTTTTCTCCTGTTATGAAGCCTTTATTCACATTATCGATTCCATGTTTAACCAGCATGCCAAGTGGTTGAAAGTCACGGGGAAGGAAATTCCCTGGCGGCGTCCCATTGCCTCACTCAATTATCTCCTCACCTCTCATGTGTGGAGACAGGACCACAATGGTTTTTCCCACCAGGATCCGGGATTTATTGATCACGTGGCCAACAAAAAAGCGGAAGTCGTCAGGATTTACCTGCCTCCGGATGCCAACAGTTTGTTGTTCATCACCGATCAATGTCTCCGCAGTCGCAATTTAGTCAACGTCATCGTGGCAGGGAAGCAGCCGGGACTACAATACTTGAGTATGGAAGCGGCCATTAAGCATTGCACGGCAGGGATCGGGATTTGGGAATGGGCGAGTAATGATAAGGGAGTTGAGCCCGACGTCGTGCTGGCCTGTGCCGGGGATATTCCGACCCTGGAGACATTGGCCGCGGTAGACTTGCTTCGAACCTATGAACCGGAATTGAAGGTTCGGGTGATCAATGTCGTGAATCTGATGAAACTCCAACCTCAAAACGAACATCCTCATGGCTTGTCAGATCATGAGTTTGATACGTTGTTTACCACGGATAAACCTATTATCTTCGCCTTCCATGGCTATCCCTGGCTTATCCATCGCCTGACCTACCGTCGGACCAATCACAAGAATCTTCATGTTCGGGGTTATAAGGAAGAAGGAACGACGACCACCCCTTTCGATATGGTCGTCCGGAATGACCTGGATCGCTTCCATTTGGTTGCCGATGTCATCGATCGGGTCCCTCAACTCCGATCCCTGGCGGCCTATGCAAAGCAGGCTATTCGGGATAAACGGATTGAACACAAGCACTATATTTCCAAGTATGGTGATGACATGCCGGAGATAAAGAATTGGAAATGGCCACATTTTGCCTCCAATGCCTAGGTCTGGTCAGATAAAAGTTCCAGTACGTACCATGGTTTGATGAGGCTATATTAAAAAGCCCCTGGTTTCAAAATCCGCGGATTACGAATGGCCCATACCCCTCTTCCTTTCCATGCGCAATCATGTCCCGAGGTCCTCAAAAAATTTAACGTGAGGCAGGAGCAAGGACTCGCTCCTAAAGAGGTACGCCAGCGACGGAAGACCTATGGCCTCAACCGTTTAAAAGCCGGTAAAACGCGAAGCAGCTGGCAGATTCTTGGCGACCAATTCAAAAGTATCGTGTTTCTTGTCTTGGCCGTCGCCGCGGTGTTGGCGTTTAGTCTGGGACATCTGGCAGAGGGTGTTGCTGTGGGAGCGGTCCTCCTCGTGAATGGGTTCATCGGCTATTTCAGTGAATGGCAGGCTGTTCGTTCTATGGCCGCCTTAAAGAAAATCGGGCAACCCCAGACCCGGGTGAGACGGAAAGGCAGCTCCACTCAGATTCCTGTCACCAACATAGTCCCTGGAGATATCGTCCTGCTGGAGGGAGGGGATATCGTCCCGGCAGATCTGAGAGTTCTCGAAGCCAATCAACTCCAGGTTGATGAATCTGCCTTAACAGGTGAGTCGGAGGCCGTTGCCAAAACAATCGATCCCATGGAGATGAATTGTGTATTGGCGGATCGGAAAAACCTGTTGTTCAAAGGCACCACCGTCACGAGTGGATCCGCCGAGGGGGTGGTAATTGCCACGGGAATGGGTACGGAGTTAGGAAGAATTTCGGAACTGGTCGAGGGAGCGGAGGAAGAAGTCACGCCTTTGGAGCGCCGTTTGGACCGGTTAGGCCAACGATTGGCCTTAGTGGCCGTCGGCCTAAGTGGAATTATTGCCGGTGTGGGATTCCTTGTCGGTCATCCCGTGTATCAAATGATTGAAACAGCCATTGCCTTGGGCCTGGCAGCCATTCCTGAGGGTCTTCCCATTGTTGCCACAATTGCATTGGCTCGAGGGATGTGGCTCATGGCTCAACGTCACGCCCTCATCAATCGACTGGCTGCGGTGGAAACCCTGGGAGCCACTCGAGTCATATTCACCGATAAAACGGGTACGCTCACGGCTAACCGAATGACGGCCCGGAAAATTGTCACCCCGCAGGGGGAATATCGATTACCCGCTGATGGCGAGCCGAAAGGGTCTTTGCTTTCAGACATACCACAGGAGTCGGGGGAAAGGCCTGACCCATTGCTTCGAAGAATTTTGGAAATCGGAGTTCTCTGCAATAATGCTTCTCTGGTCCCGTCCCCGTTAGGTGCTGATGAACAGGAAGCCCATGGGGATCCCACAGAAGTTGCCTTGCTACGAGCCGGCCTCTTGTTTCAAATCAGTAAAGAAAATCTTCTCAGGGAAAAACCGGAGTTGCGGGAAGTGGCCTTCAACACTGACGTAAAAATGATGGCTACTTTTCATCAAGGTCAGGGTGCCGTTGAGGTGGCCGTTAAAGGAGCCCCTCAGGCTGTGTTGGATTGCTGCGATGCCATCATCGGGAAAGATGGGGTGAGTGTTCATCCTCTTCATCAAGAGGATCCTCGGATATGGACCGAACACATTCAATCTCTTGCGAGCCAGGCCTTTCGTGTCTTGGGAGTGGCGGAGAAAACGGTGACGACTGAGCAGGATGAGCCCTATCATGGACTGCGGTTTTTAGGCCTCATTGCCCTGATGGATCCTCCCCGCCCTGGTATTCGAGAGGCCATCACATCCTGTCAAAATGCTGGAATCCGGGTGATCATGGTCACCGGGGATCAGCCGGAAACCGGGCAAGCCATTGCCCACCAAGTTGGGTTAACGGACGGTGCAACTTCCTTGGTCATGACCGGGGATATCCTCAAGGATCCGGAACGGTTGTCGCCGGAAGAACGAACACGCATTCTGAATACCGAGGTGTTTGCCCGAGTGAACCCGGAACAAAAACTGAATCTGGTCCGGATTTTTCAACAAGAAGGAGAAGTGGTAGCCATGACGGGGGATGGCATTAATGATGCCCCGGCATTAAAAAAAGCCGATATTGGCGTGGCCATGGGAAAACGGGGAACCGAGGCGGCGAAAGAAGCGGCGGATATGATCCTGAAAGACGATGCCTTTTCCAGTATTGTGGCCGCCGTGGAACAAGGACGCATCATTTTTAATAATATTCGCCGGTCTCTCCTGTTTATGTTGTGTACGAATTTAGCAGGGATTGTCATCGTTGCCGTGGCGACGCTCGCGAAAGCACCCTTACCCTTAAAACCCCTGCAAATTTTGTATTTGAACGTCTTAACCGATGTGTTCCCCGCTTTGGCTTTAGGGGTCGGCACGGGAAGTCAGGAAGTCATGACCCAGCCCCCACGTCCAATCAGCGAACCCGTCCTCACCCGTTCCCATTGGTTGGCGATTGGAGGGTGGAGTGTGTTGATTGCGGCATCCGTGCTTGGGGCTCTGACTTTTGCCTTAGTATGGCTAGGGCGCGATCCTCATTATGCGGTGACGATCTCTTTTCTGACTTTAGCGTTCGCCAAGTTAGGGTTTGTCTTCAACCTCCGTGATCCGGCTTCGGTCCTCTGGCAGAACGATATCGTGAACAACCTCTGGATCTGGGGGGCCATGGTACTTTGTACCTGCTTGTTGGTTCTCGCCGTCTATCTTCCGGGGTTATCAACGGTCCTGCAAACTCAACCCCTTGATCGGACAGGGTGGGAGACCGTGATGGTCTTTGCCATCATTCCTCTATTGGTAGGACAATGTATTCTCATCTGGAAGTCTCGTCAGGTAAGGGCAAATCCACTACTGAATGTGGAATGTGGGAAATAGAGTATGGAAGAAATACTACCCTAACGATCATTCGCATGAATATTCCAAGAAGCAGTGGAATTCTCCTCCATCCCACCTCCTTGCCGGGGTCATGGGGTGTTGGTGATTTGGGGCCCGAAGCCTGCCATTTTATCGATTTCCTGTCTTCGGCTGGCCAAAGTTGGTGGCAAATGCTTCCTCTGGGACCAACTGGTTTTGGCAACTCTCCCTACATGTGTTTTTCAGCCTTTGCAGGCAATCCTCTTCTCATCAGTCCCGACCAATTGGTTAAAGAAGGGCTGCTTGAGTCAAAAGCCCTTCGCAATTCTCCAACGTTTCCATCCGACCATGTTCGTTACAGTATGGTGATAAAACGGAAACGACAATTGTTGCAACAATCTTATGAGAAGTTTCAGTCGGAGGCTTCGGCCACTCATCGACAAGACTTTCTTGTCTTTCGTGAAAAGCATGCAGGATGGTTGGAAGACTTTGCTCTATTTATGGCGCTAAAGGAAATACACAAGGGCCACGCATGGACGAAGTGGGAAGAAAACCTCATGTTGCGGAAGACCACGGCATTGCAACGTTGCAGCCGCCAACTCCGTCAACGAATCAATTTTCATCGATATGTTCAATATCTTTTTTTTCAACAATGGGCCACTTTGCGTCACTATGCCCATTCCAAAGGGGTCAGAATAATCGGAGACCTCCCCATTTACGTGGCGCAAGACAGTTCCGATGTGTGGTCGCATCCCGAACTTTTTTTCCTGGACGAACAAGGCGAACCGACAGTGGTCGCCGGGGTTCCGCCTGACTATTTTTGCTCCACGGGGCAGCGATGGGGGAATCCTATCTATCGTTGGGATGTGCGAGCCCAATCCGGCTTTCAATGGTGGGTGGATCGTTTCAGGGCTAACTATGCCTTAGTTGACGTCATTCGTTTGGACCATTTTCGGGGTTTCGAATCGTATTGGGAAATTCCTGCCAGCGAGAATACCGCGATCAACGGTCGTTGGGTAAAAGGCCCTGGCCGAGCATTCTTTAATGCCTTAACCAAGGCGTTGGGGCCCTTGACGATCATTGCGGAGGACCTTGGGGTAATAACACCAGAAGTTGAAGCCCTCCGCGATGAGTTTGCGTTTCCTGGAATGAAAATTCTGCAAATGGCTTTTGGCCAGGATCCCAAGGCCCATGACTATCGTCCACACCATCATATCAAGAATTGTGTTGTCTATACCGCCACCCATGATCACAACACCACTGTAGGCTGGTTTACCACCGCACCTGGCAAGGAAACCACCCAAACCAAAGAAGAGATTAAAGCCGAGCGAAATTTAAGCCTCAAATACGTAAACACCGATGGCCGAGAAATCCACTGGGATTTCATTCGGTTGGCCCTGAGTTCGGTAGCCCAACTCGCGATTTGTCCGCTTCAGGACATCTTGGGTTTAAGTCGTGAGTCTAGGATGAATCGCCCGGGAACGGCTAAAGGAAATTGGGAATGGCGATTTGAAAAGTCCCATTTGACCGATGATGTGTGTCAGCGTTTGTATGAGTTGACTGGTCTTTATGACCGCCTACCGTGTAAGCGGACTGAATAGTGCACTGGGGTATCGTCCTGCCAGATGGTGTCTTGCCCATCGAATAGTGAAAAGATTTCCAAACAAGATTTGTTCAATGTAGGGGGGAAGTTATTTAACCCTGGCTGCGTTGGTCTTTCGCTGATTTTTCCCACGGCAGGCGTCCTTCAATTTCCAATGCCAGGGTGAAACTCAGAAAGGCCCGGATTATCACCATGAGGGCAAGCACAGTGACACTCGACATGGTATGAGATACGATGACTGTGCGAATAACGTCACCTGCGATGAGGAACTCCAGCCCAAGGATAATGGAACGGCCAACGGCGAGACGGTACTCATGATATGCAGACTCCGGGGAAGAGCTGAGCCAATGACGTACAAAGCGGATAGTTGCCAAGAATGAACCGACAACGATGACGATCACTCCGAAGGCCTCCACCGCGTAGGTGATGAGGGTGATGAGATTCTTGAATTCTTCCATGTTTCAGTTTCCTTTGGGCTAGAAATCCCATTGTAGAATGCGTGGCGGCTTTGGTCGGATCATGGACTTTTATTGTTGCATTATTAAAATTTCAAAATATCTGGATGATCTCAATTCATTTCTCTTTGTCGTACCGTGGAGACATGTGACCGGTATTCTTGCATTTTACTCAATCATGCTTTGTTAACCTTAGGGACCTTTCAGGCTACTGGGAATATGATGTCACAACACTTGGCAAGCCGAGAAGGATAATTCAAATCCACCTTGAATGACGAGGCGAACGGTAAAAACAGATCCGGGGATTTATGCGACTGCACGAAGAATTAGATGTCTTATTGAAAGACCAACATGTTGGGAGCAGAGGTGTTTGAAAAGGGTGTTCTAGCGTATAAGAAACGAATAGTCCTTACCGGGAATTGTGCGTATGCACACAGGCGCTGCCGTGCGAAATCGCACGATCAGAGTTTCATTCAAAAAATCATCCCGTGCTATGTTGATGGATAACCTTAAAAAGCTCATTTTTTCAGGTGTTTAAAAAAAACAGTGTCTTATACTAGAGTCTGACAGTATTGGAATACACCTTGCAACATTAATAAAGGTAAATAGCGAGGTGAACCATGAACCCTGTATTTGATTTAATCGTGATTGGCTTGATTGTTTCGATGGTAGTCGTCAATTTATATTATTCTCGGGAAGCTACAACGAATCATCCTACCTGGAAGTCAATGATCCAAAAGAAATGGGCCTACTTCTTCTCTTCCTTTAACAAAACCCCGGTTCCTTCCCGACCTTCCTTCCAATAAATCCTCCTGCCCTTCCCTGGGATATGACGTCCGGTGCGCCTCGCACCACCATTGGGTTAATATCTGCCGGTCAATTTGTCCTGTAGTCATCCTCAAAATTTAGGGGTCGTTTAACCAAAATTCCATAGTCTCGGTCCTTTCTGTTGAGCACACCGAGTCAATGTTCTCTTACCCATGAACGTACAACAAATCAAGGGCGATCTGTTTGGGGGCATCACGGCAGCCATCGTCACGTTACCGTTGGCCTTAGCATTTGGGCTGCAATCAGGCCTTGGGCCAGTCTCAGGGCTGACTTGTGCGATTTTTCTTGGTGCGATTGCCGTCGCCTTCGGTGGGACGCGCACCTTGATCAGCACCCCCACGGGTCCCATGACTGTCGTGGCTGCACTGACAGTTACCCAAGCGATCAGCTTGGCGGGAAGCTTGGAAAAGGCTTTAGGGATCATTCTGGGCATCTTTCTCCTGGCCGGCCTGGTTCAATTGACGTTCGGTCTGCTGAAATTCGGGACTAATGTCAAATACATTCCCTACCCGGTCTTGTCCGGGTTTATGACGGGAATTGGCATCATTCTGATTCTCTTTGAAATATTTCCTTTGCTTGGATTGTCAAGCCCTTCCACGATTGCCGAAGTCGTAACTGGTTTGCCTCAGGCTCTACCGCAAACGAACCTGCAAGCGCTGAGTCTCGGGGGGTTGACCCTTCTGGTGTTTTATGTGACCCCTCGCCTGACTGTGCGAGTCCCGGCTACTCTCATGGCCTTGTTGATAGGCACGTTTGCGTCCCTTGGGCTAGGACTGTCCGTCCCGCTGATTGGGCCGGTAGCCCAGGGTTTACCAACACTGCAGTTGGGCGTTTTGGAGTCCGTCGATCTGTCGCAACTGTGGTTTATGTTCAGTGCCGCTCTGACGTTGGGCGCCTTAGGCTGTATCGATACCTTGCTCACCGCGGTCATTGTCGACAAATTGACTGAAACCAAGCATGACAGTAATCGGGAATTGTTCGGTCAGGGGTTGGGGAATATGGCTTCCGCCCTCTTCGGGGGACTTCCTGGAGCAGGGACGACGATGTCATCGATTGTCAATGTGAACGCCGGAGGCCGAACCCGTTTATCCGGGGTCATTTCCAGTGCGTTTCTCCTGGCGGTGTTATTCGGACTCGGCGCGTATGTGCAATTTGTTCCCATTCCGGTCCTGGCGGCCATTCTGATTACGGTGGGTGTGGACATCATCGATTACAGTGGGCTAAAAGAAATCGGGAAAGTCGATCGGGCGGAGGCGGGTATTTTGTGCCTCGTGTTAGTCCTGACGGTCTGTGTGGATCTCATCACGGCGGTGGGAGTCGGGATGACCCTTTCGGTGTTTGTCTTCATGAAAAAGATGGGAGCCATCGGTGAAGAACATATTGAGCTGTTTCCTCTGCGACGATTGAAGGTGAAAAAACCCTGTGACCTTCGGGATGAATTCTTGCTTCCATCCGAGTATTTGGACGAGGTGTATATCAAAACGTTTTCCGGCCCGGTATTCTTCGGGTTTTCTCAATCCTTAATCGATTATCTCAAACAATTACCCTCCGTCAAAGTCCTGGTCTTGGAAATGAACCGGGTCCCATATTTGGATCAATCGGCTGTCCATGCTCTGGAGCGTATCATTACCTACTTGCATAAACGAGGGATTCGAGTTTTCCTTGCGAACGTGAACCCACAACCCCTCACGATGATCCGTGCGGTGGATCTGGTTCCGGGGATGATTCCGGAGGACCGCCTCTTTGAGGATATTTTTGATTGCGTCCGATTTCTGGAAGAAGAGTTTGTGTTTCAAACTTCTCAGGAAGGTCCCCCTTCTAATCCTTCTCATGCCGGTGAGAGAGTCAGGACATGACTTCGATCTCGTTAAATGATCTGAAGATTGACAACCCTACGGTAGCCTACGGGGTCGGGATGGTCATTTGTGCGCTGTGTATTTCTATCCTCGATAGCTTTCTGCCTCAAGGCGTGTCTATCGGTGAAGCCTATGCTCTATTAGTGCTGCTGGGTTTCATGGCCAAGAACAAACGTCTCATCATAGGCGGGGCGATTGCGGGAACCGTGTTGACTCTGGAAGGAGCCTTTATTTCCGAACCTGGCGTCGCGTTGTGGATCGTTGAGACCAATCGGGCCCTCTCCATCTTCATCATCTGGGTCATCGCCCTCTTCGCCTTGGCTCACATGCGGTATCTGGAGACGCAAAAAGAATCCGAGAAGATGAAAGTGGCCTATGAACTTTTACAGCAAGAACGAAAATTTCTTGAACTCAATCAGGAAATTGCGGTGTTAGCGAATGTGAACGATCCCGTGGAAGAAGCATTAAAGCAATGTATGCAACGAATTTGTGATGTCACGGGATGGCCGGTTGCCCACCTCTATATTCGAGATGGGGATGAAGAACAGCTCAGCCCCAGCAAAATTTGGATACTGAAGGATTGGAAGCAATTTGAGGTGTTTCGACGGATTACCGAAAACACAACCTTTCTTCCTGGGGAAGGATTGCCGGGACGGGTTTTTGCGAGCAAGCAAGCCGCGTGGATCAGAAATGTGAACAAGGATGCGAATTTTCCTCGTGCGAAACTGGCTGAAGAAATCGGATTGCAAGCCGGCTTTGCTTTCCCAATCCTTATTGGGCCGAAGGTCGTCGCGGTGATGGAGTTTTATTCTGAGGAGGCCTTAGAGCCGGATGCGAAATTAATCCGGGTCATGGAAAACATCGGATATCTTTTAGGTAGGATCTTCGAGCGGGACCATGCGGGTCTCAAAAAAGGCGAATATGAAGATCACTTGCGCCGTCTGTACGCACGAATGAAGGCTGTCCGTGATCAAGAACAAGAGACGGGACAGGGCCTTCGCCTGGCTGATGGTCTTCATGAAGGATTGCGGTAGACTGCTTTCACGCACACACGAAAATAGGTGTTCCTCTTATCTTTCTGGCAGCCCCCTCCAGTATCGTTCCTGAAGAAAAATGCCTGCTTCCCACTCCTTTACTAGCCTGTATTGACGGCCACCTCAACCCTCCTATCCGGGTCAGATTTTTCATTATGGTAGGACCCTACACCTTCCTGGAATGATCGTACCCTGCTGACCGCAACCGGGTGATGGGGAAGATCATCATGGTTGCCGGAACCTGATCAGGATCACTTCGTTATCGATTGAGTTCGTTGCAATGATTTTCATAAATTGATTGAATACGGGGGAAGTGTTCCCTTCACGATTCGCAGAGGCATTAACGCCCCGGGTAAAGCTTTCTACAACCTGCACCCTTTAATCGACCATGTCTACCATTCTTCTCATTGGGCAATTGGCTGGAGGAATCGGGCTCTTTCTTCTTGCCATGAAATTTATCACGGATGGGTTAAAGCTGGCCGGGGGGGATGCCCTAAAAGATCTCTTGGGGCGGTGGACAAAAACACCAGCTCAGGGCATTGCTTCGGGATGCCTATTAACCGCCCTGGTGCAATCATCCAGTGCCGTGACCGTGGCCACTATCGGCTTTGTGAACGCGGGGCTTCTCACTTTATTCCAGGCCGTGGGGGTCATCTACGGATCGAATATCGGCACGACCATGACGGCTTGGTTGGTCGCCATACTGGGTTTCAACATCAAAGTTGAACTATTTGCCTTGCCGATGATTGGAATAGGTGTCCCATTATGGTTTCTCACTTCGCCTTCTCGAAAAGGCGCCCTTGGTCAAGTGTTTGGGGGGTTTGGGTTGTTTTTCATCGGGATCGATACCCTAAAAGGAGCGTTTCAAACTATCTCAGAGTCGTTTAATCTGGCCATGGTCTCCGAATATGGCGTATTGGGAGTTCTGCTGCTTGTGGGTATTGGATTCCTCCTGACTGTCCTCACTCAATCTTCGAGTGCCGCCATTGCCATGACGCTGACTGCCGCCAGTGGAGGCGTCTTGGCGTTGCCGAGTGCCGCAGCCATGGTAATCGGGTCCAATCTCGGTACCACCTCCACTGCCTTTTTTGCCGCATTGGGTGCGACCTCCAACGCCAAACGGGTAGCCACGGCGCATATTGTGTTCAATGCGGTCACGGGGATTGTGGCTCTGATCATTCTTCCGGCATTGATATGGATTACCACGGAAACCGGAAGGGTTCTCCGGTTGGAAGAAACCCCAACGGTGGTCTTGGCCTTGTTTCACACCATTTTCAATGTTTTAGGGGTTTTACTGTTGTGGCCGGTGACGCGTCGGTTGGTGTCGTGGCTTCATCGCCAATATCGGACCCAAGATGAAGAAGAAGGTCAGCCAAAATTCCTTGATGAAACCGTAGTGGCCACCCCCGCACTCGCTATGAATGCGCTCATGATGGAAAATGATCGCATTGGAATGTTGGCACGATACACCGCTGTTACGGCGATAAACCGTGGAAAAGAATTTAGCAAACGGCTCGAAAATCGGAAGGAGATGATTCTCCGGTTAATCGATACCGTCAGTGAGTTCATGACAAAAATTCAAAAGCTTTCGTTGACAGAGAAGGACGCCCAGACTCTTTCGCAGGTCTTACGGGCATCTCATTATTTAGCCGAAGCCACGACCTTAACCAGTGAAGTGGCTGGAATCAACATGGGCCCGGAACAGATCGGAGATCCATCTCTTCTTGAGGAATTGACCCAATATCGAAAAAGGGTCACGAATTGGTTCTCCAAAATTGAATTGCGAGCACGACAAACAAGCCTCGAAGGCTTGGAGCAAGAATTTGCCTCTCTCGAAGAGAGCTATCAAGCCCTCAAGAACCATCTTCTCGGAAGTGGGGCGACGGGAAGGCTAGGACTTCGTACGCTTGATCAGGTTCTTGATCATCTGAGTGTCTTGCACCGGGTGTTGGAACGACATCATAAAGCGTTGCGAATCTTGATTCCCCTTCTGGAAGAGGGAGGGCTGAAACGCTGAAGATAAGTTCATCGGCCAAGACCGACACGGATACTCCTCAATAAAAATTCACCAATGGGTGACGTTTGGCAATGCCTCGGAGCAAACGCCCGAGAATGTCTGCACCGGTAATGATTCGCTTATGGTCTGGGGCCCAAATAAGCACCAAGTCGTGGTCGATGACGTCATCTTCCACATGTTCGGGGTTAACCTTAAATTGGGGAAGGAGTTCTCCAAGCGGAATATTGGTTTGGTGATAAATTATAGGCCGATGACAATGTCGGAACGGTCGGTATCGGTGTTCCACGAGAAATTCTCGTAAGAATCCATCCGCATCAAGCACCAGATTGGGCTTCCCCACCTCGTCGGTAATGATCACCCATTTTTCCTTGGATTGGTGGACGCGTTGCGCGAAGCGGTCTTGTTCTTCAGGAGAATCGACAGGGAAAAGAATTCTTCCTTCTTTACCTGGAAGAGAGATAATGCTTTCGGGGTTAAGTATGGAACCCTCTTCCATGACTGAAATATCATCCAGGTTTAAGAAGTTGGCGGCTCCGTGTCCTTCGGCTTCGCTGATATCCGATTCCGGGGCCTGAGCATGGATTTTTAGTAGCGTGTCCAATTCGTTTTCTTTGTACCAGGTAATCCCCTCTTTGCCGAGGATTCGATCGAGTAGTAAAGCGGATGGTTTGGCCATGGGGTAGAAGAGAATCTGAAGGACCGTGACGATCGGAGCAAATCGTGCGCCAAGTCTCAGGGCATTTCTGGAGAAATAGGCCTGAGGAAGAATTTCTCCGAATAGGGTGATGCCGAACAGGGAAAAGAAAAAGGCGAAGAGGCCGAACATGAGTTCATCGGAGAGCAAAGTCAGCAAGACATTGACCGCCACGTTGCTCCAAAGAAGGGTAGCCAGAAGAAAATTGGCATCCTGCCTAACCCGGAGGACTTTTTGAGCTTGCTGGTTTCCCTGTTTATCGAGGAGTTCCAGATGAATGCGGCTGAGGCTAAAAAATCCGAGCGTTAGGCCTGAACAAATGGCGGATCCGGCTAAACAGGAGACAATGCCTACCCACATCAACACCGATTCCATATACATGTCCCTCTTCCCAAAAAACTTACACTAAATACTTGGAAAAAATGGTGGCCAGTCCCAAAAAGCTAAAGAACCCTGCGACGTCGGTCACCGTAGTCAAAATGATCGAGGAGGATTGTGCCGGGTCCTGATTCAGGCTGCGGAGAATGATGGGGATGATGGCTCCTGAAAATCCGGCCATGACCATGGAAATCACCATGGAAATCCCGATCACCATCGTTAATCCCGCTGATCCGCTCCAGACATAGACCGCAGCACAGGTCGTGATGGCTACCGCTACTCCATTGGCAAAGGCGACGTAGGATTCCTTTAACGAAACTTTAGCCCATTGTGCGGGGCGGATGTCCCGCAGGGCCAGACCACGCATCACGACCGCCAAGGCTTGGGCCCCCGTATTGCCGGACTGACCGGCGACGACCGGGAGAAGGACGGCCAAGGCCGTAAATTTCGCGATAGTGTCTTCAAATAAGCCCACGACAAATGCGGCTAAAAAGGCCGTCAGAAGATTGATTTGCAGCCAGGGCAATCGTTTACGAACGGCAAACCAGGGAGGCGACAATGCCCGTTCATCTTTGCTGGCACCCACCATCGTTTGAAGACTGGACGTGGCTTCTTCTTCTGCCACATGAATAATGGCTCGATTTCGAACGATGCCCAGTAACCGGCCGTCCAAATCGGTCACGGGGATGGTCAACACCTTCCACTCCGTGCAAATCTCAACCACCTGTTCCTGATTTTCGAGGGGATGAATCGTTGGCAGTTCTCTTCGCATGATGGTTTCAAGCGATTGGTCCGGAGAGGGTAAAAACAGATCGGGGAGGGAAATAACCCCAACCAGATGTTGCTGACGATCGATAATGTAGACTTCATTTAACGTGCGGGGGCCGTGGAGACGGATAAGTTTGATGGCTTCCTCCACGGTGATATCTGCGGGGAGTGCAAAGAACCGACTGTCCATAAGCAGGCCGACCGAATTTTCCGGGTACTCCAAAAAAGGTGCGATTTCCGCTGATCGATCGGGAGGAAAGATCTTGATAGTGTCCTGGCGTTGTTCATCAGGAAGCCGCTGGAGAAAGGAAGCGATAAGCGGGAGTGGCAAATGATCGGCAATTTCTAGGAAAAGACTTGAAGGAAAACGAGCAAATACATCGGCGGCGACCGAGGGGGTCATCGCGGAAAGAATGTTGGCAATGTTTGTGGCTGGGACTTCCTGAAGTATCTGGACGATCTCTTCGGAAGGAAAACCTTCACACACTTGAGCCGCATGTTCAGGAAATTTGGTGAGAAAGATGGTATGCAGGTCACTGAGTTCGTGTAGAGTCTTCATGAACGCTC
Organism: Nitrospirales bacterium; assembly: GCA_965223615.1. Lineage (GTDB taxonomy): Bacteria > Nitrospirota > Nitrospiria > Nitrospirales > UBA8639 > Nitrospira_E. The sequence goes on from CBDCXB010000004.1 coordinate 645,087, forward strand.
CTGTTTTCAGGGGAAGAGGGTTCGAGTCTTGACGCTTTCAACACGTCACCTAATGTGGTCATCAAGCCGATTCCCGACAGGGAATAGACTTCCCAAAGTTGTAAAAGCGCATCAGAGAGGTAGGCGGACCCTGAATCCCCCGGCCTGCCTTGTAAGAAACTACGTAAGGCTCGATGACGCAGGGCGCCAATGAAGATTTTGTCGGAATCGATCACCGGCAAGATGTCAAACTGTGCCCAGGCGGGATGGAGGATCGCATCATGGGCATTGGTTGAGGATGGAATGGCCTTGACCTTGGAGGTCATGATGTCCTCCAGGATACCTCGAGGGTCAGCGGCGAGCAATTCCTTCATCAGCACGACTCCGCATAAACGGGCGTCACGGTCCAGAATGTATAAATAATACGTTGCCTGATTGGCCGATTGAGCCACTCTCGGAATGGCCTGTTCTACCCTGATGTCGGAGGGAAGAGTGAGGACATGAGGATCGGCCAGATTGCCCGCGCATTGTTCGGACAGATGGAGCGTGCGACGGAAAAATTCTTTTACATGTGGTGGAAAATGCTCCAACGTCATTTTTTGAATAGGTTCATCCAATTGACGAAGGACAGCTTGTGCGCGATTGATGGGTAACAGATTCAGAATTTCCGCGCTGGATGCAAAAGAAAAACGCTGTAGAATGTCTGCGGTACGACCTGGAAGGAAATAGAGCAAGAGGGAGGCCACACGTTCCGAATCCATGCTTTTGAGCAGCTGCTCGGTTTTTTCGACCGGAAGTTCTTCCAACCATTGGGCGACCTCCAGAGGGTGGGTGTGAATAAAGGTCTCTTGTAATTGTTGGGTTAATGTCATGGTCAGGCCTCCGCGGGATCGATGACACTGGCGACTTCCGTAAATTGGGAGGCGGGTATAACCACCCGTCCCCGTTCGGTATCGAGAACCACCACCATGGTCGTCACCGCCGTGACGGTTCCAAAATACGGCCCAACTTGAATCTTTTCTCCTACACGGACGATGGGCTGGATATAGTGAGCCGCAATGAGATTTCTCACGGCCGAACGAGCGCCAAATCCAAAGGATAAGGCCGCACCGGCGATCAGTCCTGCCATAACCAGCACAATAATTTGATTAAGCAGGGACGTATCGATTCCCAATTCATTGATCGCGGTGACCAGAACCAGGAGGGTCGCGGCGACGTAGACCGTTTGGGCGATAATGGTCCCTTGCCGTATTCCTGATGATTCGCAGGCCAAAGCGATGACGTCGCGAATGAAATTCGTCGCCAAGAGGCCCAACACGAGAATCAGGGTCGCCAGCCCAATTTTTGGAAGGTAGTGCACCAATCCTGTTAACGTAGTAGAGAGAAGGGCGAGATTAAGCGCTTCGGTTGCGGAAATCAGAAAAAGAAGAAAGACCACCCAAAAACCTATCATCCCGATGATCTGTGAAACGGTTTTCTTGCTTCCCATTTTTTGAAGGAACGCAAGGATTCCCGTGCCGCTCAGGAAACGATCGACCCCAATCATCGTGAATAATCGACTGATGCCAACTTCGACAATTTTCCCCAGGAGGAACCCAAGGCCCAGGAGCATAATTGCCCCGAGCCCTTTCGGGAGAAAGGCCATAAAGTGGTTGACGCTTGTGGTTAAGGAATTCTGGAGCGTGGAAGTCCAAATTGAAATGTCCATGCGAAGGGCCTCCTAAGAGTAGGGTGGAGAAAAACCTCAAGTGAACTCACTAAACAAGTGGGCCGAGAGCCTACACGTTGGTTGAAAGATTGTTGTTTGGCGGTAATTCGATGCCTTTTATATTAGCAAGGTGTGTTCTGTATAACGATACTCGTTTTTCAAGGGCCGAATCACATGATACGATTATCTGAGGGAAGCCAGTCTCAGTCTTTCCAAAAAGACCAGAATTGAAGCAGGTTTTACGAAAGATTTTAGGCAGAAAACAACAGGAGCCCATTCCCCCGTGAAGGGAAAAGGGCTCCTGGTCGACATGGACAAATTCTCCCTGTTACTCGGTCGTAATCTGACGAGGTTTGGCTTTCTCACTGTTAAGAAAAAAAGACCCCCCTCTTAGCTCCTCTTACTAGGATGGGTTAGGGGCAAAGTTTGGCCCGGGTTCATGCTTCTAAGACATTCACGTTGGATCTCAGTACATCGAAAGTGACCAACTGGTCTGATCCATCTGTGTCATTTTTGAAGATCGTATCAGACAGGAGATGATCAAGTTTGTTTTGCCCTCAACCCAGCACCTGAATCATTTGGATGAAAGAAGGGAGATTCTTGGGAGTGGAGACATATCCGCTGGTAAGGCCCCTCACAGAATCTGCTCTCTCCTGGCTTGAATCAAACAACCTTTCTATGGGAGGGGTGCTCCCTTAGGATCTTTTGCCTTCTCCCAATTGTTCACTCTATTGAGATGGCGGCATCGTGGAAAGCCGTTCAGCCTCCCCTTGATGCCAGATGATTTGTTCACGAAGCTCAGAAAGTTCCCCACGGTTTGCTTTGATAAGCGCTCTCCACTCTTGTCGCTTGATTTCTTTTGGATCCATGTACGGTTTCTTGTTGATCCGTTCAATCCGTTGCTCCAAGTGAACTACTTTGGCTTCCAGCCGTACGGCCTCTTCATCAAGCAGGTCAGCAGCCTCTCGATGCTCTTCTGCGGACCACGCCCTGGCAGCCTTAGGGGAAAGACCGGCAGGCTGCACCTTGCTCGATGGGTCGGCCTCTCCATGATGCCAAGCGATTCGTTCATAAAGCTCCGAAATTTCTGCACGGTAGGCTTCCATGCGTCTCTTCCAGCTTTGTCGCTTGAGTCCTTTCGGATCCAGATGCGGCTTCTTGTTGATCCGTTCTACCCGTTGCTCCAAGTGAGCCACCTGGTCTTCCAGCCGTACAGCCTTTTCATGCAACAGGTCAGCAGCCTCTCGATGCTGTTCTGCAGATCGCTGCTTGGCAGCCTTGGAGGAGGGGTGGGGGGGCTGCGCCTGTGTTGTGGTCTGCGCACAACCAAGAGAGAGACTAGCCAATATGATACCGGTTAAGGCAATCATTCCTCTTTTCATGATTCACCTCTTTCTTTGGAATAGTGATTAGAATTAGACAATTTTCTTTCCTCCTACCATGTTTGTGTGGGAGGATATACCTCAGTCATTCGGAATACCCCGCCCTTTCTTGTCACCAAGATAACCCCTCTCGAATTATAAACAAGTATTTACCCATTTTAAAATTCTTTTCAGCCTTTAAGGAAATTCAAGAGGAACGCGACTTCTTTATCGCGCCTGAGAGCGCCGTTTTGGAGGCCCTAATGAGAGACGGCAATAGGGCGGAGCCATCTAAATCCTTTCTTTGCATATCTAATCACTACATCATTTTTTCGTCGAGATGGAGGCCATCTATCCAGGTTGAGACCTTAGGGAGTTGATCAATCGATGTCCTTCTTGTATCTGTAACAGCCGCTACCTTCGGGGCCGATTGTTGATCCTACCTTGTGTTTCGCAAGTGAATCGAGGAAGTGCTCCATAACTAAAATCTCTTCAAATTATTTTGAATTAAAGACAGATGAGATAGTGTGGCAGATGCCAGCTTCGATCGCTACAGTATGCAAGTTAAACAAAAGACAATAGTTTTCGGATTTATTACAATTGGGAATCAAAATCACGGTTCTTGAAATACTCCGGGTATCTTCAATGCTAAATGTTCGTAAAGGAATAGGGGTGGGTCACCCCACCACAAGTCTTCTCGCCGTATTCTTGATCTTTTCCCTTGTCTTTATGGGAGGGGCAATGCTTCCAAGCTTGGCTTTGGGCCAGGAGCCCCGCGCGACCCCGTATCGACCTACCCTCTCTAATCCCGCCCAACTACCTGTTCCAGGCTATGTGGAATTGGAAATGGGTTGGCAAAGTCTGAAAGGTAAAGCGGCTGATGATTATCGACACAGTGTTCCCTATCTCTTCAAACTGGCTTTTTCGGATCGTATTGGAATTTTGATTGGTGGGGAAGCTGTCGTTATTAATGATTCTGAGCACGCTCCTACCCTCGCGGGCTTCGGAGATTTGACCCCCTTACTCAAATTCACTGTTCCCCTGTCGTTGCCACGTTCTTCAGCCCTAGGTTTGGAAGTTGGAGCCAAGCTTCCCACTGCCCCTGAAACAGTTGGGAGTGGCCGGACGGATTATCTGGTCACCGGTATTTACAGTGGGGTCATCGGACCGCTAGGCGTCGATCTCAATTTGGGCTACACCCGTTTTGGGGGAACTTCCCGGGTGACTGTATCGGAAGGAGGAAAGGATCAATTGTTTTGGGCTGCCAGCACGGCCTACGGCCTAACGGACGAATGGTCGGTGGCCGGTGAACTGGCTGGTACGATGAGAAAGCATGTAAAACCCTTCACACAAGTTCTGACTTCGACCAGTTACTTTTTCTCTCCCAGGCTTGCGGGGGACCTAGGCGCGGCTTTTGGGCTTAACGGGGCTTCACAGGAGTGGACCGTGTTTTCAGGCATGACCATATTGCTTGGAAAAGTATGGAATGCGAAATGAATCGATGAGTTTTTGTGCCCGTCTAGTCAAAAATCTCCAATTCTGCTGATGAACAACAAGAAAACGGGTCCGTTAGATCTCCTGAAACCTATCTCACACCAAATTTTTCCCGAATCGGATTCTGGAGCGGGATGGTGTCAGTGCTTGAGCAATATGGTGGGTCCTGCAGGGAAGGAATCTGTGCCACGCTATTGAAGAGTCGATATCACTAAAAAATTGTCAGGGCTTAATTTCTGTCTGGCTTCCCTTTTTTTCTTTTAAATCGGGTCTTTGGCGAGATTGGGGCAATTCCATAAATTATCAATGATTCTATTAGTTCCTTGATTGTTTACCCAAATTTATCATGCCCCATTCCAAGATAGTTCTGTTATTCCCCAACCAACTGGTTTGTACAATACGTCTGCCGGGTTAACCCCAGCGTTTGGGTATTATTTTTGGATGATAGGTCCACCGGGAGGAAATCGGCAGGTCTGGGTAAGGAAAGGTACGGAAGCCTACAAACCTTCCGTTTCAATATGGAGTGTTCTTCCACAGTGTTTGCAATGTACCGCATCGGGATCATGGCGTTTCAGCCCACAGTCTGGGCAACCATGCTCTACTTTGGCTGGTCGGAACACGGCTTGTAAGAGATGAAGAAACAGCGCGACACCCAATACCATGATTACCACTGCTAATAATCGTCCGATCTCCCCCCTCAGGGTAATATCTCCAAACCCCGTGGTCGTTAATGTGGTGACGGTAAAGTACAGAGCATCCGTATAACTATCAATCTGTGGATTGACTTCATGTTGAAACACGTACACCAGGGCCGTCACGACAAAAATAAACACAAACAGATTGATGACGCTGTGAATGACAACTTCATGTCGAGCGAAAAATCGATACTGACTTCGGAGGTCTCGGAGGAGATGGTAGGAACGTAATAACCTGAGAGAACGAAACACCCGTAAAAAAGCGAGATTCTCAATAAAGGCTGCAGCAAGAAGCGCCAGGATTACCACCAGATCTATAATGGAGATCGGTTGAAGAAAAAAAGAAAGACGGCGATCCGCCAGGAAAAGTCGGGCGAGAAAATCCACGCTGAGAACCAGCGCGATAAAAAAATCGATGGTAATAATCCAAGTGGATAACTCCACCATGGATGTCACGATAAAAAAACTTATTGTGATGATATCGAAGGCAATAAGCCCAAATCGGAAGTAAACCGACTTTGTGTCCGTTCCGAAATAAAGATCATGTATAGACTCTCGGAAATTCACCATTCCAATACTTTTCGTCAAATAAGGTACCCTGAGATACCCTAACGATTCCTCTCCGGACTATACGGTTTTGCGATTCTCTCGATCAAGTTGTCCTGGTCATCATTGGGTTTAGGAGACGAAATTGGCGAGTGTGGAGTCCGCTAGAGAATAACTCCAGAGATTTTTAACATCGGATCACCTCTCCTTTACCCTTCGAGTTCCAAGGGGAGCTGAGGAATCCTTGGCAGGCAGGATCGTAGAGGTTTCCCAAAAGCACATGGTGAAAAGAGGATGTCTTGAAATTGGTAAGAATCAGGATCCTGGGAGGTCTGGTTGATTCCAGCAACCACTGAGTTGAGTGTCACGAAGAAGAGTTTCGCCAGAGACGCCCATGTTTGGCCAACAACGCATCAGCCTCGGGTGGTCCCCAAGTCCCTGCTGGATAAGGCCGGATGGCATGTGTGCCGAGGCTTTCCCAGACCTTCACGATGGGGTCGACAATATTCCATCCCAACTCGACGTTGTCGCTTCGTTGAAACAATGTGGCATCTCCCGCCATGACATCATGCAAGAGTGTTTCATAGCCAGTGCTCGGGCGATCCCCGAAATACTCGGCATATTGGAAATCCATATCCACCGTTCCCACCTGAACTTTCGGACCTGGAATTTTGGCACCAAAGCTGAGAGAAATGCCTTCGTCAGGCTGAATGCGAATGACGAGGACGTTGGGGGTGAGGTGGTCAACCGGAGTTTTTCGAAATAACATGAGGGGGGCGGCTTTAAATTGAATCACGACCTCGGTCATGCGAGCCGGTAAACGTTTCCCGGTCCGCAGATAAAATGGCACATCCTCCCACCGCCAACTATCAATGGATAAGTTCATGGCCACGTATGTTTCGGTGAGAGACTGAGGGGCCACATGGGCTTCCGTGCGGTATGAAGGAACGGGATGCCCTGCGATGATTCCGGACTCGTACTGTCCGGCCACGGTCGATTCCAAGACTTCCCTTGGGTTCATCGGCTGAATGGCTCGAAGGACTTTGACCTTCTCATCTCTGACGGATTCAGGGTCGAAGGTGTTGGGCGGTTCCATGGCCACGAACGCCAAAATTTGCAAGAGATGATTGGGCACCATGTCACGCAGGGCTCCTGCTTGGTCATAGTAGAGCCCCCGATGTTCGACCCCCAGGGTTTCAGCGACGGTGATTTGCACATGATCGATGTATTGGCGGTTCCAAATAGGCTCGAAGATTCCATTGGCAAATCGGAAGACCAAAATGTTTTGAACGGTTTCCTTCCCCAGGTAATGGTCGATGCGATAAATTTGCCGTTCATCCAATACCGTTCCCAAAGCCTGATTGAGTGCTCGGGCGGAAGGCAAGTCATGCCCAAAGGGTTTTTCAATGATGATCCGTCGAGCACTCAACTCTTGGTTCTCCACCAATCCTTGAGCGCCCAAATGCTGAACGATTTCGGCGAAAAACTTTGGGGCGGTCGCCATGTAAAACACATAATTCCCGGCTGTGCCATGGGTGCTGTTTATGTTCTTGAGCGATTCCGTGAGGCGGGAATACGTTTGGCGATCAAGAAAGTCACCCGAAAGATAATATAAGCGGTCAAGGAGCCAATCTTTAACCCTGGATTCGATGGGGCGAGTCGTCAATTCTTGGATGTCCCGATTGATTTTTGCCCGAAAATCCTCTGTATTCATCGGAATGGCATCAACTCCCAAGATGGCAAACTCTTGGGGAAGATGCTGGCTAACGGCCAAGTTATACAGTGCAGGGATTAATTTTCTTTTGGTGAGATCGCCTTGGGCCCCAAAGATGATAAAAAGGGTGGGCGGACGTGTGTTTCCATTGGTAGCTGCCGGAAGGCCTGGATTTTGAGTACAGGCACCTGTCTGAAGAGATTCAAGAGGATAAGACGGACCGAGTTCGTGTGTGAGGACATGCGGACTGGATCCATCCTGGAACTGTTGAGGCGAAGTGTGGCTTACTCTATCCATGGGGGTACGCATCTACCAGGGGGTTGAGGAAGACAAGAACTGCACCACAGGGCTGCAGTTCCTCTCTTCCTTAAGTTCTAGTTGGTCACACCACGTTGATGACAAGGTTGTTTAAATGTTCCATCCCAATACAATCGATAATGCAATAAGCCCGATATTGGTCTCCTTCTGGACCCGTTTGAAAGACGATGCTGGTTTGTTGGCTGAACATCCAAATTTTTTCCGATTCCTTGGTCCATGCCTTTTTCGCGGTAATGGCTACCTGATGGGTATCTCCATAAGCCAGGCTCGTCATATTTTCGTCAAAGACAAAGATCATGCGAACCACGGAGTTTTTCGGTAAGTTCAATTGGTTTTTGTTGGTAAATAATTTTCCCCGGTGATCCAAAAACCCTTTTTGATTGACCCGAACCGTAATCTCCAGATCGATGTTTTGGAGGTTCGAGGTTGAGGCCAGCGCGAAGGGAATATACGAGACACTGCAAAAGAATGTCAGGATCGTCGCGAAGACACAACTTGGTAATGTTAGCCCTTTCATGACTGTTCCTCCTGGTTTTTCTGATTTATCCAATAACATCCGGACCGATTTTGCTGAGTGCTTCCAGATGTTGTCGAACTGCTTGCCCATGGGCCTGATGAGCTTCGGGAGAATGGATGCATTCTTTGCCGCATGTGGGTGCACTCTGCTCATGCAGGAACTCAGAGCATGAGGTCGCTTCGACCCCACCATGGTCTGCACCTCGGAAGATGTTTATCTCAAGGTTGACATCACACGGCCTTTTCAGGACGGGGCACTCCAAAGTCGTTTGAGCATAGGGGGCTTTCTTTTCCATCGCTTTTTTCCTTTTGTGATAGATGAATATGGTGGATATTTTTATATGGTTTATACTGTTGTAGCTCTTTCCCTGTAGAGGGCTCATGACTCCAGACTACGAAAAATGAAGATGCCGAGAAGCAAAATAAAAAACCCGGTTTCCCTTAAAAAAAATCCTCTCGACGCGTCAGTTCCTTTCGAACGAAGGAACTTCCGGCCTAAGAGGATCCTTAATCCGTTATCCCTTCCTAGACAGGCCAGGACGTCAATTGGTTTGGACGCTGACTAGTAATGAGAGGTCTCCAGGTGGCTTGTAGGAGGTTCCTCTAATCCGGAAGGTGTTGTGAATTATTTAATTAGAAGGTGTATCGGAATAGAATGAAAAAGCTTGAATAAGACAATGGCCGACCCAATCTGAGAACAAATCCCATAATATCCACAATCATGAGGTAACCATTAAAACCATGCCGAAAGGGGACAATAATTTGGGGAGTGTCGCACTTGTGGGGGAGGAGAAAAAAGCTTTCAACCATTGGGTCTGCTGAGTTGGGGGTTAGAGTAATCGTTGCGTTTTAACCTTCTTGGCAAGTTTTGGAAGCTGTCCCTGGTGAATGGCTAATTTCTGCTTCAAGTGGGCTCTTTCATCCCCCTTGATCTTCCTGGTAACTCTCTGTCATCTCACCAGCCATGAAACATCTATTCATGGTTTTCACCTGTCTGGTCTCTCTCACGAACACACTCCTTAGACATAAGGGCATGAAGGCTGGGGTGGCCGAGATTTGCTGTTAAAGCAACAGCTGTTTGTCCTTGCCCGGTCCCGAAAACGCGCCCCGAATCTGTCAGCATTCGATCGTTTCTTCCTCCTCCTGTGGGCCACCTTTCTGGACCCTCGCAGCCTCAAGCGGGTGGTCTTTCAGATTCGACCGTCCACCCTTTTGACATTTCACCAAGTCCTGGTGAAAAGGAAATATCGCTTGTTGTATTCCTCACCATGCCGGAGGAAGTCCGGCGGCCCGAAGGGCCCTTCCCGGGAAGTGATGGAACTGGTACTGGAGATGAATCGGCGCAATCCCACCTTTGGGTGCACCACAATTGCTGAACACATATCCAAAACTTTTGCCCTTTGATTGCTGGTTCTTTGAATAATCGTACGTTAAGGTTCCACGCTATTCGAGGCTCTCTCCTCCACTGATACTTTTTTGAACAATCCCTCTATCTTTGGCTTTGTTCGAAGTCCACTTTATGGTGTGGAGCAGGACACCGGAGATTTTTTGGGGGAGGATCTCCTGGAGCAAACGTTCTGCCTCTGCGAAGGGGTCCTTAGCTTCTCCGGGGAAAAACAAAAAGTGCCCCATCTTCCGGTTTGGTCTGGGCGTGGCTTTACCATAGAGATGGAGTTGAACGTTTGGATGAGACAGGAGACGATCCCAGGGTGGAGAGCCATTTTCCCAGAGGTTTCCGAGTAAATTGATCATCACCGTCGGTGTGAGCAGTGAAGGGGCGCCCAACGGTAATCCACAAATGGCCCGCACATGCTGCTCAAACTGTGAGGTGACGCATCCTCCAAACGTAAAATGGGCAGTATTGTGTGGCCGTGGAGCCACTTCATTAACCAGGAGGGTCTCGTTAGCCAAGAGAAAAAATTCAATGGCCATGACTCCACAATAGTCGAGGGATTCCATGAGGGTAGAAGCGAAGTCTCTCGCCTGTTCCTGGATGTGTATCGGGACATCAGCCGGAACTTTGGTGGCATGAAGGATATTGTTTCGATGAATATTTTCGGCCACCGGAAACACGCGAATGCCCCCCATACGACTACGAGCGGCAATAACGGAAAATTCTTTTGTGAAAGAAACAAGGGCTTCCAGTACTGAGGGGACTTCCCTGAGGGTCTGCCAGGCTTCATGGAGAGCATCCTTACTCTCAACCCGAATTTGTCCTTTCCCATCATATCCTGAACGGCACGTTTTCAATATCCCTGGAAAACCCACTTGCTCCCCAACCGCCTGTAATTCGGAACGAGTGCTGATACCCCCAAAAGGGGTTTGGGGAAAGCCGTGACTCCGTAGAAGTTGTCTTTGCTTCAGGCGGTCCTGAAAGACGGCGAGATGTTCACTCGTGGGGTACGTCATTCGGACAGTCTCGATTTCTCCAAGGAGGTCTGAGGGGATGAGTTCTGTTTCAATCGTGACCACATCGACCCGTTGGGCAAAGTCCAGAATATTCTCCTTGCTCCAGAAATCCGATTGTAGGTGAAAATCGGCTGCTTGAGCGGCTGGACAGTTTTCCTGTGGGTCCAACACGCCCACTCGATAACCCATGCGGTGGGCTTCCATAGCCATCATCCGCCCGAGTTGGCCTCCTCCCATGATTCCGATCTTCTGCCCTGGAGAAACCATGTTCATGGGAGTTCCTCGAAAGAGGGGCTGCCTGTTTGTTCTTGATAGGCTTTCAATCGTTTTCGGAGATCGGGGTCGGTAATCCCTAGAATCGCAGCTGCTTGAAGTGCGGCATTTATGGCTCCATCTTTCCCAATAGCATGGGTTGCCACTGGTATACCCTTCGGCATCTGAACGATGGAGAGTAAGGAGTCAAACCCCTGAAGCGCGCGGGATTGCACGGGAACCCCAAGGACAGGGAGAAGGGTATGTGCAGCGGTCATACCAGGTAAATGAGCAGCGCCACCGGCTCCCGCAATAATGACGCGCAGACCCCGTTCCTCGGCAGTTCTGGCGTATTCAGCCGTCCAATCCGGAGTGCGATGGGCGGAAACGATGCGGCACTCATGAGGGATGTCAAGTTGGGTTAAGATATCACTCGCAGGAGACATCGTTTCCCAATCGCTGCGACTGCCCATGATCACCCCGACGAGTGGTGTTGATGACCTGAGGTTATCAGACATGTTCGAGGCCTGCCGTCGACATTACGGTTGACACTTTCCCCCCGGGGGCTGTTTCTCGAGTGACGGTTTTTGAACTCCTGCCTGTTGTCAGTAGGCTGCGGGTTTTGACATCGGTCTATTGGTAATCATTTCCATCACACGAAATCGGTCGAACTGCGCCACCATGTCACTTTTGGTCACGAGCCCGACATGTCCTTGCTTTTGAATGGGTTCGGAGGCCATGATGAAGGTCGCAAACCCGTCCACATAGGTTTCCAATCGTGGGTGATCGACATGGGCTGTATTAACGACCACGACCCGAAGGACGTGCCATGGGCCCGGCTTCGATTTAAACGTGCCCTCACCAAGCAGCTTGGGGATTCCATCCTGAACCCCGTAGATACTCAATCGTTTGGTCTTGGGATTCACCATGACCGCGTTGAAATTACGAGAATCTTTGGCGGCAATCACAATGCCTGCTTCCCCCTGCTCTCCTGTTGAGACTTGCCGCAAGTAGACGACCACATCAGGCAATTCGTGGGTACTTTGTTCTCTAAGCAGGACATGAAAACACGATTCATTCGAACAGGGTGAACTTTGAGTAAGGATTTGGGTAGGGGAAGGGGCATCCGGGGCTGCCTCAATTTTCCAGCTCCCCAGGGCGTTTTCACGGTTGCTCCCGGCCACAAATCCCAAGGGCAGTTCACCTTTCGTCTCTTGGTCGAAATTCCAGGTTTTAAAAAAGTTGCGATCCTGAACGCGCGCATGGACCTCCTGGGGCATGACTTCGGGAGATCGAGGTGGAGCGGGCATGGTGATCTGGCTCCCTTCCTCTATCAATGCTTTGACCAAGTCATTTCCCACCAGATGGTCCCACATGCCTGTAACATCAGAAAGTTGATCGTGCCAGGTTCGAGCTGCAGTGACGTGTTGTTGAAGTCGGGATTGATCCCGAGGCACTGATAGGGCATCCAAAATCACCAACGCCTCTATGGCCGGGAGTTTGTCGATTGGGGCTTTTGCCAATGTCAGAGCCTGTTCGGCTTCTTCTCGAGACTGGGACATCCAAGGATGACTATATCGGCGGTTCCAAGACAACCATTGTATTCGATCCCAGGCAATTTCTGAGAGGAGTTGAGCTCGTCGTTGATCGTCTTGAGGACCAAGGTGTTGTAACAGGTCCTCGTGGATGGCCAACGCTGAGGCGGAATCATTGTTCCACCGATGGATAGCCCCTAATATGCGTTGCATTTCCGCATTTCCCTGCCCACCCTGAATGGCCGTCTCCAAAGCTGGCATCGCTTGATAAAAAGCCTCCGCGGCAAAGGAATGCCCGACCGCCACCTCGGTGAACTCTTGCCGCCAGGTTTGGGCCTGAATGTTCCAATAGAGTTCTCCAAGCTTTTGACTGAGGGATTCATCTCGGGATGTGATGTTTCCTTTCTTCAGGCCCTCTTGCATAAAAGCCAAATACAAATCCATGCCATATACGGCATTGACTCTGGGCTCCTTGGGGGCAAGCAGGAGGAGTCTTTGATATTTTCTGATTCGCTCCTGAATTGAGGTGGCTTGGCGGGCTTCTTGAAGGCCTTCTTCAAATCGTGCCTGGTTTTGGCTTCGGTCCCACCACTGGGGGGAAGAAGGCACGATCCCTGGCGTTGAGGGTTCGGCAATGCGGGGAGCATTGGGGAGGGCTTCATTCACGATAGCTTGGTCGACAGGGTACCCCAAGCGTTTGAGTCCCCGAGCAACGCTAAATCGAGCGATGAGAGTTTTCACCGGACCATATCGGCGAACCACTGGGCTGGCCCACCATGGCTCGTCTGGAAGTAAGGCCAGCGGGGCGGTGAGAGGGTCAGGGTAGGTCACCAACAGATCTACTCTGACTTTTTGAACCTCCGCTGGTTCTTTCTCCCTATCAATGATCAGACCGGCCGGAAGTGGGTGATACACCTTCTGTACCTTAAAGATAGGGGCAGGTGCCGAGGGACTTTCCCGGACAATATACGGAGCGGCGGCTATTGCAGGAGGATAATCTTCCCAAAAATCCGCGTGCTGATGAGAGGCATGGATGAGCCCAAATCCCGTTCCTCTGCCCAATGCCCCAAAAATTCCAGGCTCTGTTTCATCATGGACCAACTGCAGTTGAGCCGCCTTGGTTGCATCCCAACAACTTTGGGCTGAGGCTTTGGAGGCCAAACATCCAAGGTCCAAGGCCGCCCACTTTTCCACCTCTCCCGCTGCCATGTTCTCGGCATATTTTACAACCAGGTTACCCAATTTGTTGGGAGATGTTCCGGGATCATCAGCAAAGGCCAGGGAGATGAAACCTTTAGGGGCTCCAGCCAATAAGGCCATCAGAGCGAGGACATGGCAAAAATGTTGAAAATTCCGAGTCATATTAAAACTCCTCTTCATCAAAAAAAGTGATCTAAAGATTATGGGCAATAAGGCCATCAAAGGTCTAGTCTTAATCGAACCCTTACATGTGACCAATTTTTCGTAACATTTCCATGCCCCGCCCTTCATCTTGAGCGAATGCCTAAAATTATCGCGTTATACCCCTGTTCGGCAATGACTTGATTTACCCCCTCAACCTTGAGTGTCGTGCAACAGGTCACGCGACCCATGCTTGGATTCATGCCCTGGGCTAACGCCAGTGTGTTTCGTCCTCCAACGAGGCGTAAATTGCCACTCCCGGCAAAGCCGATCCCGGTATTCAAGGAGTTCGGGCATTTCATCACCTGTGTCAATATGGATCAACGGATAGGGGGCACGTCACACTATTCAATGGGGAAAAGCCCTAATCACGAACCCAGGCGTTTGTTTGTGATTATCGAAGCGCCGTTAAAACGAATCTCAACCCTTTTTTTACAGCATCCGACCTTGCCAGGATTGGCAATCAATGGATTAACCGGGTGGCCTTAGACCCGGTCACCATGGAGTTTTTTTTCTACCATTCAGAAGAAGATTGGCGGCTCATTCAGTCATATGACAAACCGGAGAGGACCAATAGTTCGGGAGCAGCAACAGAGTTGAACTGACTTGTAAGCTCTTAAGCCGATACATTTCCTTAAAAAATTTTGGCTTATCCACTCGTTTTTAATGTCCATGCTTTTCTGCTCACCAGGCTTCATGCCCAAATGGCACTAAACATGGTACCCTAAAGGCCCATGCCTAGGGCTAAAAATTTCTTGCCAAACTCTCATCGTGTGGTTGATAAATTACCATTAAGACATTACTCCTGAACGCGGTCTGGTATATGCTTATCGACGAATGAGTGATACCCTTTTTGTGAACACATCTTAGTGGCTATCGCTTATTAATTATGTCCATCGCTCTTCTTATCCCACTCCTTCCACTTGTAGGTGCCTTAGTTATTGGAGCCTTCGGTAAACGGATCGGCTCTTCTGTCTCGACCATCGGAATTGTGGCCACGGTAGGCGCGTGTCTCCTCTCTATCGTGACCCTGATCAATGTCAGTATGGGAAGTCCGACTCAGATCACTCTTTGGTCGATCGGGGAAGGCGATTCGCCCTTTTTTAGGTTCGGTCTACTCGTCGACCGCCTCAGCGCCGTTATGATGCTGCTGATTACGAGCGTCAGCATCGTCATTCATGTGTACTCCGTTCGATACCTGGAAGGTGATCCAGGCTATGCTCGTTTCTTCTCATTACTAGGCTTCATGACCTTCGTCATCCTTGCCCTGGTTTCCAGCCCGAACCTCATCATGCTGTTTGTGTTTTGGCAGCTCTTAAGTTGGAGCCTGTATCTGATTCTCGCATTTAATTATGAGCATGTGCCCGCCTACCAGAACGCGTTTAAAACCTTGATTGTACATCGCATCGGAGATGTCGCCTTTCTGTGTGGAATCTTTCTAACGTACAAGTATTTTGGCACCATTGAGTTTAATGAACTCTTTGAGCGAGCGGCACAACACACTCACATCATTTCGCTGCTGCCAGGAAGTCTCTTAGAAGTGAATGCCGTCTCGATCATCACGTTACTGATCTTTGTCGGAGCTATCGCCAAGTCCAACCAAGTTCCGTTACATGTATGGTTGCCCGATACCATGGATTCTCCGACACCGGTTTCAGCTCTGATGCACGCAGGGATCATCAATGCAGGAGGCTTTCTCCTTAATCGGTTGGCCCCACTGTATGCTCTTTCTCCCAACACCCTGCATATTGTGTTTGTGATTGGCCTCCTGACTGTAGTGTTAGGAGCTTCAATGATGCTTGTCCAAAATGACATCAAGAAAATGCTCGGATACTCCACGATGGGCCAAATGGGATATATGATCATGGAATGTGGGCTCGGCGCTTTTGCGTTGGCCATTTTTCATCTGATCGCGCATGGCCTGTTCAAAGCTTCGCTCTTTCTCAGCGCAGGAAATGTCATTCACGCCGCTCGTCATGAACCCAAGTTTCCCGAATCCTCCGGCCATACCCCGACGAAACTGCCTGCCCAAGCTACCTGGTTCACGGGGATGATTGTGACATTGATTATGCCATTGATTATTTTGATGGTGGCGCATGATCTGTTGGAGGTCCCGCTTGAGGATGCTCATGGAGCCGTGATCTTTCTCTTCTTTAGTTGGGTGACTGCCTCGCAAGCGATATTTAGTTTGTATCGCATGCATGCGGTGGCCTCCTGGAAAGTGGCGAGTACGATGATTGCCGCATTATTTTTGATTGGATTTACTTATTTGTGGGCAGGGGAAGCCTTTACCCATTTCCTCTATCCGGAACCAGGTGCGGCAGATGCCTTTTTCGTGGCAGCGGCGCTGAACCCTATCGTCTTTGATGCGCTCATTTTGACATCGACGGTCCTAATTACTTTAGGGTGGATTTCTGCCTATACCAACGCCCAAGGGCAAAAGGTTTGGAATGCAGAGAAAGCTCAAGCCATTCAACAGAAATTGTACGTGTTTCTGATTAATCGGCTGTATGTGGACCTCATTTACATGAGATTGGGGAACACACTTTTTCAATGGGCTCAAAAAATCGGAAACCGGAATTAAGCAAAGAATCAAGATTGATTAAAACCACCATGACGTTAGAGGCCACTCCCATACTTGCGGTTGCGATCGTTCTATCAGCTGTTTCCGCAATCCTCGGGGAAGCCCGTTTAAAACGTTCATCCACGACACTTGTAGAAATTCTTGTGGTGTCCGGTCTCGGGATCGGGACATTACTGACACCCTCGCCCATTAATCGATATGTTCTCGTTGGGGTTCTCGGGTTTGCAGCCTTTTCTCTCTTTCAGTCTCATTGTGGGGCCACGAAAAAAGCCATTAGCCTTGCGCAAATCGCGCTCGCCATTTTCCTCGTGCTGGGTTCTTCCTTTTCGGATAACTCCATGACCATGTATGCCGGATTGGTTCTCGCGGTGACCCTCGTGCCACTCTTTCCCTTCCACCTTCCGTTCGCCTCACTCGTTAGTTTTTCTCATGGAGCCACGTCAAGTCTATGGACGACCGTATTCCTTTCTCTCGGACTGGCTGAACTCATGCAGCTTCCAACTTCCCTGATAGAAGGAATGCCAGAGGCAATTTCCTGGTTGGCTTTGGGGAGTGCCTTGTATGTTTCATTCAAGTGCCTGGGGCAAAGCCACATTCGGTCATTGCTCGCTTATGCCACTATCGCGCAAGCATCCATGTTGTGGGGGCTCACGACGGTATTCTCGACCTTTTCACCATGGCTTATACCTTTTGGAGTAACCATTGCCTTGGTCATGACCGGCCTCCTTCTCACGTATCATTGCATTCAAGGGAGGTTTGGATCTCATGCCATCGGAACTCTGCCAGGCTTGGCCTTGGTCATGCCACGACTTGGGGTGTTGTTGATAATTCTGTTCAGCATTGCGGTCATGCTTCCTCTTTTTCCGGTATTGTCAGGGTTGCCTGCCCTGCCAACGGTCGACAATCAGGATGTCTGCCTAGTCATTATGTGCTTCATCATCTTCTTCGTATGGATTTTTGGGAGTTGGTATTTTTCACATCTCATGCATCAGACGGCTTTTGGCAGGGCCAGACAAGATATTCCCTACACGGATTTGACCGCAGGGGAAATAAGCGCTCTGACCTTGCTCATCGCTGCCGCCAGTTTTACGGGACTGTTTTTATAGAGGGTATTGATTGTGGCTGAAGTGAAAGAAATCCGGCAATCAAGAGACGGACAGCGAATGGAAATAATCTCGCTGGTCACACTGGCCAGTGAGCCAGTTTCTCACTATTGGCCCATGCAAACCTTCATTCACCATAATCCCCTCCATGGATTAGAACATCTCCCCTTTGGTGAGGCCATTGACGAAGCGACACGGTTTCTTGGTGGTCGAGGGTATCTCCCCAATACAGAATATCGGCGTTATCACCAAGAAGGGCGCATTACCCTCGATGCCATTGATGAAGTGTTAACACATCAGAGTGACGATCAACTTATTACCATCGGCGATCGAAAGCTATCTCATCTGGAAGCCTTACGCGCGATTCTCATCAATGGAACCGGGTATACCGCACCAGATGTCGCTTCAGCCCTGTTGCAAGAATACCAAGACGACAACGATGTGGAGGCGCTCATTGAGAGACTCCAAGGTTTGTCAGAATCAAAACCACCGACGTTTTTCTTCAATGATCATGCCGCGACAGAGAAAAAGGAACTGGCGTCGGACTACATCCTGTCTGCCTGGTGCGACCGAAACCTGAGCACCACAGTTCAAGACCTGATGAATTATGAGCTCATCAAGTGGCTTGGTGGGTTTTTGGATGAAGGGCATGCTGCCTGGCCAATGCCGTTTCGAGAACAAACCTTTTATGGTGGGTGGAAAGCCGTAGCCCAAATAGATCGGTCTGGCTCGGGGTTAGGCATTCCACAATGGCAATCAAAAGTTCGACACCTCCCAGACCGACCAGAAGACACCATCCTCGAAAGCCTCGAGGCCATGGCCATTCCTCGTGAATTGTGGATTGATTATTTTACCTTGCATTTTGCCCAGTTGGCGGGATGGGCTGGGTTCATCAAATGGCGATCAGAACAATCAGGTTATCACTGGCAGAATGCCAATCGCATCGACCTGGTCAAATACCTCGCGGTTCGCTTGTTTTATGAAAAAGAACTGGTTGGAGTAGCTTGCCAAGAAAAACTTGGTATTCCGGGAACCTATCCTGCGATTCAATCCTTGCTCGAGAACCATCCCACTGGATATGGACTGTACAAGGAATGGAAGCTCACAGGGTTACCGGAAAAGGTTGTTGAGGATCTTGGCCTGTCACATTTTGTCCAACACCCCTTGCCTATCGATGCACTGGATCAGAGTGCCCACCGCATTAGAGAAATATGGCAGTCGATTCGACGAGAACAAGACATTCACCAAAAGGCCTTAATGGCCTTGCACCTCGCTAAAAACCTTAATGTTTCTGTCAAAGAGCTAGTCGATAGTCCTAAAGAAACGTTGACAGGGTTATTGGATTGGGTGGCACAATTTCCAGAATCCCACCATGGTCCGACTTGGCTGAAAGCCTTTGAAATTTCGTTCATCAAAGATTTTCTCCCAGGTTTTTCTTCGAATATTGAGAAACTCGGGAAAATTGATGAATCAAAGGAACCACCCACCGAATCACGTCCCTCGGCTCAAGGTATTTTCTGTATTGATGTTCGCTCGGAAGGTTTTCGGCGACATTTCGAAGAAGTGGGTGGGAATGAAACCTTTGGATTTGCCGGGTTCTTTGGCGTTCCCCTTTCCTACCAAGGGTTTGGGAGCGAGCTGGAAACCGATCAATGTCCGGTGCTCCTCAAACCCAAACATGTCATCAAAGAAATTCCTCGAGCCTATCAAGCCAAGGCGGCAAAACAATTTCTGGAACGGCAACAGATAGCGAAAACCGGCCATACGCTTCTTCATGACTTAAAAGAGAATGTCATTACTCCCTATGTCATGGTCGAGGCCATTGGCTGGTTTTTCGGGTTCAGGCTGTTTGGCCAAACCTTGAACCCTTTATGGTTTAAACGGATCACGTCCTGGTTCAAGGAACGATTTGATATTCCCCTTGGAACGACCTTGACCGTCGATAAGTTGACCAACCAAGAAGCAGAAGAAATGGTGGCATCAGAGCACCGTGCGACGATCTATCGCAGGCTCATCGAACAATGCGGCCGACCAGGGATGGCTGTTTCACATGACCAAGTCGAACGACTTCGCAAACAAGCGCTCAGCCAAATACCCTTTGATCCGAAAGAAGACCAGGAATTACTCAATGGACTTCAGTGGACGGAATCTGATCACACGAATTTTATTCAAGATTTACGAGGTCAATATGGTGTACATGACCGGGCCGTCACCCATCGCATGCATCGCATCACACAGACAGGGTTCACCACCACCGAGCAAGCGCTGTTCGTAGAAACCGCGCTTCGGGCCACAGGGTTAACCAAATCGCATTCCAGACTCATTTTAGCCTGTGCCCATGGCAGTATCTCTGATAACAATCCATTTGAATCGGCTTTGGATTGTGGGGCTTGTGGAGGAAACCACGGTGTCTCAAATGCTCGGACCTTTGCGGCCATGGCCAATAAACCTCAGGTGCGGCAGATTCTGGCGCAAAAAGGAATTCATATTCCCCTTGACACCCATTTCCTGCCAGGTCAACACGATACCACGACTGACGAGGTGGAATTGTTCGATCTGGAAGACGTCCCAGCCACTCATCGTAAAGACTTAGTACGACTTCAACACGATTTGGATGAAGCCACTCGCCGCAATAGTCAGGAGCGGCTCACTCGATTACCTGACGACGGAGGCTGCGAAACGTTAGAAAAGGCAGCTGAGCGGACCAAACAACGCAGCATCGATTGGTCTCAAGTTCGACCCGAATGGGGCCTATCTCGACACACCGCATTTATCGTGGGAAGACGTCTTCTCACGCAAGGCATTAATCTTGAAGGACGAACGTTTTTACACTCGTACGATCATTCGCAAGATGAGACAGGAAAATATTTGGAAATCATCATGACCGCGCCCATGATCGTGGGCAATTGGATCAACATGGAGCATTATTTTTCCACGGTGGATCCTGTGGTGTATGGTGCTGGAAGCAAGGTCTATCACAATGTGGTCAGCCGCGTCGGGGTCATGTTTGGATCCCAAAGTGATATCTGTGTTGGCTTGCCCATGCAGACGGTTTTTGATGGGGAACGGCCCTATCACGAACCTATGCGATTGTTTGTGATTATGGAAGCCCCTCGTGAACGAATCAGCATGATCATCTCGCGGCATGACATTCTTCAACGCCTTATCGGCAATCAATGGATCCATCTGGTGGCCCTCGATCCCGCCACCAGGGAATTTTATTGGCATGATTCGCGGAAGGATTGGAATCTCATTCAGTAATGGGAATGTTGAAAAATGCTGTCAGCGGCGTTCCCTGCCTTCGCCGAAGCGAAGCTCCGGCTTCGCGCAGGCAGGTCGCCCTTTTGCCGTGCTCACATACCCGGTGCACGCTCCGCGCGTCAACAAGGGTTGGCCCTGTCGGACGCTATCATTTAATATCGGACCTTGCTGGACAAAATTTCGAGCATCCCTGTAATCCATCAGGTTGAGGAGGACAGAACATCATGAGTACCATCAAGCTTCACCCGATGAAAGAGATCAAAGTCATCATTGATGGTGAGCACATCCACTTCGTGACGGAAGTGCTCGACCGAATTAAAGCCAGTGGGTACACAATCTTCAGCAATCTCTCAGGAAAAGGGCACAGTGGATTTCACGAAGGACATCTCCTGTTCAATGACACCAGTAGCTTGCAAATGGTGTTAACAGTGGTACCTGAAGAGAAGGTTGAGCCTATTCTTTCCGGACTGAGGCCGTTCTTAGAACGTCATTCGGGAAGCATCTTCGTCATCGACGCGTATGTGCTCAGAAAAGAACATTATGAGTCGGGGGAATCCTAGCTCTCCCATAGTTGTACCTTTCTCCTTGAACACCTAAGTGCACCACGAGTTTTTTCGAAGGGTACATTCTTCTTCCGCAATTCGGTGCACAACAGGATTCTCGGAAAGACACTTTTCTAAGCCTCCACGAGCATCTTGAATAAGCGGCTTGATTCGGGATTCTGACTCGTCGGATTTCTGAGAACTTTCAAGGAGCCAATCAAGATAACAAGGCAGGCCCAAATATAAATGAGACAATAACTCGGTCACGTCCACAAGTTGCAAATCCTGGTTTTGTTGGGTCATGCAAAGGCCTCCTTAAAGTAAGGTTTAGCGCCTGCTTTAACAGATGCCTATAAAGCTTTGAGATATGGGAAGCCGCCTCCAGGCATCTTTAGGTGGTCATCCCCCGGTTTCACGGACAGGTTGAAGAAGACGATGTCAATTTCCGGATTGAGATTGGAAAAGAAAAAGAATTTATCAGAGAAAAGCTGCTAGAACCTTCTTTGCCAGAAGGCTGTTAGGAAACCATTTGAAGATGGGTTGTCGAACTACCATTGGCTTTTTGGGGAGGAAAACCCAACCTTATCAAATCAATTGCGAGGGAGAATGATAAAGGTAGGATTCTTTCAATCGTCTCTATGAAAAATTTTCGTCCTCTGGCAATGAGAAAAAGGGAAGATCGTACATAAAATCAGGAAGCAGCTCTGAGCCTTCACTGGGGTGCCCCCCAACCGTTAATAAATTTCGCACACTTTTCGCTCCTCCTTCAAAGGCATTTTGAATCGCCACTCTGAGTTCTGCCCAGCTGTTGACTGTTCCTCGTAAAGTTGCTCTTCCTTCCTTTACCGTGACGGAGATGTGGTCACTGTCTACATAGGGACTCCACCACAGTTCATGCTGGATGTTTTTGTCAATTTTCCAATCTGGCTGCCAGGTCCAATGAGCGTCAACTTGTAAACGATTCTTAATATCTACCACCCCGCTAACTTTGGAAATGAGGTCCTCAGTCAAGATTTTTTGGTATACCGAATCCACTCTTCCGTGAAGCCATACCCGTCCCTGGTTTACCGTGATTGTCAGATCTGCTTGAACTAGGTTTGAACCTTGTGACATGGCATTTTGAATGTGGTTTCGTATTTGGTCATCACTCATTTCCAAGGAAGGGCGGACTTTGAGCAGATTTTGCACTCCTTGCACACCCACGGTCTGTCTGGCATCCCGCTCGGCTGCCTTTTTAGCCTTTAAATTATCGACTGTTCCCCTTAACACCACGTGCCCCTTGGCCACCGTTGCTTGGAGAGTAAAAGAAGACACACGGGGATCATATTGAAGCGCCAGGTTAATGGCTTTGGCAATGGCGTCATCCGACGGTTGAAGTGGGGGACGGGGCCCTGGGATGCCCTGTTTAGTCGGCCATGTGACCGTGAGATCTCTATCGTCCACTGAAGTTACTCCAGGAATCCAAGCCTGGTGATAGACCCGATCTTTTTCTGCCACACTTCGAACCGTTCCACTCAGCCTGACCCTTCCCCCCTCCACCTGAAGGCCAATCGGGGGATCATAAATCCACACATCCATGGTCCATCGAGCACGAATTTCCGCGGCCAACTCCCTATCGGTCCGGGCCACCCCTTCGATGACCGTCAAACGATCATCAATTTCCAACAGACCGGCCGTGCCCGAGGCAATCTTTATCGTAAGCAATTTGGCTGTCCACGAGGGTACCTCACCAACCAGGGTCGCTTTCCCATCTTGCACCCTCACAGTCAAGTCATGGGTTTTCGTGACGGGATCTTCACGGAGGACTTTCATGATATCCATATGAAGTGCTTCATCGGTGAGTAGCCCACGTTTGACTTTGATCAAGTTGACCACACTCTGAACCCCTTTGATCGTTTTCGCGACGGTAGCCGCACGCCGTTTTCCCCGTAAGTTCGGGAGGAATCCTGCCAATTGAACAATCCCCTGGTTTACCCGAACATCGATGAGATGCCCGGGGACAAAGGGATCCCCTAATAACTTGGTTTCAAGAATAACTTGAATGTCATGATCGTTGAAGACCCGAGTACGGGGATCGGCCATGGCAACGTATGCAATTCCGAGAAAACTCGGAGAGCTGAAGACAAGGAGGAAGAAGGACAACCATCCTCTGGCTCGAAGGGAAGCATTTGGTTTCAAGAGTTTTGCCTCTTTCTCTTGGAAAAATCCAAGAATAGTATAACCCTGATTATGACTTCTGAGGTGTTGCACCACCTTTAATAGAGACACAATCAGGAATGATTTCACTTGTTCAGGAAAAAGTGGTTTTGGCTTTTTTTGCTCCCGTTTTGATGACAGTTTCAATTTTTCCTAATACCGTGCCCACGGCTTTCCCAGCCTTTTTGGCTAAAACTTTGGTTTGTTTCTTCCTCGCTTTCGTTTGGTTCTTCACGGCCGATTTCACTTTCCGGGTTTTTTTCTTGGCAGCCTCCTTGGCTTGAGAGACAGTTTTTTTGAGGGTTTGCTTGGCGGATTTTTTGGCGCTCGTTGCCTTTTTTTTGGTGGCCTGAGCCGTTTTGCCCGTTTTTTTGGCGGTTTGGTTGAGAGTTTTTTTAGCCTGCCCGGTTGCTTTCTTAGCCTTTTTTGTGACGGTTTTAGCGGCTTTTTTGACTGTCCGTGATGTCGCCATACTTTCTCCTTTCTCTAAAAGATTATCTCACTTCATTCGTCTGATGACCTCATGATTCTAGAAAACTTGAATTGTGGACTGATTTCTTTCGTCAGTATCTTCATTTAGCATAATTGGTTTTTCAGTTTAACGCGCTTGTGGCAGATCATCCATCGCAAAATTGGTAGAGAATAAGTTTTGAATTCTGTTCTGAGATTTTCAGGAAGGATTAAACCAATTCATATTGAATTCAAGGCGGACACCCAATACGAGAGCATTATCCCTTCCCCTGACCGTGTCGGGATTGATGACATATTGCACATCGGGCTGAACAAATAGATTAGAGTTCACATAGATGGCATGCGTGAGCTCCAGGGTGATCTCCGCATTCTCAACCGATTGCCCTGCCTTGCGTTGAGATCGCTTATAATCCTTCCCATTCACTGCAGCGGCGAGTCCTATTCCGGTTTGGTCAAAATTGCGTCCGGGAAATAATCCTGTATACACGAGCCCGCCGCCAAAATACCATGCCAAGCGGTTGACCTTGGGATCCGCCATTCCGGCCCGACCAAAGAGCGTCAGTTCCTGATCGGTATCAGTGGCTTCATGGTACACATCATATTCCGCTAATCCATAAAATCCGTAAGTTCCATTTCTTTCGACCGGGTCTCCGGAGCTGTCGACTTTATTGAGGTGATCCAGGGAAGTCGTGTACCCCCAGACTCCGAGTGCCGCTTTCGCTTCATATTCAAGGGGGGCAGACCTTCCAATCCGACGAAAGGTCAAACGGCGAGGTTTTCCACGGCCAACGTCCCCTTTCCGAAATTGGTAATAGGCAAATTCCCAGGCTCCGAAGAGGCCTTCGTCCTTGTGCAATTGGACGTGGGTGCCGTGAGGGTCGTCAGGATCACCAGGCACGCCATCAGCCAGCACCACTCGAATCATCAGGCTCTCGTTCAGAATGGCTTGTCCCCTGATTCCGAGAGAAGTCGTCGGAAAGGTGGAAGGCCCGTTTTCTCCGCTGGCCGCGAATTCTGCTCCGGTCCCGAAGGAGCCATTGAGAAACAGATCAGAGGCGGACACCATCACATCAAACTCGGAGGTGACATCATAGAGCCCCGCTAGTAAGGACAGGCGGTTGAAAACATTGTGTTGGTACCAGGCTTCAAACAACTTCCAGGTATTCGGTGCCGCAATGTTGCTCACCGCTTGGACGTCTCCCGCGTGTTTGCTGGGATCGTCTCCATACAACCCTAGGCCATACACGAATACCGTTCCCCCGTTCAGCGCAGGGCTGATTTTTTTCATATCGACGGTGAGGAGGAGGTCGAGATCGCCCACAACCGTGGTTTTTCGATCTATGCCACCAGAGACATTGGAGAGGACATCTACCGTATTGGTGGTTTCCAGAAGAACCCCATGATCATTCATCCTGGCTTGAAAGGCATTCCATGAGTCACTCACGTCCTTCATGCTTTCTAGCCAGGCAAGCCCTTCTGCAGGAACGAAAGCTAAATCCAGGATTATCAGAAAAAGAAAATGGCTTAAGGGTTGGAGAATCCTTCTTGACCGGCCTCCTGTCATATGGGTGAGTCAGGATCTGCGTTTCCATGTATGGAAGAGATTATGAATTTGACCATTGCCATCCTCGATAGAATGTCTTGGTTCGAGGCACCGGTATGTTCTGAATTTGGATGAATTATCTCATTTTACGCAATTCTTAAGCAATTAAGCGATATAGTTCTTTCGCTGTTCCATTTCAGAACACGTAGCGGTTTTCGCCGCTTGTTTGATCGTGCATGATGTGGCCATACTTTCTCCGTTCTCTAAAAGTGTATCTCGCTTCATTGATCCAATGATCTCACGATTAATATGAAAATTAAACGAGGGATTGATATCTTTTTCACTACATCCATAAAAATAAGCAGGGGAAGGAAAGGTGACGAGTTGCCACTGTTTTTACTGCTCCATAAGACTTTTTCCTTTCTTTACCATTTCATCCATCGTATCTTTGGTTTGTTCGCTCCATTCCCCAACTTGGTCGCCGAAGTCATCCACCATTCTTTTTAATTTTCGCCTCGTTCGAAAACCGGACTGGGGAGCTGACAGTAAGCCCATGGTCATGCCTAGGAGGAGTCCTGCCATCAGAAACGAACCGGAAATCAGACCACAACGCAATCCATCATTCATGGAGTGGTCTCCTTATTATCCTCTTTTCATGCGGGATCGGGTGAATTGTTGAATGACCATACGATTATCTCATTTTGTCTCTGGCAGCATAATAGGCGTGAATCAGGTCATCCCAGGCATTCTCGACTCCTGTTTGAATTTCTTCCCAGGCTTCCTCGCCTCAATCCTGTAGTTGTTTGAGCCTTTCCTGTGCCGCTTCCTGTTTTTGGCGAAGCTCTTGAATTTCATGATTCAATTGCATTCGAGTCGTGGCGGTGGCCTCCTGAACCTGAGTTTGCAATTCGTCAAGCTTTCTTCTCCAATCTTCCATTTGAGAATTTTTGGTGTGTAGATAATCCTGCTTCAGGGCCATATTTTTGTTCCTTCCTGTCTAGAAGTCAGAGCATTAATCGATTTCGGAAATGCCATTAGCCACGAACCAGTTGGCCTATACGTGATAAGATAAGCCAAATTCCGGTTATCCTTTCGAAAACTGATCCGATGCCGCTTTATACGATTCTTCTAATTCCGCCACGGCTTGGTCAATGCCGGTTTTCAATTCGACAAGCGCCGCTCCACTGGCTGACTTCAATTCTTCCACTTTCAATATGATTTCTTCTTTCTTCTGTGTGAATTCATCCACCGCCTTTTGAAATTCTGCGTTAGCTTGAGCCCCAGCTTGTTTCAGTTGAGCGCTGAGTTCCTGATGCTTACCCTCAAGAGTGTCCAACCTCGTCTCAAGCGTCTTGCGATACTGTTCAAATTTGTCTTCGGTGAATTCCTTCGTGGTTTCCACCGCTTCTTTCATTTCCTGTTTCACATCTTCGGCGGAGACATTTGGCTCTTGTGACTTTCCGTTCTGCTCACAGCCAACCGCAAACAGGAATAAGACGATGACCAACATGCCTGGTGATTGATACCATTTTTTCATTGGAGTCCTCCGATTTTGCCTGGGAGAAGCATTTCTGTGTCCATTCTCACTTGTGATGGTGTCCCAAGAATAACGGTCATTTTTTCCTTTTGGAAAGTGTGGAGGAAGCCGACTCAACACCGCCCTTCATTTCTTCCCAAGCTCCTTCTATTCCCGTCTTGAGTTCATCCCAAGCCATTTGCCCTCCTGATTTAAACTCCGCCCAAGCCTCCTCACTGACTTCCTTGAGATTTTCATACTTAATTTCCTGTTCTTCTAATTTTTCTTGTGCGGTCACGATTTTATTCTCAAGCTCTTTCAGTTTTTGAAGATATTCCAATTTGGCTTCCTGCTCCAGTTTTTCGGCCTTCAGTTTCAACTCTCCCAATTTGCCCCGATACGATTCAAGGTGAGCCTTCCACTGAGCAAATTGTTGGTGAATGGTTCCCACATTTGGATTGATGACAGCCATAAATACGTCTCCTTTCTTGCCTATCAGATGTTTTAACAAAAGGATTCCTCTCCAGGAATGAACACGATTTCAAGGCATGAATTTAAAATCATTTTTCCCCTATGATTGTCTCTCGTAACCTCCTCGAGCGAGGTTTTTCACCCCGACCGTTGCGCACAAACCAATTACGGAGTAAGCTCGAAAAACATCTTCTGGAACACTGTCAGGATACTATCTTTTTTTAGGAGTTTAACTGCATAAAACCCTAGGCCAACCGGAAAGGCTTTTAGGGTTTGTCAGGCATCTTCAGGGGAAATATGGCAGATCTCATTGGCGAGGGATTGGATGACCAAGGTGGAGACATGGTGGCCTTTGTGGATCCACGCTCTAAGCACATTATTGAGTGTAACGAAATTTTGGCGGAAACTCTGGGGTACAAAAAGAAAAGTCTGATTGGCCGCTCCATCGTTGAGCTTCATCATTCTTCCTGCCAAGGGGCAGTACAAAAAGTGTATCAAACCTTCCTGAAGACCAAAGCTGTCCCTGACGCAGAACTACAACTGCAAAAAAAGGGGAAAGGGACTATTCCTGTCAGTCTGAGGATATCCGGGTCGGAAGATACTCAAGGAAAAATACGGTGTACGAAATTTTCCTGGCACAACCTGACCGAGCGACACCGGACGCAAGAAAAACTGGAAGAAGAAAAATCTCAACTCAAACAACGCCTAGCCACCAGGCTGACTGTCCTTCGAAAAACAAAAAAACAGGCTCGCAAGGAAACTCATAAACGAAAATTAGCGGAATTAAAAATTGCGCAAAGCATCAAAGTCTTACGCAAACAACGGAGGCAATTGCGGTTGCTGGCCGGGAAACTGATTACTGTTCAAGAAGAGGAGCGACGGAGACTGGCCCGAGATCTGCATGATGATACGTGTCAAAAACTGGGCTTGTTGGCCATTCAGGTGCAACGACTCGGTCAGAAGCCCCCGGATTCTTCTACGATCGTCAAAAAGGAACTGCAGAATGTCTACTCGAAAATTACCACCATCGCGAATGAAATTCGCTCCCTGTCTCATCAGCTTCACCCTGCGATCATCGATTACTTGGGTTTAGCCAAAGCTCTGGGAGCCTACATCGAAGATTTTTCTCAGCAGGAAAATTTGAAAATAGAATGGCGCCACAAGAACATTCCCCAAGATCTTTCGCCGACTCTCACGAATTGCGTGTATCGAATTGCTCAGGAATGTTTAGGCAATTGCGCCAAACATGCCAACGCCACGAAAGTTCTGGTCTCGCTGAATGGGTTTTCGAAAAGTCTTCGCCTGATGATCCGAGATAATGGAATGGGGTTATCGAAAACGCAACTGGCCAACTATACCAAAGGCTTAGGATTTATCAGTATGCAGGAACGGTTGCGGCTCGTGAAGGGAACCCTGTCCATTAAGACCAAACCAAAGCACGGGACCATGATTCGTGTGCGCATTCCCTATACTGAGATGTCTTCATGACACGTCCGCGAATTCTGTTGGCCGATGACCATCAATTGATTGCCGAAGGCTTATCCAAATTGCTGAAGCCAGATTTTGACCTCATTGGGATTATTCAAGATGGCCAAACCCTTCTGCAGAAAATAGAGACCTTAGCTCCCGATGTCGTATTATTGGATATCTCTTTGCCGTTGTTAAACGGGTTTGATGCGGCTCGACACATAAAAAAAGTGGCGCCTAACATCAAAATTATTTTTCTCACCATGCACGCCGAATCGGCATTTCTCCAGGATGCGATGGAGGTAGGGGGGATAGGCTATGTGGTCAAGCAATCCGCCGCGAGTGAATTGGTCATGGCTATTCGGGAAGTGCTCCAGGGCCGAAAATATATTTCAGCCGTAATCGATCGGAATGATGCCAAGTGTGAAAATGGCTCGACATCCACCGAACAAAATTTTCTCCCCTTAAATCACCTGACTTCCCGGCAACGGGAAGTGTTGCAGCTCGTGGCTGAAGGGTATTCTAATAAAGAAATGGCCAACATACTCAACCTTTCTCTCAAAACCATTGAATATCACAAACATCGGTTGATGCAAGCTCTAGGCCTCCAATCGACTGCGGAATTAACGAAATATGCCATGGAACATCGCATGGTCCCTCCTTCTCAATTTCCTTCATGATCTATTTCCCCCTTCGTATTTTTCTCCCATCCCACAATCGCCTCGCTACTTCGTTGCACACCATCCTGCTTCCCCAAGTTCTCTGTGGGGAATTACTCATTAAGATGACTGGTATTCGGTTCCCTTCCTTCGTGCCGTTTGTGTGGAAATTCTGGGTGCCTTGGAAGGGTGTCGGGATTAACGACCATTTCTTGGTCAAGCCTGGGAGGTTCGATAATCGCCTCGGGATTGGGTGGGATGGGAGGCTCATGGACGATTTCCGGATCCAGGGTCGTTGGTGGACCCTCCTCTTTAGGTTTCTCATTGTCGACAGGGGGAGTTGTGGGCGACTGTATTTCTGATATGGTGAAAGCCTTGCTCCCCTCGTCTGTCGGGATCGACCGTTCCGTGTACCGTGTTTTGTCCCCTACTATTACCGGCTGAGCCGGCAGCTCCACAGGAGTTTGGATGATAATTAGGCCTGCCAAAATCATAAAAATAAATGGTGACATCGATTCTCTCCGTTGATTCACTGAGGAGGGTTTTACCCTCAACAAGACATTTTCCAAGTCTTCTGAATAGGCCTCAGAAGGCAAACCATTACCTCGCGTTAATATTTCCCGCAGCTGCGACAGGTCCCTTTCGTCGGGAAGAGTCTTTCAAAAGGACGGGAGTTTCTGCATGACGATTGCGATGGATTACGGGATCAACGACCTCTCCGCACTGCAGGCATTTCAACCCCCAAAATCCATTTTCACCCGTGCCGTCGAGCAAATCCAAACAAAATTCGCTGGCCAGCAATCCTTGACACCGCCGACAGTGCCGGGCAGCGCTGTTGCCGTGGTTGTTGCCACAACCGGCATCACCAGCCATATCACCATTGTTGAGGGTGCTGTCCAACATAAGTTGCGTCATGACGACTTCCTTCCCTCTTATGAACGATTGACCCCTAACCTTTCTCTACCAATCTATCAGACCATGATCACCCTGTGACCTGTAAGAATCCCTAGAGGTGAATAAAAAAGACAGGAAAAAAAGACAGGAAATGTATGGAAATGTGCACCTATGCAGAGGCAGGGTACACAAAATACCAACCTTCGAGTAAGGATCCTTGCGGAAAAGCTTAGATAAGCTCACGCACTTTATCCGACAATACCGTCAGGGCGATTTTGTCCCGATTGGGTTCACCCCGTGCGAGCGATTGAGCAAACTTAGACGCTTGTTCGAGTGTAACCTTCGGCGGCATAGGAGGTTCAAAGGGGTCCACCAAGGCTTCCACAATCACCGGCCCATTGGTTTCAAGAGCCGTGCGAAGAAGGTTCCCGCAGTCTCGAGGATCCTCGATCGTGAATCCGGTTCCTCCACAGGCTTTGGCAAAAGCGGCAAAATCAATGGGCTGCAGGTCACAGCCAAATTCGGGGTTTCCGAGAAACACCATTTGTTCCCATTTAATCATACCGAGAGAATTGTTTTTGAGGATAATCACTTTGACCGGCAAGTCATATTTCACACAAGTAGCAAATTCAGCCATGAGCATGGAGAACCCTCCATCCCCTACGAAGGCCACACATTGTCGTCCCGGATGGGCCAATTGAGCAGCCATGGCATAGGGAAGGCCATTGGCCATGGAAGCTAAATTTCCCGACACCGAATGCATTTGACCTCGTTTGGTTGGGATTTGTCTGGCCCACCACGTAGCAATCGTCCCGGAATCACACGAGACAATAGCGGAATTGGAAAGCTGCTTCCCTAACTCCCAGGCCACAACTTGAGGTTTCATCGGTATGGCAGGATTGGTTCCCCTTTTTTCCATGAGTTCCCACCAGGCTTGCATCTTTTCCTGAGCTTGGGATAGAAAGCTTTTGTCTTCCTTGGGTGTGAGAAGAGGCAAGAGGGCATTGAGGGTTTTGGCGCTATCTCCGACGAGACCCATTTCAACGGGGTATCGCAACCCGATTCGCATGGGGTCTAATTCAATCTGAATGCCGCGGGCTTGTCCGGGTTTTGGCAAAAATTCAATGTAAGGAAACGACGACCCCACGATAAGTAGGGTATCGCACTCCTCCAAGACCTCCTGGGAGGGTTTGGTCCCCAACAGCCCGATCGATCCCGTAGTATACGGGCTATCATCCGGGAGGGCAGCTTTTCCCAAAAGGGCTTTGACCACAGGAGCGCCAAGACACTCTGCCACTCGCTCGAGTTCTTCCGTGGCATGGACTGCGCCCCGTCCCGCCAAAATGGCTACCTTTCGGCCTGCATTGAGAATGGCTGCTCCCAAATCTAAATCTCTATTGGTGGGGAACCCGGCTTCGACAGCGGATACATTCGAGGTGTGATGGGGAACATTCCGCTGGGTCTCCGACTTCACTAGTTCCATCCCCTGAATATCCACGGGAAATGTGATGTGCGCCACTCCCCGGTACCCCAGAGCGGTTCGACAGGCAAGATCCGCAACATTTTTGACATGGGCCGGGCCCATGACCCGAGTGTTGTAAACGGCGACGTCCATAAATACCTTGTCCAACTCCACATCCTGTTGAGTGTAAGTTCCGATTAAATCATGATACGGAAGGCCGGTAATGGCTAACACGGGCTGGCCATCCAGCTTGGCGTCATACAATCCATTCAAGAGGTGAAGACCGCCAGGCCCTGACGTCGCTAAGCACACCCCCAATTTTCCCGTATACTTGGCATACGCACAGGCCATAAAGGCGGCGGCTTCTTCATGGCGAACCTGAACAAACCGAATATCCTGTTGTCTGGTTCGAAGCGCATCCATCAGTCCGTTGATGCCATCCCCGGGCATTCCAAAGATGATATCGACGCCCCAATCATGGATGGTGTCAATGAGCAATTCGGCTGCAGTATACGTCATAGGAACTCCATAGAGGTTTTCCCCTGAGTAATGACAAGGCTGGCCTCCAAAGGATGTACAAAATTTTTAAACCCTTTTTTGCTCCCTGGGTCATTATCAGCAGAATGTG
This sequence comes from Nitrospirales bacterium, assembly GCA_965223615.1. GTDB lineage: Bacteria > Nitrospirota > Nitrospiria > Nitrospirales > UBA8639 > Nitrospira_E. The sequence continues at coordinate 677,812 of CBDCXB010000004.1, forward strand.
GCGGTATTTGTATAAACAACTTTTTAATCCCAATAAGCTGGTCGTCCAAAGGAGTCGTACACCATGGTTTCCAGTTCACGATTGATGGGAGTCGAGGGGTCGTATTCCGGGCAGTTTTCAATTTGTTCTTCAGTAAAATCCACCACCATTTGATTATCCGCCCATTGAACCGACTTGATCCATGTGGGAGGCACGAGCACCTTTTTGCCACGGAACCATTTTCCGATATAGACTACGATATATCTAATGGTCCAAGATTCTTCTTCGACAATTCCGTCATCGGCATGTCCGATCTCTTCGCTCACACCTTGAATGGAATATTTGACCACCTCCTCAAAACTTCGTAGATGGGGATTATCATGGCCGGAAACATCTCTTTCCCACCTTTCCAAGGCCTGTTGAATTTCCTCTGGGACAGGAGCCTGCTCTAATTCCCTTGGGGCCGGGAACAAGGGATCAAATTCCCCCCAGTAGGCCGGCCATCGGTAATAATTCACGAGTTGTTGTTCTTTTTGGCGAGAAACAGGTTTTTCCGTATCAATATCCGGACTATTTTCAATTTGTTCCTTGGTCAAATGGATAGGAAAACGTTGGGTGGTCCAATCCGGAGTGCCCAGCGACTTGGGAGAAACCAGAACTAACCGACCCGGCAACCAATTTCCGGTGTCCACAACCAAATAACGAATGCCCCACATCCGATCATCGAAATAAAAATCCTTGACTTCCCCCATCAGGCCATCTTTAGCCTCAAGTTGATAGCCTAAAAGGTGTTTCATGCTTTTTAACATAACGGCCTCAATAAGATTTTCTGGTCGAACAACCTTTTACGCATCTAGCGAACGAACAGGCCCAAAGAGTGACTGTGGCCTGGTCAAGGGACTTCTTGCCTTTCCCGGCCCGGCAACAGCCGGGAAAACATGGCCAGGGTTTTTTCCTGATTCTGCTTTATCTCCTCTATACAACGAATGTGTTCTCCTTGAGCTCGGTAGATTTTTTTGAGGATTTCTTGATTTTGTTCTCGAACACATTCCATTTCTTTTTTCAAATCCTCTAACAGTTTATTTGTCGTCATATTGACCTCCAAAAGATGCTCTCCCTGTTCTCTCTGCTGTCGATCAGGATCCTTTATCACGCAAAATTCCTGAAGGATCTCCAAATAAGCGGGATTTCACTCATCGTAGTGCAAACATGGCAGATATGAAACTGGCAGAAACCCTTGTTGCCAGAGGTATGATCAACTATAGAACACAACGCGAAAGAAAATTGAAACTGGAAACAACTTCGTCAAGAAAAACGAGTCTCATTCGGGTCTTAATGGTTGCACAAAATATTCATTTTCAAATCGTTTTTCCAACCAATCAAAGCCCGAGGCAGTCATCGCCCCGCCAAGGGTAATTCCCAGTTCCAATATTTTCCATAAGGTAGCATCCTATTCCCGATGAGAGTCGTGCTTAAAGGAGTTTGGAAGTGAAGATTCATGGCAAGGGGAAAATGTGGAGACGTTACGATATACACTTTGGATTGTGCTTGCCGCTCTTTTCACGACTCCAGGAAGAAGACGTTCTGAAGATCCCAAGATCCAACCTGACCTAGGTTGGGCGAGCATCAACGAATTTGAAAAGAATGACATTCAAGGGAGGAGGAGATGATGAAGCATGTAATCAAAACCACTATGGTAATCGCTGTGATTGTTGGTCATTGGTCCACGATGTCCGCTTTCGGCAGTTCAGGAAATACTGACCAATTCGTCAGGACCAATCCTCCGAAAGCCGGACAGGAATCATCGGTCATGCTGGTCGCGAATGGAAAGGTTGGTGAGGGAGACTGGAAGGCAAGCCGAGGAATCAGTCAGAATTTACCCATAAAAAATCGGTCTTCGGTCCCTCACAATCCGTATCGTTCCCTCGATATCGACCGGTCTATGGCAGAGGAAGAATTTCCTCCCTACACGCGGAGGCCATACACCGACGGAGATGAACCGGATGTGTTCTCGGAAGACGATATTCTGTATTACGACCATCAGGCCTATATCCAAGACAGATTTAACTATGCCAATCAACGTTACAAAAAGGCGGCCAAACGATACCAGAAAGCCAAACAACATTTTTTGGAGGAACAACGACGGTACTTTCACGAACGGGAGCGGTTTCAGGCCGAACAAGACGACTTTGCCTCCGTCAGTACCGGATATGCGAAAACCATAGTCGGTACCCTGAAAAAACAAAGCGGAACGATGTATCTTCTTGAAGGTCCCGAAGGCCGGACCCGGCGATTTTATGTTGGGAGAGACACCCTCTTCGATGAGAGTATTGGCCAGGGAGATGAGGTGATTGCGAAAGTCTTACCCAACGGACATGCCATTGCGGTCGTAAAAGACCGGGGTGCCAAAGGCATCACTGCCCAGTCCGGGACAGATCACGAATAACCTCAAAACGAATATGGAGGAACTTCAGGAAAAATTTGGAGGAGGCTATGGCGCAGAAGATCAACCGGTTGCCATGCCTCCTTCGTTCGATTTGAGGCTGATTGTTCTACCAACACCAATACACCCTTTCTCGGGAATTTTACAGATGACGAATGAACCCAGCCAATGATGTATTTAGTTATAAAAAAATAGTCATGGTCTAGAGTGAGTATGTGACCTGGAACCGGACACACCTAAGGGATAGACGACTCATGAACATCCAACAAGTTATGCACCCCGTGAAAGAGGTTTTACATGGTGGAGATTCTCTCACCACCGCTGCTCATTCCATGAAACGCCTTGGAGTGCCCGTGATGGCCGTGATGGATCACGGAAAATTAGTGGGTATTCTCACAGACAGAAGTTTTCTTGATCAGTGCGCGGATGAAGAATTTGATCCAAAGACCACACAAGTACGGGAGATCATGATCCGCGGGGAACTTCACTGTACGGAAAATCAAGGAGTAAAGGAAATTCGGAAAAAAATGGAACAAATGAATGCCCCGTACTTAGTCGTCCTGAACGCCAAGAATAATCCGACGGGGATCATTTCTTATGACCAGATAACCTGGTAGGGGGTTTCTCGCCCCAGAGCCTATTGCCGACTGCTAGGGTTCTTTCCAGTTTTGTGCCTTGACGATTCACCATACCATTTCCCATGGTCATCAACAGATGAAGGACGAGCTTTCAGTGACAAAAAAACGTACGGCGTTGAACCGTATACATTCAGGCGGCCAAAGACAGAAACCCTAAACCACTTTTTGGAGCTGCGATTATGGATTCTCCCCAATTAGGTGACAACGTGAAAATACACTACACGTGTACCCTTGAAGATGGATCTGTCATTGATTCAAGTCGCCACGAAGGCCCTCTTGAGTTGACTCTGGGCACAGGACGAATTCTTCCAGAAATTGAGCGAGCCATTTTGAACATGAAACCTGGTGAATCTTCCACCGTGACTTTACCACCCGATAAGACTTATGGCCCCTACCAACCGGAATTAGTCACAGAGATTGAACACCAAGAATTTCTGAATCTTGGCCTTAATCCTGCAGTCGGCTTAGAACTGGACATGCAGCAGGAAACTGGAGAACTTCTCCCTGCTCGAGTGACGAATATTGAAAGCCAAAAGGTTCGCATTGATGCCAATCATCCCTATGCCGGATTGCCCGTACACTGTAATATTCAACTTGTTTCAAAAACAGTCTAATGTGTTTTAAGGAGTACGTTATGACCAAAAAGACAAAAAAAACCTCCACACCAAAAGAACAAATCAAACGAAATACCTCTGTGAAGTCCACCAAAAAAGGGGAAACAGGAAACCGGCGTTCAGAAGCCAAAATCAAATTGACGACACGGGTTGCCACTTCGGCTCAAAAGGGTAAACGGAAAGGACAATTAGGTGATGCCATGAAACATTCACCTCCCGAAAGAGATTTTCTCGACACAGTAGATTTGGACCATTCCCTTGAAGAAGATTGCCAAGAACCAGATTTCAGAGCCCTAGGGCTAGAAATTGCTGAAAAAGCGTATCAGTTGTACGAAGAGAGAGGGGGTGAACCTGGGCAAGATGTAGACGATTGGTTGGAAGCGGAACGACAGGTTTTATTCGAGGAGCGACAGACGTTAATGGAGAAAGAACCTGACTAAGGCTTACTTGTAAAATCTTGAATTTTATTTTCCAGACAATGTCAGAAAAAATCGTGCAAGGATATGGATCCTCTTATACCATCCTTCGGCTGTCATCCCCGCAGGTTGTTGGCGGGGATCTATAGTTTTTCTCATTGGTGGAGCCAGAAAGATTCCTGCCCCGGCCAAAACCATGCAGGGGCAGGCTCCAACTTGCAGGAATGACGGCGTGAGGAAAAACAAGCCTTACCTATCGTGACTTGATCCTACGGTGTTTGGCAGATGAAGTCTAAGTTTTTACAGCTTACTCAAGCTATGAATTCCTCTGCACTGGCGATAGTTATGAAACATTCGACTTAAAAACTCGGTTATGTTCATTCATTCTTTATCTTTTCTTTGAAGGTTTTCTCTTCCTTGAATTCCCCCAACCGGATCCTCCCGGCTTCTTTCCCCCGCCGGTAAGCTTGTTGACCGTTGCCCAGGCCATTGCCTCCGCCTTTTCCTCGGAAACTCCTCTTTTTTTATACCCTTCTTGAATATGATCGGCTTGCCGTTTTTGTTTTTCAGTATATTTGGATTTATCTCCCCTTGGCATAGTCTATGCTCCTTTCCCCCTATTCCAGAGCCCTTTCCGCCAAACATTCATGGGCCATTTTCATTTTCAGGACTGTACGTGATCATTTTAGCGTGTATTTCCACAGTTTTTTGCTTCCTCCCTATTTTTCTCTCTCTTCAGATTGCGGCATCGTGGAAAGGCGTTCAGCCTCCCCATAATGCCAAATGATTTGTTCACGTAGCTCCGAAATTTCTTCATGGTTTGCTCTTATAAGCGCCCTCCATTCTTTTCGTTTGATTTCTTTCGGATCCAGATACGGTTTCTCGTTGATGCGCTCCACCCGTTGCTCCAAGTGAGCCACCTTGGCTTGCAGCCGTACAGCCTCTTCATCAAGCAAGTCGGCAATCTCCCGATGCTCTTCTGCAGACCACTCTCTGGCAGCCTGAGAGGAAAGAAGGTCGGAAGGCAACACTTTCTCTTCAGATGGAACCACCCCATTCAATCGGTTGGCCTTCCTATGATGCCAAGCGATTCGTTCATAAAGCTCCGAAATTTCCGCACGGTATGTCCCCATACGTCTCACCCACCTTTGTCGTTTGATTTCTTTCGGATCCAGATACGGTTTCTCGTTGATCCGCTCCACCCGCTGCTCCAAGTGAGCTACCTGGTCTTCCAGCCGTACAGCCTCTTCATGAAGCAGGTCAGCAGCCTCCTGATGCTCTTCTGCAGACCACTCCTTGGTGGGCTGAGAGGAAAGGTCGGGAGGCAGAACCTGTGTACTGGTCTGTGCGCAACCGAGAGAGAGACAAACCAATACGATACCTGTTAGGGCCACCCTTCCTCTTTTCATAGTTCATCTCCTTCTGGCAATAATGATCGGAATTTAACGGTCATCCTTCTTCCTGACCCGTCCGTCTGGGTAGACATATCTCATTTTTACAGTCGTATAGCCCGTCCTTTATTTGTAAATACAGTTGGGTCTAGTCTGATAGACCTTGAGTTTTGGCACTTCACCCGATGATAAGTCGCAAGTTCTATGTTCAGAACTGGAGGAAACCCTAGGGTTTGGTCTTCAAGATTTTTCTTCAGATAATGGTCTATTTCGTAGTCTGTGATTGTTCCTCCCGTTGCTTCCTGTCTATAGATAAGATTGGCGTCACCACTACCATGGGAAAGGAGAGTACCCCTGGGAACGGCGGCATGACAGGATGCATGAGTTCCCCACTCCTGGGATAAAATCAGGGGTTTTTACCAGTTTTAAGATTGGGGTTACCTCTGTATAAAAAGAAGTTGTGACACCCAACAGTAAAACTTCTGGACATTTGAAAGGACGAGACATGAGTGAATTAATCGTTGTGAGTTTTCCGAATGAAACCAGGGCAGAAGAGGTTCGGAAGAAGTTATTTGAACTGGAAAAGGACTATCTACTAAGAGTTGAAGATGCAGTCGTGGTAGTTAAAAATCAGGACGGAAAAATCTCCGTGAATCAAACGTACAACCTTGTGGCAGCGGGGGCCATAGAGGGAACCTTTTTTGGCACTCTTTGGGGACTACTGCTAGGTGTCCTGTTTTTTAATCCGTTAATCGGGCTCGCTGCCGGAGGGGTTACCGGTGCGGCCGTGGGCGGTACAGGTGGGTGGTTGACAGATATTGGGATTGATGACGAGTTTATCAAACGATTAGGAAACACTATTCAACCAGGCTCATCCGCCTTGTTTCTTCTTATCAGGGATATCACACCGGATAAAGTCATCAGGGAGCTACAAGTCATTGATGTGAAGGGGACGGTGCTACACACCTCGCTGTCTCTTGATGATGAGAAAAAATTACAGGAATTTCTTCAAGCCAAAACAAAAATTGATTCACTTGAAGAGGTCCATACCTGACTGAAATCAAGGATTATTTCAGAATAATGATGAGTCCCAGAGGCCAGTAATTCACCACCTAAGTCATACGATGATATTTTTATAATGGGCCGCTATTTTCTTTATCATTGCCTTGATTGCTGAGGTGTTTGGATTCTCGGGAATTGCGGCCGGGGCTGTGGACATCGCTCAAACTCTCTTTTTCATCTTTTGGTTTTGGGCGATTTTTGTGTTTCTTCTTGTCGCCGGCATTGGAGTATTGCTCGTAAAGGAAATACCTCATAGCCACCTTTTTTTTGTTTCAGGCTTGATTCAAAACTTTTCTCTCATCCTCTTGAGCCCATCACCACTAGCTTTGCCCTTGTCTCATTCTAATATAGCGCCGACTGTCGCTCTGACCTTCAATCCAAAGAGCAATTTTCCTGTGTCTCTTATTCACTTCAATATCATTGCCTCCTAAAAAAGTTGGGTGGGCTGTGGAACCGTACGAGAACTACGATAGTCGAAGAAAAAAGGTAAAACCAAATCAAGTAAATTAATTTTCCTGTCCTGTCAGACCATTTAGGACTGGGGTTTTTCATAGTTGCGTCGCAACTTTTTTCTTTTATCATGAATTTAATTTGAAAAAAGTCGGGTGATGGGGCATCCCCTGGCTAATGATGATGAGCGGACCCCTTCTTATGAAGAGAGGGGCCTGGGGAATCCACTTAAGATTTTTAAGATCCTGTCAGATCAGCCAAAGAAAAAAGAAGCGGGAGAAAGAAAGCAAACCCAATGAAGTAAGGTGTAAAAGCAGGTCAAAAATAATTTGGAATTGGATTTCAAAGTTCCCTAGTGGTTTTTGGCAGAGAGGCAGGAGCTCAAACCCTTTGAACTGGCTACCAAAACCGAAAAGAGGTGAGGATAACAATGAAACTTCATCATGATGTAATGAACGCTGAAAACAAGAAACTCCTAAGAAGGTGTTCCGTATTTATCCTTGGATCTATCTTCTTTTTTTTTACCACTCAGATAATTGCTCTGGGAACAACCGAACCTCAAATTTCTGATCGCGTAATTAATCAGGCTGTGGAACGGGCCCTAACGGTTGACAATAGTATCCCCGCGCATTTGATCGATGTCCAGACCCAAGAGGGCATCGTCACACTGGCCGGATCGGTTCCTCACCTCCAGGCCAAGAATCGATCCGCCCTTCTTGTCGAGACGGTGAAAGGCGTGAAAAGCGTCATCAATACCCTCACGGTTCAAACGCCTTCCCGTTCCAATGAGGAACTCCTCCAGGATATTCGGAAGACTCTGGTCAATGATCCTGCCACCGATTCCTACGACATTCAAACCAAGGTGGAGAAGGGAACCGTCACGCTCACCGGAACAGTCCCTTCCTGGGCGGCGCGTGAACTCAGTGAATCGGTGGTGTCGAGAGTTAAAGGCATAACAGCAGTGAACAACAACCTGTTGGTCCATTTTCAAAACAATCGCTCCGACCAGGACATACTGGAGGAAATTAAGAAACGCTTGGAGGACAATGTTTGGATTAATGATAAAACCATTATCTTCACCGTGGAAAATGGAGTTGTGAACCTGAACGGCGTGGTGGGGAGTGCCGCGGAAAAACGTCGAGTCGTCCGTACCGCTGCGGTTGCGGGAGTCAGAGAAATCGATGATCACCTTCTTTTCGTTAAATCATGGGCTCAGGGAACTTCAGTCCGTCGATACGAGGTGGGTGATCGAAGCGATGAGAGCATACAAGACAGTCTGAAATTAGCCTATCAGTATGATCCACGGGTATCGATGTTTAATTTTGAGGTTGAGGTGAAGAACGGCATTGTCTCCTTAAGCGGTACTGTAAACAACCTTAAGGCTAAAAAAGCGGCCGAGGAGACAGCCAAACTCACGAGGGGGGTTCTTTGGGTCAAAAATTTCCTAAAAGTTCGTCCCAAAACGGCTGTTGAAGATAACCATCTCCGACGAAGGGTGGAACTGATATTGCACGATGATTCCTTTATCAATCCATTTCACATCAAGGTGGACGTCGTCACGGGCCGTGTTATTCTTCATGGTTCTGTAGATTCCCAATATCTCAAAAATCATGTTGAAGATGTGGTCTCACGGGTCAAAGGTGTCCTTGATGTGAAGAATAATTTGATCATCGATAAATCTTGGTCCTGGAAGCCCGATAAAGTCATTGAAGAGGATATTAAGGAAGAACTGTGGTGGACACCGTTTGTGAAACATGAACAAGTGACAGTTTCGGTCGAAAATGGTGTGGCAACCCTTAGTGGGACCGTTGATAATTACCTGGAACTGAAAATGGCTATTGAAAATGCTCGCGAAGGGGGAGCCAGAGAAGTCATCAGTCTTTTGACAATTCGCAAATAATCTGGTCCCGAGGTCTTTTCTGATATAAAACAATGACTCATATTTCAATAATTAAAATTTATTTAAACGAAAAGCATGGTGTGAAGATTGTGAAAATTCTTGGTAGGACACAATGGGCGAAACTCATCTAAGAGGGGACAGGTATGATCGCTTGGGAATATTGCTGTTACGAGGTGAAGTCGGGGGACGCTGCGCAAATCGAGGCGGCACTTTTGCTATTGGGGGATCAAGGGTGGGAGGCCGTCTGCATGGTGCCGGCTGGCTCGTTACTGTTACTGAAACGCCCGAAATCGCCCCCAACGGAATCCCCGGCAGAAAAGCTCGTGGTGTAAATGTGGGGGTGGTTCACATCCACATTGGTGACAATGAGTTAGGGAGAGGAGAAAATTTTTATGGGTAAACGGAAATCTTTGAAAGCGGAGAAAACGACCGATCACGCTATTCAGGCAGGGGCGATTACCTCAGAATATCAGGCCAATCCCCAAAAAATGATTGATGAACTCAACCAGCTACGGGCCACCGAAATCACCAGTTATTTACAGTATAAACAGCATGCATACATGGCAGTTTCTCTTATGTCGCCAGGATTGAAAACGGAATTCGAGGGCCATGCGAACCAAGAACTGACCCATGCCGATATCCTGGCTGACCGGATTCAGCAATTAGGTGGGGTGCCTCTTTATGATTTAGCGGAAATGGCGAAGAATACCGGTCGGGAGGGAATACGGGCGAAGCAAGGACCTACCCTCAGAGATATGGTTATTCAGGATTTACTTTTGGAACGAAAACAAATTGAAGCCTATACGAAGCTGATTAGGAAAACGGCAGAAAAGGACCCTGTCACAAAACATATCCTCATCAATATTTTGCAAGAAACGGAAAAACATGCGAGTGAATTGGCGGATTTTTTAACGCGCACGGCAGAAACCCAAAACGCATAAGAGAAGGTCTTTGGTCGTTCCGGGCCTTCACTCCGTTAATCCCAGATAAGATTTTAACCACTCCCATTCGAATTTTTCTGGATGGTCGACATAATCGGAAGCATGGTCAACAACGGTCCTGAGGTAGGACTCCTTTAATTCCCACACGAGTTCGCCTTCTTCCTCTTCGTTCGAAATCACATCGAAGGCGACATTATTGAATCGAATGGTGTAATGGGCAACCGGATCCTCCTCTTCCTCACCATAAATTTTTACCGAAATTAATTTATCTCCAATAATTGATCGTGCAAGCTCTAGCATTGGCTTGTAGATAACCGTTTCTCGATGTTTTGTAAGGGCAACATTAACAATATTGATGTATTGCAAAAACATACTTTTGTGAATTTCTTGTGTCATGAAAGGATCCTCAATAGTCTGGCGAGACTGCAACCTTCAACTCGAGATTTCTCCCTTGACTATACTCATGATGGGTTTTCATGGCCGCATTTCACCCTTGATGTGCTTGATGTGAAAGATAGACTTTCTGTTCGGAAAATATATTGACATTTCAAGCTCTTGGGATATGTGTGGAACCTGCAACTTCACAGTCAGGCATGACGTTATGAAGAAACATTGGGCATGGTGATGCCATTACTGACAGCATATTGGGTTAACTCCGCGGGTGAATGAATGCCCAATGCTTTCATAATGTTGGTTTTATGAAAAGCCACCGTACTAAGAGAAATTTTGAGAGTGTGGGAAATTTCCCTTGAGGTGCAACCTTGAGCGATTAATCCTAGTACGGTTTGCTGACGATGAGTGAGGCGACCTGACAGCTCGTCTGTGGGAATACCCTCGATTTGAGTCTCGATTTTTTCTCTAAGATCTACAGGAATTTCTGAAGCCAGAAACCATCGATGATTCAAGACCGCTTTTATCGCGCGGTGCAACTCTGACGCAGCACTTTGCTTGAGGACATAGCCAGAGGCTCCTACTCGGAAGGCCTCCATGATAACGGTGGGCTCCGTGTGCATCGTCACGAATATCATTTTTACGCCCGGGGAAAGGCTTCGAACCTGATGGGCGGTTTTAAGGCCGTCCAAACGGGGCATTGAGATATCGAGGAGCAGCAAATCCGGTTTGAGTTTCTTAATGCTTTGGATCACCTCCCATCCATCATTGACCGCTCCGATTACCTGATAGTCGTCACATAACAACTCTTGAAGGCTCTGAAGTGCGAGAAAATGATCATCCGCTAATAAAATTCGAGGTTTAACCATTAGAACACCAAAAGTAAAGGAAGAGATTATTGACCGTTTCAACAATCATGCTTCTAACTATAAATCCCCGTCCTTCCTAGGCCAACTGCTAATATCCCTAGGTTTCAATGGCCCAGAATCATGTTGGAAGATACTGGGCCATGATAGGTCAATATTATGATCTAGAATTTTCCATGTAGGGATATAGATTGAACGGGGTATCCCTAAAGTTCCTTCTACCTTTTCTTTTGATATACCATTAGACATTTAACCAAAAAGTGGCAATCACAAAATAGAGAACCAGGGTCGTTACGTCCGCCGTGGAAGTGACCATAGGGCTGCTGGCCACTGCGGGATCGAATTTCATTTTGGTGAGAAGGAATGGAAAAAAGATCCCAAGGAGATTGGAAACCACCACGACAGCGATCATGGCCAACGCGACAACAAGGCCTATTGATAAATTTTCATGAATGACTCCCAATCCTCCGATCAACACTCCTAACGTTAATCCAAGGGTTCCTCCCACTACCACCTCTTTGGCAAAAATTTTGGACCAGTACGATTCGGGAAGATCTTCAGTGGCCAGGGCCCGGACCACCAAGGTTGCAGACTGGGCTCCGGTGTTCCCTCCTGCCCCCATAAGGAGCGGTATAAAAAAGGTGAGGGAGATAACTGACGCCAGGATATCCTCATAAAATACGATGACACTGGAGGCTGCTAGATTGACAAAGAGTAGCGTAAACAACCAAGGGATCCGCTTCCGGTACAAAGACCAAACCGTTGCATGCCGATAACTGGTGGAAAGGGGATCGATAGCTGCTCCTTTTTGAAAGTCTTCCGTCGTTTCTTCTTCTGCGATATCCATCACATCATCGGCGGTGACGACCCCCATGAGCATGTTGTGAGCATCCACGACCGGAAGGGCATAGAGATCATATTTCTGGATAGTCCGGACGGCTTCCTCTCGATCCATTTCAGGGGAAAGGGCTACAAAAGAGTGATCCATGATCTGTGAGACGGAGTCCGAAGGATGTCCTAAGACAAACCGCTCTAATTCGAGGGCATCCACCAATTCCCCATTTTCCGAGGTGACATAAATGGTGTTTAAGGATTCGACATCCTGCCCTTGTTGACGAATATGGTGAATGGCCTGTTCAAGAGACCAATTTTCCTGAACGGCGATATATTGCGGGGTCATGAGCCGGCCCACACTCTCTTGGGGAAACGCTAACAACTGGCTCGATTCAGTTTGCTCTTTATCCCGTAAATAATGAAGGTAGGTTTGAGACGTTTCTTCTGGTAGGTGTTCCAGGAAGCGCGTCCGGTCGTCCGGCCGCAGATTCATCAGGAGTTCCGAAATGCCCTCACGGGATAGAGCCCTGCTGAGTGCCATTTGTTGTTCAGACTCACAATGCGAAAAAATGTCAGCGAACCGTTTGGATGGAAAATGGTGACAAAGAGCAATTTGATGCTCCTCTGAAAGGTCAGACAGGACATCTACGATTTGCGGAGGAGAAAGATTGTTGAGGGTTTGGGCTACCCCTTCCCAATCCTGGTTTTGGAGTTGTTGGTCAAGAAGCTGGTTGTTCGTTTCCATTGGACTTCCTCTACAGGTGGTTGAAACATTTATCAAACAATGCTGTATATCCTTTACAGTCTTTCAGATGATTGAATTTAGGATGGCTCTCAGTGAATACCTTATCAACCCTTCTGCTCGAAAATCCTCATTTGCCATGCCAGCCGAATAGACTTCTTGTGCATCCTCACCTTCCCATTTGGTAGTGAACCGAATAATCGATCGCAACGCTTCAATTTTCTTCCGTGCATCATGTAAGGAGATAAAGACATTCGTGTTCAGGCATTCATCTCGCAAGTGCCATTAAAAATCTTAATCGCCGCATTCTCCACGGGGATCATCTTGGGATATCCGCTTCGCCTAGCCGTTCGTTTGAGGGACGCCACCACCTTGGTTTCCGTGAGCGGACCATCGACCTCAATGACTGGACTAGAGCGACTCCAGTTATCCACCACCATCTGGGTGCGTAATGGTCTCCCATTCATCAAGGAGTGTGCCTAAAATCCATACACTATCATCCGTTGGCCTGGATTGGCATTGTTGGCATGATACGGAGCTCACTCACCCGTTTCTGTCGCCGCTGCAACCGTACGAAGATTTCCTATTCGCGATAGATCCAATTCATCCGTTTGCGATTGATGACCAGGCCGTCCCATTTGAGCAACACATAATACGCTGAAAGCCAAACCAAGGCCGCGCATATGCGAGTTCGCAAATGCGTCCTCGAATGTCACGGTCACCCTGCTGAGGCGGGCGATAGTCCCAGCTACTCCGATTCAACCGTACCAACCCACACGCGCGAGGCACGCCGAACGGAAATCGATGAGTGAGCTCGGCCACCAGTGTCCGTTCGCGCGCGAGCTTTACAGCTTTTTTGCCAGTACTTCTTGTAGCATCACTTTATCGAGTGTTTAATCGGCGCTCAGTTGTTTGAGTTTGCAGTTTTCATCTTACAGTTACCGTAACCGCCGAATCTTAGCCTCACCCATTTGGTTCCAATTCCAACGCTGGAAATAATAAGTCGCCTCACAGATTCCCAGCTTACGGATCATCTCGGTGACCGGTGTTCCGGCCTCCACATGCCGCAAGGCCGTCGCAATTTGTTCTTCGGAATACTTCGATTTCTTCATGGCCTCCTCCTTTTCTTGGTGGGCTCCAGCATAGCTCATTCTTCCAGATGGCGCTGGTCCACTTTTTGGGGAAGAGGTCAAAATAGCCCAGGAGGTTCTTATGAAACGGACTCGATTCAGTGAAGCCAAATCGTGGCAATCCTCAAGCAAGGCTATGTCGGCAGCCAAGTCAAAGACTTCTGGCGGAAGCTTGTGATCAGTGAGGGGACCTACTACTACTGGAAGCGAAGTAAGGAAGTTTAAGAGATTTTAACGTTGTGTTTTTGCTCATTAGTCGAGCAGAGGCATTCTGATTTCCAATAAAATCTTCTTTTCATTCTTGAAGCGCTTTTTCCAAAGGTTGGTTATTGAAATTTTTATTGCTCTGGCTCAAATCTGTCAATGGTTTGGTAAGATTTTAGCGGTGAGGGATATTTGTCTCTTTTCATTCTGACGTGTATAACGGATTTGAAAGGGGGCGTGCTTGCCGTGGACGGGTCCCATTGTTGGATAAGTGATGGGAAAACCCCTTTCCCAAGCCTAATGCTTGATAAAGGGAATGTTTTTCCCCTGTCTGGCATTTTTTAAGGGGCTTTTTTGTCAAAGCCAATAAAATACCTCCTCTAAAAATAAGCTCTATCCCAATAAACAATCCTATCTCCCAACTTACGCTTGCTGGTTCTATGAAAAAGATCAGAATTCCCCCCAAAACCATTGTCATCATACTATGGATCAATATCCATTCTCTCCCCGATCGCAATGGGTATTGTAGGATGACAATAATTCTCAAACATCCCGTGATTAAATAATATCCTGCTAGGATAGCCAGGAATGTCCTGACTCCTGTTTGAGGACCCATGACAAATAGGGATCCAAGAAACAATGTGAGAATTGTTCTTATTGCCTTTCCGTTTGGCTTTGTTCCTCTACGAATTTGAACGGAAGAGATTCCTTGCAACAAGCCATCAAAGATAAATACCACTCCAATCAGCAACACTGATGGTGCTGGGATCATAAACGAACATATCATTATTCCTCCAGCCAAGATTCTCAGAATGCCAAGGGTAAATTCCATGAATTGTTTCCTCTTGGGAACTGCGATTTCAGGGAATAAATTGGGCCAAAGATATGATGAAATTATTGGGAAGGAGAATCATGACATTTTGACTGAAGAAGATGTTTGGAAGAAGGATCGATTATGAAATTATTGGCAAGAAACATACGACCAATCAACAAACTATATTCGTAGTTTTCACGATCAGCGAGATTCACTTCCGCTGTTTTTCGTATATTTCCAATGCAAATATCCATCAACACCACTGGACGTTTTGCCGGCTCTGCATTGTGACGTTTAATCTGAACGATGCGATGAATTTTTCGAGTAAGAGTTTTTTGAGTTCCCGTATCATCTATGACGATAAACTTCACCCAATGCTCACCATCTCGTTCGAAACGCTTCACGTTTTCTGCGTGAATTGAGGCACTTTCGGCTCCCGTATCAAGCTTGGCATTCATGACCAAATTACCCGGGAAAATCCGGGCTTTTTCAATCCATCCTGCCCGCTCACTTTTCTCCGCTTTGAAAGCATGACCTAGATCCATACCTAGACCCCACATCGTTAGAACGGTTGCAAGGCATAACAGCGCGACTCTGGTTCCAAGAGGAATTGTTTGATGTTGCCGTGACGGGGATATTTTTAAAACCTTGTTGATCATTCCATTTAACTCCTCTAAGGAAAAGGGGAATTCCACCATGGCAGAAACACCTGCTTTTTGAATCTCGGCTTGTAAATCATCGGTGAGACAGTCCGCCAAAAAAATGATGGGTGGTTTTTCAGCAAAAAAACCGAAGTTCAATACCCGAATTAATTCCAGACCATTAAGCACAGGCATGTGATAGCCTATTATGATTAAATCATAAGAATTACAACGAGTTTTGTTGAGAGCGACCTGGCCGTTTTCAGCCAATTCGCATTGATGGCCTCGAGCCGTTAGATAATTCTTGAGCCTGATTCGCTGGGACTCAGAACTTTGAGCAATAAGAATTCGTTTCATGGCTTCCCCGTGGTCTTACCTCGCAGTTTGAGTATCCTGCAAAACTTTCCTCCTAATGAGCTTTTTTTGCTACAGCGGAATGCGCCTCGTTTTTGAGATTTTTTTACCAAAACCTCCAATTGAAACCAAACGACAAAGAGGCCCGTTCTGTCGAACATTTGTCCAAGGACGCGAAGTCCAGGCCCTCGTTAAGTTAAACAGATTTTGAAAAAAGACGAGATTGCGCCCACCTCACTCAACTCAGTCGAATTTCGTCTAGGGTATTTATCCCCAACTATCCCGAACCTTGTTTCCAGGGTTTCAAACGGGTATTACAGGGAACATGACTTTTAAGAGTGAAAAGACACTTCCAAGGAAGCGCAGAGTATGGTTCCAGCGAACACCCGGAAGGCATTGAAATTTCTGCGGGAGGGACCAATAGTGGAAATTTTCATCCGGGCGACCTTTAGCACAGAGTCGCCAAGATATGACTGATGACCGTCACCCACAACAGTCGGATCATTACGAATCCCTAATTTGTCACACGGAGGTTTCTTCATGCTCGCCCCCGACTCTTACAAAGCCAAAAAATTCGATCTCAATGGTTTGCGTGGAATTTCTGATGCATCATTGGAAAAACACTTTTCCCTCTATGAAGGATACGTTGAAGCAACCAATCGACTCAATGAACGACTGTTCTCGTTCCTAAAAGATGGGACCATCGACCAGGAAGAAAAGCCTGCCTATGCCGAGCTTTCCCGGCGACTTGGATTTGAATATAACGGGATGGTCCTCCATGAATATTATTTTGGCAATCTAACCCGGAATCAGGAAGAGGAACCTACACCCACTTCGTCTTTTTCCAAAGCGGCGACCGCCAGTTTCGGATCATTTGAACATTGGAAGACACATTTTTCGGGGATTGCAAAGATGCGAGGGGTCGGTTGGGCCGTTTGTTTCCAAAATCCTGCCAACGGGATGTTATCCAATCACTGGATTTCCCTTCATGAAACGGGTAACGTCGCCGGATTTAGTCCCATACTCGTTCTTGATGCCTGGGAACATGCGTTTATTCTGGATTACGAACCATCCGAACGACCGAAATATATTGAGGCCTTCTTTTCAAATATTGATTGGAATATGGTTGAAGGACGAATGAAAACGAAGCCTTCTAACCACTCAAAAGGATTCTTAAAAAACGAGGATGTTGATTAAATCCCGTTATGGTGTGGAGGCTTGAATGTGAAAATACCCTGGATTAAGTTGCCATGCACATAAGTATTTTTCAATCTGTACTCTGAGCCATGAATAATTAACCCAATCTCATAGAGCACCCTCTGTGCTGGGCTAATGTAATTCTTAGACGGATACCATATTCCGCAATCAACCCTTTTCCAATTATGAGCCGTGTGAAATTTATGGCAATGGCATCACGGGTGGCACAGGAGGTGGGGATTCTTCGAGTTCAGGCAAATGAGTGATTTCCCCAGGGTTATCGCTTTTGACCGGTTCCAGCCCTAAAAGGTCTTCCCGGCTATGGAGACGCTGAACCTCCTCGACAATGACAGACTGAAAACAGTCGAGAGATTGAGGGTCATTCAGCTCATCCCAACAGGTATTCATGGTAGGAGTTTGTTTCAGCATGTCCGTGATAGATCCCTGTCCGTTCCCGTAGACTCGTCCATGAAGAACTGGGAATTGGCCGAACCTGCAATCCACGAGAGGACAGTCACTCTGAGAATCATTTTTTACGAACAACACATACTCTTCATCCTTTTTAAAACTGGGAATGTGTGAGGCTTCCAAAATTCTTCCATCTTTTGACTCCCCACCAAGAAATCGAAGAGTCAGGATTTCCGGGTCTGCCGAATTCCCCTTCAACGCTTCCTCGATGCGAAAAGTGACATATGTGGCCGGAAAGGAAGCATGAGATTCGCCAAACTTTACGTCCGGAGATTGCTCCAATTCCAACACGGTCCCATAAAAAATTAACTGTGCTTCCTCAACTAATCTGGAAAGAGAATTCGGTGTTTCGCCCAAACTCTTTTCCCAAAACACACCCGTCATAACACAGCCCAATATGGCAGAAAGCAAGAATATTCCAGCAAAATTTTTATTTGTCTTCATAGCTACTCTCCCCTGAAGTTTTGAAAAAGACACCTACCCATTATTAATGACTTTTCCCATAGCCTTTTTCCAATATTCTGCCATGGGGTCGTTCATCTTGGAGATGAAAACGACCTATGTATTATTTGCGCACTCTGAAGAATCCCAACAATCCTTGCCGGCATGCATGAACGAAGAAGGGAAAAATCGAAAGAAATTTTTCTATTTAATCCGTCACCCTTCAGGGATTCCTCCAGCGTGCCTTAAAGCCACGAACGTCAACATGCACGAAAGGTCCGCGATGAGGCTTGGGACCATAGACTCCCAAGCCCCCGACAAATGGACGATACCAGGCTTCCCGACTTTTACTTTTTACGATTTCAGCCAAAAATACAGCATCCGCATACGAAATTTTTTTATCATGATTCAGGTCGTCCATATGATTATTACCATCAACATCCACAAAAATATCCGCTGCTCCTCCGTATAAATGACGACTATACACCGTTGGGTTCCCGATCAATTTATTGTAATAGGGGGTACGGAAACCGCTCATGACATGAAGAGTCGACGCTGGAATGTTCTCTTGATTCACCGCTTCCAGGATCATTTCAAGTTTTAGCAGCAATCGCTCCCGCAATATCAAATACTTGGGATAATGGCTTGATTGTTTCGACACGAATTGCCCGAGTGTAAAATGCGGTGATATGGGAATTGATGTATTTTCAGCGGTCACCTCGATAAATCCATGTGGGGGCGCATAAACTGCCTGATTTTTATGCAGTTTTTTCTCATATTGACCTATTCGATATCCATTCAAGTATTTCATTTGATGATGGTGGGGCACCATCACGATGGCCTGAAGCGTCATGGTCGTGTTGGTTGTCACCTCTCGAATCGTGAGCGGATACAGGCCTTCCTTTACAGGAGCTTTCCATCGCCATCGTTGCTCTGAGACCTGAACTAACTTGCCGCCTGGTCCGGAAGCCAGGAATCGACTCGAAACGTTCGTGAAAACACATTCGAGCTCGATTTCCTCAGCCGGCATGACAAACACACCCAGAATGCGATACGGGTTAATTTCATCCTTGAATTTTACGCTAAAATGCAGCCTCTCCGGTTGAAACGGAAGAGGGGCGGAGGAGGATGAGATGGGAAACATCATCCCCCAGATCAGGAATAAACTCCAACACCAGCAACGAAGATTGATGAGACCAAGCCACTTGAACATTTTGGCGAGTCCTTATGAATCAGATTCGGTCACGGTTGGCCGAATTTCCAACCGATGATCCGGTTTTGGAAACGGTATCGGAAAGGATGGGATGGAGAGCTGCCCACAAACGTTTGTCATGCCCGTAAATATCATCACGGAATTGAAGAGTCCCATCTTCCGCAACCCAGGTGGTCAGGTACAGAATGTAGACGGACATCGGTTTGGGAAGAGGCACCTCTTTTCGTGCAAAGTCACTTTCCAGGGGAAGGGAGTCCCGACCTTCGGCCATCTCGTTAAGTAAAAAATTCGCCAAATCATACGGACGCTCTACACGAATACACCCGTGACTAAAATCCCGTTCGACGGCATCAAACAAATGGTCGGCAGGAGTGTCATGGAGATAGATGGCATGGTCATTGGGAAACATAAATTTTACCAATCCGAGGGCATTCGTTGGTCCTGGGCGTTGGCGAATGCGAACCGATTGATTTTGAATGTTTTCAATGGTCAACCGGGTCATTTCAACCGGTTTATTCCCAGGATCTACAACCTCAAAATTCTTTGTCTGGAGATAGTATGGGTCTTTCTCGAACTGAGGATAGATTTCTTCAGCGGCAATGCTGCGGGGAACATACCAGTAGGGGTTAAAGACGACGTATTCAATCCTATCACTGAAGATGGGTGTCTGGCTCATGGGCTTTCCAACGATAACGGGCATCGCTAATGACACCTTCTTATCGCGAAAAGCCGTGAGTTGGAAATCAGGGATGTTGACGACTACGTATTCGGTCCCCAAAGTCTGAGGCATCCATCGGACTCGTTCCAAGTTGACTAGAATTTGCTGAATACGAGAATGAACGGACACATTCATAAATGCGAGGGTCTTTGGACCCGCCAACCCATCAACAGAAAGACCGTGGCGAGCCTGGAATCGCTTCACAGCCTCGGTCATCCGTTCATCAAATACCCCGTTAGAGCTCTCCAAGGCCAAATCTCCGGTCAAGGCCAAGCGTTTTTGCAATAATTGGACTCTGTTCCCCTTCATTCCCATGGCCAGAAGTGCCCCATTCGGAATGGTTGGCCAACCCCCTTCGGACTCAATTCGACGATATCGGTCCAACATTCGAACCAGAGGCGCAAACCCATAATGACCGTCCGCGAGGGATTCCAGGGTAGTCGAGAAATTTCCCTCCGCAGCCTTCCAAAATAATCGCAACAAAGGAGGCCTATGATCTTTCAGATACCATTTTCCATTAATGAGGGTTGGGGAAATACGTCCTCCCGTCGAATGATCGAGATATTTCAACAAGTTTTTGGAGAGGACCAGTTCATACCTCGCCAGGAGAGAAACCCGTAAATTTTTTCTGTCTTTTCCGAATAAGGTAAAAGACCGGGCCAGCCAATAAATTTCCGATTGGTCATAATCTTGAGGATCCAATCCCTGCCGATTCGCGTGGATTAGCAAATTTTTTAAGTCGTGGCCCCTTGGTTGAATTCCTTCCGGGGTCACCCAAATGGGTTCATTGTCCCGTTGGACATAAAGCCTTTCCAGCTCGGCCCGATAGGGACTGGTCGTTTTGGCAACGAGCGGTTTAAGATGTTCCGAAATTGATGTCTCTTCTCCCCAGGCCAAGAATTTAGGCCCTAGGAACAAGATTAGAAAAAGGAAAAGAACTCCGAAAATGAAATTTCGATGGTATCTCATCATTTTTGAATGGTACCTGGGGAAGGAGATCCCAGAAAAATGACAAATCTAAAAGGCCCGCACAAAAAATGTCCAAACCTCATTTTTTCTATCATTGATAAAAGCGCTTTTGGATGCTCTCCTCAGGACAACAGGAGTGGAACAGGGTAGGGGCATAAGACTCGAATCCTTCCATGATTTTCAATCGATGGAAGAGTTCAAGGTGAAACAATCAAACGATTTTGAATTCGGATTTCTCTTCGTGGTGGTGAAATGGCGAAAATTTTGGAGAGCACGATGAGGTGGATTGAGAGGTGACCTCATAGGAGGAGACAAGATCTAGGCCCACTACTGGGTTCCAGTACTGGATTTTACCTCATTAAATTGGTCCGTCCTTGCCTTCCTGGTTGCTTTTATGGCTTCAACCATACCCAAACAACGCTCACTGTCCTGTGCGGTTCCAAATTCTGGAAGGGGGAAACTGGGGTCGACATTAAAATCCGGATTCTTGAGTGTCCCTCTAATATGGAGGGGGCCACGTGAGCTTAAAAAACTGAAATCCTTGGGATAGGGGTGTACCGTCAGATCTAACCGCTCTCGGGCAAGATCCAACGTGCCAAAACCCTTAAACTTTGTATCCTTGGTGTCGAGTAGAAAAGGCTGAATGGTCACCTGCCCCTCCCGGGCATGGAAGTCCGTGTAGGCACATTCAATGGTCACACCGGTATCCGTACTAAGAAATACGGCAACTGATTCACTGAAATCCAGCCCTGCCAATTCAACCAGTAGCGCGTCAATTTTTCCTCCCGTCATCGTCAAATACAATCCTCCATCAGCCGAAGCCAGCCAGCGGGCCAATGAATCTCCCTTGAACCAAAGGGTAGCCTTTCCTCCGATATTCCCGAATGAGTCATCCGCCACCTCGAATGGTGCGAGCAATTCATTAAGGTTGACTTCATCAAATTCTGTAGAAAGTTTTGCCTGAACCGGTGGATTTCTCACATCGACCAATAACATGTTGGCTATGGTTCCATCGGCCACACCGAAGTTCAATCGATCAATCTGTAAGCGTCCGTCCTTAAGATTGAATTTTAGAAGGAAATCGTCCAATGGGAGTCCGGGCGACTTGACACCTTTGGCACGGTAGATGACATCTGCATCCACCCGCCGGAGTTGGGAGAAGTCGAGCGGTTTATCCGGAATAACGGTCTGTTTGGTGTCGGCCAACTCAGCTTCAGCTTTCTGATTCGCGGAAGCCGTTTCTTCCGGATCGGGGGCTCCGCCCACCAAACCGGCCAGGTCATCAAAATCAAGCTTCTTTGAGGTTAATCGCGCAAAGATTTTGGGACGCCGATCTCCCGTCCTGATTCGTAAGTCCCCCTGAATATCACTATCGCCAATAGTGCCCTGGAGGTGTTGGACATGAAAAACCTGTGAGCCGGTGTTCCCCGGCTCCCGACGAATCTGGGCCTGCAAACGATACGGTGGCAAGCTGGGGAATGGAATGTCCAATATCTCCCCAAGACTGGCCGTATTCGGTCCTTCAGCTGTCATGGTACCGGTGAATCGATCGAGTGGGAAAAATTCTTGTATACATCCACGCACCCCTATCGTCGTGTCCTTGATACGGGCCAGGGCAGCCAGGGGCATAGTGTGGAAATCGGTGACCAACCGATGGAATGATCCGGTTGTCAATGAAACCTGAATAGGTGTATCACGATACGTCATCTTCCCGTTGATTTGGAGGCGTGAGTCTTCACCATCGGCAGTCACTCGTAAATCCGTGTTGGCTTGTAATGCAGGGTTGTCATGCAGCAAATGCACCTCTGCGATCCGAATTCGCTCGAGTATCGAATCGACCGTGAGAGATTTCAGATTGGAGGAATGTCTCTTCCGAGGCAGCCGAAGGTGGATCCGACCATTGATGGTGCCCAGTTCACCGCCGTCATGCCCAAACGCCGTTGCGACGGTATCGAGTGAAACGGCTTCGATATCCATACGAAAATGTCCCGCCAGTGCAGGAATGTCAACATTGAGGTTGGCCGATGCATGAACAGTCCCACGTTCCAACCCCACAGTAAAAGGACTTACTTGCACTCGCCCATCCTGAAAAGTCACGACGGCGGAAACCTTATTCAGGCCAACGGCAGGGAGGACCAATCGGCGAACAGCAAGACTGACTTTTCCATTCAGCCCCTTTAACCAACGGGGAATGGAAATTTCAATTGAGGAAAAGGACGGAGATTCCTTTGCCTCCTTTTGATGTTTGCCTACGTTTAATAAAGCCTCTTTTTCCCCCGGGTCATCTTTCGATAGATGGGAACCCACCTGAATGGTCTGTGATTGAAAGGCGGCGTTAAAAACTAGTGTGTTCGACCCCTTGATGACGGCTTTTCCATGCAAATCGCTTTCTCCAAGAGCCACATTCAATCCGGCAATGTTCCACGTATCTGTTCGTTTTTGTATTTGCCCGTCCACTTTCAAAGGCCCTAATGACCGAAGTTCTATTCCGAAGAGTTTGGCCAAACGTGTGGGACGGGTACTTCGTAAGTCAAGATGCATATCGATATTAGCAGGGGGCAAGGAGGGCATCATGCGACCTCTAAGGCCAAGGGAAGCTTCAGCTATCGTCAAGTCCACGGCGAAGGGTTCCATTTGTTGCTGATGAGCCTTAGCGGCAAAGAACGATCCTAGGCTTGGCAGAGTTCCTCTAAGCTTTACAGGTTGACGACGAAACATCCCCGCAGCCTCGATGTTGGCAGGCTGCCCCGCCTGTGGCTCGTTCAATCGAACCACTATCTGGTTGGAGGAGGACAAATCCTTATACTGAAATTTGACGTCTTGAATGACGAGTGGAACCAAGCGAGCGTCGGACATCGAATTGCCAGCTTGCTCCGGCAAGTGGGCCTTCGCCTTACCTCTGCCGTAATTTGCCTTGAATGTGATTCCCCATTCACCGTTCAGTGTTCGGAGTAGGTCTGAGGTTTCTTTTGCCCCGGTCGAAAGCTTTTCATTGTCTTTCCGTAAGGATTTAAAAGAGTCCTGTTTGAGCCGAATTTGAACATGGCCCTCCGCCACTTCTTTCTCGGCCGAAAGACGTCCATTCACCTGAAGCCCTGTCCTTTTAGTTTTGACCGATAAGGTGTCGAGCCTTACCTCCTGCTCCACAATAGCCCCCCGGATGGTGACATCGTTAATGGGGAAGCCTTCAGTATGAATGACACCGGCTTGATAGGTCAGATGTCCTTCCCATTCATTGTGGGCTAAAGTGGAAAACATGGCACTGATTGTGGTTAGCGACGATCCGGAACCCGATGGTCTTGGCATAAAGGTCTGCAGCTCAGCCGCATTCAACCGCTTGGACTTCAAATTTGCCTCTATCCGAACCGGGTGAGCAAGGGGAGCGAAGCGTACCTGACCTTCAAGATCGCTATCGGCTATCGAAGCCTTGAGATGATGCAGCGACCAGACGTTATTCTGGAGTTGAACCAGACCTTTCGCGGCAAAGGTTGGAAAGGCGGGTAAGTTGAGATTAAAAGGACCATTCCACCGGGAAAGGTTTTTCCCGACCAACGTGAATTGCAGGGTATCCACGTTGAAGGGAAACAGCGAATGGATTTTTCCATCCAAGGACAACGTCGTATCCCCTGAGTCTAGCGAGAGATGAAGGGGAAGGCCTCTGGGGCCTTTATCGAAAACCCCGGGAGGAAGCCCCAGGGTAAAATTTATTTTAACGGGTTCTTGTTGGACCGTTCCCCACCCAGTCGCCACCAAGCGATTTTTCCTGCCTGGGATCGAACTCATTTGGGACTCAAATAAAAATTCAATTGAGGTATGGGAAGTCTGGTCCAGAAAACGTATCTGCCCGTCATCAACCAAAAGGGAGTCAATCTGGGGGATAACCAATACTCCGCGTTGGTGTTGTTCGGGATAGTCGTCGGAATTTTCTTCGGGTGCCGCATTCTCCTCAAATGTCCAATTGGGAATGGCCTGAGAAGACCGTTCAAGGTTGACAACGGGAGAAACGACCGCTAGCTTGGTAAGAGTCAGATTTCCTCTGAGAACCTTAAAAGTGTCAATCTCTAAATAGATTCCCTTGGCTTTCATGAAAAACGGCTCCGAAGCCCAAGGGGAATTGGCGAGCCATGGGGACCCCACCCGAACCGTGACTATCCGGCCGATATTCACTTCTAAAGAACTCAGTGTGACTTCACGTCCTAAGAACCCTGTGAGGGCCCCCTGAACCAATTGGATCCCCCATGAGGAATTCAAGATTGAAACGCTCAAGATGACGATAATGATCACCAGACAACACAACGCGACAATGGAAACCATGACTTTGCGAAGATGAGTGTTCCGTGATATCGATGTGCGGTCGTGCTTCATCGCCCAAACTCATGAAATTCCGGTACATCAAGATTTGATCGTTCCAAGGATTGAAATTGGTGGATTTGATTATTCACCTTCGTTCCTGAAGGTCACAGGCCCCTTGCTAAGGTTCTGTTAAAATAGGAAACGCTTTGGTGGTGATGAACCTCAGGGAAAGTTTCACTCTTTACCCTTTTTCCTGGTGCAGGCAAAAAACATGAGGATGGGTGGCATGGATTGGTGTTGGAGTGTACCAAAGAAACTTTTTGACCCTTCATGGATTGGCCTACCCATGTGGTGTATTCTCCTTTCTCTCCTCTTCCTGGTCGGATGCGGAGCCCATCTCGGCCAGGATGATAAAATTTCAGACAAAAATGAAGAAATCCTGGCACAGGTCAAATTGGCTCTCGTCAAAAATACCCGCATCGATGCGGCCCCCTTAGACGTGGAGGTCAACAAGGGCGTGGTGACGTTGAGCGGTTTCGTAGAAGACGAGGAGCAACGAGAACAAGCAATCAAGGTGGCTGAAAACATCAAAGGGGTCCGTTCGGTCCTTAATAAGATACAAATCAAATGATTCTAACTGGCCCATCCTTTCTCAGCAGACATGAACCTGGAGGGAAGCCAATCACCTCATTAATGTAAGGCCATTCAGGAATTGTTGATTTTTCCCGATCACAATCAAGGGACTTTCCCCAACGTATCGGCAGCATGCGCATCTCTCTGCCCCATAGGCTGGGAAGGCCCGACCGTCGTGTCTTTGGTTGTCTGCCGCTCCAACTCTGAATTTATTTCTGCGCCTAACATGACGATAAACCCGGTGACAAAAAACCACATAAACAACGCCACGACGGCTCCCAAAGATCCATACATTTTATTATAGTTCCCAAAATGGTCGACATAGATGGAAAAGGCAATGGACCCTAACGTCCATAATAGAGTGGCTATTCCGGCTCCCCATGAAACCCATTGCCACCTCGCCGGGTCACGACAGGGAGCAAAATGATACAACATCGACAGCCCAACCAGGACAAAACAAGCCAGGAGAGGCCAACGGGCCAAAGAGAAAAAGCCTCGACCAAATTGTCCCAATCCCATGACATCTAAAAGAGAAGGTAAAACCGTAATGAGCCCAAGAGCTAAAATAATAAAAACAATGGCTCCAACCGTCAGTCCTAGGGCCAGACCGGTAAATCTCAAAAATCCACGCCGTTCCTCCTCATCATACGCAATATTCAACGATGTAATTAACGCTTTCATGCCGGCTGAAGCGCTCCATAAAGCCAGAAGAAGGCCCCCAAGAACTCCAAAGTTCAATTCACTGCCTCTGTCGGACGCTAAGGCTACAAATTGCTCCCTGATGATGGAATAGGCTTCACGAGGGAGAAGGGCACTCAGGGAATCCATATGTTCTTGAACCTGGCCGGGTTCGGCCACCAGTCCATAAATAGAGATGAGCGCGGCTAAGGCAGGGAAGAGGGCCAACACGGAATAAAACGCGACCCCGGCTGCCACGAGAGAAATGTTGTCCTTGCTTAGTTGATCCTTAACCCTAAGGGCCACATCACGCCACCCTGGGGTCGGGATCTCCCCGGGCCTCGCCGCCTTCCGCCCTCGTCCCTGGGATGCTATTGAACCGGAATTGCCCATAGTTTGGCAGTCTTGGAACCCCTACTGGAGAAGATTTCTCAACCTCAAGCGAACCTTAGAGGAGGGTCTGGGAAAGCTCTGCATGCACGTTCCTGAAAAATTCCGAACAATTCACTATATATTATATTTAGTGTAGGCCAGGAGGACTCGTTCAGGGAATGGACATTTCCCGGCTTGCTTCTCAATATTAATCTGTTTTCCCTAAAAACGAACAACGATCCTTTTGCCATAGGTCAGGAAAGATTTATAATTCAGCCTAACAGGCTGACATTGAAGGCATGTTGCAAAATGTTGTTCATGCAGGAGAACCGGAAACTCGGGAACTGACGCAAGTCAGTCGATAACCCACGCATGGCCCCTGGTAGTGGGAGCACACGGCGGGCAGCTGGGGAGGAAGTTCAAGTAAAGAAAAAAGGGTCCGTCAGACGGACCAATTCATTCAACGATCATTCAAGGCCCAAAGTTTTATTTTTATTGATGTCTAACCCGAAACGAGCCAAATTATTTCTGGTGGATGATCACGTCCTTGTTCTTGAGGGCTGTCTCAAGCTACTGGAACCCTATCACGACATCGTAGGGATGGCTTCATCTCCCTTGGAGTTAATGGATCACATTCAGCGCGCAGACCCCGAAATCGTCCTTATGGATATCAGTATGCCGGGGGGCACTGGGTTTGAAGTGGCTCGAAATATAAAACGCAGCTTTCCAACCGTACAAATAATATTTGTTTCCATGCACATTGAGGCGACATACATTATGGAGGGTTTTCGTGCCGGAGGGCTTGGATATGTTCCGAAACAAACCGTGGGGGTCGAATTATTACACGCCATTTCCAAAGTAATGGAGAAACGCCCTTACCTATCCCCTGTTATTCCTGAACAAATACGAAATACCGTGTTGGATGAATTAAATGGCATACCCGTCACAGAATTTTCAGGGAAATTGACTCCTCGCCAAACCGAAGTTTTACGTTTGATCGCTCAGGGACTTTCTGCCAAAGACATCGCTCATACCCTGAATATTGCTTTGAGTACCGTGGCGTTTCATAAGGGTAAAATTATGCAGGCTTTAGGGCTGAAATCAAAATCCCAACTCACCAGATACGCGATTCGACTGGGTATTACTTCGTTGGACTAGCCCAAAATACTGAGGGAAGCCAAAAACCCATTCATGTAGGCCTGAAGGGATTTTGAGGAAAAATTTAGGCATGTAATGAGCACGAACCGGCTAGCCGTCAACATCCTTCGAATACTCAGAAATTCTGAATAAGCAACCCTTGTCCTCTAGAGGGAAATAATACCCTGGGCAATGGCAATTTTGGTGAGATCCGGTATGGTGCTGACTTCCATGGTTCTCATAATCCGGGTTTTATGAAATTCCACAGTCTTGACCGCGAGCTTTAAAATCGTCGCAATTTCCTTATTGGATTTGCCCTCCACCACCAATTGAAGAATTTCGACCTGCCTTGGGGTCAGAGGAGTTAACTCTTTCTTTTTTACTGAGTCGGAAGCAGGATTCAGGGCTTGAGATAAAACTCCGCGGGCAATAGAGGGCGAAATATATATTCTTCCCTGGCAGACTTCCTTGATGGCAAACACGAGTTCTTCCGGAGCGGATTGTTTCAACAAATACCCTTCCCCCCCCGTTTTAAAGGCTTCTTGGACATAATGGTCTTCCCCATGCATGGTGAGAAAAATAATTTTGGTCTGAGGTTCAACTTTTTTTATCTTCCTGGCGGCATCCAGCCCGTTTAGAAGGGGTAACGAAATATCGATAATAGCCGCATCGGGAGTATGTTCCTTAACCGCTTCAACCAATGCTCGACCATCCTCAACTGTCGACACCAAAAGAAAGTCCGGTTCTAACAGTTTGGCCAATCCCTCACTCACCAGGAGGTGATCTTCAGCCAAAAGAACTCTGTATTTTTGTCTGGGCATAGATATCAAAAAAACGTATTTTGTTGAGAATCAGAATGAATCGTGTTGATGATGTGACGGAATTATGAACCTCTTAAGAAAGATTGTCTATTCAAATTCAAAAATTGGGGTTTGAGTTTTGGTTTTTAAAACACCAGGCTACTGACTTGTCATTAAGCCGTCATTAGGGGAAAACATAAGATTAATAGGATGCATTTTCTATACCCTCAAGATTGGCGCGAAGGAATGTAAACGTTCTCCGATTTTCTTTCATTGGGTATGTTTTTACGGAAATTGGCGATAATACTTAAATTGTGAAAAAATTGCTTGGCCTGGCTTTGAATGGTTAAGAGATGAGACCGTCAATTCTTCTTTAAAAGATCAAACCCCATACTTGTAGAAATTGAAAAAACTCATGAGACGGCAGGCTTCGTAGGGATAGTATTTCGATGTATCACAACAGTTGATTATCAGAGCAACCAGTATGGGTATCCCAAATTTCCAATTAAACCAATCTCCGAACTGTCACGTTAATCCAGAAAACCAGCCGTCCATGGTGTTGATTTTTATAGTCTCCCGAACAATGCCAGGGCAAGAACAATAATAATGATTAAGCCTAGCCCACCGCTGGGATACACTCCCCAGCCAGTGCTGTAAGGCCAAACCGGCAATGCCCCAATAAGCAGCAGGATGAGGATGACTAATAAGATCGTTGACATACTAATGATTCCCTTCCCGGAGGTTTCAAGGTATATACTTTTTCTTCTTCACCTTTTTACATCTCCGTACTTTCTGGGTTTTGTGATGAACTGAACCTATCCTCATTGGCTTGAGCTTTTTTAGGATGTAGATTTCTTAGCCGAAGTTCCTTGAAAATCGGGAGCGTGGCCTTTAGGTACTCTCGTTTAGAAACACCGGGGGAAAAGCTGATTGGTGACTTTCTTCTTTCGAATGTGAAGTCAAATGAAGGGTAAACCACCTTGCGTGCCTTGTTCTCGTTCATAGCCAGTTCCTCCGTACGTTTCCCATCATTATTAAAATGAATTGACTCAACCCCACCCTCAGACCAGTCCCTGTATCAAGCCCGCTATTTGGAGAATACAATTCAAATTTCATTCAATAATCCAGCCTTTTATACATATACCCTTTAGAATTTTAGGAATGACCTCACAAAAACCCTTGAAATATTGGCCAATTCCCCGAGTAACCGCATTCGAGGGGCGGTGTTGAGATTTTTGAAAGCCAAGTTTTGACCAGTCTGCAAATGCTGCCGGATATCGCTCAGCCATGTGGATTGCACCTCCTCTCAGCTCAGCCCCATCGAAAAGAATCCTATCTTTCCAATCAACACTGATCAAAAATCACTGGATCGTGGAAAGCAATTTATGAAGTGACCTCTGCACGCGGTAAACACTGAGAAATTTCAAAACCTGGGTGCAGATCATGGCACCTATTCACATGAAGTGAAAAATGCCTCATCTTCCACTGCTGCATCAGTATTTAGACTTTTTCAAGCGGCAAGCGCTATACTTTACCCCTTACACAAATCCCGGGCATTTACGACTATCGGAACATTCATTAGGTTGATGATTGGGAAACGTCAGGATTTGCCGGTGGCTAACTTTACTCCGTTTCTCATCTCAGCATCACTGCGACACCCCTTAGGGATTCTTATCCGATGAAGCACTCTTGGCAAAATTCTTTCCCCGTGGCTGTTCTTCATGAATCTGGCAATTCTCCCTTGCCTCTCGAGGAAACCCGCGAAGAGACCCAGGAAGACCTCACCGATAAATCTTCCCAAGTTACGTCCAAACAGAGTCGAAAAAGTACAGACTCTCTCTATCTGATCGGGCTGGTTGGTCTCACGTTCGCCATACTGCTCTTGGATCTCATTACCAAAGCCGGGGTGGCTATTGGTATGCTCTACGTGGGGGTCATCGTTCTCACCCCCGCAGTGTCCTTTCGGCGGGCACCTTATTTCTTCGCAGGCGCTTGCACGGGTCTGACTGTCATCGGCGTCATTCTGTCTCCTGGGGTGAATATCTTGTATTCCGGGAGTACAATTGCCGCTCAAGCGACGGTGAACCGGCTTCTCTCCGTCATCATGATATGGATGACGGCTTTTTTGATGGTATTCATTCGTCAAAAGACTGAATCCGCGCTTCTGCTTTCGGCCATGGTGGAATCTTCAGACGACGCCATCATTGGACAAACCCTCGAAGGGAAAGTGACCAGTTGGAATAAAGGAGCCGAACACATGTTCGGGTATACGGAGGAGGAAAGCCGAGGCCAATTGATGACCTTTATTTTCCCCCAGGATCGAATTCCTGAGGAAGAGACGATTTTGGCCAAACTTCAAAAAGGTGTAAAAATCGTCAATTTTGAAACGATCAGGCAACGAAAGGATGGGCGGACCATCCCGGTATCGCTCACCATATCCCCGGTGATAGACCGGTGGGGCCGGATGAGGGGCGCCTCAAAAATCGTCAGGGACATCACCCGGCAAAAAAAAATGGAGGCCCGCCTTTCCGCACAGAACAAGGAATTGACCCGTCAAGCCACCTTTCTCAAACAATCGAATGAAGATCTTGAACAATTTGCCTATATCGCCTCCCACGACCTTCAAGAGCCGCTTCGCACGATCCATGGGTTCACCCAATTGTTGGAAGAACGGTACCAGCATCGCTTCGACGACCAGGCCAAAGAGTTCATGGCTTTCGTGACCGACGCGACCAAACGAATGCAGGTTATTATCCAGGACCTCTTAAAATATTCGAGAGTGCAATCCAAAGAGCTGAAGCCCGTTCCTGTTCAAGTCGAAGACATCCTCAAGGAAATCCTTCAACAGCTTCAAATAGCCATTGAGGAAAAGGCTGCGAAGGTGACGTTTGACCCCCTTCCGGTTATACACGCCGATGAGGTACATTTACGACATGTCCTTCAAAATTTAATCACGAATGCGCTCAAATATCATGGACCGGATCCTCCGGAAATACACGTCTCCGCTCAAGACCTCCCCCACGAATGGCAATTGACCGTCGAAGACAATGGTCTCGGCATCGATGCCGAACACTACGACCGGATTTTTCTTCCGTTTAAACGACTCCACAATAGGGAGGAATACGAGGGGACGGGCATTGGCTTAGCGTTGTGCAAACGGATCGTGGAACGGCAGGAAGGCCGGATTGGGGTGGAGTCGGAAGTTGGAAAAGGTTCTCGATTTTTCTTTACCATCCCTAAAATACAGAACGAAAACTCATGAATTCAGCCATAGAAATTCTACTCATAGAAGATAATCCTGCCGATGTTCGCCTGACGAAAGAGGCGTTTTCAGAAGCCCGCATTCAAAATTCGATCCATGTGGTACAAGACGGGGTGAGCGCGATGAATTTCCTTCACAATCACGAACCCTATCAAGACGCACCACAACCTGACCTGATCCTCCTTGACTTAAATCTTCCCAAAAAAGACGGGCGGGAAGTCCTTTCCGAAATCAAAGCCGATTCCCGCTTGCGAAAAATTCCCGTGGTCATTCTCACGACTTCAGATGATGAAGAGGATGTCCTGCGCAGTTACAATCTCCACGCCAATGCCTATTTGGTGAAACCTATCGATGTGTTACGCTTCGTTAAAATGATCCAATCCCTCGAACATTTCTGGCTCTCGGTGGTAAAATTGCCACCAAAGGAATAGAGCCGATGCCTGCATTACACTCCTCACCCTATTCCGTGTTGTTAGTCGAAGATAATTTGGCTGACATCGAGTTGGTTCGTGAACGGCTGAAGGACTCCGCAGGCTCCTCTCCTTTTCAGCTCACTCTGGCGCACACCCTTCAAGAAGCCAAAGACCACCTGAATAACTCCGAATTTCACATCGTGCTTTTGGATCTGAACCTACCCGATGTCAATGGTCTTGAAACCCTCAAAAAAATCAGGGAACTCAATTCCACGGTTCCAATCGTTGTGTTAACGGTGACGGAAGATGAACCGGTGGCCTTTGATTCCATTAAACTCGGCGCTCAGGACTTTATCCCGAAGTCACAAGTCAATTCAGTCTTGCTTCCCCGAGTCCTGCGGTATGCGATTGAACGGCATAGCTTGAATAAACAGCGACAGGAAACCGATAACAAATACAAAATGTTCGTTGAAGGAGCCACCGGCCTGGCCTTTATCCTGTTGGACTTACAAGGGAACATTACCCATTGGAATGCGGGAGCCAAGCGGCTCTTCCAATACTCAGACGAAGATGCTGTACACAAGCATTTCTCCATGTTGTTCCCTCCGGAAGAACTTCAGAAGGGACGCCCTGAACTTGAAATCCGCCGTGCCAAAAAGAAGGAGAAAGGCGATGATGACAATTGGCTCATTCGAAAAGATGGAACCCAGTTTTGGGCCAGTGGTGCCGTCACCGCTGTTCGAGATGGACAGGATAATTTAATCGGATTCGCCAAAGTCGTTCGAGACAAAACGGCCCAAAAAGAAGCCGACGATAAACTGGTGGAACTCAACCGATCCCTGGAATCACGAGTCAAACAACGAA
Source organism: Nitrospirales bacterium (assembly GCA_965223615.1). GTDB lineage: Bacteria > Nitrospirota > Nitrospiria > Nitrospirales > UBA8639 > Nitrospira_E. The sequence goes on from CBDCXB010000004.1 coordinate 711,079, forward strand.
CGGAGGAATTGCGAACCAATCAAGAGCGCCTCCGGATTATGGCCTCGGAACTCACGATTACCGAACAACGGGAACGGCGCCGGTTGGCCTCCGACCTTCATGATTATCTTGGGCAACTCCTGGTAGTGTGCCGACTCAAATTGGGGCAAGGGGCATCCCAGACGGATACCGAAGGCCTCCTCAGCATCATCCAAGAAGCCGATACCCTGTTGGGCCAATCCATCGCCTACACTCGAACCTTAGTCGCCCAGCTCAGCCCCGTGGCGTTGTATGACCTCGGGCTCCCCGCCGCATTGGTATGGTTGGGGTCTCAGATGGAGGAACAGGACTTAAAGGTTAACGTGACAGGAGGAAAATTGGCATTAACCCTCCCGGAAGATGTGGCGATTCTTCTGTATCAATCGATTCGTGAATTGCTGTTTAACGTGTTAAAACATTCCGGAGTACAAGAAGCCAGCCTGACCTTGTCCCTGCATCCGGACAATTTTTTGCACATCGAAGTCGAGGACCATGGGTGCGGATTTCACGAAGAAACCTTTGAAAATACGAAAACCGATTCCAGTAAATTCGGGCTGTTCAGCATTCGGGAACGTTTACAAGCGATTCAGGGAGAAATGACCATCAAGTCGGCGCCCAACGAAGGAACTCACATCCTGTTACGGGTTCCCATTTCAGATCATTCACCCCTCCCACCTGGATGATGACCGGTCTTTCGTACTTTCAACGCCGGTCATTCCAGTTTCTTGTTCTCCCTTGAACTTCTCTCTCGACCGGTTGGGTTTTCCAGGTATTTTTCATGAGGGATCCGCATCCGTCCTAGGCCGATTCAATGCTGTTTAAACGGGGTTGTTCCTGGATTGGCTCGAAACAGTCGGCGGAGGACCTGGATCTCTTCGAGGGAAAACCTGCCCGGTTAAGATGGTATAGGCTTTCATGACGTCACTCACCGGAGAAACATGCAAAAGGAATGGGATCCTCCAATCGCTATCCGCCGGGAAACTTTCATCGGGGATGATGACTCTTTGGATCCGTTTGGCAAATGCAGCTTGAATTTTTAAAGGGATCCCTCCCACCGCCCCAATCGTACCCGTATCCGTAATCCTTCCCGTGAGAACCCGGTTGGGGAGAATCGTCATATGATTGGCCAGGGCAAGAACCGTGAGACCGATCATGGCGGAAATGCTATCCCCAAAGATCGTGACCCGTGAATGAGGAAAAGTGAGCAGCACATCCCAGGTTTTGGTGTCATGCCCTGCCTGAAACGCGACAGCCTTGATCCCCTCCTTAATAGCCACTTGGGTGTATGGTGAAAACTTTCCGGGACCACTGGCAAATGAAACATTCATGGCCCGCTGATGTTTCATGTTTCGAAAGGCCACCATGACCGTTTCGACGACGCCCTGTGGTCGGTGAGATTGATTCAAGGTCGTTCCTAAAAACATGACCTGCTCCTGATTCCAGAGAATCTCCTGGGCTTTCACTTGTTCCGGTGAATGGCAAAACCATACCGAAAGCACGACCATGAAAATGTGACTTGAGCATTTCGTGAAAAATTTGATGTTCATTGGCAAAGATTTCCTCTTGAAGGAGGAGAACCCTCCCTGCCCGTATTCGCTGTTCTTGCCATAATGCTCCGGAAAAACATTATTCAGACGGACCTTTTTCCCCTGCCATTGAACCCTGGTCATTTCGGAATACCCTTTTCTTCCCGATAGGGGTGCCATTGGGTTTTTCGACAACCAAATACCATGGGTGTCCAGGATTTGAAGGGGGCACATAGCGATTGAGGAGAATGAACGGATCGATCAAGTCCCCACATTGGACGCAATGCCGTGCCTGGAATTCGAATTCCTTGGTATCCGCATGAATATCCATGCAGGTTTCTTCAATCATGACCCCGCCGCATCGCGAGCATTCCTGTTGGGTCATATGCTGCACGATATCTGAGAATACGTGGGGTAGTTCCTTCTGAACTCTGTGCATCGTGACGCTTTTCATAAGGCCTCCTTATCACCCTATCAATGCGGTGCGTATCCATACGTGTATTCTGTTCATACTCTATGCCGTCGTACAAAAAAATGACTACCCCAAATATCCCTTGAATTCTCGGTGAAAATCCCTTGCAGGGATGCGGAGTGACGCGAGGATGCAAATCGACCAAGGTATGAGCGGAAGAACTGCGGTAGGGGAAACTGGCAGCCAATTCTCGGTATTAATTCACCTTTGACCTGCAATCGGAAAGGATTTCCGGAATAGAGACGAAGGGGAAGCCTTAATCCAATATTTTCAAACCGTGATCGTGTCCCGCACCGGGCCTCGTAGCCGGGAGAAAGAATACTCCCAATATGGGCTTTCTATTCCTGTTGAACCGTCCTGAAAGCCAAGAAAAGTGCCTCGAAAATCGCATGACTGTATGGGAGCCCGAATGTTTCCTGCCAGGGGTTACAAGCCATTGCAAGCCAATTGCGATCCACAACCAATCCTCAAACCGGATGGATACTTTATCGTGCGGGAGATGCCGTGGGGGGGTGGGAGGAAGACCCCTTGGCCCGTGCGGGAGTCCCCTCCTGAAAACGATTGCATCCACTATTCCCGGAGGCTAAAAGCGTAAACGGTTGCAACGCTTCATCGATACACAGGCCTGTCGTGGAATCCGAAACACTGTCTCCCGGTTCGATTTGCCACCATTGACATTTTTTACATAAACCCCATTTTCCCATCATTCCCTCCAAGGTAAGGCAAAGAAATATTCTATGATACGTATTCCCATTGCAGCATGGAAGGCTCTCAAACTGATATAGACAAAGTTCTGCTTGGTTGCCCGGAATGCGTCAGGAATTTTCAACTGCCATTCAGTCGTGACTCGGCTGCCTATTGAATGGAATGTTGCAGATCAGAACGGAAGGGCCAGCGAGTCGTTCATCTCCATCCGTGTCCAGACAAGGAATGAGGCTCGTCGAGAATGATTATGTTGATGAGGGGGAATTCTGTTGGCTCGAACGAATGATTTCGATCAACGAATCTGACGAATGGCCCTTGGGCACATACCGATCTCCGCCGACTGAGCTAAAAGAATCACTCACGACCTCTTCGGCGTGCATAGACAGTCCAATGATGTAAATCCAAGGTGTCCGTTCTTTTACGAGGCGTGTGGCCTCAACACCGTTCATGATCGGCATATCGATATCCATCACCACGACATCGGGAAGAACACGTTGGATCAAATGGACAGCTTGTTGCCCGTTTTCCGCCTCCCCAATGACCTTGATGTCAGGGCAGGCATCCAACAGAGGTCGAAGGCCATCACGAAAAATGGAATGATCGTCGGCGATGACCACGGTAATCACACCTTCTTCATTTTTTTTGCGATACCGTTTCGGCTTCTCCATCGTGGTCACATTGCGCATTTGACCTTCGCCTTTCTCAATCTGATAGGGGACGGTAATCAATACACGAGTCCCTTCACCTGGTCTGGTTTGCAGATGAAACTGGCCTCCAAGGTCTTTGATGCGTTCCTCCACATTCAACAGACCGAATTTTTGCGATTTTAAGATACCCTCAATCGTGGGTTCCAAAGTAAACCCGCACCCACAATCCGTCACCTCAAAACTTATGGAGTCGGGGCCTTTGGGAGAGATTTCCAGACACGCTTCGGCAATTTGGGCATGCCTCACCACATTGAGGAATAATTCCCGGATTACCTCATATAAAATGACAGACATGGGTTCTGGGAACACCAATAACTCGTCTTTTAATTTTGAGAGAACCTTCACCTGCAGGCTATAACGGCCCATTTTTTCGGCTAACCACCTGAGGGCCGCCATCAATCCGAATTCATATAAAATGGGAGGGCTGATCTGAGGAATAAGATCCTGGGTGTAACTGAACGCATCGTTCACCGATTCCTCGATTTCTTTAATGATCATGGAAAATTCCTCCGAGAGCTTCATTTTGTTTAATTGTGCGGTTTTTAGTTTGGCAACGACCAAGAGTTGTCCCAAATAGTCATGCAATTCTTTGGCGATGCGTCGTCGTTCTTTTTGCTCGGTCAGGATCAATTCAGACGAGAGGTTCCGAACACGTTTTTGGTGGTGAACCAGATCTCGGGTTCTCTCTTCGACCCGCAACTCCAAATTTTCGGTCATGGATTGCAACTCGGTCTCAATCCGATTCCGGTGAATCCCCGATGCCAGCGTATTGGCCATCGCTACAAGAAATTTGACATCCTCCTCAGCAAACTTTTTCTCGGTGGTAGAATAGATACCCAAAATCCCATGAGGACTGCCTTCATGATCACGAATCAGACAACTCATACCACTGACTATTCCGTGGTCAAGAAAAAGGGAAGTGGCCAAGAATCTCGTTTCACGGGAGAGGTCGGTGACGATGACCGGCTCCTCCGAATGTAGCGTATACCCGGCCTGAGACGTTTTTCCGGCAGGAACCATGGCACTGCCCACGACTCCTTCCTTCCACCCGAGTCCGGCACGGAGGAGAAGGGAATCTTCACCAGGTTGCAGCTCCAGCACATGCCCAAATTCCGTTGAAAACATACGGGTGAGATGATGAATACAGGCATCCATGACTGCTTGTAGGTCGTATTCCTGCAAAGCCAATTGTCCGAAAGCCGCCAATACCGACTGTTGATGTGAAAAACGCTGTACTTGTTCCTGGACTTGCCGGAGTGGCGTAATGTCGACAAATGTGAGGACGGCACCTTGCAGAATATTATCGGTGGTTCGGTAAGGGATAATCCTCGATAAATACGTTGGTGATCCATTTCGCAGACCCCGCTCTTTGAGGATAGGGGTCGAGGTTCGAAACACCTCCTCCACGTCTGAATGTAGGGTGTTGTCCTCGAAGAAGGTAGCGAGATCTGAAATAGGACGGCCGATGTCAGCCTCGATTAAACGAAAGATTCCTTGGGCAGCAGGTGTGAATTTTTTAATACGAAATTTGGTATCAAGAAATACGGTAGCAATCTCTGTGCTTTGAAAAAGATGTTCGGTATCATTATGGGCTTGATCAAGTTCATCCACTTTCATTCGCAATTCGGCATTCACCGTTTCCAGTTCTTCGTTGATCGATTGCAATTCCTCTTTAGAGGTTTGAAGTTCCTCATTAGCCGATTGCAGTTCCTCATTCATGGAAAGTAATTCTTCATTGGAGGATTTGAGTTCTTCGTTTGAGGTTTCCAATTCTTCGACGGTGGTTTGAAGATGTTCTTTGGTGTTTTTAATCTCTTGCTCCAACTCACGAATCACTACGTTGTCCTCTTTGGATGCTTTTCGCCCGGACCTCGGCGTATCAGATGCAAGGTGGACGAGCCCCCGTTCCTGGAATACCACCATGAGGAAGTCAGAGCTCTCCTTAAAATCAGAGAGGGGGCGAACGATGAGATCCAAATGCTGAAGTCCATCTTCACAACTGACTTGTATATTTTTTTCAATGACAATTTGGCCCGTCTTCCCCGCTTTGTGGAGGGCCGAACGCAACGGGAGCCGCAAATCCGTTCGGACCATATTCACGATATTGACGTTCAGGGTGCCTGGCGGAAGTTGCAAAAATCTTTGGGTTTGGCCGGAAAGGTACTGAATATTCGCGTCTTCATCGATAAGAGCTGCGGCCGGACCGTACTCATCCCTCGCGACCCGGTCAAAGTATTGACTGACGTTTTCTTGTATGCCAGGCATTGGTAGACCAGGCATCTCTTCCGTTGAGCGAAAAGCCTTTTTCATCCTCATGTTTAAGGGCAGTCGATGGCCACCCTCCTTGACTCGGAAAATCCGATGGGTTTTATGCACGCCTCTGAACAATTGTGAATGGCCGGCGACATGCTCCGAAGGCCCAAGCAACAAATACCCTCCATTTTTGAGGGAATAGTGAAATAACGAGAGGATGTGGTGCTGCAGCTCCGTTTCCATGTAAATTAAGAGATTTCGACATGAGACGAGATCCATCCTGGAAAAGGGCGGATCTCCGATAATGTTGTGCGGGGAAAAAATGCACAGTTCCCGGATCGCTTTAACCACGCGAAAGGAATTCCCTTCTTTTTCAAAGAACCGTGACAAGCGCTCGGGAGAAATGTGATCGGCGATGGTATCCGGATATCGGCCAAGTCGGGCGATCTCCAGCCCCTGATTATCGATGTCGGTTCCAAACAGTTGTATATTACGACTGATGTTTTTCCCTCGGAGATTTTCGTAGAACAAAATCGCGATCGAAAAGGCTTCTTCTCCTGTCGAGCATCCCGGAACCCAGATTCGTAGGGGTTCCCCTGGTTTCTTCATTTGAATAATCTTAGGGACGATATCCGTGGCCAAGATCCGAAACACTTCGGGGTCGCGGAAGAACTGAGTGACGCCGATTAAAAGATCTTTAAATAACAGATCGATTTCTTCTTCTTGCTGTTGCAATCGCTCCACATATTTCTTCGCGGAGTCGATATGGAGAATTTGCATCCGCCGCTGAATACGCCTTCCCAAGGTGCTTCGCTTGTACTGACGGAAATCATGTCCTTTTCTTCGCCGCAGGTGTCCACAGATTATGTCAAGGTAGTTCAGGGCCTCTTCCCGGAGATAATCCAAACCCTTTCCGGCCCGCAAATCGCTCATATGCTGCGCATAATTCATGAGGACGCCTGGCATTTTTTCAACGGTGAGAATATGATCGACCAGGCCCGTCAAAATCGCACTTCGGGGCATGCTGTCGAATTTTGCCGATTCTGCGGATTGTGCGATTGCTAAACCGCCGTGCTCCTTGACGGCCCGAAGCCCGCTCGTCCCGTCGGATCCTGCGCCGGACAGGATAATACAAATGGAAAATTGCCCCTGATCCTCAGCCAAAGATTGAAAGAAATTGTCGATTGGCGTACGTTGACCATAGGCCTGGGACGGTCGGGCCACCCGTAAAATGCCCCCTTCAATCGTCAAATTGGCGTTGGGCGGAATCACATAGACTCTATTGGGTTCCACGGGAGTTTCATCCGAAGCGGTCATCACGGGCATGGACGTATGTTTGGTAAGGAGTTCCGGCATAAGGCTGTCGTGGTTGGGAGCAAGGTGCTGCACGAGAACAAAACCCATTCCACAGTTAGCCGGGACAGCGGAAAAAAATCTCGTAAACGCCTCGAAGCCTCCTGCGGAAGCTCCAACACCCACAATGGGAAAACCTTCAGACGATGTTGAAGATCTTAATTTCTTCGGAGATTTCTCGGACGGTCGAGGAAGAGGCTTTTGAGAATCCTTTAACGCTTTTTGGGTAGGGTTGACTTTTTTTGATAGCGTTTTCTTGATTTTTCCCTCTTTTTTGGTATCGCTTGTCGGGACAGATTTGGACAAGTTCCTATTCGGCTTGGAAGGTTTCCGGGAAGGGGGCTTTTTCTTTGGAAGACTCATAGACCCCCGTTTTCCTTAACACCCACAAGGTATTCGAAAATCAACGTTCCACCGCGGCTATTGTTTTGTGAAATCCCCATCAGGAACTGATTGGCCTCCAACACCTGAATCGTTCTTCCAATACCTACTTCAACGCCCTTTGGTTTTTCAAATGACCATGCGTGTGTTTTGCCGTAAGGGATGGCTCATAGGGCTTCTGTATTTCATTTGTAGATATGAATCCGGGAGGGGGCAGTCATTCACGGAGCGAGAAAAACAATAAGATTCGAAATTCAAACCAATTTCTCGCAACGTGGAGATGCTGGAGATTTCATGCAACTTAATGTCACTCCCTCCATGATTGCTCCGGAAGGAAATTAAAAAATATGGGGATCCAAACCTTTCACCCAAGTATTTTTCGTCACTTTTTCACCGTCTCCTTCTACGGAAGATACTCTGTAGCCACCCGTCCCTTTTCATCACTTGCGTAGTCCTTTATGGCTTGCCCGAAGAGTTCATGGCTCAACCTGACTCGCACCAGGGATTCCACCCAGTCTTCCACGATACATTCTCGCTCACAGAGATTTGCTTTGAGCAGGGCATCCCGAACCCCGGCATGCACTTGAAGGAGAAACAGTGGCCTGTCATTCTGTTCCGCAAAATATAGTATCGGAAGAAGCGTCCACATTCCTACGATATTGACCCAAGACACCAGACCCAGATTGATGGTGTACCACTTAAACGGCATTGACTGGACACAGGTCATCAGTTGCTCTCGTTCCGCCATGGCCATGTGATTGATCGTCACATCAGGAAACAGCTTTAATCCAACCTGATGCTCAATCGTACTGATTTGATAATTCATGAATCACTTTTCAATTCTGGCTTTAGCCGATAAGTTTATCTTTCGGTTATTCCATCCGGGATTCTGATCTTTCAAATATGATTATAGAGGACTTTTAAAATTGGAAAACTATGAAAACCCCTTGAAATCGTAAGATTTATTCCCTCCGGTTTTAGCAAACCACCCTCTCACCCATTGGCCCTTTCCGATTTTCCCTAACAAGCCAATACAACATTTCCCCTGGCCAATGCGACATGTCTTTCGAGCCCTTTCTCAGTCCCTCAAGATTCACTCTTATAAGAACCCTTGTCACCCCTAATATACGTTTTCGGAACTATCCATTGAACAATTTCCGCTTTATCCCCGGTCTCGAACGAAGCGGCAACCAAAACCTTCTGTAATCCACCAGGAGACCTGGAGTGTGCCAGGGAATACCAGGGATTTATCAAGGGATTTGACTAGTTCAAAAAATTCGAGGCCGTCGGTACATTGTGGAATGAAATCAATAAATGTTTTTTTATTTAAAAATTTTGGGAATTACTGAGTTTTCCTGATTGACGTAGGAGCCAACATGAAACCCCTTTCCATTGATGGCCTGAAAGTTTTATCACTTCAGGGGACAGACATGATCTATAGTCACGATGAATTTGAGCAGCAGCTTCCGGCCAAATTTCCGATTTTTCTTGAACGGTGCTCCAATCACATCAAGCACATTCTTCAGGATTTGGGACAATGGACTGACAATATCGCTCATGAAAAACTACTTCTCCGATTATCCTTCGATCTCGTCGAACAATTCCTGGAATACTGTCCATCCCAAATTCCTTGTCGTCCGGATTTAATTCTGGACGGTTTTGTATCCGACTTTTTTGCTAAACCTCAAGCTTCAAACGGCGAAGCACCATCTTCATTAAAACGGTTATTGAGCGGGATGCTTAACCGGGCCGTAATCAGCCGTGACGGCTTGATTTGTCTTTTTTATCATTTTTATGGGATGAAACCGGTTGAGGTAGGAGCGTTCCTGGGATTGGAAGAAGGACAAACGCAACGCATTTATAAAAACTTCGCCCGTTGGCGCAAAAATGGATGGGCACAAGGAATGCAGGAAATTGGGTTGTCTATGACTCAGGTCAATTCCCTTGAAAAACAATCACGCACGAATACCGAAAAATTTAATGACCAGGCTCTCCAAATTCTTGAAAACCTATTACCGTTCTATCGAAAAAGCGAACCTCCCTATTATCCCTGTTTAATCGAGGAGAAATGGTGGGAAATGGTCCGGGAAAACTATGGGTTTGATTATCGGATGTGGCATTTGCCTCTATGCTTTCCCTGCATGCAAATTATCGCTAATGGTGAAGATCCGGGTTTCCCTCAGACACCTTTAAAATTGAACCTTCATATCATCCCCTATTCCTTGAAAGATGAAGCCTATCCTGTCGGGATTCCAGCTTAACAAGAAATATTTTTTTGGTGAGTTACGTAATGTCGGATGGTCAATACCTATCCATGACTTCACTAGGGCCTTCATAATGACGATGCTCCCCAAATCTACCAGATCTGCAATTCTTTGATGGTGGGAAATGGAAACATCAGGTCTTGCAGTTGTCATTGAAACACCTCTGGATTTACCGGCTTTTCATACATACATGAAACACCAAGAAGGCGAATCAGGTTTTTAATGTTAGCCTTGGCTTTTGAGGCTTTTGTGTTTGAGTAGGTTGCGATGATAGGAGGGTGGCTATCACGAGAAGTGATTTCTGAAATCCAGGGAAGACTATTTCCTTTCGACAGGAAGACGTCTATGACAATAAGGCTTATGGGATATTCCTTCATGAAATATGTCGCCTCGGGGATCGAGCCTGCTGTCAGGGTTTTAACTGGTAATCGTCCGGACAGCCGAATGAATGACTGTCTGGCGTCATGATCCGGGTCGACAATCAAAAGTGTTTTCCCTTTGTCCTCTGTAGTCATCATCGCGGCATCTCCCACTCCCGCCCCTGACGAAGCTTTCTGCCTAATGCTCCATGCTGCCAAAACCATGCAAAAAGGTTTTACTGCCTGAGGCACTCAAGACATCCGCCATTCTTCCGGTTGTCGCATTCGTGCTCAGGCGATCCACGTTCCTCCCTGTGGTAATTTCATCCTTCAGGGTATCTTGCCCTTCAAATTAAGGGCAGAATTTTAAAATCCGATAATGCCAAATAACCACAACACAAGAACAAGGCTCAATGGCACACCTAAGATCCAAAGAAGAATCGGCATGGGTTTTTCTCCTATTTCATGGTTAGATGCTTCGGTTTATTCTCCATCTTTGAGTAGGAACCCTGTTAGGCAACCGTGATGCCAGGTTGTCACCCAATCGCATTGCTCCCCTGGATTGGCAGGGGAGGTTGAGGCCTCACCCGGAAGTGGACCTCAACCTAGGCCTCTAAAGATATCCCTGGCTTAGCTCATGAAGGAGTCGTAACCATAATACGTGTAAATGGTGGATCCAAATGAAGGATCGGCCATATCCGGCCAATTATCCTTATCAAAGCCGGGAGCCCGTTCTAATTTTTCCTTGTCCACATTCAAGTACATCACTTTTTCTTGCTGGGACACACTAAACGCTTCCCAAGGAATGGCGAAGAGCTTGTCGCCCAAACCTAAAAATCCTCCGAAGGAGAGGACGGCATAGGCTATGCGGCCACTCGTTAAATCGATCATGATTGTTTTGATCTCTCCAAGCTCTTCTTCCATAATATTTTTCACTGTGGTCCCAACCAAAGAATCTGATGATAGGACTTTTCTAATGGTATCGTTGGCCATTCATTACCTCCGGTTTATTGAGTTTTTTTCTAAAAAATTTTAAGCTTAGATTCCTGCAGGTCTACGGTTCTGCGGTCAAGAAGAGGGCGGGAAAGGCCTCCACCCTGGAGCCTTTAAGATGTTTCCATTCTCAGAGTAGATCATCCCTGTCCTGCCCTTCCCCTCCCTATTATCTGTGACAGACTCAATTCGAAATTCTGAGGTGATTTTTCACCCGCCGGGCTCCAGCCTCATAAGCATTTTCAACCGCGGCGGCCATTTCATCTTGGTCTTCCACCGTTCCTCTAAGAGTTACCACCCCGTTTTTCACGCTGACTCTGATTGGATCCTCGTCAACGAACGGGCTCCATGACAGTTCGCTTCGGACCTCACGTGCCAAACTCCTATCACTCATATCTGTCCAGGGTTGATCTTCAAGGTTGGCCAACCTTAGTTTATTGATGACTTTGCGGGCTCCCCCTTCATAGGCATTTTCTACGGCAGTTACCATCGCGCTTCGATCTTCAACTACCCCTGTGAGAGTCGCCACCCGATCCCGGACTTTGACGTTCACCCTGTCTGCATCGACAAAAGGACTTCCTTCCAATTCTTCACGAATGTCTCTTTCAAGGACTCCATCGGCACGACGAAGTTCATTACGATATTGTCTGTCCCGCCAGGAAGAGGAAGACCGGCTTATAAAAGTCTGATGTCTTCCATATCCAGTGGGGGTGCGCTTGTTATCTACGGTATCCAAATCCCCGTATTGATCGGTGTAATACTCCCTTTCGTAAACATTAGGAGGTCGGTTGGTATGTATCCCGTAATGTCTATCCGACCAATTTCGTTCATAGACATGATTCGTCCCATTTTTTGAATATGCCGTATCGGCATGTGATGGGGCCGGCGCGAAACTCTGCGCACCGACACACAAAGCCATTGCCGCGCCCAAGGTGATGTGTCGTTTGAGTGTAGCGTTCATGTTGAATTCCTTTCTGTTCGGTTAAAAAAAATGCGTTGTGTTGCAAAGTGATCATTTAGTTGCTGGAGAATGCGAACATTTCTTGGAATGTCTGACTTTCCGGTTCATCCATTCAGATTTCCATTCCCCGGGGTTTCACGACTACTCTCGTGATCGTACCGACGTTCCCCCTCTCAACCTTTTGCTACTCTATGTGATGGTTTCGAGTTTGGGAACAGACAAATCCTGGCAGGAAAGCTTCAAACCGTCTATGCGAATATTGGCTGAATCCCCACATACAGCCATACCCATTCTTCATTCATGGAGAAGATATTGGTCCATCTAAATTAAAAATTTCATAGCCATTTTTTTCCACCCTCGTGATTGAAAATTCATACCAATACGGATTTTACGAAAAAATCTGAAGAGTCGAGACAGCTTCTGTATTTGCCAGCGTGCCCATTCGACATAAAAAGGGAAACAGTATTCCTTTTATACACTGACGAGGAAACATTCAGGTTTGTATGCTTCAGGTATAGTGATGGAGGACAACAATCAAGCTTCCCACCTCACCTCTCAGCCACTATTCGGGAACCTTTCCGGGATTATGTCCTTCAATCACCAGTAGGGTCTCTCGGGGGAGGTCCAGGCTCGTGAACCTGGATTTCTCCATTCTATTTATTATTAAAATTTCACGAAGATCAGGAGGATCGTATTATGTCTCTTGCCAACACTACTTTACGTATGCTCGGGTTGGGAGCTCTCGCCTTTTCGATACTTCCTGGTCCTGCTGAAGCGTCCCCTTCGCACTCCTCGCAGGACCAATCGTATTCAAGTTATGAGGAAGTGATCAAAGGCAGAATTCTTAAGGCCGATTCTGACCGCATTGTTGTGCGAACCAAGTCTGGCGAAAGGATGACTCTCAACATCACCGATGACACTCGGATGAAATGCAAGAAAGATCGGCCAACGAACCAGGCAAACCAACTGTCCGGTTCCGGATCCTCGACGTCGGCCTCTTCAACTTCTCCTTCCTCATCCTCCGGCATGGCCCAATCAGCTCCCCACAACCAAGCCACCTCAACTGGGTTTCGATTTGGAAACTGCGATTGGGAAAAGGGGGACCGGATCCGCGCGAAAGTGGATGACGCAGGCGACGTGGTGTATTTGACAGGCCGATCCCGTGGCAAAGATCGTCACGACAATTCCTATTCCTTCACCGATTCCATCCCTGATCATTATTTGGTCCTCCCTGCAGGAGCATTTGGAGGAATGGGAATGGAAAGCGCTGAAAACCGTTCTATCCTGAAAACCAAAGACGGGGAAAAGATCGGGAAAATCATCAAATTGTTGAGCACGGATGACGGGGATCTGGCCTATGCCATCGTGAGAAAGGATGACGGCCACCTGGTGTCCGTTCCTTGGGATGCTATTACGCAATCCTCGGGAAGCAAAACCAGTACGCTCGATATTCGCAAGGACCAATTGACTCACCTTCCAATCCTGGGAGATGGGGAAACCTCCAGCAGCCATATCGCAACGCATTGGGATTTAAATTCCCGGGACCGAGGGTCTTCCCTGCATCCTCACGAGCGAGCGTTTGGGAGGGTGGATTTTGAGTCAAACCGGGCGAAACATAACCGTGACCGCCGATACCAACGAGACATCTATGAACAGGACTTTGGACGCGATTCCGACCGGGATGACATTGACTATTCCTGGAGAGATCGGGACTACGATACACGGTATGATCGAGGGAGCCGTTCCGGCTTCGAAAGGCGCAGAAATATTCATTCCCAGAGTCGGGAAGGGAAGGATGACCGCTCTTCGTTCAGAAAACGGGAGCGACAGTTTCAACAAAGCCGGAAGAATCGATACGATGACAACGATAATTATGATTACCGGCCGTCTCGATATCGAGCAGACTAATCATTGAAGATTTTTCAACTCACCACGATAGAAAAATGTTGGCTTTCGTGTACTGGAGTTCCTCGTATGGGGAACTCCAGTACCGTCCTTCATGATTGAATCCTGTCTAAATTTCTACCGGGACTCATGGGAGCGCCAAAGTAAAAAATTTCCCGTCTTAAAAAAAATCGGAGTTGCAAAAAATCCGGTTCAAGGATTCTTGATTTGGCAATCCTTCCTTCACGTTTTTCAAAAGACATCTTTTCTGACTACACGTTTTTAACGGACCCTTCCTGAAGCCAGGGAGGGCCTTGGAGATCCACGCGCAACCGCAACCGGTTTTGGATGGGGCTATCGGGGTCACGGGTATAGTGATAGGGATCTTCCTCCACTTCGACCATTCTCAAAGGGACGGTAATTCGTTCTTTCATATGGGGAAAGGGTTTTTGTAAAATCAAATGGACAACATGCTCCGTGCATCCCATGACCTCAACATTTAAGCCCTGAACATCCTGAAAATCAACAGTGACCCGTTCTTCAGGGTTAATCCATGGCTTTATCCGCTCGGCTTTTTCTCGATTCGTCATGGTGTAGGTGAATGGCAAATCCCTTCCAGCCATCCTTGATCTAAACTTTGGCAACCCGTAACAGGTATTTTTCTAAAGAATGTGTTCAAAGTGGTATTTATCCTAGGGTCATGGTTTCTGTGCGTATGGGTTTATCGGGAACAGGTGGATCTCCGATGGGAGTGGGTTCCTGGTCGGGGGGTTCTTCAGGAGAGGGTTCTTTTGGTGGATCCTTTACAGGCTGAGGCTTGGGATTACGTTTGGGAGGTTGGATAGGAGGCCGCTTGGTCATTAGTTTTGGATCAATCATATCAGCGTCTCCTATATTTATTTTGAATCTTCATAATCTAATCTCAATAATCGCGGAGACTGTTCGAGCAGAAAAAAAACATCCACAACCCGTTCACAATTTTTCAGGATTCCAGAGAGTACTATCCTGTTCGGTGCCAAAACATTCTTTTGACATTATTCTCTGTTGACTTGGTGCAAAAATATGCTCGTTGAGACTATTCTCTCAATAGACAAGTGATTAGGGCCAATGAAAGTTTTGTCCATATTTTCAATATATCCGATCTTGTTAAAAATAGGACCTAGAGAAAACGGCTGACGCCTTGGTGGCCCCAAAACCGGCTGAGATACGCCGTCCTTATACTCAGAGTCACGACATTCGCATGACAGAGGAAGGTTTCGACCCTTTCTTCGACTGGGATTTGAATACATTCTTATGCATGAAAAACGATCACATGCTTCGTGCCCCAGACTCTCTGGAGTCTTGATAGCGGAGGACAGGATGATGAGGGGAATCAAAAAAAGATGTATCCAGGGCAATCAACTCATCCATCAAAGGCATCGCCTATGGAACCCCTAAACATCATGCTGGACAGTCTGCGGGAAATGGGACGCCAAGCGCTGGCGCACATTCCGAATTTGATTTCGGGAATTCTGGTTCTCCTGGTCACCTGGCTTGTGACAAAGGGGCTAGATTCGTTACTGGAACGGATATTCCCACGTTTTGAAATTCGAAAATCCCTCGCCGAACTTTTTCGTAAACTGGCATTCATCGGGGTCTGGCTCATCGGGATCCTCATTGCTGCGGTGATTCTTTTCCCCGGTCTCACGCTGGCCAAAATTCTGGCAGCTCTTGGACTGGGCTCCATTGCCATTGGATTTGCCTTCAAGGACATTTTTGAAAATTTTTTAGCCGGTATTCTGATTCTATTTCGGGAACCTTTTAAACTCGATGATTTTATCGAATGTAACGATCTGGAGGGATTCGTGGAGGAGATTACGATCCGGGATACCCATATTCGCCAAACAGACGGACAACGGGTCGTCATTCCGAACAGTCTTCTTTTCAAAACCCCCGTCAAAGTCCGAACCGATCAAGACCTCAGGCGTCTGACTATTATGTGCGGGGTGGCGTATGGAGAGGATGTGGATGAGTCCAGGAAGGTGATCAAACAAGCCCTTGAAGGCTTGGAAACCGTCGACGATGAAAAAGACATTCAAATTTTCGCTCAGGCTTTTGGTGCCAGTAGCATTGATTTTGAAATCACCTGGTGGACCGGATCTCGCCCGGTCGAAATCCGGCAATCCCGGGATAAAGTCGTTGCCGCGGTAAAAAAAGCACTAGACGATGCCGGAATTGAAATCCCATTTCCCTATCGGACACTAACTTTCAAAGAACCATTACAGACCGTGAAAGCCTCCAGTCAAGGGGAAAACCCCAAAAGCGCAGTGTCCCAAAACGAGCGTCACGTTAAACCATCGGAGGATTGAGTTGTCCGGGCGGAATATAACATGATGGGAGAAATCCTTCCCGACCTGGATTACCAGCAAATTGGTTCACACCTGTATCATCTTGTGATTGCGTTCATTCTGGCCTTTCCCCTGGGCTGGGATCGTGAACAACGAACACAGAGTGCAGGATTACGCACCTTTCCCCTTGTGGCGGTAGGTGCCTGTGCTTACATGCTCACTGGAATCTATGTCCTGGACTCTACTGATGCTGAAGCCAGAATTTTGCATGGAGTCTTGACCGGAATAGGATTTATCGGTGGTGGGGCCATCCTTAAAGAATATGGGACGGTTGCAGGAACGGCGACAGCCTCAAGTATTTGGAATACCGGAGCCATTGGAGTGGCAGTAGCCTGGGACCGCTATGAAATCGCCTTGTTGTTAAGCGTTCTGAATTTTATTACGTTTCGTTTTATGCCCCTTTTGAAAAGGAATTCCCAGGAATCCCCTTCCAAAAACGAGGCAGTGTGAGAGAAGCTCGATTAACCATCATGGACAGGACGAGGCAAATAAGGTGTTAATCACGGCCTTGGACCGCATTGAAGCCTAGACGTTCTTCCAAGTTTCCCTGAAATCCTGCCGGGTAGGTATGGAGGGGCACATAATCTTCCCTCCACGCATCTGAAATCGGTTGTATGATTTTCCACATTTCTTCTACCTCATCGTCTCTCACAAAAAGGGTCGAATTTCCTGAGACGGCTTCAAGAAATAATCGTCCATAAGGCGCAAGCGTAGAGGAGAACTCCTGATCCTCCAAACCAGTCAGATCTTGCTGAATAGCTCCCGCTTTTTTCTTATTGAAACCTTCAAGCTCCCAATTATCAGTCTCGAGATCGAATCGTAAGATCTTCGGGGATTCTCGTAAGGTGCTCTGCCCTTTCTTCACGGTTGAATCCAGAAAATGGACATTGATTTCCTTTCGATCTACACCAAAAGCTTTGCCAGACCGCAGGCTAAACGGAACACCCTGCCATTGATCCTGGTCGACCCAGAAAACCGTTTGGGCAAACGTTTCGGTTTTCCGTTCCGGTTCAACTCCGGATTCCCTGACATAATCGGAAACGGAGGAGCCCTGAATATCTCCTGCGCGATATCGGGCACGGAGGGTATACTGTTGAACTTCCGCCCTGGACATTTTTCTGATGGATCGAAATACATCCACCCGCTTGTCACGATAATCAGGCGCCCACAATGAGAGTGTGGGTTCAAGTAGCAAAAGGGCGAGTAATTGAAGGAGGTGATTTTGAATCATGTCTTTCAAGGCTCCAACCTGATCATAAGAGCCTGCCCGACCTCGCAAATCAATGGCTTCTTCCCAGATCACTTCGATTTTTTCGATATGATGGCGATTCCATATACCCTGAACCAATCGACCCCCAAATCGGAGATCAAGAATTTGTGATACTGTCGGCTTTCCCAAAAAGTGATCAATCCGAAATACGCTCTCTTCGGAAAATTCGCGATGAAGAACTCTATTAAGTGCCTTAGATTGGCTGTAATTCAAACCGAAGGGTTTTTCGATGATGAGACGAATACCCGATGGAAGTGACACCTGAGCCAATGCCTCTAAAACAGACAAAAAAAGCTGGGGAGGTATCCCAAAGTAAAGGGTCCAGGATCCCGGTTTATCCTTAAATATTTTTTTGAGGCTTTTAGGATTCGACAGATCGTCGACCCGGATAAATTCCAGTCTTTGGAGAAACCCTTCCCATGAATCAGGGGACAAGGAGGATTTCCTGTTCTTTAAATCCCCGGCTACTTGAGCCCGAAATTGGGCTGTCGTCCAATCTCGTCTCCCCACTCCAATAAATGCCATGTCCTCAGGAAGACATTGCTTGGAAAAGATATAAGCCAGAGCAGGGAAAATGTAGTGCTTGGCGACGTGCCCAGTGCTGCCAAAGATGACAAAATATTCAGCCATGTGAAGAGCTCACCCTTCTTGAAAAAAATCGGATGTGTCATTGGAGGGAAAAGGGATGGCTTCCTCAAAGCCCAAGGATCTGCTCAGTGGCCTTGGGTCAATTTTGCGCCTTAGAATATTTCCCTGAAAGTTGGAGAATGCAAACAAAAAAGTTGGCTGTCATTCACAAGCCAAAACACCTGACTTGGTTGACAGCCAACCACTCTCCTCCCAGTAGAAAACAATGACTGAGGTCTTTCTACATCGTGAATTAAGTCTACCTAAGATTCAACTCCCGCTACCGGGAATTTCAAGAAAAACTTTGACTTGACCTTTCTTTATCTTGACCTTATTTCTTCAAGTTTTTGGCAGCTTCAGCTGCTTGACCCTTGGATTGAGTAAGATTGGGGTCCACTGGTTTTACCTTGTCCATCTCCGTGAGCTGGTCTGACCGACTCCCCGGCCCGCTTCCCCCTGGCAGTGATTTTTCTCCAGATGGCGCACTGCGTTGGATATTATCCGGAGTGTTCCTTGCACCTTGCTGCCCCTGGCTTTGGGAATGAATGGTATCCTTGGGTTTTACTTCTTCCATCTCCGTGAGTTGGTCTGAGCGACTGCCCGGCCCGCTTCCCCCTGGCAGTGATTTTTCTCCAGATGGCGCACTGCGTTGGATATTATCCGGAGTGTTCCTTGCACCTTGCTGCCCCTGTCCAGCTAAACCAACTGAAGCCACACCCACGAGAAAGGTCAGTGCCGTTCCCACAATTAACGTTTTGTTCATCGCATACCTCCCGGTTTTAAGGATAAGTAATAGAAAGAACTCCTCCCTGACTTGGGGGGTAAGGGAGTGAATTTCTCAGTTCCTCATCATGGAACCATTTTCAGATGTATCAACATTTCACGACTTTGACCAGTGGACAAAACTTTTGGCTCCCAAGTCCAAATGTTCAATCCAAGAAACGATGTGATGTATTGGGGTGCTCTGTCGTACCAATGACCTTCGGAAACAATGAGTACGCATTTTCTAATTCACCTCGGTTCGGTCAAAGACTGACCGAGGCCCAAGAACTCCCTCCTTGGCCTATCAGGGTTTGGCCAGGAATTCTTAAAGGGCCAAGAGACAAAAACTGACGAATTGAGAAAATTTTGTCTCTATTACCCACCCATTTTAAGCTGCTATTTTAAAAAGTATAGATTGACGGATTTATTCGCCTATTGGGCAAATTCCCTAGAAACCCTATTCATGATCATCATTCCCCCAGCAAATCCTCTTGTTTTCAAACGTATTAAGGCAACCATTTGTTAAAGGGGGAAGTCTCCATGAAAAACCGCACGAGAACAATGCACGAAATTGAGAGAAAGCCTTTGTCCTTAGAAAATTTGCAACACCATGGGTCCGAACAATCTCAGCACAACCATTCAACTGGGAAAATATTGATTGTGGATGATGATTTCGATCAACGAGAAATATTGAGCATGACATTACCGTCCTTTGGGTATACCTGTCGGGAAGCCAGAGATGGGCAGGAAGGGTATGACCTGGCAACTCGTGAATCCTTTGATTTAGTCATTTGCGACTATCAAATGCCAAAAATGGATGGATTGCAATTCATTCGTCTGATTAGGGCAACCCCGGCCTTGGAAGATCTCCCCATCGTTTTTTTGACGGGATTTATTGATGGAACAATCATTAACCGGGCGCTTCAGGCTGGAGCCACCTCCGCTTTTGGCAAACCTTATCACCTCAAAGACCTAGTTTCTCATTTAAAGTTTATTTTGGAAAAATCATGAATCTCTTCAAGCCAGGAGAAAGTTTTTCCGAATCTTCCCTCGATACTCCCCGTTATTCCTGGTGGCCTTCGAGAGCCAATCCTCCTATATTCAGATTCAATCATAGAATCTCACGAAGTTGGCCAAGACTAAGTCATTTCTACATGGACAAATTGGAAGTTGGTTTGCCTCTTCTTCCTCTTATTAGATTTAAAACGGTCGATGACTCCTCCATCGAAGAGGACACAGTCCCCTTCGAACGTGAAGCAGCTTCCACATGAACCGCCTCCATTTTCTCCTTTTGATCCTTTCCCTCGCGCTACTAGGGACAACGCTTTTTCTCTATAAAACCATCGTGCTGGGATTCCCTGTCAGCCCTGTGGCCAAGTCGGAAGTCTGGAATGTGGAATCCAGGATTAGCTTTCAAGGGAAGGACGAACCGGCAAAAATTACGATGTTTACACCTCAATCGATTCATCCTTTTATTATTACCAATGAATCCTTTGTAGGGCAGGATTATGGAGTCACGGAAAAATCCGAGGGTCCTAATCGAATTGTCCAATGGACCACCCGAAAGGCCGAAGGGGTTCAAATTCTGTATTACCGGGGAATCATTCGAGAGATGAAGGAGTGGGAAACCGAATTTGGCAAGGGACCTGCCTCCGAAGAATTACAAGAGGATGTACAAGGGAAAATTCCTCCACTCGAAGGCGCATTTCTCCAGGCGGCCATGTCCCTATTGGACCAAGTGAAGGATTTGTCCGCCGATGGGGAATCTCTGGTCCTTGGTCTGATAAAACGGGTTCAACAACCAGAACCTGAGTCTCCGCAGGTCTTACTTCTTACCCGACAACCTCCCGAACAGGTTTTAGCCCAAGTGTTGACTTTACATGGTACCCCGGCGCGAGTTGTCCATGGAATCGAGTTAAGCAGGGAGGCCCAGGCCGTCAGTCTGAAAGAATGGCTCGAGGTATTGATCCAGGATGAGTGGATTCCCTTCGATCTTGAGAAGAGACAGATGGGTATTCCGGAGAATTATTTGCCATGGTGGCGTGGAGCAGATCCTCTTTTCCAGATTGAAGGTGGGACAGAACTGGAGTTTCGACTGTCGGCAAGCCCAAATCAGGAACAGGCGATTAGTGCAGCCGTTGCCCGAGGGAAGGTCATGAATCCTGCATGGCTGAAGTTTTCGCTTTTTAGCCTCCCCATTGAAAAACAGGTTGTCTATCACATTCTTATTCTAATTCCCGTCGGGGCATTTCTCCTCGTCCTCTTACGGAATATTGTCGGCCTCAAAACGTTTGGCACGTTTATGCCGATACTGATTGCCTTGGCATTTCGGGAAACGAAGTTGATCTGGGGCATCGTTCTCTTTTCGATCTTAATCGCACTGGGCTTGAGCATCCGATTTTATCTGGATAATCTCAATCTCCTTCTGGTTCCTCGACTTGCGGCCGTTCTCATCTTCGTGGTGTTGATGATGGGCACGTTGAGTGTCGTATCCTATCATCTTGGACTTCAACGAGGACTGTCAGTGGCATTGTTTCCGATGGTTATCGTGACGATGACCATCGAGCGCATGTCGATTGTCTGGGATGAACGGGGCCCGGCAGAAGCCCTCCAGCAAGCTGTCGGAAGCCTCACGGTTGCCGCGTTAACCTATCTCATCATGAGCCTTGATACGTTGGATTATTTGTTCTTTACCTTTCCTGAGTTACTCCTAGTCCTCCTTGCCATAATCATCGCTTTGGGACGATACACCGGATACCGCCTGTTGGAAGTCCGCCGCTTTCAAAGCCTGCTCCCATCCCATTGATATGTTCAAAAATTTTTCCGACCTGGCCAATCTCGGCATATTGGGATTAAACGAGCGAAATGCCGTTTATACCCTCGGGTATAACAAACGTTCCTATTTCCCCTTAGTTGATGATAAGGCCCAGACGAAACAACTTTGTTCGAAGGCCGGAGTTGCGGTCCCTCCTCTTTATGGCACCATTGAAATTGAAAGACAGATCCGAGATCTTCCGAGACTCCTGGAATCGCACACCGAATTTGTCATAAAACCTGCGCATGGTTGTGGAGGAGACGGTATCGTGGTTATCCGAGGAAAAGTGAAGAACAAATTCCGAAAAGCCAATGGTCTCCTCATGCCATTGGCCAAACTCGAACATCATATCTCCAATATCCTCAGCGGAATGTATAGCTTGGGTGGCGCATCGGACACGGCTCTGGTCGAGTACTGTGTGAATTTCGATCCTATATTTGAGTCTATTAGCTATCAGGGAGTACCGGACATTCGGATTATCGTCTTTTTGGGTGTTCCAGTCATGGCCATGGTGCGCTTGCCAACCAGGATGTCGGATGGAAAAGCCAATTTACACCAAGGAGCCATGGGTGTTGGTGTGGATATCGCAACCGGGACCACATTAACGGCAGTTTTGTTCAATGACATTGTCACGGAACATCCGGATACTGCCAATCCGGTAACCGGGCTCAATATTCCTGACTGGGAATATCTTCTGGAATTGGCTTCTCAGTGCCACACGATATTTAAACTGGGTTATTTGGGTGTGGATATCGTATTGGATAAGGAAAGAGGACCTTTAATCCTGGAGGTGAACGCACGGCCAGGCCTGAACATCCAAATTGCCAACCGTTCTGGTTTGCTCCCCCGCTTGCGATTAATAGAAGAGGAATCCTTTACTCTTTTTGATGTGTCCGACCGGGTAAATTTTGCCATTCGACATTTTCAAGCACCTCTCTCACATTGACCGGGACGGAACTCTTCCGACAACACTTTTGGAGGTCCGCGGGACTCTCGCTTCTGGAGCCAGAATTTAATCTTTTTTGCTATGTCCTGCATTCACGGTATTTATTTCTTTGTCTTCCAAAAATTTTGTCTTTTGCTACTTCACAATGGATCTTCTATAAGTCAATAAGGTATTCAGGTTAATTCAACTACCATCCTGTTTTGCAAAAAAATCATGATTTCGAGCATGTTGGTAATACATTTCATAAAAATCGGACCTAGAACAATATTCTAGCTAAAGCCAATTTGAATCATTTACTCAGGGAGGCATCAATGTCCACTTCTGGAAGGGTTTCCTTCAAATTTGTCCGCTTTTCACGCATCGCGATTTTTTTGATGCTGGGATGGTTGATGGGGTGCCAAACGAATCCCTATACCGATCGTTCTCAGGTCATGGTGGTTTCCCAAGCGGAGGCCATGCAGCTAGGGGAACAGGCCTTCCAACAAATACTTGCGGACCCAACAACAACGCGTTCGGACTCACCTCAAGAACAAGGGGCCGTGGAGAGGGTGGCAGAGAGGATTATTCAAGCCGCCAAACAATCCAAATATGCCGAAACGGCCAAGACGTTCAACTGGGAAGTCATTGTCATAAAGGACGACCAGATGCAAAATGCGTTTGCCCTGCCAGGCGGAAAAATTGCCGTCTATACAGGGATTTTCCCCGTGGCAAATAACGACGCCGGTCTGGCGGCCATACTTGGGCATGAGGTCATTCATGCATTGGCCCGTCATGGCTCTGAACGCATGAGCCAAGAAGTATTAACCCAGGCAGGCCTGACTGCCGCCTCTGTGGGACTGGGGGCAAGCGGGGCTAGTCCCGTGGTGGGACAGGCTGCCATGGCGGCCCTAGGCCTCGGGGCCCAAGTGGGCATCCTTCTCCCCTACAGCCGGACCCACGAATCCGAAGCGGACTATATCGGATTGCTGTTGGCCGCCAAGGCGGGGTACGACCCCCGCGAAGCAGTCCGGGTCTGGCAACGCATGCAACAGGGCAGTGCAGGGGCACCACCAGAGTTTGCCTCCACTCACCCCAGCCATGAAACTCGTATAGAACAGCTGCAACAATGGATGCCAGAAGCTTTACCTCTTTACCAGAAAGCAGATCGCGCGCCTGAACATGAATTACCAAAGGTTGGCTCCTAAGTCCTTTTTATTTATGCGTCTGTAATAAATGTTTACAGAAATATCTCGATTGTTCTTTTTTTGGGCGCTTACTATAGGAAAATACCCGGAATCAGAACAAGTTTTTTCTGAAAGCTTTTGAGCCTTTCTGTCCGTCACCAACCCTCAGTTCCACCCGTATTTATAACCTCGACTACCACAGGTGTAGAACAAATTTTTCCCATCTACACCCATAAGTACCTGGTTGGGGGACATCGTCTCTGTCAGGTATTTTGCTCCGAGAGGATTCCGTTAGGATCCCCTGGAATCGCGGGAATAAACCCAAGGGGGAATGAACCAGTAATCTAGGGTTTCCAAGAGGCTCCTTTCGCATCCCACTTCCAATACAATTTTTTTAACAAACAAGATCACGTCTACGACACGTGAATTCTCGATTATTAATAAGGAGGGCCATGACTATGGATGGAAATCGTAAAATCGGAGGGATGCTGGGTCTGGCATTGGCATTTGCATTAGCAGGAGGAAGTCTGTCGATTGCTTTCATGGAGAATTCAAGGAAAGAGTCTCAGGAAGTTTTACTCAACGCCAATTCTTTAATTGGCAATTCCGTGATTGATCAAGCGGGCCACTCACTCGGAACGGTCAAAGACCTTCTCATCGACCAAGGGTCAGGAGAAATCGCATATATCGTCCTTGCTTACGGTGGAACATTCGGGGGAACCTTGGGAATTAACCAGGAAAAATATTCCATTCCATGGAAAGAGGTGAGCCTTACCAAGAAGGATGAAGAGATGGTTATCCAGGTTGCTAGACTTCCCGTCAAAAAAACTCCCTCTACCCACCACACTCAAGAGAGGAATGTCTCAGATCAATTCGATTCAAGCAATATCCAAACGGTAGTTGGAACGGTTAACAATATCGACTATGAAATGTTTGAAGAGAAGGTAAATATTTCGGACAGGCTTGTTGTGTTGGATTTACAAACGGCTTCCGGGAAAGCACGGGTCCGTGTGGCTCCGAAGGAATACCTCAACCATAATAAATTTACAATCGAGGAGGGAGAAAAAATCAAAGTGACGGGATCCCCGGTAACCCAAAAGGGTGAAAATGTATTATTGGCTTCTTCCTTGACACTTTCCCGGACCGGGCAGGTCTTGGAATTGCGCAATACTGACGGCACACCCAAGTGGAATCTGGAAGGGGATATTAACACTAAAAGTAAATCCAACAACTAATTCTTATCTAGTCACCTGAAGGAGAAGGCATAAGCAGCATGCTTCTCCTTCATCTAAAAATTTTAGCTGCATGTGCCCTCTCCGATCCTACCAATCCTTCATACAGAGGGCACCTAATGGCAATATCCAGGGATTTTGCCAGGGGTAGACAGGATGCTTTCCATGGTAAAGTACTTTGAGTTTATCGAAAAGTTTATGGACGAGGCCTTGCTTTTGAAGATGCACGTATAAATGAGACCACCTAAGGGCTCCCCCTTTCCGGCTCTTCTCGGGCAAAGCCTCGTCCACCATCTCTTCCCTCATGCTCCTTTCGTTTTTGTGGTGAGGGCACAACGATTGAACACAGACCAACGTTTGTTTCTTGTTGCCCATAGGCCGAGGCCAGCCTACTCAACACCCCGTTCCCACACAGACCGTTCAAAAAATCACGTCGGATCCGGTTTTGCGGCTCTTTACTCCACAAAACCAAGTCCGGGGACTGAGATGATTTAAGAAGGAATGATAGGCAAACCTAAAAAGGATCAAGGTCCCAATGGTTGAAGCGGACCTGGAGGTCTTGGCGAATGGGTTTATTCGGAGGGAATCTCTTGAGGTTTTTGCCCTCTCTTGATAGAGGGCAAAAACGGGGAGTTAACGATGTGAAATACAGACTATGCTCTCTTCTAAGTATGTTGACTATTTTAGGATTGACGATTCAGGGGATTGAATCAATTTACGCTCAGGAACCCGTGCACGTAAACGGAGCCCCCCAAGAAGAATCCTCTCCTGATTTTACGCAAGGCATAGCGGTCGGACCGGATACAGTCCAGGATGCCGCGATCAAAAAACGCCTGACTGAGGTCTACAAGCAGATTCCTGCACTTGCCGATATCCAAATTAGTGTGGAAGCAGGGGTGGTTCGCCTCACGGGAGGCATCAAATCTAAGGATGCTCATCAAAAAGCTCTGGAACTTGCCAGACGAACGGAAGGGGTGGTGAGTGTGACCGACCAAATCACCCTAATACGGGATGTCAAGAATCGTCTTACGGTCGTTCAGGAAAATTTAATGGGGCAGGCTAGAGAGCTCATCTCCTTTTTACCCCTCTTGATCATTGCGATTTTGGTTTTTCTTCTCTTCTGGCTTCTGGCTTCATTAATAGCAAGATGCAAGTCTCTTTACCAAACATTCACTCCAAATGTGTTTCTCCAATCATTAATACGGCAAACCATAAAGGGAGCCATACTCTTTGTTGGATTCATCATGATGCTGGAAATCCTGGATGCCACCGCTTTGCTGGGAACCATCGTGGGGGTGGCTGGAATCCTTGGACTCGCTCTCGGCTTTGCCCTTCGAGATACCGTGGAAAACTATATTGCCAGCATACTACTCAGTATCCGACAACCGTTTCACCCGAAGGACCATATAGTTTTAGAGGACTACGAAGGACTGGTGATGAAACTCACCTCAAGAGCTACTATTCTCGTGACCTTGGATGGAAACCACGTGCGCATACCAAATTCCACTGTGTATAAAGGGATTATTCTCAACTATTCCCGGAATCCCATTCGTCGGTTCACCTTTGAAGTCGGCATTGATACGGCCGTCGACATCGAATCGGCCCGCCAACTTGCATTGGAAACCTTAGAACACACTCCAGGGGTCATTGCAAACCCACCGGTTCGCTGCTTGGTTGAAAAACTTGGTGATTCCAATGTCGTGCTTCTTGTGGTCGCGTGGACCACACAAGATCAATTTGACTATCTCAAAGTAAAAAGTGAAGCCATCCGAAATGTGAAAGAAGCGTTTGACCTGGCCAATTACGAAATGCCTGAGCCTATCTATCGTCTTAAGGTTCAAGGTCTCCCGCAATTCGACGGGCTGACCGAAAAAGACCCGATGCCTTTCAAGGGAGAGACTCCCCGGCGACAAGTCTTCCATTCCAAACTCGCGACCGACGTGTCCAAAGACACCCACATTGCAGAGCAGATTTCAAAAGAAAAAGAAAGCGGTCAAGATGAAGAGATAGACTTATTTGTGTCTGAATGAAAGACAATCCTATCCAGATTGGTAATGCTGGGGGATACGTCATGGAGGAATGAGGGTCAACATGGCAATCCTCCATGCGGGTTTTCCTTCCTTAACGAAGACCCTTGCATCGAACCTGTGGAGGTGATGGCTCCTATGATTTGCCATTCATCTCGGGGTTCTCCTCAAATCATACCGAAATAGCCTGGACATTTTTCTGGCTAAATTCAAGATTTATCCATAAAATTTCCAAGATCAGTATGTTGTAATGAGCTATGACAATATGGGGCCAGTATTGATTTCTTTCACCCTTGAATCAATCGAACGAACACCATTTTTTCAAAAACCCTAAGCTAAAAAGGTCATAGGGAGAACTTTCTCAATTATCTAAATGAGTGTAATCAACGTGTATGCCGATCACACATTCATCATACAGGTATGGGCAAACATAGACTGGGGGAAATATGGATCAATATAAGACGTTGACAACGAAGGCAGGGTGTCCAGTCGCCAACAATCAACATTCCATGACAGCCGGACCCCGTGGGCCCGTCCTCATGCAGGATGTCCATTTAATCGAAAAAATGGCACATTTTAACCGTGAGCGAATACCGGAACGTGTGGTTCATGCCAAAGGCTACGGGGCCTATGGGACATTGACGGTCACCCAGGACATCAGTGACTTTACCAAAGCCAAGATATTTTCAGAGGTTGGAAAACAGACAGAGTGTTTTTTCCGGTTCTCCACCGTCGGTGGAGAATCAGGATCCGCCGATTCGGTACGTGACCCCCGAGGGTTTGCGATGAAGTTTTACACGGAAGAAGGGAATTGGGATCTCGTGGGGAATAATACGCCCATATTTTTTATTCGCGATCCTCTCAAGTTTTCTGATTTTATTCATACGCAAAAACGAGAGCCCGGATCCCATTTAAAACCGAATTGGATGAAATGGGATTACTGGTCGTTAAGTCCAGAGTCTCTTCATCAGGTCCTTTTTCTCTTCAGTGTTAGGGGAACCCCCAAGTCAGCTCGATTTATGAACGGGTATGGAAGCCACACCTATAGTATGATCAATAAGAACGACGAACGGTTTTGGGTGAAATTTCATGTGAAAACAATGCAAGGCATACAAAATTTCACGGCCGACGAGGCCACAGAGGTTGCCGGAAAAGATCCGGACTACTCAACCCGGGATTTATATCAAGCCATTGACAACAAGGAATTCCCCAAGTGGAAGATGTCGGTCCAGGTCATGCCGGAGGCAGAGGCGGCGACTTATGAATGGCATCCTTTCGATTTAACGAAGGTGTGGCTCCATGGGGACTATCCGTTACAAGAAGTCGGCATTATCGAATTAAGCCGGAATCCTGAAAATTATTTTGCCGAAGTTGAACAGGCTGCATTTGAACCTAACAATCGTATCCCTGGTATCAGCTTTTCACCGGATAAGGTGTTGCAAAATCGAGTATTGTCGTACGGCGATGCTCATCGTTATCGACTGGGAGTGAATTACGATCAAATTCCGGTGAATCAGGCAAAGCATGTTAAAAGTTGCACCTACCATCGGGATGGGTCGATGCGAGTAGATGGGAATTATGGCCATGAAGTGAACTATGAGCCCAACACCTTCGACGGGCCCTGGGAGAATCCCGCCTATGACGAGCCACCCTTAAAAATCGAAGGTGAAGCGGGCCGTTATAATAGTTATCCCTGTGATGATGAAGATTACTACGGACAACCGCGATTGTTCTTTAATCATACTCTCGATGATCAGGGGCGTAAGGCCCTGATCAATAATCTTGCCGAAAGCATGAATGATGTACCGAAAGCTATTCAACGACGGCAGGTATATCATTTCTATAAGGTGGACAAAAAATTCGGAGAAGATATGGCTAGCCTGTTAGGTGTGGAGATAGAAGAAGCGTTGAAAGCCTGGGGGGACAAATAAGGCAAGCTTGCTTTGCCCAGGCTTGATTGACAACGGATCAAGCCTTAATCGTTCAGTCCGAAATCCTTCTCGAAACGATTAACCGGGAATAGATTTTTTTCATTCTCCTTTCATTAGGAGTGTTCCCCCGAGTAAAAGAGCATTTCTCTAATTTCACCCGGTTAGTCTCAGATGCGTTCCACCGACGTCCAACAGGGCGCCTTAATATCCAACCTGATAAGATAATAAGGAAAGACTCCAGGGGAAACAAAGTTGCGATTTGCCGAGTCAACCTCCATGCTCATGTAAAATAACAATGAGGGGTAACGTTAATGGCACAGGCACTAAGAGTAAGAAGGTTGAGAGGTACAAGTGTGTTTAAGCTGATTCTGATCGGAAACGTGATTAGCCTCATGTTGCTCTGTGGAGTACTGAGTGTTCCTGCCGTGTTCGGTGTAAAAGTTTTATCATGGAACGGAGAACACATCACTGGGCCGTTAGCTCTTTTAATGGGGCCACTTGGGGGTCTGTTGGCGGGAGTACTGTTGGGTTTGTTGGTTGGACTTTTGACCTATGTCGGTCTTCGAGTCTTTTCTTTCTTCACGGTCCTGGAGTTGGAATATGAACCGGTTCACGAGCCATAACATTCTCAATCATTGTCTGGCCTTTCCGCATTGTTCGTGTCACCCAAGAAGTAGCTTCTTTGTTTCCAATCCTCTCCTTTCCCCTTTGACGGGGGTTGTGTCCATCAACGATCCTCTTTGAATTTTCCGGGGAACCAAACCCCTGATTCACATCGTTGCCGGGTGGCATACAAAGCACTGCCACTTTGAAGTAGGGCTAATTGTTTTTGAAGGAAAATGGAATCAACAAACAGTTGGGGATAGGTTGCAGCGATTCAGCAAGATGTCCCGACCTGATCTTGTTTGTCCAGCCTCACTCTTGTCAATCATCGACATCCTTGGCTTTCCCTGGAAATTCAATCCCCGTCATATTCCCTATTTCTTCGCTCTCCGGAGGTTTAAGGTCCGTACTACCGGGATAATCTTATGTGAGGTTCCTAGGGAGAAGAAACGAAATGTTCAAAGATAATTACGTAGGCCTGGCCGAGCACTGTCTTGTTCTTTGGAAGAGATTGAATGAATATTTTTCTGAAGTGTTTTTATGGAGGCGTTGGGGAGGGGGTACTTTTGCACCTTTACCTATGCTTTCGCTCCAAGTACCCGGAAAAAGGTGAATATGAGCAGAATAAGGAGAGCGATCCTTTGTGTATTATTAGGCCTATTTCTCGTAGAAACTGGTTTTGGTTTTATTGTTCCAATGGGCCCGCAAAATTTAGAAAAATGCTAGCTGGCTTGGAAAACTTCAGAATTGGTGTGAAGCGAAATGTACCCAGTGTGAGAATAACTAAGGTTATAGAGCCGGCCACGAAGGTGGTGGTGACTAAATTTACCGGTCAAATTAGCTCGGATGTGCCCCCAAGTTGGACACGGGAGATTCTTAGGCAGGACGAATGGGCTCTAATCTAACTGGATGAAAGATTGAGTCCAGCGTTTGTTGAAGAGCAGAGAGCCCAAAGGGTTTCACTAAATAGCCTTGGGCTCCTTCATTCAAGAGTTCCTTCAGCGTGTGAGCCTCCGCTCCACCGGACATGATCCAAACTGGCATGGTGTACCCCCGCCACCGGACTTCATGGAGCAGGGTTCGACCATCCATCACCGGCAAATGCATATCCAAGAAAATGGCCTCAGGGGGATGGGTCTCGAGGACATTCAGGGCTTCATAGCCATTGGCGGCCACGCACACCTCACATCCTAGGAAATCCAGGGTAGCTTCTAGCATGCTGGCAACGGATGGATGGTCTTCAACGATCAGGATGCACAGAGATATCGATGGTGTGTTCATAAGACCCCCCTGAAAATGGCGGTTCTCCAGGCACAAGGGTTACCTGGTACCATTCACGAAATATCTAAATCCTGACAAAGCATAATGTGTGCCACTCTAGGATCTGATTGGCGTAACGGAATTAACTTGTTGATCGGTGGAAGAAAATTCAGCCAGGCCAAAAACCAGTAGATATCGAGCTTAAGTGAGACACGTGAAGGTTTTCTTCTTCTCCTGCAGGGAAAGCCCTGCACGATGTTAGTCATGGTTGCGTCAGAAATTGGGGCTAAAGCCTCTTGTGGCATAGTCGCTTTTTCCTTTTATACACATTGTGCCCCCGGATCCACTGCTTCCACCACCTGGCAAGAAACTGTTCATTTAGTACGCCCGTTTGTGGGTGCTAATGAGATAGGGGGTTGGTCCCTCCAGAATAATGAGACGCAGAGATGGCAAGAGCGTTCGTGCAGGCAGGCTGTCGAAAAGTTGCGGACTACGCTATTCACCATGGGTAATATCGTCCTTCCTCGGCCTTGAATGATCTTGGCCATGAGTTCAAAGCCTTCTTCCCGAATACTGAATAAATGACATTGTCCTCCCGTTAAGAGTGGACGTCACATTCCCACAACACGGGAAATGCTATCCACAGCCGAGAGCATAAGGGTTCTCCACTCACGGTTCGGTCTTGTATGGACGCTTCAGAGAATGTACGGGTTTTGAACGAATACAGCGATTCAGGATTGCCGTCATGTATTCTGGCTGCTTGCGCGGTCTAGTGCCTGCTGACCTTGATAGAATCTGCCATTTGAACGGTTGGGAAGAGGTGCCCAGTCAACCTATCCAGCTCTGTTCCTCTGTGTTCGGAAAAACCAGCCATGAGATTTTGTTGATTGTCCCTCACGCTTCCCCCCTCGCCGGGTAGAAATTTTCCGTGACCCAGTCTATGGTTGACAAGAGATCCCTAGGACTGGGCCGACCGAACGGCATACTATTGACGGCCACGTAATAGAGTTCTGAATTGGGCCGAATCAGGAACAAGCCGGGCTCTCCAAACTGTGCCGGTTCCGAATCCTTGATGCTGTTCGAGACATAGAGGCCCCATTCACGCATGGAGTCAATACCCTGATCATAACCCAAAGTGAGCCGATCAAGGCCCCATTCTTGCTTAGCCTTGATGGCCCGCTCTTTTACATCCCCACTAACAGCGATCACATTGACACCTCGTTCCATAAAATCGTTCCATTTATTTTCCAGATCTTTGAGATAGGTTTTACATATAGGACAATGCAATCCTCGGTAAAATACAATCATGGTAAAATTTTCAGGTCTTTGATCGGTTAACCTCCAAATTTCATCGGCCACAGTTTTTACTTGTAATTCAGGGGCTTGAGTGCGCGGTTTCGGTTCGGCCATCATGCGTCCTTATTTTACTTTCAAATTTTTTCACACTTGGCATTTATTGAAGGGAAATTCTTTCAATTTAGAATCAATCTCAAGATCTGATCTCACGGACTTCGGGGGCGGATCCGAGGCTGCTGATTCATCACAATACCCTTCCGAATGAAAGAGCCACAACTCTCCGAAACCCTTGAACATAGTCCGGGCGCCTGATCTCTTTTTCCAAAAGGTTTTGTGAGTCTTGGAAAATTTCAACAGCAGGAAACGCCGAAGCCCCGATCAAAACAAGGGTTTTTGAGAGTTTTCAATGAAAACAAAGCCTGTTAGCGTTTTTCAAGGTTCCCAATTTGGACCTTGAAACACATCGCGATTCTCGCCCCGGCCTGCCTGAAATTCCACGATGGGCGGTGCAGGAGTCGGAATCGTAAAGAAAAGACATTAGTCCGACCGTAATAGCGGAGCCTTGTTCAATCGTACCTATTTCTATCATCATCATCAAAAAGGAGGGCCATTCATCATGATCGCCAAAATGTCATGGCAGTCACAAACGATAGTTCTCGCTTTTGCTCTCTGTGTTGTTGGTTCACCGAGCATGGCTCAGAGCCAATCAGGCATTTATAATGATGGATCTTTGAACCACTCTGATCCCTATATTGACCGACCATACCATCCGTATTCATATGACAACTCTGGCCACGCGTATATCCCCAGCCGGTACGAGGATGGAACACTCACCGATCCCTCCCTGCGTGCACGTATCAGGCTTGACCTTGCCATGTCTCCATTTGTCGATAGAGAGCATATCCGTATTTCGGTGGATGATGGGGTGGCCACACTTTCCGGAATTGTCGCAGATCGAAGGGCGATGATTGATGCTGTAGAGATAGCCTACAATGCGGGAGCTAGGAAGGTGCATAATAGATTACATCCACGCCATAGAGAGGCACGGCCCCGAAAGGACATGCGAGACACAGAATTGAAGAGAGAAATAGAAGAAGAGTTGGTCTGGAGTCCGTTTGTCAATTCCGATCGAATCGATGTGAGGGTGAAAAACGGTGTAGCCACTCTGTATGGCGGAGTGGAAAATACAGGGGAAATTGCTGATGCCGTGGAGAATGCCTATGAAGCCGGCGCCAAACGGGTGAACAGCCGGCTATGGGTCGATCCGGATCTCTAGTAAGGGCATGGTCAATTAAACCTGACTCGGCCTCATTGACATGAGTTGACTCTCCCCCATTTTTCCCCCTACCAACTCCTTCCGGGTCTAAAAGGCTTGAGCCCGTAAGAGGCGACAACTGATCCCCTGAATGAAGTGGCGCCCAAGGCGAAGGAGATTTTGGTCTGGCCATGCCGTGTGAGAGATTTTTGCACCTGTTGGGAAAAGAAAAGCTGCGCATATGGTATTTTATTATCGCGTCTGTTGATGCCATCCCTCAACACAGCAATTGTCATAGACCGAATTGGGATACTCCTGGATTGGCATGACTTCATGGTGTGCCGCGACCTAGCTTCGGAGCTATGTCGGTGATGAGCCAGCGTGATTCAACACCTTGCCCATTCAATGACCGACGGAAGAAACGAACGGCCGCCTGTTTGTCACGTTCGGGTTGCAACAGCATACAATATTCTTCCAACAAGCCTCGGTTTTGATTTACCAGCGCCAAGCGTCTTTGGATGAGTCGTTGGCGCACCCGATAAAGACCTTGGTGATCCTGTTGAGCAATCGTATTGGGAAGGGCAAAACGTATTCTGGGTCGGAGGATGGTTTCAAAGATTGTCTTTGCATCGTTGTAGTCGTTTTCTGTTCATCACATACGGCTTTACAATTTGCGGATTCCTAAGTCGCACATCATGAACACACGTGCGAAACCATCGACTTCAATAGTTCTCTCTCTCACAGACCTCCTTCCTGACATGACAGGAGGAAGGCTTGGCCAATTCAATGCCAATCGTACCAACTTCCCCTATTCTTGATGGGAATACTCCGCAGCCCTCAATCACATCGAGCTTAGGAAAGAGAGAGGAGTTCATTCCATCCGGTCTCACACCTAATCTTAGGTTTCTTTGGCCCATTTTTTTAGGAATGGCACTACCATTTCTTTCGCCAGAATTTTTAGACACACTGTTAGGGGAATAGCCAAAAGAAGTCCAACCACGCCAGCAAGAGATCCACCAATAAACACAACAAGAAGGATTGTAACTGCATTCAAATCGGTCGACTGACTTTGGATCCAGGGGGTCAAGACCCATCCTTCAAGAATTTGCACCAGGACATAGACCATACTCGGCCAAAAGGCCACCGCCATCCAATCCATTGACTCAAAATTCTGAAGAGTCGCCACTTCAAGATACTTCATGAAAACCGCTAAGGGCCATCCCAAAGTGGCCGCATATGGAATGAGGCTCAGGAAGCCAGTCACTCCTCCGAGCAAAAACCAATAAGGTACATCCGCAAGAAACCATCCCACCGAAAAGAGAGTCCCTATCAAGAGTGCGATCATCAAGCGGCCGCGAAAAAAACTTCCAATGGCCTCATCCATTTTAGTCACGAGGTCCAAGATATCCGCTTTGTAACGAATCGGTAGATGTTGTTGGATCGAGTCAAGAATAGACAGCCAATGCCAGGAAAAGAAAAAGGAGTAGATGGGAATTAAGGCAGCCGAAACAAGCCCATAGGTTAGGGTACCTATTAAACTCCCCATAAAGTCAAAAGCTTGACTCGTCCCACTGAATACTGACCGAAATACCTGGACAGGATTTTCACGTACATGCTCAGCGAAATGACGCAACTCATTCATCAAGGTGGCCTGCTTCAAGCCATAGCGATCAATCAACAGGTTCACATATTCAGGAAATTTTTGTGTGAAGGTCGCAGCCTGCTCAATAATGGTAGGACCCAAAATAACCAGGCTGCCACCGAAGATAATAAAGAGCAGACTGAGTAACAGTAGGGTTACCAATGGGCGAGGCCAATGCCACTTTTCTTCGATGTAGGTAATGAACGGGGAAAACAAATAGGCAAAGACAAGCCCGATGAATACAGGAAAAAAGATGCCTCGTAGGTAATAGCCGAATGCCAGGACCACTAGGATCAGACCACCCCATAGCAAATCTCGAACCCACCTGATCTGCCAGAGGTGCCGGTCCGCTGGTGAACGCTTCAGTGGCTGCGGCATGGTGAATAAACAAGTTAACAGAAACCATTTAATATATTGGATGGACAAAAATGAACAATTCCGGAAGGATTATGGCCACTGACAAGCTAGAAGCCAACGATAAATTGGTCTTTTTCTTACCATGAGCCACCTGAAACTCAGGTCCCAAGACTAGGGCATCTGTGTGTTGAATTCACGCAAAAATTATTTTCCACTGAAAGATAAAAACATGCATAGGACAGTGCCAGGTATTGTTTCACCAGGTCCTTCTAACAACGTGATCTGTGACGGCATGTCGTCAACCCACGTTGGATCCAGAGGGTCAACACCTAAGGCGGGGTATTGCCTCTGTGGATTCATATGTATTCTAGCTCCGTAATACCACGGACGTGAGGTCGTGGATAGGGTGGATCCGCTATCCTCTTGGACGAGTGTGATACAGTGCGGCGATGGAATGCAGCAGCTGGTCCAAGTGGTCTTCTGGTTTACGTGCACCTGCTTCTGAGTTTCAACGTGTTCTCTTTGAGTTTTCTACCGTCGTCGAGGATAGTCTGCTTCGTCCTCACCAGATATCTTCCGGCGTTAGGTTGGTCACGTTTTCATGGTTGAGGTCCGGGTGTACCGGATTTTCTCATCACATGTGGCTCAAGTTTTGGGGTAGGGACCAGTGCTCCTGACTGTAACATAGGCATCGAAGCCATTTAAAAGGGATACATCTCAGAGGGAAGGTTTGTCATTTTCTGACAATAAGGAAAAAGAAACCCACATCCCTTTTTAGGAGAGGTGTTGTTTGATGGCCTGGAGAAGTTCTCGTGATCGCACCTCATCGCCTGTCAAGCCTACCCGGATGGTCACTTCGGAAAGCGAGTCCGAGATAAATTTGATCTGAATCCAAATGGTCTTGTCATCGGCGGTTTCCGATTCTATGGTTGCAGATAATTTATCCCCTTCGTTTTTCTGGATGGGGAGCTTTAAATCCTTTAAGCCTGCAAGAGCAGCCTTTTGAACTTCCGGGACCGTGGCTTCGAGGCGTTCCTGCAATTTTCCCATGACATACACAGTCCCTGCGGCTCCTGCTCCGGCTCCGGCCACTAGGGCCACGCATCCGGTGGTTAGCAGAACTGACAGGATGACTGCCCCTCCCACAAAATTCCGTATATGTGTGGTGGACTCAAAAAGATCAACAAACCTCCTTATCCATTTTCGTGAAATCTTTTTGCAAAATTTCAAAACCATACTATTTCCTTTCCATCCAACTTTATCATTTTTGTTTTATTATTGTCCCGGCAAAGCCTAATTACCCAGGGAATGTCTTGAGCGACGTTTGGCCCCTAAAACGGGTTTTGTGAACAGGCAAACCGGCCTTAATAATGCTCTGAACCCCGAGAGCCAGTGCCTTATTGTCGCCATTTTTGGTCAGCCACGGGTGATTGTTCATCGTGATGATCCTTTTGACAACGAATCGAGGTTATCCATGCCGGGACTTGGAATGATTTGTGGGAAGCAAACTATCAAAAACGTACCCCAAAAGTCAGACTGGGCATAATATTGGTATCATCATTTCCGCGACCGAGATCGAGGTCGGTAATGTTCAACAAAAAGTCGCTTTTAAAGGCCAGGTGTGAATTGATCT
Source organism: Nitrospirales bacterium (assembly GCA_965223615.1). Taxonomy (GTDB): domain Bacteria; phylum Nitrospirota; class Nitrospiria; order Nitrospirales; family UBA8639; genus Nitrospira_E. Next base: position 748,161 of record CBDCXB010000004.1, read on the forward strand.
GATAATCGATCCCAAAACCCAAAGGGATGAGAAAGGAGGTATCGGACGGACCCGTATCGGCATGCACGAACCCGATGCCTCCTTGAAGATTCAGCTTCAATCGTTCTCCCAAGTTAGATAGAGGAAGAATGTATTTGCCCTGTCCCGAGAATCCCACAAGCGTGAGATCATCGGTAAACCCCAATTGCAATAAGGGTCCGATGGCAACCTGGCGATTCAGATTGGCATCAACGTTGAGGTTTAAGGCAAAGGCCGTGTCATCAGGGGTGTTAGCCAAAAACCCCATCGTTCCTCCAACACTCCAGGGCTTTTGAGACAGGGAATTCTCAGCCTGAACCCCAGCCCCTAACATCAAAACACCCCAGAACACGATTGCCGTAAAAAGGTCAAGTTGCAGCCTCCTCGTTCTGTTCGAATCTTTCATCTGGTAACCTCCCTAAAATGGTGACAGTCTGAGAATTTTCACAATGCAGAAGCGAACATCAGCCCTTTTGAGTTTGACAAAGCGGCAGCCCTCTTCTCCCGATCCTTTACAACTGCAACGCCAGACATTCGGGCTTTAACCCGTTTAAATCAACCGACGCCCCCATAATTTCACAGACAGTTATGTAATAACGATGGAGAAGCCACTGGCCCTCATCAAAAGGTATAGCAACAATTTTCCTACCCGTTCGGTGGTTCAGTGAGAACCAATCACTCAGAGACCCACAGGCCAATTCAACTGGTGGCTTAACCAGTGAGAGTTGGTCAGCTGGGAAGAGGGCAGTGGATTCCCGATGGGCTGTGAAAACTCAAAGAGCTAACCTTGAGGTTTTGAAAGCAATTATCCATGGAAATGCAACCCACACAACAGGAACCCACAGAGCCCAAATATTGCCTTAGGTTGGAATGCCTTCCGTCCAACTTATACTAACGCCATACGAAACTTGTTTCGGAACCAAATTAGGAAATCCGAGAAGCTCAGTGCCCTCCCCAATCTTTCTGCGAGCATCAGAGTGCTTCTACTTCAGGGCATATGATTTTGGGTGCATAAGAAATGAAACTGTCAAACCTACAGAACCAGAAAAGGGCAACTCTACAACTCATTCAATTCCCAACAAAAGAAAATTTGCCTTTCCAAATTTTTACAGGTACCGGCCAATCGGGTTTATCAGGATATCGGTCTGGTCTCCGAGGTTCTTTCTAAAAAATCAGCGAGTTCCGCAGCATGCTTTTCTGTTTGGGCCAAAATCTTTACGAGCATGATCCAGGTAACCGGATCTTTATGCTGTATTTTCCGTGCCAGCACCGTATATCGTTCGATCTGTTGACGCTCTAACAGGAGATCTTCTCCAATCATTTCCGCAAGGGTTCTCCCTTGCTTCAGGTGAACTCCGGCCATCTTACTTTTCTCCGCAATTTCCTGAGGATCGAAAACCGGAATTCCCCCTAACTGGGCAATGCGTTCTGCTAGCATGTCGGCATGCTCAAGTTCTTGATTCGCATGTGAGGTAAATTCGGATTGGAAACTGGCAGAAAGCAGGGATACCGCCATATAGGCATGCTGTTTATATTGCAGATAGCTCGTGATCTCCGTTGAACGAAGATTATTGAGCTCCTTCACAATTAGCTTGACATTAGCCATATATTCTTTAGTCAAGGCCCCCTGTTCGATGGCTTGTTGAAGTTCTTTGTTGAGACGATTTGTTTTTGATAATTTTTTCACCTTTTCAATTTCTTTCCTTTGGTCACCTATCTCATGGATGTAATTCCCATTTCACAAAGACAGATGATGTTTCCGCTAGTTTTCAAACTTTTACTGCAGGAAAAGGATTTAGCGGGTGACCATATTCCACTCGCTCTTTGCTAAAAATTTCCTTAGTAATCGGGCTTCTTTTCAAATTCCTGATCTTTTGCCTGTTATGACACTGATGACAAAAATGATCAAAAATACCACAAATAAAACATACGCAATATTCGTGGCAGTTCCCGCCACTCCACTGAGCCCCACAACCCCCGCAATAAGAGCAATAATAAGAAACGTAATGGCCCAACTTAACATGAGACGCCTCCTTCTTGTGTTAGCCTTTGGAATGCCTATTTAACCACTTCATTTTAGTTCCCTGGCTATCAGTTCTGTTACTTGGATTCAGTTTCAATTCTTTGGTACCTGACTACCTTATTTTGTCCATTCACTTCGATCTGAAGTCGATCCCCTATCTTGACCTGTTCATCTTCTTGAGTTTCAAGATTCAAATATCGAGGGGACATTTCACCCGCCTCCCCGGCATCCACTTTGATCGAATTTTCATTAATGGCCTCTACCGTTCCTTTAATGTACCGATGGCCTTCGGGCAGGTCTGTGTTCTTAACCAGTTGATCTGTCCTCGTGGCAGTGGAATTTGAGTTGGAGGCTGAAAAGTCACTAGAGAATGCTAAGGCAGGATGAATGAAGAGAGCCATAGAAAAGACGCACCCAAACGGCTTCACAAGCATTCTGAGAAATGATTTCTTTTTCATAATACCTTCTCCTTTTAAATGTAGAAGATCGACTTATACGCTTGGGAAAACGTACCTTCGTTTTTCAAAGTCATACGCCTCCACTGAACTTCTTCTTCAAACTAATTTTTCTCCACGCAACATGAATGTCCGCATTGACATTGGGTACCATTCGAAGGATTGGGTGAATGACAATAGTGAGAACAAAATTGTTCGGAATCCTCCACCTCACATTTACAGTCAGGGTGGGCACATTTGAGGGCCGTTGTGGTACTCATTTTTTTCTCCCTACCCGGTTTAGGGTGATTTGAGGTTTGAATCTAAAATTAACCTGTGTCTTTTCAGATTTCAGCGTTTTAAAAAGACCCGGACGGTTAATTAACACCACCAAGGATCGGCAATGTTCAACAGAAGCCGGGGACTATGAGACGACAAAACTATTAGCCTCGAGTATCTTGAAGTCTCTTGTACCTAAAACCGAAAGTTGACAGTTTTTATTTTCAGAAAAGCCGGCCTAAGTCCTTCCAACAAGGTGGAAGGACCTAGGGGCCTAGTTACCTGCGGGTGTCCCCCCTCAAATTACCCACAGGTAAACTATTTTCCACATGTATCTTTTACTCGAACAAATACCAGAGACTCCTCAAGAATTCTTGCGCTTGGTTATTCCCCATGGTTCTCGTCGCTTTTCCATAAAGTGCTACCCTTTTATTAAGTATGTCTATTTCGTGGAGCATTTGAAGAGCGTTGGGGGCCTGATAGCTTACCGCCTTGACAATCAGGCCTCGGATACGATCTTTCCTCTTCCATTAATTCAATGCATCCTGAACTTCTTCACCTGCTTCTTCCAGGCTTTCACCAGTCTTTTCCACAGACTCGTCAATTTTTTCCCCGGCCCGTTCAAAGGGACCTTGCTCCTCGCACCCTAGCATCACCACACAACTCAAACTCAGGAGAACAAACGTCATTTTGATTAATGATCCCATTTCTAATCCTTTCCTTGTAGAAACTCCTGGCTAGCGGTCACTTCACTTTCTTGGGGAGCGTTCTGTGTTAATTTTTCTGCTTCCCGCTTCACTTCTTCCACGGTTGTTTGTACTGTTGATTTCACGGCTTCCACGACTTTTTCCTTGGAATCACCCATCCATTGATTTTCTTTTCGACTATTCGGCAAAGTAGCCGCAATGGTAGCTCCAATGGCGACCATGACTCCACCAACTGCCAGCGGGTTGTTTTCCATGAGGTGTTGCAATTCACCCTTCGCATAATGGGTCTGTTCCATGACATATCCCTTGGCCTCTCGCATTTTTTCCCCGGCTTCTTCTTTCCAATATTCTGTCTTTTGCCCAGCCTGTTTTTTCAAATCGGAGAGATGATCATAAGCTTGATCTTTTTTCTCTTGTAAATATTCGTTCACCTGCTCTTTCACAGGAGTTTCGTCAGAAGGACCGCGGTCCTTCCACCCCCCGGACCCCTCACTAAGCCTCATCGACCCAAAAGACCTTTCTTCTGCAGAATTTTTCATTAACCAGAACACACCCAAGCCGACTAAAGCAGCCGGAAGCGGATTTTCCCTTAGAGTCTTGAGCATTTTCATCCTCCATATGTCAAAGTTTTGAGAAGTTTCTCTGTTCAATCTTCTGATTTTTTTATTCCAGGCATCTTTCATTTGGTGTCGAACATAATCAGAGCTCAAACGCTGACCAAGTTCCTGGGAAATCTCCAAAATGTTCCGTTCAGCGGCATTTATCTTTTCCTTTGTGGAAGAAAGGGTCTTTCCCTGATGTTCGGACAGGGGCAATTTAGAATGATCTGCTGAAGACATGATTGATTTCCTTTAACGCTTGAACGGTATTTTCTGGTTTTGGATCGAAATGTTTGATGACTTGAATCCCCCGATAGAGGAAAATTCCACCGGACCCCACAATACAGACAGCCACGAGTCCGGCCGCCATCCACAAAGGAATAAAGACGCCGATACCCAGAATAAGAGATCCCAGAAAAATCCACAAACCAACATACCCTAAGAGGCTTCCAAGAAAAATTTGAAAAATCCCCTGACGTGCTTCCTTTATTTTCCCCTGCATCTCCAACTTTAAGAGGGTACCGCTTTCCCCCATCAAAGTTTTTACTTCAGTTAAGAAAATCTTCACCACATGAAGGGTGCTGGACTCCGAAAATTTCGTATTCATTCAACTGGTACCTCTCACTTGACGTTGACGAGATTAAAAGATCTCCAAGGAAGGCAGATGGCGGAACCACAGGCCTTCCCTTATGGTTTCCCAGGTTGCGGTTGGCTTTTTAAAAATCGTCCACCCAGGAAGCCAAATAAAAATGCCCCTGCGAGAAATATTTCAGGATTTCGTCTGGCATAGGATTCACTATCTCTGAGCAAGGAATTGATCTCCTTGTTTTGGAGGTATTGAGAAAAGGTATCGGCTTTGCCTGCCATCATTTGCACATATTCCGCCAATGTCGGGTTTTCGTTTCTTCGAAGTTCGTCTCCGACCCTTCTGACCGTGCCGGAAATATTCTCCAAATTTTTTACTAAGTTCTTTTTTCCTTCATCCCAGGTTTGGTCCAGCATCCTTTTCCCGGCCTGACTCCCGGCTTCTATCGCTTGTTCTTGAATCGATGATTCCGTCGATTTTGGAATAGAAGGGTTGTCTGCCATAGGGGTTTGAGGTTCAGGTGGGATAGAGTAAGATGGATGATTCATTTTTAATGCCCTCCCAAAAAAAGAATATTTTCTTGAATACGTTGAATGTCCTTGTTTTGAATTCGGCTTGTCAGATCGTACCTACTCAGACGTTTTAATTGAGAAACAAAATTCTAGAAATATTATTACTCCCAATCGTAGGGCTTTCCATAGTAGTCATACAGACGAATTTCATACTCCTGATTAATGGGTTCTCCGGGGTTAAATTCGGGACTCTGCTCAATCGCCTCCCTACTCATATCTATTTCCACGGTCCGTTCACCCCAATCTATGGTTTTTACCCAATTTGGGGAAACGATGACTTTTTTCCCCGGCAACCAATTCTTGGTATCGATGATCAGATACCGAATGATCCAGGAATCATCGGTCACGACGAAATCTTTGACGTATCCAATATCACCGTCACGAGCGTTAATATAATATCCTTGAACTTCATTGGCAGATCGTAAGTGGGGATTTCCATTCAATTGGGTGGCAATTCCCCCAGCCACAACTGATGGATCTACCCCCAAGGTTCCAGATACCCCTGAGGAGGCATATCCTATTGGTTGAACAAACATTTCATCTTTCCAGTATTCTCTCCATTTATAATATGTTCGTAGCTCCGTTTCCTTTTGAAGGGAGAATGGCAAATCACTTTCCACACCTGGACTATTTTCTATTTCTCCCGACGAAAGGGCGATTTGAAACACTTGATCTTCCCAGTCAGGACGGCCTAAAGCCTCTTGTCCGATGAGCACTTGTCTACCGGGCAACCAATTGCCCGTGTCGGCAACCAAATAACGCAAATTCCACAGACGGTCGTCAAAATAAAAATCCTTAGTCGAACCAAGGTCTTTATCGATCGCCCGTAGTCTATATCCGCGCATTGCCAGCAATGCTCTTAGCATGTCATCCTTTTTCTCAGGCAAAGCATCAAGATTTTCTTTCGGGTTCCTGCATATGTAATGTGTATTCCTGAATCGGGTTGACTGTTCCTGTTTTTCTATCCTTTCTCTTAACGGACCTGTTTGACAACGGACAAAAGCAAATAGCCTTCCTGGGAAAAGTCCAAACCCCGGAAAACTTCTTACCTTGTTTCCTGTAATCGCTAATTAGGGTCTGTACAGGCGCACCATCTGGAATCAGGTTTAATTTTTTAACTTCCCGATTTTAGGCCTGGAATTAGCCCATGCCTTCCCATTTAACCCAACTGGCTATTGGCCTTCTTGGATGGTTAAGGACGACAATACCTGAGGGCGGGAAAAGAATCTGTCATTGATTGATGGGGAAATCTCTATATGAAGGGAATGACCTGGTTCGCATTGGCTCTTTCAGGACTGGCATTGAACTCCCTCAGGAGAAACAATGGTGATGAAGAACAATTATGGCCGAGGGCACGAGCTTTCAACGACCTAGAAATTCCCCAAAGGGATATAATGGTTCGATCTGATCGCAAACAATCTTCATGGACGCCACAAATGGAACTGCCAACAACGCTCCAGGAGAACCCCATAACCATCCCCAAAACAACACACTGACCAACACGATTACGGGGTTGAGTGTCAGGCGATTTTTGAGGAGCATGGGAGTCAGGAAATTTCCCTCAATGCCTGTGATCAAAAGGTAAGAAACCGAAACCAATGCGATGACATTGATTTGATTAAACGTGAAGGTCGCAACCAAAGTGATGACTCCTAACCCGATCGCACTGCCCACATAGGGTATATAGTTCAGAACACCAGCCATGACTCCCCACAAAAGCGGATTCGGCATTTCGTACAAGTACATGGTCATACTCACAAGGATTCCCAGCCCCGTATTGATCCCGGTAATGGTCAGCAAATAGGTGGAAATATTCTCCTCGATTTGCCTGACAATTTCCACAGCACGCCTTTTATCCGAAAACCTTGGGAGCACCTTCACCAGTTTTTCAAGAAATAAATCCCCTGAAGCCAAGAAAAAATACAGTAGGATTAGCGTTGCAATTAGACCTATGAAAAGATCAAACGTCCAATTCAGTAAGGTTCCGCCAAGGCTCACCTGTTTCACCTCGACTTCAGGAGTCTGTTTATCCTTGGAGAGACTGGTGACCTTTTCAATTGCTCGGGTGGCTCGCCCCACTTCCCAAACCGATTGTTTAATCGATTGGAACTTATGTTCGACCTGCCTAAGGACTTGAGGTGCCCGTTCTATCCATACCGTAGCCGGATTGGCTAATTGCATAAGCCCATAGGACAACCCACTCACAAAAAAAATAAGAATAACACCTGCTGCGAGAGGTTCAGGAATAGAGAACTGCTTCAGGGCCCGCATCAAGGGAGCCAGAAGGAGGCTTAAGATGAGGGCGAGAGCAAAGGGCAAGAAAATGGACTTGGCAACATAAAGAACGAGGAAGGAAGAATATAAAAATAACCCCGTTAGAGCAATAGAGCGAATATTGATTGGCCCTTGGAAAAGGTCAACGATTCGACTGATGTTCTCGGATTTTCTTAATGACGTTTCCTGTTGGACTGTCGCGTTCGTTTCTGGTTTATCCTCCACTAAATTTCCCTTTGTTTGCTAGTATGCAAAGTCTATAAAATTTAGGGAAATTGATGTCCAATTCATCAACTGTTTTTGCTCACGAAGCACCTAGAGAATCTTTTGATGGCAATTTCTATCCTGTCTTTGATGTAATTCCGATCTCAATAGACGTTTTCCCTGTCTATCCGGCAATTTGTCTAAGCAATGGCTTCTAATAACCTTACAGAATTCCTGAGATCCTCTTGAATCAGCTATCAGGCATATTGAAAGGAACACTACAATGTCAACGATTCATATTCAGGATCGACGTTCCTTTACGATTGCCCTGTCTTTCATTTGATTCTGGTACGAAAATGTGTAGATGACAGGGTTATCATAACCAACATTCCAATCAATTCATCAAGTTTTCCATGTTATACTACACACGGGTTCAAAAATGAGGAGCCTTAAGGGCAATTTTTTCAAGCTTTCGAATGGAGGTCATTCATGAAGACACGTTCAATGATTGTGTTCTTATTAATCTTCACATTCATCGGTTTCCCTATCGAACAACCTTCAGCAAAGAAAGCATCAGAAGAAACCTATAAAGTTAGTGAGTTAATTGGGAAGCAAGTCCGAAATCCCCAGGGCCAAGAATTGGGAGTTCTGGAGGAAGTTGTTGTCGGAAAAAATGGAGAAGTGGGCTATGCAGTCCTTTCCTTTGGTGGTTTGTTAGGATTGGGTGATAAATTATTTGCTGTGCCCTGGAAAGCCCTTTCAGAGGACTCCGATGGAGAATATCTCTTGTTAAATTTCTCTCCGAATTATCTAAAACAAGCCCCGGGGTTCAATAAGACCGAGTGGCCGAATATGGACGATAAGGAATGGAAAGCTACAATCGCAGAGTTTTATCGCCACACTAAAAAAAGCCTAAAAACCCAAGAATGAAAAATTGAATTTCCAGGTATACTCGCTTCTAACTTGTAAGGAGCTTGGTTGCTTTCTCAATCGGCCCCATTTGGGGCTATCCATTCTTTCATTTTCTCCCACTCACATTTTTCATCCGCTCCTTCCCCAGATCCAACGTTTCATCGGGAGATAAATCTGATAGACATGATAGCTTTGCGTGAGAATTCTCCGTTCTAAACCTAATCCAAACCACATTTTCCTGTTCTCGAATTTCTGGACATTCCTCTAGCACGCATGATTCATTTATCCATACCACCTTGTTCTTGGATGAGAGACAATGGAAGGAAAACAGAATCGTAGCGCCCCATTACCGGATCTTTCTTTATCGCCTCATTTTCATGACAAGGAGTACATTAAATGAAACCTAACATTTCAACTTTCATTTTCTTCCTCTTGGTTCCCATTTTTTTATCAGGAGTTCTAGCTTGTCAGGAGGAACCCAACACTTCTGAGGTCTCTGCAACTCGTTCTCCGGTTACACATGAGCCCAAGGTTGCTCCAAATTCAACATCCACCTCTTCAGGTAGGACATCTACCCCTTCACTTCGGAAAGGTAAAGTGGTATCCCTTTCGCATAAAGATCAGATCTACACTATTAAAACTGCCACCGGCGAGGTCTTTTCGGTAAAACCATCCGATTCAATTCTCGTAGATGAATCACTGGGGCTTGGTGATCTAGCTGAAGTCCGCTACGATGAAGAAAATCATCCAATTGCACTTAGAAAGGTTCGAGGAGCAGCCTCGCCCAACGCAACCGGAGGTTCATAAAAATCTCACCGATTTACCTCAGGCAATAAAGGCATCCAGGTTTGGGCGGTTTGTTGGTTCGCCCCAAAAACAGGTTTGAGAAAGAATCACGGTGGTTTGTTGAGGATGAGAAGAGGATTGGGCGTCCATAATGCCGGCAGTATAATTTTATCCTGCAAACTTTAATCTGACTCTCAATTTTCCCTAATTTTTTCTGAGAGGGAATATGGAATGGGTACCCTTATGGGTATTTCTTAGGCCCTTGAACGAGTAGTATTTTCTCCAACAAACTCAAAAAAATACGACCAGCAAGAGGGATTTTTAGCTTCGTCGTATTCTTTTTGGTTGTCGAGCCCCTTGCATTCAAGGTCAGAATTTTTTTTCAATATTCCTTGCATCTTTAAATAACGACGATATGTGTCGAAAGTTTCTACTGACGACACTCCTGATTTTATCGAAAAAAAACTAACAAAACTTCCAAATCTTGTATGATAGGATGCTGAGAAGAAAAAAGTTTTCGATCACAGATTCTTAAGGGGAGTGCTCTAAACTCTCTTGATTTTCCGATCTTCCTTTTTTTGAAAATTTTTACCAGGAGATTTTTTGAGAATACAAATTTTCCCCTTTGTTGGGGGCAACGCCTTTGTCCGACTGGGAAACTTAAAGCCATTTCCCCAACAGCTCCCCCTGGATGTGGCGTTATAAGTTTCAGTAGTTTTCTGATTTGATCATCGGAAAAATATAGGCTGAAAAGGGATGGGGCACTAATTCCGTGATAATTTTGGATTTGCATTCAATGACATAGTGGATGACTCGTTCAACATCCAATGTTCAATCGCCAGCCAAAACTACCTTCTTTTGCAGCGGGAAAAAGCATGGAAATTTGTCTTTATTCCCTTCGAAAGCGGTTATTGCCCCGCAAAGGTATGCAGATTTAAGATGAACGGAATGTACCAATCGTTCCGATCCACTCTGCCCGGGAGGCTCAAGGCTTAAAATGCCGTTCATGACCCATGATGTACCTTTGAAGTATTGTTGGAGTTTCTTCCATGATCCAACTATTGAATACCTTCCTGGCCATTCCCTTAAGCCCTTCATCGGAATTTTAAACGGAGTTTTTATACTCACCCGAAGAAATCGAACTAACCCCTCTTTGTTAAGCAACTTTCATATTTTCTGTAGGCATCCGCCTTTCCTCAAAATGTATAAGGATGAGCTGAAGCAATTCACTCACAGTATCGAATCTCTGTTGAGTACCAGGGCCTCCGTGACTTCTAGCCAGTTTACGCCACCCTTCGGGCAAAAAGCCTTGAATCAAGCTCCCAGGGACAATCAACGAGAGCCTCGGATCTTTGTCCATCCTAAGAGGGTATCCTGAAAAGCATTCTCGCCTGCCGTACAACGAGGCGGGACGCAAATGCGGCGTCGCAAGGATAAAAGGTCGTTGAAACTTTAATCGATGGAAATTTTTCTAATCTGGTGGAGCAGAGAGCATGATATTATGGCAAGAAGGCATTCGTCCGAAAAATCCGCAGGACCTCCCTGTGGATTAGGGAAGGTCCTGCCTGACAGCATCCTTTTAAATTTCAATTACCGGACTTGGTTATTTTTTTCTTGCCATTCTTCGGCCCACTTGTTCACTTCTTCTTTTTGTTCGCCATATAATTCTTGGGCTTTTCCTTTAAATTTATCGTAGTCGCCTTCGACTTCAAGAAGATCATTATCGGTAAATTTTCCCCACTTCTTTTTCACTTCTCCCTTGAATTGGTTCCAATTTCCTTTGAACGATTCCTTATTCATAAGCGTTCTCCCTTTAAAGTCCTGCTAATCAAGAATAAACTAAGATGTCCTCTTCCACAGCAAGAGAAATGGCCATTTCTAAGTACCCGAGGGAAACCCGCTATCCCAACCTGAGTTTCCTTTTCCCTCTTAAAGGTACAGTTCACTTCCGATTTTAGGGTCGGACCACTAAATCATTATCAACTTGCTTTACACCCTTCACTTGCCTCACTACCCGGGTGGCCTCCGTTTTGTCGGCCTCGGATTTCACGACCCCGGTGAGGTGGACTTTCCCATCGATTGTCTCCACCTCGACCCTAGGCAGTGAGGAAACCTGATTATTGGCAAGATGAGTCTTAACTTCCGCCGTTATTGCGGCATCGTCGATATACTCACCGGTCGGTTGGCCCGTCAGCGATTGACAGCCCGCTAATATTCCAACAAATAAAATAATTCCCAGAAATTTTTGAAAACTCGTCAACATAATCAGCCTCCTCTTTAATAATAATTAATAGTGGACATTCACTTCCTCAACATCATTTTCTTCCATTCCAGTTCTCCTAATGTTGAGAGTTTTCATCCTAACCTATGGTATTAGTTCATGATCAATATACAAAAACTGTTAAACGAACAAAATTTGTCTGAGATATTTTCTGCAATTTTTTGAGTTCAATGTGTCGACCCATCTCTGCAGGCTCCAAGAAGATCGCCAGTATGGGTTGGGTAATTTTAGGGAAATGGTGAATCAAGCGGTCAAAGAATCAGGGGGCTATGGTATAAGGTCGGGTCACTTCCTCCTTGAAACGGATGGGTGTCAAGAAAAAATGTTTGGCCTTTAGATCCCTCCTGTCCGGGTTATGCATTATCGTGGTGAGATTTTCTAGAGACGGCATCGGTCTCTCTTTTGTGGCTACGATGAGACCAACCCCATCTGATCACACCCCTAATTTGTCCACATAAGAGCTGAGTATGAAGTAATGTCTTCCTCTCGCTCGTACTGATTCTGCGACTACGGTATTCCTTCCTTTCCAACCTGTCTTACTACTTTTACCCATGAGAAACTTGATTTCATTGTCTCTGTCAAGGGTTTTCTCTAGTAGGCCAAGGGATGAAAATGCCATATACTATGAGGTCGTTCGAGATTCCAAGTTCGGGTTAGAGAGTATTTTCGTACATATGGATCTCATCGAAAAGGCCAAGGAACCGCAAGAGAAAGTACCTATCACGACGGTGCTTTCTCCCTTGAACCGCTTTATTCAATACGAAGCGAGTAGCGGGATCCTGTTATGTGTCGTGACGGCCATTGCCCTCTTTTGGGCGAACTCATCGAATTCCGAGTCGTATGTTCTCCTCTGGCAGACGCCCCTCATGATTGGCCTGGGAGACATGGTGTTGGAAAAACCCCTTCTCAAATGGATCAATGACGGCCTGATGGCCGTGTTTTTTCTCGTTGTGGGTCTGGAAATCAAACGGGAAATGCTCGTGGGTGAATTGTCCGGACCACGTCAGGCTTTGCTCCCATTGGCCGCAGCCGTTGGAGGAATGGTTGTCCCGGCGGGGTTGTACCTTCTATTTAATTATGGAGCACCAGGAGAAATGGGCTGGGGCATACCGATGGCGACGGATATTGCCTTTGCCCTAGGTGTCCTGGCTCTTCTGAAAGACCGCATTCCTCTCGGGTTAAAAGTGTTTCTCGTGGGTTTCACCATCGTGGATGATCTCGGGTCCATTATGATGATCGCGGTCTTTTATTCGAAGGATATCGCCCTCACCCCTCTGGGGATGGCCGGTCTTGGAGTCCTCGCTTTGACGACAGCCAACGTCCTCGGCATTCGTCATGTTCTGGTATACGTGATCCTGGGTGTGGGAGGAGTCTGGTTACCGTTTCTCCTTTCCGGGATTCATGCCACGATCGCTGGAGTTCTTATCGCGTTGACCATTCCGGCTAAGGCTCGGCTGGGGCAACAGGAATTTTTACAAAAGGTTGACACGTTCCTGAAGATTTTTCAAAAAGAGGGGAAAAAGCATGCAACCGTCCTTGAGAGTGACAAGCAAGCCGAAGCGGCCGAAGCCGTTACCATCAGTAGTCAATTGGTCCAAACACCGCTGCAACGACTTCTCAACACTCTGGAACCCTGGGTGGCATTCGGTGTGATGCCGCTCTTTGCCCTGGCCAATGCCGGCATTGTGGTGAAGGGAAACGTGGCGGTGATGATGATGCATGCGGTCCCCCTGGGCATCGCGTCCGGGCTCATTCTTGGGAAACAAATTGGGATCATGTTCTTTACCTGGCTCACGGTCAAATTGGGCATCGGGACGTTACCTGAGGGTGTGACCTGGGGACACGTGTATGGCGTGAGTCTTCTTGGGGGCATTGGATTTACCATGTCGATTTTCATCGCTAATTTGGCGTTCCAGGATATCGAGCTTATCGCGGCAGCCAAAGTCGGAATTTTAGTTTCCTCGTTGTTGGCTGGGTTGGCGGGCTGGGGTGTCCTCCGACTTACCACAGGAGAGCCTGACTCTACCGGTTCCTGAGGGATCCCGAATGGATGTCAATCATCGTGGTGAAAGGATGGCTTTGATGTCGGTCAAGTATGGAATCCTAACCCATCTCCCAACCTTCCGGCATTTTTGGACCACCCTTTCTCTCGAGTCAAGGAAGAAAGGAGTTGGCCCATTCGAAGTGGTGAGTTGGATTGCTGATTATCAATTCCCTGAATAACGGAGGCAACCATGTTAAGTTGGGCTATTACATTCTTGGTCATTGCGATCATCGCCGGTGTACTGGGATTGAGCGGGATCGCGGGGACGGCGACCCAGATCGCGTGGATCTTATTCGTCGTTTTTCTTGTCCTCGCGTTGGTGGGTTTTGTGATGGGCAAGCGACCGCCCATGTAAACGGGTCATGTTGGGAACAATTTTCTGTGCCCGGGTATCGTGTCAATACACCACAACCTTTTGAAGATGTTCTCAGGTCAAATATTTTTGTGCTGCGTGATGAACTCTGTCACACCACCTTGAAATGATTCCGATTATTTCCCTGCTGATCGTGGTGTCCTTGTCAATCCTGATTACCCGGATTGCCACCATTGCCCTGACCCATACCGGACTGTCGAAAGAATCTGCCCGTTTTCAGGCCCGTTCTGCCTTTACCGGAGCGGGCTTTACGACTCAGGAGTCCGAGCAGGTCGTGAATCACCCGGTTCGCCGGCGCATTGTCATGTTTTTGATGTTGTTGGGTAATGCCGGATTTGTGACAGCCCTTTCCTCCCTAGTTCTGACATTTGTGGGAAACGACAGTTCTGGGTCTTTGACTCTCAAACTCGGGGCATTGGGAATGGGGTTATTTCTGGTGACGCTACTCGCGATGAGTTCGTGGGTGGATCGCCATCTCTCTTTCGTCATCGAATGGGCTTTGGCCCGGTATACCAAACTCGATGTGCGGGACTATGCAAGCTTAATGCATCTCACCGGTGACTATCGTCTTGTAGAATTACTCATAGAACACACTCACAGGTTCGTCAATAAGACGCTTGCCGAACTGCAACTCCGTGAGAAAGGCATAGTGGTCCTGGGAGTGAAACGGACAGATGAACGCTATGTGGGAATCCCAAAAGGGCCTTACCGTATGCAGCCCGGTGATACGGCCATTCTGTATGGCCGGGTATCAGACCTGGAAACCTTGGATTCCCATTCAGCCGAAGACGAGACGGACGAAATGGGTGAAACGGCCCCACCTCAAAAGAAATCCGAGGAGTCCCAGTGAGCCAGGTCGCCCCATTGCGTCAGGCTGTCCGCATTCGAGTGGTCGGAAAATATTTGGGGCAACTGTTGCTCATGCTGGCGGCTCTCACCGTGGTGCCTTTCACGGTTTCCTTGGTGTTTCAGGATCATCAAGCCAGTGTGAGGTATGTTCTTCTAATCGTGGGGTTGTTGGTGGTGGGGGGAACCTTGGCACGGCTCCAGTCCCCGGTTCGGATTCAAAAACATGAGGGCATCGTCATCGTTGCGCTGATGTTCTTGCTCACACCCCTTCTGATGACATTTCCGATGATGTCCGCAGGCTTATCGTTCTCCGATGCGGTGTTTGAGGCAGTTTCCGGGGGCACGACCACCGGTTTGAGTACGGTGGCCAACCCCCAGGAGACCTCTTCGACGTTCTTATTCGCACGGGCCTGGATGCAATGGTACGGGGGCTTAGGGATTGTCGTGCTGTCCCTTGCGCTTATCGCGGAACCCGGCTTGATCGCTAAGGGGTTAGCAACGACAGAAGCCGAGGAAAAGGATCTGATCGGCGGCACAAAAAATCATGCCAAACGTATTCTGGTGATCTACGGTCTCCTCACGGGAGTAGGTATTCTGGGGTTGGTAGGCCTTGGGTTGGATCCGTTCCATTCGCTGCTGTATACCTTTGCGGCTCTTTCCACTGGGGGGTTCGCTCCGCATGCAGACAGTCTCGGGACCTTTCAGGGGTATGGAATTCCGGCATGGGTCATTGGGCTTTCCCTTTTAGGGGCATGTCCCCTCGCTGCCTATCATCTGGTCTGGAAAGGGGAAATGCCTCACCCCCTCTACCGCATCCAGATTGTGGCCCTCCTTGCGAGCGGGCTTTTTCTTTCCATGCTCCTGGGATGGACCCTCTGGGATGGGGGAAGATTTGCCTGGCCAACAGTGCTGGCCCAGGCTCCCTTACTCACCTTTTCCGCGCAAACGACGGCAGGGTTTTCGACAGTTCCATTGGCTGAACTAGAACCCCAATCCAAATGGGTATTGATGATGGCGATGTTTCTTGGAGGTGGAATGGGCTCCACGGCAGGGGGTATCAAGATTCTTCGCTGTATCATTTTCCTGCGCTTGGTTCAACTTCTCATTGCCCGGTATGGACTTCCCAGACATGCCGTCCTCACCCCGAAAATTCACCGGTCTACCCTTTCCGACAATCAAATTCGGGAAGCCCTCATGTTGATTCTTCTCTTTGGCCTGGTGATTGGCCTGTCCTGGTTCGGTTTTCTTCTGATGGGGTATGATCCGCTGAATTCGCTCTTTGAAGTGGTGTCCGCCACGACGACCTCCGGTCTGACCGTGGGCATCACCAGTACGGAATTACCGACTGTCCTGAAAGGCATCTTATGTTTGGACATGCTGATGGGGCGTCTTGAAATATTAGCCTGGCTCGTCCTGTTCAATCCTGGAACCTGGATAGGGCGGCGATCGGAGGAACCATGAGAATTGCGTTTATTGGAGCAGGCGAGGTCACCGTGATGACCGCCAAAGCGCTCATTCAACAACAACATGAGGTGATTATCATTGAATCCGACCGAGAGAGGATCGAGACATTATCGGAGGAAATGGATTGTAGTTTCATCCATGGGGACGGTGGCAAACCTGCCATCCTTCAGGAAGTGGGGCCTAAACAGACCGACCTGCTCTTCTGTTTGTCCGATAATGATCAGGCGAATGTCATCGCGAGTTTGGTGGGACGGTCACTGGGATTTTCTCGAATTATCACCAGCATTGAGGATTTGGATTTTGAGCCCATTTGTCAGGAACTGGGATTGGAAGATCTGATCATCCCCGCTCGAACGATCAGCCGCCATCTCCTTAATATGGTCGAGGGGTTAGATAGCGTAGAACTGTCCACGATTCTCAAAGATGACGCACGATTCTTTACCTTCACAGTGGGCAAGTCCGAGGTTGGAGCGATCCAGGACCTCGACTTACCGGAAGAGTGTCGCCCGATGTGTCTGTACCGGAAAGACTGCTTTTCGTTTGCCGACAGGGAGACTTCCTTAGAACAAGGGGATGAAGTCATCCTTCTGACTCATAGAAAAAATCTTCCTGCTCTGAAAGAGCGATGGACCCCCAAACAAGCAAAGGAACATGCTTCATAAGAAGGGGTAGAGGTATTCCCAACTAGACCCAGCGGTTTCGTTGGTGAAAAAAAGAAAGAATATAAGAAATCAAAAGCTGGGTTGAATCTAATTTCAGCTACTCAACAAATCAGAGAACTCGAAATCAAGGGAAAAAATTTCCTTGGAATTTGTTGATGAAATTCTGTTTAGTTAGGTTTCAGTTAAAGGCGGCTTGTAAGTGTTGTCCGGAAGACTACACTGTGCATACCCATTTTTCTTGAGAAACTGTCTCAAGGAATATTTAAAATACCTAGTTTTTATAAATGAAAAATATGGTGGGTCGTACAGGGATCAAACCTGTGGCCCCCTGATTAAGAGTGGAAAATCCATTAAAAATTGTAAGGGCTTGATTTCGGTTTGGTTTCCTTTTTTAGCAATTAAAACTTGGGCTTTGTCGAGATTGCATTATTTCTATTTTTTATATTAATTCTATCCTTACCGGAATTTTTTTCACAAATTTATCCCACCCCAAAGATTGCAACCTTACTGGCAATCAAAACAGTGGCATAAACGACGATTCCAGAATCCGGCACCGGCGATGAGGCTCGCACCGAGGACATCCATCATGATTTCCCCTGTGCTGCCATGATCCATTTGCAGTCTCGCCAAGAGTAACAGGGATAGCCCCAGCGCCGAGAGGTACGCCGGTCGTTTGTCTTGATGGATCGAATAGGTGGTTAGTAGGCCAAACCCTCCAAAGAAGCAAATGGCCCCGAGGAAGAACCATTCAGTGGTCTCACCCAGGATTGAACTCACAAGGACATTCCATTCCGACGAGACATGTGTTGAAAGGAACGGTAAGGCCAAGATGACGAGGGGAGTCAATGCACACTGAATGGCACATGCCAGTGATGCGTAGGACCCAACTTGCGACAAGCGAGTTCCGAGCGAGTTCATAGACTTACTGACAATCGGGGCATAATCCGCTCAGTTCGAAGGACTGGAGGTTAACCAAGAATCCAGTCTTGTCACGGATAAAATGTTTGAGGCGTTGTAAGGAGGGGATGGGCAAAGAGACCACGTCACCACATTGCTCGCAGCGAACGTACTGAGCTTGGCCGCGTCCTTCGGACCAAGCATATCGGAACTGACCTTCATGCGAAAACCCCAACTGCACGACCAACCCGAGATCGACTAACATATTCAGATTCCGGTACACGGTGGCCAAGTCGATTCTCGTACGATCCTGTTTGAGTTGTTCAAACACCTCAGAAGCGGTCATGGGATGATCAGACTCAAAGAGCGTGCGGAGGACGGCTTCACGAGGTCGTGTGCAGCGGTAACCCAACGCTCGCAATTGCTGTCGATATTTTCCTGTTGCGGGCATGGGTTGAACGCTCATAAAGAGGGGCTACGAGGTCTATAAAGGTTGAACCAATAATAGGAAAATTTCTGCTTATCGGCAGCTCAATATACACGAACAGCTGTTTTTCCCCATTCAACAGTCGATTGTCGTCACTGTGATGGTCGACATGGACAGTTTTCCTATCCCATTTTCCTCTCTTCATATCAATAGACAAAAGACTGGCAATGCGTTTGATCATTCCGCCAACACATGAATGCCATAGATAAACAGGCTTCCCAGTAACGTGATCAACGGCAACCATCGAGGCTGCTGACCTTCATGGGCGGCCGGCAGAAGGCTGCAGGCGCCAAGATACAGAAATCCGCCGGCAAACCACGCCAATAACAGAGCTAACAATGGTTTGGTCAACACAAAAAACTCTTGAGTGCTCACCCCAACCAATGGGGCTAAGGCAATGAGGATAAGAACCGCGCGGGTTGAGGACACCGAATGGTGCGTACTCACCATGATTCCCACGGTGCTGATGCCGTCGACTAATTTATGAAGAAGGACGGCCATGGCGATGACCATTCCGGTTTTTTCTCCAGCCTGAAACGCTTGGCCGAGCACAAACCCGTCAAAGTAACTGTGTAGCCCAATTCCGACGCTCCCCCAGATCCCTGTCTGATGACGATGGCGATAATGCGCCGGACCTTCATGGGGTTCGCTATGTGGTGTCGCATATTCTAAAAAATAAAAACCAAGGAACCCGACGATACAGGAAAAGAATAAATGATGGTGATGCCAATGACTGGTGTCCGTTTCCAGCATTACCAACACATCCGGAAACACGTTTAAGAGCGCCCCCGCGATTAAGACCCCAGCACAAAATGCCAAAAGGAGGGACTTGTGAGCCCGAATCTGTAGGGCAAGAAACCCGGCAGCCAACGTGACAATGGCTGCAAGGCCGGCAAGCAAATACGATTGCATGTTTAACTTAGGATGATGGCCGGACTCAAAAGTTGGCCGATTGAAAATTTCATGCCCGTCATCAGCATACAACGGACATTTCTGATTTCTTCAGCTGCAATGTAGCGTCGTTGAACTTGGTAAGTAAAGGAAGAGCGAAGGCATCATCCGGTGTAAGCCGGGACGATCTAGATTGACGTCAGGTTGGATGAGCAAGAAGAATGATCGTCACAACGTCCCTGCTTACTGTAACAACATCTCCATTCCATGGATTGTGTGGGAACGTATAGGGGAGGGGGAAGCGTGTCCTCAATCGGTTCCTCAAGAATTGGCGTTTTTCCAAAGATGAATAGTCGATTTTGGCCAACGAATGGCTTGTGTTTTTTTCTCTTGTGTCAATTTAAGCCTTTTTTTTTTCTTCCGATAAGAACTAAATATGCTCATATGCCCAGTCCAGGTATTTCCGCAAGATGCACAAAAGTCTTTTTGTTGTCTTCCTCCCATTCCTCTCGATTGTTAAGCCCGCCTTGGGGATGGCTTTCCTGGGTTTCATGCTCCTTCACTTGGGGTGGCGATTACGTCAGAGTCGGTTGAATCCTTTAGTGCAAACGGCAGAACCAGAGATAAGATGAAGTCATTCTCCGTCAAACTGGCCAATACAGGTATTATGGCCTCGACGTTGTGCGCCATCGAATGTGCCATCACACCCTTTATTCTTATGGCTCTTCCGTTTGTCACAGGAGGTGCCCAATGGCATGCGGGGATGGAACCTTCGGAGCCCACTCACTTTTTTGAGTGGATCATGATTGGTTTCGTGGGACTGTTTGCCTTTAGTGGGGTTGCCTTCACGTTTCCTTCACATAAACGATGGAAGCCGGTGACAATCTTAGGAATCGGATTTGGCACCTTGCTGTTTAGTCGATTGGGTCCACTTGAACATTCGGTCCTTGAAACAGTCATCACGTTCGTTGGAACCGGAATCATGATTTGGGCTGGAATACTGAATCGACGACTGATACACCCTTGTGCCTGCCATACTCATCACCCCTCCTAATCCTATCGTTCATTTTCTGCCGGTTTAACTATATGATCAGTTAAAAAACTCCTTTATGGGGGTTAACGTCAGCGCCTGAACTTTAAAATTCGCCACCCTTACTTATCCTTTAGATGTGTGGTTTTTTGAGGCGAGTGTATGAGGGGAGCAATTTTCGAAACAAGGAAGGTGGGAATGGACAAAGTTCCCCGGCATGGTTGATTATTCCGAACCGATGTCAAGGACCACATCTCCCATGGTGGCCTTCCAGTAATCGACGCCCTTTTCAAACTCCTCATCAGAAAGCAGGCATTCATCCAGCAACTCCTGGATGACCGTATGATTGAGGTCCTGCCCAATAAACACGAGTTCCTGCCGGCGATCCCCCCAAGGGGCCACCCAATCCTTACAAAGTTTAGATTTCTCTTCCTTGGTCCCACGGTAGGCTTTTGATTCTAGTGCCGTCCATAGACCTCGAGGCGCCATCGTTACCAGATTCCCAGCATGGCTGAAGGTCGTCATCAGGTCATGCGTATCGGCCAGCCACAAGAACCCTTTGGCGCGGAGCAATTGCCCCAGTTCCTTAGTTCGGGTTTGTTGGCGATCGGATGCCATTTTTTGGAACTCTTCGAGGGAGCGCTTTGGCTCCGGGCTTTTCGCCTCGCGTTGTTCCACGGCATCGTCAGGCTCCGTCGTCCCACTGTTGGTGGTTTCAGAATCCTGATCGCCTCGACCCACCGAGCCATCATCATAAGGATCATGGTACACGAAAAACTTGTGGAGGAATCCCTCGCCGAAGCGTTCGGGGTGAAAGGGGCGACGGGCGCAATATAAAAAGGACGTAATCCCAAAGCGAGAAGAATGTCGGCTCTCACCCTCCACAGGAAGGATCACTTTCGAAACATCGGAGTGGAGTGTGCGAGGCTGGACAGTCTGTGTCTCGCAACAGGGATCTAACCCTTCGGCGGTCTTTTCGGCACAACAGCTCTCTTGCAGGACTTCTAACGGATTGCCCTGGTTCTTGATGTTGGCGATTCTCTCAAAACGCGTCCACTGCTCATCAAAGGTGTTGGGGTCATAAAGGCGAGTGTCAACAACCTCCATGACCGGAATGTGTGAGTTCCGGCACGGTATCAACTTGGCCTCCGGATTTAACAGGGACACGCGGTCTTGAATGCCCTGTAGCTGTGCTTCATCGATCAAGTCGATCTTGTTGAGCAATATCACATTGGAGTATTCGATTTGTTCGGCCAAGAGTTGCGACAAGTTTTCCTGGGAAGGCCCGAGCCAGAGAGGCTTGTCTTCCACCATACTGGAAATATCGACGACGGTGACGCAGGTGTCCAATCGCGCGACTTGCCCCAACATGGGGGTATCGGCGTGTGTCTGTTCGTGGTCATGGTCGTCTTCACAATCGGCGAACAACTTGGCAATTTGCGCTGGCTCGGAAACCCCGGAGCCTTCAATAATCATATAGTCAAAGTTTTTCGAGGCCGCCAACTTGGTGATTTGTTCCAAGAGATCGTTTTGGAGTGTACAGCACACGCAACCATTCTGCATGGCTACAACTTCATCGGATTGAACGACAGAGCTCTGTTCGACCAACGATTGATCGATATTGAGTTCAGCCATGTCGTTGACGATAACCGCACATCGAAACGGGTTGGTTTCCGAATGTTTGGTGTGCAGGATGTGTTTCAGCAGGGTCGTTTTGCCTGCGCCTAAGAAACCACTCAGGACGGTAACCGGCAGTTTGCCGTCATCTTTTATCGGTTTCAGGTCCATACCCTTCCTCCTGGTATCATGGGGTCGTCCCAATAGATGTTGAACGATGTGGCATAAATAGCTTTGAACTGTCCCTAGGTTCTCTATCAGGATTTCCCATGTGAATTCCCTCCATGGGAGCGACAATCATGTCCGCAGCCCTTGATGCCCAGTCCGCCACCGTAAATGTTTTTGAGTGTGGGAGGAGGAGCCGACGAGCCCGGTGGAGGATCAGATGACGCTCGGCTTTGGGCTACGACATCAGTCCCGGCCGAAAACACCGAGGGGATCTTTTCTAACGGGGCGCCGCAATCGAGGCAGGCCGTTACCGGGGCATCCTGTATGTTCTGCCAAAAGGCAAATCGCTTAGGACAAAACAGCGACTTCAAACAGTACCTGGCTTCATATTCATAGATGGGCATAGATTTCTTTTCTTCCCTTCGCGAGACTATCCTCTTGCAGCCACCCGGACAAGGACCGTCCACTTAGTAGGTGCTTTCAGCTGCCCAACGGTCGAAATCAGCCAATGAACTGACTTCGACAGCATATTTTTGTTTGACACCCTTGGGTGTATGGACTAGAGTAAAATCTCCTGCTCTTGAGGGCAAAGCATGCTAATCGGATTTTCGAACTATAGAGCTTTTCTCTTACTCACCTCATAAGAAAGGACCTCTTATGAACCAACACCGCATTCATGATGATCATCCACACACCCACGGTCCGGCTTGCGGTCACACGGCCATTCAACATGATGACCACCAAGATTATCTACACGATGGCCATCTACATTTTCCCCACGATGGGCATGTGGACGAACATGCGATTGCAGTCGGAGAGGTGAATCCTGCTGATTGCACTCCCAATCATTCCTGCGAATCTCACGATGCCGCGCATGTTCACGGTTCGTCATGCGGGCATGAAGCGATTCCACATGGCGATCATGTCGATTACCTCGTTGACGGGCATTTGCATCACCCTCATGGCACTCATTGTGACGACCATGGGTTAGTACAAGTTGGCTAACCTCTGATCTTACGCGTGACACCCGTGCGCCGTGAAACGCGCACGGGTCGTTTCCTTCCTCGTTTCCTATCAATCGGTTTCCGGATGCAAAGAGACTAGTAAAGCTTGAATCAAGCTTGAAGCTTCTGACTGGCGGGCATTCCAGTAGTCAAAGGCCTTGGGATTTTTTGCGCTCAGCATGTGATGGCCAATGAGATCGGCGAACGCTTCAGCTCGAGCCGCCCATCGCAGACGTTCTCCGATGGTCCGATGATTCTGAGCAAATTCCCAAGCCTGCTGGTAATAGATGACAAAAATCATCCATTCACTTTCACCGTCACGTTCGAAATGCACCCTGTCTGACTTCGGCGACGGGGATTCCTGTCCAACCATTTTTTGTTTCACATACTCATCATCATATCCCGCATTCTGAGGAATCCTCACAATCCTTCTCCTTCGTCTTTGTCTCCAACCGGTCTTTGATACACCGTCACCCCGCCGAACAAAGTCCGGATAACTGACCCTCGTAGTCGCCACCCGGTAAACGGGGTGTTCCGTCCCTTCGACCGAAACTGTTCTGGATCAACGGTCCATTCCATCTTTGGATCGATCAATACCACATCGGCTGGCGTACCGGCGGCCAACGTCCCGCACGATAACCCGAACAAACGGGCCGGCGCCGATGTCAGTTTTTGGATCATGGTTTCCAGTGATAACACGCCTTCTTCCACCAGACGAAGAGAAAGGCCTAAGGCCGTTTCCAGCCCGACTATTCCAAACGGGGCCTTGTTCAAGCCCCACTGCTTCTCATGGGCAGCATGTGGTGCATGATCGGTGGCAATAACGTCAATGGTCCCATCCTGTAACCCTGCACGAACCGCCTGGACATCCGCATCCCGACGGAGCGGAGGATTCATTTTCGCCAATGGGCCATGTTCCCGCACCGCTTCTTCGGTCAGCATGAAATGATGGGGACAAGCTTCGGCGGTCACTCGAACTCCAGCGGCCTTGGCCTTCCGGACGGCCTCCACCGCCTTCACGGTACTGATATGGGCAATATGCAAATGACAGTCTGTTTCCTTAGACAACGCGATATCCCGCTCTACCATGCGGGATTCCGCTTCGGGAGGGATACCGCTGACACCCAAGTAGCGGGCAAGGGGCCCCTCGGATATACACCCACATCCGGCCAATGATAGATCTTCGCAATGATCGATCACCGGCAGATCCAAGGCCAGAGCGTCTACCATGGCCTGTTGCATGACGGCGTTCTCCATCACCGGATTTCCATCATCCGAGACCGCCACACATCCGGCTCCACGTAAGGCACGAAAGTCGGTCGGTTCTTTCCCGAGTGACCCCTTAGTGATGGCCCCGATGGGATGGACACGAACCAGTCCTGTAGTCTGTGCCCGGTCGTGAATGGTCTGGGTCACCGCAGGGGAATCATTCACGGGTTTGGTATTGGGCATGCAGCAGACGGTGGTAAACCCACCGGCAGCGGCTGCCGCCGTCCCAGTCTCGATGGTTTCTTTATACTCGAGACCCGGTTCCCGGAGATGGACGTGTAAATCCACGAATCCTGGCGCCACGATCAACCCGGTCGCATTGAAATGGTCGGCATGTGAGGGGAGGGGTGTCTGGGGAGCCTTCACTTCGGCGATGCGACCTTGTCTGATCCAGACATCTCCTGGGCCATTCCACCGTCCAGGATCGATAACCCAACCGTTTGAGATGATGAGTAAGTCGGTAGATTGGTTCATAGAAACTATTGCCTCATCATGTAAGAGTGCAGGATAAAGGTTGTGCGAACGACTAGAGGGACAATTCCACTGAAGTGAGTTGCCCAGCCGTGAAATGGGTGTCGCTGGGATAAAGGACAAGGAGGTCGCAATTCCTTAAACCTTTACCCCAGCACTCCCACGGGTAAGGGTGAATCTTACCCAGGATTTGGATCAAACATAGACGAATACAAGACAACGGCAAGGACATTTACATGAATGGTTAAATTGTCCCTTCGATACTCCTCAATAAACCGATGAACAAACTTCACCGGCTTTTTCCTCAGTTTTAATTAAAGGTATTCTGATACGCTAGGGCAATGATCATTCATGATTCTGCGAGGAGATGTTCATGAAAAGCCGTTCAGACAGGAAAGAAGGACTTAAGGAAATCGAAGGGCTAGCCTGAATGTCTGGGGAGCCATTTGCGGAAAGAGCCGGGAACTTACTTAGATGATTGTGATGATGTCACAGGTCGGTTTCGGGGAATAGGACGCACTCCCCCTTTTCGTGTGGGTTCAGGCAGAGGCATGGCCAACAACCCTTTCAACCTTGACATCGGAACGTCCCATCCCGGCCGGAGATCGGCTGCCTCCTGATAAAGACGCCGGGCTTCTTGTTCCCGGCCTTTTTTTTCTTGGAAGAGGCCCAGGTGATAGGCTATTCGCCAGCGTGGAGCACCTAATTTCTCAGCGATCTTCAATTGTGTCTCGGCTTCATCGAGATCATCGGCTAAAAACAACGCCGCGGCGTACACTTCTTGGAGGGGGGCGTGATCGGGTGAAAGTTCAAGATGCTGTTTCACAAACGTCAGGGCAAAGGGCACATTGCCTTCTTCTAATGCGATTCTGGCTCGCAGTGTGGCAGCCTGGGGGTGAACCTTCACACGTTCAAAGATGGTGTTAAGGCGCTGCAGGGCTTTGACGGGTTCGCCCTTTTCATGGGCCAACACAGCCGTAGCCATTAAGGACGAAATATGATTCGGACAGACAAAAGCAATCCGCTTGATTTCATCCTGTAACAACTCACATTCATTTTGCCCTTGAGCATTCAGACTGCAGCCACCCGTCTTCGAGCGGGCTTCTACCAACAACTCCCAGGTCTCTGCAAGTTGAGAATCCGGTGCGGTGCAAGCCGTTTCGTAGAGATTTTGTTCATAAGGGGTTCTCGTACAGGCGGCACACAACAACAGACTGCCTATTAACCCATATATCAAAGGGATCTTCACAATCACTCCTTTTCTAATCAAGACATCACAGCATTACCGGAGGCCTCCGGCAATGCCGCTGACAAGATTCACGAGTTGGTATAACGATGGCCCCAGAGTGGATACAAAAATACCAGGAAGAAAACAAAGGATCAGCGGAACGACCATCTTGACAGGGAGAGCATGGGCCAGCATCAACGCCTGCTCACGACGCCGGTTACGCAAATCGTTGGCCTGACGTCGTAAGGTGTCGGCCACACTCGATCCAATTTGTTCACTCTGAATCAGGGCCGACATGAGAAATGTCACAGAGGTCACTTCAAGTCTGGAGGCTAACCGTCGGAGAGCCTGCAATCGGGGAATCCCTAATTGCAACTCCCGATGATAGGTGTGAAACTCTTGCGTCAACGGCCGTGGGTGGGTGTAGGCCCCTAAGATCTGATCAAGGGCAGCATCGAAACTGAGGCCCCCTTCCGTGAGGGTGGCCAGGAGTTCCAACAGCAGGGGAAGGTCCTGGTCGATCTTCGTGACGCGTTGACGGCGGGCCGCACGAACGATGACTAACGGAAGACTCGCCAGCAAAGAAAGCACGATCCATGGACCGGCGTACGCGACAGCCGTAAAGGCTTCTCCGATGCCACCCGGGATGTTTCGCAAGGGTACGACCATCAGGTCTATGATATGTAAGGTGTTCATCATGTAGGCGGCACCCATTCCGAGAGCGAATCCTCCGATGGTCCCGGCGACAAAAATGACCGGAGCTGAACGTTGGCGAAACCCCGCCAGAAATAACCACCGGCGTAGCGCGGACTCCGATCGGCTCCGTCCAATCTCCAAGACAGAAGGGTCTGCCTTCAAGGTCTCCCGGACTCGTTCGGCACTGCGGTATCGGATTAACCAGGAGAGAAACAGGAAGGAAAGGACAAATACGACGATTAACACACCTAACCAGTGCGACGACCACAAGGCAATCAAAATGGTCACGGCAAGAACCAACCCAATTTTCCAAAGACGGTCTATAGACATGCTCATTAATGCTTGACCTGACTCAATCGATTAATCCATAAGATTCCGATTGCCTGTAATCCAATGGCCGCCCCTGCCAATAATGAACCGATTTCACTACGAAAAAAACTCTCAATCGGGTGTGGATTAGCCTTCCACATAATGATGGCCAAGGCATAGGAAATGATCACCACTCCGATGACTGATACTTTGGCCTCCACACCTTGCGTCCGAACACGCCGGGACAATTCGATTCGATCCCGAATGGTCCTCCCTACCCCCGCGAGGGTAGAAGCCAGGCTCCCTCCTGTCCACCATTGGGCTGAGAGGGTAAGGGAGAATAACTGAAACGTTTCTAAGGGCACCTGCTCACTTAGCTCCCGAACCGCCGAGGTCGGATCCTCCCCTAGGCGGATTTTTCTGACCAATCCGTCCAAATATCGACGAAGAGGCAGGGCCGATTCCTTCCTGGCCGTATCTAAAGCTTTGGGAAGAGATAAGCCGGCTTGAAGGGCACCCACCATCAAGTCAATAGCCTCAGCCAATTGGGTTTCAATACGGCTGAGCCGTTTTTCGGCGACAATGGCCTCCAACAAATACCCTAATATTCCCACCATCAATCCTGAACCAAGGGCAAAGGGAATGGCCAGTTTTAGTGCATACCACACACCCAATCCGCTCGCCACCCCCACCACTCCGGGTATGATGCGAAACCGAGGAGGGTAAGGCCGACCATCCGTTTTTCTCGGATGTGAACGATTGCGGTCGACCACATCCTGCATGACTCTGGCCTGGACAGCAGCTCGAAGGGCCAAACGCCTCCACCACCACACGACCAAGCCCAAGCACAAGAGCCCCAGGGTGCCGATGAAGATCTCTCGTACACCCATGTCACCTTCTCTGGTCCGAAAAGAGTGATAAGGGAACGTCCATATTTTGCTGCCGTAATTCTTCCACCACCCGTGGCACGATACCGGTGGGTATGAAATCTCCGATTACCCGTCGTTGTTGAACTCCTCGTCGTCGAAACTGAAAAATATCTTGGAGCAGCGGAGTCGCACCTTCCATACCCGTCATTTCTGCCAGAGATTCAATGCGGCGAACTCCATCTTCATACCTTCGGATGTGAACGAGAATATTGAGCGTCGAGGTCATTTGTTCGCGGATCGCGCGAGACGGCAATTCGGTACCGGCATAGAGCACCATCGTTTCCAGGCGGGATAGTGCATCCCGGGGTGAGTTGGCGTGGACGGTACACATACTGCCTTCGTGTCCGGTGTTCATCGCTTGCAGCATATCCAAAGCCTCCGGGCCTCGAACTTCCCCGACAATGATCCGATCGGGACGCATCCGTAATGAGTTGACCAGCAAGTCCCTAGCGGTAATGCGGCCCTTTCCTTCAATATTCGGTTGACGGGTTTCCATGCGGACGACGTGTTCCTGGTCTAACTGTAATTCGGCGGTGTCTTCTATCGTAATCACCCGTTCCTGAAGAGGAATCGCTTCGGCCAGTGCACCTAATAGGGTTGATTTTCCGGCTCCGGTTCCCCCGGAAATCAACAAGTTTCGTTTACCTCGGACCATCAAATCTAAAAAGGTGGCCATATCCGGTGATAACATTCGTAACCCCAGCAGGTCTTTTCGTCTCAGGCGACGGGTCCCAAACCGACGAATGGATATCGTGGGCCCATCGATCGTGGCTGGAGGTAAGGTGGCGTTCACCCGTGTGCCATCAGACAGCCTCAAATCCACCATAGGGGAGGACGTATCGATGCGTCGTCCCATTTGAGCCGCAATCCGTTCAATCACGCGGACGATATGATCATCATCCAGAAAGTGCACGTCGGTTTTCTCCAATCGCCCAAACCGCTCCACATAGACCGACTGATGGCCATTGACGAGAATGTCCGTAACCGCGGGATCGGCTAAAAGAGAGGCTAAGGGACCGAGACCGATGGCTTCTTCGGTTAATTCTTGGGCGAGCCGGTTTCGTTCAGCCAGATTGAGGGGAATCTGTTCAGCCTCGAGAATTCTCGTCGTAAATTCCTGAACGATGGCGGACACATCATCCTGAGCGCGACCTCGGACCAATTGTTCGCCAATTTCGTTGAGCAACCGTTCCTGAAGCATGTTTTTGATCGAGAGAAAGTCCGTATGTTTATCTCGTACCAACGGGTTTTCCGGCACCGCATCATCTGCCACGACATTCATCACCGGACGTTTTATGGCAGCTTTAAGGCGTGCAGCCGTTTCCTGGCTCAAGGACTTTCGGAAGGGGGCTCTTGTCGCCGGTTCAGGAGGAGAAGGATGCATAGCGTCAGAGTCAGGCATGGAATGGTGGTCCTTAAGAGGCGGATTGACTCCATGGGTCACCCTGGGAATCAGGATCCGAGCTGACGGGGGACTCCAGTAATCGTTCGATTTCATACACGACCTGATGGGCACTTCGTCCGAACCCGAAATGTCGACTGGCCTGCAGAATATAGGGTTCGCCAAGGTTGGCTGCCGTCAATATTTTCTTTTGGTAGGGAAAGTCATAATCAAACTCTCGAGCGAGACGTTCCTCAATTTCCGCTCGTGTCAGATTTGCCGCAAAATCCCGGTAATTGTGATTGAGCACCAGGCGCTGGTGTTCAAGAGGACATCCCAACCCTTCTAGAATAGGAAGAAGTCTCGCGGTACCAATGACATTCGGGGCCGTGCCCTGCATGATGATATAGGTAAGTTTTGACAAATCCAAAATGGCCATCACCACACTATCCAACATGGGAAAGGTATCCACGATCACAAACATAAAAGTGCGACGAGCCAGATTGAGGACGCGATACATAGCCTCCTCGTCCACCTCTGACGCTTCGGCGGCATTGGACGGCGCGGCCAAGAGGGAAAGGCCGGAATCGTGGGGGACCGCTAATTCCCGAAGGAGGGTTGCATCAAGGCGATCTTTCTCCCGGATTGCGTCAACAATCGAGGTTCGAGGAGTGAGATTGAGCATCACTGCGCACACACCAAGTTGTAGCGACCCATCGATCAGCAAAACCTGGCCTGGATGACGGACGGCCAGGAGACAGGCAATATTGAGGCTAATCGTGGATTTACCAACCCCGCCTTTGTTGCTGATAAACGAAACAATGTGTCCAGGTGATTGGTGAGAGTTATGAGGAGTATTTCCCAAACAGAGTCGATCAAAGACTTGTCGAACCTCGATGCTGGAGAGCGGGTGTCGAAGAAAGTCCTGAATGTGGGAGCGAACCCCTTGCAGAAGAAGGTCACTCTCAGTGTGATCGGCTTCAAATTGATTGGGGTGGTACAGACCGGCAATGGCCGTTTCCGGCAACATGTGGACGATGTCATCCGTAAATTCACGCAAATCGACAAGATCCCCATTGAGCTCCACACAAATGAGGTTGGGACGGCGATTCCTGGCGAATTCTTCTGCCTGCCGAAAGTTCTGGGCATAGGCTGTGAGACAGCGGTACTGACTCACACCTTGCAATGCCGATTCGAATTCCTGCTTCAGATCAGGGTTTTTTCCGACCACGAGAATATGTAATACCGTTTCCATCGCTCGCCTTCCCTTTACCGGACCAATACCGGTGCCATGAGAGCCTCCTCGTTCTGCAACGTGCGATGGGCTTCGAACAGGACGGCTATTTCCTGAGTCTGGAGGTCAAGGGGAAATGTCGGTTGAATGGCGCTCGTGGCATTTTCTACGGCAACCTGGGCTGAGCGCTTGATGATCTCCACGGTCCCCGGAATCGCGCCGCTCATTTCGATCCTCGCAAATCCTACGATCCGTAGTGTGCCTAGCACGTCCTGATACAGGGGAGTATACCCATCGATCGTGACAGCGCCTGCCGCCGGAGAAAGAGGTTGTACGGGTTGTCCGATACTCTGGACTTGGGTCAAAAATTGTCCGATGATGGCTCCTCCGAGGGTGATCTCTCCGGTTCCGGAAACACTACCCGAGATGGGAGCATCCACCGAAAGGCTATTCCTCCAAGCCACACGATCCAAGGCAAATGCGGTGACCCCGAGGCGTGGAGGGGTGGAAGAGGGTTCCGGCAACCCGACCCCTCGAGCTGGACGTGCATCAGCGATCGCGGTCGCCCGCACCGTTAATCCCGTGAGACGGACACCGGGTGGATCAGATTGCGCTTGCAGCGTTGAGCCGAGACCGAATGTTAATGGCAGGGTGGGGCCGGCTGAACTGACTCCGGAAACGCTGTCTAAACTGGTTGGGTCCTGCCATGGGTCAGGTTTGATGGAACGTCGCAATCGAACCAGAAAAGCGCTGGCGTTGGGACTGGTGTTGACAGTGGCCGGAACAAAATCCTTCCGAGTATAGTCTGCGCATTCCAAAACGGGATGGTCAATGGGACACCCCGGATCAGGAACTCCATACGTGCCGCTCACGAGGTCTCCATGTGTTGCATTGGCTGCTTCATTCCATTGCAGAATGGGTGTGTACACGGGGGTGACGGGCACAGAAAGTGTCTGCGAGGCATTCAAATCGGTCTGACCTCCAGACAGTGTCACATCCGGCCCGGCACCAAACTGTCGGGCATCACTGGAGACGTCGAAATCATCATCAAAGGTCCAGGTCGCCAATTGACTGACGGCAACTCGCCGGTTCAAATCACTCCCGACCGGATCTGCGGGTGCCACATCGCGAAGACGTATCCCTTCCACAGCACCGGCATCCACCACCGACTGCATTTGCACTCTGGTGAGGGTGACATACCCCCAATCAATAACCAACGAGGCCATTCCCAGAATTCCCCACACTAATAAAACAAAGAACATCCACATGGCGTGCGTGTTTGTTGAAAGTTGTGGAGGCTACTCAAACCGTTCTCGAGCCCACTCTCACTTTCATTGAACCCCCAAGATCCCTATGTCGACGACCCACTATTTATTATTGTGGGGCAACCGGAACGGCGATCAATTCCCGTTCCCCCGAACCATTGACTCTCTCGACGAAAGTCAGTGATCCGGTAGCGTGGGTTTCCTTGTTGGTTTTCGTTTGCACCTCCTGTCCCAAGGCCATGGTGCTCCCAAACGGGCTCCATGGTTGTGATTCGGTTGTTCGGCTTTCCTTGGGGTCATCCGGATGCCCGGACCGTGGCACCGTGGTAATTTGCGCTTTCAGCGCCATCGCCTCAGTCAGAGGAGCGACTTCATCAGGATCAACCGCAATCACGATTTCCTGAACTGGCTTTTTCTTTACTACCAGGCCCTGAGTCAGGGTGTTCATCGCGAGAGGAATTTGCCGGGTTGTCAGCGGCTGGACTAACACCCCATTTTGGACCAGGACCCGGACGGTCGCCTGTTTGGCCCAATTGGTCAAATTGGCTTGGAGCGCCAATTGCTTCCCGTACGCTCCGGCAACCTCCAACGATTGATTATCTCCCTTCACTTCAATGGGTAAGGTGGCAAGAAGATC
Organism: Nitrospirales bacterium; assembly: GCA_965223615.1. Classification (GTDB taxonomy): domain Bacteria; phylum Nitrospirota; class Nitrospiria; order Nitrospirales; family UBA8639; genus Nitrospira_E. Next base: position 780,741 of record CBDCXB010000004.1, read on the forward strand.
GAAACGATCACCGGGATTTAGCCCGTAGAGCCCCTCCACCTTTCCGGCTTCCACGCGAACGGCTCGTTTCCCGGGAGGAATCCCTCCTACCAAGCCTGGCCGAGTTCCTTTGGGGAGGAAATCCGCGTCAGTAAACACATACCCGGCGGCTTTGTCGCGAGCCAGGACTCGCCCAAAAAGTTCTTTCAGGCTCGTCTTCATCGAGGCGGTGACCTGGTCGGGGGGAAGCCATGCGACTGCCATTTCACCCTTTTGGTTATTCCAGATATGATCGCGAGTCAATTTCGTGTAAGCGGGAATGGCTTGAGCACTGACGGGAACAGGGACGAGCCCCTCGGTGGAAGGGGGGCAACCCATGCCGAACCAACATGAGTTGACGATCCCGAATGCCCATAATCCACTACCCAGGACGACGAGGATGGCGAGAAACGCGAGTGGGGAAGATGTGACCCTTGACCACCTCCACCGCTGACGGTAACTCAGAGGTTTCATAACAAGACCTCTCGACGGGAAATGGCCTGAGCGGAGAGTAATTTCCGATAAGGTCGCAAGGTTTCTCCCCCAAAGGCCAATTGCCTCCCTAATCCAAACGGCCCGCTGTAAGTTCCCACCCCGGGCAAGTCCCCATCAGTGAATGGCGTGCCACTTGGAGGACTGTTAGCAGAACCGTCGACGTTCGCATCATCGGCTTGAATTCGATTGTCCAGATTTGGCTCGAACATTCCCCCTGGCCCTTGTTGAAACCCGCTCAATGCGGCTGCTTGAAACGGGTAATTCAGACGAACCGCCACCAGTCCCCGTTGAGGGGGGGGATTGAGTGGATCAGAGACGAGGAGACTGAACGACCCGTTCGGAATTTCTTCAAGAACGGGAACCCATCGGATAGTTTCCACCCCATCCTGGCCACGGGATTCCACCAGAGGAATTCCCACGGATAAACCTGTCGGGGTTGACGGGTCATTTAGGAGGGCTCCCGGGAATCGCAATAAACGACGCGCGGTTCCTTGGACTTCTACCTGTTCAAAAATCATCAACGGTCTCAACATTTTATTCACTACCGGCAGTTGATCCATGAATGCTTGAAAAGCCGGATCATCGTTAAAGGTGTCAAGATCGATCACCAACAGAGCGGGATCGAAGATTTGAGTCCGGACCGTGGGATCATTGAGGGCCTCTTGGAAAGACATTTCAGCCGGGAGGGGAGTCAGCGATAATTCCCGAGCCGCAACCCGGGCAGCATCCTGAAGCGCCTGAGCGGAAAAAATCATTCGTCCCATATCCACAACCAAAGCAATCAGCACGTAAAAGACCAGAGACAGAATGGCAAATTCTATGAGAACCCCCCCTCGTTGGGATCTCTGCCATTTTCTGAGGTTTTGGGGAACGTGAGCGTGGAGATCTTGAACCTGTCTCACAGTCCCTTCTCCGTGGATTTAGTTCCCTGCAGTGTTTTCCAATCTGGGTGATAGGCGGCGACTTCCGGAAATTCCCAGAGCCCGACGTCGGGAATCGGCTCCCGTATGATGACGGGATTGACTACCACCACCAGGTCCATTTCCTCATCATTTTGCGAAAATCGTCGGAAGAGCCATCCCAAGACCGGGACGTCCCGAATACCCGGGACAAAGTCCTGCTGATCGGATTTATCCCGCGTCAACAATCCTCCAATTAAAAGAGATTGGCCATCTTGTAAACGCGCACTCGTCTGAAGAGAGCGGCTTTCAAAGGAGGTCGTGGTCTGTTCGGTTCCACTGGCCTCTTCAATGGCGGCCGTCAATTGAAGGTCAGGTTTGGAGATTTGAGGAATGACATCGATGGTTAATTCCCCGTCTTCACCGACCAGGGGACGAACACGAAGGGAAACTCCGAAGGGACGAAATTCCACCGTTTGGAAGAAACCTGCCACGACCGGCGTGGCCTGGTTCCCGACGAATGGTGAAAAGACTTGAGAGATCGGGATTTCTCCTCCAACCAGAAACGCAGCCATTTCCCCTGAGAGCACGGTCAGGGAAGGGGACGACAGCGAACGAGCTAAGTCGAGAGATTCCAAAAAACTCAGAGCGGATTCCAGGGCGAACTCTCCGCTTTGGATGAACGTCTCGGAAGCAAAGGTGCCAGCCAAGAACCCTAGGATTTGTTGAACTCCGGAGGTAGGAGCTAAGTCCACCACTTCACTCCCTCCTCCGTTTAATTGACCGGTCCCGAAATTGTTATAGGCCCCGACAAGATCCGAGCTGTAGGCTCGCAATTTCGTTCTGTTGACTTCATACAACTTGATGTTCACGCGAATTTGAGGCAGATCCTGCACATGAACAAAAGACACGATGCGCCCTTTCGCCGCCTCGATCACTTTGGCCCGGCCCAAATTCCTTTGCACTTGGTTATTCAATCGAGCCCGTCTGCCTACCCCTCCCCCTCCAAACAATCGACCAAGCCCCTGGCCACCGCCAATCAACATTTGCCCTGCCTGTGCTTGTCCCCCCAGTTGCTGACCACGCCGACCGGCCAAGGCTCCTGCTTCATCGCCAATGACTCGAATACTCTCGCGCGTGGCTCCTTTTCCTGTCAGCATCCGAGAGGTGATTTCCAGCACACGTAACAGGGCAACTTGGCTCTTCACCATCCCTTCCAGCACAAACACATCATCTTCATCATTTTTCACCGATCTTCTGGTCACTCTTCGAACCGTGACATCTTTACCTCCCACATTTTCAATAGCCGCCCGCATCCGTGCCTCCATGGTGGGAGGCAAGGTCTCTAGCCGAATCAAGTTAATGACGGTACCCCTCGAGGGGATATCTTCCGTCACCCGAATAGGCTCGGAAGAATTTGATTCGGTGTCTCCTTCGGAACCCGGATTGTTTGGGGTCGCGGTTGAAGTGGACGCTTGAGAAGAATTGCCCTGGGCAGATGCGGTGGATCCTTTTGCCGGGCTTTTCACGAATGGGCCAGTGGCTTGCCTTCCTGATCCTCGTCTGGCCTCTACGTATTTTTGTGCGATACCTTCAGCCGCCTGAGAATAGGAGATATCGGGAACCTTGCCTGTCAGGATGAGCGCATCGCGATCCGGTGCACTCCGGACATTGATACTTGGGTGAACGGAATGAAGCGCCGCATGGAGTATCGAAAGGTCTCGTTGGACATCGCACCGGTAGACACGAAACCGGCCATCTTTGAGCCAAACCAATATGGTCGTTCGTCCCGGTTGTTGTCCTAGAACTAATATTTCCTTGTTATTGATCAATTGTGCTGTGGCGATGGAAGTGTCTCCTACCGCGATCCGCCGGACCGGCTGTTTAACGAGGATTCGACGATGTTGAGAAACGAGTACTCGCAACGACAGGGGCCCTGATGGAGGTTTGCTGATGGCGGGTTGGGAGGTGCGTTCTTTAGGGGCAAGGACCTGAGAGTGAACGGGTGAAGCGACCAGCAGAAGGATGCTGAGGATAATCAGACGGAAATAAAAACCACCAGGATGCCAGAGGCGAGAGTTGACGGGTCCTTGTGGGCAAATGGGAGCGAACATGGCGGTGTATGCGTTTTTCTACCTTTCATTTTTTCGAGGTCATGACATCTCATCGAGGATATCTCTCCATCAGCTTTTCCTGACAAAGAGACTGCGCCTTAATTCCTCATGGAAACTTCTTATACGCAAATAGTTCCCCGATCGACTAGATTATTCCGGTAGAGTGCCTTGATATCTCAATGAACGGTCTTTTTGGTGATGTGAATGGTCAAATCCAAAGCCTTCCCGGCCGAGTCGGTCGAAAAGGCTTTGGATTCCCGTGCAGACACAAACCCTTGGAGACTACTGGGCTTCGACCACCAATGTCGAAATGTTGGTGGAGGTCCCGAGATTATTTCCCAACCGCTCGGTGTCAGCGTTGGTTGTCGCAATGGTGTTGATATCCAAAGTAATGGCATCCCCACCAGGTCCACCGTCATCAATGGTTTCAATGATCTTTCCTGCCACGATCGGGGCATTGTCATCCGCATGCGCCCCCGGCATCACAGCCGCCATGGCTGCCATCATATCCGTGGTTTTGTGGCCGAACATAGCTACTGAGGCCGCCCCGATTAGGGCAATGCCCGCAACCAGCAAGCTGTACTCGACTAATGCGGCCCCTGTTTGACTGCGTAAACGCTTAAACATAAAAACCCTCCTTTGAGAATGTTGAGCACGTGAGACCCCTGACCGGGAAAAAGAGCACGTGACTCTTTTGAATGTCCAAACACTGGCCAGAAGCTTGTTTTCCTTCACGATGGCCTCCTGTATAAATCAACCTCTTCCCGCTTCCCTATTCTTTTTCACCGAACGGTCGAAAAAAATTTACGAATAGTTGATGGACACACTCAATTAGCACGGATGAAGAATGATAGACGTCTGGCAAATGGGAAAAAGATGCAAACGGAAACAGGTACATCTGAAGGTCAGATTCCTCGTTGCTTGCTACGAGAGTGACCGATGGAGAGTGCATGAAGGAGCTTCAGTCGAATGCCCCGTCGACTTGCGGTGGGAATACGCTTAAATTAGCGGGGAAAACGTAGTTATGGATCTATCTGACTCAGAAATCACGCCTATTCCCTTGCGTGAATAGGTCTGATTCTCTGAATTCGGACCTGACGGCATTAATGTGCCCGTCTGATGTTCCAGTGAATGGTTCTTTTCGTGAGGTGAATGGGCCAATCCAAAGCCTTCCCAACCGAGTCGGTCGAAAAGGCTTTGGATTCCCGTGCAGACACAAACCCTTGGAGACTACTGGGCTTCGACCACCAATGTCGAAATGTTGGTGGAGGTCCCGAGATTATTTCCCAACCGCTCGGTGCCAGCGTTGGTTGTCGCAATGGTGTTGATATCTAAGGTAATGGCATCCCCACCAGGTCCACCGTCATCAATGGTTTCAATGATTTTTCCGCTGACGATCGGGGCATTGTCATCCGCATGCGCCCCCGGCATCACAGCCGCCATGGCTGCCATCATATCCGTGGTTTTGTGGCCGAATACTGCCACTGAGGCTGCTCCAATTAAGGCAATGCCCGCAACCAGCAAGCTGTACTCGACTAACGCCGCACCCTTTTGACTGCGTAAACGCTTAAACATAAAAACCCTCCTTTGAGAATGTGAAGCACCTGAGGCCCCAGGTTGGGAAAAAGAGAGCATCTCCCTTTTGAATGTCCGGACACTCGCCTCAGAGTATGACTGCCGGAAAACTGTGATCAGCTACACGACAAGGCAATAACCTTTTCGCACCTTGCCATTTTGGTGCTTTTATAGTGGGAAAAGCCCCGAACGTCCCACATCTTTTTCATGAACGGTCGAGATTTGATTACGAATGGATGATTTACAGGTTATGAACCGTTGGGGAGAGGGAAGGGAGACATCTGGGGAAAAGGCGAGATTCTTTAGAATTTCAGGACATGGTGTCGAAGGAATCGCGACTGATTGCGGCTCGCACGAAACTGTTGCGAATTGGTCAGCGTCACAAGATAGGACCCACCCGGCATATTGGTCACGCGGCTGATCGTGTCAACGTTGACGATGGTACCTCGCCCCAGACGTACAAAGCGGCGAGGGTCTAATTTGGCTTCTAAGGCTTTGAGACGATGGCTGATGGTGTACCGTTCTTTTCGTAATGTCGTGATGTGCATCAATTCACCGTCAGAGAGGAAAGAAGCGACTTGATTCACCGGGAGGAAGATGATGTCGTCCTTCTTTTTGATGGGCAGTCGCTCAAGGAAGCTTTGCATTTGGGAAGGGTCTTCGACGTCGGCTTCCAGTTTAGCCTCCAGCTCACCCGTCAGGGCTTCTTCCTGTTCGAGCCTCTCCCTGGCGCGTTTGATCGTTTTGCGAAGCCGTGAACCATCCACGGGCTTCAATAAATAATCGACGGCTTCGATATCGAAGGCTTGAATAGCATACTGATCATGGGCCGTGACAAAGGCGATCAAGGGAATATGCCCTTTTTTAAGGGCGCGGACAACGGATAAACCATCAAAGCCTGGCATCTGCAAGTCTAACAACGCCAAATCGGGACGTTCTCGTTGAATCAATTCCACGGCTTCCTTCCCATTCTGGGCTTCCCCCACCACGTCGACATCATCGAGTGATCTCAGGGTCGTGGTTAAAAAGGTGCGAGCCGGCCGTTCGTCATCCGCAACAATGACTCGAAGAATTCCGCTCATGATCCTCTATCCTGGCCGGATGAACTATACGAAAAAGGTTCCTCCACGAGGATTTCCCCTTCTGGGATCGGAAGTTGGATTTGCACTTCTGTCCCGTTTTCTGCCGTCTGTTGCATCTGGAAAGAAGCGGTGTTCCCATAGTGTAGATACAGGCGTTTGCGGATATTGGAAAGTCCAACGCCCATTCCAAATGCCTCTTCGTGTTTGTTCGGTTTCGATCCTGGTCCCGAATTGTGAATACTCAGGAGTAAAGAGTGCTGCTTGGAAGGAACATCTGGGTTAGCCGTATCCTCAGAATTCACCTCAGCGGAAATTTTGATGATTCCTCCCCTGTTAGACTGCTGAATGCCATGCTTGACTGCATTCTCGACTAACGGTTGAAGTAACAAGGCGGGGACTGAACACCCTCGCAAGATGGAGGGGACATCGATGTGATAGACCAATCGTTGTTCGAACCGAGCCTGTTCGATCATCAAATAGGACTGCACCAGGTCCACCTCTTGACCCAAGGTGGAAAACTCCCCTTCCAGGCGCTTTAACACCGCTCGCAATAACTCTGTCAATCGCAAGAGGGTGTCCAAGGCCTGAGCCGGAGTCGTTTGTATCAGGTAACCGATCGTGGTGAGGGCATTGAAAAGAAAGTGGGGATTGAGCTGGGCGCGAAGAGCCCGGAGTTCTGCTTCTACCGTCAACTTTTTCATTTCCTGTTCTCGTATGGTAACGGCACACCGTTCATGCGCTGATCGGACGGTGTCGATTCGCCGAGCCACTAAATGCCCAACCCCCTCTAACAACCGCAGGTCATCCGAAAGTAACCGTCTCCCTTGGAGTAATCCGTCAATAACCAATGTATAGTAAGGCCCTTCCACAGTTGGAATGCGAAGGAGAAACCCTGATTCCATCGTCTGAGACAACACAGGGGAGGCTTCCTGGTGCGGGGCAGAAATCCCGTTCCGAGAATGGGCACTCAACATCGCGGAAGAATCCCCAGGAGTCGAGGAATTTTCTATTTTATGCCCTTGGCTTTCGTGTCCCGGTAGGGGATCTTGAGGGTCCTCTCTCCAACGAATGTGGGTGGCTAACAGTGCCGGTTGAAGGATGGCTGCGGTCGTCGTGAGAATATGTCGGGGCTCTTCTTCCTTGTTAATTGCCACGGCTAATGTCTGTCGGAGTTGTTCGTAATCAGGGCGTCGCAACATCACGGCATCCACTAACCAGAACACCCCCCGTTGGAGGTAAGGATAGGCCAACGCGGTTGCCACCCAAAGGGTAAGAAATACACCCAATCTGGAAATCTGGCCCATGCTATTGCCCATCCCTTCTTTCAAAATAGGGATACCCAGAGTCACCAACACTCCAAAGGTCAGCAACGTCAGGCCTAAGAATGATAAGGCCCGCTTCAAAAAGAGGTCGCAAAAGGCAAACCGGTAATCATGAAAGAGAATGACCAGGGCCAAGAGAAGATTGGAATGGTGCCCCACCACTTCCATGCCCCAGGAATAGTCGCCCGTTTGGTGTTGGCTGAACGGGAGAGCTGCGATGGCTGCGGCAGTCACCACGACAATCGTTCCCATTTGATCCCACCCCTTGGTCCAAACACGAGCGATCAATAGCCCACTCAGCAGTATCAGGAATCCCCAGGCCATCATTTCAAGGGCCGTGCCGGCATGGGTGGTCGAATCTTCAAAGAGGACTTGGCTCAAGTGCCAGATTCCTGCCCATCCGCTTAAGAAAAATCCAATACCGGAAATCACCCGGCGACCCAGAAGAGCAATCCCCATGGACTGGGTGTCGACGACAGCGAGGACAACCACCGCCGGCAAAAATCCCAAGGCTGTGACCGACACCGCCGAAAGGACAGGTAGGGAGGGTGCCAGGTTGATCTGAGGTAATAAGAAGGCCAATAAGGCGCCCAAGTTCCACACCAAACCCAGGATTCCGGTCCAGAGGGCAAGCCATCGAGGTGAAGATTGGCTGAGATCTCCACTCTTCCCTTTAGATGGTGAATGCCATGATTGAAAGACCAATCCCAAGAGCATGGCATACAGAATAATGCCGACCACATAGCCGCTGAGGTGGGCAATAAACGTGGCGGAAATATCTGGCGTGTCAGTCAGCATGAGAAATCCATATTCTTCTTTTCTCTTGAAAGCTCAAGCGCATCTTACGCCGAAACTCGATACGCTTCGAATTTCTCCTTATGAATGGTTGTTTTGGATGCATCAATGGTCATTTTCACCGATTAGTCACTCTTGGATGACAATGATCCTGGAAGATTCTGCTTCGAAGTTGGACCGTATCGTCAAGCGGAACCAGGGGAAAACCGACAAGAATAAAATGAAGAAGATTCATGTTGTGCATTGAGTACCTAACGACGGCGGAGTCCAAACATCATGATTAGTAATCGATGGTTGATCCTGTTGATTATCTTTAGCATCCTGAAACCCGAGATAGCCTTCGGTATTTTGGGAATGACGTGCATTCACGCCGGTTTTCGCCTACGTACCCGCCGTCTCTCGTCGGCCTTTCTTGACCGACAACTTTCAGCCTAATGCAGTAATAGGCTGAAACACGTCGTTTCGACCTATCTTCCGAATGAAATCAGCAATACGGTTTGAGTGTAAGAATCAGGTTCAACCTGTGTATGTCATGGAAATCTTGGAGGTCGCCCTTCCTCTTTCAGAGGAAAAAATGCAACCTGCCAAGTCCTATGTCCATGGAACGTGGTTGAAAAACTGAGGAGCTAAAAAAGAGGAGGAGCCCGAGGAGGACTTGCAGCAGTATTTGGCTGGTTGTTGAAAATGACTCTGGTTTGGAGAACGTGATCACCGGGGCCATACACCCCTGGTGATACCAAATCTACATGAAACGTCAGGGAGCCGGTGGTTTGAATCTGGAGCCAGTCACAAAGATCAAAGTCTGAATGGGAATGGCCGTGTGGTTCAGCATTGGCTAAGACATGCTCCACGCCTAAGGCTGAAAAGAAAGGCAATCCAGCCAGAAAAACGATCAGAAAGAGCCGAATGAAGAAAGATTTGATGTGCATGTTCCTTGCCTGATTCACATTCAATATGAACTCTACCCAACTGACCTGAGGAAATTCAAATGAAAATTGCTTCCTTTATATATATATAATACCTCTGTTACCAACCGATATCCGTCCCTGAGCGATGACATCCCAGTTTTTCCTTCCGTTGGGCATCATCAAAAATTTCTAAGAAATCGAATAGATCCGGGTAATTGAGTGGATCGAGGGTTTGTTCCCACTGAATGTTGAGTGCAGTCTGGGTTGAGTCTTTTTTATCGTCCGATGCATGGACCTGAATCCAAACCGGAATGCCGAAATTCCGCCAGTTGCGAACAAATGCCTTGATGGTCCGTTCAGATTCGATGATTTTGGCCCATGGCCAGCGGTTCATCTCCCGAACGGTTTCACTCGCTAATCGAAACACAGCATCAGGCGTCGCCCGGCACCGGTATTCCAGCGTTAAAGCATCGGCTGAAATCGACCATCCACCGACGATCAACGTAACCCCCACTGCCGAGAAGATACTACGTAATAGGTAACCTAAACCATAACGATGAATACATAAGGTAGAACGAGAGGATAACGAATGAATGTTCACGGGCTATCCGATAAGTTCACGGTTATTGACTATGAGATATGATTGCAGAATTATGCCTGCAGGTAAATCAGGCAAATCTAGCTCAGAATCCGGATTGGCGTGAAAGCGGCAGGTCAAGATTAGATCAGGTCCGCTGATAAATAGTCAGTGGGCCTGTGGGAGAAAAATCCTTACCGGTGAAAGCTTTGCGAAAGTGGGGGGGCGATCAAAACCTGTTTTAGAACCTGCTTCGGAAGGTCTGGGGGATATGGGTAGGGAGTGAGCAACTGATTGGCGGTCAGTGGACCTGGGGACGGAAAGGCTTTCGGTTCCAAGGGATTGTAATAGTGGTAAAAAGAAAAAACCTGTTGTGGGGCCTGTTTCGGTTGAGTGATTCGAAGAGAATAGCTGCAAAAGTTGCCATAAAAATCTTATAGAAGATTCTAGGTCCGGGTTTTGGAAATTCTGACAGTCAGCTCTCGGCAGCGACCAGTTGAAACCGCACTAGATACAAGAAATATGCCCACTTCAAGATTTTAGTATGAAGCTAATCTGGGGAAGAGATAGCTTCATCTCTTCCCCATTGTTTCAGATTATTCTAATTTTTGGTTTTCTTTTAACGATCATGGAAAATGGGTTCCCTAACAGCCCCTATCGATCAGTGCGTTTTGGAAAATTTGGTTTTTTTATGCCATGACTTCCAAAAAGCGATAGTCGTATCCCCAATCATCTCCAGGCTCATCGCTCAGGATGGCGATTCGTCCAGTGGTCTGAAGTGCTAGCGTAAATATCTCCCATGCTTCGTCACTGATGTCACCTTGCTGGGAAGTCACTCCTCCCTCATCCCAGGCGATTGAGATGGTTCTTCCAGCAGTCTCGTGGTGTCCCAAGCGTGTAACTCGTCCAGAATGCCAATCAAATTTTAAGCCGGCTCTTTTGGCCCGTGCGGTTTTTAGAGCAGCTGAATCTGGACGACGTATTTGCTTCTTCGTATCTCTTTTTCGTTTAGCTTTTGGCATAAATTTCCCCTTATTTAATGTGGTTTATACTCTGACGTTTTCCTGTATGATCCGGGTCATGCACTTGGAGAGAATTATTGATTGATTGGAGCCTCTCAAGTTACTAGCTTAATCAAACGACCGAATCCTCCCTAGTTCAGGAAACACCGTTTCGGCCTCAGCTTTCTTGGCGAAAGACGGCAAGTGACCTACATGCACTTGTAAATGCTCTTGGTTCCTCCTTTTAGAAGCAGGACACTGTTTTGTTTTTTGGGAGAAGACGACCGGAATGTAGGAACCGTAAACGCAAGACTGAGGCGGCTAGCGGGCAGATTTCCGAAAGATTCTCATACAAGACAACATCGGTAAAGACCTTATTTCTTTTTCCTTCATCACAAGGCCAAGAATGATTGAGGAACATGACCCTAACATAAAGGGAGAAACTAAAGATAGGGAAAGTCTAGCGCGTCTTATACCTCCCGACTAGATTTCTTTTGTCAGTATCTTCAATTTAGCATAATTGGTTTTTCAGTTTAACGCGCTTGCGGCAGATCATCCATCGCAAAATTTGTGGAGAATAAGTTTTGAATTCTGTTCTGAGATTTTCAGGAAGGATTAAACCAATTCATATTGAATTCAAGGCGGACACCCAATACGAGAGCATTATCCCTTCCCCTGACCGGGTGCCTGGCGAATTGCTCATTATGCGGTCATTGGTGTCTGAAACAATCCCCGACAATGTGACCGCCACACAAAAGGTTTTGAGTTCGCCTTCGGCGGTGGCTCCTTCCCCGCCGCTTCCTCGGGAGTTTGCTGATTCAAGCCCTGATGGATCCGACTGTCATTGTAATACTCCTTGAAGGCCTCTAACTTCCGTTCCAGATCAGATTCATTCCAGAACAGCCGGCGATCTAAATATTCTCGCCGGATGGTACCTATTAACCGTTCGATGAATGGATGTGACACTGGCACGCAGGGAATGGTTTTCACCTCGTGGATGCCCAGAATTCTCAGATTCGCTTGCCACTGGTGGAATCGACACACGGGATCATGATCGGAGCTGAGACATTGGGGGAATCCTTTTCGGCTGGTGGCCTGATGGAACAGACGGCATAGCGCTCTCCCATCCATTGCAGGGGCCGGGTGGACTCCGACCCCGATGATTCGACGCGGGCATTGGTCCATGACGAGGAGGACCCAATAAGGTTTGAGTCGGAGGGATTCACACCGGAAGAAATCAATGCTCCACAGACTGTCCTTCATGTGGCCTAGGAAGGTCAGCCACGAGGGTCCGTCGGTTTGTTTCGGACGATAGCGGGCGGCGAGGATCCGTCTGACGACATCTTTATCGAGAGGGAGGGCAAAGGTTTTGGAAATCTGCTCGGCAATCTTTGGGCAACCAAAGTGGGGATTGCGCCGTTTCATCTCCAGCACCAACGTAATGAGTTCGCGGGAAGGGCCTTTCGGGCCTGGCTTCTTTCGTTTCGGGGACGAATACAACCATCGATATTTCCGTTTCACCAAGGCCTGATGAAAATTCAGAAGCGTAGACGGTTGAACGAGAACGGCCACCCGCTTGATGCGGCGAGGATGCAAAAAGGTGGACTACAGGCCTAGGAAGAAACGGTCAAAAGATGACAGAGTAGGGGCTCGTTTTCGGGACCGGGTGAGGATGAGCAGCTGGTGCTTCAACAGCAAATTCTCGGCGACCACCACCTTCATTCCGCCTTGCCTCAGGAGTGTGTGAGCGAGGGAGATCAGATACGTGAACACTATGAATACATGTTTCATGGCTGGTGAGAATACGGAGAGTTGGAGAGAAGTTCAAGCGGGATGAAAGATCGCACTGGGAGCGGGAATTAGGAATTCGCCATGTACAGGTGCGCGAGAAATCTGGAGGTTTTCCCCCGACACCGAAGAGATCCGCAAGCATTTGCTCAGCTTGCTGAGCGAAATGGCGGAGCCGCCTCGTTCTGAATATCCCATTGGAATCTATGTCGACGAAATTGTCGTGTGGCAGTTGGGTGAACTTCAGGAAGCACGGGCAGTGGAACACCTCAGAAGAATTGCGTCGTTTCGTCTGGATTCCCCTGAGTCCGGACCGTTCGGTCGGACCCGGGAACATCTCGTACAATTTGCCCGTGAGGCGTTGGACAAGATTGAAGGGGATCTTTCCCACTCAACCAAGTGAGCGAAAAAGCCCAGGCTTTGTGGTACCTTGGGCTGACTGTGCTTGTGAAGAGAATCAAGAATAGGGAGGAAGACACCCCTATCCGAATCATACGATTGCGCCAGTACACGTCCTGCCCATCGTCAGTGATAAAAACCACATCTCTGCGAAAGCAGAGCTTGTCTTTTCTACATTCAACTTCATATCCTTTGGTTGACTTCTCGCACCTCGACGGTATGATTGCTTGCACAGTTGGCTGTTCCACCCGCTTTGCTTGATGTGTGACTTTATCAATGAAAATTGGTCACCGCGAAAACGAGAGAGGGTCAATGACTCACCTACGGTGAGCCCTAATTCATGACACCCATTGAGATCATTCATTGCCGTGTTGTGGCCTGTCCTGAGCGACTAGGTGACGGTCAATCCTGGAGCTTCTACCTGCTCAATGATACCCAGGCTCCATTAGAAGAGGTGGTTCTGTATCAGGTGGGGTATGAATGGGGAGGTGCAGGAAATTACCACGCCAAGGATGTTCGAATAACCAACCTCGCTCCCACCCACCATGCACTCTTATGGCGAGATGACGGCTATGGCGCGGAGTTGCGCATCCAACTGTCGTTGCGTGTCAAGCTCGATACCCGAGAAGCGCAGTTAGAATTTGATTTTCCCAAGCTTTACCATATAAAAAGCTTCCCGTTCGTGGAAGGTTTTGGTCGGAAAGGATGGGCCCTGGCTGCCAAAGCATCCCTAACTTAAACGTCGCGTCGTCAAACGTCAGACGGTTCTCTTCCCTTGAAACTAAACTGGAAGCCGGGAACCACTGGTGAGGAAAGGGAGCTGGCTGGGACTTCGGACAAGTACTTCAAAAGCATCTCCCAATCTAAAGGGGGAGATTGCTCATTCTTTCCTCATAAAAAGGAGGCTCGCAATGAAGCGAAGAGACTATTTGGTAATCTTTGCCGTGGCACTGTGTTCCGGTTTACTGGGGGGCTTGTGTGCTGGGATACTTTTTGGCAATACGCCAGCTCTTGGAGAAAGCCATGGGATGCCTCTTGGAAATATCCGAACACAAAAATTGGAACTCGTGGATAAAGAAGGGACCGTGCGAGGTGGATTCTATATTAAAGATATTGATGGTTACCCGGTGTTGCATGTGGGTAATTTAGAGGAGGACTCTATTACGCTGAACCTTTCAAAAAAGGGCCCTTCCCTGATTTTAACGAAACCCTCTAAGGCGCTCTTTCACCGTGACGTTGTCCTCGAGGTTTCTGAGTCAGCCTCAGGGATTTCTTTTTATAACGGGGACAGTGGCATGCATATGTATGCCAATGCCCAAGCGGCTCGGTTAAATATAAGCAGCCCCAGGCCAGGGTTGACGCTCGAAGGCCCATACAATTTGTCCCCTCTTTCCACTTTGCCGGCTTTTCCCAGTACGGCTTTAACCATCGATTCTGGAGGGGCCAATCTTTCGCTTTATGATGCCGAGGGAAAGCGTAAAATGGTATTGGGAAGTGCCCAGCTCGAAAACCCTAACACTGGGAGTGAAACAAACTATCCTCTTGCTTCTTTAGTGTTCTTCACAAAGGATGGAGAGGTCCTTTGGCAGGCTCCCTAAGCTCCCATTTTCAAAGCCGGCTGATTAAAAATTCAAAAGGCTAACTAATACGGACAACTGAACGTCCGCTGCGGGTCCAGGCTGTGTAAAAACTCCGTATAAAATTTTGATCTAAAAATTTTTCTTTCGAGGATTGCCTATATTCCACGATCTCCCTCTGGCGAAGAGGTCAGGCACCCCCTAAATTCAGAGAATTTCGAATTTTCACACAGCCTCGGTCGGGAGCCGACGGTTAACCGTAATGGGTGAAATTAAGATCCAAGGGGAAAAGGGGGCCAGACCGATTTCCAGAAACAGATCTAAAACAGATTTTGTGGAAATGGGACCCAGGAAGGAATTGATGTAAGTGCTTGAAAGATAAGGAGGCAAGGGCCGGACCGTACAGGTCAGGTTCGGGGCACCCATTCGCATCCTTTCTGCTTTTATTTTTTTTGTTCGTGAAGCCATTTTATGAATTTGTCCCTGGGCGTTTCATGGTCCGTCACCAAGTCTCCCAGGGTGTGTAGGACCTTTCCTTGCCTATCCAAGTAATTAGTGCCAAGTCGACCATCTTGCAGGGATGCTGTCACTAATCGTCTTTGCCGTTTTCCCGAAAAAAAGGTTTCACTGTATTCCTGATTCTGGCTCCAGGAGATATGACGAATGCCTCCAGCTTCATCACGCTGAATGATGCCGGCTCCACGATCCCCATAAGTTTGAACCTTTCTGGTAATGTCAGGAAAAATAAGTGGCATGGAAAAAACTCGTGGACTTGTGGTTAAGATGATGCGGCTGAAATTTTTCTCGTCATTCAGCGTGATCATATCTCCTTCCAACAAAATCGAATGCTTTCCTAATTCCATTAGGTCACCACGTTTGGGAGGAAACCTCCCTTCTATTCGAATGCCTTCGGCTGCCAAATACCTGGTATCAATGTGATTCACACGCAGGGAATTCACTTCCAGTGAGTCCATCACGACTGTCCCCCCGCGAATAGAAAAGGGTACCACGTCTTTTCCCTCCATGTTTGAGTGAGCAGACCGCATTCCTACCGTGACAAGAAGTAAGAGGAAGAAGCTAACGAAACCCAAGCCCCACCACAGACGGTAAAGGTGTTTTTCCAGCTTTTCCACACGTTGCTCAATATTCATCGGTTCACACCTTTCTGTTTCTTTCTGGTTTTGGATTTAAAGTCGGCTTGAAGGGTCCCCGGTAGGTCTCGAAATCCTAATTATGCCGCTCGTGGGAGCTCAACGAGGCCACGGCAATGCTTTTCCCAGCGGAAATGAGTGAGATCTCCTTGCTTTACTGGTGACCCTCCGTAGACTTCCGCCGGTGTTTGGCCTTCGAGGGAAGCATGCAGGCGGTGGCGATTATAGTAGTGCTGAAAGTCTTTCAATTTTCTCTCTAGATCCCGGGCATTCCAGAACATTTGATGATCAAGGAATTCCCGACGGATGGTGCCGATCACTCGTTCAATGAAGGGATGAGAGAGTGGGACCGTCGGGATGCTCTTGATTTCTCGCACGTCAAGAATGCGCAGGTTGGCTTGCCAGTGATGAGAGGTGAACAGAGGATCGTGGTCCGAGCTCAGATGCCGTGGTGGTTGCTTCCCAGCTATGATGGTGTTGAACATCTGGCACACGACAGGGCCATCGACCGCTCCAGAGTGCACGCCGAATCCAATGAGTCGCCGCGTGAACTGATCCATCACCACGAGGACCCAATGGCTCTTCAGCGTGAGGGACTCACATCGAAACAGATCCACACTCCACAAACTGTCCTTCACCTGCCCCCAGAATGTGAGCCATGACGGTCCGTCCCCACGAAATTCTGGATTCCCGTGTTTCAGCAGCACGCGGCGCACCAGGTGTTTGTCGACCGTGATCCCAAAGGTCCGAGTAATGATCAAGGCTATTCGTGGGCAGCCGAAGCGGGGATTGCGGCGTTTGAGTTCCACAATGGCGCGAATGAGTCTTTCAGGTGGGCCTTTCGGGCCTGGCTTCCTTCGGTTCTGAGGGGAGAACAGCCTTTGATATTTTCGGCGGACGAGCCAGTGATGGAATTGTAAGATCGTCGCTGGTTGAATACAGATAGCGACCTTGGCCATTCGCCGGGGGGTGAGGAAAAGGGCCCAGCACCCCAGGAGCACTCGGTGAAGGGAGGAAAGATTGGGGCCCCGTTGGCGTCCGCGAGTGAGTACCAGCAATTGTTGTTTGAGGAGAAGGTTCTCGGCCAGAAGAGCTTTGGTGCCACCGGGTCTAAGGAGTTTGACGGACCTGGTCAAGAAGGAGGCAAAGAGGCACAAAATGATGTTCATGGTGTGGAGTGTAGGGTAGGGGGATGTGGCACTGCAAGCCGACAGGAGGCCTATTTTAATTCTGAATTAGGAATTCGAGACCCACAGGTTTTTCCCCGAACGGGGTGTTGGCGTGAACGACCTAAGTCGTTGATTTAATTGGTGGGTCGTACAGGGATCGAACCTGTGGCCCGCTGATTAAGGGTTTGTTGTTCTTTATTCCCTATTTTCTGAATTTCGTTTTCGCTTAGGGCATAAAGATTGGTTGTGAATCAGTTGATATCTGTCAGAAAGTCATCCCCCTTTTGTCCAAATCACTTGAGAGGGCGGTCGGCTATCAGAGCCATACAAATCCTAATAGGACTCAGAGGGATTAAGTGAGAACAATTATTCTAAACACATCTTCTATGAAATTTACACTTTTTGTCGGGAGGGCTTGCGCCCCTCCCACGACTTAAGAAAGAGCAAGACTAGAGATAAAGATTTCTTTTGTTTCCTCCGAGGAAATAAGGGGTAATCCCTTTACCATGTAGGGGGGAAGAGGAGCATGGAACTTATTGTAGGCATCGCCATTTTCGTTCTGATAGCGTTCTTGATTCAGAAGAAGATCAAGAGGAAAACCTACGATAGCGCTTCCAGGATCCGGGCCTACTCGGAAGAGCTACCCGCGGCCGAATGGCCTGATGCTGAGGAGCCGCTAGAGGAGGCCGTCTATATCACATCCGACTCCGAATCTGTCTCCTTTGATATAGGGGATCTCCAAGAAGTCGGACCCCAACAATGGGTCATCAATCCGAATAGCCCCTTCCCCCTCACCATCACTGGGGTTGAGCGGGCCACCGCCACCGCGATCCATCGTATTTGTCGTGATGGTAATCCCTTTGATACGTCAGTCAAAAAAAACGCCTTGCTCCCCTTTATTGCTCGATGCAATTTGCAATGTCAGGAAATCCAAGACTTTATTGCTGAGGTTCGCCCTCAATATTTGAAAGCTCTACATCAATGGCAACAGGCTTCTCCCGAATGGCAAGCCGCCTCAGCTCTAGACAAAGAGGATCTCTCAATAGAAATTTCTGGGGAAATTCTCAAGCGCCTTCCCGTGAATCCCGGGGTCAATATTGCTCTGCTCCTTAATGGGCCCCCCGAGCATCCGGCCTATGATGATGCCCTCATTGACCGGTTCGGGTTTGCTATCCTTCAAACCTATCTCAAATACGGCAATCGAGGAAAGGCTCTGTATCGTATTCCGGCCTCCCATCGTGCTCGCGCAGAATTTAACGCGCTCACCCAATCTGGTCTGGCCCGGCAGGGGCACGACATTCCCATTCCGGAATTATTGCAAGGACTTACGATGAAAGAACTGAATCAATTGGCGGCATCGGAAAGCGGAGGAAAGGTGTTTCGGCAAAAGGCGAAAGCGATTGCTGCACTTCAGGAAGTCGAAGAGCTTGATGATCGGTTATCGTCAATGATGGCTGTTCGGGAATGGTTTAAAATTCTGCCTCTTCCTTCAGACTTTTCACATCTTGACCTTAACACCCTCGCTGCCAGTTGGAAATATGACGAAGTCGTGGCCACACTCATGGCTACCACAGTCATTGCTGGCAATCGTTATCTCAATAACCAAGCCATATATACCTCGCACGGCCTCTCTGTCTCTGAATGGTCTATACAAGTCAATTGCCAAAATTGTCGCCTATGCGAAGAAGAGGCTGCGCGGATAGGTTCCAGTCAAACACCCCCACGTGTCCCCATTCATGTCGGATGTTGGTGCTCCATCCGCCCAGGCGCATATGACCGCGAGCCTTCCTTGATCGGATAATCAGCTTCCTTGCGTTCCTGTTTGGTCTGCAAACAGTTCTACCCAAATCAGTTATCTTACCCAGATGGATGTGTTTGTCTGTGCCTCCCTGATCTTTGAGTGTTGGCCTTTCTAAGAAACCTTTTTAAGTTGTGGATTAGCCACTCGAATCCATCTCAAAATGGCGGAACGGATGGATACCGTTGCACGGGTGCTTTTCCCTGTCGTATTTGCTGGGGAATTACCTGGTTTTCGGGATTTTGATGAAGCAAATTGGTTGGAAATGCCAATAACTCTAGGAAATCCGGCAAATGGTATGCCGTTTAGTCAGGAAAACTCAAACTTTGCTATGGCCGTAATAGATTACAAACCTGCCCGATTTCCAGAAACAGATCTAAAACAGGTGTTTCCGAAAATGGCCCGGGGAGGGAAGGGGCGTAAGTGCTTGAAAAATATGGTGGGTCGTACAGGGATCGAACCTGTGGCCCGCTGATTAAGAGTCAGCTGCTCTACCAGCTGAGCTAACGACCCACTATGGGTGGAAGTTGAGTATGCTCAGAATTTCTAGGGGTTCTCTACCTCCCCTATCCCCTCCTTACAAAGGAGGGGGATGCAGGTCTGAATTATTTGTTTCTTAAGTCTTCTCTCTCCAAACGTGGGGGAAATTCCTTCTGGATTGGATTCTATCTCCCCGACTTTTCTCCTTGAGAAAAATCCCCGTCCTTACACTAGAGGCGAAGCAATTTGATGGCGCGCCTGACAGGATTTGAACCTGTGGCCCCTGGCTCCGGAGGCCAGTGCTCTATCCACTGAGCTACAGGCGCACGATTCGATTTTGATTTTAGGTCGCATAGCTTCCGATTCCTTTCTCACATCCTGGAAGGGGAAGCAAAGAGATGACGCTATCATGGTTCTTTCGCCGCTGTCTACCCGGATGTTTTCTCGACCATTATTCGCAGGAGGGCGGGGCTTCTTGAGTGGCTTGGGCCTGTTCGAAAATGGGGGTGGAGGCGTCGACGAGTTCCTGGGGTTCTTGCAGAACATCGGTTAATAAATGTTGGACATCTGCCGGAGTCAGGCCGTTCGATGGAGCGATAAACCGCTTTCGGGCAATCTTCCGTTCTTCCGGTTCGTCGGGTTCGTAATAGCCTAAGAGTTCTCCGGATTTGACGGCTTTTTTGAGCCGGTCTTCCCATTGTGCGATCAGGTCCGGGGTCCACCTACTGTTCGTCAGGTCTCCTTTGAAAAGTTCCAGTTTGGTCCAGATCACCCAACCCACGAACACGGCCCAGGTTTCATTCATGACTTCCCAGGTGTCCTGGTCAGATAGGAACCGTAATTCGGTGGCGGATTTTAGCTGGCGAATAGGATTGATGCGCACGAATCGGTAATGACAGGCCATTTGGCTATTGGCAAAGTCGAGGACTTTTTGATCCGTGGCGGTCAGGGGGGTGGGGTGATCGGTGGCATACAGATAATCTAAATAGGCATGGAGCAGTTCGTGATAGAGTAGCGCGAGGTCATGATGGGTCATGCGTGCCAGGTCGGCTAGGGCTCCTCCCGCTTCATTAAAGGAGAGGCGCATGTTCAAGATCATGGTGTGTTCTTCCGGATGATATTCTGCGGCGTAGGTCCGTAGATCTTCGAACCTCAAGGTGACGAACTTGGGGTCGATATGTTGGAGGAATCCTGTGGGCAGATTCAGACTCTTGGCTTGTTGAAGCAGCGATGCCCAGGGGTGACGGGGGTTCGGGCGATGGGTCGGGGATGTGGGCTCGGCGAGAACGGTGCCGACGCTGGTCCAGAGTAAGGTGCTGCCAAGAATCAATCCAAGTATTGCCTGTCCCATTGATCGTGTTCGTCCTTTCACTGCTTTATCGCCAGGGGTACCCATCATCTTCTTCCACCAGGCTCCAGGTTTCTAAGTATGAAGACGGAATATTATCTAAATATCGGGAGGGTTTGGAGAGCACCGACCCCGTCATCCTATCGTACACATTTATGGGGTAGGTGAGGAAGAGCTGTTGCTTGGCTCGGGTCACCGCCACGTACAGGAGGCGGCGTTCTTCTTCCAGGTCCTCTGAGGTCGTGAAGGAGTAGGCAGAGGGAAATCGTCCATCGACCAGCCAGATGACGAAGACGCATTTCCATTCCAACCCTTTGGCGGAATGGATCGTCGAGAGAATGAGCCGCTCGTCGTCCCGGTCCGGGGCTTCCACATCCACGACACTTTCATTCGGGGGTTCTAGGGTCAAATCGGCCAAGAACTCATTGAGGTCTCCATATCGTTCGGCCATGACCGACAGATGTTCGAGGTCTCGTATGCGCTTGGGATAATCGTCGTACTGATCTTTCAGCAGGGGCATGTAGTATTCCATCATTTCCCCAAGCAGCACGGCGGGCGTCAGGGGTTCTTCCGTCAATTGCTCGAGCGTCGCGGCCAGGTTGCGGAGCGCCGAGGCTGATCGGCCGGTTCCGCTTTTCAGAATCTCATAATGTCCATGACCTTCAAGGATCTTGGTGATCAGGTCTCGTGCCTTTTTGGGGCCGACCCCTTCCAAGAGTAAGAGCAGTCGATTCCAGCTCACGGTGTCGAGGGGATTATGAATGACGCGTAGGTGCGCCAAGAGGTCTTTCACATGGGCGGTTTCGATGAATTTGAACCCGCCTCGCTTGATAAAGGGGAGGTTGCGACGGGTCAATTCCAATTCTAAGTCGAAGGCATGAAAACTGGATCGAAACAGGACGGCAATTTCGTCGAGAGCCATGCCTTCTTCGCGCAACTCCAAGATTTTCTGCGCGATGAATCGGGATTGCGCGTTTTCTCCGCCAGCTTGTGCCAGGGAGGGTAGTGGCCCTTCCCCCTGTCGTGTGAAGAGGGTTTTGCTGTATTTTTCCGGAGCGGCTTCGATGATCTTGTTGGCCAATTGGAGAATGGGTTGCGTACTTCGGTAATTTTCTTCCAGCTTGTAGATGGTGGTCCCGGGGAAGAGATCGGGGAATTCCATGATGTTGCGAAAGGTTGCTCCCCGGAAGGCATAGATGGATTGGGAGTCGTCCCCGACGACCATGACATTTTGATGCGTGGCGGCCAGGTTTCGGACCAGGGCGGCTTGCAGCCGATTGGTGTCCTGGTATTCATCCACCAAGATATACCGGAAGATATTACTGATGGTTTCCCTCGTCGGTTCGTCGACCATCAAGAGTTCCAACAGTTTGACCAACAGGTCGTCGTAGTCCACTAATTGCCGTTGGCTCTTCGCACTCACATAGGCGGTTTGGAGCTTGATGAGTTCTTCCAGAAAGTCTCCAAAATGACTGTATTCGTTCAGGACGATATCTTCCAGGCTCTCCAGGGTATTGGCGGTTTTCCCGAACATTTCGGCGATGGTATTTTTTCGTGGAAATCGTTTGCCCATATTGTTGAGGCCCAATTGTCCTCGCAGCAAGTTGAGCAGATCTTCGGAGTCTCCCCGGTCGAGGATGGTAAACCCGGACTCTAACCCGACGGGTCGGCCGTATCGGCGCAAGAGGAGATTGGCCATGGAGTGAAAGGTGCCACCTCCGACCTGTTGACTGCCCAACCCGATCAACATTCCCACCCGATCCAGCATTTCCTGCGCCGCCTTTCTCGTAAAGGTGAGGAGCAGGATGGAGCTTGGATTGATTCCCAGGTCAATCAAACGAGCGACCCGGTAGACGAGGGTTCGGGTTTTTCCGCTTCCCGCCCCGGCGATGACGAGTGCGGGTCCTTCTACCACTTCCACGGCGGCTAGTTGTTGTGGATTAAGTTCTTCTTCGTAATTGCGAGAGAGCTGGGGAGGGGCGGCATCATGGGTCGGACGTTTTAGAACGTAGACTTTAGAGCTTGATGAGGTTGAATCCATGAATCCTGTGGGGGACAAGGGGAATGTTGAAAAAAGCCGTTAGCGGCGTTCCCTGCCTTCGCCGAAGCGAAGCTCCGGCTTCGCGCAGGCAGGTCGCCCTTTTGCCGTGGGCACGTACTGAGCATACGCTCGGCGCGTCAAAAAGGCTGCGGCCTTGCTTGACGGACTTTTTTGATCATTCCCTTGGCTGTTGACGTCGATTCCACCTCGGGCATGTAAGGGCTGAGTGATACAATTCAACAGGCCCCAAGGGGGTAGGGGGCTGTGAATTTTGTCCAGGTTTTTGGTGCCGTAGGCGTGTATAGCATACGTGGGGGTGGGTTGCAACGGACACCTTCCGGGGGCTTGGACAGCCCTTCCGGGCCTCGGGTATAATTTGGCTCAACAATGATGTTTCGGGCTGAACGCAGGGCCCGGCAGGAAAGAAACTTTTGTCAAGGGTATGAATCATGACGAACCAAACGATAGATAATTACGACGGTGTGTTGAAGGATTTGTCCCATACGATGATGAGCGTGGCCCGTGAATCGGTGGGATTGATAAAGCGTACGGATCAACAAGTGGCGCTCAAGCTTCAGCGGCGCCAGGAGTGGGATATTTATCTTGAGTTCCTCAAGATGCTGTTTAACCTGGTCGACCGGCTCTCCGCGTTTTATATTCCTCTCCAGGCTCAAAAAGATTTTATGAACAACCTGGAAGATTCCGTGACCCAGGAGTTAAAGACTGTCCTCGCCCCTTCCCTCAGCTCCAGCGAGGTAGACGACATGGAAGTCACGATGTCGGTGGGGCAAACGGTTTCTGAAAGCCGAGAGCTGTACGAAAAGTTTAAATTTGTGGTTACCGACCAAACCAAGGAACGTGATCACTTTTTTCAATTTTTCTCCGAGCGTGTGGCGTCGAAAGCCGGGGCTCAAGGTAAGAATGAGATTACCTCTGCCGCCTTCCTCTGTGGGTCCGCCGTGATTCCGGCTCTACAAAGTCTGTTTGATGATGCGACGAAACCCAAACCTTCTTCGACCCCTTCCTCCGAGCCCTCTGTGGACTCCTCGTCGTCTTCCTCTGAGGCGACTGAGACCCCGTCTTCCGGCGGAGAGGCCTCTCCGGCCTCGACCGAGAGCGGGGAGGGGACGATTAAGTTGGTGAGTGTCATGTCGCGCACTGAAGGAGAGGAAGTCGAAGCCTGGTGGGGTCTTCATCCACAGTTTCGACGGGATTTGCCTCCGAATGAGGCCAAGGAATTGGCGAAGCATATGAATCGCGTCACCCGAATCATCGGAGAACGTTTTGCCGTCATTGCTTCCTTGGCACAATCGGATTCGAATCAGCCTGTCGGGAATGCGTAATCACGCCTGACCGAACGTTTTTCGTGTTTTCCCTTACAGATGTCCTCGAAGCCGTCGTTGCGAGAGTGAGGTGTAGGCCTCATTCCCTAACCCTTTAAGTTGAGGTGTTTCGATGAATCGTCATCACCGTACCTTACCAACCGAGTTTACGAATCTGTCTGAATTGGCCCATAACCTCTGGTGGAGTTGGTCCTTTGAGGCTCAAGAGGTCTTCTCTCATTTTGACCCAACTCTTTGGCGCTTAACCCATCAGAATCCCATGAAACAATTGCAGGATATTCATCCCCATCGGTTAGAAACGCTCCGTGAGGATATGGTGTTTCTGAGGAAATACCATGCCGCGATGGATGCGTTTCAGGACTATACCGGGTCTCAGCACCATTGGTTTTCCGACACCTATCCCCAATTTCGGGATCAAACCATTGCGTATTTCTCTGCCGAGTTTGGTCTGCATCGGTCGATACCCTTATACAGCGGTGGTTTAGGCATTTTAGCGGGGGATCACTTAAAAGAGGCCAGTGATCTGGGTCTTCCCCTGGTGGGGGTTGGATTTATGTATAACCAGGCCTACTTCCGTCAAGTCATCGATGCCGAGGGTTGGCAAGAAGCGGTCTATGACTGCGTCGACCCGTTAGTGATGCCCATCGATTTTGCCCGTACTCCGGAGGGCGAGCTCGCGAAAGTCCATGTTCCCCTCGGGAATCGATCGGTGACCTGTGTGGTCTGGCGGATTCAGGTCGGGCGGATCACGCTCTATCTTTTGGATACCGATACTCCGGAAAATTGTCCCGAGGACCGTCATTTGACCGCTCGTCTGTACGGTGGGGACCACCATATGCGTTTGTGTCAGGAGCTCCTTCTGGGCATTGGTGGGGTGCGCGCCCTGCGTGCGGTCGGCTGTCATCCTCAGGTCTGGCACGCGAACGAGGGCCATCCGGCATTTTTGGTGGTGGAACGTTTGCGCGAGTATCTCCTCCAGGGATGTACCCTCGATGCGGCCGTGGGCCTGGTGCGTTCCAACACGGTCTTTACCACGCATACCCCCGTGCCGGCCGGACACGATATGTTTTCCGGAGAGATCATTCGTGAACATTGCCAGTGGTGGTGGGAAGAGGCGGGACTCACTCAATCGGACCTCATGGCGTTGGGGCGTCATCCCGACTACTCGACGGATCACTTCCATATGACCGCCTTGGCGCTCAACCATGCCGCATTCGTGAACGGGGTGAGTCGTGAACATGAGCAGGTTTCGAAAAAGATGTTTCAGGGATTCTGGCCCGATCGTGCTCCTCAGGACCTTCCTATTCAGAGTATTACGAACGGGGTCCATGTCCCCACGTGGATCGCGCAGGAGATGAACAGGGTCTATGAGGAACATTTGGGAGAGGATTGGACAGACCGGTGTGATGATCCGGAATTTTGGGAGGCCATTCAGAATGTGCCCGATGGTGCCCTTTGGGCCGCACGACGGTTGCTCAAGCGGAAGCTCCTTGTGTTCCTCCGGCAACGGACGCGGCTCTCCTGGACCGAAGGGGCTCTTGATCCCATCCAGGTGTTGGCCAGTGGGGCCTTATTCGAACCCGATTCGCTGACTCTTGGCTTTGCCCGGCGTTTTGCGACGTACAAACGGGCCACGCTGTTATTTTCGGACCTCGATCGCTTAAAACGGATTTTGTTAAACCCGTGGCGGCCGGTCCAGATTATCTTCGCGGGAAAAGCTCATCCGGCTGATCAGCCCGGGCGGGAGTTTATCCATCAGGTCTATCAATTCGCGAAAGCCCATGACTTGGGCGGGCATATCGCCTTCGTGGAAGATTATGATATGCATGTCGCCAAGTACCTGGTACAGGGTGTGGATGTGTGGCTGAATCACCCTCGTCCGCCCTTAGAAGCCAGCGGGACGAGTGGGCAGAAAGCTGCGCTCAATGGTGTGCCCAATCTGAGTGTGTTGGACGGGTGGTGGAAGGAAGGGTTTACCGGTGACAATGGATGGGCCGTGTCTCTGCCTCAAGAGGACCAGACGGCAGAAGCACAGGATCATCATGATCGGGACGCGCTGTACACGCTCTTGGAGCAAGAGGTGGTGCCGTTATTCTATGAGCGGGGTGTTGATGAGATTCCCCATGGCTGGTGTCGGATGATCAAGCAGGCGATACGGACGGTGGCCCCTCAATTCAGCGCTCGGCGGATGGTGAAAGAATACATGCATCGGGCCTATGCTCCGTTATTTCCCGATGATCTGTCCGCGAGACAAGACAAACTGGCTTGATTACAGGTCGCTCCCTCAGCAGCCGGTGTGATCAGCGAGGTTGTTCGATCTCCAATCTGGTGCTACCATATCGAACATAATGGTGCATCGGATCGGTCAACACGTTCTTTTCCTCGTCTGATGAGGTACTCCTATGTTTAAACTCTTGCGGTGGGGCATTCTTTTAGGTGTGGTCTTTGGGTTGGGCTATTACACGGGACAGCAACCGGAACAAGTCAAACAAACCTTACGGGCCCTCTCAGGAGAGGTGTTGGAAAAGACCATCGGTCGTGATCAACGAGTCAGCTTGCAACGCCAAATGCTAAAGGCCAAGGAAGGGTTGCTGGAGGGGCGTGCCTACCTGTTGGAACATGATTATCAAGAGGCTTCCGATGAATTTGGCCGTGCTCTCCAACATCTTGACCGGGCTGTGGAACTCGATCCTCAGGGGCCTATGGCTCAACGAATCAAGGTCGTGAAACGAAAGGTTCAGGAAGCCCAAGCCAATCTGGCCCAGGGCCGGAGTCTCCCGCCCGATTTACTGGACGACCTTCGGCGAGAGCTCCAGGCTGTCATGCCCTGAACCGTTTTTCCGCTTCTTTCACCTTACACAACATATGAGAGACATTCCTGCTCTTGCAGGCCAGGGAAGGCTGCCTCGGGACTTCTCAGAGGATGAGCAAGAGAGGGGAAGGTTCGGTTGAGGGATAGACAAGGTCTCCCGGAGTGGCCTGGCCCACCACTCCAGGAAATGTGTAGAAGATTAGGCGTTGACCGTTTGTTTCTTCCAGGCGGCTAACATGCGCTCGATGCGAAGCCGCACCACGAGATCGGGATCCTTCATGAGGGGTTTCACGGCTTCCCGTCCTCTGGGGTCGCCGATTTTTTCCAGGGCCGCCGCCGCAGAAAGACGAATAAACCAATCTCCATCCTTCAGTTTCTCGATGAGTGCATCCACCACGGAATTGTCTTTAATTTCCCCCAGCGCCAAGACCGCTTGCTTTCGCACGACTTCATCCTCGTTTTCCAGGCACTCCAGGAGCCGCGAAATGGCGGGTTTGCCGAGTTCAGCCAAGGCCCAGGTGGCATCATCTTTAAATTCATCATTATGCAGGTATGAAATGAGTGGGTCTAAGACTCGTTCGTCATTGATCTTTCCTAAGACTTTGATGGCGGGTTTTCTGGCATCATAGTCCCGAACATATCGAAGAAGAAGGTCAACCGCCGGGGACCCAATCATGGCTAGGGCTTCGATGGCAGCCTCTCGAACTTGCCAGTCTCCGTCGCGAAGACATTTGACGAGCGGTTCGATACACCGTTCATCGCCCATTTCTCCGAGTGTAATCACCGCTTCTCGGCGGACGACCCAATCGGACTCATTCAACAAGTCGATTTGGATGTCGATTTCATCCTTGACCTGTTCTTCTTCGATGACTTCTTCTTCAGCGTCCTCTTCTCCTTCGGCGGAAGCCGTGACTTCGGTTCCTTCTTCCTCGCCCTCCGAAGTGATGGCTTCGGCGACTTCATCGACGAGTTCATCCTCTGGAAGGGTTTCTTTCCCTTCTAGAGAGACGAATTCCGATTGATCGGAAAATTCATCGTCGATCTGTTGTTCGTCATTTCTCATGATGTATTCCTCCGTTGCTCACGATGACAATTATCGAAAGATCCTAGTCCTCCGCCGGAGCTTCCTTCCCTTTCCTCCGTTCTTCCTCGCGTTTGGCGAGTCGGATCTTTCGCTGAGCCCGCTTCAACCGTTTGCGTAACGCCCGCATGTCGGCATTCCCCTCAGGGTTTTCGCTTTTGGCCCTCCCCTCCTTGACTTTGGTTTTCAGTGCCGTGACATCCTCTTCGATCGTTCGTCGTTTGGCCATATCTCAACATTCTCCTTCTGTGATTAGGGCTCTTGGATATTTTCCCCTAAGAGACACGCTTGTGAATGAGTCTAGACAAGGCCCGTGAAGGGTGTCAACGGGGCAGGCGTATTCGAGGCGGAAACCCATAAAAAAACCCCGCTGGGCTCAGCCCAGCGGGGTTCGAACTGTCCTTGAGTCTATGCTTATTTCTTGTATTTCTCGCAGAAGCTTCTTTCGTAGGCGATGATTTTCCAGCCTTCTTCTTCGCTGATCGTCGCTGGAATGAGGGGAACCATCCCGGTGCCCGGGCTTCCGTTCTTGATCACCCACATCAATTCGCCTTCTTTCCGTTTTTTGTGGAATTTGCAATTCGTGAAATTCCGTGGACCGGGATTCAAGACTTTCCCGGCAGGACCCTGCCCATCCCCATTTTTCCCATGACAGTTAATACAGGTGCCTTTGCCTTCGAACAAGGCTTTGCCTTCGGCCACGATTTCCGGTGTCGCATCTTTGGATTTTTTCCCGTAAGGGGATTTGACCTTTTTCGCGGCGGCACGTTTGTCAGCCGGGACGCGGGGTTTCAAGGGATCTTTTTCCGGTCCGGCAATAGCCAAGCCAGAGGTGAGAAACAGTGCTGCGGTCAGCATGCCAAGTACTTTCATCGAACACTTCATGTAAGCCTCCTGGGTTAAACTTAGTTGATGAGACCGTAAAATCTTTCGGGGTGCGGTGTGGCGCCCCTTCTCACAAATTTTCTTTTTCTGGGTTGGTGTTTCTCGGTGGGAAAACTAGGGGGTATTTCCCTCCCTCGACTACCCAAACCTTTCTATCATATCAATGAATTTTTTCGGCTGTCAAGAAAAGGACAGGCTTTATAACTTTTGATTTTCATTGACTTTTCAAGTGCTGTCGCACGTTTCGCTCAAATGGACTGGGAAGGAGTTCTTTCAACAGATAGGACTGCGTGTGGTTCCGTTCCTGTACGATCACGGAAATGGTTGGGGCAAATTCCCATAATAATTGCCGACACGTTCCACATGGTAAGAGGGGGGTGGAATCTTCCCCGGCAATTGCCAGAGCCAGAAAGCCACGGGCTCCTTCGGACAAGGCTTTAAACAGGGCCACCCGTTCTGCACAGAGTCCCAGGTACACCGGGCTTTCAATGTTGCAACCGGTGAAGATTTTTTGGTCTTGGGTCAGGAGCGCAGCCCCGACTCGGAAATTCGAAGAGGGAGCGATGGCATGGCGTAAGGCTTCTTGAGCTTGGGAAAGAAGGGTCGGGACCTGGCCGGGCGACAGTCCATGATTTGAGGTGTGTTCTGAACGGTTGTTGGAAGACATTGGTTCAGGTGTTGGGGGGTCTCATTAGGGTTTGAGTCGAATATTCCTGACAACTTGTCCCGGTTTTCCAAACGGTCCCTTGGTTTCTCCGTTGAGGCGAACCACGACCCCGGCCGCATTTCCTAAGGTCAACATAAATTGGGTATCCGCTTTCCAGGTAATCCGTTGTCCTGGTTGAAGCAGAGCTTCATTGGGGGCCTGATCGTCCGATTGTACGACCACCCACGTCAGTTGGGTGGCTTCGATTTCCAAAACCAACGGTTCACCGGGAACGGCTTCATCCACGGTCGGGGGCGGTGGTTTGGGGATAGTCGCCTCTTGTGCTGTCGGGGGCGGGGGAGAGGGCGGCGTTGGTTTCACTGTCGGTTGAGGCGGAGGAGTGGGTTGGGGTGGTGGTGAGGCGCTTTCCGGGGAGGGAGTCGTGACTGGTGGAAGCGCAGGTGCGATGCTCGGGGTCTCAGAGGGTTGTTCTGTGGTGGGTTCCGTGGCCTCCTCGGGAAGTGAGGGGCTTGGAATAGGTGGAAGGGGCTCCTCTGGCATGGCCTCGGTTGATTCTTGTGTCGTGGCCGGTTTTTCTTGTTCACCGGGGAGGAAATAGAATATAAGCCCTCCTATACAGGCGAAGACGATCGCCACCATTTTCCAATTTAACGTGCTTTTAGCCGTGGCTTCCTTCCGGACTTGCGCTGATTGTTCCTGTTGCTGGGCGCTCTCATAATAAGGGGAAGAGGTTTCCAAAAATCGCCGGATGGCCTCTTCTTCATCGAGTCCGAGGGCCCGTGCATATGAGCGCACAAATCCTTTCGTAAACACCTTGGCCGGGAGATGTTGGTATTCTTCGCGTTCTAGTGCCTGGAGGTGCCTTTCGGGGATTTTGGTTTTCGACGTAATATGTTCAAAGGAAAGCCCCTGCTCCTCCCTCGCGTCTTTTAAGTATCCACCCAACGTATCCATGTGTTGGTCAATCTTGGCTGCTCTGTCCTCTGGTCTTCTTGGGATCCATTGATGAAGAAAGACCGCTCCGCTGATTTACGACAGATCCTCGAAATGGGTTAATTGTTTGAACGAACGATACCGCTCATCGATTTCGTCTCTGGTGAGTTTTCGCATGCGATCCAGACTAAAGGCCTCGACATTGAAGGAAGCCATCACGCTCCCGAAAATAATCGCTTGTCGCAGTCCGCTTTCGGAATAGTTTCCCGTGGCGTTGAGGTATCCCATGAATCCTCCGGCGAATGTATCTCCTGCCCCCGTGGGATCTTTGACGGCCTCCAAGGGGTACGCTGGGGCCCCGAAAATTCCTTTTTGATGAAACATGAGCACTCCATACTCTCCGCGTTTGATGATCAGCGTTTTCGGTCCTCGGGAGAGGATGCGTTTGGCGACCTGGACCAGATTGGCCTCCTCCCCCAGGGCGCGGGCCTCTCCATCGTTAATAACCAGAATATCGATATGTTCCAGCACTTTCCACAGGGCGTCGCGTTTGCCGTCTATCCAAAAATTCATGGTATCTAGGGCGACGATGGAAGGCCTGGTCACTTTGTTCAACACGTCCAGCTGTAGTTCGGGATCGATGTTTCCAAGAAACAAGGAGGATGGAGTAGTGTAATGATCCGGAATTTTGGGACGGAAGGTTTCCAGGACATTCAAGTGGGTTTCGAGGGTTTGGGCTTCATTGAGTTGATAAGAGTATTCACCGCGCCACCGGAAGGTATTGCCCTGGCGTCGCTCCAATCCATCCAAATCAATCCCCCGTTCTCGCAAGAATTGAATATGCTCATCGGGAAAGTCTTCTCCGACGACCGCAATAAGGTTCACATCGGTGAAAAAACTGGCGGAGGTGGAAAAGTAGGTGGCTGATCCCCCCAACACATTTGACGCTTCACCAAACGGTGTCCGGACGGAATCGAATGCGACTGAACCGACGACGAGTAATGTTCCCATTGTTGTTTTACCTTTTCTTGTTTATCGTTGAAAATTTTCGCTGTAATAAGACATTGAACCGTTTGCGCATGGCCGGGCTGATATGCTCAGGAGACGTAATGACGGCATGTTCCAGTGCCGTTTGGCAGGAGCAGGCTTTTAGCCCCTTGGTCAGTGCGAGAGCTTTGCTGAGGACCTGTTGGGCAATCTTGACGTTGTTATGCATGATGGAGAGAATGGCTCCGACCGATACCGCTTCTTCGGTCTCATGCCAACAATCATAATCGGTAACCAGAGCTAAGGTGGCATAGCAGAGTTCCGCTTCTCGGGCTAACTTGGCTTCCGGGACATTGGTCATCCCGATAATATCGACGCCCCACGAACGATACAGATGGGATTCCGCTCGACTGGAAAATTGGGGTCCTTCGATACAGAGATAGGTTCCGGGCCGGTGTACCGTGACCGGAGCGTCCTGACTGGCTTGTTCCAACACGTCTGAAAGATTCGGGCAAATGGGGTCGGCAAAGGTGACATGAGCCACGATCCCTTGATCGAAGAACGTGTTCGGTCGTTGCGTGGTCCGATCGATAAATTGATCGGGCAGGACAAAATCCCCTGGGCGAATGGCTTCTTTCATGCTTCCAACTGCGCTCACGGAAAAGATTCGGGATACACCCAAAGATTTCAAGGCAAAGATATTGGCCCGATAATTGATCCCGGAGGGAAGGGTTTGATGTTTTCTCCCATGTCTGGCGAGGAATGCCACCCGAATCCCTTGAACGGTGCCCAAAAGGATGGCATCGGAAGGTTTTCCGAACGGTGTGGAGACCCGAATCTCTTTCAGGTCGGTGAGGCCCGGCATGTGATAGAGGCCGCTTCCCCCGATGATGCCCACTTGGGCGGTGGGGTATTGGCGAGCTTTCGGTGCTTTGTTCACGGGAGGGGAAGTGGCGGTCTGTCGTTTTTTCCTCACTGAATGAGAAGATTGCTGTCGTTTATTTGCCATGGTGATCTATCCGGTATCGATACACGATTTTCCTTCGTTTTTGATGTGTGGGGAGGTGTCGTGGATCTTAAGAATCTAGGGTTATTGATGTTGGCATTAGGTCGAGGTGGGGAGAGTGTATCATATTTCGTTAGTGGGGCCGAGTTGGAATTTTGGGGGTTTGAGAATGCTGTCGGTCTGAGGAGGAGCAATCCAATGTTTGAAGAAATTGCTCGATATGGTCGACGATCCGGTTTGCTGCGATCTCCGGAATCTCCTTTTCATCCAGATGGAGCCAGTGGATTTGGGGTTCCTTTCGAAACCAGGTCATTTGCCTTTTGGCAAAATGACGGGTATCTCTTTTAAGCAGACGAACGGCTTCTTCGTACGAATATTCACCCGCCAGGTACCCTGAAAATTGGCGATATCCAAGCCCTTTCATGGACCCGAGTTGCCGGTCATATCCACGGTCCATCAGGCTTTGAGTCTCCTGGACCAATCCTTTGTGAATTTCCCATTCCACTCTGTCCTCGATGCGTCGGTACAGCGTCTTCCGATCCATGGTTAAGCCTAGCAAGAGAAAAGGATAGGGTTGGTCGGCAAATTGGTGGTGCCCGTGAACTTGTGAAAGAGGTTTCCCGAGGATCTGATACACCTCGAGGGCTCGTTGAACCTTGGGCTGATCGTTTGGGTGCAGCCGTGTTGCCAGTTCGGGGTCTACGCGTTGCAGTCGTTGGTGTAACGCATGTGGCCCGAGTTCGTTGGCCTGCTTCGCCAACTCCCGGCGAATGGTCCGGTCGGCCGGGGGCCCCGGACATAATCCGCGAAGGAGCCCTCGTACGTACAGACCGGTTCCGCCCACCACTAAGGGTAAACGCCCGTGAGTGTGAAGCCGTGCGATTTCCTGCATGGCGTGTTGTCGGAAATCTCCCACATTGAAGGGTTGATCAGGGTCGACCAGGTCGATAAGGCGATGCGGGACTCCCTTCTGTTCCTCCGGGCTTGGTTTGTCCGTCCCAATATCCATGGTCTTGAACACTTGCCGAGAATCGGCTGTCAGGATTTCAGTGTGGATTTGGGTAGCGACCTCGATAGCTATACGGCTTTTCCCGATAGCCGTTGGTCCCACAATGGCCACGACAGGCTTTTGGACAGCGATGACCTCTTGACGGTTCATGAACGTCTGGACCGATTGATTATTTGGAGGGGCGGGCAAAGAGGGTATTCAATTCATTCAGCGAGTGGGTGATCGCCACCCGTCTTCCATGAGGACAGGTCATGGGAAACCGTTCCTTTGCCCAATCGTGTAGGAGTTCTTTGATTTCCGGCTGAGTCATACTCCTACCAGCCTGCACTGCGCTTTGGCAAGCCATGGTGGCAAAGATGGGATGGATGAGTCGGTCGAGGGAGTCGCTCGACCGCCATTCAGCCAGTTCGTCCAATAACTCGGTGACCAGGCCGCTTACCGAAACGGAGCCCAAGGCCGAGGGGATAGTGCGGACCACAAAGGCTTGGGTCCCAAATCGTTCGAGTTCGAGCCCGCATTGAGCGAGAAGAGGGAGCCATTCCTCCAGGGCTTGGTTTTGATGGGGGGGGAGCTCAATGGGTTCGGGAATGAGTAACTGTTGTTTCGGGATCTCCTGGCTGTTCCAGGCTCGCTGCAATCGTTCGAACAGAACACGCTCGTGGGCCGTGTGTTGATCGACAATGTAGACGCGGTCATTGATTTGTCCCAATAGGTACGTGTGATCTACCTGACCGAGGACATGGACTTCAGGTTGGTCTTTGTTGATGGGATAGTCTCTTGAAGGTTCTTGCACGAACAGCGAAAGAGAAGATGCCGGCTTTTCTTTTTTCTGTGAGGCTTCCCAGGAAGGGGTCGTGACGCGTTGAACGGAAAGGGACGGAGGGTGGGTCTTTTGAGGGACCGGCTGCTGATCATAGGTAAGGCCCGAACCTTCGGTGAAGGAAGGTGAAGGGGTGGTCACAAAGAGTCCCTTCAGGGCTCGAAGGATGCCGGAATGAATGATTTCAGGGTTTGAAAATCGTACTTCCCGTTTCGTGGGATGCACGTTGATATCCAACGCTTGGGAGTCAAGGGTCAGAAAAAGGATGAATTGAGGGTGTCGTCCCTTGGGGAGAAAGGACCGATACGCTTCCTGGACGGCATGGAGTATCGTGGCATTTTTGATCGGTCGGCGATTCACGAAGATTTCTTGTGGCGTTCGGGCGGTGCGGGCATGATTTGGGTTGACCGTAAAGCCCATGAGATGAAAGCCTTCGGCTTGGTGTTCGATAGGGAGATAGAATTCAGGAAATTTGGCGCCATAAATCTGTATCAATCGATCCTGTATAGTGTTGGCGGCGGGGTAATCCACTACTTTCTGGGCTTGGTGGGTAAGGCGAAAATGAACGTTGGGATGTACGGACGCGGCTTGCTGAATCACATAGCAAATTTTGGAAAATTCGGTCTTCGCCGATTTTAAAAACTTGAGGCGGCCTGGGGTATTAAAGAAGAGTTTCCGCACTTCAACCTGCGTTCCCTGCGGTCCGGCATAATCGGTCGTGTCAAAGTCTTGCCCGCCGGTAGCCTGCACTGCGGTTCCCACATCAGAGTCTGCAGTCTGGGTTTTCAGGTGGAAATGTGAGATGGAGGCGATACTCGGCAGGGCTTCTCCTCGAAAGCCTAGTGTCGTCAGTGTGTGGAGATCCTTCTCTAGCTGGAGTTTGCTGGTCGCAAAGCGGTGACAGGCGACTTGGGCATCCTGACGGTTCATGCCCTCCCCGTTATCACGAACCTGAATCAGTTGGCGGCCGCCATCTTCGACGTCAACCGTGATGAGCGAACTGCCGGCGTCCAGACTATTTTCCAGGAGTTCTTTGACGACTGAAGCCGGGCGTTCCACGACTTCTCCGGCGGCAATTTGACTCGAGACCGTATCCGGGAGGACACGAATTTTGCCGGTCAGGATAGATGTCATAGGCTCGGGGCCAGGGGAAATGGAGTCGTGATGTTCGAGGAGGCGGTCAGTCTGTGTTCAGGATAATCCCGCCTTTATGAGTTGTTCTTTGGCACGTGAGGCTTCAGCAGAATTGGGATAGTCCTGGATCAAGAGGTTCCAGAATTTTTGTGCTTCGGGGCGCTGGTCGGTCTCCAGCATAATATGTCCCAGCTTATAGAGCGAGAGAATGCGGTACTTGTTGGTGGGAAAATTGGTGACGACATGCTGAAGAGCTTGTTGCGCAGGATCATACTGCTTTTGCACGTAGAGTGATTCTCCCAGGTAGTAAAAGGCCTGAGGTGTTAACGCTGCCGAAGGATAGTGTTTGACGAAACGCTTAAATTCGTTGGACGCTTGATCGTATTTTCCATTGAGATAGACCTTATAGGCCGATCGAAAGGCGGAGGCTTCATTCTCGGGTTCTACCAACTGAGGAAAATTTTTCTGGGGGACGGGGGCATTCTCCGGAGGCTTTTGCCCCTTGCTGTCCGGTTTTTTATTTTGTGTGGTGGAAACGTTCGAGGCCCCTTTCCTGGGTTTGTGCACCATGGCTTCCAGGCGGGTTTCAATGGCCTTGACACGGATGGACAGGTCTTTGTCCCGACGGTGTGTCGATGTGCGGGTTTGTTCGATTTGTTCGCGAAGCAGGGAGCTCGATCGCTCGAGCTTGCCCAGCAGGTGAGTTGTATCCAGGCTGGCTTCTTCTTCC
Organism: Nitrospirales bacterium; assembly: GCA_965223615.1. Classification (GTDB taxonomy): domain Bacteria; phylum Nitrospirota; class Nitrospiria; order Nitrospirales; family UBA8639; genus Nitrospira_E. The sequence goes on from CBDCXB010000004.1 coordinate 816,685, forward strand.
GTTTTGATCAATTCGCCGACGAGAAAGTCGTGTTCATCCAGTTGCGATTCTATGGTGTCCAGCCGCTCTTGTATCTGTTTTTCTTGTTTCATGGACATTTCTTGTTGGGCGGTCAGCGTTTGGACCTGTTTTCTGAGGTCAGAAAGATTCGGTTCTGTGGCACAACCTGGCAACCCTATCAGGCCCATCAGGGATACGTACCCAACAATCTTGTGATAATGGTGCTTCATGTTCATAGGCATGTTCGTTGCCCAGAGCCCTCTCCTGGGGAGAAGGGTTAAGCCTCTGTCTTTTCGAACTTTATCATACCAATCTTCTTGATGAGTGAAAAGTCGGGTTTTTCCCGTATTTTGGTCTATTTTTTCTTGGGCCGGCTTCCCTGTAGCTTATTGACACGGGTCGCCAATTGTCCGAGCCGACCTTCATGTTCATCCACCCGTTCGCCAAGTTTGGTCCCGATCGTATTGACGACGCTTCGTAGTTGGTTCACCGTTTCGGTTAACTGATTGAGATGATTCAAGTTTCTCTCTGAGGCATCGGCCGTTCCCTCAACTCCTTCGAAGTTGGTCAAGGCATTATTCAGTCGTTTTTCTTGGTCATTGATCCTGGTATTGAGCTTGGCACTCGCTTTTTCCAGGGCCTGTGCGACAGAGGTGATGCTGCGATTGACCTCCTCAAGGTGAGTTGTCGTGGTCTGGGCATCGGAGTCCAATTTGCCGACCAGTCCCGATTGATGGATTTCCAGTTCTTGAATTCGGGAGGACATTTGTTCAAGGCTTTGGCGGAGTTGAGTCGTGAGTTCACTGGCAGACTGCATTTGTTGCATTTGTCCTTCGGTCTCTTTTTTCAGTCGCTGAAACTCCGCCATTTCCTTGTTGAGTCGTTTCAGGGTATTTTCCTGGGCGGTCATCCGTTCGGTTAAGGTTTGACCGGTCTGTTCCAGAGCTTGGGTCACCGACGTCAGATTGGCGGTGACTTCGGCTAGATGCTTGGAAGTGGTATCGGTGTTGGCTTGAAGCTGCTGGGTCAGTTCCGATTGATGGGCTTCGACCGTGTTCATTCTTTCCGATAACCTTCCGGCCTGTTGGATGATTTCATCTCCGCGTTTGCCGAGGAGGCTCCCCATCACATCTTGAGCTTCACGAAGTTTCACCACACTTTGAGAGAGTTCCTGCATATGGGCCGCGTCGGCTTGGACATGGGTTCCGAGTGTCTCGATGTCCTTTTGGATCATTTCCGTTTGTTCAAGGGCGGTTTGCTGGTGTTGATCGATGGTGGTGGACAATTTGGCGATGGCGGCTTGCTGTTGATTGGCCCGCTGTGTGACTTGTTCCAATGTGGTGCGATTCTCTTGTTCCAGGGTCTGAATCCGATCCAGGGTTTCTTGTTGTTTTTTATCGATGGTCTTCGTGACCTGGGTGAGTCCTGTTTGCACGTCATTCTCGAGATAGGTCCGTAACGCAGCCGTATCGGCGGTCAATTTTTCCTGTTGAGCCGCAATTTGTTGTTTCAGGCCTTCAATCTCCTTGGCCTGTTCATCCAGCTGAGTTCCTAAGAGGGTTCCGGACCCTTCCGAGGCTTCCCGCAATTGCACGATCGTTTGGGATGTTTCCGTCGAATGCGTTTGGAGAGAGGTCAGCTCTTCCTGATGCTTGTTTAAGTCCGCTCGGAGGTTGCGAACCAATTGATCCATTTCGGTGGAAACTTTATTTTCAGCAGCAGAAGCGCGTTGGGCCTCTTGATTCACTTGTTGCCCGAGGTCTGCTAGCGCGGTTTTGAATTCCCCGAAGGCCCCCTGAAACTTGGTCATTTGTTCCGCATTGGCGACGTTGGTTTCATCGACTTGTTGGATCAGCGTGGTAGTCTGAGCTTTTACCGTATTGAGTTCCTCGCCCTGTGTTTGGACTGTGCTTTGCACCGAGTCCAGGTCAGCGCGCAGGTTTTGTTTGGATGTCTGTAAATCTTTCTGAAGGTCGCTGATCTTCTTTTCGGCGACTTCATACTTTCCGTATAAACTCGTCAGGTCTTGTTCACGTAGTAATTTGATTTGTTGATTCAAGGGGGCCAAGTCACTACGCATTTTCATCATGTCGGCTTTTTGTGCCGAAATGAGGTTTTGAGACTCCGTGATCGCCGCTCGGGCTTCGTCCACTTCGGCCCCCAGAGCCTTCTTTTCTTCTTTAATCTTACTGATTTGGAGCTCCAAATCTTTTTGGATGCGAGCAAGGTCTGCTTGTTGGGCCACACATCCAGCAAGAAGGGTACTCGTCAGCACGGGTCCGACAACATACCGGGTTAACGACCGCATAGGGTTTAATCTGAACTCACGACATCCAATCATCACTGGTTATTTCATCCTCCATGATTTCCGACACACAGTATTCAAGGAAAAACATTAGGGGTTTTGAATGAGTAAGTGTCCTCTGCGATTGAGTTGATGACACACTTCTGTCGGTTCTTGACAAAAAGGCTTGTCCTTGCCGTAGGAAATGATCGCGAGGCGAGACGATTCCACTCCCAGTTGGGAGAGGTAATCTCGAATCGCCGCAGCTCGTTTTTTCCCGAGGATCATATTATACGCCTGAGTTCCTCGTTGATCCGTATGGCCCTCAATCAGGAGGAGAGCATCTTTGCTCTGGCTCAACGTTTTGGCATCCCGTTCTAGGGATTGTTTTCCTTCCGTGGTGAGAGACCAGCTGTCGAAGGGGAAGAAAATGTCTTCGAGTCCGGCGCGTGCTGCCGCGAGTTCTTCAGCTTTCATGCGTTCCAGTTGCTCTTCAAGGTTGGCATTGGGTTCGACTTTGGCGACATCAAAAGAATCCGGAATGTTTTCAAGCCCTTCTCCCAATGCGTTGGGAGCGACGCCCGAACCTAGCCCTGCCACTTCCTCATGAGATGAAAACTCTCCATTGGTCCGGGCTGTTTCGTCATTGGTCATGTTCGTGAAGGAGGAAGGTATGTCTTCCGACGTTTCTCCCAGGCCGGGGATTGAGTCTGATCCCTGCTGTTCGTCTGCTGGCCCTTGGGAAAGCTCGGAGAAGGAGGAGGGATTGGATTCAGCGTTTGAAGAAGCAGTTTCTGCGGCAATATCTGACGACAGCCCTGAAGAAGTCGTGGTTGAAAAGGGATCATGCCCCTCAGAGGCCTGGATTTCCTGGTTGGAAGATGAAGCGGGTTCATGGGCAAAATCGAGGGGTGCGGTGGAAGTCTCCTCCGTGTTTTCGGTTAGAGAAGGAAGAGAGGAATCCTCATTTACAGGAAGTTGTCCATCTAAAGAGGCCTCATTCACAGAGGCGTCTTCAAGTCCGGTTGTCTCGGACTCCAGAGAAACTTCTGTCGTTTCGCCATCCATTTCTTCTCCTGGTGCCCCAGAAAGAGTGGCCACATGGACTCGTTTCTCTCCGCACCCGGCAAGCCCCCCCAGTGTCAAGCTCAGAATTCCCAGCAATGTAATCATGTGAATGGCTGCAATCATATGCCGACTCCTTTGGTGTTGGACAACAAATGGTTCCATTGTTGATTAGGGTTGAAATGGCGACCAAGAAGGGGAACTCAGATGTGTCCCTTCTGAAGATATTCTTTCCAGTCCGGCGCCTTCACCGGTCACGATGTACAGATGACTTTCTCCTCTCCGAATGGAACTAAACACGATGTGCCGTCCGTTCGGAGCCCAGGTGGGAGAATCGTCAATGCTGCGGCCCGTCGTAATCTGGGACCGTCGTTCCCCATTCGGGCTGATACGGCAAAGTTTAAATCCTTCCCCAGGAATTCGACAAACATACACGATCCAATCCCCCTTTGGAGACCAAGCCGGTGCGGCATTATAATCTCCATCATAGGTTAGTCTCCGGACCTGAGCACCCTCTGCATCCATGATGTATATTTGGGGGCGGCCACCTCGATCCGAGGTAAAGGCCAGTTGTTTCCCATCGGGAGACCACGAGGGGGACAAATCTGCACTATGGTGGGACGTTAACTGTTTTGTGTTTCCACTGTCTAATTCTACCTGATAAATATCTGAATTTCCTTCCTCAGCTGAAGAATAGGTAATGGATTGGCCGTCCGGTGCGAAGCTGGCCGTAATGTTGAGACTTGCGGGTGAGACCACGATTTCTTCTTTGCCCGTGGCCAGGTGCCGACGCATGATTTGCTGCTTTCGGTCGCGGTAGGCCGTGTAAATGAGAGATTTTCGATCCGGGGCCCACGTCGGCATCAGATTCAGGTATCCGTCTGCTGTGACCTGTTGCGGGTCATAGCCATCGTAATCCATGACGAACAATTCCCGGCCATTCCCTTTTTCTCCCACATAGGCAATTTTCGTCCGGGCGATGCCCTGTTCTCCGGTATACCGGAACACCAGTTCATCTGCCCATCGATGGGCCATGAGGCGAACGAGCGAGTCCGAGGTTTTCAGAGAAAAGTAGCGTTTTCCGGTTAGCAGGTCTTGTTGGCCGGGGTCGAAGGCACAGGCATCAAAGATCAGTCCCTGCACACCCGTCGAAGTTCCCCCGATTCCGATTCTTCCCCAAGTCGAAACCGTCACCTGTTGGTATTGTGTGCTTAATGATGAAGGGAGACTGACACATTTGTTCTCCGAAAATTGGCCCCGTTCCGGGCCCAAGTCTTTCACGGAGAAAACCTGTGACCGGGTCAGGTCCTGTCTGAGAACTTTGACGACTTGATCCTCAACCTGAGAAGGGAGTGTGTTGTCCCGCTGGACCGGTTCGAATTCCATGACCCAAATGGGTATTTTTTGGAAAGCGGATCGTGTGGCTTCCAGAATGGCGTCCTCTCCCCGGACAGGGAACGATAAAAGGTTAAGGCTCAGGGCCATGAAGGCACATGAGATGAATACACCGTAGGAATTGAATGAAAGTCTTTTCATGATGGCTCGAACGTCCTTTTATTCTGTTTTTTGGAATCGATACAGAAGATCCAAATACGATTTTTCAATTTCAGGAGGAAAGGCGGGTAACGGATTTACCGCCCGAACGGCACGCAGTGCCGCAAAATCATAATGTTCATTGCCTGATCCTTCATCGATCATAATATTTGATATTTCGCCGGATCGGGATATTCGAAACTTCAGGATGACCGTTGGTGTTGTTTGAAGGAGCGGTGGAGCTACCCATTGACGGTCAATCGCATCTTCCACCATGGCGAGGTACCGACTTTCGCCGGGAGAAGGCCCCGCGGACTGTGCCCCTGATGAGGATGAAGATTGCACTTCCAGAAGTTTCAGGCGTTTTTTTATCGATTCAACCGGTGAGACCTCGGGAATCGTGAGTTTTGCGATTCGTTGATCGATGGCTGAAGGAACAGGTTGAGCTGGGGTTGAAGGCTTACTTGGTGTCGGTTGAGGAGGGGGGGCGGCTGACGTAGAGGGGGGCGGAGTGGGTTTGAGGGTTGGAATCGTCACACTTCCGAGTAACTGTTTGACCGAATCGGATAATTTTTCCCGCTTTGGAGCGGGTGCCGATTGGGTGGTTGGCTTGGCCGGGATTTTGGCTAACTCCGGAGCTGCGACTTTAGGTACTGAAGTCGGCACACGCTTTTGGGGGGTTGGTTTCTTCGCTTTTGGCCTCGACGAATGAGTTTCTTGCGGTCTGGGCTTGGCAGGCATGGGGGGAGACGAAGGCGTGGGTTTTTTACGCTTGCGTGTGGTTTTGCTGGTTAGGGGAATCCTTTGCTTGAGAGGTGCGGTGGGTATCGAAGGGATCTGGCCTTTGATGGACTCCTCTAACGTTTTTTGAGGAACGCTGGTAGGGGGCTGAGATTTCGATTCCGTTTTTTTAAAAGGCGTCACAGGTTTTAAAGCGGGTGGAGCCGGAGTGGTCTTAAGCTTGGGAACAACTTTCGCCACCTGGGTTGCCGGAGCAGGTGATGTGTGTTCCTTGACTGTTGGGGCGGGTGTGCTGTTGGGTTGAACCGGTTTGGCTTCTGGAATCGTCACGGGTGTCGAACGATCCAACCGTTGGGGTCTGGCTAATTTCGGAGCGGCCGAGGGTAGATGGAGATCCTCGATGAGAGGAGAATTATCGGGTGACGGTGCGGGGGAAGCATTCGGGGTGCGAGCCGTTGGTCTTTGAGCGGTGCGTTGTTCTGGGACCACGATCGAGTCCACTGCTCCTCCAATCGCTTCGGAAAGCCGTTCGGAAGAGGTTTCTGTGGGTAAGGGAGGGAGCGTTTGCTCCACCGGCTGAGGTTTGGGTTGAGCTTTCGGCTTGGGTGCCCTAGCCTTTTTGACAGGAGGGGCACTCGGTGCTTTTGGGCGTGAAGAGGGCATTTGGAGGTCTTTAAGGGAAATCATGGCCACATCGATGGCTCGGAAAGGTTTTTCGAGAGGCGCTTGAAATCGTAGTGACAGGGCGATCAACAAAATGAGGCCATGGAGGAGAACGGATGCGGCAATACCCCACCGAAATGCTGAAGATTCTTCAGATTGATTGGCCGCAAGCCCGAGAGAGATAAGACTTGGAGACTCAGCATGTACCATCAGAGGGACGTCTTATTTCGATGCGCCAATCTTTTCTTCTTCTATGCGTTCGATCTTGGGGCCGGTGACCATTCCCAGTCTTTCGATTTTTGCACCCTTCACGGCATCCATGATTTGGACGACGGTTCCGTAGGGAACCGTTTGGTCTGCACGAAGGTAGACGGAAACGAGAGGATTGGCGGCTTTTGCCTTTTGCAGTTTCGATTCTAAATCAATCAAGCTGATGGGATCGTTTCCCAGGGACAGGGTATGATCTTTTTGAATGGTCACGATCAACCGTTCTTCGGCTTTAATGTTATTAGCGGTTGAAGTCGGTAAGGAAATATCGAGCCCACGATGCAACATGGGCGCCGTCACCATGAAAATCACCAAAAGGACGAGGACGACATCAACCAGAGGGATAACGTTAATCTCTGCCAAAAATTGTTTGGATTTAAAATCAGTCGTCATCGTGCCACTTCGACCTCATAGGCTTTTTCCGATTCTTCGACGGAATTGAGAAATTCGATCGAAAAGGCCTCGACCCGAAAGGCCATTTTTCGAATACGGGAAAGAAAAAAGTTATAGGCCATCACCGCAGGTATCGCTGCGAATAGCCCGGCTGCCGTGGCGATCAAGGCTTCCGAAACCCCTGGAGCCACAGCCGCAATGCTGGCTGACCCCTGGACGCCGATTTCTCCGAAAGCATTGATTATCCCCAAGACGGTGCCTAAGAGGCCGATAAAGGGCGTGAGATTTCCAGTGGTGGCGAGAAAGGGTAAATAGGCCTCTTGGCGGTTAATGTGGTTTTGAATGATGTAGTGAGCCACTTTTTCCAGGTATTGACGATTGGGGGAACGTTCTTCGGTAGGAGTTTCCATCTCTTGTCCCGAGGTAAAGAGATCAGCCGAAGAGGCTGGAAGGCGTTCGGTCACTCCCAGGTAGACTGCGGAACTTGGGCTAAGGGGTAAGGATTGTGCTTCATGTCGTAAGGCTTGTTGATCGACCGGATTGCGCTCATACAAGCGTAAAAATTGGGCCTCCTCCTGGTTAATTCGACGGAAACTCCGAAATTTATTCACGATCACTCCCCAGGAAACGACGGAGAAGATGCCCAAAATGACCAGGATGATGATGGAAAGCCAACCCAGAGACGCAAAGAGTTCAGAGGGATGAGCAAAAGACATAGGCTGTTTTGAGACCTCCTTTAGATTGGTCTGAAAAAAACGGGGGAATGTACTGCGAACCCAGGCAACTCACAAGGCGTTGCGGATGGCGGGGCCGACGGGATTTGAACCCGCGACCTCCAGATTGACAATCTGGCGTCCTAACCTGGCTGAACGACGGCCCCGAGAAATTTTGGTCTTGGGCAAAGAGCCCTTTCACAAGATCGAAGAGGATCGCACTTAGATCAAATTAAACGCGCTAGTCTATCAAAAAATAGTAGTCTTCTGCCAAGAAACTTTTTGGTAGGCGGAACAGGGATCGAACCTGTGGCCTCTGCCGTGTAAAGGCAGCGCTCTGCCAGCTGAGCTATCCGCCTAAAACCCCATAAAAATGGACAATTTCCTCATTATAACAGTCAGTTAGGCCTTGTCAACTTCGAGTCATTCCCTGAAAATGTGGTTTGACATGTATCCGACGGGTGGGTATAAGGCACCACAGAGAGGCGAAAACCCACAAATGTTTTTTCGAAAAATTTTATGCAAGTAAGGAACCTAAAAACTCATGGGATTTAAAATAAAAGATCTCACCAGGAGATCGCCGTCTATGGAACCTGCCGTGGTTCTCTCCAGTAAGGAGCAATTTTTATTTTGGGTTGAGGAACATCGAGGGTTGGTATGGGGAGGGATCTTGCTGGTGCTGGTGGTGATCGCAGCAACTGTAGGTTTTATCATGCATACGTCCCAACAACAGCAACAAGCTTGGGAGTTAGAGGGCAAAGCTCAGGGAATGTACTTGGACCGACCCCTGGATGATGTGAAAAAAGGAAAAGAAAATGTGGTGAAGGCTTCCGGAATGTTTCAGGAAATCGTTGACCAATATCCGGGTACCACAAGTGCCCAAATTTCTTTGTTTTTATTAGGGAACAGCCTTGTGGACCAGGAAAAGTATTCCGAAGGGATTGCCACGTATAATCAATTTATCGAAAAGTATGGTCAAGACCACATACTTGTGGCCTTAGTCCAACAACGTCTAGGTCTCACGCAGCTTCTCGCGGGCGATCCAGAAGCGGCCAAGTCTTCATTTCAGACGGTGTTGGATAATCCCCATGCCTTGAACAAAGATCAGGTCACGTTTGAATTGGCGAAACTGGCTGAATCCGAAGAAAAGACGGAGGAGGCTGTCGGACATTATAAGACCTTGATTCAAGACTATCCCCTCTCTCCCTACTCGACAGAAGCTACTCTTCGACTCAAAGTGCTGGCGCCGGAGGAAGCGGAAGAAAAAGACAAGACCGAAGAGGCTGGGCCGGCCACGGATGCTTCTGAGACTGAAAGTTCAGCTGGTGATCAGGAAAAGGCAGAAGAGAAAAAGGCGGGAAACGAATAGACCGTTCTGAGGAATTATTGGCTGACCATCAACATATGTCCGGCTCGGATGATACTTGAAGAAAGATTATTGAGCTGACGTAAGTCTTTGACGCTAATCCTGAATTGTTGAGCGATACTCCATAGGCTATCTCCCCGTCGCACCCGGTACCACTTCGAATCGGATTGTCCCCTTTTTTCGACCTTCGGAGTTCCCTGCAATCGTAAGCGGTTTCCGGGGTAAATCAGGTGACTGGAAAGATTGTTCAACTTCTTCAGCCGGGAGACCGAGGTGCCGTATCGTTTGGCGATGCTGCCGAGCGAATCCCCATATCGTACCCGGTGCCATGTGGCAGAACTGGTTTCGGGGTAGTCCCGGGTCCTGACCCGTAGTCGTTTTCCCACCCGAATCAGGTTGCTCGAGAGATTATTCATCGCTTTGAGCTGCCGGACTTTCATGCCATACCGTCGAGCGACGACGGATAGACTATCCCCTCTTCGCACTCGATACCATTGCGTGGGAGGCGGAGGAGGTTGGGTCCAGACAGCCAGGGTTTCATGTTGTGCTTTAACGAGAGAAGCGGTCCCCACGGGAACTTTCAGGTAATATCCAGGGCCTTTGGGGCTTGGAACGATATTTCTCCGAAGTTCGGGATTGAGTTGTTTCAGAGTTTCAAGAGATATCCCCGTGCGCTTGGTGATTTCTTTGAAATGGACTCGTTTTGCGATCAAAGCCTCCTCATAGGCATACCGGTCGCCAGAAGGTTCTTGGAATCCATAGGCTGTCGGGTTTTGGGCAATTAGCACCGCTGCGATGAATCGTGGGACATATTCTTTTGTTTCTCGCCTGATGTACCAGGTTCGACGAATTTTCCAAAAGTTCCGGGTCCCGGTTTTCCTGATGGCCCGCGAGATTTTTCCGGAACCGGCATTATAGGCGCCCAGGGCTAATGGCCATGATCCGAAATGGTCGTACAGGTCACGAAGATGATGGGCTGCCGCCACGGTCGATTTAATCGGATCCCGCCGTTCATCCACGTACCAATTCACATGAAGCTTATACATGCGACCCGTCGCTTTCATAAATTGCCATGGGCCTGAGGCTCGGGCACGAGAATAGGCTCGTGGGTTAAACCCGCTCTCCACTAATGAGAGGTACATTAATTCTGTCGGAAGACCAAATTCGCGGAAGATGGGTTCTACGACTTGACGATAATGATGAAATCGGTCCAGGTAGGTCTGGAACCGATCCGGGATGCCTTCCTGAAAATATCGAAGGTTTTTCTCCACCGCCGCGTTGAGCACCAAGGGAATCGATCCATACGGACCGGGTATTCTCTCTTCAGAATATTCCCAAGAGGGGTCAAAGACCTTTGAATACCTGGCTTGGGTCCATTGTTGGCTCTCTGAGAGTGCCAGAAGGACTTCTGCATTCTTTGAAAGAGGGAAATTCTGCCGTAGAGAGGGTTCCCGAAATGTGGCTGGTGGAAGCCTCACGAGGTTTACGGTGATTCTTGGATGAAGATCTCCCTGGAAAGGTTCCGGAAAAGTGTATGACACCTGATCCCTTGTTTCCTGGGTTTCTTGGGATGCCGAAGTCGTTTGAGTTTCAGGGAGGTCGGAATCCGAGGAGGTGGTTGGGGGGACTATCTTCCGGTTTTGGGCTGTCCGGGGTGAAGCAGTTGGTTCATGATTGATATAGGATGGAACATCATGAGTGGTAAATTCAGAGGGCTCTTGAAGTTTTTGTGAATAATTGTGAACAAAAGACGGTTTTTCTCGTGAAGGAGCCCATTTAAATTCAGGGGATGAAGAACTTCCGGAAAGAGATCCGGTTGTATCAGATGTATCATTGGTGTTGGATCGTTCAAAAATAGATTGACCGGGGTTGGAGTTTCCTTGAACCGAACTGGCTGATTGGGTTTCAAAGGAATGATGCCCATGCTGAAAATTTGGGGGTAAGGTATCGTTAAGCGACTCCGAATGATGGAAGGTCTGAGGTAAATGTTGTGTTAGGTTTTCCTTGTGGTCGCGAGTCGCTAGACCATAATTCAGGGTGGTGACTTGAGAATTTTTATCTTGGGGTTTGGCGAACGCTTCCTGAAGGTTCCCGCTTCCCATAGGCCATACGGCGGTTGTTCCCAGGCAGATGAGGAAGAGTGCTGGGAAGCCCCGAAGAAGTGCGAACGATTTCCTGGAAGGGCTTGTCTGAGATGTTGCTCCTAAATATCTCATTTTATGTGACTTTTCGGCGGTTCTTTGCACAACTTGATAGGCTACCCAGCAGAATGGACATTGTCAATTGTACCAATCACCGGTTTTCCTGATGAATGTAGGTCCAAACACCTAAGCCAAACTAAGAATGCTTGATTGATTCAATCGATCATACCAAGATTTTTTGATGGAGAGTAGGGCTGTGGGGAGGAGTCTGAAGGAATGAAAAAGAGCACGGGGATTCTCCTTAGCGATGAGGATTGACGGGCAGGGCGAGAGTAAAGTATCGACCTCCTTCTTCATACAATAATCGTTTGTTCAGCAAGGATTTCAATTCGTCTGCCAGGGGCTGAAGAGAATCAGGGGATTCCTTTGTGGAGGCGTTTTGTAATTCTTTTCGTATTTGTTCGAATGATTTAGGTTGATCATTGCAAAATTCAAGAATGATTGCGGACGATCCATCGAATCGTTCACTGGTGGGATTGTCTCCTCGACCGTCATAGACGGTGAGAAAACTCAGGGACTTGGAGAAAAACAGAAAGGGACGATGAGGGGAGTCATAGCGATCCTTCCACTGTTGAACGAGGAGGGTAAACTCTTCATATAACCGGGGGTCCACTTTCCAGTCGATGTCATATTCAAAGTCATACGCGATTTTCCAGAGATCCATTTTTCGTTCATCATACACGTAGGAGTAGGCCAACCCGGGACCGGTGATGCGAATGCCATATTTTTCGGGCCACTTAAAATAGGGGCTGAACCGTTCCAGCCAGAGTTTGGATGTGGACTCCGGAGGTTGAAGGTGGACGATCGAGGGAATGATATGCATTTGGTGTTGATAGTCCGCGTTCGTTTCTTGGGGGAACCCTAATAAAATATTCCACGACACATCGATATTGTAATAACGACTCCATTTGAGGCATTGAATGTTTTGTAAAGGACTGACCCCCTTGTCCATCTCTTTGAGTTGGGCTTGGCTGAGGCTTTCAATCCCGGGTTGCATGCATTTGACCCCACCCTGCGCCAGCGTTTGAATCTGGCGTTTATTCAGATTGCTCTTCGTTTCCATGAACACATCAAGGTCCACATGCCGTTGAGCTAATTCACCGAAAAGGCCGTCCACGTATTTCATGTCGATGATATTGTCCACAAGGCGAAATCGCGAGGTATCATACCGACTGGAGAGATAATCCAGTTCCGAGGCCACCTGTGTGGCAGATTTAGCCCGGAATTCCATCCCCTGAGCATTCAGACCGCAGAACGTGCAATGGTGTTTTTCCCCCCACCAACAACCTCGTGATCCTTCATAGAGCAGGATGCGGTTAAGTCCGGTGGATCCCTGAATGTCCAGTTTCTGCAGCTCGGCGAAATAATCGTCGTAATCCGGAGGAGGGGCTGTTGAGAAATTGGTGACGAGATGTTCATTGGGAGTTAACTGGACTTTCCCGCCTTCTTCTCGATAGACGACCCCGGGAGGCATGGGACCCTCTTCCTTGAGAAGAATCTGTTTGACGAGGGGAAGGAAGGCATGCTCTCCCTCACCGACCACGACGTAATCAATCCATGGAAACACACGAAACTGTTCGAGCCCCATTTCTCCGTCGAAGTTCGCACCTCCAAACACCACGCGGACGTCGGGGTAGATGTCTTTGATGAGCTTGGCCAAGCTTAAACTGGCTACGTTTTGGTCGAAGGTGGAAGTGAAGCCCACGACGTCATATTCACCCCAATCGACCGAGGTTAAGGCCCATGTGAGGAATTGCGGGGCAAGGGTGCGTTCGATGTCTTCCAAATATCCTATAGAACAACCGGCTTCTTTCGCTGTACTTTCAAACACCGGTTTAAAGACTTGGGGATATTGGGCATGTTTGGGATTGTCTCGAAATAACAGGGCCGAGAACAGCCACTCGCCAAACAGGCCTCGCTTTTCGCACAGAATTTCATACAGGGGTACACCGATTTTGTGAGCGAATTGGAGGTTGAAATGATAGGTCTTCACACCAATGCCTTCGGTCTTTAACAGGGACGACAGGGTGCCTAATTGGATCGAGGGAAATTTCGAATAACTGAATGGCATGGTGATCAAGGCGACCCTCGTTCCTAAGGCCCGAAAATCGATGGCCGAGTTGCCGGCAAAGGATTGAGGAGTCTTTCCGCCCTTGGTGGGATCTGGGTGGAGAAGATTGGAGGTGGGAGTCATAGGGAACGACTCACCTCAGGAATTCAGGGGAGGAATGGCAAAAGCCCTATCTGCCTTTGCCGCTAAGTAAAAATCACTCTCAGTCAACCCCTGAATCTTGTGGGTCCAAATTTCTACCTTACATTTTCCCCAGGCGAGATACAGGTCGGGATGGTGCCCTTCGAGTTCTGCCACATTGCCTACCCGATTCACGAAGGCCAAGGCGTCGGCAAAATTCTGGAAGGTGTAGGTCCGTTCAATGTGCCCCTGGTCATTCAAACTCCACCCAGACTCTAGTTGCCCGAGCAATTCTTGAATTTTTTGGGGTTCGAGGGCGGGGACCCCCCCTCGGCAGGGTATGCATGTATTGTCGGCTAAACTCATCGTTCTTCCTCCTTAAAAAATGGCCTAGATAGCTGTGACGACTTTCACTTTCTTCAGTGAGGAAAAATCGTGCACCCAGGAAATTATAGACAGCCCCTGGCTCTCTAGACAAATACGAGGGTTTTTCTTAAAAAGTGACCAAAGAACTTTTGAAGAAATGTGTGTTTCCCAACATCCGGGAAGCTTACTGCTCGACAAAATAAAAATCTCCTGAGAAGGAGGACGAGGTCCAGGGAGACTGTTTCCCTTGTGTTTCCCGTTCGACTCCCTGAAGGACCCGTTTGAAGACCTGTTCAACCGGAAGCCCTGGAACTTGCAAGTTTTTCAGGAGATGTTTGGTGTAGAGTCCATTCCGTTCGTTTCCATCGCTGGCAACTTTGCCCGGACTGGTGGCATAGGCAATGAGCGTTCCTTTGGCCGTTGCACTACTTACGACAGCAAGACCCCGAGTGCTGGAACGAAAACTCCGGGAAAAGGGATTATCTCGACAGGCGTCCAAGATCACGATGTTTAGCCCGTTTCGAGCTTCTCCCATTCTTCCAAGAATCTGACCCATGGGGACAGCCCTATACCGGACATCGGTGGCGCTCTCGATTTTTGCATTGACGGGGATGAGGAAGTTTTCCCCATCAATTTGAATTCCATGTCCTGCGTAATAGAACAACCCAACCCCCCCCTTATAGAGTTGACGACCAAAATGGCTAATGGCTTCTTCCATTTGTTCTTGGGTCCCATCCAATTGCAATGTGACCTTAAAGCCTAGGGCTTCGAGGGTGTTGGCCATGTCCTGGGCATCATTGGCAGGGTTTTTAAGAGCGCCTATGGAGTATCGACCGTTTCCGATTATGAGGGCGGTGCGTAATGCAGTTCCCGTCTTTCGGGTTGAGAGAGGGGGTTGGACTTGTGGGGAAGGTTCCGTGGAGAGCTGCTCCTGTTGGGATTTTTGGGTGTAGATGGTCACTTCTATGGAGCCCGAGTTATCCTGAACCCAGGGAAACGGGTCATTGATAGCCAAAAACAGGGACCCTTCCTCTGTCGCTCGTAGCTCAGTTTCTGAGCCTATTTCAAAAGGCTTTCCATTTTTTCCAATTTTTCCCATGAGAGCACTTGCCCTAATCCAAGGGACTTCTTTTCCTGTCCCTGAGAGTCCTTCCGGTCCGCTCCAGACATTGAAGGCGGGAGCGGGACTCCATTTTCCCATCGCGAGAATCTTTAAGGTCGTATTGGGAGATACCAGGACATCAGAAGATTGCCAGGTTTGATTAGCCTGTATCGTCACGGTCTTGCTCGGAAGGCTCGTCGTATCCAGGCCTCTTGCCGGGGTGTAGTTCACGACAGCATTGTCATATGATCGAGAGGGGGTGAATTGGGGACAACCGGAAATGCACAACAGTGTAATGATGGCCCATACCCAAAGTCGGGAAGGAATCTTGCTGTGTGGAGGCTTGAGTTTGGCCATAGGCGTGCTCCTGTTGATGAGGATGGGGATACGCGGAAAAAAGACTCGAAATTTTAGTCGTACCAGATATGGGAGGTCAAAATAGTTGGGGACATCATTTTCCTTTATGTTCATTATGCCCGGTTGTTCGTCCTGAGCATAAATGGTCTGATCATTTGACTTCCTCCTAGGGAGACAGGTAGAAAGCTCTCTTCATTTGGCACGGGGCTGTTCCACGGGGATGTTAATCACTTCAGGAAGAAAAACGGAATGCCGGTAAATGCGTTAAGAAAACAGGGGGCGAGAATGAGCCTCCAAGAAGCGTTGGAGCGAGTAGAAAAGTTGGAGCGCCTGTCCCATAGCAGCAATCCTCATGAGGCGGCCTTAGCCGCGACGCGCCTCAAAGGGTTCGATGTCGAGAAGGCCCGTGCCCCGCGAACCGAGCAAGCTGTCGAAGCCGAACGGCAAAGCGAAAACCCCAATGCGGATAAACCTATAGAAATCCTGGAAGCCCTGCCCAGTATTCCCTATGAAACTATGGACACTATTGAAGCGTCTCAACCGTCTGGCAAGACCAAGGTCAACTGGGATGAACTCCATTTTGAGTTGATCAAGAAGGCCCAAATCATGGGAGCCGATGCGTTGTTCGATATTCAGTTAAAAGGCACTCCCAGTCAAAAAGTCCTCGGGGCCACTGCCTTGAGATTTCTTTCGCCGAATGAAATTCTTGAGATTCAGCGAAGTAAGGCATTAGAGGAAGATGAAAAGGCCTACAAGGAGTCTCAGAAAGAGCGTCGTGATGAAAATTCAGCCCCCGGGATGTGAACGAAATCCGAGCCTTCCCGTTGTTCTCGAATATATTCCTCTATCTTCATAAAGAACCTAAAAGTCATTCTTGCCGACTGCAGTCTCTGACTTGCGTCAAAAAAAAATTGTGGTATTTTGTCCCCCAAGGTTTCCTGTATTAAGCCGACAGAAAATGGAAGGAAGAAAACCAGAGTTAGAACGTTTGATCTTTTCAATAGAAGTGGTCTTGTTTTGTTAACATGGTAGTTGGTCCTCTCCCCTCCTTTTTGCAACTTCATTGAATAGTCTTCATCCGGATTGGAGGCCTGAATTTTTTCAGGTAGGTCGGCACGGTTGATGAAAGGATTGCGAGCAAACCGCGGATGGTTTGACGAGAGCCTCTTCTGTCGATACATCCAACGTTGACGATTACTTGTTGGTGAATGCTTCACTGCCTGTTTCCAGAAATATTCATGATTTACGATAACCAACGAGCAGGCCATATATCATCCAGAGCGGTTTCTTTCGTGATGGTTCTGGTGCTGGGGTTTTTGGTTCCTCAGCTTAGTCATGGCCAAGAACTCGATCAAGGGAAAAAATTGGAGTTGCTTTCGGCGGGGATTCGGGGTGGAATCAATTTCCCAAACGGTGCGGTATTGCCGCCCGGGGAAAAACATCACTTTTCTGTGTTCGAAGGCTTTGCCTACATTGGGTTTCCAGGGGCGTGGGAATGGCCAACCGGATGGGAGGCTCGTTATCGCTGGATTTTTTCAGCCGGTCTCTTACGGGGAGCAGGAGATTCGGGATTCTACTCCACTACAGGCCCGAGCGTTGCGTTCACCTATTGGCCTTGGAGAATATCCCTGGATTTTGGGACCGGGGCGGCGTATGTCGCGGATCAAAAGTATGGAAGACAAGACTTTGGCGGCCCGGTCCAGATCGTAGGGAATGGAGGCCTGCATTATCATTTTCCTGGAGATAGGTACGTGTTTGGCTGGAGATTCCATCATTTTTCAGATGCCGGTATTTATGGAAATAATAATCGCGGGATCGATTTCCATATCTTAGAACTCGGCTATCAATTTTGATACTTCCTTCCTCTTGCCCCTGAGTTCATGGGGCCACCTCATACCTCTGAATTTTCTCTCAAAAAGGGAGATTGTGTTTAAAAAGGAGGATCGCGTCTTACACGATAGCGGGGGCTGTTTGTGCCATCTTGCAAGGTAGGGGTGGCTGGCAAGCCTTTTGGGAGGAGTTTCGTTGTTTCACGATGTCTAATGCTGCGACGCGATAAGCTTCTGCCAGAGTCGGAAAGTTAAAAATATTTTCGACAAATTGATCGATTTGGATCTGATGGAGCAGGCCCATCTGTGCGATGTGGATGAGTTCGGTCGCCCCTTCTCCGACGATATGCACTCCGAGTAGGCGCTCACCTTTAGGGTCAGCCACCATTTTCAATAGGCCATTGGTCATTCCGGATATTTGTCCTCGTGCAATCTCATGAAATTTGGCCCGCCCGATTAGGGGAGACTGATCATATTGCTCGAGAGCCTCTTGCTCACTGAGACCGACGCAAGACATTTCCGGAATGGTATAGATTCCCATCGGGATGTGTTCCGCAGCCGTACCCAATTCCAACCCGAGAGCATGGCATGCAGCCCGACGACCTTGCTCCATGGAACAAGATGCCAAGGAGGGAGGACCGATGACATCCCCTACTGCGTAAATGTGGGACACGGAAGTTTGGCAATGCTCGTTGACGGCGATCAAACCACGAGCTGTGGGGCTAAGACCAGCAGCGTGAATGTGTAAATGTTCAATATTGGCCACACGTCCGAGAGCCACGAGCATTTTTTCACTTTCTATGCGATCTCCGGATTCCAAAATGGTGCTGACTTGAGTCAATCCATCCCATTGGACGGATTGAATCTTTTGGTTTCCGAAATATCGTCCGCCGGTATCTTCAAATGCCCGTGAGAATTGATCGGTGAGTTCAGGGTCTAAAAATTTAAGGGGTCGATCGGCGGTATCGATGACCGTGACCTGAACTCCTAAAAGGGCAAAAATTGATGCATATTCACAGGCGATCACGCCTCCCCCCAGCACCGTCAATGATTTTGGGAGATAGACCAAGGACAGGATCGAGTCACTGTCCAGAATGTGTTCATGATCTATCGAGATGTTCTCAGGGACCCGGGGTCGAGATCCCGTGGCAATGATCAAATTGGGAGCGGAAATTTCTTGAGATTGTCCATTGAGCCCTTGAATGTGCACTTCATGGGTCGATATCAATCGAGCCCGGCCATGGAGACGTTCGATGCCATTGCGGCTGATTTGATCTTTCATGAAGGTACCATGAGCTTCAACGACCTTGTGCAGTCTGGTCATGAGGCTAGCAATCTTCACATCATCCCGCATGCGAAATTCAAAGACGTCTGTGGAATGAAGAAATTGCATCATTTGCAGAGCACTTTCTCGAAGCGTCTTACTGGGAATCGTGCCATGATAGACACAGGCTCCACCGACTTCCCGATTTTGTTCTATGAGGGCCACCCGCTTTCCAGCCTTGGCGCCTTGGATGGCGGCTTTCTGTCCGGCCGGGCCGCTTCCGATCACGATTAAGTCATAGGAGGTCATATGAGAAAGGCCTCGATGGTTTCTGTAATCGGATCGCGAAGGTCCAATAGGGCGGCCATGTCTTCAGGGTAGAAATTGAGATCCTGAACAACCGGGAGAGCTCTCAGGGCTTCTTCATCGAAGGCAGACGGATTAAGGAGGAAAGAAGCCAGGTGATCCGCGAGGCAAGTAATCACCGCGCCTTTGGTGGGAGAGGTCGCTTGGGCGTACTGTTCATCGGGGTAGAGTCGGATGGCTTCCTGGACTGGATCGGGTAATTGCCATGCTTGGGCCAATTGACCACCGGCTTTGATATGAAATTCCTGTAAGAGAGGTTCAAGGACTTCCCAACTCATCTCTTGGGTCGTTTTTGGGGCTCCCTGAAGCAGAAGGTGGAGCAGCACCGGTTTTCCGATCGTATGAAGAAGGCCACACAAAAACGCATTTTCCACGTTATGTCGAAGACGCCTGGCGATTTCTTTTCCGTACAGTCCCGAGGCCAAGGCATGTCTCCATAGTCCTTGGACTTCCTTTTCATACCCTTTGGTGTTAAATACACCGCTTTGAACCGAGACCGAAAAGGCGAGCCCTGCCAACATATTCAGCCCCAGCCAGGCAATGGCTTGTTGTAACGACACGATTGGGGAGCGCGGAAGATAGGCCGGAGAATTGGCGATCCGGAGAATCTGGGCCGCTAAGGCCTGGTCCTGTTGGATAAGCGTGGAGAGTTTACCGGCATCGGCATTCGGATCGTCCACTAAAAGCAGGACTTGGTTCCCGACCACAGGAAGAAGGGGAAGATCCAGATTTTCCTGTTCCAATGTTTCTGCAAGGAACGTGCGGAGGGATTCGGTCGCTTCTCGTGTGTCAGAAGATAAGGCAGAGATGGTCATATCCCATCTTTTCGGATTCTAAGTGGAAACCTTTAGACCGCGTGAACTTTGGGAATAAATAGAAGTGCCCCTCCAATCTGCCGTTATCGGTAAACATGGGTGGCGACTGGCATTACCTGTAAACACTGCTAGAGTATGGAGAAGGGTACCGGGTTCGAGGCTGTGAATTTTTGGGGTGGGACTGAGCTAAGGGCTTTCCTGATTGATCAGGGTTTCGAGTCCCCCAATCAGGTAGATGCCCTGGTATTGAATTTTGTTTTTTGGGGAGCAAGGAGGAAAAGATGAAAACCTTGGCCAATGCCATGACCACGACGTTGCAAAAAATATCCAGCCAGGCCAATGTCACGGAAGCCGCGAAGCAGATGAGAGAGGCCCAAGTGGGTTCTTTGGCGATCGTCCGGTCGGGAGAACTCATGAGAGATCAGGGAGAGCAAATCATCGGGTTGATCACCGAAACCGATATTATTCGAAAAGCGGTGGCTCAAGACATGGACTTGAATGCCACGTCTGTGGATATGGTGATGACCAGTCCCATGATAACCGTAGAAGGATCATGGCCGTTAGAAGAAGCCTATGACATGATGAAGGACGCAGGGGTCCGACATCTTCTCGTGACACAGAATAAATCTGTCGTTGGCATCGTCTCTCTTCGTGATTTGGTGGCCAGTCTTCGGTCGTCAGATTAGGCACAGGTCACATTTCCTCATGATCGTTCCTTCAATTTCCTGGCAGTCGCTCATTTAATCCATTTCTCACTCCTTTTTGCATTTTCTCCTCATTCCAAATTCCATGCGAAAGACTGGATTGTCTCGTTAATCCCTCTGGGAAAAACTTGAAGTGGAAAATGGCGGTGTGTTTGAGGTAGAAAGCCGAGCAAGCTGATCGTTCAGATATGGAATAACGAGGAGACAGGTGAATGGACAGATTGACAAATAAGGTGGCCATCGTGACGGGAAGTAGTAGTGGGATCGGCAAGGCTATTGCCTTACGATTCGGGGAAGAGGGAGCCAGAGTGGTCGTGGCCGCTCGGCGTTTGGCTTTGTGTCAGCAAACTGTGCGGCAAATCACCGCACAAGGGGGAACGGCCTATGCCGTCCAAACAGATATTTCTGATGAGCAGCAAGTAAAGGCCTTATTTCAAGAGGCAATCCAACAGTTCGAACGGGTGGATGTTTTGGTCAACAATGCAGGGGTGTTTGGAGGAAGACAAATTGCGGATACCTCAACAGAAAGATTTGACGCGGTCATGAATACGAATTTGAGGGGAACCTTTTTTTGCTGCCGTGAGGGGTTCAATATCATGAAAGACCGAGGTGGTGGAGTGATTCTGAATATGTCCAGTGTGGCCGGAATACAAGCCTGGTCGGGAACAGGAACCTATAGCGCATCCAAGCATGGGATGATGGCGTTGACCAAGTCTTTAGCCGATGAGGGACGTCCCTTTAATATTAAAGTGAGCGCGATCTGTCCAGGGGGAGTAGCCGATGAACTGGTTGACGCCTCACCTGAAGAAATACTCAGGAGTGAAAAAATCGACCCTTATGACGTGGCGGAAACGGCCATTTATTTAGCCCGGTTAGGACCCTATGCTGTGGTTCACCAAGTCGTGGTAGATCGACTCGGGGCCGATTGGTGAAGGGTGGACTTGATGTTGTGTAGGAATGATGGATTAATCAACAAGCGGCCTTTGGAACCTCATATTCCAAAGGCCGCACGTTTGTCTCAGCTTAAGAAGAGACCTACATTCTGAAAAGGGGATTACTTTTCTCCTTTATCTTCTCCTTTGTCTTCCCCTTTATCTTCCTTCATTTTGCCTTCTTCTCCCTTGCCCTCTTCTTTATCCTCATCGGTTCCTAATGGGAGCGTATCCTGAAGGAAAGGATTATCACCCAACACGGCCGGTGAGGCCGCAAAGGTCACACCGCCAAAGGTGATGGCAACCATGAATGCGAATAAGACTGCAGCAAATTTAATCATCGTAAGACCCCCCTACAGAGAAATGTGAAGTAAATGAACGCCCTCATCACTTGAAGGGCGTTGTGTATAACGGAATTTGGATGAGGCAAAAACTATTCCCAAAAATCCTTGAGGCAGGTTCTAGACTTTATCTTATTGTTTTTGTACTTGAATTTTAAAATAGGTATGGAAGGAACACCAGAAATTGAGAAACCAGAATGTGCCGGACTGAACCATTGCTGTAGGGAAACCCATTCAGACATGAGTAGGGATTCAACTGCACTTGGTAAGGGTGCTTTGATAAATAGGGGACCACATATTGTGGTGAAAGAAATCTGTGAGCGGATGCGAACCGGGGAAAAGGGAAAAGCCAAGTTCCTGAGAAGGGTGGTGAGACGAGGGCTCAGAGGATTCGAAACAGGTACGTTCTGCGAAAAAAACGGCCTTTTGGGACATGTGTTTGCCAAATGCCCAAAAGGCCGTTATCGGGTGCTCACAAAGGGCGTCAGGCCCTTTTCGGTTGTACCTTAATGCGCTTTCTTTTTCTTGGCATGACCCTTCTTTTTTCCAGGACTCTCGCCGGACTTGCCGTGATCTTGTCCGGCTTTTCCATGGTCTTGTCCTGCCTTCCCATGGGCCTCTCCCGCCTTTCCATGTTTCTGGCCGGCCTTGCCATGTTGGCCTCCTGCTTTTCCCTTGGCCATGATGATGGGGGAGGAATTTCCCGTGAAGTTCGAGGCCTGAACATTCCCGAAACTCACTAAAGAACAAGCGAAAGCACCGGCAATGAAAAACGACAATCGTGTTGTCATTCTGATGGTTCTCCTTTAGAGGGAAAGTAAATGACTCCCTGGTATCAATGAGGGAGTCTGATTTGAAGTTGAATAGATCATAGCAAATAATCGGCTAGCTTCAAGTGAGGAGAGGAAAACGATCGCCAAAATGAGGGGGAGACTTTCCGGAAATACCAATGAGGAATCAAACAGGGGACCTACGGCATCTCCATCATCTGGGAGACGCGGATGGACCCCCCATTCTCTAAAAATGGATCGGTTTGAGCTATGGCAATTGCGGCTTGCATGCTGTCCGCCTTCACGACGGCAAAACCTTTCATCGAGTTGGGATCTTGATCATCTGTAATGCCCAGGGATGTGACAATTTTAGAGTCTGGAAGTGGGGTTCCAGGATTGATGATTGACTCACCGAGCCCTTGTATCCAAGCCTTCCATTTTTCCATTTGAGCCATGCCCTCTTCTTGTGAGCTGGGTTGATTGCCACCGTGATAGGCCATCATAAAATTTGGCATCTTTCCTCCTAAAATTATCTTTGTGAGATTAGATCACTTTTCCTTGTTTTAATACGTCACTGGCAATTTTGGCGCCGGTTTTGTTGGGCCCGGCCCATAAAAGGTAATATAAATGAGAGCCCTGTGTGTTTGTAATGAGTCTTGGCTTGGAAGAATATCCGTAGGCTTGTTTTAATCTTTTCTGATACCATTTAGCTAATTGGTGCCCTGCGTCACTCTTTTTCCTCCTCTGTTGTTCACCAAAGAGTCCACATTGATCTTCGTAGACTATTGCTTCCCAGTCTGGTGATCCGAAATAGTCCGTCAGCATTTGTTTGCGGTCCTCCGTAAACTGGCCTGATTTGGGTAACAATCTTTGAATAGCCATCCCAACTGGTAGGTTTAGAATAATTTCTATTGCTTTTGTTTTCCCTATGGCATGAAGCGTTTCCCACGGGACTTGCATCCCAAAGGGATCAATAAATGCAAGTGCACGGCATTCCCTCCAATTATATTTAGTGCTCTTCAGTATTTTTTGTTGTAGTTGTTCATTCGCATCTCCTAGGAGAATTGAAATCTTTCTGCTACTTCCATATTCCTTGCGAAGGGCTTCTAATGCGCTAATTCGTTTTTTGGTTTTTTCTATAAAAATATACTCTGTGAAAGGAATTTGAATGTCTAAGGCAACTTTTGGAGAACCGTGGACATACGCTTCTGCTTCCTGTTCTTCTTCTCTAATGTAACTTGCTACGTCAAGAAACGTATTTTGGGTGGGGTTTTGGTGCTTGGATGTTCTGAGAGGGGCTTTTCCTGAACCGGCAAATGCATCCATGTAGATGAAAGCTTTGCACCACCGGGATTGTTTTTGGAGAATTTTTGTATAAGCCTCCAAATATTTTTCTAAATATTGAAGTTTATCTCTAGCCCAAGGTCCTACCGTACCATCAGTATGGTAACTCGTCATTTAGCGGTTACTTTAGAAAGGGTATATTCTTCTACAGTAAAGGGATATTGATCCCATATATAACCATCGAGTTTTCGGCCTCCGGATTTTGGCCTGGGACCACCCCATTGTTTAAAGAAAAAAGGGACATTCTGAGCAATGCATTGATCTCGTACTGACCGAACCCATGAAAGTTTCATTGGGCGGGCCTGTGGACCACTTTCTCCCCCAACAATCACCCATCGAATATCGGTTAAGTCCAAAACTCCAGGATGACCAATTAGGGGCTCAATAGAAAGGAAACGCACGCTGGCATTAGTATTCTGGATATGCCTGATTCGCGAATGTTTTGAATGATCTTCAATGGAAGTGCCTAACCAAATATGTTTTGGTGTAGATTGTTTTTTGTATCGTTCATTGATGAAGGTCCGCATTAAAGAACTACGTTTTGTTAGGACTTGAAAAATATGCCAATCAGCTTTTTCCATGGTTTGGAAAACATTAATGATAAAATCCTTTGGGATATTTTGATGAAACAAGTCACTCATAGAATTTACAAAAATCAGTTTGGGCTTTTTCCATGTTAAGGGCTGGTCAATGCGTTCAGGTCTAAGGGTCAAGTCAAATCCGTTTTCAAAAGGATGATCTTGGACCCCTCGAAAGCGCTCAGAAAATCGTTCCGCATAGCAATTGTCACAGCCTGCACTAATCTTCGTGCATCCAGTCACAGGGTTCCAAGTTGCATTGGTCCATTCTATTGATGAATCTTGAGCCATCTTACTAGCCTAATAATTTCAGGAAAATCCCGCACACTTTACTTCTTTAAATCAAAAATTATTCTAGCCTTTTTCTAAAAAAAGAGATAGTTGACAAGGCCAAACTGATTTTAGCTGTCATTACACTTTTAAGCTCCTTAGCCAGGGCCAAGTGCAAACAAAGGGGCTCTCTTGCTTCTTTCCACTCCGGTTATGGTACTGAGAAATTTTAGAATACTCATTTTCGTGATTCTAACTCTCGCGACCAAAGATCGGTATTTGTTTTGATTTCTTTGGAGAAGGTAATAATGTCTATTCATTCGATGATTCCGGCTAAGTAAGAACTTGGGTGGGGATGAGGTTCTCAACTTTTTGTAGGGCAGGATTTTACCTACCAAGAGGGGTAAAAAAAACGGCCTCTGGATTCCACAATCCAGAGGCCGATTGGTGGAGGTGAGGGGACGGTTGTTCCATGCTTTTCAGCACGGGCCGGACTATGCCTTCATCCACGTGGGATGCGGGGCGTCTTAGCATCAAAGGATGCTCCGAGTGTCCGCTCATCTCACGACCAGCGGATCTCTGAGTCTCTACAGGGCTTGATGAGTTAGCCTTATCAAACCCCTCGGCGTTGCCATGGCCCGCGTTGCAGGCTGTAGGGTTCACCGAATGAGCCCCGTGTTCACCCGAGGATTGCTCCCCGGGGCGACCATTATGTTAATCGAACCCCTGTCCGAGAACATTCAGCGCAACAGCCCTACGTGTGTAGTCGATGATTTAAAATTCGCGGTTGCCCACGCCCACCGACCGGCTTAGAACGCCCGCTAGCCCAGAAAGTTCTCATCCGCGGCCGCTGAGCACCAGCTTTGGACCAGCCTGCAAAGTGTCGCCTCTTCCCCTCCCGCAGACAAAGAGAGGAGAGACGTCGCGGTCAATTATGCCGCGAGAGCCAAATTATCGTTGGCAATTAATGGTTTCCCGAAGGTTTTACGAGACTCCGAGAGCTCGACACGCTCTGTTGACCTCTTGATTCCCGTCGAAGCCAGTCACCCCCCTATTGAATGTTTGCGAATCTCTCCCCCTGTTTTTGAGGGCTATCTCTTATTTTACTCCAATTGTGGGTCCCTTGCCAGCCAAGGGATCCGTGTAGGGGTACAAGGCCCGATGGACACCTCTTTTCGGAAAGTGAAAATGGGTATTACCTTTGTACGACTGTTGTCGTGTCTGCTTAAGCGGGAGGAAAAAACCTGAGGAAGGAGAGGGGGTTAAGGCCTGCCGAACAGGGCTTTAATCGAGTACTTCTTTTAAAAGGCCCAGCTGACAAACGTATAACGTTCCCCCTTCGTCAGTTCTTTGACGGCATGGGGATACATAAAGTTTGAAGGGAAGACCATAACGTCACCGGCTTTCAACGGCACTTGATGATGGCCAAAGAAGATAAATTCGCCGCCTTCATAGCCTTCATTGAGTACCCCTAAAATGCTGAGGATAGGGATGCCTTTTCGCTGCCCATCAAAGAGTGAATGGATATGGTCGTAATGCTCCCGCATCATGGTCCCTGTAGAGTACCGGTTAAACCGTATAGGGGTGAATGTTTTGATAAAACCCTTTATGCGGTCATCCTCCTGGGGGTGGTATTTGATCATATATTCCTGCAGTGCCTGGAAAACAAACTGACCGAGCCCATCGTGTAACTCTTGAGTGGCGTTCAAAACGTCGAGTTCTTTTTCCGGTTTGGATTCATAATCATTCGCCGCATAGCTGTACCAGGAGTGTTTCTTCCATTGTTGGTCTTGAATTTCCTTCAAGACCGCTTCGCAAACATGCGAGGGAATGACATTGGTGACATGGATATAGTCGGTAAGGTGATCCATTAGATTTCCCCCGTGGTCATACAGATTTCATGCTTCACCGAAATGGGCTATTCAGGCTTTGGCCTATAATCCTGCAGTGATTTCATGTCACGATTCTAATCTTTTCAAGCAACGGAGCTTGTTCAAGTTCAATGGAAAAACAAACAGCTTATTGGTCGTTGTTTTGTTCGGAAAGAATTCCTCTTTTGTTTTAGGGGTCGCCATGCCTTGTTGACCTCTTGAGGCCCGTCGAAGGCAGTCACCCCTGTCTGAAAATGGTTGGTGTTCCTCCTAGTTTGAACTCGGCATCAGTGTACCTTAATATCCCTGAAAGTGTCATTTTGCCCTTAATTTTGCCCATCATTGTTTAGATACGTACGAGAAGGAAGATTGTAAGTTTTTCAATAGGGTCGAAACGAAACCCAACGCTTGGACAGGGAAATTACGTCCGTATTCATATCTTTTCTTGCATATCATTGTGAGGTTTTTTGTTCGAATTTTTTAATCAGTCTTATATGCCTTTTATCCATATTCCTTAGAGATCCCCTCAAGATGTGCACCCTCCGTTTTTAAGGAGGAACGGGAAGTAGCCTCTAGATGGAAAACGGAAAGGCGGTGTTGCCGGCGGGCAACTCTTTAAGGATTTTTCGGTCTTTGAGGAGGGAGATGATTTGGTGGGTACATTCGTCAAAATTTTCAGGCCCGGCAAAAATCAAATCGGTGTCCGGCTGAGGGCCTTCAAGGTTTTTAGCCATGTGAATGGTCAAAACCGGAATGGGATTAACCAACGTTTGCAAGGTCTGCACGATTTGACTCGTCGGTTGTTGAAACACATTGGTCGTAGTGATGACCAGTGATCCGGTGTCGGTTAATAAGCGGACGACTTCTCCAAAACGACGGATGAATTCTTCGGGTTTGATTTCCTGAAGGTCGGCATCGAGTCCGCGTTGGAGATTTTCAGGAGAAAGAAGGTAGGCATGGCGGCCTTCGGCCACCAATACGGTTTCGAGTTTTCTGGCGAGGAACCCTTTTGCGGTTGAATCCGGACCCGTGAGTAAGACCACGGCGGCTCGATGCCCGTAATGCTTCGCCCGCTCCTCAGCTCCGACATCACCCTGTACCCATGCAGAGTCGCGTTCCCTTGCCTCGGTTCGAAAGTCCTCTTGGTCATCCTGGACCAGCTGGGTGATGATGCCTCCCCCGGCCACATCATAATTGTCGACCAAGACAAACCTTCCGGTCGTTTCAAATTGACCGTAGAGGTCAAAGGCTAAGGGAGATTTGGTCCTGAGTGTGATGTCCGCGACTTCGTTCCGTTGAACGGTCGTTTGTGTTTGACGATCATCTAAATTATTCGCATCCACGATGCGATGGATGGTCGTAATTTCGCAGGGGACTTCACGGGTCGCCAATCGCAAAATATACAGTCTGCGTGTTTCAAGGGGACGATTCCCGAGCCAAAACAGGTTGGCGCGGATTTGAGTCGACACCAATGGACGACCGTCTTCATGGGTCCCAATGTGGCCTCGTTCCACAAAAATCTGTTCATCCAGCGTGATGCCCACGGATTGTCCCGCCTCGGCGTGGGTGGGTGGAGGGTCTACATTAAAGGCTTCGATGGATTGCACGTTCGCGGACTTATTAGAAGGAGAAAATACCAAACGATCTCCGATTTTGAGCTTGCCAGCCGTAATGCGGCCCACCAAGATTCGCCGTGCATCGAATTTGTAGACGTCCTGGAGGGGAAGACGAAGTGGCTTTTCCGTTTCGACTGTTTCGAGATGAAAGTGAGACAGAGAATCCAAGACCGAGGGCCCGGTGTACCATGCTGTTTCCGGTCCACCCTTGGTAATGTTGACCCCCAGCTTGGCGCTCGCCGGGATGACGAATTGTGGAATGACATTGAGTTGGCCGAGAAATTCTCGGTATTCCTTCTCAATGGCTTGAAACGTGTCTTCCCGGTAACCCACCAAATCCATTTTATTGACGACGACCGTGACCTGCTTCACCCCTAACATCGAAAGGAGTAACCCATGGCGCTTGGATTGATCTCGCACCCCTTCCAACGCATCGATGACCAGAAGTGCGGCTTCCGCACGCGCCGCCCCGGAGACCATGTTTTTGAGGAATTCTTTGTGGCCGGGAGCATCGATGATGATGTATTGGCGATCACCCCAGGTGAAAAAGGTCCGTGCCGTGTCGATGGTGATGCCTTGTTGTTGTTCTTCTAAAAAGGCATCGAACAGAAACGCATACTCGAATTCCTTTCCCTGCTGCTGACAGATAGCCTGTATTTTTTCGATTTTGCCGATCGGTAGGGTGCCGGTATCGGCATACAAGCGGCCGAGGAGTGTCGATTTCCCGTGATCGACATGACCCACGATCACGATATTCATGCGTTCTTTGATGGTCGTCTCTGTCGTCATTGTTACATATACCCGTCTTTGCGTAATTGCTCCATGCCACGCCCGGCATCCTGAGCGCGACCCGCCCGTTCGGCGACTTTGCTGTTCTTAAGTTCAATGATGACCTCCTCGACGGTCTTTGCCGTCGAGTCGATTGGGAACGTGCAGGGCTCGCATCCCAAGCTGCGATAACGTTTGCCGCATCCTTGATCTAAATACAGGTTGTCCAAAAATGGGATGTTCTCCAGCTGAATGTATTCCCAGATATTGATTTCCGTCCAGTCCAACAGCGGGTGGATCCTGATGTGAGTGCCTGGGGGGAAGGATATTTTATACTGATCCCAGAGTTCTGGAGGCTGGTCGCGGAAGTCCCAGTCGTTGTTCTTGTCGCGTGGAGAAAAATATCGTTCCTTGGCACGGGTACTGTCCTCGTCGGACCTGACCCCCAGGATTATTCCCGTGTACCCTCCTTCTTCCAGCAAGAGCTTGAGCCCTTCTGTTTTTAATGCGGTACAACATTCGATGCGCCCTTTTTCGTGATTCATGCCTTCAGCCAGGGCCTTTTTATTCTGTCCCACCACCAGATTCAGTCGCCATTCTCGTGCGAGCCGGTCACGGTATTGGATCATTTCAGGGATTTTATAGCTGGTATCGACGTGGAGAAGAGGAAAGGGAACATGTCCGAAGAAGGCTTTTCGGGCCAGCCACAATAAAACGGTAGAATCTTTTCCCATGGACCAGAGCATGCCCAGGTTGTCGAAGTTTTTGTAAGCTTCCCGGAGGATAAATACACTTTGATCTTCAAGTTGTCGTAAATGGTTCATGCTGGCACCGGTTCTTGTTGAGGGGGTTCAGATGACGAAGGAAGCGTGGGCGATGATTTGGTCAGTGACTGCAAGAAGGCACTGGCTTGTCCCGAATCCAAAGCTTCTTGGGCCAATGGAGCTGCCTGGACCCAAGACGGGGCCAATCCTGCCGCATAGATGTATAAGGCAGCATTCTGGATCACCCAGGCTCGTTGGTCCCCCCGTTGGTGGTTGTGTAATATTTGGGTAAGCATGTGGGCTTCGTGTTCCGGACTCGAGGTTCCTTCAGGACCGACCTTTTTACTCATGGCTTGGAACGGGCCAACTCGTAAGCCGATGTCCTCAGGCCGAAACGTGATTGGAGAGACATGACCATCGCGTCGTTCCCTTGCCGGAGCGGGGGCTGCGATGGAAAGTTCTGGATATCCCTCGACTCCCTGGATAATCAGCGCTCTTTGGGTCCCTAACATATCCAAGGCTTCGACCATTTTGTTGAGGTAGGGAGGATGGGCAATCCCGATCACTTGCGAGGATAATCGAGCGGGGTTCAATAAGCGCGCTACCTGATGGGCGAGGTTTTGCAGACCGAATTCTTGTCGCAAATCCAACAATCGAGTGAGGGGAGCATGGTAAGTCCCCATATCCATGTAGACCCAAGGTCTTTGGGATAGTTGGGCATTCGTATCATCGATGGATTGTGTGATCGGTAATCGTAAAAGACGAAGAACGCTCGGGAAATCGTAAGATAGGTTCGGTATTTCCACGCCATGCATAAATATCCCAGCCCCAACGGAAGAAGCCACCAAGGATGCCGCGATGATGCCATGAATGGTGTTATGTTTTTCTCCATACAGAGGAAGGTCCACGAACGGTGTATTGAGGGGGCTTGAAAGCGGTGGGACATAGGTACGGGTTATGGCCGTGAATGCAGCCAATTCCGTGATCGATTCCGTCTTAATCCGCATGGCCATCAGAAACGCCCCCGTTTGGCTTTCGGTGGCCTGACGTTCCAGAATGGCGCGAAGGGCATCCTTCGACTCCTCCCAGGTGAGGTCTTTGGCGCCTTTGAGGCCCTTTCCGATCTTAGCGATGAAAGTATCCATGGTCTGGGGTCTTCAAACGATTAAAACGTGAGTACCTGATCTGCAGGAAGCACAGCTTCCTTCCAGAAAGCTTCCGCGGTTTGGACTTCATCCAACTCGGCAATCAGGTCTTCCACCCGGAGGTCGAAATAGCGAAGTGAGTCTTTACAGACGGCTAATTTCACGTTGCCATTGGCTTTGGCCTGTTGAAGAAGATCGGGTAGGCTGGCTTTGCCCTCCTCACGCAGGAGATCGCGTACAAACGCTTCTCGACCTCTGTATTCCAGAGACATCGTCATTTCCTTGATTTTTTCCTTAGTCAACCGTCCGGCTGCTTCATCCCGAAAGTAACCACTGACTTCCAGGCCTTGATTCCCGGCGATGGCAATCCACTCGCATGCCTGCAGGAGATTATTAAACCCGCCTCGGGTCACAATCACAGCGATTTTCTTCACAACGGGTCTCCTACTCTCCTTTTTGATTGCGGGTTCAGATGTGTGATCGATAAAGTGTCGAACGCGTCCTTCCAAGCCTACCGGTGCAGCCCGCATTCGGTTTTCGTGGATGCCTTCCATCGTCCTGACCGGGGGTCTTCTCCTGGCATCACTGGGGCGGTACAGTGGGTACAGCCAATGCTCGGGTAATGTTGGTCATGGAGTGTGTTGTAGGGCACGTTGTTCGTCTTGATATATTCCCACACCTGCTCCCAAGACCATCGGGCCAGTGGGTTGAACTTCACTAAGTGAAATTTGGCGTCCCATTCGACGGTGCCGGCTTGTGCACGAGTGGGTGATTGATCCCGCCTGATTCCTGTGATCCAGGCAGCATATCCCTTCAAGACGCGAGTCAACGGTTCTACCTTTCGAAGCTCACAACACTTGTCCGGTTGTCGTAACCAAAGTCCTTCTCCGAACTGCTCGGCTTGTGCTGTCGGACTGAGTGCGGATTTGATTTGAAGGACTTGAGTTTCCTTCAGCTTATAGAGGCTGATTAAGCGGTCTCGAACGTCATGGGTTTCCGGGAATAAAAAATCTGTATCGAGATAGAACAACACCGATTGCGGATTGACCTTGAACAACATATCGGCCAGGGCCACGTCTTCTGCTCCAAAACTACAGGCCAGAATCAGCTTTTCCCCATAATGTTCTACCGCTGCGCGAACAATCTCTTGAGGGTCCAGGCCTTCCAAGGATTGATTCAGCGAACTGATCTCCTCCGGAGATGGCTTAGTGTCAGTAGAAACATTCATGGTGCTTAGTCTTCAACCTTTTCGACAAGGACTTTAAAGTGGAGTTCTTCCGAGTCGAACGGTTCCTCCTTGAGCACTTTATGGCCATCGTTGCGGAGGCTCATCGGAACGTTACGGATGGGGTCCCCGGCATCGAGCCACACTTCCAACTGCTCACCCTCATCCATCATTTCCAACTTCAATTTGGTCTTGACATAGTTCATCGGGCAAGCGACCCCTCTTAGGTCATACACGGGTGCCTCTTCCCTGGTTGGAATCGGATCACTTGGGCCTTCATCCGAGGTTTCTTGGGTCTCTTCTCCGAGTTCTACGGGTGTCAGCTTGAGGTCTTGACCGATTTGCTCCGTCACTTGCCGGCAGATATCGATGAACCCTTTGGTGAAGGCGATTTTGTTCTGAGTGAACTCGGCCGACGCGTCTTTGGTTCCGAGGTCGCCAAACTTGGATTCCACATCGTGATACTGTTCAGGGAGGAGATTTTTAGCCCGAATCAGCTTGTCGAATTCCGCCAAAGTATCGGCATCGGTATTGGGATCAAGACCTTCGGTCACCAAAATGGCCTTCGCTCCGGCAACGACAGCTCGATAGGCTTTATTGATGGCGATCGCGAATTGATGCTTCCCGGCCAGGAGTCGTGATTGGTAGAGCTCCTGCTCCGCTTCCAAAATGCGATTATCGATCATCTCTAAGGCGCCACCCGCACATTCTCCCGGCCCTAGGTCTTCGACGGAAAATTCTTCGTCTCCTTCCCAATCAAAATAATATTCGGGGTTGTCCTGAAAGGTCGGAAGTATGGTGTAAGGGATTAATTCATCTTTGAGCGTCGGTTTTCCCGTTCGATCGATAAAGGCTGGAAGTGACTCGCTGCCCTTTCGATTCTGACGATAGTAATCCAGCAGGTGTTGAACCGCTCCCGGGACATTTTTTGCCGGAATCTTCACGATCAATTGGGCAATCTTTGCGGTGCCGTTGACCTGTCCTCCTAAGTGCAGTTCGTACACTGGGGCGACGTGATCCCCAATTCGTTTCCCCACACCATGTAAGCCGATGGTGGCGATGTGGTGCTGAGCACACGAGTTGTGGCATCCACTGACTTTGACATTCACTCCTTTGAGATCATCAGGGGTTTTGCCGGCGGGGAAGACTTCTGCCAGGGCACGTGCAACGCCTTTGGAAGAGGTAATACCTAATCCACAGGTATCCGTTCCTGGACAGGCCACGATGTCTTCTACCCCTTCGGCTCCAGGGTCTCCTAACCCATGGGGCATGAGCTCCTCGTATAACTTTTCCAGGTGTAAATCGGGAATCCAGCGAACCATGAGGTTTTGGTTAATCGTGGTTCGTAAGTTTCCGTTGGCATAGCGTTCGGAAAGATCCGCGAGGGCATACATTTGATCCGAGGTGAGATCGCCAGAAGGGAGTCGGATCGCCGCCGCATTGAAACCGGACTGTCGCTGAGCCACGACATTGGTCCTTCGCCAACTCGCAAAAGTCTCAGAAGCTCCTCCGGATCCGTTAGTTGGGGATCCGTTTGAGGAAGATGAGCCGTTCCCCTGGCCGTTGGTCCCATTCCCTGCTTTGCTGGGCATGATCAAAGGAGGATCGTCCGGGTAAGGAGAAGGAATCAGCCCGAGCTTCGTCGTTCCTGATTGAAGCATCGCTTCATAAGCCTCTTTCCACCTCCTGGAAAATTCGTCAAAGCCCAATTTATCCAGGACGAATTTCATGCGTGCCTTACTCCGGTTTTTTCGGTTTCCAAGGTTATCGAAGACTTTTAAGAGGGCTTCAATGGAAGGAATCAGTTCTTCCATCGGGACAAATTCCTTGAGTGTTTTGGCAATCCGTGGGGTAGATCCTAGGCCTCCCCCAACCACCATTTTGAAGCCGATCGTCCCGGCCTCGTTCTTCGTCGCCAGAAGGCCGACGTCATGGATTGGTGTCAAGGCACAATCATGCTTGCAGCCTGAAAAGGCAATCTTAAACTTTCGGGGAAGACTTTGATTCAGGGGATTGCGCAACAGGTGATAGGCCACGGTCTTCGCATAGGGAGTCACATCGAACACTTCTCCGGGGCAGACACCGGCCAGGGCACAGGCCGTGACGTTGCGAACGGTGTTGGCACAGGCTTCCCGCGTGGTGAGTCCCACTTCTGCGAGTTTGCGCATGACCGTCCCGACCTGGGGGAGGGGAACGAAATGTAATTGAATATCTTGTCGGGTGGTGACGTGCCCAACGCCGGTGGCATAGGTATCGGCAATGTCAGCGATCTGCCGGATCTGGTTAGCGGTCAATCCCCCGAAGGGAATCTTGATACGAACCATTTGAACATCGGGTTGGCGCTGGCCATAAATCCCAAATTGAAGACGAAAAGGTTTGAAAACCTCGACAGGAGTATCTCCGGATTCAAGACGAGCGACTTCATCCTCGAACGTTTCTATCTCCTCGATGATTTCCGGAGGTATAGGGATCGTGTGGATGGGAGGCCTCGCGGTAACTGGTGACGTGCTCATGATAATCCTCCATTTGCCCTAGCAGGCCATGCATGTGCTGAGATGGTTCTTTGGATATCGCAATCTTTCATCTTGATGGTCCTTACCCTGTCGTTTAAAGACCCCCTGGGGGGTCGAAACTAAATATGATACATCAAGCCCCGCTCGGTTTCGAGTTTTTCATAGTGGTCCAATAGCGATTGGACAGAAATGTCTCGCAATACATTCTGTTCCGCTTCTTCGACCTGTTGCCAAATAGTCGAGAGGAGGGCGTGGGATACCTGGTCGCCATTGATTTTTCGCTCGGATACTCCATTTGATTCCTTCAAAGGGGGGTCTGCCCCATTCATGGCCTTCACCAATTGGGCCATAGAAATCTGGTCAGGGGCCAGCGCAAGGGTATACCCGCCATAAGCCCCACGTAGGCTTCGAACAAGCCCCGCATGTTTCAATCGTTGAAGAATTTGCTCAATGAACCTTGAGGGAATTTGCTGTTTTTTCGCGATTATTTTGGCTTGTAGGGGGATGGAACGGTCCTGTCGGGCAAGTTCCAGGGTTGCCATGATTCCATACGTGACTTTAATCGGAAATCGATTCATTTTTAATTCATACTATAACGATAGGAATAATAGAAATTAAACAGAGAGGGTCAAGGTTTGTCAAGTGGTGTAAGGGGGCAACGAAGAAGAGGAAATAAGGGGGAGATACAAGAAATGAAGGTTTTGGAGAATAAGGGCGCATTTTGCTTTATTTTTGCGAAGAACCGACCGATACCCTACGTATAGAACTGCAGTAGTATGTTCAATTCACTTATTTTAGCTGAGAGTGGACTATGACTGAACACAAAGAGGTTGGAGATCTTCTCGACGAAGTCCTCAAAATCATTGAAAATCTACGTGAGGAAAAAACCACGTTAGAATTTCGCCTTAAAAGCAAGGAAGAGGAAATCGCTTCCGTTAAGGACTCCAAAAGCAAAGCCGAAGGACGCGTGAAAGAGGTGGAGAGTCGGTTGAGTATTGAATTGCAGGAAGCCAACGACAAATTTGATAAGGAACTGCAAGAGACCAAAGATCGCCTGGGAAAAGAGTTGCAGGACACGAAAGATAAGCTTGGGAAAGAGCTTCAAACCACAAAAGACAAACTCAGCAAGGAACTCCATGTGACGAAAGAAAAGCTCAACCAAATTCACCCGGAGATGCAAAGCCTTCAGAATGAATTGCAAAATGTTGAGGTAGAAAATAATTTGTTATCGGTAGAGATTGCTAAACGGGATGCAGAGATAAAGGCCATAGAAGCTCGTTTACAAAAATATACGTCACTCGTTCCGCCCTCTGACCCTTCTCAGGCCCCCCTCAAATAATTCTCACCGGTTCTTTCTATCCTTGTCCCCTCTTCCCCCTAGTTTGGAGAACGACGTACGCAAGTCTCAGAGTGTTTGGGAAGAGGAATCGAACTTCTTTTTCTCAACACGTTCAGGATTCCATACCCGTTTTTTGAATATTTACGAAAAGAAAAAGAGTGGTGTGTGAGGCTTTCCTCCGGGGAAGTCAGTTTTTTCTTAGCTTTCATCCGTCAGGGCTTGTGGGTTAAAAGGAGTGACCTAGGGGGTTTTCCCAAACCCCCATGAGGTTTGGTACAACGGTATGGATTGAGGCTTCTTGGACAGAACCTTTGAATATTCCACAAAATTAAAATTGGAGGATGGCATGGCATCAAGCAAAGCGAGGACAAAGGCTTCCGCATCGGCCAAGAAAAAGGCTCCTTCGAAATCTACGCAACCCAAAGGTCCCAAGGGGAAGGGAACCGGGTCTTCCCTGGAAATTGGGATGCGGGCACCCAGCTTTGCCCTTCCCGATGACAAGGGAACCATCGTGAAGTCATCGAGCCTTAAGGGCAAGAAAGTGGTCTTATTTTTTTACCCCAAGGATAATACACCAGGGTGTACTCAGGAAGCCTGTGCGTTCAACGATGGTCTTCAACAGATACGGAGGCGAGGAGCTGTCATCTACGGGGTGAGCGGCGATTCTGTCTCGTCACACCAAAAATTCTCTGAAAAGTTTCAGTTTAAATATCCACTATTAAGCGATGAATCCAAAACTATGCTCCAAGCGTATGGGGTGTGGAAGGAAAAATCACTGTATGGGAGAAAATTTATGGGAATTGAGCGGACCACGGTTTTACTCGATGAAAAAGGAATCATTACCCATATTTTTCCGAAAGTGAAGGTCACGGGACATTTCGAAGAGGTGGTCGAAGCTTTGAAGTGAGAACGATTCCCTCTCGTGAGGAGGAGAGAAAGTCGAGGTGTGCGGGCAGGTGGGCTCTTAAGCGGTGCGTTCGTGTTCATCTCCGATTTGGGAATGAGCCTGTTCCCCAAAAATAGCCTCAGGGTTGGAGTAGAATTTAAATTCCAGGAGATTGTGGGACGGATCCTCCAGGAAAAATGTGAGGTGCTCCAGGGGGGTCCCCGGAAATCGTTGTCGAGGTTCCCGGAAAAAAGGGAGATGATGCTTTAAGGCAAGATCTTTCCAATTGGTCCATTCCTCTTCCGAATGGCAGACTAAGCCAAAATGTCGAGGATAAATACTGGATTGTTTGGGGCCTAGGTCATCCGTGACATGAGCCACAATCTGATGGCCCTGCCATTCCAAGGTGATAGCCACCTTTGATTGGCGGCCGACGCCACATCCTAATCCGTTGACGTAGAACTCCCTCGTGGACTCAATATCTTTTACGGGAATGGAGAGATGAAAAATGGGAGCATGCCTGCTGGGATCAGGTGACATACCATCATTATGGCATATCTGATGGGGTCAGAACATATGGGTGGGAAGACCTCTGAATCAAGCCGGTTGGTTGACCTTCATGTTCGAGGCGAAGGTGGATTGATTGCCTCCATGCGTTTTTGAGTAGTACACGGCTTCATCGGCATCCTTGAGCAATTCTTGGACGTTGGAATAGGGGTTATCCGGGGCAAGGGTTGCATAGCCAAGGGAGATGGTCACCGTAATCTGCTGTCCGGACCCTACCTCATGTGAAGTTTCTTGAAATCCCGCGACGATCCGTTGGCAGACCATTTCAGCTGCTTCAGGGGGAGCTTTCGGGAGTATGAGCACAAATTCTTCTCCTCCATACCTCCCGACGGTATCAGTCGTTCGCAGTTTCGAGAGGAGGATTCGGGCTGTGGCCTGAAGGATATGGTCGCCGACTTGATGTCCGTATGTATCGTTGACAGATTTGAATTTGTCCAAGTCACCAAAAATGAGCGTCAGGCATTCCTCATGTTCTATCGCATGCCTAAAAGAGTCCTCGAGAGCTTTATCAAGGTAGGCTCTGGTAATGGCACCCGTGAGAGGATCATACCGGTGAATTTCCTCTAAACTCGTGAATTGTGCCTCAATTTTCGCATTATCATTCTTGAGTTCTTCTACTTGTTGCAGAGTTTGAAGACTTCGGACCATTAAAGCATCCCGAGCATGATCAAGGATGCTCTGTGGGTCCGACCAGGTTTGCAG
The DNA here is from genome assembly GCA_965223615.1 of Nitrospirales bacterium. Lineage (GTDB taxonomy): Bacteria > Nitrospirota > Nitrospiria > Nitrospirales > UBA8639 > Nitrospira_E. The sequence continues at coordinate 854,536 of CBDCXB010000004.1, forward strand.
GTCCATCTCAAAAATTTGTTCGGTTTCTGGCAGAAACTTTCGTGTGGTCTCCAGGATGTCCATGAGGGCTTCCGGGGAGAGATTCAACAGTTTGGCACCTTCTTCTTTGACTTTCTGGAAGTGATCGTCTTGAGATTTTCTGAGGAAAATTTCGGCGATTTTTCCCGCTAAAGAAACGCAATAGACAAACTTTGCCCGTTCATCTGATTCGGGAATTCGAGAAAGGTCATCCGAACCCGCGACGGCCATTCGTAAACGATCGGGAAAGTTCCATTGGGTCAGGAGCCAACTGCCTATCGCGCCATGATTGATCTCCAATGCTCCCCATTCGTGTTGAAGCATGAGGTCGTGGCAGGCTTGGTTGTATTCAAACGAGGTATAGAGTTCAGGATAGGCCAGATCCAGACCCAGCATTCCGAGGTCTTGGAGCAGGCTGGCCAAGTATAGCTCTTCAATCTCATGCAACTCACAGGTAGCCCCAACCGCTCGTGCAACGGTCCCGGAAAGCAGTGCGCGTTTCCAGTAGAGTTTATAATCCAAGCCGGTGCCTTTCGTCGTTTTCAGGGACCGAACGAGAGAGAACGAGAGCGCGAGAGTCACGGTTGCATTTAAGCCCAATACCATAATGGCTTGTTGTAGGCTCTCAACTTTCCTAGGGTAGGCATACAGGCCTGAATTGGCGATTCGTAATATTTTGCTCGCCAAGGCAGGGTCACAATTTAATAATTTTGTGAAATCTTTGACCTCGATCTCTGGTTGATTGACCAGATTAATAATTTGTATCGCGATAGTGGGCGGGCTGGGAAGGCTCGGGCAGGACTGAAGCTTTTTGATTATTTCCGGGTTCATGCCAATATCCTTAAAGTGGCAAATTCTAGGAATCGCAATGAAAACGCTCCCATGAATCGTTGTGCGAACAGTCTACCTATGAGTTAGGAGACAAACTTGAGAGAGGGAATGAGCATGTAAGTATAGTTTCGGCCATTTATTGGCCATCTGAAGGGCTGGGAAGGAAAAAGTCGGATTGTCCCAGGGGGTATTCAGTCCAGACCCGTAAGGGAGGGGGCTTAACAGGTTCTAAATGTCTTCTGTGCTCAATGAAAAAGTGTACTGGCTCCCTGGTTTGGTCCTGAATCCTGAAAGCGATCTAAATCGAGGCGAACAAAGCCTAATCCGGCCACACAGAGTTCGAAATTGGTGGAAAGATTTTGAAACAGGGAAGGAGGATTTTTATCCTCCAGATCCTGGTAGCTGGCGACAATTCCATAAGACCGTTTACCGGCTTTGACATAATCCACGAGAAAGTCTTTGTGATGGATCAAATTCGAACATTTAATGCGATGACAATATTCGGGAAACAGGCCAGCCAGAAAAAGAGTGAGGTCTCCAATGTGACGATGAATCTCTTTTTCCTTTTCAACCTGTGATTGCTGACTGTGGGTTTCGGCTTCATAGAGTAACTCTACCACGGTCTCGACTGGTTCCCCCTCGTGGTTGGTGATCTGAGATAAGCGGTCGACGTGGATGAATTCCAGAAGAAGATTTGAGACATATTCGGTGACTTGGAAGTCGGGCCAACCGAGAGCTTCAGCAAAATTCCGTTCGGTTATGCGGCCAAACAATTGCCGCAATGGATGTCGATCGGGGACTGGGATTGCCATCCTATTTCCCTTTCCGGCCATGATCCTTGCGTCAGGGGGGCTTTTGCTCTGTTCATTACTATCGGTCCCTCCCCGGAGGCCCTTAATCTTTTTTTCCTCTCTGGAGTTCTCGGCTATGGAGAATCAACGTCACCGGACCATCATTTTCCAATAATACTCCCATATGTGCACCAAAAACACCTTCTTTCACCGTTAATCCTGTTTCAGCCAATTGTTCACAGAGGTTTTGAAAAAGAACCTGGGCCTCCTTGGGAGGTGCCGCATGTTCAAAGCTTGGGCGACGTCCTCTGGCCGTGTTGGCCAAGAGAGTAAATTGGGACACCATGAGCAACTCTCCTCCACAATCCTGAATAGAACGATTCATTTTACCCCGATCGTCGGAAAAAATCCGAAGAGTCGGAATTTTATTGACCATGAACGCAGTGTCTTGATCGGTGTCATCCTTCTCGACTCCAACGAGCACCAGAAGGCCTTGACCGATTTGGCTGACCAATGTCTTCTCTACCGTTATGGAAGCTTGAGAGACTCGTTGGATGACCGCGATCATGCTAGAACCGAAACTTCCTCCATACGGGCAACGTGTTTCACTCTGGATTAGGAGGCAGGGCGTCCTTTGAGCTTTTCATGAAAGGTCGCGGTCAAATGAAAGAGTTCCTCGGACTTCAACAGGTAGTGAGTGGCGAAATAACCCATCGCACTTCCTACGATGGCAAAGCCAAGCCAACTCACTTTCTCTGCCATTCGACCTCCTTCATGCCATAGGGGAAATTCGGAAATCCATCCGGAAATCGCGATGAGGGGTAGGAGAGACAGACCTGTTCGCAGGAGGCAGGATCCTAATGCCTTCCAATGTAAACCTTGGTAACGGACTTCTAAAATGGTGACCAGAATCAAGGCATGGAAAATGGCAGCTGATCCTGCTGCTAAGGCTAATCCCATATGTTGGAGGGGCTTCATGAGCCAAAGGGCTAATCCAATATTGATCCCGACCACGATAATGGCGACGATCGCGGGCGTCCGTGTATCCTGAAGAGAATAAAAGGCTGTGGCCATGATCCGATAACAGGCAAACGCCCAGAGTCCGACGGAAAACCCCAATAAGGCTGAAGCGGTGCCAAGCGTATCTGAGGAGGTGAAGGCCCCATGTTCAAAAAAGACATGAATGATGGGAATTCTCAAGATCATCAAGCCTGCCATGGAAGGAAGGATTATAAACAAAATCATCCGCAGTCCGAAGTTTAGGGTTTTCTTGAGTTCCGTCATGGCTCCTCGGGCGGCTTGGGTTGATAAGGCAGGCAAGAGAGCGGTGGCCATGGCGACACTGAAGATTCCCAGGGGAAATTGAATGAGTCGCATCCCGTAAAAGAGGTAAGTGGGCCCCCCCTGAAAATAGGAAGCCAGGATCGTGCTGATCGTGAGATTGACTTGGGTCACGGCCAATCCCAGCAAAGAAGGAACCAAAAGCCGTCCCATTTTCCTGACTCCGGGATGACCGGGTTGAAAGTTCCACGAGAGGCCAACCCCGTTTTTCTTGAGTCCGGGCAGTTGCATCAGGAACTGTGAAAGGCCTCCGACCACGATTCCGATCGCCACTGCCAGAATTCCTCGCTCAAAAAATGGTGACACTCCGACAGCAAAGGAGATGACGCATAGGTTAAAAAAGACCGGGGCCAAAGCCGGGATGGCAAAGGCCCGAAAAGAATTGAGGATCCCCATTGCCAGTGCGGCAAGACTGACGAAGAGCAGATACGGAAACATGATCTGGGTAAGCAGTGTCGTGGTGGCGAGTTGGGCGGAATGGTCATGGAGGCCAGGGGCCAGAAGCCAGACGATTCCCGGGGCTGCCGCGATGCCCATCAGAGTGACGAGTGTGACCAAGGTCAAGAGGGTCGTAAATGCTGCACTCGCTAACTTCCAGGTGTCTTCTCGGGATTTGGTTGAGAGATATTCCGTGAAGACCGGAATAAAGGCTGCCGACATCGACCCCTCCGCGAAGAGTTCACGAAGTAGATTGGGGATTCGATATGCGATATAGAATGCGTCCGCGGATGCATTGGCCCCGAATAAACTGGCTAGGGTAATATCTCGAATAAAACCGAGGATGCGACTCAGAAAGGTGGCACCGCCAATGAGGCCTGCCGCCCGGCTAATTTGAGGTGCTTCTCCTTGCGGAGAGAGGGGTTCCGGTGAAGTGGAAGAGGTGTTGGTCATTCGAGTAGGTATGATACCGAAAATCACGAGATGTTTCAGATGACGGCTCCCCTGAATGATGGTCTTAGTGAAACCTGAAAAATGTTTTTTTATTTTGAAGACGTCCTGAAGGTTCTCTTCTCTCAGAATTGACAGCTTCCGAGGCATGCTTTAGCATCACTTCCCTTTTGCGTACGTATCCGAACAATCCATGATGAGTTCTCAATCTGTTCAATCGCATGTTCCTCGCTGGTGGTGCTTTGCTACGGCTTTCACGACCGGTGCCGTGGTCATGGCCTTGGAAATTTTAGGGAGTCGTTTATTGGCCCCTATCTTTGGCAGTTCCTTGTTTGTATGGGGGGCTCTCATTGGAGTGGTGCTGGCTGCCATGAGTAGCGGGTATGCGGCCGGAGGTTGGCTGGCTGATCGTCATAGTCCTCAAAAGGTCTTAGCAGGGCTTCTTCTCGCATCGGGGGCCTGGACCCTCTTGTTGGCGTGGTATGGGCAGCCGGTGGTGTTTCAAGTGTCACAGTGGATCCAGGACCCTCGTTGGGGACCATGCTTTGCGGCCGGAGTTCTTCTCGCCGTTCCGGCGTTTGGATTGAGTGGAGTCCTGCCTGCTCTCCTTCGGTTGGCTATTGCGGACATGGGGCATCTGGGGCGACATACGGGAAGCATGATCGCGGTTTCCACCATCGGAAGTCTCATCGGAACTTGGGGGACATCTTTTTATCTGTTGACTTGGCTCGGGAGTGCCACGCTCGTCGCTGTGTTAGGGGTGATCCAATTTATTCTCGGGTTGATTTGGACCTTTCGGTCGGGTTTATTTTCCAAGAGGCTGCAAACGGTGCTAGTCCTGGGACTTGGCGGTATGAGCTGGATGGGGTTTCATCCGGTCCTCGTGTTTCCTCCCGCCATTCATCAGGAGGATAGTCCATATCAACAAGTGCGTGTCAGTGAAAACGATCTTTTTCGATACCTCATCTTGAATAATACCTTTCATGCGGTCATGTGGAAAGTGGAACCCACATTCCTGGCCTTGCCTTACAGTCAGGTCATGATGGGAGTCCTTCCCTTAGTCGAGCAACCCAAGCGGGGGTTAATCTTAGGCCATGGGGGAGGGTCGCTCGCGAAATGGCTAGCCCAAAAATGGCCCGAGCTAGAACTCGATGTCGTGGAAATGGATCCGGTCGTCGTGCAGGCGGCCGAACGCTATTTTCAGTATGTTCCCCCGGCGAATCATCACGTATTTGTGGAAGATGCCCGCACGTTTTTGCGAAACACCTCCCATCAGTATGATGTGGTGTGGGTAGATGTGTTTGCCCGACACCTCATTCCTTTCCATGTCACGACTCAGGAATTTTTCGAAGAATTGAAGCGCCATCTTGCTCCAAAGGGAGCCGTGGCCGTGAATCTTGCTTCTTCTGATGCACCGGCAAATGTTCGTCGAGCCGAAGCGATTCGAACCACCATGGGTCTGGTCTTCGAGCACATTGAAGCCTATGGGGTGGCAGGACCCGACTGGCTACACACGAAGAAGGGTTCGGTTAACCTGATCTTTTTTGGAGGCCCCTCCGTTCAAGGGATGCAAAATCCAGCCTACCTCGATAATCTCGTTCGGGCCATGAATCAAGATAAGTTTCCTGCCGAGGGATTGGTCTTTTTCCAGTCTCATGAACCCGTAAGCCTAAAAACGGGAACCATCCTGACTGATGATTTTTCCCCCCTCGATTTGCTTCAAGGCGAAGGGTAACAGGGGTTTTTGCCCTTAAGGGGTATTTGTCTTTTTCCGAATACAAAGGAAATGAGGGAGGGGAGAGTCCCCTTTCTCCCTTGGAGCTGATCTGTCTATCTTCATCTCACTCTACCTGGGAAAGGGAAATGCCTGATGTGGCCACGCATTCTTCCGTTTGCTGCGTACATGGGATTTATTGCCGTCAGTTCTGTTTTACCCGAAGACCCCAGCTGGCAAGTATGGTTATATCCCATAAAAATCTCGGTCGTGTTAGGGCTCTTAGTGTATTTTTGGAAGTCCTACGAGGAACTTACCACGCCGGCCATGGCCAATGCCCAAGAAGGAGCGTTGGCCCTTGGTGTGGGCTTGGGGGTCTATATACTGTGGGTTCAGATGGATTGGGATTGGGCTACGCAAGGAGAGGTAACCGGATATAATCCGTTTGAAGAAGGTGTCGCTCTGGGATGGGGGTTAACAGCCCTGAGGATATTTGGTGCGGCTGTGGTCGTGCCAATCATGGAAGAATTGTTTTGGCGGTCCTTTTTAATCAGATGGATCATCAATCAGGATTTTGAAAAAGTCGCTTTTGGGACCTTTACTTTAGGGTCGTTTGCCGCCACGGTGGTGCTATTCGGGCTTGAGCATAATTTATGGTTGGCAGGAATGATGGCAGGGGCGATCTATAATGGGTTGTTATACCAAACCCGACGCCTGTGGCCTTGCGTCTTGGCTCATGCGACGACGAACTTGGTCCTGGGCATTCATGTTCTGGTCACGCAAGAATGGCAGTGGTGGTGACCACGTACTCTAAAGCAGCGGGATTGTGCGGGGAGATGAGGAAAGACCTGCATGTACGCCTAACCGATGTTAGGTTTCGCAGGTTTCCTTCGGCCAAAACTTATAGCGAATTTGAGGTAATTGGGCTCCGTCAAAATTCGGAATATCGTACAGACACCGATCTACTGTCGCGACCTCTTCCGGGGTAAATTCAAACACTGTCCGTTTTTTCCAGAATTGATCCAACGTGTAATAATCGTTAGAGGTAGGCTTTTCCTTTAGCGCATCCTGAAGTTTTTGGAATACTTCCGTATCGACACCAGGGACACGGCCATTATTGCGTGTGATGCACCATTTAAGAATTTCGGCAACTCCGTACATACTTAACTCAATTTTTTCTTTTTCACCGGACATGCTTTCCTCCTTCAACAGAACGAATGATTCAGCTCGATTCTATACCATAATGCCAAGGGGCTCTGCCAGGGGCCCAGATTCGCAACGGCGTATAGGTCGAATGTGCCAGTAGGTCCCTTTCCTTTTATCTGCTTCTTCCTTCTTCGTTTTACAACCATTAGGGAAACCCGTATACTCGCCTGGTAACCCCAACAGTTCTCTCCATGTTCGGTAGACGGCCCAAATCTTTTCAGCGTTCGAAAGAGGGGGGCTTCACAGACTAGGGTTATGGTGGTTCCTCCTCATACATTTCTTCTCCTCAGTTTGGTCATGGTGTTTCTGTATGGCTGTCCGGCCGGAGAAGAGTATCAGCCTCCAGATTTAATCTATCACTATAGAGATTTTCCTGTAGGCAAAAATCCCACGTCCATTCGTGCCAGTGATTTTAACGGTGATGGGTTTGCCGACCTCATCACGAGCAATATCCAAGGCAATTCTTTGTCCTTGCTTCTCGGTACCGGTGATGGAGGCTTTGAAGACCAAAAAATTATATCCGCCTGTCAGGAGCCCAGGAATGTGGCAGTTAATGATTTTGACCTTGATAAGCACATGGATTTGGTGGTGGCATGTTCAGGCGAAAACATCGCCCTGGTGTTTATGGGCCAGGGAAATGGAACGTTTCTTCGAGGGGCTCAATACGTGGTCCGACGCACCCCCGTGAGTATCGCGACCGGAGATTTTAATGAAGACTTTTTGCCGGACATGGTCGTGGTGATGAGGAATGACAAAATCCAGGTGTTCTTAGGAATGGGAAATGGAAAGTTTCGATTAGGCCCCTTGTATGAATATGGGGATACTCCGACGTCGGTCAACACTGCGGATTTTAATGGGGACAAACACTTGGATTTAGCCGTGAGTAATGGAGGCCCCATGAGCCATGCGGTTTCCATCTGGCTGGGAATCGGAGACGGGACCTTTCTCTCTCCCACCGACTATCGAACGGGAAAGCGCCCTTTGGGGGTCTCTTTCGCGGATTTCAATAATGACCGGTTTTTGGATCTTTTGGTGGTCAACGGGGAAATGAACACGATTACCGTGTTTTTAGGCAATGGAGATGGAACCTTTCAGGAGGGAAAAGATTCTGGTGGGGATGCCGGGCCGAATCACGGAGTCGCCCAAGATTTTGATGGGGATAAAATATCAGATGTGGCTGTGGTGAACATTCAGTCGGGGAGTATTTCACTCCTGTTTGGGAAAGGAGATGGAACCTTTCAATACCCACCCAGACATTATCCAACCCCCCATGCCCCCTTTGCACTCACGACCTTGTCTATCGCGACGGGCCGGGGTGAACAACCGGGGTTAGCCGTCGTGAATAATGCCTCGAGTAATGTGTCCATCTTTCTTCACCATGGGTTGAAGACGCGAAATCCCGTTTCTCCTTCGTAGCGTGCCCCAGGTCTCACCCGCTTTTCTTGACACTCCAAATGGGCCCTCAGTAGAGTGTAGCCCCGAGGATCAATATGATTTAAGGCCCTTCCCGTTGACCTTTTGTCCCCTTTCTTGAGGAAAGATCGTGCGTACTTTTGCTTGGTGGTTTGGGATGGGATCTCTCCTGACGTTAGCGGTGTTGTTGGTTCAGGGGGGTGTTCGGGACCTGTTTTTTGGTTCTTCCACTTCCGGGACTTGGGAAGGGGTCTTATCGATGGGTCTGACAATCTTTGGTGGAGGAGTCTTAGCCGGATGTGTAGCGGTCATTTTAAATCGACTCCGATAAATTTCGTAGGAGAGTAGTTCAGCATGATTTGTCTGAGATGCGAAGGTACCATGTTGGTCGAGCGCCACTACACGCGTGTGACTCGTCGACTTTACGCCAAATGTATTAACTGTGGCTTCTGGTTCGACCTAGCCGACGTTCTACGATTTTTTAAGCGGGTGTTGGAGAGTGGTTATCAGGGAATGAAAATCCGAGAAACGCTCTAACGAGTTTCAAACGACTTCAATCTTACTCTCTACAGTCAGTCCCCCTCAACGATTTCGGTCTTCTGGCTATTCTATTTTTGGGCACATGGCCTACATTCTTCCGGCATTCTTAAAAGGTTTAAGTAATCGTGTGAGGTGAGCCCAGCGAGAGAACTCCTCACCCGGCTTAGAGGGATCAAATGCCTTGTCAATCGATCATTACGTGAAGCTTGACTCATGATGGAAACCTTTTAAGACTGTAAGACAGAGTTGCTTAATCGTACTCTGAGGCCTGAGGAGGATAAACCGTGAACCCTGACCGCTTTTTACACTTTTGGACTCGTCATTTCCCGCCAGCCTTAATCATTCTCCTCGGGTCCTTCTCCTTAGTTAGTTCGGGATTGATGCTTGTTCGAGCGCTTGGGGCCCCTGTGGACGAGGAATGGGAGCAACCCCAGACCCTATTGGGAGCTTCAGATTCCGAACGTGTTGATGTCTCCTATTGTAACTGTCGAAAAATGCGCTTCCTGGGGCATGGAGGTATGAAGATCTGTAAGGAGCGATTTGGCAACTTGTCGGTGGAGCAAGAAGCTCAAATGACACGACGATGTCGGACGGGTCCGGTTCAAGATCCCTTGGCTGATGCCCTCTTGGAATGTTCGACATACGACGATAGCTTTATGCACCCTTTTACAGGAGAACCCACGACGACCAAAGTCTTGAAGCATCACGAAGGAGAATGCGAATACACGGAGGATATCCCAGGGGGCTTGGTCATGGTGTGTGTCTGGCCCTCGTCTCGCTGGCAGGAGATGTCCGAATATTTCCGGTATGCGGAGTTTTTTCTGGCCGATGTAAAAATGAAGAGCCGAACCCGTTTTGAGAATGGCGAACCTGTGACCGAAACCACATACATGGTGGACGAAAAACCGTGGCATAACCCTTTGCAAGCGAGTTTGGACAATGGTGCCTGTCAGGTCATACCCAACCCCACGTCCAAAGACGGGTTGGAGAAAAAATAATGGGAACGCCATTAAATATTTTCAATTGACGTCCCACAAAGGCCTGAATAAAGTTGTCGGTGTCTGAGGTAGAACCTTAGACCATGTCGGTCCGTAGCTGGGCTATGATTCTCACATCTCAATTGGCCCAGACGGCCGGAAAGGGTAGCACCCATGGATGATTCTCTCTCCAAATCCCTCAATAAGCTTCGTAACTCTTCAAAACGTCTCAATCAACTCACCGATCAAGCCAATCAAACGATTCGGGAAGTTGAAACCTTTCTTGAAGAATGTAGTCTTGGAGTGAATGGCTCTGTCCTAGTCAGCCGTGGGAAAGAAATCAATGGAGATAATTCTCTCAGGTATCTTGAGTACCGTCGGGTTGGTTCCCGATATCGAATCGCTATTGTCGATAGAGTGAGTAGTTTAGACGATGATTTTGAGGCATCAGAACAAAATGTAAAGCCGTGGTCTGATGCGTCGCGTGATGAAAAGTTAGAATCGATTAAAAAGCTTCCAGATCTGCTTAAAGAAATGGGGGATTTATTAGAGGGGAAAATCGAGAGTGCTGAAAAAGGTTTGGGGGAAGTGTCAGCGGCGCTCCACGAGTTGTCGGAAAAAGAGGATGGCTAGGTTGGCCTTCAAAAAGCCTTTAACAGACCCAGAATGGGTTCGATCCATAATTTGTGCCCTCTTGCCGAAACACAAGGGGTTAAAGATTCCTACCCTTTGGCTAATTCTTTGAGCGTGGTCCGGATGAGATCTTCCAGTTCATAGGTTTCACCAAGCTTGGTTGTCGCGAACTTGATGGCTTTTCCGACCTCTTGGGCCCGGTATCCAAGGTTGAGTAACGCCGAGGAAGCTTCCTCTTCCAAATGATTCCCCGTTGGTGGCGGGGATTGTGAGGGTTCCTGCGCATCGGATTCACGAATCCGATGCGTTTTGTCCTTTAACTCCAGAATAATTCTGCTGGCTGATTTTTTTCCCACACCCGGGATCGAAGACAGTTTGTCGATATCTCCGGATTCAATAGCTGTGCATAGGTCGGGGATGGACAAGGCCGATAATCCGCTGAGAGCCAATTTGGGTCCGATCCCGCTTATTCCTGTCAGGAGGGAAAACGCCATTTTCTCTTCGGTGGTCCGGAACCCAAAAAGTTGGATGGTGTCGTTCCGTATATGGGTAGAGATGAACAGATGAATAGGATCCTCAAGGTTGGGCAAGGCAAAAAAGGTCGAGAGGGAGATCGAGACATGATAGCCCACCCCGTGAACATTAATGATCACCTCTTGAGGAGACTTCATGGCGAGCGTTCCGGAAAGTGTCGCGATCATCGAAGGAGGTCCGGGGTGGTCAGGGAATCCGGGGAAAACATGAGTAGGCGGCAGAGCCGGAAAAACGTTATGGAAGGCTCAGGCGAAGTTTTGGCAGAACCCATACGGGGGAGAGGATGTGATTGTGGAGTAAACAACGAGGGTTCAACTCCATATAGGCTGTGGCAATGTCGAGGAAGCGCTCACGAATTGAGGGAGTAGTTATCCCTCTGAGGCCATTTTTTCCATTAACTCATCTGAAATTTCCAGATTGGCATGGACTTTCCCGACATCTTCATGTTCATCCAACACATCCATAAGCTTCAGGGTCTGCTCTGCATCTTTTCCTTCAAGCTGTATGTGATTTTGCGCGAGAAAGGTGATGTCGGAAAGACTCGTTTGGATCTGGGCCTTGTGGAGGGCTTCCTTCACAGCTTCAAAGTTTTCCGGTTCAGAGATGATTTCAAACCCGCTGGGGGTTTGCTTCACGTCTTCGGCGCCAGATTCCAGGGCCAAGTCGAATAATTGTTCCTCCGTGACTGGTTGGTCTTCGATGACTAACAGACCTTTTTTATGAAACTGCCAGGCTACCGCCCCGGCTTCAGCCATCGCTCCGTTGTTCTTCGTGAAGATATTGCGAATTTCGGCTACCGTTCGGTTTCGTTTATCCGTGGAGATTTCCAGGAGTAAGGCCGCTCCGCCAGGCCCATAACCCTCCAGCATGAATTCTTCGAACTGCTGTCCTGGGAGTTCTCCGGTTCCGCGCTGAATAGCCCGTTTGACCGTTTCGGCTGGCATATTCACTTCCTTGGCCTTGGCGATGGCTTGACGTAAAGCCGGATTTCCGTCGGGATCTCCACCGCCTCGGGCCGCGATAGAAATCTCACGGATCACCCGGGTGAAAATTTTCCCCCGTTTCGCATCTTGGGCGCCCTTATGACGTTTAATCGTTGACCAATGACTATGTCCACCCATGTAGCTGGTTCCGTTTTCTTATGATTAGGTGATGATGTCGAGAATAATCCCTCGTTGGCCTTCTAGCACAGTATTTTAAAGGGAGTCAACGAACTAAGCACTGAGGCGATGAAAGGAGAGAATTGGGGAGAGAACCAAGAGATTCATGATATAATTCGGTTCGTCTATTCCTAAAAAAACCTTTGAATTGACCGAAAGAGGTGTGTTGATGCGGGTTGTGTTTATGGGAACCCCGGCTTTTGCCGTTCCCACATTGCAGTGTTTGCTGGACTCAGAATTTTCGGTAGTGGGAGTCGTGTGCCAACCTGACCGTCCGAGTGGTCGGGGCAAAAAGGTGACTTGGGGTCCTATCAAAGAATTGGCCATGTCTCATGATCTCCCACTCGTTCAACCGGAAAAAATGAAAGCCCCGCCCTTGTACGAGACTCTTCAAAGCTGGAATCCTGATGTGATTGTCGTGGCTGCCTTTGGACGGATTTTGCCGAAGAAAATCCTGGATCTTCCTCCCCTGAAATGTCTGAATGTTCATGGATCGCTTCTTCCGAAATATCGCGGGGCGGCGCCGATTCAATGGGCGGTCATAAACGGTGAAGAGGAAACGGGGATCACGATTATGTTAATGGATGAGGGGATGGATACGGGAGCCATTCTGCGCCAGGGGACTGTTCGCATTTTACCGGAAGAGACGGCTGGGGAATTGGGGACCCGGTTAGCCGAAATGGGTGGACCCTTACTCGTGCACACTCTGGATGATTGGGGTAGGGGAAAGGTGGAAGCCCAACCGCAGAATGATCAAGAGGCCACGATGGCCCCAATCCTGAAAAAGGAAGATGGGCGCATCGATTGGACACAGCCGGCAACAGTCATCGCAGATCGCATTCGGGGGCTATCGCCCTGGCCGGGGGGATTTTCTTTTTTTGAAGGTGAGCGTTGGGGAATATGGAAGGTATGTGTAAAGGGGGAGGTGTTAGAGCAGGACCCTCGGAAGTCCGGTTCATCCGACCCGGTACCTGGGGAAGTTCTGGCTGTGTCCAAGACCGGGATTCGAGTGCAGACGGGTCAAGGGATCTTAGACCTTTTGGAGTTTCAGCCAGCGAATAAAAAACGAATGAAGGTTTCGGACTATTTGGCCGGTCATCGGGTCGACAGAGGCATGAAATTTTTTGATGACCCTCATGCCTGAATGGTATAGGTGCTGGAAGGCCTGGCAAGTCAATCGCCCTTCCTGAAATGGTGATCCTTTCCCGTATAGAATAAAGGAAATCGAACAGAGGAGTTCCCCTATGAGTGACCAGACCTCGGAACTATTGGACTATATTCAACGCCAACTCGACGAAATCACTTCGATCCATGCGGAAGCAGAAAAAGCGTTGAATGCCGTGCAAGGCAAGGATCATGTGACGAAATGGAAAAAAAAGGTGATTGAGGGGCTGTCTTCTTTCGTGAGCCCAGAATATCTTCACAACATCACGAAGGAGTGGCTGGAAACCAGTTACTTTGTGGGGGATGTGTTCGATGAATTAGCGGATGAAGTGGATATGTGCCGCCGCCATCTCAAAAAATTAGCCAAAGACATTCAAGCTAATGGGATTCCCTAACCGTTGTCTGTTCCCTAGCATCTCTCATTTCATCCACTCAGGCTTCTCTCCCCATCCTCACTTTTTTATTTATGTCATCTCTTCCTCCTCACGCCAGAAAACGACTCGGGCAACATTTTCTCGTCGACCCGAATGTCCTCAGAAAGATTGTCAGTTTGGCAGAAATTCAGCCCACCGACAGTGTCTGTGAAATCGGACCGGGTAGGGGAGCGTTGACTGAGGGGTTGTGCCACGCTGCCAAACAGGTGTTGGCCTTGGAAGTCGACAGCAGAATGGTGGAATTTTTACGCGCTAAAATGATCAAGCATGTCAACCTCGATATTCGCCTGCAAGATGCCCTCAAGTATCCTTTCGATGACTTACCGCCGTCTACGGTTGTCGTCGCGAATCTTCCTTATAATATTTCAACTCCTCTCCTGTTTCGAATGTTGGAGTCTCATCAGCAGATCTCCCGAATGGTCTTGACGGTTCAATTGGAAGTGGCTCAACGTCTGACCGCCCAACCCAACACGAAGGATTATGGGGTCTTATCGGTGATGGCGCAATATGCCTCGGATGTGAAATTTGGTTTTAAAATCACCAAAAAATGTTTCCGGCCCGTGCCTGATGTGGACTCCGGGGTTGTTCGATTGGACCTGTTTCCTCGTTCGTCAGAACGCGTGGAGGAGTTCATCAATTTTCAACGGGTGGTGCGGGCCGCCTTCGGCCATCGGCGTAAAACTTTGTTGAATGCGTTTAAGGGGGCAGGTTGGGAAGAAAGCCTTCTTCAAAGGGTTCAGCAAGAAACCGGGATTGATTTTCGTCGTCGGGCTGAAACGCTTTCACTTTCGGAATTTCAGCGCATAGTCCAGTCTTTTTTCCCGTAGTCCAGCTTCTTCGATTTCGCCGAGAAGCTAATCCAGAAGTTCCAAAAAATGGGTTCCCGTTCATCGATTTTTTTTGGGTAAGGCCGTGTGGGGCTTGCCATTCGTAAATGCCGGAAGTGACCCAAAAGGCGTAAGGGTTGTTTGCTCAATAGAAACCCTTATGGTACGATTTTTTAAATGAGTATCTTCCCTAGTACTAAGGGTAAGGGTGCCAAGGCCACCCGTAAGCCCCTGTCGTCCTTAACTACGCAAATTTGTGGGATTTTGCTGGTGACGATGGGAATTTTATGTCTATTGAGTGTCGCGACCTTTTCCCCGATGGATCCCATCTTATTCGTCGAGGATCCCGCTTCTTCTGCCGTGCCACAGAATGCCGTGGGCCTCATCGGGTCCACAGTATCGTACCTTTTACTCACGGTGACCGGAGGGGGTGCCTATATTCTCCCCTTGATTGTTATCGGGTTTGGGGTTTGGGTGCTTTGGGCTGAGCGCTTGAGCCTGACGGTGGGGGGTATGACCGGGTCCGTATTGACGATCCTATCGGTCAGTGCCCTCTTGCATCTGCAAGTCTCCGAACGTACCTCGGGTCTGCTCTTCAACGCCGCCACCTTTCCTGAAGGGGGAGTACTTGGCGAATGGGTAGCGGAAGGGTTGGGTACGTATTTTGCGGTGACAGGTGCCACCATTATTTTATTGGCGTTGTGTATGATCGGATTTCTCCTTTTAGTCCCGATTTCTGTCGGCCAGTCTACCCGAGCGATCGTTGGCTTTGTCAGTAGGTCACTCCAACGTGTCGTGGAAGTCGTTAAAGAAACAGAATGGTGGAATCGAGAGGCATCTCCCAAAGAGAATAAATCCATCCGAATCAATCGCCAACTAGCGGCTCGAGGGGGCATTGGTACGTTAGAGATTGAGGCAGTTGACATTCCCCCTAAGGCCTTCAAGGAAGAGAAGAGTCCATCAGGTCGTCCTCAGTTGGAACCGAGCCTTCCGCTCATCGAGGGCCCGGATCCATCCTTTATAACCACCAAATTGGTCTCAACCTCCTATGAAATGCCTTCCCCTAAGGATCTATTGGATACCCATGCGGCTCGTGCAGCCCATCAAACAGATTCGGTCTTAAAAGCCCAATCTGAAACGCTTGTCCAGACCTTGGCCAGTTTTGGGATTGAGGGCACCGTGACGGATGTGCATCCGGGTCCGGTCATCACGATGTATGAGTTTGCTCCTGGTCCGGGGATTAAAGTCGCCCGTATCGTCAACTTGGCCGATGATTTGGCGATGGCCCTCAAAGCGTTAAAGGTGCGAGTGGTCGCTCCTTTACCCAACAAGTCGACGGTGGGGGTTGAGGTTCCGAATCCACAACGGGAAACGGTAGGGCTCAAAGATATGTTGACGTCGGAGGTGTTTGCTCGAACCCGATCCAAATTAGCCCTGGCATTAGGAAAAGACATCTTCGGTCGTCCGGTCGTGACCGACTTGCGGACGATGCCCCATTTGCTGGTGGCAGGGGCCACGGGTTCAGGGAAAAGTGTGGGCTTGAATTGCCTGCTCCTCAACATTTTGTTTACCGCCCACCCTGATGAAGTGAAGTTGCTGTTAGTCGACCCCAAGGTCTTGGAATTACAAGTCTATGATGGGATTCCTCATCTCATTCGTCCGGTGATCACTAATCCGAAGGAAGCGGCGAGGGGCCTTGGTTGGGTGGTGCAAGAAATGGAGCGTCGGTATCAAGTGCTGGCTGAATTGGGTGTAAGGAACATTGATGCCTACAACAAGAAAATCGCAGAAATGCAAGAGTCGGGTGCCAAAGCACGAGGAAAGAAGAAACTCAGTAAAGCCCAGTCTCTGAACGTTGAGGAGGGTGCTCCTTCGTTAGATGTGGAGCCTGAAGAACGGGTGCCTCTACCCTATATCGTGGTGGTGATCGATGAATTTGCCGATCTGATGATGGTGGCCCCAAAGGACATTGAAGATCGCATTGCCCGATTGGCTCAAATGGCGAGGGCTTCCGGTATTCATCTGATTTTGGCCACACAGCGACCCTCGGTGGATGTGGTCACAGGCCTCATTAAGGCGAATTTTCCCGCCCGCATTGCCTATCAGGTATCCTCAAAAATCGATTCCCGAACCATCCTGGATTCGAATGGTGCTGAAAGTTTACTGGGAAAAGGTGATATGCTGTTCTTAGCCTCTGGTACCGGGCGAATCGTCCGATTGCACGGTCCGTATGTTTCAGATGAAGAGGTGAGAAGTGTGGTGGAATGGGTCAAAACCCAGGCCGCTCCAGTCTATGATGCCGGGGCATTGGAGTCTGCTCAAGAACCTGTCACCGAAGACCAGGATCGGGATGAAACGTACGAACGGGCCAGAGAGTTAGTGATGGGAACCGGACAAGCTTCAGCCTCCTTTATTCAACGACGATTGCGGGTGGGCTATCCCCGTGCTGCACGCATGATCGAGCAAATGGAAGAAGAGGGGCTTGTCAGTGCTGCCGGACGGGATGGTCGCCGGGAGGTATTGGTTCGTGGAGCGGCGATTGCGGAGATTGGGGGATGAAGGTACATCTTTCTTCTTTTGTGTTTTATGGGGTCGCTTTTTTAGGTGGATTTCTCGGAGGGGCGACTTTGGCCAGTGCCAGTGGAGTCGTCGAAAAGGTGGATGCCCGGTATGCCAAGACCACAGATCTCCAGGCGGACTTTACTCAAAAAACCACCATTGAAGGTTTTGAAACGGGGTTCTCCTCTTCTGGCCGGCTGTTTATCAAGAAGCCAGGTTTGTTGCGATGGGATTACCTGCAACCCTCGGAAGAGCAGATATTCGTCAACGGAGATGATGTGATGATGTATGTGCCGGCACATCAACAGGTTTTGAAAGGAACTCTCACCCAAATGGCCGCCTCCAAAGGGCCTTTGGCCCTGCTCCAAGGAGTAGGAAAGCTCTCCCAGCAATTTACGATTACCGAATCCGTCGATCATTCCACAGGGGATTCCAATTCCCCCCGTCTCACATTGGTGCCCAATTCGAATGAGTCTCAAAGTCCCACGATAAAAAAAATTATCCTGAAATTATTCCCAAAATCTTATCTGATACAGGAAATTACCCTGTTTGAAGTCAGTGGAAATGTCTCACATGTCGTGTTTGAAGATGTGAAGGTCAACACTGGGCTTTCGAAGAGTCTTTTACAATTTGACGTTCCGTCTGATGTCGTGGTGGTAGACTTACCCACTCTGAATTAGTTCTTGGAGAAAGGGTTGAAAGGGACGACCTTAGGTTCCCAAATGCCGTGTTGGGGCATAATTGTTGGAGTATGGTAGGTCACCGTCCGGGAAAACGAGTCGAATATAATGGCTGAACGAATTCTGATCGTTGATGATGATAAAGGAGTACGTGAGGCTCTTTCTGAATTCCTCAATTCCTTAGGCTATGTGGTCGTGGGCGCCGAAAATGGTGAGGAGGCCTTGACCTTGTACCGTCAAGGGGCTTTCGATGTGATCATGGCGGACCTCATCATGCCCAATATGGACGGGATGGAATTGTTGGGCCGGGTAAGAGAATCCAAGAATGATGATGTGATCTTTTTGATGATCACCGGACATCCCTCAATCGGGACGGCTGTCGAGGCGATCAACCGGGGAGCGGATGATTACATCACGAAACCGTTCCACCTCGAAGACGTCAAAGTTCGCATATCAAAAGCCATAGAAAAGCAAACGCTCAAAGGGCGACTGAAAACCGCACAAGGGTTGGCCTGGGGTCTGATGTTGTCCATTCCCCTTTGGCTCCTCCTGGGAATCATCCTCGTGGTGTTGTTTAAAGGATAGCCTTCTCGCTTATTCCTTCCTTTTTCACTGTACAGGGTTTGTTATGATGAGGAAGACCGTATGTCTGGTGGTAGGGTGCCCCGCATGACCTATTTTTTTCGGAACATTATCGGCTTGATGATGTTGGTTTTTCTTTCTCCCGTCGGATTGGGATTTTCTGGAGCCTTTAACAGCCATATTACCGAAGATCCGACCCGGATCATCAAAAAATACCTCTCCCTTGATAAAAAAGGCGTTCGGCTCGAGGCTTCGACTTGGGAGGTCATTCGGCCCTTCGTAGCCTGGTCGGAAGAGCCGGCCTGGGGGCAGGTTGTCGTGATTTCCGAGTTTCATGTGAATGAAGATACGTTCCAATGGGACATCGTGAATGAAATGGAGGCTAAGATCCCCGTGACGTATGAAGTGCTGGGTGTCATGAATTGGGAACGGGTCACCTTTCTCAGGGATCCTCATCAGGAAACCCATATGTTTCATATCAAAGCCGTGTATGATCGTTGGCAAATTCTGAGCCCGCAAATTCCACCTCATGTGGGGCGGCAACGTCTGATGGATTTTGTTCGTTGGGCGGAAATGCATGAGCCTGAAGAGGCTAAAAAGACGCAATTTCAAATTCTGCATAAGCAGCTTAAAACGAGTAAGGAGGTACAGACTCAGTGAAAGATCCGTGGCGGGCCGAGTTATTATTATTCGATTTTGATGGGACGTTGATCGATTCCAAGGTGGATATTGCCAACGCCGTCAATCAGACTTTGGAGGCCTTGGGTTTACCCCAACGGACCCATGAGGAGATTTTCAGTTTTGTTGGGGACGGGGTTAAACGACTGCTCCGTCTTTCCGTGGGGGAAAATAATGTCAGCCAGTATGAGGAAGCTTTGGGTATCTTCCGCGGCCACTATTTACGAGAATGTGTGGCGACGACCCGCCTGTATCCAGGGATCTGGGAAGTTCTGCATCATTACAAGGATGTAAAAAAAGCCATCGTCACCAATAAAAGTCTGGAATATACGAGGGCGATCGTTGAAGGATTGCAGATACGAAGTCTGTTCGAGGAGATTGTCGGACCTCAAGATTCAACGGAATTGAAGCCGGAGCCCGCCATGCTTGAGCGGGTGATGGCAAAAGTGCAGATGAGCTCTTCACAAACCGTGATGATCGGTGATAGCACGAATGATGTTCGAGCCGCTCAAGCGCTAGGTATGAGGGCTTGCGCGGTGGGATATGGGTACGGAAATCGTGACCGGATTCAAGCCCTACAGCCTGACTTTTATTGTGAACGGCCACAGGATCTCATTGGACAGTTCTGAACCCTTTTGAGGTTGAGGACCGGACCCCTCGACGGAAGCCCGCCAACCCCTGTTTGGATAAATAAAAGTTGTGACGCCTCGATTCATTCTTTTATGATCTTGTAACATCAGGTCCGAGAGTCTAATCGTTCTCGAAGCTATTCAAGAGGTAGACATGTCAAAGCCCGTTGTAACGTGTTTAGATATGGAAGGCGTGCTTTTCCCCGAAATCTGGTTGGGATTGGCGGACAAGGTAGGTTTGGATGAATTGCGTTTGACCACCAGGGATATTGCGGATTATGACGTGCTGATGAAAAAACGTTTGGGGATTCTCCAAGCCCATAACATTACCATTCATGACATTCAGGAGGTAATTCAAACGATCGAGCCCCTCCCGGGTGTTCCGGAGTTTATGCGATGGTTGAGGGCGCAATGTCAGGTGATCATTCTTTCCGACACGTTCTATGAATTTGCCGGTCCGCTGGTAAAGCAGTTGGAATTCCCCACGATTTTTTGCCATTCGTTGGAGATCGACGCAAAGGGATACTTAACCAATTATCGTTTGCGGTTACCCGATCAAAAACGACAGGCAGTCCTTGCCCTGAAAAATTTAGGTTTCCGAGTTCTGGCAGGGGGAGATTCTTATAATGATGTTTCCATGTTGCTGGAAGCTGATGCGGGCTTTTTCTTCTGCCCGCCTGATTCCATCATTCAAGACTATCCCCAATTTCCTATCGCGAGGACCTATGCCAAATTTCAAGAATACCTTGGGAACGCCGGGGGATTTTCCCCGGCTCAGGAAGTTTCAGGGGCATAAAATCCTGTTTCGGCGCAGGAATATTTCTGATGATCTGCATGGTACTCATCCGTTTTCCTCCCCCAAAACTTCAGTGACCCAATCAATCGCATTGCCTTTCCCAGATCTTCTTGGTAGATGTACCCCAAAAGGGTTTAGGTTGAAACGAAGGAAAGGCATTTTCGAAAAAGGTAGGGAGGGCTAGTATTCTGGGAACCTTTTTCGTAATATCAATTCCCCCCAAACACCGTCAGTGTTCATCATGACCTTTGGAAAGCTTCCTCAATTCGGCTCTCACATCCCCTGTAGGTCATGGCCTCTGGTTGCAAAATGAAAGGAGCATTTGTATGAGGGGTCCATTTAAACACCTGTCGTTCTCTCTCTTTCCTCTTCTGTGTTTGGTGCTACTCTCCGGGTGC
Source organism: Nitrospirales bacterium (assembly GCA_965223615.1). Lineage (GTDB taxonomy): Bacteria > Nitrospirota > Nitrospiria > Nitrospirales > UBA8639 > Nitrospira_E. Next base: position 875,329 of record CBDCXB010000004.1, read on the forward strand.
TTGGGAAATCGAAATTGGCAATACCCTCCGGAGGCCACAGGTGCTTACATTGAAGCTCAGGCGACTGAGCCGCTTCCAGGGAAAGCCATTGTCCTTCCTTTGGAGGATTTGCGAGGCAATGCTGTCAAAGAAGAGTATTGGATGGCCGCCATTCCTCTCGTTCCCTACGGGGATACCCGATATGAACGTCCTGAAATTGCAGAAAACCCCGAAAAGGTAGATGTCGTAAACTTTGATCCTCCGAATGATTTTGCCCGGGCGATCGCCGATGAACTGAATCAAGCGGGAATCTACTCCTCCGTAATTTTTGCCCAAGACGACCGGCAGCATCAGGCGGATGTGGCCTTCCGTGGGCGTTTACATTCGACGAATTGGAATCGTCGGCTTTATACCTATTTATTGGGGCCAGTTGGGGTGGTCTTCTGGCTATTTGGGGCTCCTATGAGCGAAACGACGACAGACCTTCAATTTGATCTCCGCCTGACCCCTATCGATAAACCAGAAAGGGTACTCTGGAACATGACCATGGATTTCGAGGGGAAACAATTTGATAGTCCGTATTATAATTTGGTATCTCCCGTCGAGAGCTATCCTCAAGCCATTCAGGAAGCCTTGAAGCCGGCGATCGCCGACTTAGTGAATTTAGCCCAGCAAGACCCTGAAAGGCTTCTTCCGTGAACGCAAGTAACTGAAAAATTTGGGAAATTCAATTATTTTTGAGGATCGAGTATTTCTACGTGCAGGGAAATTTTATCTTGAGGAACCTTCTGGTGACCCTTCAGGAACAAAAAAAACAGCCGATAATGGTTAATAATCAACGGGTAAATTCCAGGGAAATTCCTTTAATATCTAAGGTTCTTATCCGTTGATTTTTTTTGCTTGAGATCTTACCAGTTTGTCCTTTATTCTTATGGGCGAAATTGTGGTGTTGATGACAGCGGGGTCGGATGAGGAAGCCAGGAAGATCTCCGGCCAACTTGTCGAGGATGGTTTGGCTGCCTGTGTTAACATCGTCCCGGGGATTCGGTCGATCTTTCGATGGGAAGGTCGGGTGACGGAAGAGCAGGAATACTTGTTAATCGGCAAAACTGTCGAGAGTGCTTTTGAGAAGCTTGTTGAATCGGTAAAAGCCCATCATAGTTATGAAGTCCCTGAAGTCATTGGGTTGCCGATTCAAGGGGGGAATACAGACTTTCTCAGTTGGGTTCGAGATGTGGTCAAGGTTCGGTAATCTGCAACAATCTGACATTGGCTCATTGGACGGAATGAGTGAAAAATCAAGCTGTGGCAACCCTTTTATTCGTTAAGTGAGGCATCATGAAAGAGTCTGAAGATACGTTGACCGTGATCATTTTTCGAGGTGCACGGGCCAATCCCTGGCGGTTGAAAATCCCGAAATTTGTGATTAAACATGGCCTCATTTGGGGTGGCGTGTTGCTCTTGCTGCAAGTTGGAGTGGTCACGCATTACGTGTATCAATGGAATCAATTGAGCGAATTGGAAAATGTGAAACAAGAATTGAATATTTCCCGGGCGAAGACGAGCAATTTCTCCACCGAGGTGGATGGAATGAAAAAGCGAATGTTGACCCTCGAAACCTTAAACCGAAAACTGCAAACTATGTTTGGGTTGGAAGCCAGTGAAATTCAGGGCCTTCCTGTGGTGCAGGGGCAAGGGGGGGAAGAGCTTCCGTATGATACCGTCGAAGAGGGCATGGAAGGGGTTCAAGGGAATGGCGTTGGTGCTTCCTCACCCGGAAGCGAAGCCCAAAAAGGTATAAACAATACGAACCGACAAATTTCTGAAATCAAGGCCGGTTTGGATTGGTTAGACGAACAATCTACCTTTGAAAATAAAATCCTTGCCGAGTTGTCAAAGGTAGCCGAAAAGAAGGCTGACCAATGGGCTCATACCCCATCTATCTGGCCTGTCAAAGGTTCAATCACCTCACGATTCGGTCCGAGGGTTTCTCCCTTCACCGGCAAAAAAACGCTCCATGCAGGGTTGGATATTGGGGCCCGTAAGGGGACTTCCATTTTTGCTCCGGCCTCGGGGAAAGTGGTGGTGGCTGCCTACGATGGTCGAATGGGAAAGTTTATCCGTATTGACCATGGGTATGGCTTAGAAACGACGTACGGACATTTATCAAAAATTCTCGTGAAATATGGGGATAGAGTCCAACGTGGGGATCTAATTGGCCTTGTGGGCAGTACAGGGAAATTCTCTACCGGGCCTCATCTCCACTATCAAGTTGCCGTCAACGATAAGGTAGTGAACCCCGTCGATTATATTTTGGACTGAGGGCCCTCGCTTCTCTCTAAGCGTCAAATCCCCGGGCGGCCTTATCTCGCTTTCCTTCCCTAACCCCTCTCGCTGCTCGTCTTCCTTTCCCATTTTTCTTCGGTTTTGGCCGAATTTGGACAAAAGACCTAAGAAGCAGAATTCCGCCATGGGTCTTCTTTTAGTTAAATTGGGCCTTCTTTGAGGTTGAATTGGCGCAGCATTTCGCCTAGATTAGCATTGAGAAAATTGATAAAATGTGGCCTTGGCTGATTCTCCGTTTGAGAAGAATCAACGGCCAGGCTTTATTAGTTAGGACCGAATGGTAATTAGGACCTTTTGCATCTAACCTAAGGAGGAGGCCCCATATGAGTCTCGATTATGTCAAATTTACCCCTGGCTTTGGAAAGTTTATGCCCAAAGAATATCGCGATATGGTGGAGCATGGCCCGTTTGGGAAAAAGACGACCGTGTCTCAGGTGGGAACCTTTAAAGAGATTTTGGAGGAACATCCCATGTGTGCCGGTTGTGCTATGACACTGTTCATCCGGTTGGCCATGATTGCGTTCCCTAACCCGGAGGATACCATCACCGTCGGGACGGCTGGTTGTGGTCGGCTTGCCATTTCTCAAGCCGCCATACCGTTTGTATACGGGAACTATGGTGATCAAAATGGGGTGGCGAGTGGGCTGACTCGTGGGCTTCGATTACGATTTGGTGATCGGCCCAAAGATGTGGTCGTGATGGCCGGTGATGGAGGAATGGCCGACATCGGTTTTGCCCAAACGTTGCATTCCTGGTTCCGAAAAGAAAAATTTACGACCATCATGTTAGATAATGAGGTCTATGGAAACACCGGCGGGCAAGAAAGTGGAATGACCAACAAAGGCCAGGTCCTCAAGATGGCTCCGCTAGGGAAAAAATTTGAAAAAATGGATATGGTTGGAATGGCCAAAGTGGCAGGCTGTGCGTATGTGGCGACGGTGGTACCCAATAATCCTCGTCGCGTAGAAAGTGTCATCAAGAAAGCGGTGTTGATCGCGAGAGAAGTTGGTCCGACCTATATCCAGGCCTATACCTCTTGTAACATCGAATATGCGATCCCGACCGATAAAGTGATGGAAGATGCGAAAGATGTTGAGAACGATCGGTATAAATTTTCTGAATACATCACGGATGAAGCCAAAGAGCATTTGGCGGGGCTGTATGGTTACAAAGAATACCTGCCAAAGCCGGCAGCGGCTGTGACGAAACAGTGAGTGTTTCAGAGTAAGCAGGCAAACCTATGCTTAGGTTAAGGGAGGTTAATTATGGCAATTCGTTATAACATCCGCATGGCAGGCGTCGGAGGCCAGGGTGTGGTAACCGCCTCACACATATTCAGTACGGCGGTTATCAATGCCGGTGGGGAAAGCACCATCGTGCCGTTCTATGGGTCTGAAAAGCGAATGGCTCCTGTAGAAAGTTACGTGAGAGTTTCCAATGAACCAATCTATGAGATCGGAGAGATCACCTTTCCTCACATCCTGATGGTCTTCCATCCTCAGTGTATTACTCATGGAAAGAGCTATACCAACCCCTTTTACTATGGGTTGAAGCAAGATGGGGTGGTCTTGATCAATAGCAATACTCCCATGCAGCTCGAGCCGGATCATGAGGCCGAATTAAAAAGTTTGAATGCGAAAATCTATTACCTGCCTGCGACGCAAATGTCGCTCGAGGTGGCGGGAATCGATCTGGCCACGAACATGGCGATGGTTGGAGCCATCGGTGCCATAACCGGCCTTTCAAATTTAGAGGCCTCGGGTACGGCGGTGAAAGATCGTTTTCTCGGGAAAGGGTTTGTCGTATCGGGTGGGACCGCGGCCTTAGACAGTGTGGTCGAGAGAAAGTTTAAGAAAAAGCAGGAATTGATCGAGAAAAATCTCGCAGTGGTCAAAGCCGGATGGGAATATTGTGTTGAACATGGCTGGGCCAATGTTCCGGATTCAACCGCTGCAGGAGCTAGCGCGTAGTGTTCACTTTGTGAAAGGAGATCGTCGATGTATTTAGTCGCGAATATAGACCAGGAAATTTGTGCCGCCACCAGCTGTAAGCTGTGTACGCAGTATTGCCCTGAAGCGAATACGATCCAATATGATACCGAAGCCGGTAAGGATAAAGGATTAAAGTACGGGTCTGCCTACGTGGCAGTTGACCGGTGTAAGGGGTGTGCCCAATGTGTGTGGGTGTGCGATAACATGGCCAAACATAATGCCATAAAAATGGAAATGATCGATCAAATCGGGGATGCCGCACTCACTCAAAACATTTCATACGTGGAAAAGAACACGAAGGCGGTGTTGGCTAACCCCTGGCAATAATTTTGATCGTCTGAATGCTGAATTCGTCATCATTTTGAATCGGAGTCAAACGTGGAATTAACGAAAGAACTCGAAGAAGCAATCGTGGCTCCTGGGCCACAAGGTTTTCATCCCCCATCAGCGGCCGAACTTGGTGTCTTGACCCCGGAATCGGGAAAGGGCCTCAAATTCGGTCATCTGGTAGAGGAAGAGATCGCGATGGAGGCCATGGCTCATACCATGTTCACCAGGAAAAATGCCACCATTTTTCCTGGCCCCATGGTGCTGTGGAATTGGAATGATCATGCCGCGGATAAGGCAAAAGCCGTCTTGGAGTTGGCTGCGCAAATTCCTGAAGTCTTGATTATTCCCATGCCAGATTACCGGCCAAAGTATCCAAAGGTGGAGCCGGAAGAAGTCATCAACCCGAATCACCCTAATCTCACCATTTGGGGGAACAAGATTGAAGCCTGCATTTTCATCGGGGTGCATTGTCATTATGCCAACCTTACGTTGAAAATGATTCGGGCAGGAACCAACTGTTGGACGTCTGCCATTTGTGCTGAACAGGGGCACGAAGATGCCATGTTTACCGTGAGAGATTCCGATGCGGCAAAGATCAGAAGAGCTGCGGCCGTCTTCAAGCGGGTACGTGAAGAGTTAGGAATTAAATTGCCGGATAATAAAGAAAACGTCCGTTTTACCGGATTGCAGTCCCGAGTGCATGAGGGCAAGACCCATACGAATCCCTTGGATTTCGGGCTGGGTGGTGACCCAGCGGATGGAAGTGCAGCCGCGTATGGTCATAAAGCGGAGCATATGCAACGTGAAGCATAATCTTAACTTACTAGGGGAGATCCAGCCATGAGTGAAGGACTAGAAGAACAAGTCAAAACTAATCCCCAGGGCGATCCCATAACCAGTGCTCCTGCGGCACCTTCGACGAACGGTGGAAGAAAAGATCCTCATGGGGAAGCCAAACGTCAGAAAGAAGTTTCTGCGGAATATATGTTTTTTGAGGCACCTCGTGAGCGGGAGTTTATCACGGGAAGTGAAGCGGCCAAAGAAGCCGTCAGGAGATCAAATGTGGATATGTCGGTCGCCTATCCTATTACCCCTCAAAGCGAAACTCTCCAGTTAATCGGGGTGCTGTACGGGGAAGGGTATGTGAAGGAGTTTTATCGAGGCGAAGAAGAGTATGGGGTGATGTCCGCTATCGCCGGAGCATCCCGTGCCGGAGTTCGGGCCTTTACGGCCACTGCAGGTCCGGGAACCCTGCGAGGTATCGAACCGATTGCCTCATGGCCTGGCCACCGTCTTCCGGCGGTCGCCATGTTTACCTGCCGTGTCGTCAATGCCCCATTGGCTATTCAGCCGGATAATATCGAAATTGCTTACTTGTTAAATTGTGGCATGATTGTCTTCCATGCCGAAAATCAACAAGATTTGTTCGATTTTATCATGAAGGGCTTTATCATCAGTGAGAAAAATGATGTGACGCTTCCGGTGGGAGTCTGTTGTGATGGCTTCTTTGTGACACATGCCAGAGGGTACTGTGCCATGCAGGATCGAGGCTTCAAGCTCCCCCCAAGGGATCCTTACCGCGGATCTGTTCCGGTGTTGGATGCCGAGAATCCTCCGGCCCGGTTGTCACGGGATGCTCCGGTACAAAAATCTAACTTTATGGCCTACAACATCCACGGCGTCTGGCAGCAGGAAGTCTGGGCCGCGGTGGAGCGTTCACGAAAATACATCGATCATTATATGGACGGTTTGTTGGAAGCTCAGGATGTGGAAGATGCTGATGTGCTTCTGATTGCCTCCGGCAGTGCTGCGGCGCAATCTCGCGAAGCGGTACGGCAATGTAAGGAAAGAGGCATTAAAGCAGGATTGATTAAAATTCGGTCATTGCGACCATTCCCGACCAATGAGCTGAGGAAACTGTGCAGGAAGGCCAAATTGATCGTCGTTCCCGAATTTAATTTTGTCGGGTGGTTGGCGAAAGATATCGCCACGGCGATTTATGGATTCTCCGATGCCAAGATCGTGGCCGGGCCACATGTGTATGGCGGGATGTCCATGCCAGTGGAAATGATCACGGATGAAGTGGAATGTGGATTGACCGGCAAAAAGTCAAACACGGTCCCTCCTTCTGCGATTATGGGAGCTTCCGATCCGGTAGCCATGGCCGAGTTTATGAAAAGCATATAAATTCATTGTTGATTGCTGAGTCAAACACCAAGCCCGCCCCAATGAGTTGGGGCGGGCTTTTCTGTATCTTGTAACATCCAAACATCAGACCTGTGATTCAAACCAAACGAATACTCGTGACCAATGATGACGGTATCCAAGCTCCCGGAATTAGGGCCTTAGCCAAGGCCCTGGATTCCTTGGGTGACGTTTGGGTGGTGGCACCCGAAAAAACCCAAAATGCAGTAGGGCGAGCGATGACCTTGCATAAACCTCTCAGGCTTCGACGGGTCAAACCACAGTGGTTTGCCGTGAATGGGACTCCGGCAGATTGTGTGACCTTAGCACTGTGCCATCTCCTGAAATCCAGGCCACCCCAATTAGTGGTATCGGGCATTAACAAGGGATGGAATTTAGGAGATGATGTGACCAACTCCGGGACGGTTTCAGGTGCTTTGGAAGGTATGCTGTATGGGATCCCCTCCATGGCTGTGTCTTTGGAGGACATTCCCCAATGTTCATACCAGAGTGCGGCCTATTATTCTGAAATGCTCGCGAAGCGTATGCTGAAATCGAAACTCCCTCAAGGGACGATCTTAAACGTCAATGTTCCTGGGGGAGCCAAAGAGACGATCAAGGGGTTTCAATTCACCAGTTTGAGTCAACGTCGTTATCAAAACCCTGTGGTAGAAAAAGTGGACCCCCGTGGAACGCAGTATTTCTGGATTGCGGGAGAGCGGGTTTCCTGGGGAAGAACCAAGGTCTCGGACCATGAGTCCGTGACTCAACACAAAGTCTCCGTGACGCCATTACACCTCGATTTAACGGATTATTCAGCGTTGACATCGCTCAAGAGCTGGGAAAGGTCTCTGAACCGGAGTAACGCAAAGACACTCTCTCCTCGGCCATCACGGGCCAGATCGTTGAAGACCAACAAATAGCCAAAAATTCTGGTTTGCCAAGCTGAAGAGGATACACGTTTTCTCCCCATGGAATGGGCCAAACACTTATATGAATGGATGCTGTCATGGTCGGAATCGCCTTATGGGGTTCCCGCCCTTTTTTGTTTAGCATTCGCTGAGTCGTCTTTCTTTCCGATCCCCCCTGATGTGTTGTTGATAGGGTTAACGTTGGGAAGTCCGGGGCAGGGGCTCTGGTACGCCACGGTAGCCACGATCGGGTCTGTATTGGGAGGGGCCCTTGGTTATGGCATTGGTCTGTACGGAGGACGACCCATCGTCAAGAAATTCATGGGGCAAGAACGGATGGATCTGGTCCATGATTACTTTCAACGGTATGAAGCTTGGGCCATTCTGATTGCCGGATTTACGCCGATACCGTATAAGGTATTCACGATTGGAGCGGGAGCCTTTTATGTCGACTTCAAAACCTTTATGGTGGCCTCCCTTATCAGTCGTGGAGCACGATTTTTCCTGGTAGCTGGGGCCATCCAACTGGCCGGACCCTGGATGAAGGAGGTCATTGAGGGCTATTTCAACATCTTTACCATTGTGTTTATGGTGCTACTCATTTTAGGGTTTTGGGTCGTCCGGCATCAAAGTAAAAAACTGAATCATACCTCTTCTTCTTAAATCAAGAACTCGATGTCTCTCAAACTATTCAACACCAAAACTAAACAAAAAGAACTCTTTGTCCCGTTGATTCCACCACAGGTGACGATGTATGTCTGCGGGGTGACCGTCTATGATGACTGTCACCTTGGTCATGCTCGAAGTGCCTTGGTGTTTGATACGATTCGTCGGTATCTAGAGTTTCGAGGCTACAAGGTGAAGTATGTTCGAAATTTCACAGACGTAGACGACAAAATAATCAACCGGGCCGAAAAAGATGGGATACCTTGGACGGAGGTCACTGCGACTTACATTCAGGCCTTTTACCGGGATATGGATCGGTTGGGGATCATGTCACCCAATGTCGAGCCTCGGGCTACAGAGCATATTGTCGATATCGTGGATATGATCGATGGATTGGTTCACAAGGGTTTTGCCTATGAAATTGATGGGGATGTGTACTTTGAGGTGAAGAAATTCGTTGCTTACGGGCAATTATCCGGGAAGAATCTTGAAGAATTGATGGCCGGGGCTCGTATTGAAGTCGATCACCGAAAAAAAGATCCCATGGATTTTGCGCTGTGGAAATCAGCCAAACCGGGAGAGCCAGGTTGGAAAAGCCCTTGGGGGGAAGGAAGACCAGGATGGCACATCGAATGTTCGGCCATGTCGGTGAAGCATTTGGGTGCGACATTCGATATTCATGGGGGAGGGAAGGATCTGATTTTTCCGCATCATGAGAATGAAATCGCTCAATCATGTGCGTTTACCGGACGGGAATTCGCTCGGTTTTGGGTGCATAACGGGTTTGTCACGATCGATCAAGAGAAGATGTCAAAGTCGTTAGGAAACTTTTTTACCATTAAAGAAATCTTTGAAAAATCTCCCTGCCATGATGAAAAAACGACCGGTGAAGCCTTGAGGTATTACTTGCTCTCGACGCACTACCGGAGTGACTTGAACTTTTCAGACCAGTCCATTAGTGAAGCCAAAACCGCGTTGGACAATTTTTATGGGTTAATTCAACGATTGAAAGAGTCCCGCTCAGAAAGCGAAGGGAATGGGGACAAGGATCTTGAGGTTCTACTCCGAGCTTTTTCTGAAAAATTCACTGGAGCCATGGATGACGACTTCAATACTCCCAAAGCGTTGGCCAGTTTTCATGAATTACGAGGAGAATTGAATAAATTGTTGGCAAACGGATTATCCCAAAAAGGTAGTGAACAAGCCATCGAGGTTTTTAAGAAATATGGACATCCCCTTGGCCTTTTTCAGATAGCTTTAGAAGATTGGAAATTCGGAAAATTTGTTGAAACTTTGGACAAAGGTTCGGTTGAGGAATCTCAGCAAGTCACCGATGAATGGATTGAGGAACAAATACAACTGAGATATGACGCCCGAGCTCAAAAGGACTTTGCGACCGCAGACCGTATCCGAAAGGCATTGGCGGAAAAACATATCACCCTGGAAGACCGACCAGATGGTACGACACGATGGAAACGATGAGCCCCTCTCCGTATTGTTTGGGTTCCATGTGGTGTTGGAGTCCCTACAATCGAAATCGCGATCCATTCAACGCATTTGGGCCCTTCGCGCTGACGGGCGGTTTTATCGAATTGCCAAGTTAGCCAAGGAACAACGAATTCCCTTTACGGTTGAATCTCGTGGCCAGTTAGACCGGCGGGCCGGGAGTCCTCAACATCAAGGAGTCGTAGCTCAAGTCACGGCCAAAGCGTACCTCACAGGGGAAGAATTACTCGATTCCCTCGATTCCTCAAGTTCTCCCTCCCTTTTGGTTGTCCTTGATCACATTCAAGACCCTCATAATCTCGGAGCCATCGTGCGCTCGGTTGAAGCAGCAGGAGGGCATGGTATTGTGATTCCTAAGCATAGAGCGGTGGGGTTGACGGGGGGAGTGGCCAAAGCTTCTGCAGGAGCGTTGGAGTATGTACCGATTGCCAGGGTGACGAATACAGGAAAATTTTTGGAGACCTGCCAGGAACAAAGGCTGACGACCATCGCCTTGGATCAAGAGGGAGAATGCTCTTATTCGGAAATCGATCTCACGGAACCGGTGGCGTTGGTTTTTGGGAGTGAAGGAGAAGGCATTCGGCCCCTTGTCCTGAAGAAGTGTGATATCAGGTCAAGGATCCCGATGTTTGGACGGATGAACTCCCTCAATGTGTCCGTAGCAGTAGCCGTGACCCTCTTTGAGGCTCGAAGACAGCGGGAGTGTCGGAAGTGACCCTTTCAAAAGGTCGTTTATTTGATCTGAATCAACCCTTCCTGAATGGCAGCATTCAATAATTGCGCAGCGTTTGAGACGCGAACTTTTTTCATCATATTGGCCCTGTGGGCCTCGACGGTCTTCACGCTAATTTTTAAGCGCTGTGCAATTTCTTTATTCTTCAACCCAGACCAGATGAGTTGAAGGATTTCCTGCTCCCGTTGGGTCAGGGCCTCAGGTCGTTTGCGTTTAAGGGGTGGATTTTCCATGGTTTTCGTGTCCCGGTCGAAAGCTTTTCGCTTCCCTGAATGTGAACTATCTAGGCAAATTATCTAAGGGAGAATATCAGGTCATTTATTTGAATGTAAACCGAAAATATACGTAAAACCCCGCTGGTCTTACCAACTAGGGAAAGTGTTGCATATATGTCTCACTGGATTATTGGGCTGATCGTGTTTATTCTAGGGCTAATCTTTGGGAGTTTCCTGACCGTTTGTGTCCATAGGATTCCCAACGAACAATCGGTGGTCTCCCCCCGATCCCGGTGTCCACGATGTGGGACACAAATTAAGTGGTACCACAACATTCCGGTTTTCAGTTATCTTTTTCTCCAGGGCCAATGTGAGTCCTGCCAGGAGAAAATTCCCCCACGCTACCCCCTCATCGAGCTGGTTAATGGGTTAGGCTATCTGCTGTTGGTTGGGAAATTTGGTTTAACCTGGCCGACAATGGTCTATGCGGCCTTATTTTCTGTGTTTATCGTGGTGACGGTAATCGATTGGGATCATCAAATTATTCCCGATGTGATTACCTTACCGGGAATCATCCTTGGGTTTGTCTGTGCGGTGACGATCCTACCTACGGGATGGTTTGATTCGTTGGTGGGAATCCTGGTGGGTGGGGGAGTGCTGTTAGCCTTGGCCTGGATAAGCCCCCTGCTATTCGGGAAGGAAGGAATGGGGGGAGGCGACATAAAATTCATGGCCATGGTCGGCGCGTTTTTAGGCTGGAAAATGGTCCTGGTTGCCCTGTTTCTGGGCTCGGTGGGCGGAGCCGTCATTGGAATCACCCTGTTACTGTTGAAGGTCATGGAGCGGGGGCAATACATTCCATTTGGCCCCTACTTAGCCTTTGGGTCCCTCGTCGCGATGGTATGGGGTCCCGATCTTTGGCATTGGTATTTCGGGGGGTTGATTTGAGAGACATACTACCGGGATTCAGTCAGGCTGTGCCAAGGCTGAGAGGTCTCAAGAAAAATGTCCAAGGAGTAAGCCTGGTTGAATTGTTGATCGTTCTGGGAATTGTGGCCGTCGTGGCGGTGGGAACCCAGGGATGGCTTGCCACACAATTGCCCAGTTGGAGATTACAAGGTGCGGTCAGGCAGGTGGTTTCTGATCTCGCGGCGGCCAAGATGAAGGCGGTGGTAGAACGGCATCAACAGAGAATTTTTTTCCAAGATGATCACCGATATTTGATTCTGGACGACCGAAATAATAATGGGAAGTTAGACCAAGGCGAAGACACCGAAATGAGAGATATCCGTGATCGGTACCGTGATGTCACCGTGACGGCAAACAATAATCCTTCCTTCTTGCCACGAGGCACGGCGCGTCATTTCGGTTCCATTACTCTGTCTAATCCGGCAGGGGAGCGAACCATTACGATCACTATTACCGGTAGGATCAAAATCAAAGCAGCCTAAAATCTCATGAAGCGTTCCCAAGGTTTTTTTCTCCACCTTCATGTTCAAGATGGAGTGTCTCTCCTGGAAGTCCTCATCGCGATGGTGATTGTTTTCATGACCTTGTTGGGATTCGCAGGCTTTTCCGTGGTGGCTCATACAGGGATGGTGGCCAGCCAGAACATGACTCGCGCTGTGACCCTGGCCCAAGAAAAAATAGAAAATATTCGTCGAGACGGCCTTCAATCGGCCTTGACCCATGTCCTAACCGAAACGGAACCCTATGATTCCATTCATGGAGCCCCTCAACTTCAACGAATACTGACGATAACCCCCAATAAGCCCATATCCGGATTGCATGCGGTGACCGTCACTATGCAATGGGACCAAGGAGCCCATTCCACTTCCCTCGCCACCTACTTGCCTGAATAGCGGGTAAGGCATGCTTGACCCTAAGAGGCCCCTTTGCCAAGGGCTGACCCTGATTGAAATCATCGTAGCGCTCGGCCTGAGTCTGTTGACCGTAAGTGCTATTTACACGTTGTATATCCGTGAACTCAAGGCCCAACAGGTTCGAGAAGATGTGCTGGAGATGCAGCAGCAGGTCAGAGTCGTCATGGATGTGATAGGTCGCGAGGTATTGATGGCGGGCTATGATCCAGTTGGCCTGAACCGGGATGCAAACCCCAACAATGATTTTCATGGGGTGGCCTTTGACCCTCAAAAATTGATCATACAAGCGGACCTGAATGGCAATGGGGTCCTTGGAGATTCCAATGAATCAATCGTGTATCTTTACGATTCTTCCTCTCATACCTTACGTCGCAACACGGGAGGAGGTAATCAACCGTTCGGAGAAAACATACAAGAATTTTCCGTAATGTTCCTCGATCATCAGGGTCAAAGCACGACGGATTCAAAAGCCATCCGGACCGTGGAATTTCTGGTCACCGGTAGAACGGAACATGCCGATCCTCAGTATAAGAAGAATGCGGGATACCGATTTCTGACTCTTCGTTCACGGGTCACGCCAAGGAATCTATGAAGAGATTGGGGGCGATACCCATGTCCCGTGGTTCCTCCTGCGAGGGGAGTGCTTTGATTGCTGCCCTCATCCTCGTCGCTGTGGCAGGAATCATGGGTAGTACGATTCTGTTTTCAACGTCGACGGATCTTCACATTAGCGGAAATTTTCGGAGAGCCGTACAAACCTTTTATGCCGCAGAAGCCGGTGTGGCGGAAGTACAGCAGCGATTGCGGGGATCAATCATTTCAAATGCGTCCTATTCAGGGGACCCAGCGACTTCCTACCAATCCGATTGGACTTCGTATGTCTTAGCCGAATCGGATTGGACGCCGGAGTTTGACCCCACCTACAGCACCTCAATGCGAAACTACATTCCGTTAGCGGGGAACTTCACGAATACCCTTATCCAAATCAATAGCGTTCAGAGTGAGTTGCCCTATTGGGTCAAGGTGCACCATAAAACCGAGTATGATGCAGAGCAATCGGGGCATAGACCCACCTCCCCGCATTATTCCGATGGTGACGGGTCGGTGGCCTTACATTCCGTGACCGACAGGGGGCAATTGATCTGGTTCGGGTATCCACACCCTTCCTCTCTGATTCCTGAACCTTTTACCTCAGGGGTTGCGACTCTCTATTCCCCTATAGACCTCATCACGAGTTATGGGCAGGTCGAAGGTGCCCAAGCAGTGATTCAAGTAGAGGTCGCCCATCCACCAGGCCCTCCAATCTGGGCAGCGATGTATGCTGAGACGCAGATAGTTTTCTCAGGCTCAGCTATTACGGTTAATGGAGTGGATGATTGCGGTTTGTTGACCACGGGACTGCCACCCGTTTCACTCAGTCCCTCAGGGAGTGTGACTGGGGTAGCGGTCATGACCGGAAGCCCTTCTAATCCTCAAACGAGCCCTGTGGCATTGGATCTGGATCAACAGATTGAAGATGTCCAACGAAATGCTCAACGGGTAGTTGGGGATCTTATCGGTGTGAATTTGGGCTCGCCTTCTTCACCCTCGATCTTGTATGCGCAACTCCCGGGAGGGACACTACATCTTTCACAGGCCAATGGTTATGGCATTTTCCTGGCGAAGGGGGATATACAGATTACCCCTCCTTTTCATTGGGATGGTTTAATGGTTGTAGCGGGGCAAGCTACATTCCTTCGTGGTTCGGGGCTATCCAGTGTACATGGAGCGCTTTTGGCGGAGGGTGTGCACATCTTAAATGACAACGTGGATATTACTTTTAATGCCTGCTTCATAAAGGAGGCCCTTCTATCCCTTCCGGTTCAAACACTCCTCTGGCGGCAATTGTTGTAAAAATAATAAGGTGGAAAAGTTCACGGGGGAAATACCCTAAATGGTTAAAAGGGGTAGCAAGAAATAACCAAAAGTCATTGAAATAAAATAGGAATTTCATGTTTGTTCTTGGAAATCCCAAGAATTTTCCTTTCCCCTGGGTCTTTAGTCTCTCCTGAAAATCTGGGTCTTTCGGTTGATTGTCGAGTCTGGCATTTCCCATTAGAATTCTTCACTCCGTAGCGGGAAACGTTCTCCGTTTCTCTTTTTTCAGAAAATTGAGTCATTCAGTCATCTAAATTTGGGAGGCAAATCTATGTCAGCACAACCGGATATTATTTACACCAAGGTAGACGAAGCGCCCGAGTTGGCGAGTGGATCATTCTTACCGATTATCCAAGCCTTTGCCGGGACCGCGGGTGTCAACGTGGGGACCAAAGACATTTCTTTGGCAGGTCGTATCATTTCTCAGTTTCCTGACAAGTTAAAACCCGAGCAACAACAGCCGGATGACCTTGCTCTCCTGGGGGAAATCGTGGTGACGCCTGAGTCCAACGTCATCAAGTTGCCGAATATCAGTGCCTCTATCCCCCAAATTCAAGCCTGTGTGAAAGAATTGCAAGATCAGGGTTATGCCATCCCCGACTATCCGGAAGACCCGAAAACCGATGAAGAAAAAGAAATCAAGGCCAAATTCGACAAGGTGAAAGGCAGTGCGGTGAACCCGGTTCTTCGTCAGGGCAACTCCGATCGGCGCGCTTCCACTTCGGTGAAACAATATGCCCAAAAAAATCCTCATAGGATGGGGAAATGGACGAAGGATTCCAAGACCCATGTCGCGAGCATGTCCGGTGGCGACTTCTTCGAGAATGAAAAATCCACGACGATCACGGACCAAACGGCCGGTAAAGGGCGGATTGAGTTTGTGGGGGCCGACGGGTCCACCAAAGTCTTAAAAGATAACGTGACCTTGGATAAAGGTGACGTCGTTGATGCAACCAAGATGAGCGTGAAAGCTTTACGGCAATTTTTCAAGGACCAAGTCGCTGAGGCCAAGAAGCAACCCGATGTGCTGTTCTCCCTGCATATGAAAGCCACGATGATGAAAGTTTCGGATCCCATCATCTTTGGCCATTGCGTGGAAGTCTATTTTGAAGACGTGTTCAAAAAGCATGAAAAGACTTTTACCGAACTTGGAGTCAATGCCAACAATGGACTTGGCGATGTCTATGCCAAAATCGGCAAACTCCCCCAAGCCCAACAAAATGAAATCAAAGCGGACATTGAGGCGGCATTAAAAAATGGACCGACCATGGCCATGGTGGACTCGGATAAGGGCATTACCAATTTGCACGTGCCGAGTGACATCATCATCGATGCCTCGATGGCGGCAGCCCTTCGTGTCGGTGGCAAGATGTGGGGCCCCGATGGCAAAGAACACGATATGAAAGCCATGATCCCTGATCGGTCCTATGCCGGAATCTACCAAGCGGTGGTGGATTTCTGCCGGGAGAACGGAGAATTCAATCCGGCCACGATGGGAAGCGTCCCGAACGTGGGGTTGATGGCCCAAAAAGCACAGGAATACGGATCACATGATAAAACCTTCGAAGCGCCTGGTGACGGGACTATTCGACTGATCGATGGATCCGGCAATGTGTTGCATGAACAAAAAGTCGAAACCGGCGACATTTTCCGTGCCTGCACCGTGAAGGATATTCCCATTCGGGATTGGGTGAAATTGGCGGTCAATCGAGCCAAAGCCTCCGGAATGCCCGTGGTATTCTGGTTAAACAAAAACCGCGCCCATGATGCCCAGCTCATCGAAAAACTGAACGTGTATTTGAAGGATCATGATACCAGCGACATTGATTATCAAATCATGGCGCCGATTGATGCCATGAAACATTCCTTGAAACGAGCCAAGGATGGCCAAAGTACGATTGCGGCCACGGGAAATGTCCTTCGGGATTATCTCACCGACCTGTTTCCGATCTTAGAGTTGGGGACGAGTGCCAAAATGCTGTCAATCGTTCCGCTCATTAATGGCGGGGGCTTGTTTGAAACCGGTGCCGGTGGATCTGCTCCGAAGCATGTCCAGCAATTTGTCAAAGAAGGGCATTTGCGCTGGGATTCCCTCGGTGAATTTTTAGCCTTGTCAGAATCCTTTGCCCACCTCAGCCGGTTCAAAAACAACAAAAAAGCCCAAGTGTTGGCGGATACGTTGGATCGTGCGACCGGGAAACTGATGGATAACCGCAAATCTCCGGGTCGAGTGTTGGGGGAATTAGATAATGCGGGAAGCCACGTATACGAAGCATTGTATTGGGCGCAAGAACTTGCGGCACAGAACGATGATGCCGATTTGAAGGCCAAGTTTGGTCCGGTTGCGAAAGAATTGGAAGCTAATCTCGATAAGATTCTTGAGGAAATGAAAGCGATCAAGGGAAAACCCGTTGATATCGGTGGCTATTACCATCCTGATCCTGCCAAGGTAGCCGCGGGAATGCGATCCAGCGCCACTCTCAACAAGATTGTGGGGAGTTTGAATTAAAGTCAGAGAAAGTATTTTTAGAGTTCTGACAAAGACCAAGCCGGGCTCCTGAGGGAGCCCGGCTTTTTTTGTGGTTATTTTATGTAATTTCGGATACGGTTTGAATAAATCAAAGGAGCGATCCCCCAATTGGACTCATTCCCGATTGGCCCCGGGTCTTTTTAAGAAGGTGTTGGTATGCCGGGATCTCAAGAAGATAAGAAAGAAAAAAGACTCACCTGTTGTGAGCACATGTCATGGGAGTCCGTTGCGGACTTGGGCTCCGCAGCAGGAGCCGATTTTGATCTGGGAAAATGCACAAACTGTGGGTCGTACATCATGTGCATCTTTTATTATGCTTCTGAGAATTATGTTCCGATAGGGAAGGAAATGGCGGAACGTTTCCTGAATTTGAAAGGTACCCCTGAACTAAAAAAAGCTTTGAAGCGGTGGTTTAACTGATGGCTCGTCTTATTGGGGAAATAGGTGGGGAACCTTTTTCCCATACTGTTCTACCACGTACTCCATGACCTTTGGCGCATGCTTGACCAGCTCGACACGGGTCAGTCGATCATGGCAGTAGCCACCTAAAATCCATCCGAAGGCCTCTTCATGATCTCCTTTCCTGTAGGATTTTACGGCTTTTTCTAGACAGGTACGACCTGAGACTTTTCCTCGAAGTATGCGTATGGGGTAGGCCTTGACGATATACTTTAAACAGGCCGGGCCTTGTCGGGCGGTGGGCTTGGAATCATTCCACAGCCAATCGATTTCTTCTTGAAACGACCATACCCTTTCCATGGTGCCGATCGTGAACAAAATCGTCAGCGCCATACAAAAGAAGGCTTGAACCATGAATCCCTTTCAAAAGAGAAAAAGCCTTTTGGGCTTTCCCGAGGTTTCCGAAAACCTAAAAAATTGAAAAAATATGGTGGGAATAGTTATTCCCTTCTTTTGACATCAAATGCCAACATCCTTTATGGCTTGCCAGGGCCACGGGACTTTTCGCTGTCCAATCGTGTAATCGCTTATTCCCGAACCATTCGATTTTCCCCGTGCGATGGTTCTTTCCATACACGACACGCCACAGGTTGTCGGAAGTCTTTCCGCGATGGACCAGGATAAAGCGAGGTCCGTGGGTCACCAGTGTGGTCGCATCCTTACTGAACGATCCCTTGATTCGATGGCTTTTGCTCCAAAAGGTTCCTTCAAACATGGAGTGATACAGTTCAAGGTTTAAGAAGTCTGCGGGAGTAAAGGGATTTTTGTTTTGGACATTATGGATCATGTGGAGTCTCGAGGGCCCGAATGCCGGTGGGGACACAGCAAGAGCCGGGGTCTTCCAGCTTTTTTTCCCCGTGCGTGTATTGGGCGTCCAGGCTGTTCCGTCGAATATGGAATGCCAAATATCGTTCGAGCTTTTCCCTAAATGTACCATGTGCAGTTTTCCATTAAACACGGCCAGGGCCGGCTCTTCTTTACTAAATTGATTCGGAATTTGTCTGGCTGGCGACCAGTGTTCTAAATTTTCAGTCCACTTATGCCAGAGTTGGTATTTTTTGCTGGCCCGTCCCACGAAAATCATATGCAATTTCCCCTGAAAGATGGCCATCGCGATGCGGTGATCGCTGCCCAGACCATGGACAGGGGTATACACGTTCCAGTCGGTTGGCTCTCCACGAGAGGGTCGATACTCGATTGATTCGATATATTGATATTTCGACCCTGATCGCACGCTGGAGGTGTTTCTTGCCACAAAGTTTAAAAGTTTATCGTTAAACTCCACCAGGGCGGGAGCGACACGATCTTGTGCCGACGCTGTTGTCGTATGGCCGTCACATTTCACGGTTGAGGTGGATCCGCCAAGGAATCTTCTTGGTAATCGGCGGCCCGTTAACCCCCCAGTGGCAGACCGGCGTGTCCGTCTTTGTAAAAATGAGAGGCGAGTGGAACGGGCATAAATTCCACTGGCTGTTCCCACAGCTTCTATTCCCGTACCATCCTCAAGAAGAAGGGCAAGGTGGTGTAGGTCTTTATTCTCTGGGTCTGTTTGAAGTCGGACGACCGATCCCCCTATGGTTTCTTCATGACTGCCTGGAGTACCTTCTAGAAGGATAGCCTCGGAACGTGCTTTTCCTTCAGGCACGAGTTTGAGCCAGGATTCGACGGCTTCTACTTGGTACGTTCCGGCTGCCAAAATGATATCGTCCCCTGAAGGAGTCAGGAAATGAAGAGGAGTTTGTAGTTCAACGGTAGAAGGGGCGCTGGCGAGGACAAACCCTACCCATCCAACAATCAAGAAAGCGGAAAAAGAGCCACTGATGAGGGCGTAACGTCTCATGGAAAACCTCTTCATATAAGAAATATGATCTAAGCTGATTTCAACTATGGATGAATGATCATCAGGTTCACGCAGAAAGATTTCGTGGATGAACCTGTGAGGAGATGATTGTCGCAAATTCTTCAGGGAATTCTTCGGAGATTAGCCTAATGGAATAGGCTATTTTTGCACAAGAGACTTTAAGGACGATGGGAAATTTTTCATGAATGGCGCATCCCATGTGTGTAATGACAAAGTTAAGGGCAAAGTTAAGGGCAAAGGAATGGGGCATTATGAATAATTTGAATGTACCCATGGGGCTTCTCTCAGTCTCGGAGATCGATTACAATCCGTTCCCAAACAGGTCGTTGATTTAATTTTTAAACAAAGGATGTGAGATATGCTTAACGTAAAAAGTGTGTGGTTGGTGTTGCTCTTTTTGGCGTTTTCACAGATGGTTTGGGCAGGAGAACAACTTGATGTGCACGATGGATCGGCGATCACGATTACGGCTCCCCAGAATGGGGCCACGGTGAGTAGTCCATTCGATTTGGTGTATTCCTTCAGGAAAGGCATGATGGCCGATCATGTGCATGTCTACATGGACGGGAAATATCAGAAAGGGTTTAAGGGAACCTTTAATGATGTCCAGCCCGGTCCTCATACCATTACCGTGAAAGTCGCGACTCATGACCATGATATGGTCACGGTTTCAGATTCCATTCACATCACCGTGAGGTAGTGCATGTTTGTTCCGGTGGTGGTCTTGCGAAGGCAGCATGAGACATGAGGAAGGCGAAAACATGAGGATGACATGCGGGAAACGATTACCCTCCAGACCGGTCGGCGAGAAGAGCTGATCGATATCACGGGGGCGGTCCGTGATGTGCTTTCTCGGCACCCCGTGCAAAATGGGATCATCAACCTGTATGCCCAGGGGGCCACTGCGGCCCTGATGATCCAAGAAAATTGGGACGATAGTGTGCCGTTAGATGTCGTGAACCTTCTTAAACAACTGATTCCACCCGGGGTTTGGTTGCATGATGCACAGGATGGCAATGGCGATGCTCATTTAAAAGCCGGATTGGTTGGTCCATCAGAAACGATTCCCCTCATTGAGGGCCAGTTAGGCTTGTCACGCTGGCAAAATATCTTTTTCTGCGAGTTCGATGGTCCTCGTAGAGAACGGCGAGTGGTGTGTACTTTGATTCGGAATTCGGATGAAGATGGGTGAAGGTCTTCCGGTCTGGATCGTTTGGATGCCAGAATAGGCAATCTCTATCCTCGCAAGGTCAAGGATTCACTTTTCTTAGGGTAATGTTCAATTCCCAAACCTCTTCTCTTCCCCAACCCAACAACCAATTAGTATGAGTCGTGTCCAAGTCATCACTCTTCCTGAGATGGGTGATGTGTCGATCGTCTGCCAATCCAAACGAGATATTTCGGGCGAAACCCCCCCTAGATAAACGGGATGATGAGTCATTAGGTTGGGGATATTGGGATCGAATCTGGCCATCATCCGTAGCCTTCTCGGAATACCTTATTCGCCAATACTTTCCGAATAAATTGAAAGGATACAAGGTGTTGGAAATTGGCTGCGGGACTGGTGTGCCGGGAATGGTCGCGGCTCAGATGGGAGCCTCAACCATGTTTTCGGATTTGGTGCCCGTGACGTTGGAAGGGGTGAAGGAGACATGCCGATTGAATCACATCACCAATTTTGATACCTGCACCTTGGATTGGTCGGAAAAGGTTGAGTGTAAAGAGCATTATGATGTGGTTTTGGGATCTGAGGTCTTTTATGACGACGCCATTCTCCCCGATATCGCGCAGTTCTTAAAACTGGTACTTGCTCAAGGGGGAAAAGGCATCTTTTGTGATCCCAATAGGCTGGGGTTTGATGCCCTCGAACACGCCTTTCATCAGCATTTCGTGTTGTCCATAACCCCCATTCCCCTTAACTGGCCTGCTTGTAAAAAGGGTCCTCCAAGGAAAGAGGTGTATGTGTACGAACTTACACCTAGATTTGATGCTCAATAAAGAAAGTGCTTTGATTCTATAAGCCAGCCGGTTTTGACGGAATTTCTTTATTAAATTTGCCTGGTTAGCATGCAAATTTTGTCTGGGAATTTCGTTCTCCTTCTCCAGCCGATCCGTTAAATCCTTCTCTGAAGAAGACATTTGCCTGATGGTTCTTTGGTCAGGATTTATAGGGTCAGTAATGGGCAAATGTTTAGCTAAAGATATCTAAGTCCTAGATTTTAAAGGAAGTATATTCATCCTTGAAACTAGGGTGAGCGTTCACTTCATCTGACTATTTTTCTGGGACTTTTGCGAGCAGAAAAATGGGTCTTTTGATTGATTGCAGACAAGGAAGTCCGCTCGTACAATGCGTTTTCCCACGAATGAGTGGGAAGGTCCGATTTTGTCTATAACATTTTAGTCCCTGAAGGAAGGGTAGCATTATGGCAAAAGTCCTTGAAGGCCCAGGAATGGGCTTACTACGAAAATGGGGTATTTCTACTCCAAATTATGTTGTCGTGACATCCAATGAAGAGTTTGAAGAACTCTCGAAGGTCAATGATTGGCTTCAAAAGAGCAAATTGGTGGTGAAGGCTCATGAAGCCTTGGGGTCGCGATTTAAACTGGGCCTCGTGAAGGTGGGTCTCGATTTAGCGGGAGCCAAATCTGCAGTCAAAGACATGCTAGGTAAACCGGTGGAATCCATTACGATCCGGGAAGTCATCGTCTCTGAAGCGATCGATCACAAGGAAGAATATTATGCTTCGGCGAAATCTACTCGGGATGGTGTAGAAATCATGGCCACGACCTTTGGTGGGGTGGAAGTTGAAGCGAATTGGGATAACGTCAAACGAATTTTGGTTGGGATTGGAGAATCCCCCTCCGATGCGGAATTATCCAAGTTAGCTCAAGATGCCGGGTTTTCCGGCGATACGGCCGCCAAGATGGCTGAGTTTTTGAAGAAACTCTATACTTGCTTTGATAACGAAGATGCTCAATATTTGGAAATCAATCCGGTGGTACAAAATGCCAACGGAGATCTTGTTGCCTTAGATGCGGTCACGCTTTTGGATGGAGACGCCAAATTCCGCCATAAAGATTGGACGTTCCCATTCGCGGCCGAATTCGGTCGGGCCTATACCCAGAATGAAGAAGAAGTCATGGCGGTGGATGCCAAGGTCAAGGGTTCGGTGAAGTTGATCGAGATCCCTGGTGGCAACATTGCCATGTTGCCGGCTGGTGGGGGTGCGAGTGTCTATTATTCCGATGCGGTAGTCGCCCGTGGTGGGAAACTGGCCAATTACGCCGAATATTCCGGGGATCCCCCCGATTGGGCCGTAGAGGTTCTCACCGACAAGGTCTGCTCCCTCCCTAACATCAAACACATTATCGTCGGAGGCGCGATCGCCAATTTTACCGATGTGAAAAAGACCTTTGGGGGCATCATCAATGCGTTTCGAAAAGCTAAAGGTGAAGGAAAGCTGGATGGTGTGAAAATCTGGGTTCGACGTGGTGGACCGAATGAAAAACAAGGGTTGGCCGCCATGCGCGCCTTACAGGATGAAGGTTTTGATATTCACGTGTTTGATCGTACGACCCCGTTAACGGACATCGTCGATATGGCAATGGCGGGAAAATGAGGGATTTGTGTATTTATTGAAAAATAGGCTCTGTTTGCCTGAGGCCAACACACTTCATGAGGAATAGGGAATGTTCAAGATTGTCCGTCCAGCAAGGCCGCAGCCGGTTTGGCGAGCGGAACGTACCTGGAAGGTACGTGAGCACGGCCAAGGGGCGAGAACGCCGCTGGCGGCTATTTTCAACATTGCCGTTATCTATCTTGACGCTTAGGAGACTGTTTCAATGAGTATTCTTGCTACCAAAGACACGCATGTCGTTATTCAGGGTGGGCTGGCCGGTGTCAATGCTGCCCGTCGGATGGCGGAGTTCCGCTATATGATTAAACAACCGTTGAACGTATCCGCCTTTGTGTATCCCCCGGATGCGGGAAAGACCAACGAAGTGGTGTGCGGGACGGAATTGGTTGCCATTCCCATCTATAAGACCGTCGCGGAAGCCACGGCCAATCATCCGGAAATCAATACCAGTCTGGTATACATCGGTGCCAACCGTGCCTATGAAGGGGCCATGGATGCATTGAATGATTCACGGATCCAAACGGTGTCCATGATTACTGAAGGTGTTCCGGAGAAAGACGCCAAGCTGTTGGGAAAACATGCCAGGAAACTGGGAAAAGTTTTTAATGGGCCTTCTTCCATTGGTGTGGTGTCCGCCGGAGAATGTCGCCTGGGTGTCATCGGGGGAGCCTTTGACAACCTGGTCGCCTGTAAGTTGTACCGTCCTGGCTCTTTTGGAGTCATTACCAAATCAGGCGGACTTTCCAATGAAATTATTTGGATCTGTTCGCAATTTGCTGATGGGATTACGACCGCGATCGGTATTGGTGGTGATGCCTATCCCGGAACGGACTATGTCAGCTATTTGGAAATGTTCGAAAACGATCCGCAAACCCATGCGGTGGTCATCGTCGGGGAAATGGGTGGAGACCTGGAAGAGCGGGCAGCTGAATGGTATGGCGCAAAGAAACGTCGAATTAAGCTGTTGTCAGTGGTCTCGGGATTCTGTCAGGAAAGTCTTCCCAAGGGGATGAAGTTCGGCCATGCCGGGGCTAAAGAAGGCTTGAAAGGTGAAGGGTCGGCCCGCGCCAAATCTGAAGCCTTGAAAAAATCCGGAGCCCTTGTGCCCGATACGTTCGGAGCTTTAGGTCCTGCCATCAAAGCCACGCATGAAGAGTTGCTCAAGAGTGGAGTGGTTAAACCGATCCCGGATTTGGCCCCTGCGGATGTTCCGCGGCTGCCGAAAACCGTGGCTGAGGCCAAAAAAGACGGGGAAGTGTTAGTGGCTCCGTTGATTCGGACCACGATTAGTGACGACCGGGGTGATGAACCCTATTACCAAGGGTATCCGGCTTCCGAGCTGATCAATGCCGGGTACGATATCCCGCATATTATCGGTCTCCTCTGGGACAATCGCTTGGTCACCAAGCAGGAAGCCGAAATCATCAAACGGATCATCATGTTATCGGCTGACCATGGCCCCTGTGTCAGCGGTGCCTTGACCACGGTTATCGCCGCCTGCGCAGGTATCGGGCTCTCACAGGCGGTCGCCGCAGGCATGATCATGATCGGGCCTCGATTTGGCGGTGCGGTGACGGATGCGGGTCGATGGTTCAAGTATGCCATCGACAATCAAATGTCCGTCGAAGATTTTCTGGCCTATATGAAGAAAAACTGGGGCCCGGTTCCAGGTATCGGTCATCGGGTGAAGAGTTTGAAGAATCCCGATAAGCGTGTGAAAGAGTTGGTGGGATACGTGAAAAGTCTCGGAATCAAGACTCCCCACTTGGACTTTGCGTTGGAAGTCGAAAAAATTACGACTGTGAAGAAAGATAACCTAATCCTGAATGTGGATGGAACCATGGCGGCCGTCTTGGTCGACATCGGGTTCCCGGTCGATAGTTTGAATGGATTTTTCGTTCTTGCCAGGACGATAGGGATGATCGGTCATTGGACGGATCAAAAACGTCAAGGCAGCCGGCTTATCCGCCTGTTCGATTACTTGGTCAATTATGCTTCACCCAAACGCCGAGCGGTTCCCCCCCTCAAATAATCATGGTGGTGAATCGTTCGTGGTTATGATCATCAATTAATGTTGAACTGAACCCAGGAGAACGTGTTATGTCCGTAGATATGGTCAAAAAACTCTATGCAAAAATGCCGGAAATCGTTGCCAAAGCTCGTGAAAAATTCGGTCGACCGTTGACCTTGGCTGAGAAAATTCTCGTCAGTCATGCGGATAATTTCGATACGCAAAAATGGGAGCGAGGCAAGGCCATGTTGGCCCTTCGACCCGACCGCGTGGCGATGCAAGATGCCACGGCCCAAATGGCGATGTTGCAGTTTATCCAAGCCGGGAAGAAAAAAGCCGCGGTGCCGAGCACGATCCATTGTGATCATTTGATTCGGGCCGAAATGGGGTCGGAAAAAGACCTGATGATTGCCAATCAAGAAAACAAGGAAGTCTATAACTTTTTGGAATCCGCGGCCAAAAAATACGGCATTGGGTTCTGGAAACCTGGAGCAGGGATTATTCACCAGGTGGTCTTGGAAAATTACGCGTTTCCTGGTGGGTTAATCATCGGGACCGATTCTCATACTCCGAATGGCGGTGGTTTAGGCATGCTGGCCATTGGCGTCGGTGGAGCCGATGCGGGAGAAGTCATGGCGGGTCTTCCCTGGGAGGTCCTGCATCCCAAATTGATTGGGGTGAAGCTGACCGGAAAACTCAACGGATGGGCTTCGCCAAAAGATGTCATTCTCTATATTTGCGGAAAGCTCACGGTAAAAGGCGGTACCAACAAAATCGTCGAGTATTTTGGGCCAGGAGCGGAAACGATCAGTGCGACCGGAAAAGGGACCATTACCAACATGGGAGCGGAGCTGGGAGCGACGACCTCCGTATTTCCGTTCGATCAAAAGATGGTGGAGTACCTGAATATTACGGAGCGGGCGGATATCGCGCAGTTAGCTCAAGCCAATAAAGATATGCTGGTGGCCGATCCTGAGGTCTATCAATCCCCAGAGACGTATTTCGACGAAGTCGTGGAGATTGACCTTTCCACGTTAGAGCCCCATGTCGTGGGCCCTCATTCCCCGGACCTGGCCAGACCCATTTCAGCCTTGGCTGCCGAAGCCAAAGAAAAGGGCTATCCGGTAGAACTGAAAGCAACCTTATTGGGGAGTTGCACCAATTCTTCCTACGAAGATATTGGCCGTTCCGCCCATATTGCCAAACAGGGATTGAAGGCCGGACTCAAAGCCAAGACCGCCTTCTTGGTATCCCCGGGTTCCGAGCGGATCTTCCATACCATGAAGCGGGATGGATTCATGGAAACCTTCGAGGAAATGGGTGCGACGGTGTTGGCCAACGCTTGTGGCCCTTGCATTGGACAATGGAAGCGGGCCGATGGGGTGAAAGGGAAGGCCGACTCTATCGTGAGCACCTTTAATCGAAATTTTCCAGGCCGTAATGATGGTATTCCCGATACGTTGTCATTTTTAGCCAGTCCGGAATTGGTCACGGCCTATGCCCTTTCAGGGGATCTTGGGTTTAATCCTTTGAAGGACACGATTAAGACGGCAGATGGAAAAGAAGTAAAATTGGAAGCCCCGGTGGGTGATGAACTACCCAGTGAGGGATTTGCGAAAGGGGAAGAGGGCTTTGTCGCTCCCGCTGAAAATGGAGAAGGGTTGGAAGTCGATCTTCCTCCGACCAGTGAACGGTTGCAATTATTGCAGCCCTTCCCGAAGTGGGATGGGAATGATTTTGACAATCTTCCGATTCTGCTGAAAACGAAGGGAAAGACCACGACGGATCATATCTCTCCCGCCGGCCCCTGGCTGAAGTTTCGTGGGCACCTGGATAAAATCAGTGACAATATGTTTTTAGGTGCGAATAATGCGTTTACCTGTGAAGCCGGAAAAGCCAACAATGTGTTAACGGGAGATACCAATCAGACTCCCGCCTCGATCGCTCGGGATTATAAGTCCAAAGGGGTTGGATCGTTCGTGGTGGGCGATGAAAACTATGGAGAAGGCAGCAGCCGGGAGCATGCGGCCATGTCACCTCGCTTCCTTGGAGTCAAAGCCGTGTTGACCAAAAGTTTCGCTCGGATCCACGAGACCAACCTGAAAAAGCAAGGGATTCTGCCCATGACCTTCGCGAATCCCGGTGATTATGATCAGATTGATCAAGAGGATCGCGTGAGCGTGACGGGATTAAAAGACCTGGCACCCGGGAAGCCCATCTCCATCACGATTCATAAAAAAGGTGGAGGTGATGTCACCATTCAGGCAAACCATAGCATGACGGAACCGCAAATTAATTGGTTCAAAGCTGGGTCGGCTCTGAATGCCTTGAATTAAAAGAGTTCTTGGGTTGGGGGTCAGATTCCTGCTAGAAGCTTCCAGGAATGACACATTACGAAATTATTTCATGTTTGATGTCATGAGATGGGTATGAGTACGCAAGATATCATTGACCAAGATCAAGCCACACAACCACAGATGGTGACGGTGGAAATCGAGGGGAAACCCTTCCAGGTTCCCGCTGGGATCACGTTGATGAAAGCCTTGTGGTATTCGGGCCAAGAGGTCATTCGTGGAGCGGGGTGCTTAGGCGGATTCTGCGGGGCCTGTGCCACCTATTACCGGACGAAGGATGATCCCAAGGTCAAAACCTGTTTGGCCTGTTCCATGGCGGTCGAAGATGGGATGTCTTTTTCATTCATGCCGGCCTTTCCTGCCCGAAAAGCGATTTATGACATTAAAAAATTGAAGGATCCCAAGCAGGATTTGTTTGAACTCTACCCGGAAGCCCCGCTCTGCAGAAATTGTAATGCTTGTACCGAAGCGTGTCCCCAAACCATCGATGTACGTGAAGGGGTTTGGAAAGCGGTGTTTGGAGATTTTCAAGCCGTGTCTGAGATGTTCATGGATTGTGTGATGTGTGGGATGTGTGCGCCCGTGTGTATCGCAGACATTTCTCCCAGCCTGGTGGCCCTCTATTCCAGTAGGGCCCAAGGGGCCCATTTTACCGAAAAACCTGAGGGCTTGGAGAAACGCATCAAAGAAATCTCCGATGGTGATTACCAAGAGGATTGGGACAGGGTCTTGCGATTATCTGATGAAGAATTGCAAAAGACCGCTGCCACGATCAAATCATAAGGGAATTCCCGAACTCATGGATTTCAGCGCCCAACATGACCTGGTTCATAAAACCAGGGATGCTCGTCGAGCGCAAACTATTCCCAAACTTTCGCTCGCCGAACGCGAAGCGTTGATCAAGAAGTACCATCCGGATCATCGGACGGAAGCGTATCGTCCGATTAAATTCGGTCCCAATGCCGGTCAATCAACCGTCACGGAAGTTGCGACTCTCCTAGAGGGGGACAGCCCTCTCCCACTCGATCTTAACCTGACTCCTGAATATTCTGTGGATGTGCTTGTCGTGGGTGGCGGCGGAGCAGGATGTGCCGCAGCCCTTCATGCTCATGGGGAAGGAGCTAATGTGCTCCTGGCGACCAAGTTACGTTTGGGTGACTCTAATTCGGTTATGGCTCAAGGGGGAATGCAGATTGCTGTGGCCCCAAACGACTCACCCGTCCAACATTTTCTGGATACGTTAAAAGGGGGGCATATGAAAAATGACCATGACCTGCTGAAGGTCATGGTGGAAGAAGGACCCTCGATCGCGAAATGGTTGTTGGAATTGGGCGTTCTCTTCGATCGACAGGCGGATGGCAATCTGCACGTGAAAAAGGGTGGGGGGAGTTCAAAAGAACGGCTCCTGACGTGTTCAGATTATACCGGCCTGGAGATCATGCGGGTGTTGAAAGATGAAGTCTTGAATCAAAAAATTCCGCTGCTGGAATTTGGTGCCGCCGTAGAACTGTTAAGTGACGGAAACGGAAATTGTACCGGGGCGGTCTTACAAGACTTAGATAATAAGCGCTATGTGGTCGTCGCAGCCAAAACGGTGATTCTGGCGACCGGAGGAATCGGGCGGCTGCATATTCAAGGGTTTCCCACGAGTAACCATTATGGAGCCACGGGGGATGCCCTGGTCATGGCCTACCGGATGGGTGTTCCTTTGGTGCAGATCGATACGTTTCAATATCATCCTTCTGGTGGAGTCTACCCTGAACAATTAGTAGGGGCCTTAGTCACGGAGGGGATCCGATCCGAAGGTGGACATTTGGTGAATGCTAAGGGTGAACGGTTTGTGAACGAATTGGATACCCGAGATGTGGTTTCATCATCCATCATCAAGGAATGCGAAGAAGGACGAGGCGTTCAAACGGCCTCGGGGCGATTGGGTGTGTGGTTAGATACCCCGCTCCTGGATGCGGCTCATGGCGAGGGAACATTGGATAAACATTTTCCCGCGATGGTTCGCCAGTACGAACGGTATGATGTGGACATCCGAAAAGACCCGGTCTTGATCTATCCAACCCTCCATTATCAAAACGGCGGCGTCAAAATTGATGTTCAGGGAGAAACTCCGGTGGCCAACCTGTTCGTGGCCGGTGAAGCCTCCGGGGGATTGCATGGGCGCAACCGCCTCATGGGCAATTCGCTCTTGGATCTCATGGTCTTTGGAAAGCGCACAGGAACGGCTGCTGCCCAACGAGCCAAAGCCATAGACCAGGGCTCCTTAACGCTGAAGCATGTCGAACGATTCCATGAAGAAGCCCAACAGAACCGGAATGGGGCTTCGGTGACATCACCGATGGTTCTTCCCGCGTACACACGGCAAGTATAGAGCTAAATCTTTCCCTCCTGCTGTAAGGAGGGATTAAGGGAGGTAGAAACTTTAATCCTTGCGAAGGGCTCTTTTACACAAAGGACGATTATGAATATTCATGAGTTTCAAGCCAAACAATTATTCGCCCAATTCGGAGTTCCGGTCCCCAAAGGGAAGGAAATTAAGAATGTGCGTGCGGCCGAGAAATGGGCCGCAGCGTTGGACACCCCCGTCTATGTGGTGAAAGCCCAAATCCATGCAGGGGGGCGTGGGAAGGCCGGAGGGGTCAAA
Organism: Nitrospirales bacterium; assembly: GCA_965223615.1. GTDB lineage: Bacteria > Nitrospirota > Nitrospiria > Nitrospirales > UBA8639 > Nitrospira_E. Next base: position 905,496 of record CBDCXB010000004.1, read on the forward strand.
CTCACGAAGAATCGAGAAGAGGTCCCTGCCCTGGCCCAAGAGATCCTCGGCAAAACGTTGGTGACCCATCAAACCGGTCCCAAGGGGCGAAAGGTTCGCCGTCTCCTTATTGAGGAGGGAGCCGGAATCGCGAAGGAGCTGTATTTAAGTCTTCTGGTTGACCGTGATTCCGGGTTTCCCACCTTTATTGCCAGCACCGAAGGGGGCATGGAAATCGAAGAGGTCGCGGAGCAAACTCCGGAAAAGGTCATTAAAGAGCCGATCGATCCTGCCGTGGGGTTTCAGGGATACAACGGGCGAAATTTGGCTTTTGGCCTTGGCCTGCCTGAACTCGAACCCGCAGTCGTGAAACCGTTCTTTCAAATGCTGGGGAATCTGTACCGTCTGTTCATGGAAAAAAATGCGGCGTTGGTTGAAATCAATCCTTTGGTCATCACCACCGACAAACGTCTCGTCGCGTTGGATGGAAAAGTGTCCATCGATGATAATGCCTTGGCGAAGCATCCTGACGTGGAGAAGTTCCGGGACTTACACGAGGAGGAACCCCTAGAGATTGAAGCGGGAAAACATAACCTCAACTACGTCAAATTAGACGGGGATATTGGGTGTATGGTGAATGGGGCTGGGCTGGCGATGGCCACGATGGATGTCATTAAGCTGGCCGGGTCCGAGCCAGCGAACTTTCTTGATGTGGGAGGTGGGGCGACCAAAGAAACCGTCGCCGCCGGGTTCAGGATTTTACTCCGAGATAAAAAAGTCAAAGGTGTGTTCATCAATATTTTCGGTGGGATTGTTCGATGTGAGCGCATTGCCCATGGGGTAATCGATGCCGCAAAGGAAGTGGGAATCAAACTGCCCGTCGTGGTTCGACTGCAAGGAACCAATGCTGAAGAAGGCAGGAAGCTTTTAGCTGAGTCGGGCCTGAAGGTAGAAGGGGTGGCTGATCTCTGGGAGGCGGCTCAACGCATCGTGGCGCTCCGGAAGAAGAAAAAAAAATAGTCAATTTATTTTCCATGAATATATTTCATCATTGGGTGAAAGGTAGATCGGCATGAGTATCTTAGTGAACAAAAATACGCGGGTGGTGGTTCAAGGGATAACCGGGAAAGAAGGGTCGTTTCACGCGACCCAATGTCAGGCCTACGGGACCAAGGTTGTGGCCGGAGTCACGCCAGGGAAGGCCGGTCAGGAAGTCGAAGGGATCCCCGTCTTTAATACGGTTCAGGAAGCCGTCGATAAGACAGAAGCTACGACCTCGTTAATTTTTGTGCCACCTCCGTTTGCCGCAGACGCCATTTTAGAAGCGGCCGATGCCGGCATCTGGTTAGTCATCTGTATTACCGAAGGTATCCCGGTGAATGATATGGTTCGAGTGAAACGTGCCCTTCATGGCCGTCAAACCCGGCTGATTGGCCCCAATTGTCCTGGAATCATCACTGCGGATGAATGCAAAATAGGGATTATGCCTGGCTTTATCCATAAAAAAGGCCGGGTTGGAGTCATTTCCCGAAGCGGGACGCTGACTTACGAAGCGGTGAACCAGCTCACGAACTTAGGCCTGGGAGAAACCACCTGTGTGGGAATTGGTGGTGACCCGATCATCGGGACGGGATACATTGATTTGTTGCAGATGTTTCAGGAGGATGATGAAACCGAAGCCGTGGTGATGATCGGGGAAATCGGTGGAGATGCCGAAGAACGGGCTGCTGAGTATATCAAAGAGCATATGACCAAGCCGGTCATCAGCTTCATTGCCGGTATCACCGCTCCTCCTGGTCGACGCATGGGTCATGCCGGAGCGATTATCACGGGTGGGAAAGGCACGGCAGCCGATAAAATGGCCGCCCTGGAATCCGCTGGCGTTCGAGTCGTGAAGAATCCGGCTGAAATCGGAGTAACAGTCCAGGATGCTCTAAAAGATTAACTCTTTCTAGGATATTTTGTTTTTTGGTTCTGGGATATTCTTTTTTTTCTTTCGTGTTTGTTGACTGTTATTTAGCCTGCCATTTTCTCCTCCTTGTCTTTTAATTTCCTTTTTTGTTTCAATCTTTAAATATTGGTGTAAGGGCCCGGTTCGCTAAAGTATGGATCGGTCCCCCACCCTCCTTAGTATTTTCGGCGTTTTCTGGGATTTAATCGATGACATAAGTCACATAGGGAGAAGGATGGTATGTCTGATAAGGTCGCTGATCAAATAATTTATGAAGATGAATATTGCCGGGTGTGGACGTTAGCCCTTGATCCTGGACAGGCCACCGACTGGCATAAACATGAGCTTGAGTACGTGTATGTTGTGACCTCGGCATCTCAAGCTTGTACCGAATATAAAGACAAAGAGATGGAACAACAGAATGACCGAGTCGGGGCAACCTCAATGCGGATGCCGGATTCGGGTCATCGATTGAAGAATGTAGGTACCAAACCCTATCGAAACATTATCGTCGAGCTTAAGCAATCACCCAAGCAAGCCGTGGATTCATGAAAAGTCCTGAGGAACATCTATATCTTTGGCTTCGTGATTCGGTCCAAATCTCGGATCAAGGGCTTCAAGAGTTTGGAGACACCCTTGCTGAAAAGCCTGGACGAATCTCTGGAGCGTATAAAGAGCTTTTCTCAGGGTATCTAGAGAATCCTGCTGAACTGCTTCGGTATCGGGTCCCTGGTACTGAGCATCAAGAATATGGTGAGGTCTGGGCCAGGGATATTCCCTATCTTTCATTTTGTGCCCATCATTTTTTGCCCTTCATGGGAACGATAACTGTTGGGTATGTCCCGGGTCAGGGTCTGCTTGGCCTTGGGAAATTACCTCGTCTTGTTCAATGTCGAGCAAAGCGATTCCAACTTCAGGAACGATTGATGGTTGAAATCGTTGAAGATCTGATTAACCTCGGTCAGGCCAAGTGGGCCCGTGCTGAAAGTACTGCCAAACATCTCTGTGTCTGTTACCGGGGGCCTCGCGAGGCTGGTTCTGAGACGTTTTCGGTCTTTGAGAAGGGGCAGCAAAAATAATCCTTTTCGATTGCTTAATGAAACACAGACTGTTTTTCCCCGCCGTTAGTTTTTTCTCGTCTCAATTTATCATAGTCTAACGTTTTATAAGGTCTGAAGTACCGTCAGAAAACCCATGATGCATTTAGAAGCTGTGTTATCCCGAGGAAACTCAGAGTATGGAGACTTGACAGCCTTGATGCGTCCCGAAGGGGTGAGGTTGACGTATTCTGAGCTGTATTGGCAGGCCCAGTATGTACAAAATGAGCTGAGACGGTTGAAGGTTGAGGCCAAAGATCGGGTGATCCTGTTATTGCCACCTGGCATAGAGTTCGCCGCTTGTCTTGTATGTGTGGCTTCTTCTGCCGTTTGTGTCCCCTTAAATCCGGCTCTTTCTGATAGAGAACTTATTCAAGTTCTCCGTTTGTTGGATGCGAAAGCCTTGATTACTGTTCCTTCTTTTTCCCCCACAGTCAGGACCATAACTCGGGACACTTCACTGGTAGTGATTGAACTGAATCCTTCTTCTTGTTCCTCCCCAACCCTATTTAGCCTGCACGCAGACTCTTGTGATGTGTCGTCCAAAGGCCAATCTCCGTTGCATCTGAATCATGCGGTCATTTTGGCGACCTCGGGATCCACTTCCGACCCGAAATTCGTTCCTCAAACGCATGAAAGTTTATTGTCCGGTGCTGGGGATTTGGTCAAGTGGTTCGATCTTCAACCAAGGGACCGAGCTTTGAACTGTATGCCTTTATTCCATGGGAATGGTCTCTATGTTGGCTTTCTGCCAGTTTTGATGTCTGGGGGAAGTATGATCTGCCTCGACTCCTTCAGTCCGACAGAGTTTTTTCGGTATTTTCGGACCCATGATCCCACCTGGTTTACCACGATTCCCACCTACCTGCAGGCCTTATTGCGAGAGGGGGAAAACTTTTCAGAAAATCTAGTCCCTCATTCACTACGGTTTATTCGCGCAGGGTCGGCATACCTAGCCCCAGATGTCATGCGGGCAGCAGAGAAATTTTTTTCTGTCCCTGTTATCGCCGGGTATGGGTCAGCAGAAGCAGTCCATATCACGAATAACCCATTGCCTCCGTTTACCCGAAAAGCCGGTTCGGTCGGTCAGCCATGTGGTCAAGAGGTGAAAGTGGTGAGCTCCGAAGGAATGTCGGTTCCTGTTGGGAGTATAGGAGAAGTGATGGTTAAGGGGATGGCCATAACTACGGGGTACTTGTCTGATGAAGAGTCTAATGAAGAGCTGTTTTGTGATGGGTGGTTGAGAACAGGGGATGAAGGGTATTTTGACGATGAGGGGTTTCTAACCTTGGTGGGGCGCACCAAACAGATCATCAATCGTGGAGGAGAATCTATTTCGCCTTTTGAAGTGGAAGCTGCCATTCTCAGTCATCCCCTGGTGAGAGAAGCTGCCGTTTTTGCCGTTCCTCATCCTACGCTCGGGGAAAATGTCGCGGCCGCGGTTGTTTTTCGATCCGATGCTAGTGTTTCCACCCTTGATTTGCAGTCATACCTTTTTTCAAGGCTTCTCCCCCAGAAAATTCCCTACAGAATTCTGAACCTTGAAAAACTCCCAACAAGTGAAACAGGAAAAGTTAAGTATCCTGCATTATTGCAAATGTTTCATTCTGAAGATGAGTCTGCCATTGTTCATCCCGAAACTGAAGTGCAACAAATCCTAATAAAAATCTGGAGAGAGGTGCTTAGGAGAGATCAGATCGGGATTACAGAGCACTTCTTGGACCTTGGCGGGGATTCAATCGCGGCCTTATATATTGTTCAGTCAATAAACCGGGAGTTTGGACTTGTCCTTCAGATCAATGACGTACTGAATGCCCCCACGGTTCAAGATCAAGAGATTACCGTACTTTTGGCCATGGGGAAAAAGATGCCCCAACAGAAGTTTGACCAACCTCTGTTGAGGTTGCTTCGGCAGTTGGAAGAACGAGGTCCATTAGGAAGGAATCGAATCTTTCCTCTGACAAGTCAAGAACGAAAACAACTGTATTCCTCGTTTAAAACCGTAATAACAGATGAAGAAATTTCTCACGCCATACCAATACGGTCCTCCATTGACCCATTGCCACTTTCATTTTCTGAAGAAGGGCTTTGGCTCATTAGTCAGGTCGAACCTGGAAATTTCCAGTATATTGAATCGGTGTCCTTGAAGATTCAAGGATCGTTGGAACTCAATATTCTTAAGAAAAGCCTTCAGTGGATTGTTGAACGTCATGAAATTCTTCGGACCAGTTTCCCAGATCACAATGAAGATCCCTTTCGATCTATTTCTCAGTCGACGAATGTGGATGTGGAATGTGTCGAGCTTGGTGTTTCCGAAACAGACTCTTTTGAGAAAAGAATAAAAAAATTCCAAGAAGTGATAGACCGACAGTTTCAACAGCCATTTGATGTCAAAGCTTTTCCCCTTTATCGAGCCAAACTTTTTCAACTTGGTAGAGACATGTACATCTTTGTGATTCTGTTTCACCATATCCTTATGGATGAGTGGTCAACGGAACTCTTTCTTGATGAGCTGTTCGAAATATACAGTGCCAATCTGGAGGGGAGAGAGGCGAATCTCCCAGATTTGCCAATTCAATATTCGGATTATGCCATTTGGCAAAGGCAGAGGTTTTCTTCTCAGCAGTTTGAGTCTGGTTTAAAGTTTTGGAAAGAACGGCTTTCGAATAAATTGCCTGTTTTGGGTCTTCCAGTTCGCCGACCTGATGCCTTTGTCCTGTCTTCTCGCGGGGCCGTGGCTTTTGAATATTCTGCCTCTGATTTGGTTCCAGCGATAAGAAACCTGGCTAAAGCACATAAGGTCACTCAATTTGTGATTTTGGAAACGGCCTTCAAAATTCTTCTATTTTCGTATTCATCATCGACAATCATTCAGATTGGGACTCCAGTGGCTAATCGGCCGTCTGCTGTTCTCCAGGATATGCTGGGGTGCTTTGTCAATTTATTGGTTATGCGAAGTGATCTTTCTGGAAATCCTACGTTCCGGGAATTGCTCCAAAGGGAAAGAGAAGTGTGTTATGCGGCTTATGCTCATCAAGAAATTCCTTTTCAGAATATCGTTGCTGAATTGAATCCCTGGCGGGATGGGAGAAAGATTCCTTTGGTGCATGCATTATTTGGGGTGCAAGGGCACTCAAGCCCAATGAAATCTATTGAAGGCCTTCAGATCGAACGTCTAGTTTTGCACAACAGCCATGCCAAATTTGATCTTACGTTTACGGTCATTCCTCAAATAGATGGACATATGAGATTCAAAGCCGAATATTCCGTTGAACTTTTCGATGAAGATTTTATCTTACAAATGTTGAAAACCTACGAAATGATCTTAGCTACTATTATAAGGGATCCCTCTATTCGTCTTTTGGACTTTATGCTCTGACAACTTCTTCTGTGAAATCAGGCCAATAAGATTTTAGATCCATGGCTGTCTCATGGGAAAACTTTTTGTCGAGTGAAGAGTGGAGAGAGAGTAATATAATGCGATTGGAACTCGTTAATCGTAAGTGCTGCGTTCAACACCTCCTGTGCCATATTATAGGGCAAGTAGCAAAGGGCCTTCGTGTGGTAGATTCTTCTCATCTCCTTTGGCCTAAATTTGGGGACGTTATCATTTCAAAGAATATGAGGGAAGGTGTGAGCAATGACGCGAAAATATTTAGCCTTTGATATTGAGACCGCCAAAATTCTTCCGGAAAATTTCGGAGATTTACATGATCACCGGCCCTTAGGCATCACCTGTATGGCCACTTGGTGTTCCGATGAGTCTTCAGCGAGAACATTTTACTCTAAAAATTCGGATGGAACCCCCGCTTCTCAAATGACAAAGGAAGATGTTGCGGCTTTTGTGGAACATCTCAAAGAAAAATTGCAGGAAGGCTACACGATCATCACCCATAATGGATTAAGCTTTGACTTTGTGATCGTGGCTGAAGAGTCGGGAAAAATCGATGATTGCCGTGACCTGGCGATGACCCATGTGGACATGATGTATCACTTTTTCTGCGGGAAAGGTTTTGGAATCGGGCTGAATGCTGCAGCCAAGGCTATCGGGGTAAGCAAGCCGGCCAATGTCGATGGTTCTGTTGCCCCCAGATTGTGGAAAGAGGGTGACTACCAAACCGTATTGGATTATGTGGCGCAGGATTGTCGGTTAACCTTGGATGTGGCAGAAGCTAGCGAGAAAGCCAAAAAAATAAGCTGGATAACCAAACGTGGAACCACATCTCACTTTGAATTGCCTAATGGGTGGTTGACGGTAGAGGAGGCCTATCTGTTGCCGTTACCTGATACGTCTTGGATGGATAACCCATGGCCGCGATCAAGATTCACGGAATGGTGGTGAAGAGGCCCGTGGGGTTTGCCTGTTTGGAAGAAATGCAAACCGTCAGATTTATTCTTCCCCGATTTTTCTCTCTCTTTACAATATACTCATCCAAGTACTTCAAGAAATTGGCCCATGAGCTCTATCCACGTTTTGGAGTTTTTTCGATTTCTGTCGTTATTCTTGTATCTTCCTGCCCAATAACCGATCTTTTTTATCCACTTTATTTCTGTGGGGGTCTGCCTGATCCAAAATCCGAATCGGGGTGAATACTGGAGTGGGGGTCGATTTTGTTCCATTCGAGGGAAATCGGCAAGAAAATCACGAATTTGCCGAAAAGAGGGAAAGAACTATGGTGTGACTATGCATGTTGCTGAACGAATTCAAGATGACGCGTTGGTCCTGATGATTTCAGGCCGAGTGACGTTTTACTCCCGAAAAGTCTTTCAGGCCATCGTCAATAATGCGAAATTGTCAGGAGCTCGCTGCATCATGTTTAATATACAAGATGTGACGTTCATCGATAGTGCGGCCTTGGGGGGATTGGCCCTGGCTTATCTGAATCTCAAAGAAGCCTCCATTGACATGTTTTTAGTCAGTCCCCAAAAGGCGGTCAAGAAATTACTCGATGAAGCCAATTTTCCTGCCTTGATTCCTACCTACTCCAACGAAGAAAAAGCCTTTCAGGCTATTCACTAAATCTCCCTAAATTTCAGGTTTCGGACAGGAAATCCTCTGGAAATATGAGGAAATAGCCACTTTTTTCGAGAAGGACTGCACCTTGGGGAGGATTTCCGATAAAATACGGGAACAAAGGAAAAATGATGTTGCGTTCGTCAATAAGACTATAGCCCACCCGAAATCGTACATTTCATCCTCCAGACCAAGAACAAGAGCTAAGGCCGTGAGTCAAAGTACTCTGATAGCATTACGTGAGGCATTGCGAGAGCAAAATTTGACCGGTTTCATTATTCCTCATGCCGACGAATATCAAAATGAATATTTGCCGCCCAATGCTGAACGGTTGGCCTGGGTCACGAAGTTTACCGGGTCAGCAGGTACGGCAATCGTCCTGGAAAAACAGGCTGCTATTTTTGTGGATGGACGATATACCCTCCAAGTGGTAAATCAGGTCGATGAATCGAATTTTTCGATCCATAACAGTGGGGAATGTCATCCCTCTGTGTGGCTTAAAGGTCAAATCGGTTCCCATGATCGTATCGGTTATGATCCACGTCTTCATACCCCTTATGATCTGAAACGGTATCAACAGATCTGTGATGGGGCAAATGCCCGATTAATCGCTTGTACCCCCAACCCCATAGATCTGGTTTGGCAGGACCAACCGGCTATCCCTTTAGGTTTGGTCAACCCTCACCCACCTGAGTTTTCGGGGGAAAGCTCACAGAAGAAACGTGAAAAGGTCGTGAAAACCTTTCTTGAAGACCACATTCATGCCGCCGTCATCACGGCTCCTGACTCAATAGCCTGGCTATTGAATATCCGAGGGTCGGATGTCCCGCATACTCCGTTGCCATTGTCCCAAGCTATTTTATATGAGACGGGACGGGTGGCGTTGTTCATGGACCCTGAAAAGGTCAGTCCAGGGCTTCAGAAGCATCTGGGCGAGGAAGTGGCGCTTGAACCCTCTCAGAAATTCGAACATGCCTTACGGCAAATCGGGGAATCGACGTCACGGGTATTGTGTGATCCCATGAGATCCAATTCTTGGATATTTGCGACGTTGGAGGAGAGTGGTGCGGTGATTGTTCGAAAGGATGACCCTTGTGCTTTGCCCAAAGCCTGTAAAAACACCGTGGAAATTCAAGGAGCCTATGCGGCTCACCTGCGCGATGGCGTCGCCGTGTGTCAATTTTTGTCCTGGTTGGCTCAGAAAAGCGTTCAGGGTACGACCACGGAACTGGAGGCAGCCGATTTTCTGGATGCCTGTCGACGACGACAGGAACATTGGGAGGATGCCAGCTTTCCGACGATTTCCGGTGCTGGATCAAATGGGGCTATCGTCCATTATCATTCGACTCCGAAGACGAACCGGCCTCTCACTCCTGGGTGTCTGTATTTGGTCGACTCCGGTGGACAGTATCTTGATGGGACTACGGACATTACCCGAACCATCGCGATCGGCACCCCTTCCCGGGAACAGCAGGATCGCTATACTCGCGTGTTACAAGGCCACATAGCCTTAGCTCTGGCGAAATTTCCAGAAGGAACGACAGGAAGCCAATTAGATGTGTTGGCCCGGAATCCGCTTTGGGCGATTGGGCTGGATTATGATCATGGAACCGGCCATGGGGTGGGAAGTTATTTGGGTGTGCATGAAGGCCCCCAACGGATTTCCAAGGTGGGGAATTCCGTAGCCCTGCGGCCTGGCATGATCCTCTCCAATGAACCGGGATACTATAAAACCGGTGAATATGGTATTCGTCTGGAAAATTTGGTTGTTGTGGTCCGGGTTCAATCGGATAACCCAGAAACACGTTCATTCCTGGGCTTTGAAACCCTGACGGTCGTGCCATTTGACCGAACCTTAATTGTGGGGTCCTTACTCACTGATCTGGAACGGGGGTGGGTCAATGCCTACCATGCCCGGGTTTGGTCCCAACTTCATGAAAAGGTCGACCCTGAAACCCGTGTCTGGCTTCAGCGCGCGACGCAACCGATTGAAGGTTCGTGAGTTCTGTCAGGTAGAAGAAAAGAGTCTAGCCAGAATAGGGAATTGTTGTGGAGACCAAGAAAACGAATGAGGAGGTTGCCGAATCCATTAAAAGTCAGATGGGGAACAACCCGGAAATCACCGACCTTCAGGTCAAAGGGCATCTTCTCCAGCTTCATGTCACTCAAGCCTTTTTTCATCGATTATCAGCGGATCGTGAACGAGGACGAAAGATTGTGTTAGTGCTCATGGACCAGATGAAACGCCAAACAGGACTTAAGGAGGTGGCCGTTTGGGTCTACTCCGAAAATCAAAAGGTCATTGAGGGCACCGTCAAGTCTTTTGGTGGAGATAACGTGAATTTTTTGTTTGACCTTTGACACGGTGTGTTTCCGCCTGATCCGGTTGAGCAACCCGTGCCACGTGAAGGGAGAATAATCGAACAAGGAGAGTCAAGTGGGAAAAGGACCATGTTGGTCGAAAGGGGACTATTCGGTCTCTCCATAGGTCGGCCAGGCATCTAAGCTAGGTGGCAACCCGGCTTTCCAGGGGCCCACTCGTTTTCCCCCGAGCCCGATTGGGCAGGAAAAAATCCCCTCTCTGGTATGGTTGATTCGCCATCGGGTTCCATCCTCGGCGCTTACCCATACCCAGACTGAAGAACGACGAACTGGTTCCGGTGTCTTGGCTTCCATGGTCTCTCCTGTGATGGTATTCGTAATGGTTTTGTGCCAAGAAGTCAAAGGGGTATAGATTGGACTTTCGTCAACTTGATGCCATGCGGGAAGTTCATGGTTGGCGATTTTGATTAAGGTGGTTGCATGTCAGATACTTCAAATTTTCTAGAATCTCAAGAACCTGTGGATTTATTGGGACAGTATGATTGCGATGTATCGGTGGTACGTCTTCCCCATAAAACCGTCATATTGGTCGGGACGGCCCATGTGTCTCAAGAGTCGGTGGAGTTAGTGAAGCGGGTGATCGAAGAAGAACATCCGGATGGCGTCTGTGTCGAGTTAGATCCTAAACGATTTGAGGCGCTTTCTTCTCCCACTCGATGGGAATCCCTTGATTTAAAGGAGATTATCCGAAAAAAGCAACTGAGTACGCTGATGGCGAATCTCGTGCTGGCTTCGTTTCAAAAACGATTAGGGGATAAATTGGGAGTCGCTCCTGGCACAGAAATGCTTGAAGCGATTCGTATGTCCGAAAAGCATAATATTCCCTTTACGCTGGGTGATCGTGATGTTCGAGTCACCATGCGACGAGCCTGGCGCAATACCCCCTTCTGGAGAAAAAGTTTGCTGATGTCTTCTTTGATGTTGAGTATTTTCGATACGACCGAAGTGTCCGAGGATGAAATTCGGAACTTAAAAAAACAGGATGTCCTTTCGGAGATGATGAAAGAATTGGGGAAGGAAGTCCCCACCTTGAAAGAAGTCTTGATTGATGAACGGGATTTGTATTTGGCCAAAAAGATCGATGAGGCACCCGGAGAACGAACGATCGGAGTCGTTGGCGCGGGGCATGTCGAGGGAATTACCAGAACCTTGAACGAAAAAACGGAAATCAGCTTAGAAACATTGAATTATATTCCGCCGGTTTCGCCGGCATGGAAAATTGTCGGTTGGAGTATTCCGCTCCTCATCGTGGGGTCCATTATGTACATTGGATGGGATAAGGGAGCCGATGCGGCCGGAGAGAATGCGTTATTCTGGATTTTAGCCAATGGAATTCCTAGCGGCATCGGCGGATTGCTGGCGATGGCCCACCCCCTGACGACTGTCGCGGCATTCTTTGCTGCGCCTTTTACCAGTCTCACGCCAGTTATCGGAGTCGGATACGTCACGGCTTTTGTCCAAGCGTACCTTCAACCGCCATTAGTCAGGGATTTTCAAACCGTGGCGGAAGATATCGCCATTCCCCGACGGTGGTGGAACAGTCGTCTGCTCCGAGTGTTCCTGGCCTTCTTGCTTCCGACCATTGGGAGTATTATCGGGACCTGGGTCGGAGGAACCCGGATTGTCTCTAATTTGTTTTAATCGTCCTAACAGGAAGGTTTAGGAGACCGAAATCGGTCAATCGCCTCAATTCCCCGTTTAAACCCCGAAGGGGTATTGGTCGGAGCTGGTGAACGGGAACCGGGTAGGGTGTAAACTAAGAAGTAGGAGGTTCGGATGACGGTACCTTGGAGGTATGTTGAAAGATACATTTAGGGCAAGTGTAGTGGATGAATCGCCCTTCCCCGACGACGCGTTTCCGCATCGTGGTTTGACACCAGGTACACAAGCGATCGGGAATGTCGGTCGGTATGGTTGAAGAATTATCTGTAGAAGTCGACATCGTGAAAGACATTCTCAAAAACATTTGTGGGGTTTGTCAATGTCCTTACTAAAAAATGCCAGAAAACCTTTCAGTTGGATTATGATTGGAGCATGGTTATTGGTGCCACACGTGGGCTGGGCGGATGATCTGGATGATCGCCCTCAATTGCGGGTTTCAGCTGAGGGAAAACAGAATGTTCCTCCGGATAAAGCCATTCTGGCCTTTGGTGTTGAAACGGCCGGGGAAAACCTGGCGGATGTGCAACGAGATAATCAGGACCGCATGAAACGAATCTTGAAGGCATGCCAGGAATTACACATTCCGTCCAATCGTATTCAAACCACAGCCTTGAATGTCATCCCTCAGTACCCTCCCCCGCCCCGGCGTTCGGCGGAGCGGTCCTTGGAAAACCATGTTCCGCGTATAATCGGGTATCAGGTCACGCACCAGGTAAATGTAGAGGTCCGTGACATTGAGCATGTCGGGAAGGTCGTTGACCGAGTCTTAAAAGCTGGCGCCAATCGATTTTCTGGAATTTCCTGGGCCCTGCAAGACGAAGAACCGGTCAAACTCAAAGTCTTACAGACCGCCTCGTTAAAAGCGCAAGCCAAAGCGAAGGCCCTTGCTCAGGCCTTGCACGTCAAACTCGTACGAGTCATTCAAGTGAATGAGGGCGGCGTGTCTGTCTCCCCACCAATACGGTCGCTGCGGATGGCTCGGCCCGCTATGGCCATGATGGAGAGTGGGGGAGATGCTTCGGTCTCCGCCGGAGAAATTACGATTCGAGGGACGGTCACACTCGTGTATGAAATTCAAACATCCTAGTTGTCCAGGAATGAAAACTAGTGGCGCATTCGGCTCAGTCAATAGGTTCTGAGTCCTTACCACATGGCGAAGTAAGTAAACGACACCATTTTGACCGCCGATTCTAAACATAATCCGCTTCTTGGGGTTCCCGCACTGGTGGTTTCAGGATTTTTGGGAGCCGGAAAAACGACACTGGTCAAGCATTTGATCGCTGATGCGCAGCGACAAGGCCTTCGACTTGCTGTCGTGTCCAATGAGTTTGGGGAGTTGGGTATTGACCAAGCCCTTTTACAAGAAGAGGGTGGACCAGGCTATGTGGAATTGGAAGGAGGGTGTGTGTGCTGCCAATTGTCCTCCGAATTGCTTCAGACCTTGCAGAGTCTTTGGGAGACGGTGCACCCGGATCGCGTGATCGTGGAAACCTCCGGGGTGGCGTTACCGTTTGAAACCCTAATGACGTTCTGGCGAGACCCAGTGAGTCAATGGGCGGGAGAAAGTATTGCGGTGGTGGTGGTTAATGCCGAACAGGTCGCCGAAGGGCGAGACTTGGAGGGAACGTTTGAGCAGCAAGTTTCTTCTTCGGACTTGTTGGTGATCAATAAGATTGACCTTGTTCAAGACTCTTCTCTTGAACAGATCGATGCACAACTTCAGGAAATGGCTCCCGGGGCCCCGATGGTTCGATCGATTCAGGGCCAAGTGGAGAGTACACTCGTCTTTCCCCCGAATCCTGCCGATGTGGGAATACAACGAGGCTCAGAGAAACCCGTGGTCGTTCCCCATACGCATGAACATTTTTCTTCACAGGAAATCAGGATTCCGAAAGGCATAGCCCCTGAGGAACTACGCCAGGTTGTTGAAGGACACCACGCGCTTCGAGTCAAGGGTATTGTGGATACTTCAGAGGGCTTACGGTTGGTGCAAGCCGTCGGGCCACGCATAGATTTGCTGCCATCCCCTGTGAATTTGCCAGATGACCTTGTTGGTCGATTAGTGGTGATCTACCGAAAGTAAATACAGGTCTTACCCGCCGATAGACTTCAAAGATATTCACCGCTCATCAAAGAGAATGTATAAAACCCATTCCACAGCCTTCGAAATGTTTGGAGGTACATTCATGTCAGAACGGATCAGAATTTTTCTACTCTTCAGTTGTCTATTCGTGAATTCCGTTGCTTGTTCCATATCCTCAAAGCCAACGGAATTCAAGACGCCAATGCAGCAATTACTCATAAGTAAGGCAATCGAGCGGAGTATGAGAGTCGCTAATCCGGATATTCAGCCTGGAATGTCTGTTTCAATTGACACTTCAGGTTTAACGAAAGACCAGGAATTCCTAGGAGATATTTTAGCCGGAAAGCTCGGAAGTCAGGGGTTGGTCGTTCATGGAGATCCCAATGGGCTATCTGATATTCGTGTGCAAGTGATCGTTCAATCTCTTGGAACAAGGAAAGGGGTTAAATTTTTGGGGCTTCCTCCCAATCAATCCGTGTTATTGCCTTTTGCCTTGCCCGAGTTGGCTATTTGGAAGCGTGAAAAACAGCAGGGGTATGCCAGGTTTTATTTAGATCTATTTGATGGGGAAACCGGTGAATTTCTCCGGAGTACGGAACCCTATTCCGGTTCAGTGACCGAAACCAAATACACTCTACTGTTCTTTATTGATTGGAAGCAGTCCGACCTGGATCAGCCTCTGGACCTTTTTTGAAAGAGATGTTCAATTTTTAGGTGTTGGGGCCCAAGAAAATCTCCGGTTTATTTTTTTGGAGCTGGTCGTAAATTTCCTGGTCCAAGACTGCTCCATAGAGCGTTTTGGCTTTTGCTAACAAGTCGACGGAGACGTGCGTGATGCCCTGAAGATTACTTTCCTGGAGGTTCGCCCCCGTCAGGGACGTATCCTGGAGTGATGCTCCACTGAGATTGGCTTGATACAAATTGGCTTCCCGGAGATCGGTCAGATGGAGTTTGGTTTTAGTAAGGTTGGCTCGAATGAAGTTTCCCCAAGGGAGAGAGGCACGGGTCAGATTGCCTCCTTCTAAATTTGCGCCTTCCAAGTTGCAGGCAATGAGTCCCGTCCCCGTGAGATCTACCTGGACCATGATGGCCTGCGACAAATTGGCTTTTATAAGGTTCGCTTCTAAGACATCGGCTTCAGTAAGGTTGGCTTTAGAGAGATTGGCCTCAGTGAGATTGGCGTGAAAAAGGTAGGCATCAGACAAGTCGGTTCCTTCCAGGTTCGCATGGCTCATGTCGAGGCCCGTAAAATCATATCCGGAGAGGTCTGCCCCGCTGAGGTCAGGTGGAGGAGACTGGGCCGTACGGCGGAACTTATTCCACTCTTCCACCCCACCATTAATGAGGCGAGTAACATGTTCGGGATTGGCCATGGGGGGAAGAACGAGAAGGTCTCGGTGTGCGGAAAAACCGTATGGATTCGTGGGTAAGGGCTGGCTGTTTAGCGTTTTTTCAAGAACTTCAAAAACTCCGAATCTGGGGTGAGGACCATGGTGGTATCTTTCGCGAAGGTCTTCTTATACGCTTCCATGGACCGAACAAATTCAAAAAACTTTGGACCTTGTTTGTACGCGTCCGCGTAGGTTTTATACGCTTTGGCCTCACCTTCCCCTCGAATTTCCTGTGCGGTTTTATAGGCTTCGGCTAAGATAATTTCCTTATCTTTCTCTGCCTCCGAGCGAATTTTCTGGGCTTCTTCTTCACCCTCTGCCCGATATTGTTTGGCCTGTCGTTGCCGTTCGGCCTGCATTCTGGCAAAGATCGCCTTTTCATTCTGTTCGGGAAGATCCGCTCGTTTGATACGGACATCCAAGACTTCCAACCCGTATTGCGAGGCTTTTTCATTCGATCGATCGGACACGACCTTCATGATCAACCCCCGGTTGTCGGCGACAATCTCAGCTAATTCATGCCGACCCAGTTCAACCCGTAGTTCCGAATAGATGATATCGTCCAAACGTTGAAGGGCTCCACGTTGGGTTTGAAAAGCCTGATAGACTTTCAGGGGATCGACGATCCGCCATTTGGCGAAATTATCGATGACCATGGACTTCTTGTCACTGGTGATGACATCACGTGCGGGTGCGTCATAGTCAAGAAACCGTTTATCGAAGAATGTGACTTGATGGTAGAATGGAATCTTAAATTTCAGGCCAGGTTCGGTAATGGTCCGAACCGGTTTCCCGAGGGCCACCACGATAGCCGATTCGGTTAAATCCACCACAAAAAATGGCGAAAGACCTAGGGTAATCAGGAGGCCTAAGATTAAAACGATGCCGATGAGAAAATTCTGTTTCATGGTGTGCCCCCTTTCCCGGAGGAACGAATTCGGTCTAATGGAAGGTAGGGCAGGACATTCCCACCGGTCTTCGAGTCCATGATGACTTTTTCGGTGCCGGACAGCACTTCTTCCATGGTTTCAATGTATACGCGTTTGCTGATCACATCCTTCCCTTGTTTGTATTCTTTCAAGGTTTGGAGAAAATGACTGGCTTCACCCTCGGCTCGGTTGATTCGAGCTTGCGCAAAGGCTTTGGCTTGGTTGATTTCCTGTGCGGCTTCCCCCTTGGCCCTTGGGATGAGATCGTTGCGGTACCCATGGGCTTGGTTGATGAGTTTTTCACGATCTTCTTTCGCACTGGCCACGTCTTTAAAGGCCGCGGCCACGGCCTCGGGAGGGTTCACGTCTTGAAGCTGGACAGTGGCAATTTGGACGCCTGCCTTGTATTGATCCAAAATCCCTTGGAGTAATATCTGGGCATCTTGTTGTATTTTAGCTTTTCCGACGGTCAGGGCTTCATCGATTTTACTTTTTCCGATGACTTCCCGCATGGCGGCTTCTGCGGAATTGTGAATCGTGTTTTCCACGTTCGCGACTTTATACAAGTAGTTTTTGGCTTCTTTAATCTTGTATTGGGCGATGAACTCTAGGGAGATAATGTTCATATCCCCCGTCAGCATTAAGGCCTCTCTGGGGATAAACCTGGTGCGCCCTCGTGGGTCGGTGCGAAAGCCGACTTCCACGCGGTGTAGCTTTTCAACCTTAGGTGTATCGACGGTTTCCACGAAGGGAATTTTAAAGTGTGGCCCCGGCTCGACTTCTCTGACGATGTCACCAAACCGTTTAACGAGACCCTGTTCGTCCGGAGCCACGATAAAGACGGATTGCCAGAGGGCTAAGACGCCGAGCACAATGTAGATGATGGACTTGAAGCCTCGCCCAGGCACCAGGTTTTTCAGTTGATCTTGGGCTTTTCGAAGGGCTTCGTCTAGGGGGTCATCCCCGCCGCGTCCCCACGGATCTTTTGGTTCCCATGCCATAGGTCTATCCTAAATTGAAGTGAATACCTTGAGTGAGTAAGAAGTTTGAAAGCCAAAAACTGCGGTGTGTGCTTCAAATTAACAGAAATTTTTGATTGGGGCAATAAATGAAAAAAATCCAACCGCGTGGGGAATCGAAGAAATCATCGGGCTTTCAACGAGGGCGCCGTTTCACGGATCCCCAATATGTCTTGTTCAATAAACCCTATGATGTGCTCTCACAATTTACTGATCGAGAAGGTCGATCGACGTTGGCGGATTATATCCCCATCCCGGATATTTACCCGGTGGGTCGATTGGATAAAGACAGTGAAGGCCTTCTCTTGCTCACGTCCGATGGAAAATTTGCTCATCGAATGGCCTCTCCTCTGTTTAAAGTCTTTAAAGCCTATTGGGTGCAAGTTGAAGGCATCCCCGAGACCTCCGTTCTTTCAGCGCTTCGTCGTGGTGTTCAGGTCAAAGGGAAAAAGTCGCGACCGGCCAAGGTCACAATCCTCCCTGCCGAACCGCGAATTTTTCCAAGGCCGGTCCCCATTCGATTTCGAAAGACCGTCCCGACCTGCTGGCTTCAAATAGAAATTCAAGAGGGAATGAATCGACAAATTCGACGAATGACCGCTCAAGTTGGTCATCCGACGCTCCGGGTAATTCGAATAGGGATTGGGCCCCTCCGATTAGGAACCCTTCGACCCGGAGAATGGCGGCGAGTACGTCCGGCCGAGCTCAAGGTCTTACAGTCAGAGGGGTTGACAAGAGGCAGCTCCTAAACCGCCCTGCTGAGAATTATGCGATGGGAAGGGGCAGAAAAACGGGGAATATTAGGGTTTTTACCTTGAACATTCTCTAGAGGACAGGTACAATATAGCCCTCTTCATTCACAATATTTTGGGTAGTACCATCAACAACGGTACTACATGTTACCTTAATCATGCGGTGTCGCTAATTTGTCTGGCCGGTTTAGGACAATCCCTCAGGAACTGTTTGTCTCCCAGCTAGAATTATCTGAATTATCGTGAACAAGAGAATATTGCTACGGGTCAAGAACGTTCACCCTGAAGCAATGCGTTGTCTTGAGGGCTTTTCCGTGATCAGGACCAGGTCCTCAAAGGGTAGCTGGATATCCAAAACATAAAAACCGTTCTCGCAGAGCAACTATAGTAAGCAGTCCTTTCCTCTCAAATAAATCAATGGAGATCTATCCAACATGGCGGTGACTCTTATTTTGGTCTTGTCCCTTTTGGGACTGGTTGTGGCGTTTTATTATGCTTCCTCCACCCAAAAAATTCCCATCGATATGGGTGTCGAAGATAAGGAGATCAAGCAGCGGCTCGCAAAAATTCATTCCGCCATCGCTGGCGGGGCCATGGCTTTCCTCAAGCAGGAATATAAATTCATGGCCATTTTCATGGTCGTCTTCGCGGCGATTATCGCGGTGCTGATCGATGATCACCATACCGATTACGTGAATGAGGGAATTTATACCGCGATTGCGTTTGTTTTTGGGGCGATCATTTCTATTGCCTCAGGATTCATCGGGATGAAGATCGCGACTCAGGGGAATGTGCGTACGACGGTTTCCGCCAACAAATCCCTTTCTGAAGCCTTTAATGTCGCGTTGCATTCCGGTTCGGTGATGGGTTTCGGTCTCGTGAGTTTGGCGGCGTTAGGGATGCTCCTCATCTATCTTGCGCTCGTCAATATGATGCCGGAACAACTCCCCACTCATATCCTGATGGAAGTGATCGCCGGTTTCGGTCTTGGGGGTTCTTCCATTGCCTTGTTCGCCCGTGTGGGTGGAGGCATTTTTACGAAAGCCGCAGATGTCGGGGCTGATTTGGTCGGAAAAGTCGAAGCGGGAATTCCGGAAGACGATCCTCGAAATCCTGCCGTCATTGCCGATAATGTGGGTGACAACGTCGGAGACGTGGCAGGGATGGGCGCTGACTTATTCGGGTCCTGCGCAGAGAGTACCTGTGCCGCCATGGTCATCAGTGCCGTGGCCTTTTCGGGGATGATAGATGCCTTGTTATACCCGATCGTCATTTCAGCAGTTGGCATCCCTATTAGTTTCCTGACATTGATGATGATCAAAGTGAATACCGAAGAACAGGTCGGCCCGGCCCTGAAAAAGATGTTGATTATTTCCAGCGTGCTCACGGCGGTCGTCATGTTTATCGTGACCAAAATGATGATCCCCGAGTCTTTTGAAATCGCGGGTCAAACCTATTCTGACCTTGGTGTGTACTTATGCTTTCTGACAGGACTGATCGCGGGGCTTCTCGTGGGTCTGATGACAGAGTACTACACGTCACATGATTACCATCCGGTGCGAGAAGTCGCCAAATCCTGTGAAACGGGGTCGGCGACCAATATCATTTTTGGACTGGCCTTGGGCTATCAAAGTGCGGTTGGGCCCTATTTAGCCATTGGGTTGGCTATTTTCTTTCCGTGGATGTTGGCCGGGATGTACGGGGTGGCGATTGCGTCGCTTGGAATGCTCGGTACACTCGTGATTGCCCTGACCATCGATGCCTATGGGCCTGTATCGGATAACGCAGGGGGTATCGCTGAAATGGCGGGGATGCCTGAGCATGTACGCAACCGGACGGACGTTTTGGATGCGGCCGGGAATACGACGGCGGCTATCGGAAAAGGGTTTGCTATAGGAGCGGCCATTCTCACCTCCCTCGCACTATTTGCCGCTTTCTTGACCCGGGCCGACCTGCTCCTCAAGGAACAGAACGGACAAGACTACGATTTGTTGGGGAGCATTAATTTACTCGACCCCCTTGTCTATACCGGTCTTTTTATTGGAGCCGTTCTGCCTGCCTATTTCTCTGCGATGACCATGAAATCTGTTGGGTCGGCCGCCTATAAGATGATCGAAGAAGTGAGACGTCAATTTAAAACGATTCCTGGTCTTATGGAAGGGAAAGCCGAAGCGGATTATGAGCAATGTGTGGCCATTTCCACTCAGGCGGCACTCAAGGAAATGATCGCCCCGGGAATTTTGATCATGGGCACTCCTCTGCTCGTGGGCTTTCTGTTCGACATTCAAGCTGTGGCAGGGGTTTTGGCGGGGTCACTGGTCGCCGGAGGAGTCATCGCGATTTCTTCTTCCAACAGTGGAGGTGCGTGGGATAATGCCAAAAAATATATTGAAAAAGGCAACTTGGGCGGGAAAGGGACCGAAGTCCACAAGGCGGCGGTCGTTGGAGATACGGTCGGTGATCCCCTCAAGGACACTTCAGGGCCGTCACTGAATATCCTGATTAAGCTTTCGGCCATCTTGTCCCTGGTCTTCGTCCCGTTTTTTGTTCAGTACGGGGGCTTGCTGGTACGGTAATTGTTATTCGTAGGGTTAAAATTTTTTTCCGGATGATATTGTATGGCCCTAGAATACTCATTCATCATACTTCTTATACCTTTTATACTTTTCTCTCCTTGAGTAGTTTATTTCATCGTCTTCATTCCGTTTTTATCTCCTTGGCTGGGGGTGGCCCATATGTTGTTCCCCATGGTCGTCCCTTAGCGCATTCGATGGGCTGACAAAACACTTTTCCTTTTCCAATTCCAAGATGGCTTGGGGTGGAAGGGGATTTTCGTAACGGTCTGGTGGTGGGCTATATCCAGCGCCCGGGAATCACTCGTGGGCGTGGAGGCTGCAGCCATTGACCGTGTCACAATGTCCTTGAGGAAATGTGCTTGGATGCCTCAAACAAGGGGAAGCATGGAACCTTGTTGAATCACCAGAGGAGAAACGACACAAGATATGATGGATGTACCGGGCTCTTCTGATAAACCGTCCTTGCCGCCCAAAGGAGACGTGATAGATGGTTCTCCGACGGACATCGAAACCTTGATGCACGTCATATCACATGATTTACGAGCCCCAATCGTCACGATACAAGGTTTTTGCCAAGAGTTGACCATGGCCTGTGATCGTTTAAGGGAACTGTTCGAAGAAGAAGGGGTGTCTGAAGGTGTTCGAGAGCATATGGATCCGTTGGTCACACAAGATATTCCCGAAGCGGTTAAGTTTATCCGTGCCGGAGCAGACAATGTCAATACGGTCACGTCAGGGATCCTTCGATTTATCAGATTGGGACAGATGGATTTTCAATGGGAACGGTTGGAGGTCAATCGGATTATGTTAGGGATCGTGACCTCTATGGAATTTCAATTGAAAAAAAAGGGCGTGGTCCTTCATGTCGAAGACCTTCCGGACTGTATGGGGGACGAAGTCTTAGTGACGCAAGTCTTCGCCAATCTTTTGGATAATGCTCAAAAATACCTGGATACTTCTCGACGGGGAGAGATTGGAATTTCGGGGAAAATCGTCGATGGATGGGCGATGTATGCGGTGACGGACAATGGAATTGGGATTCCGCAAGATCAGTACGACAGGATTTTTCAGGTGTTTCACCGGCTCGACCCGAAAAGGGAAAACGGTGAAGGTCTAGGACTGGCAATCGTGCGTCGGATCCTGGACCGTCACCAAGGAAAAATTGAGGTGGACTCAGAGCCCGGTGTAGGAACAACCTTTCATGTGTATCTTCCCAGGGCGATTGAGGCAGAAGATGGAGTGAAAGATGAATCCTGACACGATTGTTCTTATCGCAGAAGATGATGATGGACATGCGGCCTTGATCGAGAAGCATCTTCGTCGAGGAGGGCTGGGAAAGCCTTGTCAGCGTTTACGCGACGGACAAGAAACCTTGGATTTCTTCTTCGGGTCAAAAGCCCAAGGATTGTTGTCCGGTAGGCATCGATTGGTACTGGTGCTGGATATTAATTTGCCCCGGGTCAATGGTATTGAAGTGTTACGGAGGATAAAGGGACATGAGATATTGAGGAAAGTTCCCGTACTCATGCTTTCGACGACCGATAACCCCAGAGAGGTCGAAACCTGTTATGACGTAGGATGTAATCTCTATTTGACCAAACCCACCGATTCGGAAACATTCACACAAGTCATTTCCCGACTTGGTTCTTTTTTGGATGTGGTGACCGTTCCCTCTGTGCATTTGGAATCCTACCAGAATACTCCTTGTCCTTGAGGTGGAGCAGGAAGCAGGCCTCTTCACTTCGTCGTTTGAATTTCTCAAACCCTTTTAACGAAACGTTGATGGCTTCCCTCGATAGAGTCGTGGTGGTGGGAGGCGCTATGTTGGCTCTTGGATGCTTGCCCCGGGCGTGACCCTCCTTCGGCTTGTCAGAAGGTTCGAGGAGGGAGGTCTAGCGGATTGCCATCGTGTGGCGAACATGAAAAGGCCGGCCCCCAAAAAGGGTCCTTTCAGGGCCGGCTGTAGTCTGGGATTGGCGGGAAATCGATAAATTTAACGGTGGCGTCTGGTGACGTTAGCCCATCGTAAACGATTCCGGTCAGTCCTACCATTACTTTGGATGCGGCTGCCATTTCCCTTATATTTCCACCCGAGGGCACGTAAGATCCGACTGACATGATCCGGGTGGTACTTGACACCGAAACATCGTCGAATCACCGTTCCGACACGGCTACAGGTCCATTGATCCGCCCGTAAATTCGCGGCGCGAGGACCCCGTTGGAGAATTGAGAGAAGATGTTGGCGTTGTTTGGGAGATAGTCGTGAGGGGCGTCCGGTGTGGGGTTTGGCTTTTAAGGCATTTTTCCCACCTTTTTCAAGGGCATCCTTCCAACGTTTGACTGAGGAAGGAGCGGCTCCAATTCTCCGTGCGACCTCCCGAATACCCCGTCCTTTAGCCAACAGTGTGGCCGCAAGCCGACGTCTGGCTTCTAATTTTTGTGCACTTCCCTTAGGTCTCATACACGCTTTCTTCGGATAAGGATTGGATACACTTGAGTAAGTTCGGGCATAAAATTTTGGGGAAAACGGCATGAGGGTTGCCGGTTGAGGGTGAATGAGGAAGGAATCTAGCGGATTAATCCGGACGAAGTAAGATAATGAAATGCCAGGAGTGGCGTTTTCCACAAAGAGGGAAGTCGCCAAGGAGGGCTTGAAGCCTTAAATTAAACGAACAAACCAGGAAGGATTAGAATATTTGGTGGGGTCTATCAGTTTTAGTGGGTGGGATGAACCTAGGCATCAATAAAATTCGTCATTTTCCGGAAGGAGAAGGTGCAGGAATTCGGTACAGAGAGGAGCGTATAACACGGGTACGATCACCATTGCCAGGAGGAAGCGGAGTCAGTAAGCGGGGAAATTGCTTCCAAGTGATCATGCGGTGGGAATTTCCATAGGATTAGGTTCTTTCTTCTGGAATACCCTCGGGAAGCGAAAAAGGGGTTGACGTTATGGGTGGGCTCATGAATATGATTCCACCTCCAGGTCGGTTGATGTTGGCTTTTTCAAAGATAAAATCAAAGAGGATATTCGCCTCTTCCTTGGTGACAACGACATCGACCATTTTGATGAGTTTGGGTTCCGGCAAGCGGCCGTCTTTCGTCAACGCACCTCGGAGGACCGCGATACCCCTGCAAGAAACACTGGTGGCTCGCGTGATGCCTTTTTTCTGGGGCAACTTCACAAACTCGTTTGCTCCCTGGTATCCCATGTTTTCATCTTGTCTAATCGGACTGTCCTTTCTCCTTCTGCTGGGGTGTAGCAACACACCAGCTCCGAAGCCGCTTGAGTTTTCAGGTTTCCTGGAAAACTATTCCGGTCTTCGCCCAGCCCCGGATGAGAGCGGAGCGTGGACCTATCGAAAGCCTGGTGTGGATTTCCGGTTCTACACAAAGGTTATGTTGGATCCCCTCGTCATTTGGCCGAGTCGACACTCGAATTATCGTGGAATGGATCCGAATGTAGCCTGGCGGTTGGCCTATGCTTTTAAAGATCGCATGCATCAAGCCCTGGCCGGTGGATATCGGATCGTAAAGCAGCCAGGTCCTGGAGTCCTGCGAATTCGTACCGCCCTCACCGATGTGGTTCTTCAACGTCCGGGCGTCAAATCCCCAGGGCCTCTCATTCCCTTAGCCAATGATATAGTGCTTCACGCTTCTGAGAAGGTTTCGGGTATGAATGTGTTGGCGGGGGAGGCTGCCATTGAAGCCGAAGCTCTTGATGGACAAACGTACGAGCGGTTGGCAGCATTCGTGGAAAAACGAGTCAATTCCCGGGTGGTGTTAACCAATGCCAAAGACTCTCTAGGCCCTATTTTAGAAATATTTACCTATTGGACAAAACGGTTTCGGCAACGACTGGATGAGGCCAGAGGATTGCGGGACTATCAAAAAAATATTCAATAGAGCGGGTTGTAATTGAGGAGAAGGCAACTTTTTCTTGTAGTCCCAATGAGGAATATCGATGTGTCATCCAACGGCTTACACTGTTTGTGTCAACCTGGTCTTAATACCACATTAGCTCGCCACAAATAATCGGGAAGAGGAGTCTATGGCAAAGATTTCGACCGTGAAGACCCCAATCATTAAGGAAATCCTTCACCCGTCCGACTTTACGCAATCTAGTGAGACAGCGTTTGTCCATGCTCTGAAGGTTGCACTCATCGCTAAATCAGCCCTGACGCTGATCCATATTTCTCCCGATATGCAAAAACATTGGATTGACTTTCCGGCCGTGAGAAAGACGTTAGAGCGATGGGGAATCATTCCTCAAAATAGTCCTCGCTCGGCCGTTCCGAGGTTAGGGATTAAGGTTAACAAGGTGGTGGCGCAACACCGAGATCCGGTGAAATCAGTGCTAGGGTACCTGGATCGTCATCCCGCAGACTTTATTGTCCTGGCGACTCGGCAAGAAAAGGGTCGTGTACAGTGGCTGAAAAAGTCGGTATCGAAACCCATCGCCAGGAAATCACAGATTTCCACGCTGTTTATTCCACAGGGAGTGAAAGGGTTTGTCTCAAAAAGCGATGGGTTGGTCTCTTTAAGTCGGATTCTGATTCCCATCGCTCAATCCCCAAAGGCTCAACCAGCTATTCAGGCAGCTGTTCGTACGGCGGTTCGATTGAATTGTTCCGAGGGAATCTTTACGCTTCTGCATGTTGGAGACGAGAACACCATGCCTGCGGTTCGATGTCCGAAGGTGCCAGGATGGGAATGGGAAAAAACCAAAAAAAAAGGAAACGTTCTGGATACGATCCTTCAGACCGCCAGAAAAACGAAGGCCGATTTGATTGTGATGACCACGGAAGGCCGAAGTGGGTTTTTGGATGCCTTGCGCGGCAGTCAAACGGAACAAGTCATCGCTGGGGCACGTTGTCCCGTTCTAGCCGTGCCGACAGTAGGGTGGATACCCTCCTTACTGGAAAAAGAAGCCACTGCCTAGCCTGAGCAATCCCTAGATCAAACATCCTAATCTCTGACTCCTAATATAATCGTAACGGTACTCCGTTCTATTGTTTTGGCGTGTACCATATAGGAGAGGTATAGGCCCGTTCCTGGGTCGTCATGGGCACCTCCGGCGGCATCGTGACGCCGAATTTCTTGGCGTCATAGGCTGTCCATCTGGGTGTTGGAATCTCTATAACTCGCGCATAATAGAAAGCCGGTTGCCTCGGATTAAAATCCGGATCCTCCCAGACTGTGATCAGTTCCGAATCGCCAATGGTGTTGGTCCACGTGGCATTCTTGACGTCTACGGTATTCCCCACAGGCGGAAGTTTCCCGTTCCCATCGAGTTTTCTCGTAGCCGCATCGCCCCAAGCCACATCATAGACTTTCTCCTGTCGTTTCCCCTGGCCATCAAGCCACCCTTTCACGATCTGGATACGATCCAGGTTGCCAGAAAGGGGGTCCTTAAGCGCCGCGACAAGAAAGGTCGGAACCTTTCCAGTTGGAGCTGGCCGAAGGTCTCCACCCATCGGAACACCTTTTGTATAGCCCACTCCGGCCGGAAGACGATTTTGCGCATCAGCCTTGGTGAAATTCCATCCTCCGAAAAATCGAACGAGCATCCGAGATCCTGTGGTCGCATAGGTTTCCTTGCGCTGCATGGCATCGAAGAGTGCTTCGCGAGTATTTTCTTTTGCCCAGACGGCGGCATATCCGGAAGCGACCATCGACCACCCTTCATAACTCTTATCTCCCATCTTGGCCATGGGATGTTCCCAGCGCTTGGCACTAGGCTCCGCGCCGGAATGCTTGCCGAAAAAATTTTCTTCTTCGGTGGTTGCCAGGCCGGTATGACTATCCGTCGAACCGATCATCCCGAATTTGTAGGGGTTGGTCCCCAACTCTTGTTCGAGTTCCAAACCGATTTGTAGTGCTGATCGGGCATATTCGTACTGCAACATCTCGTTCTTTTTTCCCACGCTGAGGTCCAGGTTTCCCTGGTCCCAGGTTTCATAGTCCGCGAATTCGTCATTGGGCGAGAGGTAGGGATGGGCCTCTCCATCACCTTTGATTTGGGTGACCTCGTACAGGGGTTCCCACCGAGCACGTGTTTGGACATATTCTAAGTCAACGCGTTTTCCCGTAAACGATTCCGTGATGGGAAACATGATGCCATTGCTCAGGTTCCCGTTGTGGGCGATGGCCAGAATTTCTCCTCCGGTTTTATCTTCATAATTTTGGAGCCATTTCCAAAGGTCACGTGGGTTATCACTCCCTAGAGGAGGGAGAGTGGTATAGGGTTCCACACGGGAAGCTTTGTCGGCTCCATCGCGGTAAATGACGACACGATGTAAGTTGTTGCCTTTGGTATTGGAGGTCCACTCATATCCGATAAAGGCCGTGAAACGGCCAGGATCATTGTATTTTTCGGCTGCCTTGATGGTTTGCTCCCAGGCAGAGCGGTAAGGCTTGGTTCCGGGAAGTGAAGCCAAAGCAGGGGGAAATTTATTCTGGCTAAAGGCAATGATGATCTCCACTGCCGCTTTGACACCTTCCTGACCTCCTGTCTGAACCATGTCATACCATTTCTTGCCGGTCGGGTCGGCTAAGAGTTCCGGTTCACCGGCAAAGAGCCGCGGGAAAAAGCCCATGTTGTCGGAATGGTCTGCCACGACCAAAAAATCCATCGGCCTTGACAGTTTGACCTTGAGTCCTGTTGAGGACGTCAATTCTTGTCCCTGTGCAAATTTGTAGGCATCCTCCGGAGAAAGCCGCGCTCCAAAAGCTCCGGCATCCATGGACATCCCCGTATGCAAATGGGTATCACCCCAATACACCTGACCGGGAAAGTTCCGACCGGCGTAAGGAGAATAATGTTTTTGGCTGGTATAGGCTTTTTCCAGACTTTCATGTGATGGAATGGGCTCTTGGGGAAAGGAAATGCCGGTCCCAATCAATCCGATCGCCAAGGTCAGACAAGTAATTGTGAAAGGATGTGAGGATCTTTCCATGGGGGGTGCCTTTCTTCCAATGAATGGGCTATGAGGAAAAGACGAAATCAGGTCAAGAATTGTTCAGGCATGCTTCAGTAGTTTGTCAGGAGGAAGGTAATTTTGTCTAGCTTCCTGAAAGACAGAAAAATTAACCGTATAGCGGATAGATTGCATATCTTTGTCATCCTAAAAAGGCAGCTCTTCACTGATATGGACACGGGACATGGCGGCCTGTCCTACACGCTGGATTCCCAGCAGAAAAGCCGCTGTTCGAAAGTCCAGATTTTTCTCTTTGGCCAGATCGGCCACGTCACGGTAGGCCTTGCGCATGATTTTCGCTAATTCCCCTCGCACTTTTTCCAATTCCCACCGGAATTGTTGGATGTTCTGGGCCCACTCAAAGTAGCTGACCGTCACTCCGCCGGCGTTGGCTAAAATATCTGGCAACACCAGAATGTTTCGGTTTCGGAAAATTTCATCAGCTTCGGGGGTGGTGGGTCCGTTGGCCCCCTCCACGATGATGGAGGCTTGCACAGCATTGGCATTGTCTTTGGTCAGGACATCACCGAGTGCTGCGGGGATGAGGACATCGGCATTCCACGTGAGGATCTCAGAGCCCGCACAACCGTCACCATCAGGGAATCCTTTCACGGTGCGGTGTTCTCGAACCCACTGGGTCAGTTCTTCGACGGGCAGACCATCTTTTCGATGAATCCCGCCGCCGTGATCTCCCACTGCGACAATTTTCGCGCCTTCAGCGGCGAGCAATCGTGCAGCATGGCTCCCGACGTTTCCGAATCCTTGTAAAGCCACGGTGACATTTTTGAGAGACTTGCCTTGGTCTTTGAGGGCCTCTTGGAGCACGAGCATGACCCCGCGTCCTGTGGCTTCTTCTCGTCCCGGTGACCCGAACAATTCCAAGGGCTTTCCGGTCACCACCCCCGGAGCAAACCCTCCATATTTTGAATACTCATCCATGATCCAACCCATGACCTTGGCGTTGGTGTTCACGTCGGGAGCGGGAATATCCAATGTCGGGCCGATGACCTCCTTGATTTGCTCCACAAACCTACGCGTGACCCATTGCAATTCTTTGGCACTCATCGCTGTGGGATCACAATTGATTCCCCCCTTGGCGCCTCCGAAGGGGACGTCCACTACGGCCGTTTTCCATGTCATCAGACTGGCCAGACTGGCTGCATGGTCTTCGTCGACGGTAGGGTGAAAACGTAATCCACCCTTCATCGGCCCTCGAATTTTATTGTGTTGGACACGATAGCCCATGTGGTGCATCAGTTTCCCTTGATCGTTTTCGGTCACGACCTCGACTTTGACCACGCGAATGGGTGTTTGAAGGATGGTTTTCACTTTTTCCGAGAGTCCGAGGACGTCGGCGGCCCGGTTGAAATAATAATGGGTTTCTTCCAGCATGCGGTTCCTTTAATGGGATTCAATTAGAGTTTGTCGAGATCTTCCGGGTGGACGATCGAATCGGGCTCATACCCCTTGGGTAGGGTGTGGGCCACCCCTTTATGACAATCGATGCAGGTCTTTCCTTGTTTCATGCCCTTCTGCATCTCCCGTTGACTGATGAGCGATTGGGCATGCCAGTCCATGGCTTCGTAGGAATGGCAGTTTCGACATTCATGAGAATCATTGCCCTTCATTTCCAACCAGACCAGCATCGCCAGCTTTTCCCGTTTAGCCTCAAATTTTTCCCGAGTATTGATAGAGCCCGTAATTTTGCCCCAGAGCTCTCCTGTGGCTTTGATCTTGCGAACGATTTTCGGTCCCCATTCCTTGGGTACGTGACAGTCGGAACAGATAGCTCGCACTCCCTGGGCGTTTGAATAGTGGCGGGATTGTTGATATTCGGGAAAGACGAAGTCTGTCATTTCATGACAGGCTTGAGCACAGAAGTAGAGGGAATTGGATTGTTCGACGGCGGTATTGAAACCACCCCAGAAAATAATCCCGGCAAACCCTCCGACGATGAATATCGTTCCCCAGGAATATTGACTGGTCGGGCTCCAAAACCATTTCCAGATGCTGGAGATCATGTATGTACGAGAAATCCAGAGGTTCTTTTTTGCATGTCTATTATTTCAGTGAGCCTTTTCCATAGCGAGATTCAAACCCTTTTCGCACGGCTTCAATCTGGGCCGGGTTCATACCCTCAAAGTACCAGGCATGGCCCGGGATAGGTTTAAAATGTTTTTCCAAAAGCTTCTTGGCGCCCTTTTCGCCTGCGACCTTTTTGAGTTCCGGAATGAAATCAAAATAGGTGTGCTTGGCCACCTCATACATCCCATGCCACCAGGTGTAGTCCGGGCCGCTCATGGATGCCCCATGCCGCGCCCGACGTCCTTCGTGGTGCCAGATTTCCCACCAGATCCATTCGATCTTGTCATCGAACGGAGCCTTACTGATGGTGCCATCTTTATGGAGGTCGCTCATGATCGCGGCAATCGGTTTGGCAAATTTGTCATTATAGAGGTCGACGACCTTATCGAATTGATTGTAATGCCCCAAAATGACTGAATCGGTATGACAAGCCGTACAGACATTTTGCATTTTGAGGCGCCGTTCTTTCCACGTCAGTACTTCAATAACCTTTGAGCCCCTAGCCTTCTCTCCAACCTTGGGTAATGGCTGTCCCTCTGGGACGTCAAACTCATTGCCATTCTTCAGCTGGACCAGGTTGTTTTTCACCGAAATGGGCGGACGCAAGGTCCAGGAAATGCGTTCGCCGACATTGTGGGTGGGTTTTTCTCCTCCGCCCGCACTCATGTGACATGTGGCACAGGTGGGGGCGGCTGAATAATCGACCCCGGCCTCCCATTTGTCGGACTCGAGATTCATCTCCGTGGTTTTGGCGTGATAGATGATCCCGTGCTTGGACTCATTGTAGACCTCAATCTGAGGATGATCAGGACCGATGTGACATTTTCCACAGGTATCCGGGGTGCGTGCTTGGGCTTTGGAGAATCGATGGCGACCGTGGCAGGCGGTACAGGATCCTTTTGATCCGTCTGGGTTGATCCGTCCAATGCCCGTGTTGGGCCATGTTGTCGGGAGTGGTTTCCCATCTTCGCCGATTTCAATTTTTGCGCCATGACATTGTTTGCATCCGGCATTCACAGCTTCCGGACCGCCTACCACTTCTCCCAACAGATTATCCAAGGAAGCAAGAATTTCTCCGGCCTTCGAATGATGAGAGCCATCCATTTCCTGAAATTCTGTGGTATGACAACGTGCGCAGTCTTTCGGCGTCACGATGATCGAGATTAATTGTCCTTTATGCCGGAAGGCATCTTTATCCTTGCCATCGGCTTTGTGGCAATCCAGACAATTGACCCCACGTTGCCCGTGCATGCTGTTATTCCATTCTTGATACAGTCCCGGGGTATGTTTGCGGTGGCAAAGCACACAGTCCTCACCTTTGGGGTTTCCCCAATCCTTTCCGTACGTGCCGGCCGGCCGAGCTGCTTCAGCGATCCCGTTTTCGATGGGTAAGACTGTGGAGATCATGATCAAACCAATGATCGCACTCCCTAGAAATAGGAGGATGCCTATGCTAGTTATGACCCACGGATTGAATCGGGAACGGGAAGGATGATGCAGGTAGCTCATACGCTTCTCCCTTAGATGAGGGTTGAGGGTAATATGAGATCAGAAAACGAAGGTTAGCTCATGAGCATGATGTGTGAAATCATAAAGGTTTTGAAATAAAAATGTCTAAGGTTCCTGGGAAAATCTCTTCGTTTTTACAATTTCATAACTTCGAATCGTGATGGGAATAAGCAGTGGCAAAAATGTCCGGCTGGACTTAATACGTTCCAGCCGGACATTGCAAGGTGTCTGCTAGGATGGAAAGTGATAACTAGAGAGAACTAGGATTCTGTTTCATTTATTCTCACGTGGAAATGGAAAAATGGTCTTCCAATCTTTCTTCATATCCACGATAGTCCAGTGATGGGCTTTGGCCTCATCAAGGGCTTTATTCAAATGGCCAATCTTCGACTTTCTATCGTACGCCCATTCCCGGTCGGCGTCGGTATGGCGAACGATGAGCATAAGCCTGGCCCCTTTCCCTCCAGCTGTCCATTGCAACATTTGGAGGTCACCATCCGAATTCCCGAAAGCCGCGATAGGCCGTCGACCGATATATTTGTGAATGGCCACAGGTTTGCCAGCCTTATCGTCGAGAAAATCCAATTCTGGGAGCCGAATGATAACCGGAGTGCCATCACGCATTTCAAATTTTGTCTTAATGGTACTGCCCACCACTTGTTCAGGCGGAATCCCGTAGACCCTTTCAACCCAAGGTCGCATAAACTCGATTCCTCCGCCGGATACGATAAACGTCTTAAAAGAATTCGCTCTGAGGAAATCCAGGAGTTCCAACATGGGTTGATAGACGACCTCGGTATAGGGGCGTTTGAAGCGCGGGTGTCGAGACTTCGTCACCCAATCCTTGACGATGGTTTCGAATTCTGCGGTGGTCATGCCGGCATGAGAGGCCATGAGGAGTTGTACCAATCCTTTTTGACCGGACTTGACTAGGCTGGCCATGTCGTTCTCTAACGCGGCTTTGAAGGGCTGCTGTTCTTTCCATTCCGGATGTTTGGGGGCCAGTTCTTTGATGCGATCCAACGCGAAGATCAATTGGAAGTAGACGGGTTGTTCCGCCCAGAGGGTTCCATCGTTATCGAACACGGCGATCCGTTCGGCTGGCTTGACGTAATCCTTGCCGTCCTTCTTGGTCACGGATTTCACGAAATCAAGGATCTCTTGTTTGGCGGGACCGGTATTCCAGGAAGGGAGGGGGTTTGCCGCGTAAGTCTCATAATCCCCATAAAATGTGACCATTAGGATAAAACCCAGGATTAAAACCTGTGGTCGTGACCTATTGCTATGTGTAAACATCCTTAGTTTATCTCCATTAAGAATTTGTATGGTTTGCCGAATGTTTTCACCGAGTCGAATCGGTTGTTATGGCACCGGATGGGGAACCTAATTCCCTAAGATCATAGGCCGTACGGCCTGGATCCATACGGCTCATGATCTGTTGAGAGTTTCTTCTTTGAAAAACGATCAATTTCCCCCGCCCCCGGAAGTTAGAGACTCCAGTACACGGTCGAGGCTGAAGCTTCCAACCTTTTGGCTTGGAGGAAATTCTTTAAATGTGGCGAGAAATTTCCCGACGTAATGTTGTGCGGGGACCAGCAGAAACATGCGTTCAGCCATCCAAAGGTCGTAGCCCATACTATGTTGGTCAGCAGTTTCAAATGGATCCGACCTGAGATTAAAAAGTTTAGGGAATCGCAGGGGGGTGAAAGGATCTTGCCACACACCGAATCCATGTGATCGCTGCTCCATAAACACGAGTTTCCATTGCTTATAACGCAGGGCCACTAACGAACCGTCATCATTAAAGTAGAAGAATTCCTTTCTGGGGCTAGGAGCTTTTCCTGCGAGGGCGTCAGTGATGTTGTATCCATCTAGATGAACTTTAAACGTCTTGTCTCCGACTTTCATTCCCTTCAGGAGTTGGTCCTTGACATCGGGTACGCCGGCGGCGGCCAGGAGCGTGGGTAACATATCTTCGTGAGCAAAAATGTCATTTAGAACGGTCCCCGGCTTAATAACGCCGGGCCAACGGATAACGGTTGGTACGCGGAATCCCCCTTCCCAGTTCGTAGCCTTTTCACCCCTAAAGGGAGTCTGTCCCCCGTCTGGCCAGGTAAAGACTTCCGCACCATTGTCGGTGGAGTACATGACGATGGTATTTTCCTCAAGCCCCAGTTCTTTGAGCTTGTCGAGCATTTGGCCTACATGGCCATCATGTTCAACCATTCCGTCGGGATAGAGTCCAAGACCGGTTTTGCCTTCACTTTCCTTTTTCAGATGGGTAAACACATGCATCCGGGTGGTATTCATCCAAAGGAAAAACGGCTTGTCGGCCTTCTTTGCTCGTTCGAGATAATCCAGGGATGCTTGTGTGATCTCATCGTCGATGGTTTCCATGCGCTTCTTGGTGAGGGCTCCTTTGCTCTCGATCCTTTGGGTGCCATCCGGATTCGCCCATGTATGGATGATGCCCCGGGTGTTGTATCGCTTTATCAATTCCGGATCTTTAAAGTAGTCGGGGTTTTCGGGTTCTTCTTCGGCATTCAAGTGGTACAGCGAACCCATGAATTCGTCGAATCCATGTGCCGTAGGAAGATGTTCGTCTCGATCCCCCAGATGGTTTTTGCCGAATTGTGCCGTCATGTAACCCTGAGCTTTGAGTAACTGGGCGATCGTCACATCCCGTGCTTGAATCCCTTCTTTGGCTCCAGGAAGCCCCACCTTCAGGAGTCCAGTGCGGAATCCAACCTGCCCGGTAATGAACGCCCCCCGTCCTGCCGTACAGCTTTGTTGCCCGTACCAGTCCGTGAACATGGCACCTTCTTTGGCAATGCGGTCGATGTTGGGGGTCTTGTAACCCATCATCCCCTGGTTGTAGGCGCTGACATTCCAATAGCCTACATCATCTCCCCAAATGACAAGAATATTGGGTTTATCTTGTGCCCAGACGGGGGGGGCTCCAAGTAAAAGGATCGCCAAAATAAAGTAGCACGACAGGATGTGCAAATGTCTCATGGAAGCCTCCTTCTTGACGGTGAGAAGCTCATCGTGAATTTTGTGGGAGTTGATAGGAAATTTCAGGCCAGACCGCTTCTCCGGCTCCGGTTTTTTGGACCATTCCCGGTTCGCCGGTCTTTTGGAATTTTAAGACGTCCGTTTTGACAAAAAATTCGTTAATGCCCGAAATACCTTTGAACCGTCCGGTCCCGCCGGTAAAAGTAAAGGCCCCCTTGCAATTGAGCGGTGTTCCGTAACAGGTCCACTTGGCAAACACTTTGTTGTCGTCCTTATCCGTGAGAATACATCGCCCATGTCCGGACTGATCCCCTGTATCTAAATTGGTTTCAATCGTGGCGGGACACACCATGGAGGCCGCATTCAAGGCTTCTTTGTCATTGGCCACGACCATAATTCCGACATAGGCTCCAACAAAATAAACGTGAGGGTGTTCTAATTGAAAGAGTATGCCTTCTCCCTCAAAGACGGCTCCGGCCCGAAGAGCACCAGGGTCCTGGGAAAGAGCCGAGGAGGCAAACCCTAGAGAGATGGTAAATGTTCCGACAATGATGATTGCAAGAAATCTTGAGAAAAAAGGATAAGGCATGTGAGGACTCCTTTTCGTGATGAAAGCATCGCATCTATGGCGTTCTTGGGCCATTGAAATAGGTTTGATAGGTTTATGTCAAATGATAAGGTGGGTGTTTAGGAAATTTAACGGTCGAGAACAATAGGACAAGACCGCTTGAGCCCAATATTCATGCCGGGGTGAAATACCTACATTTTTTACAGAACAGATATTTTGCGGGGAGCGATATCGACTTGCTCAACCAATGGCTGTTCACCTTCGCGGCGAATAAAGCCGGTCCGGGAAAAGTCCGCAGGCTCCGTCGTGAGGCTGCAGAATTGGGCCTTGATCGCAATGTCTGGTTTAAACATGTGGAACGGGTGGCTGCCAAACGGATCGGGCGTGAGACTGTTCAATCTGTCAGTAACATCTATAAATATTACATTGCGTATCGTCTGGCGCTGACCAAGTTGAAGAATAAGGAGGCTTTGCAAGGGGTTCGGCAGTAAATCACCATGTTTCGAGCAGCGGCTTTCAACCGTGACCTGGCTTCAGGTCACCTACGTGTCGTATTCAAGGAGTCTATTGGGCAGAATCGGGTGCTGACCGGGGTGGAGAGAGGGCTTGGAGCTTTTCGGCAAATTTCCGTGCAACCTTTTCGTTTCCGAGGTCTCGATTCAACGTGAACAAGCCCATCAGAAGTTGGCGATCGGTTGGGTGTTGTCGATATGCTTTCTCCAGGACCTCTAACGCAATCTTGGATTTTCCCGTTGAATGGAGTGCGATCCCGTACACATAGCCGTACCGAGCATTCTCTGGCTGCAATTCCCAAGATTTTTTTAGTTGGGTTATGGCGTCTCTTTTTCGGTCAACTCGTATAAGCAATAAACCCAAAGCATGATGGACGGAGGCGTCATCGGGGGCCAGGGTTAAGGCTTTCCTGAGGAGCGGCTCTCCATCCTTGTCGCGTTTTTGCATTCGGTACAGATCAGCCAGATTGACGAGAGCCGGGTAGAAATTTTTATCGAGTTTCCTGGCGGTCTGGTAGGCCTCTTCCGCTTTTTTGAGTTCTCCTCGTTCACTGTACAGGATGCCAAGATTGAGGAATGAACTCGGTCGCTCCGCATTCACCATTTGTGATTGCACATATTCATCCACGGCCTGTTTTAATTGCTCTCGTTGGACTGGAGACAACATGGTTGGTGAAACGGCGGCGAGAGATCGGCCGGCTTCGGTGCGAACGGCTCGAATTGGATCGTTGAGCAAGTGGATTCCAACGGTGAATCGTTGATTAGGAGACAATGCTTCTAAGGCTCGAATGGCTCCAATTCTGACGAGCGGGTCTTGGTCTTTTGTCCCAATTTCTACAGCCTTGATCATTTCTGGGTTTGGATAATTGCGAAGAATGGAAAGGGCTGTTCCACGAACAATGGCAGGGACGCTGTTTTCTTGAGCCAATCTCATTAGGCTCGTGTCCGTCCCTGGCTGTCCCTCATATCCCCTTTTCAGGACTTCACCGTAATGAGGTGGCGAAGGCGTTAACGATTTACCCCACTTTTTGATGGCGTCCGTAGCCCATTGATTGTTCTGGTCTTTATGACATTGGTTGCAGGCATTGGGTGTTCCGAGTTTCATGGAGAGATCGGGCCTGGGAATCCGGATGCTATGATCGCGCCGGGGATCGACCACCATGTAATTTTTAGCCGGCATGTGACAATTGACGCACTGAGCACCTTGTGAATCGGTTGGGTGAAAATGATGAGTCGGGGAGTCGAATTGTGCCGAACGATGGCATCGGGTGCACAACGCGTTACCCTTTTTTCGCAGTTGTAAGTTGTGGGGTTCATGGCAATCTCCGCAGGTGACCCCTGCTTGATACATTTTACTTTGGAGGAATGATCCGTACACATAGACCTCATCCTGAATTTGTCCATCCGGATGGTAAAGGCCCTGTTCCAGTAGGGCGGGGAGGTGGGTGTCGAGGAGTGGTTTGCCGTGTTGATAGGTTTGTTTGATTGCCCTTCGTCTCGAATGACAACGGGCACACATTTCGATTTCATGAGTCCTGGTGGTCAGTGGTTTACGAACGGCGGTGTGTGTGTTTTCTGGAATTTCCCATGCATTCGGATCATTAGAGGGCAGGTGGACCTGAAACCCTTTATATTTTTTCAGTTGGCTGTACTCTTCCTTCTCCTGGGTTTTGGCCCATAAGAGGTGATGAGAGCCTGGCCCATGGCAGGCCTCACAAGCCACATTGATATCGGTCCAGGCGGTCTCGTATTGATCCGTTTCCGTGCGATAATTTTTCTGGAGATTTGTTGAATGGCATTCGGCACACATGTAGTTCCAGTTTTGATTAGGGCCCGTCCAATGTAATTCGTCATCGTGGGCGATTTTTTCATCGGGGTACAGGTGAAACCAACGTTGGCCCCCTTCCTTCTGGGTTCGAGCATCCCAGGCAATGCTCAGAGCCTGATACCGTCCATCAGGGAATTGGATTAAATATTGTTGAAGGGGAGCAACTCCAAAAGTATGAGTCACTTCATAATCGTGAAGTGATCCATCAGCTCCATCGGTTGTGACGAAAAATTTGTTGTCCTGTTTAAAAAAACGGGACGTAATCCCAAAGTTCTTATAAACGGTGTCGTCGAAATTTCCTAACACCGTTTTCGCGTTTGCTTCTTGCATCGCGAGGCCATGATGAGAATCTTTCCAAAGTTCGGACTCTTTCGTGTGGCAAGGGATACAGGTTGTTGCACCCACAAACTCTAGAGATGGTAACGACCTCTTCTCCGCCGTTTGCGGAATTTGAGGTTGAAGAGAAGGAGGCTCCGGGGGCGAATGGCTGTTTTTCAAAACATATCCTACGGCAATGAGGAAAATAAGACTGCCGATGATAAGGGACGGGCGATTCATGTTTTGGGCTTAGGTTGTAATCGATACCCTTGTAAGGGGGGTGGAGCCTGGTTCGGAAGCCGACGAAGAGCCCAACCTCAATGGGATAGAGAAAGGGAAATCTCCGTCCTCTCCGGACCAATTGGATTTGATTCCACGGTCTCCGGCAGGGCATCGGTTATTTTGCTATTTCCAGCTCTCGTTTCTTTTTGTACAGAAGCCGTATCAAATCATATTCAAAGGGTGACCCGGTTTGAAAATACCGAAACTTTAATCTATGCCGTGTATCTACGGAATTCATTACCGTATAGGCTGCAGTACGCTCAAAGTGGGTATCGAACCCTAAGGGGCGGAACATGTAAAAATACTGGGCGGTGGAATCAACGATCAATCCCGTGGTGTCGCGGGCTGATGAGGGCCCAAAAATCGGGAGGACGATATAGGGGCCGGGGTTTAACCCATAGTGGCCGAGGGTTTGTCCAAAGTCTTCTTGCTGTTGCGGAAATCCCCAGCCGGTGGCATGGTCCCAGAATCCTGCGATGCCTACCGTGGTATTGATTAAAAATCTTGTCAAAGTTCTGAGGCTGTCTTTTCCCTTTAGTTGTAGGATGGAGTTGATCAGGTTCCCAATGTCGGCAATGTTGGAGAAAAAATTGGATATCCGGTCTTCCACATAGTCGGGCATAATGGTCTCATATCCCTTGACGACCGGGAGAAACACGTATTGATCAAATTTTGCGTTAAATTTGTAGATGTGTCTGTTGAAACTCTCAATTGGATCGTAAATGTCCACGAGAAATCTAATCCCTGGCCGAACCACTTCATCAATAGAGCGTAACGCGGGTTGGATCGCATTGGGGTCTGTTGAGCCTGCAGAGACAATAAGGAAAGGATCGGGTTGAGGGGCTTCCAGTGCTGCGATAAGAAATTTGGTTCTTTGGAGATCTTCCAACGATCGCTGGAGTTTCGCTTCCAACACATGGATGTCCACAGTCAGTTGGACTGAAAAGTCGATGGGAGTTCTTAAGTGAATGGGGAGGAGGTTTTCATTTTCAAGGTGGAACAA
This sequence comes from Nitrospirales bacterium, assembly GCA_965223615.1. GTDB lineage: Bacteria > Nitrospirota > Nitrospiria > Nitrospirales > UBA8639 > Nitrospira_E. The sequence goes on from CBDCXB010000004.1 coordinate 944,428, forward strand.
AGATGTGGAACCGTTCTCGGCCTGAAAGGTCTGGTGCGTCGTGCTATCAGATGGGTGAAGAAGAGATGAGGGTAGATGGGGGCTGGGATCAGGGGAGGGGGATGAGGATTGAAAGAACTGAACGAGATACGCAATGTTGTCCCGATATTCCAAGTTTCCGCAATGCCCTCCATGCGGATAGATTTTGGCCCGATCGCCAAAGATGTCTCGCAAATAATCCAATTCCCCGTCAGCCAGGATAATGTCATCAGCATTATGCATCAATCCGATATTTGCATGATCTCGGAGGAAGTGTTCCAGGCGATTAAGGCTCAAGTTGTCGATGAGCATTTGTTCCGTGATGTTTGGATATTTATGTTTGAAGTAGGGAGAAAACAGTTCACGGAAGTAATCCAAGAAGCTGATGCGTCCCGAAACTTTGAAATAATCCGTGACGGAATCTCCGGTCGAGAGTTTCAAGTTTTTGGGCTTGATGTAACCCGAGTTGGTGACGACATCTGAGGTGAAAATCATGCTGGATGCCGATATGCGAAATGAGGTCCCAATAAGGGCTGCCAAGTCTTCATCGGCGGGTTGGTTTTGTTTGTATGCCGTGTATAGGAATTCTCCTCCAAAATTGACGAAATCACCTCGTCTGTAGGTATCGGAAAAGGCATGAAATACTCGGTCAAAATAATCTGGAAATTGCTCGACGCCTCCTGGAATATTGCTCACGAGCATTTCATCTAGGATTGAGGTTGACGTATAGAGGCTGACCGGGGGGTTGATCATCAGCACTTTATTGAAACGGAAGTCCCCCTGTTCGTGATCAAGCTTGGCGAGGAATGCGGCTTGGGCGGCTCCCAAGCTATATCCTGTGAGATGGAATTCGGTGACTTCCGTTCCTTCCTCTTCCTGGATTTGAAGCCAAATCAACCGCATGATCCGATAGAGATCCTGGGAATCTTCGAGCAGATGGCCTGGGATGCCACTCGTCGATGCGGCCGTTATAAAATTGGGATGTGTGGGAGAGGAAATGGCGACGACATGAAATCCTCCCTGAAATAACGCGCGCTGGAGGACTTGCATCTTGGCAGAATTATAGCCTGCTCCGGTTCCTGCGATGATAAACACCAGTGGAGCCGGCCCCTCTTGTGGGACAAAGGCATACCGTAGCGTTCGGTTGTACCAAAGAATGTCGGGAACGTCCCGATCCATAAACACTTCTAGTTCCATGATCTCTGCGGGGATTTTGGGCGGAAGTTCCGCCGCGAAAGAGCGGGGAGTGCCGACGACGGTCGCGGCAAATGGGTTGGTGAAGGGATACTCGTACGATGTGGCTTGGCCGGAAACCGTTGCAGGAAAAAGTAGGGCGACGGTGAGTAGTACGAAGGCGCGGTAGTGGGCGTTCAGCAAGCGAACAACGATATGAGTCGGGGAAGGCCAGGTTAACCGTTTCGGGCTTTGGTTCATGTGAGGGGCTCCGGCGACGGGGTTATGCTCCTTGGAATGGGGCCATGAAGTCGGCCTTGGATTGAGATCGGAAAAGAATCGTAAAAGGAAGGATGGTCAGGATTTCGGAACCATGTAGTATGTTGGAAATAAAAAATTGAACAATCATAGTATAATTTCGCGGGACCGAGCTATCATAGAATGTTTTGAGAATAGGACAGGAGCATAATCGATTCAACCAGAAGAAGCACCATGAAAATGCTCCGGGAGTGCTCGTTGTCTCTTGATTGATCAGCTGAAAAAATCCTTTAAACAATGGTGGAAATATGTTAAATCTCTACTGAGCGTAAATTCGCATGGCATTTGAAGCCCCCGTGATTATGGAAATCTCTTCTCTAGATTCCATTATTGCCTGTCATGATTGTGATTTAGTCCAACAAAAACGTCATCTGGAGTTTGATCAGCGTGCCCTGTGTATGCGCTGTGGGGCTGTTCTCTACCGTCGAAAACGGGACAGTCTGAATCGAACCCTGAGCCTCACGATGACGGCACTTGTCCTGCTCTTTCTCGCCAATGTGTTCCCCTTCATGTCCTTTTCCATCGAAGGGCGTACGCAAGAAACCGTGCTCCTGACTGGTGTGAAAGATCTCTATCTTCAAGGTTTTTGGCCATTAGCTCTACTGGTTTTCTCGGTCGGGGTGTTTTTCCCCTTACTGAAAACCCTTTCCATGATGTACATGATATTGCCTCTCAAGTTTGGGATTCGTCCTAAGAATGCGATACCGGTGTTCCGTTTGGTGGAAAAAATAACTCCATGGTCCATGATGGAAGTCTACCTGCTTGGGGTGCTTGTGGCCTACGTAAAGTTGATCGATCTGGCAACCATCGGGCTGGGAGCGGCTTTTATTTCCTTCGTGGCTTTGATCATCGTCACGGCCGCCGCAGACATGACGTTTCATCCGGAAGCCCTTTGGGATGAATTGGAAACCACTCCATGAGAGCCGCAATGATGAGTGCGGCAGATCTTGGGTTGATGAGTTGCCATACCTGCAGTCATTTAACCCCTATTCGCTCGGAAGCTGGGAGGCCCAATGTCCATTGTGTGAAATGTGGGGATCATGTGCACCTTCGAAAGACTAATAGCCTGAACAGGGCTTGGGCGCTGACCCTCACCGCGCTTATTCTGTATATTCCTGCCAATTTGCTCCCGATTATGACTGTAATCTCCTGGGGTGAAGGGGAACCCGACACGATTCTGAGTGGGGTCGTGCTGTTGATTGAAGCCGACATGTGGCCCATTGCCCTGTTGGTGTTTTTCGCGAGTATCACCGTTCCTGTGGCAAAACTGATCGTTCTGATTTTTCTGTTGCTTTCCGTCCAGTTTCAATCTCAATGGCGGCCCAAGGATAGGACGACGCTATATCGTATCACCGAAGGTGTGGGCCGCTGGTCGATGATCGATATTTTTATGATTTCCATCCTGGCGGCATTAGTGAAATTGGAGGCTATTGCGACGATCGAAGCCGGACCCGGTGCGGTGTGTTTTGCCGGAGTCGTGATCATCACGATGTTTGCGGCCATGGCGTTTGATCCCAGGCTGATTTGGGATGCGATGGAACAAAAGGATGAGGGAAGAAGAATTTGACCGACAGATAGGTGAGGTTCCACCGGAGGTGATGGTGGAAAAGCCGCGCGGATTTTCCATGGTATGGCTCATCCCCATCATTGCGCTCCTGATTGGTGGCTGGCTGGCTTATAAAACCATCAGTGAAATGGGACCGACGATTACCATAACCTTCAAGGACGGTGCAGGTCTGGAAGCCGGCAAGACCAAAATTAAGTATAAGGCCGTGGAAATCGGACATGTCGATGCCATTGACTTTACGGAAGACCTCACCGGGGTCATCGTCACGGCTTCCTTGGGTAAACCGGCTGAACCGCACCTGACGGAAAATACCAAGTTTTGGGTCGTTCGTCCCCGGGTTGGAGTCGGAGGAATTTCGGGATTGGAAACGTTAGTTTCGGGTGCCTATATTGCGATTGACCCCAGCCCTGGTTCCCCGATGCACGAGTTCGAAGGACTTGAAAGACCCCCAGGCAAGCTGTCACGGGAAGAGGGCACGGTTTATCATTTGGAGGCGGAAGCCCTCGGTTCGCTGCAGGAGGGGTCACCAATCTATTTTCGAGGCATCAGGGTGGGACGGGTTCTCAACTATGTTTTAGAGGCTGATCAGCGAGTCGACATCGACATCTTTATTCAGGCACCGCATGATGCCAGAGTTCGAGCTACCAGCCGGTTTTGGAAAGCGAGTGGTCTTGAGGTGACCGCAGGTGCTGAGGGCTTGGATGTGAAGATGGAATCCCTTGCCACGCTCATCGCGGGGGGGATTGCGTTCGATACCCCCTTAACCGCTGTCGGAGGGGATAGTCAGAGTAAACCCGACACGGTTTTCAGGCTTTATGAAAACTTTAAAAATATTAGTGAATCAAAGTATGTCCGGAAACGGCCATGGCTGCTTCATTTTGATGGGTCGGTGAGGGGTTTGCAAGTTGGTGCCCCGGTCGAATTTCGAGGGATCAAATTGGGGGAGGTTGTGGATATCGCGGCAGAGTACAATCCCGAAACGTTAGAAGTCACAATACCGGTGGTGATTGAGATAGAGCCGGAACGATTGACGAGTTTGGAGGTGGTGGACTCCCAGGAACCTCTTGTCGTAGCAAAGAAAATGATCGCTCGCGGACTGAGAGCCAAACTGGAAGTCGGGAGCTTATTGACCGGGCAATTGTACGTGGATCTTGAGTTCTATCCCGATGCTCCCAAGAAGGAATTAATCGTGACGGGCAAGTACCCTGAAATGCCCACCCTCTCTTCAACGATGGATCAATTTAAGAGTACGGCCACGAGTTTGTTAGCTCAAATCCGTCAGTTGCCTTTGGAGGAAATCGCCAAAGAGTTGTTAGGGACGATTAAAGGTCTCAATCGATTGAGCAACTCTCCCGGACTTGCGAAGGCTGTCAATGATTTGGATGATACTCTTGCGGAATTCCGCCGATTGGCGAGTCATACCGGGAAGGATGTCGGCAAATTGGCTGATAGTGCGGAGGATACACTTCATGCGGCACGGTCGGCTTTGGAGATTGCCGATCCCAGCACTCCCGCTGGAGCCAATGTCGCCACGACTCTCGAAGAACTGGCTTCGGCTGCCCGCTCAATTCGTGTGTTAGCCGATTACTTGGCCCAACATCCCGAAGCCTTGGTCAAGGGGAAGAGTGAATGAGGAGTCTATGAGAAATTTACACGGTTGTTTTTTCATGGCGTTGGTTCTCCTATCGACCATAGGGGGATGTGGAACCACGAAGCCTACCCAATTTTATCTTTTGCGGGCCTCGGATACTTCTATCCATCAAGATCGCTTGGCAACAGACTCCCTTCCTCTTTCGGTTGGAGTGGGTCCTCTTGTTCTTCCGAAGTACCTGGATCGTCCCCAGATTGTGACCCAAGCCTCGATGCATGAACTTTCCTTGGCCGAATACCATAAATGGGCGGAACCGTTGAAAGGTCGTATGTTGCATGTGTTGGGGGAAAATCTTTCGGATTCTCTCCTGACAGATGAGGTGATCGTATTTCCCTGGAAGCGATCCCAGACACCTGATTACCAAGTCACATTTGATGTGTTGCAATTCGATGGTATGGAAGATCGAGATGTGGTTTTCAAGGTGCGTTGGAAGATATTCGGGGAAGAGGGCACCAAACTCATCCAGAAGAAGGTGAGTGTGATAACCGAACCTTGGGACGGTCAGGACTATGGAATGTTAGTGCAAGCCATGAGCAGAATGTTATCGACGTTCAGTCAGGAGGTTGCCGCTTCTCTGCTCAGGGTGTCCACCGATCCTTAAACCCGGAGCCCAAAGATTATTCCCGCCGGTTGGCCACTTCTTGCACGAGGAATCACTCGATGCTTTCGACCAGACACTTCAGGAATGTCACATTCCTTTCCTGCCCGTAAATTTACACGACAGTCATGAGATTGAAGAAACGAGGTTGAAATCTCAAGTCGTGCTAATGGCTGTATGCTATTTGAGATTTCCCACCAGACGCTTCACGAGAATGTGGTGCTGACCCTTGCTGGTCGATTTGATTTTCATGGGTATAACACTTTTCCGTCCGCTCTCAAAGCTATCCTCTTCCAGAAAACCCGAGCGGTGATTGTCCATCTGGGGAATCTTCAATTTATCGATAGTTTGGGCATGGGTCCGTTAATGCTCATAAAGAATGATCTCCTTCACGCGCGAATCCCTACCTCCTTAGTGCCCCACAACCATTCGTACTGGAAATTCTCCAGTTGGCCCATCTGGACCGAACGTTTCCCCTCTATCCCACCCAACAAGCTGCCTTATGACGCCCAGCCGTTCGATAGAGGTGGTGTGTACACCTCGGACTGTTCCCCTCACATCCCAGGCGATTGGGTTATGTGAAAGAGGGCGGTTCTGTTAGTCGGGTTCGATCCCGAGCGTGGTCAGCGTAGCCGTGATGGCTCCCGCATGTTCCATGTCTTGAAGGGCCTGAGATGAGGTTGGATGTGGTGAGGGCGGCTGGCCTATGGCGTCGGTCAGGACCACGACATGAAATCCCAATGTTCGAGCATCGAGGACCGTGTGTTTGACGGCCTCGTTTGTGGCCGGTCCAAGGACAAACAGTTTGGTGATTTCCAAATCCTCCAAGCGATCTCCCAAACTTGATCCATCAAAGCCTGACTTGGAATCTTTCTTTGCCTCCGTTCCTTTTGAGATTACCATAGTCCCCGGAGGCATGACGATTTTGGCATGAATTTGGGCACCGTGGGAGCCTTGAACACAATGAACCGGGTGAGGCCCCTGCTGCTCGGTGAAGGAAATATGATTGGTGGGATGCCAATCTCGGGTGGCCAAGATAGACCAGCCTTGACGACTGAAATGTCGAATATAGGCGTTGATCGAAGGTATCAGACCATCGGCATGGGGGATTTCCATTGCCCCCCCGGGGAAGTAGTCATTTTGTAAATCGACGAGCAGGAGGGCCGATTGTCGGTCAGGTTGGTAAACGGCAGATGACGGATCGCAAGAAGATTTCGAAAGCTTCATGGCAGTCAGGCCAGGATTTCTGTCCCGATGCCTTTATCGGTGAAAATTTCCAATAAAATGGCGTGGGGAATGCGTCCATCAATGATATGGGCTTTTTTGACCCCTCCTTGAACGGCTGTCAAGCAGGCATGCACTTTCGGCAACATCCCCTCGCTGATGACCTGATTTTTCACCATTTGTTCCATGTCCTTTTTAGACAAGGTGGGAACATGGTGATTCTCCGCATCTCTGATCCCTTTGACGTCACTCAGGACGAGGAGTTTTTCAGCCTGGACCGCAGCCGCCAGGCTCCCAGCGACTAAGTCGGCATTGATATTATGGGTTTGCCATTTGGAGTCGACTCCGATCGGAGCGATGACCGGAATAAAATTGGCGTCTTCCAATGTTTGTAGGAGTTGTTTGTTCACGTGATGGACTTCCCCCACAAGACCGTAATTCCCGGATTTGAGTGCTTCGGTCGAACCGCTATATCGGTGCAGAAGACTTTTAGGGTTAAACGGCTTGGTCGTGAAAAGTTGACCGTCCTTCCCGGTAAGCCCCACCGCCTTGCCTCCATGTTGATTGAGGAGGGAAACGATTTCTTTATTAATCTTCCCTCCTAACACCTGTTCCACGACCTCCATGGTTTTCTCATCTGTCACCCGGACTCCGTGGACAAACTTTGCCTCGATCCCCAATTGTTTCAGCATGCTGTTGATTTGTGGTCCACCTCCATGAACGATCACGGGGTTCAGTCCTACATATTTAAGCAGAACCACATCTTCTGCGAATCCTTGCTTGAGGTTCTCATGGACCATCGCCTTCCCTCCGTATTTAATGACGATGGTTTTCCCGGCAAAGTTCCGGATGTAGGGGAGGGCTTCGATGAGTGTGTCGGCTTTTTTGATGAGTCGATCCATGGGAATATGTTAGTCAGGAATGGGCCAAAGGGTTGTGATGCTCTCTTATGATACTCGATATGAAGACATGGGCAATCAGGAAACGTGCTCGATTATAGGATGAACCGACTAAGGTCCTGATCCTTGACGATATCCTTGAGGTGATCCTGAACGTATTGGGCGTTGATGACGACTTTTTTATCCTGGAGGTCTTGGGCCTCAAAGGACACTTCTTCTAGGAGCCGTTCCACGATCGTAAAGAGCCGCCTGGCGCCGATATTCTCGGTTCTGTCATTCACTTCAACCGCAGTGACGGCAATTTCCTCAATGCCGTCCGGGGTAAATTCTAATGAAATCCCCTCGGTTTCGAGTAGGGCATGATACTGTTTAATGAGGGCGTTTTTCGGCTCAGTCAGAATGCGAATGAGATCATCTTTTGTGAGGGCTTCAAGCTCCACTCGAATAGGAAATCGGCCTTGCAGTTCCGGGATGAGGTCTGACGGTTTAGCCACATGGAATGCCCCTGCGGCGATGAAGAGTATATGATCGGTCTTAACGGGACCATGTTTGGTGTTGACGGTCGATCCTTCGACGATGGGCAAGAGGTCGCGTTGCACACCCTCTCGAGAGATATCGGGGCCTTGGTGCTTTTCTTTGCCGGCAATCTTATCGATTTCATCCAGGAATACCATGCCCGATTGCTCAGTCCGAGTAATGGCCTCCTTGGTCACCTCATCCATGTCGATCAGTTTTTGGGCTTCTTCCTGGGACAGATATTTCAGGGCTTCGGAGATCTTCATCCGACGGTTTTTCTTTTTTCCCGGCATGAGCCCCCCCAACATCTCGCGGAGGTTGTTTTCCATGTCTTCCATGCCCCCGATGTTGGAGATAATGCCAACGGGCAATCCTCCCCGTTCCTTAATCTCGATTTCCACCATACGATCGTTCAACTTGCCTTCACGGAGTTGTACTCGGAGCTTGGAACGTGTGGAATCTTGTTGAGGGGTCTCTGGAGGATGAGATGACTCCGAATCATCCATGGGGTCTTGAGTCTCTCTCGAAAGTCTGGAGGGAGATGGGGGGAGTAGCATATCCAAGACCCGTTCTTCCGCCATTTCATCAGCTTTCTTCTGAACCTTCTCCAAGTATGCGGTTTTCACCATATTGATCGACAAGTCAGTCAAATCTCGGATGATAGATTCGACGTCCCGCCCCACGTACCCGACTTCGGTAAACTTCGAGGCTTCAATTTTGATGAATGGAGCATCGGCTAGCTTTGAGACCCTGCGCGAAATTTCAGTCTTTCCGACTCCGGTCGGACCGATCATAATAATATTCTTAGGGACGATTTCCTCGGCAATTTCTGGGCTGAGTTGTTGGCGCCGCCATCGATTGCGGAGAGCAATCGCGACCATACGCTTGGCATCCCGCTGTCCGATCACATAACGATCGAGCTCGGCCACGATCTGGCGGGGGGTCAGGGAATCTAAGGCATTGGCAAGGGGTAGGTTATTCGGGTTCATCATGTATTAGGCTAACTCCTCGACGACGATGGTGTGGTTGGTGTAGATATCGATGCTCGCGGCAACTTTCATCCCTTCCTGAACAATCTGAGCCGGGGCAAGAGATGTCTGGGTTAAGAGGGCTCGGGCAGCTGCCAACGCGTAGGGACCTCCTGACCCGATCGCCAAAATCCCATCTTCTGGTTCAACGACATCTCCTGTTCCCGAAATGATAAAGGAATGTTCCCGGTCTGCCACGGCGAGCAGGGCTTCAAGTCGGCGAAGGACTCGATCCGTTCGCCAATCCTTAGCCAATTCAACTCCCGCTCTCATCAGGTTTCCACGGTACTCGGATAGTTTGGCTTCGAATTTTTCAAAGAGGGTAAACGCGTCCGCTGTCGCCCCGGCAAATCCAGCCAAGACCTGGTCTTGGTGCATTTTTCGTAGCTTCCGAGCGTTGCTTTTCATGATGGTGGTGCCTACCGTGACTTGGCCGTCACAGCCCATGGCGACCGTGGTGCCGTGTCGTACGCATAAAATAGTGGTGGAACGAATGTTCATGACCTAGGCGACTCCTCGTTGGCAGTCGTGGATGGTACCGTATTAGCTCTGGGATGGGCTTTATCATAGACGGCCATAAGCTGATCTGTCGCCACGTGGGTATATTTTTGGGTCGTGGCTAAAGAGGCATGGCCTAACAATTCTTGGATAGCCCGTAAATCGGCCCCTTCATCCAAGAGATGCGTGGCGAATGAATGTCTCAGGGTATGGGGTGTCACCGATTTTAAAAACCGTCCTTCCAGCTGTTGTTTCATCATGCGTTCCACGCTACGGGCTGTCAACCGGTTCCCCCTAAAATTTCTAAAGAGGGGGCCAGAGGGTGACGTGGGAGGTCCGTTGGCCTTCGTTTTAGGTTTGGGCGTGGATGAAGGGGAGGGCAGGTAGCGGCGATAGTCCAGAATGGCTTGGACAGCGACTTCGCCTATAGGAACCATTCGTTCCTTTTTCCCTTTTCCTCGTAGGCGGGTGATCCCTGCCTCCAGGTCGACATCTTCCCAATTCAGTCCAACCAGTTCCGATACGCGTGCTCCAGTGGAGTAGAGGGTTTCTAAGATCGCATGATTTCTGAGGGCGATCCAATCTTGAACGACCATGGAATCTAAGATGGTCGTCGTTTCATCTTTGGTGAGTACCGTGGGGAGTCGGTTGGCGGGTTTAGGGGAACGAAGGAGAGATGTGGGATTACGAGGTATCCGACCTTCTTCGACACAAAAGCGAAAGAAACTCTTAAGAGAGGTCAACTTCCGGGCCAGGGTGGATTTTTTTAATCCTTGATCGCTTAAATTCTTCAGGAAGGACCTGAGGTGAATGGCTTCGATGCTCGGTAAGCTTTCGGCAGCAGGTTTCCCATACATGGCTCGCACATGTGCGACAAATTGTTGGAGGTCGGACTGATAACTTCGGTGAGTTTCCGGCGACACTCCCCGTTCAAGGGTTAAATGCATGAGGAAAGCGTGGATTGCATCATCCATGATTGAAATTCGGAGAGGGCTCGCTGTTGGATGGCCTGTCGTTTTTTATGCTTATCTCGAATGGGTGTTGGTAAAGGGGGAAAAATCCCAAAGTTCGTGTTGATGGGTTGAAAATGTTTGGGTTCGCAAGTCGTGACGTATTCAAGTAAGGCTCCATGGGCGGTCTCAGCGGGTGGAATGACCGGGGAGTGTCCCTGCAGAATCCTTGCGGCATTGATGCCGGCCAGACCACCGCTCGCTGCAGCCTCGACATATCCCTCTACTCCGACCAATTGCCCGGCAAAGAAGGTCGTCGGTTGTTTTTTTAACTGTAAGGCCTTATTCAGCAACACCGGAACGTTGATAAAGGTGTTCCGATGAATGCTGCCCAAGCGAAGAAATTCGGCTTGTTCCAACCCAGGGATCAGGCGAAAGACCCGGCCCTGGTCGGGGTATTTCAGCTTGGTTTGAAATCCCACCAGGTTGTAACAGGACCCGTGGTGGTTTTCTGCTCGTAATTGTAACACGGCAAACGGGCGTTTGCCGGTTTTTGGGTCAACCAGCCCGACGGGTTTTAAGGGACCGAATAAGAGGGTTTGCCGACCTCGTTCGGCCATCACTTCAATCGGGAGGCATCCTTCAAAATAGGGGATATTCTCAAAGTCCTTCGGTTGAACGCGCTCGGCTTGGGTTAGGGCATCATAAAACCGATTATAGGCGCTTTCATCCATAGGGCAGTTCAGATAATCCGCCGACCCTTTGTCGTAGCGTGAAGCACGAAAGATGGTGTCCATGTTTAGCGATTCCGCATCCACGATGGGAGAAATCGCATCGAAAAAATACAAATTCTTCGATTGCGTGAGTTGGATGATCGCCTCGGATAATGTTGGGGAAGTTAACGGTCCCGTGGCGATGATGCATAAACCATCACTTGGGATGTCGTGAATTTCTTCTCGAAGAATTTTTATCCGGGGATGCTCAGAGAGTGTTTGTGTGATCTTGGTGGCAAACTGTTCACGATCGACGGCTAACGCCGCACCCGCGGGAACCCGGACTTCATCAGCCACGCTGATGACCAAAGATCCGAGCTGTCGCATTTCCTGTTTGAGGATGCCAGGGGCACTGAGTGGATCATTCGACCCCAATGAATTCGAACAGACGATTTCAGCCAACTGATCGGTTTTATGCGCGGCGGTTTCTTCCTTCGGCCGCATTTCATAGAGGGTCACGTTGGCTCCTTGATTCGCGGCATGCCATGCGGCTTCCGAGCCAGCCAACCCGCCCCCGATAATGACCAGATCAGATCTCATAGGCATGAAGTATTTGGTGTGTCGAGTCTTGAACGAGGTATGTCTAGGGTAAAAAAAACGTATAATCCAAAATCGGAAAAGCCTCAACCATCACACGTGGAACATAGGCCCGTCAAGGCTTTAATGACCCGTGAATGGCAGTCTTGGGTGCTTCCCACGATTCCGTGGATATTACGGAAATTATTGGCTCCATAGTGAATGGGATTTCCATGAACATCCGTAAAGCACCCTCCTGCCCCTCGCAAGATGGCCTCCGGGGCGCAGGCATCCCAGGCTTTGGTAAAGGGGCCTGGTTCCGTATACACGTCGGCCCCGCCTTGAGCAATAAAACCGATCTTGAGCCCCACACTTCCCATGGGATGCTCTTCCTCGATGGGTAAGGCCTCGTGAAGGCGAGACAAGGCGGGAGAACGATGGGAACGGGAAGCCACCAAGGACAAGTTCGGTGGATTTTTCGCGTGAGTGGCTGTCAGAGTTTGACGAGTCCCGTTCGACTCCATCCATGCGGTAACGTCTGTGATACCGACAAACAGTTGATCACGAGTTGGCCAATAAACCAGGCCTAATCGTGGAGATCCATTTTGGGTGAGTCCAATCATGATTGAGAACTCGCCGTTCCGGGAAATGAATTCTTTGGTACCATCCAAGGGATCCACATACCAAACACGGGCCCCAGCTGGTAACTCTGTGGGTAAGGGGCTTTCCTCCGCGACAATGGTATCTTCCGGGAAGGCTTCTTGTAAGCCTGTGACGATGAGGGAATTGGCACGTTGGTCGGCTTCGGTGACCGGTTCGTTGGTCCCCTTGTAGGCCACCTCAATGTCTTGGTGGTAGAGGTCCAGCATCCCCACGGCCGCATTGCGAGCTAGTTGAGAAACAATATCAATTTCACGGGCCCAGTTCGACATGGTATCGAGGTATCCTACCTTATAGGAAAGAGTTTCCTCACTTTGTCCGATATGAGACAATAAAGGAATCTCAAGAGAATGTGTTCCCATGTAACCTGTGGGAGAGGTCACGAGTTCATGATTCGCGCAGCTATTCTTATCCTTTTAATCATCATTGTGTTGACGGCGTTCTATTTTCCGAAGTTTCGGCGTTCCCTTGGGACCCTGTTGGCCATCTTGACTCTGATCATTGCCGGGATCATTTGGCAGGACAGTCGAGAGCGGAAAAAGGAGTTTCACCGAGTCTCCCAAGAAAAGGCTCAATTGATGAACATGGGAGCGAGGCCTGGGCTCAATGCTCGCTCGTTTGTGGTGTCCGGTCGAATTCAGAATGCTGATCAAGACTTTACCATATTACATGTGAACCTTCAGGCGACCTTGAAAGATTGTGTCACTGAGGAGTGCGACATTGTTGGCCAGGAAGCCGCTGAATTCCCCTTGGAAATTCCTCCCGGGCAGGCAAGGGATTTTACCGTCACGATCCCGTTTTCCACGGTTCCCGAATTAACGGGGGAGGGGAAATGGGAATATGAAGTTTTGCAGGTTCGGGCACGATAACACATCTTCCGGAACCTAAAATTCTTCCCTTAATAACTGACAAAAACGAATAGGAGCGGGGTGAATGGAGAAAACCTTTCTCGTCCGGGTGCTTTTTCTAAAAAATTCAATGCGTTATCGGCCGGAGATGGGAGGTCCCCAAATTGACAAAATTTAGAGTCCCTTCTTATACTTACCTGCATACAATACTTTCTACTATATATAAGGGCCTATAGGCCCAAAGACTCATTGATTTCCTTCCGAAAAGTCTAAGATTTTGGACGGCTGGGTCTTTTACAGCATTGAGAATTGGCTCAGTACTCCTTAAAGTACCCTGGTTAGAATCTAGCGGAAGGTTTTCAGTGAAATTACTTTAAAAATGGAGATTCTTGGTACAATGACAACTACGTATAAAGTGTTGCCAGGTCCAGAACATTTTCTACCTCCGGCAGCGGCTTCCATGGGCATTCGACTTCCGGATCCTGGCCAAGCCCACATTCATGGCTCGATTGTGTCTGAAGATGAGGCCATGGAACGGGCAGCGAGAGAATTTTTGTCCGCAAAAGTGCCGACCATTTTCCCTGGCCCCTTAGTCCTTTGGGCATGGAATGAGAAGGCCGCTCGCAAGGCCAAGGCTGTCCGGCATCTCTATGAGACGATTAAAGAATGTGTGACGTCTACCCAGCAAGCCATGTTGATTCCCATGCCGGACTATCGTCCGAAGTATCCGAAGATTAATCCCGAGATTGAAATCAATCCGAACCACCCCAATTTGACCATATGGCACAATAAGATCGATGCCTGCATGTTTGTGGGGGTGCATTGTCACCAAGCCAATCTTTCCCTCAAGATCATCCGTGGGGGTACCACATGCTATACCGTCGCGATGTGTGCACAGGCCGGACATGAGGATGCCATGCTTTCGTTCCGGGATGCGACGGCCGAGAAGATTGAACGACTGGCAGATTGGGTGAAAAAATTGAAAGGTACCGTCGAGCCTCCTGCAGCCTAAATTCAACATGGCACAATATTTTGAGTGTACGTGTACGGAGAAATCACAGAAATCGTTCAGAAAATGGTAATTCCACCCGAAGCGTTAAAAAGGAGGGCATGAAATGGCCACTCAAGCTTCTCTGATAGGACAAAAAAATAAAAAAGACCAGGTGTATACCGACCCCTGGAAAATGTTGCATGAGGCAGAAAGAACCCCCTCATTCTTCACAGGGAGTGAGGTCATTAAAGAAGCGATTCGCCGGGCCTCTTGTGATGTCATGATTGCCTATCCCATTACTCCCCAAAGTGAAGCCGCCGCGCTCATCGGAGAGCTGTTTGGTGAAGGATACATTGGCGACTACTTCCGGGGAGAAAGCGAATTTGCCGTCATGTCGCAATGTGCTGGCGCGGCCTTTGGCGGGGCTCGGGTATTTACGACAACAGCAGGTCCCGGAACCATGCGGGCCATGGAAAATTTTCCCATGTGGGCTGGGGCCAGGCTCCCCATTCAGATGATCGTGACCTGCCGAGGGATCAACTCTCCCTTATCCATTCAACCGGATACCCTTGAAATTTCGTATCTCATGCAAACCGGGATGCTCGTGTGGCATGCCGAAACCGCCCAGGATTTCTACGACTGGATCCTGAAGGGATACATGGTCTCAGAAGAACCGGACGTCCATCTCCCGTTGGCTCTTTGTTGTGATGGGTTTTTTGTGACCCATACCAAAGATATGGTGGACCTCACCCCGGCTGATATGTGCTTGCCTCCCTATGATCCGTATCGATCCCCCGTCCCTTGCATGGATATGGAATGTCCCCCCATTCGTATGATGCGGGATCCCTTCGTGATGAAGAGTAACTACATCAGTTATGCGACCCATGCCAGTTGGCAACAAGAAGTCTGGGCGGCAGTCGAGCGGTCCCGTAAACATTCCATTCGATGGCTCGATGGGCTTATTGATGTGGAAAACGGGGACTCGGATATCATTTTGCTGGCCTCAGGAACTGCGGTGTCCCAAGGTCGGGAAGCCATCGCCATGCTGGAAGATGAAGGCATTAGTGTCGGGCTCGTCAAAGTAAAAACGCTACGGCCCTGGCCAGGGGAGGAAATCCGAGAAGCCACGAAACATGCCAAACATATCATTGTTCCGGAATTTAACGTCACGGGATGGTTGGCGCGAGAGGTGAGATCCACCATCCCAAACAACGAACGAGTGCATGCGGGTCCCCATGTCTGTGGTGGGATGACGATGCCCCCGGAAATTATCGCGAGTGAGATCAAGCTGGCGCTGGGAATGAAAGCGGAAACGTTGTCGGCTCGTGGGAGTTGAGGACGCCCCCAATCATTTTGGAGCCCTGGAGAGCTTAACCTTAGTGAGGAGATAAGACCATGAGCAAGGAACGAATAAAAATCGCGGAAGAAATGTTCGATATCATGCCTGTGGAATATCAGGACCTGGTCAAGCGGGCGACCTTCGGGAATGAGACCCGGGGGTGGAAAGATATCGGGAATGCCAAAGAATTGATCGAGGAACATTCGCTCTGTGCCGGATGTCCGGAGTCCATGGCTTTCCGGTATATTCTGGCCTCTCTCCCGGCCCCGGAAGATACGGTAATGGTCGGGTCGACCGGGTGTACCAGCCTGGTCTTCCCACACGTGGCTGTCCATAACATCCATTCCTTATTCGGCAATCAGAATGCCATCGCCTCAGGGCTGAAGAGAGCCTTGACGGTACGGTTCCCTGATCGCCACAAAGATGTGGTGGTCTTGGCAGGGGACGGAGCGACGGTTGACATTGGGTTAGATATGACCCTTCAAGCCTGGTTCCGGCAGGAAAAATTCACGACGATTTGTTTTGATAATGAGCTCTATGCCAATACCGGGGGTCAGGAAAGCGGCCTCATGCAAAAAGGTTTTGTGGCCAAAATGGCTCCGGTCGGAAAGACCTTTGAAAAAGTTCGACTTCCGGAGATCGCTCGGGAATCGGGTTGCCATTACGTGGTGAATTGCACGGTGAGTAAGCCGAATCTCGTGGAAAAGGTGATCAAAAACGCCATCCATGTGGCGAGGGAAATCGGGCCCACGTATCTTCAACTGTATACCCCGTGTATTCTGGAAATCGGGAAGAACAGTATGGAAGGCCTGCAGGAAATGCGGGATTCTGAAAAGCCAACCGAACGGTTTGCCTATAAGGAATACGTGAGTGAACCGGCCAAAGAGTTGCTCGCGGAGTTGGCTGCCAAAGAAAAAGAGCGAAAAGCGGCGTTAAAGAAAAAACAACTTGCCGGTCAATCGGCCTGATACCAAGGTCTTGTCAACAGGAGTGTGACTCATGATTAAACGACGAATTAATATACGCATGTCTGGGTTGGGAGGCCAGGGGGCCGTGACGGCAGCGCATGTGATGGCCATGGCCGCGGCGAAGGATGGAAAATTTGCGATTTCCAACCCCTTCTTTGGAGCGGAAAAACGTATGGCTCCTGCCGAAAGTTACTGCCGCATTGGGGTCAAGAAAATTTATGATCGCGGAGAATTGGTCTTCCCCGATGTGATTGAAGTCTTTCATCCCCAGGTCATCACGATGGGGAAAAGTTATACCATGCCCTTCTATTCCGGGATTAAAGAAGGGGGTGTCGTCATTATCAATACCGACGTGCCGTTGCTTTCCGATGAAGACGTGGCTCGGTTAAAAGACTTGAACGTGGCGGTGTTTAATATTCCCGGGACCAATATCGCTCTGGAGATTGCGGGAACGGAGCTCTCGACCAACATGACCATGATCGGGTCTGTGGCTGGGATTACCAAGTGCGTGTCGATGAATGCTTTGGACCTGGCCTTGCAGGAACGATTCGGGAAGAAATTCGTCGCGTCTGGTGGTACAGCCACTCTGGACGAGGCGATTAAGAAAAAATTCGCGAAAAAAGAAATGTTGTTGAAGAAGAACCTGGAAACTGTCGTTCGAGCCTATGATATCGCGGCAGAATGGGCCGAAAAGAATAATGTGGAGTTGATGGTTGGGGCCGCTGCCTGATCAAGATCAACCGAAAATAAAAAGGATCGTATTGGATGTATAATGTTGCTCAAGTAACCGATGAAAAATGTGTGGCCAAAAAGGGATGCCGGCTGTGCATTATGTATTGTCCGGAAGCCAATTGTCTGGATCTCAATTCCGATAAGATGGTCGCGGAGGTGTTTATCAACCGCTGTAAAGGGTGTGAACTGTGCAAGGTCGTCTGTGATGCGGCCAAACATTCGGCGATTGAAATGGTCGCCGTCAGTTCAGATGGAAGGCTCTTGGATAAGGCGGGAGAAGCTGCGGAATTAGGCCAAGCGTATCAAGGATAACCTGATACACCATTCTACCCTGTGACGGAACATGAACGATCCGTCGCAGGGTTTTTTTTGTCAAAGTTGATCCTGTAACAGGATAATGTGAGGTGGAAAGGTAAGGGGAAACCCAAATGAGTGATGATCTGAAGGAGCAAGTTGCTGCCATCACAAGCCAGATGACGAATTTTCACCAGTCGTTGGAAACGACGGCACGGGAACTGGAAATGAACGGGGGAGATCCGGAAATCGTCACGAAATTGATCAATGGGGCTGATGCGATGAAGGATAGTGCCAATATTTATTTGTCCTGGGCCCGGCATTACGTCAAATTATCCGAAGGAGAAGCCTCGGAAGCCGAAGAAGGCGAAGAGGATCTCGACGACTTTCAATTTTAATGAGTCGATAACCGGACTCCGATCATTGATTCAAACCAATAGACAAGCTATGATTTACCTGACAATGTCAACCATTTTGAAAAAGGAGAAAGTTGTTCCTCGGTAGCTCAGTTGGTAGAGCGGTCGGCTGTAGGGAGAAAAGTTCCCATGGCAGAAACCAGACGGTATGCTGATCGCCGCGAATATCTCATCCAGGCTGTTCAGAAACGCAGGAAGACCATACGCCAAAAAGCGATTGCCTTTCTTGGGGACGATGCCAGCGATGTGGATATGATCGGTGTCTTGAAGCGTTAGAATGCCATCATCTGGAGTCTTCGAAAAAGGATTTTGGAATTTCCAGTAAAGGATACACAAGAAGCTGGAAAAGCCTTGTCGAAGAATTGAAAAAATGTGTGTTGTTGCGTGCAAATTGTCATCGGGAACTACATGCGGAACTGCAGCTTCCACAGGAAACTGTGGTTGAAAAATCGGGTGAATTCAGGGAACCCTTCTCAGTTAGCTAAAACTGGACTGAATGGAAATCCTGAGCGAAGCCTGCTGAAGGGCAGTGAAGTAGGCAGGAACGTGCAGAGACTAGAGGTTGAGGAGCCCATCCAATAAAACCTCATGAGCGCCCGACACCCCAACCTCGAACAGGTGGGTGATGAGATAGTCCGAGCCCAGTAGAAATATTGGGATTACTCGTAACCGATTGGTCGCAGGTTCGAGTCCTGCCCGAGGAGCCATTTTGAAGAAGAACGCCCTTTGGCCCAAAGGTCAAAGGGCGTTCTTTTGGCTGACTCCCAAGTGGTTGTTTCAGTCAGAAGGTTTCTTATCCTACCTGTTCCCCCTTCCCGGAACCCCAAGTTGTAATTGCTGTGTAAGAAATGGACTTTATCAATGACAATCCCTTTGTTTTAAAATCTTTTGCCGAATTCGTTATGACTCCTAAGACCCTTGTTTAACGTCTTTTGTATGAAATTTGTCCTACTTTCAAGGTAAACACAATACTCCCAAGCTTGAAGAACAATCAGTTTGGAAGGGTGTCTTGAGGGAATGGGTCTCCCGTAATTTTAGAATTCACTTTTCAGTGATGGAGATGAAGTCGTTGTATCTGAACAGATACATTGGTGTATCTAATCAGATAACAAAATTTGACTTGATTGAATAACCTGATGTGACCTTTGAATCCTGAGAAAGTTATCCAGTACGCTAACGTCTTGATTTCAATGAGAAAGGAAATTGAACTGGGCTAAAGAATAAATTCGGGTACTAATGTTGCTTGCCTATAATAATGGAATGGAAGTGATGGGTATCACAATATTTGAGAGATCTCGCGCACACTAAGGAATATTGAAAATACACACCAATAGAAAACTTGCTGATAATGCCATACATCCAAAATACCTAACGAAAGGAATTCTATCGCTCTTCTGACGTTCGCTCCCCTCTATTGACCCACGCTTTACCTCCTCAGCCTCGTCAAAGCCTGTCAGGGCCATGCGTAATTGGCTCACAGCCGAAAAAAGACCTCAAAGTCCCCTAGGTATTCTGCAGAAACAGATGGTTACGCATGATCCTTCTTCCCTCTATTCGCAGAAAGGGAAGGCATCCGAGAGAATGAAAAAGACAGTGGTGGATTTGAGTCAAAATTGTGAAGGAAAAAGCCATGGATTGTGAAACCGAAGCGTTTAATCGTCAAGTCATTCGATTGTGCAAAGGCATTCTCAAAGCATGGGAACAATGGATAGATGAATCTGTCGAAAGGGAGCGAGATCGACGTGAAGATTCTTCGAGATCCAAACCTTCGTCCTCTTTGGAAAAGAAATCCTTTGAATCGAAACGATATGACTGCTCGATATCATGATTATTAATTGGCGACGATAAATACCAAACGTTTTCTCGTTCGCTTTTCTCCCCACGCGCCCCTCTCGCCTCGCGGAAAAGTTCTCCGAAGAACATTAAAAACTTAATATTTCCCGGTGTGAAAAGAGTGCCTTGAGTCCAGGAAGGACAAGGGGCACCACCCGAGAAGTCCAACGAATCTCCGAAGTGTCTCTTCCCGGAGAGACCAAATCGCAATGGGGGATGTAGAGGTAAAGGGAAATCTATTTTTTGCCATAGGGGAGAAGTGTGAAAAAACATTGCATGGGAATTCTGGGAGTCGAGGAATTCTCTTTGAGAACTTTGGGCCTTCCCTTTTCAAAAAAAGTTCAGAGGGGAATGAAAGGCAAAATTTTATCAATAAGTGGAGGTGAAGAAGGAGGGAAACGAATGAAAAAAGCTCCGTTGATGAAAATGGGGATCAGGATGACAGGATTAGTGTTCGCAATTGTGGCTAGTCTAGGGCAATTGCACGCGGCAGATTTATCGGTAGTGATTCACACAGCGGGTAACCAAAGCGAGGCGTTAGCAGTTGCCAGTGACTCAGCATCGATTTCGGTTTTATTGATCGATCCACAAACTGGTCAAGGCATTGATTTGGCTGACTCAGCAGCGGTTCTTCCGACTGGGTGGCAATTAAATTTTGGGCCAAACCCTCCGGTATTTCCGTGCTCTTTAATCGTCACGAATTTTATCGATGATGGAGGGGGAAGATATCGGATTGAAGTTGAGCCAAGAACCCCCTGTACCCCAACTGGGAGCACCGTACAGTGGTTCATTGGTGAATATCATTATTCTTTAACCGTTGAGGGCACTGACGGGAGTGGAAATCTCCGGAGAGGCACGGCCTTGGGAGTCCTGATTGTCCACGATGTGTTCGTCGTCTAAATAAATGATGAAGAAGATATCAGAGAAACGAAAAATAGTTTTTCGAGTTTCAAGTATAAGAAGAGGAGTATTCCCAAATGAAAGCCTTTAGTTCCCATATAAAACTAATTCTCAGTTTTATTTTTCTTGGTTGCGCACTCTTTTCAGAGAATAGTCTGGCAGCTGATCGCCCGTTGAGTATCCAAACCATGGGACATCAGGGAAGTGTGCAGTTTACATCCCTCGATCAAACAACCGTGCCTATATCGGTCATCGTAGTCGATCCTTCGGATGGAAGCTTAGTCGATGCGGCTGATAGTGGATCGGGAAGCCCTCCAGGCTGGTCGATACGCTTTGTCAAAGTTCCAGCGGACTTTACCTGTGGAGTGGGTGGGGTGACCATCGAACAAACGAACGAAATCACACCTGGTAGATATCAAATTTTGGTGAGACCTCCCACATGTGCTTGGTATCTGACCGACAACACCACTTTCCAACGCCATGCGACGGAGTATCACTATGTGGTGTCAATCAGTATTGCTTCAGGAGCGGACCAGTTACGGGGCACGGGCTTGGGAAGTCTTATTTTTAATCCTGGAGTAGCTCCCCCTCCAGTTCCCTAATTATGGAAAACATTCTCAGGCGAGTAGTAATGGGTAATCCTGAGAAATATTTAGCTCTGATAATTCGACGAAAGAAAGGATCATATGAAAATGCGAATCATCACATTTTGGATATGGTTGAGTGGAATAATTTTTTGTGTATTGGGGTCAGGGTTGGGTTCAAGTTTCGCAGCCGACCGAGTGTTAAACCTCCAAAGCATTGGTCATGAGGTGAGTGCTGGAGAGGGAAACAACGCCCCTATTCTGATAACGGTCCTTTTGCAGGATGCCGTGACCGGAGCACCGGTTGATCACGGAATTTCTTCTGTAGGCTCATTTCCCGCAGCCTGGTCCTTGACCTTGATTAAGGCTCCTCCAGGGTTTGTTTCAACATTGAATCCGACAGGCGCTGAGTCTACTGGGTTAACAGGATTGGCCAAAGTGAGGGTTCAGCCGAGTACGGGTGACTGGGTGGAGGGTGAATATCACTACGCTCTGACTGTAGAGCACGCGGATACCGCAGACACATATTTTGGAACTGCGCAGGGTGTCTTGCTGATTGAAGGGGTCGTGATTCCCTAGTCTAAGAAGAGCATAGGGAAATGGAGGGGTTTAATTCAACTTTACGACATAAGGGAGACAAATATGATTTTCGGAAAAACACATATGTGGGTGCTCAATCTCATGTTTATGGGATCGTTGTTTTCACCGGGGTTAGCTCTGGGAGTGGATCGTGCCTATGTAATTCAAACCCAGGGCCATCAGGGTGAAGCCATTGGGGGAGTGCCAAATCAAAATAGTACGGTCACCATTGTCGTGACAGATAGCTTAGACGGGTCTCCAGTAACTGGCTTGGTCCAGGGCGACTTTTCTTTTGATCTCATTCAAGGGCCATCGAGTTTCGGATGTGATCTGCAGATCCAAAGCTTTACCGATTTTTCAGTTGCAGGAGTGTACCTGTTGGACGTTGGAACCACAGGGGTTACATCCTGCAGCGACTTTACTTTCCACCAGGGCGAATACTTGTACTACGTCAGCGTGAGCTCAACAAACGGAGCAGATACTTTTCAGGGTGTGGGGTTAGGGGTCATAGGAGTTGAAGGATTTGGAATATTTATCCCATGACCTAGGAGTAGGAAGGCTAAGAGGGTTTCCTGGGAAGAATGATAAGGGTGATCAGGTGGGTGCGTTTGGAAGTGGTTATTCTGGCCAATTTGTGTCTAATGAAATTGAAAATGAGCAAGAAAATGAGGAGGAAGCTTATGGGGGGTCAACAAGTGACATATAGCCACCAGACTTCAGAACAACACCGAATGATCGTATTTGAAAATTGGTGGAAGAATGCCTGCTGTATCGGAGTCATGTTGGGTGGGTTTTTAGGTGGCATTGAAAATGCCGAGGCTATTTTTAACGAGAGCAAAAAGAAATTCCGACGGCCTGTGCCGCAACAGGTGTTAGCAGGAGCTGGAAATTCGGCTCCAACGGCTATCGCTCCGGCTGGCCAACCGGTGATAACCAATGAAGATACCCCCGTCAATATTCAACTCGAGGGGGATGATCCTGATGGAGACACGATGACCTTTCAAGTCAGCACGCCTCCTGTTCATGGGAGCCTGGTATTCTTGTCAGGAAATAGCTGTACACCTCTTGCCCCTGCGACCAGTTGTTCCGTCATCGGTACCTATACACCAACACTTAATTATTTTGGGCCTGACGTATTTAGGTTTTTGGTGAATGATGGGGCACAAGATTCGAGTGATGCAGGTGTCAAAATTTCTGTGTCGGCGGTCAACGATCCACCTGTTCTTCAACTTCCTCCCAGTCCTCAGACCGTTGCCGAGGGTACGCTGTTAACCTTCCCAGTAGGCGCAACCGATGTGGATGATCCGCTCTCTTCTTTGTCTTGTTCTGCCGGAATTTTGCCCATTGGAGCGACGTTCACGCCCACGACTCCCCCAGTAGCGGGTAACTGCGGAATTTTCTCATGGGTTCCCGGCTATAACCAAGCCAATCCTCCTGGGCAAAGTTGGACCTTAACCTTTTTGGCCTCAGATGGGGGCAGTAGCACCCAGGGGACGGTTCAAGCCGTCGTGACGGACAACGTGGCCTTTCCGGACCTGGATTTAGATGGCATTCCCGACTCTGACGATAATTGTCCCACGGTTGCGAATAGCGAGCAGGAAGACGAAGACGCCGATGGTTTTGGGAATTTATGCGATATTGCCACCCCAAGTGGCCCTGCTACGGAGGATCTAGCCGTGACGGATTCGTTCCCCGATCCCCCTACAGGCGGAACGGGATATCCCACAGGGACTCTGCCGATAATCCATACCACGACGACATTTTATCCGGCTGATCTTCCCGGGCCAGAGACCAACAACTGTCGTACGGGAATTGCAGAATCCTATTGGACGGTCCAGCCGCTCTTTTGGAACCTTCGTTTAACTTTGTATGACGGTGCTGGGGTTCCGTTAGTTCAGCATAAAGTGCCTGAACCGAAGGGGGTGGTATTGGTGGACACCGAGGATCCCGAGACGGACGGGCTGTACAGTGATTTGCGGTGTATCTATGAACCGACGACTATGGCCTTTGATTTGGATCTGAGTTGGTACTATGACCGTCTGCCGGATGGGGTCTATACATGGGATGTGTCCTGGCGGAATTGGTCGACGGATACCATGCTGGATCGGACGGAGCCCGACGGGGTGACGTGTGTGCCAGGTTCGGATGAATGTTTCCCCAAAAACAGTATTCTGCTGGGGGTAGCCGGAGAGTCATCCGGTGGATTCACCATCGGAGATCAGTGTCCCAATTCGGAAGGAGACATTGAAGGCACGGGATGTCCTTATGCGGTACAAGCAGATGTCCTGTTGCACTCCGTAAATCTTGGACCGGGAGGGTCCACCAAAGCCCCACTGGGGTCCGTGCAGATTCGGGTCTTTGACCAATCCAGTCAAGCGTTTATCGATGCAGAGGCTGCCGCCGCGACCGAGGTGGGAGTGAATTCCAATCCCAATAATCCAAATGGTTCCTTATATGCCATTCTGTGGGAATTGGGAGCCCAGGCGGGCATGGTGGGTACTTGCGTCACGGGCGCCGATGGCATTTGCTACGCCGGGGTCGAAGCTCCGGGCGAATATTTGGTCATTGCCAAATACTCCAATTCGGTGGATGGGAATTCTTCCGATGGACTGAAGCGGGTGTATACCGGAAAAACGATCGGAACGAATTCCTTTAAACCGAACATAGCCGAATTCAACGTACAAATCATTCAGGTCAACAAGAACGGGGTGTTCCAGGGATACCAAGGCGGGAATAAAACCGTGGTGACCGGATCGATCCTGGAAATCATCTCACCGACGCAGACGGTGTGGGATGGGAGCACCCACCTCTATCCCTTTATCTTTACCTCCGACAGCCCTTGGACAGTGGATATCTGTTCAGAGGTTCCCACTGGGTATGCCATTCGGGGCATCTATGATGAATCAGGGGCCTTAGTGACGACGAATGCCTGCGTGCAGACTTTCGTTTCGGGAGAGGAAAAAGTTGTGGCCTTCGAGGTAGAGGATGTGGGGTCACCGGAACCATCCCTAATCAGTGATCTGGTTGTCATCAGCCCGAAAGGGAAGAAGACCAAGATCAAGATTAAAACGGAAGATATTCGGATGAAAATTGTGAATGGAGTGGTCACAAAATTGAAGTACAAAGACAAAGACAAAGACAAAGAAAAAGATAAAGACAAACATAAGCATTGAATGGGATACCGTGAAATTTCAGGTAGGACTAAATTAATGCTGTAAGGAGGTCAATATGAAATTCAAAATATGGATAAGCATGCTGTGTTTAGGAATAGTTGGAGGGGACATTGCCCAGGCCCAGGGGGCCCCGATTGACCCTGTAGACGTAAACCCTCCGGAGGCCATGATAACCGCGACGATTGTCGATGCAAATGGAGCGGCTATTGCCGATCCCCAGGTCGGCGCGTGGCTCCCGGAACCAGGTGAGCAACGGTTTATTCGTTTCCATAGGGACGGTCAGGAGGTACAAGGGTTAGGGAACCTGACGAATGTGAGCTCGACCAACCTTCATGGGATTTGTACGAATTATGAAGGTGAAAATCCAGATGGAGACGATTTTGAAGTGAGTTTGGACTCAGGGAATCCGGTACAGCTCAATCTCAATTCTCATGACTGTGCGGGAGCGGTGACTTTTAATATTGAAATTTTGGATCAGGCCGGTGCCCAGGTCGTGGCCACCTTTCAAATTCCACGGGATACCAATGGCAATGGGATAGCCGATGTGTGGGAGGCGGCCCATGGGGGGGAATTAGACCCTCAGGGTGATCAAGATTCTGACCTGCCACCTGTTCATCAAGAGGAACCGCCACCTGATTTAAAGGTTGGAGACAATATTCCCACGGTCCATGAATATCGCGGTTTCTTGGTGGATCTAGAAGATCAATCACAAGGTGTGAAGGTTGAACTGAATTCGGGGCTGCATAAGCATATTCGCACGAGTCCGAATTCGAAAGATGTGTTTGGGTTTGTGGTTGAACAACAATGCCCAGCTCCGGCTAATGGGCAAACGATTCGGGGTTTGTACGGTGATATTGTAACCTTCATGAGAGGCATGAACACTCTAGTGCCTGGGCAGGTCATTCACTTGTTGCGTAAGGACCCTGGGAATTCCAAACGCTCCGATCAGTGGGTGGACTTTTATGAAAACTACGACTACCTCAATGATCGTTTTTCCTGGGAGGGTACCGAGAGTCCCATCGAAATACCTGAAGATCGAACTCTCAATGCGTTTGCCGAGCCAGAGGCGGGACAGGGAGTCCTAAAAGGTATTCGATTTGTGGAGTGCCTGATAGATGATAGCCATCCTGTGATGGGTTGGGCCTCATGGGGAACGCCCACGCAAAACTTGGGAGGTCCCCTCGTGAATCAGGCCGATAATTCCAGATTGTATATCAATCGAATCGCAAACGATTTGAAAGAGAAAATCACCGAGGGTGGACCGCGTACGGTCCAGATTTTCTCGTTTGACCGAAACGGCAAATGGGTGCCGACCGAAGAATATTCCACGCCAAGCGATGCCTTTATCCCTCTCTTGAAGCGGTTGGTGGAATATTATTCGGCCATGGAAATCGCACACACTCTTGTGATGCGCAAAGAGGAGATTTTTGGGAAGAAAGAAACCTATGGGGTCCATAACGAACCGGGGCATGGCTCCCACCTCGATCAAACGTTTGTCCAAACCATCAGAGGAGGAGCTGGTAGTGGAGAAAATAATTTTTCCATTCCCATTAATTTTAATGAAGTCGACCAGTCAGAATTCCGGATCAATGATGAATAGCAGTTCGAGTTATGGTCTTACTTTCCTAGAAAAACCTTCATGGAAAGTTTTCCATAGAATGGTGGAGTGCTTTGGCTTAAAACCTACACAGAAAGGGCCAGTCTAATGAGTACAAAAAAATTATCAATTGTTGTGTTAAGTGTTTTGCTAACGTGTGCAGTGTCAAGTTCGACTGCCTGGGGCAACCCGGGAGCCGGGGGCGAAGGAGATTGTGATGACAAAAATCCTGGAGCTGGAGCTACCGCTCTACGAGGAACGGCGGCCATTTTTCACCCAGATTTGAATTTCACCAATATTGCAAAAGTCTTGGTGCGTTTGGAGCGGTCTGGAGTTGTGAAATTTTTTCGAGCTGATTTTACGAACTGGCAAAAAACCACTGCAACAGAAACGGGGCATTTATTAGCTGTGTGTCAAGCTTTAGCCGATGACAATTTGGTGAATGATATTTTGACAGCTTTTGATCTTTCGTCCACGAAAACCACCTTGGTAGTGACAAAAAATTCCATTTCCGATGCGGAAATTTCCAGTATGCCTAATCCTTTATTTGGAACGGATGATCAATCAGGCGGCTCCATGACAGATGTGGTGATTTACGCAAAGTGAAATTCGCGAACATGTTTAATGAGGAAAGGGAAGGAGTCACTGTGAGGGCTCTTTCCCTTTTTTTTAATTCCCCCCAAGGTTAGAGCCATAGTGAAGTGCCAGACAGCATTGTTGTTCAAAAAAGTACTTCTGTTTTTTAGCCCTCCGATAATTTCGGGTCTATTACTGGCAGGGTCATTTTCCCCAGACGACTTGATGTGGTGGATGGCTTGGATCGCATTGGTTCCTTTGATGCTTCAGCTTCGTGATCGAGGACTTCTCTTTAGTTTTACTTCTGGTTGGTTGACCGGAAGTGTGTATTTTGGAGTCATGTTGTCTTGGCTATTGCAAGTGCCTGTTGTTTGGATATCAGACTTCGCTGTCCTAATTGGATATTTGGGCCTCTATGTAGGGACCTTTGCAGCGGGTATGGTCTTGATTCGGCAATTTGGTTTTTCTTTTAGACTATTAGGAGGTCCTTGCCTTTGGGTAGTTTTGGAATATCTTCGTGGCCATCTCGGGTTTTTTACCTTCCCGTTGGGGCATATGGGATATAGTCAATCCTCTGTGTTACCTATCATCCAAATCGCGACTTTTACCGGTGTCTATGGGGTGTCATTTTTAATCCTCTTAGTCAATTTAGTTTTAGCTGAATGGATAGAATGTCCAAGAAAACAAATTAACATTGTTCTTAGTTCCCTGGCATTGGTGAGTGCCACTGGTATATGGGGATTTTTTGAACAGCATTCTCAGAACCCCAAGACGATGTTTCAAGTGGCTGTGATTCCCGGGACGATCCCTCAGGATGAGCGGTGGGATTCTAGTCTTGCTCAAGAGGTCTATAAGAAATATGTGACAGGTTCTCTTCAAGCAGTCCAGGAGGAGGAATCTCTGGATATGATTGCTTGGCCGGAAACGGCCGTAATGCCCTTTTCGACGTGGGGCAAGGAGGCCCCCTATACTCTTGAAGGGTTAGCCAGAAAGACTGGTGCGTATTTGGTGCTTGGTCTTGCCGAGCAAATCAAATTGCGGCGTGACCCCCGCGCCACCGAAAGGCAGTTCAACTCTGCTGTGTTGTTGAGCCCAAGGGGGGAAATAGCTGGTCGTTACCACAAGATGCGATTATTTCCCTTTGGGGAATATTTACCCTTTAGCGATTGGTTCCCTTGGCCAGACCGAGTAGTGTCCACCTCCGGTTATTACCAAGCCGGCTCAGATTATTCTCTGTTTCCGCTGATCTTGCGTGGCGGTAGGACGGTTTCGTTGAGCATTCTAATTTGTTGGGAAACAGCCTTTCCAGATTTGGTGCGAGAATTTACGAAACGGGGCGCACGGATTTTAGTCAACGTGACTAACGAGGCTTGGTTTCGCCGTGGGGCCTTCAGAGAGCAAATGATGGATGTGAATGTGTTTCGAGCTGTTGAAAATCGAGTTAGTATTATTCGATCTGCTAACTACGGGTTGTCAGGTTTTATCAACCCCTGGGGACGACAGCTTGGCATATTGGAACCTGATGATTCGCTTTCTTCAACGGGAAAATTCTCATTGGTCCGAGAGGTGCCGGTGCGCAATCAAACTACCTTTTACACAAAGTTTGGAGATGTGTGGGTGTTTGGGAATGTGTGTGTATTGATTGGAGGAATTCTTGTGATGGTATTGCGCAAGTTTCTGGGAAAGGGGTGGAGGCATAAGAGCGATGGGCAACCAGGATATAGGCCTTTTCAACGATTGGCTGGTGGTGACTATGGGAATGATGGTGCGGTCTGCAGCAAGAAAGGAAAGGCCGAGGTCCGTGAGCGAAAAAAACTCTACATTTGACGTTTATCTCCTTGAGTTTTCATGGCGAGGTTGAATGAAAATCTTTCGCCAACTATCTTTTTCGACCGGTCGAAAGCACTGTCACTATGTCTGTTAGCTTACCTCCTGCACCTCAGATTCAAGGTCTTTCCCGACAGGCACTGGTCCCAAGAGTGATCATGGGAACGTTGACGGGTTTTTGTGTGCTTATTGGAATTATTTCCGGATTGCAGGCTTTGGAATGGGTCCATAAACCCTTTCCAGGGTTTTTGTTAAATCAACGTATGGTTGTGCCGGGAGTCTTAAGAGCGCAATGGACTGGCTATGAGGCTGGTCTTCGTGATTTCGAACGGGTTCTATCCGTAAATGGGCAAACGCTCGCAAGTTTTAAAGAACTTCTGGTCCTGATAGCCGAAAGGCCTATGGGCACTCCGCTGACCTATGAAATTCAAGGCGCTCAAGGGGTTCGAAGCCTCTCTATTCCGACCATGAAGTTTTCTTTAAATGACTTTCTCGTAATGTGGGGTATTCCATACATAGTAGGATGGACATTTTTAGGATTAGGAGTAGTGGTTTATGTGTTAAAGCCGGAGGCTTTAACTGCCAGAGTTTTTGGAGGGGCCTGCTTTCTTTTTGCTCTATTTGAACTTCTCGCATTTGATATTGTAGCTGTACACGGTGGATTTTTATCCCTCTTTTTTTTAGCCTCGGGGTTTTTGCCGGCAGCGGGCCTGCATTTGAGCCTATTGTTTCCTGAGCCAGCCACCTTTCTTAAAAAGCGTCCTTGGTTGCAGTGGGTGCCCTATGGAGTCGCCACGGGTTTACTCATTCCTCTTTTGGCTTTTTATCCAGGCCCTATTTTTCTCATGGCCTATACGGGTGTGTTTTACACTTTGGTATTGGCTGCATTGGCTTTAGTGGTTTCGCCAATTGTTACTTTTTTTCGGAAAAGTTCAATCCTGGCCCAACAACGAGCAAAAGTAGTGTTATGGGGTGCTCTGTTTGCCTTTCCCATACCGGCGTTGGGGCAACTGGCTATGTTTACGAGTACTTCTGTGGGAGGGTATTCCGTACATCCCAGCTTTTCGGGTTTGCCCATTGTGGTGTTCCCTATGGCCATCACCTATGCGATAGCCCAACACAACCTCTTTGATGTTGATGTCTACATTAAGCGAGCGGTGGGCTATGTGTTGATGACGGTCATTGTCGCTGCTGGCTACTTCTCGATCCAAACCGTCTTGCAAGCCTTTGTGTTAAAGCCATTATTGGGTGAGGGGGCTGAACAAGTTTATCCTTTGATTTTTGCTTTACTTGTGGTGTTCTTGTTCAATCCGGTGTATCGAACTGTGCAGGATTTGGTGGACCGAATGTTTTTTAGGAAGCAATTTGATTATAAGGCCACGATCACCAAGATGGCCGATACGCTGACATCGTTGTTTCAACCGGAAGCTATCGTGGAAACTCTCGTGAACACGGTCCGAGGGCAGATGTATGTTGATATGGCGGGTGTGTTGTTGTTTAGGGGGACGCAGGAGCCACTTTCTTTGTTTGCCAGGAAAGAAGATCAACTTGGGAATGCCGGAGGGATGCAGGAAGTGCCAGTCCCTTCCGATGACCCGCTTTTTGCTCTGATTCAACAAAAAAAAACGTTGGTGACCAAATACGACATAGAGGAAGATCCGGCCTATGCATCGTTTCGAGAAACCGTCGGTCCCCGTTTTGCCGAGTTGAACGCCAGTATGGCTGTGCCCCTGTTGCATAACGAACAGGTTACCGGGTTATTGGCCTTGGGCTATAAAAAGTCCGGACATTTTTATTCGCGTGAGGATGTGGAATTGCTAGGTACCTTGGCCAATCAGGGTGCGGTGGCTCTGGAAAATGCCCGGTTGATTGACCGGATGAAACAGGAAGAACAGGTTCGAGGGAACTTGGCCCGGTATCTCTCCCCTCAGATTGTCGAGCGGGTCATGCAAAAAGATGTAAAGGTCAATTTAGGCGGGGACCGGAAAGTAGTGACGATTTTATTTTCCGACATTCGCGACTTTACCACGATTTCGGAAACTTGGCCTCCCGACCAATTGGTGACCATATTGAATGAGTACTTTACGGCCATGGCGGAAATTATTTTTCAATTCCATGGTTCTCTGGATAAATATATCGGGGACGCGATCGTGGCGGTGTTTGGCAGTCTGGTTCCCTTGCCGAATCCGTCACTTGCGGCCGTGCGGGCCGCGGTAGCCATGATGGAGCGTTTAAAAGATTTGAATGCCCAGTGGGAGGCCAGGTATGGCGTCTCGATTGAGATAGGCATTGGCATTAATACAGGTGAGGTTTTTTTAGGCAATGTGGGTTCCCCGGATCGTATGGAATTTACGGTGATTGGTGATACCGTGAATGTCGCTTCCCGGTTTTCCGGCCTTGCAACGGCAGGGCAAGTGCTGGTGACCAGGGAAGCGTTTGAGAAGCTGGGTCGTGCGGTTCCGTATAGAGAATTGGCTCCAGCCACCGTTAAAGGAAAAAAAGCCCCGCTTGAAGTCTTTGAGATCGCGCTGTCTGTCTAGAAGAACATTCTCCTGCATGAATACCCTCTTGGTGGTTTTTAATATCGTTTTCCCTCTTGCCTCAAGGGGCGTGTCTCAATAATTCCGGACACCTTTCTTCTCGCAACATTCCACCCCCTCAATTTCTTGCTCATTGGTGCTGAGAGGAATTTCTCGGCCCCTATGGTTCATAGCCTTTTTGATTGAGGAGGTACTGCATGATGGGGTGGACGGGTGTTTGTCGGGTGCTTCGGCATGCCGGGGTAATGATAGTCCTATTTCTAATGGGATTGGAGTGTCTAAGCACATGGGTATTGGCAAATGATGCCGCGGTGTTGAGGAAAGGAGGATTTCAATTTCAGGTCGACAATCACTTTTATTTCCGTACGGACGATCGATTTAATCAAGACGGGGATAAAGAGGAGTTTGCGACCCCCTTTAATGCCATCATTAATGAAAATGTCTTTCCTGGCCTCTCGTTTTTTTCCGGTCCTCCGTTTTTTGTTTCTGATCCCACGTTAGGTGAAACGAAAACCAACATGGATTGGTTGTTGGTTCGCATGGTCTATCAGGTCGCGTACGGGTTGACCGATCAAATCACCGTCGGTATCCGTTGGCCTTGGATCTGGGTGAAGAATAAAGTCGATTTTGCTTTTGACTCTTCTGGCTCGGATGTCAATATGGGTTTGAATCCTGGCTTAGTGAGTCCAGACAACCCGTTGGGCTTCGCACCGTTATCCGTTCCTGGTACTTCTCGAGTGACAACTGATGATGCTCAAGATGCCTTGAATACCCTGGGCTTTAAGGATCTTGAGGACTTTGAGCGTAGTGGATTTGAGGACCTCGAGATAGGTGGGAGGTGGCAATATTTTCGGAACGATTTATGGCGATTGGCGTTTACTGGAGGGGTCAGATTACCGACTGGGAGAAAAGATGATCCGGAAAATTTAGGGGATGTGGCCTTTGGTTCCGGAGCGTACGCGTTGTTGTTCCGGTTGAATCAGGACCTCACGTTGTTCCAGGAAGAAGGTCCGCTGAAAAGGTTCGGTTTCCTCACTCCTGGCGCCCTTATCGTGAATACTTCGTTCTACTACGATCTCTATCTTCCAGATCGTCAACGATTACGGGTCACGAGTATCAATGATCCATTGGGTGGCGAGTTTGATTATGTGAAGCGAAACCTGGGTGACGTATTCAGGGCAGAGATTTCCCCTAAAGTTGGATTAGTGAAAGGACTCACGGCATGGGGGATGTATCAATATACTCATAAATTTAAAGATCATTATTCTGGAAATAAGGATTTGCCGTATGACGATATTGCCATTGGGACGAAATACAACGAACACATTTATCTTGTGGGATTGAGTTTTACGACGCTCCCGTGGGTTCTTGAAAAATCTTTTCCGCTGCCTTTAGGGGTTGATTTGTACTATCGTGAGCGTTTTGCAGCCGATAGTTTCCTCTGGGTCTCCAAGTTTATTGGTTTTAAGGTGTCAGTGTTTCTATAGATACAATAAAAATCCAATATCTTAGGGTTGAGGTTCTGTTTCCATCTTTGCCAAAGGGTGCCAGAGGAGGTGACTACAGGGAAGTAAATAGGGTTTCAGATTTTAGTACAAGACTATGGGTGATGGAGCTGACTTTTGTCTATGGGTGATTTCCGGATTTCGGGTGAGGATGATGATCGGGACTGAGGGAAATTGACTGCGAAAAAACGCGATGGCTTCTGTGCCATGGACGTTAGGCATGTCCAAATCACAAATGACCGTGTCTAAGGCGAGTGGGTTGTCTCCGGATTGTATCAATTGGATCCCTTCTGCCCCATCTGCAGCTTCGATGACATCAACATTTGCCTTGCTTAAGATGGACTTGACGGTTTTCCTGACATCTTCTTCATCATCCACGATGAGTACCCGTCCTTCAGCCATCAGTACCTCCTCAAGGTTTCAGAGGGGGAGATTATTCTTATGGGTTGGCTTTCAAAACTTGTTCCCCTTAGTCGCTCAAGAGTGTGAATCCACCATTTTTTTTATGAGGGGAGTAAAATGATTTCCCACCTTCAGGGATGAAAGGTGAGATCGTTCACAAGATGGAGACCCGAAGAAATGGGATCTCAGTACCTTTCTTTGATTGGCATTCGATAATGCTGAGGAGGGGGAACTCTGCGCCTACCGTACTATCCGGAAAACTATTCGTTCAGGAGGCTGGCCACCAACGAAATGCGAAAAGACATGAGGTTGGACGGGCGAACTGTCACGTTTCGCAACCATGGATGGGGTAACCAATTCACCTATGACATTTTTGCTTGGAGCCTCCTTTTGCGTGAATGATTATTGCTCCTTCCCAATAGGAAAGCAGCCTGGTTGAAGTGATTCAATACTATTATATAGGGAAGAGGAATTGCCACTGGAATGTCCAAAATTTTGCAATGGGACAAATGTCCCGTTCTCAAACGTTTTACCCTGGAAAAAACGAAGGAATTAATGGCTCTCTTTAACCAGGTTTTTATTCCATTCCGGGACTTCGATCGTCAAATCTTTTTCCCCATTGGGGACGCATTGGCAACCAAGCCGGGATTGAAGCGTCAGTCCCGGCGCTTCGTCTAATTGATCGTTCTCGTCGTCGGTCGGTTCGTTACACGTATCCAATCCTTCTTTCACGATGACGTGGCAGGTAGAACAGGCGCAGACCCCTCCACAGGCATGTTCGATATCAATCCCTTCCCCTAACGCGATATCTAAAATACTCCCGGGCAGTCCTG
The DNA here is from genome assembly GCA_965223615.1 of Nitrospirales bacterium. Taxonomy (GTDB): domain Bacteria; phylum Nitrospirota; class Nitrospiria; order Nitrospirales; family UBA8639; genus Nitrospira_E. The sequence continues at coordinate 978,754 of CBDCXB010000004.1, forward strand.
TTTCTCCAAACGGGATTTTGTCCGGGTCGACCTTTACCTCCAGAACGCCGTCAGGGGTCTTAAATGTGACCGTAAAGGGTTTTTTAGCAATAGCGGTTTCACTTTTTTCTATATATGGATTGCTGCCTCCCATTAAATTCTCCTTTTAAATCAACAATTTAAGTTTAATTATTTTGAAGAAACGTTAAAAAACCTTCAAGATTTCCCACCATTAATCCGACCAAATATATCTCCGACCATTTTAGTCTTGACTGTGCGTAAAGGTCAATGGTAGATTAAACCCGATCATATAAGTCGGGAATAAACATGAACGTTGTCTGAAAAACAGGTTCAGCCATGTTGAAACTTTCAAAAAAAGCAGACTATGCCCTGATGGCTCTCCAGTATATGGCCATGGTTCAGTATGGTGATGTCAGCCAATTCTCTTCAGGTCGAGTCATGAATACCAAGGAAATCGCAGAGGAAAATCATATTCCTTTGGAACTGCTCGCGAAAGTGCTCCAAACATTGGCTAAGCATGACATGGTGGAAAGTCAAAATGGTCCGAAGGGAGGCTATGTCCTGGCTCGGGAACCCCGAGAAATCTCTATTGCTCAAGTGTTGGAAGCGATTGAAGGCCCGTTGGGAATCGCGGACTGTTACCACGATAAGGATGAGCAATCTGCCTGTGAACAGATGGAACATTGTAATATCCGGACCCCCCTATTACGCGTGCAAGAAAGTATTTTTCAATTACTCAATAATATGTCCATAGAAGATATGATGACCGATCCTCCCTTAATTATCGTAGAGTCTCGAAAGACAGAAGGAGTTCAATTATGAAGTTGCCCATATACTTGGATAATCATTCCACGACCGCCTGTGATCCTCGTGTGGTGGAGGAAATGCTCCCGTATTTCACCGAAAAATTTGGGAATGCCGCCAGCCGGAACCATAGTTTTGGCTGGGAAGTAGAAGAAGCGGTCGAGAATGCCCGAAAACAAATTGCCCAATTGGTCCATGCGGATGCCAAAGAGATCATTTTCACGAGTGGAGCCACCGAGTCGGATAATCTGGCACTCAAAGGTGTCGTGGAAATGTATAAAGAAAAGGGCGATCACATCATCACGTCTTCGACGGAGCATCGGGCGGTGATCGATACCGCCAAGTACTTGGAGAAGAAGGGAATCAACGTCACCTTTCTTCCGGTAGACAAAACAGGGATGATCAATCCCGAAGATGTTCGGAATGCCATCACGGATAAAACGATTCTCATATCCATTATGTTGGCTAATAATGAGATCGGGACTATTCACCCCATCGCAGAAATCGGGAAAATTGCGAAAGAAAAAGGGGTGATTTTCCATTGTGATGCGACGCAAGGTGTCGGAAAAATCCCGGTCAATGTCCAAGAAATGGGCATCGATCTCATGTCCTTTACGAGCCATAAAATTTACGGCCCGAAGGGCATCGGGGCATTGTATGTTCGTCGGCGGGCGCCGCGGGTTCGTTTGGAACCCATGATTCACGGAGGGGGCCATGAACGAGGAATGCGTTCGGGGACTCTCCCGGTTCCGTTAATCGTCGGGTTTGGGAAAGCCTGTGAATTATGTGAGCAAGAAATGGCGACGGAGTCGGTTCGCATGGCTAAAATGCGTGATCGTCTTCAAGAAGGCATCATGGGAGCCATGGATGAAGTCTATTTAAATGGTCATCCCACCGAACGGTTGCCCGGTAATCTGAACATCAGCTTTGCCTACGTGGAGGGCGAAGCCTTATTGATGGGAGTCAAAGAGATTGCTTTGTCATCCGGGTCGGCTTGTACCTCAGCAACTCTGGAGCCCTCCTATGTCTTACGGGCCTTAGGGGTGGGGTCGGACTTAGCCCATTCATCCATTCGGTTTGGATTGGGGCGCTTTACCACAGATGAGGAAATCGAATATACCATCGATCGGATGATCAAAGCGGTCAATCATCTTCGAGAAATGTCTCCGTTGTATGAGATGGCGAAAGAAGGGATTGATTTGAAGACCGTCCAGTGGGCTGCACACTAAGATATTAGGAAATATTTTGTTTTTATCACCAGAGGGAGGGGTGGATCATGGCCTATAGTGAAAAAGTTATCGATCATTACAACAATCCACGAAACGTGGGGAGTTTCAAGAAGGAAGAAGAGGGTGTCGGCACCGGCATCGTGGGGGCGCCGGAATGTGGCGATGTCATGAAACTTCAAATTAAGGTCGAGAATGAAACCATCGTGGATGCGAAGTTCAAAACCTTCGGATGTGGTTCGGCCATCGCGAGTTCAAGTTTGGCCACGGAATGGCTCAAAGGCAAATCCGTGGAAGAAGCCCAACAGATCAAAAATACGGATATCGTTCAAGAGTTGAACTTGCCTCCCGTGAAGATTCACTGTTCGGTGTTAGCCGAAGATGCGATCAAGGCGGCCTTGGGCGATTACCAGAAAAAAGCTGAGGAGGGGAAAGATAAGCCGGAGGAAGCGACTGCCGCTTCATAACCTGGATACGTGTCGAAGGAGTATTAGCGTATGGAAACTCAAGAAACTGAAAACACCTCGATTGTCTCGATGACGGATGCTGCCCTCAAAGAAGTTCAACGGCTGTTGGACCTTCAAGGAATCACGGAAGGGGGCTTGCGTTTAGGCGTGAAAGGCGGGGGCTGTTCGGGTTTGAGCTATACCGTCAATTTTGATGACAAAATCGGAGAATTTGATTCCGTGACAGAGATTGATGGCGTCAAAGTCATCGTGGATGCCAAGAGTGCGATTTACTTACAGGGGATGACCCTGGATTACCAAAAAGACATGGTGAGTGGAGCCTTTAAATTCATCAATCCGAACGCGTCCAAAACCTGTGGCTGTGGAGAATCTTTTTCCGCCTGATTGGTAAATTGGTTCGGACAACGCAATAAGGAATGCACGGGCATGGTGTAGTTGACCATGCCCGAACTGTCAGGGGGCAAATCATGGATCATCACCATCATCATCATGATACGGAGACTTCGCGCGAACTGCCTATGGCGCGGAGTATGTGTTGGCATTGTCAATCCGAAGTGACGGGAGAATACCTTTGTGGAAAATGTGTCAAGGTTCAGCCTCTGTCAAAAGAACTGGATTATTTTGCCTGTTTTAAGCTCCCTCGTGTTCTCTCGCTTGATGAAGCCAATCTTGAAAAAACCTTTTATGAATTGAGCCGGACCTTTCACCCTGACTTTTATTCGACGAAAGATGATTCGGAAAAAACCATCAGTCTTGGAAACTCGGCTTTTTTAAACACGGCCTATCGGACGTTAAAAGATCCCATTAAACGGGCCGAGTATCTCATTCGGTTAGAAGCCGGGGCCGTGAAGGACATTCGTTCGAACCCACCGGCCGATCTGTTTGAAGAGATTCTTGAATTGCAAGATGATATGGAGTCGTTCCGTGACCTAGCTCCCGGTGGCTCTTCAAAAGACGTCGAAGAGTTGCGAGCAAAGCTTCAACACGAATGTGCCAACCTGGAAACGCGTCAATCAGAGATGGAAAAAGCGCTTACGGATAAATTCCAAGAATGGGATCGCCTGCAAGGCACCTCTTCGGATTCCAGTGACATCTCGGAACGGAAGCAGGATATTTTGCGAGAGATGCAGGAAATTCTCTCAAACCGGACCTATGTTCGAAACATGGTGAATGATTTAGCGGAAACGATCGGGTAAGGATAGAGAAGAAGGGAACTGTCATGAGCCGTATTGTTGGAATAGATTTGGGGACAACCAATTCCTTGATTGCCTACATGGATGGGAGCACCCCTCGAGTGATCGCGGATGCCGAAGGACGGACGCGCGTGCCTTCGATCGTGGGGATGACGGACAATGGACTCATCGTGGGGGAACCGGCAAAGGCACATCTGACACGGGACCCTTCACGCACCATTTATTCCGTGAAACGGTTTATGGGAAAGGGCCTGGATGATGTCAAAGAGGAATTGAAATTTTTCCCGTATCAACTCCATGAAAAAAATGGTGTCATTCGGATTGAAATTGGAGGGAAAACGTATTCTCCTCCCCAAGTTTCGGCTATGATTCTGAAAGAACTGAAACGGAGGGCCGAGGACCACTTAAAAGAAGATGTGTCTAAGGCGGTGATTACGGTTCCTGCCTATTTTAATGATAGTCAACGGCAGGCCACCAAGGACGCCGGACTCATCGCCGGGCTGGAGGTGTTGCGAATCATCAATGAACCCACCGCCGCTTCTTTGGCCTATGGCCTTCAGAAAAAAACGCAGGGAACGATAGCCGTCTATGATTTGGGAGGGGGCACCTTTGATATTTCCATCCTCAAACTCAAGGATGGGATTTTTGAGGTCCTGGCTACCAATGGCAACACCCATCTGGGGGGCGATGACTTCGATCAACAATTGGTCAAGGTTTTATCCGAGGAGATTTCGCAAAAACATGGGGTCCAAGTTGATGAACATCCAGATCTGATGCAGGCGGTCCGGTTGGAAGCGGAGCGGGTCAAAATTCTCCTGTCCGATGAAACCGAGGCCACCGTGCAGGTTACTCTCCCAAATGGAATGTACGAACGGAAGTGGAAGCGGGAAGAAGTCGAAAGCCTGGTCCTAGATCTTGTTCAACAAACGTTGACCCCATGCCGCCAAGCCTTAAAAGATGCGGGACTCAATGAAAAGGACATTGACGAAATAGTCTTGGTTGGGGGGAGTACACGCATGCCCTTGGTGAGACGACAAGTCGAAGAATTGTTCGGGAAGACTCCTCATTGTGAATTGAACCCGGATGAAGTCGTCGCAGTAGGTGCTGCCGTGCAGGCAGATATTTTGGCAGGAAATACGAAGGAATTACTGCTCCTTGACGTCACCCCATTATCTTTGGGAATCGAGACCATGGGTGGGGTAATGAGTTCTCTCATCAGACGGAATACCACGATTCCCTCGAGTGCTAAAGAAATGTTTACGACGTACGTCGATGGACAAACCTCCGTTGATATCCACATTCTCCAGGGAGAGCGGGAATTGGTCAAGGATAATCGAAGCTTGGCTCGATTTCAGTTAAAAGTTCCCCCTTTGCCGGCAGGGGTGCCAAGGGTTGAGGTCACGTTTTTAATCGATGCCAATGGCATGTTAAACGTCACGGCCAGAGATATTCGGACGGAAGAAGCCCAATCCGTTCAAGTGAAACCCTCCCATGGATTGTCAGATGATGAAGTGGAAGGGATGATTCGTGATTCCTTCCAATTTGCGGCTGAAGATATCCAAGCGCGACAGCTGATCGAAGCTCGTAATGAAGCTAATGCCATCATTGTCGCCACGGATAAAGCCTTGGGACGCGCCTCCAATCTTATTGCTGAACAGGAGAAAGAGCATATTCAGCGAGTGATCCAAGGACTGCAGGAAACGTCCAAGGGTGAAAATCATCGGGAAATTCGAAAGGGAATTTCTGAGGTGGAAACGGTCACGCACCATCTCGCGGAGTTGTTGATGGATGCCACCCTCAAAGAGGCCCTGGAAAGTAAAAAGTTGTCAGAGGTGATGGACTAAATCAGTGAGCAGCCTTTCCTGATATTGCGTAGGGTGGGTGTATACCCAACGGACAATAGGAGGGTTCAAAAAATTTCAGCCAGCAAGGCCCAACGCTGAGAATGCCGCTGATGGCTTTTTTCAATCCTCCAACGAAAAGAGGAAATTATGGGACAAGAATTAACCTGGAATGATGCGGAAGATATCGGAATTCGGTTGCAAGAAGAGCATCCGGGCCTTGATCCTTTGACCGTGAGGTTTACGGATTTACACGCTCATATTCTCGCGCTCCCTGAATTTAAAGATGACCCCAAGGCCTCGAACGAGAAGAAGCTGGAGGCCATTCAAATGGCTTGGTATGACGAATACCAAGACGCCAAATCCTAAAAAATGTGTAGGGTTTCGAGAAAGGTAACCGGTTTTTCCCTCCTGACTTACTAGATGTGCTCTCTGAGTGCTCTGGGTTAACCTTAGCCTGACAACCCTAGCTGACTTTCCTGCTATTCAAAGAAGACGGGTGCAGATTTCTATGGGGTCGAGTGTTGGTCGCGGAACCCTGTGAGGGTCAAAACGTAGACAGTTGGCTGGACGATCCGGAATTCATCCGGTCGAACTCAAAAAAGTCCATGGGATTAGCCTTGGGAGGCGGGGCCTTTCTGGGTTCAGTTCCTCTGCGGAACACTTCCGTGCTGATGCTTCGGCTCGTTTTCGAGGGGAGATCCCCGGTCGTGGTATCGACTTGGGCGAATTGAATGCCTTCGGGAATGGGGAAAGTCATCACCGGGGCGTCGCGCAAGGATTGACTCATAAAGTCAGTCCAGATCGGGAGAGCTGCGTGGGCACCAGACTCAACTCGTCCTAACGTCCGTACCGAATCGAATCCAACCCAGACTCCGGTCGCCACATTGGGGGCGAATCCCACAAACCAGGCATCGTTGTACCCATTGGTCGTTCCGGTCTTCCCTGCCAGGGGGCGACCGATTTTTTTGGCTCTCCTTCCCGTTCCACTTTGAATCACGTCCATCATCATATTGGTCGTGAGGTAGGCATTTTCCGGAGTCATAGCCGGACGGGGTTCGAACAGGTGTTGTTCCAGGATTTCTCCCTGCAGATTTTTTACGAGGGTGATTTGATAGGGTTTGAGCCACATGCCTTGATTGGCAAAAACGCCATAGGCCGATGTCAGCTCTTGCAGGGTTATACTTGACGATCCCAGTGCGAGGGAAAGATCTTGACTCAACGGGCTTTGAATGCCCAAGGAATTGGCCACGGTGATCACCTCAGGAACCCCGATTTGTTCCAGGAGGCGAACGGTTGCCGCATTGCGTGAATGGCGGAGGGCCTCTCGTAGTGAAATCGTCCCGTAAAACCGCTTTTCGTAGTTTTCAGGTTTCCACACTCGGTCCAAATCTTCATCCTCATAGACGACCGGAGCATCAAGGATGAGGGTGGCGGGTGTGAGGCCTTGTTTCAGGGCGGTCGCGAAGATCAACGGTTTAAACGCCGAACCAGGTTGTCGTCTAGCTGCAACGGCCCGATTAAATTGACTCCGAGAAAAATGATACCCTCCGACCATGGCTTGAACCGCGCCGGTCCGAGGATCGAGTGCGAGGAGAGAACCCTCCACCAGCGGAGTCTGTTCCAGCACAAATTTTCCTGATTCCAGCGTCCCCCCTTTTTGGGGGGCGACTTCGATAATATCCCCTACCTTCATTAATTTACGAGGAGAAGTAAACTTATGCACCACCGAGGTGGCGACGTCATGTTTTTCTTTTAATTGTCGTAAAGCCCATTTCATATCCTCAAAGGCAATGGTCCCTTTATGTGTGTTGCCAATGAGAATCTCGACAGATTTTTTCCGAACCTTGGTTACCAAAGCCTGGTAGAGGCCATATCGCTCGGCTTTTTGGGGACTGTGAAGTTCAGGACGATCCTCTGGAGGCACAAAGTCCTTGGAGTACTCAATATGCCCGATAGGTCCTCTCCAGCCTTGCCGTTTATCCAGTTGGCGTAGGCCATCCCGAACCGACTGTTCAGCCATTTTTTGCATCTCAATGTTTAACGTGGTGTAAACCTGTAAACCCCCTTTGTACACTAAGGATTCTCCATACCGCTCCACTAAATGTTGGCGGACTTCCTCCAGAAAATAAGACCCGATTGGCTCAAGTGTTTGATGCCGATAGGTCAGAGGGGTTTCTTTCGCTTGTTCCATTTCTTCCTGAGAAAGAAAGCCAGCCTCTACCATTCTGTTCAGAACCAGCTCTTTTCGAGACTTGGCCAGGTCCGGATTCCGGTAATAGGAATAGGTATTAGGGGCTTTTGGAAGGCCTGCCATAAATGCGGATTCGGGAAGGCTCAGGTCGGTCACGCTTTTGTCGAAATAGGTGAGGGAAGCGGCTGCCACACCGTAGGCTCCATGACCGAAATAAATTTGGTTCAGGTACATCTCTAAGATTTGGTCTTTGGTGAGAACCCATTCCATTTTGACGGCGAGAATGAGTTCTTTGATCTTTCGTTGGTAGGTCCGTTCTCGGGTCAGAAACAGAGCGCGAGCCAGTTGTTGCGTGATCGTACTCGCACCCTGGAAGCGGCCCCCTTTGCGCAAATTGGTCCAGGCGGCACGAGCGATGCCGATGATATCTAATCCTGGATGGTCCAGGAAGCGTGTGTCTTCAGTGGCGATCACGGCCTGGATGAGTGATTCGGGAATTTGATCGATCGGCGTGTAGAGACGACGTTCGATAAAAAATTGACCGATCATGTCTCCGTTATCGGCATAGACCCTGGAAACGAGACTTGGCTGATAGTCTTGAAAGGAATCGAACGTCGGGAGGTCCTGGGTGGCGACGACCAAAATGCCTATGGCACTCCCCCCTCCGATACACAGAAGAAAGAAAAAGATGACCAGGATGATTCGTGGCCATGACCAGGATTGAAGTTGGGAGCGAAAAGTTGTTCGATTACTCATAGAATGCGCACATCAGGGCTGTTCATGAAAAAAATGAAGAGATGGACGGGGAGGGAAATATCGTTCACTGCCTTACTTTTACGATACTCTGAGATTGAAGAAATTACAAGGTGATCGAGAGGGATCTCCCAAAGAAAATGTAAAGAATTCCTCAAATTTTCTACCCCTGAAACCGTTCTTTTGAGGGGATGGGGAAACCGAGAGGCAAGACGCAGGGGATCACTAGGAATTATTTGCCTAGCTGTAAGTCTGGTGGCCTGACTGGCTTAGGTCTTATGACAGATTGACAAACTTTTTCACCCCGTGTTACCACCAAAAGTTACCCAAGGAAATTTCGTAATCATCATTAACAGGGAGGAAATAGAACATGTCCACAGATGTTGCAGCCGAAGTGAAAGTAGGGGACGAAGCCCCGGATTTTACCCTAAAAGACCAAGATCAAAACGATATTAAATTAAGTGATTATCGGGGTAAAAAGAATGTCGTGTTGGCTTTCTACCCATTGGATTGGAGCCCAGTCTGCACCGGGGAAAACAAATGTCTCACGGATGATTTTCCGAGTTTTGAATCGGCCAACGCGGAAATTTTGGGTGTAAGCTGTGATAGCTTTTTCTCGCACAAAGCTTGGGCGGACTCCCTGGATCTCAAACACAAATTGTTGGCCGATATGCACCGGACGGTCTCCAAGGCTTATGGGCTGTATTTTGAGCCCTTAAACTGTTCAAAACGAGCCACGGTGATCGTGGATAAAAATGGCAAGGTGGCCTATGCCAAAGTCCAGGAAATTAAAACGGCTCGCGATGACAAGGAAATCCTGGATGCGTTGAACAAACTAGGATAAGTGGTTTTAAAGAGGGTTTTACAAGGAAACCCCTAGAAAGGCCAAACCAAAAGGCTCTCTAGGGGTTTCCGTGTATTAGAAGAAGGAGGCTCCTACCGTGGTTGAAGACGTTCATGATGAAAATTATGAGGACTTTACGAAATCTCCCGCAGCCATCGTAGCCTACGGAATCGCCACCTGTGAGCCGTGTAAGGCCTATGATCCGATTTTAGCTCAAGTGGCGCAAGAGCATGGACAGGTACGTGTGGGGAAAGCCAAAATGCATGTTCCAGGCAAATGCCGAAATATTAAAAAACAACATAACTTTGAAACCTATCCCACCACCCATTTTTTCTCCAATGGCACCCTACTGTTGACCAAAGAGGGGCAATTGGAATCATCCGAATTGAGCGGCCTCATCGCACAACATTTTCAAAAGTAATACCCTGTCTGGCAGCCTATCGTAACCCTTTAGGAGTGGGCGGAATTTTTCCATCGAACCTTTGGGGCCTATCAAACATTACGGTAAAATTTCCCTTTGATTCCAACTGAATGAACACCTGGAAAAACTAGGTGGCATGTTATGCGGTAGAGCCTGGAGTGGTACGTGAAAAACCGTTCCAGGTGGCCTACCAAAAGTGGATGATCAGGATTCTGAACAGGGTTAAGGACTGACTAGAGGGAGCAAGTGGCGTGCGTGCCGGGTTGCTGACTCACCGATAGCTGGTACAGAGGTGGGTGGTCGAACAGGGGGGTCAAAATCTTCGTAAAGACCTGAGCAAGAGACGAATCGGTGATCTGAATCGATCCGATGGCAGGATCCTGATTGATTTCTCGCTGGTCGAAACGATCGAGTATCTGGGTGGTGACCGTCCGATCTAGGGCTTGGAGATCGATAATCTGGCCGGTGTCGGAAGGGATTGGCCCTTTAAATGTCGTCCACAGATCGTAGTGATGTCCGTGGAGTTGTTTTTGGTGAGACTGATGAACGGCTGAGAAGGTATAGAGCCGGGAAAGCGAAGCCGTTGAATGGTTCGTTTCCTCTTGAACCCACTCCGCGCAGACTTCAGCGTAGAGACGATCATCTTCATGAAGGCGAATGCGATCAAGGGCAGGCAACTCAGGGTGTTGCCTAAACAGATCCCAGAGAGTGATTGCCACGTTTTCGGTGGTGGGGATACGATCGATGAAGTAAGGCGTGTCGAGGTTTAAATTCTTATGATCGAATTCAATGAGGACATCCCAAAGATATTGTTTGAGGTCGTACAGGTTGATGATCATCCCCGTAACCGGATCGATATCGCCTCGAAGAGTGACTTCTAATAAATAGTTATGCCCATGCGTGTTTTCGTTATTACATGGACCGAAGACCGCTCGATTTTTTTCCGCATCCCAATTGGGGTTGTGATACCGGTGGGAAGAACAAAATTCCAAACGTTTGGTGAGTGTGGCTTTAGGCATGGAAATTCAGGAACGAAAAAGGGCTGAGACCCGGGTGATGTTCGTCAGCCAAGTCCAGCCCTTTGCGATTCGTCTGTGTGTTGAAACACGATTACGTGGAAAAGGAGCTTCCGCATCCGCAGGTGGATTTGGCTTGTGGGTTCTTAATCGCAAATCCCGAACCTTGGAGGCTATCCACATAATCCACTTCAGCGCCGCTTAACATCGGAGCGCTTTGGGAGTCCACGATGACCTTGACTCCGTTTTTATCGATAATGGTATCGTCGTCGCTGGTGCTATCCTCGAACGACATTCCATATTGATAGCCGCTGCAGCCTCCGCCTTTCACGTAAATGCGCAGTCCGACAGCTGACTCTTCTTCTTGTATGAGCTCTTTAATTTTTTCTTCTGCGACGGAAGTAATAGTCACCATAATGTATCCTCCTTATGCGAATGATAATCGAGTTTTGTTGAATTCCTCTTTCCTTTCAATCGGTTAAAAGGAAAAGAAGATTGAGCGTTTATCTTAAATGACCCCTTTTCGGGTTGTCAATTTTCAAGCCTGTTTCCCTGATACTCCTACTATATTAGATAAGTCGTTATTTTGCTAAATCAAGTAGCCATTCTTGCCTCATTTCTTGAGAAATTGGGGCTTCTGCTTGGTAATTAGGATGGGTAATGGTTAGAAAGGCTGACTGATCGGCCTGGGCCAATCGGTCCCGAAAAGCTTGGTCGGTTAAAAATCGTACAAAATGGACCGCACTTATTTTATCCTCTTTGCTGTGACCCGCCTCAAAGTTGGCGAAAATTCTTGAGTCCCCAACGCGAAGCGCGACGGTGTTTGATGCATCAATCCCTTGGAATGAGTCCAGGAGTTCTTGAATCCGGCTTTCTTCGGTAATTTCAATATACAAGGTGGCGCTCAGTTCATCGGTGTTGGGAAGAATGGCGTTATACACGTCGCATTCTTCCTGAATTTTATCGGGATCGAAGATGCGTTCGGTGCGCAGCATTTCCTGAATCTGAAAGAGAACCGTCTCACGATTTTCAAAGACCAGCGTGATGTAATCCCCAACGGTAATCCGCCGTCGTTTTTTTCTGGCGATGATGGTTTTACGAAGGTCTCCCCGCTGTTGTTCATAGTCCGCCGCGGACAGGAGGTCTTGAGGTGTGACCGGATTCATGGAGTCATCCCATACGCGTTCCGGACGACTTGAATCGGATGGAGTGCCGGTTTGGCATTGGTTCCCTCCAATGCTTGGTCTAATTGCAGGGCGGATAGCGGACAATCTGATGCCACGACGTCAAACTCCTCATTCTTAATTTCCCGCACAGCCTTCTTGGCGATTTTCATGGAGAGGTCGAAAAACTCCTGTTTCGCGCTCCATGCCCCGTCATGTCCCGAGCATTTTTCAATCAAATGAACAGAGGCTCCCGTCAAGGCCATGAGTTCTTGGGATTTGAATCCGATGTTTTGATCCCGAAGGTGACAGGGAATTTGATACGCCACCCGTCCGGGATTATTGGGAAAATCCAGCGACAATTTTCCCTCTCGTTTTAACCGCATGACATATTCGCAAAGATCGAACGTCCGTTCCGCCACTCGAGACATCTCAGGAGACGGTTTTAGATAGGGATATTCCCGTTTAAACATCAGACTACAACTGGGTGAGGGAATGACGATGTCGTACCCCTCATCCAAATAGGGGGAAAATTGTCGGCATTGCGCTTCAGCGACCTGCTTCATTCCCTCCAAGTCTCCAAGGTCAAAACGAGGCATGCCGCAACATTGTTGGTTGGGAGGGACGACCACCTCTACTCCATTTTTCTCTAAAATCTGCACAGCCGCTTTTCCAATGTCCGTGACCTGATAGGTCACCAAACAACTAGGGAAAAATGCCACCTTCTTCTGTGTGGTTGAAGCGGAACCGGACTTGGCTCGTTTATTCCACCATTGGGGAAAGGTCTCGGATTGATAGGGCAAGACTTGTCGTTGGTGGTGAATGCCCATGACACGTTCCATGAGCTTTCTCACACCCGTGGTGCGAAGGGCCCAATTCGTGAGTGGCGCCGTCATGGTTCCCAGTTTACCCATCAAATCCGTTTTGATCAGCAGCTTATCCCGCCAGGTGGCTCCCCCTTCTTCCGTTCGTTGTTTTTTCCAGGCTGCCATGAGGCGAGGAAAGTCTAAGTCATACTGGTGCGGAGGTGAGTAGGGGCAGTGATTGAAACAGAGTTTGCAGTAGTAGCATTCTTGTTCGACCTGGGTGAAATCCTTTGCCTGAAACTTGGACAGATCACTCTCATACTCATCGATGCGGTCGATAAGTGTATTGAAAGAAGGGCAGAGATTGAAGCATCGTCGACAGCCGTCACAGATGTCGAAGACCCGGAGGGTTTCTTGTTCCAGATCGGTGCGGGTCCAGGTGGGATTGATGAGGTTGAACTTAGGCATGATCAAATAGGTCCGAGTTAAAGATGGTGAAATGGATCATCACGTTCTTAATGGCATAGCTCCCCGAAAGCCCCTCCTTTGTAAGCAAAGGTGACACCCTACGGGATGTACTAAGCCAGGCTAGGGGAGGTCGATGCATCAGGCAAACACTGAATACTGGGAAGGTTATTTCCCCTAATGCTTCCTAAGCTCCTGCAGATTACTACCCCACCTACCCCTCCCCTTACAAAGGGGAGGGATAAAAGACATATTCGGTTCGAAGAAGTTTCGACCGTTTAGCCTTGATTTAAGGTTTCCAGGCCTTTGGTAAAACGATTGGCATGAGAGCGTTCGGCTTTGGCCAGGGTTTCAAACCATTCGGCCAGTTCCTCAAACCCTTCGTCGCGAGCAGTTTTGGCCATCCCGGGATACATCTGCGTGTACTCATAGGTCTCACCCTCGATAGCCGCTTTGAGATTGGCCTCAGTATTCCCGATCGGAACACCGGTAGCAGGGTCGCCGACTTCTTTTAAAAAGTCCAAATGTCCGAACGCATGCCCGGTTTCTGCTTCGGATGTATCGCGAAAGAGGCCGCCCACATCGGTATAGCCTTCGATGTCAGCGCGTCGGGCAAAATACAGATACCGCCGGTTAGCTTGAGATTCGCCGGCGAATGCGGCTTTGAGGTTTTCGTGACTTTTGGTGCCTTTAAGACTTCCCATGGATTCCTCCTTTACGGTGTGATGGGGGACTGCCCCGATGATTGGTCATGGTGTGTTGGTAATTGCTGTTTGCGGCATGTACCGCAATATCCTTGAAAAGCCACTTGGTAACTTGTGACTTCAAAGTCTTGGTCTTGAGCAGCTTGTGGCGTAAGGTCATTGAGATGGGGATCGACCACATCGATGATGGTCTGACAGTCCAAACAAATCAGGTGATGATGAGGAGAAAGGTTGGCATCGAATCGCGCCCGATCATGTCCAATGTTCACTTCTTGGATAAGGCCAACACGTCGGAATGCCCCCAGGGTGTAGTACACCGTATTGAGAGACATCATCGGAAACTGAGGAGAGACTTGCGCATAGATATCCTCCGCCGTGGGATGAGCCGTACTCTGTACCAAGGCCTCATAAATGGCCGTACGCTGCGGGGTCGTCTTAAGACCACAAGCTTGAAATTGTTCCCGAATGTTTGGAGAAGAGTTGCTCATATCCATTCCTTTTTAGGAATGATTACTATTTAACAAATTTTCAGTGGTTGGTCAATAAGAACGCTAAGATCACAAAGTAAATATAAGTTGTTGAAAATATAGGAGAAAAAGTATTTTAGGCAATGGTCAAAGGTTTCCACCCACGGTTTTCGTGACCAAAGTGGAAATGAGTTGGATGAAAAATTTCGGCGAGTATTTCCAGGGATTCAACCAGTCGAGGGCCGGGACGGTTGAAATATTGGTTCCCGTCCGTGAGAAATACGCGCTTGTTTTGAACGGCCTGCAATTGTCCCCAAAGGGGATGATCAGTCAATAAGAGAATTTCTTCCTCGATTCGGGGAATGGAAAAACCACAGGGCATCAAGATGATGATGTCCGGATTGTGTGCATGGAGCGCCTCCCAATCGATCCATGGGGCATGTTTTCCGGGTTTTCCGAATATGGACGATCCTCCTGCCATCTCTACTAATTCGGGAACCCAATTTCCGGCAGCCATGAGAGGAGCCATCCATTCAATACAGGCGACTGAAGGCCGTCCATAAATCGAGGAGACTTGAGCTCGAATCGTAGCGATTCGAGTCGTATATTCTTCCAGGAGTTGTTTCCCTTCTTTTTCCAATCGCAATTCATTGGCGACCCGTTGAACATCATCCCACACTCCTTGAAGATCGAATGATTGAAGAGAGATCAATGTGGGCCGGATATTCAGCAATTGTTTGAGAGCTTGTTCCACATCGGTGAAACTCACGGCACAGACATCACATTGCGTCTGGGTCACGATATAGTCGGGTCGTAAGGTTTGAAGCATGTCGGTGTTGACCCGGTAGACCGACAGAGCATCTTTCAGCTGATGCGTGACACGTTCATGGATTTCTTGGCTGGTTCCCTCAACCTGGATAGTGGGTTGGGTACAAATAGGGAGATGAGATATGGTCTCCGGATAGTCACATTCATGAGAACGGCCGATTAAGTGTTCTTGTAATCCTAAAGCACAAAGGATTTCTGTCCCACTCGGGAGTAACGAAACGATTTTAGGCATGGCAGAAACTCGATTAGTCAGTGATTCATGCTGTGAACTAAGGAGAATTGATCCTACAAGTCTGTGAGAAGTCTATGCAACCGATGAGCGAAAAAGAGGGGGATTGAAACTCCAAGGGCTAAAGGAGCCAGTGAATGACCAGGACTCCAATTGGGGTCATGGAACCGAAACGTCAACTATGGTAGAACAAGCCAGCATCCACAGGGTTTGGTGAGATCAGGGGGAAAGGCATCCATACATTTTCTCATTCAATTGTTCATCTTTTTTCGATTCAAGGAGGGATTTATGGCAACCAAAGCGTACATCCTCGTGAAAGTCAAAGCGGGCAAGGCCCAAGACGTTCTATCAACACTCAGAGCATTGCCGGATATTGAGATGGCCCATGCCTGTTTTGGTAATCCCGATATTTTTGGCCTAGTCAATGCCTCGGACGATCGGGCATTGGCCAAACTTATCATGGACAAAATCCTGACCATTCCGGGTGTGGAAGAGACCGACACGCATATCGTCGTCCAGGAATAACATCACTAAAAAAGGATTGAATGCGAGGGATAAACTGGGTGGTGCTGTCCGAGAAATGTGAGTAGCCTCGACTCGATTCAAGGATTGTGTTCCTGTGGGTAGGTTATGGATTTCCTGCAAGAGACACTGAGCCGGCTCGAAGATCAAATCGGGTGGTACAACAAGAAAAGTGCGTCGAATCAAACGTTCTATAAATGGTGCCGGGGAATTGTCATCGTATCGGCCGCATTGATTCCACTGTCGGCGAATTTTGAAATGGTTGATTTCTTGCCCGCTTGGTTGGGAGCGTTGATCGTGGTGGTTGAAGGGTTCCAACAATTGAATCAGTACCATCAAAACTGGATCAGCTACCGCGCAACCTGTGAGGCCCTCAAGCACGAAAAATATTTATGGATCGGGAAGGCCGCCCATTACCGTGAAGCAGAAAACCCCGATGCTTTGTTGGCTGAACGGATTGAGTCTATCATTGCCCAAGAAAATTCCAAGTGGGTGCATGTCCGAGAGCAATCAGTGAAAAAATCTTCTCCAGGCCATCGGGCATAAACTATGCCAGGAAAATTTTTCTAATCATAGTATTCCTCAACAACCCAATGCCCTACCTACCTCCACAGTAACTGGTCAAATTTCCAAGACTTTTTGGGTGCTTCCCTTACTCCACCCCACACCAGGTTCTAAGGGATGGGAACATGATCTCACGAGAATTTGTAATCCTCTTTCTGAGTAGATATGGTGAAGTATCTTTTCGCATGGAGACCACTTTTCCCCCGTTCATTTCAACCTGGGAGGTGATTCTATGACGAGTATTCCGTTTCTCCATGGTTTCGCTCCACTCCAAATTATCCTCGAATTGGCGCTACTCCTTGCTCTAGGATCTGGTATTGCCTGGGTTCTTGAGAAAAGAGGATACACCTTAGGATTGTTTTTCAAGGGGGTGAGTTTCTTTGTGTTCATGGTTGGGTACTTTATGTGGCGTGTCTATCCGCCGATTCCTTTCAGTCTTTTGGCTATGTATTTTACTGGAATGAGTCTTGCCGTATTTGGATGGGTTTCTTCCAGTGAGGAACGTTGGCGGGATTTCTGTCGGCCAGTCAATTCGATGTTAGATGGAAGGAGTGTTGGTGCACGGGTTGTGAGGGGTATTGTTGCCGTGGCTTTACCCCTGATGCTCGCGGTGTATACGTATCAAAGTTGGATGCCGGTTATACAGGACCCAATTGAACTGCGAACCTACCATCCAGCTCCTCCCGCGAAGGTTACGGTTTATACCCCGGAGAATTTCAGACAATAATCTTCCTCACCTTTTAGCATGTGAAGAAATGAAAAAGGCGGGGCCATCTGGCCCCGCCTTTTTTTATGGAAATCTAGGAAAGGATTTCAAGCAGGTTTAAAACAACCCCGAAGCATGACCGGAGTTGGCCATGAAAAACAGCATAGGAATCGATAGCATGGTATTCGTCCTTGAAGCTAAGAGGGCCATTCGTGCCGATTTGGCTTTTTCTTCCGCTGTGGCTTCTTTCAGGCCCAAGACTTTTTTCTGATTCGGCCAAATGATACCCCAGACGTTCAACAGCATGATCGTCCCCAGCCAGGCTCCCATGCCGATGACGGCATCTTGCCCTTGAAGGAGAAAGGCACTTCCCAAACGGTGCTGATTCATGAGCAAGGAGGCGCCAAATAACCAGGTGAACAAGGCTCCCCAGCGGAACCACCACAGGGCATTGGGAACCAAGTGCTTAAAGGCTTCGCCTTTGGTTTCCGGAGTGACTACCTTTAAAAATGGTACCTGAATAAAATTGAAGTAATACAGAATCCCGATCCAGGTGATTCCGGCGAGATAATGTCCCCACGCTAATATACTTTCCATGTTGTGTCCTCGTTTTCGTGAAGTGAGTAAAGAAGTCTTGTTTCGTTATAAATCCTTACACCAACATTTTTACCAGCCCATAGAGGACCACGGTCAGCACAAAGCCGGCCGTGATGGTGCCAGAAATCGTATCGAGCGGATTGCCCATGGTCTTCCTCCTTGATTGTTCATGGATTGAGAGTCGATTTGTGTCATGAGGTCTACAGACTGTAGCCGCCATGTTCTTGAAGGTCTAGCGTAACGTAGACTGTTAAGATTGATCAAGAGAAAGAAGAGTTTTCTTCCCTGTCTATTTTCTGCTCCTTTTCTTTTTGCCAGGGGGACCGGGTAGGCAAAATCTCCACAGTTTGTTGGCCCATTCTCCGGCATAATCCACACCAATTCGAGGCAAGGCCTGAATCTGTTTTCGTGCAATGGTCTCTCCTGAATCTTCTACCCATATTTCGGACCCACTGGTTGCGTCCAGTGCATTGTGGGTTCGGTCAATTTCCAAGAAACGGCAGACACGTCCTGGGCCGTCAATACGAGTCGGAGGGGCAGGAGAAGTAGGGTCGTCTAAAACTTCAATTCCTCGGATCAGTATCGCAGCTGGGAACTCTTCCCGCTCGGTCACAAAATTCAAGCAATGGTACATGCCATAGATAAGGTAGACATAGGTATTTCCGGGAGGGCCGAACAAAATCTCGGTGCGTTTCGTCCGTCCCTTTGAAGCATGACAGGCTTTGTCTTGAGGGCCTACGTAGGCTTCCACGTCCACGATACGGGTGGAAATAAGACCGTTAGGGGTTTCCTTGAAGAGCGTTTTTCCCAACAGCTCTTTTGCCACCTTCAAGGTAGGCCGGTTATAAAACTCTCGTGGGAGGGTATTCGAATGTTTAGGCATTAGGATACATGCGGTCCGTAGGGAGGGAGCGTCGTCAATCGGCCATCCTCGAGGGGACCGCCAACCGTAAAGTGATACAGCGATTGCCAGATGGTTTGGGGGTGAAACCCTAATACCCGATGAACCGGATCGTCAAAAAAGCAGCCGATGCCCGTGGAACGAATCCCAGCCGCCTCCGCTTCCAAATATAAGACTTGTCCGATTAGTCCGGTTTCCCAGAATAGCCTTTTGTAAAACCACGGGCCGAATTTTTCTAAGCTTTCGTCAAATTCGGCTACCATTCCCAGGGCAAAGGCACTATCGCTGGCGATTTCCTGTCCGCAACTTAGCTGCATGGCCAACTTTTGAGCATTCCCCTCTTCCAACAAGTGTAAGGGAAGGTTCGGAGGGCAGCCATCGGGAGTCGTCCAGACAAACTGTTGGTGCATCCTGTCTTGAAAGTAAGACCAATGACGACGTTCCGGACTGCGGTTGAGCCAATAGAGCCCAGGTGAAAGGTCGGAAATTCGATGCACAAAGAGCACCAAATGGATGGTTGGGTGCCAGGGTATGGAATCCCAGGGCGTCGGTCTTTCGGCCAAAGGTTGTGCGCCATGGGGCATAATGCGTTGCAACATCGTGAAGAATCTATCCGACGAAAGCCCGGTTCTTCCATCGAAGGCGACGGCACTTCGCCGTTGATGAATAATTTGGCCTGCTAAGGTCTCACTGGAAGTCGTAATGTTGGGCTCACTTTTGCGTTCTTCGGGAGGTTGATGAGATGAGGAGGTATAGGGGGTCTCGAGTTGTTCCTGAGTGTCTTTCCAAGATGCCGTTGACACTTCATCGATGATATCCCAGGCTACCTGGTCATCCTTGCTCAGTCGATTGGCCTTACCGTTCCATTGGCCTGCCGAGAAAAAATTGTCTCTAAGCCTCGGTAGAGAAACATTCCATTTCTCTGCCAAGGGCTGATCTTGTGGCCATACTGCCGCCAATAGTTCCGGGTATTCTTGTTCGGCTTTCTCGAAATCTTGTGGTCGGGAAAGTCCGAGTAGGTGTTCAATCATCTGATCAGGTGTGTCATGCAGCAACACCAGATTCCAGCCTAGGGTCGCTGCAGCGATGCGAAGAGTTCCGATAGCATGACCGGTATCATGTTGGCAGTATCGAAAAGCCCGTTCTCCATACTTCCAGGCCTCGCGCCAGTGAATCGAGGTGAGCCCAACGATAAACCCGCCAGGAGGAATTTCCTTGAATAGAGGGCTGATATGTTCTGCTGTATGGGCCCAACGATGCTCCAAGGCATGCTCCTTGGGGGCGTAGTGATACAGACCTGGTTCCAAATCCAATTGGGGTAATGAGGTGACCAAAAGATAGCCTTCTGTTGGATGCAGATTGCCGCTCGATGGATTGCTCCGTAAAGCCCATCGGGTCCCGTTGTATTCTTTCCACGCGGTTAAGGAAAGCGCATATTCAAAAAACCGTGAAAGCGTTTTCAGGGTCACCGGTTGGGCAGGGATAGAAGTCGACTCGAAGAGAGAATCATAGGAAGGAGAGACCGGTTCTTGTTCAAGAGTCAGATGGGGTAGGGGAATGAGGGGTGCGCCTTGAAAGCGCCGAAAGGGATTCGGTTGATTAGCCCAGTCTAAATAACCGAGGGACCGCGCATATCGATTAAATTCGTGCTTGGTCTCCTGGTGATAACGGTAAATGGTTTCTAGGGGAGAGGGCGAAGGCGGATCTGCAGAAGACATGGGGGCTTACACATCCAAGTTATCGACGGATCCGGCGTTGGCCATCAAGAAATCGTAGCGCGCGTCCGTGCGTTTGCCCATCAGTTCGTGAAACGTCCGATCGGTTTGGAGTTCGTTGTGGAGTTCCACCTTCAAAAGCCGTCGGGTCGAATGTTGTAACGTCGTTTCTTTCAATTGTTGTGGGAACATTTCTCCCAACCCTTTAAACCGGCTGATCGTGGGTTTCGCGTTGCTTCGCGCCGCAGCGATGATCCGCTCTTTTTCTTCATCGGTTCCTGCCCATTTAATGTCTTTGCCAAGTTCGATCCGATACAAGGGGGGTTGGGCGATAAAGACATGGCCCTGGCGAATGAGTTCTTGCATATGTCGGAAGAAAAACGTGAGCAACAATGTGCTGATATGGTAGCCGTCGATGTCGGCGTCCATCAACAGGATGATTTTGTGGTACCGAAGTTTTTTGAGGTCGAAGTCTTTGCCGATCCCACACCCTAGGACTTTCACCAGATCAGCCAATTCTTTATTTTCGACCACTTTGGCAAGGGTGAGCTCCTCCGTGTTCAGGACTTTTCCTCGAATGGGCAAAATGGCTTGGGTCTTTAAGTCACGACCTTGCTTAGCGGTTCCCCCGGCCGAATCACCCTCAACGATAAACAGTTCGCTGACCGTGGGATCCGTGCTTTGACAGTCGGCTAATTTCCCCGGGAGATTCAACCGATGACTCACGGCAGACTTGCGCATGACGGCCTTAGACGCTTCTCGAGAAGCTTCGCGGGCACGGGCGGCCAAAATCATTCTTCCGATGAGGGTTTCCGCAATACTTTGGTTTTCGTTGAAATAGGTCTCTAAGGCCGGGCGTACCAGACTATCGACTTGAGCCTGCACCTCGGGATTGTTCAGCCGTTCTTTGGTTTGGCCCTGGAATTGGGGTTGAAGGACTAAGACGCTCAGCACCGCCGCTAACCCTTCGCGAATATCTTCGGCTTGAAGAGAGAGACCTTT
The DNA here is from genome assembly GCA_965223615.1 of Nitrospirales bacterium. Classification (GTDB taxonomy): domain Bacteria; phylum Nitrospirota; class Nitrospiria; order Nitrospirales; family UBA8639; genus Nitrospira_E. The sequence goes on from CBDCXB010000004.1 coordinate 1,000,182, forward strand.
GGGGGTCAGATTGTGGGTTTCAAGGTAATTCCGCACGGCCTTGACCAACCCACCTCGTAATCCCATTTCGTGAGTCCCGCCATTCGGGGTCGCGACGCCGTTCACATAACTTTTGACGTACTCGGCCGGTTCGTCCGTCCATTGGAGGGCTACCTCCACTCCCAGATTTTGAGCGGTCCCATTCGAACCCCCGTTTCCATTCCCTAATTGACGTTCTAGATAAAAGACAAAATCCACAGTGGGTTTACGTCCACGGTCCGAGACCAATTTGCCCAAAAATTCTTGAATACCCTGTTCATGATGATAGTGATAAGACTTTCCGGAAGATCCGTCTTTAAACGAAAGTTTTAATCCTTTATGAAGATAGGCTTTCGCATCCAGGGTATCGGCTAATAGGGTAGGATCAAAATGTGTCGATTTCCCAAAAATTTTTGGGTCGGGCCGAAAATAGACGGAAGTGCCCGTGCCCCGTGCTTTACCTTTGGATTTCACCGGGCATTGAGGGTTCCCTGCCTGGTAGGTCTGTTCCCATTCTTTGCCATCGCGTTTAACTTGGACTTCCAGGTGGCGGGAAAGGGCATTCACGACTGAAGCCCCTACTCCATGGAGCCCCCCGGAGTGGATATAGCTGCCGGTGTCGAATTTCCCTCCGGCATGGAGCGTTGTCATGATGATTTCCAACGCAGACTTTTTGTGCTTGGGATGTTTGTCGATGGGAATGCCTCGGCCGTTATCGGTAATGCGGAGTCCATCCTTAGATTTATCCAGTTCAACGGTGATCTGGCTGGCATGCCCGTTCATGACTTCATCGATGGCGTTATCCAGAATTTCCCAGACAAGGTGATGGAGTCCGGTTTTGTCGGTTCCTCCGATATACATCGCAGGACGCCGGCGAACGGGCTCGATGCCCTCTAGAACGACGATGTCAGTCGCATCATATTTTTTGGCCATACAAGATTCCTTCGAAAAAAGTGTGAGGATTCTCCCTCTAATTTGTGTTTCAAGTAATTAATTTATTCCCCATTTTCCGTTTGGAGGCTGGGGATGGTTAAGTCTGGCGGAGCCATGCCGGAAACCCGACCTCGCTTGATGAGTTGATGGCCTTTTCCTCCGCGACCCACCACCTGATACCGGCGAAGTGTGACAGGAAGGGTTCCACCATTTTCTTTCAGTAAGAGCAGTTGATCGTCTTTGGAAAAGAGAAGGGAAAATCCGATCACGGCATCCTTGGGATCGGTCTTGAGGACAATCACTCCCCGACCGGGTCCGGCTAATTGCGCGACTTCTTCCGCCCGGCAGACCAACGCCCGTCCTCGGTTTGAAGCCACGGCCACGGCCGTTTTGTTCAGCGGGGAGGAGATCTGCTGGACCCCGATGACTTCTTCTCCCTCTTTGAGTTTACAAAATTTCCGTCCCAAACGAGTGGAGGGTTCCCGGAAGGTGTGTAGGGCGAACCGTAAACCCATGCCGCTGGAGGTTACCGCGATAGCCTCTCCCAGATTTTCCGAACCTGAGGAAGAAAGATGGTCGAAAAGGGGTAAAGCAGGCCCTTTCTTTTTTCCTGTGGGGGTCCCGTTCGTCGGTTGAACTCGTGGGTCAAAACTGAGCGCCCCGACGATTCGTTCGCCATCCTTGAATTTGAAGAGTTTTTGAACAGGATCACCATACCCACTTCGTGCAGGGGAGATATCCCCGATGCGAATGGTATAGGCGCTCCCATAGTTTGAGAAGAAGACTACCGACTCCATCGTGCTCCCTCCCAGGATGGTCATCAGCCGGTCGCCTTCACGCACCCGCGCTTTCGAAAGGTCTTTGATGATCCCGACCCTTCGTATCCATCCATCTGCCGAGACCGTAATCGTGGCATCTTCCTTGACCCGGAAGGCATCCGGGTCGAATTCCACGACTTCGGTTTGTCTTCGACCGATTTTCGTGCGGCGCTTGTTCCCAAACGTCTTGGAAACCTCTTCCAATTCTTTGGTGACAACTTCCCAGAGCCTCTTATTGGATCCCAAAAGCGCCTTGAGATTTTTGGCTTGGCGTTGTTTGTCCTTGAGTTCATCCAGCATTTTCTGGATCTCAGTCTTGGAGAGTTTATAGATGGGTGTTTCCAGGATGGCCTCGGTCTGGAGCGGTTCCAGGTTGAATCGCCGTTGGAGCTTTTGTGCCGAATCGGCTTTTCCCTCACTTTGTCGGATGATTTTGAGGACTTGGTCCAAGGCGTTAAAGATGGTTTGGAATCCCTGGAGGATATGGATGCGTCGCTCGAGGACTTCCAGGTCGTAGGTGAGCCGGCGCTTCACCGTCGTAAATCGAAAGTCCACGAAGTGCTCGATCATCTGTTTAAGGTTGACGCAGTCAGGACGAGAAACCGATGATCCGGGAATGGGGACCAAACAGGTCAGATTCACTGAGAAATTATTCTGGAGCGGTGTGTGCTTAAAGAGGTATGACATCGCTAGGTGAGGATCGGCGTCTTTTTGTGTTTCCAGCGCGATTCGTACATCCGTCGTGGACTCGTCCCGCACGTCGACTAACTGAGGAACTTTTTTAGCGATGATAAGTTCGCCGATTCGTTCCACGATGGTGGATTTATCCACGGCGAAGGGGATTGAGGTAATGATGATTTCGGATTTCCCTTGGCTGAGCGGCTTAACCTCATATTCACCCCGAAGCCGAATCGAGCCTTGACCGGTCTCATACATTTCCCGGATTTCGGTCCGGTTATTCAGAATTTCACCACCCGTGGGGAAGTCGGGCCCTTTTACCGATTTCATGAGGTCCGAGATCGTGAGCTTACGGTTGTTAATCAGTGCAATGGCAGCTTCAACCACCTCCTGTAAGTTGTGGGGAGGAATATTGGTGGCCATTCCGACGGCGATACCCGTCGAACCGTTAATAAGAAGGTTTGGGAATCGGGAGGGAAGGACGATCGGTTCTTCGCCTTTCCCATCGTAGTTTGGTTGGAAGTCGACCGTGTTTTTATTGAGTTCATTCAGGAGTTCCAGGGCAAGAGCGGTGAGTCGCGCTTCGGTGTATCGATAAGCAGCAGGGGGATCTCCATCCTGTGACCCAAAGTTCCCGTGCCCGTCCACCAGCGTACCGCGAAGAGACCAGGGTTGCGCCATGCGTGCCATGGCATCGTAGACGGCCACGTCTCCATGGGGATGCCATTCCCCGATGACCGATCCCACGACTTTCGCACTTTTGATCGGTGGACGATCGGGAGTCAAACGATGATTATGGAACATCGAGAATAGAATGCGTCGTTGGACCGGTTTTAATCCATCCCGGACATCGGGGAGGGCACGGGATGTGATGACCGACAGGGCATAGTTAAGGTACCGCTGCCGGGTCGTTTCATCCAATGGAACGGGAGTGATCTGTGAAGCGTTAGCTTCCCCAGAATCAGTCTTAGCCCTGGAACGTCTTGCCATATGATGACTTTCTTCGATCAGTCTTTGCAGACTGGGGTTGGGATGTTCACGATTTCAAAAGGATACGAACGAGAATTTTAAGGACCTTAGGGAACGGGAGGTGGCTCCGGACCCAATTCCTTAGAAACAGATTTGGGGTCTTCCTCTGTGGCTTTAATCAGGGAAGGCAACCCTAATTTATCCTTAATCCGAGTCTTCACCCAAAACGGGTCCCACCATTCTTTTGGATTCACCTGGGCTCCGTGAAGGATCAGGCTGAAATGTAAATGATCTCCTGCAGCCAACCCAGTGGTTCCTGACTTCCCGATGGGTTGTCCGATTTCCACGGTATCCCCCACTTTGACCTCAATGGAGGACAGGTGGGCATAGAGAGACAGCAGGCCATATCCGTGATCCAAGATGATGGTATTGCCATAGATGCCTAAATATCCGGCAAAAATAACTGCTCCATGATTGCTGGCCTCCACCGGATAGTGTTTGGTGACGGCCAGGTCAAATCCAAGATGATCCTGTGTGTCGACAACTTTTCCTTTGTATATGTATTCCCGGTGGTCGGCAAATGAGGCTTGCACTTTTGATCCGGATAACTGACGAAAGGCACCTTTCCATAAAAAAGCTTTCTGGCTTTTTTGGGCCAGATCGGCAATCGTCTTATTGTTGATGGCTCGGAGCTGATCATTCACTTGAAGGAAATCTTTAAGGAGCTCACCTTGGCTGGTCAATTCCGGGGTTTGTGCCAAAATGGTTGGGACCGTCTTCCTGATGAACTTGTCCGAAATTTTGATGGGCCTCGTCCGCCAAAAGCGTGGTTTGATATGAAAATCCACATCCATCAACGCCGAATTCCCAAACCCATCATCGGCCAACAATTGAATGGGCGTGGTTGGTGGGGCATTATACGGAAAGGCGATGAAGGCAAACATCCCAGCCTTATCGGGCGCAGGAAAACCGGGGAAGAAGGTAGAGCCAATTTTGACGCCATGTTTGGGAACCTCTGGAATCACGCGATAGCGCACAACCCCCGACCCTCCCTGGACAATCGTGGTGGGAGGTGAGAGGAGTTCCAGCCGGGGAGGAGTAAATTGGGGGGTAAAGTCCTGCTCGATTCGTTGGCCGTTGCCTTCGAATAAATTCCGCCAAGAATAGTCCCGAGCAGAGATAATGAGCTTGGCCTGGCCCTGACGGCGAGGCAGGTCCGAGCTGGCATAAGGGATCAAGTCAACGGAAAATTCATGCTCCTTACCGCCGGCAAAGGAAAACATTCCCTCAGAAGGAAAGGTCTTCTCAGTAAGCACGAACGTTTCCAAATTATGGATGATGCGGATTGAGACATCCCTGAGCCCCGTTCCCGTATCTTGAATGCGGACAATTAAGGGGGTGGTCGGACCGACCAATTCAAAGGGTTGTTCTAAGGCAATTTCCGGTGGTTGAGCGTCTCCCCAGCGGGCATAACCTATGAGTCCAAGATACAGGGCGATGAGCCCAAAGCTGAGGAGGATCAGAAGAACTTTTTTGGACACAATTCCGACAAACTCTTTCTCATTGGGGAAACGCAGACGAGACTCTGTGGGTGACCCTTCCTAGTTATACCATACCCACCCTCGAGGGCAAGTCTTCAATCCCCTCATGCAAAAAAGAAAAACGGGCATATGAAAAAGCTTGACGGTACGAACCTGGTGCGATAAGTCTTGACATGAACCCAATGATCGCCTAGCCTGTGCCGGGTTTATTCAAGGGTCTCGTAGCATTCATTCTCCCGCACCGATCGATCTTTCTCTCAGTCATGAGGTCTGGAGAAATTTCCCATCCCTGAGGTATTCGAGGGAGCTTGGTCTCAAGGAAGAGCCGATGGCTTCTGGCATTCCCGTAAAACTTTGGAATTTTTTTCTATATTCCTTTATTTTTACAAGTTGTTGCCCGATATATGTCGGTAGTGCCCATTGGGCTCAGAATTCACGACTTTTCTAATCCACAGATTTTCCATATGGGGGGCTCATGCCAGGGTTGAGCGATATTTTAGGCTGGTTTTCAAGCGATTTAGCCATTGATTTAGGAACGGCAACCACGTTGGTCTATGTCCGGGGGAAGGGAATTACCCTGAGTGAACCCTCGGTGGTGGCTTTGGAAAAGCAATCAAATTCGGTGTTGGCCGTCGGCGTCGAGGCTAAACGGATGGTGGGTCGAACTCCTGGTAATATCGTGGCGATCCGTCCCATTAAAGAAGGTGTGATTGCCGATTTTGCCATGACGGAGCGGATGTTGGAGTACTTTATCACGAAATCCCACAATCGCCGGGCTTTTGTGCGCCCCAGGTGTATTATTGGGGTTCCCTCCCGAATCACCGAGGTGGAACAACGTGCTGTTCGGGAATCGGCCGGACAAGCTGGTGCGAGGGAAGTGTACCTTATTGAAGAGCCAGTGGCAGCGGCCATTGGAGCAGGGCTGCCCATTACCGAGCCATCGGGGAATATGGTCGTGGATATTGGTGGAGGGACCACCGACATCGCGGTTATTTCCTTGGGTGGGATTGTGTGTAGTGAATCGGTGAAGGTGGCCGGGGATTCAATGGATGATGCCATCATGAGCTATATCAAGCGTCGGTATAATTTGTTGATCGGGGATCATATGGCCGAACGCGTAAAAATTGAGGTGGGATCGGCCTATCCCTTGGAACAGGCTCAAACGATGATGGTGAAAGGACGCGATATGATCTCGGGGATTCCTCGCACGGTGGTCGTTAACGATTCCGAGATTCGGGAAGCCCTCGAAGACCCGATCCATGCCATCGTGAATGCCTTACGTACGGCTCTTGAAAATACCCCTCCTGAACTTGCTGGGGATATTATCGATAAGGGGGTGGTGATTACCGGTGGAGGGTCATTACTGCCAGGCTTGGCTACCCGGTTTCAGGAAGAAACGAATTTACCTATTATCACCGTGGAGGACCCACTGACTTCTGTCGTGTACGGAGTGGGTAAGGTCTTGGATGAAATCGAGCTATTCCGGAAAGTGGAGAAGTTCTAGGTCCCCGCGAAGCATCACTGAAATAGAAATGTTACATTGTCGTTATCTGGGGACGATAGAATAAATTTTCCCTTTATAGTCTGCCACAACCACTTCTCCCTCGGTATCCTCTCCAAAGGATGAGATTTGCAGGTCTGTATCGAGTAATAATTGTGTCTGGCCTTCCCTGAAACCCCATATTTCCCCCGAACAAAAATCTCCAAACAAATAGGTTCCCTGAAACACAGGATGTTTGGTTCCTCGATAGACATAGCCCCCAGTCACGGAGCATCGTCCCTTTTCATGGGCATATTCAGTTTTAGGAAGAATCAAGTCCGGGACGATTTGGCAGTTCTCCCTTGGGTTGAAACAGTGATTTCCCTCCATAAGTCTCCACCCCAAATTCTGCCCTCTCTGGATGATGTGAATTTCTTCCCACGCATTCTGCCCCACATCCCCTGCCCATAACTCTCCGGTTTTTCTGTCGAAGGAAAAACGCCAAGGGTTGCGAAGCCCCCATGCAAAGATTTCAGGTTTCCCAGGTTTTTGGACAAAGGGATTGTCGGGTGGAATTTCATAGGGGGGGTCCCCATCGACATCGATGCGAAGCATCTTCCCGAGTAATTCCTCCGTATTTTGGGCTCGATCTTCCGGGTCGCCTCCTGCGCCACCATCACCCATCCCGATGTAAAGATAGTGGTCGGGGCCAAAGGCCATCATCCCTCCATTGTGATTGCCGTACGGTTGGGGGATGATCAGAAGAATAGACTCTTGGTGATTCGTCTCGTTGGGAATGCTTGAATGCTGGTATTCCGCGATGACCGTGGCTCGATCTTCGGTTCGGGTATAGTTCAGGAAGAATCTTCCATTCTTGGCGAATTGTGGGTGAAACGCTAATCCTAAGAGCCCTCGTTCGCCACCGGTAGAAAGTTTGTCTGAAATATCTAAAAAAAGGCGGGGTAGGTGTTGGTCTCGGTCTAAGAAAAAAATTTTTCCATCCTGTTCCACGATGAAGAGGCGGTGTGATTGTCCTGGCGCCGTGGTGAGGAAAATGGGTTTAGAGAATTTATGGGTGGTGAGCGGTTGTAACCCAATCGGCCCGACAAAGGCGTTGGGTGTTCCAGAGAGAGCCCAGGCCATGGGGGGTAAGAAACTTAGCGAAAATAGGAAGGCGGCTATGAGAAGAAGAGTCATGGAGTGTTCGAGTGATTGGATTATGCGTGATTGTCGTTTACAGGGAGGCCAGAGTGTGTCGGGGATTGCACAAGAAAACAGGCCCCTGGTATACATTCAATGATCTGTGGATAATTCTTGTCGGGAGTCAACTATGATCCTCAAATATGAGTCCGATATTTTAGATGACGAACATGCCCGTGGCAGTTTTTATCATGTCTGTCAGGGGAGGGTCCAGGAGACACCTCTTCAGGTGCCCCCTCAGGACGAACCGATTGAATGCCCGGTCTGTGGGATTGATTTGGAGCAAGAGGATTTTTGGCTGGCCCAGCAACGAGGGTGGTCCTAAGGTATTGTGAACCTTCGATTTTTGAACTCATACACGAACGTTTCCTCAGGAGATTCATGACAAGCAGCTCGGGAAGAAAAACGGTTTCGGTCATGCGGGGGTTAATGATTCTTTGCTCCTATTGTCATGATCTTATTCACGAAGAAAAATTAGTGAATGAAAAAAACTATGTCGAAGATCATGAAGCTTTTTTCGACTTGATTTGTCCAGGGTGTGAAGATCTCAATCGTCCTCTCATCGACGACATGCTCGGAAGTTCAGAATAATCGTTCAGTTCCTTCCCCCCTTCTGAATACTCTAGTTCCTTCTGGTGGCCTATTCCCCAAAGCCCCTTTCTCATAGTCTTTTGAATTAGTCTGGCAAGTATGCTAATTCTCTTTGGGCCCCGTCTTTTCACTCTTTTCAAGGAGGAATACCACGATGGTAACCATTGAGCATTTGACGCAATCGGCAATGGATTTAGTTCTCAGTTATGGCCCGAAATTATTATTGGCGATTATAACGTTGATCATCGGGTTTGCCGTCATTAAACGGGTGATGAAGGTCTTGGAAAACGGGTTAGAGCGGAGTGATGTTGAAATTACCCTCCGCCGGTTTCTGATTAATTTGGGGGGAGTGCTCCTTAAGGCTCTGGTGATTATCAGCGTGGCCTCCATGGTAGGAATCGAGACGACCTCATTTATTGCGATGTTAGGGGCTGCCGGTTTGGCGGTTGGTTTGGCGCTGCAAGGCAGTTTGGCGAATTTTGCAGGAGGAGTGCTGATCCTCTTTTTTAAACCTTTTAAGGTGGGAGATCTGATTGAGGCACAGGGGTATCTCGGTGTCGTCAAGGAGATTCAAATCTTTGTCACGATTTTAACCACCTTGGATAATCGCCGAGTCATCATTCCGAATGGATTACTTTCCAATGGATGTCTCACGAATCTCAATGCGGAGCCGCAGCGCCGTGTCGATATGACCTTTGGCATCAGTTATGGCGATGACGTGTTAAAGGCCAAGCAGATATTACAGGATGTGATTGCTCAAGATTCCCGAGTGTTATCAGATCCGGCCTCGGAGGTGTACGTCAAAGAGCATGCGGATAGTTCGATTAATATGTTGGTTCGGGTGTGGGTCAAACCCGAGGATTATTGGGGTGTGTTTTTCCATATGCATGAACAGGTCAAGCTGGTCTTTGACCGTGAGGGGATCACGATTCCTTTCCCGCAAAGGGATGTTCATATGATTCCGGCCCCACAGTCAGCCTAACTGTTCCTTCCTGATTTTTTGGAGCCCCAATCCTCTCATTTTGGGGCTCCAAAGCCTCCCTTGTTCCGTGATTCCCTAAATTTTTTTCTTGGAAACCTTACCTGAAAGGGAACTCATAAGATACGTGCATGAAAAATAAGGAAAAAATTCTGCAAATTTAACTTTTTCCTTAATCGGCCGATAAATATGGATAGTATCCAAAGCAATCTTGAAGATTCCCAACAAGGAGGTGCCCTATGGGAGGCTTCAGAGATGGTCCCCTCAGTGTTATCGTGTGTTGTGCCGTTTCTCTCCTGGTGATGACCGGATCCCAGCCTGCCTGGTCATGTGACTCTCAACTCAATCCTTCAGCCTTTCAATTCAGGTCGTTTATTCAGCATACCCTTCTCCCAAATGGTATGATGGCGTTCCGGTATCCGGAGACGGATCAGGAATTTGCGCCTCATGTCAGTGTTCATCGCGTGATGATGATCGTGCCCGGATTACAACAAGGCCTTCCGGAATCGAATGATACGCATTATCGGGTGATTGAAGTGGACGGAGGAGTGGGATGGATGACCTACCTCGTCGCGGCGCATGCCCTTTTTTATGGGATGGGGGAAGACTCCTTAGGCTTCCCGAAGAAAACGTGGATCGATCCTCAAGAGGATGGATTGAATGGGAATGAACACTTAAACGGACAAACGAAGTGAACAATGGCGGCGGAAAACAGCATTGCGTTATGTAATGGTTCCATTTGGGAAGGTCAAAGTTTTCTCCATTTCAATTTTCTAGTTCATCGAACATGCGCCCGGTCCTCGCGGATCTCCACAGGTGCCACAGCCACCAGGTCCTCCTGAAAAATCCATTCCTCCATCGGTACCCCCCACCGCAAAACTCGTCAGCTGTTTTTCCAAGTTCTTCCCCTGACATTCCGGGCAAACTGGATTGGTGGATCCGTGGACGATGAGTTCGAAGTGATGAGAACAGCCTTGGCATTTATAAGCAAAAATCGGCATAGTTTCTAGACCTCCTCTGAGTTGAAATGGTAAAGCTATTATAGAGAATATTTCGGAATTTCCGCCACTGGATGGTCTCTCCGTGGGACTGAGCGTATTTTCTACCAGGGAGCATGTATGTATCAAGAAGAAACGACGTTTAATCTTCGGTTTAATCTGGAAGTGAAATTTCCAGAGACGTATGAAGGAGATGAGGATGATATGGCCTGGGCTCGGGAATGGGAGACTCAAATCAAACCCGAGGTCGTGAAAGCGATTTTCCAAACACTCCGGCAATTCCCCGACTGGGCTGCTCATGTTCGTAATCGTGGCATGGCTCAAACAGATGAGATTGAAGTGGCCTTACTCAAAGATTATTCCGAATCAACTCCATGATCGACGTTTTACTTAGCAGATATCTCATCTTACTCTGGATGGTGGCTCTGACTTGGCTGTTTCCATGGGGAGCAGGGTGGGCTCAGAACCTGGCGTATACCCCGACTCCCAGTGTCCCTGTGGGTCGTTCCCCCCAGGCCTTGGCGACGGGGGATTTTAATGGGGATGGATTGTGGGATGTCGCGACGGTCAATGGGACCTCGGACGATGTCTCCATCCTCTTGGGAAATGGGAATGGGACCTTTCGGTCGGCTGTGTCCTTTGGAGTTGGGAAAATCCCCCTAGCTCTCGTGGCTGCGGATGTCGATCAAGATGGGGTTCTGGATTTAATCTTGGGCTTGAGTGGGGCTGATCAAATCGTGGTTCTCAAGGGTGATGGGAAGGGATTGTTTCGCAAACGGTCAAGCCATGCATCGGGAAAAGGGACCACCTTTTTAGCGGTAAAGGATATCAATGGAGATGGATGGGTTGATGTGGTGACCGTCAATAGCGGGCGCTTCGGGTATTACCCGCCTTTCGATCTTTCCGTGTTGCTGAATGACGGCCAAGGAGGTTTAGAAGAGGCGGTGAAGTATGAAACCGGGGATCGTGAAGGGATGTTTCCCACCGGCGTGGTTGTGGAAGATTTTACCGGAGACGGCATCGCCGATCTTGCCGTCACCTGGAGTCAACCCAGCTGGCGGTCGCCCAATGGACTTGTAGTGGTTCTAGAAAATGACGGAAAAGGGATCTTCACTCCATTTCGGGAAATACGGCCTGGGCTGACGTTGAGTGCCATTCACCATGCAGACTTGGATCAAAACGGACTGGGGGATTTAGTCGTCACCAGTCTCTATTCGGATTCCGTTCGGGTTCTTCTACAACAAGGGGATGGATCATTTGCATTCCTAGACCCGATGAAAGTGGGGTTTGCTCCGGTCGGAGTGGGAATTCAGGACCTTAATCAGGATCGGGCTCTGGACCTGGTTGTGGTCAATCGGGATTCCAACAGCCTGTCTATCATGTTGGGGAACGGGAAAGGCGATTTCCATTCGGCGGGGCACTTTGGGGTGGGAGCGACTCCGGCGGACGTCGTGATTAACGATTTTAATCAGGACGATATCCCCGACTTCGCAACGGCAGGGACCAACGTGGATAGCGTATCCGTGCTTCTGAGTGGAGATGGGGCCATACCGCTTCCGAGTGTGAGTACCGATGCCCTGGTGTTTGAGACCAACCCACATCGGTCTTCCCCCTCAACCTCCTTAGCCCAGTCTGTTCGTCTTTCGAATATTGGTCTTGGCCAATTGAAGATCGTCGATTTAGCCATTGGAGGAAGGGGGGCTGGGTCTTTTTCGTTGACCGAAAATACCTGTGTGAATGTCAGGTTAGACACGGGGGATTCATGTACGATCAAAGTGTCGTTCGATTCAACGGCTCAAGGACTTCACCAAGCCACCTTGACCATCCAAGATAATGCCAATGGCAGCCCTCGATTCGTGACATTAAAAGGGATCAATAAGGGGTAAAGTTCCGGCAAGGGTTCCTGCGCCTGTACTCCTTGGCCCAACCGTGTTTCCCCTTCTTACCAGGCTCTCTTCATCCCATCTTCATAATCAGGTATTCTTAGAGGATTTTCCCTGAAGGGCCAGGGATCATTCTTCATGGAGTAGGAACTGTCTGCATGAATTTTCCTCCTCGGTTTGGGTGTATCGGTGTCGATATCGGTGGAACGTTCACCGATTTTGTCCTGTATTCTTCGGACGACCAGGTATTGAATCGATTTAAGGTTCTTTCCACGCCCCATGATCCGGCAGAAGCGGTACTTCAAGGCCTTGCCCAATTCTCCAACCTCACCCATGTCCGAATTGTCCACGGTTCAACAGTCGCCACCAATGCCGTCCTCGAGAGAAAAGGGGTGTCGACTGCGTTAATCGTCACGAAGGGATTTCGAGATGTGTTGGCTATCGGTCGGCAGGAGCGGCCTGAGCTTTACGCATTGGTGCCTGAATTGTCCGAACCCCTGGTGCCGCGTTCTTCCTGTTTTGAAATAACCGAGCGGATGGATCATGAAGGTCACATTGTGGTGTCCCTTCAGAAAGAGGAAGTCGATGGTTTGATCCAGGATTTACGACAACATGAGGTGGAGTCGGTGGCGGTCTCGTTTTTGTTTTCTTTCGTCAATCCTTCACATGAGCAATGGGTCGTGAGTCGTCTGCGAGAGGCAGGATTTTTTGCCACGGCCTCATCTGACCTTCTCCCGGAATTTCGGGAATATGAACGGACGAGTACCACAGTGGTGAATGCGTACGTCTCTCCCGTATTAGATAAATATTTGGGGAGATTAGAACAGGCCCTGCACCTGGGGGACTTCCATATTCTCCAATCAAATGGAGGGCGAATTTCCGTCGCTCAAGCGAGGGGGCATGGGGTTCGTTCCATTCTTTCCGGCCCGGCCGGGGGGGTCGTTGGTGCTCGTTATGTAGCCGGGCTCGCAGGGTTGCACAATCTCATGACGTTCGATATGGGAGGGACGTCGACCGATGTATCCTTGGTAAAAAACGGTATTCAAGTGACTACGGAAGCAGAAGTGGGTGGGTGTCCGATCAGAGTCCCTGTCATCGATATTCATACCGTAGGTTCGGGAGGAGGTTCATTAGCTCTCATGGATGCCGGTGGCATTCTTCGGGTAGGGCCACAAAGTGCCGGAGCGGACCCTGGCCCGGTGTGTTACGGGAAGGGGGGGACTGTTCCTACCGTGACGGATGCTCATGTCATACTGGGACGGTTACCGGCTGATGGATTCCTCGGGGGAAAGATGCTTTTGGAGGTGCAGAGGACCAGACAGGCTTTTGATGAATTCCTTAAACAGGTTCCCCTGGAGTCTCACCATGGGCTCGACACTCCGGAAACCCTTGCTCTAGGGATGATCAATATCGTCAATGCCCATATGGAACGAGCTCTTCGAGTTATGTCGGTCGAACGTGGGGAGGACCCACGTGAAATGGTCTTGGTGTCCTTTGGGGGGGGAGGGGGATTACATGCCTGTGATCTTGCGAAAGCCCTGGGCATTCCCAAGGTCCTCATTTCATCTCATGCTGCGACCCTCTCGGCCCTAGGCATGTTGGCGGCAGAGGTGCAGCTAGACTATGTCCAAACGGTCATGATGGATGAGGCAACCCCTTTTGAAGCCTTGGATGAAGCCTTTCAGACCATGATCGCTCAGGGAGATAAAGATCTCATGCGTGAGGGGATTTCATCTTCAGAGGCGACGTTCCTCAGATCTGTGGATATGAGATACCTCGGACAATCATTCGAATTGGGAGTACCCTTCACGAAAAATTTTCGTCGGGCTTTTGACCAACAGCATCAGGAACGGTATGGGTATTGTCAGGAAGACTCCTCAGTAGAAATCGTCAATTTGCGGGTGCGGGTGATAGGGCCGGTTGATCCCCCGATCATTCCCAAAGTCTGCCCAGTGCCATCTGATGCCTCCAGTGCTTTATGGAAGGAGGGTTCAGTGGTCTTTGAGGATGGGATGAAGACCATTCCACACTATTGGAGGAGCCGCCTAAAACCTGGGCATCGTATTTCGGGGCCGGCCATCATCCTTTCGGAGGATACAACAGTATTTCTGAACCAACAGGATGACTGTTCTGTTGACGAATATGACAATCTTTTGGTGACCGTCGGAATGAGGGAATCTGATGAGTAGCCCTATACGCACGGAAATCATGAAACACCGTATCGTGTCGATTGCGGAAGAGATGGGGGTTCGCCTGCAACGTGCGGCCTTTTCACCGAATATTAAGGAACGCCGTGACTTTTCTTGTGCGATCTTTGATGCCAAGGGCAATTTAGTCGCTCAAGCCGAGCATATTCCCGTACATTTGGGGGCCATGCCCTTATCCGTGAAGGCCTGTATGCAATCTTTGAGGTTTGAGCCTGGAGACGTGGCGCTGGTGAATGATCCCTATGTTGGGGGGACGCACCTTCCGGATATTACGATGGTCTCTCCGCTGTTTAGGGAGGAAGAGGATTCTCAATTGTTGGGCTTTGTCGCCAATCGCGCCCATCATGCGGACATCGGTGGGATGTCAGCAGGTTCCATGCCCCTGGCACAAGAGATTTTTCAGGAAGGGCTGATCATTCCTCCGGTGAAGTGTGTGGTGAAAGGAGAAAAAAATACGAATGTCTGGGATCTGATATTGGCCAATGTCCGAACCCCTCGGGAACGTCTAGGAGATTTACAGGCGCAAGTGGCAGCCAATCATCTGGGAATCACACGGATGATGGCTTTGGTAAGAGGATCAGGGGTACAGACTTTTCTGGAGGATTTGCATGCGCTCTTATCTTATAGTGAACGAATGACGCGGCGATTGATTCAAACGCTTCCCGATGGAGAATATAGATTTGAAGATGCCCTGGATAATGATGGATTTTCTCAAGAACCCATCACCATTCGAGTCACTATTCATATTGACGATGAGGAAGTGACCGTTGACTTTACCGGAACCGACCCTCAAGGAGTGGGGAGTATCAATGCCGTGTACCCTGTCACCCTCTCGGCTGTCGCCTATGTGTTTCGATGTGTATTGGGCTTGGATATTCCGGCCAATAGCGGCTGTCTTCAACCCATTAAACTTGTGGCTCCTCTGGGAACGGTCGTGAATGCGGAAAAACCGGCCGCCGTCGCCGCGGGAAACGTGGAGACTTCCCAACGAATCGTGGATGTCTTGTTCGGGGCTCTTGCACAAGCCTGTCCCGACAGAATTCCGGCAGCCAGCCAAGGCACCATGAATAATCTGACGATTGGAGGTTGGGACAAGCGACGCAACAAGCCTTTTACCTACTATGAAACCATCGGTGGAGGAATGGGGGCCGGCCCAGGGTTAGAGGGAGTGAGCGGTCGGCATTCTCATATGACGAATACCTTAAATACTCCTATTGAGGCCTTGGAGTATGTGTACCCCTTTCGTATTTCCAGGTATGGCCTGAGAGAAAAATCCGGAGGATCAGGTAAATGGGAGGGGGGAAGCGGCCTTGTACGAACCTATCATTTCCTGCAGTCAGCGGAGGTGACCCTGTTGTCGGATCGGCGTCGAACTCGACCTTATGGATTGAATGGGGGGCATCCTGGACAGCCGGGAATCGATTATTTGGTGAAAAATAGGGAAAAAAAAGGATTGCCTGGGAAATGTACCTTTTCTGTCGAGGAAGGGGAGGAGTTGAGTGTGGAGACCCCTGGTGGAGGTGGCTACGGAAAGTCATGACAGCAATGGAGTTTGGTTTGTGGAACCGACATAGAGAATTATTCAGTTATATTTGGTCGGAGGAGGAACGGGGATTGGCCGATGCGGGAGTGAGGAATTAAATGAGTTTCTTTCTTGTTACGTATCATTATTGATGATTTGTTTCATTCCACGGTGAGAAAAGGACCCCTTGCAGGGTCATTTGTCCCTACCTATTAGGGGTCAAGTACATCTAGACGAATTTATACCTAGGGGAGTATTGTTCTGATAACTCTTGCTTAATGGCAAAATTCGAAAATTTTCCAACCACCCCCTTTTGGAATCACTTATGCCGGAATTTATGTTCCAGGGGCAAAGTAAAGTTGGTTCAGTGGCTTCCCAACCGTTTTCCGATTCTTCTCCAACCTTAACTAGAGATGTCCCTGGAGGTGACCAACCTCCAGAAGAGAATCGCGTACAACCCACGTTCAACTCTGCATGGTTGATGCGCCGTGGATTGCCTTTTGTGGTGAGCGGAGCGCTGGCCTTACTTACCTTGTGGTTGTGGCAATCGCTGGTGAACCAAGATCGTGTTCGGATTCACCGTCTTCTTGAAGGAGAAATGGCTAAAGTTGAATTGACCATTCAAAAGGCCTTTAGCCTGCAGTCCACGGCCCTTGTCCGTATGGCTGAACGCAGGGCAGGTGAAACTGAACTGGCCCGAAAAGAATGGGAAAATGACGCAACGCATTATTTACGGGATTTTCCAGGGCATTGGATCATTGAATGGATTGATTCCGCCGGGGTCACTCGATGGGGTAAGACCCGGGATGGCGTTTCTCCCGAAAAGCTGAAGTTGGCAAAAGCCGCACTCGAACGATTTAAGAGAAATATGAGTCCGGCAGATGAACGGACAACGGGGACCGTGGTTCCCCTTCAGGGAAATGGAAAAGACTTTATTCTTTCCGTCCCTATCGAACATGCGGGGAAAGCCGGTGGGTGCATCCTGGGCGTGTTCCATACGGAAACGTTGTTGAGAGAATTCATAGACGGACTTCCATTCAATAATCTTGGCGTGCAGTTTCTTTACCAGGATGAAGCCATTGCGACGTTTGGGGTTCCTCCCAGTCAAGGGGCACATACCTGGGATGTGAAATCGGAGGTTTCCCTCAATAATGTTTCCCTCAATGCCAAGATGTATCCGGCCGCGCGTTATCTGGCAAACCTGAAGTCCCCGCTCCCATCCCTAGCATTTGTCTTGGGAATGTTAATGGCCCTTCTGGTTGGATTGGTGATCGGAGTGGCTCAAATGGCTCGTCGTCAGCAAATATCCTTGCATCGGGTCAACCAAGACCTCAGACAGGAAAATGCCGAGCGGACTCGCATTCAAAAGGAATTGCTCGAAAGCGAGCAGCGTTTTCGGTTTTCCTTCGAAGAAAGTCCGATGGGAATGGCCTTACTGGGGCAAGACCTAATGGTCAAATCCGCCAATAAGGCATTGAGTCGGCTGCTGGGATATCCAGGATCCGAACTCGAAACTCTGTTTTTGGGAGATATCATTGATCCACAAGATAGACAGCGAGGGGAGGAGTGGGTTCAACGAGCTTTCAAAGGGGAGAATGTAGAGCAGGGATTAGAATATCGGTGTGTGACTCAGGTCGGGTCGACTGTTTGGGTCAATCTTCGAAGTTCAGTTCTGACCCACCTAGAGGGGGCATTACCACTTCTGCTTGTGATGTTGGAGGATGTCACCCCGCGAAAGCAAATCGAAGATTTGCAGGCTTTACAAACCGCCGTCTTGGAAAAAACCATTCAGGGGCGTCCTCTTCCAGAGATCTTGGATGCGCTCTGTTTGCAAATTGAACAGATTGTGGGGCCCTCGGTGTGTTCAATCATGTTGTTGGATAAGGACGGGGAG
This sequence comes from Nitrospirales bacterium, assembly GCA_965223615.1. Taxonomy (GTDB): domain Bacteria; phylum Nitrospirota; class Nitrospiria; order Nitrospirales; family UBA8639; genus Nitrospira_E. Next base: position 1,017,893 of record CBDCXB010000004.1, read on the forward strand.
AGATTAAATGTGGTCGCTGCCCCCAGTGCCCCAGAAAGTCTGTGCGGCACCCTCAATGGGTTGGTTCCGGGAGAACAGATGGCCTCTTGTGGGACGGCAGTCTTTACCGGGAAACCGGTGATCGTGACCGATACAGGTTCAGACCCTCGATGGGAAAAATTTCGAAATGTCGCAGAAAAATTCGGAATTAAGTCTTGTTGGTCGATTCCCATATTTTCTCATGGCCACATGCCCCTTGGGTCTTTCGCCATTTCCCATCCCCACCCTCGCCATCCCACCTCTCTCGACCTCAAAGTCTTAGAAACGGCTTCATACCTAGCAGGTGTGGCCATTCAACACCAGCAGGCTGCTGAACATCTTCAGGCGAGTGAAGATCGGTATCGGGATTTGTTTCAATCGGCACCCTCCGCATATATCACGACGACGATGGAGGGAATTATCCTGTCCGCCAATACCCGGACTTCAGAACTCTTAGGGTATTCACAGGAACAACTCATTGGTTCCCAAATGATGGATTTTTACGTCAATGGGTCTGAGGGGCAAGAAAAGGCCAATCAAGTGTACCAATTCGTCGGCACCAAGAGTCCGATGATGGGACAAGATCTCAAAATGATCGGAGCTGACGGTTCTCACCTTTGGGTCAACCTTGCCGTGCAAATTTTCTATGATGCAGAAGGACAACCCATTGAGCGAAGAGAAATGCTGGAGGATGTGACGGGAAGGAAACATGCTGAGATCTTATTGGGCAATCAGAAAACCATACTTGAGATGATTGCCCAGGGAAAACCCCTCACGCAAATCCTGACTCAACTGTGTGCCATGATCGAATCTCAAACTCCCGGAATGTGGTGTTCGGTGCATATTTTAGAAGGGCAAACCTTGATTTCAGCCGCCGCTCCGCATCTTCCCTCTCCATTCTTGCGCAAGACCCAACGTGTTCCCATCGGGCCTCAGGCCGGATCATGTGGCACGGCCGCCTACCGAAAAGAACGCGTCATTGTGGCAGATATCGAGACGGACCCTCTTTGGAAAAAGGGTCGCCGATTAGCTCTGGAGAATGGTCTTCGAGCCTGTTGGTCGACTCCCATCAAACCCTCAGATGAGGTGCTTGGGACCTTTGCGATGTATTTTGGAGAATCCCGAACTCCAACGGAAGAAGAAACCCGATTGATCGACATTTCTACCGGGTTAGCCGGGATGGCTATAGAACAACGTCGAGCCGTGGAAGCCCTCGAATACAGCAAAGAGAAATATCGGGTGCTCTATGAAGATAACCCGACCATGTATTTTACTGTTGCCTCTGATGGGACGGTGTTATCCGTCAATCAATTCGGGGCTTCTCAACTTGGCTATACTCCTGAAGAACTCGTAGGAGAGACCGTGTTAAAGGTGATTTATCCCGAAGATCACGAAAAAGCCCAGGCTCGAGTCAAAAATATTTTTCTCCATCCTGACGAGGTTTCGCATTGGGAATTTCGAAAAATACGGAAGGACCGAAGTTTGTTATGGGTCAAAGAGACGGCCAGGGTGATTACTCGGTTTGATGGTTCTTCTGTGGTCCTGATCGTGTGCGAAGATATTTCTTCCCAAAAAAAGGTAGAACAAGCCCTCCAGGAACGGATCGAGCTTGCTGCGCTCGATGCGGAAATCAGTCAGGTGGTCATGCAGCGGGAAGGTCTGCCGGAGATGTTGCAGGGATGTGCAGAATGTCTTGTGCCTTCTCTAAAGGCGGGGTTTGGGGGCATCTGGATCGTGAATGATGATGACCAGGTTCTTGAGCTCAAAGCCAGTGCCGGGTTGGTTGCTCATCCTGATGGGCCTCCTCATCACGTTCCTGTTGGAGCACTCAGGTTGGGAGCCATCGCTCAAGAAAGAAAACCACAAGTGACGAAAAACATTCCTGAAGACCCTCATGTGTTAGAACAGGAATGGGCAAAGCAGGAAGGGTTAACGTCTTTTGCGGGATACCCGTTGATACTCCATGATTCTGTCATTGGCGTCCTGGCTGTCTATTCAAGGCAGGAACTTAACGTCACAACGTTACAGGCTCTGGGGATGGTCGCGAATCGCATAACATTGGGAATTGAAAAGATTCGCGCCGAGGATGCCCGAAAAGAAAGTGAAGGCCGATTGCAGGCTATTCTCGACAATTCGTCGGCCGTTATTTATCTCAAGGACCTTGAGGGGCGCTACTTGTTGATCAATAGAACCTATGAACGGATTTTTAAACTTGACCGGAATAGGGTGAAGGGAAAGACGGATAAAGATATTTTTCCTGAGGAAATTGCCAAAGCCTTTATCGAAAATGACCGGGTGGCCCTGCAATCCGGTCTTGCCTTTGAAAAGGAGGAAATAGCACCTCGCGAAGATGGGTTGCATACGTACCTTTCCAACAAGTTTCCTTTGTTGACGGCCGATGGGGTTCCTTATGCACTTTGCGGAATCTCAACAGATATTACCAAACGGAAACAAGCTGAAACGGCCTTGCAGTTGAGTGAACAGCGCCTACGAGGTCTTCTGGAGGAACGAACAAAAATTAGTCAGGACTTGCATGATCACATTCTTCAATCTCTGTATGCGGCGGGGCTTATTATTGCTGCGGCGAAACAACCCGTTAAAATTCAAGACTCACAAGGCGCACTCGATTATCTGGAACAGGCCATTTCGCAATTAAACGTGGCTATTGAAGAAATTCGGATCTTTATTGAGGGGCTGCCCAGGGAGTCGGTAGACTTAGGAGATTTTTCAACTGAGCTTCATGCGTTGGTGGAGGCCCTGACCCTTCCGAAATCTACCGTATTTGCTGTTGATCTTGATCCTCAGGCGGTAGAATCCTTGAACCGAGAAAAAGCCCTCCATCTTCTCAATATCACCCGGGAGTCGATGAGCAATTGTGTCCGACATGCCCAGGCTACCAAAGGGGAAATTCGATTACAGACCCTCAATGGGGCTGTACGGTTTGAGGTTAAGGATAATGGGATTGGGTTCGAAAAGAATGGCCAAGAAACTATGGGACATGGGTTGAAAAATATGCATGCTCGGGTCAATCAGATGAAAGGGAAACTGGTCATTGAGTCCGTCAAAGGCCGGGGAACCAGAATTGTTGTTGAACTTCCTGAAGAAAAGGGTCGACATGAAATCCCAAGATAATCCTATCCGTGTGCTGATCGTTGAAGATCATGCTGTGGTTCGTGTAGGGCTACGGACTATTTTAAGTCAAAACCCTCGTCTGGAAATGGTAGGGGAGGCCGGGACTGGAGCTGAGGCCCGGGCAGAAGCGGTTCGTCTTCAACCTAAAGTGGTGTTGATGGACCTCCGGCTTCCGGATGGAAATGGTGTTGAAGTGTGCCGCGATATTCTTGAAACCCTACCCTCCACTCGTGTGCTCTTCTTAACATCTTACCGAGATGATGATTCCATGTTGGCCGCCGTATTAGCTGGAGCATCAGGATATTTGTTGAAAGAAGTCGGGCCGGAACGGTTAATTCAAGCCGTGGAGATGGTGGCCGAAGGCCATTCCATTTTAGATCAAAATGCCATGACCCGCATTCAATCATGGGTCCAAGGACAGGGGACACCTCCTCCTTCTACTAAAGGGTGGGACCTTTCCGCCCAGCAATTTCGGGTGGTTCAACTTGTCGCCGAAGGAAAAACCAATAAAGAAATCGCCGGGGTGTTGGGGTTGAGTGAAAAAACCGTCAGGAATTACCTATCGACCATCTTTGAAAAACTCCAAATTACTCGTCGAAGCCAGGCGGCCGCGATGTTTTCTCAAAAACATCCCCGCTCTCTCTCAGACGGATAAGGTGCGACCGTCTGGAGATCTTAGGTTTCTGGGTCAGACTCTGCTGACAGGTCACATACCTGAGCCAATTCATCTTCTGACAGGGTCTGCTGAAGGTTGAGCAAGGTCACGAGTCGTTCATGAGACGTGGCGATCCCTTCCATAAAGGTGACATCAATGCGTTGCCCGAGTTGGGGAGGGGGGTGAATAGCCTGTGGGTCAACCTCCAAGACATCAGAAACCGCATCAACCAAAATTCCAGTGATTCGACTGCCGATGTTGACCACGACAATCACGGTAAAGGATGTCAATTCGGTAGGGCCCATCCCGAATTTTAATCGAAGGTCCACGATAGGAATAATATGGCCTCGAAGGTTCAACACCCCTTTATAATAATGAGGAAGATGGGGGATTTGTGTGACCGTGCTGTATCCTTTAATTTCCTGAACCTGTAAAAGGTCAACTCCATAATCTTCATTGGCTAACGTGAAGGTGAGGAATTGTCGGCCACCCTGGATGACCGATTCTTCCTGTGGGGGATTCTTTGATGGATGAAGTGTGGACTGAGACATCGTGATAGTATTTCCTCCAGAATAACTCGCCGATTATGGGCGAGTGACTAAAATTCTTCGAAGAATCCGTCATCCTGTGATTGAACCTCATTTTTGCTTCTACTCTCAGACACCGGTCCGGCAGTGGGCCGACTTGATCTCGTGAGAGCGGGACTGTGGGTGCTGTATGCTCCTTGAAGCATGTCAGATGGCGACCCTTGGGCCTCTCTTCCCGATAAAGGAAAATTTTCCTGATGTCTTCTTGAATGAAGGGAGTTTGTGTCTGTCTTAAAAAACGCCACCTGGTCTAACAGCGCGGCTGCCTGCTGCTTCATCGACTGCGAAGCCGAGGTGGCTTGCTCCACCAAGGCTGCATTCTGTTGCGTCCCCTGATCCATCTGGATCACCGCCTTGTTCACCTGATCAATCCCCGCCGCCTGCTCCTGCGACGCCGCACTGATCTCCGCGATAATATCCGTCACCCGCTTCACCGAGTTCACGATCTCCTCCAACGTCTGCCCCGACTGATTCACCAACTCACTCCCATCGGTCACCTTCTGCACCGATTCGTTGATCAACGTCTTGATCTCCTTGGCGGCCGTCGCCGAACGTTGCGCCAGATTCCGCACCTCCGAGGCCACCACCGCAAACCCCCGGCCCTGCTCCCCGGCCCGCGCCGCTTCCACCGCCGCATTCAACGCCAGCAAGTTCGTCTGGAAGGCGATCTCGTCGATCACGTTGATGATATCCGCGATCTGCTTACTGCTCTTATTGATCTCATCCATCGCCCCGACGGCCTTTTCCGTGACCGTGCCCCCCTTCTCGGCGACCTCCCGGGCGGCCACGGCCAGCTGATTGGCCTGTTTGGCATTGTCGGCATTCTGCTTAATCGTGGAGGTCATCTGCTCCATCGAAGCACTCGTTTCTTCCAGGGCTCCCGCCTGCGCCGAGGTCCGTTGCGAGAGATCCTCATTGCCCTGGGTGATCTCGGCCGAGCCCGTGGAGACATGTTCGGCGGCTTGGCGCACTTCTCCCACGACCCCGGCAATGTTATCCAGCATGGTGTTCATGGCGCCCGCCAACTGACTGAGTTCATCCTGCCCTTGCACGGGGGCGCGTGGCGAGAGATTGCCCTCGGCCGCTTGTTGCGCGACGTGGCTGATGGTGATGAGATTGCCGGCCCCTTTACGGCCGACCATCCAGCCCAACGGGACTAAGGCCACAAGACAAATGAGCCCGGTCAGGAGCACTTTACTTTGCACGGCATTGGCCTCGGCCACAGCCTCTTCCTCAGGGACCCGGACCAGGACAGCCCAATTCATCCCGGGGAAGCCCAGGGCTCCCTGCAAGTGGGTATACCCCCCCACTTGCACGAGGCCTTTGCGCGCATGCTCGGCGAATTGAAAGCCGGTCTCCCCTTTGATGGCGGCTTGGGCTACCGGAACTCCCTTGTCAGCCAGATTGAGGGTCATGAGCACGTCAAAGTTGCGCACGATGTCTTCCGTGCCCGTGGCAGTGGGGTCATAATCCACCAACACCCGGCCCTGACGATCTAACAAGGTCAGTTCCGCCCCGGAAAAGCCCATGTCTTTGAGATTTCGGTAAGCATCCTTAAACATGTCTTCGACCACTCCAAAATTGGTTCGATTCGACCAATAGGCAATGACCCGTCCATTTTCATCGTAGACCGGAGCCGAGAACCCCATCACCAATCCATCGTTCCCTAAGGCCTGTTTGACGTCCGGATCGATATGCACATCTTCGATGAACGTCCCGGTGGAAATATCATTTCCGGGAGCCGTAAACGGCATTTCGGTCGTATAGGTGCCAGCCTCCAAGGCTTTGAACCAGGCAGTTCCACTGAAATTTTTCTTATAGAGGAATTGGGAATTGATGGGATGACCCTGTGCATCTTGAAAATTGACTGCGATGAGATCTCCTTTGGTGTCTACCAGCAAGGTCAGATCATATATGCCGTAGGCTGCCACATATTTATTCATAATTTGACTGACGATGTTATCTTCTGAATTGTCATACCATTGTGAGGTGCGACTCAAGACTTCGTTGTACCCGAAGGCTTGCACGTCCCCATACCGTTCGAACAAATTGCGGTCGATTTTATCGGCCAGTCCTTGGGCTTCAGACATAAACCGAGATCCTGATTTGTCCTTCATGTCGTCAGCGGTTCCAAAGGCAATCATTCCGATAGCCGCCATGGGAATGATTCCAAACAATACGAATAACAAGACTAATTTTGTGGCAATGCCAAGTTTTGCGAATGGTGACGTCATATCTCCTCCCGGATTAAATGCATGGACGATGCGAAAGAATTCTCATGTATTGAGTGATGAAAGAATGTGTTCACTCAGACAAGTTAGAGGGTTATGGTTGGAAATACTCACGACCTATAGGGCAGAAGCATTAGTGAATACTCTTATTGGAGTCAAAAATTCATGAAAAATGTACTACAATCTTCTTATTTATTACTTCGTAAAATATTATAAAATCTTAATAGATGGACAAAAATTTAAAATACGTAAGTTTTAAGTAATTGAAAAGTAAGGTTTTTTATGTATCAAGCATTTGAGATTGGTGTCGGTTTTTGCGGGTTTGTCTGTATTTTTTTCAGTTACAAGGAAGTGGAGAACGAATCTCTTTCCTCAGCAACATGGAAGTAGAGGTGTTTTTTCAAAGATTGAGCAAAGGATTGACTTCATCGGTCGAAGAGGGAAAGGGAGAAGACCTGTCAAATGACCCTAGTCTTTCAGAGACAAAAAACAACTAGGCATAAGCCAATCCTGCTCTTAGAATTTTATGCAGATTCTATGTTGTGAAGATTGAAAAGATCTTCGGAATTTTTAAATGGAAGTAATTAAATAATGAGGTATACGTACAAAAAGTTTTCTAGGGACGATTGATTGTGCGAATAAACAAGTGGAGCAAGCTCAAAAAATGTAAAGCGTGAACGGTGCCGTTTGGTCGAAATTGGTGGGAGAGGGGTTTCAGAAGAGGAACGTCAATTCTGCATGTGAGAATCACGAGGATTGATGTGGGTGCGGCGAATTTCCGAATTCACGAGGGAAGGAGATCCTCAATATGAAGTTGATTCCCGCTCATGAACGTTGCGATCGGGAGATTTCAGCATCCCTAAAACGGATTATCGAAAACATTGAGCCTCCAGACTCAACGTTTCGAGTCCTAGAGGAAACCTTTTTCTGCCTTTTAGAGGTCATCCAGGATTATGTGATTGCGTTAATAAATCCTGATGGAATCGTCGCGATCACGAACGCCGGAACAAAAGGCCTAATAGGGTACTCCAGCCGTGAACTTGAAGGAACACACTATTCAGTACTATTTCCCAATCGTGATATTAGTACGGGTATTCCCGAAGAGCTTTTACATAGGGCTTCTTCCTCTGGTCATGCCCATGATGAACGACAATGGATGAAACGGGATGGATCTCGATTTTGGGGAAAAATGGAACTTATCGGAATCCGTGACCCATCGAGGAAAATTATTGGGTACTCAATGGTTCTGCGGGATCTCAATCAGCAAGCCCTGTCATCGCCTAGCGATTTGAACCCGTTAGTCGCACCTGGCTTGATTCCTCCGGCTCATCCCTCCAAGCCAGATGCAAAGCCATGTTTGCCTGCCTCTCCAGGTGGCCAAGACCGGTCCTTCCATAATTTAAATAACGTGCTCACTTCATTGTTAGGGTACAGCGAATTGGCCCTGGCGGATTCCTCAGTCGAAGGGCGAATGGGCAGGTACCTGGGAGAAATTCATGAAGCCGCCTTACGAGCCAAAGAATTAACCAAGGAGAGTCCTGATCCTGGTCATGAGGATAGGCCGGCTTCTTCTTCCACCAAACTTTTTTCGTTCATGGAAAACATCGTAGAGATGTTGCGGGTCGCATTGCCGGATCAACTGCCAATTTCTCTCATCACGCATGTCAAGGAAGGGGCAGATGGGGTGCAGGCGAATGGCAATCAGATCTGTCATGTCCTTATGCCCATCTATACCCATGCATTGGAAGTGTTGAAAAATCAGAGAGGCGAGTTGCGTGTGTCTTTGGCCAGTCAAACCCTTTCGGCCAAGAAGTCGGATGGGTCGACGGTTCTGAAGGGCGGTCTTCTTATGGAGTTCCATATAATGGAAAAAGAGGAACGAGATGATGGTTCGGAAAGGGTCGTTTCAACCTCTTCCCCCTCACGACGGCCCAAAAGTCGGAATGGCGGTCTGGATTCCGCTCGTCGCATGGTGGAGGAGTTAGGGGGAGATCTTCAATGGAAAGACCTGGAACACAATCATCAGCTCATCTCAGTCCTCCTTCCCCGGTCTAAAGCAAACGCGGGAGATTTCCGTTTGACCTATTCCCCGCATTACAAAAATCCGGAACATATATTAGTGGTGGATGATGAAGAATCGGTGGCTTCTCTCCTCAAAGAAATGCTGACTCAGTTAGGGTATATGGTCGATGTCGCCGAGACCGGGGAACAGGCTATGCGAATATTTCTTGAAGATCCCAGGCGCTTTGACCTGGTGCTCACCGATCATACCCTTCCCAGAATGACCGGCAATTCGTTGGTGAAAGATCTATTGGATTGTCGACCAGACCTTCCCATCATTTTGTGTAGCGGGTGGAGCCATGCGACGGAGCAAGAACGTATTCAGGAGCTAGGAGTTAAACGATTTTTGCCCAAACCCGTGGAATTTGAAGAACTCTCCAGGGTCGTCAGACTCGTGTTGGATCAACATTCATCCGCATCCTAGTTTCTCGTTCAGAGAAAAAGCACGGAAAAGTTCCGAGTTTTGCTGTTTTACCGTGACGGCTGCGCCTTCATTTTTCCCTATCTGACAATTTCCAATTAAATTGATCCGCAGGAACCTTGAATTGGGTGCGGGGTTTTCGGTAAGAACAGGGGGGTCGAATTGGATCTTTAGAAAAAGGTGGTTTCCCATGAGTACAGATACGCAATTCGTGAGAGATCCGGAAATGCTGGCTCTCTTGTATGAGCGCTTCCGGGACGTGTGTTTGGTAGAAAAGGAAGTTTGGACCGAAATTTATATGCCGAGACAAGTTGAAAAAGGCATGGTGCTCACCAATCAACATGAACGATATGAGGTGGTGATAGATGATGAGGGAATCGAAGATACGCTTGAAGCGAATATTCCCTTGGGCTCTCAAGCCTTAGGGGCAGCTATTCAGGAATATAAGGACCATATTTTTTTTCGAAAAAAATAATCCGAACACTCCCTCCATTAATTTCCGTCGCCCCCTTCCCCTGCCAGTCGGGTTTGATACAATTTCTTGAGATCGGTTCCTCAATGACCGGAGTGTGGGTCGTTGGGGGTGATACCGTATCAGAACGAAGAGGAAGCCTTTACCAGGTGGTCTAAGACAGACCGATCTATTGTGGATATTCTTTCACCCCATCCCCCTAGGAAAACGGAGGAACCATGAAGAGAATCCGCCATTGGTCTATCATGTTAATCGGGCCTCTCCTGTTTATGATGGTTGGCGGTTGTGCCGGAGTACAGCCCGATCGTGAACACACGGGAGGAAAAACCAATGCCGTCATAATTGTTCCTCAAACTATTCGGGATTTGGCAGGGAAATGGGAATACCGGGATTCGGCAGGGGAGGGGATCATTCACGTCAATGATAAGGGTTTTGGAACCTATGATTGGAAAGATGGTCGATTTGTCACGGAGATCTTGGAGCAAGGAGTGTGGAAAGGACAATGGATTCAGAGGGAAAATGACCGGGAAGGTGGTTTCGAATTGGTATTCTCCGAAGGCCCGAATCGGGCCGAAGGGCGTTGGTGGTATACACGAATCGGAAAGGATCACGATCCATTTGAGCCGGGAGGCAGTTTTTCCATGACGCGGGTTTCCTCTAGGGAGATGTAAAGTGGACCGTAAAAGACCATTGAGGATAATCGAAACTATGGCTGAGATTCTTCGTGGCCCGCTGAGGAAAATTTTCCTATAACACGTTAGGAGATTTCCGAGAGTTCGACCTGGGACTGTGAAAAGGTCGAGCGTTCCTGAGAGGGTTCAGAGGTAGTCGGGAGGTCAGTCAAGACGTGCTCGAAAACTTCGTCAATCGTTTCGGCAAAACAGATGGACATTTCCGACCGAACGGTTTCCGGGATATCCTGAAGGTCTTTGGCGTTCGCCTTGGGAAGGACGATTCTTCGGAGCCCCACCCTGTGTGCCGCCAACAACTTTTCCTTAATGCCTCCAACCGGTAAAACCAGACCGCTGAGGCTGATCTCACCCGTCATAGCCGTATCTTTTCTCACGGGAATCCCTAGGAAAAGGGAAGCGAGGGCACTGGCCATCGTGACCCCTGCCGAAGGTCCATCTTTCGGTATCGCGCCCTCGGGAACATGGATGTGAATGCCATTCCGTTTAAAGAGCGCAATATCCAGCCCCAATGATTCTGCTCGAGACCAAAGATAACTTCGAGCCGCTTGAGCAGACTCCTGCATGACATCACCGATATGTCCGGTGATGGTCAAATCACTGCCTCCGGGGAGAAGAGAACTCTCCACATAGAGGACATCCCCCCCGGTTTCGGTCCAGGCCAATCCCGTCGCCACACCAAAAGGCAGGTCTTTTCTGGCTTCTTCCGGCATGAACCGTTCGGTTCCTAACCAGTCCGAAAGAGAAGAAACCTGAACGGTGACCGCGTCATGAGGACTGTCGGGGTCCGAAGGCTGTTCAGTCAATCGAAGGGCAATCTTACGGGTGAGACGGCCTAGCGTCTGTTCGAGTTGTCGAACCCCGGCTTCCCGGGTATACCGCTTGATGATGTGAGGGATGACCTCGGAATCTAACTCGACTGGGGTATCCTGGAGTCCCGTTTCCTTGAGACGACGTGGCCATAAATAACGATGGGCAATCTCCAATTTTTCTTGATGGCTATAGCCGGCTAACCGAATGACCTCCATGCGATCCAGGAGTGGTTGAGAGATAGACTCCAAAGAATTGGCGGTGGTGATAAACATCACCTTAGAAAGGTCAAACGGAAGATCCAAATAATTGTCCCTGAATGTATGGTTTTGTTCCGGGTCCAAGATCTCCAGGAGTGCAGAGGATGGATCTCCCCGAAAGTCTCGTCCGACCTTATCGATTTCATCTAACATGAGGACAGGATTTTTAGCTTCAGCTCTTCTTAAGGCTTGAATCAATCGACCAGGCATGGCCCCTACGTAGGTGCGACGATGTCCTCGAAGTTCGGCTTCATCATGGAGGCCGCCTAAGCTTAGCCGTTCGAATTTTCTGTTCAAAGCGCGAGCGATGGATTGGCCTAAGCTGGTTTTACCCACGCCCGGAGGACCCACTAAGCAGAGGATGGGGGCCTTCGCGGAGGGATTGAGTTGGAGGACCGCCAAGTGTTCCAAGATCCGTTCTTTCACGTCCTGGATTCCATAATGATCCTCATCAAGAACGGCTCGGACATGGGAAATAGCAAGGTGATCTTCAGTGAGGGTATTCCAGGGGAGTTCAAGGACGAGTTCCAGATAACTACGGATGACCTGGTGGTCAGGGGCCGCGGGAGGCAACTTCACTAAACGCTTGAGCTCTCTCTTGGCTTCCTTCCTAACCTCCTCGGGTAAATCAGCTTCTTCAATCCGAGTTTTCAGTTCACCGATTTCTCCATCTTCCGGTTGAGTTTCCAGCTCGCCCAGTTCCTGTTGTATTTCTTTTAATTGCTGTCGAAGAAAATATTCCCGCTGAGACTTGCCGAATTCCGCCTGGGCTTGACTCGCGATTTCATGGCGGAGCTTGAGAATCTGGAGTTCGTGAGACAGGGCTCCGTAGACTTGACGAATGACTTCCTTGGCATCGGATTGTTCAAGAAGCGCTTGCAGGCGATCGACGTTAAGATTGAGTAACGACACCAAGCGATACGCCACGGAAAGAGGATTTTTTTCCGCACGAAGCACTCCGACAAGTTCCGCCACACCTTGTGTCGTCAGAAGTTCGGGTAATTGTCCAATCAGGTCGAGTAATTCACGATGAAGAGCCTCGAGTTCGGGCTCCGTCTCGAGGGAGAGTGGGAGTCTTCGAGCTCGACCCAGGAAATGGGGGTCGGATTTTTCCAGTTTGAGCAGGACCATCCGTTCGATCCCTTGGGCCAGCACCTGTAGATGACCTTCGGGAGTTTTCCCCATTTGTTTAATGATGGCTTTAGTCCCGATCTGGAAGAGGTCGTCAAATTCCGGTTCCTCCATCTCGGCATCCCGTTGAGTCACCATGAGGATGGCCTTGTCTTCTGAGTTCATAGCCGCTTCCACGGCAGCCATGGAACGGGCTCGTCCTATCGTGAAGGGGACCAGGGTTTCAGGAAATAATACGGTCCGTTTCACAGGAACGACGGGAAGCGTCACGATATGTTCACTGTCGGATTCTGAGGTATCCATGATTTGGCCTATATGGTTGTGGGTAAAGTTGGGCCGGGAGTTCCTGCTCGTTGATTAAGATAGGCATTAATGCTGGTGAGTCAACCAAATAGGGGAGTAGGTCAAGATTTTGCGGAAAATAGTGGTGTTTTGACCTCCTTCTCATTTGTGCCGCTTTGACAGGGCCGCCATGGGCCGGTATCGTAAGTAAGTAAGTAAATGCTTACTTATCAAATGAATATGGATCAACCAACGAAAAAACGGGTTTCAGGGAAAGTTCGAAGGGCGAGCATCATTCATTCTGCGGCAAGCCTCTTCGCTGAAAAGGGGTTTAGTGGGACCAAGACACGGGAAATTGCCGAAAGAGCAGGGGTGAGTGAAGCCCTGATTTTTAAGCATTTCCCGAGTAAAGACGATTTGTATGCAGCCATTCTGGCGGAGGAATCTCCGGTGCCCCAGTTGTTGGCCAACGTACGACGATTGGCTGAGGAGCGACGAGACGAAGAGGTGTTTCGATTGATCGCGAGAACGATCGTTGAGGGAGCTCCTGACCCACATCTTATGCGTCTGATTCTATACAGCGCTCTTGAAAGCCATGAGTTGTCGGATATGTTCTTTCAGAACCATATTAAGGTCTTTTATGAATTCTTGTCTGGGTATATCCAGCAACGAATCGAGGAGGGGGCTTTTAAGCCGGTTATTCCTCTGATTGCGGCACGAGCCTTTATGGGAATGCTGATTTATCATCGACTCCTGACCGTCTTATTTGGCGCCGAGCTGCCCCAATCATCAGAGGAAATCGTGGAAACGTTTGTCCCGATTTTCTTGCTTGGTTTAACAGAAGAGCCCGGAGGAAGTTCTCCAAAGCCAGAAACAACCGTCAGACGGGAAAAAAAGAGTAAACGGAACGCTTCATGAATTTCGTGGCGTTAAAAATGTTATTCGGTGATCGGGCCAAGTATATGATGTTGTTGGCCGGCTTAACCTTCTCGACAATGTTGATCGTTCAACAAGGGTCGATTTTTTGGGGGTTGATGACCTGGTCGCAATCGGGAATCACGAACGTGAACGTTCCCGTGTGGGTGACCGATCCCAATATCAATCAGGTGGAAGAAATCAAGCCGCTCCCCGACACGGCAGTGAATATCGTCCGGAGCGTTCCCGGGGTCGCGTGGGCCGTTCCGCTTTATAAAGGCGTGCAGCGGGCTCGTTTACGGGATGGCAATTACGAACAAATTGCCTTGGTTGGGATTGACTCCAGCACCCTGATCGGTCGTCCCGGGGTCACGATCGAGGGGAATATTGAAGAATTACGCTCCCCGGAAACAGCGGCCATCGACCAATTGGGTGTTGATCGCTTGGGTGGACCAGAGAAAATTCATCTCGGCACGACGTTCGAAATCAACGACCACCGCGTCAGGATTGTCGCGATCGTCAAAACCCAGAAAAGTTTCCAAAATTTTCCGTTTGTCTACATGACCTATGAACGGGCCTTGGGGGTCACTCCCGCGGAACGACGCAAACTCTCCTATGTATTGGCCAGTCCTAATCCCGATGTGAGTCCGGAAGAACTCGCTCACCGTGTTCGGGAGCAGACTCAATTTGGTGCCTATACAGAGGATCAATTCGGATGGAAAACGATCGGATGGATCCTCAAAAACACAGGAATTGGCGTGAACTTCGGAACCACGGTGTTATTGGGTTTTCTGGTGGGGATGGCGATTGCCGGGCAAACTTTTTATCTGTTCACGGTAGAGAACCTACGTCAATTCGGCGCCTTGAAGGCTATCGGTGCGAGTACGGGGATGTTGGCCCGTATGATTCTCTTGCAAAGTTTTACCGTCGGCCTGATCGGCTATGGGGTCGGGATCGGGTTGGCAACCCTATTTGGGATCGTGGCGGCGAGCGGAGATCGGTTGCCGTTCCGAGAAACCTGGCCGCTGTTAGTGGGTGTGGGAGTGGCCTTATTAATCATCTGTAGTTTGTCCAGTGCTATTAGCATTCGAAAACTGGCCAAATTGGAACCGGCGGTGGTCTTCCGTGGATAATCAAGGGTCTGGGTATCAGGAGACTGGAGAGAAGGAAGCCGGGAAGTGGTTGGTGCGGGCTCATGGGGTCACCAAATCGTTCGGAGAGGGGGACGCCCGCATTTCAGTCTTGAAGGGGGTGGACTTGCAAGTTGCCCGAGGGGAAGTGTTGTTGTTGGTCGGACCATCGGGAAGCGGAAAAACCACCTTCTTGTCCGTGATTGCCGGGATTTTGGAAAGTGATGAAGGGGAAGTCAATATTCTGGGGGAGGCGATCCAAACCATGTCTTCTTCGGAAAAGACGAGGTTCCGGCGAGAGTATTTGGGGTTTATTTTTCAGCAATATAATTTATTGCCGACCCTCAATGCGGTGGAAAATGCGGCGGTGCCCCTGTTTATCCGAGGAGTGCCTAAAGTTCAGGCTATAGCGAAAGCGGAAGAAGTCTTACGAAGTATGGGAATGGGGGATCGCTTGCAGGCACTCCCCAAAAAACTATCCGGAGGAGAGCAACAACGTGTGGCGATTGCGAGGGCTCTCGTGGGGGAACCCCGGTTGCTGCTCTGTGATGAGCCGACGGCAAGTTTGGATGGTGAGACGGGACATCATGTCGTCCAGCAGTTACACGACGTGGGAAAACATCCAGATCGCGCGGTCATTATCGTCACCCATGACTCAAGGATCTTCGAATTCGGAGACCGGATTGTTCATATGGAAGACGGGCGGGTTGAGCAGATTCAACAGGGATGGAAAGAAATCAATTGATGATCGTTAAACGATTCAGTTTTTGGTTGGCCTTGTTCGGGGTGTTGCTGACGATCGCTACCCTTTGGGGGGCCGGGGAAAAGCCTCTTCCCCCAGATCCTTTGGAGCCTCCACCGGCTAATCCCTACCCCATGACGGTCGGGGCCGCGGGGATCATCGAGGCGGTTCATGAAAACGTTCGCATCGCCCCGCCCGTTTCGGGCCTGGTGACCAAAGTCTATGTGCGGGTTGCAGACATCGTGAAAAAAGGGGAGCCGTTATTTCAATTGGATGATCGGGAACTCTTGGCTCTGTTGCAAACCAGGATCGATTCTCTTCCACCGGCTGTTGCCCGCATCGGGGAGCAAGAAATCCGGTTGCGTGATGCCCAAGATCAATTGCGGCGCCTTCAATCCGTCAAGGATCGACGGGCGGTGAGCGAGGACGATGTTCAAAAAAAGTGGCATGAAGTGGAAGGGGCGAAACGAAGCCTCCTTCGGGCCCGAGCGGACCTCAAGTTGGCCAAGACCCAGCGCGATGAAGTCCGAGCCCTTTTGGAGCGATTGACCGTACGAGCGCCTCGCCAAGGGACCATCTTGCAGGTGAATATTCGTGAGGGAGAATATGCCACCGTGAATCCGGTCGATGCGCTCATCTTGCTCGGTGACACCGAAACGTTGCAGGTCCGGGCAGATATCGATGAAGTGAATGCGCCATTAGTGGAACCCGGAAGCCCGGCCGTCGCGTATGTGAAAGGATTCACCGATAGAGCCATCCCCCTGACGTTTGTTCGAATAGAACCCTATATCGTTCCCAAGCGTTCTTTGACAGGGGATAATCGGGAGCGAGTGGATACCCGGGTATTGCAGGTAATCTATGGTTTTGAAAAACCTCCGTTTCCGGTGTACGTCGGACAGCAAGTGGATGTCTTCATTGAACGCAAGAGTCGGACGGAATAAATGGCCAAAAGGCCTGGGCCTGTAGTGATGAATGGTGGATGTATGAAACGAGATATGTCGGTCATGCCAATTCATGGTCTAAAGGAAAGCATCCCACAAGATGTGTCCTTTCGTCAGCGTTTCCGGTTGTGGGTCATCATGATGGTAATGTTGTCCATGTATGGATGCCTGTTGGGTCCTGACTACCAACAACCAGAGACCATGGCCCCAGAGAATTGGGATGGGTTGACATTAGAAGGGAATGCTTCTCCACTGCCAATTTCGGAGGGAAAGGCTCCAGAAGTGACCTGGTGGGAAGCTTTTCAAAACCAGGAACTCAATGCCTTAATCCAACAAGCCCTTCAACATAATCACGATGTTCGAGAGGCGAGCTTTCGGGTCATGGAAGCGCGGGCTCTTGCTGTAGGGGCGGGGGCTGCGTTGTACCCTCAGGTTGCTTTAGAGGGAGCCTATTCCAGGATTCGCCGGTCGGAAAATATTCTGGTGGCCCCGGTGGATGCCTCTCCTCAGGGCTTTGCCCCGCCCGGGGCAGATTTTGACCTTTGGAATGCGGGGATCGATCTGAGGTGGGAATTGGATTTATGGGGGCGTATCCGACGCAATCAGGAAGCGTTTTCTGCCGAGGCCTCCGCCAGCGTGATGGAACGTCGAGGAATCATCCTTTCTCTCATCAGTCAGGTCGGGCAGACGTACTTTCGTTTGCGGGAGCTGGACGAGCAATTGGAGATCGCCCGGCACAATTTACGGCTTCAGAAGGATTCCCGTTCGATCACGGCCAATAGGGCCCGGGCGGGGTTAGTATCTGACTTGGATGTGAAGCGGGCAGAAATCCTCGTAGCGCAAACCGCATCGCAAATACCCGAACTCCGTCGTCAGCGAACCGTGCAAGAACATCAGTTGGCGGTCCTTCTTGGGAAAAGTCCGAATGGGTTTTCTCTTCCCTCATTGCCTCTTCGAAAAGTCCTAGCGCAACCGACCATCCCAATCGGCTTGCCGTCTGAATTGCTGCAAAGACGGCCGGACATTTTAGAGGTGGAGGAAACATTGAAAGCGGCCAATGCCCGAATCGGAGAGGCCCGGGCATATTTTTTCCCGACTGTGGCCATTACGGGAACGGGAGGATTCCAATCCAGTGAATTTGATGAATGGTTTTCCTGGGCCAGTCGAAATTTGAGCATCGGCCCCTCGGTCTCATTACCCATCTTTGAGGGCTATACCAACATCGCGCGTCTGGAAGTGGCTGAGTCTCGCTATGAACAGATGTTAGCGCGCTACCGGCAAACGATCCTGACGGCCTTTCGAGAGGTAGCTGATGTTCTCGTGGCATTAGAGACGCGGAAAACGCAAATTGCCCATCAGCGTGAAGAGGTTCAATTTGCCCACGAGGCACGGGATTTAGCGGATATTCGATATCGGCAGGGCTTGGTCACCTACTTGGACGTTCTGGAGGCCCAACGGACGGTATTGGACGCTGAGTTGACCCTCGTGCAAACGGAAAGCGCTCGCTTGGCAGATATGGTGTCTCTCTACAAAGCCGTGGGTGGTGGATGGAACCAAAACTCCGCCGGACAATTTTCCGATCAAGGATGATACCTCTCTCACCAACAATCGTCCTTCCATGATGTTCCCGTCGTTCTTCTTCCCTGGATCCCTCTGGCCTGAATCGTTCATCCGCGTTAGACTTTCTCCTAATCATTCTGACAGAGTGCAGCGAACACGGACTTCCTGAATCTCAAGGAGATCAACATGAAATGTCACGCACTCAAACCCATGGAAAGAATATGGGAAGCCGTCTGCCTCACTTTTTGTCGGAGTCTTCCGAGAGGACAAGATGCACTATCCCCTCAAACGAAATGTAGGAATAGAATGAATGCTGTAACGTGTGGACTTGTGCCGGTCTGTCTTATCGGTGCTGGGATTCTCCCGCCTTCTTCGCTGACGTTTGCTGAATTAGCCCTGGAATACCAATCTCGTGGGAGTTACAAGGAAGGAATCAGAGCCAAACCGGTTTCAGGCAATGATATTGAGTTAATTTCGGTGTTAGTGGATTATCAGGAGCCGATCCCCTCGAAAAGTTTCCCCAAACGCTTAAAAGTACAATTTTACCTAGAGAAGGAGATGGACAAATCCGAGGTGGCGATGACGGTTCGGGAGTTGGATTATCGAGTGTATTATTGGCTGGATTCGGTAAAGCCAAAGACTCCGTGGGGCAAGGGCTTTCAAAACGTGTTTACCTGGCCTACGGACCGTGTCCTCAATCAACTGCCTCAGAAAATGGATATGTATGAATTAGGAGCCTTGGTCCGGGTGAATGAGCCAACGGTTTTACTCTCCGAACGGGTGGCCCCGGCAGTGTTGTACCACACACAGCCACCGGAGCACATTGAAGGATATTTATTTACGCTCAAGACGGCAGAGGATTCCCGTCTCACCTTTGCGGTTATTCAAGAGGAGACAGGGAAAAAAGTGTGGACCAAAACATTCAGGAGGAAAAGAGCCGGAAGGCCTTTTACCATTCCTTGGAATGCTGGTGAGGCGGCTGTGGGTTTCTATCGGGCAGAAATTAGCGGGTTTTCACTTTTCACGAACGACGAAATTTCCAAAAATATTCGATGGTTTCACCAACCTTCCCTGCATCCGTAATGACTGACGAATTGACGAATGTCGGACATTTTTATTAGCTATGCCAGTGAAAATCGCCCTATCGCTCAACGCTTGGCGTTAGCGTTGGAAGCAGCGGGCCTCTCGGTCTGGTGGGATAGAGAAATTCGGGTCGGGAGTGAATGGGATAAAACGATCGAGTCCGCCTTGGTTTCGGCGAAGGGTGTCGTGGTGTTGTGGACCCGGCATGCCAAAGAGTCCCGTTGGGTGCGTGCCGAAGCCCGGCGTGCGTTACAGGACGAAAAAATCATCCCTGTGATGTTAGAGCCCGATGCGATTCCCTTAGCCTTTACGGGAATTCAATCTTTGCGATTGTTGGGCTGGGATGGCTCTCAAGAAGGTAAACCCTTTGCCGTTCTATTGGCGGTAATTCGAGGGCATCTGGAAGGCAAATCCATCACATGGCCAGAAGAAGAATCCATTCCGGCGTCCGTGGTAGGAAAATTTGCAGCCGTAGTAGGGATGAAAACCGGGATAGGGCTCCTCCTGGCTGTCCTCCTGATCATCAGTAATTTTGTGACCCTGAGTCCTACGATCGAACTTCGCTTGCTTACGCCACGTCTGGAATTTACGGTTCCGGCTCAAGAGGGGCCAACCACCTTTACGGGACCGATTTCTCTTAAAAACCTATTCCTCCAACCCGTGGGGAGTTTTTCTCTTCGACCGGATGAACTCTCGGTGGCGAACCCCGAGGAATATAATTGGGAGACAGACTCATATCCTCCAGGGGCGTGGCTTCCATTGCCCGTTCAAAACCAGTTGGTTCATTTTTCCTCGGCTCATGTCAAAACGGCTTCACAAATCATGCTTGAAACGCCAAAAGGCCAGGAGGGTCGCCTGGGACAATTACAAGGAATTGTCCTGACTCAAAAGACGGTAGTCACCCTGGAAGTGAGGGACACGAATGCGGTGACGATGTCTTTTATGGGAACCGAAGGTCAACAAACGGTCGAGGTCAACGGACTCGTGAGGGTCGAGTGGGTTCAGGATGGCCTGACCATGGCCAGGGGAGTCAACGTGCCGGTGCCGCAGGATCAGGAATTGACCTTTCAGGCCGGATTCGATTCGAACCCGGGGATCATGAAATTTGTTGGAGAAAAAAACAAGTTCACTCTTGTGCTCGAACCGGTGGCTTCGGCTCAGGAACCGCTGGTCATGCGTCCGCTCTCGATTACGGATGTAGATTTTTCCGAACAGGAAGCCAAAACGGGAAGGCGAGTTTCTCCCAGAGGGTTCAAAGGAACGGTGAGCTATCGAACGCCGGCGGGTCTGGACCCGATCGAGATTGAAGAGCATAAGGGATTGTCTCTTGATGGACTTGAAAACTTTGAATTGACATTCCTGGGGGTTGATTCGAGCACCCATCAATTTGTCGTCAAACTGCAGGGAAAGGCCGAATCCATAAAAATGGGAACCCGGGACAACTCTCGCGAACTTCGTCCTACCCTTTTTCAGGTCATTCAATCGTATCCGGGATTGAAACCGTTACGTAACCTGATTGGACTGTAGATGGGCAGAATCGTGAGGGATCTTTTGAGCATACGGGCTTCAAGGATAGGGTGGATGGGGGGAAAAGGGTTTTCTGCTCCCGAACCTAAGGGACAAGGCCTCCTGGTTGTACATGTCCCCCCTCGGGTGAGTTTCTGCTTTTTTCAGTGGGTCATGTGGTGTCTCCTCTTCTTCCCCCAAGCCCTACAAGCCGAAAATATCCAAGGATTGAAGGAAGGCGTCGTCAAGATTACGGCGCAGGTGAATGGCCAAACCAGAAAGGGGACTGGAGTCATCATCCAGCAAAAGGGAGGGTCCCTCTTTATCGTCACGGCTTCTCATGTCGTCGAGGGCGATGCCAACCCCTTCGTGCATTTTTTCTCTCAACCCAATCGACAGGTACCGGGAAAGGTTCTGGCCCTGGAAGGAGGGGATCCACGGGGCTTAGCGGTGTTGGTCGTGAAAGAAGGGATACCAAAAGGAGTTCGCGTCTTGTCCTTACATACGCAGATGATCGTAGAGTCCGGGATGCCCTTGACCGTGATTGGGTTTCCGCGCATGGCTGGGGCGCCTTGGGCGGTAACCAAAGGAGAATTGGTCGGAAGGAGAGGCCGCGATTTGGTTTTTTCAGGGGCGATCGATGAAGGGAATTCAGGGGGGCCGGTCATCATGAACGAAGGGGTCGTGGGTATTGTCACCGAGTCCAGAACTCCCTTTGCCTATGCGACGCCGGCTGTCTTGACCCACTATATTCTCGAAAGTTGGGGGTTCCGGTTCGGAGTACAACTCAGGGCCGAACCGGCCACGATTACCTTGGTGTATCTGGATGAGTTAATTCGCCGTAAGGGATTTCATCACCCTTTCGACGAAAGGGCGAATGCCCTTCCGGGCTCGTGGTTGGGGAATTTTGAGCATGCCTATGAGCCACGAGTACACAAGGGGAAACGTGTGGTGGTGGATCAGGCCACGGGGTTAATGTGGCAGCAGGGGGGATCGAAACGCGCGTTGCGAATGGGAATCGCGGAAAAAGAGGCCTGGGAATACGTGAACGAACTCAACCAGCAGGCATTCGGGGGCTTTACCGATTGGCGTTTGCCAACCGTAGAAGAATTAGCGTCACTGATGGAGCCAATCGGAACCAACGACGGATTGTTTTTGAGCCAGGTGTTCGATTCGACCCAAAGGCAGTGCTGGACATCGGATCGAATCATTAAGCAGGAGGATAGAAAAAACAGTTTTATCGTCGGACCATGGGAAGTTCTCGTAGATTTTGAGCGTGGGCGAATCTTTCATCGTTTGTATTTGGAGGGCCCCTTCGGGAAAGCGCATGTCCGGGCGGTTCGGTCCTTGAATGAGACGATGGTTTCTGACGAGCAATGAGATCTTGGAAACTCGGTGATCTAACCTTTCACAGATTTCAGTTCGCTCCCTTCTTAAGGGTTCAAATGGGACACCGGCTTCGTGGGGCTTTTCTTGTTCGACAGAGCCTATTCTTTTCTTGAGATCCGGACTTTCTTTTCCTGGGAGTGATCAATCCTTTGGGCACGGCTCTTTCCCTTTGACGGAGGGAACACCGAAGACAGGCCTACTCTTCGTAATAGACAAAAATTAGTAGACGTTGGCATCGAGGACATTCTTCCGGAACCAATTTCCTCAGTGCTGATTTCACACCATGGACATTGTTGGGTCCAGGGACTGTCTTTTGTCTTGGGAATGTTCATCAGATGGGGGAATCGAATTGGGTCTCCAACGTTGGAGAGCGTCGAAAATAGTTCGTATCTGGCTTCAGGAGAAATGTCGTAAGTGTAGGAGGTGTAGCCCCAAAGTCGGCCTTGAAGAGAGAGTGGACTATGTTTGTGTGATTGCTCCTGGGCCAGTTGCTGAGGAGTTTTGAGGGGCCAATTCGATTGATCGAACCACTTTTTAGAAAAATAGTCCCATTCTTCCAGGGTTTTGACTCCCTGGCGGTCGGCATCAAACTCAGCAAACTGTTTCATGAATGCGGGGTGAAAACTCATAGAGGAGTGTGCTTGGGATTTGAGATTTTATTATGATTCAGGAGTATGATCTTTCAGTGTTGTTGAGGATGTCCAGTCGTCTGATGGAGGAAGATGGCACGAAGAAAATGGTACAACATTCTTTACTGCCTCGACGATGGGTTGAGGAAAAATATCTCGATAAAGGTGGGTAGTTCACAATGTCGGATTCACGGGACCTGATGAAAAAACCGGTAATGGGGTTCTTGGCCCTGGTTGGGGCCTTGAGTCTGATATTCGGCCTGGGGGCTCTGCTGACAGGAGTCTTTGAAATTCAGGACACCTCGCCACCTGAATTAATCGGAGGTTTGTGGAGTGCGGATTCGGAGGAAGGCGCCGTCCTGTATTTTGTGACAACAACCGTGATGCATGAATTGCGGGTCGCGAGTTATTTACCCTGGGAGAAAGCAACATTTCGACGGTATACCCTGGAAAGCCGTAGTCTTCAAGATGGATCTCTTCGCGGGCAGGTTGTCCTTGCCGATCGGTATCAGAGAGATCAGGGTTCTGAGATTCTTGGCATTGCCGGGGGTAAATTGTGGGTGTGGAATGGACAACTGGAAATTCGTGACCTCAATACCCTTGAACTGGTAGGCGATTCAGAGACCGTTAGCTCGGCCAATCCAGGCTTAGCCCAGGTGTTTCCGAAGGAATCAAAGTTTTTTCAAGTGTCCGCTCGTCTGGATGCCTTGGTGGTCAAGGGTTTGGATGCCCGCTACTTTACCGTGGCCCCCGAGAATGGGAAATTGAACCTGTTGAACGATAATCAGTTGGATTGTGCTCTGGATCGGGCAAAGCAGCTGGGTCGTCAAGGGGACATGGAATGTGAGCGGGTCTGGGTTGGAAAGGCTCAATTCCTTTTTCAGGCGGCTGAGTCAGAAGGAAAGGGCCTCTGGGAGACGACCTATAACGGCTATTTGCATCAAAATCTCCGCGAAAAAAAAGCCTGGTATGCGCTGCTTTCTCCTGAAGAAAGGAGCAAGCTTTCGGTATCCGATTTGAACCACCAATCCCGACCCTACGGTGATGTGGCCCGAACATTCTACCGAATTCCCTATAGCCACAATACCCAGCGAAACGAATGGGAGTTAAACCTGGATCAGGTACAGGTTATGAACCAGACTCGATTTATCAAAGGAGGACTGTTGAAGCGAAGGAATGTCCTGGAAAAGTCCGACTATACCTGGCGGCTGGACTCTCCCCCTTCCGTCATCATTGTAAGCAAACCGAATCTGGCAGAAAATAGTCCTTGGCAACTCACGCGATTGAGCCTAAAGGGCGACGTGATCTGGAGCATGTCGACGGGGTTGGTCCTTATCGGAGAAGTCCTGCCTGGAGATCAATACCTGGTCATTGGGGGATTCGAGGATGTGCGAGGGTCCCAGGGAATAATCCCTTTGCGCCTTGCGACGATCGAGATGGACAGCGGCCGTCTGCGAATGTCCACGATTGAATCACCGCAGGAACCATGAGGGCTATTGGGGAGCGGGCGGTATCCGGGTGGGTAAAGCCAGGGACACAAAAACGATATCCTACGAGGATCGGAATGTGGATGAGATAGACTTTAAACCGGAAAGTGGGTGGGGTTGGTTTGTTCTCTGGTCGGCCATGAATGCAGCATTGGGCTATGTCATGTATGAGGAATGGATATCGAATACGGAGGGTTTCAATACCTGGGGGGATCGAATTGGAATGGTGTTCGTCGTTTCGTTCGCGATCTTGATGTTTTACGTGGTGTGTCTTCAGCTCATTTTTAATCCTCGACGATTTTCATTCACGGAAACCGGTTTTCGAGTCTGGACCTGGCGGGGGCCACGATATGTTCCTTGGCACACGGTCACGCGAGCGACCCTGGGAAAATTTTCTTTCGGGAGAACAGGGAGTTGGGTTGATGTGACTGTGTTGATGAACCAAGGAGGGGCGGTGAGTATTCCCATAGAATTATTTAAGAGACGGGGATCATTATTGTACGAATTAAAACGATGGTTGCCAGTGCCCTTACTCGACCCTCGTGATTTGGCATCAGGACTCGTGAATGAGTAGGGAGAACGGTGAGGTCGGGGACCCTTTCCGGTCATATGCTTATGCAGGACTCCATCTCTTTTTTTTCCAAGAATGATCCCTATTATGAACTCTCAAACTTTGCTCCCTATGGGTTTGAAGAATCGGGAGTCTATTGGCCAACGGTTGAACATTATTATCAAGCGCAAAAATTTGAGGGATCGGAATACGGCTCGTATCGTGAACGGATTCGGCAGGCGGGTTCTCCAAAACAAGCAAAAGAACTCGGGCATGCTCGGAATTATCCACTGCGAACCGATTGGGAAGAGGTGAAGGAGCAGATCATGCGGAGGGCATTAAGGAAAAAATTCCGGCTTCCCAAACTCAGAAGCCTTCTGTTGAATACCGGCGAAGCCCGGCTGTATGAAACGTCTCCGTTCGATAGGTACTGGGGTGTTGGGAAATGTGGAACGGGTCAGAATCGGCTGGGTATTCTCCTGATGGAACTCCGAACATCATTGGCTGGCGAGGAAGAGGGTGGCACTGGATCCTAGGAGCTAGAGGATGTGGAAATGGAAGAGGGGCAACGGGTTTGTAAACGTGACCATAAACGCGGGGGTCCTACTTGGGGTATTTGGGGCTTGGCCGCCTGATAATACTTTGGCTCAATACGTCACGACCTGGGAAACATCGAGGACGTTCTGGATTCAGGTCAATGAAAAACCTTCGAAAAAGTCGGAAAAGGATGATGCGATGAGAGCCAACACAGATAAGAGCGACGGTTCCCCCAGCCCAGCCCATCAGGATTCGATCGGTGAGGCCAGGATGCTGTCCGATGGAGAAATCCTTCTGGATATATTCGCGCACGATCCCGAAACCGGTGCGCGAGGGCAGACCCAGCTTCGGTATCCACTTTCCCATCCTCAATACGATGAAATCCTGGAGCACCTTGGGGGGATGCAACCCGGAGAGCGGAAGGCTGTTCCCCCCTGGAAGTGAGGGGGGAACCCTTAGTAGGCCCGCATGTCCTTGATCATTTGTCGGTAATAGTCCAGCAGTCCGGAAGAATTGTTCTCTTGAGACCATCCGGTATCCATACTGAGAATGGAAGCGGCAATGCCATAGGTGTTTGGCGGTTCAGCCGAATCTTTGGTGGCCTGTAAATAGGCACGAACCTGTGTGCCGGCTGGGGGCTGTGAGGGGTTATGGATCATGCCTCCGACGGCATGCTCTCCGTATTCCCAGATTTGGTAGGTGATATGGATGGTCTTCTCGGGCTGCAACCCGGTCGCACTTCGGACGACCCCGAGCACAACGGCTTCAATTTTGACTGTTGTCGCGACACGTATCTCGGTTTCTCGAACCTCCTGACTCGGTGGGATCATTTCCCTCGAGGTAATACGGAGGTCGAGCACTTCGGGCGCAACGGCCTGAAGCTCCAAGGCCTTATCGACTTCCCATTCCAAGGCCTCGGCCTCGTATTTGGGTTCCATCGCACACATACCGGTTCCTCCTGTCAGATGAAGAACAATGCCAATCAACCATAGTACTATGGTGATGTGAATGGGCGACGCTTGTCGGAGTCGCATTCCCAGAGTGATGAAATTTTGGGAGTAATCTGTTCTCATTGGGTGCACATTATTGAAAAAGCCGACCTATAGCCTATTGATCGTGCCTCAGTGTACCCTATGCTCAAATGTATGAAAAGGGAGTTTGAGCGGTCATTGATCCGAACGCCGCTTTGTGATCGGTCATCCCCGAACCCACCAGCCTATGGGTTTACGAATTAAAGAAAATCATCCTGGTTTTCGAATAGTCTTGGAAGGCACCAAAGACTATCGATTCCTCACGGCCGCTGGCATCACCTTCCTGTTCTGTATCTTTGGACCCGTCATATTCGACGTAGTGGTAATCTGGATACTGGGTTGGGAATCGGTGGAGGGGGCCTTAACACAGGGCATGGAGGGCATGTGGGAGGTGGAGGAACAATGGGGCCTCTTCGGAAGTTTTGTGGCATGGGTGATCGAGATGTTCGTGACGGTAGGGATGTGGTTGGCCGTGGGATGGGCGATCTATACCTATTGGCAACCGGGAGTGGGTGTAAAAACCTTGAGAATCGACAAGACCAGCAATGAAATACGGTGGTCCCGTTTTCGGCCATGGGGCCAATCTCGGGAACAGGTGGTTCCGCTGGACCGATGTCTTGGCCTGACGATTCAAGATGGCCCCCCATCTTTTGCCTCCTTACCGGAGGTCGTACGGACCCTAATGAAAAACCGGGATCTGGAAAAATCTCAGATCCTTCCGTACTCCCGGTCTTTCATGAAAGGGTTCCGGTTGGAACTGTTGTGGCAGTCAAAAAACAGCGAGCCGGACCGAGAGAGCTTTCATGTGAGTATTCAAGGTATTGAAACGGCCAAAGCCGGAGTCAATTTCGCCTGGAAGCTGGCTCAAACGATCCAATTGCCCTATGGGAAAGTCTTTTCCATTCCACAAGTGGGATACCGGGCGCGGTTTGCCCGGGACCCTCAACCGGGGCTGGACCTCCTCTCTGGGCAATCCCCAGTCGAAGATTTTTCTTCTCCCGATCTCCATACCGGTCCGGATTTATCCGAAGCCCGGCTTCCTCCCTTCGATCCCGCACAATGGGAAGGGGATCTGAAGTTAAAAGAATGGTCGCCGGGGGGACGCGTAGAATTTCACCGGCGCTTTTCCCTGGGGATTCTCCTCGCTTTTCCCTTCACACTTCTGGTTCTGATCGGCCCATTCCTCGCGTCTGTCCAACTCTTTGAAGGAGAGGACTTTCAGGGTGAATGGTTGCCGGTCGTCGTGATCGGGATATTTGGTCTGATAATTGGGGGCCTGGCGATCCTCCTGGTCTGGCACTTGCGACCACGCACAGTCGTGTTCGATTGGACGCCCCGGGAATTACGCCTGACGAGCTGGTATCGGACGCGGATCATTCCCTTCCATCGCATTGCCCGGTTGGAATTTCAGGGAAGACGAATCGAGTCATCGAGCAGTGACAGTTCGTCCAGTACGACCTCCTACGGCGGGCAGCTTCAGGCGGTCCTCCAAAGAGTGAATCAAGACGCTCCGGAAGTCCTTGAATTGGCCTCCACGAATTTTGAGAGTCAGTCCGATGCCCCTTTTCTGGTCGGTGCTCCGCTGGTCAAAGAGCTGAGTAAGGCTCTGAATGTTCAAGGTGAGGTTTTGTCATATTCGTCGGAAAGTCAAAAGCGAACAAAAGCGTAAAGAGGGGGAAAGGGGGCTCCGGGTTTCCGGAGGAAACAAACGGGCTGTTCATCGAGGGCTTGCCTTTCCACGAATTCCGTCAAGGGATACAATAAGAGCGTTCGATAACAGAATCTGACGGGCGCCCATAAGAGAACCCGGTGATCCGGATTCTGAAACTTTCGCCCTCGGGAGGCATCACACATTTCATGTCCTGGGAAGAGACTCAATCTCAAGATCCACACCCTAAGGTCGTAGAGGGAGAAAAACTCATCAAACGGGGCGATGTGGGGGAGGCCATCAAGATGTGGGAGGCCTCCGCGATGGAAGGGGAAGTTGAGGTTCAGGTGCGTTTGGGCCTCGTGTTCGCAGAAGGAGAGTTGGTTCCTCAAGATCCCACCAAAGCCGTCTATTGGTGGGAAAAGGCCGCGTACAAGGGTAATGCTGAAGCCATGGTGTACCTAGGGCATTGTTTGTTCGATGGAGAAGGAATCGATCGTGATGAAATCCGAGCTTTTGTGATGTTTAGTCTGGCGGCGGAACGCGGGCATCCGCAGGGAATTCGGTTCCGGGAACAGGGACAACGAGTGTTGTCGAAGGAAGATTTGAATCAGGCGACGGATATGATCGTTCAGGAACAGACAATCATTCTACAAAATTCTATCGAGTATCCTGTGTATCATCCCAAGCCTCTTTCTGGCGTGACATACCGGGTCGGATTCCATGATATGCATATCCGGCAAGCCGGGCGGCCCTATTTTCTGGTGGATACGGACAAGAACGTTCGCGTGCTGGTGCAGGATTTTTCCGATAAGGATGGTATGCGTTATGAAGGGGAAACAAAAAACTGTTTAGCGGACGGTCAGGGGAAAGCGGTGTTATCGAGAGGGAAGCGGGATGATTATCCTGCCCGCTGGGAAGGGGTCTTCCGAAACGGCGTGTTCATGGGGCCGGAGGCGTTCTCATTTCCTTTTCAGGTTCTTCAAGAGGCGGATTTTCTCATCGACATATCCGGGAAGCATGCAGAACCCGGAACCGTGTGGGTCTATAAAGGCCATTCATCCCTCGGTCCCTTGGATATGACGTTTCATCATTTGCCTCAGGTGTATGTGATGGTCCCGGACGATTATTCGATGTTGGATGAACAAGGCGTCAAGGACAACATGCTGAAGGCAGGGAGCTGTGTCCAAACCGCTTGTCCGGATGTGCAAGGGTATGATGTGCATATGCTGCCCCAGGGCTTTCAGATGGTGAAAGGGAGAAGCTCGTATCAAACCGGGTTCGACCCCATCCTGGCCGTGGGTCGGGTGGTCTTCACGTCGGATGGGAGCCCTGAGCTTCGAGGCTATGACAATCCGCAAGCCGCCGAAGCCAAGGCTCAGGAAAAGGCGGCGGAACAAGATGCGGCGCTGAAGCGGGGGGAACGACTGGCGCCCATGCGCAATACCTTTAATGTGCGAGGGGTGCAGTTGTGGATGAACGTGGAAGAAGTCCAAGCCGTGTTAGAGCCCGAGGGCGCAGTGTGGACGCCTCCCTTCCCCAAAGGCGTCTCCAATCCCTTTTCCGGGAAAAAAGCGACCGTGAAACTTGAGGATGGGGCAACCTTTGAGTTGTCCTTTACGTCGAGAGTGACACAATCCATTCTCTGTGGCCTCGGATACCGTCAGGAATTGCGCCAAGGTCCCAAGATGGAAGAATTGATTGAGTCCTTGGATGAAAAGTATGGAACGCCCGACGAGAAAGATCATCGTGCCACCTCATACCGTGCGAAATACTTTCTCCAATCTCGAGTCATGCCCAATGAAGCGTATGGACCCGGGGGAGCGGTAGGGGGGATTGCGATCTGGGCCGATTCCTCAACCGGCAGAGTGAAAACCTTTTCGATTGGATTTAGTGATCCCAGTCTGGAAAATCAAGATACCAGATTGGCCATCGAAGCGCGCGAAGAGGAAAAACGGCAGGAATGGGAACGCAAACGATCGGATCACGTCAAATTTTAAGAATCGTCGGGGTCGTCTAATAATTCAAAATTCCGGTGCAGTGATTCCAAAGAAATGGAGATCGCGAAACTGTCGTATTTGGGATGTGCCCGGTCTGCTTCGGGGATGAGCCGACTTTCCAAGAGTGCATAATTTTCAGGTTGTAATAAGGCTCCTGTGGCACTTGGTGGAGGGTCATGCTCGACCATCAAGACTTCCCCTGCCGGAAGGATGCCCTGAAAACTACCGGTATAGGGCATCGAGTACGTGACGACTCCTTGAACCGCCAGTTCCTTCCGAGCACGATATCGTTGACCCTTTTGAGGTCGAGGGTGTGGTCTATTCATGGATTGTCATCTTGAAGGATTGAGTAAGAACGGCATGGTTGGCAGGAGTCCGAGAATGCCATCGCTTGAAACCGAGTCGTCGGGGAATGATGCCATATGAGTGAAAAGAGGTCAGGTTGCGGATGAGAATCTTTCTGGGCTCTGCTTATATGTTTGGTTCTTCATGATGGAACGTCCATCAAATCTTTCAACGCAGCATGGTATTTTTTCATCCGTTCAAGATCCTTTTCGGATACGCTTGGGAGGCGTGAAAGATCCATGTTGTCCCGGATGTCTGCTTGTTTGACCTGTCGAGCCAAAGGATTGGCTTTGACGCGTTCGATGAACTGTGCATAGGGTTCCCCGGGGTGTTTGGTAAGGCATTGAATGGCGTCGATGACCCGCGAGGGAAACCCTTCTCGTTGTAAATCCTCCAACGTTAATGCCGTGTCTTCGATCGTATCGTGAAGAACGGCCACGATTCGTTCATCCACCGTCTTAACCTGAAGCATGACCCGAAGAGGATGAAGGATATAGGGATGGCCAGCCTTATCGACTTGTCCGGCATGATGCTCGGACGCAAGATGAATGGCCCGTTCCAGAGTGGACATGAACCCTCCTTATTCGATGAATAATAATGGAGCCTGTACCTTGACGGTATTGATTGTACGAAGGGAGAGCGGGAGAAGTCGAGGTAAGTGAATCCACCGGAGGCAATTCGTGGCGCGGGTCTACGGCGGCCTTGGTTTCTTCCTGGAATTGTGTCAAAATTGGAAGCATTCCATTCGAACAAGGATGTTCAAACGCGTATGAAACCCTCCGTTCTTCGTTTTTTGATCTTCTTCCTTTTCTGCTATCTCTGGCCGTTCCTTTGCTGGGCTCAGGCTCAGCTGGATATCCCAACTTTGCGAAAAGGAGTCGTCAAGATTACCTCATCCCTGGATAACAAAAAGCAGACCGGGACGGGATTCATCGTCGCACGAGGCAAAAAGCATGTGTATGTCGTGACCGCCTACCACGTGATTTCTTTCAAGAAAGGAACCGAGGAAGAGAGCCTGTTCCCGGCCGAAACGATTGGGGTGACGTTCTACACGTACCAGGAAGAAGTGCTGCCGGCGAAGGTGGTGCAGCAAGAAGCTGGCAGTCAAGGGTTGGCGTTGCTCAAGGTCGGTGGAGACCTCCCGGATGATATTCAATTGTTGGAATGGGGTTCCACGGCTCCTCTTCATGGTGGAGAAAGGGTCGACCTGATCGGATTTCCAACGATTGGCTCTAAGGGTTGGTTCCCCTCCAGTGGCACCTATGGGGAGTTGAATGGCCGGATCCTCCACTTTACGGGGGCGGTGGAAGAGGGGAACTCCGGGGGACCCATTTTTTACGAAGGAAAAGTCATTGGAGTGGTCGTAGAGGTGAGGGGGCAATTCGGTCGTGCCATACCGGCACGGATTGCCCAACTGACCGTTGAAAACTGGCCGGGATACCCTAGAAGTGTGATGAAAAAACCTGTGCACCCCAGTCCGCCGGAAGATCCTGTCGCCTTAGGGGAGCCTTCGTCAGGGTCGGCCACTTTTGTGATTACCAGCACGCCCGCTTTCGCACGAGTGTATGTTGATGATCAGCTGGTGGGGGAAACAGGGGTGAAATCTCCATTAGTCATAAATGATGTAGAGCCGGATGAATATGATATTCGAGTGAGTAAGTCTGGCTTTCAGGATTGGGTGACCACCGTCGAGGTGATGCCTGGTGAATCGAGGGAATTCAATGTCTCCTTACGGGAGGGGACCAAGGGATTGGAGGTGACCGGAGTGTGGCAAAATCCCATGAATCCCAGTATCTCCTATGTCTTGAAGCAGGTCGGACAAAACGTCACGATGAGTGAAGTAACGACCAGTGTCTTAGGGTCGGTCATCACGGCTGAGGGACAGGGACAAATGCATAATAATCAATTATTCCTTCGGTACAGGACCGCGATAGGTACGATGGGAGAATCCCAAGCCACCTTGTCTTCCGATGGGCAACAGCTTGTCGGAACCTTTAAGGATTTTTCCACGAATATTCCGATGGCCCTCTCCCTTTTTCGAACAGCCCATGACCCGTCCTCTTTTTCCTCTACGGGGAATAATCCATTCAACTCCATTGGGCGCTAGATTGTTCCCACCCCTTTATCCTTCCGAATGGATTGCTCTGTCTTGGGCAATGTGTCTGGTTCAGCCAGGAGTGTAGCGGTTGAAAGCGCTGGTTCTTGGTGGAACGGGGCAGCTGGGAGCCAATCTCGTCCGCACGTTGTTAGGGCAGGGGCATCAGGTTCGTGTGCTCTATCGGTCGCGCAATTCAACCATCACACTTGAGGGGCTCGACATTGAGTGGGTTCCGGGTGATTTGAATGTCGGAGAGTCCCTTCGACAAGCGTGCGAGGGGATCGAAGTGGTCTACCATGCCGCAGGATATTATCCCCAGGAAACGATTCCGGTGGATGTCGCGATGGGACAGGCCCTCAAAGAAACCACCATGGTGTTAGAGGCCGTACGAAGTGCCCGTGTGCAGCGTCTGGTGTATGCCAGTACCTTGACGACGGTCGGTCTGTCCAAGAAGACGGGCTACCCGGCGAATGAAGACTGTCAATTTTCCACTCGCTTTACCAAAAATCCCTACCTCATGGCCAAAGCGGCCATGGAAGAGAAAATGCTGGATGCCGCGAAGCAGGGTATCCCGGTCGTGGTGGTGATCCCCACCCAATTTTTCGGTCCCTATGATAAACGACCCACCAGCGGGACCCAGATTCTCATGGTCGCGAAGCGGCAGATGCCGTTGTACTTACAGGGTCGAGTGAATTGTATCGATGTCCGGGACGTCGCAGTCGCGATGATTCGAGCGGCAGAGCGGGGGCGGGTCGGGGAGCGATATGTGATCGGAAATTGGAATGGGACCCAAAAGGAATTAAACGACTTGATCGCCCACGTGACCGAGGTCGCCCCACCAATGTTTCCGGTTCCGTTTTGGCTGGCTCGAAGGGGGGCCAAGGTTGGCGAATGGGCCTGGCGAAATCTCCTTCGTCGTCCACCCTTTTTGCCGGCCTTCTTCCTCGAAGTCATGGCCCATATGCAGCATTATGATTGTTCGAAAGGATTACGAGAATTGGAGTATCCGCAACGCTCGGTCATGCAAGCCCTGGAAGATGCGGTAGCCTGGTTTGAGGCCCATGGCTATTTGGAAAAAAAAGAGGTCTCTTCAGCCGAACTGAAGAACTGAGGGCTTCACGCAGAAAGGACCGAGAGGATTGTGCGAGAGAATAATGGGGAAAGGACGCTTCAAGCCGTGCCGGAAACGTCTTCGTCGGCTTGATTGAGGACTTGAGAGAACCGGTTCCCGACTAGGGTCGTGACTTTTCCCATGATATCGGTGAGTTCCTTCCATTCATCGGGTTTCAGCTCTTCCTTGAGACTGGGGTGGAGTCCCCATTTGGCACTCACTTGTTTGCCGTCTCGTTGAATCACCACATTCAGGATTTCGGTTTCGGGTGGACTGGTGGGGGCTTGTGAAGATGAAGATCCTGAACTGCCTTGTGCCATAGTGTTTCTCCTGTGTGAATGAAGGACGATAAGGTGGGATTGTACTGGAAACCCTTGCATCCTGTAACCATCCGATGCGAAATTGAGGAAAACTTGTCTGGTTTTGAGGGGTGGGGTACGTTCTTGAGCATGAGTCGCGGGTGTTCACCTTTTACCTGGGGGTAGCGGGGAATGGAATTTAAAAGACCCAAATTTTGGGAAAACATGAATATGAATGATTTGGCCAGGAATTTTTTTGAAGGTCTCCTGATCCTGGTCCCGGTCGTGACGACGATCTATGTGGCCTGGCTGGTACTCCAAACAGTTGATGGATGGCTCAATATTCCCATCCCGGGAGTGGGGTTTTTGGTCACCATCGGGTTGATTACCCTGACAGGGCGGTATGCGTCGACCGTGTTTGTCCAAAAAGTCGTCGATAAGATGGAAGCGATTCTCGTTCGGGCCCCCTTCGTGAAGTTGGTGTATACATCCATCAAGGATCTCATCGCCGCGTTTATGGGAGAAAAGCGGCGGTTTGATCAACCCGTCTTGGTTTCCTTGGCCCCGAATGCTCAGGGGGAAGCCGTAGGATTCGTGACTCGCACCGATTTGGAGTTTCTAGGTCTGCTGGACCATGTTGCCGTCTATTTTCCCCAATCATACAACTTTGCCGGACATCTCTTGGTCTTTCCCAGAGAACAGGTTCGGCCCTTGGAAGCGGAGAGCGCCGATGTGATGGCCTTTATCGTGTCCGGTGGAGTGTCCGGGGGACCGCAACCGGGAGGGGCGGTCGTGGTTTCATAGTAGAGAGAGACGGAAAGCGACAGGAAAGTGTGTGGGTAGGGGGCAGAAAGATCGTGAGGGAAGTCGGGAATCCTGGAGAGGTCGTCGAGTCACACCCATATAAATGTAGACGAGATGGGAAAGCACCATGACAAGGGACCCTGGACATTATCTCTTGCCTTCACCGGACTGTTAGCCCTCTGTTCTCTTTTCCTTTTAGAAGCCATCCTCTATCTCCCCGTTATCGACCGGAAATTCCAGAAATTTTTTAGGACGGCTCCACCCACTTCCTTAAATTTTGAACAGGAAGCTACGGAGATTTTTCGAAATCAAAGATTCGATGCCGAATTAGGGTGGGATAAGCGTCCGCCGGTGAGTAATTTTTCGGAAGGAAAAGCCTATCTCGCACAGGCCTATGGCGATTCGTTTACCGAATCAGGACATGAAACGATCACTTGGCAAGCGGCCTTCGAGGAGATCACAGGACAGGGAATCCTGAATTTCGGAAAAGGGGGGTATAGTCTTGGGCAAGCCTTAGTGAAATTTGAAAAATACGGCTCTGATTACCCTACGCCTGTGGCGATTCTTGGGGTGTATAACAAGA
Organism: Nitrospirales bacterium; assembly: GCA_965223615.1. Classification (GTDB taxonomy): domain Bacteria; phylum Nitrospirota; class Nitrospiria; order Nitrospirales; family UBA8639; genus Nitrospira_E. The sequence goes on from CBDCXB010000004.1 coordinate 1,053,030, forward strand.
TGTTTCCCCGCGACCTCTCGTATTATCTCTACTATTACTCCCGTAAACCCCGTTGGAAGTTCGTATTCCGACCGATATTTGTTAAGGAGGGAGACGGATACAAACTGTTTGAACCACCCTGCGAAGAGGCATCTTGCCTGAGAGCAGTCTTCCAGAATGCCGATAGTGAAACCATGCGAGTCCTGACATCCCATGACTACTGGTATCGACAAAATCTGGAAAAGCCGAAGCTCAGGTTTCCAAGAATACTGAGCTATATGAATGCAGTACCCATCATTTGGAGAGACCGAAAGGACCTGACTCAGGAAAACTATTTTTTCGTGAATAATCAGTCCTTCGAGTTAACCAAATATCTCATACAAAGGTTTGTGGCGCATGCTCAACATCATGGAATGATTCCCGTATGTCTGTTGTTGTACCAATCTCGAGATCTGGTCGTGATGAAAAAGGGAAAGCGATGGGATGAGGGGCTTCTGGAATTTTTCGAAAAAGAGGAAATCCGTTACGTGGACTCGGGGTCCTATATTCTCAAAAACTATGCAGAAGATGATGACTTTAATTCCCTTCGGGTCCCGGATTATCACCTAAACGATCGAGGAGATCGTCTGGTAGCGGCGGCATTGGCAGAGGGATTTGCCAAGATGGGATTACTACAGGAAAGCTCGAAGTGAGTTGCGGTTGCCGGTGAGGATGTTACACGAGTCACGAAGAATTCAAAGGGATAGGGAAAAACATGGATGAATCAAAGAGCCAAGCCATCTTGAATGATGTGAAACAGACATTCGGATTTGTCCCGAATGTCTTGCAAGAACTGAGTGTCAGCCCTTCGGCATTACAGGTATACCTCAAGGGACAGGAAATTCTGGCAGAAGGCGCACTGACTGCGCTTGAACAATAGGTGATTCAACTCACCGTGGCTTCCTTGAATGATTGCCAATACTGCCAAGCCGCGCATCAGTTTTTGGGAAGGCAGGCGGGGGTATCCCTCCAAGATCTCCAAGCCGTACGAAAGGGAGAAGATCCTGAAAATCCCGAAGCGGCGTTGATGTGTCGAGTGACTCGAGTGCTTATGGAAACACGCGGGTGGGTGGATGAGGAACAGCGAAAAGAATGGGAAGCTTCAGGCATTTCCCGCGAAAGATTATACGAAATCGTGGCCTATATCGGACTCAAGACGATCACCAATTATGTGAACCACATGGCTCACACGCCGGTGGATGAGGTGTTTCAGGAATAATTCCCTTCCGTGAAAAGCACACCTTGGCCATTTAATCAAAACATTATGAAATGGCCGGAGAATTAAAACTCCATGGCCTCGGAAAGGATTTCGAGGTCGTCGATATCCAGCCAATGACCGTGTGAGTAGACCACGCGAATATCTTGTCCTTGTTGCAGGAGATGCTCAAACAGGTCATTCATGCGGAGAGAGGCAAAATCCTCGCGAAGGCGAAGGGCTTCAAGGGCGGTTCGAACTTGAAGGGAGCCTTCCGTACTCAGTTTCACCATGCCAATCCATTCGCCGTCAGCCTCCGTGGGAGAGAGGGACGGTTTCATTTCCAGTAACCTGACAGGTTCCTCAAAATAATCTACGTCATAGCGCCGGGAGCACCTGACATAATCGGTAAAGCGTGTCGTCGCATGGGTTCGAATGGGGTTGGAGTCCACACTGACGACAAGGTCGCCCGGTTCATTGACCAACCGGAGGAGGATATAATTTTTAAAGAGGATATCCCCGTAGGAAACAATGACGGGTCCCTCCAAAGAGTCGAGGGCCAGGTACAGAGAGTACAGTTCTTTCGTGTGGGCATAGTCGGGATTGATCACACGCCGGATGTCCGGAAGGTCGATGGTGTCCGGTTTATACCCCGCGACGACGAGGATGTCATGAATATCCACCGCATGAAAATGATCCGTTAACCGTTGCAACAGGGGTTTCCCCTGGATAGGCAACATGGCCTTGGGTTTCTCATCGGTTAAGGATCCTAAATCGGCCCCCCTGGAGGCGGCCAAAATCACCGCTCGGGTTCGTTCGGCCTGACGGCTGGGAAGATAGGCCTGTTCGGCCATCTCCAAAGTCTCGGCATCCTGCAAGCGAAACACTTCTCGAACCGGCACGATTTCATCCTCGACAGTCACCAGTGATTGTTCGTCATGAATGCGAGTCGCCACCTCCTGCATGGCTGAGATACTGGCCCGCACCAAGTGATTCGCCCAAATCACCATACTGATGTTCGCTTCTTCGAAGACGGGGGTAGGGGTGGCATAGTACATCGTGGGAACGATGATCACCGGACAGGGTTCCGGCCATCCCTTCATGAAAGATAAAATTTGATCGGGCTTGGACAGTTTACTGTGGATAAGGAGGGCATCGGCGCCGGCCTGCCAATAGGCATGTGCCCGTTTGAGGGTTTCTTGAAGACCCCATCCGGCGATAAAGGCTTCAATCCGGGCGACCACACAAAAATCCGGATCCTGTTGCGTATCTTTGGCGGCCTTAATTTTCCCGCAAAACTCATCGATATCGGCCAAAGGTTGTTGTTCGCCGAGAAAAGAATTGGTTTTGGGGAAGAGTTTGTCTTCAAGGCACACGGCCGCGACGTTTCGTTGTTCCAGCTTCCTGACCAGCCGGCTGACATTATTAAAATTGCCATATCCGGTATCCGCATCCAGCAGGAGCGGAATAGACGTGGCATCACTCATGAACTCCACCACCTCCAAAACTTGCGTCCAGCTGGCCTCATTGTTATCCCGCACCCCCAAGGCGGCAGAGATCCCCAGACCGCTTCCCCAGATACCTTTATGTCCCGACTCCTCGACAATCTTGGCGCTGAGGCCATTATGAGCTTCCAGCAAAAACTCCAGACGGTCTGATTGCAACATTCGCTTAAACAGAGTGGTTTTTTTCATGCTCACAGCCTTCTATGAAAATGGACCCTACCCAAAAATCGAAAGATTAGGAGATGGGGTCAAAACCAAAACACTGGGTGTTTCCATATATGACACAGCATCGACTTGGATTAGGGGGAAAAGTGTACATGATTATGAGGAGAGAAACCTAGATGACAGGTTTCTGGTCGAATAAAAGGTATTATTTAGAATCGAAGGGGGCAAGAGAGTCTCTGATGAAGGGAACGCATGGCATTCAGGTGCCTTCTTCTCCAAAAATGTGATGGTCTGTTGCAAGAATTTGTGTTTAGCGTACAATTTGCCGATACTTGAATACGTGTTCTATATTGTAGAATACTCATTCATCATTTAGAATATGGATTCAAAGTCTTTCAGGTGAATGTAATTAATGAAGGCATGGGGAACGTATGAAAACCGTCTCCGATCCACGCACCCAACGAAAACAACGCGAGTATGAGGCTCGACGCGAGGAGATTCTTCGTGCCGCCGAACGGCTGTTTTCCAAGAATGGGTTCTTTAAGACCGGGATGGCCGAGATTGCCGAGGCCGCCCAATTCGCGATGGGGACGGTCTATCGCTTTTTCAAGAGTAAAGAAGACATCTATATCACCCTCGTCGAAGATAAAGTCGATGAGTTATTGCACCTGTTAGAGAACGCGGCCAAGGAGCATGCATCGGCCTCGGAGAAATTGCGGGCCGTCATTCGGGTCAAGTTGGCGTTTGCGGATCAGAATCGTGACTTCTTCCGGATTTACGTGTCGGAGTGGAGTGGGTTTGAGTGGACTATCAAAAGTGCCTTCGGTGAAGGCGTGTGGAAGCGATACCTGGCTCAGATTGACCTGGTCGCGAACCTCATTAAAGAAGGGATGAAACAAGGAGAGTTCCGCAAGGTCAATCCCAAAGATATTTCGTTGGCGTTTCATGGCATGCTGAATTCCACGATTTACGTCTGGATCTTACAAGCCAGTCCCAAGGAATCGTTGGTGGATAAGGGCGAATGGTTAGGAACCTTATTCCTGGGCGGGATCGGAAACAGGACTCTGAAGGACTCGCGTGGTGCATGATGCGACATAGAACCTCGAAGACCATATATGCTTTGGGAATTGTCCTGCTGCTTCTTGGGTGTTGGGCCTGTAGTGAACAACAAGCCGCTCCACCTCCACAGGGACGTCCTCCGACACCCGTGAGGGTCGGAGAAGTCACGTCCCGAATGGTGCAAAAAACGGTCGTGTTAGTCGGAACGGTCGAGCCCTGGCGGCGGAGTGTGGTGGCCGGGGAAATCGCCGCCTTAGTGGAAAAATTCCCCGTGGAAGAGGGGATGGAAGTCAGGCGGGGTCAAGTCCTCGCTCAATTACGAACCAATGCGCTGACGATTCGGTTGAATGCGGCTATGGCTACCCGCCGTGAGGCCCATACGCGTTATCAACAAGCCCAAAAGGATCTGAAGCGGGTCAACGTGTTATTCGAAAAGGAGCTGGTTACGCAAAAGGAATACGACGATGCCGTGACGCAGGAAGCCGCTTGGAATCAACGGGTGGCACAACTCGACTCGGAAATTTTGCAAGTGCGCGATCAATTACGGAAAGCCCGGGTGGTGGCGCCTTTTCATGGATGGATCACCAAAGAGTTTACTGAAGTGGGTCAGTGGATTGAGGCGGGTGGAGCCATCGTCGAAATCGTGGATCTTTCACGAGTGCAGGTCCAGGTTCCTCTTCCGGAACGGTACGTGGGGGATGTGAAGGTCGGTACGCCTGTCACGGCCTCCTTCGATAGTCTGCGAGGTTTTGAAGCCAAAGGAGAAGTCTTTTCGGTCGTCGCCCAAGCCGATCGAAATTCCCGGACTTTTCCCATCAAAGTCGAACTCCCCAATCCCGGACTGAAGATCAAAAGCGGATTGGTTTCCCGTGTGACCCTTCAGGTCGGGACGCCTCATGAGGCGCTGGTGGTTCCTAAGGATGCGCTAGTGTTGCGTGGAGGGCAGGAATTTGTGTTTGTGCTGGATGACACGGTGGTGTCTCAGATCCCGATCACGTCCATGGATCATGTGAATAATGAAGTGGAAGTCTCCGGCCCCCTCAAGGCAGGCATGGTGGTGGTCGTCGAAGGCAATGAACGGCTCTTCCCGGGTCAACCGGTACGGGTGCTCGAGGAGGAGCCCCAAGCGTGAACCTGATTCACAACGCCATTCGGTATCCGGTCACGACCACGGTGGGAGTGTTGTTACTCGTCCTGTTCGGCGTGGTGTCGCTCCTCCGTTTGCCGGTGCAGCTCACGCCGGATGTCGACAAGGGGGAAATCACGGTTGATACCCGATGGCCGGGAGCGAGTCCTCACGAGGTCGAACGGGAAATCGTGGAGGAACAGGAAGAACAGCTGAAAGGGGTGGAAGGGCTGGAGAAGATGTTTTCGGAAAGCTCCTTCGGCAACGGAAAAATCATCCTTCGTTTCCCGGCCGGAACCAACCTCGATGCCTCACTCCTCCGGGTGTCCAACCGCCTGAATCAAGTCAAAGAATATCCCCTTGAAGCGGACGAGCCGGTCATCAGCAGTGCGGATAGTGCGGGCTCGGCGATTGGGTGGTTCATTTTCGAGGCCTTAGAGAATAACCCGTTGCCCATCGGGACGATGCGGGACTTTGCGGAAGACGTCATTAAGGCTCGCTTTGAACGGGTTGCCGGAGTGGCCGCGTCCAATGTCTATGGCGGGCAAGAGCGGGAAATGCAGGTGTTGGTCGATCCCGCCAAGCTCGCCGCCCGGTCGTTGACCCTTCTGGATCTTGCCCAAGCTCTCGATAGAGAAAACCGTGATTACAGTGCCGGAGATTTTGATGAAGGCAAACGCGCCTATATCGTCCGGACCGTCGGGGAATATGAAAGTCCGCAGGATATTGAATCGGTCATCGTGTCTCGTCGTGGAGGAGCCCCGATTTATGTCCGGGATGTCGCGTCGGTCAAATTGGATTACAAAGATCGTGACCGGGTCGTCCTACAACGAGGAAAACCCTGTATTGCGGTGAATGCGGTAAAACAAACCGGGGCCAATGTCCTGGATATCATGGAAGGGTTGCGAGAAGCCGTCAGGGAGTTGAACGACGAACACCTTCATCCCAGAGGATTTACCCTGTATCAAGTCTACGATGAAACGGATTACATCTATAGCTCCCTGTCTCTGGTGCAACAAAATCTCGTCATCGGAAGCTTGTTGGCGATCGTGGTGCTGTATTTATTCCTGAGGACAGGCAGTACCACGTTAGTGATTGGCTTGGCCATTCCTATCAGCATCATGGGGACGTTTATCACCCTCTGGCTGTTGGGCCGCAACCTGAACGTGATTAGTCTGGCAGGGATGACCTTTGCCGCCGGGATGCTGGTGGATAACTCCATCGTGGTCCTGGAGAACATTTATCGGCACCGGGAATCGGGAAAGTCGCTCTTTCAGGCAGGATACGACGGAACGGTCGAAGTCTGGGGAGCTGTCCTGGCCAGTACCCTCACGACGATTGCCGTGTTCATTCCTATCGTGTTTATCGAAGAACAGTCGGGTCAACTTTTCCAGGACATCGCTATCGCGATTAGCGCCGGGGTGGGTCTGAGTCTGATCGTGTCCATTACCGTCATCCCGAGCCTTTCCGCCCGAATCCTGACCACCAAGAGGGACCCACAGGAAGAGATGTTGGAACGCGCGTTGAACCAGGATGAATCGATTGAAGACGCATGGGAAACCGAAGATGTGGTGGTGCGGTCCGAAACTTTGTCGGATAAAGTGGGAAATGCGATCTACCGGATATGCCAAAACAGTCGCTTAAGGATCCTGACCATCGCCGGCTTGATCACTCTCACGATATTCATTTCCTGGCTCCTCCTTCCCAAAGCGGAATATTTACCGACGGGAAATCGAAATTTGGTCATCGGCATTCTCTTGCCTCCCCCGGGGTACAACACGGAAAAGTTTGTCACGATGGGGCAAGAAAGTCGCGTCGGTTCTTGAGCCCTACTGGTCGGTCCAAGTCGGTTCTCCCGAGGAGGCGCAACTGGATGGTCCCAGTATCCGGAATTTTTTCTACGTGGCGGCTGGCCGGTCGGTGTTCATGGGAGCCCGCACGAATGCGGACGGGCGAGCCCAAGAACTGATTCCCCTCATGCGCCGAGCGGTGGCCGATTTGCCGGGATTCATCAGTATCATCACGCAACGAAGCCTGTTTCAACGGGGGTTGGGAGAAGGCCGAAATATCGATATGGAAATCACCGGACCCGATCTGAAAACTCTGGTGGGTCTGGGTGGACGAATTTTCGGTCAGGTCAGAGGCTTAATGCCTAAAGCGCAAGTCCGGCCGAAACCCAGTTTGGATTTAGGGACACCTGAGTTGCACGTCCAGTTGAAACGGGATCGTGCGGCAGATGTCCAAATGACGAATCGGGAATTGGGCTTCACGATCGATGCGTTAGTCGATGGCGCCAAGGCGAGTGATTATCAATTCGAAGGCGATGAGATCGACCTGACCGTTCGGGGAGAAGACCGCTATGCCACACGCACGCAGGACTTGGAAACCATTCCCATCTATACTCCCGGTGGCCGGTTGACGACCGTGGGGGCCATTGCCGATATCCGACTGGTTCCCGGTCCCGAACAAATCAATCATATCGAACGAGAACGTTCGATCGTGATTCAAGTCATTCCTCCTCCGGAAATGCCCATTGAGTCGGCGATGGACCTGTTGCGGACCCAAGTCATCGACCCGTTGGAAGATAGTGGGAAATTAGGACAGTTGTACAGCATTATCCTGTCCGGAACGGCCGATGATTTGACCCAGACCTATGAGGCCCTGAAGTGGAATGTCTTACTCGCCCTCATCATCACCTATCTCTTGATGGCGGCGCTGTTCGAGAGTTTTTTGTATCCCTTCGTCATTATCATGAGTGTGCCCTTAGCCGCGGCAGGCGGATTCATCGGTTTGCACCTCGTGAATCAATTCGTGGCGCATCAACCGATGGATGTGTTGACGATGTTAGGGTTTATCATTCTGATGGGCGTGGTCGTGAACAATGCCATCTTGGTCGTGCACCAGGCGTTGAATTTTATGGACCCCAGTCGGATAGGGAAGATGGACGGACAGAATGCGGACGGTGAGGGATGCGCGATGAATGCCGCCAAGGCCATTGCGCAGTCCGTGCGGACCCGCTTTCGTCCTATCATGATGAGCATGTTGACCACGACGTTCGGCTTGTTCCCGCTCGTGGTATCCTCCGGAGCCGGTTCGGAGCTGTACCGGGGAATCGGGGGAATCGTGTTGGGAGGGTTGATTGTGTCCACCATCTTTACGCTCGTGTTGGTTCCGGCCCTATTCAGTCTATTCATGGATATCAAAAAGACCAGTCTGGGTGCGTTGGCCTCAGATGAGCCAGTCATGTCAGATTTGAGGGAAGTATGAAATACCGTCTCTCCGTGTATCTTCGAGGGAAAAGGGGCATGCGGGTCAGTCGACGAGTCTTCGAGACTTCTCGAGTGGGGAGGCTCCTCTTCTTGAGCATTCTCGTGTTGCCGGGCATGTTGACCGGAGGGGCTCACTGTTGGGCTGCAGCCGAAGATTCTCCGGAACCCAAAGAACTTCCGGTATTGAGGATGAGTCTGCGGGACGCGATGGAAGCGTCCGTCGATCAGAACCCGACCGTTCGCCTGTTTAAAGAACGGATCACGCAGGCTGAAGAAATTGCCGATACCCAGTTAGGAACCTTGTTACCTAACCTGTCCGGGCGAATGAGTTACGCACGACGTCGGTTTTTCTTCGGGCAATTCGGGGGAAATCCTTCAGTGTCCGATCCCATCGATTTTTACCAAGCGCGCGCGCATTTGACGCAAAATGTCTTCAGCTTAAGTTTGATACAAAAATGGCGAGCCGCGAAGACCGGGGTCGATGTGGCAGGGCTGGAAGCCGAAGTTACGAAGCGAGATACGATGGCGACGGTCGGCCTGGTCTATTTGGAGGCGTTGCGAGCGATCGCCGCCGTGGATGCCAGAAAAGCCGACGTGAAATTGAATAAAGAATTATTGCGTTTGGCTGCAGAGCGAAAGGTGGCAGGAATGGCCACCCGGTTGGACGTCACTCGGGCCAAGGTGCAAGTTGAAAACGAACGCCAACGTTTAATCGTGGCAGAAAATTCCCGAGATCGTTCTCTCCTCAACCTGATCCGGGCCATCGGGTTATCGTTTGATGTGGAAGTCCAGCTCACGGACAAATTGGAGATGGTGAAGGTTCCAACTCAAACGATTCAACAGGCCTTAACGGTGGCCAGAGAAAACCGCACCGAATTGAAAACTCAAAAGCAGAAAGAACGGCTGGCCTCCCTGAATCTTAGTTCCGTGACCAGTGAACGTATCCCTTCGATTGAAGCCTCGGGAGATGTGGGGATGATTGGAAATCAAATTCCCGATATGCTCACGACGGATAATGTGCAGGTGTTGATGACCGTCCCGATTTGGGATGGAGGGTCGCGCGAAGCTCGCATCTCAGAGAGTCGAAGCATCGTCAGGCAGGAAGCCATCAACACCCAGGATATCGAATATCAAGTCACGTTAGAAGTTCGGGATGCCCTCTTGACCCTGGGATCGGCGCGTCAGCAAGTGGCCGTGGCGCAAGAAGGTCTCAAGCTGGCGTTGGTCGAACTGGAATTGGCACGGGAACGTTTTGCGGTAGGGGTCGCCACGAATATTGAAGTGACCAATGCGCAAACGTCTCTGGCTCAAGCGCGAGATAATCTGATTCAAGGCTTATTCGTGTATAATGCCGCTCGCATCGGCCTGGCTCGGTCGCAAGGACGATTGACGGATTTGTGATGAATGACCGGATAGCAACATGACGACACCGCAACTCAAACAAGAGATCAGCCAGGCGGCCAAAAAGCGTCGAACGTTCGCGATCATCAGCCATCCGGATGCCGGAAAAACCACTTTGACGGAAAAGCTACTGCTCTACTCGGGAATGGTCCGGACCGCCGGGATGGTCGGAGCCCGCAAAAACGCCAAGTTGGCCACGTCCGACTGGATGGAAATGGAACAGGAGCGTGGAATCTCCATTACTGCCTCCGCCATGCAGTTTCCGTATAAGGACGCGGTCATCAACGTGTTGGATACTCCTGGCCATCAAGACTTTTGTGAAGATACCTATCGAACACTCACGGCTGCCGATAGTGCGATCATGGTGATCGATGCGGCCAAGGGGGTGGAAGCCCAAACGCGAAAACTCTTCGAAGTCTGCCGCCTCCGGCAAATTCCCGTCCTGACCTTCATGAATAAAATGGACCTCCCAGGAAAACCGCCCTTGGACCTTATGGCGGAAGTCGAAGACATTCTCGGTATTCATGCGAGTCCTATCAATTGGCCGATTGGCTCGGGGAAAGATTTTCTGGGAGTGGTGAATCGCGAAACCCGGAAGGTCTTGCTCTATACCAAAACGGCCAAAGCCGGTGCCGCACGCCCCGATCTGACCGAACTCTCGCTGGATGATCCGTCAGTCAAGAGCCGGATGCCGGAGTATGTGTGGGAACAGGTCGAACATGATTTGGAACTCCTGGAGATCGCCGGCAACCCGTTTTCAAAAGATGAGTTTCAGAATGGGAAGGTGACCCCGGTGTTTTTTGGGTCGGGGCTGACAAACTTTGGTGTCGAAACCTTTTTTGATGCGTTCGTGGAAATCGCGCCCCATCCCCATGCTCGTCTGGCCGATACACCCGAGGGACTCGAAGAAGCCATAGATCCGGCCGAAGTTCCGTTTAGCGCCTATGTGTTTAAACTGCAGGCAAATATGAATCCCAAGCATCGGGACAGCACCGCGTTTTTGCGGGTCTGTTCGGGACGGTTCGAGCGGGATATCGTGGTCAAACACCATCGAGCCAAAAGCGATGTCCGGCTCTCACGGCCTCATAGTATGGTGGCCAAAGAGCGGAATACCGTGGATGTCGCCTATCCGGGGGATGTCATCGGCATCATCAACCCCGGAGTCTTTCAGATTGGGGATACGATTTCCCTCACGGGAGGGTTTAACTATAAACCCTTGCCGCAATTTCAACCGGAGGTGTTCGCCCGGGTTCGGCCCACCGATACGACCATGCGCAAATCCTTCGACAAAGGCATCGAGCAGTTGGCCAAAGAGGGCACGATACAAATTCTTCGCAGTCTGGATGAATTGGAATTTTTCGTCGGGGCGGTGGGCCGGTTGCAATTCGATGTGTTGGAATTTCGTTTGCAGACCGAGTACCGTGTCAAAACCATCCTGGACTTACTCCCGTATGAATTCAGTGCGTGGTTAATCGGAGATGTGGAAACCTTTAAGCCACCTTCCGACGCCCTGGTCGTGAAAGACAGCCGTGATCGTCCGGTCGTGCTCTTCCGAAGTGCCTGGTCAAAAAACTTCGCCAAAGAACGGAACCCCCAACACGATTTTAATGACATGGGATAAGCGTAAGCCTCTTTCGTCAGTAGGTATTTCACCTTCCTCCGTGCTACCCCTGGAATTCCCTCTTCCTCAAAGTCATCCCTGCTAGTTTTAGGCAGTGATCCATCTTCTAAGACCAAGAGAGATTCCCGATTTAGAATGTCGGGAATGACGACAAGACTAGATTCCCGTGTTCACGGGAATGACCAAGAAAAAAAGTCCTTTCCTCCGTGCCGCTCTAGATCTTCATAGGCTCAGAGTTGTAATGCCTGGACTTAATGGAAGACTAATTGGAAATGAGGGAATTCAAATTATCGATATAGAGAGGAGAAGCATAATGCCCAATACATCGAATAGCCTAAAAATCGGTTTGCTGATTTGGGGAATTCTCGCAAGTTTTGTGTTCTTGAACTCCATAGCACTGGCGAAAAATGTACCGGCCCCGGAAATTGAAAGTGCGACCTGGATTAATTCCGAGCCTCTAGAAATGAAGGAACTTCGGGGAAGAGTCGTGATGGTGGAATTTTGGACGTTTGGCTGTTGGAATTGTCGGAACATCGAACCCTACGTGAAGGAATGGCACAAAAAGTACGCCAAAGACGGACTCGTGGTGATTGCGGTGCATTCCCCGGAATTTAGCTATGAAAAAGAAATCGACCGTGTGCAAGAGTATGTGGAAGACAATCAGATTCCCTATGCGGTGCCGATCGATAATGATTTTCGTAATTGGCGAAAATACCGAAACCGGTACTGGCCCACCCTCTACCTGATCGATAAGCAAGGAAAGATCCAGTACACCCGCATTGGCGAAGGAGGGTACGAACAAACCGTACGAGAAATCCAGCGTCTTCTTGCTGAGGGGTGATAAAACCTATCGACGAAAATGGCCGTGCGATCATGAAGAGAGAATACGCTTCTTGAGAAAGGCTGTAACCGAATTTTACCAAAGTATTTCAACCACAAAATTGTTTTAGACTCACATCTCCTTATCGTAAGGGGAAGATTAGATTAGGATTAGATTTGGGGTCAGATTAGGGGTCACCTAAATGTGGTCCCTCTTCCTTCATAAAAATAGGCTAAAGCCAAACGCCTCCCCCCCTCTCCCAGAAATTATCAGAGAAGACGTTTTTGTGGGTTGTCGATTCACAATCTGTGCAAAATGTCCTATGGACAACTGCCCAAGTTGGTTTACCCTAAGAAGAATCAAGCCAAATTAAGCCAGAACTGAATTAATTGTTGCTCTGGTTCCTTGGGGCAAATTTGGGGCACTGTCCTTTTATAAAATTGGCTCTAAGAGTGGTCATTGTTTGAGGGCAAACGAGCTAGGTGAGTGCTCTCATTCGAGTGAAACGGGAGAATGTGATGCCATTTCGGAGCATGCTTAATCGATTAGGGACCCAAATCATACAACAACAGACTTGACCCCTATCCTTCATAAAAATAGGCTAAAGCCAAACGCCTCCCCCCCCTCTCCCAGAAATTATCAGAGAAGACGTTTTTGTGGGTTGTCGATTCACAATCTGTGCAAAATGTCCTATGGACAACTGCCCAAGTTGGTTTACCCTAAGAAGAATCAATGAAAACTAAATCAAAACAGGATTGATCTTTGCCCTGGTTCCTTGGGGTAAATCTGGACAGCTGTACTTATATGCATTTGGTCCGAAGAGTAGACATCGCATGGGGGAAAACTAGCCGGGTGGGGGCTCTAAGCCGAGTGAAACGCAAGAAAGTGACGCGTTTTCGGAACAAACTGAATCGATTAGAGAGCCAAATCATACAACAACAGACTTGACCCCTATCCCATTTTCTGAAGGATAGAGAACGCATGAATATTTCTGTCCCGCAAAAAATTACTTTGTTGGAAGAATAAGTCAATTCAATATTTTCAAGAATGAAGAGTTAGATTTAGAAGTACTTTACAGGAGGTCAGGGGGGATCTACTCTCTAATGGGTGATATTCGCCCACTAGTTGGTTGAATATCACCCAGATTCGAGATAGACTATGTGTGATGTATCCACGATATATCCAACCTGTTCTGGTAAATGCCTTCCGTGATACTCCTGTCATAGTGCTCAATGGGGCACGCCAAACGGGGAAAAGTACCCTCTGTCAGGAATTAATCGCCCAGAACCGAATTCCTGCGCACTATGTCACGTTTGATGATCCGACTGCCTTGTCTGCGGCGCAAGGAGATCCGGTAGCCTTTCTAGAAGGTTTGAGCGATTGGGTAGTGATGGACGAAGTGCAACGCATGCCGGAATTATTTCCGTTCATTAAGCGTGTCGTGGACCGAAACCGAAAGACCAGGCGATTTCTTCTTACCGGATCTGCGGATGTCATGGTTCTTCCGCAAATTTCAGAATCCTTAGCTGGCCGGAGTGAAGTCCACCATTTATGGCCCTTGTCTCAAGGGGAAATCCTCGGTCGCGCTTCAACCTTTCTGGTACGGTTGACAGCCGAATCCTCGACTTTCAACGTCTCCAATACTCCCTGGGTTGACTTGGTTCGTTTGATGGTGATGGGTGGGTACCCAGAACCGCTAGGGCGGGACTCGGAAAGGCGACGAGAAGCCTGGTTTGGCTCGTATATCAATGCCATTCTCCAAAAAGATATTCGAGAACTCGCGAATATCGAGGGCCTAGTGCACATTCCTCGTCTTTTAGACCTTATCGCGGGGAGGGTAGGGAATATTGTGAACCTGGCCGATATAAGCAGAGTGGCCTCTATTCCTCAGTCGACCTTGCAGCGCTATTATGCCCTCTTGCAGCAGGTCATGTTGGTTGTCCAGCTTCCAGCATGGACCCCCAACCGCGAGGGGAGGGTCGCCAAGGCTCCCAAAGTCTTTTTGAATGATACCGGCCTCCTTTGTTATTTGCGAGGGGAGGGGATGGGAAGTCTTCAGCAGAACCGAACCAGCGCAGGACCCATATTGGAAAACTTTGTGGTCATGGAAATCATCAAGCAATTAAGTTGGAGCGATGTGTCTCTTAGGCCCTATCATTTTCGAACGCATAAGGGGCAAGAGGTGGATCTGGTACTAGAAAGCAGGAAGAAAGAGGTCTATGGTCTGGAGGTAAAAACCGCAATGAGTGTGGAATCTTCAGATTTTAAAGGTCTGCGATATCTAAAAAAGGGCAATCCGTCAAAATTTAGAAAAGGGGTTGTGTTGTACACCGGGGAGCAAATTATCAAGTTCGAAAAGGATCTGTTTGCGGTGCCCATTTCAGCCCTTTGGGCGAAGTAGCGAAGGCCGGGGTTTTTTTAAGGAAAGTGAAAAACGTCAAAAAAGCCTTAGCATTATATGAGGGGTCACCTAAATGTGGTCCCTCTTCCTTCATAAAAATAGGCTAAAGCCAAACGCCTCCCCCCCTCTCCCAGAAATTATCAGAGAAGACGTTTTTGTGGGTTGTCGATTCACAATCTGTGCAAAATGTCCTATGGACAACTGCCCAAGTTGGTTTACCCTAAGAAGAATCAAGCCAAATTAAGCCAGAACAGAATTAATTCTTGTCTTCGTGCCTAAATTTTAAAACAGTCACGCAGGCCTAACCCCCCATTCATTTTCATTCTGACCCCCCATTCTGATCCCATTACCTCTTCATCATACGCTCCTTTCATCTGTGGCTCTATCATGCCACGGTTGCCTGAGCATACCCACTTAACCCGTTATTCAGTTTCTTGGACCACCTCTGGCATGTGGTATCAACGACCGAAAACCCTTAAGTTTCTGGGTGAAGAAGTCGAAAAATGGTCAAACCCCCCTAAAGTCATCAAGGAAAAATCTTAAGTACTTTTATGCCTTCTAGGACGCGACGAGGCATAAGGTCGGACCATCTGTTTGGATGGGAAAAGGGGGGTATGGAATGGGAAGCGGTCTTTTCAAACAATCTCCAAAGCCAGATGAAGAGGAAGTGGTGAGGTCCCAGACAGACTGGGTGCCGAAATACCGCAAAGATCCAGACAAATTGGCCGTTCGGTCACGGCCGAATCATAATGGAGAGTCAAAAAGTACTGGTGCTCCTCCTGCCCCCATAGCCGTCTCCGCTGCTCACCAAGAAGAGTCGGGTCCTCTGCTTAAACAGCCCGTAGAGATGCCAGGGGGGCAAACCTCCGAACAACTGTGCATTAACACGATTAGAACCTTGGCCATGGATGCGGTTCAGGCGGCGAACTCGGGCCATCCGGGAACGCCGATGGCGTTAGCCCCTGTTATGTATTGGCTTTGGAATAGGGTATTGCGGTTCGATCCCGAGGCCCCACTCTGGTCTGACCGTGACAGATTTGTGTTGTCTGCTGGTCATGCCTCGATGTTGCTCTATTCGGTATTGCATCTGAGTGATGTGAAGGCTGTGAATGGGCAGGATGAACAATCCGGGAACCTAGCGGTGAGCCTGGATGATATCAAGACATTTCGTCAACTTGAGAGCAAATGTCCCGGCCATCCGGAATACCGTTGGACAGCAGGAATTGAGACCACGACCGGACCCCTGGGACAAGGGGTCGCGACGAGCGTCGGAATGGCCATGGCACAACGGTGGATGGCTGGATACTTTAACCGGCCCCACTTCCCCATGTTTAGTTACAACGTGTATGCCTTATGTGGGGATGGATGTCTGATGGAAGGGATTTCGAGTGAAGCGGCGTCTATGGCCGGTCACCTCAAACTCTCTAATCTGTGTTGGATCTATGACAATAATCAGATTACGATCGAAGGCGGGACGGATCTAGCCTTTAGTGAAGATGTGGAGGGGCGGTTTCAAGCCTATGGGTGGCAGGTGCTACGGGTGGATGATGCCAATGATTTGAGCCAATTGGATGAGGCATTTTCCGGGTTTTTGGGGGAACGAGAGCGTCCTACGCTCATCATGGTGGATAGCCATATCGGTTTTGGTTCTCCCAATAAACAAGGGTCGCATAAGGCTCATGGAGAGCCCTTGGGTGAAGAAGAAATTCGTCTGACCAAGAGGAATTACGGTTGGCCTGAGGAGGCTACCTTCCTGGTGCCCTCGGAAGTCTACTCCTATTTTCGTGAAGGAATCGGGGCTCGTGGGAAAATGTTGCAATCCGATTGGGTCGCACGATTTACCGACTATCGGGAACACTATCCCGAGTTAGCTGATCATCTGGTCAGAATGCAATTTCGTCGGCTTCCGGAAGATTGGGACCAGAATCTTCCTTGGTTTCAGCCTGACCAACAGGGGTTAGCGGGGAGAGAGGCCTCCGCCAAGGTCATAAATGTGATCGCAGAAAATGTTCCCTGGCTTATCGGGGGATCGGCGGATTTGGCTCCTTCCACCAAGACTCGCCTCACGGTTAAAGGAGCTGGAGATTTCGGTCGGGATGGGGAATATGGACGGAACTTGCATTTTGGCGTCCGAGAGCATGCCATGGGTGCCATCCTCAACGGCCTATCGCTTTCAAAGATTCGGCCCTTTGGGTCAGGATTTTTGATATTCAGTGACTATGCCCGTCCGGCCATTCGCCTGAGCGCGCTCATGGAAATTCCGGTCGTGCATATTTTTACGCATGACTCTATCAGCGTGGGAGAAGATGGCCCCACTCACCAGCCCATCGAGCAGTTGGCGTCTCTCCGTGCGATCCCGGGATTGATTACCCTGCGTCCGGCCGATGCCAATGAAATCGTGGAGGCTTGGAAGGTCATCATGCAGTTGCGGCATGAGCCCGCGGCATTGATCCTGACGCGGCAAGCGGTCCCAACGTTGGACCGGAGGCGCTATGCTTCCGCCGACGGAGTGGCAAAGGGGGCTTATGTGTTGGCGGATGCCACCGATGGCCAACCCCAAGTCCTTTTGTTGGCGACAGGGAGCGAGGTGGCCTTATGTGGCGAAGCTCATGAACGATTGAAAGAGGAGGGAATTCAGAGCCGGGTGGTCAGCATGCCGTCCTGGGAATTATTCGAGCAGCAGAGCCGGGAATACCGGGATGCGATTCTCCCGCCTGCCATGACCACACGAGTGGCCGTGGAGTTGGCCTCTTCTTTCGGATGGGAACGATATGTGGGTACCCAGGGCACGATTATCGGGATGCAAACCTTTGGCGCTTCGGCTCCTGTGAAAGAATTGATGAAAAAATTCGGGTTTACGGTCGATCATGTTGTGGAAGCCGTTCGGACCCTCTTGCCTGAATCGGTTTCCCGGCAACCTGACCCCGTTCCACAAACGAACGGTGATTCTCAGGAAAAGCCAGCCGTCTCATCTGAATTGCCAAACACTGTGGAGCCGGTTTCCGAACCCGTTCCATCTCATTATGATTCGGACCTAGAGGCCACGCGTTCAATTTTTCAAAGGAAATGACCCCATGAATCCCCTCAGACAATTACGGGAAGTCGGGCAGAGCCCCTGGTCTGACTATAGTCCCTGGGGGGTGATGGCGGGAACACTACAAATGTTAATCGATGAAGATAGGTCGATGGGGATGGCCTCCAATCCCGCCATCTTTGAGAGTGCCATTTCAGAGAGTGGAGATTATGAGAAAGATCTAAGACGGCTGGCATGGGAGAGAACGAGGGGCAAGGACATCTATGAACGCTTGGCCTCAAGTAAGCACGTGATAGGGTCAGTAATAGGGTCAGGCCTGTGTTATTGTGTTAAACGAGTCGATCTACTTAAAGGAGCAAGTCTGTTAATGAAACGAATTGTTTTTTGGAAGACTTTGAGCCTTAGCCTCTTACCGTTTATAACACTTCTACCATTTTAGAATGGAACAAACCGTTAGTGGCGATGATGGTATCCTGATGGATCAAGTGTGGGGTTCCGGCGTAGGTCGTCACCAGAAGAATCCCATCTTGGAACACCAGACCCGATCTCTCTTCCTCCCCTAAAAATCATCAGAGAAGACGTGGTTGTGCATTGTCGATTCACAGACTGGGAAAAATGTCCTATGGACAACTTCCCAATTTGGTTTACCGTAAGAAGAATCAAGCAAAATTAAATCAAAACCGTTTTTATAAAATTTGGTCAGAAGAGTAGTCGTTGTTTGAAGGTAAAACTGCCAGGGTGCGTGCTCTAATCCGGGTGAACCGCGAGAAAGAGCTGGTCTTTCGGAGCAAACTCAACCGATTAGAGAAGCAAATCTTACAACAATAGACCTGACCCCTATCCTGGATCCTACAAAAACAAAAGCCTTAAATAATACCTTAGCTATTATCGAAGCTTTTCGTTCAAGAGCGCGAGTGGAAATAACGGATGATGGGACTGCGAAAGTTTTGGGAAGGAGAAAGCCATAGGAAGGGTCTAGACCGTTGAATGGTGTCGAAGAAATGAAGCCTGTTGTTAAGGAAAAGAGAAGGATACTGAATCTTCACATGTGGAAGTTAGTATTAGGAAGTATCGGGCTCACAATAGCTCTTCTCAGTGATCAGGTTATGTCCAACGCCACACAGCTTACTATTGAAGAACGAGAAGCACAGGTCTCTACGGGGGCTTTGATTCAAACTGTTAGCGTGAGTATTCCCGTAGGACGATTTCTTTTGATGCGCAGAGATTCTGATCTGTGTGCCATTCGATTTACGGCATTTCATCGTGGGCACGATGCGAAGCCTCAGACATGGTTTCATTCAGGCCATGAAAATTTCTACGCTGACTATGAGTGGTATTGGCCTGAACCGAATGGAAATTTTCGTGGACCAGATATTAAAAAAGGCCATAGAACGTTGAGGAGAGGAGCAATTGTTGGCTTGTTGTTCTTAAATTTGGGAGTCCCATTAGGGACAGATGATGTAGAATGCGGTTCTTTGACTCCTATATGGTTTTACCCAACAGGAATTGGTTTTACTAAAGGGCCTCGGTTTGATCATGACCTCGAACTCGCACCGACGCAATGGACGGAATTAACTCAAATCAACCTATCGGACCCCAAACTAAAATGGTATCGCTATAACGAGGATCAACCCGATACCTTTATCCCCCTCAAAGAATTACCATCTCCGGCCAACGGAGAGGCAAATTTGGATTAGGAGTTAAAAGAAAAAAAGGCTCATCGTGGAAGTGAGCCTAGTAAGGATGTGAGGTCACGATTAGGGGTCAGGTCTTGCAATAACAAACTATTTTCCCACTCGCCACCTACGATGCGGCCAACCAGCAAACGTCCTTCGAATTAGGAATTAGGGGTCAAGTCTGTTGTTGTAGGTATCCATTGGGTCTGGTAAGGTTTCGCATGGCGCGTCCCTTACGCATTACCTATCCTGGTGCCGTTTATCATGTCATGAATCGTGGGGTCTCTCGGAAGCGGGTGTTTTCTCACTCCACGGATTACGAGCGGTTTCTCCAATTGCTTCAGGATTGTCACAGCCGGTGGGGAGTTGAGATCTTGGCCTATTGTTTGATGGGCAATCACTATCATCTGTGTTTGCGCACGCCGGAGGGGAATCTGGCTCGGGTGATGCGCCACGTGAACGGCGTGTATACCCAACATATCAACCGAATGCAGGGCCGAGACGGTCCGTTGTTTCGGGGGCGGTACAAGGCGTTGGTGGTGGAAACCGACACGTATTTACCAGCGGTGATTCGGTATATTCACCTCAATCCGCTGAAGGCGAAGCTGGTTCAGACCCCGGAGGCCTATCCGTGGAGCAGTCATGCGACGTATCTCCGAAGTCGGGGGGCTCCCCCCTGGCTTGCCGTCCAGGAGGTCTTGGCGGGCTTTGGCAAGGCCCGGGACTTCCATGAGTTTGTTTTGGCGGGGAATGATGCGGCCCTGGACGCCTTTTACGCGGCCGAACGTCAGGCCCCGGTGTTGGGCAGCGAGGCGTTTCGGGCGAACCTACAGCGGAACCTGGGGCGGCTTTCGCGGGAACATGCTCGGCGAGAGCGGGTGGCGGTCCGGCCGACGGTGACGCGAGTCGTGCAGACGGTCGCGAAGGTCTATGGCGTCTCGGGGCCCTCGTTGCGTAGCGGACGCCGGGGGACGGAGGGGGAAGCCCGAAAGGTGGCCCTGTATCTGGTCCCGCGGCTCTGTGATTGGACCCTACAGGCCACGGCAGACTATTTTGGCTTAACGAGTTATGGGGGGGCCAGTTGGGCGGGGGCCCAGATCCGAGCCAAATGGGAAAAAGAGCCGGCCTTTCGGAGCAAACTCAAACGATTAGAGAGGCAAATCTTGCAACAACAGACTTGACCCCTCTTCCAAACGATTAGAGAGGCAAATCTTGCAACAACAGACTTGACCCCTCTTCCAAACGATTAGAGAGGCAAATCTTGCAACAACAGACTTGACCCCTCTTCCGCCGGAGGGGAATCTGGCTCGGGTGATGCGCCACGTGAACGGCGTGTATACCCAACATATCAACCGAATGCAGGGCCGAGACGGTCCGTTGTTTCGGGGGCGGTACAAGGCGTTGGTGGTGGAAACCGACACGTATTTACCAGCGGTGATTCGGTATATTCACCTCAATCCGCTGAAGGCGAAGCTGGTTCAGACCCCGGAGGCCTATCGGTGGAGCAGTCATGCGAGGTATCTCCGAAGTCGGGGGGCTCCACCCTGGCTTGCCGTCCAGGAGGTCTTGGCGGGCTTTGGCAAGGCCCGCGACTTTCATGAGTTTGTTTTGGCGGGGAATGATGCGGCCCTGGAAGCCTTTTACGCGGTCGAACGTCAGGCCCCGGTGTTGGGCAGCGAGGCGTTTCGGGCGAACCTACAGCGGAACCTGGGGCGGCTCTGTGATTGGACCCTACAGGCCACGGCGGACTATTTTGGCTTAACGAGTTATGGTGGGGCCAGTTGGGCAGGGGCCCAAATCCGAGTCAAACGCGAGGCGGAGAAGTCTTTTCGAAACAAACTCAATCGATTAGAAAATCAAATCTTGCAACAACAGACTTGACCCCTCTTTCTCTTTTGACCCCTCTTTTGCCCCGCATAAAATTAATTTGTTGGAAGAATAAGTCAATCCAATATAATCAAGAATGAAGAGATTAGGTTTAGAAGGACTTTACAGTAAGTTAAGTTAGTAATAGGGACAGGCGTGTCCACTTTTCCCAAAATATTCTGGAAGGAGTTCGTCCCGCTTTACTCAATGAAATTCCCCAAGGTTATCCTTTAAGCTCCAGCAGGAGAATTCAATTTTTTGAAACTAAATGCAGAATTAATCCAACGCCTTCAAGATTGGTATTCCTCAATGTGTAATGAGGATTGGGAGCATACTTATGGTATTTCTATAAGTAATGTTGATAATCCTGGTTGGTGCTTAAAGGTAGATTTACAAGATACTTACCTCTATGAACTGCCATTCCAGGAGATTAATGTTCAGAGAGAAAAAGAAGAGAATTGGGTTATATGTAAAATTGAAAAGGGGGCTTTCCTAGGGTATGGTGGGCCGAATAATCTGGAAGAGTTGTTAGGTGTTTTTTTAGACTGGGCCGAAAAGAATGCACCATGATGAAATTTGGGCCTCGAATAGGGGGCAAGTCTGTTGTGGGAAAATTTCGTCTTTTGAAATGCTTTAAGCCTAGCCTCGCACCGTTTGTAACACTTCCACCATTTCCGGGTGGAACAGGCCGTTGGTAGCGATGATGGTGTCGCTGTAGATCGAGTGTGGTTCTCCGCCGTAATCGGTCACGGTTCCTCCGGCTTCCCTGACAATGAGAGTTCCTGCCGCCGTGTCCCAGGGATTCAATTTCATTTCCCAAAATCCGTCGAATCGTCCGGTTGCGATGTAGCACAGGTCGATGGCGGCCGTACCGGTCCTCCTCATACCTCGTGCCTTCAGGGCAAACGCACAGAATTCTTTTAAATTGTTGTCTTCCGCGGTATGGATGTCATAGGCAAAGCCGGTGACCAATAATGCTTCATTCAGTTTTGGGGTCTTGGATACATGGATGGGTGTGCCATTCAGTGTGGCGCCACATCCCTGTTGTCCGAAAAAGAGTTCGTTTCTGGTGGGATCGAAGACTACCCCGACGACGACCCTGCCCTCATGTTCTACGCCAATCGACACATTGTACATGGGAAACCCATGGGCAAAGTTGGTGGTACCGTCCAAGGGATCGATGATCCATTTGGTCGGATGTGGGCTGTCATGGAGGCCTTGCTCTTCACTCAGAATTTGATGGTCGGGGAACGAGGCACGAACATGGTCGATGATGGTTTGTTCGGCATGAAGGTCGGCTTCGGTGACTAGGTTGATGGCTTGCTCTTTTTGGTGGACGGAAAATCCTTTTTGAGCATAATCCAACAGGAGGACGCCGGCCTGTCGAGCAGCCTGCGTGGCCGTTTCTGCAATCGTGGCTAGTTCAGTGGAAGAAAGGGACATGATTGAAGACGAGGGCTTCCTTGAAGCATACCTGAATCCCTTCAAGATCCCAACTAGGGTGAAAGGATGAGAAGCTATAGGAAGATGAGAGGGTGGGATTCTTAAATAAACACGCCGGGAGCAGGTGGCCCTACCCCCGGCGGTACTGCTGGTGGGAACTCTTCAACTACTTCTTTTTCGCTTTAGCTTTCGGTCTTGCGGAAGCCGCCTTTTTCTTCGGTGCGGCTCTTTTTTTCGTCACTGCCAACGTCTTCACCTCCTTTCAGATCGATCGGAACATGTTCGTGCTGCCGGTCATACGACCTTGGGGAAGTTTTTCCCCTGACTCAGTCCAAACGTGTTTGGTCCGACTTTCCGAAAACGTGGATCGCGTTTGAGGGAGGTGGCCACGGATGTCACCGGGGTTTTTCCCCGAATGGGCATCCCCCCTTCTTTTAAACGTTGGTACAGATCTTTCGCATGCATGGGGCGACCTATCTCTTGCAGAACCAAGTACACCGCATCGGGTACGCTTCGGCCGACGTATTTGCTACGCCCGAGAAGAATTTCCCGTGATTTTGATGCGACGTCGTCGGTCGTGGACACACGCCCCTTTTCGATTTGACTCGAGAGGCTGGCCAGTTTCGCTTTGTCAGCCTCCACCCGATAGAGGGTCTTTGCCAGTTCCAGGTATTTCTCAACGGTCGCAATTTCCTCACCGATCAACTCCCGTTTCTTTTGGAGGTCCTTAAGCTTTTTTTCGTATACACTGATTCGCTGCTCCAAGCCACCAGTGATGTCCTTAAGCTCGTCATTCTGGTCCTCCATAAAACATGCTCCACCATATGTTGAAGGTCATTCTAGTCATGATTTAAAGCAATGTCAATAAGCAAGCTTTAATCTGTGAAGTTCTAATTTTTGGAGAAAATTTTGTGTTTTCGTCAAAATTACAGGAGCAATTGTCTTTTCTGTTATCTTTCTATCAAGATATTCAACAGACTGTTCGACACACCTTAAAGCCAATAGCTAGTAGATGAGAGACAAGTGCACACCAATTAGTAGTAAAAATGAGGTGGAGTTACATCCTAATGAACTCGTCCATGCTTTAATCTATGCTTTGATGGACAAGTGGCTGAGCGCTGACATTCGGGAGGTCTCCTGAATTTCAGACAGAAAGACCATGCATCGGGATTTTACGTATACAATGGACAGGAGGATATTGTATTTTATGCTATGGGAACAGTGAGGATAGAGCCCGCAGAATATCCCATATCATCCTGCCTGGGGTCTCTATGTCGAAATACGTGAGCGGTATGGAAAAGCATCCCCCAAAGCTGAATCTCTTGGAACTTGGGTCTCAGGAGATTGCCGACCTGGTATCGGAATTCGGTTGGCCACGATACCGAGCCCAACAAATTCTTTCCTGGTTGTATCAACATCGGGTTCACCATGTTGATCAGATGACCAATCTGTCCAAGGCTCACCGGGAGCGATTACAGGCCAGGGCTATCATCCATCGGCCCCACTGTGGCAGGCCGATAGAAGCCAAAGATGGGACTAAAAAATATGTGAGTACCTTGGATGATGGTTTGGCCATTGAATCCGTGCTGATTCCCGAGGCCCGACGTCGGACCCTCTGCCTCTCCTCTCAAGTCGGCTGTACGTTAGATTGCGGTTTTTGCCTGACGGCCCAGTTGGAGGGAAAGCGAAACCTGAAAGCCTATGAGATTGTTTCGCAGGTTCTGGATGTGCAAGACCATCTTCCCGAACGCGAGCGGCTTTCTTCCCTCGTCTTTATGGGGATGGGGGAGCCGTTGGTGAATTTTGATCAGGTGGCCGAAGCTATCTCCCGCCTGACGAATCTGGAGTGGGGAGTGGGGCTTTCGCCTCGCCGCATTACGGTCTCGACAGCCGGGTGGATTCCGCGATTTCCCGATGTACGGCGGTTAGGCGTGAATTTGGCTATTTCGCTCAATGCCACGACTGATGAGCAGCGTCTGCAGTTAATGCCGGCGGTCAATCGGCGTTTTAATCTTCCTTCTCTGATGAGAGCCTGCCATGACTATTCAGAACAAAGTGAACGGCCGTTGACCTTTGAATATGTCCTGCTTCATGGAGTCAATGACTCGTTGGATGATGCGCACCGTCTTGTCTCACTCCTACGAGGTCTCCGTGCCAAGGTGAATCTGATTCCCTTTAATCCGTTTGCCGGAGCTCCATTTCAACGGCCACCGGCCGAAGCTATTGAAGCGTTTCAAGGAGTCGTGCGAAGTAAAGGCCTTGATGTATTCGTGCGGAAAAGTCGTGGAGATGATGTCTTAGGGGCCTGCGGACAATTGGGTCGAGCGGTATCCCCACTTTCCGATCAATCGGTTGAGATGCCTGAAGGAGAATTGCCGGTCTATGCCAAGTCTTAAGCCAGAGCTCCAGGATAAGTATCGGCACCTGCGACAAACCATCGAGGACATGGGGGCTGTTCTCGTGGCGTTCTCCGGGGGTGTGGACAGTACGCTCGTCCTCAAAGTGGCGTTCGATGTGCTCGGGGATCGAGTCCAGGCCGTGACGGCTCTTTCGCCGACGTTTCCGGAACGAGAATTGGATGCGGTCAGGCAACTCAGCCAGGAAATCGGTGTGGTGTTGCGTGTGGTCGAGACCGATCAATTGCTCATCGCAGACTTTGTGAAGAATGATGCGAATCGATGCTTTCATTGTAAAACAGACTTATACAGTCTGTTGTCGAGCATTCAAGGGGATGAGAACCTTCGGGTTATCGTCGATGGAACTAATCTGGATGACCTGGGTGAGGATCGCCCGGGGATCCGCGCTGCCAGGGGATGGGGCGTCCGCAGTCCCTTAGTCGAATGCGCCATAGGAAAGGCCGAGATTCGGGAGTTAGCGCAGTCTGTCGGGTTGAGCAATTGGGACAAACCGGCGGCCGCTTGCCTCTCTTCTCGGATTACTCGTGGACTTCCGATCACGAAACCCGACCTTTCGCGAGTCGAGCGCGCTGAAGCCTTTCTCCTGAAGCAGGGCTTTAAACAAGTTCGGGTGCGGCTCCAGGGGGAGTTGGCCAGGATCGAAGTGGGCTCTTTGGAAGTGCCACGGTTGATGGAAGAGAAGCAGCGCACTCAGGTGGTCGCCGAATTAGAAAAACTTGGGTTTGCGTCAGTCTCGATTGACCCTGACGGCTATCGTGCCGGTGGAGGGAATGTCGCCTTTCCTCCTGTGGGGGAGCAGGCGTAAAACACAAAGAGGGAAGGTTTCCCTTCCCTCTTAATGAATGTATTGGGATGGTATGGTTTTCCTGCCAGGAAACATCGCCATCAATCCCCGGTTGCGGGGCCCGAAATGGTCTCAGTTTTTGGACTGAGCCGCGATGGCTTCCAGAGCTTCCTGAGCAAATCGCCGGTGGTCGTCCTCAGAAAGGCTTCGGCCAATCACTTTCTGTGCGACCAGGATCGCCAAGTCTGCCGTTTGGCCTTTGATGGCTTCGACGGCTTTCCGGCGCTCGCGATCGATTTCTTGCGTCGTTTCTTCCTTGATCCGTTGTGATTCGGCACGAAGCCGTTGCTCGTTTTCATCGAGGAGCCGTTGGGCTTTGGCTTTTGCCTCAGTCAGGATCCCTTCCGCTTCCTTCGCGGCGACCTGTAGTTTGGCTTCGTATTCCTTGAGTTTCCCCTCGGCCTCAGCCCGGTTCTGCTCCGCTTGATCCAGGCTATCCCTGATCTTCCGTTCCCTGGTTTCCAGCGTCTCAAGGATGGGCGGGAGGGCGAATTTGTAGAGCACCCACAGCAGAATCCCAAACGAGATCAATTCCCAGAAGATGAGCGACGAGAAAAAGTGTGTATCAAATTGTGGCATGGATGACGGACCTCTTAGCCTTTACCCATGATAATAAAGGCAATAACCAGTCCGTACAATGCGATGGCTTCCACCAAGGCAAACCCGATCCACATGTACTTTCCGACTCGACCTTCGGCCTCCGGTTGACGGGCCACGGCTTCAATCATTTTGCCGAAAATATACCCGATTCCGACCCCGGCGCCGGCAAAGCCAGCGGCCGCTAAACCCATTCCCAAAAGTGCTGCTGCTGCAGAATCCATTGTAGTGTTGTCCTCCAGTTTAAATGGGACTAATTAGTGAACACGGTTCCGTCGTTGACTATGGCCTAATGAAGATGAATCGCATCTCCAATGTAGACGCATGTGAGCACAGTAAAGATATAGGCTTGGATGAAGGCGATGCCCAGTTCCAGGCCATAGAGTGCGATCGTAAACGCAAAGGGGAGCCACCCGATCAGTAAGCCTCCGGCGATGGTTAAGCCGAATAAGACGCCCAGGATGACATGTCCGGCGGTCATATTGGCAAACAGTCGAACGGCTAAGGAAATGGGTCTGGCTAACTGACTGATCAATTCGATCGGGATCATTAACGGCAATAGCCATCCGGGGGTTCCGGGGGGAACGAGGATCCCTAAAAATTTTCCGCCATGTAATTGAAACCCGACGACCAGACTCAGCAGATAGACCCCAATCGCAAACACTCCCGTCACGACCAATTGGCTGGTGACGGTGTAGGATCCCGGGATAAGCCCCACGAGATTACAGAAGAGGATGAAGAGGAACAGGGCACTGATGAGGGGGAAGTATTTCATCCCGGATTCCCCCATCGTATCCTTGATGATTCCCCGGATAAAATCGATCAGAATTTCTGCCAGGCTTTGTATTTTTGATGGCACCAAGGATTTGCTGGATCCGGCCTTAAACAGCAGGAACACCACGAATCCCACCACCAGCCACATCATCAACACCGCCTTGTTGATGGAAATATCGAGGCCGAACAGGGATATTGGAATGTAGTTATGAAGTTCGAACGGATGTAACGGATCTTGCAAGACGAACCCTTGGTTCTAACGAACTATTTTCCCCAGCGCTGGGCGGCCCGATAGGCGTTCCGTATCCCAGCAATTAACCCTAGCACCAAACCCACTGCTACACCCCAGGGTGTAGAGCCCAACACATACGAATCGATTAACCAACCTAGGAATCCACCGACGATAAGTGCGGCAAGCAGATCCGTTCCCACTCGTATTGCCTGCCCAAGTCCCGCAAACAGTGGATCTTGAGAAGGTGCCATGATAATTTCGGCAAGACGAGTTGTTGGAAGGGGCTGTATTCAAACAAAAAATCCAGAATATTGTCAAGCAAATTGGTGTCCATTCCCCATCAAGGTTATGGTAAAATAGATCTTGATTCGTGTAAATCTTACGTGCCGGGAGGTGAAGGCGCCATCTCCGGGCTTTCCCCCTTTTTGAGGAGAGAATTTACCGATCATGATGAAGCCATTCTTCCCATTCTTGGTTTTTGCCTTAAGCATGAGCAATTCCCTGGTATTGGCTAACCCCTCGGTGGATGAATTACCCGACTTAACCGGGGGCGTACAGCCCATCGTCCAATATAAAAATTCAGACGCTTTTTCGGGTCGTGATTTAACTTCCGTCGAATTTGTTGAATATGTCGTGCGGGTCAAAAATCAAACTGGTGAACCGGTTGTGGCAGAATCCTTAGTTCTTGTCGTGGACCGGTTACAAGAAATTTCCGGCAAAGAAATTTCCGGGCAGGTGAAAATCCAGGGCTTTGACGGGTTGACCAAAGAAGGGAAACCTTACTTCCGTATCCCGAGCACCGAGCCGGAATTGGCTCCTTATAGTGAAAGTGAACCCGTAACGATCAGCGTGAGTAACCCCAATTATCATCGTTTTTATCCACCCACCGTCCGAGTTCGGGGTCTGCGACGGTCCTCGGGTAAAGCCGTTGAAAGCCTTTTAGAATCCCTGGTGCGAAAAGGGATCTTGGCCCCGAGTGAGGCTGCCAGAGCCTTGGAATCTACTTCTTCCACGAATCCGTAAATTGCAAGACTCTCCGCCCACCCCTCGATCAGAGCAACGTTCCTCCACGCTTCCCCTCACGACTGTTTTTCCCCTCCTGCGGCATTGTCCGGTTGAAATTCAGGATCCCTTCGATCTGTTTGAGGGAGTAACCGGGGGTGCTCCCCATTCGTTCTTCATCGAGCATGAAGCCAGTCGAGGTCTGGATGGTCGTCGGTTTTCCTATGTGGGGACGGATCCCTATCTGGTCGTGCGCGGAAAGGACCAGGTCGTTGAACGGATGATCGGTCAGGACGTCAGGCGGGTTGAGGGATGCCCGTTCCAGCATATTCAGGAAATTTTTCATCAGGGCCAAGCCCTTTCCCTGTCTCATCTTTTGCCATTTCAAGGCGGGGGTGTCGGTTGTTTGAGTTACGACTTAACGAGAAGGTTTGAAAGGCTGCCTGATCTGACAAATGATGATGTGCAATTTCCGGATGTGTATTTCTTGTTCGTCGAGGTTTTTGTCGTGGTGGACCGACAGATGCCAGGAGTGTGGCTGGTCTATGCTCCTGCTCCCGAACGGTTAGAGGGAGAGAGTTGGGAGAAATTGTATCAAGAAGGGCAAGTTCGGTTAGACGCCCTTGAGGAAAAGGTGTTGAGGGCCCCAGGGTTGTCTTCTCGTGTGGAGAGAGTCGACCATTCGCTGTCCATTGAGGGAGAACAATCTGCTGAGGTTTATCAGGACGGTGTCCGGGCATGCCAGGAATTCATTAGCGCGGGGGATATTTACCAAGCCAACTTGTCCCATCGTTTCCGAGTGGAGGGAACCCCCCAAGACTTTCCTTCCCGTGTGCGTCTGGGAACTGAATGGTATCGAATGCTTCGACGGGTCAATCCCTCCCCCCATTCGGCATTTCTAGTACTGGAATCGGACGTCGTCGTTTCTAATTCCCCGGAACGGTTGGTTCGATTGACCGATGGGGCCGTGGACATGCGGCCGATTGCCGGGACCCGTCCCCGAGGCGAGACCATTCAGCAAGACCGGCAGCTGGCGGAAGAGCTTTTGAGTAATCAGAAGGAACGGGCCGAACATCTCATGTTAGTGGACCTCGTACGAAACGATCTTGGCCGAGTCTGTACCTATGGGTCGGTTCGGGTTGACGAATTCATGACGGTGGAACGGTATTCTCATGTGATGCACCTGGTCTCCCAAATTTCCGGACAATTGGCCGATGGTCTTGATGCCTTTGACATCATACGAGCCACGTTCCCGGGAGGGACGATTACCGGGGTTCCCAAAATTCATTGTATGGAACTCATTGAACGGTTGGAACCGGTCAGGCGAGGGATGTATACCGGCTCAATCGGGTTTATTGGATGGGATGGAAATCTGGACTTGAATATCGCCATTCGGACCCTCCTGTTAACCGCACAATGCGGATACCTCCAAGTGGGGGCCGGAATCGTGGCGGATTCTGATCCGGTGCGGGAGTATGAGGAGACCATCCATAAAGCCCAGGCGTTTTTTCAGGTCCTGACTCAGGGGGCCAGCGAGTAAAGAGTGAGTCTATGTGGGTATACCTGAATGGACAGTTTGTTGAAGATGCCCGTATTTCGGTGTTTGATCACGGGTTTTTGTACGGAGATGGGGTGTATGAAACACTACGGGTTTACGATGGTCGCCTGCTGTTGGTCGATCGACACTTGAATCGACTTCAACGTTCATGTGATTTGATCGGGCTAGATAACCCTCTACACGCCCATGACTATTTAGAGATCTTTTCGGAAAGCCTCCGGCGCAACGAACTGAAGAATGCCGTCTTTCGTTTAACCCTTTCTCGAGGGGAAGGGGATTGGGGGATTGATCCCAGCCTCTGCAAGAAACCAACGGTCGTGGTCATGGCCAAACCCTATGTTCCTTCTTCGATGGAATGGCGGCAGAAGGGGATACGATTGGATATGGTTGTTACGAGACGCAATCCCCTGTCTGCACAAACGCCCAAGATCAAATCTCTCAGCTTTCTGAATAATATCCTGGCAAAACAAGAGGCCACCCAGTCGGGAGCTCATGATGCCTTGATGCTTAATGTCGATGGGTTTGTGGCAGAATGTCCCACGAGTAACGTGTTCTTCGTGGCCAATCATCGAGTCTGCACGCCATCCGAGGCATGTGGCATTTTGGAAGGTGTGACTCGGGAGGTCGTGATGGATTTGGCTGCAGAGGTATCGATTCCCGTTGAAGAAGGGCTGTATGGCCCTGAAGACATTCTGAATGCCGATGAATGCTTTATCACCAATACAGGGTTAGAAATCATGCCGGTGACACAGATTGGTCATCAACCGGTAGGAGATGGAACGGTTGGCTCGATCACTCGGAACCTCCTGCAACAATTCCAGAAAAATCTCCCCCGGTATTTAGGACCAAATCTGTTGGAGGATTAGGGGATGGCCCCGTTACTTGGCGACCTTCCTTTCCGTTCTTTTGGTGGGCGGCTTAGGCGGGTATTGAGAGAAGCTGTGCATTTTCCACTTGGCGCCATTGTGCCCGGGGAAATCTCCACGAAAATGAGCCCCCACGCTGTTCGTTCTCCAGAGTGCCGCCTCAACGATGGTCTGCCCCACATGGACCATGTTTCTGGTTTCTAAGCCTGTGCGATTTTGAGGAGCGAGAGACAGTTTTTGCTCCCATTGCTGGAGTTGCTCACGGGCTTTTCGGAGCGACTCTGCGGTTCGAACCAGACCGACCTTCGTCCACATAAGCCGACGCAATGAATTTCGAAGCTTTTCAATGTCCTGCGTGGAAAGGGCGTTTCGAAACTTGGGTTGAGGAGAAGGCCCCTTGAGTTTTTTGGGAAGAGGGTGAGCTTGAGAAAAATGAGCGGCTGCCCGAGCGGAACGAAACCCAAAGACCAGACCCTCAAGTAAGGAATTGCTGGCCAGGCGATTGGCACCATGGACACCGGTGCAGGCCACTTCTCCCGCAGCGAACAGACCTGGGATATTGGTTGCACCCTCTAAATCGGTTTTGACCCCACCCATAAAATAGTGCGCACTCGGAGAAACCGGAATCCATTCTTCCGTGATATCGATATCGTACCGTAAGCATGTGGCGTAGATGGTCGGGAAGCGTTTCTTGAGAAACGTGGAATCCAAATGTGTGACATCGAGGTACACATGCCGGGCCTTGGTGAGCTGCATCTCAGTCCATATCGCACGGGAAATAACGTCGCGGGGAGCCAGCTCTCCCTTTTTGTGATATTTTTTCATGAATCGTTCGCAACGATTATTGCGAAGAATGCCGCCTTCCCCCCGAAGGGCTTCGGAGAGGAGAAACGGGGGTGTTGAAGGAAGATAAAGGGAGGTGGGATGAAATTGGATGAATTCCATATCTTCGAGTACCGCCCCTGCCCGCCAGGCCATGGCAATCCCATCACCGGTCGCACTGGCCGGATTCGTGGTCCGTGCATAGACCTGACCACCGCCGCCGGTCACCAGAAGAACGGCCGAGGCCTTGATCAGTTTCATTTTTCCGGTGATCTCATCCAGGACGGTCGCACCCCAACAGCGGCCCTCGTGCATGAGTAATTCCATACCGAAGTGATTGCCCATCCAGACAAGATTGGATAGGCGTTGGGCCTTGACGCTGAGGGCGCGTACCATCTCGCTTCCTGTGGCGTCCCCCCCCGCCCGTAGGACGCGATGGCGGCTATGGGCTCCCTCAAGGGTGAAGGCCAACTTTCCGTCGACCTTATCAAACTTGGCCCCCCATTTGATGAGTTCTTGTATGCGAGGACGACCTTCTTCGACCAACACTTTTGTGGCGGGTTTTGAACAGAGCTGATGGCCTGCCTTTAAGGTATCCGTAATATGCAGGTCTACATCATCTTCTTCACTCATGGCGACGGCGACCCCGCCCTGGGCATACACGGAATTGGTGTCTTGTGGTCCTCCCTTTGCCACCATCGTGACTTTTCCGTGTTTGCAGAGTTCGACCGCAGCGCGAAGACCGGCCACTCCGGCCCCTAGAATCAAAAAATCGGTAGAAATGGTTGAAGGAGACCGAGAAGTTGTTGTGGGTGTCACCGAAGCGTTCCTTGGTGGTTGAGGTGTGAGATGCGTGTAATGTCTAGGAGCTAAGAAGAAAAATCTGGCCTTTTGCTTACACCAAAGGGCAATTCCCCTTCAACGCCTCGGAGGAGAATGACTTGCCGGCCACTCCAAAGGAGGACGCCATGACCTTGAGCCTGGGTAGAAGGAGAGTCTATGGAACGTTGCCAGGAGCCTTGCCAGGAGATGAATGTGGAAATATGGTCTCCTTCGATCGCGATTCGGTCGATGTTCAGCTCAAGATCCACCACTGAAAATTCTGCAAAATCTTTCTGGACTTCCGCCTCAAACACTTCCAGAACTTCAAGGGGAAGCAGCAAATCATGTATGGCAGCAGAATCTTGACTGACATAGGCCCTTTCCAATTCATTCAAGGCCTCGACGAGACGCTGAAAGCGGGCATGATCTTCGGGATAGCGAGGCTCTTTTTTCGAGCATCCGGTTCCGATAAGACCGAGAACCCCAATGAATAGCATGAAAATAGTGAGAAATTTCACTTTTTGAGTGGGACGATCACGCATAGTGGATTATAATGGAGAAGACCCCCAAGGGGGGTCAACCCGGTCGGGTAAAATGGCCGGCCGTGCCCTCTCGCATTTGCAGAATGATAATGGTTTTCTTGACACATTTCTTAACCCTATGATAGTAAAAGTGTTTGGTACGTTCGGACTTTTGTGGCAGTCGTCGAAACGAGTCCCTTCCAAACACATTTCGAGACAGGTGAATTAACCCGGGAACGAATGACTATGTCGAGTGTTGTCAAAAAGCGGAGAAAAAAGATGCGCAAGCATAAACATAAAAAACTCCGCCGACGTATGAAGTTTGCGAAACGTAGAAACTAATTGACGAGGGTCAAATAGGTGAAAGGTTCGACTATGAACCAGGGGAAGAAAACTCGCATTCGAGTCCGGTCTTCCCTGGCGACATATGTTGGTGAACTGTTAATTCCTCCTATGCGAAACCGGATTTCCGATGTCTTGAATGACGAGGCCGTCCTCTTCATCAATTTGACGAATGTTCTCATCAACGATTCGGAACACTCTGATTTCGTGGCCTTAAATAAGAACCAAATTGAATCCGTGATTCAGATAGACTAATCGTCGAGATTCTCCCCTTCCTGCCATCCACTCCCCGTTTGTTCCCCCTCGTTGAGTTTCTGCCCAGACCCCGTGTTGAAGGTAGCGCATGAACATTCTTTCAAGATTTCTTCCCTTTCTCCGACCGCATCTCATGACCATGGCGGCGGCCGGGGTGTTGGTCATGGGAGTGGCAGCGTGTAATTTGCTGCTGATCCGGCTTGCGGGTTCTCTGTGGGATTTGATTACCATCCAGCAGGACCTTCCGGGTTTAACCAACATGGTGTGGGTCTTTATCGGATTGGTGGTCGGGCAAGGGGTGCTCTCCATGGGCCACAGTTACTTGACGGCCTTGGCCTCTCAACGGGTCATGGCCGATTTTCGCACCCATGTGTTTTCCCATCTTCATCGGCTGTCCCTGAAATTCTTCGCGAAACGACGGACGGGGGAACTCATCTCTCGATTGATGAATGATATTGGGGTCATTCAGAACCTACTGACTGAAACTCCCGTGGATGCGCTGAAGCATCTCGTGACGATCATCGGTGGCGTGGGTTTTCTCCTTTACATGAACTGGCGGTTGTGTTTGTTGATTTTAATTTTACTCCCTTTGCTCGCTATCGTGGCCAGGCTATTCGGGAAGCGATTAAAGGCCTTATCCGTGACGATTCAAGATCAAACGGCTCATGTCACGACGCTTATTGAAGAAGTGGTTTCGGGCATTCGAGTGGTTAAGTCCTTTGTGCAGGGTGAGCGTGAAGAAGCCCGGTTTCGTTCCGGGATTGAAGCTCTGTTGGCGACCACCATGCGACGAACGGCCGTCCTGGCGGTCTTCATCCCGGTGATAACCTTTTTCACGTTTGTGATGGCCATCGGGGTGTTGTGGTACGGGGGTAAACAAGTCATCGAAGGGCAATTATCCCCAGGAGAATTGTTTTCTTTCGTGCTTTTTGCGGGGATTCTGATCGGTCCTTTTGGATCTGCGGCCAGGATCTTTTCTCAGGTCAAGGAGGTTCAGGGTGCGACGGCCCGGGTCTTTGAATTGTTAGATACGCCGTTAGAAATACAGAGTAGTCCTTCGGCACAACGAGCCGAGGGGGTGAAAGGACATGTCCAATTCGATCGGGTGGGTTTTGGGTATGAAGAATCCTCACCCGTGTTGCACTCGGTTTCGTTCTCTATCGAACCGGGGGAATGTGTGGCTTTGGTGGGCCCGACTGGTGCTGGGAAGACCACCATTATCAATCTGCTTCATCGTTTTTATGATCCGACCCAGGGCAAGATCTTTCTTGATGAGATGGACCTCAAGTCATTGGAATTGGATAGCCTGTATCGTCAATTGGCTTTGGTGCCCCAAGAGACCATGTTGTTCGGAGGAACAATCGCCGAAAATATCCGGTATGGACGTTGGGATGCGACTCCCCAGGAAGTGGAGACGGCCAGTCGACAGGCCAATGCCCATGAGTTTATTCAAGCCATGCCAAAGGGATATGACACAGTCCTCGGAGAAAAAGGCGTCAATATTTCCGGAGGACAACGCCAGCGAATCGCGATTGCTCGAGCGGTGTTAAAAAACCCACGTATTTTATTGTTGGATGAAGCGACCTCGGCATTGGATACGCAGTCGGAAGCCTTAATTCAGGAGGCTCTGTCCCAACTTATGAAGGGCCGAACCACCTTAATGATCGCGCATCGTTTTTCCACGATTCAACGGGCAGACCGAATTTTGGTCCTTCATAAAGGGACGATTGTTGAGGAAGGGCGGCACGAAGCCCTCATTGAACAGCGAGGGCTGTACCATCATCTGTACACCCTCCGTGAAGTGGAAGGAGTTGAGGAAATCCCGACAGACTAAGAAGGGAGATTCCGATGCTGGATGAGAATCTGTCCCTTTGAACCTTTACGGTCCTGTCTTAGTGAATAGCCGAAAAATCTGCCGGGATATTGATGAGTTTTCCATCCGGGAAGAAGACGGCTAACGTCCCATCCGATTTTGGGTCAAAATCGGCATAGGCAAACCGTGCGGTAAATCGAGACCGGTATGTTGGGGGATCGCCAGGGTTTTTTCGACCCCGTTCGGCCGGACCGATATCCACAGGCTGAATATTATTTCGAGCTTGTTGTAACGCGACTTGGGCCCCTTCAGCAAAAAATTCCTCCTCGCCGCATAATCGGATTTCCACTTCCAAATAGGGCATGGCCAGGATTTCCTGAATTTTTGATTCGGGCATCCGTACGTCTTGTTTTTGCCGTTTTGATTCTGCTGCCTCTCGACGACCAAAATATTCCAACCAATAGCGGCGAGTTCGCAAGATGGCATGTGGTCCACAGGGGTCCTCTTCAGGGTTGGCCCCGACGCGAATGGCTTGTTCCGAGGCTTTCATGATATTCGCCACGTCTTCGACGGATTCAGCTTTTTCCATGGTTTGGCGACCGGCCGCGAGGGCTTCATTGGCTTGTTCCAAGGTCAAGTCTAGGTCAATCGCAAAGGCGCTTGAGATGGAAACAGTCCACATACCAGCAGTCAGAAGTCCAACCGAAAGCCCGAATCGTACGAATCTACTCAATGTGAACACCGGGACACCCATGAATATCCTCCTTAAGGATGTTTTGGCGAAAAAGGGGTATGACGGAAAAGATTGTAGAGCACCCCCTGAGGGTTTGCAAACCCTCAGGGTCTGTACGCAAGCCAGAGACCATGATAAGGTTAAGGACCTGCGTATGGAATTGAAACCATGGAACAATTTCCCATTGGGTGTTGACTCCCTATGTGGAGTCCGGTAGATTAGCGACCCGTCGGGTGAAATCGGACTGTGGACCGTCCGGGCCCGATATTCGGGGTTCCCTCCTCGAGTAATCAAATTCCTATTTCATGACTATGCCACGGACAACGTGAAACTCCTTTGAAGGGGTGTGAGACCGAACGGAACCTATTCATGGAGGCTCGGCCTATGAGGACCTATGGATCTTAAGAAAGTTGAACGGGTGTATAGTGCATATGCTTCGGTGTATGACCATACATTCGGAAAAGTGTTTCAACAATCACGTGAGTCAGCGGTGCTGGGCCTTCCAATCGAATCAGGGCATAAAGTCTTAGAAGTCGGAGTCGGAACGGGCGAAGCCCTGCCCCTTTATCCCTCCCATTGTGAAGTGCTAGGGATTGACCTCTCTGATGGTATGCTCGACCATGCCAGGCGTCGGGTCAAAGACTATGATTTGGACCATGTGACGCTCCGCAGGATGGATGCCGGGGCCATGACGCTGCCCGATGATCATTTTGATATTGTGATGGCCGCCTATGTGGTGACGGCCGTGCCGGATTATCGGAAGGTCGTCAATGAAATGATTCGAGTCTGCAAACCTGGCGGTCGTATCGTAATGCTGAATCATTTTAGCAACGGGAATAAAGTTATTGCCGCAGTGGAAAAACTCATCTCTCCCCTCTGTAAGCATATTGGATTTCGGACGGACTTAGCCCTCAACACCGTACTGGAGGGGACTTGTTTGATGGTGGCCAGTAAGAAAAAAGTGAATCCCTTGCGGTTTTGGCACTTGGTGGAATGCGTGAATAAGAAAACCGATGCCGAGCCCGTGTTTGTCAACGGGTTTGCGACCAATGGGTACTCTTAGAAGGTTGCCTGGTAGTTTTTCAATTCTTCCCCCTCCTGACCCAAGTTCTGGTAGTTCTCTTGGGACATTTTATCTGTCCCTCCTCTCTCTCAATATTGGTGATTGACCGTTCCGCCTTTGCCGTCCATCGTGAAGCGTATCTGGTTATCCTGTGAAAACAGCCTGGTGTCTGCAACATGTTCCATTTGAAGGCCCGGGAGCTTTCAGTCCTGCGCTCCAATCGCGTGGATATAGGATCCAAACGAGGTTGATTCCGGAAGAGGGAGTGCCGCCTGACCCCGGTGACTTTCTTCTCATCATGGGTGGGCCGATGTCCGTGAATGATCCCTTTCCATGGATTGAGGCTGAACAACAATTCCTTCGATCGGCCATCGCACGAAAGATGCCGGTTCTTGGGATTTGTTTTGGGGCGCAATTAATCGCCAAAACTCTCGGGGCTCGAATCACTTCAGGTCCAAGATTTGAAATCGGCATGATTCCAATCCAGTTGACTGAAGAAGGGAAATGCGATCCGGTCTTCTCTGGGATGCCTCACACCTTTTCTGTGTTTCAATGGCATGGAGAGGGATTTTCGGCGCCACCCGAGGCGGTGACGTTGGCAGCATCATCAGACTTTCCTGTTCAGGCATTTAAGGTAGCAGAGCGGGTCTATGCACTGCTGTTTCACCTGGAAATGGAAGAGGAGGGCATTATGCATTTATGTCGAGAATGTCCTGATGACGTCAGAAAGGGAGAGATTCCTCCTGAGATCATCAACAAACACGCCCTTCCTCAACTACCCAAGCTTCATCAAGTGGCCGACCGTCTTATCGGCCATCTCACTGCCTGACCGAGCGGCTGGCAGCATCTATCCCGACTTTTTCCAAGAAATTTTCTTTTGAGGGGAACGGAGTGGTACCGGAAGAGGTTCACTTTTTGGTACCGTACTTCCTTACCCTTATATTGGTCGAAGAAAGGAGTCTGATTTCATGGCTGGTTTTCCTATTCAGTATGCGGAACGAATCCGCACGTTACCCCCGTATTTATTCGCCGCCATCGATGACATGAAGCGCCAAGCCATTGAGCGCGGAATGGATATCATTAATCTGGGTGTTGGAGATCCCGATTTGCCCACGCCCGATCCGATCATTGAGTCGTTGCGACGAGCGGCCGGCGATCCCAAACACCATCAATATCCCTCGTACGACGGGATGTTGTCGTTTCGGACGGCTGTGTCTCAATGGTACCAACGTCGGTTTGGAGTTACGGCCGACCCCAAAACCGAAGTCTTAACGCTTATCGGTTCCAAGGAAGGCATCGGACACGTTCCGATGGCCTTTATCGATCAGGGGGATATTGTCCTGGTTCCAAGTCCGGGGTACCCCGTATATCCTGTGGGAGCGAGTTTCGCTGGAGGCACCGCGTATGAGATGCCCTTACTGAAGAAGAACGGCTTTTTGCCGGATTTTGAGGCAATACCGGCCGACGTGCGACAAAAAGCCAAACTCATGTTTTTGAATTCCCCCAACAATCCGACTTCGGTCGTGGCGAGCAAGGAATTTTTCAAGAAGGCTATAGATTTTGCGCGGGAGCATCAGATTATCATCTGCCACGATGCGGCCTATTCGGAGATTTATTACGACGGAAAACGGCCTTGCAGCTTTCTGGAAGCGGATGGAGCCATGGATGTGGGGGTCGAATTCCATTCACTTTCCAAAACGTTCAATATGACAGGATGGCGAATCGGGTTTGTCGTCGGGTGCAAGGAAGTGGTTGCCGGACTCGGGAAAATCAAGACCAACATCGATTCGGGAGTCTTCCAGGCGATTCAGGAGGCGGGAATTACCGCGTTGGAATTGGATGATTCGGTCACGGACGGACTGCGGGGCATCTATCAAGAACGCAGAGACGTTCTGGTTAATGGTTTACGAACACTCAATCTTGAGCTGGAGACTCCGGAAGCCGCCTTTTATGTATGGATCGGGGTGCCCAAAGGCTTTACCTCAGCCGAATTTACGGCGCACCTCATCGAAAAGGCGGGAATCGTCACGACTCCGGGGAACGGGTTTGGAGACCCGGGAGAGGGATACATTCGAATGACGGTGACGACGACCAAGGAACGATTGGCTGAGGCCATCGAACGTATGCAAAAAATCGGATGGTAATCGCCTCCTATCCTGTCCCTCTTAGCCCGTTGCCGATGAAGGTACGATACCATGTCCATTGAAACGGCATTTATTGCGTTCGGGTCGAATGTCGGGGAACGTCAAGAATATTGCGATCGAGCCATAGCCTTACTGGGTATGTTGCCTCTGTCCTCTCTGTCAGGTGTCTCTTCTTACTATGAAACCGAACCCATCGACCCTTCCGGGGTGTTGGGATCCGTATGGTTCTATAATGGGGTAGCGAAGATCGAGACGTCGTTGAGTGCGAGGCGATTGTTGGAGATCCTTCAAGAAACGGAGCGGGCTTTGGGGCGTGATGATGAACAGCGAGACGGCCCGAGAACCATGGATTTTGATATCTTGTTTTTTGGGGATCAGGTCATTCAGGAAAAAGGGCTGACCATTCCTCATCCTCGACTCCATCTCAGACGGTTTGTGTTGGAACCGTTGTTGGAATTAGCACCCGAATGGATGCATCCTTCATTGAACCAATCTGTTCGACAACTGTTAGAGTCATTGGAAGATTCCGGCCAAGTGAAAAAACTCGATGTGCTGCCGGGAGCCAGATACGGTTCCCGGCCTGCCTGTTCCCTTCCTCCCGGTTCCTAAATGCGCGTCATCCGTTCCTTCCGAGCCCTGCAAGCCTGGCGGCGAGAGCAGGATGATTTTCCTGGGAACATTGGGTTCGTTCCGACGATGGGTGCGCTTCATCAAGGGCACCTTTCCCTCATCCAGAGGGCCAGGAAACAATGCGACCTGGTTGTAGTGAGTGTGTTCGTGAATCCCCTGCAATTTTCCCCTACGGAAGATTTAGGACGGTACCCCAGGACCCTCAAAGCCGATCAGCATCTGTGTCGTGAGGGTGACGTGGATGTATTCTTTCTTCCATCGAAAGAAGAATTATACCCAACAGATTTTCAGACTAGCGTGAAGGTTCAATCCTTGAGTCAAAGATGGGAAGGCGAATCTCGCCCGACTCATTTTGAAGGGGTGACGACGGTCGTGGCCAAGCTCTTGAACCTGGTTAAACCGAATTTCTCATATTTCGGGCAAAAAGACTTTCAGCAATTATTGGTGGTCCAACGAATGGTTTTGGATCTGAACATGGACGGGAAGATCGTAGCCTGTCCGACGGTCCGGGAGTCGGATGGCCTGGCCTTGAGTTCTCGAAATCGTTATCTTTCCTCCGCTGAACGGGAAAAAGCTCTTCTTTTGTATGGGGCCTTAAGTGAGGGGGCCAGACTCATTCGGCAGGGAGAAACCCGTGGAAGGCTCATTCAAACAAGGATGAATCGTGTGTTGGAGAAGGAACCTAGGGTTCAAGTAGACTATTTAGCCGTCTGTGATGCTCGAACGTTAGAGCCGGCCACACGCGCCAATGGTCAAGTCGTGTTACTGGGAGCTATTCGAATAGGCAAAGTTCGGTTGATCGATAATGTGCTTGTCAAGGTGCCGGGAAACTCTTGAGTCTTCTTGTTTCCAGGCATTTCCTGGTTTATTAATTAATGGTGAATATTATTTAGGTAATTAGGGATTAGTTTGATGCTCAATGATTTTATCAAGGGAGGCAGGGGAATAGGTCGGGGGTTTGACCCATTTGCCGTCCTCACGTTTGTAGCCGCCGACTTTGCTCATGTTGGAGCGATGAACCTCGGCGAAAACCGGCTCCATGTCAATTCCTAACGAAACAGCCGTTCCATAGACCACGTATAAGAGATCGGCCAATTCCTTCGCCATGGCGGGCAAGTCTTTCTCCTGCATGGCTTCCTGGAATTCTTCGAATTCTTCTTGGATAAGTCGACGTCGAAGGGTTTGTGTCGCTTCATCAGGAATCGAGGGTTTGGGAGCGACATAAATATCAAATTGCTCGTGAAATTCTTGAACCATTCGTTGGGCGTTGTTCAATGTTTCCTACCTCCCGATTTTTCTCTTTGATAAAAGTCCCTCTCCTTACAAAAGGAGGGGAAAACGAAATTATATGACAAGGATTACATAGATGTCGTTGACGTTGGTTCCGGTTGGCCCGGTGATGATATGTCCCCCAGCTTTTTTGAAAAAAGTATAGCTATCGTTATGCCGTAAGAATATTTCCGAGCTCAGGCCGTTCTTTTGTGCCCGTGAGAGTGTTCCGCCATCCACAACCGCTCCGGCCGCATCGGTTGGGCCGTCGATTCCGTCAGTCCCAAACCCTGCCACATACACCTTTCGGAGTCCAGCGATTTCTTTCCCTGCGGCCAATACCGTTTCTTGTGCGCGGCCTCCTCTTCCTCTGCCACGAATCGTCACGGTCGGTTCTCCCCCTGCGATCAGGCATGTTGGGGGGGAGCAGGCCTTCCCGCTCCGGTGGATATCCCGTGCCAGTTTCCCGAGCATTTTGCCGATGTCCTTGGCTTCACCCTGCAACCAAAATGGAAGGATCGTGGTTTTCCACCTCATTCGTTTCAAGACTTTGGCTGTTTCCGATATCACATTGTGATTGTTCGTGAGGATTTCATGGTGGCGATTCGGGGTATTTCTTCTTCGCGCCTTAAGGGTTTCAGGAATTTTTCCCTGCCAACTTGTTTTAAGGTGTTGGCGAACGGAGGTGGGAACGGTGGAAAGAAGATTGCGATCTTTTAGAAGGTTCCAAGCATCCTGAAAGGTGGAGGGATCGGGAAAGGTCGGACCGGAACCGATGGTGGAGAGATCGTCGCCCAGGACATCTGACATGACCAAGGTCAGGATAGTGGCGGAGGTCATCTGGGCTAATTGCCCGCCTTTTAGGGATGACAAATGTTTCCTCACTATATTGATTTCCTGAATCGTCGCACCTGATTTGAGGAGGAGTTGGGTTGTCCGTTTTTTATCGTTGAGTGTGATCCCTTCTGCTGGCGCGCAGAGGAGGCTTGAGGCACCTCCCGATAACAGGACGATGAGCAAATCCTGTTTGGTCAGGGATCTGGCTAGGGATAATACCTTTTTGGTCGCTTCGACTCCTCGTCTATCCGGAACCGGATGGGAGGCTTCGATGATTTTAATATTGCTCGTTGCGGTGCTATTGGCAGCATTGACGACAATCACACCTCCTTCAAGACACCTCCCGAGTATTTTCTCCATAGGCAAGGCCATGCTTTCAGAGGCCTTTCCGGCTCCCACGCACACGATCCGGCGATAAGCTTTTAGGTCATAGGTTTTTTTCCCGACCTTGAGATGACTTCCTTTTCTTTTTACCTTTTTTTTAATTATTTCTTTTGGATCTGCCACATGCAGAACGTTTGAAACGAGGGTGCGAAGCAAGGTGTTAACCTTGGCATGGGGATGATGGATTGAAATGGGCATTGAGGTCTTGGAATGCGATGGGAATTTCATTTTGGGTTCACCGGAATCCCTATGGTAGCATGGTGCTCATGCGGAACCTCAAACTTCTCCAACACACGATCTCAGATTGTACTCTGTGTCCTCGGCTCACCACCTATCGTCGTGAAGTGGCTCGTCAGAAGGTTAAACGATTCATGGAGTGGGAGTATTGGGGACGCCCTATCCCAGGCTTTGGTGATCCAAAGGCCCGATTGTATGTTTTGGGATTGGCTCCTGCCGCCCATGGAGGGAATCGAACGGGGAGAGTCTTTACTGGCGATCGGAGTGGTGATTGGTTGTATGAAGCCCTCTATTCCTTCGGCTTTGCCAACCAACCGGAATCGACTCATCGTGGGGACGGTTTAATTTTGTCGGACTGTTATGTGGCTGCGGCGGTCCGATGCGCTCCACCGGCGAACAAGCCGACGAAAGAAGAATTTGAGACCTGCCGGCCATTCGTGCTGAAGGAACTCGAGTTGTTGCGACAGATGCATGTCGTGATCGTGCTCGGAAAAATTGCGTTTGATGAATATCTGCGTGCCTGCCAGGCCCAAGGGAAGACGGTCCCTTCTCCAAAACCGAAATTTTCACATGGGGCTGAACATGCGTTCCCTTGGGGGGTCACGTTATTGTGTTCGTATCACCCCAGTCAGCAAAATACCTTCACGGGAACGCTTACCAGACCGATGTTTCACCGGGTGTTTAAACGGGCTAAGGCTCTGGTCAAACGAAGTTACGGCTAGGTCCGAATCTTATTGTTTTCTTTTTTCCCAGTCCGCGAGGAAGGCTTTTAAGCCACTATCCGTGAGGGGATGTTTCACGAGCTGTTGAAACACCTTGTAGGGCATCGTGCAGATATGTCCTCCCAATAGAGCCGCTTCCACGACATGTTGAGGATGTCGAACACTAGCCACTAACACTTGGGTCGCAAAATCGTAATTCTCATAGATGGTGAGGATCTCTTCGATGAGATCCATCCCGTTGGAGCTGATGTCATCCAATCTGCCGATAAAGGGCGACACACACCAAGCTCCGGCTTTTGCCGCCAATAAGGCTTGGGTTGGCGAAAAACAGAGGGTCACATTCACTCGAATTCCCTCGTCGGCAAATTGTTTGGTGGCTTTCAATCCTTCAGGGATGAGAGGAACTTTTACGACGATATTTTTGTGGATTTTGGCGAGTTCCCGTCCTTCTTTCAGCATGCCTTCGGCGTCGACACTGACCACTTCCGCGCTGATTGGGCCATCCACGATGCTACAGATTTCTACCAGCAAGTCTTTGAACTCTCGACCTTCCTTCGAAACGAGTGAGGGGTTTGTCGTCACGCCATCGACCAACCCATAGCTGGCCGCTTCACGGATTTCTTCCACATTGCCTGTATCGAGGAATAGCTTCATAACGCGCTCCTTGAGTAGAAAAAGGCTGTTTTCGGGATGGCCCCATTGTAATGCAGGAGCAGGAAATCTACAAACTCTCCAAATAATCCTCATTTTCCCCAGTTTCTTGAAATAGGGTTGTTTGACGGCAACGACGACGAGGGATAGAATTTTTAATAATAGAAAAAGATGATGGTCGCTGATTCCCTTGAACGGAGGATGGATTGTGAATCGTAAAATTTTTTTGGTGGTGTTGTTGGGATGGTTGTGTCTGGGATGTGGGAGTGACAATCCGTATTTGGAAGCGTCTTTAGACCCTGCCAAGTTTGAGGGGAAGGATCAGGCCTGGTTTGAAGAGAATTGGGGCAAGCCAAATGGGAAGTCCTCTCGATTTTTTGGTGGGGAAACGTGGGTGTATACACGAATCGCCGGTGGTGAAAGCCGATTTCCCTTTTTTAATTTCTCACCTAACCAATGTGCCATCAATCTGGATTTTGATGAGGAAAGCAAACTCGAGGACTATGATTATACCGACTGTTAGGAATATTGATGTGCGGTGAAAGACGAAAGCAGGGAATCATCATCGTTGTCTTTCCCGACCTTTAATCAGGAATCAATGAGGGATTTCTGAGATAAATCTCCGCCAACAACCGGCCCCACGACCGGAGAAATGGGCCTAAGGTCATCCCGTCTTTTTTGCTCAAGTCGACTACCTTGAGAACTATCCTCACGACTGAAACGATAGAAGGACTTTTCGTCCGGGCTGCGCACGAGGTCATTCGCATTGCACTTGCCTGTGAGAAAGAAGGTCGTTCTTGTTG
Organism: Nitrospirales bacterium; assembly: GCA_965223615.1. Classification (GTDB taxonomy): domain Bacteria; phylum Nitrospirota; class Nitrospiria; order Nitrospirales; family UBA8639; genus Nitrospira_E. The sequence goes on from CBDCXB010000004.1 coordinate 1,097,967, forward strand.
TATGGCTTTGGCTGGAGGCTCGACCCCTCGCGGCCTCTACCGCCTCCTCACCCAATCTCCTTTTCGTGAGCAGATGCCGTGGGACATTCTTCGTTTGTTCTGGGGTGATGAACGCGTGGTTCCTCCCACTCATTCTGACAGTAATTTTAAGATGGTTCAGGATGCCTTATTGAGACATGTTCCGGTCCCTGCCTCTCGAGTGTTTCGGATGGAAGGGGAGCGCCCTCCCTCCGAGGCCGCCAAAGAGTACGAGGGGGTGTTGCGTCAACAATTTTCTTTGTCACCTGGCGAAATTCCCCATTTTGATGTCGTGCTCCTTGGCATGGGGCCTGATGGGCATACGGCTTCCCTTTTCCCCGGTATTCCCGAACTCCTTACCTCTCATCGCCTAGTGGAGGCACCGTGGGTGGAAAAATTTCAGACCCATCGGATAACTCTTACTCCACGGGTGTTGAACGAAGCCCAACACGTCATCTTCCTGGTCGGCGGGGTTGAAAAGGCCTCCACACTGCAAGCGGTGTTGGAAGGCCCGTCACAACCATCAACCTACCCGGTCCAATCCATTGACCCCCATTCAGGCGAACTCCTCTGGCTCCTGGATGCACAAGCTGCGTCACGGTTGGACCCGACTACGTTTCAGAATGTCTCATGCTACACCTCAAGGAGAATCCGGCGATGAATTTGGCCCCCAAAACCTTTATCCAAGCCCTGAAAAAACACCCCATTGCCTGCTCTGTTCCAGGATGTCAAGGTTCCTCGATGGTTGAAGAATTGTCCCAATCCACGGATCGGGTCAAGTCCTTCTCGCTCCATTGTGAGGAATGTGGGCATCAAGAGATGTTGCAAGGGAACGCTCAGTATGAACCCCCATGGGATGAGGGTTCGATGATGGAAATCATGGAAGAGCATCTCCTGCATCTCGAGCCGGTGTGTCCCTATGATCACAGTCCGCTGCATTTTCATTCCCTCCCAAACCCCCGTCGAAAGGCCAAGTATCGGATCACCTGCTTTTTTTGTGGGAGAGAAGAAGTCATCGATTGGCCTCCTGAAGAAGCTAAGCGATAAGATTGAAACCCGGATCAAGAATAGACGATTCTCCAGCATTATCGTTTATTCCTCGTCAGGCGAAGGAACCATCTCCCATTCTCGAAGCATGAAAAAAATTAAAAAAAAGAAATCGTTTTCCTCAAAGATGCCGGCCTTTCTTGTTGGATGGACTCATGAAGATCCCCCACCTCCAGGGTATCTCTCTGCCTGGTTCGATCAAGAATACGGCGGTCCCTTGCTCGTCCGTTTTGTTTCTTCGACGCATTCGAATGAGTTTAAGGCCACACATACCACGTGGTCGGGAACCGTGAATACGGCTCCTTTGGAGAGTCACGTCAAACAGTTTTGCGAAGGATTGCAATGGGAACATTCCCGGTTTGCCCAAGTCCTTCCCGGTGGGAAAGGAAAAGGAAACCGGCAGGATGACATCCTTCATCTTTCTCGATTAGCGCGCGGATTGACGCTATTGACCGGCGGAACGGCTTATGATGTGGATGCCGGGACCTATTTGAACCCTTCTGATTGGCAGGACCGAGATCTGACGGGATTTCGGGTAGAGGACCATGTACAAGTCGTGCAACAGGAAGTGGCGGCCAAAGCCAGTCTGTGGCTGCATACACGGGGTCTGACCAAGTTTGGGGTTGATGAGTTGGAGGCCTTTCACCCTTTGAGCCTACCTGCACATCCCATTGAAGAAGCCTTGTTGAAACTTTCCGGACAGATCATTGATTTGGGGAAGAACCTCAAGATTGGAGAGCATGTCTTGATCGGGGAGCGTGGCCCTTATGCCGAAGTGGTTCGCCATCGAACCGATCCTTTATACGGGAAACCGATCGCGTTTCGAGAACTTCGACTGCTGTAGGGAACAAAAAGCGGAAACGGTCTAGGATTCTTATCTTGGAGCGGATACGACTGAAATACGTGTTTTGGCTTCCTTCGCGATATGGAGGTCGCAGGGGCTCAATCTGGTATCCAGAGCAATATGGGGAGTATGCCCGGGCCTATTCATGATTCGTTGAGTCAGTTCCTCTCCTGACTCGACCGGACGGGGCATTTGGTAGAGATAGGTAATCCCCAAATGTTGGGTCTGGTACCACGCCGGGCCCAATTGTTTTTGGTAAAACTGAATAATTTGTTGAGGTGAGTCTGCGCTGAGAAGGACCGCTGAGGGAAATGTGCGGTATTCCTTCCCCTGGATATGTGCTGTTTTGCTCGGTATCGCACTCAAGAGCACGGCATTCGGGTAGGGAGGGATTTTGAAAAATCCAGCAGGGGGCGTCCAATCCTGTAAAAAGGTTTCATGGAGTGAGGTGAAACGACAGTGGGGATTGCCATGGACAGGTGAAAAGTCGGCCACCGGTGCATACGAACTCCCAAATGCGGTACCGGGAAGGGTTGCGAAGAGGAGGATGACAAAACTTGAAATACACCTCAATGTTCGATCACGCATGGAATGGTCCCTCAGAACAATAGGTTTGATCGTTCATGCCACATCATCTCCCAGGAATCCGTGACAGTCAAGAGAAGAGGGGCCTTAGGAAACCGTTGGTGTTTTTCCTGGGTTTTTGTTGATCACATTCATGGCCAAAGCGATCATCGAACCCACATCCGAGACCGAAGCCGGGAGCACCAAGGTATTGCTCGTCTTGGCCAATTCACCAAATTCTCCGATGTATTGTTCGGCCACCCGCAATTGCACGGCTTCGTAGCCGCCAGGGTCTTGAATGGCCTCAGCGACTTTTCTGATCCCTTCTGATGTGGCTGTGGCAATGGCCAAAATCGCGGCAGCTTCCCCCTCTGCCTCATTGATTTGTTGTTGTTTTTTCGCCTCCGAAGCTTTGATGACTTGCTGCTTTTCCCCCTCCGCTTCATTGATGGCCGCATCCCGTTGTCCTTCAGAGTTCAGAACGACAGCTCGTTTTTCCCGTTCCGCCCGCATTTGCTTTTCCATGGCGTTGACGACATCCTGAGGCGGATTTATATTCCGGATCTCATACCGCATTACTTTGACCCCCCATGGGGAGGAAGCCTTATCCAGTTCATTGACCACGGCGACGTTAATCGCGCCTCGTTCTTCGAAGGTCCTATCAAGGTCGATTTTTCCGATCTCGCTCCGGAGGGTGGTTTGAGCCAATTGTGAAATGGCGAACCGAAAATCGGTGATCCCATACGAGGCCCGCTCCGCATCCAGGACTTTGATGTACAACACCCCATCCACACCCACTTGCACATTGTCTTTAGTGATACAAATTTGTTCGGGGACGTCAAGGGCGATTTCCTTCAGGGAATGGCGGTACCGAATCACATCCAAGAAAGGAATCAGGATATGCAAGCCTGCACTCAGGGTCGAAGAATATTTCCCTAAACGTTCGACCACGTAGGCACTTTGCTGCGGAACCACGACCGCGGTCTTCTTCAGGATGATAAAAGCCAGAAAGGCAAAAACAAGCGTGACGATAAGTTCACCCGACATGTTGTTCCTCCTGTGTGATCGGTTCGGCTTCTATCCAGAGCGTCAGGCCATCAACCCGGATGATTTTGGCTAAGGCATTTTTTTCCAAATTTTTGGTGCCGGCGTTTCGCGCAGACCAGGTGGTGCCTCGAAGGCTGACTTTCCCCATAGCTTGAGGGGCCAGGGGTTCGAGCACGGTCGCGGTTTCTCCGACCATGGAATCGACCGGAGCCGAATTTTCTGATTGAGCCGCTTTATTTTGTAGGGGTTTTTTCATCACGAGAAGAGAGGTAAAGCCTAGGATGCCCAGGAGAAACCATTGGAGCCAGGCTTGTTCGACAATCCCAGCCCACGAGAGACCACTAACCATCAGGGCAGCCATCCCAAAGAACAGAAAATAAAAGTTCCCTAATCCCCCGAGGGTGAGTATTTCCATCCCGATGAGAACCAGTCCTAAGATTGACCAATACCACCAGAGCATGGCTGTATAACTCCTTTGTTTAGGGATTGGTAAAGGCAACTACGAGTTATCATTCATTATATATGGAAACAAACAAAAATCACTAAGTATATTTCGGTAAATTTTGAGATTTATCGTCAATGAGCTGCCGGATTTTGGCCGTATGCTATCAGAAATAGAAGAAAAGTTCTTGGGGGGATTTGTGGGGTGTTCAGTTGAGGGTGAAGAAAGGGGAAGAACGATACAGATGCTCAGGTAAAGAAGGGAAGGGGGGGACGTCGATTATCCCCCAGCTTTTTTTACGTAGGCTTTGTAGATCGTCTTAGAATCAGCCTGCTCTTCTTCCATGCCCACCATGGCATGGCCCGTCGTTTCACACCAGGCAGGCATATCCTTCTTGATCCCTTCATCATCTGACAGGACTTCGAGGACCTGACCCGGACCGAGGTCTTTAATTTTTTTGGAAGTCAGGATAATGGGCATGGGGCAAAAATATCCGAGCGTATCGAGTTGAACGTCTGCTGGTATCATCTGGAAGTCCTTTAACTCTTCGTTGCTATTCAGGTGTTAGATGAATAAATTGACGGATCCCTGACGCGCTTCGGCCAGGTAGGTAGTCACCCCAGCGAGTTGATCAACACCATCGATCAGGGTTTCCTTAGAAATCCCCATCAACCCCAGGGTGGTGGTACAGGCGATCATTTTCACGTGTAAATCCTGTGCCGTTTCCATTAATTCCGGAATCCCCGGCATGCGATTGTCTTTCATGACTTTTTTCATCATCGTGGTCCCTAAGCCACCAAAGTGAAACCGGGATAAAGGCAGACGGTTGGCTCCGCCTTTATTGAGCCAACCGAAGGCTTTTCGGAGCCAATCCTTCGGAGAGCTGCTGACGTTGTCTTTTCTGATCGCGTTCAATCCCCAAAATGTATAAAACATCGTGACCTGCATGCCCATGGCAGCGGCTCCGGTCGCAATAATCAGGGCCGCCATGACGCGATCCATGTCCCCACTTAATACCACGATGGTAACTTTTTCGGGTTTGGTTTCTTGAAGCTCGGCTAAGGTGGTAGCGGGTTCAAGGTTGGTTACAGTCATCTGGTCACCTCTGGTTATTTTTCGGAATGTGAAGCGTTCCCTGCTAGAATACCCCTGAAACTCTGGGAACAATTATAGCAGGATTCTTTTCCTCATTGGGTAGTCGAACGGCAATGATAAGAAAAAACCTTAAGAAAACAGCTAGTTCGACTATAATATGAAAAAAAATTCAGTGTCAAGGAAGTGAGAATCCTGAAGGGAGTTCCTTAATATACTTTAGAGGTAAGGCATCAGGCGCGGATTCGTGTTAACGGAATTAGGTGGAGTGATGAGTGCAGATGGTTTGGTCGAGTGCATTCCAAATGTGAGTGAGGGGCGAGATGATCGGGTCCTTTCTCGATTAGTCCAATGTGGGGAAAGTGTTTCTGAGGTGGCCCTGCTGGATCTTCATCGGGACCCTGATCATCATCGCTCGGTCTTTACGTTTGTCGGACAGCCCCCTGTCATCGAAGATGTGCTGGTGGCCTTTGTGGCTGAAGCCAAAGGGCTGTTGGATATTCGTTGGCACCAGGGGCATCATCCCCGTATTGGCATCGTGGATGTGCTCCCATTGGTGCCCATGCTGGGGATGACTCAAGAAGACTGTGTACATTTTGGCCGAGCATTAGGGTGTCGGATCGGAAATGAGCTTGAGATCCCGGTGTTTTTCTATGAGGCAGCCAGTCAAAACCCTGATCGAATTCGATTGGAAGACATTCGTCGAGGTGGGCTGGAATCTTTAAGCACACGTATGAAGACCGATGTCTCGTGGAGGCCGGATTTCGGTCCAGACCGCTTGCATCCGACAGCCGGGGCTTTGGCTCTCGGGGTTCGATTTTTTCTGATTGCCTTTAATGTGGTCTTGAACAGTTCGGATATTCGGGTTGCGGACCGTATTGCCAAGAAAGTTCGGACATCGGGAGGGGGGTTGCCAGCACTCAAAGCCATCGGGGTGGAACTGAGCAGTCGCGACGTGATCCAGGTTTCTATGAACCTCACGGACTACCGAATAACCTCCTTGGAAGAGGCTTTTTTCGCGGTAGAGCAGGAGGCTGCTCGGTCAGGAATCACCATAGCCGAGAGTGAGGTGGTCGGTCTGGTTCCTGAAGATGCTTGGGAAGAGGGGCTGGACTCTACTTTAAAAATTCAAGGTTGGACCCCTGATAAAATTCTCGAGACGCGGCTTCAACAAAAATATCTTTTCTCTCAATAGTTGCTTCGGTACAATGGCAGGGGAAAGGGACATTCATCGAGTCAAATCGGGAAATCTGTGGGCAAATTCAGCAAATCCAGGAGGAGGGACTCATGACGAGTGAAGGTCGAGCAGCACTACGAGACAGCAAGTTCGGGCATCTGACCGTGGCCACCCTGATGGAATCGGATGTACAGTCGGCCGAAAAAGATTCCAAGGCCGAATTGTTGGCCTCCTACATGATGGAGGGGTTTGGTTCTGTGCCGATCGTGGATGCTCAAGCGAAACTCTTGGGTATCGTCTCGGAGTTTGATCTGTTGACGGCTTTACGAAAAGGGAAAAAGCTGAATGACGTCTCTGCTGGAGACCTTATGACCGCCAATCCCGTTTCCGTCACGAAGGATACCGACGTGGTGACCTTGATCGATGTCTTGCAAAATAATCATTTGATACGAGTCCCTGTGGTTGATGCGGTGGGCAAACTCATCGGAATCGTTGCCCGTCGAGATTTATTGAGAGGGTATTTGCAAACCCCGGATCATTAACATCAGCTGAAGTCTCGTCACGTTCCCGGACTTCCTCACCTAAGTCCGTTTTTCACTCAACAAGCCATTTTTGTCTGAGTATTCAGGCCAAGGTACGAGCCTCGCTATGTGAGACCACCATGCAACAGTACGCCGCCACAATCGTGAAAGCCCCATTTTTTGAGCCCGTCATCATTGCCTTTATCCTGCTAAATGGAGTGATTTTGGGTATGGAAACTTCGCCCTCTCTTCTCGAAGATTATGGGCATCTCTTGGTTTTGGGAAATCACGTGATTCTGGGCGTCTTTATCCTTGAGGCCCTCCTAAAAATGACGGCGTTGGCCCCGAGAAGTCATGATTATTTTCGGGATGGGTGGAATGTCTTCGATTTTTCCGTCATCGTGTTTTCGTTAGTTCCTGCCACAGGTGAATTTGCCATGATCGCCCGCCTCGCACGATTACTGCGGGTGGTCCGGCTGATTTCTACGATTCCGGAATTACGATTGATCGTGTCGACCTTGGTTCGGTCTATCCCTAGCATGTTCCATGTCATGACCTTGATGGCCATCATTTTTTATATCTATGCCATTACCGGGTACCAGCTATTCCATGAACATGATCCGACACATTGGCGATCGTTGGGTATTTCGTTGCTGACCCTCTTTCGGGTCGTGACGTTAGAGGATTGGACGGACGTGATGTATGCGGCCATGGAGTTCCATCCCATGTCTTGGCTGTATTTTGTGAGTTTTGTCGTCTTGGGTACGTTTGTGGTGATCAATTTATTCATTGCGGTCGTCATCAATAATCTGGATGAAGCCAAAGCCGAACGATTGGCTGAACTGCAACAGCCGATCACCCAGAAGGAAATCCTGAACGATCTTCGAGAGACCCAAAAAGCCTTGCAGCGACTTGAAGACCGGCTTGAGAGAATAAGAATACCTCCAAAAGGGGTGGGGAAAACTCAGTAGCCCATGCCACCTTATTCAACTGAAGAGGTATGTAAGGAAGGGAGGCTTTGTCGCGAAGTTCAGGGAAAGAAAACCCGGCTAGCTACCCCTGTGGAATCAAGGGGCAGCCAGCTTTCGAGAATGATTATTGACGGACTCCCTGGGTCCAGGCAATGGTGGGGCTGACATTCACGGCTTTCGGTTTGGTGCATTTTTTCCCTCGATTCCCATAGCTGATCGTCGAGGTCTTGATCGGGCATGTCCCAAAGGCCGTGCCAAATTCCACCACCCCTTTAATCACGGTCAGGGTAGATTGTCCCTCTGGAGTAACCATAAGGTTGAATTCGGTCCCTTTGACGGCAGCCGTTGCCACAGGAGTCTCAATCTCTAGGGGCTTGGGCCCACCTTTGGTATCCACCCAGACTTCCCCATGTTTGAGTCGAAGAATTCTGGTAAACCCTTTTGACTTTTCCCAGCGGGAAAGAATCGTAAATTGAGTTCCTTCATTTAATGCCACCTGAATCCCATTGTTGAATTCAATGAGGGCTTGACTGGCCTCGGCGGTTTTTAAGATATCCCCTTCATACAGTGGAAGACCTCCTCGACCCTGCAAGCGCTCTTCAATTCCGTCCGTCCGAACCACGACAAATTCTCCAATCCCATTTTTTGCGGTCCCGATGGTTTTCAGTTCGGCCTGGGCGGATTGATCCGATCCAACAGAAAAACTGAGAAGTCCCATGAAAGTCAGAACGAGGGACAGATATCGTACAGGAAAAGAGGGTAGCATGTGTCTCATCCTTTCTCTTTTATCGTTCATGAATTCGTCCTTTCAATCTCGGAATGCGAATCACGTTCGCTTGGTATTCATAAATATTTCAGGGTTGCAGATTCAAATCATTTTGAAGCGACGACTCGAATGGGTTTGCGACCGACTGGAACTGTCGCCAAAATTTGATTGGTGCCGGTGTCAATGATGCGAAGGTCATTTGACCGAGTATGACCCACGTACAATCGGGTGCCGACCGAATTGGCCCAAATTCCGTTAGGGCCTTCTCCCACGTCTATTTGCCCGCGAATCTGGGGAGCCGGCGTGTTGGCACTGACGATTACGACCTTATTCAAGCCGGCCACGGTAATATAGGCGTTGGGCCCGGCCGTGCCCTTGAAGGCAAAGGCAATTTGTTGAGGGGCAGGCCCGACCTCAATCGTGTGGGCGATTTCGTTGGTTTGGGGGTCAATGGTGTAGATGTCCTGACTCCCGGTATTCGTACCCCAGATGCGGCCGTTGGGGCCCAGGACCAGAAAGTGTGGATTGGCGCCGACCGGAATTCGCTTGATGACCCGGTGCGCGGTGGTGTCGATTACATTCACATGCTTATCCTTAGTGCTGACATAGGCCAAGCGACCGTCTTTGGAAAAAGCGATTCCCATGGGCCCCTTGCCGACGGGGATGGTGCCTAAGATCCGGTAGATACCGGTATCGATGATGGAGATGGTGTCGTTCCCGATATTCGCCACCCAGGCATGACGGTTATCGTTCGTGAGGGTCACGACATGGGCTCGGTTCCCGGTGTAAATAGAGGCGATCGTTTCCATGGCCGTGGTGTCGATGACCGAGATCCGGCCCGACGCTAAATTCGTCGCCCACAATTGTTTCCCATTTCGAGTTAACGACAGGTCATGGGTCGCGTGATTGAGTGTGTCCACTTCCCCAAGGGGTTTGAAGGTGTTGCCATCGACCACACTCACGGAATTAGAACTTTCATTCGCCACATAGACTCTGGTCGTGGAGGCTTGTAACTTTTCTTTTGGCATCAATTTGTTGAGTTCAGCACAACCAGAAAGGAAGCCCAGAACCAGGGCCCCTTGTACTACTAGGAATCCGATTGACGGTTTTTTCATGTACGACCTCCCTCAATTAAGAAATTGCCGGTAATGGAATAGCACAATTATGCGGAGCTGATTTATTCTCCTTGGACTCGCCCGAGGATTAATTGACCTTCAAACTCCCCTTTTTTCACGGGATGTTGGTTTTGGCCCGTGACTTGTGGGACATGGGTGGAAACGTATGAATAGGCCTCATCAACCGTGATGATACCGTCAGCGTTATAATCTGCCCCTCCCCTCAGACCTTGCAAGAGATAAAAGGTGAAGACTCCATGTTGGAGGTCATCACGCTCTTCACTCACCTCTCCGGCTCGGCTTGCGGTTAAGACCACTCGACCCTTCCCCTTTGCCAACCTGGCGAGAAAGTTATCGGAGACGGTGGCTCGACGAGAGGCGGTAGAGAAGGTCCTACCAGCCGTGGCTCCACTATAGCAAGAATCAGTGATGAAAATGACCCTCTCGGCTGTCAGGCGGCGAAAAATGGTTTCGACTTCCCGCATCGGCAACCCGGTTGCGTACAGGTCTTGAGGGTCGGCATCGTGGGGAATCAAGTATTTTTCCAGGCCATCTCCGTCCGGGCTCATCGCATCGGTCTCCGGGGCCCCATGCCCCGCGTAATAAATGATGACCGTATCATGGGGGCCGGCCTTTCGTTTCAGGTCGGTTCCCAAGGTTCGCTTCAAGTTGAACAATGTGGCCCTTTCATTCAGGAGGAACATCATTTGTTCTTCCGGCACGCCGACTTGATGAAGGAGATAATCATGGAATGCCGAGGCATCTTTGTCGGCATACTTCAGCGGACGAACCCGTTGATATTCGGAAATGCCAATTACGACCGCCCAGATCTTTCCTTTGTCCACCAGGCGTGTCACGTTCAGGGTGCGAGTGGTGGAGAGTTGTTGATCATCAAATGCCGTGATCGTGATCTCATTCTTTCCTTCTTGAAGAATGACGGATTCGGAGAACTCCAGAGTGGGTTGAATGGCACGTTGGCCCGGGACGACCGAGACTCCACGGCTTTGCCGTCTGACGAGAAGTTCATTATTCACGCGAACTTCAATGCGAGAAATCCCCTTTTCACTCGCGGCCGCTCCTGTCAGGAGGATGCGATCGATTTTCACTTCTTTCCCGTCCTTGGGCGTGGCTAGGGCGATGGCGGGCGGGGTTTGTTTGACGGTGGCGGCACTCGTGTATTCATCCAGTTGCGAGCGGAGTTGTTGGAGTTCGGAATGAAATTGTTGCAAGGCTTGTTCTGCCTGTTTCCGTTCTTCTTTTTCCCGCTGTAACTTTTCTTGCATGGTCGACATTTCACTGGTTTGGGTCTGCGCGATCGTATCCAGCTGAGAACGAAGGTGCTCCATTTCCTCTTCTTGCTCTTTCAATCTCTTGGCGGCCTGTTCTCGTTCTTCCCGTTCCCGGGCAATATCTTTTTGGGACTTTGAGGCCTTGATTTTTTGGGATTCGGTCAAATTGGCGACTTTTTCCCGCAACTCCTGGACTTCCTGTTCCCGTTGTTCCAGATTTTCCTCGATTTTTGCTCGAGCCGTCTCGGATTCTTGGAGTTTCTCGGAGAGGGTAATGAACTGTTCGGTTTTTGCGGTCTCAAGTCCTCTAATCGTGGGAATGGGCATATCACCCTTTAAGGCCAGGTTTGCGACCGACACTTGAGTTTTGGCGATCCACCCTGTTTCCTGATCGGACAGTTTAACCCGGTACCACTCGCCCATTTCACCCGTGATGAAGAGGGACTGGTTTTTACGAATCGTGGCGATCACGGAAGTTTCCGGCCCCGCTCCACTCAAGATCGTGGCTGAGTCGTCCTTGACGGTCCCCAGTTTATTGGTGACGACGATGGTTTGAGCGGGTTGACGGTCGACGGGCAGTTGCAGTTCTTCATTCAGGAAAACTTGTTGAGCTTTCTCTTGGATGAAAAGTTTGAATTGAATCTGGTCAGCTTCGAAATCAGGCCAGATGGTGAAATTCATCCGGACTTGTTTGGACTCATCCGGTTTCAGTTTGCCGAAGCGAATCATATGGGGGCGAATGTCAAGGAGCTGACCGGGGACGTTGGTCATTTCCACCCACGTATTGGGAGCGAGGACCGGCCCCACGTTTCGCAGAGTGAGTAACAGGTCGACGGCTTCTCCTTTTTGTATTCGGCCATCCCCATTGCCCACAGATTGTCCACTGCCATCATCCAAAATTTGATAATTATAGGCCAGCCGAGGACGTTGGGATCCCGTCAGGTTCAGTGCGGCCTTTAGGGAGTCCGGGATGAAACCATTGTGTTCCTTGAACAGGATTTCCAGGGCGGTTTCTGGGTCAGTAAATTCCCGCGGGACCTTGATGGTCACGAATTTTGATCGACTCTTCCCTGCAGGAATTTTTCCAAAATTAAATAAGTGCCCATCGAACAAGGAATTAGCACTTTTGGTCCTTGCTTGGAATCGGTACAAGGGGCCTTTTCCGGAGTTTTTCACGATCAGGTGGATTTTAAGCGGTTGCCCGGGTTTGACCTCATGCGGCTGGAGCGCTAACCGGACATTTGGAAACGGTGGAGGAGAAGGTGGGGGGCCGATTTCACTATCTTTCGGTTCTCCGGAAGACGGTTCGCTCCGAGACACGATCTGAGTAGGTAGTTCGGCTTTTTGGAGTCGAACCTGCCGGTCCCGGCCTCCTGAGGCAAGGGTATTGGCCGCCGGAAAGTAGGCCAAGGCCCAAATGGGACCCTTATGGTTAGAAAAAGAACCAATTTCTCGTCCATTCTTCCAGTCCCAGATTCGTATGATGCCCTCTTTCCCGGCAGAAATGAGATGGGTGCCATCGTGGGAAAACACGAGGCTTTGAACGGCCTGGGAATGGCCTTTCAGGATGCCCCGCTCCCGACCGGAAGTACTGTCCCATAAACGGATGGTTTTATCCTCGGACCCGCTGGCCACAAGACTGCCATCCGGTGAAAAGGCGATACTGTTGACCGCCCCCGTGTGACCGGAGAAGGCTTGTTGTTGTCGGCCGCTCGCGGCGTCCCAGACGTGCACCAAGGTATCGCTATTGCCGGTGACGAGTAATCGTCCATCTGGAGAAAACGCTACCGAGAACATGATATCGAACCCGCTTTTCATGGCCAGACTGGGCTTGCCGGCCTTCCAGTCCCAAATATAGAGGCTTCCACCATCCCCAACGGTCGCTAAGGTTTCGCCATCCGGGGAAAAACTGATCGCCCGGATATTCCCAAAGCGTATGCTAAACGACTGGGTTTCCTTTCCGGTCTGTAAATCCCAAATCCTGCAGGTTCGATCCGAGCCTCCGGAGGCTAAGAACCGGTGGTCGGGAGAAAAGGCCAGTGCCCGGACATTTCCGGTATGACCTTTGAGTACATACCGCAGCCGTCCACTTTCCCTATCCCAAACATGGATTGATCGATCGCCACTTCCTGAGGCGAGAAATTTCCCGTTTGGTGAAGACGCCAGAGAAAAAATCTCCCCATGATGACCGGATAAGGTCCGAACAGGGGAGACATTGGCTGAAACCGCCGGACTACTCAGGACAAGGAAAAGGATCAACCACCAAAGAATAGAGCGGAAAGAGTGCGGATCCTGTTTTGGTGAAAAATTTCTCATTGGGGGGATGAGTCGTGAATGAGTATTATTTCTAGGGGTTGCACATATCGAGTTCTGTTAAGTCAGTCGAAGAAGAAACGAAAAAGGTTCATAAAATCAAGCGACATCCGCAGTGTATGGAACCTCTGGGTCGATCAGAAAATGAAATGAGGCCCAACTCATGTCAGCTTCTCTCATAATATTAAGGAACCCGAGTAGGAAACCGCTAGGGGAAGAGAGGTTTCATAGTCCAAGTGCTAGGTCCCTCGCATTAATTTGCAATATCAATATGTCATGTATTGATATGTAAAAATACGTAAGAAGGATAGAAGTTAAAGCCTGAGGGCTTAATGGGGCTCCCAGTTTGGAAAGCAGTGCCTTTAATCCAAGGGCAGGTTTCCATAAGACTCTCAGAGATCTGTTACATGGAAGATGGGAGAGTGCCATCTTAACGTTTCCTCTTTAGAGAGTCACGACATGAACTATTCCCCAGATGAATTCCTGAAGAAGGTAGAAAGCGTTAAGGGTCGGGGGACTTGACTTCGATATCAATAGATCGCGAAGTCGTGGGTGAGATTCTCGCGACGAATGGTGGGGTTCTGTCCTCCATTCGTGAGGGTTTGTACTTGTTCGATGACATATTTTTGCAGCTCACTCACATGGATGATCTGATTTCCGTCCGCATCGGCCTTTCGTTCCTTCAGACCTTGAAGAAGGGCATAGGTAAAGACTCCGTTTTGCCATTGATCGCCTTCCAGACTGTATTCATTGCCGCTGGAACTGGAAATAACCACGGCACCCGTCCCACGGCGTAAATCAGCAAACCAATCTTGTTGGAAGTGAACCAAGTCCGGAGATAATTGCGCTGGCCCGTCCGGTTGTTCGGAATCCGCAACTACGGCTATCCCTCGATGGGCTTTAAACGCTCGCATCTTGACCACTCCAGTGGATTGTCCCGTTGAGTTCTCCGGAGCGATGGTCAACACTTCTTCCTTATCGATTTCCCCAGAGAAACAGGTATCCAGCAGTAAGACTTTTTGGAGGGAGGGAATGCCATCTAGCAAAAACTCGAATTCCTCGTAGGGAAGCCCTCGAATCCCTGGGTTTTTAGGGTCGATATCGTGTGTTCCAAAGAAGTAGTTGGATTGATCGTCCGTCATGCCATGGCCGGCGGCGAACACCACGACCAAATCATGGATGTTGGATTGTTTGAGCCAATCCTTAGCCTTCAAAATTTCCGGGCGTGTAGCCTTGGTATCGGTTAGGGCTAACACATGCAGTTGGCTTTCCGGATCGAGTGATTGTTGTTGATAGGCATTCAGTAGGTCCTGGGCATCTTTGGCGGCAAACCGAAGGTTGTAATCTTGGTTTTGGTATTGGCTTACCCCAATGGCCAGGATATAGATATCCTGAGAAGTGGGTGGGGCCGTGTAATTCGTATACCGGGTTTGCTTCAAGGACTCGGTCCCTTGGCCATTCAGGACAGAGACCTGAATCTTATTCCGGCCCGGGACCAGGGGGACCGTGACTGCAAATCCATCCGGTCCGGGATGCGTTGAACTGAGAGAAATGCCTGTCGTCCCATGAACCGGGATATCGTTCACGAATACCTTCAGGCGGTCCAGGGGGTATTTACTGTCCTGCGCCTTGACTCGAAGAGTCACCTGGGGGGAGGCGACGGAAAGGGGGAGAGGCTTTCCAAGAATCTGGACTTCCGGGAGATGCCAATCGGTCCCCAACATTTCTTCTTTAAGTCCCATTTTTCTCAACCGTTTTTCATAAGCTTGTTTATAGCTTTGGATGAGTTGAGGTGAAGCCCCTTGTAACCGTTCCAAGATGATGTCGGGTCGGTTGAAGCGTAAATCGAATTGTTCGAAAGGAAAGCGTTCTCCTTCAACTCGAAAGGCCAGGCCTTTTCGTCCTTTTGGGGAGGTACGATAATATTGTTCCGGAGTGACCGCCACATATTCTTCTTTGCCGATACCGATGAGGGCAACTTGCTCTTTGTACGTTGAAGTGTCCCAGAGCCGAATCGTCCCGTCTTTCGCTCCGCTAATAAGAAAGTTCCCGTCGGTGGAATAGAGCAGAGCGGTAATATCGCTGGTATGTCCGGTAAGGGGTTCTCTTTCTTCTCCTGTTCGGTAATCTGAAATCTTAATAAGCCGCCCATGGCCGCGAACGATGAGAGATCCGTCAGGGCTAAACGTTCCGCCCTTTCCGAGGTTCATCCCCAGACTTTTCACGGCTTTTTGGGGATCCATGTCTGGGGAGGGTGGAGAAACCATATTTCGAGGGAGGGCATGACCGGACAGGGTGTCCCACACTTGATGGCCCATGATGCCGACAGCCAGCAGTTTGGTTCCTTCGGGACTAAAGGCCAGGGTTTTGATGTTTTTGATCCCCATTACTTGGGAGTACATATCCATGGGATTCTGGGCTGCAGGTTCACGTGAGGATGAACTGCCAATAAAGGAGTCCAGCATGGACTCCATCATGAGTCCTGTCATTCCCTTGCCTTCTAAATTAAAGCGCTCTTCCCCGGTTTTGGCATTCCATACTCCTGCAAACCCTGCGGTGGAAATAGCGAGATCATGGCCGTTAGGAGAATATGTCATTTGCTGGATGCCTTGAGGGTAGTCCGACTCAGGAGTGATGAAGGAGGTCAGTGACAGAGATTTAAGAGGGATGGATTCTTTCCAGAGAGGTTTCCATGTTTTCGCATCAAAGACGGTCGCAGTTTCATCAAACCCGACGGCCAGGGACTTCCCATCCGGAGCAAAGCGGACGATGGCAGCTTGCCATTCTGAGGTCTGTTTTTCTGCGATCCTTTTGACCATCTGGCCTGTTTGCACGTCCCACACTGATACTTCGCCTTGCATGCCTCCCATAACTACGAGTTTCCCGTCTGGGGTGATGGAGGCTGACCCCAGTGGGGGGCCCTGAAAGACTTTCGTAATTTGTCCGGTGGTAAGGTTCCACACTTTGGCCGAACCATCCAACATTCCTGCCAGAAGCGTCTTTCCGTCGGCAGATAGCGCCAAGTCCTGGATAGCTGAAGATCCGCTTCCTAACCTGGTTTCTTGTTGGGATTGAAGATCAACTATTTTTGGCGCTCCTCCCAAACGTTCACCAATAAGGATCTGTTGGCCACTGTCAGTAAAAGCCATGGCCATTCCAACAAGGCGCTTGTTCTCCTTTCCTGTCCGGGCTTCAAGGAGGTGGATTGAATTGTCATAGGAGGAAATGCCTAACAGGTCCCCATCAGGATTGAACGTCAGACTAGGACTCAGGAAATTCTCAGTGTTGGGATGGGGCGTTTCATACATTTTCTTCGTGGTCTGGGTGTTATACATGGAGATCGTGCCGTCATTTAAATCTTGGATGGCTAACAATCGATGGTCAGCTGAAAGGGCGGCTTTGAACACTTCGGGGCCGTCGCCCATGTTCGACACGAGCTTTTGAGAGGGTAAATTCCAGAGCTCCAACTCTCCCTCCTCCTCGCGTTGAATAACCAAATGTTCATGGTCGGCAGAAAAGGCGAGAGGAATGGTATTCTTTAATCCCTTTGGGATGGACTGGGCTTCCCCTGTCGCGAGATCCCAGATTCCGGTGGTTTGCGCCGAATCGGAATTTTGAATGTTTTGTCCGGAAGCCGCAAAAAATTTTCCATCCGGGCTAATGGTTAAGTATTGAATGATAAAGGGGGTTAAGGTGTGAATTTCTTGTCCGGATTCTGTTTCATACACTTTGACCGTTTCACGATCTGCCACGATCACGCGTTGTGAGTCAGATGAGAAGGTGACGGTTTGAGGTCCCATCATGCCAAAGCCAGAAAAAGAATGAAGTTCCTGCCCACTTGCGACATCCCAGACTTTGGCTGTTTCATCCATGCCTCCGGTAACCACATACCGACCATCGGGACTCATGGCGATCGCTTGAATCATCCCGGTATGGCCTTGTTGTACGATGACCTGAACCCCATCTTCCGAAACCGGAGCAGAATTTACCGGAGTCTTCCCGAACATCTCTTGTCGCATCTGCTGGAGATCCTCATTCGAGATTTCGTATCGTGGAGGAGGTGGAGGATCCGGAGGGTCCGGCTCTTGTCTCTCTGGTAAGAATCCGCAGGCAGAAAGCAGGAAAAAGGACGATAATCCTACCAGGATCGCTATAGGTCCTGGGCTGGAGGGTTTCATGAGATATGAACCTGCATCTGATTGTGAGGATTTAGATAGGTCAATGTACCTCCAATGAATGGGCCCTTGGGGTGTTCCTTCGCCTTCAGTGAATCAGGAGAGAAAAAGAAAATCAATCCCCTCACTGGTTTTTGAGCCTCTCTGGTCCACTATTGTCTTACGAATTTGGATGAAGAGACTTTGTCGTTGAATCGGCGACTGCGAAAGTTGCTGATTTCTTCGATTCGTCCTGTGCCGACCAAATCCTAGGTCTTCCCTTTGAAGGAGTCCTGTTCATAGAGATAGGAGGCATGGCCTCGAGATATCATGTGCCGAGCCGATGAGGCTTATCCCCCAACCTCCGCTTTCTCTCGACCGTTGTCGATTTGTAATTTCTCTTGCTTCCGGATGGGGCTCGGATTGTTAACCGTCGATCCTTGAAAGTAGGGTCATCGTAGAGCTCGACCCAAGCTTGATTTAAGTTGGTGACGGTGTTCGGAGAAAAGCGGGAAGAGGAAACATCGATGCCCGATCACCGATGGCATGACAGGTTGTACAATGGAATGATTCATGTTTGGCCTCCAGAAAAGTAATGTGGAAATTCAAGAGAAGTGTCCTAAAAAATCTCAAGTCTTTTGGGTGTGCCGTTTTACAGAATACGGCATGTATTGTGTGGGAATGCGCTCCTCATCGATCGGGCTGGCATCGTAATCTGAAAAAAACAGGATGTCTGTGAATGCATCAAAAGGCAGACTGATACCATCGCCGGTCCGGATCATTTTGACAATTGCCTAATCGTACTCGGGCTGGATTAATGGCAAGAACACACCCTCCTTGAGGAGTCCAAGGCTTGAGGAAGTCTCCAGATCCTGATGGGGGTGTGGGGACGAAGGCCCAAGTCTGATTGGCTGCGGCTGGTCCTCCCCTGGCACAGGTCCGTTGTAGGAGACGATCCCCAACTCGTTCGATACATTTTCCGGAGTTAAGATTCTCCAGTCTAAACCCCTTCCCCAAGGCTCCCCGTTTTTGTTGCCAAAACCGGCTTTTACTATTGACGCAGGTCGACAGAATCACTTCCCAATTTTCCGCCGTACTGCCGTTCGCCGGTCGCAAACACCGATCTCGAAATTGTTCGCTCCTCAATTTTTCCGGGAGAAAACCCGATCGCGTGGTGATGTGGCAGGCACCTCGTTCGTCATTTTCCACGCAATCCTCCGGTGCACCGGAGGCCGTGCCTTGCATGGGAGAGTCTTCGCCGGATTCGACTTCTTGAGCGGGAGGATCGGTCATTGTGGTTTGAGAGTTTTTTGGGGTTGACGGGGTGGTGCATCCCCAGAACAGGAAAAGAAACAGAGAGCCGACACTGATCAATCTGATGAGTTCATTCTTGAAGTTCCATTCTGGTTTCATGCGAGCCTCCCCTAGCCACGATGTATTCCTGAATATTTTAAGGAGCAAACTATCTTTCATCGTTATTCCGAAGGTTTTGTCTCCCCTTTTCTCAGTAAGTCGCATCTTTTCTGTCATGAGTTCAATCGAAGTTCTGGAATGTAATGTGTTTAGAGTTTGTTGAGACGATATCGTCCAGAGTCTGAATGAATGTGAGGGGATGGTCGCAGTGTAACTCTGCCCAGCAAAAATTGTGAACCATTTCAGAGCATTAAACGTTAAAATTACGTAAAATTGACTACATTCGTAGGTCGAATAAATCCAATTTAACGGATTGTCTTCGGTTCACCCGATACGGAGATTCTCCCTTTTGCATGGAGGAGGAGGTGTTGGATCCGGTGGAGCTCGTTACTCTGGCCCGGGGGTGTCTACCACATTCTCAACCCTATGAGTGCAAACATGCTTACGTGTGAGGTTAAGGAAACAGATGCATGGTGTATCTGGAACCATACAAAATACGGGGAGGAAGGGAAAATTGAGGATGTTTAGTGGGAGGCGATTTGCGGCAAGAGTCTCGTGACGTTTTCGAGTCCGACTTGATCCAGTAGGGAGCTGCGTTGTGCGGAGAATTCAGAATGAGAGGGGTTTTCCTGGAGGAGTTGTGAAACCGCCGAAAACGCATCATACCACAAGCCTTTTTGGGCAAAGCCTTCTGGAGAATACGGAAGGGATGAAGCAAATGTTGATGAGCTGAGATCGGGTGAGTCTTTTCTTTGGATGACCCCGCTGGCAGTGAGATTCACCGGAGATTGTGAGGCCACGAGTCTGACGGTCCATCGGTAGGATACCCCGGGGAGGAGGCTAATGCCGTAGTCTTCCAGGCGAAATTCATGGATGCCGGATTGAAGTGGTGGAAGGAGTCGCACATCCAGAAGGACATTGAGATTGTCTTCTTCGGAGATCATCACATCCAAAGGGTATTGTGTTTCTTGTGTGAGGCACCAGTATAAGATGGGGTATTCTTGGCTCGTGAGGCCGACGTGATCCGGAGCCAACACATAAATGCTGGGAAATTCATCGTCTCGACTCACGGCATCGATTCGTAATCCGGGTTTTCTTTCAGAGGGAGCTTGATAAGAGATTGTTGGGAGACTCTGAGGTGGTACCGGAACTTCCTGGCTTGATTCCTGGACTTCTGTAGGATCCTGTTCGGTCGGCTTTGGTAGAGCGGGAGGTTCAGGGTCTGGGGTCGTGCTCGGGTTGAAACTCGGTACTGTGGGAGGTTCGGGATCAGGTGTGCCTTGCGTTTCAATATTCGTCCCCTCTTCTGAGGGGAGATCCGGATCTGAAGGTAGGCTTGTCACCATTTCCGGTTCAGGGGGCGCTTCAGGAGTTGTGATAACCGGAGGAGTGATCGCCACGTCTTCAGGAACCTGTGGGTCGGGAGAAGCCTCGATTGTCTTGGGGGGGACAAACGGTGGATCTGCGAGGGTATCCGATTCGGAGGGGAGAGAGACATTTTCCTGGTTCGAGGACAATGTTTTTGAGCTGCCGCGGGCCTCTAGGCGAATTCCTCCGGGTAAAAAAAGCTCTATTAAAAACTCTTTGTTTTTTCGAGGGCGTGTGAATGCCATTGGGGCAAATAACTCATATTGTTCATGCGTTAATGACTGAGCCTGAATGAGAAACTCACTTTTGTCTTCAGCCTTGATGACTCGCATTTGGGTAGGGCCAGCCTGTTCGATCAAGTACTTGCCAGGACTGAGTGCGACGGGTTTCCCATCGATTCCATGGAAGTTCAGTGCCTGACTGAGGACGACGTTAGGCTTTCCGGCCAGGAGAGGAGAAGGGAAAAGGAAGAAGAGGAAAATGAGAAGACATGTGAGAGATGGGGTAATCCGGCCGTTCACATTCATACCCTGGTGTAAATTGAAAGTCGTCTGTTCAAACAGGCCCTATCAGCGATACCTTACGGGATTGCCCTCTAATTCCGCAATGACAACCGCCCGGAAGAGCATGACGAAGAATCATACCTCAGGAGTTCAATAGAAGGAAACTGCAGGAAGGGAAGGTGGAGGTGTGGATCCGTGGATTGAAAAAACGAGAGGCTCCTGCTGGGAGCCTCTCGTTTTCCTCAGGCAACGCCCGGAAATGAGCGCGGAGAATGTAAACAATCGAAACGTTATAAGGTGACTTTGCTGAGGGCTCGCTTCACCGCGGTGGTGCAAGCTCCCCGCATTTGAGATGGGGCCTTTTTGCAGATCATGTTGGCCGGACCGTCCAAGTTGGAAACGAAGTTGTACAATTTCATGGCCTTGCCAGCCACCCGTCTTGTCCCTTTATAGACGCGTTTGCCGACCCGTTTGGCTTTGCCGTAGGTACCTTTTCCCACCCGGTACGTTTTTTTCGCCGCACCTTTGATGGCTCCTCCAGCTTTCTTGACCCAACTCCCGATCCCACGAGTAAAGATGCCCGTCTTTGAGCCTACGGCTTCATAGGCTCGGCCATCCGGTGTCCATAGCATTAAGGATTGCATGCCTTGGCTGTTGTCCGGAGTCGGGAGAATGTAGGCTTCCGATTGCGTCACATGATCCTCGTGGCTTGCCACTTTGGCCTGAATTAAGATGGTGTCAACTCCACTGCCGCCTTCAGGGGTCAAACGAATCCACGCTTCTTCGAGCGTTTGATCCGGATTGCCTGGGTGTTTGAAGACGGCGGTTTGTACGTCATAGCTGCCGGATTGGACAAGTGTAGGTTCTCCATTAGGCGTTTGGAAATAAATGTTCTCATCCAATTTCAAAGAAGGGGAATTATCGATCGCAGCCGAAACGTTCGTGGCCAAAAGTAATCCGCCTACGAAAGTTGCCAACATGGAAAGTTTGGATGTGTGTTGATTGTTCATGGGATGCCTCCTTGTGTGTGTAAAAAAAATTTGTAATTTGTTTAGACATGAGCAGCGTTCGTATTTGGTTTGTGTGTGTTTGCTCGTGTCGGTTCATGTTGAGTACATAGAGCAACCTGAATGCCAACTTGCAGGAGATGGTGTTTATTTTTTTAACTGGTTGTTTTTCTTCTGAAAAATTTTGATCGTTCTTCATTGCCCTTTCGTGCGAGCGGGGCCTCATATGAGAAGGTCAAGAAGGTCGATGCAAATTTTTTGGCAAAATGCCAAAGTTTGAGCAATGTAATGGGGATAGATAGATCAGTATGCGCTATGGCTTCTGTGGGGGTCTGAGGAAGCACATGCTTGACCCGGGGGATCAGCCAATGGGAATGATCGATGAGGAAGGACGGGGAGTTTTTTTGCTTGACAGGGAAAGAGGAATCACCCAGAATCTGTAGGCGTCCGATTTCATTGCGAGTGGCCGGTCAAAATAATCAGGCCATTGGCAAGGTACCGTATGAGAGATGCCGGAGAATCAAAAGGAAATTTTCGATGAAACAATACATCATTGAACGTTTCTTCCCTGGTGCCGGGAAACTCACTGAAAAAGATCTACAGGGAATTGCCAAGACATCCTGCGATATTTTGGCTGAAATGGGGCCCGGTATCGAGTGGATCAATACTTTCATCATGGAAAATCGAATGTACTGTGTGTACGAAGCCGAGAACGAAGATTTACTTCGTGAACATGCCAGACGCGGGGGCTTTCCTTTCAACTGTGTGGGTGAGGTGATGCGAACCCTGGATCCTTCCAAAGCCGCCGAGGCTGCTGAGGAACAAGAAAATACGGATCAAAAAGTTTGATCATGACAGAAGTTTCTGATTGATCGGCCATCCTGTTCAAATAACATTCCGCCAGCCTTTCCCTACTCAATTTTACATTGCTCTCCAGCCATACCCCGAAACATCTGAAAGCATTTTCTTTATCCCGAAAAATCACTCTGCCGATTGAAGAGGTCTTAAGGGGCACTTGGATCTTCCAAGAGCCGGGTGACCCATTGGGGTGTGGAAGGAATTTGCCTCAACCCATTTTGGGAATGAGACAATGAGCCGACCTGCCCTAATGCATTGGTTCGTAGGGTGTTCCCTTCGTAGGCCTGAGTGAGAAAGGGGCTCTCCATGTTTTCTCTATCGCTCCATCTGTCGGTCGTGGCACATCCAACATGCAAACCGTTGATAAGGACGAATATCCCAATCCACAAGCCTATATAACGAACTCGGCCGTTTCGATCGAGTAGTGAAGAGGTGTTGTAAGGGTGTCCCATTGTCATTTCCCCCCCCTGAAGTATGGTGTTGTAGAGTTAGTTAACAAAATAGGGAGCAAGGGGAATGCCACTTTGAATGAATAGGGCTTTTGATGTTTAACATATTGAAATTTAAGGTGAAATTAATTTTTCTCCCAAGATATTCAGGGAATATTCAGAGTTTGGCCAACCAAATTGCGCAAATATTGGCAGAAAAAACTAATAGAGCTTTGGCTAAAGGTTCGCCCTGGGAGGGAAATTTACGAGGAACGGGTGTGCTATTGGCTTAAGGTAAGCAGGTGCGAGGATGAGCCCTTAGAACTCAGGTTCGGCTTTGAGGTCTCTCAGCCTGTGTATTGCGTGATTTCCCCGAGCCAGACTGCCGACGCTTTTGGCGACGGGTGATTTCCTCTTGTGAGACCCTGGTTTCCCATTCTTCAACCAACCCAGCCGGTCCTCTATGCCACCAGCTTGGCAGAAGCGTGGGCGATTTCTTTGTTGTGTGTTCGACCATAATGGATGAATCCCTCATAACATTAAGAAAACATTGGTTTGTTTGTTTAAGTCCTCAATGTGTGCGATTTAATCCTCAGAAATGACGCATTTTTGCTAAAAAACAGGGCATTTTAAAAATTAAGCAATAGTAGTGCCAAGAATTGACTTAGTAGAGGGCTGAAATGGTCATCGAAAACGGACAAGCTCATGAAAACATTCATTGCAAAGGGATTTTCGGCTTTTCATGACGTCGGTTCTTTTCATGAAGATGGTTGGAAGAAGGACAAATAGTCGATAAAGGATGATGATTCGTGTGTCGGATGGGACATATTCTTTGAACAGATCCTGGAATCTGGTTTTCAATGAATGGTTGAAAAATGGTTAGTCAAAGGCAAGGAAGGGGAAAATGTGTCGGGAAACGTATTTTGAGAAAGAAAGGGGATACCTATTTTTTTCGAGAAATCCCTAACTTTTTCATACGAGCCTCCAGCGTAGTTCGGTTGAGGCCCAAGATTTGAGCCGCACCACCATTGCCACTGACTCGCCAATTGACCGAATCCAAGACCTTTAAAATGTGTTGGCGTTCCACTTCTTCCATGGTTGAGGCAAGAGGGTTAGAGGGTTCTTTGGTGGATTCAGTCGCGGATGAGGGAGGGGCTGAATGGTTGGCTTCTGTCCTCACTGGTCGGGGTATCGGGGTGGGCAGCCAATTGCCAATTTCCAACCAATTGCTCTTGGAGACAATGACCGCCCGTTCAATGATATTTTCCAGCTCTCGAATATTTCCCGGCCAATGGTACTCCCGCAGTTCCTTTAACGTTGCCTCTTGGGCCCCTTCCACCGGCTTTCCGTATTTTTGGGAGAAGGTTTGAATGAAATGCTGGATGAGAAGGGGGATATCTTCTCTCCGTTCACGTAAGGGAGGAATGTGAATGGGGAACACATTAAGGCGATAGAATAAATCTTCACGGAATCGTTGTTGGGCGACTTCTTCCTGCAATTCCCGGTTGGTGGCCGCGATGATGCGGACGTCGACCTTCTGAGTCGTTTGCCCTCCGACCCGTTCAAATTCCTGTTCCTGAAGAACGCGCAACAATTTGGCTTGAATATCTAGGGGGAGTTCTCCCATTTCGTCCAAAAACAACGTCCCTCCGTCAGCCAACTCAAATCGTCCGATTCGTCTCACTGAAGCTCCCGTAAAAGCGCCTTTTTCATGACCAAAAAACTCACTTTCAAATAAGTCTTTAGGTATTGAAGCACAGTTCACCTTGATCAGGGGTTTTTGGGAACGGGGGCTCTGGTCGTGAATGGCTCTCGCGATTAATTCTTTTCCGGTTCCCGTCTCTCCAATGATGAGGGCGGTACAGTCGGTGCCGGCGATTTGTTCGATTTGTTCGCGAAGTTCTCCAAAGGCGCGGCTCTTTCCAATGACTTGTCCAAAGGCTTGAGCCGATTGAAGCTCAGCATTCAGGTATTGAACGGTGGCTTGCGTCCGACGATGTGACTCAATTTCCTCCTGAAGTTTTTGATTCTGTTCCTTTAATTCTCGCTGATAATGAACCAGGTTGAGGTGGGTCCGGACCCTCGCTCGAACCTCTTCCTGTTGAAAGGGTTTGGTGATGTAGTCCACCGCCCCAAGCTCGAAGCCCTGGATTTTTTCCTCGGTACTGGTCAGGGCGGTCATGAAGATGATGGGGATCTCTTCGGTGTCTTTTGAGCTTTTCAATCGCTTGCATGTCGCAAACCCATCAAGATTCGGCATCAAAATGTCCAACAGAATCAGATCAGGTTGTGCATATTTCGCCCGTTCAATCGCACTTTCACCATCTTCTGCCACTAGGACATCATACCCATCTTTTCCGAGCAGCTCGGATAAGACACCCAGATTGGCGGGCGTATCATCAACCATCAGAATGACGGGATTACGATTCCAGGTCGTTTTCATGAGAAGGCATGACCGATTGTAAGTAGGTGCACAGCTTGGTCACCTGGAAGTTCTTAGCCATCGGAAGAATCTTTGCGGTGAACGGATGAAAGTCGGGCGTCTGGGCAAGGTCTTCTATTTTGGCGACCACGTTTTTAATATCTCCCCGCTTGGCGAGTTCCAGAAGCGGCAGCAACAAATCCATGGGAGGAACGTGAACTGTTGGTGCGAGGCCCTGGCTTGAAGACCTGGGTGCGGGGGACTCAGGTTGTCGGGTATCGAATATCAGTTCCAGTTGCAGATGATCTCGGAGCAATTCCAACAGTTTGATGATGCGGAAGGGCTTGGAGAGGAAATCGTCAGTTCCGGCATCCAGACATTCCTGCCGGTTATGTTCGAACGAACTCGCGGAAATGGCGATGATCATGACTTGTTGTAATTCCGGGAGCTGTCGGATTTTTCTGGTGGCTTCCAGCCCATCCATATTAGGCATGCGTAAATCCATCAAAATGACGTCCGGTCGAAAAGCCAGAGCTTGTCCGACCCCTTCCTCTCCATCCCGTGCCTCCATGATTTCAAACCCTAAAGGACTCAGAAGGTCTTTCAGGAACATGCGATTATCGAGCTTATCGTCCACGACCAGGATTTTCCGCCGCTGGCCTTTGACGGCCACCACTTTTGGCTCCAATTCCGGGGCCTGTTCCCCTTTCCCTTCCACCGGGGGGAGATGCAAATCAAACCAAAATTGACTGCCTTCCCCGACCGAACTTTTGACTTGCAACACTCCTCCCATGAGGGAGACCAGCTTTTGGCTGATGGCTAACCCCAATCCGGTTCCTTCAACGCCAAGTTTTCGGTCGTGGACGCGCTGAAAACTTTTGAAAATGGCTTCTAGATCCTCCGAGCGGATGCCCATCCCGGTATCTTCGACCAAGAATCGTATGGAATCTTCGTGGTAGCCCACCTTCAGAGCCAATCCACCTTCTTTGGTGTATTTAATCGCATTGTCCAGAAGATTAATCAGAACTTGCCGAAGCCGACGTTCATCACCCAAGACGAGTGGGGGCAGTTCAGACAGACATTCAAAGGTAAAGGATAAATGCTTATCTTCGGCACGAGCCCGCATGATGCTGCTGAGGGTATCCAGGTGTCGTGACAAATTAATCGGTTCGACATGCAGCTCGAGACTGCCCGCTTCTATGCGGGACAGATCTAGAATTTCGTTGATGAGACTGAGGAGATGATCGGCGGAGTTTTCAATGACCGCAAGACCATTCCGATGTTTGTCGGCGATGTCGGTATCGTTTTTCAATAATTGGGCATATCCTAAAATCCCCGTGAGCGGAGTTCGTAATTCGTGACTCATCGTGGCTAAGAAGTCACTCTTGGCCCGATTGGCCAATTCTGCGGTTTCTTTGGCTTCAAGCATGGCTCGTTCGGCTTTTCTTCTGGCTGTCACGTTTCGACCGTACATGTTGACGTAGGCTTCGTCAGGGATGGGGGCGACGACTAATGAATAAATGTCCTCATGGCAGTCGACTTCGATTTCCTGACTGGACTTCATGCCAAGGGTGCTTTGTACGAAACGTTTGATGTTCAAGGGCACAGCTTCGTTCACCCGAGTCTTCCAAGTAGACAGGAGGCGAGCACTGGCCGGGTTGGCATACAGGATGAGCCCGTCCTGGGAAACTCGAAGAACCGGGCTTGGATTCTCATCGGGAAATTTGGCGACGTTTTTCACTGCATCTTCAGTCTGTTTTCTGTCGGTGATGTTTCGAATGAATGCGCTGAAGGTTACCCCGGCTTGAGACTGTATGGGTGAAATCGCCAATTCAACCGGAAATTCGTGTCCATCCCGATGGAGGGCCGAAATTTCCAGGCGTTTATTCAGGACAACACCCTCGCCAGTTTTCCGAAAATTTTCTAGTCCGGAATTGTGGGCCTCGCGAAATTGTTGGGGTACGATGAGCGAAACCAGCGGACGACCCAACGCTTCCTCCGGTGACCACCCAAAGATCTTTTCGGCTTTGGGGTTCCACCCTGTTATATGGCCGGCCATATCCATGGTGATCACGGCATCTAAGGCGTTTTCCACGATCAATCGGGTTCGTTCTTCGCTCTCTCTGAGCGCACTTTCCATACGTCCCCGTTCCAGGGATTCCAATGCCAAGGCTACAAAGTTGGTGATGGTTCGAGCAAAATGAATCTCCTCGAGATCCCATTCTCGCTGTGGCCCGACTTGTTCATGGCAGACCACTCCGACGATTTCCCCTTTCATTCGTACGGGGACGTCAAGTAACGAGCTAATCTCGAGGGGCTGACAATAGGATTCCCAGAATTCGTTGGTCCGGACATCTGTTTTGACGTCGGTCGCATCGATGGGGTGGACCTGCTGAAGGGCTTGGAAGTATTGGGGGTAGTCGGCTGCCGTCAGTTCGAGTCCGGAGGAATGGCTCTGTGTGCTTCGTGCGTATAAATCGGCACAGGTTAACCGGGTGTGGGTGGGATCAAAGAGCCAGATGCCGACTCGTTCCACATCCAGGGTGTGGGCCGTGACCTCTGAGATCTTCGCGAAGGCGGTATGACGGTCTCCTCCTTGGATGACTTGGGAGGTGGTGAGGTCAACCAGTGCATCGTGATATTTTCGAACCAATGAATCGTTCACAGTTCATAGTCCTCAGGAGACGAGGTTTCCAACGAATGCGTCCTGATTGCGTAGGTCCAACAGTGCATGAATTCGACAGAAAAGGTCAAGCGTCCCTCAAGCAGGTAAAGCCGGGCTATCAGAAAATGAACGGGAAACGGGTAGACATGAATTTCAGCAACCCGGAATATCCCCCCGGGTCCTGGAAGGGTACAGGAGCGAAAAGGCTACTTGTTGGGCAAGGAGCAATTAGAACGACCCGGCTTTCAGGTCGTGTTCCGGATGTTGCCGACGTGATGATGGGGAATTCCCGATTAAAGAAGGGAGAGAAAAGAGAGAACCGCCGGTTTGGACACAATCACTATTGGTTTTCAGGCTTCCATGTGCCAAAGTCCTTAGAGGTGAAGCCATCGGGGCGAAAGGATTGTTGACGGTGTGACTCCCTTTAGTCAGAATTGTCTAGGCGAATGAGGCGAACGGTTACGCTAAGAGTGGTATTGTGTCTGACATTTTTTGTCTCTCCCTCTTTTAGTGTACTTCATGCTCAATCCATTCCTCCTTCCATTTGTGAACTTTCCGAGGATAACGCCAATTTTCTCCAGAAGGCACTGGATGGTTGGGAAGAAACGAGCCGGAACCTGTTGGGCATTGATCCCAAGCCGCTTCCGTGGATCGTGTACCTCGACTCTTCCTGTGCCTGGCATCTGGTTCCCGGGCCGAATAAAAATTTCGATGCTCAGCCTAGGAATCTTCCTCTGACCTTCCAGGGGGAGCGGGTGCGGACATTTGTTGTGGCCCACGATGGGACGGTGATCCTGCCCGATGGCAAGCCTGTAAGAGTGAGTGCGATGGCGCAGGCCGC
Organism: Nitrospirales bacterium; assembly: GCA_965223615.1. Classification (GTDB taxonomy): domain Bacteria; phylum Nitrospirota; class Nitrospiria; order Nitrospirales; family UBA8639; genus Nitrospira_E. Next base: position 1,126,832 of record CBDCXB010000004.1, read on the forward strand.
GTTGTTTGATCGGGGTCGACAAGCCTATGTCGTCCTGGCGGCACCGGATGTATGGCATCAAGATGCCAAAGTTGCCGAAGATCCGAATCTTGATTACATGCTCTTCGGACTTCTCAGTCACGAAATTGTCCATACCAGGCAGTTAGGGCTGATCTCCAACCGGATTAACGGCCTTGCAAATCGCTATATTCTTCCGGAAAGAATCGACGACGATATTATCGAGCAGCAGTTTCAAGATGTCGACGGGTTCGAGGATTCTTATCGGAAAGAAACCGACCTCTTTTATCAGGCCGTAGCAGCCACGAATCCCGAACGGCGTCGTTTGTTGGTCTCAAGTGCTCTCGCATTGGTTGATGAACGCAGACGACGGTATTTCACTGAGACGGATGCTGTCTACGCAGAACTCGAGGATATGTTCCTCAATATGGAAGGTCTAGGGACCTGGCTCGCGTTTCGGCTGGCAGAAACGGGGGCGGGCTTTGACAAGAATCCACGGGTATTCCAGTGGCGTGAATCCAACTGGTCGCATGAACAAGGTCTGGCTCTGTTTCTCTTGCTCGAAACCATGGTCCCGTCTTGGCAGGCCAGAATTCTTGGTCCTGATCTTCCTTCTCCCTACACCTTATTAAGACAGGCATTACACGGTCGCCCAGAGCATGAGTCGAGGGGTATGTCCATGGGTGTAGAGTCATCGTGACTTTCCTCCTTGCATGAAGTCCTGTGGAGTTTTGCTTGAGAAAATTGGCACCGCCCAATAGTTGATCGGCCAGGACTTACCGTTCCCGATCGTCAGACTCTGGGGGAGGTTCTGGGGGAAGCTGAGAAGGAAGCCCAAGTGGAGGTTCCTCGGAAAGCGCTGGGGGAAGCTCTTGAGGAAGTCTGGATTGGTCGATTTCCATGAGGACGTAGAGTGCACGATCAAGAGGCCTGATTTGATACAACTTTCTGCCGATGTGAATGCTTCCGAAGAGTATTCCCTGGTTCACCATGATCGTGGCACGGGGTTCTCCGAGTGGATCTCCTCCATTCCAGGTGTAGTCGGTGTTTGATTGCCGTTCGATGCTGCGAAAGCTCAGCTCAGCGATCACATCAGGAAACAGATTCATGGTGATCTGGTCCTGAGGGTTAGCTCGCTCCGCGAGCGGGTATCGAACACGAGCCAGATTGACTCGAGTCACTTCTCTTTGGGTTCGTAAGGACCGGAGCATCTCAATCTGCGAAGGAGACAGTTGGATCCGGTCTTGAGGTACGATCTCGAAAAGATTGTTCATCGCTGGATATAAATGGGGGTTGTCTATGGTCGACCGTGTATGATCCTGACAGCCGACGAAGATTACCAAGAAGGCGATCATCCCCACTGACTGAAGACGGAACATGCTAAGAAGCTTCTCCTCTTCGTAGAGTTACCGGCCGGGTTGGTTAGGGCACTATGTTGAATAGGCGTTGACGAGGTGCGTGTTGTCGCGCGGCCTGTGAGCCGCGCGACAAGGGCATCATACTCCTTATGGAATCGTACGCTTAACGGAATCGGGCAACCGTGTCACCTCTCACCCGCCAGACAGCTTCGTTGTTTGCCGTATTGGTGCCCGGACGGACCGGTGTGGCATAGGCATACTTGGACGAATAGATTTGTCTCCGGGGGCAGCCACCGCAGGCATTGCCGTAGGCCATAATGGTCCGGTAGGGACCATTATACGTCCCGCCTGTCGTATTGGACACAAACCCGTGCCCGTATGAGAAGTAAGGATTACTGGCGACGGCCTTGTCGTGGTGCAGCCCGACATTGTGGCCGATCTCGTGGGCGAAGGAATAATAACCGGTCGCGCAGTTTTCAGCCGTCACGCTAAATGCCCTGGAGGATGAAGCATATAGGTACCCAAGACCACAATATTGTCCTGAGGATCGAAGTAACACAACCACGTCGGCTTTGTAGCTGTTTCGAAGGGCATGAATGTTGTCCATATACCCGTCGGAGGTTCCTCGAAGCCGGTTAAGGTCGGTGCTGAAACTGGATGTTTCATTATAGTTGACCTTAACCATGCCGGCGAGTTGGAGCTGGATCCTATACCATCCGTTCAGGGGGTAGGTGTTTTGAAACGCTTGATTCGATTCCGTTATGGCCAGATTGACTAGGCTGGGTAACCCATTGTACGTGAAAAATCCAAAGTTATATAAGTATTTCGCCTGGACCTTCGGGGTATATGCCACCAGGACCCGAATGGTCGTCATTTGGCCGTTATAACCGGTCGCGACGATATCGGGGTGCTCCTGATGCCCCGGATGGCCTTCCAACGAACCTTTTTTCATTGGCGGGCCTTTAGGCTCTCCTTTTTCCGATTTCTTTCCGCCGCCCTCCGGAAGCTTATCTCCATGTTCGATTAAGGCGCCTTCATTCACCTCTTGGACGGAGTGGAGTCCTTGCGTCTCCATGGGACGCACACGAAAGAGCTTGCCCTTGTTGCGAATGGTCCCGATCATCACGCCCTCGTCTCCAAATACCATGGTGGCATGCGTATCGCTCCCAGGATTGCCGCCTTCCCAAATGTTGGATTTCCCCATTTTCCCCACCCTTCGGGTTGGCATTTCGACCGACGTGTCGGGGAAAAGATTAAACCGGACTTTGTCCTTCGGTCCCCTTTTGTCGAGTAAAAATCCCTTTTTGAAGTGGACCGCGCCAACACGCCTGTTTTCTTTCTGGCCACGAATTTTCGCCAATCTGCTCTTTTGCTTTGCATTGAGTTTTTTTTCGGGGACTCTTTCCACGTCTTGGCGCTGAGATTGGCCTGGGGGTTTGCCTGGGGGAGCGGCTCCGACCATGCTTGTGAAAAAACATGTGAGGACGAAAGCAGTGAAAAGGCTCGATGACGCTTTCATGATAGGCTCCTTTTATTGAGAGGGAAATAAGAGGAACAATGAATAGGGCGACGGTGTTCACATTCGCATCATTCATCGACCCTAATTTTATTCGTCATAAAAAGTCAAACTTTTTGCCCTGACAATCGCAGGTTTTGCGAACAACGGCTGCCAATCGAATGCCAATAACGCCATGACCAATTGACGCGAGGAGTTCTTACCCTTGGACGGGGCGACATACCGTTCTTGAATGGTCTGGCTTTGATCAGCAGTGTGGAATCGAGAAAGCATGAGTTAAAGGTCTATAGCAAAAAAAGAGGGCTGCAAAAAGCGATTGATTTTAAGTGGTTCATCGGCGCCTCCTATTTAAATTCCGGGGAAATTGCTTAATCTCAGACCATAACCCGGTAGCCCCAGTCTGGAACGAAAGGGTGGGTATCGACACAAGACCTTCGGGGAGCTTATCGACCGTGCTTTTGGCGGTTGCCCCTTTGATGAAATTCAAGGCCACTCCCGTCGGCCAGAGATTCACGGGTTGTCCCTTGAACAGTCGCTCTAATTCTGACGGTGACCAGAAAAAATCCAACCCAAATTCAATAGGAATTTTTGCTCGGAATTTAGCTCCAGGCTGGAGGAATGCGGAGATATCTCTACTGGCTACACCGCCCCCGATAAACCATCCCTTAATGCCCTTTATATACTCTCCTTTCTTGTATTTATCCCCTGCATCGACGATGCTCGCCCAATACCCGATTTGGAGAGCACCGGCCACACCCGCGTCCGTTCCGACCCAGCCACCGGCAAACACATATTTTTCTTTACTTCCATCAAAACCCCAACCGATACCGGCCCCGAATTCACCTCCAGCAATTTTGGCTGCAGCAAATTGGCCTCCTACGGTGGCCCCAAGGAGTTGGTATGTCCGAGCACTTCTGGAACGGACTTCAGAGTTTGAGCTGGTATGCATGGCGGCCAGCTGTGGCCCGATTTGACGACCGACTTCCTTAATAGTGGCCTTAAATGATTGCTGGCAGGTATGGTTGGGATTAGTCAGATTATTCCACAACTTGCGGTTTCGTTCATGTGCAAGGATCACCCCCGCGTCAAACATGGCTTTAATGACCCCTTTTCCCTGGTGACTTTGAATGAATGCCATCGCTTTTTCTTCGAGTTTTCTTTTCCACTCGGGGTTTTTTAGGTGCTCAACAAGTAGTTTGGTGCCTTCACTGGCTGCCCATGCCGCTTTCCTTGCCGACCAAAGAGCCGCGTAACAGGAGGCGAATTTCGGGTCTTCTTTGAGATATTTCATCCCCTGTCTGACTTTTTGCCCAACTTTCTGGGCACGCGATTTGGCTTGTTTGAGGGCCCATTGGCGAGCACCCCTGGGATCTTTCCGATATTGGGTAGTGGCCCGATTAACTTTTTTCCGAAACTTCTTGAAATATGTCCCTCTTCGTTTTTTCTTGGAGCGCGTCTTTTTTTTCTTAAATTTGAGCCCTCGCTTTTGAATGCCGCTATAGGAACCCGTGGCTTCCAGGCTCTCCCCAGTTGGGAGCATGAGCACGATTTGATGGACATCGAGTTCCTGATCCATTCCCCCTGGGAGTGAAAGGGCGAGTAGATTTTGAACCCCGGTCTCGTGTGTCTCCTGCTCGGCTTGAAGTAGCAGGGCCTGTTGTCGATCCTCGCCGGGAATTAAACGAATCCATGACTGAGCGGCTTCCACCGTATAGGAGCCTGGTTGGACCACGATGGGACTTCCGTCGGGGGCGGTGAAATACACAGGCTCGTCTAGGGTGATGATAGACGGATCCGTAAGGTTTTCACTTTGCTCATTCATGTCGGATATGCCACGAGAAGCGATTTGAACCCTATCGCCGACGGCTTGTAGCGTTTGACCATCCGGATACATGACCACTAATAAGTCTGAGTCAGCTAATCCGGCCTCCTCCCCGGGATTAAGCACTGCCATCGGGAAGGGTACGTCAATCGAGTGAACCCCTTGAGTCGCGGAAAGGGTTAGGGAAGAACCCTCTTTCATTTCTAGGATGAGTTGGCGGGATTCGGGTTTGACGGTAAACGTTCCGGCCGGAACAAGGATTTCGTCACCCTCAGGATTCAAGAACTCCAGAGGTTGTTGCAGGGTGACGAACATCGCTTCATGGGGTGCTTCTGCCTGGACGGACAGGAGTGGAGTACAGAGGGTCCAGGCGAGGACGACGCTCAGGAATTTAATGAAGAGAGAATGTGACATGAGGGGGGATTCCTTTTTTTAAACTCGTGGGCGAAAAAAAATCCGTTTCATTTTTCCAAGGTAAAAATTCAAGAAGATTCATTTCTCTGTAAAGATTGACGCCCTTCTTATTCCATGGGTCCCCAGGAATAATCCCAGCTAACGGCAACATCCCCCCACATTTTGGCGGGCCCTAACCCACCTCCGCCCCCTACACCAAACCCTTGAAATTTTTTGAAATGCTCATCAAACATCACATCTAAATTGAAGGTCGCTACTTTCCCGATTGATCCCCCAACTCCCCAACCGCCACCAGAGAAGGACTCCAAATCAACTGAGGGATAAAATACGATTTGTACGGATCCCCCCCCACCGGCAACGATTCCTCCTTGGGCGCCCAAAAACCAAAACCTTCCACCGTTTCCTTTAAAATTCGTCACTCCATAGGTCCCTCCGACGATACCCAGTCCAAGGCCGACATCTAGCGTGACTTGATACCCAATGAAAAAACGTTCAAGAAATTCATCGAAGCCTCGGCTTCGGACTAACGCAAAGTTGGGGGCAAATCCCAATCTTTTGAGCTTCGTTTCCATCGTTGGAATGGAATCTTTACAGAAGTGTTTTGGGCTGAAAACGGAATCGAGCTTCTTTTTGTTGCGCGGATCATTCATCTTTTTCTGGATCCGGCTTAACTCATTCATGACCTGCTTGTAGGGGCCTGCCCCTTTTTGGATTTTTGCCATGATTTCATTCTTGAATTTGGAATCTTTTTTGAATTTTTCTTTCATGCGTTTTCGGTTGCCGGTGGCCTTAGCGACCATGTTTTTCATGAAGTCGCCGACCCCTTTCCCGGCTTTCATGAGTCCCAGGGTGGTTTTACAAGCCACCACCGATCCCTGTTTGCCGACCCATTTGACACCTGTCATCACCGCCTTGGAGCCTTTTTCCACGCCTTTTTTCGCCTGAGCAAGGGCCCATTTGGATGATTTCCAGCCGGCTTTTACTCCAGTCTTTACGCCTTTTTGGATCCCTTTTCCGATCTTCTCCCCGGTTTTTACGCCTTTTTTGAGCTCTTGACCGATTTTCTTGACGACAGGGTTTCGCGTGGCCTTCTTGAATTCATTCCCTACCGCTTTAAACAAATTGAATCTTTTTCTCTTGACCCGTTTGGCTCGCCTTTTCTTCTTTTTTGGCGATTTCTTCTGCCACGGCCAGAACCCGCGCGTTTTGATGCCACTATAGGAGCCGATGGCCTCGAAGGTTTCGCCAGTGGGTAACAAGAGCATGACTTGGTGGACATCCAGCTCATGGATGACCCCTCCCGGGAGGGAAAGGGCCAAGGGGTCCTGGATCCCGGTATCGTGGGTTCCGTGCGTTGCTTCCAGGAGCAGAGCATCCTGGGGATTATTCCCAGGGGTAAGACGGATCCACTCTTGGGCTGCTTCTGTTTTGTAATCACCGGCTTCTACGAGGACAGGGCTGCCATCCGGACCGGTGAAATAGGCAGATTGTTTGAGGGTGACGATATCAGGATCCGTGTAGTCTAAAAACTCCTCAATGTTTTCGGGAATGGCCCGTGACACAATTTGAGGTTCAACACCCATGGCTTGGAGAGTATGGCCGTTCGGGTACACGATCATGAGCAAATCATGGTCGGGGAGGTCCAAATCCGTGCCGGCCTGAATCATGGCAATGGGAAAGGGAACCTTGGTGATATTCTCTTCTTCCGTCGCATCGAGGGCAAAGGTTTGGCCATCCTGACTTTCTAAGGTAATTTCGTAATCACTGGTGTTGACGGTGTAGGTCCCCGGAGGGACGAGGACTTTTTTGCCTTCCGGTCCCTCAAATTGGAGGGATTTCTCAATGGTCACGGGCATGATGCGTTGAGGGTTCTCAGATGCTTGTACCGGGACTATTGGACTGACGAGTACCCAGGCTAAGACAATGCCAAGAAATTTTGTTGCGCGAGAGAAGGACATAAGGGAATTCCTTTGTATGGCTAGATGTGGATATGTTCGAGTAAGGTTGATGGTAGATGAGTCGTATTGATGGGGTAGTTGGTTCAATTTCTCATAAGAATTTTATGACCACGGATGATACCGGTGCCCGGATTGGGTAAACAACCGAAGGACGATAACGAGTATTGGAAAAAGAAGGCTACGAGGAGAGAAAAAACGATGAAATGGACGGTTATCTAGTTCTTTTGAGGGGTGTGACAGCCGGATCCTTTCTCAAACAATCCGGCTGCCAAAAAAAGGTTCTCTTATCGCTTAATGTCCCGCATAGGTAGCACCGATCTGAAGCATTTCTCCCGGTCCCCCTGGAGCGTAACTTATCGATACTCCACCGCTGAGTAAGATCCCCTGAACGGAAGTCCGGATTTGATTTGAGAAGAATTTTTTTGGGTTGATTGCCCAATCAATGCCGGCGGATAGGTCAATCGGTGCAGCCATCGAAGCCCCACCTGTGGAAGGTGCAGCAGCAGCCTTCCAGAGCATGGAGGGGTTTATCCCGATCCCCGCCGTCATACCCCATTTTTCCAGCTCGGAAGCCTGTTGAATTCCGTTGTAGAACCCGACCTGAAACAGCATTTCCAGAGCCTGGTCGGCTGAGGCGGCCACTTGGCCTCCGATATAAAAATTTAATCGGGTATCGTTTTTATAATCGGTCACCAAAAAGAAGCCAAACGGAATGCCCCCGGCTTTATATTCCAGGGTAAAGGCCAGACCATACGACATGTAAAACCTTCCTCCCGTCCCGGCAATATTCGGGGGAATTCCTCTGGATTTCACTACTGAAGAGGCAGCTTGTTTGAATTGAGGTTTTCCATGGAGTTGCACGAGCTTGTTGACCATTCGTTTTGGTGGGCCCTCACAAATGTTTTTTGCTGAAAAAATGCCTTTCACCTTTTTACGGTTAGCGGGATCTTTAATCACGGTCAGAATGCGGTTGGCTTCAAGCAGGTAAGGCGTGAACCCGTCGAGTTCTTTGGGCAACACGTTCTTAATATGATTTTCCAACTTGGCATCCTTCTGGATTTTCTCCAGGAACTTGGAAGATTGCTTCCCGATTTCCTTCATGATGGGAGCCAAGGGGTTCAATTTTTGAAGTTTATCCAGTTGATCTCCTACCGTAATCGCACTCACGATCGAGCGACATTTGAGGATGTCCAGACCTTTCGCAATCTGATTGCCGACCCATTTAGCCTGTTTGACGGTCCATCGTGCCCCGATTTGTATGCCTTTCCCGGCTTGACCTGCCGCCCATCTGGCTCCGGTCCACCCCCTTCGAAAATGTCCTTTCATTTTTTGTGATCGGATTTTTGCGGTGTTATTGAGTTGTTTAAACGTCCGCGACTTTTTGGCTCGGTTGTATTTTCGTTTTACACGTTTCTTCAACCCTCTCCATTTCTTCTTGAAACCGAACCCGCGTTTTTGAATGCCACTGTGAGAGCCGGCTGCTTCCAGGCTTTTCCCGGAGGGAAGAAGGACCACCAGATAATGGACGTCTAAATCTTGTGGGGTTTCGCCAGGGATGGAAAGGGCCAGAAGGTCTTCGATCCCTGTATCATGGGTGCCGTGTTGGGCTTCAACCAGGAGGGCGTCGGTTCGGTTCTTCCCGGGAATAAGTCGAATCCAGCTTTGGGTGGCTTCAGCACGATACGTGCCTGGTTGCACTACGATGGGACTGCCGTCGGGGGCAATAAAATAGGCGGGCTGTTCGAACGTCACTACGGCCGGGTCGATAAACTCTGGCGGGTCATCGGTGAGCGCCATCGCTCCCCTGGAGACGATACTTGGTGCACGACCAACGGCCTGTAAGGTCTTGCCGTCTGGATAGTACTCGATCAGAAGAGATGGTTTGGTTTCTTCCCCGGGATCTCCCGGGAGAAATATCAGTGAGGGTTCCTGAAGTGTTCCGGTGTGGGCCCCTTCCTCCGCTTCAACGACGAACGTGTCTCCTTCGTCAGTTTTCAAGGTGAATTGATCGGGACCAACCTCAACGGAATAGTCTCCGGAGGGAACGAGTACATTCCTACCATTCATGTCTAAAAACTGAACCGGATTCTCTAAGGTGAGGATGTTGAGTGGATCGGGTTCTGCCGCATGTATGGAATACCCGGGAATGCCTAGCATGCAACCCAAAAGCAAACTCAAAAGGATTTTGATTCGAGGGGTGTTCATGTTACCGGCCTTTCGTCTAGAAAATCATGTTTGGGGGAGTGGTTGTTGCCTGATGGGTCGTACCTGAAAGGAATAGGGTTCATTTGAGGAGGGATAAACAGTCAATGTGAATTTAGATGAATTTCATCAAAAGGAAATTCTTGAAAAAAGTCAATCCATGCCTTAGAGCGAAAATGGAAAAAGTTGCGGTTTTTAAAGAAATACCAAGCTTTTAGAGAAACTGGGGCAATCATGGGCAGTTTTTCAAGGGGGAAAATCCAACAGGAAACTTTTTCAGATTCTTGTGACTAAGAATTGAGTCGAGCCCCTGGCTCTCCGAAGAGAGGCAGGGGAAACATTTGAGTATTTTCTATTTCATACGACTGGTCCAGGTAGGGGAGTATACAAGTTCAACCTGAAGGCCTGCTCCGGGTATGAAACCGAGAGGCTTCCAACTCCCGTTAAATATCACATTTATTTCTGCCACATATGATCCTCTGATTGAATACCCTGCTCCTAAGAAGGAGTCGAGATTGACGTTGGGGTATATCCCAAAGAGGTTAAAGCCTACTCCACCTCCAATACCAATCTCTGTCCCTTCTGTCCAAAAGACACCAGTTTGGCCCCTATAATCTGTAATAATGTCAATGGAAATACCGCCGCCTATGGCCAAAGCGAGGCTACCTCCGATGCCATAACTCATAAAGAAGTGGGTATCGTCTGCCGCTCCTCGACTGCGAATTTTGGAGAAATTTGGCTGAAGGCCAAGGGCTCGTAATTGGTTGTCGATGGTGGCTCCTGTGCTATGACAAATATTCTCAGGGCTAAAGAGCTTATTAAGCTTGGCTTTGGTACCGGGAGAATTCATAATGGCCGAAATTCGTTTCATCTCCGGGATAAGGTGTTCGTAGTGTTTCAGGAAGTTGGATCCCCGCTGGGCCATTTGATTGATTAAACCAGAATTTCTCTTAATCTGATTTTGTAAGGCATGGTCAAGGCGCTGTACGGCTGAATGGGTCGGTTTCATAGCCGGAGAAATCGAATCGCCAGCCCGTAATGCTGAGACTAAGGCCTTACATTTGAGTATTCTAGCTTCGTTGGCTGATTCTTCCTGAACGTGTTTAGGAATTTTACGAACTTCTTTTCTTACGTTTTTTTGAGCTTCTTGTTTGGCGCGTTGTCTCGCCAAGCTGGGATTACTTCTAAGACGCTTGGCCAATCGAGGATTCCGGCGTAATTTCTTTCGATATCGCTTGGTATATTTCTTCCGAAATTTCTTTCGATACTTCTTCTTGAATTTATTGAAGAGGCCGCGTTCCCGGATTCCGCTGTAGGTTCCGACCGCTTCGATTGATTCCCCTCCGGGCAATAACAGGGTCACCACATGGGTGTCCGGTACGTCTTCCTCCCCGGGGACCGAAAGAGCCACGGGTTCTGGAATGTCCTCGTCATGGGTGCCTTTCGAGGATTCGACCAAGAGCGCATTTTGCCGTGCATGTCCAGGGATGAGCTTAAGCCACTCTTCGGCCGCTTCAACGGAATACTCCCCCGGTTCCGCTAGGGCATCGCTTCCGTCCGTGCCGAGGAAATGAACAGGTTTTTCCAAGGTGATGATCGTCGGGTTATCGGTTTCGGTGGCTTGTACGGATAGGGTAGGGCTGATCAAGGCTCCGACCAGGAGCATTCCCAGTAGTTTGTGAGGGAGAGGGACTTTCATGTGGGTCATCCTTTCATTGTCGAGATGGTTGAACCCCAAGATTTACTTTTATATTTGATGAGTCGATAGTCCAGCCACAATGGTTCAAATAGGATTACACCCGCATCTATCCCTTTTGTCAAAATCTTTCAAGGTTACTTTGGGAAAAATGGTAGTTGAAAGGTGTTAACCATCTGACTGCTTCTCTTTGGGGGAGAAGCTCGAGAGGGTATATGCCGGTTATGGGATTCGGAAAAGGCTATTTCCCGAACACCCAGCCGTACCCGCCTTGGAACGTGACGCGGCCAAGGTGCTTGGAGAAGCCCGCATTGCCTGCCGTGGAACGCCCACCACTAATTCCAGGGCTGACGATGATGCCAGCAGGAATGGGGTTTGGATGCCATTCTCCTTTGGGCCAGGAGAACATGAGATCAATATTGACCACAAAGGTGGCCAAGGATCCTTCCGCATTGCGCCAATATCCACTCCCTATCCCGTAATCTTTCTCTATTAAGTCTTTGAGGGGAATAGCGTATCCCACGGCTAAATACCCTCCTGCAAGGTCTTTGGGAGATTTCACCACTAAGGGATTCCAACCGCCCACTTGCACGAGGAGTGAACCGCCTAAAGAAGGAATTTGGACCGTTCCTCCAATGAAGGCATACCTCGTCGTTTCTTTGAAATTACTGGCGATCCCGCCTCCACCTTCGATGCCACCCATCTTAAAGGTCCCGGCACCTTGTATGCCGACACTAAACACGGGCTCGATACCACGGGAACGCACTTGACCTTCTGAGGCCAGCAAACCTTGAATTTGTTTTTTCGTGCCGGCAATTCCTGCTTCACACATATTGTTGATTTTCACGATGCCTTTTACTTTATCGAGTATCTTTGGTTGATTGAACTGGAGGGCCCTTCGGATGTTCTGATTGATGAAGTCCTCTTGAAGTTTCTGAAATTTTTCAGCAGCCGCGATGATATCGTTCACGACTTTGGACTTTTTTCTCAGGTCATTTACCCCTTGTTGAATTTTTTTAAACACCCCTTCTTGTAATTTGGCGGCCTTTTCCTGGGCGATAAAGAAGGCTTTGCAGGAGGCAATCGCGGCTTGATTGGCGAGCCATTTGGCTTTTGCAGCCGCTTCCCGGGCGAGGCGTTCGGCTTCCTGTTTTGCTTTTAGGGCTTCTCTCGCTGCCGCCTCTTGTATGGCCTTGGCCTTGGCGGCGGCTTTGGCACGAGCCCTCGCTGCCGCAGCTCTGGCGGCTCTGGCTTTGGCTGCCGCTCGGGCTCGAGCCCGAGCGGCAGCTTTCTTGGCACGAGCTTTTGCTTTGCTCCACCATTTCCCTCTTGGGAAGATTCCATCATACGTTCCATTGGCTTCCAGACTTGTCCCACCCGGGAGCAGGAGTTGGACATAATGGCGGTTGAGTTCTTCGGCATTATCTCCTGGAATCGATAATGCGATCGGAATTTCGGCGCCGACTTCGTGGGTCCCTTTCTCGGTTTCTAGGAGAAGAGCGTCACGGCGTTCTTTGCCCGGAATAAGCTTGATCCACTCTTCGGCGGCTTCCACGGTGTATTGCCCTGCTGGGGCGATAACCGGGCTGCCATCAGTTCCAAAGAAATAGACAGGCTGTTCGAGAGTGATAGTCATGACGTCCTCTGGTGTTGACGCCAGGACATATCCCAGGGGGAAGAAAAAGATGAGGGTTAAAGGGATTAAAAACAGTTTTTGGAATAGAGGGAATCGCATGAGATTTCCTTTCGTCCTATGGGAAGGGGGCGATTGTTCATCATTGTTATAGGATGAGTCGAAGAGGAAGGAAATTTGGTTCATCATTATTTTTGAGGGAATTGGTTCGGAGGTTATTTTCCTGTATTGTGCCTGAGTGGACTTTTGGGCTAGGACTTAAGGGTTTTCAACGAGCTACCCATTTTCAGCGATTGGCAGAAGTTTGAGCCAGGCGAAATACCGCGCTGTTGTAGTCATCGAGTGCTTTTCGGGTGTCCTTAAGATGAGTTTCAGCCAGGTAGTTTAAAAAGTCCTTAGAAAGTACATTCAGGATGATATTCAAGGGACCGGAACTTTGACGAAATTCCGTTAGAAGTTTGTGGTGTTGTATAGCTTTTTTTGCCTCATTCATAGACAAGTCTATGCCTGCATGTAAGCTTTTCTTCGCCCCCCAGCGAACTCCGGGGACCAGGACATGATTCCAGACACCATCAATCGCGGTTTCTACGATCGCGCAAATTGCGGCTCCCACTTCCGGAATTAATCCACACACTCCGGAGGCCACCTTTTCCACCGTTCCTTCGGACCAATGCAAAAGGCCCACGGCTTGGTTCACAAGAAACCCTCCGTGCCCGGGTTTATTGCTATTCAAGTATTTGTGCCCGATGGCTCTGACGATTTCGGTCCCCAATTCCAAACGAAGTAGTTCGGGCCACTGGGCTTGAGGATTGAGGGCAGTTTGCAGATGGTTTAAGGCTACCCCTTGAATTTGGGCATTACCTAAATTGCTCGTAAACCGTTCAAGGGTTGTCGCACTTTGTTTTAACTGTTGGATGAGAAATTTAGAATATACACCGTTCGCGACGTCCTTCAACTCATCTTCCGTGAGCAGAAAACTGCTATTCTTCCCGGTGATCATCTTACCCAATCCTTTGCCGATAGCAGCATGTAGCGGAGGGGCGATGTGGTGTTTGAAGATTTGCTCAGATTTTTGCTTGAGGGTGGCCTCGAGTTCCAAAGCGGCGGCTTGGAGCGCCGGTTTATACTTTACCAATAGTGGGACAAGACATCGTGCGCCTGGATGCGTTTCGGCCAGGCGTTTCCAGCTCTCTATCCCTTGCGTGATAATTTGGGCCGATGTCGGGGTGGGACGAAAGCCATTGCGGAGCATTTGAATTTGTGGCTCCATGATGTAGGGAAATTTCGTGCTCAGGTTGGTCACGATTTCCTGAATTCTTTCTCAAACATAGTCTTTTGGGGTTTTTTGCAGTTGCTGAATGTGTGCACGTAAGATGCCTTTACGACTTTCTTGTGCTGCTTTCAGACATTGAAAAACTGGTCCGATGTCCGGGCCGAGGGCTTTTACGGCCTGAATAAGATCGGGCGGGAGGAATTTTGGCACAGCCTGTCCCACTTTCTGAGCCATCGTTTGAACGGTTGACCGAACGTTTTGAACCGCTTGTCTGATTCTTGGGCGAGAGGCGATTCTTTTAAACAGTCCCCGAGTGCGAATCCCGCTATAGGTTCCGACGGCATCCAGACTGCGACCACTGGGGAAAAGGTAGATCACATGATGGACATCTGGATTATCCTGTCCTTTCCCATGAAGAGAGATGGCCATGGGGTCCGAGAGAACTTCTTCATGATTTGTCGAATTGGCTTCGATCAATAACGCATTTCTTCGTTCATCCGGAATGAGACGAATCCAGTCTTCAGCGGGTTCCACAATGTATTGACCTGCCCCGGCAATGGCTGGACTTCCATCGGTTCCCAGAAAATAAACCGGTTTCTCTAGAGTGATGGTGGCGAGTTCAGGAACTGCTGCGGATGCCGCGGCCCCAAATGATCCGAAGAAACACAAAACGAAAAGGATGATAGGAATCTTAAAGGTGATTGGAAATCTCATGGTATCCACCTTTCGGTTCGATTGGGTGATAGGAAGGATTGAAATTCAGTAGCCTACTCCTTGGTCGAGACAGGAAAGGATTCGGTTCACCTTAAGGGACCATATTTTTGGAATTCCTGGAGATATGAAAATTTACCTGATCATACGTGAGGTCGCTCACTTGTGCCAGCCATAAAATTATGACGGACACGAATTGGCGCGGCCATTTGGGGAATAGGCCTTCTCGAGGTTTGAAAGAAACGTTTTGGAGTTTGTGAACTCTTAAAGTTTACTGATGGCGGAACCAGCGCGTGATGCGGAGGTCTTCACCGGCAGTTTTGGCGAAGAAGGTGGTAGGGATTAATTCCTGTTGTCCCTGGGATGTAGAAAATGACAAGGGAGAAGTACTCGGCCGGGCTTGGGAATATCCATTGGGAATGATGGCCGGTTCGCTGACGCCAATGGGTTTTTCCGCAGGACTACGCTCCCGACCGGTGATAGTTTTGAGAATTTGCTCGAGATCTAATCTTCGTTCCTTGGAGGCCACGAAAAACAGAGTTTCAATGCCTTGATATTGATCGAGACTGAACCAATTGGATCCTACTGGAAGGGTGTATTGCTGTCCTCCTTTAACGGGATTGGCAAATGGCTTCGTGGCAGGAGGAAAGATGCCTTGGGCCCATGCGGATCCGTCCACGGCAATGACATACACATAACAGTCTGAGTTTGCTCGAAACATCACGCGGAATTTATCGCCTGCTTTTGGGTCGCCTCGGCCATCTCGAAGAATATCTCCATCTTTAATGGGGATGTAGGTCTTCACTCCGTTTCGAAGTGCCTTTTTGACCAAGATGACATCCAGGCTGACGGGTTCGGAACCCTGTTGTTGATTGACTGGGTATGGGGCCTGGAAATTAGCTTGGTCGGTTTGAGTATTGGGATCGTACTCTGGTTGACGATAACCTCTCTGATTGGGATCGTAACCCTGTTGGTTGGCGTAAGGGTCCTGGCCGTAGCCGCCTTGATTGGGATCGTAACCCTGTTGGTTGGCGTAGGGGTCCTGGCCGTAGCCGCCCTGGTTGGGATCGTGGCCCTGTTGGTTGGCGTAAGGGTCCTGGCCGTAGCCGCCCTGGTTGGGGTCATAGCCTTGTTGGTTGGCAGGGTCCTGGCCGTAGCCGCCCTGGTTGGGGTCATAGCCTTGTTGGTTGGCAGGGTCCTGGCCGTAGCCGCCCTGGTTGGGGTCATAGCCTTGTTGGTTGGCGTAAGGGTCCTGGCTGTAGCCGCCCTGGTTGGGATCGTAACCCTGTTGGTTGGCGTAGGGCTCCTGGCCGTAGCCGCCCTGATTGGGGTCATAGCCCTGCTGATTGGCGTAGGGGTCCTGGCCGTAGCCGCCCTGGTTGGGATCGTAACCCTGTTGGTTGGCGTAGGGGTCCTGGCCGTAGCCGCCCTGGTTGGGATCGTAACCCTGTTGGTTGGCGTAGGGGTCCTGGCCGTAGCCGCCCTGGTTGGGGTCGTAGCCCTGCTGGTTGCCGTAAGGGTCCTGTGGTATCGAGGGATTTCTTCCTTGTTGGAGAGATCCCAACAGATTTTCCATATTTTGTTTATGGCTTTGCCCGTAATTGGTCATGGCAGTTGATATAAGGTTCGCTCCAAATTCGAGTAGTGGTGGAACGAGGATGGGGAGTGCCGCACATCCGCTAACAATCAGACATACCCCAAGGAGAAGATAATTGTGAGACTGTTTAAAGAAGGCTCGCATTATGGGAGGCAAGGGAATGATAAATGGGAAGTCTTGATACCCGAAGAACAAATTCGTCTGAAGATTGATTCGATACCCTTTACGGCACGTGCGTTATTCATGTCTGAACCATCGGGTTAATCGAAGGTCTTGACCGGCCTTTTGTGCAAAATAACTGGTAGGGATGATACTTTGGCTGGGTCCGGTCCCGGTGGACACGTTAAATGGCTGTGAACTTGGTCGTGCTCCCCCAACACCATAGGGAATCATGGCTACCTTCGTGACCTGTTGAGGCGTTTCACTCGCCGGTCGTTCACGTCCGGTAATGCTTTGCAAGATCTCCTCGATATCTGTTCTTTGGGTGGGGGAAGCCACGAAGAATAAGGTTTCAATCCCTCGATATTGGTCCAGGCTGAACCAATTATTTCCTTCTGGAAGCACGTATTCCTTCCCCGGTTCAACCGGGTTAGCCAGTGGTGAGGTTGGTGGGGGAAATATGCCTTGTGCCCATCCCGATCCGTCGATGGCAATGACGTAGACGTAGCTCTTTGAGTTTGGTCGAAACATTATTCGGAACTTATCGCCTGCCCGGGTATTCCCTCGACCATCTTTCAAGATGTCTCCATCTTTGATCGGAAGAACGACGGGAACCCCGTTTCGTAGCGTTTTTTTCACGAGAACGACCTCTAGCCCTATTGAGTCATTCGGGAGCTGATTTTCCTGTCCTTGTGGATAGGAAGGGTAGGGATCCTGTTGATTGGGTTGTCGGTATGGGTCGTCAGGGTAGCTTTCACCTTGATGGTGTCCATAGGGTTGGGCATTGGGATCTCCAGGATATGGTTCTCCTTGAGGAATTTGAGCATTGGGATCTCCAGGGTACGGTTGTCCTTGCTGCCCATATGGGTCCTGGCCATAGCCGCCCTGGTTGGGGTCATAGCCTTGTTGATTGGCGTAAGGGTCCTGGTCATAACCCCCTTGGTTGGGGTCATAGCCTTGTTGATTGGCGTAAGGGTCCTGGCCATAACCCCCTTGGTTGGGGTCGTAGCCTTGTTGGTTGCCGTAGGGGTCCTGGCCGTAGCCGCCCTGGTTGGGGTCATAGCCTTGTTGGTTGCCGTAGGGGTCCTGGCCATAGCCGCCCTGGTTGGGGTCATAGCTTTGTTGGTTGCCGTAGGGTCTGCCCTGCTGGGCTACCCGTTGATCGTAATAGGGTTCGTCGGGAAGTTCTTCATGGCAGGGATTTTCCGAAGGAAATTTGGCATGGGAATTTTGTATGGGGACGCCTCGACTTTGAATGTCATCCGGAGCATTGGGATCAAACCCCTCCTGAAATCCTTGATCGTCAAAATTTTGATCCGATGGGAGTGGGTCTTGCTCGACAAACCCTTGGTCATTCGGGAATGGCTCTTGTGGGAAAGATTCCTGTTGAGTGAATCCCTGATCATTCGGGAACGATTCTTGAGCATTGGAAAATCCCTGATTGACATCCTGAGGGAATCCGCCTTGCTCGAATTCCTGATTTCTATTCTTTTTCTTCTTTGGGGTGACGAGTTTGACTAAAAGGTTATTGAGCTTGCCCGTATAATGCTGACTGTAGTTTGCGGCAGCCGTGGCCAATAGCGTCCCTCCGATTTTGGCTAAGGGATTCAGAATAGCCTGAGTCACGAATGAGGTTTGAGGGTTGAATGTGGGGTCGTTGCTTCGATCAAAGCAGGGATGGCTTTGAGAGGCTGATCCTTGTCCTCCCTGAGTGGCGCAAGAGGTTAAGAGCGTGCAAATTAAGAGGGTCGCGAGTAGTGATTGTGTGCGAGTCTTCATGGGTGGCCTTCTACTCATGGCGAAACCAACGAGTGATTCTGAGTGCCTCGCCAGCAGTTTGAGAAAAATAAGTTGTGGGAATTAACCCCGAAGGATTTCCCATTTGATTGCCTAGCGCAAACGGTGATGCCGAGGGCTGGCTGTGATGATATCCGGCAGGAATGATTGGAGCCTGGCTGACGGGAAGCGGTTGCGCTTGAGGGGTTCGTTCTTTGCCCGCAATAGTTGCCAAGATTTTTTCGATGTCCTCTCGTTTTTGGGGAGAAGCCACGAAGAATATGGTTTCAATGCCCTTATATTGGTCTAGGCTCAACCAGTTCTTGTCGTCAGGAATCATGTATTGCTTGCCTTTGGTCACGGGGTTGGCGAAGGGTTTCATTAAGGTCGGAAACACACCTTGAGCCCAAGCCGAGCCATCGATGGCGATCACATACACATAACAGTCAGAATTGGCTCTGAACATTATTCGGAATTTATCTCCCTTGTGGAGATTTCCTCGACCGTCCTTGAGGACATCTCCATCTTTAATGGGGGCCAAGGTTTCCACTCCATTCAGGATGGTTTTTTTGACGAGCGCGACATCCAATTGAATGCCAGAAGCATCAGGGCCACTTTGATTTAATTCAGCCTGTTGGTGCGGATAGTTGTTCTGGTTGGGAGTTCCGGGAAAAGGTTCTCCCTGAGGAATTGGAGCATTGGGGTCTCCAGGGTATGGTTGCCCTTGCTGCCCATATGGGTCCTGGCCGTAGCCGCCCTGGTTGGGATCGTAGCCCTGTTTGTTGGCGTAAGGGTCCTGGCCGTAGCCGCCCTGGTTGGGGTCGTAGCCTTGTTGGTTGGCGTAAGGGTCCTGGCCGTAGCCGCCCTGGTTGGGATCGTAACCCTGTTGGTTGGCGTAAGGGTCCTGGCCGTAGCCGCCCTGGTTGGGATCGTAACCCTGTTGGTTGGCGTAAGGGTCCTGGCCGTAGCCGCCCTGGTTGGGATCGTAACCCTGTTGGTTGGCGTAAGGGTCCTGGCCGTAGCCGCCCTGGTTGGGATCGTAGCCCTGTTGGTTGGCGTAAGGGTCCTGGCCGTAGCCGCCCTGGTTGGGATCGTGGCCCTGTTGGTTGCCGTAGCCGCCCTGGTTAGGGTCGTAGCCCTGTTGGTTGCCATAGCCGCCCTGGTTGGGATCGTGGCCCTGTTGGTTGCCGTAGCCGCCCTGGTTGGGATCGTGGCCCTGTTGGTTGCCGTAGCCGCCCTGGTTGGGGTCATAGCCTTGTTGGTTGGCGTAGCCGCCCTGGTTGGGGTCATAGCCTTGTTGGTTGGCGTAAGGGTCCTGGCCGTAGCCGCCCTGGTTGGGGTCGTAGCCCTGTTGGTTACCGTAGCCGCCCTGGTTGGGGTCGTAGCCCTGTTGGTTACCGTAGCCGCCCTGGTTGGGATCGTAACCCTGTTGGTTGCCGTAGCCGCCCTGGTTGGGATCGTAACCCTGTTGGTTGCCGTAGCCGCCCTGGTTGGGGTCGTAGCCCTGTTGGTTACCGTAGCCGCCTTGATTGGGATCGTAACCCTGTTGGTTGGCGTAAGGGTCCTGGCCGTAGCCGCCCTGGTTGGGATCG
Organism: Nitrospirales bacterium; assembly: GCA_965223615.1. Taxonomy (GTDB): domain Bacteria; phylum Nitrospirota; class Nitrospiria; order Nitrospirales; family UBA8639; genus Nitrospira_E. Next base: position 1,146,536 of record CBDCXB010000004.1, read on the forward strand.
TGGCCCTGTTGGTTGCCGTAGCCGCCCTGGTTGGGATCGTAGCCCTGTTGGTTGCCATAGCCACCCTGATTGGGGCCCTGGTTGGGATCGTAGCCCTGTTGGCCAAAGTTTTGATTGGGATAAGGAGAGTTCAGTGCGTAGTTAGGCTCCGAGGTAATCCCCGGGTTCAGTCCTTGACTTCCAACTTGACCGGGTTGCCTCAATGCTTTCAACAGTTGAGTTAATTCCCCTTCATATTTTTTGGTGTAATTGGTCGCGGCTTTAGCCAGGACATCCCTCCCAAAATTCAAGGCCTTATCCAAAAATGATGCTTGGGTGCTGGAGGGTGTGACAACGAGTCCAACAAAAAGGACCGCGATGAGTGGAAGAATAATCCCAGAGGACAAAGGTAGGTAGGAAGAAAATCTAAATAAACATGCTCTAAGGGCTTTCATGGTCAATCCTGTTCTTTTCTCGACTAGAGTCATTCTAGGACTGGGTTCTAAAAGGGGTCAACTCAAACCCTTACCCACTTTCCTTAATAATAAGCCCCATCTTGGTAAGCATACCGAGAAAGGAGTAGAAAAACTCAATATTGTGCTAAAAATTTCAATTTCCCTCCCGATTACCTTCTCCTGTCCAACTTAGGATGTCAGTCGGGAGGAACCTCTAAAGGGTTCAAGGATGGAGGGGCTGCACGGAGCGAATCAAGGTTGGTTGGTCCTTCAGAGAGTTCAGGAGTACGTCCATCGTTATGGCGTCGGTTTTGGGAACGATTAACGTGTAGAGGCCCTGAGCCGTAGGTCCATCGATGATCTTGCCGTTCCATTGTTGAATGAATCGGCGAATCTCTTGTTCGGTTGCCGTCTCCTGAAAGGTGACTTGAATGCGTAAACCCGGGATCTGGGGTTTACCTTGAGGAATTCCTCTTTCAATAATGGGGCTTTGGCCTGGTCCGGCTGGTTGATTCGGGCCCCCCATGAGGGAGAACAGAAGGACGGATTGTCCCACAATAAGAACCATCGCTAGGGCCGGGACCCACTGAACCTCAAAAAGAGATTGAAGGGCCCCCTGAATGGACTCTATCCATGAAGAAGGCTGTTGGTCTTGTTGCTCTGGAACAGGTGCCTGTTTTTCTTGTTCTATTCGACTCATCAGGATATTGAAGGCGCTCGGGGAGGGACCTGGGCGTTCGTCGACTACGGTTTTAAATGCGGTTTGCATGATTGTCACCTCCTGAAGCTCCTCCTGACAGGTTGAACATGACTGGAGATGCTCACTGACCCGTTGGTGCTCTTCCGAGGAAAGTGTCTTGCTGAGGTATCCGGGGAGCAATGAAGCTTCGTCGTGAATAGGGCCTGTGTTTTCCATAATAGTGATTACAACGTTTCCTCATTCACACCCTGACGGACCAGGGTGCGCTTTAAATGTTGCTTGGCATAATATACCCGGGTTTTCACCGTATTCACCGGTATACCCAGGAGTTCTGCGATTTCTGGGTATGAAAGTTCCTCATAGAATGCCATATGCAGGATTGCCCGGTGATCTGCCGACAGATGCGTTAAGGCTTGTTGGGTCAAGGTCGCCAGTCTTTGCTTGTCTACTTCTTCCAGCGGTCCGTCCTTGGGATCCGGAGATTCGGTGATATCTTCTATGGGAATCCCTCCTCTTTGCTGGCTGGTTAATCGACGGAGGGAGTCTACGGCTTTATGGTGGGCAATCCCGAATATCCAGGTTGAAACCTTAGATTGTCCCTGAAAGGTCTTGAGTCCTTTCCAAACGGCTAACATGACTTCCACCAATGTTTCCTCTGCCAGTGTGGGTTCGTTGACCACGGTCATTAAATATTGAAAGACCCGTTTTTCGTACCGTTGATAAAAGACCGCAAAGGCCTTCTCGTTTCCGGTTACACAGATTTGCAATAAATCAGAATCTGTGAGGTCTTGCCAGTTTGTCGGGTCCATAGGCCTGGGGGTTCAAAGGAGGGGTGCGTCCGTTACCAGTGATCCATGTACATTTTGACCGACCAAGAAAGATTTTGCTCCCTAGCATAGGTCAGGAAGTCTGATAAGACAATAGGGGGCCGGGCATTATGAGGTATAGTATCAAGGAAAGGCAGGAAAACAACGGGACGGGTGGGCCAACGTTATCGTCAGAGATACGGAGGCGATTTTGAACCTTTTCAGAGGTTAATCAGACATACTTGCTAACAAATGGTTGAGTGATGAAGACAAGACCGATAGACTAGTTACCAACTCACAAATAGGTTTGATAAGGGGTTAATCATGAAAACGAACAACACCATTTCCACAGTCCTCCTTCTCATGATGGTTTTGATTTTTCTCAGTCATTCCCTGTTGTCCTCCATGACTCCGGCTTGGGGGGCGACTACCAATGCTTCGGTTCGGCGAGCCTTGTTGATCGGGATCGGGAAATATGAGGCTTTGCCGAGGCTCCCTGGCGCCAAGAACGACATCAAACTCGTTCATCAGGTCTTGATGTCTCAATACGGTTTCTCTGAAAAGAATATCCGAATCGTCCAGGACGAAGCGGCCACGCGATCCGGGGTTCTAGCCGCGCTTCAGCAAATCGTGAAAGAGTCCGGGCCGAATGATGTGGTGTATATCCATTATTCCGGACATGGCTCTCAGGTAGAGGATCTTAATGGAGATGAACCTGAGGATGCGTTAGATGAGACCATCGTTCCGCAGGATGGACGGACTGAGAATATCCCGGATATCACGGATGATGAGTTAGAAGAAATATTGTCTCAATTAAAAACTCCTCAAACTGTCGTGGTCCTGGATTCATGCCATTCCGGGACGGCCACACGAGGTTTGGAAGTGCGAGTCAGGTCTGTTCCGCGAGATAATCGCGTTGCTCTGTATAAAAAAGGGGAAAACGGTGGGATTCGAACCCGAGCGATCGTTCCCCACACTGGCCATCCCTATGTGTTATTCAGTGGTGCCGCTTCTCATGAGGAAGCGTTGGATGGCCCGGTCGACGGTCGTTACCATGGGTTTTTCACCCATTCCTTGTTTAAAAGTCTTCAATCCGCTCCTGCCGGGGCGTCGGCTCAGGAGGTCTTCGCCGGTGCCAAGCAAGAGTTGAAACGCATTCAAAATCAATTCGGGCGGACGAGTATGCCGGAACCCCAATTGGAGGCGCCGGAGGTCAAGCTTGGACAGCCATTGTTTGTCACAGCCGGCCAAACAACCCAAGCCTCGTCCGGGAATGATTCCCGTCGACCATGGGCCTCCGTCAATCCTCGTTCCGGAGAGGAAGTCGTCTTAGTAAATGGGGTGGCTTTGGGAGCGAACCCGGGGTCGGTGTGGGGCATTTATCCCAATGGAGAAACGCAATTTGACCCTGCTCAGGCCCAAGCCTTCGCCGTCGTCAATACGGTCGAAGACACCCATGCGGTAGCATCTTTTTCGCCAAAGACAGCAAAGATCTCCAAAAATGCTCGTGCAATAATGGTGGCTCCGGCTCCCAAATCAAAGGTTATCCCTGTTCACTTGCGTGATGTGATGGCGAAAGAAGCCGGGGTCCTCAAGGGCGTTCTTCAACAGAAACTGGGTGAGGTGGAGTTTGTGGGGCAGAATCAATTCGCGAGATTTATCGTAGAGGCAAAAAACAAGACTTGGCATGTGTATAGTGCCGATGGACGGAAGGAAGTGATGACCCTTCCGATGTCGGGCAATCCTCAATCGTTAGAACCCCTGGCCCAAACGTTGGTTCAATCGCGGAACGCCTCTCAACTTTTGTCGCTTGAAAATCCGGCATCCATGATCAACCTGCAAGTACGGGTCGTTCAAATCGGTCAGCGAGGGATTGCCGTGGTCAGTGATCGCATGGAGTCCCCGGTTTATCATATTCGCCAGTCGGGTCAGCCCCGAACACTCACGAATAGTCTTCAGTTGGAAGTGACGACCGATACCGATTGTTATATTACCATCGTGGATGTCGATGCCGAAGGCAATGTGAATGTCTTATTTCCGAACCCCTATCAGAATTCCAGTTTTTACCCAGGAGGATTTGTTCAAGCTGGACGGTCAATCCTATTGCCGGATTCTCTTAGTCGAGGGAATCAAGCTGGGTTTCATTGGGATTACGCGAATCCTCCAGGGGTCGATACTATCAGAGTTTTTGCCAGCACCGATCAAACATTAACGAACCGTATCCGTCAATCTGTGGGGGCAACCTCACAGCCCGGTTCCGGAACGGGTCCGATTTTGGGAAAACCGATGGCGCAATTGGTGAGTCTTCGTCAGGAATTGGTGGGGACCGTGACCAGGGGACTCATTACGGTCCCGGATGATGATGGAACCGCAGGCCCGACACATTATGAGTCATCTCCGTCCGGTTCCATGGGCCAACACGTTCAAGCTCAGGACTTTCCCATGGATCAGGGTGGGGATCCCCATATGGAACAATATGTGGAAACGCCCGTTGCCCCCCAAACCGTGGCCAATCAGGAGTCGACCGGAGATTGGACGGCAGCTTCGGTTACGGTTCTTGTCCAGCCATAATTTCTTCTAAGGCCACCTCTTCCATAGGGGTGGCCTCTTTTCTCCCGGCTTTTTCTACGATTTCCCCAAACTTTTTAAGTGCGTGATCGCGAGTTGTAGTTCGTTCATCGTGGTGACTCGTGACCACGACAATCGCATACCCCGTCCTTGTGTTGTTTCAGGTAAAGAAAAGTTTTTCCAGATGATGGGTCCATGACTGGTGGAGGAATAGCTTTGAGATTGGTCCTGAGGCTTAGCGGCATGTATACATGAGAGGATTCCTGGCGCATGAAGACCTTTCCACTCTAAAACCTGAAATTGAGGGAAAGAATCGAGTGCATCTTTTACCGTGCTTCGAAAGGATTGAAGAATGTCCGTGTGGAGTCCTTCTTGGTGTTTTAATTCACAGGCCTTCGCGAGTCCGGCGATCAGGCCAAGATGTTGGGTTCCGAGTTCAAAATTCATCCAGGGCCGAACATGGGCAACCTGGCCTCCGGAGCATTCTCTTAGAGGCCTTTCTTGAAATTTTTTCCCTAAGATGAGCACTCCGGTCCCCATCGGGCCTTCACACCATTTATGCCCTGGGAAGAAATACGCGTCAGGAGACAATGTCTGGAGGTTTACCGGAATGTGTCCAACGGCTTGGGCACCATCAATTATAAAGAAAACATCATGTTCTGCCGCCAGTTGTTTGATGTGTTCCAGGGGAAAAATCCTTCCGTCGATATGAGAAACGTGACTCAGAAGAATCGCCCGAACTTTTTTGGCTCTAAGGGCCTGCGCCATTTGGTCTATCAAGGCCTCCGGAGATACGGGGTCAAGAGAAAGAAGCTTGACCCCTTGAATGTTCAATGCTTCCATCTCTCGAATGACTGTGGGGTTTTCATGAGTAGTGGTGACGATCACGTCGTCGGCCGTCCAGGTAATTCGGGAGAGGACTAAACAGCTTCCGGTGGTCGCGTTTGGGATAAAGGCGATGTGTGATGAGTCGCTGTTCCCGAGCCATCTGGCAATAGCCTCCCGACCTGTGTCTAGAGTCTGCCGATAAAAGGCAATGCCTTCTTCAGAGTAGAGAAGTTGACTGAAAGCGTGTTGAATGCGATCAGCTTCCAGTTGAATACGTGGGTTAAAGGGGGTGAGTCCCGCAGCATTAAGATAGATCATGCCATGTCTCGTTGAAAGAAAAGCAGATACGGAAAGGTATTGTATTTCTATGCTCCCGCATTCATGATGCCTTTTCCCTTATGACTCAGTCGCGACTTGAGCCTACCTGAAATGTCTTGAGAAATCCCGGTCTCAGGAGCCTCATATTTCACCGTACTCTATCCCCGTTTCCCCCGAATAGGTCCAATCCACTTTCCTGCTTGCTCGACGTTCAATCGGTAAACGAATCTTTTCCACACCAAAAAGGTCTTCCCCTGTATCTCGGATTTTCTATGAGCCTGAGGTGAATTTAATTTCTTTTCAGGAAGTTCCGAAGAGCTATTCTAAGGAATATCCTGGGACAAATTTCAACTTTTTGCGGACCAGATGAGTTGAAATTTCTTAGTAGAAAGAAAATTTGATGTGATGAGCAGTCGTTTTGTGAATTTGTGTTTTGTTATTTCGCATTAATGTTCAAGAAAAAACCTCTCCTTCCTCGAAATGGTAATTGAGAGGCGACCTACAAGATTTGCTCCGATGAATTTATTGCCTGATCTTGACCCTCGAGAAGCCAGGGTTCTTCCAACACCATCTTCCGGGGAAGGTTCTTCTCAAAAGAATCCTTCGTCTCCCTCCCCTCTTATCCGCTCTCGATGGGAGTTGACCGCACATCAATTCGTGATGCTCACCGTTATAGGGGTGTACATTTTCTACCTAGGTTACCGAATTCTTTTTACCCTGAATCCCGATGCCATGGGGTTTTCTCTTCTCTTTCTCTATGCGGAAACGCATGGCCTCATTGCCTTAAGTCTCTATTTTTTTCAACTTTGGAATCCAACGGTTCGGGTTCCTCCCTCCCCGATGAAAGGGCAGACCGTTGATGTATTCATTCCAACCTACAATGAAGATCTTTCCTTATTACGGAAAACGGCGATCAGTTGTCTAGGGATGACCTTTTCGGGACAGGTGTATTTCTTGGATGACGGGAGACGTGCTGAGTTAGAAGGGATGGCTGAAGAGTTGGGATGCGGGTACATCGCGAGAGAAAAACGCACAGGGGCCAAGGCCGGCAATTTGAATCACGCATTGTCGTTGACAAAGGGAGAGTTCATTGCCGTGTTCGATGCCGACTATGTCCCCCATCCGACCTTTTTAGAGCGAACCCTGGGTTACTTTCGGGATCCAACTGTCGCATTCGTGCAAACGCCCCATAATTACTACAACGTGGACTCCTTTCAGTTTTGGATTAATGAGAAAAAGCGGGATAAATGGAATGAGCAGGACGCCTTCTATCGGCTCATTATGCCAGGACGGGATTATTGGAATGCCGCATTTTTTGCCGGGACCTCGGCCGTGATTCGTCGTGAGGCTCTTGAGGGGATAGAAGGGTTTGCCGCAGATACGATCACGGAAGATGTGGAAACCTCTATCCAGCTCTATGCCAAGGGTTGGAAAGGGATCTATCACAATGAAATTCTTTCCAATGGCTTAGCCGCAACCGATCTGGTGTCTTACCACGAGCAAAAACTTCGTTGGGCGGAAGGCAATATTAATCTGCTTTTTTCCGAAAACCCCTTGACCAAAAAAGGTCTAACGTTCCCCCAGCGCGTCTGCTTTTTTGCGACGGTGTTTGGGTGGTTCGTCGGGATTCCGGAGGCCATCTACTTTACCACCCCTCCCATCATGTTGTTGACCGGATGGTACCCCATCGAACCATTCGATTGGTCGTTTCTCATGGTTTATTTTGGTTTTATCGGGGTGTTGTTAGGAGGGTTTAAGTATGTCAGCCGTGGGTTTGGCCGAGTGCGTATGAACAACCTTTACAACATGACCAACTTTTTTGTGTTGATGAAAGCCGTACTCCGGAGTTTTTTGAAATTGAGGACTCGATTCGTGGTGACGCCCAAAAGCCAGGGGGAGGGGTTTTATCTGACAACCATTTTCCCACAGATATTCATTGCCCTGTTGTGTGGGGCCGGGATGGTCTGGGGAATTCTAAACCTGACCTACGGTATCACCCAGGATTTCATGATTTACTCCATCGGGATATTTTGGGCTGGGGTCAATGGGTTTTTGGCGATTTCGGTCATTCGAAAAACGACAGATTCCTTGTTCGATAGAAAACAGTTTCGGTTTATCGGGGCTGTTCCCGTTCAATTTGATCATTCCCATGGTACGCATTTCGGTGTCAGTAAGGACTTGAATGAGTCTGGACTGTCACTCGAGACGTTTTCCTGTCTAGGCCGCGGGGAACAAGTTTTTCTGAACCTGTATTTAGGTTCGCACATCGTTCAGGTTCACGGGACTGTGGTGTATGAGGCCTCCTCGGAATGGGCTCATTCTTCCCCTCAAGCCCCCCGAACGTATGGCATAGAATTCTTCGGCCTGACGCAGGATGAAAAAGATGTCATACAGCAATATTGTTTTCATCTGGTCTTGCCCACATATTTCCATCGATTTTCTCAACGAGACTCTCTCATGCGGCGGTTCTGCCAGTGGTTTGGAGAGCGGCGACGGCATTATCGTCGGGCCTTTCGTCAACGCATGACGCTCCCCTGCCGGATTACCGGACCTTTTTCCTTCGTGACCGTCGTGAATGATATCAGTGAAACCGGTGTGGCGTTTCTTTCTCATCAGCCACTGGAAGTCGGGCAAGAATTCCAGATCGGGATTTTTGGGGCGGAGGCCACGGTCAGTATGGATATTGAAATTCGAAATTGTCAGCGAATTTCCCCAGGGTATGTTTACGTGGTCGGTGCCAGGTTCCTCGAGCCCGTACATGGGAACGAACATCCATTAGTTCCGTACATGAAGGACCGGGGAGGGGATGCCGCGGCATGAAGGGACTCAATGTTTCGCTGTTGAGGAATGGGTGGGCCATGGTGTTTGCGGGCACGGTGTATGTGACTGGCATTTGGGGCATTTTTCTGGTGGTGAATCAAAAAGAGCTCGTTCGAGCCGAACTGGTTCGGGCGCCAGAGTCGGTCGACGAGCAAGCTCTCATGGAGCTCTATGCCCTCTTTCAAGAGGGCGAACGATGGCCCGATAACCGGTTGACTCTGGGGTACCTCAGTGAGGCCCTCATTCATCATGGAAGGGTTCAGGAAGCGACGATGGTCAGCCAGGAAGCGTTTCGATGGCTTTCGTCTCATCGTCCCATGCGATTCCGGTTAGCCCTCGCCTTTCACAATGCCGGATTGTACGAACAAGCCGAATCACATTTTTCAATCTTGTTAGAGGAGCGAGGTGAAACATGAACATGGAAAAGCAGACCAGAGGACGGTTGATGGCAGTGGGGTTGCTGGTGAGCCTTTTAGGAATGAGTGGACCCCAGCTTGAGGTATACGCTGAGCCGTTAGACGATCAATTCATAGTGTTGATGGCGGCCCGTAATGCCACCAAAGCGAAGAGGTATGAGACCGCCATAGAGCGATATGGAAAATTACTCAAGATGAACCATGCTCACCGAGATGCCCGAGTGGAATTGGGGTGGGTGTTGCTGAAAGTCGGAAAATTTAAGCAGGGGCAAAAGGAATTTGAAACCGTTCTCCGTCAAGATCCAAGTCATGTGAGTGCCCTACGGGGTCGATTGGAAGGAGCCAGGAAAAGAAAAGATCAGAAAGCCGAACATGAGGTGCTGAGCCGTCTAGTGCAGCTCTCCCCCGAGGATCGTGGGTTACGAAAACAACTAGCCTTGGCCCTTCATAACCAAGGAAAGTTTGCGGAAGCCGAAAAGCACCTGGCGATTTTGCTGAAGGAATAGGAAAGCGTGGTAAGAGTCCTTTTCCGAATTATTCTGGTATGGGCTTTCGTCTGTAGCAACCCAGGGGCGGCATGGGCCTTGGATTTTTCAAACGCGGAGGAGGCAACCATTCTCCTGTTGGCAGCCAGAAATGCCGTCCAGGCCGGTGCTCGAGAAAAGGCGGCTATTCGATACCAAAAACTCATTGAGAAGTTTCCTGAGGTGGTTGAGGGGCACAGAGAATATGGTTGGTTGTTGATACAGGAAGGAAACTACCACGCTGGATTAAAGCATTTACGGCAATGGGGAACGATGATCTCCGATAAAATTGGACCACGGATTCAACTTATAGAGGCTTTGATGGTTGCCAGGCGCTTTTCTCAGGTCAGGAAAGAACTTCGTTCATTCCTGGCTTCTCATCCTGGTCATGAACAAGGACGGTTGTTACAAGCCAGATACCATCAAGCCCGTCGAAGGCTGTCTGAAGCTCAAGCAATATATGAATCCCTTCTCGGGACTTCCCTTGATAGAGAATGTCGAATCGGCCTGTTTGAAATCGCGTTGATTCGGGAAGATCTGGAACAGGCGCAGAAAGATTATCACGTCCTTCTGAAACGATTTGGGCACGATCTTTCCCTTCAAAAACACTATATTCTTTTGTCGGGGCGTTTGGGACGAATTGCCGAGGCCTATGTCGCGCTTGAAAAATTACCTAATCCGGATATTCAATCGATAACGGAAGCCGAACTCCGGAATGTCACTGGCCAATTCTTTGCTGCAGAAGCCTTGTTTCATGATCGACTCAAGCAACGCCCCAGGGATTATTCGCTCTTGATGGGGTTGGGGAGGGCCTATGTCGGACAACAGGATGAATCGCGGGCGGCCACGGTGTTTGAGAAAGTCTTGGAGTGGTACCCGGAAGATGTGGAGGCACGCTTAATCCTCGCAGAGATGCTCTTTCATCAACGTCAATGGAAGAAGGGGGAGCCGATCGTTACTGAACTCGTCGAGGAAAAGCCCGTAATATTCGAAGCCGAATATTTAACTCATCGTTGGAAACGGCGGACTCATCACCCACAAATCAATATGTCCCTTCCCGGAAATGTCAGCAAGATTGATCATCCTGCCAAAGCCCTGGGTCCTCAGAATTACCTACGTCGCTTTGAGGATTGGAACCACATGCAAGAAATCTCTTCACCTTTGATCTTTCATCCGGAATCTCCTCATGCGTTTTTGTATCGATGGGCCCAGGCCATGGTCGTCACCGGTCAGGCTCAAAAAGGGCTACGCATGCTGCAATCCTTAAGAATTCCTACAGTAAAGGATCCCGTCCTGAAGACAATAATCGCGAAGTTCCAAGCCATGCTTGGTCAACAGACAGAGGCAGAGAGAACCTTGGGAAGCCTTCCCCCCTCACTAAGACAAGGCCGTCTTCTCCGTCAACTTGGTAAGGTCGAGCGTGCTTCAAAAACCTTTTCCCAACTCGTAGAAGCGGATCCGGGAAACACTCCTGTTCATATTGAATTGGCAAAGGTCTTGTCTCAACGGGGTCTGGAGGATATGGCCAGTCAAGTGTTAGACAACTTATTTAAACAGTGCCCTGAAAAAGGTTGGCCCGCTTTGGTTCGCCTCCTCATTCATCCTGAAGGCTCAACTTCAGAATATCGGACACAGCTTCAGGCGACTCTGGAAGCTCGAGGACTGAATCGCTCCTCTCTTCCCCTCGACTCTCGAATGAATTTTGCCTCCCTCATTAGCCAACATGATAAAGATGAAGCGGTCGTACAGCTATATGATGAGCTTGTTCACCAGAATCCTAAAAGACCCATGATTCAGTTGGGATATGCTCGGGCTCTCGCCCAGGTGCGTGGCAACCAAGGGAATCATCACATCACGCCTGTTGTCAGGGCCTATGACCAATATCTCCAGACTAAACCCTATGATGAAACGGTGTGGGTGGAAAAGGCCAGATTCTTAGGATGGGTTTCTGAATATGAAGATGCCAAAGAAGAATATCAGGCAATAGTGAAGCGATTTCCTCAGGAAGAAGATATCAGGTTCGAACAAATAGGGAAACGAGAGTTCTGGCGCCAACATTATCGTGCGGCCGCCCGATCTTTTGTTCAGTCCCTTGAAGCGACTCCTGGAAATGAAGAGGCTTTGGGTGATTTGGGGCACATTCACAGTTCTCGCGTGCGGTTCGTGGATAGTCAAAGCTATTACCGACGACTTCTTGGAGTGAATCCTGGGCATCGACTTGCAGCCGAGTCGCTTTCGCTTGCCAAGGTTTTTCATCGACCCCAAATAACCCTCGGTGTCGGGTACGTCAAGATGGATGGCTTTGATGGGTCTCTTTTGACCAAGTATCTTCCTGTCACCGGAGAAGTGTTCGCCCCTCTCTCATCCGACCTTTGGTTGGGAGCCGGCTATCAATGGGTGAAGATTGATGTTCCAGGAGAACCCTCCGCAGCCAATATTGGTCGGTTTATGGTCCGGTACTCCACTTCGCCCGTCTGGCATGTAGACGGGTATGTGGCTGGGCTGACGTATACAGGAACTGAACATTCCAATGTCAACTTCGGTGCTGGGGTTTCGTATGAATGGGAATCTGGTGTGAAAGGGCGTATAGAGACCGGGCGACAAGATCTTTGGCAAAATGCGGCTACCATAGAGAAAAATATTTCCTATCATAGCTATTCGGTCGGGACCGAATATTCGGTGGCTGAGGATTGGGAAATCTCGGCTGGAGCGGGATACTGGGATTATTCTGATCGTAACTGGAACGTGAATGGACAAATAGCCGGGCGCTATACCTTACTTCCCTTCCCTCACCCCTTGCGTGTGAGTTATCAATTAGATGCGTTCGGGTTTAAGCGGGAGCGGGCCTATTTTTCTCCCTCCTTTTTTGCCAAAAATACGGTCGCTCTGGGGTGGCAGCATTTTTTAGGGTTTCCCCGTCGACAAGTACATCATGGAGAAACGCCGGTCCGCCATCGTTATTCAGGAAACGATATCTACGCATTTCTCGGTTGGCCAACCCGTCCACAGTATCAACCTCAGACGGCGCTGAATAGCTACGCACTGGATTATGCGATTTCCCTTGATGATGACAGTTATGTGTATCATCAAGTGACGGCTTCCTTCGCATACGCCTTAACTCGTCGTTGCCACGTTCAGGTATCCGGCATGCTTATTCGAGCAAGTGTGGTTGATCAGGATGCGGTCAATGGATTCATGCAATGCCATCTGTAGGAGATGAGTCGTCCGAAGATGGATGAAATTTGGAAGAGGTCGCAGGGTGGCACGAAAGATCGCGTGAAAAGCCGATTCCGGAAAATCAAGTGTATTCTGTTTATTAATCTATTGGGGGTGGTGATGGTTATAGGAAGTTCATGTGTGGAAACTCAATCTGTGAAAACCCTCCCCAGAGTACTTCCGGTGGCTTGGGAGGGATATCGACATCACTTTATCCATGCGAACGGAAGAGTGTTTCGACCGTACAACCACCACGATACGGTCTCGGAGGGACAAGCTTATGCCCTATTGATGGCGGTGGCGTTTAATGACCAAATTACCTTCGATCGAGTGTGGGGTTGGACCGAGCGAAACCTCTCTCGCCTGGGACGGTTTGGAGATCATCTGTTGGCGTGGCATTGGGAAGTCGGCCAAGGTGTCACGGACTGGAATAGTGCGGCAGATGCGGAAGTCGATACTGCGTTTGCCCTTCTCTTGGCCAGTCAACGGTGGGACGATCTTCGCTATCACCAGAGGGCTTTGCGTCTGTTAGAGGATATTCTGAAATTCGAGACCAAGGTTATCGGGCAAGACCGATATCTTTTGCCGGGGAATTGGGGCATGGAGAAAGAGCCGTGTGTCATCAATCCGTCTTACTTTTCCCCATCCCATTTCCGGTTATTCTTTCATGTGACAGGCGATACGCGATGGCGGGAAGTCCTCGCCAGCTCCTATTCCCTCCTACGCCGCCTGCCACTCGAGGAAACGCTCTCTGTTCAACCAGGACTTGTCCCGGATTGGATCGGGATTGACCATACGGAAAAGCTTCTCCCTCTTCAAGGGTATTCTGGGCATTCCACGTGGGATGCCGTGAGAATGCCGTGGAGGGTGGCCCTCGATGTGTTGTGGGTGAACGATCCTCGCGGCCAAGAATATGTTGAAAAAGTGGTGAGGTTCCTGACTCAAGAATGGCAGGAAAGAAATGGCCGGTTTTTTCTCGAATATCAACTAACTGGAGAACCGCTTCGTACCGAGGAACAGGTCGGATCGTATGCCATGGCGCTCCCGGCTTTCCTGAGCATGGATTCGCCCTATACGCCGGCTCTACTCGAAAAAGTGTTGGCTAAGTATGAAGAGCAGCAACAGCACTTTTCTCCCGCAGGGGACTATTATCAGAATAGTTTAAGCCTGTTAGGGCTTTTATCTTTGGTGCCAACGACTCAATCCGACTTTCCTTCACTCATCCCCCTTTTAAGAAACGTTTCACCTGATAACGCGGTTGGTTCTGCCTCGAACATGTACGATTCCTCCCCTGTTCTTTAAAGTCCGAAAAAGTGATTTGGCAGGAAACGACCAAGCGTTAGGGCTTTTGAGCCAGGACTAACCCTATGAGTTGTTTGGGATCGGTATAGCATTTAATGGTCTCAAAACCGCAAGCCGTTAAAAGCTCTTGGGCGAGGGGTTGATCATATTTGGTGCTGATTTCCGTCAAGATTTCTTCTTCGTTTTTAAGGTCTACGGTCAGGTCCAAATCTTGTATGGCGAATGATTGGTCTTGTCGAGATCGTAACCACATCTCAATTCGGTGTTCGGAGTGGTTATACCGGGCTACGTGACTGAATAGATCGGGGTTGCATTCCGCCGAAAATGAATTACGTAATACTCGTAGGATGTTTTTGTTGAATTTTGCGGTAATCCCCTTTGAATCATTATACGCGGCTTCTAGCAGGGGGATGTGGGTGATGAGTTGAATGCCCAGGAGAAAGTAGTCTCGGGATGCCATTTCGGCATTGACCGTAGTGAGAAATTCTATTGCCTCATGTGTCTCGAGGTTGCCGATCGTTCCTCCAAGGATCACGACCAGTCTCCGGCCCCCTTCAGGGATATGTTCAAGATGTACCAGAAAGTCTCCTGCTACACCATGGATTTGAAGTCCTGGGTATTCCTTGACTAGTTCTTGAGCGACCCGTCGGACAATGCTCTCATCCACATCAAAAGGAACGTAGCACTGTAATTGATTGGTGTGCTCCATGGCATCAAGAAGGACTCGAGTCTTTGTGGCCGCCCCTGAGCCTAATTCGACAAGCTCGTTGGCTCCGCTGATCGTCACGATTTCATGTGCCCAATTCGTGAGCAGTTGATGCTCAGTCCGTGTTTGATAGTACTCCGGTAATTCACAGATTTGTTCGAACAAAGTGGACCCACGTTCATCGTAGAATAATTTTGAAGGGAGTCTTTTAGGGGAGGCCAGGAGGCCGTTTCGGACGAGCGTGCGAATCGTTTCCGGATTTTCTCTCGTCATGGGAACATCAATCGTGATGGAAGACGCGGTCTTCGAATTCATGAACTCCTCCCTGGTTGGCCATTCTATAACAGTCCATGGCCTTAGTATGGATGAATCTGGCACGGTCCGTGTCAGTGCGAATAAGTACGAGAGTAAGAAGGGTAAGAAATTGGCCCCTGAATTAAACGTCGTGGAAAAAACGAAATCCGTTTAAATTCCGGTTAATGTAGAGCGGGCCCCTGGGATAAAAGAAGATTTGTAAGAACAATCGGGCAAAAATGGAGAATTCAATAAATTGAATGGAACAGAACAGCCTCAACTATAGCGATCCTGTGTCATTTTTGCAAACTTGAAGGGAGAACGCATGAGTGATGGAGGAAGGTTATCCCAATCGATGCGCGCAAAGTTTGAGAATGGGGATGAAAGGCCTCAATGGGAGGATAAACTGTTCACGCGAGTGAACTCCAGATTTCCGTCGGGAGTGTTATTGCCTGATTTCCAGACCCTGTGGACGTACGAGATGCTCAAGCCGGCTTAAGAGGGCGTCAACAATCAAGGCCAACATCGTGGCAGGAAGTGCCCCGGAGAGAATGACGTTCACATCGGCAAGTTGTAACCCGGAAACGATGGGCACCCCTAAGCCACCCGCTCCGATAAATGCGGCGAGCGTCGCGGTCCCAACCGTCCAAATCGCAGCGGTCCGAATCCCCGCCATGATGATCGGAGTGGCTAAGGGAAATCTAATGGCTTGAAGAATTTGCCATTCTGTCATACCCAGAGCTCGTCCGGTTTCCACGACTGAAGGGGCCGCATCACGAAGGCCGGTGTAGGTGTTTCGAAGGATCGGAAATAATGAGTAGAGCCATAAGGCCATCACGGCAGGAAGTGTCCCTACTCCAAACAGGGGAATCATAAAGGCGAGCAGAGCGATTGAGGGGATCGTTTGTGTCATTCCGCATAATCGGATAATCATTTCGGCTCCTTGACGCCGGCGCTCTAGCAATAAGGCCAGGGGCATGGCCAACAGGATCCCCAGCGATAGGCCAATCCCGGAAAGAAGCAGATGTTCGCCCGTGCGAAGCAGTAATGTGGACCGGTTGTTCCATACGTATTCCAAAAATGAGGGAGGTTTGGGCGAGATATCCGAGGCCCGTGCTTCCTGAGAATGAATCAGATGAAGGTCTTGGAGGGCCTCAAAGGCGACTCGTGAAACCGGTTCTTTCCTTTCTTGGATGCGAAGGTTCAACGCTCGCATTTTTTCTGAAGAAAACGCCCGAGTGAGTAAGCTGAGTATCCGTGCCAGTTCCGGGTGTTGCTGTAAGGTCTCTCCTCGAACTAGCGCTGTCGCCTCATACGGGGGAAAAAATTTTTTGTCATCCTCGAGCACGCGAAAATCATACACCGCCAGGCGACCGTCGGTGGAATAGACATCCAGAATGTCAATATCTTTCCTGTCAGCCGCTTGATACTTGAGGGTCTGTTGCATGCTGACCGTATTCCGGAATTTTAAACCATAGAGACGCTGCAGGCCGGGATACCCGTCTGCGCGTTCGATGAATTCATACCCAAAGCCAGCTTGAAGGGTTGGTGCCACCCGGACCAAATCTGAAATCGTTTCCAAGTGTAGTTCCTGAGCCCGGTCACGACGAAGAGCCAGGGCGTAAGAATTTTCAAAGCCTAAGGGAGCTAACCACCAGATGTTCCAGCGTTGAAGAAATTCCTGCCGAACACGGTTTAAGGTCTCCACAGAGTCTTTGAGGGGCGCTTCCCCGAGTATGGTGACCAGCCCGGTGCCGGTATATTCCGGATAGAGATCGATTTCCCCAGATTTTAAGGCTTCAAAGCATACATGGGTTCCGGCAAGGCCTAATCGTCGATGAACGGTGAGCCCAGTGTGAGATTCGATAAGTTGCGCAAAGATTTCAGCGAGGAGGCGATTCTCCATGAAATTTTTTGACCCCACGACAAGACTGGTGTCCGTGGCGCCCAAGATTGGGAGATTTGATGAAAAAAAGAGAATAAAGAAGAGAATGACTCGGAAATGAAGGCTTTCACCAAGGCTCATGCTAAAACGGATAGGCACGTTATCCCTCGGAATGGTGATGTTGAATGAGTGAGGTCACATAAGAGGTCGCGGGTGATTCAAGAATATCTTTTGCCATTCCAATTTGATGAATTTCTCCATTTTTTAATACCGTAATGCGGTCCCCGAGACGGAAGGCTTCCGATAAGTCATGGGTGATTAACACCATAGTTTTCTGGAGTTTTGATTTCCATGAAAGGAATTGATCTTGGAGTTCGCGTCGAGTGATCGGATCCAATGCGCCGAATGGTTCATCCAGCAATACGATCGGGGGATCGGCCGCAAGAGCACGGGCCACGGCTACTCGCTGACGCTGACCGCCTGATAATTCAATCGGATAACGATTGGCCACTTCACCGGGACTGAGGTTGACGAGAGGGAGAAGTTCCTGAACGCGATCTTCTTGCCTGGACAAAGGCCATTCCAATAATCCTGGGACTAATTTGACATTTTGTGTAACCGTCCAATGCGGGAAGAGGCCTCCCTCTTGCGGAACGTATCCAAGATGACGGCGGAGGATGATGGGATCCTGGAGGGATACCGACCGTCCCTGAACGAAGACGTCGCCGGACGTGGCATCGATCAAGCGGTTCAGAAGGCGTAAGAGGGTCGTTTTTCCTGACCCACTTTCACCAATGATGACCATCGTTTCACCTTCTTGGACCTTCCAATCAATCCCTTGAAGTGCATAGGTTCCGTCCGCAAACTGTTTGTTCACTTTTCGGGCTTCGAGGATCCATTCGTTCATGATGGCGTATACGGATGAGATGAGATGATGAGCAGGAAAAGCTGAGTGGGTGTGGTACCCCCTGTGCAGGGAGGGAACAATGATCCTTCGTCAGAATACCAGGGAATGGAGAGAGGCGCTAGTGGAGGGGGTTTGGGGAGAGGCTCCAAAGGTCGAACTATTTCCAGAAATTTTTCAATAAAGAATGCGGTCTGAACGTTTCGATTGAATATAAAGTTCGGTATAGTAAGGCGACCCCGTAAGGGGTTTTTGTTTATGGATTTTATTCATCAAACTAACAATGCGAAGAGGAATTGTCTTATGGATTCCATGGTATCCCTCCGAAGGGAATTAGAAGAGTCTCGTGCCAAGACCGATTTAATGTTCGGGCTGGTCCACGAGACGGCTTGGTATGAGCGACCTATTCCTGAACGGCATCGATTGATATTTTATCTGGGCCATCTGGAAACATTCGATTGGAACCACGTGTGCCGGTGGACTTTAGGAATGTCTTCGTTTCACCCGACGTTTGACCAATTGTTTGAGGCCGGCATCGATCCTTCCGAGGAGGCCCTGCCTTGCGATTCACCATCTGATTGGCCTTCGGTCGAGGAGGTTCGCCACTATGGGTCTCAGGTCAGAGACAAAGTCGATAAGGTGATAGGAGAGGCACCTGAAACGGTCCTCCAGATGGCAATAGAACATCGCCTGATGCATGCTGAAACGAATGCCTATCTGGTCCACCATCTTGATGGGCAATTTAAACGACCACCGGCCATTATCAGTGAATTCCCAATGGATGACCCCCCGGAATGGGAAATGGTGGAAATCCCTGAGGGGATGGCCACACTAGGTCAAAAAAGGGATGGTGAATTTGGTTGGGATAATGAATTTTCCAGGGTGGAAATTCAGGTCCCTTCTTTTTCCATTAGTCGGTACAAAATCACCAATCATCAATACCTTCGATTTGTGCGGGAGGGTGGAGAGGTTCCTCCATTTTGGGTGCTTCGAGGGGGGCAATGGCTATTGCGTACGATGTTCCAGGAGATTCCTCTACCCCTTTCATGGCCGGTTTTTGTCACCCACCGGCAGGCTCAAGGGTATGCCGATTGGATCGGAATGAGTCTTCCGAGCGAAGCCCAATTTCATCGTGCGGCTTATGGAACCCCGAATGAGGATGAACGGCTATACCCTTGGGGTGATGACTTGGATGGATCGGTGAAGGCGAATGTAAACTTTCATTCCTGGAATCCCATGTCGGTGACCACTCACCCTGAAGGGGAAAGCCCCTTTGGTGTGGCTCAACTCGTGGGAAATGGTTGGGAATGGACGTCCACCCGGTTTTCACCCTTTGAGGGGTTTTCCCCTTTTCCGACGTACCCCGGTTATTCTGCTCGATTTTTTGATAAGGATCATTTTGTGGTTAAAGGTGCTGGGCCATTCACAGCCCAAAGACTTTTGCGCCGATCCTTTAGGAATTGGTTCCGTCAAGGATATTCACATGCCCATACCAGTTTTCGCTGCGTACAGTCCTAATTTTGCCTGACGATTCTTTGTGCTCCATGCTTCTTTTGGCTCTTTGATGAGAACGTTTTTTTACTTGGCACTATGGGTTCTGCTCATCGGGATTGGGTGTGCAAATTCCACATGGGCCGCGGAAACTTTCACGATTCTGCATACCAGTGAACATCATGGTGTGGCACTTCCTCTCAACCCTCAAGATAACGATTTGGTCGGTGGATTGGCTCGACGAGGGAGGATTATCGAGAAGGTTGAACGAGAGGGCATTCCTGTTTTACTCGTCGATACCGGAGATCTGTTAATCGGAACCCCCATGTCATCATGGTTCCGGGGGGAACCGGACATTCTTTCCATGAATGTTCTCCGATATGATGCGGTTGCGGCAGGTAATCACGATTTTGATTATGGGTTGGATCATCTCCGTCGGCTGGTTCAGCTGGCCGACTTTCCCATCTTATGCACCAATCTTCGATCTGAATCCCAGCCACTTCCTTGTCGGCGGGCTTTAGTCACCCGATTAGGGAAGCTCAGCATTGGGGTGTTAGGGGTAGTCGGACATAGCAATTTCCCAGAGACGTTTAATCGTCAGGTCGTGAAAGAACTCAAGTTCATCGACCCCATTGAAGCCGTTCAAAGCGAAGTCCAGCGATTACAAATTGAGTTCAACCCTGATGTGTTTGTATTGCTTACCCATCAAAATACCGATGAGGATTTGCGGATGTTGCAGGTTCTTCATGGAGTGGACATCATGATTGGGGGACATACGGAGGGTTTTGAGGGCATGTATGTTCCTGGCGTGGATAAGCCTTTGCCTGTACAAATTCGCCCCAGAGCTTTGTATGTGAAAACCCATAGGCAGGGGCGAACGGTTGGGCGTCTGGATATTCAATTTGAGGAGGGTGAAATCATGCGAGCAGAAGCCATGAATATCCCGGTGTCGGCTTCAACCCCTATGGACCGAAACGTTTCCCAACTATTGGGAAAATATCGAAAGCGTTTTTCTCAAGAAGCTCGGCACGTACTGGGGCATACTTCAACGAGACTTCAGGGAGAGCGCTCTATGGTGAGGACTCAGGAGACCAATTTTGGTAATTTGTTGGCAGACCTCATGAGAGAAAGGTTTGATGTGGATGTCGCAGTGATCAATGGAGGGCAAATTCGAGGAAGTATTCCTGCCGGGGCGGTCACGTTCGGGGATGTTCTCTCCGTGTTACCCTTTGATTCCCCTCTGGTGACGTTAGACCTTCTCGGTAAGGTTTTACGGCAAGTGCTCGAGCATAGTGTGAGTCGATGGCCAAATCATGATGGGCGGTTTTTACAAGTTTCGGGTTTGAGGGCAACTTTCAATATGAAGGCACCGGTTGGCTCACGTCTCCTACAGGTCTCGGTAGGAGAACGAAAATTAGAAGACAACACCTGGTATTCCGTCGTGACGGATGTGTTCGTGGCGAATGGTGGTGATGGTTTTAAGATGTTTTCCCTCTCGAAAAACCGTCTGGAACGACAACTGCCATTACGTGACCTGTTTCATGCTGCATTGGTTCGGGGGGCGGTTCATGCCACCCTGGATGGTCGATTGGTCCTACACATGAATTCCAAATTCCCCTAAGTTATTTTTTCGTTACATGCGTGGATCTCAAGGAATTCGGGCTGTGGTCCCATGGTGGACGGAATTATTCGACGTCTGGCGCGATACCCGATTAATCGTCCTCACGGCACAAATTGCGGCCATTTATGCCGCGATTCTTATTCCTTTTAAGGCAGGAATTCCCATCATTCCCGGGTTCGTGGAACTCCGACCCGCTAATGCAATTCCTCTTGTGACCTCACTGTTGTTTGGCCCTCCTGCCGCTTGGGGGGCGGGGATTGGGAATATCATCGGGGATTGTTTCGGGACGCTTGGTCCAGCCAGCATCTTTGGGTTTCTCGGAAATTTTTTTCTTGCGTATCTTCCTTATCGGTTGTGGGGGAATTTGGGATGGTTCTCCTCCCATGAACCTCCAGTCTTACGAACATGGCGTGGTTGGACTGAATACGGAATCATCTGTCTGATTTCCTCAGCGGTGTGTGCCGGTATTATTGGCTGGGGAGTTGAATGGCTGGGTCTTTTGCCCTTCATGATTTTGGCTCCCGCGATATTCTTCAATAATCTCGTCATGGGAGTGGTCCTAGGCCCCCCTCTCTTGAGCTTTCTGTATCCCCGAGTGAAACGATGGGGACTGCGGTATAAGGATGTTCGAGGGTCTCGAGGGCCGGGAAATGTTTCCTTGATTTCGTCGATTTCCGACTCCCCTCAAGAAAACGACGAGCGGGTAGATAAAGCGGATTCCCTGGCTTTATCCTGTTCAGACCTCTCATTCCAATATTTGGATGCTTCAGCTCGAGCGCTGCAACATGTGTCCTTTTCCCTGAGTCGTGGTGAAATGGCCATATTGCTCGGTCAAAGTGGATCGGGAAAGTCTACCTTGTGCTTTGCTTGTAATGGACTCGTCCCACGATTGGTGAATGGGACCTATTCCGGAAAACTCCGAATTCACGGACGGGAGGTACTGGCTGACCCTGTTTGGAGACAGGCCAATAGGGTAGGGCTAGTCTTTCAGGATTTTGATACACAATTAGTGGGGACGACGGTCAGGGGGGAATTACTCCATCCTCTCGAGTATCATGATCCTCCCCTCACCGCCCATGTGATTCAGGAAAGGATGACTGCGGTGTTGGAACAAGTCGGACTGGCGGGGATGTTGGAACGGGATCCCCTCACGCTGTCAGGTGGGCAACGTCAACGTTTGGCAATGGCCTCAGTCCTGGTTCAACAACCTGGCGTGGTGGTGTTAGATGAGCCGGTATCCGACCTTGATCCTGCAGGATGTGCCCATTTTCGGAGCCTCTTGCAGCAGTTGTGTGATCAAGGAAAGAGTGTATTGCTGACGGAGCATGAAGTTGAGGCCTTGCCGCTTGGGGGCCGGGTATTGGTGATGCGAGAAGGAGCGATTGTCTGGGAAGGTCCTCCTGAGTCCCTCTTACGTAACCCAGAAAGGATGAGGGGGTGGGGATTGCAGCCGTTTCCTCTTACTGAATGTTTTGAAGGAATGGATTCCCACCCTCTTCCTATCTCCGTAGAAGAAGCCTGGGATCGAGCGGAGGAAATGCATCTCATAATTGACCCCCCTGGTTTGGTTTTAGATGAGACACTCAGATTGGGCGATGGTGGGGGAAAAAGCAACCATGACCATCCCCCATTGATTGAGGTACGGAATGTCTCCTTTCAATATGATACCCAATCAGTGCTTGATGGGGTTTCCTTTTCATTGTTCGAGAAGGATTTCTTGGCCATTCTCGGACAGAATGGGTCAGGGAAAAGTACCTTAGCTCGGCTGTTAAATGGCCTTTTGGTTCCTTCGAAGGGGCGGATTATGGTCGAGGGCTTGGACACCGCTTCCAGTTGCATCGACGAAATAGCTCGGAGGGTGGGTTTGGTTTTTCAGAACCCTGATCATCAGATTTTTGCCGATACGGTATGGGATGAGGTCGCATTTGGGGCTAAGAATTTGGGTTATCCAAAGGAAGTCATTCATGAACGGGTGGCTGCTGCATTGGATGCGGTTGGCTTGTCGGTGGAGAAGAGCCATGCCTTAGATCCCTTTTCCTTGAGAAAGGGAGAAAGACAGCGTGTAGCTGTGGCGGCTGTGTTGGCCACGAAACCCAAGGTGTTAATCTTTGATGAACCCACAACTGGGCTTGATGTGATGGAAACCGATCGTATGATGCGAATGCTTAAGAGCCTCAATCAACAGGGCCATACGATCGTCATGATTACGCATTCCATGCGGCTGGTTGCGGAGTATGCCCATCAATGTGTTTTGATGAAAAACGGGAATGCCGTAATGGCCGGAACTCCTAGGGAAATTTTTTCTAATCCCTCGTTGATCCAAGATGCCCTATTGGAAATCCCGGCCATTTCAAGATTTAGCCAGCGATGGGGGTATACCCTGCTGACCGTGGAAGAAGTCAGTGCTTCCTTTCGGCATGAAGGGGAATGAATATGGGCTTACGTATGATGAAATCCGACCTATTCGGTTTCTAGGAATCTTCTCATGAATGTATCTCTGTATCTCTCCGAGGCCACCTGGGTGCATTGCCTGGATGGCAGGACAAAAATTCTGACCCTACTGGCTTTGTGCCTATTGGCTTTGTGCTTTTCTCACCCGGCATATTTGTTGGTCGTGTTTATGGGGGTCATGGGATTATTAATCGTATCTCGAGCAGGGAAGAATGTGCGTAAAGTATGGTTCCTGACCGGGTTGCTTTTCTGTTATAGCGTGATTCTCTGGCCCTTCTTTATTGAAGGGCGGACCCC
The DNA here is from genome assembly GCA_965223615.1 of Nitrospirales bacterium. Taxonomy (GTDB): domain Bacteria; phylum Nitrospirota; class Nitrospiria; order Nitrospirales; family UBA8639; genus Nitrospira_E. The sequence goes on from CBDCXB010000004.1 coordinate 1,170,117, forward strand.
AGTCCCCTTTCTTCATTGGCTGGGGGTGACCTGGGAAGGGATCAGGGTAGGAGTCGGAATGGGCATACGGCTACTCATCATGCTCTGGGGAGGAATCTGGTTGTTATCGACAACTACTATCGAAGAAATGGCTCTGGCTTCCCAACGGTTAGGGCTGCCCTCCCGAATTGCTTTTGCTTTTTCCCTAGCCTTCAGATGGGTGGGAATGTTATTGGGTGCTGGGGTTGGGATTATCCAAGCTCAGCGGTCCAGGGGCTTGGATTTTTCGTCGGGTGGAATTCTCCACCGTTTGAAGCAATATGTGCCCCTGGTCGTCCCGTTAATCGGTCACGTCTTACGACAGACTAATCTTTTGGCGATGTCTCTGGAATCTAAAGGCTATCACCCAACGGCGAAAAGGCATGTGTCGTCATCCTCGGGAATGCGAGCGTCAGACTTGTTGGTTTTGGGTTTAATTCTAGTTTTGGTCGGAAGTTGTGGTTGGATGCGATGGAAGGGCTTTGGGGTGCTGCCTATTCAATTTTGATGGCAAGGAGAATAAGTCTGAAGGTGAAAGATCCTGGATGAATGCCACAAAAAAACGGCTCACTCAGAAAACGAGCGAGCCGTTTTAGTATTGAGGATAGGTAAAAAGATTATTCTGATTTCTTACGAATTCGCCAAAGGCTCAGTCCCAATAGCCCGGAGCCAAAAAGAACAATGGTCGTTGGTTCGGGATTCGCCACGGTCGGATTCTCTCCTACCAGAGTATTAGTATTGGAAAAAGTAAAGTTCACGTCGTTGTAATCTCTATCTCCACCACCATAAATATCTTCAAACCCAACTCTTGTCCCATTCTCTAAATTTTCAACAAAAGCATGGGCCATACCGTCTTCATTTAAGTCTCCTAAACCTGTATAAAAGGTTTTCCCCGTATCCTGAACTAGAATGTAAAAAGTCAGTTCTTGTCCAGCCTCATAGGACCCCACGTCAATAGTCGTACCTCCGGATGTGTTGGTGGAGAATAATTCACCGTACCCTTGCAGATAAAGTGTGCTCGTATAGGAAGCACTACTTCCTTCGAATGTAACGGATACATTGCCAGATTCTTTTACGATGATACTTCCGCCTAAAATCCCAGCCGCTGAAGCCAAGGAAGGAAAGATCACCAAAGTGGAAATAAGGGCTAAAACAAAAAATTTAGATGTTGGTAGGAATGTTTTCATGACTCTCTCCTCCATGTGAGGGCATTTAGGTTAACTATTTGAAATAAATTTTTAACGTTTTTTTACCCAATTCTTTACCTAACCCGCACCTATCCTAGAGTATACTTAATCATAAACCCTATGTTGTATTAACATCAAGCAAAAAAAGCGTAACTTGCGGATACAGCAATCCTCTAAAATTAGTCATAGGCATTTTAATAAGCAATTTCTAGGCCAATGTCTTCCATGGTTTAAAATGAAATAAAGATTTGGGGGACTTGGTTCATTAATTTATTCATTTTGAGAAAACTTGTTTAGTTGCTAACTTAATATTCAAAAGAATTTAGGTAGTTTGAGAGAGTAAGTGTCAGTGAAAATTGTAAGATTTTGTAAAAAATTCCCAAGGGTGTATCCCACGTCTTTAACGAATGTGAACAAAATGGGACATAATTTTCACCAATATTCAAAAAAGAAAATGGACCAAGAGTAAATTTTTCTGACGTTTTAGTTAATGAAGTGTCAGGAATTTATAAGGTCTCTAATCGCCGAGCAGTCCTCAAGATCTCAGGAAATCAGAGGCTGTTTGATGGGTTGGGTCGGGTGGGAGTAATAAGAGGGTTCAATATTCAAAGGCTTATTAAAGGGCACCAGAATAAAAAAGAAAAAACCAATAAAAACAGGAAATCACCCGGGGTTTTTGGAAAGTAATGGGTAAGTGGTGGGAAGGTTGGTTGGTTAACCAACTGCGGTAGATTGCTGGGAGGAATATTCTTCTTTGGCGAGGTCAACAAACCGACAGATATTTTTAATACACCGCCCGCAACAGTTTTTCTTGTCGTTGAGTTCCAGGGAATTGGCAAGCTTTTTGGGACAGGTGATACCCTCTCGCCCCAAATTCCTGACGTCCGATTCTTTGATACCTTTGCAGATGCAAATATACATGTGTTTGACTCGTTGTTTAACAGAAAGTGCTAAACTCGATAATGATAACTGTTATCATTATTAGATAATGATACAAGCTTATTATGAGGATGTCAAGGGAAGATTTATTTGTATAAGTATATGAAAATAAATAGCTAAATTGATCTTATGTGAGTTTGGGCTGGTCTAATGATTTCTTTGAAAATTCAGATAATTTAGTGAGAGTTTTAGTTGAAATCAATGGTGTGGGGCATGGGCTGACACTAAAAAACAAAAAAGAATCAAGAGCGGTTCATGAAAATAGAGAATTGTCTGAAACAACGGTCAAATGGGACAGAAGTACACGTTTATATTCAACCGCGAGCTTCTCAACCTGGAATAATGGGTCTTTTCGGCAATCTTCTAAAAATTCGAGTGACGTCTCCTCCGTCAGAAGGTAAAGCCAATGCTGAATTGCAACGGCTCTTAGCGAAACACTTTCAGGTGGCTATTCGAGATGTCCAAATGATAGTTGGGCATACTTCCAGACAAAAACGGGTAATTATTAAAGGAAAAACCTGGCAAGAGATTCGTGATAGTCTGAGTGATCTTTCTTGCTTTCAATCCCTCCCCAATCAGTAAGTCCATGAAGAACACCTTTAGACCCTGAGCATGGGCATCCATCGGTTTACAACCTACCGGCCCACTTTTATAATGCCCAGCCTTGTGTAGAGAAAAAGGATCAATAGATCCCACAATGGGTGGTTTCTCCCCCAAAATACCGCCCTTTTCTATCAAGATTTTGACAATTTACCCCACAAACTGTGATGGCGCATCAGTCTCAACAACCACTTCTTGAGGAACTTTTGAAGGATCACCTGGGAGCTAAGACTGCCCAGGACCTTCTGGTCGAATTCCAAAAAGCGAAGACATCGGCTCCCGTTTTGGAATTACTCATAGAGATGGGAGAGGTATCTTCCAAAATCCAAGGAGAAGCCATTCGGGCGATGGTAGAGTTGGCTCGTGCAAAATCTCTCACGAGTGTGGTCTCCTGGTTGGACCTGGGAATTATGCTTGCTCAAACGACAGGGGCATTAGGCCTTCGCTACTTCAAAGAGAGCCCGGCTATCCTTGGTTTCCTCAATGATCAAGCTCAATGGGATCCCCTACTAACCCAAGTCATTGAAATGGCTGATGAGGGGTCAGAGATGTCCGCCCATTGTGCCTATGAATGGTTTAAGGTGCTCCCAGAGATATCTCAACGTATCGCCCTGGAGGAACTGCCTGATTGGGCCACAATGGGTATGAGGCTAGCTGAATGGAATTATGTGTTAGGCAATGAGTTTTTCCGGGAAAGCCCGAGAATTGCCAGAGCGCTTTCCCTATCTCATATTCAAGGCTGGATTGGGTTTGGCATGAAGCTGGTCGTGCAAAATCAATTTGGAAAACCGGATTATATCGGGACCCTGGAGTTTTTTAGGACAAGTCCCCAGTTATTCCTTGAGATTCCCGAGGATGAGATAAAACAAGGCGTGATTGAATTGGGTTCCAATCTAGCGGAGCATTCTCCTGAGCACGCGGTGAGCTTTTTGGCCGAATCCCCGCGTATTCTTCAACGTCTGCCTTCTCTGGAATGGAAAAACCGAATCATAAAGTATGGCCTGTTGGTGGCAGATCGGGATCCCGAAGCGACGATGTCCTATTTCATGCGAAGCCCGGAGGTGGTGCAACTGGCAGGTGATGGGGAGGAACCTGGTCCCTTTGGGGCTTGGTTTGCTCAGGGAATGGAAGCTTTGGAATACAGTGTCGAAGCCGGGCGTGCGTTTTTCAACCTTGAGACGCATAAAGCCTGTGCGGCGGTAGAGGAAGCGATGAGTGGCGTGCCCCTCCGGCAAGTTTCCCGGTCACTTCATATGTTTGCCCGAGCGTTATGTGGTGAAGATATTTCGATTAAAGGGCTAGCAGAAAGGGAACACTCACAGGATGGTGCAGGGGCATTGGTTAAGAGCACTCCAACTAATCGGTCTTTGTTGTCGCTCGGTGAAAAGGCAATTTATTTGCCGATGATCATGAAACGATCATCAACCCGACTGGGAAATCAACGATGGTATACCGTGATGGTGGCGCATGAGATCGGACATATTGAATTTGGCACCTATCGGATATCCGATCAGGTCCTTCAGCGAGTCGGTATGGAGGTGCAAGGACGCTATTCCAGAGGGGCGCCCCTTAAAACGGAAAGAATCGATTCACTTGGAGACCTATTCCCATGGTACCCTCAACCGCGACTCATCCAGGATTTATGGGAAATTCTCGAGGATGCACGAGTCGATTTTTTACTCAAACATGAGTATTCGGGATTGAAAGATGATTTGCAGACCTTAACGAAAGAAGCCCTGGAAATTCGAACGTTTACACATGGAATGACCGCGAGAGAAATTATTCTGGATGCCCTGTTACTCTATTTCGCTGGACTGACGAAGAACGACTTTACCCGGCCTGGGCTTCAGGAAATCATCGACCGATCGTGGAGTACGGCGCAAAAAATCTTACACCCAAAGGCGACGGTCAATGATGCGGTGGAATTGGCTGACCGTTTGTACCAGGAATTGGATCGCCACATAGGTCACTATGAAGAACCGTCGAGAGACCTTGAGTCTTTTCCGAATACCGAGGCCTCATCTGACCCCTTAAATCCTGCTGAAGCCACTGAACAAATGGGAGACGATTACCAACCGGTGGATAACCTGGAGTATCGTGGAACGATGGATCCGTATCAGGTCCAAGGGGTTCTGGAGGAGTCAGACGGTCAAGAGCAAGGGCAATCTCACGGGGCGGGGACCAGTTCGGGGGCAGGGCGATCCGGAAGCGGAACTAGCCATCAAGCCGGTTCCCCATCTCCACATTCATCGTCAGATTCTGATTCCTCTCCATCCTCTCGTTTTGGAGAATCTCCGATGCAGCAGTGGTTCGAAACGCCCTTGCCGGCTCCAGGAGACTCTTCTGGGGAAAGAATAAAAAATGGGGAATTTCTTTATCCGGAATGGGATGGACGGGTGCGGGATTATCGCCCCCATTGGTGTCGAGTAATCGAGCAACCTGGGTTAGAAGGGTCACCGGATTTTGTGGATGAGACCCTCCAAACCTACGGTCCGATCATTCGACTGATCAGACGATACTTTGAAACCATTCGTCCCGAAGCCTTTCGTCGTATGAGGCGGCAATCGGATGGAGAAGAAATCGACATCGATGCCTTGGTTGAATGGACGGCTGATCGTCGTCATGGCAATGATTCCATCGACCAAATTTATTCCACACGACAAAAGCACGATCGCCAGGTGGCCGTGTCCTTTGTCGTGGATATGAGTGGTTCCACAGGACGACAAATCGGGACGAGGGCACGACCGGTCATTGAGATCGAAAAGGAAGGACTGCTGTTGTTATCTGAAGCCCTTTCCGCGATCGGAGATCAATTCGCTATCTATGGGTTTTCGGGACAGTCGCGAAAGCATGTTGATCTTCATGTTCTGAAAGACTTTCAGGATCGAGCCGGTGGACGGGTAGGACTGAAAATCAGTGGAGTGCAACCTCGAAAACAGAATCGAGACGGTGCGGTGATTCGTCATGCCACTGCTCGATTGATAAACCAGGCTGCGAAAGTGCGATTATTGGTACTCATAAGCGATGGAAAACCATTGGATGATGAGTATGGGGATGAATATTCACTCGAAGATACCAAAATGGCCTTGCGTGAGGCCCGACAAAAAGGGGTTCATCCTTTTTGTGTGACCATCGATCAGGCGCCCACGGATTATGTGAGGCGGATGTATGGGGATATTAGTTACTTGGTGATCGATGATGTGGAAGCCTTGCCGACACGATTACCCAGAATGTATCAACGGTTAACGGCACGATGATGACAGAAGATCGGATTTCTCCCACAGACGCAGAGCGGGAAGTCCCTCAATGGCTCTATAAGCTCTTTACCGGGCATCAATATCCGTACGTCAGACGCCAGGCCAAATTCGACAAAAAAGATCGCCCCAAGGATGGTGAACGGAGGGAGCCGACCCCTGAGGAAATTCGTGACAAGTTTTGGGAAATTTATCCCCGTTGTTCGGCCAAAATGCTTCAAGAGGTCAAGACGGGAATGATCGTGACCTTTGTGGAGTTAGGGAGTTATGATCCGGGAACCTATCAGGAGTTTATCGACCATCCGGATGATTTTCTTGGACGAGAATATGGAAAGAAAAAAATCAAAGTGAATTTTTATGACGGTGATAATTTTGTCTGTACCATTAATTTTAAAGTGGCGGGATGGACGGGTCATGATGAATAACATTATGTGGTTCTATCAGGCCCTAAAGGGATAGGTGGTCTCATGCGTCGAGTCAAAGTCACCGTGGTTGGGGCAGGAAATGTTGGGGCCTCCATTGCCCAACGATTGGCCGAAAAAAACTGGTATGACATTGTTCTGGTGGATATCGTGGAAGGGATGCCCCAAGGCAAAGCCTTGGACTTGGTCGAAGCCGGGCCGGTTTGTGCGTATGATTCGCAAATCGTGGGGGCCAATAGCTTTGAGGAAACCAAGGATTCGGACCTGATTATCGTCACCTCCGGAGTTCCGCGACGACCGGGTATGAGCCGTGACCAATTATTGGAGACGAATACCAATATTGTTTCATCGGTCGTCAAAGAAACCTCGTCACGTTCTCCACAAGCGATATTGATCATCGTGGCCAACCCTTTGGATGTCATGACCCATGTTGCGCATCGAGTGAGCGGATTCCCGAAAAACCGGGTTATGGGAATGGCCGGAGTGTTGGATGCTGCCAGGTTCAGGTCCTTCATTGCCGAGGCCCTGCAAGTGTCGGTAGAGAACATTCAAGCGATGGTGTTAGGAGGGCATGGAGATTCCATGGTTCCTCTTATACGGTATACGACTGTAGCAGGACGTCCTCTGAGTGAATGGCTGGACCCAGAAGCCCTGGAAGCGTTGATTAAAAGGACGCGTGAGGGTGGCGCGGAGATCGTGAATTTGCTGAAAACGGGGAGCGCCTACTATGCCCCGGCTGCATCGGTTGTTGAAATGGTCGAGGCCATCACGAAAAATCAGAAAAAGATCCTTCCCTGTGCTGCCTTGTGTGAAGGTGAGTATGGGTTTCACGACCTCTTCGTCGGGGTTCCCGTCAAGCTTGGGTCTAATGGGGTAGAAGCGGTCCTTGAATATGCGTTAACTCCTGAGGAAAAAACGGCATTGGATGCATCGGCCAAAGCTGTGAGGGAATTAAGTCAGCAGGTGGATGGGATCTTAGACAAGACCAAATAACTCCTTCGAGGTCTTCTCCAATTTTCATCAACGTCGGACTTCTCGCCCTCTGAGGCGAAGGGCCGTATCTATCTTCTGCTTGACGACTTTACAGACCCGTTCGTATAGTGAAGCAGAGTTAAAACTCAAGTAGAAACCCCGATTGAAACAGTTAAATGCTCCGTATGGGTCGCTGATGGGTAAGTTGATGGGAAGATTGAATTTCGACTGCCGCCGTACCCCAACAGTCCGGCAGTCTTAACCAACATAAGGACGAAGATTTGTGACGACATTATTCTCTCCCCGAGTACTTCGTGAAATATCTGGTGAAGCTTGGGAAATCGAACCCTATCGAAAGGAAGGGGGATACGAAGCTTGGAACGTTTGTATCAATAAAGGGGACTCGCAAGGAACCGTTGATTTGCTCAAGGATGCCCATTTACGCGGACGGGGAGGAGCCGGTTTTCCTACCGGGTTGAAGTGGGACAAAGTTCTTAACCACAGAGTGACGGAGCGGTATTTTGTCTGTAATGCCGGGGAACACGAACCGGGAACGTTTAAAGACCGGTATCTTCTCCGGCATCATCCCCATCAACTCCTTGAAGGGTGTCTTATCGCAGCCCATACGGTAGGGGCCAAGGAGGCCTATATTTACCTCAACCATGAGTTTTCTGAAGAAAAGGCCATTTTTGAAAAAGCCAAAAACCAGGCTCGTGCCCAAGGGCTATTGGGAAACAAGGTCCTGGGTACGGATGTCAACATCGATATTGAAATCTTCGACGGGTATGGAAGTTATGTGGCGGGTGAGGAAACAGCGATGTTGGAGTCCATGCAGGGACGTCCGGCTCAACCGAAACAAAAACCTCCCTTTTATCCGACGGAATATGGGCTCCACGGCAAGCCGACTCTCGTGAATAATGTCGAAACCCTGTCGAACCTTCCCCTGCTGCTTCGAAACGGGGCTGATTGGTTTCGAGAGGTGGGTACGGCGAGTGCGCCCGGCACGATGTTGTTTTCATTGAGCGGTTCCGTCAATCGTCCTGGAGTCTATGAACTTCCCCTGGGGACACCCCTCCGACATTTGATCGAGGTGTGTGGCCAAGGTCTTCCACATGGACGAGGAGTGAAGGCAGTCTTCCCGGGCGGGCCATCCTTTTCTATGGTGGGAGCCGATCAATTGGATCTCCCGATGGATTTTGATTCACTGAAAAAAGCCGGGACGGGCTTAGGGTCAGCTGGAGTGATCGTCGTGGATGAGGCGACGTGTATGGTCGAGCAAACGCTGAAGTTTTCCAAGTTTTTTGAACGGGAAACCTGTGGCCAATGTCCTCCCTGCCGTATTGGGACTGAAGAGCTAGCGACCCTGATGACCAGAATTGAAGAAGGGCAAGGTCGCGAAGAAGACCTGGCCAAGTTATTGCAAATTTGTGGATTTGTGAAGGGAACAGGGTTTTGTACGTTAGTCACGGGTGCGGCCGTGCTTGTACAGAATAGTTTGCGTTTGTTTCGCCATGAATTTGAAGAGCATATCCGGCTTGGTCGGTGTCCCAATGCTCCTCAAACTGTAGGGACCTCCTAAGGAGCCGCCGATGCCAAGAGTCACGTTTCTGCATCCTGAAGGGAAAACAGGGGAAGTTCCACAAGATCTTTCTTTGTTGGAAGCGGCTGAACATCTGGGATTTCCGTTAGAACATGATTGTGGGGGCAATGCATCGTGTACGACGTGCCGAGTCGATGTGATTGCTGGCGGTGAAAATCTTTCGGAAATCGACTTTGATGAACAGGACTTGCTTGACCGTGAAGCCCTGACCGAACCCTACCACCGCTTAGGGTGTCAAGCCCGAGTGTGCGGGGATGTGATCGTCCAAGTGCCGGAGGAAAAATGGGGTCGAACATCTCTTGATCAACCGGGTGAAACACAATCGGTCTAACGACCAGGCTGGTCGCACCCTGATTGAGGCAATGATGACAGCAGTTTCGACGATTACCAGAACCTATACGTTTTGTGCGGCCCATCGGCTTCACACCGATGCCTTATCCGATGATGTCAATCAAAAGATCTTTGGCAAATGCAATAATCTGAATGGACATGGGCATAACTATACGATTCTCGTCACGGTCCAGGGTGACTTGAATGAAAAGACCGGTCTCATCACAGACGTCGCACAGTTGGACCGGACCGTTCGGGAAAAAATCATCGAGCGTTTTGATCACCAACATTTGAATTTTGATCCTGGGTTTCAACGCATGACCACCACGGGTGAAAACTTGGCTCGATTGGTATGGGAAATTCTAGAGAAAGAAATCGCGCCTGGTCGGCTGGCAAAAATCGGCGTGATCGAGACGCGAGATAATTTTTTCGAATATATCGGTGATTCAGCCTTAACTGCTTCATAAATACCTCCCTCAAATCCTAAAAAGGAGTGGGTGTGCCATCTCGAAAAAAATCGGAACCCTCGTCACGTAGGCGATCAGGAATACTGAAAGGCCCAGAGCCAACGTGTACTCCGAATGTAAAGCAGTTGGAAGGAATCGTTCATCAATTGTTGGAAGGTCTCGGCGAAGACCCTGAGAGGAACGGATTACAGGATACGCCCAAAAGAGTGGCCAAATCCCTAACCTATTTGACGCAAGGGTATCAACAAGATATCGATGAATTGCTCAATGGGGCCTTATTCCCGATCGAGTATGATGAAATGGTCATCGTTCGGGACATCGACTTTTTCAGCCTGTGTGAACATCACTTGCTGCCATTTTTCGGAAAATGTCATGTGGGGTATATTCCGAGTAAACATGTGGTGGGGTTGAGTAAAATCCCTCGAGTGGTGGATGCCTTTAGTCGTCGGTTACAGGTCCAAGAACGGTTGACGGTTCAGATTGCCCACACGCTTCAACATAAACTTAAACCCCATGGTGTGGGGGTGGTCATGGAAGCCCGACACCTGTGTATGAGTATGCGGGGAGTGGAAAAGCAGAATACCGTCGCGGTGACCAGTGAAATGCTCGGCGTGTTTCGGAAGCAACAGCAGACCCGTGAAGAATTCCTGAAACTTATTCGACAGCGAGGCTCCGACCGTGATTAGAGGCCTCGTCTTTCCTCCTTGCCTCTCATTTTTCTCCTGCTCCTCTTTTGTTGACCTTCTTGGGGAAATCCTGTCTAATGTGCCATTCATTCTGCCGCGTGTGGTATGCGGTGAATTCCCCACGGAGGGGCCTGTTGCGCAGGAGGCGCCGGACTCATCTCCTTATTTCTTCATAGAAAAGCATGGTGGGTAGGGCGGTATGCCCGCCTTACTTTTTGGGCCACTTTCAACCGTTCCCTCAGATTCGCTGTTTTTCTTTCCCAACCTAAAGACCCCAAGTGTTTTCCCAAGTCCTGTGACTGGTCTGGGGCTTTATGCGGATAATGCGAGAAAACGAACCCTATCACGCATGAACACGCCTGCTCATATCATTCTGAACCTAACCGTATTAGCTAGGCATCAACCTCCTAAACATCAACTTTGGGTTCTTGCCGGGGCCATCATTCCCGATATACCAATGGTGATGTTCTATGTGTGGGAGAAACTCATTCGGGGAGTGCCAGAGGTTCAGATTTGGGAGGATTATTTTGATGATCGTTGGCAGGTGATCTTTGATCTCTTCCATTCATTTCCATTGGCCATAGTGGGTGCTTGTTTGAGTGCCTGGAGTAAATGGAAGGGGCTTTTTCTGTTCTGGGTAAGTGTGGCGTTGCACAGTGTTGCCGATTTGCCCCTACACCATGACGATGCCCATCGTCATTTCTTTCCCCTAGCCAATTGGCAATTCGCCAGTCCGGTATCCTACTGGGATCCCCACTTTCATGGGGATATGTTTACCATCGTGGAAATGAGTATGGTCTTGGTCTTGAGCCTCTGGATGTGGCGGGCCGCATACTGGATTGGTACCAAGGCTATAATTGTAGGAGTATGGGGGATATATTTGGGATATCTGAGCTATGTGGCCATAGTATGGTTGTAAAAACCGGGGAGGCAAGGAATGGTATGAGCTAACCGGTAAAAATCGACCACTTCCCCAAACACATGCTTATCTTGATCCTCCATTCTTTTCTCCGGTCTTAAAAGTCTTCCAATAAACAAAATTTTCTCCTTTACTTCACCTCCAATCCGTCAAACAAATCTTACAGATGTGTTGAGTCATGTGTTTTAGGAGGGTTTTTCATAGCCTCCGACTGATGGGGACGTCCGATTTTTAAGGGATCTTCCTGGATCGATTTGAGTGTTTTGATGACCTTTAATAAGGAAAATTCCAGTAAAAACAAAGCTTTGGATCAAGCCATGGTTTGTATTTTTATTTTGAAAGTGCTAAACCAACCCATTCCGATGATTGTGAGGTACCTCACAATAGAAAAATTTACCCTTATTGGGTTTGAACCATTCTTGAAGTTGTCTCGACCAACACCATAAGCAAGAAAACTATTCTTCTCTGAGGTATTCGAAATTACCCAAGTAGCGGAAAAAATCATGTATCAATTTAGAGGGTGAATAACAAAGTCTTATCAAGGGCAATAATTAACTTTTCTCTGAAAACCAAAGGGCATCAATAAAGAGGAGACGTCAGTAATGGTGATTCATAGGTGTGCCCCTATTTTCAGCTTCTTCATAACTTTTTACGGCTTGATTGGGGCATCGTCGGTTTTGGCTCATCCCTCCCCTCGCGTCGAATTGCATCAAACCCTACATTTTTCTGCTCCAGGAGGTGAAGGGGTTCAGGTGGATCCGGGGTCTTATGAAATTTCCTATCCCGGGGACAATCAATTGCGATTGAAGCAAGCGGAAAAAGAACCTCTGGCCGTTCATGCACAAAAAGGAACCCATACGGAATCATTGACCGAACCAGAAGTGGTCCTGAAGGTGAATGAGGATGACGACACCCTGGTCATGGTCATGTTGTTGTTACCTGATGGAACAGGATGGGAAGTCCTAGCCTCTACCACGGGGGTGATGTCGCGTGGATCGTTGAGGCTCATGAAAAAACGAAATCTTTCGCGCGCACTTCGGTATCGAAAGCGTCCAAGAATTCGCATGCCTGCCTCCCCCTCCAAGCCTCGGACGCGGTTTAAGCTGAAACGGAAGCCCCGTATCACGGTACCTCAAAACCCCAATCGCAAACTCAGGAATCCCAAGAATAGAAGGCCATTGAAACCCTATTTTGTCACAAAGAATGGGGTCTCCTTCGTCGCGGATGAAATCATAGTCAAACTACATCCTGGGAAGTCGATTCCCTCGAATGTCATGAAAAATCTTGGGATACACAAAAAGTCACTGACTTCGGGTGGGGCCACCCTCTTTCAATTGGGGAAGGAATTGCAATCGGGTCTTTCCGGTGATCCCTTAGAAATCGCCAAAAAACTGGCTCAGCTGAGTTCAGTCGCCTATGCCCAACCGAACTTTATGAAAAGTCATGCTTTAAACCCCAAAGATGAGCTCTTTCTAGACCAGTGGCATTACTTTGAAAACGGGGTCAACCTATCAAGCCCCATATTCTCAAAAGGGGGAATTGGCTTGCCTGGTGTTTGGGATACCACGACCGGGGACCGCAACATTGTGGTCGCCGTATTGGATACCGGAATCGTCAGAAACCATCCTGATATTGCAAGTTCCGGGAATCTTCTTCCTGGCTTCGACATGATTTCAAACCCATTAACCGCCAAAGACGGGAATGGTCGGGATTCAGATCCCACCGATCCAGGAGACTCGGCCGGGGCCGGAGAATGCCCGGATGGGAAGCCCAGACCCGATACCTGGCATGGGACGCATGTGGCAGGCACGGTGGGGGTAGGGGGGACCAACAACCGTCTGGGTGTTTCGGGAGTGAGTTGGGAAGTCCGTGTACTCCCTGTACGGGTATTGGGCAAATGCGGGGGATCGACAACTGATATCAATGATGGGATTCGATGGGCCGCAGGGTTGCCGGTTGATGGCGTCCCTCCTAACCCTACGCCAGCGAGAATAATCAATTTGAGTCTGTCGGAAACCACACCTTGTCATTTAACTGATCCCAACACGGAAGCGGTGATCAAGGAAGTGGTAGCCAAGACCGGAGCGGTCATTGTCGCCGCCGCCGGCAATGCCGATGCGGGCAAAGCGCCGATCGATGCTTCCCTGGTCTCGCCGGCAGGATGCCCTCATGTCATCACGGTGGCCGCGAGCGATGGTCGTGGGCATTTGGCACCCTATTCAAACTTTGGTCCCTTGGTTGACATCCTGGCTCCGGGAGGAGATTTGGGTCGAGATGATAATGGTGATGGAGAGCCCGACGGCGTGTTGAGTCTCTATCACCCATTACAGAAATCTCCTCTGTCGTCCACTATTCCTCCGGGTTTTGCCTATAAGGAAGGAACGTCCATGGCGGCACCACATGTCTCCGGGGTCTTGGCTCTCTGGTTAGCGGTCAATCCGCGTTTGACTACCCCAGAACTACTCAGAGGGCTTAAGGACAATGCCTTCCCAAGAACGCGAGAACAATGTCCGAAATTATGTGGTGCCGGATTACTCAACGCCAACAACCGTTCCCTCATTCAACCAAAACGGCCGATTCCGCCGACTCCCATTCAACCCAAACCTCCTGTGAAGCAATGTGAAATCCGAACGTCTGAGATTGTTCATAGTCTGAAGATCGATATTGGAGATAATGATTCGGAGGAAACGAGTGCCAAGCAGGCCATGTTCCGGATGCTCATCCATGGCGACCTCGAGACCCGGCGTGAAGCTTCTGGAATGGTGAAAGCTACCGAGAGCGGTGCCTTGGCGGGTATCTTTCAAGCCAGTAAAGGCCCAGTCGCATCCCGGGGATTGCGAATGACCCCACAACGTGGGTGGTGGACACTGATTCCTAAAGGTGAGCGTGGGATGTGTTTGAAGGAGCCCGGAGGAGAACCACCGATGATCATCTACCGGAACCAGGATATGCCCCCAAGTGTGTTAGATGACACACTCAAAAAGGCGTGGCGGCAGTGTGGATTGCCTGCCCCCGATCCTCCCTGTACCTACATCAAAGATATGGGAAATAAAGAGGAACAAGTTGTACCCACAACGGGAGGGGTTTAGCTAAAGAGCGGGCTACATGTCTGCAGGCCATAAGGGCGAGATGTTCGTTTCCAACCTAATATAAAGGAAATGGAAGAGATGTATTCGTCACCCTTTCAAACCAGTCATTTACAGAAAAGATGAGAAATGAGTGTCATGATGAATCATAGGGATAATAGAACAAGAGGATTGCTGACGATAATTTTGGGATTCATGTTGGTCATTCCTTTTGTGGCCCATGCAACGTCACAAATTGAATTGAACCGGACGTTACATTTTTCTAACCCGGAGGGAGAAAGCATAGAACTTGAGCCCGGGCTGTACGATCTCTCCCATCCCGGTGGAGATGCACTCGAGTTTTCTCAAGCGAAAAAGAAGGCTTTGACCATTCCTGCACAAAAAGGAACCCATACCGAAGCCCTCACTCAACCGGAAGCCCTACTGAGTGGGGATGAGGAAGATTCTACTCTGGTGAGGGTGATGCTATTGTTGCCCGACGGGACCGGCTGGGAAGCTTTGGGATCAACCACAGGAATCAAAAGTCGGGGAAAGTTTAGGCTATTAAAACGAAAAAGAAACCTTTCCCGAATCCTTCGGTATAAGAAGCGCCCCCAAGCTCAAAAGCCACGTATTAAACTCAAAAGAAAAACGCCTTCCGGTACATCCAAGCCCAGACCGAAGGTTCGTATCCCCAAACGCAAAAGACCGTTGACGCCTCTTCCGGGGAAGGGCCCGAAACGACTCTCCCTGCCAGATGGCCTGTTAGTCAAACTGCGTCCTGGAAAATCGATTCCTCCCAATGTAATGCAGGAATTGGGTTTACGAAAAGAGGACCGGACGGCCAGCGGAGCCACGCTCTTTCGTTTGAAGAAAGAATTGGAATCTGCTGGGGCTGACGATTTGATGGAAATCGCCAAAAAACTCGTGAAGCTCGGGTCTGTGGTCTATGCACAACCCAATTACATTAAACAGCATACAGGGGTTCCCAACGATGATCTCTTTCCACAGCAGTGGCACTACTTCGAGAATGGAACAGGGCCCTCTCAATCACCCGGAGGGATTGGGCTTCCGACGGCCTGGGATACGACTCGGGGGAAACGCAGTATCGTGGTTGCAGTCTTGGATACCGGAATCGTCAGGAATCATTCTGAGGTGATGGGATCAGGAAATATTCTGCCGGGGTATGACATGATTGAAGACCCTGTCAGGGCTAAGGATGGCAACGGAAGAGATCCTGATCCGACCGATCCCGGAGATTCAGCAAAAAAGGGCGACTGTGGGCCCAAAGCGCGATCGGATAGCTGGCATGGGACACATGTGGCAGGAACCATCGGGATTGGGAAAACCAACAACCGGGCTGGAGTGTCAGGGGTGAATTGGGAGGTCAAAGTCCTTCCCGTCCGTGTGATGGGCAAGTGCGGGGGAACGACGAAGGATATCAACGCGGGCATTCGTTGGGCTGCGGGGTTACCCGTTCCGGGAGTGCCTCCTAATCCAAATCCGGCCAGAATCATCAATATGAGTCTCAGTGTTGGGGATGCGAATAATCCTCGTCCGTGTTTTTTGGATCAGGATACTCAAAAGGTCATCAATCAGGTCGTGAGTCAAAAAGGAGCTATTGTCGTGGTATCGGCGGGAAACAAGAAAGTCGATGCCTCCCTACTCACTCCGGCAA
The DNA here is from genome assembly GCA_965223615.1 of Nitrospirales bacterium. Classification (GTDB taxonomy): domain Bacteria; phylum Nitrospirota; class Nitrospiria; order Nitrospirales; family UBA8639; genus Nitrospira_E. The sequence goes on from CBDCXB010000004.1 coordinate 1,186,254, forward strand.
GTTGCAAAAATGTGGTGACCGTCGCCGCGAGCGATGCACGGGGCCATTTAGCGACCAGATATTCCAATTTCGGTCCTTTGGTCGACATCATGGCACCGGGTGGGGATCGAGAACGGGATGATAACTTCGATGGTCAGCCAGACGGTGTCTTAAGCCTCTATCATCCGGAATTGCGATTTCCGGCAACCGCCTCGATTCCTCGGGGGTTTGCCTTATTTCAAGGAACGTCCATGGCTACTCCGCATGTGTCGGGAGTGTTGGCCCTCTGGTTGTCGATAGATCCCACCCTGACCAATGCTGAGCTACGCCAAGGTCTGAGAGACAATGCCTTGCCAAGGAACTTTACCCAATGTCCTCGACCGTGTGGTGCGGGTTTGCTCAATGCGAATAACCGTTCGTTCATTCAACCGAAACGGCCGATTCCCCCGACTCCCATTCAACCCACACCGCCTGGGAAGTCATGTGCCATCCGAACGTCAGATATTGTCGGAAGTATGAAAATCGATATTGGAGATAATGATTCCCAGGGCACCAGCGCGAAGCAAGCCCTGTTGCGTATGCTCAGCCGTGGAGATCTTCAGACCCGTCGGGAGGCATCGGGTATGGTCAAAGCCACCGAAAGTGGAGCGCTGGCAGGAATTTTCCAGGCCAGTAAAGGCCCCGTCGCGGATCGGGGAAAGAGGATGACGCCACAACGAGGATGGTGGACCTTCATTCCTCAAGGCCAACTGGGCATGTGTTTAAAGGAACCGGCAGGGGAACCGCCGATGATCATCTATCGCAACAAGGACATGCATCCCAGTGTGTTAGACGACACGCTCAAAAAGGCCTGGCGACAATGTGGTTTGCCGACTCCGGACCCCCCCTGCGAATACATCCGGGATATGGGGAACAAGCCCCGGCCTCCCATTACTCCATCCGGAAGTGGCCTCACCGTATTTGCGCTTGAGGGGAATAAACCACTCCAGCGTGTAGTGATAACCGTGACCGGGAAAGTATCTGGTGGAGTGAAGTTTACGGATGTCGAGGGAGCAGCGGATTTCGATGCTCTGACACCAGGTTCCTATACGGTAAAGGCCGATGGGTGTGGGGTTGGGTACAGTACCAATTCTCGGACGATAGAATTGGCGGCCGGAGAGCAAACGTCCCTTTCGATCCCCTTAATAAAGGGGTGTTCAGGAAAACGCTCAGACTGCCCACCGGGGACAGTCCCTGATCCTTCAGGGGATTTTTGTATCATACCCGTTCCGGTTACACGGCCATGTACGACTGCCGAGATACATCAGGAATTTCAAAGACAGACGGACTTCTGTGCCTCGATTAAATCGGGAATAGATTTAAACTGTTCTCTCGGAGCAAGCCCTTGTGATGCATTACCCCTTGCCAAACTGGTGTGCGACCTTTTTGAGAAAGGCAGCGGGAAATCAACCAAGCACTCGGCCTGTGATGTTCCAAGGGCAACCTTCTATGAACAATGTGTCGTATCGACGGTCGTAGGCGAAAGACCAACTATGAAATGTAATCCGGGGTCCAATAGCGAGATTCTTCAAAAGTATCGGTCGTGGCCTGGTCGTGTGAAGTGACTTTATGCCAAATGATTTGGAAAACATCGTGGTGACTTTTGGATACGAACAGCACAAGAACTAACACGAAATAAAGTGGAATGGGATGATTGGGCCTGTGGAGGAAATTCGGGCTTGTAGAGAACAAGGGAGAGCTATAACAGGAAGGCAAGCGTCATGAGAATCTGTCGAAGCATTCACATCATCGGCTGTGTAGGAATAGGCATCATTGTTTCAGGGGTTATGTGGGGGGTGCCCGCTTTGGGATTTGCCTCTACGCAAGTTGAGATGGAACAGCCCCTGTATTTTTCAGGTCCGGATGGAGATCCTATCCAGCTTGCTCCAGCCAAGTATGACATTTCGTATCCTGGAGGCGAACGATTGATCTTTGCACAAGGGGAAAAAGAGCCTCTCACGATCCAAGCGCGGCCGGGCACTCATTCCGAACCCCTCAATCAACCCAAAGCCGTCCTTGTACAGGATGAAGATGATGCAACAGTGATGTGGGTGATGTACCTCATGCCGGATGGGACGGGTTGGGAGTCGATGGGTTCCACCACGGGAATCCAGACCCGGGGAAGGTTGCGACTCTCCAAACGCAAACGAAATTTTTCTCGTATTCTTCGGTATAAAAATCGAAAAGGAGGCTCCCCTTCCACACAAAAACCCAAGTCGCCCATTCCGCCAACCATTCCAGTGCCTGGCGACTGTCCGGGAATGGTTCATCAGTCCATTGCGGGGTATCCCTCCGGCGTGACCGATCCTTTGGCCGCCCCGGAAGGATCGAGCAACATCGAGGCATTTGTCTCAGAAGTGTTACGGAGTTATCGCCCGGGATGTTGGCCGATTAGTATCGTGTTGATCATGGGACGTTCGGATAAATCACCGGGTGGGATTCAAGTGGATGATTACATCAGTATCCAGCGGGCCCAGGAGGCAAAAAACGTCTTGAAAGAAAGGTTTAAAACACGAGCCCAGGGGATGGCGATACCTTCCGGATACCCAAACCCGGCCAACATGGGCTTTATTGTCGGGGGAATCGGGTCACGAGAAGTGGCGCCCGATGGACCCGCTCAGGATCCTGATAATCGTCGGGTCAAGCTGCTGAGTTATACGATTCCGATGTCGGTAGAGAATAAGGTTAATCGCCCGGGAGGGGATTTTGAGCAACATCAAGCGTCTGATTACTTTCGGTGTAGTGCAATCTGTTCTCAGATCCCAAAGTGTCGAGCCTATACCTTTGTCAAACCTGTTCCCCCAAAAACGGAGGGGACATGTTTTCTCAAAAATCGGGTGCCCAGGCCAACTCGTGATGCCAAGGCCATATCGGGAGTTGTGGTGCCCGCAAGGCAATGAGGTTGAATGATCGTGAATTCAAACCAGGAAACAATCCCATGAAATTATCTGGAGTCTTCATCCCCCTTCTTTTTGGCATGGTGGTGAGTGTTCCGTCGATCTTTGCGGAAGAAACCTCATCTTCGGAATCAGAGGATCCCCAAAATACCATGTTGGAGAAAGGGACGCTTGAAGAAGAAATCGATGAAGACCTTCCGGAGTTTGAGGAAGGTGAAGCCGGGGAAATCATCGAAAGGGGAATCCGGCGGTTTAGGTTAAAACCCCGTCGTCGCATAACGGTTCCCAAGACATCGAAGCCAAGGATTAGAATTCCTAGGGTAAGAAAACCTTTGGAGCCGACGAAACCGGTCAGAAAGAAGAAGCGTATTAAGAAGAGCGTGATCGTGAAGATGCCTTCTCGACGAAAATCGGAGCTGTACATTCCCAATCAGGTGATTGTCAAATTGCGTCCGGGCATGTCCCTTCCCTTGTCCCTGATGAAAAAATTCGGGTTGCAAAAAATGCGGACCACCTCTGGAGGACATGTCTTGTTTCGGTTTGCCATTCCTTCAGGACTGGAAAAGCACAGAAACCCTCTTGCGGTAGCCAAGGAGCTCGCACAACATGCGGCGGTGTTATTCGCAGAACCGAATTTTCTCGGGCGACCCGATGCCGTCCCAAAAGACGCGTTATTCCAGCACCAGTGGCACTATTTCCAAAACGGAAACGGAAAGAAAAGCGAGCATATATCACCGGGAGGGATTGGGTTGCCAAAGGCATGGGAACGGAAGAAAGGCAGTCAAAACGTAGTCGTGGCGGTCATTGATACCGGTATAGTCATCAAGGGGAAGGATGGGAAGGTTCATCCAGATATTGACCAGCAGAAAATTCTTCCGGGATTCGATTTCATTTCCGATCCTAAGAGGGCAGGGGACGGAGATACCACGGGTCGGGATAACGATCCCACGGACCCAGGAGATGGAACGGATTTTGGCAGGTGCACCCCGGGAGTAAAGGGTGATGAAGATACGTGGCACGGGACGAGTATGGCCAGCGTGATTGGAATGGGTAAAACGAATAATTTCCGGGGAACCGCCGGTGTCAATTGGGAGGTATCGATTCTCCCGGTACGAGTGAGTGGGAAATGTGGTTTTGAAGATATTGATTTGTACGATGCGATCCGTTGGGCGGCTGGCTTGAAAACACCTGATGCTGGGGTGAATCCCAACCCGGCAAGAATCATCAATATTAGCATGGGTGGGTTTGGAACCTGTCCGAAGCTCATACAGGAAGCGATTGACGAAGTCGTCACGAAGAAGGGGGTATCCATCGTCGCTTCGGCGGGGAATGAGACCACATTGGCAGCATTCCATCATCCGTCTAATTGTAAAGGTGTGATTAGCGTCGCGGCGAGTGATGAACGGGGCCATCTGGCATCGTATTCCAATTTTGGTTCTGCAGTGACCATCATGGCGCCGGGAGGAAAGAAACGACCGGATCAGTTCAAAGTTCCGAGAGGGAAAAGAAAGCCCAAAATTGTCCCTAAAACGGTTTTCGATCAAGTGCTCACGCATTATCATCCCGATTTACGGGATCCGGATATCGATGAGGTTCCGAAGGGATTTTCCTTTGGAGCAGGCTCTTCGTTGTCGGCTCCTCATGTATCCGGTGTGTTGGCCTTGTGGTTGGCGGAAGATTTTAGTCTGACGCATCAAGAGCTTCTTCAAGGGCTCAAACAAAGAGCCTTTAAGCGGAACAAGACTCAATGCCCACGTGGATGTGGTGCAGGGTTGTTGAATGCAGATCCGGGTCCCCTCATTAACCCCGGGAAAGCCGTTCCACCTCCACCTTTGAAAAAGAGGCCTCCTCCGAAAGGCCCTCCCCCAGTATCCCAATGTACGATTACAACCTCGGAAATTGTTCATAGCTTAAAAATCGATATCGGAAATAATGACTCCAAGACCACGAGTGCCAAACAGGCCATGTTTCGCATGATGATCCATGGAGATCAGCAGACTCGTTTGGAAGCCTCCAGTATGATCAAAGCCACGGAGAGTGGGGCGCTGGCCGGGATTTTCCAGTCAAGCAAAGGTCCGGTTGCGGCCCGTGGACAGCGAATGACTCCCCAACGGGGGTGGTGGACGCTCCTCCCTTCCGGTGAGCGGAGCACCTGCTTAAAAGAACCGGCGGGTGAATCGCCGATGATCATTTATCGGACCCAGGATATGCAACCCAGCGTCCTGGAGGATGCGCTGAAAAAGGCCTGGCGGCAATGTGGAATTCCCAACCTCCCCTTCCCCTGCGTCTATAAAAAAAATATGGAGAATAAGGCGAGCTGCTTAGATCAAGCCGAAGAAGCTTTTCTTAAAGGGGAAAAACAGTGTGATGCCAAGTTTGGGTCGCAAAGGGGGTGCCTTAAGGCGTATCAAGACTGTTTGGCCTCCGGGAATGGGATCAACGCCTGTTCTCAGAGAGCCCCCTGTGTGCTGAGTCAACCCTTCAAGAATCACTCGGCTTGTATGAAACCGTTTGAAGACGCTCGTGAACAAGCCGAGGGTCAGTGTGAGGATGAGTAGGAATGCAATCGGGATAGGATGAATTTTGAGGATAGAGGTCGATGATTCAACAATGATCCTCCCGCTTGTACATGAAATTGAGCCTGACCTTGGCTGAAGACCTCAAGCAAAGGAAAACGTTATGAAGCCTTTTTGCCTTATTGTTCCCTTTCTTGCCCTAGGGCTAGTTCTCGGAGGGCAAGAAGTGAATGCCCAAAACCCTCAGAATGCGGACTTGAATCCTCCATACCTCTCCGATGAGGCGATGGCGGAAGAGCATATCGGGGATGAAGAGCTGATTGAATTACAGGAAGGGGAAGTGACTGAACGAGGGATTTCACGATTTAGGCTAAGGCCACGAAAACGAATCACGATTCCCAATCGTAGAAAACGCAAGATAATTCGACCTCCAGTAAGCTCAAGGCCATCCCCGAGTCCTAAGACTTCCTCAGCGCCGCAAGCACCGGTGACAGATCCACCACTTCCACCCTTAACCGAAAGAGAATTGATTCATGAACGCATCGATGTTCATGCCCAACGGTCCCTCCGGCGTATTTCCAAAACGCATCGGGTTGCAGAGGCCAGATTGATTTTTGAATCAGTGAAATCTGGGGCCTTGGGAGGAATTTATAAAGCTGACACGAAAGTCCCTTCCCTGCGAGCGGTGCGGATGGGGACGGCCTGGTTCAATCTCATTCCAAAAGGGCAGGACTCCATTTGTCTCACTAATCCTACCAAACCTGGTGAAAAGCCGATCCTGGTGTTTCGGAAAAGTCTTGTTGAGCCACGAACGAAAGGGCCGGCGATGGATGCGGCTTTACTTCGGTACCGGGAGTTATGTAAGGCCGCAATCCTGACCGTCAAAGTTCGAAAGGGTTCCCAACCGGTTAATCGTGCAGATGTCGATGTCCTGAATGCCAGTTCAGGAATCAATGCTGAAAACTGCAGTACAAATATCGCGGGCCACTGTCGATTCGCACTTCCTCACAATTCGACGTCTAGCGTAGTGGTATTGCATGCTTCACAGAGAAAAGACAAAACGGTCAGAATTGGCTCTGAGGATGCTGTTGAGGTGGAATTTAATTTTGGGTCGAATAAACCCGTTATTCCGCCTCGGTTGGGCAGGCAGACGGGAGTGTTGTTGGTCACAGCTAGAGGAAAGGGAAGGCCTCTAAGGGGGGCGGAAGTGAGAATTATTGGGGCCTCGGAAAGCCAACCTGTTTTTTTTGGGGTAACAGGGAATGGAGGTACAGCCTCATTTGCACCCACTCCGGGAGTGTATACGGTTTCTGTCACGAAGGGTGGGTTCAACTTTGCCTTTCAAAAAGTCAAAATTCAAGCTGGGCGCTCTACACCTGTGTTTTTAAAGTTGAGGCCACAAACGAAGAGATTGAAAAATTTGAGGATCCGGAAAAAGCACTTGCGTCCTCGTTGATAGCTATCGGTTCTTTTTCTGGGGTTCATGAAGCAGAAATGGCATATCCTGGGTAGAACAACTCTTTTAAATAATGGGGTCTCTTATGATGAAAAGAAAGGCTACCTCTGATCAATTCCACCTAGAGAAGAGGCTAAATATCATGGGGATTATGGCATTCGTGATAGGTTCTGTTCTTTGTCTAGCCGCCGGTACGGTGATGGCGCAGACTCCATGTGTATCCGACGCGCAAACGGTGGATACAGAAGGTCGTCTTCCCGTGGCATTGGTCCTTGATTCGGAAATCACGGCGAATTTAATCGAGGGAAATAGCCTAGCTCCAGGTCGCTGCTTCCAAACGCTCACTGTGCAGTCGTTCATCGACCAACTGAAAGCCCTCAATAAGGCTAAGATTCCCATAGCCACATTATCCATCACTTCTCATGGGAAAGTAGGCATCGGGCACCTCAAGAATGAGGGGGCGATTTTCTTTGAAAAAAGGACGAAAGACAATGGGGCTATTTCACTCACTGACCTTACGAAGAAAATTAAAGAAGATGAAGAATTGAAGGACGGTTTTCACACTCCTCCCAATCGAGTGAGTTTTCGGGGGTGTGTGATTGGCGGAGGATCTGTTGAATCGCTCGACAATTTTCGAAAGGCCATCGGTGCGGCGATCGCAGATGCCACCAATTGCTTTACCGTTCCCCAGCAGTTGGGCACGATTACACTTCCCATCGGTCCAGGGGGAACCTCTACCTCCATTACAAAATTGAAACAACTTCAAAACAAAAATCAGGTAAAGATGTTCACGAAAACACTTAGGAAGGAGATCGATGAGAACTTCTCGAAGCACGAATCAATCACCGGCACAACTCTTAGGCATTCCAAGCGATGTATCATTACGCTAAAAAACCGTTTAGCCGCTGTAGAATCCAATCCAAACGGGTTAGATGACACCGCCATGCAATACTTTCTGAACAAGGGAGATTTAGCTTCGGTCTGGACCAATATCACTCGACATGATCAATTTGATGACCGTTCGACCTGCTTCTTTAAATTGAAACCACACAGAGTGACAGATCCTAAGAACCCCAAAGAGCAAGAGAGGCTAAATAAACTTTCTTCGTGTAAATCGATTGTGGTGTGTAGAAGAGCCACTGACCGGGTCTGTCGGGAATTAAAAAAAAGAAAAATCTCAATCAGAAGGAAATGAGAGGAACTTGCCTATGAGTTGGAGCGGTGGAAATCGAGTTGAGTCATTTGATTGCCCCCGGCAAAGGCTGCATGTAGGGCATTTTCAGCGTGGAAAAAGTCAGAATTTTTAATTTGCAATGAATGATTGCATGATATTCGATTGAATTTTTGGGTGTTTGAATAATCACGGAAGCTGTTGGTGAGGCCTTCTTCATGAGATTCATGAGGATGAACTAGTTGGCCCACAAGAGCTTATGGATGAAATAATTCGGACAAAGAAAAAGTTATGAATCCCTTTTCTCTTATAGGTCCCTTTGCCGCGTTAGGGATAGTAGGGCTTTCAGATGTGAATGCCCAAAGCCCTCCAAATGCGGATTTGTATCCTCCATACCTCTCGGAAGAGGCGATGGCTGAAGAGCACATTGGGAAAGAAGATTCAATTGAATTAGGAGAAGGGGAAGAGTTAAGAGAGGGAGAAGACGGAAAGATCATCGAACGGGGGTTGCGCCGGTTTTATAAACGCAAGCGGGCGCCGATTAAGAGATCCAGACCACGGATCAAACGCCATCGGTCAACGAATAAACGTCTTCAACGACGGGCGCCACTTAGAAAAACTCCACGAGTAAAACGCCGCCCTCTGACGCCCATCCCTGGGACTTCAACTTCCCCGCCTCCCGAAAGCAACGTGGTCAGGCCTGGAACGTCGACTCTCAAGCCCAAAACGTCCGAGCCGAAGCAACCGCAACAGCCGGGGGAGACTCAAAAGCCAACTCAACCTTTACCACCCGAAATTCCACCGGAACTGGTCGCGAATCCTCAATGTGTCTGGCATACCTCGGACATTATGGATCAACGCATCGATGTGAGTGCACAAAAACGCTTGATGAGCATGATGAGTCGGGGAGGGGAAGAGCGACGTGATGCCTCAGCGATGATTGGGGCAGTAAAGGAGGAGACGCTGGCTGGCATTCTCCTCGGTCCGAGAAAAGCCGTCTCCGATCGTGCAAAACGGCTGACCCCGCCCCAGGGCTGGTGGCAACTCATTCCTCAGGGAGAATTGGGAACTTGTTGGAAGGAGCCGAAGGGAGAGTCTCCTATGATTCTGTATCGAGATAAAATTAGAACTCAAAACGTGGATCCCAGTGTGCTCGATCATACCCTCCGCACCCAATGGAAGCAATGTGGGTTGCCAACTCCCACTCCGGCTTGTTCCTACCTCGTGGATATAGTGAAGCCACCACCAAAACCTGGAACATCCGAAGAAGAGAAAGAAGTGGATTTTGGTTTTTCCACGTTACAAGTATTTGTGACGGGAAATGCCATTCCGTTAAACGCTGCCCAGGTGTATGTAATGGGATATCATCAGCCCGACCCGGATTCTCCCCGAAAATTCTGGGCAGTGATTGTTCCCTCGGTTTCTGGAATGGCGAATCATATCATTACCCAATGCCTTGGAAGAGGGAAAGGTGTATGTATTGGGAACTACGGCAAGGGACTCTCTTGGGAATTCAATATTTGACAATAAATCAGTGGCCATTGGCGCATCCCCAAGGGATAGGATGCTTCGGATTGACCTCGGACAACCACGTGTACGGGCACAATATCCATATTGAGTGACGTTCATGAGAATCTTTTTATTGCGATTATTTGTTGTCGGGAGTAAGGTGCAGCAAAACTCTCACATGTCTAGCTAAGAAGGAGAATGCTTCGATGAAACCCCTTCGGATTCACATCGGTGCTCTTCATCGCAATCGACTGCCTCGGTTGGTTTCTCCAAGAACATCCGAGTCGTTTTCTTCCTCGACCACGACGCGCCCTCTGCGAAAGGAGATCAGTCGGCGGCATCTCTTAGGTGCGGCGGCGGTGGCCGGAATCGGGCTGTCTCCTGCGGTGAAAGTCGTGGAAACGGCCCTCGCCTCAGGGGGAGATCCGTTTGAGACCACGGTGACGAAGAATCGAGTGGTATTTTCACAGAATGGCCAAGAACGGTGGGTCATCGATACCGCCTATTTTTCGGGTCATCCAATTCTGACATGTGAGGAGTCCACAAATTTCATCAAGCTGGAACTTAGACATGCATTCTTCCCGGGAACCATGCTCCCGGCAAATTTCACCTGCACGTTACGCCGGCAAGCCGTTGGGTGGGAGTTGGATCTTGAATTTTCACTCGGTGGATTTCATGCCAAAGTACCTTTCGAAAAATGGTTGGCTGGTTTGGAAGTGGCTCGAGCCCCCGTTTGGTTGGATGATCACGTGTGCGAACTGAGGTTAGGGCAAATGAGCATGGCGGGGAACGCCAAGGCAGAGTTTTTTCCCCAATGGATCATGGCCTTCAAAGGTGAGCAGGTTGGCAGCCTAGAGGGGCCTTTAAACAAATTGCAATCCGATAGAGTTCAGTTGGCACTGTTGCAACCGGGTGATCCGAGCATCGTGCGAAAGCCAGGTTCTATGCGAACCCTCTTAGCCATGGAGAGAGGGGAAAAAACCTGGTCAATGACCCTGCCGGTGAAACCGACACACGACGAAACGTTTGATGCCTCGGATAATGCCTTTTCCGTCTTACATATTGAGGCTTGGGAGCATAGCGATGGAGGCAAGGCCTATGCGGTTGTCGTGGAATCCGGTGACGATGATGAGAATCTCAACTATTGTTGCCGGGATGTTGATGAAGATCAGGAAAGGTTCGCGCTTCCTTTAAAACAGGTCAGGTATGTAGGCCTGTCCGATTCCAGAAAGCGTGATGGCCAGCAAGCACTCATAGGCAAGTTTGCGGAAATGGAGTCTCCCTTCAGTCTGCATGGGTGCAAGTTTACTCTTGGGAATCCTATGGGGACGCCTCCATTCGAATTGATTCAATATGAAGATGGTCGAAGAACGCTGCAATGTGAACCTGGAATTGAACGACTCGCCGTACCGCTCGCTGGGGCGTTGGTCCAACCCATGCGAGTGCCCTTTGGGGCCCGTCTGATTTTGGCGCAAACCAAACCACGCAGTAAGTTTCGCCTGCGCAAATCCCCCAGCACGACGACGAAGCCAAGGATTCGAGTGCCAAGCGCTCCCACGACAAAACAAAAGAGTCCTGTCAAACCGAGCACCAAGACCCCTACCCCGAGTGTGAAGACTCAGGTTGGGAAAACACCGTTGTTAGCGATCAATGATTTTCGAGTGAAGCTCAGGATTCCTGGGCCCTTGGCCGTGTCGGTGATTCGTCCTGAAGACTTGCTGGTCCTAAAATTTGAATTTCGGAATCTTGATTTACAGATCGGAAAAGGGCAACCTCCGAAGTTAGTCCCGACAACCGGCAGAAAACAAGCCGGTGGACCGGCTCTGATCGTGAATTTCCCTCCACAGCATGTCGCTGAACAAACATTTTTTGAAACAGAAGAAAAAACCAATCCATTAAATGAGGATCCTCAATTTCCAATTGATGCACGACTTGCCGGATGGAGCCGGCTGGTGTTTGCGGTTCCGAGAGGAACGAAATTCATTCCGTATACGCTGCCATCGCTTTTGGATTGGTCGAAATACCAACAGATCGTTGTCCCTTCGGCTGCTCCGCCCCCACCACCACCGAGGCCTGTGCGTATCAGGATGCCGACCAAACCCAAGAATAAACGAATTCCAAAGCGACGGTTTAAACGGCGACAATCATTTCCGTTTTTCGATGGACCGGTAGAGCCTCGTTGGAATGAGGTCCGGGGCACGATGCGGCCTTTTCAGGTCGTGCGCACGATCATTCGGGGAGAACATCGCCCTGAGGTATTACTCATTGCGCGATCCAGTCCTTCACGGACCCCTCAAACCAATGTCCAAAGGCCGAATCCGAAGGTTCAACAGGTTCGATTGCGGCCACCTTCACCACCCACGATAGATAAACTAAAAAACTTTACGGCTATCGAAGTCCCCTATCGTCTCTTTATTTCTCCTAGTTCAAAGGCAGGATGGAGCCATATGGCCAACCCGGTCGTCCTTGGGGGACGGACCGAGTTGTGGCACACCCGGTTGGGAGTTCGCAAACAATTGCCAGGTGGGAAATGGAGGGTGGACGAAAGAGACCGATGGTATCGCACGATGCGCGCAATTTGGTCACCTGATTTTGATCCGAAAAACCCGAAGAAGGGTCCTGCAATATTCCCTGATGATAAAGACCGAAATCCCTTCCGTATGCTCCCACAAGCCCAGGATCGACACCAGCTTGTCCATTTGATGGCCAATGGGAATGGGTTTAAAAGTGGCTGGCAGGAACGGGTCATGAAACTTGACCGGTTCATGTTGAGTTCTTTGGGAGCCTGGATTAAGTCTCGATATCTGCAGGATCCAGCTCCTCCGAGCTTGAACCTAATTGAATGGGTTCAACATGGCACGATGGGTCGGGACCAGTTTGTAAAGGTTGTGAAAGAAGGGTTTCTCTTTCCATTTGGGCACAAAGCGGTAAAGGTTGAGATCAGCGAACGAAAATTTGAAGAGACGGAGAAAAATGGCATCGTCGCCTTGCTTCGATACCGTGTGTTTATCGTGGTCCGTGAACCTCTGAAAGAATACCCTGGTCCTGGGCAGAAAGAGTTAACGATTTCCGATGGACGAAAATTTCCCTATCAAAGCTTGGAAATCACCAATTTGGTGACTCCTAAACTCGACCCCCCGGAAAATTCTCGGGTCTTTAAGCCTGGACAGCATACAAGTCGGGATGGGTTCTGGCCAAAGGTTTCTAATGAAGATTTCCAGTGGAATCTGATTGGAACCGATTGGGCGGGACAGAAATCTGAATTTTCCGTCCCCCTGATTTTTATCGATAAAATCGTTGGAACAAGTGCCGAAGCGGGAAAAACGACTGCTATTCAGCAGGTGCAGGACCACTATGGGAAGAGCCCTCACGGCCGAAAAACCACGGAGCTTGGCGGACAAAAAGTTGCCTTCGCCCCCAAAAAACCGGGTGGGGATACAGTCCTGGAAACTGCCAGTCTTTCCTTTAGTGTTGAGGTTCCTTGTAGCCCTTCTTGTCCTAAAGCCGTACGTGATTCCTTAGAAAAAGATGGGAATCCCATATTTTATCCCGTTGTGTCTCAGGCCGAAGTCAGCATACCGGCCATTAAAAATCTGCTAGGAGCCGGCCCGGCTTCCGATCGGACCAAAGTACGGTATAGCGAGGTCTACACTAAGAGTGGATTCAGTGGAGCCAATAAGGGAGAGTTGTTCTTAAATCTCGTCACGCCGGTAGGTCTGAAGTACGGACAAACGGACAAGGTCGGCGGGGTTGGGGCACCCAATATGGATATTGTGGGGGTATCACGCCAATTCGGTCCGGTTGGAGGCGGAGGTGGCGTCAGTACGGGTGAGGTTACGACCCGAGGAGTGGATCCGGCGCAGTCCGCGGAAGACTTTGCCAAAGGTACGTTTGATCCCGAGAAATTTTTTAAGGACGCCACAATCCTTGGGGGGATCGAATTAGCGAAGATCCTCAAAGCCATTGGGAAGGGCCTGGGGATGAAGGATGCTCCCAAACTCGTCACGGAACGGCTTCCGGAAGAAATTCGCACATCTTTCACCCTGGATGTCGCACCAGGAACGTATGATCTGGCCATTGTCGCCTTTAAAAATCAGATGGGGAATACCAAGGCCGTCCTCCAAATGACCACCACGGTCACGGTGGAACTCCCCAGTCTCAAAAACGGTGGATCGCCGAAATCACCGGAACCCAAGTTTGATGCCAAGGGGGAGATTAAAAACTTCGAGTTATCTTTCGCCGGGCAACTGATCCTGCGTTTCCGCAAGTTTTTGTTCACGAAGAAACACGGAAAAAAAGTGGATGTTGCCGTCGAACTGGCGGATGAGACGAAGGGAGATCCCAAAGGTGTGGAATTTAGAGGGGCCTTGGCCTTCCTGGCCAAACTTCAAGAATTGATTCCGGCTGATGGCATGAGCGATCCCCCGAGCTTAACGGTTGATTCCACTGGGGTAAAGGTGGGGTTGAGTGTGGCGATCCCCTCCGTGACCGTGGGGGTTCTGAGTCTGACCAATATGAAATTCGGGGCGGGGCTACGAATCCCGTTTTCCGGGGATCCCGTCACACTAGGGATCAATTTCTGTTCCAGGAACGATCCATTCATGGGCGCCGTGTGGATTTTCGGACTGACCGGATTTTTTGCCGTGGAGATGAATGGCAAACATGGGCTAGCCGTCGTTGAAGTGCAGATTGAATTTGGAGGCATGTGGTCGATCGACATTGGGGTGGCCAGTGGTTCGGTGAAGCTAGTCGCTGGCTTTTACTTTAAGTACGAAGCTGAAAAGGAAGAAATCCTCCTTGAGGGCTATATCAAGGTCCATGGGTCGATCCAAGTGTTGGGAATCGTGACCATCTCCATCTTGGTCAAGCTATCCCTTTCCTATAGTTCCGTCGACGATGTGGTCTGGGGTGAGGCCTTACTGCAGCTGAAGGTGGAGGTTCTGTTCTTTGAAGTGTCGGTCGAGTGGCAGTGCCGAAAAGAATTGGCTGGGTCAAGCCATGGAGGATCCGGAACGGCGTGGCTGGATGAGGAAGAAGAGTCTCCGGTTCATCTCGTGGGTTTCAAAGGAGAACCCTATTATGCGGCGCGTAAAGGCACCAAACGTCCTCAAGCCAAACTCGCTCCATCGAGCCGCCGCCGTCGGCGTCGCCGCAAACCCGTCCAGCCGAGGAAAATCCAGGAAATGGTGAATGAACAAGATTGGAACCAATACGCCGGTGCGTTTGCCGAGGATGTCGTATAAGGCGCATGACCCGTTCATGATCGGAGGAAACTGATATGGCTACCCGTCAACGAAAATCAAGACGTGCGATAAGAAAAGTCAACCCGAAAAGAAAGACCTCGCCACCCGTCAACAAGGCGATCCTTCAACAAAAGGGGTTCCGCCATGAGGTCGTGATAACGGCGATTCCCAATGGGATTCAGGATTCGTGGTTGAAACTTTCGTTGGTCCTGTCCCCGCGTTTGATTGGGGTAAAGGACACCAATCTGTCCAGTTTTGGAGATCGGTTCACCAAAGACTGGCCTGACTTCGTTCGGAGCCTCAATTTTCAGATGTTTGTGGATGGTCAGGGTGGGCCTCTCGCGTTGCCTACCAAAGGGGAATGGGAATTTGCGGCTCCGCCTAAGAATGTCCCACCCCTTTCCCCATCCCTTTGGGGAAGCATTTTTAAAGATTCCACGTTCGTTCGTGTGTATGATTTCGATACCAAACGATTCACGGATATCAATAAATTTCAGGTCCATACCTTTCCTGAAAAAGCCATGTATCGGCAGATTAAAAATACGGTGTACAAACCGACCGCCATTGAACAAATCGACCAACCGCTTACAAGAGATTCCATTCTCCAACGCTTGGAACGCTCTTCCATTATCAAAAAGGATGCTCGGACACCGGCAGGATTCCGGATGGGGTTTCCCAATGCGGTGCGGGAGCTCGGGCGGATTCGCAGCCTGTTTCAAGGAGGGTCGGGCTCGCCGGGGATTCGGCCCCGAGGGATCAATAAAGCTTTACTCGGGAGGCACATTGCCGCTCCGAAGGTCACGGACCAACAATTGGCTGCTGCGGCCAAAATGTCTCGACCGGCATTCAACTATTTACGGTTTCAAGCCTTCGATAAAAAATTCCATCTTGCGAAGGATATTCCGGTGCCACCGAGGCCTAAACTCAAGAGGTACGATTTCCATCAAATCGTCGGAAGTTTTTTCGAGTATCCGGTATTAACCAGGCAACTGGGCTTGTGTGTTGATCTCCGTGTCAAGCTCAACAAAGGCCAACTTCCGAAAAATGGGACCCTTTGGGTCCGCCCGGTGTTTAAAAACCCTGCTGAGGACAATCGATTTATTTCGCCCAAAACCGCCTATGTTTTGGATGGCCCCACCGGGTTTATGAGTAATCCTCAAGAGCCCCCTGGGGGTAAGAAAAAACGTCTGGCGGAACACCGCTTGCAACTTGCCGATGGGCTATTGAAATTTGGTGTCAAGATGTCCATCGATGGGAAGAAAAACGTTCCCGTCTATGATGTCGTGCCGGGCAATGTTGATGAAGTCGTGAAGCAGGTTGAGGTGTATTCATCCAATCTCATACAGAAAATCGATACGACCTTTAAAACCCTCTCACGAATTAAGCCGTCACAGATCAGAATTCCCAATGTGAAACGTCCAAATACCATCGTTCCCCGGTCTACTGGACCAAAGTTAGAAGTCGCGAAGAAACGGCGGATCATGGGGTTGTCGACATCGCTTCCTGCGGTTCGGTCCGGTGGCCTTGGGGTCGCCCATAATACCCGTGATGGCTATTTGGATGATCTCCTGGAGAAGTCGAGTGATAATAATCAACAGTTGCTCAATGCGAAGGGGAAAAAAGGATTAAACGTTATTCTAACCGGGGAAGATTTAGTCAGAGGATTTCGCATTGACGTCAGGGAAGTCCGGCGCGGGTCAGGGGGAGGTCCGGTATTTTCCCCATGGCGATCGCTCAATTTTCGTCAGGGGAATTACCATTTACTCGGTGCGCCGAATGCACCCCTGACCAAGCCCTTTTTGGTGCATAACGATGAAGGCTGGATTTCATTGGGGATGGCTGAAGAAGATGGTGACCCGACCGAAGGAGCCAGAGCCCCGAAACGTTTGATCGTCTATGAATCGCTGTTCCGGTGGGATGGATGGAGTCTGTCCGTGCCGCGACCAGGAAGACATTTGGACCTTGAGGATAATCCGAGCCAAGGTTTGGGGGGACGGCTCAAAGAGGTGTCTTCCATGCAGGCGGTGTTTCATCCCGTGCCGGGGACCCTTCCGCGATTACGATTCGGCAGGCATTATCAATTCCGAGCCCGGGTCGTCGATTTGGCCGGTAATAGTTTGGCTGTCACGGATGTCCCCTCACCCAACCCGATCTTTCTCACGGATATCAAGGACGAGGACAGCGAATATCTCAGGATGGAACCCGTGTCTTCTCCGACTGTCCTTCTCACGGCCCCGATCATCGGCAAAAAAGTCTCCTCATACTTCCCGAATGGGGAAGCCTTGTCCCCTGGCGAAGCGGTAGATCGGATCGTGTACCGGAGTTTGAACGTGGAAAAACCAGGAGATCCTCGTGAGGGAACACCAGCCGGTCCGCCCTCTCGCCCGTCTGCCCGCCATTTGGTCCCACCGAAAATCAGTGTGGAATTGGCCGAGCAGCATGGCATGTTTGATGACCCCGGAAACCGTCGGGTCCGTGGCTCTCAAGCCTATCAGGTTATGATCGCGAAGGATGGGACGTTGGCCGAACTCGTGCCGAAAGAACGCATGGCTCCCAATGGAAAACCGGGGGGCGAATATTTTCCCGAAGCCAGCATTACCGTTCCCTACCTCCCGGACCCTATGGCCCAAGGGGTGTCATGTATTCTCTATCCTCCCGGGACAAGTCCCAATGCCGCTCCTGTGGTGCAAGTTCCCTTTCCGGTCAAAGGTGGGTGGCCGAATGCGGGATCCTTCAGGATCCAATTGGAATCAGGGAATGGAGCGCCAAAAATCGGTGGGCCGAATCTTCTTCAAGTATTCGTCCCACCAGGAGAAGAACGGATTCTACGTGTGAGTAGTTATCTCTTGAGTGCTAAGGATTCCAAATTCGGAAAACCGGCGCAAGAGAATCTCTTCACGACCTGGCGGTGGTTGGAAGACAAGACCAACCGGCAGAAAATTGGGGAACAACGACGCAAAGTGCAAATGGGCCGTCATCCGATGGTGACCCCCTTTCATCAATTGGTGTTGACCCATGCCACGCAGCAACCGGTCCTTAATCCTCGTTGGGTCTGTATCGAGGAATTGCCCGAAAAAAGTTTAGGCTTACAGAGCGCCCCGCCTTGTACCGCTCAGGGGGCCAGAGCGGAAGCTGCCCGTCATCGACGTTACGGTGAAACGGCATCTACGATCGATGCGACGCTGGCCATTCATCGACCCAGTACGGAGGAAATCGATCTTCAAGCAGAATGGCAGGAACCGATCGATCACCCTAACAAGCCCATGACGTCGGAAAATGTGAAGGACTGGCTATATGTGGAAGGGGCGGCTGCCCCGTTCAACGTGAAAATCAGTTACCTTCCCTCCAGAACACCCGGTCCCGTCGTGGCGCGAGGCCTCTCTGGCTCCCAAGAGGAGGAGCCCGAAGACCTGGACGATGACGTGCTGATTGGTGAGCTTGAAGAACTTGAAGAAATGAATACGCTGATGGATGCGCGAGAAATGCCCGTGCTTTCCGAAGTGCAAAGCCGAGGCGTACCTGATCTTTCCGAAGAAATTCCAGTCGAAGAAGAAGTCATGGAGGAAGAGACGGCCGATGGGGAAGTGATCACAAGGGCAGCGCCCAAGCGGGGGGTCCGCAAAGTCGTCCGGACGAAGAAAGGGCCTGGCGCCTATGATGAGCGTCCGTTTCGATGTGCGCCAAAGCCGCCTCCGGCCCCACCGGCGAACTATGGAGTCCGGTTCCGGTTTCAGGGGCTTCATCGGTTTGGCGATACCAAGTACCGCTGTGTGGCCTATACGGCCATCGGGACGACGCGATACCGGGAGTATTTCAGGCCGATTCCGGATGAAGAATCGGACATGCTGGTCCAGGGTAAACTCCCTCCGCGTTGGACTCGATCTTCAACCCCTATCATGCTGGATATTCTCAATTCGGCCCAGCCGGAAGCCCCAAAGGTCTTGTACGTGATTCCCACTTTTAAGTGGGAAGACTCGCCCAAAGGACATAGACGGGTGGGAGGTGGACTCCGGGTGTATTTAGACCGACCCTGGTATTCCTCTGGGGATGGCGAACAACTGGCGGTGGTGTTGTATCCCGATGCCAAAGCCGATGTTCCTGAAAAGGCCAAAACATTGGTGACTCAATGGGGCCTTGATCCCTTATGGGAAGAGGGGGAACCGCTGAGAATCACCCCGAGTCGAATTCCCCAAAAGCCGTCTTCTCGGACAAAGCCTCCGATCAAACGTCCCCGGAGGATTATTCGACCTCGAGGTTTGGCAGAGGAAGGCGAAACGATTGAAGCTGAAGAAGAGGAAGAGGAAGTTCAATCCAGGGCCGTCAAACGCTCGAAGCTTCCGAGCTCCAAGACTCAAATTCCTAGGCCGCAATTGTTGAAACTCTACGGTGTGGGAATTTCCAACCCGACTCCCTCACATTTTCGAAATGCCTCGGCAGTGCGCCATGACTTGGGAGTTGGCGTTGCCGGAAGTACCGGGGGTGGAGTGACGAGCAGGGCAGCCAGGCCTTCTAAGCGCCTATTCCGGAAGCCGATAAAAATATTTTCGGGTCCGCCACCCATGCCGGTGACCATCTGTGCGTTTGACGTCAAGCCGGACGTGTCTCGGCAACTCTGGTATTGCGATATCGATATGGACCCGGGAACGGCGTACTTTCCCTTCGTGCGTTTGGCTCTAGCCCGGTATCAAGTCAACTCGATTAAAGGGGCGCATTTGTCCCCAGTAGTGTTGGCGGACTTTGCGCAATTGGTCCCGGATCGGACGGCAAGCGTGACGAGGGATGGGAAAAATCCCAACCAGGTTCTGGTCACCGTGGCCGGTGTGCCGGGAGGGGCCGGATTGAAGCGTCAAACCAAAGTGGAAGTGGAAGTCGAGGAAGCCAATCCGGCGGTGAAGGGCGAATTGGCATGGACGCCCGTGCAAAAGAATCGACCGGTCGTGCTGCCAAAAGTTCAAGCGCAACAATGGACGGGGTCGGTTCCGCTTCCTCCCGCTTCCGGGAAGCAATATCGGATCGTGATTAAAGAATACGAAGTCTTCAATGTGCCCAAAGAAGCCGATTCTTCGAAGGGACAAAGGAAAGATGAGCGGTTAGTCTATGCGGATGCGCTCCCAGTAAAGGTGTAGGGGGATTGCCACGAAAAGACCTAGGAGCCTATCTTTTGAAGAAAAGAAGCCAAGGCCTCATTGAAGAGTTGAGGGTGCTCGAGGTTTGACAAATGCCCGGCTTTGGGAATGACCGCAAGGGTGTTGTCAGGAATACGGTCGGCCATGAATTGTGAATCCACCATCGGTGTCGCCTGATCCTCCTCGCCGATAATAATGAGTGTCGGACAGCTGATTTGAGACAATAGCTCGCTTGAGTCCGGTCGGGCCGCCATGGCCATCAGGTCGTTGACAATCCATTCGGGTTTCGCAGCTAATATCATCTCTCGTACCAGGCTCGTTAGGCCCGGGTTGATTTGGGGAGTCGAGGGTGCCAGCAGTTTGGGTAACATCAGGGTGGCAATAGCACCGTTCCCCTTTTTTTTCGTCACGTCAGCCATCGTCATGCGTACGTCTTTCACCTCTTCAGTGTCGGCTGGGGCCCTCGTATCCGCCAAGACCAAAGCCCGGACCCGTGAAGCATAACGTCGAACGATCGAGAATGCCGTATACCCTCCCATCGAAAGCCCGATGATCACAGCCTTCGGAATGTGTAAATGGTCGAGCAGGGCGATCACGTCATCCGCATAATCATCCAGCCCAAAATTCTCCAGAACCCCTTCGGATTCACCGTGTCCTCGCAGATCGAGGGTAATGACCCGGTAGGTGTCCGACAGCGCCTCGACCTGAGGTTTCCACATCGCAAGGGAAAGGGGAAAGGCATGAAGGAAGACCAAGGGGAGGCCTTCACCCTGATCGGTATAGGGGACGGTGACGCCGTTAAGCGTGATTTGGTGTGTCATGAAGCTTATCCTTTTTCGGTGGAAAGAGGGTCTGTTGCGAGAGAGACAATGTTGGAATCATAGCCTGATTGATCTGAAAAGTCTCCGGTTTGTCGTGAAGAGAGAAGATTCTATACCATACTCGATGAAGACGATGGTAGATAATCAGTCCTCATAAGGAAACTCCATGCAACCCGATGACGATCTGACCCAATCCGAACTCTTTCCCACTCCCCAGACACCGTCGTCTAAGCATGTTCCTTTGGCGGATCGCATCCGCCCTCAGACGTTCGACGAATTTGTCGGACAGGAAGACATTGTGGCCGACGATCAACCACTTCGGAAAGCCATCGAAGGGGATCGCATTCCTTCCCTTATTCTCTGGGGTCCTCCGGGAAGCGGGAAAACCACACTCGCCGGGCTGATCGCCAAGAAAACGCAAGCGGCCTTCGTTCCCTTTTCGGCCGTGCTGAGTGGAGTGCCGGAATTACGGGGGCTGTTGAAAACGGCTCAACAACGGAAACGGGTATCGGGACAAGCCACGCTGCTGTTCGTGGATGAAATCCATCGATTTAACAAGGCCCAACAGGATGCCTTTCTTCCCCATGTGGAACGAGGCGATATCACGCTGATCGGGGCTACCACGCAAAACCCCTCATTTGAGGTGATCGCTCCCTTGTTATCCCGCTCTATGGTCGTGGTGCTGAAGTCCCTCAGTGAAGAAGCCTTGGAACGAATCCTGGATCGAGCGCTCTCGGATACACAACAAGGATTGGGGAACTCCGGCGTGACGTTGACTCCAAAAGCCAAGCAGCTGGTGATTGGCTACGGCAACGGGGATGCCCGGGCAATGTTGACTGCCTTGGAGTTTATCGTCGGTCAGGTAACTACAAAAGGGAAGCCCGCGACGATAGATGAGACCCGGGTCGCTGCAGCCTTGAAAAAGAAAGCTCTACGATACGATAGAGATGGGGAAGAACATTACAACCTGATTTCCGCGTTCATCAAAAGCATGCGGGATTCGGATCCCGATGGGGCGCTTTATTGGCTGGCGCGAATGCTGGAAGGGGGAGAAGATCCCAAATTCATCGCACGGCGGATGATGATTTTCGCGTCCGAAGATGTGGGGAATGCCGACCCACAAGGATTGCTCGTGGCCTCTGCGGTCTTTCATGCCGTGGAAGTCGTGGGATTGCCGGAAGCTCAAATCAACCTGGCTCATGGGACGACCTATTTGGCCACAACTCCGAAGAGCAACGCTTCATACATGGGACTGTTGGCGGCCAAGAAAGATGCGAGCGAGAAAGGGAACCTTCCGGTTCCATTGCATTTACGCAATGCGGTGACCTCGTTGATGAAAGGTCTGGACTATGGAAAAGACTACAAATATGCCCATGATGATCCCAAAGGAGCTAAGGAACAAACCCATCTCCCCAATGAATTAGCCGGTCGGAAGTATTACGAGCCTAACAAGGTCTCTTCGGATGATGAGGAAGAAGATATCACCGCGCCATGGTAAAAATGGCAGACATATCTTGGGATCGGCTTTAGTGGGACGGCGACGTTAATAGCAACTGGTAGATTTTTTCTAGAAGATCGAGGGACTTTGGACTGTGATGTTCGCCATCCTTAGGAAAAACAGTGATGCCCAGGTAATGTTCGTAATGGAGCGTGACTTTCTCCCCCTCCGATTCATAATCCCAATAGCATTGATCGGGGCTCGTCAGCTTTTCTTTCCACTGCCCCTCTATTTCTGATTCAACCGCCGAGGCGATTTTTTCGAAGAGTTGCATATCCGCAGGTTCAGAAACCGTGATTTGCGGGTAAGAGGTCCCATCGGTCTTTTCGAATCTGTCTCGGATCACCATCATCGATTGTTCTTTTCCTAATTCCTAATGATCCAGGCAGAAAGGATTTAAGCTCTTATGAATCTAGAAAAATACCAAATAGGTTGGTCAAATTTGTTCCTAAGGAGAGCCCAATTTCTCGAAGGCAGAATAAAGGAGTCAATATGCAAGGAAAAATCCGTGGAGATCATGAAATCTACAGGGTTCATTAAAGGTGTGTTGACATAATTTTTTATGTTTACTAGAGTTGGATATCCACATGATTTCTGCGATTTTTTGCTGAAAATCAAGGGTACCTCCTCTAACACAGCCTTTCGGCTGTATTTTTCTGCTTCCCCCTCTAATTTTTAAAAAGTCATTCGGCTGTGGTTTTCACGCTCTTTCAAATCTCGATGGGTCAAGTATAGATAAAACGTCATTTTACAAGTCCCCCTCACAAAGGAGCCTTCAAAATGCGTTACATTTTAATTGCTGTATCATGCATGGTGACAATTCTTTCTGTTGGGGAGGCTGGTTTTTCTCATTCTATAAATTTTGATGTCTCTGGATTTGAGGACTCCGGCGAATGGGAGGGCCATATTGGGACTGGAAATGGAAATTACAATAGTACTACACAACAACTTTCATATAGTTCTGGTACTACTTCAAGCTTTGACAATCAGGCCCTTTCTCTATTTTCTGTGGGAGAGGGAATTTTATCTATCGAGGCCATGATAAACAATGATGGTGTTCTTTTGAGTGGAACGGCTTCGTGGGTAGGAATACATCCGGATCTTGGAATTATCGATGAAACGGTCCTAATTGCAGGGCCAATTATCAGGGTTGTTTTCAAAGATGATCCCACTGACTTTTTCTTTCCGCTTCAAAATCTTTTTGTTGTTGAGGCGGATATCGTACATCCAAGCCTAGGAGTTCTTTCGCCATTGTGGGGTATTGAGGTGAATGATGATCCTCTCAGAGACTTTACTTCGGACTTCAATTTTCCGGGTGGATATGATTTTACTGGTCTTCGTTCACTTCGTGTCGCAGCTGTCCCAGAGCCTGCCACTGCAATGTTGATCATTTCTGGATTAGTAGGATTAGCACTAGGGAAAATGCGAAAGAGGAATGGTGAGGTCTAGGGTCAAAACTTAACGAATAAACGAGGTGTCTGTATAGGGTACTTGTCCTTTGATGAAGTGGTTGTGGAGCTGTTCTTTAAGGTTGCCCTTGGTGCACCCAGCCGAAGGGCCCTATTGCTCAAAAAATAAAATGTCTTCAGCCTGGTTAACGGTTATCCGAGGAAGAGGAAGTCCCTTCTTCTTTTTCAAATATCCTTCATATCTTTATTCTCAATTGCCGGGTTTCGGCCCGGCAGCCGAGGTATTGCCTGACTCATCCCGAAGGGTGACTCCTTTGTTGTTTCGGGAAAAGACCTCAACAGCGGACGCACTCTTCGAGACGCAGCATTCAAATTTTGGCTCTGGTGTGGCCCTTCGGGTTCCCTGCGCGGTTCGCCGACTCCGGCGGCGCGCAAACTCGCTAGGCTCAAACACTGCGCGCCTTTTCTCCGGGATCGGGTGCACTGCTCGGCAACACCACAGGCCAGCAAAGACTACTGAAACAAAAAGGACCTTAACTTAGGATGTCCAACTCGCTTCGCTCAAACAAGTCCTGACAGTTCATAAAAACATCCACCCATGGACCGGGCGGAAGGCGTCAGGCAAAAGCTATTCAGAATGTATTAAACTTCAAGTTAAGGGTAGGAGGATAGGCAAATTTTTTGATTTACAAATGACAAATATCCCCAAAATCGCAGACAATACTCCTAAATTATGTCTGAAGAAGAACCGCAATTTAGAAGTATGGCGATTGAATTGCTTGAGTTGTATGCGTCACCAGACGCTCAGCGCAAATATCAGCGAGATGTCCCTTTCGTTTCAGTGGCTGTCGAACTTGTCTGTAAATGGTTCGACGACTTCTGGTGTGTAGAGGATGAACCACCGGTTGCAGCTCACGCCGCAGAGTGGAACGCTTCAATCGAAAGATTCAGCCAGTGCTTCACAGCAGAAGAGATGATAGCCTTAAAAGAATTTCATCAATTCTTCGAGGTTCGAGTGGACGATTTGCCGGATGATTTGGAGGCCTTGCTATGTACTCCTTCTTGGCAGGAGATTATGGGCAAGGCACGTAAGATATTGGAGGTTTTCAGAAAATTAGGGTAATCATGACAGGCCAAAGGGTTGATATTCGGTCGGAATGTAGTTTCCTTGCCATGCCCATCTGTCCCAAAAGCTATTAAAAACCTATTCGGGTACAAGTAGAAATTTTACGAGATCTGGGATTTTTGGGATTCGAGTTGGGCGCTGAGGTCGCCCCATTTGTGGGTGAGACGGTCTAGGTTTCTGGCCCATGATTCCCGTTCCTGGTGCAAGTCATTCCAGCGTGCATAGTCTTGGTAGGTCGCCGGGTCGGCGAGTTCTACGTCCCGGCCCTTGAGTTGCTCCTCCAGCTGGGCGATCTCATCTTCAACTTTTTTCACCTGTTTTTCCAGTCGTGCGATACTTTTGGTCAGGTCTCGGCGTGAAGGGGTGGCAGGAGCTGTTTGAGGGCTAGAGTCTTTCGTCGTTCCGTTTGTGCCTGGGTCAGATTTGGTCTTGTCTTTCTTTTTGGATTTTTTCTTTGGCGGTTTGGCCTCTTCGGGCATCTCGGCTTCTAATTCCTTCGCCCGTTTCCAACAATAATATTCATAGTCGCCGATGTAGTCGCGCGCTTGTCCCTCGTCGATCTCCACCACGCGCGTGGAGACCCGCATGAGGAAGGTGGGGTCATGGGAGATGAACACGATCGTGCCGGGAAATTGAATGAGGGCATCAGTCAGCATATCCACCGAGGCGGGATCCAGATGATTGGTGGGTTCGTCCAGTAGCAAAGTATTCGCCGGTTCGACCAGCATACGTGCGAGAGCCACACGATTTCGCTCGCCCCCACTCAAGGCCTTGATGGGTTTAAGTTGATCGTTGCCGGAGAAGAGAAAAGCGCCAGCTAGGCCCCGGAGAAAGTTGCGCTCGGCTTGAGGGGCGGCTTCTTCCAGGGAATCTAAAATCGAGTGCTCGGGATTGAGGATTTCTGCCTGATGTTGGGCAAAGTAATGCACCGACACGCCGTGGCCTAAATTCCGTTCTCCTTGTTCGAATTCCAGGACACCCGCCAGCATTTTTAGGAGTGTGGATTTGCCCGCGCCGTTTTCCCCGACCAGGGCCACACGCTGGCCTCGGTCCACGGCAAAGTCCAGCCCCTGGTAGACGATGTTGTCGCCGTAAGCTTTATGGATGTTTCGCATATCCAGAACCAACTTGCCGCTCGGGGAGGGTTCCGGAAATTTAAATCTCAAGCGTTTGCTGTCTCGTTGGAGTTCGATCCTCTTAACTTTTTCGAGTTGCTTGATGCGTGACTGAACTTGGCTGGCCTTATTGGCTTGATATCGAAAGCGATCCACGAACGACTGCACACGAGAAATTTCCTTGGCTTGGCGGTTCGCGGCAGCTTGTTCCTGTGCGTCCCGTTCAGCCTTGAGTTTCTGGAAGCGGGTGTAATTGCCCCGGTATTCTTGCAAGGTATGATTGCGAACTTCCCAGATGTGCGTGACCATCTTGTCCAGAAACGCGATATCATGGCTGATAATCAGAAGGGTGAAGCCTGAATTGAGCAGGAAGTGTTCCAACCATCGTTGTGTGGCTGCATCCAGATGGTTGGTGGGCTCGTCCAGCATGAGGACGTCTGGGCCTGACAGCAGTAAGTAGGCTAAGGCCACACGCATTCGATAGCCGCCGGAAAGGGTTTGAATCTTGCGATCCCAGTCGCTTTCTTGAAACCCCAAACCGGTCAAGATGCGTTTGGCTTCATACTCGGGGTATTCATCCCGATGGGTGGCATCTAAGATGGTATTGCCGGGGAGCGTTTCCAATTCCTGGGGCAAATACCCAATGCGGAGGTGGGGTCGTTTGCGGATACGGCCGCTTTCGATCTCATTACTATCCAAAATCATCCGGAGCAGGGAAGTTTTCCCGGACCCATTGGGCCCCACCAGGCCTACCCGGGTATTAGGCTTTAAATGGGCCGAGGCCTCAAGAAATAAGGGTTTGGTCGGAAAGGTTTTTGTCAGTTGTTCGATGTGTAACATGCCGATTGCCCAATACCTGATCCAGCGTACTCAGCGTTGACCGAAATACCTGTTGGTGAAAGGGATGAATGCCTGAGAAAGAGGAAGGTTGGTGGAGCTGGCCGGGATTGAACCGGCGACCTCGTGAATGCCATTCACGCGCGCTCCCAACTGCGCCACAGCCCCACTCGGAGGTTGATGCTATCACGGGTTTGGGGTCCGGTCAAGAAATACACGAAGGCCTCAAAATGGGAAAACGTGTTTGACAAATTCGCAGTAGAGACCTAGGATTTAGGCTGTGGCTCTGGCGGGACCCTAGTCAGAGCTTTTTTTTGTCCAGTCGTTTTAACCGTGAAGGGAGAGGGTTGCATGTCCGGGCTCGTCGTGGTCGGTTCTCAATGGGGAGATGAAGGGAAAGGGAAAATTGTCGATCTCCTCGCGAAGGATGCGGATGTCATCGTCCGCTATCAAGGGGGATCGAATGCCGGACATACGGTGATTACCGATAAAGGTACCTTTATCTTTCATCTCATCCCTTCGGGCATTCTCTATCGTGGAAAAGTCTGCGTGTTAGGAAATGGTGTCGCCATCGATCCCGGAGGCCTGATCGAGGAATTGGACCGGCTTCGGGTGAACGGCATCGCCGTCGGGAAACGATTTCTCATCTGTCAGCGGGCGCATGTGATCATGCCCTATCATAAGGCGATCGATAAGGCCGCCGAAAAAGCCAAAGGGGCCCGCCGGATCGGCACCACCGGGCGAGGTATCGGTCCGGCCTATGTGGATAAAATGGCCCGGGTCGGGATTCGCATGGGGGATTTATTGAATCCCGATATCCTGAAACAAAAGATCCAGGATAATTTGGTCGAAATCAATGCCTTTTTGCGGCATATCTATAACGCTCCGGGATTCACGGTCCAGTCCATCTTTAAAGAATATCAGGCTTATGGGGAACGATTACGTGCTCATATCACCGATGTGTCCTTGGCCATCGAAAAAGCGTTTGCCAAGAAGCAACGGATTCTTTTTGAAGGGGCTCAGGGTACGCATTTGGATGTGGACTTGGGGACCTATCCGTTCGTGACTTCTTCCAGCGCCTGTTCGGGCGGGGCCTGTACGGGAAGTGGCGTAGGCCCTACCAAAATATCTTCGGTATTGGGTGTCACCAAAGCCTATACGACTCGAGTGGGTGGCGGGCCGTTTCCGACGGAACTGCATGATGAGATGGGGAAGCAATTGATGGAACGCGGTCATGAATATGGGGCGACGACCGGGCGTGCCCGTCGCTGTGGGTGGTTGGATGCCGTGGCCTTGCGGTACGCCGTACGAGTGAATGGCCTGACGTCGCTGGCGATCACGAAGTTGGATGTTCTGGATGGATGTCAAGAACTCAAGATCTGCACGGGCTATCGCTATCAAAAAAAGATCTTTCGCGAAATGCCATCCGATTTGGATGTTTTGGAACAATGTGAACCGGTCTACGAACGATGGCCCGGTTGGTCTACTGATACCACCGGGCTGAAAACCTATCGCAAGCTTCCCAAAACCGCAAAACAGTACCTGGCCCGGGTGGCAGAACTAGCCGGTTGCCGGATCGATATGGTCTCAACCGGATCCAAACGAACCGATACGATTATTCTCCGCAATCCCTTGGGGCGTCCTGCCAAGAAATAAACCGGAAAAGAACTGCCTGGTTCTTATCCAGTTTGACAACGCCAAAATCCATTGATAGATTGCCATCCGGTGGGCCGCTAGCTCAGTTGGTAGAGCATCGCCCTTTTAAGGCGAGGGTCGTTGGTTCGAGGCCAACGCGGCTCACCAGTATTCCCCCCCCTCCATTCTTTTCCTCTTCCCATTTCTGACTCTCCGGTGGAAAGTGCTTTTTCGTAGAACGTTGCGAATAGTGCTGGGGCGTAATGACAGGCAGAATCTATTTTTGCGCGAGTCGGGCGAGGTTGGCGTTGGTTTGTGCCAAGACTAAGGAAAAAGCCGCGAAATTGGCTTGTGCCTGATCAGATGGAGCGGTGCCGAGGTCGGCGAGGATGAGTCCGATGGGCTTGGTCGGGGTATAGAGGGGCCCGGCCAGACCAGGATGGCTGCCCCAGAGCCGAAGGAATTCCTGGGGTATTTCTCCCGGTTTACTTTCCTGGGCGAGTGAAGCAAATCGAATGGGTTGAAATTTTTCTAAAACCTGATTTAAAAAATTCCCGGGCGTGATTGAACAGCGAAACGCCGAGACGCAGATCTCCGATCCTTCTCCATATCCGATTTTGGCTTCCAACGTATTTTTCCCCGGCACCATGAAGGCGAGGATGACCCGCGAAAAGTTGTAGGTTTCGAAGATCGTTTGTGTCGCAAAGGTCAGGAGATTGGAAGGGTCGTTAATTTTCATGGCCTGAAGGGTGAAATCAAGCAAGATGTGGTCAGCGGATGTTAAAACCGGCCGCTCTTTTTCGGCCGGTGGTTCATCGCGAGGTTCATCGGGTTTTGGAGACTGCTCATCCAACTGTAATGCTTGGTCGATCGTGTGTGTGAGTCGACGGAGTTCTTGGTGTTGGATCGGTTGTTGGGTATCCGAGGCCTGGGGAAGTAAGAAGTGGGGGTCGATGTTAATGGCCGATGAAATTTCGGAGGCTTGCATGAAGGCTTTCGCCACCATCTCGTTGAGTTGATCGAATGTGAATCCATAAGGCGGAAGAAACTGTTTGATCAGACTTTGTAGGACTTCGGGTTGTCCCTGGGCTGAAGGATTCAATAAGCAGTAACTCAGTTCATTGGCTCCACGAACGATTCCTCCCATGATTTCCTGGTCGGTTTCTGGACGGGTTTTGGGCCACACCGGTTTTTTTTGCAACAGGTGAACGAGAGATTTGGGCAAATGCCAATGTTTGGCCATCGTTGACGCGATGACGGACAGTGGACGTCCTAAGAGGGCCAATTCGGCCTTGGGAATGTCTTGGGGCTTTGTTTGCCGTATGTGTTCCAATTGATTCGCAATTTCCGGTCGGCACAGAGCGAGGAGCAAATCTCCCAGGGAATATAACATCGCGTTGGTAAAGAGAAATCCGGTTTCGCCATATTTGAGGGCCTTACCAAATTCCTGCGCCTGGGTACCTGCCACGAGGGCCCGGGCCAGATGCCGTTTTAAGGCCTTGGTGTTGGCTCCAAAGGTGTCGGCCTGTTCGATAAGTTGTGCAGCGACGGTCATCGCTCGAATGACGTCAAATCCGATGAGGGCTACTGCATGGGTCGGTGTCTTGACCGGCACCCGGGTATGATAGGCCGGGCTATTGGCGATCTTGATCACATTCGCCATCATGGCTTGGTCGTGCATGATGACATCTCCGATGTCACTGGCACTCGATCGGGTGTCTTGGGTCAGGTTTAAGACCTTGATACAACTCTGTTTCAGGATAGGCAGGGTTTCAGGCGCTTCTTCCAGGAGACTTTCCAGAAAAGATGGGGGGGCTGCCACTCCTGATGGTCCGGATGTGTTCATTGGTGACTCGAGGGGGTGTGAAATTATCCGGGGAAGGACGCTTTTTGTCTGAAAATCAATAAGAAAATAGGAAAATGGAAAAAGTTTGTCCCATCTCTTGGTTCTAGGGCTTATTCTTCGGTAAAATTTTCCGAATAGTTAAGAGAACCTCCGTCTATTGGGGAGAATAACATTCACGAGGTCAATTCAGTGAGGACAGTATGAGAAACCGGATTTCTTGCTCAGCCCAGGAACTGAATCAGTTAGATCCCGATATGGTGGAGTCCGTCGTGGGAGGTTCGGTATTCAAGATTGGCAATCAATACTTTTCCGATAATCGGGTCAGTATCATCGATGCGAATGCTTCTCAAATCGTAGCGGAGGTAAATGGGACCTATGGCGTTTACTCCCAGACGATCAAATTACGGGGTGGGTCTTTATCCACCAAATGTTCCTGTCCCTCAACGGAACAACCGTTTTGCCGACATTGTGTCGCGGTCTTACTGTATCAATACCATAATGGTGCCCCCTCCAACGGCGGGGCGACTGCTCCGTCAGAACCGAAGCCCGAGCCGGGTTCCCCTAAGCCTGCTCCAGCTCAAGCCGCGGCCTCTCCTTCTCCACAGACCGAAACGGTGGATTTGAACTTCCGAGAGGCCACACTATTCATCGATTGGATCCAACAAGCTATCGTAGGATTAGGCCAAAATCCTTCACTCCCTCCGGTCCCGGATTCCTTGGGAGGCGTCGCTCGGGAATGGGCTGCGGTCATCGATCGGGTCAATCAGCAATTTTTAGAGAGTGAAGAGGATCGGACGGAATCTCAACAGTCCTTACAGGCGGCTGAAACACGGATTGAGTCGTTAACGAAGGACTTTGAATCAGTACAAGGCGAGGCGCGAACCCTGAAAGAAAATTGCAAAGGCCTCGAACAAAAAGTAACGAGTTTGGAAGCCTCCCTCGTGAAGTATGGGGAAGTTTCCAAAGAGCGGGATCGGCTCGTCAGTAAAGTGTCTGGGATGCAATCGGAACTTCAGAAAAAGGGAGCCGAACTGGAAAGTGTCTCCATGACCTTGAAGTCGCTTTCCAAAGCCATTCGCAATCTCCTTCCCTCAGACCCTTCCTAACAGAGGTGTACATCTATCAGGCTGTTTTGCGGCCTGAATCCTTTTAAAATTTTAGGCGCGTATTCGTCGTGGTTCCGTCTGGACACCGGGGCGTTTATCGTCCCGCAAGAGTTCCATGACTTTTTCCGCGATGGAGAGGAAGGCCTTCGCCGATGGAGCGTTGGGGGCAAAATCTACGACCGGAAGATATTTGAGGATCGATTGATGGACGTGAGTGTCTTCAGGAATATGTCCGAGCACTTCAAGGGTGGTTCCCACGTATTGTTTTAAGAGATGGCGCAGGTGGAGCGTGTTGATTCTGGATGTGGACGTCAGTCGATTGAGGATTAATGATGGTTTGAAGTCCTTTAAGGCGGCCTTGGCCAGCGCAATTCCGGAAGGGTTGGTTTGGCCGACCGCTTTCAGGACCTCGGCAATACTATGAAAGTCCTGGTCCATCAGGGATTGAGCGATGGGATCTCTGGCCAGGAATTCGGTGAGCACTTTTCGAATCGCGGCTAGTTTGATGAATCGATAGAGATCCAACACAGAAGTCGGATCTGGAGTGGCTACGGCCAAAAAGTGATCGGCCAATAGGAAGAAGTCCAGGGTGTGATAACTGCTGCCCGCGCCCACATCCACCAGAATTATGTCTGCATCGAGTTTTTGGAGGTGACGAATGAGGCGTTTTTTCTTTCCATGCTGGAGATTCGCTGTGAGGAGGGTTTCTCCTGTACCGGGAATCAGGCGGAGGGGGGATGGGGGCGCGATAGGATATGCGATCTCTTCAAGGTTCTTTTTGCCATTTTGTAAGAAATCAGTGAGAGTTGCGGGTGGGTCAAATGCCCCAAAGAGGATATGAAGATTGGCCCCTCCGATATCCAGGTCGATCAGCACCACCCGATTTCCCATCCTCGAGAGTTGGAGTCCAAGGTTGCTCACCACCATACTTTTCCCGACGCCTCCTTTTCCGGAAGCGACGGAAATGATGTTGGGTCTCTTTTGAATTTCCTTCATAATCTTTTCCGCGGGTCTTTGGGAGGTGTGATGTTTCGATTTCCAGAGTAGTCTATCATGGGTTCATTCTTATGCCCATGATCGGTATTTGGGGCCATTTTTGTGGAGTTGAATCAGGAGGTTGGAAAGCCGTAGGCCAGGGGAAAGCCTCTTGCGTTTATACAGGGGAAATGCTAGTGTGCATGAGGGTAAAGTGGGCGTGGGCCCACTTTTTTTTGGTCTTTTAAACCCATGGCTGCCAGTACATTACGGTACCTGGTGGTCCAAATGGATGCCTGAAAGTTTTCCACAAGTTATTCGTCAAGTTGCAGAGCCCATCGCGAAAGCTCTGGGTGTTGAAATCCTTGAAGTGCATTGTCTGGGAAAACCAGATCAACCTCTGGTTCGCTTCATTCTAGATAAAGAAAATGGGGTAGGCATTGAGGATTGTGAACAATTCCATCAATCTCTACGCCGGACGTGGGAGGTGACGTGTCCCACCGAGCCTCACTGTCGTTTTGAGGTGTCTTCACCAGGGTTAGATCGTCCCCTCAAGGAGCCTCAAGACTACAAGCGGGTCATCGGAAAGTTGGTTCGGATAACTCTCCGCAACCCCATCGCCAAGCAGATGGTGTTAATCGGTCATGTACGAGCCATTATCGACCAAGGACTTCTGATTGAACCCAAGGCTCGAGGGAACAAAGTGGATGACTGGACCGTAGCCTGGGAGAATATTGCCAAAGCCCGGCTAGAGATTGAATTCTAAAGGATGATGATCATGATCGCTTGTGCTAGGGCCATGGTAGTCACATCATTCGTGCAACGCGAGGAACATTATGAAAAGTGAATTGATGGCAGTGATTGATCAGATCGGTCGAGAGAAGGGTATTGAAAAGACGAAGGTCATCGCGGCTTTGGAGTCGGCACTTCTCACTGCTGCCAAAAAACGTTTTGGCCATGGGGATAATATTCAGGTAGACATCGACGTGGATTCCGGAGAAATTTCGATCGTCAAGAAAAAGACTATTGCCGAAACGGTGGTTGATGCCAAAACGGAAATATCATTGGAAGAGGCCCGGGAAATCGATGATGAGGCTGAAATGGGTGATGAGATCGGGTCTCTTATCGATATGGAAGAGTTCGGTAGGATTGCCGCCCAGGCGGCAAAACAAGTGATCTGTCAGAAGGTTCGTGAAGCTGAATGGGAATCGATCGAACGGGAATTTTCCAAAAAAGAAGGGGAATTGGTCCATGGAGTGATTTTGGGCCAAGAACGGCGCAATTATCTGGTGGATATCGGAAAAACCGAAGCGCTCCTACCGATTCAGGAGCAAATTCCCCGGGAAACCCATCGCCGGGGTGACCGGGTTCGGGCGTTACTATTAGAGGTTCGGCGGACTCCTAAAGATGTTCAGGTCATTCTCTCACGAGCCCATCCTCAATTTGTCGTGAAATTGTTCGGCCTTGAGGTTCCGGAGATTTCCGAGAAAATCGTGGAGATCAAGGGTGTCGTCAGAGAGCCGGGAGATCGGACGAAAATCTCGGTCTCTTCTCGAGATAAAGCCGTCGATCCGGTAGGGGCCTGTGTGGGCGTGAAAGGGTCCCGAGTTCAGGCCATCGTGCGGGAGCTTCGAGGGGAAAAAATCGACATTATTCCCTGGACCGATGACCCGCGAGTCTTCATCGGGGAGGCCCTGAATCCAGCTTCGATTGAAAAGGTTGGGATTGACGAACAAAAGAAGTCCGCATTGGTGGTGGTCGCCGACTCGCAACTCTCTCTGGCTATAGGAAAAAACGGACAAAATGTCCGTTTAGCCGCGAAATTGACCGGGTGGAAGATTGATATCATCAGTTCTACCGAGTATGAAAAAGAAAAACTCGAACGGGAAAAAGAAATCAAGGCGGCCTTAGCGGAGGAAGCTGCCCAAATATCCGATGAACCCGGGAAAAACGCTGAGGACATCCCGCAAGGTTCTGACGAACCTGAACAACCTTCTGAAGAACTCAAAACGGTGGCTGAAGGTGAGGAGACTCTTACAGAAAAGGTTCCCGAGGATCCCGAAGCCTCTTTATCTTCATAAGTGGGGTTCGATTTTTAGGAGTATGTGACGTACATGAGAGTTCATGAATTAGCTAAAAAGCTGGGGATGGAAAGTCGGCTACTCATTCCTGAGTTGGTGCGACTGGGAATCCAGGTGACCACGCACAGTAATACTCTGGATGAGGATACGGCCAAGTGGGCCATGGATGTGATCCAGGGAAAAATCTCTCCTTCGACCAAACGTCAGCGGGAAGGTCTGGGCTCAAAGGCTGGAGGAGAAAAAACCACGGCCGGTGGACGGCAAAAGAAATCTTCGGCGAAAGCTGCTACCCAGGCTGCCCCTGCTGAACCGAAAAAGCCAGAGAAAAAGCATATCCTCATCAAGAAAAAGAAAACCGAGGAAGAACTGGCGTTAGAAGCTGCAGAATTTCCTTCTCGAGTCGCAGAGGATGGAGAGCTGCCACCCATGTCGGAACCCGGAACGACGGCGCCCCCCTTCCCCTCTGAGTCCGTTGACTCGCCAGCGGTAGAAGAAAAGACCCAAGAAACAGTCGAGACCTCCGCCAAGGACCTTCCAAAAGAGTCTGGAGAGGATGGGGGATCTCCGGCGGTTGAAGAACCGGTTGCCGAGGCCCCGACGGTCGAAGTCCAATCGGAAAAAGAGCGTAAATCAGAAGGAAAAGGGGATAAAAAGAGTCCATCCTTTTCCGAACGGGATTCTAAGAGTGAAGAAAAAGGAAAAAGGCCTAAAAAGACGGGTCGGGTAAAAGATGAAGATCTCTTTGCCGCACGCTTTGAAGATGCAGCTGTCTGGCAGGATCTCCGCCCGCTACCGACCCTCCGTCGTGAAGAACGCACACGACAGGTTCCCTCTGCCACAACAGGGGAAATTACAAAACCTCGGAAAAAGGTCATAAAGGTTCCGGCTGGTACCTCGGTCAAAGATTTTGCTGAGTTATTGGGACAAAAGCCTACGGAGATCATTCGAAAGCTGATGGATCTCGGTACGATAAAGACCCTGAATCAACCCATGGACATGGATGCAGGGGTGCTCATCGCGGAAGGATATGGCATGGCCATTGAGGCTGTGGCCCCCAAAGGGGGAGAATCCTTGTTGGAAGAGGCCTTGGGGAAACAGGGTGAAGAAAAATGGGAGCCTCGGTCTCCGGTGGTGACCGTCATGGGACATGTTGACCATGGGAAAACTTCGTTGCTGGATGCCATCCGAAAGACCCAAGTGACCAATAAGGAGGCTGGCGGGATTACGCAGCATATCGGAGCTTCATTCGTCAAAGTGGGAGATCGGGGGGTCACCTTCTTGGATACCCCGGGCCATGAAGCCTTTACGGCCATCAGGGCACGCGGGGCTCAGGTGACAGACATTGTCGTGTTGGTGGTTGCTGCTGACGACGGTGCCATGCCGCAAACGGTGGAAGCCATCAATCATGCCCAAGCGGCGAACGTGCCGATTGTCGTGGCCATCAACAAGATTGATAAGCCCGGAAGTAACCCTGAGAGGGTCAAGCAAAGTCTTGCGGAGCATGGCCTGCTTCCGGAGTCCTGGGGCGGGCAGACGATTTTTGTCGAGGTTTCTGCCAAAGAGAATACGGGACTGGATGCCCTCTTGGATATGATTCTCTTGCAATCTGAAGTGATGGAACTCAAAGCGGATGTGGGTTGTTCCGGGCGTGGAGTGGTCTTGGAGGCCAAGCTTGATAAAGGTAAGGGCCCGGTGGCCACGGTTCTGGTACAAGGCGGAACGCTTCGGGTTGGCGATACGTTCGTGGTAGGGAATGTAAGCGGTCGGGTACGGGGATTAACCTCGGACAAGGGAGCGCGGTTAAAGCAGGCAGGGCCTTCTACTCCCGTCGAAATTATCGGTCTTCTTGGCGTTCCTGAAGCAGGGGACCAGCTTGTTGTGGTCAAGGATGAACGGGCGGCCAGAGAAATCGCCCAGGCGCGCCAACAGAAACAAAAGGATGAAGGCTTAGGGGTTTCTTCAAAGAAAACCCTGGAAGAGTTGTATGCCGAGGTTCAGGGGGGAGAAATCAAAGAATTGGCTGTGCTCATCAAGGCCGATGCCCAGGGATCGGTGGGAGCCTTGGTCGAAGCCATTCAAAAAATTTCCAATGATGCCGTGAAACTTCGGGTTATTCATAGTGGCGTCGGAGGCATCAACGAATCCGATGTCCTTTTAGCTGCTGCCTCAAAAGCCTTGATCATCGGGTTTCATATTCGCCCAGATTCAAAGGCATCGAACGTGGCAGAACGCGAAGGCGTGGAAATTCGCCTCTATAACATCATTTATAATGTCCTGGATGACATTCGCTCGGCGGCCGAGGGGCTTTTGGCTCCGACCATTAAGGAAAAAATTCTCGGCCATGCCGAGGTCCGACAGCTCTATAATGTTCCCAAGGTAGGTACGATTGCCGGGTGTTACGTTAGTGATGGGATGATTGCCCGATCCAGTACAAAGATTCGAGTCGTCCGGGATCAGGTCACGGTTTATGAAGGAAAAATTGGTTCCCTGAAGCGCTTTAAGGATGATGCACGAGAAGTCCAACAGGGATATGAATGTGGTATCGGCATCGAGAACTTTAATGACATTAAGGTGGGAGATGTATTGGAGGCCTTTGTCCTGGAAGAGGAGGCGGCCAAATTATAGCGGCGATTCCCCCTGGGGTGGGTGCAGATGGGCATGATCGTGGGACTCTGTACGATCGAACTGTACATCCCTGATGCTCAATCCCTCAAAGGTAAACGCCAAGTTCTCCTGAGTTTAAAGACCAAATTGCGCAATCGGTTCAATATCTCCTTTGCCGAAATCGAGGAGCAGGATTTGTGGCAAAAAGCTATCGTGGGAATGGCCTGTGTTGCGAATGATACGTCCCATGTTAACCACACCTTAGATCAGGTCCTGAATGTTATTAAAGCCAATCGATCCCTTGAGCTTTTACGATCGCAAATTGAAATTCTTTAGTCGTATCCTGGTTGATCCATCATGTCGAAATCTCCCATTAGCCGTTCCACCCGGGTGGCTGACCAAATACGTATGGAAGTGGCTGATATTTTGTCCCGAAAAATTAAGGACCCCCGGGTTCATTTTGTGACCGTCACCGATGTGACCATGACCGCCGATCTCAGAATAGCCAGAGTGTACGTGACCGCCAGGAATTCAGAACAATTTGAACGAGAAGTCGGACCGGGTTTGAAAAGTGCGTCAGGGTTTATTCGTTCTGAAATAGGAAGGCGCTTAAACCTGCGTTATACCCCTGAGTTGGTTTTTTTTCATGATACCAGTATGGACAACGGCCAGCGCATGGACCAATTATTAGATTCTTTACATATTAAACCCAGTGATGGTGACTGACCGTTCTTTCCCTAGGAATTCTGCGAATGCTTGCGGCAACGACTGCTGAATCCACCCCATCCTCTGATCGTCTTTCACCCCGAGATCTTCATGGAGTGTTGAACGTGAACAAACCCGATGGGTGGACCTCGCATGATGTGGTCAAACGGGTGCGTTCTGTGTTGGGTCTTCAGAAAGTCGGGCATGCCGGAACCTTGGATCCTCATGCGACCGGCGTATTACCCTTGTTGCTGGGAAAAGGGACGAAAGTCGCTCAATACTTGGTCGCTTGGGAAAAGGAATATGTGGCCACTGTCCGCCTAGGACAATGTACCGATACTCAGGATGCCTGGGGCAACGTCACTCAGGAGACTTCGACCGAGGCCCTTACGGAAGAAAATGTCCGGCAGGCATTCTCTACGTTTCAAGGAGAGATTCAACAAGTCCCTCCCATGTTTTCTGCGGTAAAAGTCGGAGGACAGCCTCTTTATAAACGAGCTCGAAAGGGACAAACCGTCGATCGATCTCCCAAAACGGTCATAATTCACCATCTCGACATTCAACGTCTGGTTCTCCCGGAAGTGACCTTTCGGGTGGTGTGTTCCAAGGGCACGTACGTTCGGACCTTATGTGAGGATGTGGGCGAAGTCTTGGGAGTGGGTGGACATTTAGTCCAGCTTCAACGGAAACGCGTGGGTCCGCTCAAAGTGGATGATGCCGTAAATATGGATATTTTTGGAAAAAACCTTGAATTTTCACGACTGAATGCGGCATTTTGGGGAGTTGATGAGATTTTAGAGGCTCTTCCAGTCGTCAAGGTCTATGGGGATAATGTGCGAAAGGTGCTCCATGGGAATGCGTTATCCTGGGGGCATTTTGATATAGAAGATTGGGAGGGCAACGAAAGAACCGTTGGGGGAGTATCCGTCCGGGTAAAAAGTGATGAGGGAAAATTGCTTGCTTTAGGTCGCCTGACATGTAACCCTATGGCTCGAACCTCTCCCAAGCTTTCGATTCACACCGTTCTAGGATCATAATTCAACATTCATCTCAATACACCAATGCCACATGATAGATAAAAAACCGTTTTGCCAGGGGACAGAATTTAAGAAAAGACCAAAGGAGGACGTATGTCACTGACCCAGGAAGAAAAGTCAGCCGCTATCGGCGCTCATAGAGTCCATGATAAAGACACGGGGTCGTCTGAGGTGCAGATTGCGATTCTAACCAAACGGATTACCAGTCTGACCGAGCATTTTAAATCGCATAAAAAAGATCATCATTCGCGTCGCGGGCTTTTGCAAATGGTGAGTAAACGGAGGAAATTGCTGGACTATCTCCGGCGACGGGACGAAGCCAAATATAAGTCGCTCATCGCGGCTTTAGGTATTCGAAAATAACGATGGTGGTGGCAGAGAAGGCTGCGAGAACCCATGTTCTTGCCACTGGTTTTCTAATTGAAGCTCAGCAAGCGCTTGATGTCCTGCCCAGTGTCTCCTGGTAGATCAAGGAAAGCGTCAGAAAGGTTGAATTATGATTCATGTCGTTGAACTGGAAGTCGGTGGTCGAACGCTTCGATTAGAAACCGGCAGAATGGCGAAGCAGGCAGATGGGGCGGTCTTGGCCACCTATGGGGATACAGTCGTACTGGCGACTGCGGTGGCTTCGAAAACGCTGAAACCGGATGCGGATTTTTTACCGTTGACGGTCAATTACCAAGAAAAATTCTATGCTGCCGGAAAAATTCCAGGAGGGTTTTTTCGAAGGGAAGCGGCTCCCAGTGAACGAGAGGTGCTTACGAGCCGGTTAATCGACCGTCCCATTCGTCCCCTCATGCCTGAGGGCTTTTTCTACGAAACTCAAATTATTGTGACGGTTCTTTCCATCGATCAGTCCATGTCGTCCGATGTCGTAGGCATCGTGGCGGCATCCGCTGCCCTGGGCGTGTCGGATATTCCCTGTGCGGGGCCATTGGCCGGCGTAAAGATTGGCCGGGTCAATGGGGAGTTTGTGGTTAATCCGGACAAAAAGACCCAGGAAATCAGTGAGCTGAACTTGGTGGTGGCAGGAACGAAGGATGCCGTCATGATGGTTGAGGCCGGAGCCAGTGGTTTGTCCGAAGACACCATGATCAATGCGATCGAATTAGCTCATCGTGAAATTCAAAAGATGGTGGTGGCGATAGAAGAGTTACGGGGCAAGGGTGGAAAAACCAAACGGGCTTTCCACGTGGAAGAGCCGGACCCTGAGGTGCAACGGGCGGTTCGAGACGTCGCCGCTGGGGCCATCTGCGAGGCGATGTTTATTCCCGCCAAGGCGGAACGCCAGGATCGGTTCGATCAGATTCTTCAAGAGGCCATAGAACAAGTGGCTGGAGATGACGATGAGCGGAAAGCTCAAGTGAAAAAAGTCTTTCATGAATTGGAATATTCCGAAGTTCGCCGAATGATCCTTGAGAAAAAATCCAGGGCGGACGGTCGGGGGTTGGCCGACATCAGGCCGATTTCTTCCGAGGTAGGAATCCTGCCACGGACCCATGGGTCGGCCCTCTTTACCAGGGGCGAAACCCAAAGCTTAGGTGTGGTCACCTTGGGGACGGCCGATGATGAGCAACGGATCGATGCGTTAGAAGGGGAATATTCTCGATCGTTTATGCTGCACTATAATTTTCCTCCCTTTAGCGTCGGAGAGGCTAAAATGCTTCGAGGCCCGGGTCGCCGGGAAGTGGGGCATGGCAAACTGGCTGAACGGGCCTTAGCGGCCGTCTTGCCGAATAAAGAAGATTTTCCCTACACCATTCGCATCGTATCGGAAATCCTGGAGTCCAACGGGTCTTCTTCGATGGCCACCATTTGCAGCGGTTCCTTGGCGCTCATGGATGCCGCGGCACCCATCAAAGCCCCTGTCGCCGGGATTGCCATGGGTCTGATCTTGGAGGACGACCAGGTTGCGATCCTGTCGGATATTTTGGGTATGGAAGACCACCTGGGGGACATGGACTTTAAG
The DNA here is from genome assembly GCA_965223615.1 of Nitrospirales bacterium. Classification (GTDB taxonomy): domain Bacteria; phylum Nitrospirota; class Nitrospiria; order Nitrospirales; family UBA8639; genus Nitrospira_E. The sequence continues at coordinate 1,226,954 of CBDCXB010000004.1, forward strand.
GTGGCCGGGACCACCGAAGGTGTGACGGCTTTGCAGATGGACATCAAAATTGGGGGAGTCACGGCGGATCTCATGCGGCAGGCCCTTGAGCAAGCCAGGCAGGGTCGATTGCATATTTTGTCTGAAATGGCGAAGTGTTTAGCCGCTCCCCGCGCCAATCTCGGGACCTATTCTCCCCGGATAACCAGTATCCAAATCAAACAGGATAAGATTCGTGACGTGATCGGTCCCGGTGGGAAGGTAATCCGGGGGATCATCGCCGATTGCGGGGTCAAGATGAATGTGGAAGATACCGGGGTGGTGACCATTGCCGCCGTAGACGAAGAATCGGCCCAAAAGGCCATGGATATGGTGCAACGGTTGGTTGAAGAAGCCGAGGTAGGGAAGATTTACCTCGGAACGGTGCGAAAAATCGTCGACTTCGGGGCCTTCGTAGAAATTCTCCCCAATATGGATGGATTGGTACACATCTCTCAGCTTGCTCCTCACCGGGTCAATTCCGTTGCCGATGAAATTTCCGAAGGGGAGCAGATCCTCGTGAAGGTGTTAGAGATTGACCGCCAAGGCAAGATCCGTTTGAGCCGAAAGGAAGCCATGGCGGAACAATCACAAAAAAACGAACTGACTTCTAATCCCGCCTAGTTGTCACACCGTGTATAAAAAAGTTGTCCTGGATAATGGGGTTCGTGTTGTCCTGGAACGGATGTCGTCGTTGAGATCCGTCGCGCTAGGGGTCTGGGAACGTGTCGGGAGCCGGTGTGAAGAAAAGGGGGAGGAGGGCTTTTCTCATTTCATTGAGCATATGATGTTCAAAGGAACGCGCAAGCGTTCCGCCTCGCAGATATCGAATGAGATCGACGCGATGGGCGGAGAAATGAATGCCTTTACCACCCACGAAGCCACCGCTTTCTATACGAAGGTCATCGATCAACAGACTCCGGCCGCTCTGGATTTGTTGGCCGACCTGTTCCATCATTCACGGTTTGGGACCAAAGATATCGAAAAAGAAAAGAAGATTGTCCTTGAGGAAATACGAACGGTCCAAGATGATCCGGAGGACTTTATCCATGAACTTCATGCCAAAGATGTCTTGGGAAGCCATCCTCTTGGGAAACCAATTTTAGGATCGACTCGATGTCTCCAGAAACTGGACCGGTCACACATCCTAAAGTACAAACGCAAGCATTATCGTCCTGAAAATACGATTGTCACCGTTGCGGGAAATTTTTCCTTCGCTCAAATACTCGAGCAGATCAATGTGTATTTCGGGCAATGGAAAGGGAGCCCTTCCCGGAAAGACGAGCCGAATGAAGGAACGGATCCTTGGCCTCTGCATGCACACGTTCGTCAAAGCGTGCACCGAAAGCCGTTGGAGCAGGTCCATGTGTGTATCGGGTTTCAGGGCGTTCGTATCGGGAGTCCCGACCGCTATGTGGCATACGTGGCCAACACGATTTTGGGTGGTGGCGTGTCTTCTCGCTTGTTCCAAGAAGTCCGGGAAAAACGAGGTATGGCGTACACGATCTATTCCCATCTTTCCAGTTTTTTTGACGGGGGGACCTTAACCGTCTATGCGGCTACCAAACCGACGGAAGTGCTCGCGGTGATCGACCAGGTGTGCAAAGAGACGCAAAAGCTTGGCCGGAGGTTGGTATCCCACACCGAGTTAGAGCGAACGAAGACCCAGCTTAAAGGGAATCTTTTGTTGGGTTTAGAGGGGACTTATGGTCGGATGAATAAATTGGCCAAGGATGAGCTTTACCAAGGACGGCATGTGACTCTACGAGAAATCATTAAGGGTATTGACCGAATCACCCCCGAGCAAATTCGACAACTTTGCCGGAAATTATTGGATCTCAATGAGTTTGTGGTGACGGCCCTAGGTCCAATACCTAAAAAAGGACTCCCAAGATGGGGATAATTGGTAAAAATCCTCTAGAAATTTGCTTGACAACCATGGCGTATATGAGTAGCATTGGTCCCTCTCCAGCCCAGGTCATGTCGTCGGATTGGAAATCCTGGTCAGGAGAACGAAAGAAGATGGATGTTTGGAAACAATAAACTAAAGTCAGGTCGTTTTTTCATTTTTGTCATTCTAACACTGTAAGGAGGGAGCAGATGAAGAAGTCATCTCTACGTCGGGCGATGGTAGCTCTCTGTGCGTTTGGCTTGCTCAGCTTAGGAATGGCTGGAGCCGTGTATGCACAAAAAGGCCCTGCCGCTGGGAATCCCAAAGCAAAGGGTGATCCTGCCGATGTCACAACTCAAGGAGACATTTCCTACAAGGGTCAAGCGGCAACCAGTTTAAAAGGAAGAGTGTTTGGACATTGGGCTGACAATCCTGATGGAGAAATTTTATTCGGTATTCAGTATTGGAATACTTCAGAACCTGCCGAAGTGGGTAACCCTCCGGGCCGGGCTTCTGACGACCGTAACCAAAACATTCCCGACCCCCTCGTAGTGTGTTGTGCATGGGGCTATCAGGGTGGAACGGAAAAAAATAATCCGTATGCGGGTTGGTATACCCCGCAAACCACCGTTCGGTTAGCGGTGAAAGACAAAGCCCTCATGGATCAAATTATGAAAGCGGCTCAGGATTTCGTGGCCATGGAAGTTCAGGTCAGCGGTCATACGGTAACGGGCTTCAAATTGATGAGCAACTAAATCTCCTCGTGGGATTGTTTGAGTAATAGAATTTATTCAGAAGATTCTAAATGACATACAAAACACTTTTTTGGAGGAGGGAAGCCATTATGAAAGGTGCTAAGATGAAAGGTTGGGCCCTTGTCGGAGCCGTGGCGCTTGTGGGCACGATGGCCTCCAGCGCAATGGCGATCGAAGCATTCCAAGAACGCTTTGAATGGGGAGACCTTAGCAAGCCAACCACCCTTCGTGGTCGTGTGGCTGTGACGGATCCTTATGATAAGGCTGTTTGGGTGAATATTGCCGTGTTTGGTGGCAATGCAGAAAGCGGTTATTATTGGCAGAAATATTTCCCTGGCAAAAACCTGAAAATGTATGCCGCTGACGACAAAGTCATGGCAACCTTGACTTCTGCCGGGAAAACCTCTCACAGCCAGGCGGTGATGGGGAACACCAAGCCTTCCAACTATGGTCTGGTGGAAATCGTGGTTCAGGAAGTCGAACAAAACAAACGGGTCATTACTTCCGCTAAGATGGTTGATGAAGTCGCAGGGACTCCGGCCAAGCCTCGAAGCATACATAGCCTACGAACTACTCCAGTGGCTCAGGCCATTGCAGAGGGAAGTTGGCCACAAAACCGGAAGATGCAGTATGATGTTTTGATTCCAGGTGGACCGGCTATTTCAGGGGTTATTCCTTACTCTGATCAAGGTGACGGAGCCTACGATCCTTCGAAGTAGTTAACTGAAACCTGAAGTTTTTGGGTTTGGAAGAAAGGCCTGCGAAACGCAGGCCTTTCTTTTTTTTTGCCTATTCCTCAAGACGAGCTTTGAGTTCGGCGAGACGATTCAAGGCCTCAAGGGGAGTCATGGAAAAGAGATCCATTTGTCTCACCTCATCAAGAATGACATGGGGGGTGGGTGATGGTATGTCTTGGGCAAGAGGTAGGGTTTCTTGTTGATTGGCCAGTGGAAGGGTGCTCTTGGGGTTTTCCTGTTCTAATTGACCCAGGATGTTTTGTGCTCGACTCAGAACGGGGGACGGAATCCCAGCCAGTTTGGCGACTTGAATCCCATAACTTCGATCGGCTTTTCCCTGAATGATTTTTCTTAAGAAAAGCACCTCCTGATTTTTTTCCTGGACCAGGACCGTATAGTTTCTAATTCCTTCACGAATGTCTTCCAGTTGGGTCATTTCATGGTAATGGGTGGCAAAAAGAGTACGAGCGCCAAGAAAGCTTCGGTCTAGGATATATTCTGCCAAGGCCCAAGCAATACTCAAACCGTCATAGGTGCTGGTTCCTCTGCCTACTTCATCCAACAGAATCAGACTTTTGGCCGAGGCTAATTCCAGGATGTTGGCCGTTTCCTGCATTTCCACCATAAATGTACTTTGTCCGGCGCTCAAATCATCCGCGGCCCCCACTCGCGTAAAGATTCGATCCACCAACCCAATTCTGGCCGATGTTGCAGGGATGAAACTTCCGATTTGTGCGAGTAACACGTTGAGGGCCACCTGGCGCAGGTACGTGCTTTTCCCTGCCATATTTGGACCGGTAATAAGGAGAAGGCGGTGGGTGTCGAGGTCCATGGTCGTATCATTGGGGATAAAACCTCCCGATAAGGGAAGTTGTTCGATGACGGGGTGCCGTCCTTCGACTATCTGAATCGTTCCACCTTCATGAACGATCGGTTGAACATATCTGTTGAGCGCGGCGGTCTCAGCGAGACTGGCCAGAACGTCCACAGTCCCAAGGTGTTGGGCCATGGATTGAATTCTTGACGATGCCCCAGCCACACGCGCACGAAGTTCTTTGAACATCTGGTGCTCAAGATGTTTAAGCTTTTGTTCGGCACTGGATAAACGTCCTTCCAAGTCTTGTAGCTCAGGAGTCGTAAATCGTTCGGCATTCACCAACGTTTGTTTTCGGTGATAATCTTCAGGAACGCGGGACGCATTGGCTTTGGTAACCTCAATGTAGTACCCAAACACCTGGTTGAATTTTATCTTGAGTGTCTCAATCCCGGTTTTTTGGCGCTCCCGGGATTCCATCTCCGCTAAGAGTCTTGTCCCTTCCTTGGCTAACACTCGAAGTTCATCCAGTTCCGGACTCACGCCATCTTGGATGATCCCTCCCTCTTTTTGGGACAGAGGGGGAGAGGGGAGGACGGTGTCGGCAATCCACCCCACGACATCCGAGAGAGGATCCCATTCTTTTTCTATGAGCAGGAGTGAGGCAGATTGGCAGGATTGAAGCAGATGGTGAAGCCCAGGTAGTTGCTCTAAGGAACATTGGAGGTTGACGAGATCCCGAGGGTTGGCGACTTCCATGACAATCCGGCTATTCAGTCGTTCCAGGTCCTGAACAGACTTGAGATGTGACCGTATGGACATTCGAAGTTCGAGTGTCGAGAACAGTTCTTTGACCGCTTCCTGACGGGATTCAATCGCAGCAATTTGGGTTAGGGGGCGAATGACCCACTGGCGCAAGAGTCGAGTGCCCATCGGGGTTTTCGTGTAATCCAACGTCGACAGGAGTGTGGGACTTTTCGTCTGCTCTGAAGCGGGTTTAAGAATTTCCAAATTTCTGAGAGTGGTCTGATCTATCTGCATTTCCTGTTCAAGAATGCGAATCCAGGGCGCGCGAACGTGGGAATGAGACATCGTGGGTTGGGTTTCAGAAAGGTAGTGAAGTAAGCCTCCCGCAGCCCGAAGGCCGTGATGAAGCCCCTGTAGGCTCAATTCTTGAGCGGGTGAGGCTTGAAAGGTATGAGAGAAGGCTTCCTGGTAGGTCTCCAGCGAAAAACTCGATGGATCTCGTGGGACAAGACGGGGGATGGGCAAGGGTTGGAGAAGGGGAACGATCTTTGTCCGGAGATCTTCAGGAAAGATGATTTCCTGAGGATCGATCCTGACAAGTTCGTCGATCAAAGTTTGTTGAGGGGCATCTGCACGAGGTTCCGATATCCAAAATTCACCCGTTGAAAGATCCAAGGTCGCCAATCCTAATGGGGGAGTCTTTCTTGGACTGTCGGAAGCGAATTCAGAGGAAAGAACGAGTGATGTGAGAAAGTTTGAAGCATGGGCTGGGAGAAGTTCATGATCGAAGAGAGTTCCTGGGGTGTAGACACGGACGACTTCTCTCCGAACGAGCCCCTTGGCGAGTTTCGCATCCTCGACCTGTTCACATAAGGCGACGATTTTCCCTTTTTTTAGGAGCTTGGCGATGTATCCTGTCGCCGTATGGTAGGGGACTCCACAAAGAGGAATAGACTCTCCTTTAGCCTTTCCTCGTGCTGTCAGGACGATGTCCAAAAGCTTGGAGGCTTCTTCGGCATCTTCAAAGAACATTTCATAAAAGTCTCCGACTCGAAAGAATAAAATGGCATCTGGATGTTGATCCTTTATGCCACGGTATTGCCGCATCAATGGGCTGAGGTCAGTCTCTTTCATGAAAGGGTTCTCACATACTCCGACCCTGAAGTCCAGAAGAAAAAAACCTGTTTTTGGTGTCCATCGTTCTCTTGGGACGTCAGAGAATTCGGAGAAATCCTGGAAAAGTTCAAAATAGTGGTTCCTGTCAAAGAGCTTGAAGGGCGAGAGAGAGTTGGTCGAGCATACGGCGACTGTTGGGGCCCGTTCCCTGAAGGGTGGCGGTTCGGGAATGTTCATTATGGTGAATCATATGAACCGTCAGGTGATCCACGGGAAGAACCTGGGGAAACCGGTCAGCCCATTCTACAAAAACGACCTGGTTTCCACCAAAATACTCCTGTAATCCCAACGTGGCGAGTTCCCCTTCAGAGTTCAGTCTATACAGGTCGACGTGAATCATGGGAATGAGTCCGGGGTATTCTTGAATAAGTGTAAACGTCGGGCTTGAGACCAGGTCCTCTGAGGCACCTAATCCGAGAGCGACCCCTCTGGCCATCATGGTTTTCCCTGCCCCCAGGTCCCCGGTAACGGCAAAGCATTCTCCGCCCTGTGCCCCTTGACCAAGAATCTTCCCTAATTCCAGGGTTTTCTCGATCGAAGTCAACTTCAATTGTATGGGAAGAGGAGGCGTCGGTTGGTTCGGTCTGTTCAGGTCAGTCAGGGGTCTACAGGCTCCTTTTCTCGAAGAATCTGGGAAAGCGCTTCTGGGAGAGATTGAAGCACATCCCTCGCGAGTAACCCCTGTTGCCCTCGAGATCGAGCAGCGAGGTCACCCGCGAGCCCATGAATATACACCCCGGAGGTTGCGGCCTTCCATCCCTCAAGACCCTGAGCGAGAAGGCCCGCAATAACGCCCGTCAGGACATCACCCATGCCAGCCGAAGCCATACCTGGGTTGCCAGTGGGACAAATAGCCACATGCCCGCTCGGTTCAGCTACGACGGTCCTGGCTCCCTTTAAGACCAGAATCACTCGGTATTGTTGAGCAAAACTTCTCGCCACCCCTATACGGTCTTCATTGATCGTTTGAGTAGACGATGATCCGAGTAGTCTCGCCATTTCGCCAGGATGAGGAGTCAGGATAGGGGGATGGGCCATAGAAGCAAATATTTCAGGGAAGGGGGCCAAGACGGTGAGGGCATCAGCATCTAACACGCAGGGTCCTTGGATCTGAGGGAGAAGGCGCCGCAATAGCGTGGCGTTTTCCGTCGAAGTTCCCATGCCCGGTCCAAATGCCATGGCCGATTTATTCTTGGAAAATGACAGAAGGGCTTCCAAGGCATCCAGCCCCAACTCATGTGAGGGGGTTTCAGGCATCGGAGCGCACATGGCTTCCAAGAGTTTACTTTCCACTGTTGGAGCGATGCTCTTTGGTGTTGCCACGGTGACTAAGCCGGTACCCACACGAAGTGCACCCAAGCTCGCCATCGCCGGAGCTCCGCTTTTTCCCTGGGACCCAGCTACGATTCCGGTATGTCCAAATGTGCCTTTGTGGGATGACGCCGGCCGGGCTGGAAGAGATGTCGCCGTCAGGAGGGGAGAAATAAGCTGGATAGAAGGATCAAGGTCTTCGACGAAGGCTGGAGGAATTCCGATATCGACCAGTTGAATTCTGCCCACTTTATCGATGGCCTGTCCAACGTACAGCCCAACTTTCGGGCATCCAAAGGTCACGGTCAGGTCGGCCTTGACTGCCGTCCCTAAAATGGCCCCCGTTTGGCTTTCAAGCCCGGATGGGATATCGATGGCTACCGTGAAGGCGGGGGAGGAATTGATGACCCTGATGGCCGATGCGTAGGGATCACGAATGGGAGAAGAGAGTCCCGTTCCTAAAAGGGCGTCTACAATAAGATCAGCTTGTTCTCCCAACGATTGCATCTTGCGAAGAGTCGGCTGTGTGACGACACCGGAGGTTCGGGCCAGCTTTCGAAACTTTTGGTACATGGTCGAGGCATCGTTACTGAGGTCTTTTGGGGGAGACAGCATGACCAGGGAAAGTCGGGCTCCTTTTCTTTTGAGGTGTCGAGCGACGACCAACCCATCCCCTCCGTTATTGCCTTTCCCGCAAAAAACCACCACGTGTTTTCCTTTGACCGAACCGAAAGAACGGAGTAGATGCGTCACCACACCAGTCCCGGCCCTTTCCATGAGGGTTGAGCCGCGAATCTTGGCTTCTTGGATCGTTCGTTGATCCAATACCTGCATTTCAGCTCCGGTGACGACCCAGAGGGGTGTTTCGGTTGGGCTGGAGGATTTAGTGGGTGTAGCCATGGATGGGATAACAACGCTTTAGGAAAAGTCGAGGAATGAAAAGGTTCTGCGGTCGTTTTGAGGCTTTCATCGTCATGAAACGGTGGATGTGGGGAGCGTGACAAGAGCTTTCATTTCTCGGACTGCCTGATCAAGCCCGACGAAGATGGCATGGGCGATGATGCTGTGGCCGATGTTAAATTCTTCGATTTCCTGGATTTTTGTCAGGGGTTGGGTGTTCTGGTAATCGAGCCCATGGCCCGCCGAGACACGAAGCCCCAATTTTACCGCCAATTTGGCGGCTTGATTTAATTGATCAAATTCAGAAAGCCGATCTCCCTCACGACGAGTATTAGCATATCGTCCCGTATGGAGCTCAATAAAATCAGCCTGAACTTTATGGGCTGCCCGGATTTGGTTTAAATCTGGGTCGACGAACAGGCTGACGGGAATTCCTCCCTCGTGAAGGAATTGGACCATGGCTTGGATGCGTTCCCGGTGCTCCATGACCCCCAGGCCTCCTTCCGTCGTGAGTTCTTGCCGGCGTTCGGGAACCAGAGTGACCAAATCCGGTTTGACGTTGACGGCAATTTTTGCCACCGACTCTTCCGCGGCCATCTCCAAATTTAATTGAGTATGGACGGTTTCCCGTAGGATCAACAGGTCACGATCTTGAATGTGACGACGGTCCTCACGCAAGTGGACGACGACTCCGTCTCCCCCGGCGATTTGGACAAGAGAGGCGGCCATGATGGGGTCGGGTAAGTAGCCTCCCCGGGCTTGTCTCAGAGTTGCCACATGATCGACATTGACCCCTAGGCGTGCCATGTTGTTCCTTTCCAATATGAAGGGTAGAATGAGTAATGGAAGTTCATTATGGCAAATGCTCAAAACTCCCTGCAATAAACTATGGACATCAAGATCACTTTAGCCCTGAGTAGGAAGGGGGAAAAAAGCCCGGAAGGAAAATTGACTGGTCAATGCGCCTATTCTAGAATAAAAACTCCATGGAATATCTTAAGATTTAACCGATCCATTCTCCTTTCTTAGGGATCGTTCTCACTTTCTCAATCGACCAATGGAACCTTTCTACCGCATTCAACGTTTACCGGGATACGTGTTTACTCAAGTCCAGGACTTGAAGCTTGAGGCCAGGAAACGAGGGGAAGATATTATCGATCTGGGAATGGGAAACCCCGATCGATCCACGCCCTCTCATATCGTCGAGAAGTTGGTAGAGGCAGCACAGATAGGTCGTAACCATCGCTACTCGGCCTCCAGGGGAATCACCAAACTCCGTCATGCCATTTGTGGCTGGTATCAACGAAAATATGAGGTGGAACTCGACCCGGAAAAAGAGGCGATCGTGACCTTGGGGGTCAAAGAAGGGCTTGCTCATCTCGCCTTAGCGATCGTTGGTCCAGGTGATGTGGTCCTGGCTCCTACCCCCACCTATCCGATTCACATGTATAGCGTGATTATCGCGGGCGGAGAAGTGAGGGGTATTGATCTGAGCCCGGAGACTGATTTTTTCGAGAATTTGACTCGGGCCTTTAAGCAAACGCAACCGGCTCCCAAGGCGTTGATCATCAGCTTCCCCCATAATCCCACTACCCGTGTCGTGGATTTGGAATTTTTTAAGAAGGTTGTCGAATTTGCTTTGGAACACAAAGTATGGGTCATTCATGATTTAGCCTATTCCGATCTCGTGTTCGATGGTTATCGCGCTCCAAGTTTGTTGCAGATCCCAGAAGCGAAAAAAATCGGAGTGGAGTTTTATTCCCTCTCGAAAAGTTACAATATGCCTGGCTGGAGAGTCGGCTTTTGTGTGGGGAATCCCGAACTCATCGGAGCTTTGACCCGTATCAAAAGTTACCTGGACTATGGGATGTTTCAACCGATTCAAATCGCCAGTATCATCGCCTTAAACGGACCGCAAGATTGTGTGAAAGAAATCGTGGGCCGGTATGAAAAACGCAGGAATGCCTTGGTTCGCGGTCTCAATCGAATCGGATGGTCGGTCGATTATCCTCGAGCCACGATGTTCGTGTGGGCCAAAATTCCGCCGTCTTATGTCGGGATGGGATCACTGGAGTTTTCCAAGCTGTTGTTGCGCGACGCGAAAGTCGCGGTCTCCCCGGGGATCGGGTTTGGAGAAGGGGGAGATGAGTATGTTCGTTTTGCATTGGTCGAGAATGAACACCGGATCTTTCAGGCCGTTCGGGGTATCCGGCAAGCATTGAAATTGGACAGTCCGGGGACATGAAACAAGAGATAAAGATTGGTCTCATCGGATTTGGGACGGTGGGGACAGGTGTGGTTAAGATTCTTCAGGGACAAGCGGAACTGATCGCGAGGCGAGTCGGTGTCCCGGTATCGTTAGCTCGTATTGCTGACCTGGACCTCGAAACGGATCGGGGTGTGACCGTTCACCCGAGTTTGCTGACGACGAATGCGGTTGAGATTCTCGACGACCCGGAGATCGATATCGTCGTTGAGCTTATCGGGGGTCACGAGCCGGCAAAACGATTCATCCTTCAAGCTCTTGAACGGAAGAAAGGGGTCGTGACGGCCAACAAGGCCTTGTTGGCCGATTATGGAGAAGAGATCTTCGAAGCAGCCTACAAAACCGGAGGTGATTTGGGCTTCGAGGCAAGCGTCGGTGGTGGGATACCGATCCTTCGCTCCTTAACGGAAGGTCTGACGGCTAATCGTTTTTCCTCCATCATGGGCATCATGAATGGGACCTCCAACTATATCCTGACCCGGATGACCCAAGAAAAAAAGGACTTTGATGAGATCTTAGCTGAAGCCAAACGAGAGGGATATGCCGAGGCTGATCATTCTTTGGATGTAGACGGAATCGACGCGGCGCATAAATTAGCCATCATGGTGAACCTGGCATACGGTACCCCCGTCTCAATGTCGGATATCTATACAGAAGGGATTTCCCTGTTAACGACGACCGATATGGAATTTGCCAAAGAGTTCGGACTGACCATCAAGCTTCTGGGAATCGCCAAGCTCGAAGATGATACGATCGAAGCCAGAGTTCATCCGACGTTGGTCCCATCGGATTCACCCATTGCCAGAGTTGACGGAGTGTACAATGCCATTCACTTAATCGGGGACTCTGTTGAAGATGTAGTGTTGTATGGAAAGGGGGCTGGGTCCTTACCAACAGCCAGCGCGGTCGTCGGTGATATCATCGATGTCGCGAGAAATCGGATTCATGGCATTTCCGCGAGGGTCCCCGCCACGGCGTTTCAATGGGAGTCACGTCGTACGATCCCCATTAAGCCGATGGCAGACATCGAAAGCATGTTCTATTTGCGGTGTATGGTCAAAGACCAACCTGGAGTCCTTTCCACTATTTCAGGTTTGTTGGGTCAGCATGGAATTAGCATTTCTTCGGTGTTACAGCAAGGCCGAAAAGAAGGGCATCCCGTTCCTCTGGTAATCCTGACGCATCATTCTTCGGAACGGGCGATCCAAGCGGCCTTGAAGGAGATCAACGCCCTTCCCGTCATTTCCGAGCCCACGATGTTATTGCGAATGGAAGGAGTGGAATAAATAATGGACCCTCCAATCGTAGTGCGAATGAAGGAAGGCCGAGTATGATTCCCTGGAGAGGAATAATCGAGGAATATCGCAAATTCCTTCCGGTGAATGATCAGACCCCGACGATATCGTTGCAGGAGGGGAATACTCCCCTCATTGCGGCCAAGAGTTTAGGTGCTAAAGTCTGTCCCGGGTGTGACCTGTTCCTCAAGGTCGAGGGGGCCAATCCTACCGGGTCCTTTAAAGATCGAGGGATGACCATGGCGGTGTCCAAGGCCATGGAAAAACAAGCCAAAGGACTGATGTGTGCCTCAACCGGCAATACATCCGCATCGGCTGCTGCGTATGCGGCCAAAGCTGGACTTCCGGCCTATGTCGTGGTTCCGGCCGGGAACATTGCCTTAGGGAAGCTGACGCAAGCCCTTATGCATGGGGCGAAGGTCATCCAAATTGAAGGAAACTTTGATCAGGCGTTAACGATCGTCAAAGATCTCTGTCGAGAAACCGATATTGAATTGGTCAATTCGGTTAATCCGTTTAGACTCGAAGGACAGAAAACTGCGGCCATGGAAATTTGCGATCAATTAGGGGGCTCTCCATTCATTCATGCGTTGCCCGTTGGCAATGCCGGAAATATCACCGCCTATTGGAAAGGGTACCGCGAATATCATCAGGCGGGACAAATTCAAGCGGTTCCTCGTATGTTCGGATTCCAAGCCGAAGGTGCCGCACCTTTGGTGAAAGGACATGTCATCGAATCACCTCAGACAGTGGCGTCCGCCATTCGCATCGGAAATCCCGCCAGTTGGTCACTCGCGACACAGGCTGTGGAAGAGTCCAACGGATGCATTGATATGGTCACTGATCAAGAAATCCTCAAAGCCTATCAAAGGGTAGCATGCGAAGAGGGGGTATTTTGTGAACCTGCTTCTGCCGCTTCCATCGCAGGGATTGAAAAGATGAGCCGTGCAGGCTTGTTGCCGAATGAAGGGACGATTGTCTGTACGTTAACTGGACATGGCCTCAAGGATCCCGACACGGCCTTATCCGTCTCTTATCGTCCCGTGACGGTCCCAGCCACTCGAGATGCCGTTAAAGCCCAATTGTCGGCTTAACCTGCCCCGTGGGTAATAACCATTCGGCGTTTTTCAGTTCATTGTACACGTGACAGGACCAGACCGTGAAAAAAACCATCATTGTCCATATTGATTCCGGAGGACGACCAGGATTACATGGCGTCTTTTGTCCGCTGAAGCAAGCCTCATTGCCAAATCTGGACCATTTAGCGAGTCATGGAGAATGGGGACGCTTGGGGGTTCCCGGTGAGACGCGACCTTTTGCCGGTGAATTGGCTTTTTTGGCTCTGTTAGGGTGTGACCCTCTTAAATGGTATCCGGGACCGGGTCCATTCGAGGGGGCGAATTTGGAGGTACATCTGGAAAAGCATGATGTGGCCTTTCTTTGTGATTTGGTGACCTTGCGCGGGCAAGAAGGATGGGGTGACGGAAAGAAACTTGGCCCACAGCTCATCATGGATGATTCTTGTGGCGGAGGGGTTGATGCTGAAGAAGCCCGAGAGTTCCTCGATGCCATCAATGATCAGCTGATTCTGGAAAATATCCAAATATACCTGGGATATGGTCATCGCCATCTTTTAGTGTGGGCGGGTGGTGGAGGAAAGGTGTTGTGTCATGACCCTCAGAAAGCTCTGGGAGAGCCAATCGAGGGGTTTTTACCCACTGGGGATGGGTCCAAAATCCTCAGGGAACTCATGGAGGCCTCGCGGGTTATTCTTCGGAATCATGAACTGAACCAGGAACGGATGGATGAGGGAAGAAAACCTTCTAATTGTCTATGGTTGTGGGGCCCGGGACGGTTCATGGAATGGCCGAACCTTCCCGACCTATGGTCCATCCACGGCAGCGTGATTTCATCGGAAGGCCCTTATCGAGGGGTGGGGATCGCGCTGGGTTTGCATCCGGTGACCGTCGACAGGGAGGAGGCTGAGGAGGAGGTTTGGCTACAATCCTTAGCGGAAACCGCGGCTCAACATCTACAAAAAGAAGATGTGGTGGGCCTCCATGTTCCGATTGATCGGAGCGGGCAAAAGGGGGATATGGAGAATGCGAACGACCTGATGGTGCAGTCCTTGGAGAAGATCGATACGCATATCCTTGGCCCCCTGCAAAAAATGGGATCGAGTATCCCCCAGGGGATTCGGTTGATGGTATGCTGTCCTACACAGGTTCTCCAGACAGGACAAGAATCCGAAAACTGGTCACCCTATATTCTGTATGACGAGTCAATGAAGAAGGATGAAGGAGGGTCCGTTCACTTCAATGAAGAAGAAGCCGCAAAGACCCCTTTACGTGATGCCACCAAATTTTTCGAACGATTGGTCATGAAACCGTAAATCCTATGGCCTGCTTCGTACAAAAATTTGGAGGAACGTCTGTCGGGAGCGTGGAACGTATTCAACATGTCGCGGATCTCGTGGAAAAAACCTATAGAGACGGGAATCAATTGGTGGTAGTGTTGTCGGCCATGAGCGGGGAAACCGACCGTTTAACCAGGATGGCTCGTGAATTAAGCGTGTTACCCGATGATCGCGAATTGGATGTCCTGCTGTCATCAGGAGAGCGGGTGACGATTGCCTTGATGGCGATGGCCCTCAAAAGCCGGGGGATTCCCGCGATGTCGTTGACCGGTCGTCAGGTTGGCATTATGACGGATGGGAAGCATACCAAAGCAAGAGTGTCGAGGGTGGATACTAAACGGGTCAAAGGCCTATTGCAAGAAGATGTGGTCCCCATCGTGGCTGGATTTCAAGGGATTAATGAAGTGTCTTCTGACGTGACGACCTTAGGTCGTGGCGGATCGGATTTAACGGCCGTCGTCCTGGCTGCCGCTCTCAACGCCGATTCGTGTTTCATTTATACCGATGTGGATGGGGTGTACACGGCCGACCCCAATATTGTCCCGAACGCGAAAAGGTTGGAAAAGGTCTCCTACGAAGAAATGCTGGAATTGGCCAGTTTGGGGGCGAAAGTCCTTCAAACTCGGTCTGTGCAGTTAGCGGCTAAATATCAGGTGCCCGTGGTGGTCCGGTCGAGTTTTCAGGACGGGCCGGGAACTCGTGTGGTAAAAGAGGATGCAGATATGGAACAAGTCCTAGTCTCAGGGGTCACCGGTGATCGCAATCAGGCCAAAGTGACCGTCGTTGGGGTGCCGGATCAACCGGGTATCGCCGGGAACCTTTTCGGAAAGATTGCGGAAGCCTCGATCAACGTTGATATGATCATTCAAAACGTGAGTCAAGATTCCCTCACGGATATCTCCTTTACGGTGCCACGGGCGGACCTGGCGCAAGCGATGGGGCTCGTCAGAGATATCGCGAAGTCGGTGGATGCCCGGACCGTCGAAGTCGATGAATCGATCGCAAAGGTGTCATTGGTGGGGGTGGGGATGCGATCCCATTCTGGGGTCGCGGCACGAATGTTTCAAACCTTATCCCGTGAGAAGGTCAATATCATGATGATTAGTACGTCCGAAATTAAAATTTCCTGTGTGGTAGAGGAAAAGTACATGGAATTGGCCGTTCGGGCATTACATCAGGAGTTTGAGTTAGATCAGAACTAAAGACGGCGGAATCGGACATATCAAGGGGGTAAGGTCCCTTCAGTGGAATTGAGAGATGGTTGCCACACCTACACAGATTGAAATCTATGATACGACTCTGAGGGATGGGTCTCAGGCTGAAGATGTGAGTTTTTCCGTCGAGGATAAGGTGCGCATCGCGATGAAACTGGACGAAGTGGGGGTTCACTTTATCGAGGGGGGATGGCCCGGCGCGAATCCTAAAGATATCGAGTTTTTCCGTATCATGAAGACGACTCCGCTCGAACAGGCCAAAATGGTGGCCTTTGGATCCACGAGAAAAGCGAAAAACTCGGCAGAATCCGACCCGACTCTCCAAGCGCTTCTCTCGGCGGAGACGGAGATTGTCACGATTTTCGGGAAAAGTTGGACCCTGCATGTGACGGAAGCGTTAGAAACCACCATGGAAGCCAATGTGGAACTCATTGGAGACTCCATCGCTTTTCTGCGGTCCCATGGGCGTCGGGTGTTTTATGATGCGGAACACTTTTTTGACGGCTATAAGACAGATCGGGACTATGCCCTGGCGACGATTCAACGAGCGGCTGAAGCCGGTGCCGAACGAATTGTGCTGTGTGATACGAATGGCGGAACCATGCCTTGGGAAATTAGAGAGATTTTCTCTCAAGTCCATGAACAATGTTCCGTCCCTTTGGGAATCCATGCTCATAATGATGCCGAAATGGGAGTGGCCAATTCTCTCACTGCAGTGCAAGCCGGGGCCATTCAGGTTCAGGGTACGATTAATGGAATCGGAGAACGATGTGGTAATGCGAATCTCTGCTCGATCATGGCCAATTTAGAATTAAAGATGGATCAACCCACATTGGGGGAAGGGCGATTGGCTCATTTGCGGACGTTGTCTCACTTTGTCGCGGAAATTGCGAATCTTCCTCCGAATAAGAGACAGCCTTATGTGGGAGATACGGCCTTTGCCCATAAGGGCGGAGTGCACATCCATGCGGTGAAAAAGAACCCTATTACGTATGAGCATGTCACTCCGGAAGTCGTCGGTAACCAGCGTCGGGTGTTGATTTCGGATAATAGTGGACGAAGTGCCGTGTTTGGGAAAATGGAGACCTTTGGGTTGGATCTTCCCCAGGATAACCCCAAAGTTCAGGAGTTATTGGGTTCTCTCAAGACTCTCGAGTATGAAGGTTTTCAATTTGAGGGAGCCGAAGGCTCATTCGAATTATTGGTGCGCAAAGCCATGGGGACCCATACTCCGTCTTTTGAGCTGTTGGGTTGCCGCATCATCGTGGAAAAGCGGAAAGCCGAAGAAAATCCGATCTCCGAAGTCACGATCATGATCAAGGTCGGGGAGATTGTTGAGCATACGGCCGCCATAGGAGATGGTCCGGTGAATGCCCTGGATCATGCCCTTCGAAAGGCATTGGAGCCCTTCTATCCGCAACTGAAAGAGGTCAAGCTTTTGGATTATAAAGTTCGGGTATTAACCGGCCGTCGAGGGACCGGATCCCGGGTTCGGGTCCTTATCGAATCCGGGGACCAGAAAGAAAAATGGGGGACGGTAGGGGTCTCAGAAAATATTATTGAAGCCAGCTGGCAAGCCCTTGCCGATAGCATCGAATATAAGCTGATGAAGGATAAAGGCTAGGGGTGGTCCGGCCTGAGAATAGGCCAAAGAAAGGGGAAACTAGCGAAAAAACTAGATTTTTTCTTGACAACACAATCGATCGAGGGTAGGTTTCAGCCAACAGGTTGTTAAATAAGAGGATTTTTGTGGGATTTTACTCCTTTCAAACCCATTTGCGAGGGGGTATTACACATGCGAAAGGCTGATATCGTGGAAACGATTTGTGAAACGGCCGGCCTTCAAAAAGCTGAAGCCATGGAGATGGTCGAACAAGTCCTTGATCTCATTAAAAAGATGCTTCAACAGGGGGAAGTGGTTAAAATCGCCGGATTTGGTAATTTTGTGGTCAGGAGTAAAGGAGAACGAAAAGGAAGAAATCCACGAACTGGTGAAGAAATTGCCATTACTCCTCGTCGGGTCGTGACCTTTCGTCCCAGTCAGCTGTTTAAGAAATATGTCAATTCGTCAGAGTCACCTGGAGGATGATGTTTGTGTAGGTGATCGCGGATATGGGATCTGGGACCAAAACAGAAGATAAAGCCCAATATAAAATCGGGGAAGTGGCTACCCTCACGGATCTTCCTGCCTACGTTCTTCGGTTTTGGGAATCAGAGTTTATCTTTCTGAAGCCCAAAAAAAGTCAGGGAAAACACCGAGTCTATTCCAAAGCGGATATCGAGACCGTATTTGAAATCAAACGAATGTTGTACGAAGAAGGCTATACGATTGCGGGGCTGAAACGGTACTGGTACAAAAAAGGGCGGGACACCGATTCGGTAAAGGTCCCGAAGGATCGGGTAGGAAAAGCGAAAGCAGAACTCCGAGATATTCTGAAGCTGCTAGATCGCGAACCGGCATAACGAACTTGAAGAAATTGGCGGGGCGTGGCGCAGCCCGGTAGCGCACTCGCTTGGGGTGCGAGAGGTCGGCCGTTCAAATCGGCTCGCCCCGACCATTTCCCTCTTGAGAGCAGACAAAGGTTCTTTACGCCTGCAGGTCTTCGTCCTCGATTAAATCTTCACTTTCCGGCATCCCGTAGGCCACAAATTTCGCGTAGGACAAGTAGATTTGGCTGCTGTCTCTCATGGCTTTTGACCCGGCTTTCATCCGTTCAAACTTCACCTGGTCTTTCTGGTCCTGACTCGTCTGTAGTTTTCCGACGTATTCCTCCAGTAACAGGGAATAACGCTGCATCGCTTGTTCTATTTCTACGTAAGCCTGCATGATTTCATCCGGCATGGTGTATCCTCCCAATGAGTAAGTCTGCACCTTACAAAAGCTCAGGCCGATGGTCAACTTGTTTTGGGACCGAGACAATCTTGGGTCAAAACGAAAAAGGATAGGCTTAAACGGGGGATCAAAACGGTCGTTTGACCGGTTTTTCAGCGATTCAGTAGAATGCGGCTCGTTACGACAGTCCATGTCCACCAAGGGGATTGGAAAAACAGCGTCATCATGAACCTTTTTCTTTGGTCTCGAAGATGAGTACCCAGGGGAACCCATGGATTTCAGTCGTGATTCCCATCAAGGATGAACGAGAGAACATCTCTCCGTTAGCCGGACAATTAATAAAATTTCTGGAAGCCCGTCCTGAATCGAAGACGGCCTCGTTTGAGATTGTCTTCGTGGATGATGGGAGTATTGATGGGAGTGAGCAGGTTCTCGATGAGTTAGTGCGGGACTCTCCGGTCTATCGTGTGTTTCACTTGGATCGCAATCACGGCCAAACGGCGGCCTTTGATGCCGGGTTTCGTGAGGCGAGAGGGCAACTGATTGCCACCATGGATGGAGATCTACAGTATGATCCCGCAGATTTCGCCAAATTATTGCCGTTGATGGATCGGTTTGACGTGGTCTGTGGAAAGCGGCAAACCAGAAACGACAGTGTGGTGCGGAGGTTGTCCTCGCGAATTGCCAATGGGGTGAGAAATTGGGCGGTGCGGGATGGCATCTCCGATACCGGATGTTCCTTAAAAGTATTCCGGCGGGCCGTCATCGAACGAATCCCGTTATTTAAAAATATGCATCGATTTTTCCCGGCCTTAGCCCAAATGTATGGGTTCACGGTAACCGAGGTGCCCGTTCAACATTTTCCCCGGACGCACGGTCAATCCAAATATGGCATCGGCAACCGTCTGTTCGTCGGACTGTATGACCTGATTGCGGTTCGGTGGATGCAACGGCGGTGTTTAAACTACTCGATACAACCAGCCAAGCCTCCCAAGTCAAAGGAATAAGAACAAGATATGGATTTTGCTTCAATGCCGGGGGAGGAACTGATGTGGTTGGGCATTGGGTTCTTCGGGCAAAGTTTATTTTTTTCACGATGGTTGTTGCAGTGGTTTGTCTCGGAGCGGAAAGCCGAGAGTCAAATTCCCATTTCATTCTGGTACATGAGTTTAGCGGGCAGTGTGATTGTCCTGGCCTATGCGATTCATAAGGTCGACCCGGTGTTTATGGCCGGCCAAAGTGTCGGAACTCTTGTGTACGTACGGAATCTCATCCTCATTCATCGTACCCAGAAACGAGCCGCGAGTGGATAATTCGCCCGCTCCCCATCCTGGTCCCCTTTCCACCTCCTGGTATTCTCAATCACCCCTTTTGCATCTGGCGGTGCTTCTGCTTCTTGGCGTGTGGCTCTTTGGTCTGGAGGGAGGGTGGTTGGGCGGGTTGGAGATGGGAACCCTCGGGCTGACCGATCGGGATGAAGGGAGCAATGCCGAGGCCGCCCGAGAGATGCTGGAGACCGGAGATTGGATTTCTCCGACGCTCAACTATGAGCCGCGATATGCCAAGCCCGCCTTCACCTATTGGTTGATCAGTGGCTCATATATGCTCTGGGGCATCAATGAATTTGCCGCACGATTTCCCTCCGCCGTCTCGGGACTGTGTTTGATCTTTTTCCAGTATCTCTTCGCCAGAAAGTGGTGTGGTGGTCGGGTCGCTTTTCTTTCTTCCATCATGCTGCTGTTGAACATGGAATTTCTCGGCATTAACCGCATGGTCCTGACCGATCCTGAGCTCGTGGTCTTCACCACCTTGTCAGGGTATGCCTTTTGGCAAGGAATGCAGGACTCCCGTGGGACGGCTCAATGGTTTTTCCTGGCTTTTTATTTGGGAATGGGCTTTGCCATGTTGGTCAAAGGACCGGTGGGTATCATCATTCCACTCATGGGGGCCATTCCCTATTTGACCTTGACCCGACAGTGGAAAATCTTTTGGGGAAAGGGAATGCCTATTCTGGGAGTTGCCCTGGTCGTGTTGGTGGCGGCACCCTGGTATGTGGCGATGTTCCAGATTCACGGGGAGGCGTATTGGTCTGCAGCCCAGGCCAATACCACAGGCCGGTTTATGAGTCCGATGGAAGGCCATGGCGGCACCCTGCTGTTTTACATCCCTATCCTGCTCGTCGGATTTTTCCCGTGGAGTGCATTCCTGCCGGCAATGGTCTTTTCGACCATACAACCATGGAAGACCTATTGGCGTGGCCAATCGTTTACTTCCCGTCATGAGGATCTGGAGTTTTTTTTAAGCCTGTGGGTTCTTGGGCTATTACTCTTCTTTACCCTGTCCGCCACGAGGCTTCCGCATTATATTTACCCGCTGTTTCCTGCAGCGTCCCTTCTCGTCGCCCGATGGTGGGAGCGTTTTTTGGCTGGAGAGCCACTCAAGGGGTTCAGGTGGTCTTTCGGATTGCTCTTGGGGATAGGCTATATTTTGGGAATCGCGATTATCATGGCTCCTGAAGTCTTTCGTTTCTTCATGAAGCAGATTACCAAGGAATTTCCCGCAGCCGTGCATGTCGACTTTGGATGGCTCCCAGTCTTTATGGGTCTGGTCATGGTCTTAGGAACGATGATCATGCGAACCTCGATGGCTTCCGAGGAAAAACGGCATTTGGGAGTGGTAGCTGGGGGATGTATGTTGGTCGGGTTCGCTTTTTTGGGGGTGAAGTTTGCGATGCCGATCTTTCAGGAACATTTCATCGGACCTCCTCAGCAGCTAGCAGAGATCGCCAAATATAACCTTGGAAAAGACGATCGCCTGCTCCGTGCAGGACGCAAGCTTCCCTCCCTCAGCTTCTATGCGCACCGTAAAGTCTATGCGTTCAATCCCAAGTCTCAAGGTAAATGGGACCTCCATCTGGCCGCTCCGGGAAGAAAAATGGTCATACTCCAAACTCCCTTACGGAGTGTGATTCCCGACGTGGTGGATGAGTGGACGGTGGTGCTGGAACATGGAGGGTTTTCTCTGCTTTCGAGTGAGCCGTTGTTGAAGTAGCTCTTCCTTAGATTTATTTCGTGCTTTACCCAAGAATAGTACCTTTGTAGCTGAGCCATCGTTTTTTTACCTCAAATTTTCTAAAATTTCAGTAAATGCCGGGTTTCGGCCCGGCAGCCGAGGACCTTTTGTTTCGGCAAAAGGTCCAAAAACCATGTGACACCCCGCCCGACTTTATTCGAGTGGTCGAACGCAAGCTTAAGGTGGGCAGACTAACTCGCTTCGCTCAAACAAGGTCTGCCAGATGATTAGAGCGTCCGCCCAGGGAGCCGGACGGCAGGTGTCGGAGAAAAGGCAAGATTGGGAAAATCCTTCTACAATCTGATTTCTAAAACTGTTCCCTATTGGATTGTCTTAAAATTCGGCAATTTTGATTGTTTGTAGATTGGTAAAATTCCTGAAATTGTATCCATGAATATTACAAAGGCAGTTTTTGAGAGAGGAATACAGTTGCGGCTTGAGTGTGATGGCTGGATAGTGCCAGATACATTTTTTTCAGCGGAAACCTTTTTGGAGGCTCAAGCTTTGTTTCGTCCACTGAGGCCTCTTTTTATAACCAGTCAATTCGAAAATGGAAAATGTCTTAACAGGCTTCTTCGTTTTGATAGTACTCACTACTTTGATTTGGCTGTTTCTGGTCTTATGAATTGGAGCATTTCTTATCCAAAACTTTACCCTGTTTATCATCTTGAATACCTTCTTAGTGCAATTGGGTATCACTGTCAAAGAATTGCTGAACTCTATGTCCAGATTGTGGAGAAGTATTCCCAAATTTATAAGGTCTCTGGAGAAAATGAAACTGCTAATGGCTCTTTATTCCAAAATCAATCAGAGCCCTACTTTGAATTTGATTCTCTTTTGGGAGCTTGCATGCGAACCTATGACTCCCTTCGTTATATTCTTTGGCCGGAGTTTGGAAAAGGCAATCTTCCTAGATCTTTTAAATCGCTGTTGAATTCTCAAAACGAACTTCCAGAACCTCTTCATTTACGGCTAAATGCTTCGTGGGAAAAGTTTGGCAAGACCCTAAAAGACTATCGTGATTGCATACATCATTATGTTCCAGTTGATTTCGCTATGGCTTCGGCTGTAATGCATAAGGATTCAAAATATGGTTGGACCACTTTCATCCGTATTCCAGATAATCCAGATGTTCGTTCTAAGGAAAAGTTCATTTATTCTCTTAATAGAGATGTACTTACGTATTCATGGGAACTTGCTGACGAAATTCTGGATCTCACAACGACTGTTGTAGAAACTGTTTTGCCTCGTCAAGAAGGTTTAAAATAGGGCTACGAGTAGTGGAACCTATTCTGAGGGCCTTTTCAGATTTTCAATGGTTACTTAAATTGGGCCAATAATGAATGACACTAAGACGTGCGAATGAAAAATGTGAGGAAGGCGAGGAGGAACATTCCTATGCCTAATAGTACTTCTAGGGCGATGGTGTTTATTCCTTCGATGAATGGGTTAGGCTCTTTGCATTTGAATAGAGGGTGAGGATTGTAACCAATCCACGAGGCCAGTCCTGCCAAGATACTCGCACCAACGATAATCACACTCCCCGTACTACTCGCTAAACCGAGTCCCATAAGGAGACGCGGCCAGAGCGGTGCCGTCTGTGCCTCCACTCGATTCGGATCTGTCGATTCACGGATCCAGAACAGGCGGAGCCCCAATCCCAATAGTAAAAGACTGAGGCTGATGAAAAGAGAGGTTGCAGGTTCCAGTTCGATCCCGGGATGCGGAACGAGTATCCATGCCAATCCAAAGGCTGTGACCAACCAAGGCAGGCCTTGAGACATAATCCGCTGGGCGACTTCCTTCCATTCACGTCGTGAGTACACGATTATGATCCCGCTAGTGATGCCGACGAGGAGACCGCCAAGGACATCGGTGGGGAAGTGGGACCCTTTGGTTACCCGACAGGTAGAAATAAATGCGGCCAACCCGAACCACAGGTATTTCCACTTGGGGAAATAAAAGGCGAGCGTTGTGGCCACGGCGAAAGAGGCAGAGGCATGTCCAGAGGGAAAGGAATCATATCCGCTTTCGAAGGAGGGTTCGATTTCCCAGGGGCCTTTATCCATATGTCGGGGACGAGGACGTCCGATCGAATGTTTGATGATTTGAGCGATGAGACCCGCTATCCCATGCGCGATTAAGGAATGCAGGGCCAGGAGTTTGAGGTTTTGGGCATTCCAATAGAGGCCGATCGCTCCGATTCCCAAGGAAATGAGTACGAGGGTGAGCCCGTCTCCTAATCGATTGCCGATGGTGCCGATCTCATCCAGGAGTGGATGTTCGAATGATCGGAGTAGATGAATCGTTGGATGATCCACCAGGGCCAGGAAGTAGAACATACCCAGGATTAATACGACAGACATGGAGAAGACGAGGGTCTGAATGTGACGATTGGACGATGGTGGGTCGTGAGATGAGGAGTGGGGCGATGGTCGTTCAGTCACGAAATGACCGGGGGAACATATTGGAAAGCTTCATGCTTCCACAGGAATGACAATTCTGAACTCCTACCTCAAGGAACCCAATCGGCCAGGAAAATATTAAATTCTCCACGGTTCTTGGCGTTTCGATCGGATGCCCACACGAGTTGTTTTCCGTCTGGTGAAAACATCGGAAAACTATTGAAATGTCCTTGCGTGGTGATTTGTTTTGGAGAATTTCCATCATCACCGATCATATGCAAATGAAAGGAGGGTCTTCCTTTGTGTCCAGGAGGAGTCGATTCATTGGAGGAGTAGATGATTCGTTTCCCGTCCGGGAAAAAGTACGGGGCAAAGTTTGATCGTCCGTTTTTGGTAACCTGGGTTTTTTGGGACCCGTCGGCATTCATGATAAAAATTTCTAGGTTGGAAGGTTCGACCATGTTCTGTTTCAGGAGTTCCTTATAGGCTTCGAGTTCTTCTTCGGTCTTGGGATGATGAGCTCGATAGACGATGCGCTTGTTATCGGGAGAGTAAAACGCGCCCCCGTCGTACCCTATCTCGGTCGTTAATCGGGTGATTTTTGTCCCATCGATATTCATGGAATAAATATCCAAATCCCCATCTCGTACGGAGGTGAACACGACTTTTCGCCCACTGGGGGATACGGTCGCTTCGGCATCGTATCCGGGTGCGCTCGTGAGGCGCTGCAAATCCGTGCCGGCGATATTCATGGAGAAAATGTCATAATTATCGAGGGCCCACCGGTATCGCTCGGTTTTTTGAAGCTTCGGCGGGCAATGAGGACTTTGGACATGGGTGGAAGAAAAGAGGACCCGACGTGAGCCCGGAAAATAAAAGCCACAGGTCGTCCCGCCCGTCCCGGTACTGACTCGCCGCACGTTCGTCCCATCCAGGTCCATCGTGTAAATTTGATAACAGGACCGAAGGGTCTTTCCATCCGGTTCCAAGGTTGATTGATAGACAAGAGAGTACCCGTCCGGAGAAAAGTAGGCTTCCGCATTTTTCCCGGAAAAGGTGAGTTGTCGAATGTTCGCTAAGTGTGGTTCTGGTTGAGGGGATTCCTTCGGTTTTTGGAGCGGCTTGGCTGAGACCCCTGGTGAGATTCCCAGGAAAGCGGTTCCCATGATGCAGGCAAAAACGATAGGTATTCTTGAGTGCCAAGTGGTTTTGTTCACCTCTACCTCCCCTTTCCCCTCCTTACAAAGGAGGGGAGTATCCATTTTTTGGTGGTTCGTTCCATGATAGAAATATTCATGGTGTAGGAATGGCGAATTCTCGTGCAGAGTGTACTGGCTGGAACATCCCCCGGGCAATAACTTTCCCTTTTTCGTACACAAGGTAACTGTCCCATCCGTAGAAAAAGAGCAGGCGGGCCATGGGTTTGATAGCCTGGGGGGAGAGACCAAAAAAAAGGGTCATGACATGGCCGGGAGCTGTCGGATGCGGACAGGAGATTAAAAAGGCCATGTGAGGACCCTTAAAGGGTTGGTCCTTGATGGTGACCTGGTTTCCCTCGCTCTGAACATGAGGATGGCAGTGAGAGAGTACACCAGATTCTAATAGTTGTCGGCCGGGCTGGCCAAAAATCAAATAGGAGGCATCTTCGGAGATGTTGAGGGAATTTGTGTGGAGAATGTCCAGGTTTTTTTGGTGTTGAAGCCGTCGCATCGGAGCTGAGAAAGCCTGTTCCTCTTCCTCCGAAAACGTTTTTGGCAGGACAAGAATTCGATGTGTGTCGGTTTCCCACACGTTCAACATGGGAGGCAGTTGATCGCGATTCAACCTGAGGAGGACGTCGTGATTGGGGTCAAGAAGTAGAGCCTGAGGTTGTTGCAAGACCGACACCCGAAAGGCTTGAGAGGTTTGGTTGAGCTTCACTCGAGAGGATTGGTCCATGCCATCCGGCAATCGAATAGTGATTGGGAGTTGGGTCGTGTAGGAGGGCGAACCCTGTTCAATCATTCCTCTTACGGTGAAGGTTTCAGGGTTGTTGCGATCTTCGGTGACTTGGAGTTTTGTAACTTGAAGAGATAGCGCTCCAGGCCGGTTGATCCATTGATCAAAAAACCAGCCTAAATCACTTTTGCCGACCCGAGAGAAAATCTCTTCGAGATCTTTCCAGGAAATGAACTTGCCGGTGCCTTCCTCGATCAAATCGCGAATTCCCAAGAAAAAGGCGGTATCCCCAAGTTCTTGTCTGAGCATGTGAAACACCAGAGCGGTCTTTTGATAGCCGATGGCATTATCCAGCCGAACTTCTTTATGGTGAAATTGCTTGATGGGATATTCCTTATTCGGGACCGCATAGAGATTGTATTCATCCATCATTCGTTTTCGGGTTTTTAATGCCTTCTCGAGATTTCCGGTCGCTTCATCGTAATAATAATTGGACAAATAGGTGGTGAGCCCTTCGACCCAATTACCTTCTTCCAGATTATTAAACACCGAATTTCCTAACCAGGAATGGACGATTTCATGGCCGAGGGAATAGGGTTGTGTATATCCCCTTCGGACCACGCCTTGCCCTAGAAGGGTAAAGGAAGGGAGCCCCAATCCACTCGGAAAGAAGTTCTCCACAACCGCGAACTTCTTGAAGGGATAGGGTCCCAATAATTGTGTGTACAGCTCCAAATATTTCTGCGTGGCATCCAGATATTCCTGTGCGAGGTGGGCTTCACTTTGATAGAGATACGTCGCAAGTAGTATGGAATTCCAGGTTTTCGTGTTCACGACAAACTGATTGGCCGCCAAGGTTAGTGCTTCGCTCGGATTGGCGATTTTCCAAGTGCTGATCTGGCGATCCCCATGAGTTTCAATGCCCACTTCCTCCCCTTGGGTGACGACGCGATAGGGGGTCGGCATGTTGACCGTCACATCAAAGGTGGGGAGTGAATCTTCCCACGTCGGGTACCAAAAGGTTTCATAGGTGAGGTAGATACCCTTTGTCCCGATATGGCCCATGGTTTTATCCGGCCTGACAAAACGCAACCCTGTTGAAGCCTTGGGGGTATCATCGATAATGCCTTCGTAGGTAACCCTCATCGTGAGATATTTTCTGGGGCCCGTCGGCACGGTGACCTTTTGCGCATGGTCGGTAGACTCAAAGGAAAGCTGCGAAAGGGGAATATCCTGAGAACCGACCTGTATGGCTGTGACACGAAGATGAGGGTTGAGCATAAATGATTGAGAAGTGGCGTCTGATTGAGGAGGGGAGACGGTGATAATGTCTTCCCCCTGAATCGTATGGGATTCGGGTTCGAGTGTGATGGAGAGTTGGTGGTGAATAGTCGTGGACGTTTTCCCGAAGGCCGATCCAGCCCCCAGCGTACACCAGAGGATTAAAGAAGAAAAAAGCAGGTTGCTGAGCATCTTACGAAGAAGTTTGATCTTGAGGCAGTAAGGCATTCACGAATTCTGAGGCGTGAAAATCCTGAAGGTCGGATTCCTGTTCTCCTACGCCAATAAGCCTGACCGGAAGGCCCAGCTCATCTACGATGGCCACCACGACGCCACCCCGTGCGGTCCCATCCAGTTTCGTTAAGGCCAATCCGGTGACGTGTAAGGTTTCATGAAACTGACGGGCCTGGGCGATCGTATTTTGGCCGAGGGTACCGTCCAGGACCAAGAGGGTTTCATGGGGTGCGCCAGGCATTTCCCGATCGATGATCCGTTTTACTTTTTTGAGCTCGTCCATGAGATTCGTTTTGGTGTGTAAACGACCGGCCGTATCGATCAGGACCACGTCAACCTCACGGGCTTTAGCGGCTACGATTCCGTCAAAGACCACGGCAGCAGGGTCCGACCCGTGTTTGTGTTTGATCACATCGACTCCGGTTCGGTTTCCCCAGATGTCCAATTGTTCTATGGCGGCCGCCCGAAAGGTATCTCCCGCTACAAACAGGGTTTTCAGGCCGTTCTGGGAAAAGCGATGTCCCAATTTGGCAATCGTCGTGGTTTTCCCCACCCCATTGATGCCGACGACCAGAAGAACGAAGGGCCTCGGACCTTTTTGAATTAGGGTTTCCAGTGAGTCGGCTTCTCCCTTTCGGAGAATGTCGGTGAGAAGCCCGTGTAAGGTTTCCACGGGATTAGTCGCTTGGAAAGGGCCCGACTGATTTTTCAGTTCTTCCAGAAATCGTTCGACGGTTCGGACGCCGACATCGGCTTGCAATAAACTGGCTTCCACCTCTTCAATGGCATCGGGGTCTAATTGGTTCCCTACCAATCGCCGTAAGGATCCTGTGACGGACTGTCGTGTTTTTTGCAGTCCATCTTGTAATCGTTGTAGCCAGCTCATCGCGTGAATCTTCAGGAAAAATGAAACGATCGAATGTTTGGGAATTACGAACGCATTAAGCGGGGAATCGGGTGAAGTTGTTCGAAAATGGCTTGTTCTTTCTTTTGCATCCGTCTGGCTTCCCGTAAGGACTTCTCATGATCATACCCCAGGAGGTGCAGAATCCCATGAATGAGAAGCCGGACGATTTCCTCTTTGGGGGTATTCCCAAACTGCTTTGCCTGAGAAATAGCTATGGGAAGACAGATAATAACATCCCCTACCAGCGGTGTGCAGGATTTTTGAACCTTTCCCACGGGAAAGGCCAGAACATCGGTTGGGTGATCCTTTTTTCGATACTGGCGATTGAGCGATTGCATACGGGTTTTCCCCACCAAGGTGACGCTCAGGTCGGCAGAAGGGTGCCCGGCATGGGCTAACACGGCTTGGGCAACCTGTTGTATCCCTGAGCTTCGGATATGAATGTTCCGAAGGGAAGTCCCGAACCAAACGGCCATCAAGTCTTACCGACCGTTCCCTTGACCATTCGAATCCGATTCGGTCGGAAACTTTCGGGATGGACGGGTTCCTTGCGGCTTGCGACCATCGTCCTCGGACTGCTGTTCAAACCGGTCGTAGGCTTTAATGATGGCCTTGACGAGTTTATGGCGGACGACATCCTGATCAGAAAAGTATATGAAACGGATCCCTTCGATATTCATCAATATTTCAGCCACGTGTGTTAACCCGGACTTATGGGAGTCCGGGAGATCGATCTGTGTGACGTCTCCGGTTACGATGGCTTTGGAATTCTGCCCCAAACGGGTGAGAAACATTTTCATCTGTTCTGTAGTCGCGTTTTGCGCCTCGTCCAGAATGACAAAGGCATCATCTAATGTTCGGCCTCGCATGAAGGCCAGGGGAGCAATTTCAATCTCTCCACGTTCGATAAGCCGGTTCGCGCGTTCGATATCCATCATGGTGTACAAGGCATCGTAGAGCGGGCGAAGATAGGGGTGAACTTTGGCGAATAAATCACCTGGAAGGAATCCGAGATGCTCTCCGGCCTCAACCGCGGGACGGGCGAGAATAATCCTCCCGACTTGTTTTTGTGCGAGGGCAGCCAAGGCCATCGCCATGGCTAAGTACGTTTTCCCCGTGCCGGCAGGCCCGATGGCGATGACTAGATCGGACGTGTTGATGGCCTCAAGGTAGGCCTGTTGGTTGGGGGTCTTCGGATTGACCTTCCCTTTTTGAGCCGGAAAGCTGGTGACGGACACGGAATAGGGTTTGAGTGGAGTATCCCGCTTTTCCGCGGTTGCATGAATGGCCCGAGAAATATCTTCGGGCTTTAATTGATAATAGGTCTTCGTCCAGTCGGCGAGTTCTTGGAGAATATGTTCGGCTCGAAGGATGGATTCTGGCTGACCATTCAGGGTGATTTCATCTCCCCGGGCGGCCATTTCCACCTGGAGTTCCCCTTCGATCATTTTGAGGTGCAAATCCTGTGGTCCGAAAAGATTCGCTAAGTCGACCCCTTCTTGAAGTTTAATTTTGCGCACGAAAGTCTTGGTTTATCCTCCTTGGGTCAACAGCCACTCCTGATAGGACATTTTACCAAAGGGTCAATTAGGGCTCAAGAAACGATTCGGTCACTTCTATTGGGCTTTTATCGATGTCCTTGACAGGCGGGACAAAAAAACGAGCTACGCTCGCCTTGTAGTCGTTGTATGGGAGTCGGACATCCTCGGGGGCAGGGGAACCCTTCTTTTTGGTAGACCTGATGGGAATCCTGAAATTTTCCCCTGGTTCCGTCCGGGGCTTGAAAATCTCGGATGGAAGATCCTCCGGCATTGATGGCTTTTTGGAGTAGGGTTTGAAGTGTCATGAACAAACGATGGCAGGTAGCCTTCGTTAAGCGATAACCTCGAGCATTGGGATGAATCCGGGCACCAAAGAGAATTTCATTCGCATAAATATTGCCGATGCCAGCCAGTTGTCGTTGATTGAGAAGCCAAGGTTTAATCCGTCCTCTTGAGGATCGAACCAATCCCATGAAGGTTTGCTCATTCATGGTTAGGGAGTCGGGTCCGAAACGACGGGTGCACCATTTTTCCGATTCGGAGGGAGATAACAGCCAGAGTCGGCCGAATCGTCTGGGGTTCCAATAATGGAGGGTACAATCACCATCGTCTGAGTAGATCAGGCTGGCATGGATGTGCTGTGGGGATGCAGCTAGGGAAGCTTGAAACAGCCATAAACCGGTCATGCCCAGCTCTGACAAGAGATGACGACTGTCATCTCCTTTTTGGCAGGTGAAGATCAGACATTTTCCCCGGCGAGTGATATCGGTGATGGTTGAGCCGGGAAACCACGAAATGTGTTCGTGGCCCTGCCTGACGATATCCGAACGATGAAGGGCTAAACGTTGAACCCGAGTCCCCAAAGCACGAGGCTTGAGTTGCCCGAGAACCACTTCAACTTCAGGAAGTTCTGGCATACCAATCGACTCAAAAAGGTTTGCTCAGGAATCGAAGAGGCCATTCGGATCGCCGAGATGAGAGCCTCCATGCATGCAAACGGTTGTACCAGATTCTGAAGAAGGATGAGAAGACGGCAGAATCTCTTCTCCTTGGAGTCTCTCATCCCCAAGCTGCTATGGACTCTGACTTGGTATGAGAGGAGGCTTGTAGCGGAAGGCAGAGGTATTTATCGGGGCGTATTGAAGGCCTCTTTGGTTTTCAATTCTTCGATCACCCAAGACAATTTGGGAAGGGGGGTGATTCCCGGTCGTTTTTCTCGCAGCTGATCACATGCTGTTTGGAAAGGAAGTTGCCTCCGACAACACAGGTACGCGATGACGATGGAAGGGGAGCGCCCCAATCCTTGTCGACAGGCCACTAATATTTTTTGAGAAGGCAGGTGAGTCGTCAACCAATCCACTCCCCCCTGCACATCAATAAGGTCGGGCTGGGTAAATTCCCTCAAGGGGAGTCTGGCGACCAGACAATGCCCCGGAGGGGTCACGGAAGTTTCAAGGGCAACCCAGAGAATAGCCGTCACAAAAGGCGGGGGAGAATTCGCATCCCATTGGTCCCCGATAAACAAATGATCGTTAATGTAGGTGATCACACCCTACCTTGTCGGTCATTTTTCCCCGGAAAATAGGCCGGATGATTCAAGAAGCCTTTTTGTCGATCCTGCCTGAAGCCTATACCCTAGAAATCGGAAGGCCCCTGGATTTACTCAAGGAGATGAATTTGGTTGCGTGGATGGTATAGGGAGGCCTATACTTCGATAGAAGGGTTCACTCTTTTTGGTGATTGTTGAGGGTACGACGGTGTCCGGATTAAGCGTTAAACAGGTTGAAGAGCGATTAGGGGAGGTGAAGTGTGCCATCTGTAAAGGGAATCGGTTTGGGATCGATTCTCGGACGGTTAAGGACGACGGGGACTGGAAGGCTATTTGTCGTGATTGTTTCTATACGTTTCCCGTCCACACTGACATGGAATTTTACCTGCAAACCCAACCCGATGTGCCGTATCGATTAAAAGAGATGGCCTGTCCCTCCTGTCGGCACAGGGGAGTGTCCCTGGATTTTCGAGCAGTCATTTCCGTACGCGAATCGATTTATTTTGTGACCTGTCCTGCTTGTCAAGCTAGGTATCCTGAAAAATCTTTTCTGGAAGTGTTTGAATAGTTGCTGAATATGGAAAATGGTA
The DNA here is from genome assembly GCA_965223615.1 of Nitrospirales bacterium. Classification (GTDB taxonomy): domain Bacteria; phylum Nitrospirota; class Nitrospiria; order Nitrospirales; family UBA8639; genus Nitrospira_E. The sequence goes on from CBDCXB010000004.1 coordinate 1,258,844, forward strand.
TGAATGAAACTGCAAAACCTGGTTCTTCTCCGGATACTCCTGATCAAGGATCAGATAATCCTAAAGGATCGCGGGCCAAACCACGTAAAGAGCTCCACGTCGTATCGATCCCCCAGGAAGATGACCTAATGGCTCAAGAAATGGCTGATTTATTCGATGAGGATCGGGTCACCCACCAGCATGGGAATTCTGAACCGGAAAAAGATTAACAGCCATGCTTGCCTAAAGTTCCGCGTTTATATTCTCACCACCTTTTTTCTTTCACGCACCATTTTTTGAGTCCTTGACTCACTCGAATCATATTCTAGGTTCTGGACCGGAACCGCACATTTATTTTTGTAAGTATTTGAAAAATATAATTTTATAAAGTATATTCCTGTATAGTACTTAAGTGTAATTGAAGTATTTTGTTGAATATGTGATTATTGGCTACCTTACTAAAGCCTAGATTAAATATATATTTAGCTTAATAGGCCTTTTCTTTATGGTGGCATTTAGCCGTAAATTCCTAAGTGATGTAACTATGTGTTTTTGTCTCCCATCCCAATTAAGATAGGGGCTAACGGCCCTAAGTTGTGAGTCCCACCAGGTTTCACTGAATGATAATTGAGGAGGAAGGCGGAATAATCAGGATCAAAAAAATTTCATTTGGAAACTATTTGACCATTTTAATTGGAGTGAAAAATCATGAGTCCAGTTGAACCCTCGAAACGGTCAAGAAAAGTAGGTTATGAGGTCACGAAATCGTCGAAAGGCCAGATTGCAAACGATCAAAACACAGACTTAGCCGGAATATCTGAAAACGGGAGTTTGGAAACGGTTCGGGACATTCTTTTCGGGGCACAGAGTCGGGAATTTGAGAGCCGATGTGATCTTCTTGAACAACGGATGATGAAGGAAAATGCAGCTCTTCAAGAAAAATTGAATCGCGCCTTAGAGGATTTAAAGGGGATTGTCCAAAAGCAATGTCTCCTGCTTTCTCGACAATTGGAAGAAGAACGCTCTCAGCGCTCCGATGCGCATGGTGAGTTAAAACGGTTTCTGGAAGGTTTAGAGGCGCAAACGGAGCAAAGCCTGACTCGGGTAGACAAGGAGACCAACAGACAATTCGAAACCCTGCAACATCACCTGAAACAACAACGGAAAGAATTAGATGAACAAAGTCAACAGGCCATGGCGAGTCTGGAAGAACAATTTCAGCTTGCCATTCAAGGATTGAAGGATGAAAAGACCGATCGTGGGGCCTTGGCAGAAATGCTGATGGATGTCGGGTTACGATTAAAAGTCGGTTCTCGTGATCCTGAGACTCCCTAGGAATGTGTAGGTATTGCCCATGAATGGTGTTTCCTCTCCCAAGGCTTGGCTATGGTATGAGTGAAGAGGAAGTGTATGCCTGGCTCCTCTCCTTCTCAATCCAGTAATCCATCGGTCGACTTTCCTACCCAAGAATCCAAAGGGTTCTCCCACCTTCGGAAGGTATTATTGGGCCCGGAACAGTCCCAATTACGACAACTCCAACGACGACTCGATAGTTTTACACTGCATCCTGATGAAGTAAGTCGGGTTCTCCCTGATGCTATCCGATTGCGAGCCCAACAAGACAGTCGACTGCTGGCCACTATGGTCCCCGTCACCCAGGAAGCCCTAGCGGTTTCTATCAAGCAGTCTCCTCATTTGATTGTCGATGCGATGGCTCCGATCTTGGGTCCTGCCATCCGCAAGGCCACGGTACAGGCCATGAGGGGAATGTTGCAGTCTCTGAATCAGAGCCTGGAATACAGTATGTCCTGGAAAGGCTTGCAATGGCGCTGGGAGGCATGGCGGACCGGGAAAACCTTTGGAGAAGTGGTTCTCCTTCATACGTTACATTTTCGTGTTGAACAGGTATTCCTCATTCACAAACAGTCAGGCCTTCTCTTAAATCATGTGGTAGCTGAAGGGGTAAAAACACAAGGAGAAGAACTCATCTCGAGCATGTTGACGGCTATCCAAGACTTCGTTCGAGATTCATTTGGTGGGCCCCACGAAGAGGGGCTGGAATCTCTTCGAATCGGGGAGTTAACTGTATGGATTGAGCAAGGATCCCAGGCCATTCTCGCGGGAGTTATCCGAGGAACGCCTCCTGTTGAGTTGAGACGGGTCTTTCAGGAAACCTTAGAGGCCATTCATGGACAATTTTCTGATCCCATACAAAAATTCCAGGGAGATGCGACACCTTTGCACGAGACCCGATTGTACCTGGAAGATTGCCTGCAGGCGCAATTTGCTCAAAAACCTTCACGAGTGCCCTGGATGGTATGGGTCCTCTTGGTGATGCTGTTGTGTATAGGAGGACTGTGGGGCTCTCAAAGCTGGTCGGATCGCCAACGTTGGAATCAATTTTTGGATGCAGTCGGAAAGGAATCCGGACTGATCATTACTTCTTCAAAAGAAGGGCTTGGGGAGACCGTATTTTACGGATTACGAGATCCCTTGGCCCCTGACCCATTGGAACTTTTGGAACAGGTGGGCTATTCCGGTCAAGCTGTGTCCTTCCGGTTGGAGCCCTTCCTAAATCTGACTCCCGAATTCGTTCAAAGGCGAACGAGGTCTGTGTTGGATCCTCCTCAGACGGTGGCTTTGCGTTGGGAAGGGTCGGTGTTGTACTTGAGCGGGTTGGCTCCTCATTCTTGGATACAAAAGGTCAAATTACTCGGACCTGTCATCCCGGGGGTAGACAGAATTGATACTGGCCTGCTCAGGAATAGTGATTGGGAAAACTTCCAGAAAACCTCAAAAAACCTTGAGCAAGGTATGATTGCGTTCCTAATCGAAGAATCCATCATCCAAGAATCGGAAAAACCAAAACTTTCTCAAATGTGGGAGACTATTGCATCTCTCGAGCGCCAAGCCCGGGTGTTGGACGTAGAACCCATCATTGAGATACAGGGGTTCTCTAGCCCTGATGGATCCGAGGATTTGAATTGGGTGTTAAGTCAGGATCGTGCCGACAGCGTGTTGCGAGCCTTTTCAAGGAAGACACTCAGGAAAATTACGATGAAAGCCGTTGGAAAGGGTCCGGAAATGTCTCTCCTTTCTCTCTCGGATGGAGAAGCCAGTTTCTCAAAGGCTCGGCGCGTTTCCTTGCAGGTGGTGGTTCCTTCCTTGGAAGACCGAAAAAATCTGAAGGGAAAATCTTGACTCCTCTTCAGAAGAAAGTGTGTATGTTAGGTGGGTATGGTGTCGGAAAGACGAGTCTGGTAAAACGATTTGTCTCTGGGATGTTTTCCGAAAAATATCACACCACGATCGGTGTGAAAATTGATCAAAAATCTTTGCTGGTCGATGAGCAGGATACATTGCTCGTCTTCTGGGATTTGTATGGCGAAGATGATTTTCAGAAAATTCGTCCCAATTATTTACAAGGGTCTTCAGGATATGTGTTGGTGATTGATGGAACTCGCCATGAAACCGTTGCGGTCGCATCTCAACTACATGTTCTGGCTCGAAGGGTTATTGGTGCGGTTCCCTTTGTGCTGATGGTGAATAAACAAGATTTAGTCCAAGAGTGGAAAGTGGACTTCGCGATGATTGGGCATTTAGCCGCCGAGTCATCCCTGGTCATACATACCAGTGCCAAAACGGGAGAAGGGGTCGAGCAGGCGTTTTTGGAGTTGGCACGCCAAATGGTCGTCACATGATTGCGGAACGTGAGATTTTCGATGGAATGTATACACGAAAGAAGGTGAAGCCTTCGGTATTTTTTGGTGTATTGGGGTTTGGTGTGTATCTCTGAGTCAAAACCGTCCCCCATCTCCCGACTCTTCTCGTAGGGAAAGCTCTTCATGGCTCACCACTCAAGCTATCAGGAAATCGCAAAGGTGTTCGATGCCTTGGTATTACGGCGAGTATCCGGTCAAGATTTTCAAATTCTCCACGATGTTCCCCTTTGGTACCCCGGTTTCCAAGATTCCTTGAACTCCGTGGTTGTCCCTCGTGACCTCCTTTGTCGATCCTTCTTTCTCCAATCTTTTTTGAGAGAGGCTGATTCATTCTGGCAATCATTGGAACCAGGGCATGTGCGTTCCGGCCTATGGTGCGAACCTGATGTCTTTGGGAAAGATCTCATGCTCGAAGCCACGGCCATGACTCAGGGGCAGGACCAATTGTTGATCGTTCAACGGTTTACTTCCGAGATGCTTCCGTTGCAATCGGTCTTGCAAAAGGCTCGTGAGGCGAGTTTGCTCCACGAGCAATATGCCAAAACATGGGAAGACGCCAAAATTCGATTGCGTGCTCGGTTACAGAAAAGTGAGCAATTTCGGGAGGACCTCACCATCATGCTCGACTGCTTGCAGCTAGGAAGTGTGATGATTGATGCTCGGGGTACGGTCGTGTATGCCAGCCGTCAAGCTCGGGAGTTATTCAACCTCAATGGGCTACTATTATCCGGACAGACATTGAAAGAAGTGCTTTCGATGAAAACAACCGAATGGAATGAGCTTGTGGCTCTTCAACGGATTCCAGAACATGAGCGAACTCCTCTCACCGTTACTTGCAAGCATCCTGGAACACCGACACGAAAATTGGAAATTGATATTCAAGATGACCCAAGAGATTCCTCGGGAAAAATATTTTTTTTGAGAGAGGTTTCTGTTGAGGATGGTCTTTTTGGTCTTTCTGAAGGAACACGTTCCAATTTTCAGGAACTCATCGGAGCCAGTGCCGAGATGCAAGCCATTTACAAGAAGATCATAGATATCGCACAGGTAGAGGTCCCAGCCTTAATTCAAGGCGAAACCGGAACGGGCAAAGAGCTTGTTGCTCGGGCATTGCATCAAATGAGTCCGCGGGGGAACCATGCGTTTGTGGCGGTCAATTGTGCGGGGCTGACGGATTCATTGTTGGGGAGCCAGCTTTTTGGCCATAGGCGAGGAGCCTTTACGGGGGCCACGCATGATCAAGAGGGTTTTTTTGAAGCTGCGGAGGGAGGCACCCTGTTTTTAGACGAAATCGGAGATATGCCCTTATCGGTACAAACCATCCTATTGCGAGCGTTACAGGAAAGTGAAATCGTCCGTCTGGGCGAATCGAGGCCACGAAGGGTCGATGTGCGGGTGATCGCGGCCACCAATCAGGATTTACAGGAACTCGCCGAAAAGGGCCGCTTTCGGTCTGACCTTCTGTATAGAATCCGAGTGGCTCGCTTGGATCTTCCACCATTACGGGAACGTCATGGAGATATTCCTCTTTTGAGTCAATTCTTTTTCGATCAGGCCCGAGTGCGGATGAGAAAATCAGGTATACGAAAGATCTCTCCGGAGGCGATGCAATGCCTTCTCACGTATGAGTGGCCAGGCAACGTTCGCGAACTCAAAAGTTCGTTAGATCATGCTGTCATTCATTGTTCCGGAGAAGCCGTCCACTCCGAAAATCTTCCTCCCGAAGTTCGAGAAGCCGGAGAGGAAGGTTGCTTGGGCACTTCGATGTTGGAAAAAGAACGGGAATGTATTCTTGAAGCCCTTCACAAAACTCAAGGGAAGCGTAGTGAGGCGGCCAAAATACTCGGGATGAGTCGTTCGACATTGTATCGACGTCTTCGAGAGTTGGAGATCTCTGTCGATCATCAGTCATCCTAGCAAAAAATAGAAAAGCACTGAATTTTCTTGAGAGACCGTCCCTTCTTGAAAGGCGGTTTCTCATCTTTTTTTGTTGGCAAGGTGTTGCCTTCCCCGTTGCGTTTCTTTTAACATCGGACACCTGCCATTCGTGGTCTGGAAACGAAGGTTTTCAGGCTGAGCGATTTTTTATGAAGTTCAGGGTACGCGTGTAACGATCGTTCATTTTTAGCCTACCGCTAATCCAGCCGCTATTCTTTTGGAAATTCGACTTTTCAACGCTCCATTGAATACGTATGATCCGAGAATTTGGGGGGTTGATATGAACCGGAAAATAGGTTTCTTCGTCACCAACTTTCTGTCTGTCTAAGAAAGGACTCATCGATGATACACCGGATATGTGTCGTGCTCCTCTTCTTATCCATAGTGGTGCCTTCCTCCATTTATGCTGGTGTCCTGGGTTCGATCAACATGAAAGATGGCAGTATCATCCATGGTGAGATCATTGATATGGTGGAAGGAAATCTCAAGGTCAAAGCCGCGTTTGGTGCCGATGAACCTTTTCTCATCCTATGGGGAGAAGTCGTCAATTTAGCGACGAGTCAACCGGTTGTGCTCGTGATGGGAGATGGCGTGGTGATCACGGGAGTTGTCGAAAAAGAAGACGAAGGAAAATTACGGCTCATCGTCGCACCATTGTCCGACCCGGTCGTTATTGAGTTAAGCTCGGTCACGGCGATCAATCCGCCACCCGTAGTGCCCGTGAAATTTAAGATTAATTTGAATTTAGGCACGAAATTTTCATCAGGGAATACTGATGATGCCCAGGTTAATTTTTTAAGTGGATTTGTGGCGAGAAGCGAGCGGTTTCGATTCATTCTTGATTTCCGGTATTTTTATGCGGAGGAAGATAATAGGGTCACAGATCGAAATGCTTTTGGAACGATGGATGTAAATTATTTTATTACCCATCGTTTCTATTGGTTCCTGGCTTTACTCATGCAGCAGGATACCTTCGACGATTTGAACCTTCGGACTGCGGTCACGACCGGACCGGGGTATCAGTTTATTGAAAACGGAGATTTTACGAATCCGTATTTAACAAAAATGACACTTCAAGGTGATTTGGGGGTAGGGTATTCAAATGAGGATCGAAAGATAGATGATGATGACAGCCATGGTGTCTACCGTTGGTCGTTACGGTGGGAGTGGGAGCCAATTAAAAAATTAACGATTTTTCATCAACATCAGGGGTACCCTGAAGTTGGTGATCTGTCAAATTATACGATCAATTCACTTCAGGGCATCCGGTTTGATATATGGAAGGGAATTTCCATATCCGGACAGCTTCAATGGAATTACGATAACAAACCTGCCGAAGATTCAAAGAAAGCCGACTCCGTGGTGTTTTTTGCCGTTGGGTATAATTACGAAAATTAGTGAAAAATGTACTAATTTACATTTTTCGCTATGCATGATCTTAAAAGGCTGAAGGTGTCTGTCTCCCATCTTTTTTTCTAACCGTTAGATTTTCCAGGGACTTATTGAGTTAGGAAGGTTGACAGCCGTTCCTGGAAAATCGTCTTCTTTCCTCCCAGGATTCTGTGTCTCATCCCTTTTAGTTTGGAACGCGCTGACACACTTTGTGTGTCTTCCTGAGAATCGTCCGACGAAAATGTCTAAAAATGCCCTGGAAATTCAGGATTTTTTCATGGCATTAATCTTGAAGTAACGTTTGGAAAATAGTTTTCAGGATGTCAGTCTTGATTGACACGAAAAAAGTAAAGAAAGATATTCGCCATGAGTTCAATGAAAGAAATCTTTCCCACAGAAGGCCATCAGGTTTTCCTCGTTAGTCCTGATGGGATGGTGAATAATGTTTTACATGGAGTATTATCATTTCACGGGTATGGTCAAGCAGAGATCCTCAGCCCCTGTCAGGTGCTGGAGGTGGTCTCTCATGAGCCAAAGCCTTCTGCCGTGTTCATGGATATGGCTTACATAAAAACCGGAGAACGCAAAGATTTTCAAGAATGTATGACCACTCTCGTGAGGATGAATGTCCCCGTTATTTTGTTGGTTGAGAGCGATTGGGGTTTATACGTTTCTGAGTTCTTTCCGGTCGTGGTGCGAGGGGTGCTCCAAAAGCCGTTGGATTGTCATCAGATTGAGCGAATCATGCATGATATTGCCACACATCTAGTGAGTTTTTCGGAATATGAAGTAGGAGTGACGTAGGGGCAAAAAAACGAAATCCGAGTATTTGGCCCGGGCGATGACCTACTCCTGGTTTCTGTTTACGATTGGGGCTTTAGAGGGGGTACCCTTTCGTGGGTAGTGCTGGGGGTGGGAAGTCGCCCCAGGCCATTGCTGGAAGGATCTGCAAAAGTCTACACGTTGGATTCAACGTAATTTGAAAGTGCCTTTTCTTCAGAAAGATTTTGATTAACGTTCGACGGATTCGCAGTTTGGATAACCATGATCTAAAGGACTAATCGGTCTCGAATTTTAAGAGCCAAGTATTCTTTGGCGGCTTCCCGATATTAGGAGGTCGCCTTTTTTTTTGCTAGGATATCCCTTAACGGTGCGAGGGAATTGGTGAGTATGCTTGAACGGATTGCCCACAGAGAGAGGACTGTCTTAGCAATGATTATCCTCCAACCCTTCGAGGCCATTGTTGTTCTAGCCAAGGACGGGTCAACCTTCGTGAATCCTCACGGAAAGGAGTAACCCATGGACATGACCAAATTAACCGAAACGCTTCAAGAAACGTTGGGGGCGACCTTGCCCAATGTGTTGGGAGCTCTTGGAATCCTTGTCATCGGTTGGTTTGTCGCAATCACAGTTCGGGCAGGGGTCAGAAAAGGCCTAGGGTTGTTGCATCTCAATAAACAATTGAGGTCGACGACCGGAACGGATATGGATGTTGAAGGGGGAACTGGGGCCGTAGCCTACTATCTCATCCTGCTTCTCGTCTTGGTGGGGTTTTTTAACGCTCTCCATTTAGAGCTTGTCTCTGGGCCATTACGAGTATTAGTTGATCAGGTCTTGGCCTTTATCCCCAAAATCATCGCAGGAGGAGTCTTAATGCTCGTTGCGTGGGTTATCGCCACCGTAGCGCGGACGCTTGTTACGAAAGGGCTGCAGGCGACGAATTTAGATGAGAAATTGAGTGCGAGTGCAGGGATGAGCCCCATGAGTGACAATTTGGGAAATGTGTTGTTTTGGCTCGTGATTCTGCTGTTTCTTCCGGGGATCCTTGGAACCTTAGAGTTGCAAGGGATCTTGGAGCCCATCCAGGAAATGGTGAATACGATGGTTGGTATGGTTCCGAATATTATGGGAGCTCTCCTCATCGGGGTTGTCGGCTGGTTCGTTGCAAAAATTGTCAGGGACTTGTTGAGTAGTCTGTTAACCGCGAGTGGCGTGGATCAACTCGGTACACGATCCGGCCTGCAAGGGACCCTCACTCTCTCCAATTTGGTGGGTCTTATCGCGTTTATCCTAATTTTGGTTCCTGCCTTGATTGCCGCCTTACAAGCGCTGAATATTGAGGTGATCACTAAGCCAGCCACACAGATGCTCAATTCCATGATGGGAGCCATCCCTAATATATTCGCCGCAGGAATAATCCTGGCCGTTGCCTTCTTTTTCTCACGGCTGATTGCGCATTTAATCAGTAACCTACTAGGTGGGATGGGTTTTGACCAACTTCCGGGTAAATTTGGCGTAGATTATGTTTTTCAGGGCTTGCCGACTCCCTCTCAGTTGGTCGGAAAAGTGTTGATCTTTTTCATTATGTTGTTCGCGACGGTTGAAGCGGCCAATCGATTGGGCTTTGAGCAGGTCTCTCATTTAGTTGAAATGTTTATACAGTTTGGGGGCCAGGTCTTGCTAGGAAGTGCCATCATTGGTGTGGGTTTTTGGCTTTCGAAATTAGCTGGAGAAACGATACGGCGTGTCGAAGGATCGGATGCCGGTGTTCTTGCCAGCATCGCCAAGTTTGCCATTCTCGGGCTAGTGTTGGCCATGGGGTTGCGAGCGATGGGCCTGGCGGATGACATCGTGAATTTAGCGTTTGGGTTGACGCTCGGGGCGATTGCCGTGGCTGTCGCGCTTTCGTTTGGTCTGGGGGGGCGCGAGGCTGCTGGCAAGCAAATGGAATTTTGGTTGAGTCGACTTCGCGGCGAACGATAAATTATTAGGATCATCCTCTCCTTGGCCTTTTCCAAGGCCAAGGAGAGAGTCTTAACCTTCCTGTCTAATCGCGTATGAAGAACTGCTGGCAGGAAGCCGATGATATTTCGATCCTATGGGTCAGTATGGCTTCTCAGGATGGAGCACTGTCTTGAAGGGAACACATCCATTGAGAATACACGACTAAACACTGCTATTTCCCCTCTTACCGTGACGATAACTTCCTTCCGTTCCAATCTCTTGAAATTAAGAAAACTTTCCTCGACGATAACGAGGAGAGCTTCAAGACTCGATCACGAAAAACACTGTCTGGGTACATGGCTTTTCTGAATATCTTTTAGCTAAGGAGGGTACACATGGAAGATTCGGTTAATGAAGCTGTTGCACTCTTAATGGTTTATGGCCTCAAAGTCATCGGTGCCATCCTTATTTTTATCGTTGGGAAAATCGTGGCAGGGTGGGTGCAAAATGGTGTGAAAAAGTGGTTGCAACGGTCTGGAAAGTTGGATGAGACGCTTATTGGTTTCTTCTCAAGCTTTTCACGGTATATGGTGCTGATTATTACCCTCTTAGCCGTGATTTCCCAATTCGGAGTTGAAACCACGAGCGTCATCACCATATTGGGGGCATCTGGTCTCGCTATAGGACTTGCGTTACAGGGGACCCTCAGTAATTTCTCTGCAGGTGTCATGTTGCTGATATTTCGCCCATTTCAGGTTGGACATTTCGTGGAAACCGCTGGAACTTCCGGAACGGTGAAATCTCTTACCCTATTCGTCACAGAATTGGCCACACCCGATAATGTGCAAATTTTAGTCCCCAATAGCCAAGTTTGGGGTGCGATCGTGAAGAACTATAGTCATCATGAAACGAGGCGAGTCGACCTGGTGATGAGTATCGATTACACGGATGACATTGATAAGGCCATGGGGGTCGTGAAAAGTCTGGCCTCAGCCGATTCTCGAGTGTTGTCAGATCCTGAACCCATGGTGGCGGTCGGAAATTTGGGAGAAAGTTCGGTAGATTTAACGATCCGGGTATGGTGTCAAGCTGGAGACTATTGGCCATTAAAGTTTGATTTGACCAAACGATTCAAACAGCAATTTGATGCGGAGCATTTAACGATCCCTTTCCCACAACATACGGTGCATATGGCCAAGGTTGAAGGGTAGCAACGAAACGTCACTGCGGTATTCATAATCGGAAATAGGGATATTTCATGAACTTTCATCCGTTAAGGAGGGGGATATGAAAACTGTTGGGAACAAATATGTATGGGTGTTCATGATTGGCTTAGGGTTGATTTCGAGTGGGTGTTTTAGGGTGATGGTGGAAACCGGGAAAAAGGTTCTGGAGGATAGGACGACGGATGATCAGGTCACAGATACGAAGATAGATGCGGAGATTTTGTCCGGTCTTTCTGACAAAGATAAGGGCTTACTCCTCGATGTGAGTACCGATGTTTGGGAACAACGGGTGCTGTTAACCGGCACGCTTGATGATCCGGCCGTTCGAAAGGAAGTCGTACAAATGGCTAAATCTGATACGCGCGTAAAAGAGGTGTATGATGAGATCCAACTCGTCACTCCTGAAGAGAAAGAACGACGACGAAAAGAAGCCGAAGAACACGATAAAAAAGATACGGAAGGCATGGGGCAAAGCGTGGATGATTTTTGGATCGCGACAAAAATCGAGGCCCAATTAATCGGTGAGGATGGTGTGACTTCGGTGAATTATCGGTGGCGTTCCGTTCGCAATCAGATTTATCTCATCGGCCGTGCCGGGAGTCAAGCCGAATTAAACAAGGTATTGGAAATAATTCGCAATACGGAAGGGGTTTCTTCAGTCAAACATTTTGTTCAAATTAAGCCCGTTCAGAAATGAGACGAGTGGATGTAGGGGGGAAATCAGACGTCAATCGTATGAGGGATGAATAGAAAACATCCAGCCCACATCTGAAATTACCAATACCGAACAGACCCTGTGTCAAGGTGAATGAAGCCCTGTCGTGGATAATACCCGACGCCCCCCCATTTAATGTTGAAGGCAGCCCGGCGAACCTTGGACAGCCTGACGCCAGGGATGGAGAAGTCGATGGCTTTTCCTATGGTATGGAGGCTTTTGGGCGCTGCTCCCCGTCCGAGTCTGACCAATAGATTGTTGTAAGAGGGAGAGCGATAAGCTGAATAGATGCGAATTTCCTTGCCTGGACCGACTAATTTTTCGATCCGGTTCACATATTCGATTAAACGAATGTCCATCTGATGGACCTGGTGTGAATGCGGACAGCGTAAAAACGCATTCAAGTCTTCTAACGCCGCACGATCATAGTCTCCAGATCGGTTCCTGAAAGCGATCCGTATTCGTTCTTTCGTATTCACGTTGTAGAGACGGAGTCGACTAGAAGTTGTTGAACGCGAAAAGGCCGAATCTGGGAAGAATACCCGACTACCAAAGATGCCTAGGCTCGCAAGCGTGAGTTGAAGAAAGGAGCGCCTGGACCAGTGCTCATGGTTCTGTAGGGGGTTCATGGGGAAACCTCCAAGAATTGTGTGTGGAAAAAAGGAGAGAGAAAACCGAAGGAATCGCGCGCTTTGTACCAAAAATACCAACGAAGGTCAACAAAAGGGTGTTGGGGAGTGAAATGGCCCTCGGGGAAATCTTTCTTTCGGCTTTTTCTAGGTGACATCTTTCATTTTCTTTAGCTCATACATCGCAATAAGGCCCATGGTGAGATACATTGCGATGACTGGTATCGCATACGAAATAGCCGTCCCTGTGGCACCGAATCAATACCCGAGAGGAATACAGAGTCCGATATGGGCGAGCAGAGTGAGGGTAGTAACGACAACCACGCATTTTTGCTTTCGGACGTACTTCAGGTACGCAGGGGCCAGAGTGGTCATGGTCCAACCGTTGTCGCCGTGGCAATGAGGCACAAGGCGGTGTATTCCTCGATAAACTCCGGGTCAAACAGGCCAAGAATGTGTTTCCCAAAAAGAAAAACCACGAGTAAAAAATCCACACAAAACGAGCCGAACCAAGTCCATCGATCCCAACATCCTTGTGTGAGACCGGCTTGATCTTTTTTCACAAGCGTGGTTGAGACGGTTGGCAGGTAGAGTTTGTCAGTGGACTTTGCCACGATGAAGAGGAAGGTTCCCGTTTCAGCCGCCGGGGAATAGACTGCCACCGTGACTTCCTGCGGGGCCACGAGTTCCAGGATCATCACGCCGATTTTTGCGAGCATACTGACGAGCAGAGCGAAATAGAGGAAGGGCCAGATGCTCGACAACCACTCTTGTGTGCGGTGTGTGGGGGGAGTGGTGAGAATCTCTTCTCGGGTTGTCCTCATCAAGAAAATAAAGACGGCAATCAGTCCTATGACCTACCCGAGTCCGTAGCAAAGGACACCTTGAGAGGCCGTAAGGTCCATTGGTGAAGCCACCCAGATCAAATCTAAGACCAGGATAGCTCCTGGAACAAGCAGACGGGTTATACAGGCAGATTGAATGGCCGCTCGGTTGGCGGTCAGAAGCTCGCTACCCACACCAACCCAGGCTATCACAGGAAGAAAGAGAAGGACAAAGCCCACGGCATAGTTGCCGAACTGACCGTCCTTGAAATCCTCCCAACCTGTCCTGACGATGGCCAGAATGCTACTCGTCACCAACATCAGTCCTGTACTGAGCCGGATATATCCATTAGCAGCAGCCCAGTCGCTCAGTTCAACAGAGGCCGGAATGATACGAAGGGCGTATTTTCCGGTTCCCATCTCCGCTAAGGTAGCGAGAATGACAGCTGAAGAGACCGCTACGGCATAGTCGTCATAACCCTTCGCACCAAGGGCGCGAGCGGACACAATCGCAGTGGCATATGATAAAGCAAATGATCCCAGGGAAAAGGCCAAATGAGAAGCCGTTTCCGAATTTTTGATATTGCTTATGGACCTCTTGCTGAGTTGGTATCTTCGGTCTATCAAGGGAAGGTGAACAGTCGCGATTGTTATGACAACAGCTAATGTTTGAGACGTCTCTCTCTGATCAGCTTTCGTTTGACGAGGAGTGGTATGAGCGTACAAATAAGGTTCAAGAGATTGATCGGTGGTAATCCTGCCTTCCAGCTTTTTGGTGCGATCCATCCTTTCCGGCCAAGGGTAATGAGGTGAATGCTCACGAGACCCACGGCGAAATAGCCGGCTTGTTGGCTTCGTTTCCAGCGCTCCCCTCCCAACGATTTGAGAATCATCAGCAGGGTCGTGATCGCGGGTGACATCAGGAAAAATTTGACGACGACTCCGGTGCATATGGCCAACTCACCCCACAGATTCAAAGCCCCTACAAACTGGGTTTCAAAGGTATTTTGGTGTTTTCCCCGCAAAATTCAGGCAATTTGGTCTACTACATGGAACTCAGCGCTTGTTGTCCATAGGGCGGCACCATGAGAACTGTGACCCAAGTAGCTGTGGAAGGGCATGTGGGATTTTTGGGGCCGATTCCCCGAACGGTATCAGAATGTGTTTGGTGAGCTTCCCTCACCCACACTTCAAATGATGAGAGGTTATGGTAGGGTTTGGGGCGGAAAATCCATAAAAACCTCAAAAATTTACAAAAATTTTATATCGAGCAAGAAACACGCCAGATGAGAAAATGGTATTCCCCAAATTTTGTGGATAACTTGGTGTTTAATCCTGTATGAGGACTATTTTTCCAAGGATTCATCAAGTAATGAGCAAATTGCACATTATTTATGCATTGTATGAAAATAAATTTTTTCCACCATATGTGGTGGTGTAAAAAAATTGGCGTAGTCGTAAAAGTAGAAATCTTTTTTTCTTGACTTTTTTATTTCCATCTTTTCTTCCTCGTTTTTCTTATGACTAAAAGGAAAGATGCTTATCCACAGTAGCCCCGCGTTTTTGTTGATAAGGGCTATTATGCACAGCCATAAAAGGGGAAAAGAGCAGCAATTCTCCACATGCCATTGGTCCAATGTTACAAGTACATCACATTGCAAAGAGGGGGTGTTTTAACGTATTGGGCTGGCTGGGGGTGCTCCATGGCCCTCTTCAATGGGGAGCCGTTACTCGACAACTTTAGGTAGTTTGGAAGATTGGAGGAAAGAGGAAAGGGGGCTACCCACGAATTTTTCGGTATCCGAACAGCAAGATGCAGGTTCCTACAATGGCCAATCCCATACTCCGCAGGTCAAACCCGTTTACATCTCCCCATCCCAAGCTTGTCCCGATAAATCCTCCGATGACACCTCCTGCTATTCCGATGAGGGCGGTGACGACCAAGCCTCCCGGATCTCTTCCCGGTGAGATTAATTTTCCAATAATTCCTATTGTCAGACCAAACAAAATCCATGAAATGATTCCCATACTTCCCTCCTTTGCACCATACGAGGCATGAAGCGACCAACGCGCTGTGTTGACGTTGGAATCAAACGGTGACGAGGGGGTCACGTTGGGGGTTAGGACTGATCTCTTGACATGGCGGTGATAAACGAATCTGCCTGCTTGATGGAAGTCTCCATTTCTTTGATGAGTACCTGAATATTACTTTCAACCGAGCCGAGTTCGCTTTTCAGGGACGCGATGGCTTGCGCGTTCAGATTATGCTTGAGGAACAGGACCTGATCCTTGAACTTGGCGAGGACCGGGTCCATTTTTGATTCGGCCCGTTTCATCGCTTTAATGAGTTGGGTGTACTGTTTGCGGGTTTGGGTGAGTTTGGCTTGACTGCTTTTCCGCAAATTGGCACTCGAATATTGCGTCAGCTCAGCTTCCCATTCTTCGAACAGGGCTTCGGAAACTGATTCGACCGAAGCAATGCGATTCCGGACTGCTTGGGCCCGCGCCTCACTGGTTTCATACTCACGGTTCAACGTGTTGTATTTATCTTGGAGTTCACCGCCTTTGAAATTGAGGACGGTCGTGAATTGTTCCAAGGCGGATTTGAATTGTTCTTTCGCTTCTTGCTGGGCATCACGGGCCTTCTCCACATCACTCACCAAGAGGTCCCGTTTGTGGTACCCCAATTTTTCCATGGTGTCGTAATAGACTTGGCTACACCCGAATGACAATACAAGGGCGATCCCAGGTAACAGAAAAAACAAGGGATGCAGGGGCGGAATGGGTCGTTTGAACAAATGAGAAGTCATCGTGAAGGTGTCCTTTTAGAATGTTTCGTCATAGATAGTGGCTTTGTCATTAATTTGAAGCCAGGAGGGGAACGATTTTGTTCAAGCAATTATCAGAGAGGGGAGCGGGTAATATGAAAAGACGTACTATCATACCCGTTAAAAAAGCATACGGGATTCAGGGAGACAAAGGAAAGGGTCAGGAGAAAGAATTTTCCTTAATCTCCAGAAAAACCGGTCGTGTACTCTTCGATGGCTTATTCCCAGGCTGGTATGCGAGTGCCGGTGGAGTGCTTCCAATAGGGGGTCCAGCCTAAACCGAAGACCTTTGGGGATATATTGGATTTTTTTGGACGAATCGTGATGGTTTCCAGGACTTCTCCCTGCGGATCCCATTGGGAGGCTATTGCCTCAATCTCTTGCTTTAACTCCTGCTCTAATTCCTGGAGTTGTTGTTGAAGGGCATCCACATTTTCTTCAGCCCGTTGGATGTCCTGACTTTCTTTTTGTGAACGACTGATACCTTGAATGGCAGAGGTGGCTTTACCCATGGAAGAACGACTCACGGCCTTTCGTCCCAAGACAGCAGAAAGAATCGTGGCGCCTACGGAAATCACCGTCTGAAATTTTTGTTGCTTGGCCTGTTCAGTCTCGCGGGCAACCGCTTGTTCGGCCCGTCGAATCCGATCTTCCAATCTCGTCATTTTGGTCGCGTATTTTTTGCGAAGTTTTTCGGTGGCTTCATCACGTTTTTCCCGGGCCAGTTGTTGGAGTCGAAGGCGAAAATCACGCTCGGATTCTCCGGCCAATGATGACGCTTTAAACGTCTTACTTTTCCAAAGCTGGAGGGTGTGATGGCGGTACACCCAATTGATGAAATCCTTTTTCCAGGTTTTATAATTCTTGGCTTGATTGGCTGGAGTCGGAACGAGGCCAAAGGTAGCCCCTTCTTCCGGCTCTGTTTCCAAATCATCAGCCGACAGGTCGCATAACACTGGGTTTTCCCAATCAACGGGTGTAGCATCGTTTGAGAGGGAGGCCAGGAGAGACAGTTTGCGAGATTCGTCTATTTTTCGCCGTCCATCCAGGAAATGGACAGAGGCGGTTCCAAGCAGCATCGGCTCATACACGATCGTGGATCCCTCTGGCTGGGACCCTCGGATGGGAATATAGAATTGTGGAATCTCCGGTGGAAGAATGGGTGGTGTATGCTGGGTATCAGAGGAGTCTTGTTGATTGGTCGCAGAAGATGCCGGGTGTTTTGTGGCGGTTTCAGATTGTTGTCCGGCTTTCACCGGATCCATCAATGTCTTGATTTGGTTTCGTGTGAGCGGACCGCGTAAATAGGACATCACCCAGCGGGTTTCAAAGATCTCCGGCCCATCCTCATGTACGTTATTCATCAAAAACACCCGACTGCCCAGTCCGGAGAGAATGGCTTCCATGGATTGCCGGTCATAGCCTCCTTGGGAATGGGCGGCCGCACCTTCCAAGCCATCCAACACGCGTGCCATATCCCGCTCGGTTTGCAGGCGGCCGATGAACCATGTGCCGGTATTCCCTAGGCCTTTGTAATCCAAGTCCACAGGGTTCTGGGTGGCGAGGACGACTCCCAGTCCGAATGCCCTGGCTTGCTTCAACAGAGTGAGCATGGGGGCTTTCGAGGGAGGATTTTTGACCGGAGGGAAAAACCCAAAGACCTCGTCCATGTAGAGCAGCGCACGAAGGCTCGTGGTCCCTGATTGGGTACGCATCCAGCTCACGGTTTGATTCAGCAGCAAGCTCACGAAAAACATGCGTTCGGAATCGTTCAAATGGGCGATGGAGAAGATCGCGATTCGTGGCTTGCCGGTCGGGGTGTACAAAATCTGATTGAGGTCTAAGGGTTGGCCTTCCAGCCAAACGGAAAACCCTGGAGCGCCCAATAAATTATTGAATCGCATGGCCAGTCCGAACCGTTCTTTTGAAGGAAAGACGGATTCCAGGTCCATGACACCCAATTTCGTAAACGGGGGTTGTTGGATGTATTGGATCAAGTCCGGTAGCGACAAATCTTTCCCGGCCTTCCACGAAGTCTCCAGGATATTGGCCAGGAGAATATGCTCTTGGCTTTGGAGCGGGTCGGCATCAATACCCAATAAGTTCAATAAACTGGTCGCCATGGTTCCCACCCGTTCACTCAAGAGTTCCGGGTCGTCAAGCAAGGTTTGTGGAGGAGCAGCAAACGATTGAAGAATAGAAATCGGGAGGCCGGCCGTGCTTCCAGGGGTATAGACCAAACATTCAGCCGCTTCTCG
The DNA here is from genome assembly GCA_965223615.1 of Nitrospirales bacterium. Classification (GTDB taxonomy): domain Bacteria; phylum Nitrospirota; class Nitrospiria; order Nitrospirales; family UBA8639; genus Nitrospira_E. The sequence continues at coordinate 1,277,079 of CBDCXB010000004.1, forward strand.
AAGTTTGGCGATCCGTTCGCCATCTTGCCCCCAGGAGGCCAATCCCTTCTTCCATTTCTCTGCTTCGCGATCGGCAAATGCCTCGGGAGTCATATCTTTCTTCGCGGCTTCCTCGGTGTTGATCCAGGGTAAGAAGTCTTTCCCCCGCAATTCCGGAAACGTCAGGAGCAGGTTCGCGATGTCGCCCTTGGGGTCGATGATGATGGCCGGGACGGAATCGATGGCGGCTTCTTCCAATAGACCGATGCATAGGCCGGTTTTCCCGCTGCCGGTCATGCCGACACAGACGGCATGGGTCACCAAATCTTTGGAGTCATACAGGAGTAACCCGGGTTTAGATGTTTTGTTCGCCAGGTCATAGGGGCGCCCTAGATAAAATTCACCGAGTTTTTCAAAGTCCGCCATCGAAAACCGCTCCTTTTTGTTATTTGAAGGGAGATAAGGCCACCATATCAAATCGCTAGTAATGGCATCAAAAACCTGGAAGGAAAATTTTAATGAGAAAAATCCGGAATTTGCTATATTATCTGAGAAATGCAGCCTTTAACCCCATACTATTCATTCCTGTCCACACCCTTTACCGATCCTTGTCATGATCGAGATTATGTGGAGTGGCATGGTGGAATCGAGCGGTATGGTTTTTGGGCTATCGTGGTTCAGGACGCTACATGGATTCGGGCTTATAAAGCAGGTCGTGAACATCTCCTGCCATTTATGTATCCTGGCTATCAGCGTGCTCCTCATATTACGATAGCTTGTTGTGGGCTTCTGCATCCTTCCTATTTTCCAGAGGCCCTGGTTCGTCGACAAATCGAGATGGTGCAGCAAGCAAAAATTTCTCCATTTCTGCTGCATTTGAGTGAAGCCGACAGTTTTGCCTCGGTTCCATATTTACGAGTACGTGATCCTTCCGATTCATTGTCTTGTATACGGGAACATCTTAAGAAAATCGCCAAAGAAGATAATCCCGGGTCTTATACCCCCCATGTCACCCTGGGGCAGTATTGCGATATCTTTGAGACTCGTATGATTGCTTCTCATCTTCAGACCGTTCCAGCTTTACCCACTGAACCATTGCGGGTTTCGGCAATTGAATTTTGTTCGTACCAAACGGACACCATTCAAGGCCCTTTTACAGTCCTCGAACGAGTGGCCCTTTGGGAGTAAATCATGGCAATTCTGGTTTTCCTTTTCATGATGGGAATGTTTTCTATGGCGCACTCCAATGAGCTGCCTTCAAGCGATCGGTCTCGGGCAGCGATTAAGCGAGTGACGCCTGCCTTGGAAGAAGCGTTTGAGGAGAAAGCACTACGGTTGGGTTCTCCTATTTTTATTCGAATCTTCAAAGAATCGAGTGAACTTGAAATCTGGGTAGCGGGTGATGGCCGTTTTGAACTCTTTAAAACCTACGAGATTTGTACCTTTTCTGGAAATTTGGGTCCTAAGCTCCAAACCGGTGATGAACAGAGCCCTGAAGGGTTCTATTTTGTCACGCCCGGCCGGATGAATCCGTTTAGTCGGTTTCATCTTTCATTTAATCTGGGATATCCTAATGCCTATGATCGCTATCACGGTCGCACAGGAGATTTTTTGATGGTCCATGGAGACTGCGTGTCGATTGGGTGTTATGCCATGACCGATGCAGGCATCGAAGAAATCTATACGATAGCGGATGCCGCTCTTCGTCAGGGGCAACCCTTTTTCCGTGTCCATATTTTCCCGTTCAGAATGACCTCTGAAAATTTTCGCCGCCATGCAGATTCATCATGGATGGAATTTTGGCAGAATCTAAAGGAAGGGTACGACTTTTTCGAACAGAAAGGACGTCCTCCCAATGTTGAGGTTCAAAACGGGCATTATGTATTTGAAAAACCGTGAGTAATTTGAAGGTTGTTTCTTGTACCTCACGGTTGAGCTACGAGGACTTTTCCAGCTCCCTACCTAAAGGAACAAGGCATTTCCTCTTTTTATAGGTGAGTTTTGAGGTATTGTCCCGTAACCGAATTTGGAAAATCCGCAACGTCTTCTGGAGTTCCTTCTGCCACGATGTGACCCCCGGTTTCTCCCCCGCCTGGTCCCAAGTCGATGACCCAATCCGCATGTTTGATCACGTCTAAATGATGTTCCACGAGCAGAACCGTATGTCCGTCATCCACCAATTGATCCAAGACGGCCAATAACCGCTTGATGTCTTCCAGGTGAAGACCTCGAGTGGGCTCGTCTAAGACATACAGAATGCCCTTGTGGGGCCGGCCTTTCTTGGGGGAAAGTGAATGGGTCAGTTCCCGGGCAATCTTCAGCCGTTGGGTTTCTCCACCGGAAAGGCTGGTCGCGGGTTGTCCCAGCTGTAAATAGCCCAGCCCTAAGGTTTGAAGGATATGAAGGCTTCGCTTGAGGGTAGGGCAGGATTCGTGAAAAACGTCTAAGGCTTGGTCGACCGTGAGGTCTAAGACTTCGTGAATCGTATAGCCTTTGATGCGAATATTAAGGACTTTTTGTTGAAACCGTTTTCCTTCGCAGTCAGCGCAGGGGACGTACAAATCCGCGATAAAATACATGTCCAGTTTTTCATACCCATTCCCCTGACATCGTTGACAACGACCCTTTCCGGTATTGAATGAGAAATGGGCTGGAGTCAGGCGCGCACGCCGGGCTTCAGGAGACCCAGCAAAGAGGGCCCGAATTTCCTGATAGGCCTTGATGTAGGTCACTGGGTTGGAGCGAGGGGTTTTTCCGATGGGTTCCTGATCGATGAGACACACGGATCGCAATGCCTGAACCCCAGTGAGGGTCTCGAAGATTCCGGGCAGTGGAGCGCTCATGTGAAAACGACGAGCAATCCCACGGTAGATGGTGTCCTCCACCAGCGTGCTTTTTCCGGAACCGGAGGGGCCGGTGACGCATACCAATTTCCCCAGAGGAATGCGCACGGAAAGATGTTTGAGGTTATGTTCTCTCACTCCGGTTAGCTCTAGAACCTGTCCTGTCCCTGCTCGATGTTTTTTTGGTCGAGGCAGGGTTCGGTCTCCTCTTAAATATTGTGAAGTGAGGGCTTTGGGGTGATGCAAAAAAGATCGATAGGGTTCGGCGCAAATGACCTCACCACCTTGTTGTCCGGAGCCTGGGCCCATTTCAACGATGAAGTCCGCATGTTGAATGATATGGGGATCGTGCTCTACGACGATGACGGTATTGCCACGATGAGCTAAGTCCCGAAGAATGGTGGACATGGCCTCCGTGTCTTTGGGATGCAGCCCTATAGTCGGTTCATCCAACACATATTGTGTGCCCACGAGACGGGCTCCTAATTGATTGGCCAAGTGAATCCGTTGAGCTTCACCACCCGATAACGTTCGCATTTCCCGGTTGAGCGTCAGATACGAAAGCCCTACTGAGACTAGAAATGAGAGTTTTTCTTGAAGGGTGGCGAGAAGGTCTTGGCTTAACGAGCGTTCAAAGGGGCTTAGAGGGAGTTGGTCCACCCATTTTTGTAGTATATCGAGGGGCCACTCACCGATTTCATGAATGTTTCGCTCATGGATGTGGACCCATAAGGCTTCTGGGCGAAGGCGACTCCCCTGACAACTTCCGCATGCCTGGGGGCTTCGATACCGGCTCAGAAAGACTCGGACGTGAAGTTTGTAGCGTTTTCCTTCCAGGTATTCAAAAAAATCGTTGATGCCTTCGACTTTGCCGGCACCGTTCCAGATGAGGTCGCGTTCCTCATGTCCCAGTTTAGTGTAGGGTGTGTTGACATCGAACTTTTTTCTGGCAAACGCGCGCAGCATGTGTTCCTGCCACCAGGTGTTCGAGGGCTTCGTCCACGGTTCGATCGCCCCTTCCTTCAATGACTTTTTGGGATCGGGAATCAGCAGCTGTTCGTCATACCGTAAAACGTTGCCAAATCCCTTGCATTCCGGGCAGGCGCCTAATGGATGGTTGAAGGAAAAGGAGAGTGGACGGAGGATGGGAAAGGTCCTCCCACATCCCGGGCATTGTAGGTGTGCGTTGTAAGCATAGACCTGTGTTTTGCCGACTTGGATTTTGGCCTGGCCATCACTCTCCCGGTAGGCTGTTTCGATGGCTTCGACCAGGCGGCTCCGGGATTCTTCTTTCAATGTGAGGCGGTCTACGACGACCAACCATTCCTTGGGAAAGGTGAGAAGGAGCGGGTCCTGTTGGAGGTTGATCAGGCGATTGTCGGCCAGAATCCTGATAAAGCCTTGTTTTAAGAGATCTGTTTTTATGGATTCAGGAGTGTCGTGATCGAGCGGGGCCTGGGGGAAGCAGATCAATGCTTGTTGTCCTACAAATTGTTTGAGCAGATCTTGAGCCACGGCCGTCGGGTGATGGGAGGTGGCGACCTGCTTACAGTCAGGACAGGTCGATTGTCCAATTTTTGAGAACAATAAGCGGAGATAGTCTGAGATTTCGCTGGCCGTACCTACCGTGGAGCGGGAAGAGCGAATGGGATTTTTTTGTTCCAGAGCAATTGATGGGCGGATGTGGGCCAAGTGGTCCACATCTGGCCGTTTGACGCGGTCAAGGAACATTCGGGTGTAGGCGGACAGGGATTCGACATACCGCCATTGCCCTTCGGCAAAGAGCGTGTCGAACGCCAGTGAAGATTTTCCTGATCCGGATACGCCGGTGATGACCGTGACGGCGTTGTGTGGAATACGGAGAGAAATGTTCTTGAGGTTGTTTTGCCGTGCCCCTTCAATGATGAGTTCAGGATGGGAAGAAGAGTTCCGTGAGGTGGGTGACATTAGTTTTGGGGACATGGAGGCTGTCTACGAATATTTGGGCCGGATGTTCGTCTGAACAGGTTAAAGATGCTTCGACCTGAGCCTCAGTTGTACCGTGTTTTCAGGGCGTTCGCCAAGAGGGAAATGTTGGGGACAGAGGTCATTTACAGGCGGCCGAGTGAGTCGCCCGCCCACACGGCGAATAGGCCGAGGATGATGTGGAGCAGAATATTGGCAGAGGTTTTGAGGACTTCACCATCTCGTAACAGGGCCATAGACTCAAAGCCAAACGTTGAGTAGGTCGTGAATCCCCCTAAGATACCGATAAAGAGGAAAATTCTGGCATCCGGCCCCAGGAAATTGCGCGTTTCGGCTAAGCCATGGACGAAACCGATCGCCAGACAACCGAGAATGTTTACCGTCAGGGTGCCGATGGGAAATGCCAGGGTAGGGCTTAAGCGGTTGGCCATTCCGGCCATGACGAATCGACCGATGGAACCCAGAAATCCCCCAAGCCCAACCCAAAGTAGTTGTGGTAATCCGTACGGACTCATCGCTACGACTTTCTTTCGGGATTTTGCAAGGGTTTCGATGGAAATGCAAGGGAACCCCCATAGGGGTGGGGTTCGTTTCCCCCTCTAGCAGTCACTAGGCCTCACGGTGATAACGGGTGGACTTTCGGAAGTGTCAGCGGCGGGACTTGGGCTTTCCATTTCCTGAGATGTTTGGGGTAGAGTCTGAATGATGGGTCCAGAGCGCGATTCCTCCCAAGAGGCCGGCCACATTGGGGACAATGCTGACATGAGAGGGGAGGGCAATGATCACTTTTTTCCCGTTTCCGCCTCCAATATGGAGATGGTCAAAATTAATGACTCTATCGAGTATTTCAATCGCTTTCTCCAAGGTTTGATTCCATTTCTTTTTCCCGTCCCTTTTTAACGCCGCCGCGCCCAGCTCTTGTTCGTAGGTTTTGCCTTTTCGGAATGGGTGGTGAGCGATTTCCATGTTTGGAACCAGCTTCCCATTCACGAAAAGCGCCGTCCCAAACCCTGTGCCCAGTGTAATGACCAGTTCGACTCCTTGGCCTTTTATCGCCCCGAACCCCTGGACATCCGCATCATTTGCCGCACGGACCGGTTTTTTGAGCCGACGCTCAAGATTTCCGACTAAATGTGTTCCAGGCCAAGCAGGATCTAGATTAGGTGCAGTTTTGACCCGTCCTTGTTGAATCACCCCAGGGAAACCGACGGATACCCGATGGAAGGATTTTAGTCCTGTGGCAATCTCGGAAATGGTTGAGAGCACCGCTTTCGGGGTGGAAGGTTGGGGGGTGGGTATCCGAATTTTATCCGTGACGGGTTTTCCATCCGGGCTTAAGAGTAAGCCTTTGGTTCCCGACCCACCAATATCAATAGCCAACGTGATCGCAGATTTTGGAAATTTTGGGGTGTGGCGCTTGGTGGTCATGCTGTCCTCCTGAATTAGCTCTCATCCCCAACTTTATGGGGTCGTTCCACGCCGTCCGTTATAGATTGGCCCTCCTTGTTGGGCATAGTCTTGGATGACCTGGACAGCTTGAGTTCTCCCAATATCGATCTTAACGGATATTCCGCGTGTTTCAAGTGCTGCCATCCAATTATCGGGCTTTGGCCCTTCGTCAAAACCGATGGATTCGGCATCGGTTCCCCTTGCGCCGCAAATGAGATGACGAATGCCCGACCACGTCACGGCTCCCAAACACATCGTGCAGGGTTCACAGCTGGTCACGAGCTCATGTGGAGGCATTCCCTTCCCGCCGAGATCGTGTGATTTCAGAATACGTTGAGCCATCATCATGGCGACCATTTCGGCATGGACGATGGAACATTGGGTGAATTGAACCAGATTGATTCCTGGGGTTACCAGTTGATGGGTATCTAATCGAAAAATTCCTGCGGCAAAAGGTCCCCCAGTTCCTTCGGCAATATTCCTTTTCGCTAAATCAATGACCCATTGCATGCGGTTTTCAGGACTGGCGAAGGAATAGGACTGTTGTTGAAGAACGCCATCGATCCAATCAGGAAATTCGAGAAGAAAAGGTGGAAAAATTTGGGCCCTCCTATCGTGGGTCGTGATAAGGTCTTACGGTCTGAAACAACTCAAAATTATTTGTAGAACAGCCGGGGAAGGAAACATACGAGAGGCGAAGGTCTGACCCCCGCCCCTCGTAGCTTGTGGAGCATTCCACTTCGAACGACCCTCATTTAAGAGACCCAACTGTAGCTTGTCGGCGGTTTCCTCGTTCAGACTATGGCCGAATCTTTCGGCGGTGGAATGGTATGTCCGCGTTTCCACCTTCTTCCCTAAAGCCAAACGGTTTGTCAGGGTTGTTGCCACCCTCAGGCTTGCTTACCGAAGGGGGAGGAAATGAATCGGCAAAAACGAAAAGGCCCGCCTGGACGGTGAGGTATTTCTCGCCACAGAAGGGCTCGATAGGTCTGGTGGAGTTTGGTCTTCCATGAGAGACCTCCTATGCTCGTCATGGGTAGAAAGGGTTCTGGCGTCCTCAGTGACCCTTCCACATAACCGGCCTTTTTTAGACGCATCCCCCATGCTACGCTTGTTCGGGATTGGTGTCAATCATGATGGGTAAAAGGGAAGGCGAGGTCAGGCTTTGAGTGAATTTTCCAATAAAGTCATCATCATTACGGGTCCGTCTTCCGGCATCGGGCGGGCTTTGGCTCTCCATCTTGCCCCGCAACGTCCATGGTTAGTTTTGGCTGCGCGGGATGTAGAGCGACTTCAAGAAGTGGCGGATTCCTGTGAACGGCAAGGAGCGCGAACCTTGGTGGTCCCGACCGATATTGCTGATCCTGATGCGTGTGAGGCTCTCATTCAACGGACGGTGGCAGCATGTGAGAAAATCGATGTTCTGGTGAACAATGCGGGATTTTCCATGTGGGCCACCGTGGAAGAGGTTCAGGATGTGGACCTCTTCAAGCGTTTGATGCAGGTGAATTATCTTGGGAGCGTATGGTGTACCAAGTTTGCTTTGCCCTATTTGAAAGGCACTGGAGGTCGAATCGTGGCGATTTCCAGTTTAGCTGGATTAACAGGCGTCCCTGGTCATTCCGGCTATTGTGCGACGAAACATGCGATGCAGGGATTTTTTGATTCACTCCGGATTGAGTTAGACGGGACGGGGGTGACGGTAACCATTATCGCCCCGGATTTTGTTCAGTCGGAAATTCATGCCCGTAGTGTGAAAGGGGATGGAAGCCCCTCAGGGCGTGTTCTGCGGGCTCCAGGTTCGGTTTTGACTGCTGATGCCTGTGCCAAAGTTATCCTTCAGGCGATGACTTCACGAAAACGCTTGGCGTTTACCTCCGTGCGGGGACGTTGGGGGCGATGGATTAAATTACTAAGCCCTGCTCTCGTCGATTGGATGGCCAAAAAAGGCGTGGCAGATACCTATTGACACTGAAAAAGACGAGCATTCCCCTTAGGGTCGCGCATATGAGGCTCGTTCTAAGGTGTACCCTTTTTCCGTGAGAAGAGTCAAAAGGCCATCTTCACCGGCCAAGTGGGCGGCACCGACCACAACGAGGACATTTTTATCTTCCTTTAAAAATTCTTCAATTTGGGGGATCCAATTGTGATTCCGATCCACCAGAATCCGTTTGTGCAATCTCGGATGTTTTTTCGTGGTTTCTACCATCCGTTCCAGGCCGGTTAAATTACCTTGGTGCCAATCTTTCACCAATCGTAAGAATTCTTGTTTCTGTTCCTCGGGATCTTTTTTTGAGAGCACGTCCTGAAGCAAACGATCTTGATCCTTGAACGTCAGTTTGTCGAAGACGTTGAGTTGGTCTTTGACGGTTTCCAGCCCTCCTGTTGGTTTTCCCGCATCCTTGGCCATGCGGAAAAAATAACTTTCCACGCCAAGATCTGATCGGAATTCCATATCAGAGTTGAAGACCCGACCTAATGAGAGATAGACCACCCAAGGTTTGTATTTTTTGATTTTCGACATGGGGACACCCACTTCTTTCAATCGTTGTTTTAGGAGTGAGTAGGTCTTTGGTGATAGGACGGATTTTAGGGTTTGCCCTTTTTTTAAGTGTAATTGCTTTTTGTATTTATCGTTGACGGACATGGAAAACAGTATTTCAGGGTCCACTTCAAAAATGACTTTTTGGGAGTTGAAATACGCGTAATTGAACGCCCGGGTTAAGGGATAGTACTCTTCCGCAAGGACATGAATAGACCCCAAGATGTACACGGTGTTGGTCGGGGATTGTATTTTGTAGATGAGACTATTGTTGTATCCGTTCCTTTCGGCTTGGCTGTGCGCGGTCAAAGGAGCCATGAAAAGAATGAGGAAAAAAATCAGCCAGCTGGTGGCGATTTTCCGGTACGATGTTGTTTCGCTATTCATGCCTTTTCCCTCCTGATGAAAAAAGTCATTGTGCTTGAGAAACATTACTGGACATTTTCTTTACTTGCTGGTTTTATGAAAAGAATCGGCCAATATGCCAAAAAGGTAAATGCATTCATGGTATGAGGACATTGAGGGTTGTGCGGGGTTGTTGATGTTTGATCCAGAATAGACGGTGATGGGACCGGTTAATCCCGAACGTTTAGGACATTTTTCATGGAATTATTTTTTGAAACCCTGAGAAGTGGAAGGGGTGGGAACGACAGAAGGGCAAAACCCGGTGTCGAGAGATATGTTATTCGTGTGGTAGGTGGATATTTGATTAAGTTGGAGGCTGAGGGGGTGGGGAAGGGGCCTCCTGTTGAATGACCTGGAAATCTTTTTGGGTGATAAAGTTTCCGTCAGCGTAGAGGCGAAACTCATAACGTCCCGGGCCTGGGAATACTAAATAAGGAATATTCACACCAAAGTCATGGGTAGCAAGACGATTTCGTATCTCTATCGGAGGGAGGGAGCCTTTTCCGACGATCTTGTCTTGATCCAGGTATATCAGATGGATTTCGAAAGCGTATTTGCCTTCTGCGTCGGTCAAGGAAAAATACACGCCCATTTGGGGGTGTTGGCAAGGAAAGGTCTTGGCCCAAAGATGGGTAAATGCTCCGATGATGCTTTTTTTCCCGGTAATGCTATCGATGATGATGGTGTCACAGACCAAGAACGCGTGAATGATGGGTTTAATGAAATCTCCCATGATCTCTCCTGATTATGATTGAACGATGAGACGGGTCACCCCAACGCCTCCGATGTATAGGCTCATGGCTAATCCATAGGCTGTCCAAAATCCGAATTTCGGGACTGCGGCAATCATCGTCCCGACGTAAATAAACCACGGAGGAGAGAGCCAGATCAGGTTTTTTGCGAATGAGACGGTCGGGGCCGAACCAGCATTCACATAGACCAAGATGAATGTTACCCCGCTGATAACCGGTAACGTACTGGCCAGGGCCGCTAAAAATCCCTTCCCATGGCTACCCAAATAGGTTGACACGCTGACTAACAACCCACCAAGAAAAAAATATAACGCATAACGGCCGAGTTCTGACATAATGCCTCCGATTTCAAGTGTCTAGTCCTCAACAGGGTCCGAGTTGAGAAATTCCCGTCTGGCCTCCTCATGAAGTTGATTTTCTAGCCCAGTATAGCGAGGAGAAAAGTGAAAGACGATTAATTCTTTTGCCCCGGCTTGTCTCCCCAATCTTCCGGCTTGTTTTGCGGTCAGATGATATCGCTGGGCTGCCTTCTCTCGATCCTGATCCAGAAACGGTGCTTCACAATAGAACGTATTGATGTTTTTGCATAGAGAAACAATTTTCGCCTCATTGTGGGCATCATACAGGCAATCCACGACATAGCCGACTTTCTGCCCCGGCGTCATCGTCATAAATTGTGTTTTCAGATCACCTAATCGAAAAGTTTGCTGTTCTTCTCGATGTTCAAAATACAATGTGGCGGTCACGGTGTGTGAATCCGGCTGGCCTTCCCATATCTTTTGTTTCACTTCCTTTAGCCAAGACCCTACGGGAAGCCCGGCTTCGTGAAGCTTCACTTTGTTCACGTTGATATGGAACGGTTCCTCTACCATAAAAGCAAAAGAGGGGATTCGATGATTAAGCGAGACCCCTTTGACTGTGAGGCCTGGTTCTTGGAGAAGCGTAAAGGTTCCTGAATGGTCGGCAGAAATGGGGGGATGGGATCGGCCGATAAAGCCCTCTTGAGCATAAAAATCCGTCACATGTATCTCCGAAGGGTGAAATTCTTTGACGGTGATCACAAGCGGATAGCCGTCCACTAAATTCCAGGTATATCCATGGAGTTTCCCCTGAATGTTGTGAATGAGTCCAGGTGGGCCATAGAAACGGAGGTGTTTTCCCCGCCCTAATGCCACGCGTAGGAGACGATCAAAACCGATGAAGTGATCCATATGGGTGTGGGAAACAAAAATATCCTGTACCCGAAGTAACTGAGTCGGGCTCAGAGGGGCCGTATCACCCAGGTCGAACAACAATGCCCGTCGACTCCATCGAATGCCGATGAATAGCCCGGGATCTCCAAATTTATCATTTACCAGGAAAGGCGAGAATGATGGGGTCATGACAAGGTTTCCCGAATGAAAAGGTATAAGATGAGTACCTCGACAGCATGAGCGATGATCACCGTATACAAATTGTTGAGGTGCACCCTTAGCCATCCCCAAATAAGACCATCCCATAACGCAATCCAATGGAGATGTTGAAACGTGTGTACCATGAACGGGTCAAAGGAAAAGATGACGGCCGATACACTTACGGCTAACACCACATCCGGACGGTTCCATGTTTTAGGTCGTTCCTTGGATGATCGTGTGAGCCTACCAAAAATATGGAGGAGCCTGCCTAAGAGAAACCCACGGAAGTTTACTTCGACCATGAGGGCGATGAAGATGATGAACCAGGGGACCATAATCCAGATTGGGATGTGAGCATGTGGAGTTTCTCGCAAAAACGCGTAGTCGTTTCCCCATAGGGGGATGATCTCCAGGATGACCCAGGTATTAAAAGATCCTAAAAGTAGTCCGGTCGCCATCCCGTATCGGAGGCCTTGGAAAAACTTGTTCCGGTCTAAGCCAAGCTTTGGAAGGATAGCCTGATTGGACGAGGCCCATAGGCCAAAAATGACAAAAGCCAGGACTTGGGGGATGAATTGAAGTGTGAGGGATGATTGCCAATGAGAGGGGAGGAAGTAAAAACTAATGGTCGCGATAATTGGAAGGAATGCCCATCCGGCCAACGTTTCGTCTTGCGATTTCACAAGTATGGCAGTTCCAAGAAGCCTGCAGCGCCTAACCTAGAGGACCGGGTTGAAGTTATTGATACCGTAAGGCTTCGGCTGGGTCCAATTTAGAGGCCTTCACGGCAGGGAATAACCCAAAGCCCATGCCTACCCCTACGGCAAAGATAAAAGCGACAAGAATGGCTTGTGGCTGAACGACCGCGCCCCAATCTCCTCCTCCTGGCATCGATTGGGCGACGAAATTTCCAAACCCATAGGCCGCAAACACCCCTAGGATGACCCCCACGCATCCGCCGATAACACTTATCGTGGTGGATTCAATCAAAAATTGAAGTAAAATATCACGTCGTTTGGCACCGATAGCTTTTCGTAAGCCTATTTCTCTCGTACGTTCAGTCACCGTGACGAGCATGATATTCATGATGCCGATTCCTCCGACCAGTAAGGCGACAAGCGCGACCCCCCCCAATACGATCCGAAAAGTCCAAATGGTTTGATCCACCGCGCCTAAAAAATCTCCCTGGTTTCTTACTCGAATGTCATCGACTCCATCATGACGTTGGATGAGGAATTGATGAAGTTTATGGGTCACTTCTTCCATTTGGCTTCGTTCCGGCACATGAATGATCATCTGCCGGATCTTGTCATGCCCTTTAAAAAAGCGTAGGAGTGTAGTGATGGGAATAAACACCATCTCGTCGTAATCTTGTCCATAAACCTCCCCTTTGGGTGCCATCACCCCGATGACGGTAAACCGATGCTCGCCAATCTTCAGTTGTTTGCCGATAGCGGATTGGGAGCCGTACAGCACTTCGGCGATCGTCTGGCCTAGTACGACCGAGCGGTTCCAGGTTTGAATGTCGGTTTTTTGTAAAAATCTCCCTTTTGCCGAATAAAAGTTTCGGATCTCACTGTATTCGGGAGAGGTCCCCGTAATTCGGCCACTGTGGTCACGCTCGCCAGCCTTCACGATACCGTCAATTTCGGCGATCGGTGCCACTTGTAATTGAGGGAAACGATCTCGGACGGCTAAAGCGTCGCTGTACCGCAACTTGATATTTCGCCCTGCAAACATCCGTCGTTCTTCCATTGTCAATCGCTTTTTCCATACCCAGAGAAGATTGGTCCCCAATCGTTCCATCGAATTGACCAACCACACTTGTCCGCCTTCCACAATAGCCATCATCGCGATCACGGAGGCCACTCCAATGATGACTCCCAGCATCGTGAGGCCGGAACGCAGGAGATTGCCCGAGAGATTTTTGAGCGCATCGCGAAAAATGGCAGTGAGCATGGCGGGGTTATATTTCCTGCAGCATTACCCGTGGTTGCGATTCAGTCGATTCATCCTCAACTACGCGGCCATCTCTGAGTGTAATGCGTCGATGGGCTCGTTGAGCGATGAGAGGATCGTGGGTAATTATGATGATGGTCTGCCCTCGGACATGAAGATCTTCGAAGATGGATAAAATTTCATTCCCGGACTGGCTATCCAAGTTCCCGGTTGGTTCGTCGGCTAAGAGGAGGGCTGGTTGATTGGCTAAGGCGCGTGCGATAGCCACCCGTTGTTGTTGTCCACCTGAGAGTTGGTTGCTGTGGTGGTTCAGGCGATCTTTCAACCCGACGGCATCCAGTAATTCATGTGCGCGGGTTTGTTGTCGGGCTCGTGTCGCCCCGGCATACATGAGGGGAAGTTGGACGTTTTCCCATGCGGTTTTTCGAGGAAGGAGGTGGAAGGTTTGAAAGATAAAACCAATCTGTTGGTTGCGGATTGTGGTTAACTCCGAATCCGGGAGTTCATTGATGTGTGCGCCGTTTAACCAATAATCACCACTCGTCGGATGGTTGAGGCATCCGAGAATGTCTAACAGGGTCGTTTTTCCACTCCCGGATTGGCCGATAATAGCCACAAATTCACCTTGTGCAATCTGTAGTGACAGGTCAACCAGCGCGGGGACTTCAACCTCTCCGGCTTTGTAAATCTTCGTGATGTGTTTCAAGGTGATGAGCATAAGACAAGTGAGGAAAGAGTTATCGACTGTCTTTCTTGGGTTGGAACTCAGGAATCACGACCTGATCGTGTTCGTGAAGCCCCTTGGTAATCACGGCTTGAGTATCGGTTCTAAAGGCCACACGTACCTTTCGGGTTTGTGTTTTACCCTCAGAAAGGATGTCCACCACATCATCTCCATTCTTGACCTTCAATACTTCCAGAGGGATCGTGAGCACATCTTCTAATCGTTTCGTGACAATGTCTACATTGGCAGTGAGCATGGGTTTCAGGGAGGGATTCGAGTCTTTGATGGCAATCGTCACATCATAGGTGACGATATTTTCTTCCTTAACCCCTTGTGCGGCAATCGAGGTGACCTGTCCGTGGAACTGTTTGCCTGGAAGAGCATCCAGGCGAATTTCAACTTCCTGATTGACCACAACTCTGGGGATATTGACTTCGTTAATCTTGGCTTTAACGACCATCCTGGAAAGATCCGCTAATTTCATGAGGACGGTGCCTCCACCAAACGTGGCTGTCCCGGAGGTAATGATTTCTCCCGCGTTCACCAAAATTTCTAAGATCGTCCCATCCGTGGGAGAACGGACTTGAAACTCCTCGGGGCGTGTACTTTGAGAAGAGCTTTCTTGATATCGCTTGAAGAGTTCTTCGTTACCTCCTAATGCTAACAGTAACTGGCGTTCTGCTAACTCCAATCGGACTAACGTTTTCTGGTAGTCGCGCTCTGCCAGTTCGAGCTCTTGTTGTGCGATGAATCCCTTCTTGAAGAGTGATTGAGAGCGGATCCATTCCCGTTTGGCGGTATTCACGTTTAATCGTTCCTCTTGAATCCCGGCACGAAGCTGCGCGACTTGACGAGCCTGACTGGATTCCTGTCGAATAATCGCGAGCAATTCCCCTTTTTTGACGGCTTTTCCACTCGAGACGAACAATTGGGCGACTTCTCCCGAAAATTGGGATTTAATCTCGATCGTTTTGGAAGGTTGAATGGTTCCGGTTTCTGATACGCGAGTCTGTAGCGTACTCCGTTCGACTTGCACCGTGGAAAAGGGTTTTTGCTCTTCAGGGACCGGTTGGAATTCTGGGAAATAGGCATATAGCCCAAATCCGATACCCACCAACAGGAATAATAGTATGAGCCAACCGTTTCGAGACATCATCAAGTGGAGATGATTAGGGGACCATCATCAAAGGTTTCAAAGGTGATAAACCGAATGTTTTGGTATCAGAGAAGTGTGGTTCACTCATCCATGTTTATTCAAGGTTGATATTGTAATGGTCCGGTGCCGATGCGGTGACTAAGCGGAGTTGGGCCAGAGATTGGTTGAAGTCCAGGATGGCGCGGAGTTCTCTTCCTTGAGCCACGCGAAGATCACGTTGAAACTCGATGACTCTTCGAGTGGTACTCAGGCCAAGTTGGAGACGTTCTTCTTCGGCATTCAGCTGTTTTTCGGCGAGTTCCCGACTCGTGCGATTCGTGCGAATGCGTTTGAAATTGGTCTCCACCTGGCGAAGTGCTTCCTTGACATCCACGATGACTTGCTGCCTGATTTTGGCTAATGATGCACGAGTTTGTCCCGACTCTAGGATGCGACGTTGGTGTTGGCTTTTAGCCGAGCGGTTGCCAATTGGATAATTGAGAACCAATCCCCCGGACATATTATAGAAGTCGGTACTCGTCATTCGGTCCAGGCTGTCGGCCGGGTCATCACCCAACCCGTTGACTCCGAATCCGCCTTGAAAAGACAGGTCCGGTAGCATTTGATTCTCGGCGAACTTGGTGTTGACAGAAGCCGTCTCTACGTTTTTTTGGGCTTGTAGGACTTCAGGTCGATGGTCGAGGGCTTGCCTGAGGTGGTGTTGTAGGTTCGTATCCGGGAGTTGGCGGTTTGGTGGATCGAGGGGGACCAGGGGAGTGGTTTGGGTCAAAGTGAATTCAGACTTGGTCAATAAGCGGCGCAGTTGATCTTCCTGGTCGTGAACGGTTTTTTGCGCCAACAAGACTTGTTCGACACGGCCGGCTACTCCGGCTTGGGCTTGTAGGACTTCCACTTCAGCCATCACTCCAGCCTTCACTTTACTGCGATTGCTCGCGAGGAGTTCTTCTGCGGCCCTGAGAGACGATCGAGTGACCTTTAAATTTTCTCGGGCAAATACCAATTCCCAATAGGTAGCTTCTACTCGTGAGATGACCAACATAATTTGCTGGACAAATGTTAAATCTTCCACAAAAGCCGTATTTTTGGCGATGGTAATGGGCGTGGAATTGACTGACGGGCCAAAGTTACGAAGAAGGGGATGGGTGAGGTTAATCGACAGATCACTCGAATATCCGGGGTTGAACAAAAATCCAGTCGTGCCGGCCACAGAGTTACGATTGTTTCCGAATGACAGGTCGTACGTACCTCCTGAGATGACTTTTTGTTCCAGACCTAAATTTAATCGAGCGTCGTTTTGATCGAAAATATCAGGATCATCGCCGACCCTTGCCCCTCCGAAGCCGAAAACCGGTCTGTTGAGCGGGCGAATGTCCCTTTCATATCGTCCTTCTAAACTTATCCTCGGATCGAACGCGCTCTCTTCAAACACAATGTCTGTGATTTGAACATCTCGGTTGAAACGACTGATTTTGATGTCAAGATTATTCTCCAGGGCTTGCAGGACCGCGTCTTTTAAAGACAAGGTGATCACGGTCTCAGGTGGAAGGAGTTCTTGAAGGGAAGGTTGGTCGTCGTTGTCGGTTGTCAGAGGAGGACTTTTCCCCCATACGGGGTTTCCCAGCAATAGGGTCAACACGAGTGCCCACCAGGACGGTTTCCAGGTCAGAAGGAGTACGAACGATTGCCAAACTGATAATTTCACCGTGATTGATCCTTCCAGGTTTAATTTCACGCTACCAAACGATCACGGAACAGGGCAATTTCCGGTAAACAGGGGTGTCTGAATTTCCTGATAAAAATTGGGCAGAACGAGGAATTCTTGCATCATATAAGAGAAGGTTGAAATTCCCTTGCGGCCCAAGGAAGGGGGGAAAGTCAGTAAGGCCGGGACTTGTGGCCCCCCCTAAAGAATTCGTATCATTTGAGAAGAGCTTCCTACCGTTATGGTAATTGATCATCCTTTATGTATTGTATTATGGAATGGAGTATTATGGAACATTCTCACCTCTACCCGTCGATCTCGGGACCTGAGAGGGTTCAAAAACATGTGTCTGCCAAAAACCTGAATACTTGGAGCCGGTGGGGCCAGGTTTGTCGGGTAGGAATTGCGGTTGGTTGCATGTGTGGTCTGTGGGCTGGTGCAGTCCTGGCCGGAGAACAACCTCAAGAACTTCCCAGAGCTGTTCTGAAGACCACTCCGCCTCTCTTTAAGGAATGGAATTTTAATCAAGGGCCTCTTGACGCCACTCCAACAGGTTTCTCACTGGAGAAAGTTGAGGGAAAAGGAAACGGGGAATGGGTCGTCCAGAAGGATGATTCTGCCCCTAGCGGTCCCAATCTTGTTCAACAAAAACTCAGTTGTGAAGGCGGGGAATGTTATCAGGTGATGTTGGCAGAAGATGTGACGGTAGAATACGTCGACTTGTCAGTCAGGATGAAAATGTTATTGGGGACACCGGAAGGGAAAGGCGGATTAGTATTTGGTGCCCAGGATTCACGAAATTTTTATGCCATCGTCGCCGAACCCAAAAGTAATGAAGTGATTGCCTATCTGGTCCAGGATGGACAATTTAAGGAATTAGGAAGAGAGCCGTTGAAGTTAACGCCCATGGAATGGCATTTTCTTCGATTGCAGCGCAATACCATCATTAGTAAAGAATTTACGGAAATCCACTTCGATCATCACATGCTCCTTGCAGTCTATGATCAAACTTTTAGAAAAGGAAAGGTTGGTCTCATCGCGATCGGGAATGGGGGGTTTGCTTTCGATAATCTTCGTGCGATGGAATTATTGACCAGCCGGCCTTTGTCCCGCCCTGCAGCCTACTAGGGGGCAGGGGATTGATAGTTGGACAATCGTTCAAGCAGGGAATCTGGGGATGAATCTACGAGGACCAGGCGACGGTTTTCGGGAGTGACGAACCCCTGCTGTACCTGATGGTCCAGGAACGCTATCAAATAATCGAAAAATCCCAGGCAATTTAAGAGGCCACAGGGCTTTTGATGAAGCTGCAATTGTGCCCACGTGAGCATTTCGCAGTATTCCTCCAGTGTCCCGTATCCTCCCGGTAATGCCATGAATCCATCCGAAAGCTTTTCCATGAGGGCTTTCCGTTCATGCATGGAAGCGACAATGTGTGTTTCGGACAATCCTGGGTGCAATACTTCTTTTTCCGCCAAGTGTTCGGGAATGATCCCGATCACCTTTCCTCCCTCTTGCAAGACGGTTGAAGCCAGGGTTCCCATGAGTCCGATATTTCCCCCTCCGTAAACGAGTCCCATGTTTCGTGCAATGAGGGCTTTTCCCACCTCCCGAGCCAACGCCGAATATTCCGAGAACTTTCCTTGCCTGGACCCACAGAAAACGCAAAGATACTTCATCACTCTGGTTTGTGTGGAGTTGATAGACAATTGATTGTCCGGGGGTGTTGTTGGGGAATATTTGGGCAAAAATTCAACGGGAGAACGGATGACCGGTTACGGTTGAATCGGAAGCGTTGTGAGTGCATAGGGATTGACACGAGATCCATTGAGCCGAATTCCCCAATGAAGGTGGGGCCCTGTGGCTCTGCCTGAGGCTCCAACTTTTCCGAGAGGGTCACCTTTTTCGATCATTTGCCCGGGTTTGACATCTATGGCTGAGAGGTGAAAGTACATGGAGTACAGTCCCAATCCATGGTCAAGAATCACGCCCTTTCCCGAAAAAAAGTGATCGACCGTTATCGTGACTTTTCCACGATTGATCGCGAGAACCGGCGTACCTGTTGGGGCGGCAATGTCTTCGCCGGAATGAGGTCGTCGGGGGTGTCCGTTGATGATCCTGCGACTTCCAAAGCGACCCGTAACCCTTCCCGAAACCGGTTCTAAGAAGGGGCCGTCCCAAAGAGGGCGAGGGTCCACGTGATGAAAGGCTCCAGCCATTTCTTTTTGCTCCTGGCGAACTCGTTTGAGCGTTTTCGAGTCTAAATCAACCTTATTCTTCGGTAAGGTGAGTTTCTGGACCGTGTAGTTTTCCTTCATGACCAAGATGGTGTAGCTGAGGCGGTCTGAGGTTTTGGATCCTTTGATGCGAACGGTCAATTCTTGTTCTCCCGGTGGGTCTTCCATGTCAACCCCGATTATGCCTGCCATCACAGAATCTGAGACCGGGAAAAAAGGAATGTTTCGTTTAAGGAATGTTCCCTTTACAGTGAGAACATCGTGAGGGACCGGAATCTCAAGCCAGAGGACTTCACCTTGTTTGGCGCTCAACTGGCCGTCGGTTCCTGGTCGTGGCGGTTCGGCGCTAGGCACGACTTGAATCGGAAAAATACTCGCCAGGAGTATACAGACGATTATCAGCATCCTTCCCGGGTGTTTGCGAGAACTTTGGAGGAGGAATGGGGTGCTGGAAGAGATCATGGATATAAACGGGTATGGGGTACTTGGCTCAATAATTCCTCAACCCTTCGATTAAAGGGACAAAAGGGGTCCATGCACAAAATCGTCTCTTCCCAGTAGCCATTCAGCTTTAGATACGTCCAATCAACCGTGTAGGAACGATTTTTGGCTCGTGCAAATCTGATGAAGTCTCCTCGAACCTTTGCCCGCGTGGTTTGAGGGGGGATGGATTTAGCCTGTTCGATGGCCTCCTCATCTATGAGTTTTCGGACGGAACCCCTCTCAGCTAAAAGATAAAAAAGGCCTCGTTTTCGACTGATGTCATGATATTGCAGGTCCATCATTCCCAAACGTGAGTCTTCCCACCCACACCCCTTCTTATCCATGTAATTTTCCATGAGCCATTTTTTTGTGATCCAGTCGACTTCCCGGACTAATTTCATCGGGGATTGTTCCAGGTGATCCAAGACCCGTCCCCACTCTTGGTGGACTTCGCTCATGATTTTATTGGTGGGTTGATCCTCCAGGTATTCAGCCGCCTTCTCCCAGAAGAGGCGTTGAATATTCAGAGCCGTAAGCTGGCGCCCGTCTTCTAACTTGACCGTTCTTTTCAGGGTCGGGTCCCGAGACACATCTCGGATGGCTTTCACGGGCTCTTCCAGTTCAATGCTCGAGACATTATACCCATCTTCGATCATTGAGAGGACGAGGACGGCCGTGCCGACTTTTAAGTAGGAAGCGAATTCCGACATATTGGAATCGCCTAGGATAATGTGGAGCCGACGGAACTTTTCGGCATCGGCATGGGGCTCGTCCCGAGTGTTGATGATGCTCCGAGAAGAAGTGGTGGAGGAGGAGGTTTTTTCGTGAATGTGTTGAGAGCGTTGTGAGATGAAATACTGAGATTTGCCCGAGACTTTTAAGATTTTCCCGGATCCGCTAAAGACTTGTCTGGTGACGAAAAATGGGATGAGTTGCTCGCTGACCTTCCAGAAGTCCACATCTCGGCGCATGAGGAAATTTTCATGACATCCATAGGTGTTCCCCAGAGAGTCGGTGTTGTTCTTAAAGATGAAGATTTCTCCTGAAAGTCCTTCTTCTCGTAACCGTTCTTCAGCGATAGGAAGGCAATTTTCCAGTATTCGCTCCCCGGCCTTGTCATGCATGATCAAATCGATGAGATCATCACATTCCGGGGTTGAATATTCTGGATGACACCCGGTGTCCTGGTAAAATCGGGCGCCGTTCGTGAGGAAGGCATTAGAGGGCCAGCTGTTGGGAATCAGCCCTTCGAAGATATAGCCAAGGATTTTCTCAATAGGCAGGTACACTCTCCCGTTGGGGGAGAAGGTTAGTCCATACTCACATTCCAGCCCAAAAATTCGTTTGATCATGCCTGAGCCTGTGTTGTTCAGGGTATCCGTAATTCAGAATACACTGCCCTTCCCCAATGATCAATATAAGGGGTGTGCCGGAAAGGCGGGAGGATGTCCTAGGCTAAGATATCAGAGGCTTCGGGAGTCGTGAGTCGGCGAAATTTTCGACCTTCTCGCTTGCGATCCAAAATCGCCATCTCCAATCCATCCAGGTTGGATTTTAGGTCGGAAACCCGTTCAAACGCTGTTTGGCACAACGTTAACGCCTCTTTGAGTGAAGGAGTGGTTTGCGAGATCTCTTTTCGGAGAAACGTCAAGATGGCATCGGAGCGGCCTCCAATAGCGGTCAGGGCCTGTTCATCCGCGATGCTCCCATCGAAAGAAATACGGTAGAGCTCGTTTTTTCCTGAGTCTTCCCCTACCTCCGCTAACAATAATTCGACTTCATAGGGTTTCATTTCCTGACTGAAGATATTGCCAAGAATCTGTGAATACCCATTGGCCAAGGAACGAGCCGTGACATCTTCTCGGCTATACATCATACCTTTCATGTCAGCATGCTGGATTCCGGCTTTTCGAAGGTTTTCGAACTCGTTGTACCGGCCAGCCCCGGAAAAAGCGATGTTGTCGTAAATTTCCGAAATTTTAAACAGGGATTGGCTGGGGTTGTCGGCGACGAAGAGTACGCCCTCAGAGAATTCCATCGCGATGATGGAACGTCCCTTGGAGATGCCTTTTTTGGCATACTCCGCCCGATCCTGCATCATTTGTTCTGGCGAGACGTAATAGGGCAAGGCCATGAGTTAGGCTTCCTGTTGTCGGTCTAATAATTCCCTGCACATGTTGCCCAACTGGGATTCCGGGACATCTCGAACGCCATGAGTGTTGACAAGTTTCACTGTCGGGAAAATTCGGCGCAACAAGTCCGGGCCGCCCGTGCCGACATCTTCTTCCGCGGCATTGAATAGGGCTTTCAGGGCCACGCGGATGGCGTTTTCTTCGTCAAGATTTTTTCGAAAATGTTCCTTAAGGGTCAGGCGCGCGTCTTTTCCTCCGGACCCCACGGCATGAAAGTCTGTGTCTTCGTACCGCCCACCCGTGATGTCGTATTTGAACATCCGTCCCACTTCTCGTCGGTGGTCATATCCGACGAAGAGGGGAATGACCACGAGACCCTGTAGGACCATAGGGAAATTGGCTTTGACCATCAGGCCCAATCTATTGGCTTTTCCCTCGCAAGTCAGAGGCTGTCCGTCAAGCTTTTCATAATGCTCGAGTTCAATGCGAAAGAGTTTGGCCATCTCCACACAAGGTCCTGCCGCTCCGGCAATCGCCATCGCCGAGTAGTTGTCGGTTTGAAAAACCTTTTCCATTCGGTTGGCCGCGATTTGAAACCCTTCCGTGGCACGTCGGTCTCCCGCAATAAGCACTCCATTTTGATAGATGAAAGCCAATACCGTCGTGCCATGCGGCCAGGGTGGAACACGGGAAGACAAAGAAGCGTCTCCTGATATCCCTTGGGCATTCAAAAGTGATGACCAACGGGCCATAGGCAGGAGTTCTGGGCATTCCGTGGAAAGAAATTGATAGAAACTCGAACATGGGTCGATAGAGAAGTGCGGAAAGGGGAGAGCGTCTGGTTTCATGCCAATCTCAGCCTACGTGGGTTAGATCATCTTCAGGAGTGCACCTTATGGTGCGAGACGTGATAATAGCTGATCCACCGTAGAAATGTCCTGAAACAATTCTTCTGTCAGTGCTTGTGTCCCTCGATAGGGATCCATGAGGGGAATACGTTTTATGGTGGAGTTCCCGGAATCCAACAGAACAGAAGTCCAACTCATGCCATAAATGTGATCGGGGAATTGTTTTAAACATGCTCCACGAAAGAATGCTCGGGTTTGAGATGGGGCTCTTTCACAGGCGCGTTGGATTTCTTCCTCATGGGTTAAACGTTCGACTTGGCCCGAGCGTTCGAGTGTGTAGTATAAGCCACGATGTGGCCGAACATCATGGTACTGGAGGTCCAACATCGCGATTCTTGGGTCTGACCATGAGCAGCCTTTTCGGTCGATGTAAGATTGAATGAGTGCATGTTTGGCGACCCAGTCGATTTCTCGAGTGAGTTCCATAGGGTCTCGTTCTAAGGTGTTCAGGGCATTTTCCCAACGGATGAGTACTTCTTTCGTTACCGGTGAAAGCTCTCGTGTGGTGTAGAAGTCGTGTGCGGCATGGAGAAAGGCCCGCTGAATCTCGATGGCTGTTGTGTGGGAGCCATTGGCGAGGGGAAGGGAAATACTGACTGAAAGATCTCGAGAAATGTCCTTAAACGCTTGGACGGGGTCAGAAAGATTCATGCTTGGCAAATTTCCGCCATGTTCGAGCATTTCAATGATAATGGCTGTTGTGCCAACTTTTAAGAAGGTGGAAACCTCTGACATATTGGCATCGCCGACGATGACATGTAATCGCCGAAAGTCATTGGGGTGCGCGTGGGGTTCATCGCGCGTATTCATGAGAGGACGATGGACCATCGTATTGAGATCAAGGAGGCATTCGAAAAAATCTGCTCTTTGAGAAATTTGATACGTCGTGGGCCGGGCGCCGTTTTCTGCTCCGACTTTTCCTGCACCACAAAAAATAATTCGGGAAACGAAAAAGGGCAACAGCACTTCGGTCAGGCGTTCAAACGCCACACGGCGCGATACGAGATAATTTTCATGGTACCCGAAGCTATTGCCCTTGCCATCGGAATTATTCCGGTATACGACAAACTCGTCATGGCCCTGGTTGGCGTTTAACCGGGAAAGACATTCAGCTACCAGATGATCACCGGCCCGTTCATAAGCCACGAGCTCACGTGGATTGCTGCATTCCGGAGTCGAGTATTCCGGATGCGCACCATCGACATACAAACGACCGGCATTTCTCAGGACTTTATTCAATTGTCTATTGTAGCCAGGATTGGGGCGTTCCAGTTCACCTTCTACAAGGTATCCCCTGGCATCCAAGAAAGGATTTTCGTTTTCATAATCCCAAAGGGCTTCGGGAGCTGGAAGGTTCGGACAATGACTGATTAAGCGAAGAGAATTGTCGACAGGATCCGGAAAGGAGGGTGAGCGGGCAATAATTCCGAATTCCGTTTCGGTACCAAGAATTCGTCGCAAGGAGGCCTCAGTGGTAAGGGTACGTTCCCGTTAAAGGTCAGAAGTAATGGCCGACATTGAGCGTTTCAATCTCGCGGGATTCGGATTCATCGTCGGTTAAGGTCCGGACATGAATGATTTTCTCTCCCTTTTTTCCAGCAATTTTCGCCCAGTCATCGGGATGGGTCGTGTTTGGGAGATCTTCCTGTTCTTTGAATTCCTCTCTGATAGCTTTGAGGAAATCTTCCTTCTTCAGCCCTTTATCTTCACCCCCAATCGCTCGTTTGATCGCCAGTTTTTTCGCCCGGGAGACGATGCTCTCGATTAAAGCTCCACTGGCAAAGTCTTTGAAGTAGACCGTTTCTTTTTCACCATTCGCATACGTCACTTCCAAAAACTGATTGTCTTCAATCTTGGCATACATCGAGTCAATGGTGCTCTCGATCAGATATTCAACATAGGCTTGTCGATCATGGCCTTGTTCGGCCAATTCTGACTCGGAAAGGGGCAACCCCGGATGAAGGTACTTGCCGAGAATATCTTTAGCCCCGGATTTGTCCGGTCTGGGAATTTTTATCTTGATATCCAGCCGCCCCGGACGCAGCACGGCGGGATCGATGAGATCTTGGCGGTTACTGGCACCGATCACGATGACGTCCCGTAAGCTTTCAACTCCGTCAATTTCGGACAAAAATTGAGGAACGATCGTCGATTCCATATCCGACGAAATCCCGGTTCCTCGGGTTCGAAACAACGCATCCATCTCATCGAAAAACACGATGACCGGATGGCCATGCGACGCTTTTTCCTTGGCTTTTGAGAAGACTTCCCGTATTTGGCGTTCGGATTCTCCGACGTATTTGTTCAGGAGTTCCGGTCCCTTGATATGCAAAAAGTAACTCCGTACTTCTTTTCCCTTTAAATGTCCGAGTTTTTGGGCGATAGAATGGGCCACGGCTTTGGCGATGAGTGTCTTGCCGCACCCTGGAGGCCCGTAGAGCAACAGTCCTTTTGGGGGAGAAAGTTGATGCTCGGCAAACAGGTCAGGATGGAGAAAGGGAAGTTCAATCGCATCCTTGACTTGATCCAATTCATTTTTTAGTCCACCGATCTGTTCGTAATTTATGTCCGGCACCTCTTCGATCACCAATTCTTCCATTTCGCCCTTGGGTAATTTCTCGATGAGGTATCCGGATCGGTGTTCAAACAGTAAATGATCCCCAACACTTAAGTCTTCCTGCTTGAGCCCATCGGAGATTTCTACGACCCGTTCATCATCCATGCGGAGGGTGACCACTGCCCGGCCATCTTCCAGGAGCTGTTTCAGGTGAACGATTTCACCTTGCGGATCATACCCGCGTGCTTCGATGATATTCAGGCCTTCATTGAGGATAACCTCTTGTCCTCGCCTGAGGGAGGCTACGGATATCGAAGGATGAAGGTTAACTCTGAGTTTCCGTCCGCCAACAGAAATGTTGACGGTCCCATCCTCATTGGCGTTATAAAAAATGCCGAAGGTTGACGGTGGGGCTGTCAGTTTATCCACTTCTTTGCGAAGCGCTTCAATCTGGGTTTTGGCTTCCTGGAGGCTAGAAATGAGACGCTCGTTCTTGCGCTCAGAGATTTGAAGTTTGTGGTTGGAATCATGGAGCTGTTTCATCTCCAGTTCCATGGATTCCAGTTCGGATTGGAGCTTCTGAATTTCTCTGGTGTAGTCGTCAGTTTTTCGGATACCCATGAATGACCTCTGGATCTTTCTACTCCTCCGAGAAAACTAGAGACAATACCCCCTTTGAGGGAGCCCCCCATGGACCGGTGAGTGTAATTGTAAACGGGAAATCATGAATGTTATGACTGGGATAATTCTATCACTCAAAAAAAAATTGGGTCAACATCAGGCTGACAGAGATATGCGGTGTGGCTATTCCTATCCCTTAGGATAACAAAGAAAGGTATTCTTGGGTAATTCGTGCAATGGAGGGTGCTTGGAAAATGGAAGAAATCATGGCCACACCATATCCACCGGCATGCAGGATTTCTGGGATTCGTTGGGGTGTAATGCCTCCGATGGCAAAGATGGGTAAGTGAGTGCGGAGACAGGCTTTTTCCAGGACGGAGAGGCCGAGAGGAGGTCCATAGGGTTTTTTGGAAGCGGTCTCAAAAATGGGACCTAACACGACGAAGTTCGCACCCTCATCCTCTGCACGTTTGACCTCATCGATCGAATGGGTGGATTGCCCGATGATTTTCTCATTCCCCAATTGTTCACGCGCCAGAGAAACGGGCAAACTATCCGACCGTAAATGGACCCCCTCGGCACCCAAGGCTTGGACGACGTCAATACGGTCATTAATGAGGGTGAGCCCTTGATACCCCCGGATTATCGGTAAGAGAGTTTGTGTGAGAGCTACGAGTTCACGCGTTCCCAGATCTTTTTCACGAATTTGTACCATACGGATTCCAGCCGTTAGGGCTTGTGTGAGGGACTGGTCCAGAGATCCCTGGCGGATTTGATGCCGGTCGGTGATTAAGTACAGGCGTGGGAGGGATTGGGAAGACATTCCCCAGGAAAATTACAGCATGCCCTCAATCGGGCTACTGGCTGTCGCATAGAGTTTTCTGGGAATCCTTCCGGCTTTGTAAGCCAGCCGTCCGGCATCCACGGCATACTTCATGGCCGTGGCCATCATGATGGGATCCTTGGCCCCTGCGATAGCGGTGTTCATCAGAACGGCATCCGCACCATATTCCATAGCCAGGGCTGCGTCCGAGGCCGTGCCGACCCCTGCATCGACAATCACCGGAACGTTGACGGAATCCAAGATGATCTTCAGGTTATAGGGATTCCGTATCCCTAAGCCAGAGCCGATGGGAGCGGCGAGTGGCATGACGGCTGGGCAGCCGATATCCACTAACTTTTTGGCGACGATGGGATCATCATTCGTGTATGGCAAGACGACAAAACCCTCCTTGACGAGAATTTTGGCAGCTTCGATGAGCCCAGCGGTATCGGGGAATAAAGTCTGTTCATCACCGATCACCTCAAGCTTGACCAAATCGGATACTCCGGCAGCTCGGGCCAGTCGTGAATAACGAACGGCGTCCTCGACGGTATAACATCCGGCGGTGTTTGGAAGGATGGTATATTTTTTCGGGTCGATGTAGTCCAATAAATTTTCCGATTTGTTGTCCGTGATATTAACGCGTCGTACCGCTACGGTCACCACTTCCGCTCCAGACGCTTCAATGGCCGTTCTGGTTTCTTCAAAGTCCTTGTATTTCCCTGTGCCTACCCATAGGCGAGAGCTGAACTCCCTTCCAGCGATGTTTAACGGGTCGCGATCCATAGTAATCCTTATTGATTGAACGTCAAAGGGGCTCCACCACCGATAAAACTGAGAATTTCGACCTTGTCTCCGTCCTTGAGACTCCAGGTTGGAAAATCGGATCGATCTAAGATCGTCAGGTTGATCTCTACGGCCACGCGATCCGTACGAAGATCCATAGACTGAAGGAGACCCTCAACGGTCAGAGTTCCTTGAACGTCCTGTGGTTCTCCATTCACGATGATATTCATGCATCTCTTGACCGATTTCATATGTTCACAGCATGGTCTGACTACACCAAAATTCATCCTACGGGACTCCGGAAATTCTTGTCAATAAAACGACCCGAGGAGAAAAACTTCGCATGAAAAAGAGACCGGATCGAATAATTTCCCTGGTTTTGTTGAAGTCCCCTAGAATAAAATAGAGAGGATAGATAGAAAGAATACCTGTCGTAGATTTTGTTCCTCGGAGACAAAATCCATGGAGAGTGCCAATCATCAATTAGCCGCCATATTTTCCTCTATGGCCGGTCTTCTCGCCGCAAGAGGTGACAATCCCTTTAGAGTGAAAGCGTACCGTCGCGCCAGTGAGGCCCTTCGTGCGCTGACCGAAGATGTTGGAGATATGGCACGACGGGGGGAAATACAGACTATAGATGGTATTGGCAAAGATCTCGCTCATAAAATTGAAGAATTTCTCCAGACCGGGCGGATTCGTGCGTATGAGGAACTTCGTACCCCTTTGCCGGAAGATGTGAAGGAATGGGTAAACCTTCCCGGATTTTCGGAGCCTGTTGTGCATGACCTTGTGTTTCGATTGGGTATCCAAACGTGGGAGGATTTGGAAGCCTTGGCGCAATCCCATTTATTGCGAACGCTTCCAGGGTTTCAGGGTTCGACAGAGGAGGTCCTGAAGGTGGTTCGCAGTAAGCGGATTAAATGTTCCTGACCCCACATTTGGGTTGCAAGGAACAAGATCTGGAAGAGATCTTTGATAAAATGGCGGAGGAAGAAAGCCGATTGAAATGAGAAAAAATTATCGATTCACTTTAGAAGAATAGGGTAGTTATGGCGATTTCAGCATTTGTTCTCATCGATACGACCGGGCATCATACCAAAAGTGCGTATAAAACGATCACGCGGATTCAAGGGGTGAAGTCTGTGTATCCGGTAACCGGCCCTCACGATTTAATCGCATACGTAGAAGCTGAGACGTTGGAAGAACTGAATGATTTAGTGATGACTCGACTTCGAGGGGTCGACGGTATCACCAAAACCAATACCGCGATCGTTCTTAACCTGTAGTTTCTGTCAAGTTTTGACCCCAGCTGGTCTTCCCCCTTTTTTTCTATTAAGGGCAAGAGACGGGTGAAAAGCGCCGACAGGAGGGCTTTCCTTTGGTTAGGCCTCCTGGTCTGTTTCCCGACCAGGACATAGGCCCAATTCCTAAGAATTCGTTAGGCCGCAGGTTTGAGTTGTTTGAAGACTTTCCAGGATTTCAACATTTCTACGGCTTTTAACAGTTGAACATCGTTAGGGGGAACCGCTTCGGGCTTATCCTTGTCTTCTTCGGTTGAAGTTTTCTCCTCTGAGCTTTCAGGGACTTTAGAAGAATTTTGTTGTGCTGTTTCTTGACCTTTGGCTTCCGTCTCTTCAGCTTTGGGTTTTGTCGCGACTTTAGGGTCGATCACAATATCGGGCTGGACGCCGATTGAATGGATGGATTTTCCTTTAGGCGTGTAGTACTTGGCTGTCGTCAGGCGGAGTCCGGATCCATCCGAAAGGGGCAAAATCGTTTGAACAGATCCTTTTCCGAAGGTGGTGGTACCGATGACGACCGCTTTCCCCCAGTCCTGCATCGCTGCAGCCACGATTTCAGATGCACTGGCGGAGCCGTGATTGACGAGCACAATCATGGGGTATTGATAATGTTTGCTGCCGGTCCTGGCGCGGTATTCATCTTTTTTCCCGTTTCGACCCTGGATGGAGACAACCATCCGGCCGGCATCCAGGAACTGTTCCGATACTCCGACCGCAGCTGTCAGCAACCCTCCGGGGTTATTGCGAAGGTCGAGAATCAACCCCTGAATTTTTTTCGGAAGAAGTTCCTCGATGGCGTTTGAGAGATCTTCAGCCGTGGACTCTTGAAATTGACTCAGACGGACATAACCGAGGT
This sequence comes from Nitrospirales bacterium, assembly GCA_965223615.1. GTDB lineage: Bacteria > Nitrospirota > Nitrospiria > Nitrospirales > UBA8639 > Nitrospira_E. Next base: position 1,306,653 of record CBDCXB010000004.1, read on the forward strand.
TGCCTTCAAGAAACTTCGACCGAACACTTTGAATTTTGATGATGTCTCGAGTAATGGAAATCAGAAGAGGTTCCTCCACCCCCTCTCGAATGACCGTCAGGGTGACCGAAGTGCCCCTGGGGCCTCGCATCTTTTGAACCGCTTCCATCAGGGTCAAGTCTTTAGTCGGGGTGTCGTCAACCTTCGCGATGGTATCCCCGGCTTTGATACCTGCGGCAAAGGCCGGAGTGTCTTCGATCGGGGCGATAACGGTGAGTCGGTTATTTTTTATCCCGATTTGTATCCCCAGGCCTCCAAATTCTCCCTTAGTCTCGACCTGCATTTCTTTAAACATATCTGAAGTCATGAATGAAGAATGAGGGTCTAGTCCGGCCAACATACCGCGCAAGGCCCCCTGAACCAAGTCCTTGGTCTGGGTTTCCTCAACGTAATGCTTTTTGACTTGCGACAGCACTTCCGCAAATACCTGCAACTCCTCATACGATTCACTAGCGTATCCTGTACGGACCTCACCTTTTCCGATGAGCAGGCCGACGAAAAATATCACCGTTAAGGTTAAACCTGAAATCACGACTGTCGAAAATCTTTCTTGTGACATGGAAAGTTCCTTTATAGCAGATAATCGATTATGGGCCCTTTACTAACCATTTCAGTGGATCGACGGGTTTGGTTCCCTTGCGTAATTCAAAATATAACGTATTTTCGTCCGTAACGCCCGTTTCGCCTGTTTCCCCGATAATATGGCCTTTTTTCACGGTCTGCCCCTCTTTCACTAAGACTTTCGAAGCATGGGCATAGAGAGAATAGAATCCATTGGTATGATCCAGGATCACCACGAGTCCGTAGCCCTTGAGCCAATCCGCATACACGATGGTCCCGGCAGAAACGGATCGAATGGGACTTCCTTCCCGGGCCCGAATTTCAATCCCCTTCTTATTGACATAGGTATCAAAGGTTGGGTGCTTTTGTCGTCCGAAAAACGACACCACTTTTCCCTTTACCGGCCAGAGAAACGATCCCAAGGAGGGAAGACGGGCTGGAACGTTCCGCCGTTGGGATCGAGCCAGTTGAAATCGTTTGTCCAAAGCCTTAAGGATGCCATCCACTTTCTCGGCTGATCGCTTGAGGTCTTGGACCATCCGCTCATGCGTATCCTTTTCCTTCGAAAGGCTGACCAATACCGTGCGCTTGTTCTTTTGAATGCCGGAAATTTCTTGAATGGTTTTCTTCGTTTCATCTTGTAGGCGAAGGAGATCGTCCCGAGCCTGATTTTTTTGTTGGTGCAATGTGTGAAGGGTGGTGAGGTCCTTCTGGAATTGTCGGACAATCCGGTGCTCTTGTTGAGCCAGCCAAGAGACATACTCAAGGCGATGGGCGGCTTCTGAGAAGGTTTGTGCGCTGAATAAGGCCTTGAGATAACCGGTGCGACCTTCGGTATAGAGCAGACGCAGTCGGGCCGATACGGCCCCCTGTTGTCGGTTGACGTCCTCATCTAACTTTTCAATTTTCACGCGAAGGGCTTCAATCTCTTTGTCTTTAGCTACGAGGTCTTTTTTGATTCGGGTTTTAGCCTTTTTTTGTTTAAGGAGACGTCTATCGAGCTTTTCGATCGTTTTCAAGACGGAACCATGCTTCTTCTTGACGCGACTGGCTTTTTTCTTGGTCTCGGCTATTTCTTTATTCAGTTTTTCCAGCCGTTGTCGTTCCTGAGACATCTCCTTTTTGAGATTTTTCGAATCCTCTCCCCAAACAGGAGAGGAAAACGACCCAGGAGAGGCAAGGATGATGAATCCAATCAACAGATAGGAGAGGCAATCCTTCATAGACGTAGCCGAACCCCATTCCACATGGTGGTGAATGTCCCTAAGCACCCCAGTACGATGCCCCCTCCGACGAGCATGAGGGAAAAGGTCATGGGGAAAAATTCCAAAACTGAAGAAAATCCTCCGATTATATTCAATCCGCTCATCTTATGTGAAAAAACTTCAAAACCCCCTCTAAGCAATCCAAGGGCCACGCCACCGCCTAAGGCCCCCAAAATGGCCCCCTCAATGTAATAGGGTATACTGATGAACAGGTTGGTGGCCCCGATCAGCCGTAAGATTTCGATCTCTCCTTGCCGGGTATAAAAGGCCAGTTGTACGGTGTTCGCAATGATCGTGATGGATGCCAAGGCTAAAATTATACCCACGATGAATGCTCCCCATTCAATATAGGTCACGACCAGGGTCAGACGTTCGATCCAGTCTCTATTATACCTCACTTGTTTGACGTCAGGATGTTGCTGTAAGCGACTCACCAGTCGGGCAATTACATCAGAGGAGGGAGCGGTTGAGGGTAATGTGAGTACGAGTGAGGCTGGAAAAGGGTTGTGTTCGATGCCCTCGAGCAAATGGACTTCATTCGGGAATTGTCGTTTGAAATCCTTTAAGGCCTGTTCCTGTGAAATCAGGGTCACAGATTCGATGACACCTTGGGTGTTGATGGACTGTTGCAGTCCTTGAAGCTTATCTGGCCCGAGCCCGTCCTTGGGGTAGACGACGATCTGGATATTATGGTGAATGTGGCCCAATAAATTATGGACATTATGGTAGAGGAGGAGAAAGATCCCGAAACTGGTGAGCGTAAAAGCTGTGGTGAGGATACCGATAATCGTGCTGGTTTGGTGTGTCCGAATGCTGGTGAGAGCCTCTCGGATGAAATACCAGAGGCGTTTCATGCATAGGCTCCCTGGTCTGAGAGCAAATGCCCACAATCAAGCCGGAGAATTCGTCCGTTCATGTGTTCCACGACCTGTTGGTTGTGGGTCGCCATCATGACCGTGGTCCCTCTGGCATTGATGGCTTTGAATAAATCTGCGATTTCCATGGTGAGTTGTGGGTCGAGATTTCCCGTGGGTTCATCTGCGAGAAGGATAATGGGGCTATTCACGATGGCCCGGGCAATGCAAGCTCGTTGTTGTTCACCTGCGGAGAGGACCGAGGCGATGGTGGATTGTTTGTGTTCCATCCCAACAGCGCGTAACGCCTCAGTGACCTTTCTTCGGGATTCAAATGCCGATAAACCTCGAATGATCAGCGGGAGAGCCACATTTTCAAAGAGGGTCCGTTGTGGGAGCAACTTGAAGTCTTGAAGGACAAAACCCATGGTACGTCGATGATAGGGGATGTCGGTTCGGCGAAGGCGGGCGATGTTCCGGTTTTGGACTAAAATTTGTCCATCGTCAGGATGCTCAGCTCCAAAAATCAATTTTAACAGGGTCGTCTTTCCTGCCCCGCTCGCTCCCGTCAAGAGGACACATTCTCCTTTATCAATTCGAAGGGAAATATCGGAAAGCGCTAAGCACCCCTCATAGAATTTCGTGACATGAAATAATTGAATCATGCGATGTGGGGATCGTCCCTTTCTTCGGGCCGGAATTTCTTGGAGGAGGCCTGACAGAGGGTCATGAATCGTCGATTTAATCGTGGAGGGTGGAATGGATTCACAGAAGGGACAACTCTTTCACTTGAGACTATCCCTATAACTTACCATTGCCAGTCCGAGCTGGAAACCTCAAATGCATGGGGTACATGAGTTAATTGCTGGGTACTCTCTCCTGAGAGATTTACCAATATCGCGTCAAATCGACAGGGTCGATTGGTGAGTCCTCTTTCTGAGAGATAATAGGAAGCCAATTTGATGATTTGTCGTTTTTTTCGATCATTGATGGCATAGGAAATGTGACCAAAAGACTGTGTTCGTCTCCCTTTGACTTCTATGAATACCAGTGTTTCGCGATCTTTGGCCACAATATCCAGTTCGCCTCCTAAAAGCCGAAGGTTTTGTTCCAAAATCCGGTATCCTTTTTTTCGGAGCCATTGAGCGGCAATGGTCTCGGCAGATTGTCCAAATCGGTGGGAAGAAGGCCCTACGGACATGCAACCGGTTCTAGCAGGGCTCGTACGGGTTTGAAGCTCCGGCGATGGCCATCGCAGGGTCCGAATTGCTGTAATCGATCGAGATGGTCGGGTGTGGGGTACCCTTTGTGGATATGGAATTGATAGTCGGGAAACCGTTGATGGTAGGTGTCCATGATTCGATCTCTGGTGACTTTGGCGATGATAGAGGCGGCCGCGATGGAGGGCGACAATTGATCGCCTTTGATGATGTCCCGTTGTGGAAGGGGGATCATTGGGAGTCGAAGAGCATCAAGTAAGAGATAGTCTGGTTGTGCGGAAAGAGAAGCCAAGGCGCGACAGCAGGCCAATTTCGTGGCTTCCAGGATGTTCAGCCTATCGATTTCTTGTTCGGAGCCCGCTCCAATGGCCCAGGCTTGGGCTTGAGAAGTAATGAGATCGTAAAGGTGTTGGCGGTCCTCTCGAGAAATAAGTTTGGAGTCATCCAGAAGGGGAAAAGAGCGGAGACGAGGCAGGATTACGGCGGCAACAACAACCGGCCCCGCGAGGGGACCACGTCCGGCCTCATCCAGACCTGCTATCCGACGGAATCCACAGGCTCTGGCTGTTTCTTCAAAAAAGTCTGTGAGACCCATACCTTTTCAGGTGCGAGGGTGTACGCGATGACGGTAGCTCCCAAGACCCCAGGGCCTTTAATCTGAACTTTCCTCGTTCTTTTCGGAGGATTCAGCCGGGGCCTCCTGGACTTGTGCTTCGGCTTTTGGTGCTTTGGTTTTGCCCGAGCGCGAAAACTCCCGTTCGGTCACTTTGGCGGCTTTCCCTTTTTTGTCCCGTAGGTAATAGAGTTTGGCTCTCCGGACCTTTCCCTTTCTCACGACTTCGATCCCGGCGACATTGGGAGAGTGAAGAGGGAAAATGCGTTCAACCCCAACCCCAAAGGATATTTTACGAACCGTGAAGGTTTCGGCCCCCTTTCGGCCACGTCGGGCGATTACCAAGCCCTCGAAGACCTGAATCCGTTCTTTTTCCTCTTCTTTCTTTTTCCCGTAGACTCGCTCTTCTACGACCCGGACCTTGACCCGGACCGTATCGCCAATTTCAAAGAATGTCTCTGGGCCTTGGGTTAAGGATTGTTCTATACGTTGTAGTGTGTTCATGCGAGTCTCCTCCTTCTTTATGCTCTCGGGAACTGCGGGAATGCCGAGGCATGTTCTTGTTCAATTTCTTTGAGTAATTCCGAATCTTCTAAAGTCGGAATATGATGCTCAAGTAAATCGGGTCGTTTGAGTAATGTTTGGCGTAAAGATTCCTTCCGACGCCAACGTCGTATAGCTTCATGGTTGCCTGAAATTAACACATCCGGAATACCGTGTCCTTGAATTTCTGCTGGACGGGTAAAATGGGGAAAGTCTAACAGGGATTCCACGAAGGAGTCTTGTTGCGCGGACTCAGGGGCGCCCAAGACCCCTGGAATAAGTCTCATCGCTGAATCGATCATGACCAGGGCCGGTAGTTCTCCGCAGGTTAGGACATAATCTCCGATGGACACCTCTTCGATGGGCAGAAGACTTCTGACTCGATCGTCGATCCCTTCGTAATGCCCACAGATAAAGATCAGCGGGCGAGTGTCATGGCTGAGTTCATGGGCCAAATGGTACGAGAACCGAATACCTTGGGGGGATGGCATTAGCAGTCTCACCCGGTCCCTATCTGGAGCCAGGTGGGAGATCGCCTGAATAATCGGGTCTGCTTTCATCACCATGCCCCCACCTCCTCCATAGGGTGTATCATCGGCGGTTCGATGGGCGTCATGGGTATAGTCGCGGAGGTTATGGATGCCGATGGTCAGCAGGCCCTTCTCTTGAGCTCGTTTCATCATGCTTTGCGTCGTAACCGATCGAATCAGATCCGGAAACAATGTCAAAATTTCACAACGCATTCGTGATGTCCCACCATTCTTTCGATCGTAACCGAAGAACCTTGTTTTCGACATCGATCACTTCAATGGTCTTCTTGCTGGCCGGAATCAGGATTTCTCCTCGAGCATTGCGAATGACCAATACGTGGTGTTGCGGGTACTCCATGACTTCTTCCAGTGTTCCTAGCACTTCTCCATCTGGCCCCTGTACTTCGAGCCCGATTAATTCATACTGATAATACACGCCTTCTTCTCTTGGGAGATGAGGATGCACCGGGACCTGTATCCAAGAGCCACGGAACGAAGACGCCTCTTCAGGGGACGAAAATGCGGATAGTCCGAGAAGGTATCCACGTCCGTTTTTTCTGACCGTGGTCACGGTGGTCTCTATCATTTGTCCTCCGGGTAATTCCAATGTGACGTCGGTTAACATTTCAAATCGTCCGGGTACGTCAGTTAATGATTCAACCCGAACTTCACCTTTCACACCAAAGGGCTTAAGTATTCGACCGATGGTGACCAGAGGAGCTTGATGTTGGGACTGGGTAACCACGGAATATGCCTATCTCTTCCCGGTGAGCGAGATGCCCTGTTCCCGGTTGCCCGAGAAATTCAGGGTAATCGGGTTTGGTGTAGTCGGCTCCTAGCTCTTCGCTTGCTTGGATTCCCGAAGTGCTTGATAGACTCCAGTCCGACGCAATAAGGCGCGAACGGAATCTGTGGGCTGTGCCCCCTTCTTCAACCAATCCAGAACCCGGTCTTCTTTGAAGGAGGCTTTTTCGGTTTCCTTCAAGGGGTCATAGGTTCCGATGACTTCAAGAAAACGGCCGTCCCGTGGCATTCGGGAGTCAGTCGCCACTACTCGGTAAAATGGCCGTTTATGTCGGCCCATGCGGGTTAATCGTAAATGAACTGCCACAATTCTCTCCTTTAGGTAAGTAATGAGTGATTCTCAGGAAAGCACAACGTCTTGGATGAGGGCTTAACGACCGTGGATGGCCCGGATCAACTTCCGCCGTTTTTTCCCCTTTCCCATTCGCATTTGCCCACCCACGAGCGACTTCATCATGCGGCGGGCATCTAAAAATTGTTTGATGAGCCGATTGATCTCCGGTACGGAGGTCCCACTGCCTTTCGCGATTCGTTTTTTTCGATTCCCGTTCAGGATCGTATGATCCCGTCGTTCTTTGGGGGTCATGGAATCGATGATGGCCACCACCCGTTTCATCTCTTTTTCGGGGACTGGCGCCTGTCCGGTGCTGGCTGAACTCATCATGTTCTTCATCTTTTGCCCACCAGGGAGCATGTCCAGAATTTGATCGAAGGACCCCAGCTTGTTCACTTGTTGAATCTGGTCACGAAAATCTTCCAAAGTTAGGGTATTACTGGTGACCTTTTTTTGCAATGCTTGGGCTTCTTCTTGAGAGATACTTTCCTGGGCTTTTTCGATGAGCGTGAGGACATCACCCATACCCAATATGCGGGAGGCCATTCGATCCGGATGAAAGGGCTCCAAGGCATCCAGTTTTTCCCCAACTCCTAAAAACTTAATGGGCTTTCCCGTGGCGGCCCGGACCGAAAGGACCGCTCCTCCCCTGGCATCCCCTTCCACTTTGGTGAGGATGACCCCCGTGAGTCCAAGGGATTCATTGAAGCGCTCCGCGACGGAGACGGCTTCTTGTCCGGTCATGGAGTCGGCAACTAAGAGGATTTCTTGTGGTTGAACGCCTTGCTTGATATCGACCAATTCTTGCATGAGTGCTTCGTCGATGTGGAGTCGTCCTCCGGTATCGAGAAGAATCAGGTCATAGCCATGCTCTTTGCCCCGGACGACCCCATCCCGACAGGTTTGGACGGCCTGAGCCTCCGCTTGACCTTCATTTTCCCCTCGATGGACAGGGACTTCCAATTCCGTCCCTAATGCGGCCAATTGATCCCCTGCTGCAGGACGGCGGGGGTCGGCAGCGACGAGTAACACCCGTTTTCCATCTTGTTTGAAATGGTTGGCTAATTTACCGGTTGTGGTGGTTTTTCCCGATCCTTGTAACCCAACCATCATGATCACGGTCGGAGGTTGAGGCGAAAGGTGGAGGGCGCTGTGGGTGTGCCCGAGTAAGTCCCGTAACTCTTCCCAGACAACTTTGACGACCTGGTGTGCCGGAGTCAGACTCTTGAGAACTTCCTGCCCTACGGCTTTTTCACGGACCTTTTCTATAAAGTCCTTGACAATTTTGAAGTTAACGTCAGCTTCCAGGAGGGCGAGACGAACCTCTTTCAGGGCATCCGTAATATTCTGTTCGGTCAGAACAGCTTGCCCACGTAACTGCTTGAAAATGCTCTCAATTTTATCTGTTAATGAGGTAAACATGGATGGTGGCCCACTGCCAAAGCCAGTAATTTAAACAAACTCAAGATCATATTGAATAATCTTTGACCCTGTCAAGAAAAACATTTCAGTAAAGGTACGTAATAAAGGCTGTAAGTCGTTGTGTATTAGGGAGGAATTGAGTCCGAAGTTGGACATGGTCTTATCCTTAAAGTGGGGATGAGTAAGGAAGTCGGTCGTATTTCAGATTGAAGGGAGAAACGGCCGATATAACCCAGGTATTGGTTAAAAACACAGAAGATTCTTCGGGCAATCCCATTCCAGTTGGCGAGTGACACGGAGCCAGGTATTGGAAAACTGCGTATTGAATGGGCTAGCTCTGATGAAACAAGAAAGGTATCATTAGTAGACCGGTTAGTTATTACCCTTTCTTCCTTCAGTCTGAGTGATGTGCGACCCCCCTCATTTCTCCTTCTGACGTCGGTATTCGAACCCAGATCTTTTTATGCGTCGACCGCTCAAAATTATACTAGTTGTCCTTGTGAGTCTGGTACTTCTGTATACGGTGGTGGGATTTTTTGTCATTCCTTGGGCCATTAAAACTCAGCTTCCACCCCAACTCCAAGAACAACTTCAGCGACAGGTTTCCATACAGGATGCCAAATTTAACCCATTTTTACTGACGCTGCAGGTGGAACATTTCGATATTCTCGAAGAGGATGGGAAGCCAATAGTCGGATTTGATGAGTTGTTTGTCGATTTTGAATTGGCATCCCTGATAAGGCAAGTCTATACCTTTTCCGAAATTCGGTTGGTGTTGCCCTATGGTTTGGTCGAGGTCCGTCCGGATAGTTCCATGAATATCGTTGATTTGATGGAGGACTTGGATTCGGAGGAAACCGAGCCGGATTCAGGACCGATTGAGGAGGAAAAACCCCAGGGGCTACCTCAGGTCGCTATCGATAAACTCTCTATCCAGCAAGGGCTGGTCGAATTTCGAGACTTTTCCCACCGGAATCCATTCGTGGCTCACATGGTCCCGATTAACCTGGATTTGGAGAATTTTAGTACCCGACCCGGAGAAGCGAATCCCTACAAACTTTCAGCTGAGTTTGACGACGGTGAGAGTCTGAAATGGGAGGGGTCTTTGACATTAGAGCCGGTGTCTTCAGAGGGAACTTTAGCGCTAGATGGTATTCGATTGGATCACTTCTGGGATTACTTAGAGGACCTCTTTCGATTTGAGATTTCCCAAGGAACCCTTTCCGTACAAGGACGTTATCGTATGAAGAACACGGAGAGGGGATTCGATACGCAAATTCAAGAAGGAAACGTCACTCTTCAAGATTTAGCTATTCGGGAGTTAGGTGCTGAAGACCCGGTTATATCTATTCCGAGCTTAGCTGTAGAGGATATCTCCATTGACGTGCCGAAGAAACGGGTCATGATTCCTAAAGTCGATATCCAAGACCCACGGTTCATCGGCTGGATCGATGCGGATGGGGTGATGAACTACCAAACCCTTTTTGCACCAATTAAGGGTGAGTCGAGAGAAAAGATTGTGTCTGTAGAAACCGCCGAGCCACCACCTTCCAAGGAAGAACCCTGGGTGGTGAATGTGCAGACGTTCAACTTGAGAAACTTTTCAGTGGGCTTTGAGGATCAACAACCGGCTTTTCCCGTGAAAATCGCCATTGACTCCGGAAACTTCCATACTTCTGGCATCTCAACGACGCTGGAAAGCCCACTTCCCGTAGATTTAACGTTTGTGTTGAATGGGAAAGGGAACGTTCAGGCCAAAGGGAGTCTTAACATCGAACCGTTGGATATACATCTCGCCCTGACGCTCAAGGATATCGGCTTGAAGCCCTTCCAACCCTATTTGTCGCCGTTTGTTCGATTCGATGTACAGGAGGGGGCAGTAAACTTGGAAGGAAAGACACGTTTTCAAACCGGATCATCCGCCCAACCTCAGGTAGCATATGCCGGATCGGTCAATCTCTCACGACTTGTTTTGACGGATCCGACCGTGTCCAAACCCTTCATGAAATGGGATGCTCTTTCCTTACAACATTTGGATGTGAAGGTGACTCCCACGAGTGTTCAGGCAAAAAAAATTGTCTTGCGTAACCCCAGTATCCATCTGGCTCTGAACGCTGATGGTGAGATGAATCTTGGACGGTTATTCTCTCCTCCAGGACAGTCAAGTAAAGATAAGGAAGAAAAAGTCCAGGCATCTTCGAAAGGCTCCCAAGGCGCGCCGGGACCTCCGATTAAAATTGATACCATTTTGCTCGACAAGCTTCATGCTCAATTTGCCGACCGATCCATCTCTCCTTCTGTTACCACTCGGATTGAAGAGTTGTCCGGGACGATAAGGGGCCTCTCGTCTCAGCAAATTGCCAAGGCCGACGTAGACTTGGCGGGGAAAATTGACCGGTATTCCCCATTTACCATCAAAGGAAAGATTAACCCCTTGAGTAAGGATGCCTATACGGACCTTCATCTGACGTTTAAGAATCTGAATTTAACGACGGTGTCTCCTTATTCAGGCAAGTTTGCCGGCTATCCCATCAATAAGGGGAAACTGTTTTTGGACTTAGACTACAAAGTTGCTGAGCACGTGTTAGTCGGGGAGAATAAAGTTCTGGTGGACCAGATTGCCATGGGAGCGGCGACGGATAGTCCCGATGCCCCATCATTGCCCATTCCTTTGGCTTTGGCACTCCTCAAGGATCGAAAAGGTCAAATACACATAGACCTGCCCATTCGGGGGAATTTAGATGATCCGGAATTCAGTTATTGGGGCCTGATCTTTCAAGCTTTAGGAAACCTGTTGACCAAAGTGGCCGCTTCTCCGTTTAACATGGTCGGAGGGTTGGTGGGAAGTTTGGTCGAAGGTGGCGAAGAAGCCTTACAGTACGTTGAATTTTCACCTGGTGTTGAGGATATTCCGGCTACAGAGCAAGAAAAGTTGTCGGCCTTGGCCAAAGCTCTCAATGATCGACCCGGTCTTCGATTGGAAGTGACTGGTGCAGCGGATCCACAACTTGATGGAAAAGCCATCGCCGAAAAAGAGCTTCGGGTGCTCATGCAGAAGGCCAAGTTTTTAAATCCGACCCCATCGTCAGAGTCACCACCGGCGTCGGTCGATCAGATTGAATTAACAGAAGAGGAAGAAAAAACGTATCTTACCAAATTCTATACGGAAAAATTTGGGCCTCCGATTTCTTCGCCCACCAACGGGTCTGTGGAAAATGATGGTTCACAGAAAAAGGGGGAGCCCCTTACGGCTGAGGCCATGAAAAGGCGTCTTCTTGAAGATCGTGCCGTGGGAAAAGAAGAACTTCGTACATTGGCCAAAGAACGGGCGCATCAGATTCGCGAATTTTTGGTTCAAGAGGGAAGTATTTCAGGTGATCGTGTGTTTTTGCCAGAAGTGAATCTGACTCCAATCACAGAGAATGAGGCGATTCAAAGTCCCTTATCTTTAGGCGCAAATTAGCCTCCTCTCCCCAACATTTAAGGGGTGCGTTCGTTTTTCTAGAGATTCATCGCCCATATCGATGCTCTTGCTTCTTCCCTCTTCCCAGGAACTCCTCTTGGTGACATTTGGCCTCATGGGGCTCTTTGTCCTGTTATGGCTCCTTCATCTTAAAATTCAGAATGCTTCTCTGGCGGATGTCGGTTTTTGCCTGGGATTTTGGCTTGTGGTTATGATGTGTGGGGTCGCAAGTGAAGGAAGCCCCGTACGACGAATGATCATCATGGGAATGGCGAGTGCCTACGCCTTTCGTTTGGGTGGTCATTTACTGGTGAATCGGGTGTGGGGTCATGCGGAGGATCCGCGTTACCAAAAATTCCGGAAATTATTAGGGTCTTGGGAACCTATTGGGTTGTTTCTCTGGTTCCAGTTTCAAGTAGTGGCCTGCCTTGGCTTTGCTGGCCTATTATGCTGGATCATGGGGCATCCCTCTGAAGGCCTTCGGTGGTCGGATGGGCTAGGAGTTGGGATATTTCTTGTAGCATTTTGGGGTGAGGCGATCGCTGATCGCCAGTTGGAATGGTTTCGCTCCCAGGTAACGAACAAAGGAAAGACCTTGCGAACGGGTCTTTGGAGGTATTCCCGGCATCCCAATTATTTTTTTGAATGCCTGTACTGGTGGGCATACGTTCCCATGGCATTTGGCCTGTCCTGGTGGATATTGGCCATGGTATGGCCACTCACGATGATGGCCTGTTTGTTGTGGATTACGGGGATTCCATGGGTTGAGGAGCAAGCGCTTCGAACTCGTGGAGATGATTATCGTCAGTACCAACGAGTCACCAGCCGGTTTATCCCCTGGTTTCCCAAAACCACTGACAAAATAAGGGAGTAAATGCATGTGTAATGTGCAACCGTCTTCAAGAAATTATAACAGCACATCAGGTATTGGAATTCGGTCTCTGTTGATTTGTCTTATCTTAATAATTACGTCAGGTTGTGCGTTTGTGCGGGGAGAAGTCGGTCAGCCTTTTTCCGAAGAACGAATTCAGGATTTACAAAAAGGCCAATCCACTCGTGAAGAAGTAGCCAGGGAATTCGGAGCTCCCGATGAGATCGTGGAAGCCAATGGACATGAAATCTTTCATTATCGACGATTCGATAGTAAGTTCGGCTGGCTCTTGTTTTTTTCCCGATTAAATGTGGGAAGTGATAACCTATGGGTCTTTTTTGATGAGAAAGGAATCGTGGAAGAAGTGGTGTTCGGAAACCGGACCAAAGATTTGGAATTTCAAATTTGGCCTTTTTAAAAGGCATATATTACTAGAATCTGTTGATGAAGAGCATTCTGGTCATTCTGTTGATGTGTGTTTGCCTGGGGTATGGTTGTGACTTCCGTCGGATTGTCGTGAATCAGCCTATCGCTCCAGAAACCCTAAAGAGCTTAAGCCCTGGTGAAAGCACTCTCCAGGATGTGGTTCGGGTGTTAGGGGCTCCTGACTCGATTGGTCGGAAACAGGAAGGTATGGTATTTCGGTACCGTTACGGAGACACAAAAACCTTAAGGGTAAATTTTGGTTGGTTATTCCGTTTTCTCATCCCGGTGACTCCTTCGATGAATGTAGGGCGAGGAGAGCGGGCGACCCAAGTTCTTCACGTCGCGATGAATCAGGATGGAACCTTGGAACGGTATATGGTCCAGGACCCACCTGAAGCTCCTTCCTTTTCGTTTTGGCCGTTTTAGTAGATTTCTCCAACCTTTTTCTTGTTCTCTCATGTTCTGATGTTTTCCGTACCCGCAAATTTGAGGGGAAAAAAGGAACCTTTCGAGGCCGCTCGTCTCATTGGGTGTTTCAGCCCGTTCTGTGTGAATTTTGTCCCGCCTTAGATTTGTCAAAAAAAATCCGGGTAAGTTTTTCCGGGTGCTGCCGATAATTGTATCGACTGTAACCTTATTCACCATTATCTGTTTCTTGGGCAAAACCACCGAGAGGTGGTGACGCAAAGTCTCCGGTCTGGAGTCATATCCAGATAGCGGGATTGCCGGGTGATGGCCCTTTGGCGCGATAGGCAAGCGCACCCCCTCCTCTTTTTTGGCCACCCACGTCTGCCCCCATTTCCATTGAGGGAGGTTGTCTATGGGAATCCATGATTCCAGTGAAAAGCGGAGAAATTTTTTCGCTTTATCGAAGGTTGGCTTTCGGGCAAGTCGAAAGTTTTTGCTTGGCACCATGGGGTTAATGTGGGTGTTGTTGCAACCTGTGGGAACGTTGGGGGCACCACCAGACCATGCTAAGCCTGTCCTTATGGATGGGGATGTGACCATGGTTCATATCGATGAGATCATTCCGGAGAAGTCTCGGTTCGCGTATTTCCTGCATCCCAAAGGTTCAAAGGATGTGAAAGATATCGTCGAGATGATCTTTGAGGGAGAGCCACCAAAGTTTCTTCATACTGGGAAAAAAGTGAAAGTCCGCGGGAAAGGGGCCAAGGGCAAAGTCTGGGTGACGGAGGTGGCCGCGTTAGACGGAGACAGTAGCTCAACGACGGTTGAGGGGAATGCCGCTGCCGCGACGAGCGGAGACCGAAAGACCGTCACCTTTGTGATCAACATGTCAGGAGTAGATTATGCGAGCCAGGGGGCGTCCCCGTATACACAGGCTCACGTCGATAGCTCAGGAGCCGCCATGCACGATCCCGTGCAATTTTCAGTGAATAGTGCGTACGAAGAGGCCTCCTTCGGACAGGTGACCTTTTCTGGAAGTGCCTCGACGGATGTGTTCCTGGTTACGGTGCCTTACGATTCATCGGAAGCCTGTGCCTACCGAACCATTGCCTCTCAGGCCGATGCGGCATCGCCAGTGAGTTTAAACGGATATCATCATAAGTTGTATGTGGTTCCCCCCAAAGCCATTTCAGGGTGTGGGTGGCTTGCCTTAGGGGAGGTGGGGAGCTATGGCAGTACCTCTGTGAGAAAATCATGGAGCACCAGAATCGATCCTATCGCTTTTGCCCATGAGTTGGGACATAACATCGGATGGCATCATGCCGCGACCGATCCCGATAACGACGGGATAAAAAACGTGGAATACGGAGATACGTCGGATCTCATGGGATATTGTTGTTCTAAACGGAAGCTCAATAGTGTCCACGTGGATCAAGTGGGATGGTTTGATCGGAATGACTTGCAGGATAAAATCGTGGATGTGACCAATGCAGGACAATACACCCTTGCCCCTCTGGGGACCGCCCCTGAGGCCAGCAGCGATCCTCAAATTTTAAGAATTACGCCTTCGATCGGGAGACCCTATTACTTGTCCTACCGTCAAAAGACCGGAAAAGATTCTGGCATGTCCTCAACGTATACGACGGGTGTTAATATTCATCGAGGAGAGGCTTCGAACAACTGGTCCTATTTCGTCAAAGTCCTGAAGAGTGACTTTAGCGATCCGAGTTTGTATGAATTCTATGATGCGGAGAATAATCTCACCATTACCCAGGTAGAGAATAATGCCAACTTTGTGACCGTCGATATTAGCTTTGGGGGAACCTGTCAAATGGGCAATACTCAGGTGGCCCTGACGCCGAGCACGCAAGAAGTGAACGCGCATAATCAATCGCTTTCTTATACGGTGATGCTTACGAATGGTGATACGACGGAATGTGAAAGTAGTTCCTATCACGTTTCATTGGATGCTATTAAGGATGCCCAAGGCCAAGTGGTCCCGGAAATTACCGGGAGCGTCCAGGATTC
The DNA here is from genome assembly GCA_965223615.1 of Nitrospirales bacterium. Classification (GTDB taxonomy): domain Bacteria; phylum Nitrospirota; class Nitrospiria; order Nitrospirales; family UBA8639; genus Nitrospira_E. The sequence continues at coordinate 1,322,034 of CBDCXB010000004.1, forward strand.
GACTGTTTCGGTGAACCCTCAAGGGCAAGGAACGACAGTCGTAACGTTGAATGTCGGAGAGGTCGAGAATGGGCCCTACACGGTGACGGTCAACGTTTCCGATCTGCAGAGTAATGAAGCCATGCATGATGCGCAAGCTACGGGGACGGTGGATGTTAACGTGGCGACTTGTGTGTTGGGAGTTCCTGAAGTTTCGGTGACCCCAGGGTCGCAGATTATCTCTCATGTGGGGCAGCTTCAACCCTACACGGTGACGGTCAACAATACCGATAGTTCCGTATGCCCTCCAACGAATTGGACGATCGGCTTGTCCTCTTCTGTGCCTGGGACGGTCACTCATCCCACGTTGCACTTGAATCCTGGGACCTCAGGTTCCACCTCGGTCAACATGGATGTGGAAGAGATGTCTAATGGGCTCTATTCAATCACCATTCAGGTAGCGGATTCGGATGGGGGAGGCACGACTCATGTAGCACAGGCCGATGCCTCTCTCGAATTGGCGTTGAACACCTGTGTCGTTGGAGTACCCACGGTTCAATTGAGTCCTAATGACCAAATGGTGATCGATGCCAGTAGCGTGCAACCGTATAGTCTGAAAGTCACGAATAACGATAATCCGTGGTGCCAACCGAGTACGTGGTCCATTTCGGTGGGCTCGACCCTAGGCAGCACCATGACCCATCCGACCTTGACCCTCTCGTCTGGTGAGCAGGGTACCTCGGATATCCTGATGCAAGTCGGAGGCGCTGAAGATGGGACCTACCCGATTGTGGTCAGTATTGCTGATTCCATCCCTGAGCACGCAGGACAAGGTACGGTTGCACTCCAATTAGACCTGTCTGGTCCAACTTCGCCATCTGAAGTTTCAGCTCAGCTGACTGGAAAACGCCGGAATCGGGCGGTGCAAGTCTCCTGGGGCCCGGCCGACGACGGATCCGGGACCGGAGTGGCTCATTACGTCATCTATCGGAACGGAGCGATGCTGGGTTCTACCACAGACATAAGCTATAAGGACGCAAACTTTTCTCAGACCACAGAAAATATGTATGAGGTCTATGCCGTTGATCAAGTTGGGCACAGATCACCTAATCCCGGAACCGTCAGATATATGTATGAGAGTGGCGGGAATAACCCAGGAGGTGGAAATGGAGGAGGAAAGGGGAAAAAGAAGTAGCAGGAGGCAAGAGTTTTTCAAGATGGGGGAGGTGAGAGCCTCGCCATAGCGTGCACGCCATCGTGCGCCTCCACAAGAACGGCGACTGGAGCTTGCTCTGGTCGCCGTTCCTGTTTGTATTCCCTAACATCTACGTCGGTTTACGTGAAACGGTCGGCGGAGAAGAGGAAACGATTTCTGAAGCGGGGGAAGAGGCCATGTGGTGAAGCCTTCGAATCAAGAGGAGACCGGGTATAGCAATCATGGTACAAAGAAAAAAGAATCCTTCCCACCCAAGCCAGGTAGCCAACAATCCTGTCCCAGCCCCCGCCACCACTCGGGGAATTCCCATGAAACTCGTCAGCAGTGCATATTGAGTGGCCGTAAACCGTTTATTGGTGATATGGGCCATAAAGGCCACAAAGGCAGTCGTCCCCATCCCTCCAGTGAGATTTTCAAATGCAATCACGACTGTTAATAAAAGTGGTTGGTTTCCTACTATAGCTAGAACTGCGAAGCCTGCCGTCGAAATCATTTGAAGGAAACCGAAGACATATAAGGAGGGAATGAGCCCCCATCGGTAGACCACTAATCCGGCGATGATGCCTCCTGAAATGGCTGCGGCTAACCCAAATGTTTTGACGATGCCGGCAACCATCGATTTTGAGATCTCCAAATCTACAAAAAATGGGGATAACATCTCAGAAGCCATGCTGTCCCCGATTTTATATAACAAGATAAACAAGAGAATGGTCATCCAAGCAGGTCTTTGACAAAATTCCAAGAAAGGACCCAAGAATGCTTCTTTAAAGGATGAAGGGGGCGCGGTGCCGATTGTTGGCTCTGGGGCAAAGAGGGTGGTGATTACTCCAACCATCATGAATATCCCCATAGTGATGTATGCCGCAGGCCAGGACAGGAAGTCAGCAAGTACTAGAGCTAAGGCTCCGGATGTTAAATTTCCTATTCGATAACCATTGACGAAAATTGAAGACCCAATTCCCAACTCCTCTTCTCTGAGAAATTCCCGGCGATACGCGTCAAGGACAATGTCTTGGCTTGCGCTGAAAAACGTCACGAAAAGGGATAACAGAACGATAGCGGTTAAATGCAGGGAGGGTTTGGTGAAAGCTAATGAGGCAATTGCAATCATCAGAGTGATCTGGGTAATGAACATCCATCCCCGTCGGCGGCCACCAAAGGGAGGAATGATTTTGTCCATAATAGGGGCCCAGAGAAATTTTAAGGTGTAGGGCAACCCTACCAACCCAAAAAATCCGATGGTGGTCAAATCCAAACCCTCTTCTCGCATCCAGAACTTGAGAGTAGAGCCGGTGAGGAGGAGAGGAAGACCAGAGGAAAAGCCGGTCAACAACATGATCAGCATTTTGGGGCCGAAAAGAAGACCCGCAAAATTTTTAATCCAAGACTCGTGTGAAGGTGGAGTTGTCATATCCCAAACCTTATCAAAGAATCGCCCTTAGGTCTCGTGGGAAGGCAAAAGTGAAAAAACTTTGTCTATCAATAAAACTTCTTTATGATAGAGAGAGAAAAGAGATCAGAAAGGAAGAAGGTTTGAAGTCTGTATGAGCCACAGTCAAGCCGATGTGGAAACAGTGAAAGATTGGCTTCTTGCACGAATCAATCAGGTCATCCACATCGCGATCGTTCAACGGACCGGTGAGTGCTCCCCAGGGCGTACCTTTTGGAAGGGTGAAGGTAAAGTTGTGAGATGTACCAAGCCCGGGGTTGTCTTGGAGTTACAAGGGGGGCATTCTCCTTCTTGGTGGAGTCGGATCTTTCATGTCTTTCGCTACCTTGGGCCGAACCATGTGGTCGGGCCGTGGGAGGAGAGACGACTTTCAGTGCCCTATAGAGATCTTTCTCTTGAGAAGGTTCCCACGACGGGAGAAACATGGTTGTTGATCGATGCGGCGACGTGGGTCCGTACTCCCGAAGACTTGAAGCAAATAGACTGATCAGTGGAGGATTGTACCCCGGAAAAGATCACCGGGAAAAAAGAACGGGTTAATTCAGGCTAGGATCGACAGGCATTTGGGCATAGATGGAATAATCCTCACCGAAGGTTTTAAGGACTTCCGCCCATAATTCTTGTAAGTTGTCTTCGAAAACCAAATGTGTTTGAGCGGGCATGGTCAACCAGGATCCGTTTTCCATCTCGTTTTCGAGTTGTCCCGGTCCCCATCCGGAGTATCCCATAAACGCGCGAAAAAACTCTTCTTCCTCCGGTCCCTCAAGAATCCGTTTGAGGGTGTCCATGTTCCCACCGAGGTAAACTCCTTCCATGACGGCATGGGTATCCTCGATTTCCTCGTTTAAACGATAGAGGACCAGCAGGCTGTCTTTTTGAACCGGGCCACCCGAAAAGACACGATGAGGTTGCCCTTCGAGAATAGGCATTTGCGGAAGGACTTCGGTAATATTCATTTCGGTCGGTCGATTAAGCACGATGCCGAGAGCACCTTCTGGTCCATGTTCACACAGCAGAATGACCGTTTGTCGAAAGTTTGGATCCCGAAGCGCCGGTGTGGCGATGAGAAAGATGCCTTTTCCGAGTGGAGTTTCCATACAATCATCCTACCGTGCTTCTGGAGAACCTTCAAGTAATCACAGAGATAAGAGGCGTGGGAATGGTGTCAAAGGCATCAGAGTAAAATTAAGGAAATATAGGAGGAAGAGTCAGAACTTCTGAGGAGGTTTAGTGACGGTAATCCTTGAATTCAGTTTGTTCGCCATCTAATTTTAAAAAGACACGCATCTGCTTTTTCAAGGTTTCTCGGGCATTGGCATCGCCCAAATTTAATTGATACTCATTAATGACCATGGTCTTGGTTCCACCCGGTCCTGCCCATTCATCCCAACAGGTTTGACAGACTTTTTGCTTGATTTCCTCCTCAAGCTTTCCCATGAATAAATTGTCAGTGATCACCTCACCGTCTTTATCGCATTTACAACAATGAATTTGCGCCATTCTGCTCTCCTTTTGTAAGTTACCCGGAACGCCTCCAAGGGAGGGTCATTGCAATCAGGAATAAATCCTATCACAGGAATCTTGGCTTGGAAAAGCAGTGAACAGACTTTCTCTTGTCCACATAATTTGGTTTTTTATCGAAAATTCAAGAGTTGATTGTCCCAAATTTCCGAATGTTGTCTTAAAGAGGAGTATGAACTAGGCATGAGATTAGGAGGGATTGATATCGGAACCTTGACCTGCCGATTATTGGTGGCGGAGGTCAACCTTCCTCATGAATATACCGAATTGGAAACTGATCGAAGGATTTTGCGTCTTGGAGAGGGAGTGGATCGAGGTAAACGACTATCCTCTGAGGCAATGGATCGAGTCGTAGAAACGCTCAAAGAGTGGAAAGAGAAAATGGCGGGTCAACCCTTAGACGCGATGGTGGTGGTGGCCACGAGTGCGGTACGAGAATCGAAGAACCAGCTGGAATTCTTAACCCGGATACGAAAAGAAACGGGTTGGGAGGTGGAGGTGTTGACCGGAGAGGAGGAAGCCCGACGGACCCTCTTGGGGATTCGATATGGGTTGCCTCCATCCGTCACCCATTTTATGGGCCTGGATATCGGTGGGGGGAGTACCGAATGTATTTTGGCCCAAGAACCTTCTTCCCCGAAAGTCATTTCATTGGATTTAGGGGTCGTTCGCCTATTGGAGCGGACCCTCTTTCATGATCCACCCTCCCCTGAAGATCTTCATGCGGCTGAAGAATGTATTGATGTCCAAATGAAGGAGGTAGTAAAGGCATTCGGAAACCTTCCCTCCGTGCCACTCGTGGGAACTGCGGGTACGATCACCACATTAGCATCCATGCTTCAAGAGTTAGAGAAATATGAACGCGCACGAGTCCATAATTTTGAACTCACCCTTCACATGATCATGGATCTGGAAAAACAACTTCTTGGCAAAACTGCCGTCGAACGTTTGAGAATGCCGGGTCTTGAAAAGGGGAGAGAGCACGTCATCGTGGCTGGAACGATGATCCTGAGGCGGTTCATGGAAACGTTCGGGTTCAATACCTGTTTGGTCAGTGATTTCGGTCTTCGTGAAGGTGTACTCGTTGACCGTGCGACCAGGGGCACCTAGAGTAGCTCGAGAAAAAGGTTACATTTCTCTTAGAACATGGCACAATAAACCCTCCGAGTAATCAATGGTCAATGCCATGGAAGGCCAACCCTCATTTCATCTCCAGGGTTCCTCAAAAAGTCCTAAAAGTCCCGATGAAGGGCTTGGGGGCCTACACCTCTTTTAAGGAGTTTCTCAACACGATGGCCTCTGAACATGGAACATATCGGGTGTTTATCAGCTCCTCCATGGGAGAGATGAGGGAGGAACGGGCCATCATCACCACAATCATAGAAGAAGAAGGATATCATCCCTTTCTATACGAAGATGATGCCAAAGCGAGGCCCTGGAACCATGAGGAAACATTCTCTCAAGAGCTTAAGGCTTCACACTTGTATGTGGGGGTATTTTGGAAGAACTATGGTCCGTACACGATCCAAGAATTTGAATTAGCTCAGGCATGTGGAATTCCTCGCTTGGTATTCGAGAAACGAAGCCCTTCGGGGGAGCGGGATGCCCGTTTGCAGAAATTCCTCGAAAATATCAACGCTGTCACCAACCCGGACGGTGTCACCATTGCCCGTTTTTCTTCTTCGTCCGATTTACGAAAAACCTTTCAAGAGAGTTTCAAAAGCTTTTTGGCCTTCAGTGCTAAACAGGGATGGACCAGACGAGCAAATCTTTCGGACGGTCAAGAGGTGATTCCTTCCCAGTTTTTGCCTTGTCTCTGTGACCGGGATCTGCAAGAAATCCAACTTGGGACGCAAGTGGCAGACTATTTCAAAATTCGATCCAAGCGGCCCTTACTCCTTTTTCTTCCCGGGCCCGTAAAGGAACGCCATGGACTATACGTGGATCGTATTAAACTCTCTTCTTTGGAAGAATACTTGACAAAGGCTGGACTCAGGGGCGGGAAAAAGGTCGTTCAAATTCGGAAGTCTCCCTACGCTATGACTTCTCATGCCCAACTCCGGAGCGAGGTCTTGGGACTCTTGCAGGAGCGGGAGACAGGAGAAGACGCGGTTATCGTGGAACATATCAAGAAAAAGCGATTGAGGGCCCTGGTGATCGTGGTTCCGGTATTGGCTTCTGAATGTGAAGGAGATCCGAAGGCCCTCCTTCAGTTGATAGCCGAGTATTTAGCAGGATTTCCCGATACGACGGAGAATGTGCTGGTGAGTATGGTCATTTGTTTGGCGGAGGATGAAGAATCGCCCAAGCCTTGGAAGTGGCGGAAATGGTTGAGTCGTTCGGCAAAATTAGAATCGAAAGATCAAGGGCCGTTTGACCGGGCGATCACTGAAATCAAACAACAGTTTATCGACGGCACACGATTACGGGTCGAATCGCTTCCGAGATTAACTTCACCCAGAATAGGGGATGTGCGGCGATGGCTGGAGCATGAGTTGGTTAAAAAGACCCGACCCCATGTCGCTGAGAAGGAACTTGATGAAATTTTTGCAGGGCAAGAGAGTTTGCCTATGGATGATCTCTACCTGAAATTAAACGAATTGTTAGAAAACCGAAAATAGAGAATGTCCAGGGCACAATGATCGTTCCCGATTGACCAAGGAGGAAACATCGTGGCATTTCCTTTTATTACCGGAACAGCCTCTCAACCACCACATGAACCTGTCGATCTCCCACAACCGTCCAAGGCCAAACAATTGGACCCAGCCGGGTATCTCATGGAGTCTACCCTCGTCGATGCGGTTAACGTTGCCCTGCTGCTAAGCCAGCCGCTCTTGGTGACAGGAGAGCCCGGAACGGGAAAAACTCAATTGGCCTACCGGGTGGCGTGGGAATTGGGCCTCTCCGAACCCTTGAGGTTCGACACCAAGTCCAGTAGTTCCGCTCGGGATGTCTTGTACAGGTATGACACCCTGAGCCGGTTTCATGCTGCAAACACGAATACCGGGAGTCAAAACAACCTGGATTATCTGACCTACGTGGCCTTGGGGGCCGCCATCGTTCTGTCCCGAACACCTGATGAGGTCCGAGAGTTTTTACCCCCTGGTTTTCACCACCAAGGGGCCCGGCGAAGTGTCGTACTGGTAGATGAGATTGACAAAGCTCCACGGGACTTTCCCAACGATCTTCTACTGGAAGTGGATGCCCTAAGATTTAGAATTCCTGAGCTAAATATGAATAAGGAAATCGAAGCGGATCCTGCGTTACGGCCGGTGCTCATTCTAACCAGTAATTCCGAGCAAAACCTGCCTGATGCCTTCTTGCGTCGGTGTATTTACTATCATATCCCCTTGCCCAATCGCACCAGACTAGCCGAGATAGTCCGTAACCGACTTCCGGGAGTCTGCCACACAGAAGCAAATTCGGTGTTCTTGGATTCTGGATTGGACTTTTTTCAAGAGGTGCGAGATTTAGATCTTCGAAAGCAGCCTTCAACAGCTGAACTTCTTAATTGGCTCCAAACGTTGGAAGGATATGGGGTCACGCCGGAACAAAAGGTCCAAGAAGTCCAGGAGCCTTTATTGAAAAGTCTCACGACGCTCGCAAAGACTGAAGAAGACCGGGTGATGTTAAATGACTGGGTCAGAGAGACATTCCTGAAATCTCCCTAAATTTCTATGCTCCGTACCGAGGAGATAGGTCATTTTGCCCAATACTTGAGGGGGAAAGGGTTTAAGCCCACTCTCTATCAGGTGTTGGCGGCCGAAGAAGTCTTGCGCCAAGAATTTCGAGAGGAATTCGGTTCGGCATCTTTGGTGCGCCTCACTACACTCCTTGGCCCGATATTCTGTTCCAATCCTGAAGAACAAGCGCAATTTGAAGAGCTGTACTTGCAATGGTTGCGGCAGCGAAGTCACCGCCCTCATTTTCGTAGTGCGATTCAACGGTCAGAAGCACAAAGTTCAGATGTTCCGGAAACTCACTGGCGAATGCGTCTTGCCTTCGTCTGTTTGTTGGTGCTTCCCGTCCTGGCTCTCTGGTTTCTCTCCCAAGACCTCCGGTCCCGTCAAATCGATGGGGTGGTGATCACCGAGTCTGGCAAACGTCCTGTCGATCAGGCTACGGTTCATCTGGGAAATCAACGCTTGGTTACCGGTCCCGAAGGAGGATTTCACTTAACGGTCCGGGGCAAAGATTTGCCGTTGGAATTGATCGTAGAAAAAACGAAATTTGTCCCTGCCAAAATCCGAGTGGGTGAAAGAATTAGAGAGGCGCGAGGTTGGTTCTACCTGTTTCCCTTGGATTTTTCCAGCCGATTATCTTTAGGTAGCATTTCATTGGTTGCAGAAGCACCGTCGGTCAAGCCAGACCCGATTCCTCCTCCTCAAGAACCCAAACCCGAATCAACGTTACGAATCGAAAAAGTTTCAACGCTAGCTCTCCCCCTCGCTCCCTGGTGGGTCAGGCTGGACATAATACTCTTGGGAAAAGCCCTCGCTCCTTTGTTAGTCGTCTCAGGCTGGATCCTATTTCGTCTCACTCGCCGCCCAAGGCTGCAGCGGGTGTCTAGCCGAATTCCGCCTGCCTTAAAACAGGTTCAAATCAAAACGTCGACGACCCGAATCTTACCCTCTTTGTCCCTTCGGCACATGACCCAACGCCTTCGACAAACCCGGTTTGTCGAGTCGGCAGAACTGGATGTCGCACGGACAGTTCAACATACGATGAATCAAGGTGGTCTGTTTACCCCGGTGTTCGGTTCTAAACGGGAACCGGGGTATGTGGCATTAATCGATCGTGCGACTCTGGCGGATCATCAGGCTCATTTAGCTGGGCAATTAGTGAAGGATCTCGTGCAACGATACGTCCTGATCCGTCAATATGAATTCGACGAAAGCCCGACATGGCTTCAACGGGTGGACCCATTACGTACGAGTGCCAATCTTTCCCATGGAGGAGAAGGGGGGGTAGCAACAGCCTCCGAAGTCGTGTCTTTAGAGACCGTCCAGGCCAAATACCCAGACAGGCGATTGTTATGTTTTGTCGACCCTTTGACCTGTTTCGATCCGCTTACCGGCAAACTTCAAGGTTGGGTCGAGGTCTTGGAGGGATGGGAAGAACGTTTTCTCTTTACCACCAATCCCCATGGTCAATGGGGGGTGACCGAACGAATCCTCAGCCGACGAGGGTTTCAGGTTATCCCCTTTTCCCTGTTAGGCATTCATCTATTCGTGCACCTTATTGATCAAGGAGGCGCGGCTCAGAAAATTCAACAGGGGAAAAACCGCTCGCCTCTTCGATGGTCGGAGCGTTTGGGGTCACGGTGGCTCGAACGTCACCCGCCTGGCCAGGAAACCATCGCGAAACTTATGAAGGAATTAGAGCAGGACCTGGGTTCACAAGGGATGTTGTGGCTGGCAGCCTGTGCCGCCTATCCGGAAATCCACTGGGGGCTCACCTTAGAATGGGGAATTCGATTGTTCGGCCAGGGAGAGACAGTAGAGGGCTTGCTGCCGAAGTTGACGGGGCTCGTTTGGTTTCGTCAGGCTTTTATGCCGGACTGGTTTCGTCGTGCCTTGTATGACCGTCTTACGCGTAATGAAGCGGAACTGATCAGTAAGGAACTGGGAGAAATCCTGAGCGCCGTGAATCCGGAAGGCCAGGAGCAGCTTCAGCTTCGTATTGCGATTCAGTCGGCCCCGAAAGACGAGACCCCAAAAACTCCCGGCCCCTTTCGTTCCTGGGTTAAAAAAATCGTCAGAAAATACAGGATACAAGCCATGGGTCAGGTTGCTGACCCAAGGAGTCCCATGCGGGATTTTGTGATGTTGCAATATCTTTCCGGCAGGCAGGGAAAGGCATTGACTCCTTATCTTCCCAAGGAAGCCCTAAAATTGATCTTTCCTGAAGGAAAACCATGGTTAGGGTTTCGGCCGGAGACCCTGTTGTTGGTCTCGATAATACTGGCCACGGGGCTTTGGTGGTGGCAGGACCCCATACCGGTACCCCTCCCGTCTCCGGTGCAGGCTGTGGCATTTTCTTCCGATGGGAACCGATTGGCCGCGGGATTGGAAGATGGACGATTGATTGAATGGGACTGGGCTCAGGAGCAAGTCAAACTCACAGACACCGGCTACCCCGGGCCGGTGACCAGCGTGGCGTTGTCGGAGAGTGGCCGGTTTCTTGCCGGTGGGTATCAGGATGGCACGATACAGGTGTTGGATGCAGAGGGTAAAAAGGATAACCAGCATTTGAAGCAACATGATTCACCGGTGACCAGTATGGCATTTTGGCCCAATCCAAAGAATATTCCCCGTTTCGTGTCTGTCGATGCGAAAAAATACGTGGTTTGGAACGATTTTACGCCTGGCAAAAGTGAAGGCTATGGCTATGCCAATATCAGGGCTATGGCCTTTTCCCAAACGGGGGGTTGGGCGGCAGGAGGTCATTCGGGTGGGCAAATGTTCACCGATGGGGCCGGGAGTTCTAGTCTGAATACTTTTTTCAACTTGGACCTTAGCTTTCTGCTGCCGGATAAGGACCACGGAGCCTTGAACAGTCTTGCTTGGGACCCCACCGCGGAATTTTTTATCGCTCACCATGCCGATGGAAAGCTGCGGATCTTGGATAGGCGATCAGAGAAAGTGCTTGCGAGCATTCAAGGGCCCGTGGAAGATGTCAGCGGGCTCAGTTGGCCGACTCCTGAAGAAGTGCTATTGGGTGTGGTGGGAGCAGAGGGCACGGAAGTCTGGCGCCTGCACGTCCCACCCGAAAGCCTGCAAAGAATCCCATCAGACATACAAAAACGAGTTGAAGAAACTCCAGGAGGGCCGATTATTGGAAACTGCGAAAATATGGTTAGAGGAGAAAACTCTCAAGCCTCGGGAGAGCTTCAATACCAGAACAGAGGCCGCTATTTTGAAGGGATGAAGGATATGCCGACCGCAAAAACAGGGATCGAGTTGGTTTCTTTTGTTGCCGACTATCGGGAAGCCTATTCTTCCATGCCGGATTGTTTTCGAGTCCGTTTCTATCTTCATGATGAGACTTCCGTCAATCTCACGATAAGAGATCTTACCCCTAGAACCCTCTATTGGATCGATAGGGTCATCCCATCTGTCCCAAGGGTTGCGAATAATTGGAACACGTTTGAATGGCCAACACGGCCGGTCATCCAAAAAGTGTTCAAGGAGGAAGTCAAACTATATGATCTAGGTGTTTTGGCAAGGGTTGGTTCATCCGAGCCAAGTTCGATAGAGCGAGTAGCACCTGCAATCCTTTTTCACGCGTTCATCCCTTCAAGTATATCCGGATATATTTTTACATTCCGTCATTCGGAGGTAATGAGGGCGAACGCTTCCATTATTCAAGAAACAACAGGAAAGGCTTTATTTAAGAGAAATTTCAGGAGCACCAATGTTGGAGATCCGTTAAACATCCATTGGGAAACGAATGGAGCCGAGGCGGGGAACTATCGGCTGGAGCTTTCGGGCTTCTCCCTCGAGAGTAATGAACCCTTTAGGATTGAGGTCAGATTTTATCACCAGCCAAATGTCTTGGCGGTTCCATCTCCGGTTGACGATCGACAAGAACCGGGTTCCAAAATAAGTCCTGTAAACACTGAAACGGTCTCAAGCGTCGATCAAAGCCCTCAAGCTCCGGAAACTTCCGACTTTCAACGAGAGAAAGAGAAATTAACACGAGAATTGACTATAACGAATTCCAAAATTCGGAAAATGGAGGAGGAGGCGATTAAGAGAGGGGGTAAACTCGGAGAACGAATGAAGAAACTGCTTCGGTCAGAAAGAATCAAAGCCAAGAAGTTGATGCGGCAACTGGAAAACCTCCAATCACGTTTGCAAGCACCTGTACCACCGGTGAAACATCCGACTAAGATCACCGGGAAAGATGGGGCGTCTATGGTGCTGGTGTCTGAAGGAGAATTTACGAGGGGTGCGAGAAGTGATGATTTGGAAGCTGATGCCGATGAAAAGCCATCTGATGAGATATTCCTCAATGCCTTTTATATCGATCAATTCGAAGTCCCGGTATCACGGTATTTCACCTTTCTTCAAGAAACGAAACAGCCCCCCCCCAAGTATTGGTCCAATGTTGTGACGAAGAAATATCCGAAGAAACCGGTTGTCGGGGTAACCTGGGAAGAGGCCAAGTCCTATTGCGAATGGGCGGGCAAGCGACTTCCGACTGAGGCGGAATGGGAGAAAGCCGCAAGAGGTACGGATGAGCGCCTCTATCCTTGGGGAAACCAAATACCCAATTCGAAATTAGCGACCTTTAATCAAAGCGGATCATTCAATTATTCGGTTCTGTCTCAAGTAGACTCTCCGGGAGCAGGCCAAAGTGTGTATGGCGCCTATCATATGGCCGGAAACGTTTGGGAGTGGGTTGAGGATTGGTATGCCCATGACTATTACAAGAACAGTGTGAGGCAAAATCCTAAGGGGCCGAATAAGGGAGAATTTCGGATTTTGCGCGGGGGATCATGGACGAGTGGTGCCAAGTATCTTCGATCGACGCAACGGGTCAAACGGGTACCGACAGATCAGTTTTTTAACCAAGGGATTCGTTGCGCCAAGGATGCACCCTTATTAAATAATCAAGGAGTTGACTTAGTTCCTCCTCCATCTCCGACTAACTTAAGGATACAGTAAAACTTCAAACCCCATGGGCTCTGAGTGGAAATAGTCTATGAAAAGTGCTTTTTTGATAGGAAGAAGAAGGTAATTTGAGAATTGGTTTACCGTTGGGTGTACCAACGAAAGCCGCTGGCTTCTTGGAAGGCCGGTTGTTGGCCGATGCTCATGCCTCCGGGTTTTTCCACCAGAAGGACTTTGAAATCCCACAGGCCGAACCAGGCCGGGTCCAGCACATTGTGATAGTGCAGTCCGGTAATTTTTGAATGCAGCCCCCCCAGGGCTTTTTTGAGTTCCTCTTCCGTATAGGCTCGAACCGAAAAAGGTTTCTTAAGGTCCTGGAAAAACCTCCTGAGAGTGTAGGCTGCCCCGGTGCACAACACCTGTGCGTCATGTTTCATGCCCAAGAGTTGGGGCAAGGTGCAATATTGCTCCCGGAAACCCAGCCACTTAGCGGCATGTCGAAGGTGAGTAAACTGCACTTCATATTCGGTGTGTCCGGGTAGTCGTACCGGGGAAGGCCAGTCATTTTCAATCCCAAATTCAATGAGTATAGCCCGTCCCCCTGGCTTCAGGACCCGCCAGACTTCCTGCAGAAACATGATCGCCCCGTAATTAAAGATGACTTCATCGGGGAATGGCGGAATCAATGGAAGACGCATACGGCGGATGAGGTTCAGGGCTTCATCATGTAAGGGGTTATTTCCTTTAAAGCTCAGGAGCTCGTCTTCGGAAAACTGAACCGGAGTCATGTCGGCCAGGTTCTCATTGTCGATGATGAGATCCACCGATTGATTGGCCAGGGGCATCTGTTCCCCGTTGGCTTGAATCGCATTGGCCGTCCAGCCGGCTTTCCGGGCCAGGGATGTTTGCGATCCCAGGAATGGGCGAGTCAGGTCCAAAAAGGTGTAGTCGATTCCTTGGCGTTCTTCAGATGAGAGTTCCTTCGCGAGTTCTTTTGAGACATATCCCAACCCCGCACCGACTTCGACGATGCGGTTAGGCTTGGGGGTGAGCCAGCCCATTTCCCGCAGGGTTTTACCCAACAGCCGTCCGTACGTGAGACCTTGCATGGCTTCACACGGTTCCCGAAAGAGATGAGAGACCGTCGTTTCGATGATTTCAAAATGCCCATGCGGCCCTTGGATACCTTGTACGTGAAATTTGGAGAGATGGTCTTCGGTCTCGGCTGCGACGTTTTGATGCCACCCTTCCCGTACTTTTTGTAAGAGGAGATCCCATTTGGCTTCTGCACTATGCCCGCTGGGGGGTTCGGTCCCATAGTAAGCTAGGGAGAACCGGGGCTGGGCCCACCGTTCCAAATGCCATCGGCCATTGTGTTGCGAGGGACTGCATACCCATTTGCCGAACTGATTGAGGAGTGCACCGATGGTCATCCGGCCATCCATGGCTCCGAGGAGAGAGGCCCCCATGCGGTTGAGGCGAATCAGAGGGAGTTCTTCGTCAAGCGGGGCCACCCACCATTCATCAGGAGCATGTTGGTAGATGACGATATCGGGCATTCGCCAAGCCCGTTGTTCCAGGATATCCCCTTCCAATGCTACCGGAGGGATGGTAGCCCATTCATCGATATCGGCTTGAATGGTGGTGTCGGTCATGAAAATTCAATCCCCAGGGTCGAATCGTATCGGTGACAAAATAAGCTGCAAGCCTACCCCAACTCTTCGAAGGGCTGCAACCTCATGTAGAAATGCTACGTGGACAAAAGAAAAGGCGCGAGAAGGGCGGAACTGTGGGAGAGGGGTTCAAGGCTTTTTGGCTAAAATGCTGGCATAAGCGGCTTGGCCATTGTCGACTTCCTGGTATCGAAGTATTCGTAGGCCTGGAAGGAGGTTCAATAATTCATTGGGTTCAAGGAGATAGGCTTTTTTGAAGCGCGGACGGTACTTACGGTAATCGGTGGTATAGGTTTCTATGATGGCCACTCCCTCCGGTTTCAATGCCTCAACGATTTTGGGGAATAAATCCCGCTGTAAATAATAACTGCAGAGGATCACATCAAAGCTATTCGCCGGTATGGCGTAGGATTCGAGATCAGCGACCACGGTGTTAAGAGACACTCCATGTTTCATGGCCAGGGCTTTGGCTTTAGCCAGCCCCCTTTCCGAGATGTCTACTCCCGTAACCTGGAATCCTTGGGTAGCCAAAAAAACCCCGTTTCTTCCTTCTCCCATGGCCAGATCCAACACCTTGCCTTTGGGCAACAAATCAAGGTGGTCACGTAAAAAGGCGATCGGTTCGGTTCCAAAGAGGTAAGTGTCGGATTGGTATTTACTGTCCCATCGGGCCTTATCTTGTTCAGCGGCGAAAGCCAGGTTGATACATAGGCCGATCCCGCATACAAGAATTAGAGAACGACGCACTAAGGCCAGTGATGCAGGATAGGGTCGAATATAAAGCATGAATCTTTCCATGATTGATGTTCTCGAATGTTTTTTTATCCCGTCCGGGTATTGATTGTGTTCAAAGGGCATAGAAGGTTCGCTGAATGAGACTTACTCAACATTACCACATCGCGGATATTCTATTCTTTAACTTTACCGTATCTTCCCCACGCAGACGGTCCCACAAGGATAATCCTGCATGACGTTCAACTTCAGATGTGGTACAGAGGAAACTGGATAATGGCTTTCGGGAATTGCGGTTGGGCAAGATAAAGGACCAGAGTCGTAATTGACCTCTCACGCTTTCTGCAAGCACGGTTTTAAAGTAGGCATGGGGGATGGGAATGACCACGTTATTCTTGTCCTGGTGCCCAATGACTTCAATTTTTTTGCCTATATGAAACAATGGGCCACAAATCGCATACACTTCCACGTAGGTTTCTGCCAGTTTTCGGACCTTTTCTTCCAACCTTTTCCATATTCCCCGGTTAAACCCGGGTCGCTGAGGAGAAATGTTTGAGAGGAGAAAGGTTTCACTGTTTTGTACTTCGGTGGCCCGGCGGTCGGCACTGGCCACCAAATGTCCCCGATCGTGCCCCGATTTTTGGTAGTCGGTGAGGTCCGGCCTGAATATTTCCGGAATTCGGAGATCAGGCCGAAAGCTATCGACTCGGTCGATTTCAACCCGTTTGTTGTTGGGGTCGATGACTTCCATGGTGAACCGAGCCTGACGAAGCAAATAGGAATACCCGACGATATATTCTCGATTGAATAACATTTGGTCTGCTGTGGGGATGCCATACCGGGTTTCCGGTCGTAAGCTGGGAATTTCAATCATGAAAAGCTCTCCGTGAGGTTAGAGGGTGAAAGATCCTGTCAGGTAGAGTCAGTTCGGTTGTGAATGGATTGAAAGAGGTAAACGATCGAAAAATGGGGTCTACGGGACATATGATATGTAGGGGAGTGAGGAAGCGCATTGTAACCTAAAATACCATGAAGCCAAAAGATTGCATTTCGCAGAAACCGTGTCCAGAACTAGGTAGTCTTTTTTCGTGGGGAGTGGGTATGATGAGCCAGGGCGAAGAGAAGAAAAAATATTCAGGAGAACGGAAATGCCAGCATATGTTGTGACCTGGATTCACTTAGTGGGTGTCGTGACTTTTCTTGGGGGATGGCTGTTTTTCTTTTTGGCGGTCCGTCCCAGTTTATTGGAGGGAAAAACCAAGATCCCCACGCCTGAAAACCTGGAATTCGTGAAAAAGATAGGCCAGCGCTTTAAAACCGTTGGCTGGGTCAGCCTCATGATCCTCATTTTTACGGGTGGGTCTCAACTATTGGACGAAAGTGGTTCCGCACGAATTGAAACCAGTTGGGGCCTCATCATGATGTTAAAATTATTTCTTTTTTTCATCGTCGGAGGTCTCATCTTTGTGCATGATCTCATCATTGATCCCTTTGGCGGTCATCCCAAAGGGCAAAAGACGGACGAATCGTCTCTTCTATTGAAGGGGAAAGTCATCTGGGTACAATGGGCTATCGTTTTCTTAAGCCTCAGCATTCTTGTAATTGCGGTGTATCTCACGGCTTTGTAAAGTAGGGTTTTTGCCCCATTCTCCCCCTACAATCAGATTCCCTCATTTCGATCCCATTTCATGACGTTGTTGTAGAATATTTTAGCATAGAAAGTTCTTAGCCCCCCTGTATCCTTTGCTGGAGAAAGGGTAGGATGGTTAACATGCTAGAGTTTCAGGGAATTTTCGAATGATGGGGTCGTTTGGGGGATGAGGCGGGAGGATCTTCTCAGTCAGCTTCGTGAAAGGATTTTGGCTTTCGCGACATCCAAGGTAATAAGGGAGAGGGCCGAGGACCTCACCCAAGACGTTATGATGGTCTTGCATGAGAAATATGCGGACGTGAACGAGCTCACGGAGTTGGTGCCATTAGCCTTTCAGATTCTTCGGTACAAAATGTTAGACCTGCATCGAAAAACTCTCCGTCGGGGGGAATACAATCAAGAGCCTCTGGATAAACGGCCACTGATTGACCCTGGAGAGGACCCGTCCGTACAAGCCGAGCAGCATGAACAGGTAGACAAACTCCTTGAGTGTCTTCAGCAACTTGGGCAACGGTGCCAACAACTCTTTCGTTTGAAGTTAGAAGGCCATACCTTCCCAGAGATCCAACAAATATTGGGAGCCCGCACCATCAATACGATTTATACCTGGGATTCCCGATGTCGAAAGCAACTGCTGATGCTTATGGGGGGACAGTGGGATACTCTTTCTTTGAACAAAGAAGAACAACCTTCTCGTAAGGAAACCGTCACCTAATGGCCAATTCTTGGGAGCAACTTTTGGGTGGGTATGCCACCGATACATTGACGGAAGAAGAAAAGCGGCAATTGTTTGAAGCCGCCCTCCAGGACCAGGAGCTGTTCAATGCCTTGGCCGATGAAGAAGCGTTGAAAGCCTTACTCACGAAACCGGAGGCACGATTAAGAATATTGGCGAGGCTTGAAGAAAGTGTCCAATCTCAAGGCCTCCCCTCATCGAAACCTAAGTCTCAATGGAAGAGTTGGATGAAAAACGCACCCCCTTTAGCATGGGGGGGAAGTATCGCGGCCCTTGGACTTGCGCTTATTTTTGGATGGCAAATGGAAAAGGAATGGGGCCCTGAAGTACGGCAAGCCGAGAAGCAGGAACGTTTGACCTCGGATAAGACCGAGGAACGCGTTGTACGATTGGCGGAACGGGTCATTCAACTTGAAGAGGAACGGGCGAAACTGGCATTAAAGACGAAGGAAGAGGAAATCCTTCGTGCTCGTCAGAAAGAGCGCTTTCAAGAAAAAGCTCGAGCATTCAAATCGACTCCCGCTTTGTCGTCCCCAGGGTCCCCCACCGGTTCACCCTCTGCCGGGTCCTCTGACCTAAGCGTCCCCTCGACACCTTCATCCCCAAATTCCAGAATAGCTCCAGCCGTATCCGCTGTTCCTCAAAAATCGGCTCCTACGGTGATTCCGAATGAAGTAGGCCAAATGGAAAAGAAATCGAGCGGGAACCCGAAAGAGGATAAGATTCAGCAATTTGCCACTATGCCTCAAACCGTACAATCGACCGAACCTCAAACTCCCCTGGAAATGGACTTGACTGAACCCTCGTCGAGTGAAGCCCAGAGGGATGAGGCCGCGAATGTTGAGGGTCAGAACAATCAGGGTCAGGAGGATGAAATCCTATCGCTTGAAGGCCAGGGTCGTGAGACTCCTGATACCGAACTCCCGGAGAATGAGGGCTTGAATGATGAGGTTCAGAAAAACGGGGGTCTTCCAGTTGAAGCATTGAAGACGGAAGTTCCAGAAGAGACGGTTTTCGGTGAGGAGTTTTCCGATGATGAAATATTAGCTCTGGCCTCTCCGACTGGAGAAAAAAGACAAGATGAAGATTTGGACCAGCAAACGGAGGAATCATTTCCTCCTGGGGATGAATTGCAGCAGAGCGAAGGCGGGTCTTCCTCAGAGACAAAGGTTGTCAGCGTTGCCCGGGAGAAAGAGCAGCCGGATGAGGTGGCACAGACATCCATGTCCGAATTGGATGATCGACCTCTTGATGGGTTGTTATCTACGTTGGAAGAGGAAGAGAAGAAAGAGGTGTCGGATGTAACCAAAGGCCCTTCTATCGAGGATGAGTATTCTCAGGCCCAAACCCGTGGAATCCGTTACTATTTCGTCCGGGACAATTCTGAGCAAAAGAGAGAAGCCGTGAACCTTAAAGAGTTTGATGGAAATTGGAAGAACCTACGACTGGTGATTGAGTCCAATGTGACGGGGCATCTGTATGTGCTGAACTCGTATGCCGAGGGGAAGTGGCAATGGGTGAAACCCCTGTTTGTCACAAAGCCCGGAGTGCCAGGTGGTGGAATTTCCTTGGAACCATTTAAACCCCTTGAATTTTCAATCAGCCAATTGACCAATGTGATGGGGAAACCCCTGGTTTCTTCCATTCGGGTGGCCCTAAACGCGGAACCCTTGCAGACCCTAGATGAGGCATTTGGAACAAGGAAAATTGAAGGATACCAGAAACATCCTATTCTTGAGGGTAAAGATCATCGGAAGTATGTTATGGACAAGGGGGAGAAGGCCGAGGAATTGCTAATTTTTGAGGTTGAATTAGAGGATTGATTATTGGCATAAGCGAACTCCGAATTGTACTCGCCCTGACCTTTTCGGTACAGCTTTGAAATGGCTTTTCGTCTTTTGTCCTTCCTTTTTCTCTATTTGTCTTCCATGTGTTATTTAGGGGGATGAGAACCCATGCCTGTACGTTCCCCAATTCGCTATGGGATGGTCTTCTCGATGACAGTGAGGATCATAGCTGCATGTCTTCTGGGGGTATGTCTCCCATTTCCGAGCCATTCCCAAATGCCTTCCAGGTCAGCACTCAATCCTGAAATGCCTTCTTCTGCAAGGTCACGCGCAGGGAACGTTATCGATAGATCGTTTGAGGTGATGAAGCCCTTCCTTGCCGAAGGTCTGATCGACCAGATTGCCTTCCTTCAGGGACGAAAGCGGGAAATGGAGTGGGGGGGAACACTGGTATTGGTTAAAAACAAGACCCAAAAAAGTCCCTCAAAGCCTTCTGAAACCGGAAAAAAAGGGAGGGACACTGAGGGTTCTCCGGCAAAAGAGGATCCAGCCATTCCTTTGGAGGCTTTGGATTTATTCTATGCAAGGTTGGGAGAGAGTTTTCAACAGAAACCATCGGCAGATGCTGAGGTCAATAGCACGCGGATAACAGGCATCAGATACAGTTTTATCCGAGAGACGGGGTTTAATCAGGAAGAAGAATTGGGAGATGCTACAAAAATTTCCGATGACTTGAGAAATGTTCGATTGGCCATTGAACCAAATAGAGAGGGCTTTCTGTATGTGTTGGCGCCGGTTGGAAAGAGCAAATGGCAACTGATAAGGGGTCAGAAAGGGGAAAAACGCAAGGATAAGCTGGGCCCGGCTCACGTGAGGGCCTTTCAAACGGTAGAGTTTGGTTTAGGCGCTATTGCCAATAGATTTGGTAAGCCTGTGGTCGATTTGATTCATGTGGTGCTGTCTCCGTCTAAATTGGAACATCCCAGCCGAGAATTGAAAGACAACCCTCGTTTCTCCGGGCTAATGACTGAAACTCTGGCGGATAGCATTTTTATCGTGCAGCCGGAAGACTCTCCCGAAAGGCCATTCTTGGCGAAAATTCCCTTCTAAAAATGGAGGGGTGGCCTCTCCATCGGAACATGCATTGTTCGATGTGTGAAAACAGGGTGGGATGAGAGTAGTGGGGCCGCTGCAGGAAACGCTTCAGACATTACCAGAAGCGAGGACGACCGGTGTCGATGTGGATAAACCCGCTTTTACGGTACGTGCCCACTCCGCCAAGGTGCAGCCTCCGGGCACTCCGTTGAATGGAGGAAAGCCTGACTCCGTGAATAAAAAAGTCCATCGCTTGGCCTTTGGTATGGAAACTGTTGGTCACCGCCCCTTGTTCGTGAAGGACGAGCTTGAAGTTATGGGAAGGAGAACGATACCCGGAAAGAATTTGCACTTCCTTACCTGCCCCGACGGTCTTTTCTATCTTATTTAAAAATTCCAACAACCGAATGTCGATGCGGTGAACTTTCCTGGTGTAATTGCATCGCAAGAGGTGGTTGATGTCTTGGAGAGCTTCACGGTCGTACCGGCCGGAAGTCGAACGATATGTCACCGAGAGTCGTTCCCCGGTGTGAGTATTGTACAGTCGAATGTGCCCTTCGGGGAGCGCCGAGGGTCTGACTGTCTGGGGGAATAGGAGCTGACTTCCCAGGAATGCCATTCCGGCGAGTGAAGACTGAAGGAAGAACCGTCGCGACCAAGGTTCCTGATCCTGGCGGCTATTCTTGGATTCCATGGGAAAGGACCTCATAGGAGGGGCACTCCTCAATTGAAACAGCTTTATTGTGAAACAAGGGAGAAAGAAAGGTCAATCAGTCGAAAGCATGGGGAAAAGTATATTGTTTCTTTTCCCCATACTTTCAGGCAGTTGCGAAAATGAGGGCTTTAAAAGAGCATGCCTTGGGTGCGAGGGGAGCAACCTCAATTTTGGTTGAGGATTGATCTAACTCTTGTTCATTTTGCTGAGGCGGTTCGTAATCTCATTTCTTAAGCCAATTAAGGCATTGGATTTGGCTTGTTGAATTAATGGCTTCTCGTAAATTTGGAACGCCCCTCCGGTTTCTTTTGCCATTCCCTCGGTCTCGACGGACATGTATAGAGATTCGTTTTGAACATCCCACATCGTCGCATTGACCAAGAATAAGGAGTCCACCTCCGTCCCCGGGACAAAGAAAGGCGTGATCAGGAAGGCATATGTGGGTCCGAGCGAGTTATTGTATCGATCCACGTCACTGACACCATTGACCACGAGAACAGCATCCGCTCCCGCCCGAGCGGCCGCCGACCGAATGGCTTCCAAATTATCACCTACTACCAGGGAGTTTGGTAGAGGCACGATTTCTGAAACGATATTTTTAGATTTCAAGTCTTGCTGGAGGCTTAACACTTTTTCTGTATCTTCCCCTTCCCAATTCCAACCATATTGATCAGAAGGTGGAAGGTTGGAGGGAGAAAAATACACCGCCAATTTAAACGGACCGGGCAGTTGAGATGGCTTGACTTCCACTGTCTCATTTTGGACGACTTGAATCGATGAGATTTGGCTTCTCATATGAACCCGGTCGAATCCCCGGCTTTGCGTGCAGGCCGTCAATCCGAAAAGTAGGGTGGCAATCAAAAGAAGTCTCATGGTCCCTCCTAGTGCTAAAGAATGAGGAAATTCTTGGGGGTTGAACAAACTCTTCAGAATGGTGGTAACTCGGATTATAGCAACTCTCTTCCAGAATGTTGAGAATTCTGTATTTTTTCTGTTGAAGGTGGGGTGAAAGGATTCCCAAAGTCGTGCCATCTCCCCTTATGAAGCGGCATGGGGCCGTGGAAATAGCGGAATGTAAGGAGGAGAATTATGAACATGAACAATAGCCGTAAACACGTCCTCAGCTGGGTCTTAGGTGGAGGCTTGGCTGGGGTCTTGGTTCTGTGTGGTGGAGGGTGGTTTGGGTTTTCGCCCACGTTTGTCCCTGCCGCTCATGCTAATTCAGAGTGGGTCGGGGATCGCTCCGGGTCACTATCAGGGTTGGATTCAGAGGGAAAGCCCACACAGGCCTTTCCGTTGAAACACACCGACGTCCAAATTCAGGTCAGTGGACCTTTGGCTCGAGCCCAAGTTACCCAACAATTTGAAAATCCCTATCCTGACAAGATCGAAGCGGTCTATACCTTTCCCCTTCCACAGAATGCGGCGGTGGATGATATGACGTTGACGGTAGGCGATCGGGTCGTGAAAGGGAAGATCAAAAAGAGAGAAGAGGCTCGGGCGATCTATGAAGCCGCCAAGCGTCGCGGAAATGTGGCCGGTCTGCTCGACCAAGAACGTCCCAATATCTTCACTCAATCCGTGGCCAATATCCTTCCGGGTGAGCAAATTAGTATTACGATCAGCTACGTGGAAGCCCTTTCGTATGATGCGGGAAGATATTCGGTGATGTTCCCCATGGTCGTGGGACCAAGGTATATTCCCGGTGAATCTCTTGCCCAAGAACCTTCTCCGCAACCCTTAGGAGGCGGGTGGGCGTACGATACCGATCAGGTCCCTGATGCTTCCCGTATAACCCCACCGGTGCTCAAGCCCGACATGCGATCCGGCCATGATCTGTCTTTATCCGTGACAATCGAGTCCGGAGTGGCGATTCAAGACATTCGGTCGACCACTCATGACATTGAGGTGTCCAATCACAACAATTCCCAGGCAGAAGTTCGGTTGAAACGAGAATCCACCATTCCCAACAAAGATTTTATTCTGACGTACCGGGTGGCAGGTAAAAACATTGAAGATGCGATCCTGACACATCGGAAAGGCCAGGATGGATTTTTCACCCTGCTCTTGCAGCCTCCGGACCGTGTGACAACGGATGCCGTCACCCCGAAGGAATTGGTATTCGTCTTGGATACGTCGGGATCCATGTCGGGCTTTCCGCTCGATAAAGCCAAAGAAACCATGCGATTGGCCATCGAGGGCCTGAATCCGCACGATACGTTTAACCTCATCACCTTTGCCGGGGATACCCATATTTTGTTCCCGGAGCCGGTTCGGGCCACACCCAGCAATGTGCGAAAAGCCCAGAACTTTTTGGCTTCACGCAGGGGAGGTGGGGGAACGGAAATGATGAAAGCCATTCGAACGGCTCTGGACCCCTCCGACTCACAGGAGCATGTCCGCATCGTCTGCTTTATGACTGATGGGTATATCGGGAATGATCTGGCTATCGTCGATGAGATTCAACAACATCCCAATGCGAGGGTGTTTGCCTTTGGCATCGGGAATAGCGTCAATCGATTCTTGTTAGACAAGATGGCCGAACATGGTCGTGGTGAAGTGGAATATGTGGGCCTCCAGGATGACGGATCGGCTGCCGCCCATCGGTTCCATGAGCGGGTCCAGCATCCGCTACTCACCGATATTTCCATCGATTGGGAGGATTTGGATGTCTCGGAGGTCTATCCCAAACGGTTACCCGATTTATTCAGTGCCAAACCGTTGGTGGTGAAGGGCCGGTATACGACCCCGGGGAAAGCCACCATTCGTCTGCGTGGTAAAGTCGCTGGCCGGTCGGTGGTTCGAAATATTGAAGTCGAATTTCCCGGTTACGAACCTCGGCATGATGTCCTGGCTACCCTGTGGGCCCGCACAAAAATTGCGGATCTGATGGCCAAAGACTACCGCGGCATTCAGCGGGGCACCACCAAGACGAATGTGAAAGATGCCATCACACAGCTGGGCTTAGATTATCGGTTGATGACGCAGTTTACCTCCTTCGTCGCCGTGGAAGAGCTAGTCATCACGGAAGGCGGACGACCCCGGCGAGTCGATGTGCCGGTAGAAATGCCCGATGGGGTCAGCTATGAGGGTGTGTTTGGGCGTGACGAGCGGCAACAGGCTATGGGAATGCGAAGTCTTGCGTTTGCCCCCAAGGCCATGATGAAGCGAAGGTCCTTTAACAATGCGATCGCTCAGGAAGCCGTCACGGCGCCTCCGGTGATGGCCGATGCGCTGAAGGAAGAGGATCTGGATCTCTCCGTCGGGAAGTCCGAAGAGTCTCAGTCAATCCTAGACGCGCCTCTCCTTGCCTTAGTCGGCAAACTGAGCGAAGGAAAGGAACTCTCCCCAACCGAGTCAAAGATGATTCAGGATGGGAAGGTGTTACTCCAGGTGTGGCTCAAGGATGCTACCGAAGAAACCTTGGGTCAATTAAAGACACTCGGATTCCAAATCGTGGCTCAACCCAAATCTGGCCATCTCGTGATCGGCAAGCTTCCGGTCGAAAAGCTGGAAGCGCTCTCGAAAATTAAAGCGGTCCGCTACGTGACATGGCAGCGTGCAGCCGCCTAGTTGACTTCCTCACAAGGTGTTCCGGTGGCTCAGGTTTTGGCCTGAGCCACCGGATCCAGAGTCTGTCATTCCTGCAGATTTCTAGCAGGAATCTTCTTTCCCGTCATTCCCGATATCTTTCATCGGGAATCCATCTTCCACTTTCTCATCTCGTTTGAGGGTTGGACTGATCTTTACCCAAATCAGGCCATTTTACTTTTTTGTTGAGATTGGTAAGGTGACGGCCCCTCTTTAGCTCCATCCAATTGAAGGGTAATCCGTATGGGTCTGTCAGGAAACCCTGTCTCCCAAGGCAACAGCAACGGCGAGACGGATTGCCCGAGGGACCGGATTATTCAGATAGTCGTCCTGAAAACCTGGTCGGCAGAATCCCGTGGATTAGGTGTTCATGGTAGGAGGTGCCAATGCGTAGTCATTCCTTCACAAAGCGGTATGGGGTGGGACTCATGGTTTTGACCCTGAGCCTACTGTTGTCCGGTAATAATTGGGCTCAACCCAACTCTCTGGAATCTACCTCCAACCAGCCGGTCTCAGAAATACTGGCTGAACTGGAAATACTCAACAAAAAAATTGATTCCCTTCAGGAGGTGGTCGATAACCTCTCGAAAGAAATGGAATCGCAAGGAGATATCCGAAACGTAGATAAGCCCGTACACTCCAAGGATCAGAATATTCCAATCGAACAAAAAGTCTGTGATTTAAATCACGGTAAGTGTCCTGGGGTGGAAAGTGAAATCTACGTAAATGATGGACGACAGGAGTAGCAACGGTATTCCTGTCGTAATTTTCGACTGAAAGTTCCCGGCCTTACACCCTCCCTTTTCTTTTAGTTTCGCTGCTTTAAGCCCTTCTTCCGTATTTTATTCCTAATTGGTTTAACAAATTGTGAAAAATGTCCTATTGCAGGGACTTTTCAGTAAACCGATAGGGTAAGGAGAGGTCCACTGCAATCGCATAGAGGTGATTCGTATCTATGGACGGACAAGCTCAAAAGAGTCTTCAGATAAAGCTTTCTGTATGGTCAATCTTTCGGGAAGCCATTGAATTTTCCTGGGAGCACCGCCATGCCTTGTGGAGATGGATAGTTTTGGGAGCCGTTCTTGCGGGGTTAAGTGAGGTTGTCAGCCTCTATGAATTTCAAGACAAAAAAGATGGCCTTTGGCCGTTGTTGTATATTTCAATCGCTTTTCTAGCCGTCATAGCCAGCTTCACAGTGTTTGTGTTCCTGGCAGTGTATTGTCATCGAACCTTTCTTTTGGGTTCATCTCAAGAAACAAAGAGTCTTCGATTTTCTTGCGCTAAGAGAGGTGTGAAGTATGTGGAATGGTCTCTAAAGTTAATGATCTTTTTTCTTGTCTGGTATCTTTTCTCCGCAATAGGCATGGAAATTTTTTCTGACTGGAACTCCCTGGGTGAAATGATCAACAAGAATTCATGGGAATTTACACCTTTAGGATGGGGGATCCTCTATAGTACATGTATCTTGCCCATTTACTACGTTTGGGGAAGAGCGACTCTCATTTTTCCTGCCATTGCTTTAGATCAGGATCCCAAACTGGACTGGTCCTGGAAACAAACCAAAGGGAATGGCTGGCGAATGTTTTTGTTGGTGGGGCTTATCCCATTAACTGTTGGAAATCTCCAAAATTTGATGCCTTTCATAGGGCTTTCGGAATTTTCACTGTTCAACTCCTTTTTCACGGCCTTTACCCTGTTCGTCCTGACTCCCGTTGAAGTTGTCGTGATTTCTATCGCCTTCCGAGAACTTACTAATTGGACGCCTTCCACTCAACTTTCCGAATCTACCTAATTCGTAGCATGGGCTTTTAAAGATGGATCCCCGCCTAAAACTGCGGGTATGACCGGTGGGAGGGGAAGTGCCTCTTCCTGAACCAATTTTTAAAAAATTAAAACGGTTGTTGGCCGGCGCGGAGTTTGGTGAGGGCGTCCTTGACGAAGGCCAGGTCTTGAGAGCCGGGTTTCATGTTTTGGGCGGCTAATGACCAGGCTTCTTCCGTTTCCTGCCGACGATTCAAATACCACAGCGCGATGCCACGATACCAATTCACGGCCGGTTCGTTAGGCAGGTCTGCCAATACGGTGTCGAAGTGACTAAGAGCAGTCTGGAAAATATCCGGATCGTCAATTTTTCGCATTTCAATGAGCAAGACCCCATAGTTGTAATGGGCCTCGTGTTGTTTGGGGTCGAGTTCTAGTACCTTTTCCCAAGCCTTTTTGGCATCCGCATTTCGCCTGAGGGCTTGGTAAGACCGACCGGCCATGATCTGTCCATTCAGGTCATCCGGGTTTTCTTTCAACCGTTCTTCCAGTTTGGCCACCATTTCCATCGGATTGGGCCCTCCGCCCATTTCCCGTTGGACAGCCATGAGTTTTTGCGCCGCCTGAAACTGCACGAGGCCATAGATCGTCAGCGAAGCCAGAAACACAATCAGACCGGATGCGATGGCCGGGACCCAGGACTTTTTAGGAGAGTCGGTTTGTTTGGAGGCCTGTTCGTCAACATGGCCCGCTGCTTTGAGCTCATCCAGACGAGTGAGAATCTGGAGCAGTCGATGCTCGTCCGTGGCCTTTAATCGTTCATAGTCCTCTGATTCCATGCGCCCTTGTGAAAGTTCCATCTCCAATTCTTGAAGTGATTGAGCCAGGACGTTTCGTTCGACTTGAAGGTCGGCATATTCCTGGGCTTGGTTATCTTCCACGCTGAAGGAGATGGGCATGGGATCCCGGCGCCAGAAGGGGAGGGTTAGCGCGAAGAGCACAATACTCAAGAGAACCAGGAACGGTATGATGAACCCTAATTCAGCCATGTTGGTTTGTCGCTCGGCTTATGGCTCGAGCTCTTGCTCGATGCGCTTTCTTGCCTGGTCGTCCAAGGGAGGAGGAGGCGAGTCATTGGTGTCCGGTGTCTTTCGAACCCAATTGGTAACTTCTTTGTAAAGAAACAGTCCTCCGATGAGTAACAACAAAAACGGGGCCACCCAGATGAGCCAATTCACCCCACTTTTGGGTGGAGCCATCAGGATGTAATCGCCGTAGCGACTTAAAAAATAGGCACGGATTTCTTCTTTGCTGTGTCCCAGAGCCAGGCGTTCTCGGATGACCCCCCGCATTTGTTGGGCAAGGGGCGCTCCCGATTCCCAAATGTTTTCGGTCTGACAAACGGTACATCGCAGTGTCTTGGCGATTTCTCTCACCTGAATATCGATATCGGATTCGTCCTGGACTTCTGCCCACACGGGAAGAGGGAGCAACAAGACCCAGGTTAAACACCACAACAAAGGAATAGGCATCAGGAATTCGTGGTTGGAGAAGAAGATGACAGTAAGGGGGCAATGATTTTCTGTGTCAGATTGGTATACACGTGTCCGGTGATGGGCCCGACATATTTGTGCCGGATAACTCCCTGTTGATCGATCACGAAAGTTTCCGGTACTCCATACACGCCGTAATCGATGGCCAGTTGCCCTTTGAGATCCCGGACATGTGAAAACGTGGTTCCATACTCCTTGAGATATTGTTGCGCGTTGGGAAGTTCGTCCTGATAGTTCACACCGAGCATGACGAAGTCGGGATTGTCCTTAAACTCGCGATGGAGTTGGAGGACGCTTTCGTGTTCCACTTTGCATTCGTAACACCAGGAGGCCCAAAAGTTGAGCAAGACCACTTTGCCCTTGAATTGATCCAGGGAAATGGTCTCTCCGGTTTCGACATCCGGTCCCTGAAAGGTCGGTGCCTGTGTCCCAATCAAGACCGTCGGGATATGTCGGGGGTCTCCCCAGAGGCCTTGATAAAATAAGGCGAACAGTCCCAAAAGGACGAGGACTAAGGTAAGTTGCCAGCCTTTGTTCATTCTTCCTTCTTTCGGGGACGGAGAATGTTCAGAATGACTCCAATTCCCATGATGACTCCGCCGCCCCAGACCCAAAGGATGAGGGGGTTGATGACCCCCCGAGCCACCGCCACGCCCTCGGGAGAGACGTCGGGCATCGTTAAAAAAATATGTCCCATGTTCTTGGCAAAAATGGCCGATTCGGTGGTGGGTGTTTTCGTGGCCGCGTAAATTCGTTTTTGAGGACGGAGTTGAGTGATCAGCGTGTCTCCTTGGAAGACATGAAACACCCCTTCTTGTGCTGTCCAATTTCCCCCTTCGACTTCATGAATTTTTTCCAGCTTGATACGGTAGTCTGCGATCGTGAATTCATCACCCGCTTTCAGCGAAACGACTTTTTCTGTCTGGTAAATGGTCGAGGCGATGATGCCGATGACCAGAACCAGGACGCCAATGTGGATGATGAGGCTGGCATATCGCCGTTGATTGGCCGTAAAGGCCGCCAAAAACCCTTTCAGGATATTACTGTGGTTGCGGTTAGCGTACAGTTGAGAGACTTTTCCAAAATCCATCACGATCGCCATTCCGGCGAAGGCCACCACATAACTTCCGGCTAAAGCGTACAGGTCATGGATGCCTGTGATGGCTAGCAGAATGACTAATGTCGCACCAGCCAATAACGGAATCGAAAAGCTCTTTTTCAAATTGCTCAGCGAGGCCTTTCTCCAAGGAATGTAGGGCCCGACGCCCATCATGAATAACAGGCCGAGGGCAATAGGCATGAAGACCGCATTGTAATACGGGGGACCGACGGTGACCTTGGCCCCTTTGAGCGTTTCAATCATGAGGGGGTAGAGGGTACCCAAAAACACCGTGGCGGCTGCCACGAGGAAAAATAAATTATTGAAGAGAAAGACTGACTCTCGAGAAATGAGAGAGTCCATCTCTACCTGAGATTTGAGTTTCCCTGAACGGAGTATCAGAGCGGCAAAGGCGATGCCGATGACGGTTCCCACGAACAACAGAATATAGAGTCCTCGTTCCGGATCGGTCGCGAAAGAATGGACCGAGGTCAGTACTCCGCTTCTGACCAAAAACGTGCCGATGAGCGAGAGCGAAAAGGTGACGATGATCAGGAAGAGATTCCAGACTTTGAACATCTTGCGCTTTTCCTGGACAAGCACGGAATGCAGGTATGCGGTCCCGACCAGCCAGGGCATGAATGACGCGTTTTCCACCGGATCCCATCCCCAATAACCGCCCCAACCCAGTTCATAATAGGCCCAGTACCCTCCCAACAAAATTCCGGTCGTGAGGCACATCCAGGCGAATGTGGTCCATCGTTGAGTGACCTTGATCCATTCCTCGCCTAAACGACCCGAGAACAGGGCTGCCATGGCGAATGAAAAGGGGATAGAAAAGCCCACGTATCCCATGTAGAGCATCGGGGGATGCATGACCATGGCCGGGTCTTGGAGGAGGGGATTTAGGTCTTTGCCATCCATGGGAATCGGCAGGAGCCGTTCAAACGGGCTGGAGAGAAAGACGATTAAACATAAAAAGCCAAATATGACCGCCGATTCGACCGCGATGAGGTAGGGCATGATCGCCGGCTGCGTCCGCCAATGTAGCCATACGGCCAACGTGCTGAAGACCGACAGGATAAACACCCAGAGAAGGAGCGATCCCTCATGGCCCCCCCAGACCGCGGCCACGGTGTAGAAAAAGGGCAGTTTGGAATTGGAATTGTTCGCCACGTAGAGAACCGAAAAGTCCCGGATGATGAACGAATACACCAACGAGAGCATGCCGATGCTGAGCAGGAAGAACACCAGGGTGAGGGCCATTCGTCCCGACCGTGCCCAGTCCACGTTATTGGTCCGTAGGGCCAAGGCGGAACTCACCATGCCGAACACTGACAGCACGAGCGCAACGATGACGGAAAAATGTCCGATTTCAATGATCATAGACTGTTGTCGTGAAGGTTACGGAGAGAGGGTTTTCATGAAGTCTTTTTTGGGAAGTTCCACCCCCGCCCGTTTGAGTTCCATGGGCATATAGTCCTCGGAATGTTTGGCCATGATCATCGTGGAATGAAAGGTCTTCCCATCTTTCCAACGGCCTTCCACGACCGCGCCTTGTCCTTCTTTGAAGAGGTCGGGAGGAATCCCTTGGAAGACCACCGGGATGGTATTGGCCCCATCGGTGAGTTCAAACGTCAGGCCGACTGGGTCGGGTTGTGTTTCCAAACTCCCTTCCACGACCATTCCCCCTACCCGGACCTTTTTGGAAAAGGATTCAGCGGTAAAGGCTTTCACTTCGGAAGGCGTCACGAAATACACGATATTTTCACCGAAATTGCCGAATGCCAAATATCCAAGCGATCCGGCAATGAGGATGATACTCACGATGATGGCGATTTGTTTATTGCTTGTCTGCAAGGGTGTTGACCTCGGGTTCGTAGAGTTTTTCGTCCTTGATCTTCTTAAATAAAACCATGACTCTTTGCCCCATGGCAAATAGCACCCATCCCATGGGGATGATAGCGATCAGATAGGCGGCGGCCACAAACCCAAAATTGTCCATGAGGGCCGTATCTTTGGCTCGAAAGAGTTGCGCCTCGTTATCCCAGCGTCCGATCAGCACCATCGTTTTGAGTTCGCGGATATTTTCCAAGGGTGCGCCTTGATAGGCCACCGGCACATTGATGGATCCTTCGACGAGTTCGAAAATGGCTTGGCCTTGTTGGGTTTCTCCTTTTAAGGTGCCGCTTTTGACCATGCCCTGAATACGAACCTCTTGACCAGCTAAGGAGGTGGTCTTGAGCTCTTTCAGGGCCACGGTGGAAAGATGTTGATGGTAATGGTTATAGGTCAGAAAGGCGAGGACAAAGATTGCGCTCACCATGAGAGCCCAACGTGAATAAAATCCTGTCATGAGGGTGTTTGTGAAAAATGAGTTTGGCTGAGCAAGCGGCCTTTTTTCGCGTGGAGCAAATCCGTCAAATACAGGATTTGCGTCCGGACCATGACCATGTAGGCAAACAGGAGCCAGCAGCCCAAGCTCATGAGGGTCAGTGGCACTAAAATGTCGTCTGAGATGCTGATGCCTCGGGTTGAAAACGACATGGGTTGGTGAAGGGTCCTCCACCATTCTACCGAAAATTTGATAATGGGCAGGTCAATACCGCCCACGATGGCCAGAATCGCACTATAGCGGCCGCGACGCTCGGGATCATCCACCAGTCGGCGAAGCATCAGATACCCGCCTAAAATCAACAACAGGACGGTAAATGAAACAAGTCTTGGATCCCAGGTCCACCAGGTATTCCACGTGGGTTTTGCCCAAATCGACCCGGTTATGAGTGCAAGGGATGTAAACAGGGCGCAGATACCGGCAGAGGCCTCACACATATTGTCCACAAGAGGGTCTCGTTTCCATAAAAACCAAATACTCCCGCCAAATAGGACCGAATAGGCCAGGGTACTCGTATGGGCCAGGGGAACATGGACGTACATGATCCGGACCAACTCGCCCTGGTAATAATCCGGTGGTGAGGCCAAGAGTCCTGTGTAGAGGCCCAAAAAAATACAGAGGGCCGCCGCTCCACCGAACCAGCCCTTAAACCGCTGGATCCATCGAATAAACCGATTCAGCATGTTTCCTATTGTAAACGGACGATCTGACAGAGGAAAGGGCCGAAGGGCCTAATCCGCCGGGTGGAGAATGGGTGGCATAGCTAATAAAAGGTCAGTTGAACGAAGTCGTCGGGCATTCTTTTTCGCCACGATGGATGAGCAAACTAAGCAATCAATGGGCGTCTCCTAGGCATCCAGGATGAATTCAAATAACCAAAAGGAGACGACGGTGAAAATAATATCAAAGACGATGAGCAAGTGAATCCATTGGGAGTAGAATGAAAAGGGGTCGCCATTCAAATTCCCCCGAGTCGCTTCCACTGCCGCAATCATGACGGGAACGGCTAAGGGGAGCAACAAAACGGGAAGCATGACCTCCCGAGCCCGGATTTGGACAGTCAGGGCGGAAAACAGGGTGCCGACCGTCGACAGTCCCAAGGTTGCCAGGAAAAAAATCAGGCAAAGGGTTCCCAAGCCTTCTCCCACATCCAAATTGAAAAACAGGACGAAAAGGGGAAAAAGGAGAATCTCAACCGAGAACATAAACAAAAAGTTTGCGACAACCTTTCCCAGATAGATGGCTCCTTTGGACACCGGACTCATTTGAAGAGCTTCGAGACAGTCGTTCTGGAGTTCTACGGTAAATGACTTTCCTAAGCCGATAATCCCGGTAAAGGTGAAGGCTACCCAAATAATTCCCGCAATTAACTGGCGAGTGGCTTCCTGATCCATGGAGAAGCTAAAGCTGAAGACGAGGATGACGATGAGGGCGAAGAACAGCATGGAAGACATGGTTTCCCTGGTCCGCCATTCACTGATGAGGTCCTTCCAGACCACCCATTGAATCGTTTTAAAAAAGGGCATCGGTCTGAATTTGCTCCTGCGAGATCAGATGAAGCTGTCCATTTTTGAGGATTCCCCCGCGTGTGGCCACCTTAACGGCTTTGTCGCGATCGTGAGTCGTCATAAAGACGGTACCGTCCCGAGACAAGATATCCTTGATGAGTGCATTCGTCATCGCGGTTCCTGCGTCATCCAAGGCATTATAGGGTTCATCGAGTAGCAAGAGGTTCGGCTGGGCCAGGAGGACTTTGCTCAGGGCCAAACGTTTTTTCATGCCTGCTGAAAACTGCCGAACTTTGAGGTTGGCGAAGGCTCCGATTCCCGTCTGGTCTAATGCCCGTTTCATAGCAGCCTGCTCAGGAGGGAGACCTCGGAGAGCTAACGCAAATCGTAAGTTTTCAAGGGCGTTCAATTCTTCGTACAAATGGGAGCCATGGGCGATGAGCATCATAGAATCTCTGACGGCATCTTTTTCCTTCACTCCATCCTTGCCAAAAATGGTAAACTGTCCACTAGAAGGAGATTGCAACGTGGCCAGGATTCGAAGGAGAGTGGTTTTCCCGGCACCATTGGGTCCGAAGAGGGCAAAACATTCACCCGATGGGACGCTGACGCACAAATCGTCAAAAATGCGATAGAATCCGTAAGATTTCGAAAGGTTGTCGACCTGAATGGCGATCATACTCGAGTGAAAGACCTTGGGAAGGTTGGTTGGATAGTCTACGGATTGTTGCCTAGGTTGTCTAGAAGTATTCCTTGAACCTATTGAAAGCGTTGGTGACGACCGAAGGATAGCCTGAGAGAGAATTGACGATAAAATTCATGGGATTCTAAGATGAACAGGGAATAGCCATCCAGGGCAGTTTGGTTGATTTAAGATTATTCAGGGTAGTGAAATCTTCATGCTCAAAAAGAATATTTCTCTTCAGAGTTCAATGCCTATGAAATTTTTTCTTTCCTTTCGTCGTAATGTCGTGTTTGTGACGCTGACCGTATTCTTCATGACTTTGGGTTGTGATTCGGGATATTCGGAAGGGCCTGAATTTTCTTCGGGAGAGGAACAACCGGTGTCTGTGCGGGGGCGTCCTACTATTGGATCTCCAGCTCCTCCCTTCCGTCTTATGGACCTACAAGGCAAGTCCGTGGCCCTCTCGGATTTTCGGGGGCAAGTCGTGTTGTTAAATTTTTGGGCTACGTGGTGTGGGCCATGCCGGGTCGAAATGCCTGCTATGGAAGCCCTCTACCAGGCCATGCATGATCAAGGGCTTGAGATTTTGGCTGTGTCGGTCGACCAACAGGGTATGGCCGTGACCAAACCCTTTCAGGAATCCATGGGGCTGACCTTCCCGATTTTGCACGATTCGGACTATCAAGTGGGTTTGGAGTATGGAGCTCGAACCCTTCCCATGACCTATGCGATTGACCGGAAGGGCATCATTCGTCACCGAATCTTCGGGGCTCGGGATTGGAATAGTTCGGAAGCCAGAACCGGTATTGCCCAGCTCCTTCAGGAATCCTACCAACCCCCAACCCAGACGATGTAAGTATGGATTCGATCGGTCAGGTATCGTTATTCGCCGCCTTCAGCGCTGGTTTGCTTTCGTTTATTTCCCCGTGCGTCTTGCCCCTGGTCCCTTCCTATTTATCCTATATCACCGGACTTTCGGTCGAAAATCTTGCCAACGCGGAAGAACGTCAACGGTTTAAATCAGCCATTATCGTGAATTCCCTGTTATTCATCGCAGGATTTTCTATGGTGTTTATTGCCTTTGGGGCGTCAGCAAGCCTGATGGGGCAAATCTTATATGAATACCAGGACATTATTCGAAAGGTGGGAGGAGTCCTCATCATCATGTTCGGCCTCTATTTATTGGGGATCCTTAAACTCAAGTTTTTCATGACCGAACGACGTCTGATGCAATTTGAGGCTCGGCCTGTGGGCTACCTCGGCTCCTTTTTAATCGGGACGGCCTTTGCTGCGGGTTGGACGCCTTGCGTGGGACCTGTCTTGGGAGCCATTCTTGCCTATGCGAGTACGACCGATTCGATGGGGAGTGGCGTGGTCCTGCTTTCCTCCTATTCCCTAGGGTTGGGACTCCCCTTTTTCCTGACCGCTTTTGGCATGGATACTTTCCTCAGCTATTTTAAAAAGCTTCGAACCTATTTAGGTGCGGTGTCTTTTATCAGCGGGGGCTTGCTGGTTTTGGTGGGAATCATGATCTACGCGGATTCCGTGACTCTTGTGACGAGTTTTTTAGAGCGGAATGGGATCGGGTGGTACGTCGGCCAATAATAGCGATATCCTCCATTTCGAGTTCTTTCACATTTACCCACATTAATTACAGACACTTTTAGGGTGGTTCCATAGGGAGCCTGGGGGTTGGACCCTTCCAAAGTTCACATAAGGGAGGGTGAGGTTGTGGGATTTTGCCTGTTGAGTGGTATTAACACCACTCCCCGGTTTTGCAGGCCTTGGGGCTATCTGGGCTTTGGGTAGGAGGGGTAGAGGGGTGGGATGATTGGAGTGAATTGGTTTCACACCAGTCGCCTAAACTACAAGTGGTCATGACTGGAGTTGGTCTCGGGGCGGGAGAAATGGGAAGTTTCCCGGCATAGGCCATAGAGGGGTTTGTCTGGGGGTCAGGTGTCTTGTCTGTTTCTAGAGGGGAAGCGATAGGCTCAGAAACTGGAAAAGTTCTTGTGGGCAGAGAGGCCAAGAGTGTGGGATTTTCTTTTTCCAGTTTGGCCTGAGCCTTGGGCTGAAACTTGTTTTCGGGATATTCCTTCAGGAGGGCAAATAGCCAATCATGGCTCCATTCAGGGAGGTTTAAGCGTTCATACGTCTTGGCCAGGTGGAACATGGCATCACCGGCAGCGTCTAATTCGGGAAAATCCTTGATGATCTTATTGTAACGGTGGGCCGCGGCGAGATAGGATTCCCTCCGATAATAAAACTCTCCCACCATAAGATGGCGTTGGGCCAATTGTTCTTTGCAGGTCTGCGTCGTTTGGTTGGCTTCCAACTCATACCGGCTTCCAGGAAAATCTTTAACCAGTTTTTTAAAGGCCTTGATGGACTGTTCCAGGGGCTGGGGGTCGCGATCGACCGTTTGGAATTGTTTGTAGTGGCTGACCCCGATCTTATATTGGGCATAGGGGGCTAAGACATGATTTCGATGAAGCTCCATAAAATGTTTGTATTCCACGATGGCTTCGGCATACGATTCTTTCTCAAAGAATGATTCAGCCCGCTTCATGATGACGTTTGGGTCGTAGCTCATCTCAATGCTATCACCGACAAAGATTTGTTCATCGGTGGAAGAAATCACTTGATCGGAATAATCTTCCTCTGGATCCGGAGTTGAGGAGCAACCGGAAAGCCCCATTGAAAGAATAAGAGTTGATAGCAGAGAAAAGCGGAGGATTTTGCGCTGGTTCATGAATGTGTTAACCCAAAGGGTCGATTGAAATCTTTCTGTCTGGTAAGGGATTCTTGAGGATAGTGATTCACTATCACGGTATTTATACAAGATTCGGACCAAAAATGGAAAGTCTTGAATGCCCTATTGTGCTCCAAATGGCCAGTTTTTACCTTTATTTAACAGAACCAGGACTTTATGAGATTATTTGATACAATTACCCGGTTTCCCACTAAACCATCCATACTGATCAGGTTACCACAAGCTCTATGAACAATCTTGGTTCCAAAATCGTCGGGACCGGCTCTTATCTGCCTCCCCGGCGGGTCGATAATGAGGAAGTCGCCGCATATTTAGAGGTGGAGCCCTCCTATATCTTTCGGGTCTCGGGTATCCGATCCCGGTTTTGGGTAGATTCGGATGTCGACTGCTCGTTTTTGGCGGAACAGGCTGCTCGAAGGGCTTTGGAGCAGGCAAAACTGAATCCTGAAGATTTGGATATAATCATCGTCTCATCCACTTCCCCGGACTTTATCTTTCCGTCAACCGCTTGCCTGCTGCAAGCCCGTTTGGGTCTTCAAGGTCTCCCGGCTTTTGATTGTTCGGCCTCGTGTTCGGGTTTTCTTTATGGTCTGTCCATGGCTGATGGGTTTATTCGAAGCGGGCAATACCGTCGGTGCCTGGTCGTAGCTTCAGAGATTAAATCTCGGACCTTGGATCGGACAGATCTTGCTACCGCTATTTTGTTCGGGGACGGGGCCGGAGCCGCTATCGTGGAACAGACGACCTCAGAGAAACCTCATCTGGTGAGTATACGGTTGCATGCAGATGGGGCATACCATGATTGTGTGAAAATTCCTGGGGGAGGCTCTCGATGGCCTCTCTCTCAAGAGGTCATTGATTCTCGAGGCCATACGTTACGAATTCAAGGTTCCAAACTGTACCGCTTGGCGGTTCGACGTGTACGAGAGGCTGTGACCAAGCATTTGGAGGAAGAAAAATGGGAAGCGGATCAGTTGGCGCAGGTTATTTTCCACCAAGCCAATGGCCGAATGCTGGCTCAATTATGCGACAAGCTAGGCATTGCACCCGATCGGTGCGAGAATATGATCGAACAGATTGGCAATACTTCTTCGGCTTCACTTCCCATTGCCCTTGACCATGCCAATCGGCGGGATCGATTGCATGAGGGTGACCGGGTCCTTTTTGCGACGTTTGGGGGCGGGTTGACCTGGGGAAGTGCGTTGCTCCAATGGGGGTGATGGAAAAAGTAAACGAGGAAAAACTCTTGACTCTTCCTACTGAAGGAGAGAGTCTGTTGACGAAAGATTTGTGCATCGCCTATGGTGCTAAGAGTGTGTGTGAACATCGGTATGTGACAGCCAGTCATCAAGAATAAGGGAGGACACGTTGAAAATTTATCTGGCCAATCCCAGAGGGTTTTGTGCGGGTGTCGATCGTGCCATTGAAATCGTTGACTTGTCTCTCAAGGCCTATGGGGCGCCCATTTATGTCCGCCATGAAATCGTGCATAGTCGCCATGTTGTCGAGTCTCTTCGGGGAAAAGGTGCGATTTTTGTCGAAGAACTCAATGAGGTTCCTGATGGGGCCATCGTGATTTTCAGTGCCCATGGGGTCGCTAAATCGGTCTGGGAAGATGCCAAACGACGAAATCTAAAGGTGATTGATGCCACCTGTCCTCTGGTGATCAAGGTTCATAATGAGGTCAACCGAGACTACACGAATCAGTACGAGCTCATCTTAATCGGGCATGCCGGACACCCGGAGGTGGTCGGGACGCTTGGGCAAATACCGGATAAATTCCACCTGGTCTCCTCGGTTGAGGATGTGAAGAGCCTGGAGGTGGAAAACCCTTCCCACCTTTCCTATGTAACTCAAACCACCCTGAGTGTCGATGAATGTCGAGATATCGTGGAAGCCCTGCATGCTCGATTTCCAGGAATTAAAGGGCCTCACCAAGAGGATATTTGTTATGCCACACAAAACCGGCAGAATGCGGTCAAAGAATTAGCTCGCTTTGTAGATGTGATTCTTGTCATCGGTTCTCCTAACAGCTCCAATAGCAATCGATTAAGGGAATTGGGGGAACGGTGCGGAATTCCCTCCTATTTAATCGATTCCTATAAAGATGTCAGGATTGAGTGGTTAGAGGGCGTGAAGGCGGTGGGGATTGCTGCCGGAGCTTCGGCTCCGGAAGTTTTGGTGTCGCAAGTCGTGAAATTTTTAAAAGAGCAAGGAGCCGATAGTGTAGAAGAACTGACCGTCGTCGAGGAGGATGTCGAATTTCTTCTTCCCAAGGAATTATTGATGGCGACGACCAAGCAATCATAGGCCGTTTTTTCATTAATGTATTTCCCGATCTCCGTACTTTTTTGGTAATTCTCGTCACCTCCATCTGTTAAGGGGAAACGATTCTTTTTCCCGACCCAACCTCTCCTCTAGGAACCTCGGATCTGCTTCCCACTGGAATGCCAAGATATGGGATAGCATCAGGGGAACCCCCACAGTATTTTGTGGATTTTTTTGATTTTTCGGGTATCATATGTTACAGATTTGTATCAGATGAGGTTTAGGTGTCTACCCGTCTTTGGGAGGTGTCATGCTTCTACGTACCCTTGTGGTAAATGGGTTTAAATCCTTTCCTGAAACCAAAATCGACTTCCCGAATGGGATTACTGCGGTAGTGGGCCCTAATGGAACGGGGAAGAGCAATATCGTGGATGCCATTCTCTGGGCCATGGGAGAACAAAGCGTCAAAAGTTTGCGAAGTGAACGAATGGAAGACGTCATTTTTAATGGAACGGAAAAACGTAAACCTCTGGGGATGGTCGAAGCCTCGTTAATCTTTTCCGATGTGACCCCACGTGAATTGGAACCCGTCTCCGCCTTATTAGAGGGATTGGAGCAAACCACCGACGTCATGATCACCCGGCGCCTCTATCGTGATGGGGAAAGTGAATATTCATTCAATAAGGTCCATTGTCGTCTGAAGGATATTCGAGGGTTTTTGTGGAATGCCAGGGCCGGGGCCCGCGGGCAGTCCGTCATTGAACAGGGGAATATCGAGCAGTTGCTCAATGCTTCTCCTCAAGAGCGCCGGGAGTTCATCGAAGGCACGGCCGGCATTATTCGGTATAAGAAGCAAAAAGCCGAGGCTTTACGGAAATTAAAGAGCACGGAAAATAATCTCTTGCGGGTTCGAGATATTCTGGGAGAAGTCCGTCATCAACTTCGGACGTTGAATCGACAAGCTAAACAAGCAGAGGAATACCAAACGCTGCAGCAGGAAGCTCGACGACTGGAAGTCGACCTGCTGACCCATGATTACCGGCAGTTCTTCCATGAGCAATCTCGCTATGAACAAGAGCTGGAAGAATCGCAGGCTCAGGAATTGGCCTGTGAGGCAGAAGAAGCCCGTGTGGGGTCTGAACAGGAAACCGTACAGCTGACGCTTTCCTCCCTCAATGACACCTTAAAGGCTACCCAAAATCAGTTCAGAGAGATTGAAAATCAGATGGGAACGGCCTTTACGACGATTCAGGTCGAACGAAACCGCCTGAGCCAGTATGAGCAACAGCATGAACAAATCATGGAAGAACGTTCCCGGCTGAAGGAGGAGGTTCAAACGGCTCAGAGCTCCGCGGAATCCCTGCGAGAACGTATGGCCCAAGTCCGATGCGAAATGGAAATTCTTTCTACCAACGTGGCGGAAAGCGAAGCCCTTTTGGCGGATTTATTGGAAAAACGCCAATCGACGGCAGAACGTGTGGAACGGGCTCGAGAACACATTCTGGCTTTGGCCGTGGAAAAGACGAATAAGGAAAATCGGTTGAGGAGTATCGAAGAGGGGCGGGGTTCCATGTCCCGGCGCCTCGAACGCTTAGGAGCCGAGTTTGCCGAGTCCCACTCTGAGCAGAATAAATTGCGAACGGAGGGTGTGTCACTTCGCGAGCAGCGGGTTTCTTTAGAGGTTGAGCTTGAAACCTTTCGTGAGCAACGAGAGCACTTGGAGCATCGTTTGGCAGATCAGCAGAGTTCTCGAGAAGATCTCGACCATCAAACGGTTCAATTACAAACCCAGATTGCGGCCGCGGAATCCCAACTTCGTGCTCTTCAAAGCGTCGTGCGTGAAGAATTGGGGTATGGACATGAGGCAGAAGGTGCCCAAGCGACGGTTCGTGCCACCTGTTCGTCCATTCGAGAAGCGTTGGCCGAGAGGATGGATGTTCCAGAGGAACTGGAACAGGCCATTGAAGCGGTCTTGGGTGAACAACTTCGGGCTTGGGTGGTCAATTCTGCCGAAGAAGCCAAGGAGGCCGTTCAGCAATTGCATCAAGGCCATCTTGGAAGGGGGATGTTTATCCCTCTGGGTGTTCCGCGAGGACAGGATGCGGGCGATCCACCATGGCTGTCTGAGTTGGAACAAGATTCGGCTATCCGGGGTTTGGCGCGGTCCAGGATTCGTGTTCCTTCGGACCTGAAGGCGATCGTGGACGGATTGCTTGGCCATTGTCTGATCATCGACACCCTGACGAATGCGTTGCGGGTGATGGAGGCGCATTCCTGGTTTAATGGGCAGGGACCGGTGTTGGTCACCCTGGCGGGTGAGGTCGTGAATTCGCTCGGAGTGATCAGTGGGGGATCAGGGGAAGAAGCCGGAGGGTTGTTGTACAGGAGACGTGAAATAGCCAACTCTGAAGAAAGTCTGAGAGATTTACAGAGCGAACTTGCAGACGTCCAGGTTAAGCGGGGGGAAGTCACGACGGAGATTGAGGATTTGAAGTCTCAATTACATCAAACGGATATCAGTCTTCGAGAAACGGAACGTGCTCATTTGACGGTTCAACAAGAAGAATCGTCAAAAGAACAGGCGTTGCCGGATCTTCAGCGTCGTCTCGATATTTTGGAGCAGGAGCG
The DNA here is from genome assembly GCA_965223615.1 of Nitrospirales bacterium. Classification (GTDB taxonomy): domain Bacteria; phylum Nitrospirota; class Nitrospiria; order Nitrospirales; family UBA8639; genus Nitrospira_E. The sequence continues at coordinate 1,363,468 of CBDCXB010000004.1, forward strand.
ATTCGGCGAAGAGCAGGAGTTGAAGGCGTTGGAAGTCGAAGATGTGGAGATTCGAAGCCGTTTGGGACATCTCGAGCAGCTGAGCACGGAGGAGGATGAAGGTCTCAGGACTCTGCTGGACTCATTGAGCAATTTGGACCGTGAACACCAGGAAAATAGCCAAAGCTTGAATGAAGTACGATTAAATTATCAGACCTTGAAGACCCAGTGGGATCATGAACAGGAAAATCTCGAACGTATTGAACGGGAAGAAGAGCATAGAAAAACTCGTATTCAACACATCGATCGGCAATTAGAAGAGCTGTTTTTTCAGAGCCGCACAAGCCAGGGCGAAAAGTTGAAGAATGAAGAGCTGATTGCCACTTTTGAAGGTCAAAAGGAAGCCATGGCCGAAGAATTGTTGTCGTTGGAAAATCAGCACGCTGGGCTCTTGGAAGAGGTGAAACGTCTGGAGAAGATACTGGCTCAGGCGCGAGAGGCCGTCTCTCAGGTCTTAAAGGCGCGGGTGCCCATTGAGGGACGCCTGGCGGAGGTCCGGACCAAACTCGGTGCGGTACAAGAGACCTTATCCTTGACCTATGAGATCTCCACGGATGATCTTGACGTGACACCTGTGGGAGAAGATTCGGCTGAAGGTGAAGAGCCTCAGTCGGTGACGGAAGAAGGGGAACCGGTCTCCAGGACGGATCGATGGAGAGAGCAGTTGCAACGGACGCGAAAAAAACTGGAGCGGATAGGTCCCATTAATCTTGCGGCCATCGAAGAGCATGCACACTTGGAAGAACGCTTTCAGTTTTTACTCACACAGGAAGAAGATCTCGCTGGATCCATGCAATCTCTCCAAGAAATCATTCAGCGATTGAACCAGACCACCAATAAGTTGTTTCGAGAAACCTTCCAAGAAATTCAAGTCAAGTTTAACGAAGTCTTTTCGGCACTCTTTGCCGGAGGCCGTGCCGAATTGGTTCTCGTGGAAGAGGCGGCCGGGGAAGATCCGGAAGGTGAGACTCCGAACCTGGAGCCAGGTGTCGAAATCGTGGCGCAGCCACCAGGCAAGCGTTTGAAAAATTTAAGTATGCTTTCCGGGGGAGAAAAAACCATGACGGTGATGGCGCTTCTCTTCGCGAGTTTCTTAGTGAAGCCCTCACCCTTTTGTGTGTTGGATGAGGTGGATGCCCCTCTCGATGAGACCAACGTCGTCAGGTTTGGCCAATTCTTACGACAAATGGCCGATCGCTCTCAATTTATCGTCATCACCCATAACAAACGGACAATGGAGATTGCTAATTCCCTGTTCGGCGTGACGATGGAAGAGCCAGGGGTCTCTAAACTTGTTTCAGTGCGGCTGCATGAGTTAGAGGAAGTGGGTACCTAGGGTAAAGAAGCAAAATCGCCCGAGGATAAAAAGAAGGCCCCTTTCTCCATTGGAGAGAGGGGCCTTCGTGTATGAAACGAAAAGCGAAAGAATTAATTTCTGACGCCACTCCAGACTTTTTCCGGGTCGATTTCTTTATCAGGGTTGAGGTCTCGGGCTTTCCCCAATAACACTTCAGTGGTCTCGGGAATTTCCGGGTCTGGGACGCAGCAATCATCCACAGGACAAACCGCAGCGCATTGGGGTTCATCAAAATGGCCCACACATTCGGTGCACCGTTCGTAAGTGATCACATACACCGTGTCACCGTCACCTTGGCCTTCACCCACTTTATGCCCTGCTTCTTCGGCGGCGCTTCGAGTCTCAAAAATTGCCTCGTTCGGACATTCCGGGAGACACGCCCCGCAGTTAATACATTCTTCGGTGATGAGCAACGACATAATTCCTCCTTAACGGACAGATGAAAAGTATGGTCAATAGCAAAGAAATGGGAAAAGAAACTAGGCTTTACCCGTGCAACCCAACTCTAAAAATTCCAACTCAAATCTAAGTCATTGTACCGATTAAAATTTCAGTGCGTCAACGGGACAGAAGACCTATCAGGTAAGCCATTTGGACCGGGTTTGAAAAAATGTGATCGAAAAAGGTGTGCGAAAAAATAGAGCATTACCAGAGAATTTGGCCTGTGAATACATGGGGAAAAGAATGGAAAGAATCTTGACGAAATTCTTCCCTGTTGGTATAGCTGGCTTCTGATACTGTGGGCTCGGCATTCGGAAACCGAGTCTTCGCAAATCAACCCGAATCGCATTGGGGTTCATTGGGTTGTGTAAGGCACCATGGAAGACGGATGAAAAATCCCCCTTCGGATTTCTTCTTCCCAACCGATTCAGGCCGTATCCCCCAAGTTTCTCCTAATCTCCGGTATGACCATCCAGAAATCCAGTTCCCGGATTCCCCTGGCGTATTCCACGCTTACCTTGGCGGCAATGGTCTGGGGGGGGTCGGTGGTGGCCCAAAAAGTGGCTCTAGGGCCTTTTTCTCCCGTGGAGACTTCTGTGTTCAGGGGGTTGGGGGCTTTAGCGATTTTGATTCCTCTGTGGGTCTGGAAAGAGGGGCTGATTCAATTTTCCGGTAGGGACTGGAAAGAATTTTTTCTTTTAGGGTTGGGAGTGTTGGGTAACCACCTCCTGGTGCTATTCGGGTTGGAATTTATCGGGGCGGGTGCAGCAGGTATCATCATCGGAGCCAGTCCCGCGATCACGGCATTTCTGTCATCTTTAATCCTCAAAGACCTTCCTTTTCGGCTTGTGTGGGTCGGCTGTTTGGTTTCTTTTGTCGGTGTGGTCGTCATAACGGGTCGCAGTGGGTTTGAGGGGGTCGGCAGTAATCCAATCCTTGGAGGAATCTTAATCGTATTGGCATTGGTAAGTTGGGCGTTGTACACGATTGGTTGCCGAAAAACGATGGCACGGTTTTCTCCCTTAACGGTGACCTGGACTACGCTGTTGGCCTCCTTGGTCTATGAAATCCCCTTGTTAAGCATGAGTCATAAAGTGCTCACGTCGGGGATTCACACGGTTCCATTCTCCGGCTGGATGGCTCTACTGTATGTGATGGTGTTTGCGACGGCTGTCGGTCAGCAAGCTTGGTTATACGGTGTGGAAGGGGTGGGGCCATCCCGGGCGGGGGCCTTTATCAATCTCATTCCTGTGTCGGCGTTGTTTCTCTCTTTCTTTGTGTTAGGGGAACCGGTTGGCATAAGGGAATTGTGTGGGATAGGATTAATCATCCTGGGGGTGTGGTTAGTCGGTCGTCGGTCGAAAGAATAAACCGTTATGCTCGTACAAACGTCATTCCAAATATCAAAACTAGGAAAAGGATTCACGGATGATTAAAGAACGAATCGAAGAAGTGACTCAGATGAATGAATCCTTCTATCGAGCCTTTGAAGGGCTGGATGTGGGCCTGATGGATTCCATTTGGGCGCATCAGGAATATGTGACCTGTATTCATCCGGGGTGGAGCATTCGGGTTGGATGGCCTGCGGTTCGTGATTCCTGGGTCGTCATTTTTAATAATACCTTTTCCATGGAATTTGAATTGACAGAATTACAAGTTCAGGTCGCTGCCGATGTGGCTTGGGTGATCTGTACGGAGAATATCACCAGCCGAGTCGGTGAAAATCCTCAACATAGCCGTGTGGTCGCGACCAATCTTTTCGAACGAATCGGAGATGAATGGAAAATTATCCATCACCATGGGTCGCCTCTCATGGAATGAGAGGGTTCAGGTCTGAGGGAGAGTGTGAATCCGGGACTCAGGGGCCTTGTTGTTCCCTGAAGCCAATATCAGTTTTTGGGATATCGGGAGACGGGAATTATGATGAGGTTGCTGAAGTGAAGCTCTCGGTCCATTCCTGGACCACACCATTACGATCTTCCATATTCATGGCACTGTATTTTTTGAAAAAACTCAATCCGCCCTTTTTCTTCCGCCAGGCCAAGAATTGTAAAAAATGTTCCTTGCAGATGCTGTGGGTGCCTGCAGGGGCATAGCTGTTGTCGGTACATCCTTCAATGACACAGGGTTCGGTACTCATTCATCTCTCCTCAAGGGGTTTGACACGCTACTGATGCCCGAAAGTATGCCTTAGTTTTGGCTTGGAAGGCAATGATTCCTCGCCACCGCTTGGGCGATCGGGGGGACTCTCCGGCCATGAACGCGATGTTCCCTTGCTTTGACGGGGAGACCACGGGTATCGTATCCTCCGCATTCCTGAAAAATGTAGGAATGTTTTGGGTCCCGAACTCAATTTTACTCATGATGTAAGCAAAGGAGCGTGTTTCGTGTTGACAGCCAAAGATGTGTATGAAAAGACGAAGGAAGCCGCCGTGAATGCCACTGATCAGGATGAGCGGCCTCTTCAAATCGATTATCCCGGACTGGAAAAGAAAATTGAACAAGCCCTGCAGGGGCGATCGGTCGAGTTATTGCATGTCAATCAATTTCTCCCCGAAGGGTATGAGGATCAGGGGCGGTTTAATGTTCTGGTGTTAACCTCAGGAAAAGTCCTATTCGATATGGTTATCGGGGATTCGTATTTCCGCTATGATATTTTTTCCTGCAAAGACTTGGATAAAATTCAACTTATTGATGGAACATGGGATAACACCGAAAACAAGACAGAAGATTCTTTTCAAAGCCTGCGACTCATGCATGGGGATGAAGCCCATATTCTGTTAGCCTTGCAGGATGATCAACGCCCGAGTGTGCTGGCTTTCGCCCAACAGGTGTCTGCCGGCAGACACCCCGAGTAAGGGTTCTGCTCCTAAATCTCGTGGCCCGAAAGTCTGAGGACGTGCCGTACCCTTGAGGCTAAGGCTGAAAGGGGAGGGCAGAGACAGAAGCGGGTAAGCGTTGCCCCTCGACTTCAATCTCTAATGGTGTGTCGGGTTTTGTGAAATCTCGCAAAGGAAATCCGAGGGCGATGGGTTTTTGAAGTTGAGGGGAAAAGGTCGAGCTGGATACCCACCCCACTTCTCGAGTTCCCGAAAAAAGTTTGCCCTCACCCTCAGGGAGGCCTTCACTCCCTTGAACGATCAATCCCACCAGACGTCGTTTGACCGATCCGTAGGTATCCATTCGAGCCACGACTTCCTGCCCCGGATAGCAACCTTTCGATAAACTGAACGCAATCCCTTCCAGGTTTGCTTCGGGTGGGACGATACGGTCGTTCAATTCGGGACCCAACCGGGGAAGACCAGCCTCAATCCGTGCGGTTTCCAATGCCGTATGTCCGACCGGCCGAAGTCCAAGGGGTTTCCCTTCCTGAAGGAGGCCCGTCCAAAGAGTAACAAGGATTTCACGCGGAGCGAATATCTCAAAGTCCGCTCCTCCGGTTTCTTCTGTTCTGGCGATAAAGCCCTGGTACGTTTCGAAGGAGAACGGCAGCGATTGAAGAGAAGTGAGCTCCCCGACATCCACGCCCAGGACGTTTTGGAGAATGGAAGAGGATTGAGGGCCACTCATCAAGAGCAGACCTTGAGTGTCATGGGCCTTCGCCATCTTGGCTTTGGTCCCAAAGAGCAGGAATTTCTTAAGGGCCAAAAAGGTCTGTTCACCGACATGGCCGACATCTTCGAGGACCACACTTTCGGGTTGGACGAACACGCGAAAATACGAAAGGAATTTTCCTTTATGGTCCATGAAGGCCGAATATCGGCCTTGTCCCGGTTGAAGGGGAAGGATGTCTTGGCTGATGATACTTTGTAGCCAAGTGATGCGGTCCTCTCCTGTCACGATGACCCGTCCCCGGTCTGAGAGATCGGCCAACCCCGCGTGAGTTTTCAGCGCCTCATACTCTTGGTCCGGGTTGCCATAGGAAAGGGGAATCTCCCAATCACCCACAGTATGAAACGTTGCACCGAGCCCTTGATGTTGTTCGTGAAGAGGAAGGGTGCTCATGATGTCGGTGAAGAGGTCATCTCTTCGAATAAAGCCAGGGTTCTGGCAGAAAATTCGTTCCGTGAGACGATCTTGTGAATCCCGAGTTCCTTAGCGGATTTCCACATTTCGATTTCTTCATGGTTTGCAAACGCGAGGACAGGCAGGGCTTGGGTTTCCGGAGTCGTCTTGAGCGTTCGAAGGATGTCTTGGGCGGGCAAACGGTCATCGTTCATATTGATGATGACGCCAATTGGCTGATGTTCCTTGGCCTTTTCCAGTAGGGCCTCGGAGTTCCGAAGACGTTCCAGGTGATAGCCCTGGGGTTTGAAGGCATCCCGAATCTTCGTGTAAAAAAAGATGTCGCTCACGGCAATAAGAATGGTTTTGGATTCACTCATGGGAAGACTTTCATTTGAAGTTAGTTCATTAATGTCAGAATTCGAAGAAGCGATTGTTTGGCCGTCTTGTATTCAGGGTTTAAGGCAAGGGATTTTTTATAACTCTCCACCGCCTCATCCCATTCCCCCCGGCGTTCATGGACTCGACCCAGATTCATGTGGGGAAAAGCAGGGTTTTCATACCGTGGGGCCTTCATAGCCTTTTCCAACCAGGGAATGGCCTCTTCCAGCTGGTTGAGCTCGATCAGATAGGCGCCGATGTCATTATAGGGGTTGCCGAAGTCGGGATCTTGGTTGATCGCCCGGTGGCATTCTTCGATGGCTTCATTGAGTTGGCCCATGAAACTGTAGGTCCACCCAAGAAAGGTATGGGCTTCGGCAGTCGGGAAGGTCTCGATGGATTGTTTGTACAGGTCGACGGCTTCTTCTAGTTGCCCTTTCATTTGGAGCTCATAGGCCTGTTGAAACAGATTCCATGCCGCAATTTTATCTTCTTCTTTGCCATCACCTTGATCTAAAAAGTCTTGCATGTCCATGGTCTTGGAACAGTCCTCGACAAAAAGTTCGCGTTCGTCTATTCGCCCTTAAGTTTTTTTCGGACCAGTTCAGCGGCTCGCCGTCCGGAAAGTAACATGGATCCAAAGGCCGGTCCCATCCTGGGCGTACCATCGACTGCCGCGACCGCGAGCCCGGTCACAAAACAGTTCGGGTAGATTTCCCTCGTGTTTTCCGTCACCAGCACTTCAGATTGTGCGACCCACATGGCTCCATTTCCCGGAACCGGTTGGTATAAATGGCGTTGATGGAGGAGATCCACCAGGACTGCATCGTGTCCTGTGGCATCCACCACGATCTGGCTTTCCAATGCGACCGGATCCACATGAATTTTATCATGCCCCGCCATTTCAGCTGTCGTATTGTTCACGACTACCCCTTCAACCTGTTGGTCGTGGCGAACGATGAGATCCACCACTTTGGTGAGATTCAGTATCTTGGCTCCCGCTTCATAGGCAGACGCGATCAGCCGGGCGGTGGCATGGGGAGGGTCCACGATGGTCATGCCCGGGCAATCCTTGATCGGTTTGAAGGGGATGCCTAATTCCTCAAGAATACGGTCCGCCGGTTCACAGATGGTGGCTTTATTCATGAGGTAACCCCCGGACCAAAACCCGCCGCCCAATGCTAGGGATTGTTCGATCAACAGCGTCCGCGCCCCGGTTTGAGCAATGTCCCTGGCACAGAGGAGGCCGGAAGGTCCCCCGCCGACGATGATGACATCACTTTCGATAAGGGAATCGAATTCTTTGAAATACTCCCGAGCAATCTGTCGGGTGACATCTCGTTCACGTAACGGCGCGATAGGTTGTTGGCTCATGGCAATATCCTTATTCTCGCTGATCGAGAAGCTGCGGGACGACATTTCAGAATGAATAACACGATTAACGTCAGTTTCCTGGACTACAGATAGATTTCGCCACCGGCCTTGCGAAATTCTTCAGACTTTTCTTGTAGCCCGGCCTGAAGCGCCTGTTCTTCGGTGAGGTGATTCTGGGCGGCATAATCACGAACGTCTTGGGTGATCTTCATCGAACAAAAACTCGGTCCGCACATCGAGCAAAAGTGAGCCCCCTTGGCGGCTTGATCGGGTAAGGTGGCGTCGTGATATTTCCGGGCGGTTTCCGGATCCAGCGATAAGTTAAACTGATCCTCCCAACGAAATTCGAAACGAGCCTTCGACAAAGCATTATCACGAACTTGAGCACCGGGGTGTCCCTTAGCCAGATCGGCCGCATGGGCTGAAATTTTGTAGGCAATGACCCCATCTTTCACGTCTTCTTTGTTGGGCAATCCCAGGTGCTCCTTAGGTGTGACATAGCAGAGCATGGCACATCCGTACCATCCGATCATCGCGGCACCGATTCCGGAGGTCAGATGATCATAGCCCGGGGCGATGTCGGTCGTAAGCGGACCTAACGTGTAAAACGGCGCTTCCTGGCAGACACTCAATTGCTTGTCCATATTTTCTTTGATCATGTGCATGGGAACATGCCCGGGACCTTCAATCATGACTTGCACGTCATGGTTCCAGGCAATATGTGTAAGTTCTCCCAGGGTGTCCAACTCCGCAAACTGCGCCGCATCGTTCGCGTCGGCGATCGAACCGGGCCGGAGTCCGTCTCCGAGGCTGAAGGAGACGTCGTAGGCCTTCATGATCTCACAAATTTCTTCAAAATGCGTGTACGCGAAATTCTCTTGATGATGCGCCAAGCACCATTTCGCGTGAATGGATCCACCACGAGAGACAATGCCCGTCATTCGGTTGGCGGTAAGGGGAACGTAGGCTAACCGAACGCCCGCATGAATCGTGAAGTAATCCACCCCCTGTTCGGCCTGTTCAATCAAGGTATCCCGATAAATATCCCAGGTCAGTTCCTCAGGTTTACCGCCGACTTTTTCTAAGGCTTGGTAAATCGGAACGGTGCCGATGGGAACCGGAGCGTTTCTGATAATCCATTCTCGGGTCTCATGAATATTTTTTCCGGTTGAAAGGTCCATGACGGTATCGGATCCCCATCGTATCGACCAAATGAGCTTCTCGACTTCTTCTTCAATGGAGGAGGTCACGGCCGAATTCCCGATATTCGCGTTAATCTTCACCAAAAAGTTACGGCCGATAATCATGGGCTCTAATTCCGGGTGATTAATGTTCGAAGGAATAATCGCCCGTCCGCAAGCCACTTCATCCCGAACAAATTCCGGAGTGATGCGGGAAGGAATCTGGGCTCCCCAGGATTGTCCCGGATGTTGAACCACACCACGAGGTGTGGAGGAGTGGCCGTTGGTTGCCAGATGCTCCTCACGGGCCTGGTTTTCCCGGATGGCGATAAACTCCATCTCGGGGGTGACGATGCCTTGACGCGCATAATGTATCTGAGTCACATTTTTCCCTGGTTTGGCCCGAAGGGGTTTCCGGCTCAAGGCAAATCGAATGGCGTCTAGGCTTTTATCAATGGAACGGCTTCGGCCATACATCGAAGTGACCTCGGGTAATTGTTCCACGTCCTGGCGTGCATGTATCCAATCCCGGCGCAACGGATGCAGTCCCTTTCGGACATTGATCGTGACGTTGGGGTCGGTATAGGGGCCCGATGGGTCATAAACGGTCACGGGTTCATTGGGAGTGGCGGGTCCCCCATTGACTCCCTTAGTGGGGGTGAGAGCAATTTCGCGCATAGGCACTCGGATGCTGGGATCGGATCCCTGTATATAGACTTTTTCAGAGCCTGGAAGAGGTTGAATCGTCATGGTGGCTGAAGGGGTCGGTTGCTCTTGGTGATCCGGAGAATTCGACTGAGAATGAGAGGACAGCGAAAGATCGCGTTGTGGGATACTCATGATTGGTGAGCCTTTCTCAGGTTGACAAGTTTTGAGGAAGATGAGGCGTGCCTGCACAAAAAAAGCCGCCCCGGATCGTCTTCGAATGTTAGGGTGCGGCCGCGTGTGCTGAAGATGATAAACCTGCTTCCCTACGCTGGTATTACCCAGGTCAGGTTGTAAGGGTCGTCCCTATGGGACTCTCAGCATTGGTGCACCCCTAGCAAGTCTTATCGTAATCGTGCCCCTTTTCCCTTGTCAAACATTGGCTTTACAGAAATGGTTTTGATATTGAGGAAGAAACAGGACGACGACAACAAGCATAAGATCACACGGGTAGTGGTTCAACTTGAAATTCAGGGGGTATTCCCGACGACAAAACGAAATTTGTCTTTCAAATTCAACCTTTTTCAGGGGTAGGAATTCTGCTACAATATTATGTTAGCCCTTGATTTTGTGAAAATTGTGGTTATCTAAGATATAGACCGCCATTTCCTTACCATCATTTTTTTAACCCAAGAAAAGTGAATTACTGCTGAGGATCTATTTGTGACACTGTCAACCTTTACCGAGCTCCCAATCACCGATTACCAGACACTCCCGGAGTCGGAGCTGTTTGACCGGATTGCTGCAGCCAAGCGGAAGTTGGGAAAACAGGTTCTTATGCTCGGACATAATTATCAACGTGATGAAGTCATCGTCCATGCCGACTTTAGGGGGGACTCCCTCCTGTTAGCCAAATACGCAGCAGAAAAAGAGGAATATCCGCATGTCGTGTTCTGTGGCGTTCATTTCATGGCCGAAACGGCAGATATTCTAAGTCGGTCGAATCAGACCGTGATTCTTCCCGATATGGCGGCGGGCTGTTCCATGGCCGATATGGCGTCAATGGAGCAGGTTGATGATTGTTGGGACCGCCTGGGCCGAGCCATTCGGGTTGAAGAAGCGGTGACCCCCATCGTGTACGTGAATTCTGCGGCGTCACTCAAGGCTTTTTGTGGAGAACATGGGGGCCTGACCTGTACCTCTTCCAATGCCAAAGCCATCATGAATTGGGCTTGGGAGCGAAGAGAAAAGATTCTTTTCTTCCCGGATGAGCATTTAGGTCGAAATACGGCCAATGCCATGGGTTTTCCCCGTGAAGAGATGATCGTCTGGGATCCGTTCCAGCCGAATGGGGGGAACACCAAAGAGGCGATTCAAAAAGCCAAACTCATCTTGTGGAAGGGCCATTGCAGCGTACATCAAATGTTTCAACCGGCTCATGTCGAGTATTTCCGCAAGCAATTTTCCGATATTCAGATCATCGTGCATCCTGAATGCCATGAGGATGTCGTCAATCAGGCGGATCTCGTCGGCTCGACGGAATTTATCATCCGGACGGTGACCGAAGCCAAGCCGGGGACGACATGGGGAGTGGGAACGGAACTCAATCTTGTCAATCGTTTGAAAGCCGAACTCACGGATAGACAGGTGTATTTTCTGTCTCCCATGGTCTGTCGATGCGCGACCATGTTCAGGATAGACGGCCCCCATCTGTGCTGGGCCATGGAAAACCTGGCCGAGGGACATGTCGTCAACCACATTCAAGTCCCGGATGATGAAAAACCCTTGGCAAAATTGGCCCTGGAACGCATGATGGAGTTGAGTTAATCCGCGGGGTGTTTCAGGTCCCTTCCTTCATCCAATCCCTTTTCCATGAACTTCAGGTGGTTGCGTCATTATCTGTGACACCAAAGGCCCGCATCCTAAGAGGGATGGGAAGGTGGCAATGCTTTGGTGAAGTAGCCTTGGACCAAAATTGAATGTCGAGTCGATAGTGATGGATTATAAATCTACATTAAATCTTCCCAAAACGGACTTTCCGATGAAGGCCAATTTGCCTCAACGGGAACCGGAACGTCTGGCCTGGTGGGCCCAAGAACGCCTCTACGAAAAACTCCAGGATGCCGGACCGGCTAAGTCAAAGGGCCTCTATCTCCTCCATGATGGGCCACCCTATGCGAATGGGAAGATTCATATCGGCCATGCCCTGAATAAGATCCTGAAAGACATCATCGTCAAATCCAAAACGATGGAAGGCTACTGGGCCCCCTATGTGCCAGGATGGGATTGTCACGGTCTGCCTATTGAACATCAAGTCACCAAACAGCTGGGGGAAAAAAAGAAGAGCTTGTCCGCCGTTGAATTACGGCATCTGTGTCGTGACTACGCCAAGAAGTTCTATCAAATTCAGCGTGAGGAATTTCAACGGTTGGGAGTTTTGGGTGATTGGCAAAATCCCTATTTGACGATGGATAAGGATTATGAGGCGGACATCATCCTGGAGTTTGGCAAATTCGTCGAGAAAGGGGGAGTCTACAAAGGCCTAAAGCCGGTCTTGTGGTGCACCGCCGATCAAACGGCACTGGCAGAAGCGGAAGTCGAATATGAAGACCATACGTCCCCCTCCATTTTCGTGAAGTTTCCCTTTGTCCCATCTGCCAAAGAGCTGGCTTCTCCTGAGGTCTTCAATCTTCCGGGGTTGGCCGATGCCGTACAGGTTTCAATCGTAATTTGGACCACCACACCATGGACACTACCGGCCAATCAGGCTGTAGCCATTCATCCTGAGCTGGACTATGCCTTTCTTCAGGTCGGGAACGAGGTCTTGGTCGTAGCTGAGAAGCTGGTGGAGCAAGTCGTCAAAGCCTGCAAGATTTCGGAGTACACCGTCCTTGGGAGAAAAAAAGGAAAAGAACAATTCGAGAAACAGGTCTGTCGCCGTCCGTTGACTGAAGGGCAATCGCCCATTTTACTCGCCGATTTTGTGACGTTGGAGCAGGGAACGGGATGTGTGCATATCGCACCCGGGCATGGGATGGAGGACTATCTACTGGCCTTGAAATATAAGGAGGCGCTTCCGGGGGAACTGACGCCCCAAGTCATCGTGCCCGTGGATAATGCCGGACGGTTTAAGACAGAGGTCGAGGATTTTGCCGGGCAACCGGTCCTCAAAGCCAACCCGGAAATCGTGAAAAAATTAGACGGTCTCGGGGTGCTGTTGGGTCATGGTTCGGTGAGTCATTCCTATCCCCATTGTTGGCGCTGTAAGAACCCCGTCATTTTCCGGGCCACCGAACAATGGTTTGTCTCCATGGAGTCAGGAGACCTCCGCAAGAAGGCTCTTCAAGAAATCGATCGGGTGCAATGGATTCCGGAACGAGGACGGGACCGTATTCATGGGATGATTCTGAATCGGCCTGACTGGTGTCTGTCGCGGCAACGAATCTGGGGAACGCCGATTCCGGGATTTACCTGTACCATGTGTGAAACAACCTTAGCCGACCCCACGGTCATTGCTCATGTGGGGAATTTAGTTCGAGAAGGGGGTGCGGATGTCTGGTTTGAAAAATCGGCGAAGGAGCTGATCCCCTCTAATACGGTCTGTGCTTCGTGCGGGAGCCAAGAATTCAAGAAAGAGCAGGATATCCTGGATGTCTGGTTTGAGTCTGGGGTCAGCCATGCGGCGGTACTGAAGGCCAGGGATAAGAGCTGGTGGCCGGCCGATTTGTACCTGGAAGGATCCGATCAACATCGGGGCTGGTTTCATAGTGCCTTGCTGGCGTCGGTCACGACCGAGGGGGGTGCGCCGTATAAAGCGGTCCTGACCCACGGGTTTGTGGTGGATGGGGAAGGCAAGAAGATGTCGAAGTCCGCCGGAAATGTCGTGGCTCCGCAAGATGTCATCAAACAATCCGGGGCGGAGATCTTGAGACTCTGGGTGGCTTCCCAGGACTATCAGGAAGACTTGCGAATCTCTCCGGATATTTTGAAACAAACTGTGGATGCCTATCGGAAAATCCGGAACACGTGCAGGTTTTTATTGAGTAACGTGTATGACTTTGCTCCCGAGCAACATAGGATTGCGTATGAGCAATTGCCGGAATTGGATCAATGGGCGCTCTTAAAGTGTCAACGGCTGGTGGAAAACGTCCTGAAGGGGTATCAACAATTTGAGTTCCGCCAGGTGGTGCATGAGATCGATTATTTTTGCTCGACCGTCATGAGTGCCACTTATTTGGATATCCTGAAAGACCGGCTGTATACCTTTCCGACGAATTCACCTCTTCGCCGTGGATCGCAAACAGTCCTGTTGGACATTGTGACCTCTTTGGCCAAAATCATCGCGCCGATTCTGAGTTTTACCTCGGAAGAAATCTGGCAGACGCTCGCGACTAACAAGCAGGAGCCGTCAGGAATCTCCAGCGTACACCTGGCAGAATTTCCCGAGGCCGGAAATTTCACTCCTGATTCACAGCTCGACGAAAAATGGAAGGTGCTCATGAGCCTTCGGACCCTGGTGTTGGGAGAATTAGAAACCAAGCGGAGAGAGAAGGTCATCGGATCGTCTTTGGAAGCCAAAGTGTCCATCTCCGTAGCCAACAAGGAGTTGTACGATCTTATTCAATCCTATGCGTCCGAATTGCCGACCCTGTTCATTACCTCTCAAGCCGAAGTGGTCTTAGAGGAAGGGGGGAAAAACGCAGAAAGGGATTCGGGAGCCGAGTATCGATTCACCGTGACGAAAGCCGGTGGAGCAAAATGTGAGCGTTGTTGGAATATACGCCAGGATGTTGGAAAGAACACTGCCTATCCCGGTCTGTGTTCACGGTGTGTGGAGGCGGTGGCATGACCGGAAAGGTCCGTCGATTTATCTTATTGGGACTGGTGATTCTGGCGATCGTCAGTGTCGATCAGGTGACGAAGGTCTATATCGACACCACCATGACGTTACATGAATCCATTCCGATTATCCCGGGATACTTTAATCTGACCTACATTCGGAACCCCGGGGCCGCATTCGGCATCCTGGGAACGACCAGCAGCGGGTTCCGGCTGGTGTTCTTCTTCTTTACCTCCATCTTTGCCATGGGGCTTTTAATCACGATCTTTCTCCGGTTGGATCCGAACGATTGGTGGGGACAAATCACGATTGCTTCCATTTTCGGTGGGGCCATCGGCAATTTTATCGATCGGCTGCAATACGGAGAGGTGATCGACTTTTTAGACGTGTATGTCAATGGGTATCATTGGCCTGCCTTCAATGTGGCTGATTCGGCTATCAGCGTTGGTGTGGTTTCCCTCCTCATCATCTTTGCGTTTGAAAAACGCAATCCCCAAGTCACGCCCCAAGAAGACCCGCAGTAAAACGAAATACGTTTTAAAGAAAGGGGTAGCGTCCCCTTTTTGGGAGAATGACTAAACCTCAATCCTCTTGCTTATGACTTTTTCCGGTCAGGGTGGTATTTTAGGTGTATGAATTTGTTCACGAAATTTGGGTTTTTCACCTTTATCGTGTGGTTTGTGCCCACCGGTGTGGGTTATGGAGCGTCTCCTCAGGAACCGGCAAATAGGTGCCCATCTTGGGGTAGCCCCATTCATCTGCATATTCATGGTCTGCGGAATGCGAAGGGAACCGTCAAAGCGTCGTTGTATGGACCTGATCCCGAGACGTTTTTAGTGAAGGGGAAAAAAGCGGATAAGGAGCGGGAACCGGCACAAGAGGGGAGTATGACTCTGTGTGTTGCGGCACGGCAGAAAGGAAAATATGCCGCGGTCATCTACCATGACGAAAACGACAATCATAAATTCGACCGCAATTGGATCGGTATGCCTACAGAAGGGTACGGGGTTTCCAATAATCCCGAATACTTTTTAGCCCCACCAAGTTTCGAGGAAGCTGCCTTTGACGTGAACGGCGAGTTGACCCATGTCGAGGTCAACATGGACTATTAAGTTTTATCACTCTTGCCTGATCCTAAGCTTCCCTCACGATTTCCCAACATCCCATGGATTTTTTCGGCGATGATTTGATTGCCGCGATTGTTGACATGACAGCTATCAAAATAGATGTAGTCTTTCACATTAAAGACATCTGTAAAGTCATGTATCCAATCTAAATTCTCTTTGTCTTTGATCTCTCGAATGCGGGGGTAGACCAGATGCCAATCTGTTTCTTTCTCTCTTGGATCCATATATTCCAGATTTGGACTGCCTAAAGAAGCTACGGGCTGGATGATAGCATGAAATTCGGCTCCTTGGGATTCGGCTAGGGATTTCGCGATTTTCCAATTATTTACCGTGGTAGAAGCCACCTTTCTTGCGTAGGCGGGATTACTCTTACACAAGGAGGGAGGGCGTTTGCCTTTTTTGATAAATTTGGTGATGAGTCTTTTTACCGAACCGAAAAGGGTATCCGCCGTCCACCAGTGATGTTCGAGTTTTGCGGCCATTTTCCCTTGTTCTCGATTCCCATTAATAGTGATGTCGGTGCGACAGAGGGTGCGGCAATCATTGCATCCATCGTAAAAAATGACAATATCCATCGGCGCCTGTTGATTAGTCAAATTAATCAGTCGTGCGAGTTCTTGGCGGCTGACGAAACCTGCTTGCCCATGATTAAAGACCTGGTAATCCTGATTCAGCGAGTTAAATTGAGCCGGGATCGTATGTTGATCGTCTACTCCGGTTCCCCACATAGTTGACCCACCAAAAAACCTCACAAATTTAGTCGGGCGATCAGTGGTTGGAGGATGGACGCGGTCTCCTTCCTGGTTAATGGTCGTGGTTTCCCCTGCGAACGGTTTTCGGGTCCACGCCATATATGGGACATATCGTGTCTCCAGTTGCTTTTTCTCGCGAAAAATTTGATAGGTATATTCATCGTTCCCAAGACTTTTACGATTGGCTTTCTCGTCAATGGGGACCACGATCTTTTTGTAAAGATATCGCCAATCCAAGTAGAAGGAGGCGAGCAAATTTATGGACAGGGCAATGATGAAAAAGACGAAAATATTAATGCCGACGACTCTGAAAACGCTTCTTTGTTTTTTCATGGATGCTCTGTCGTTCTTCTAGTCTGTTTTCTCAAATGTATCATAAATATTTGTGGCCCAGAAACTTCATGCCAGAGCTGGATAAATGGAGTTTTTTCAAGAGAGAACGGTTGAGACGAAGCCACTGGAGACTGTACCGGAGGCCGAATGAAGCTTTAAGACTCTGGTTTGGGTATGGCCAATGGTTGAGCTTCGTCGAGCCAAATGTTGGGAGTAGAAAATTTTCTAGATTTCAGCATGATCGAAATCAATTCAATCCAGAGGTTGAGATCAAGCGGGGCTATTTGTAATGTTTGTAACCCAAACCGGAAGGCTGCACTCCACTCCTTCATTGCCAGCATTTGTCGAATGCCATTTAAATGCTCGCAGATCGCTATCCAATTCTGAACTTTTGAAGAACGGAAGACTTCAGGCTTCATGGAAGACTTCTCTGAAGGAGAAGGGATGTCTGGAGCAGGGTGTTGTTGAATGAGAGGGTGGCAATATGCCCGAGTGGAGGAATCAGAAAAATTTTTTATCGCGCATGCGTATAATTCCAGTAATTTTTCTCCAGTATGTTCCCAACGTCTTTCTTGCATGATCGTGTTTCGTGCTGCTTGACCTATCTGACTCCGTAAGAGGGGATTTTGTGCGAGATTGAGGGAGCAATCGACAAAATGGTCTGAAGAGTCAAAGGGGATAAGAAAGCCATTTTCCCCGTGTTTGATGAGATCAAGGGCTGCACCAACTGGGGTAGAAAGACATGGCACGCCACTGGCCATTGCCTCTAGCAACGGGACCGGCCCTCCTTCTACGCGGGAGGTGACCCAAAAAAGGTCCAAAGCCTGATAGTAATGGGCCACCTCATGGTGATTGATATGGAAGGGAGTGAGAGCACATGGGATGCCTTGTCGGCGTATATGTTGAGCGAGGGCTTTCCAGCCTGGACCGATGATGACCGTGCTGAGGTTGGGTAAATGACTCTGAAGGCTTTTCAGTGCATGGAAAAAACAGTCCATGCCTTTCCGTCCTCGGCCATTACTCATGCGACGAGAGGAGATTCCCAAAATAAAGTTGTCATCGGTGAAGCCTAATTGCTGACGGATTTTCTTGCGATTGCCGTTTTGGGGAAGGTGAAAAATGTCGGTATCGACCCCAAAAGGCACGAGTACCTGCCGGCTTTCATCGATTCCTCTCCTGGTTAAATATTTTTTCCATTGGGTAGATACCGTCATGACCCCATCACTTTGATGAAATGGTGCGAGATCGGTTGCCGAGTCATCATGATGTAAGGTGGTAACAATGGGGAGGGTGCCCCAAAAATCTTTCATGGTTTTGGTTCGAAGAAAATGTATCACATCAAAGCAGGTCGGTAGGAAACCGAACCGTTTGAAAGTTTTTCTTAAAGCATATTGAGAACAGGTGAAGATTTGGTGTTGGGATAGGGTTTGGCTTATTTGACGAGCAAAGTTTCCCAAAACCCAAAATTGTGAATCCACCACGAGTAACACTCGAAGGTGCTGTTGAGATGAAGGGTGTGGGACAGAAAGTTTAGGTAAGTCCAATTTCAAAAAAAATTAGAATGTAGAGGGGGAAATCGTTGAACGATACGAAAAGGCTCGAGGATATATCTATGTGTGTCGAGATCAAAAAAA
Organism: Nitrospirales bacterium; assembly: GCA_965223615.1. Lineage (GTDB taxonomy): Bacteria > Nitrospirota > Nitrospiria > Nitrospirales > UBA8639 > Nitrospira_E. Next base: position 1,381,577 of record CBDCXB010000004.1, read on the forward strand.
GAAAAATAATCAGTCGGTGAGAGGCTCCTTTTACGTTGAGGTGATCACCGTTTTTTCAAGGGAGGGATAGATTTATTTTCACGTAATTTATCGAGGATTTGATGTAAACACTCTTCGGGCGAATGTTGATCTGTTAGCAGTGTGAGATGGGGGTTTAGGGGTTCCTCGAATGGGTCGGTTAACCCGGTAAAATTTTTGATCTCTCCCCGTTTGGCTTTGGCATACAGGCCCTTCGGATCCCGGGTTGCGCACACCTCAAAGGGGCATTTTACGTATATCAGGATACAGTTGCCTATCTCGTTTTGAATTTCCTGTCTGATTTGTTCATAGGGAGATATCGTCGCCGTAATGGGAGTGCCGCCTACCTGGGTGATCAATTTTGCCACAAAAGCGATTCGGCGAAGATTTTCTTCTCTATCTTGGTGGGAAAACCCCAATCCCTTGGTGAGGTTTTTTCGTATTTGATCGCCATCTAGGACGATACTGGGGACCCCTTGAGATTTTAGTGCCCCATCCAATAGATTGGCTAATGTTGACTTGCCTGAACCGGACAAACCAGTAAACCAAATGGTGAATCCTCCCTTCAGCAAAGGTGTATTCCTCTGAATGTGATTATGTTACAAAGCTCCCAGTTAGCTCATTTTGAAATACTGCTATCGAATGAGATGATGGACTATTGAATAAGGAACATGTGGAAGAGACATCAAGAAAAATCAGCTAAAAGTGTAGCATATTTTCCAGAAAAATGAAGCCGGTAATAATCAATAAAAATAGGCCTCGTACAATAAATTCCCTAGATGTCACAAAGAAGAAGATCGAGATATCTTCTGGCGACTTTTAAGCTGTCAAAGTCCTCGGCTCGTGCTAGCAGGTCTTGTCGGTTTTGAGGGCTTTTGAGGACCCTCATAATGGCGTTTGAGAGTGCGAGGGAGTCTGCGACTGGAACGAGCGGAGCCAATTCTCCTCCATTTAAAATCTCGGTTGGGCCGCTTGGGCAATCGGTACTTACGATTGGGCAGCCGCACGCTAGTGCTTCCAATAAGGCATTAGGTAGACCTTCCCAGGCAGAAGAAAGGACAAACACCGAGGCTCTAGCCATGTAAGTGTAGGGATTTTCCACAAATCCCGGCATCCACAGGTCTGGGGTAATTCCTAATTTCTGCGCCTGGTCTTCCAATTCTTTTCTGAGTCGGCCTTCCCCAAGTATGACTAACCGAGCAGGTCGGGCAGAGCGGATTTTTTGAAAGGCTTCCAAAAGGCAAGGAAAGTCCTTTTGTGGGACTAGTCGACCTACTCCTAAAATCACAGGGGGAGCCTGTTTCGCGAACCAAGGGTGGTTTGGCTCAAGCTTGGCTTTTTCTTGAATGAGTTGGGTGGGCAGGGGGTTGTATATCGTGGTAATGCTGGGCAGGGGGATATTGGATAGGTCGGATAAATCTTGGGCGACACCATGGGAAACGGCTGTGATGGCATCAGCACGAGGGTAAATTCTTTTGAGGGCCGGAGCCACAAATCGCCACCGCCATTTGTTTTTGGTCGCCATGATAGGGGTTAAGCTGGTTCGTTCACTGATGACGACTCGTGTCTGTGTCTTGCTGAGTTTTTTTGCCAATAAGGCCACCAGGTTTGCCGGGGTTTTAGCCGCTAATAAAGCTCGGGGGCGCACCGTCTCAAGGTAGTGGACGAGGCCTTCCAGATAGCGGATGGTATGGGGGGGGTGGGGAGTCAACATTATTGGGAGAAGTATGTGAAAAACTCCTCCCATATCTGCGGATAAGGCTAAATGCCGACCTTTCCAGGTCGATGTTGGGGGCAATGCGATGATATTGACCCCTTCCGGAATTTGTTCCAGATATTCTCCCGCCTTTTGGCACAGGAGAAGATCCACAGAGTGACCCAACTTGAAGAAGGCCTCGGCGAGCTGAAGCATCACCCGACCTACTCCCCCAGCGCCTAGAGAAGGGAGGAAGATTGCTAAGGGTTTTGGCCTATTCATAGGACGCAAGGTCGGGGAAAAGAACCGCCTTAATCATTCTGGCTTGTTCAGGACCAAAAGGGACGGTGTCATCGTCAGTACGTTCCATTTTTACGTTAGATTCCCTTTCAAGAATAATGTTTGAGGAGGGCCTTCCCCAGCCGTACAAACGAGCTTTTTGTCTGCCACTTTGTTCCCAAGGTTGCGGTTCCATATGCCTTGGCCCATTTATGCCAGATCGCCTTGAGGAGAGCTCGTTGCGAATACCGTCCGACCTTTGCGTTTCCCTCCAGGATTGCCGGTAACCAATCCGTGGCCCATTTTATGTAGGGAATGGTAGGCTGAAAGTTCATTTTTCGCATTCGTGATAGATTAAGATGAGCATCCAGGTCGGGATCCTGAAAGGGAACCTGCAGTTCTTTTAGTAAGGAGCCGATGATGTCCTTTTTTTTCTCATCTCCCAGCGAAGTGGTTTGGATAGTGATTTGTTGGGGATGAATTCGTCCATACACTAAGCATTCTGGTATGTTTCCAATCCGATAGGTTTTAGCCAACCTGACATGGAGATCATAGTCTTGGCAGCGGGGAAAATTTTCCCGATAGCCAAATTCTCGTAATATTTTGGTCCTTCCCATGATTGACCGATTGCTGATGGCGCATCGAAAGAGCAATTGCACATCTACGTCTTCCGAGGAAACAGGTTGCCGTTTGACCCTTTTCAAGGGGTGGCCTTCACTATCCATCATCCGGCACCAACTTCCCACCTGGACCCAGTCCTTGTGGTCATCGAGAAACCGTACTTGTTTGGCCAGTCTCTCCGGAAAGGCTCGATCATCACTATCTAAAAGCGCGATGTATTCCCCTTTGGCTTGCTCCAGCCCTCGGTTCCGGGTTTTGGGAATTCCTAAATTTTGATCGTTACACACCAGTCGGATGCGTGGATCGGAAAACGAGCTGATAATCTTTCGACTATCATCGGTGGACCCGTCATCAATAACCAAAATTTCAAAATCAGTGAAAGTTTGCCCTAGAATACTTTCAAGGGCTTCTCCAATAAATTTTTCCCGATTGTAGACCGGAATGAACACTGTCACTTTTGGGGAACGAGAAGACATCATTGGCAGATTAGGGTTGTAGGGTTCTAGGGTTTGTGGCTAGGATGATGAATTGTTGCTGTTTGGAAATCCCTCTTGGGATAGGCATCCTGCCTCTGGTGTCATTGTTTGCGGTCTAATGCTGGCCTTATGCCCAGCGTTTGTTAAAATTTCATGAGAGACCTGTGCGAGTTTCAAAGACCGTTTGATGGTTTTTTGATTGATGTCCAAAGTTATGAATGAAAGTTCCTGTGGGTTTTGGCTATGACATTTTCTCCATCTATTCGTCAGTCATCTCCCTTTTTGGGCCAACGGATAAAATATTTTCTGTCTCGACTCTTTGGTACGCGTCTTCAAAAAGATAAAAGCATTCATTTTGTGACCGTGAATGGGACTCGATTCAAGCGGGTCATACTTTGTGATTCATTTCTGGCGAAGGACCTTTGTGATCATTTAGAGCGCTTCAACCCATCGGGGTTTTTCCCGGATGTGGTTGCGCGGTATGAGCGTGAAGTATGGCTCGAATATGTTGATGGTAAAAGGGTGCGATCGGTTGATGAGCAATTTGTTCAAAATATAGCAGAATTTTACGCCACAGTGTATGGGGAATCTCCCATTTTACGCGAAACTGATGAATCAAAGTATGTCGAGAGGTTATTTCAAGATCTGAGGTTTCTTCGGCGAATTGGGGTTTTGTCAGAGGATGTCTATCGAGACCTTTGCGCAGCTGTGCCTGAGTTGGCCCCCAAACATGTATGGGTAGGGTATGACTATACCGATCCGGTCCTGAAAAATTTTCTCCTCCGGTCAGACAATGGGAGGTTATGCACGATCGATGTGGATGGGCTGGCGAGTGGCCAATTAATTGGTATGGGAGTGGCTAAGGCTTGTGTGCGTTGGATGGATTCCCATCGCTCGTTGTTTTTCTCCTCCATGATCCAATATGGGGGACCCAATATTCAAGAATACTTCCCTTTTGTAGAGCTGTGTTTCCTCGCTAAGTGGACCAAGCGGGCATTTTTTGAGCATGATTGGAAGGTGATCGACCACGCGTTGTTTGAGAGATTTCGGAGGCTGGAATAGTATGAGGGTTTTAATAACCTCTTGGAGGCCTGCCCAAAAAACGTCGGATGCGGTCCCACTGGTTAAAACGATTAACCACCACGATAAAGACTTTCCTCATACGGTCATCCGGGCATTGGATTTTTCGAACGCCGTGCCACGAGTGTTTTTTCCTGGAAAACAACAAACTGTAATTGCCAATCGCGTTAGATATCTGAGCATCTTTGAAATCTTCAAATTTTGGGGCTGAGGCTCTGCTAAATTGTCCTTCATCATCGAGAATGACGGTTTCTCCGCCCCATTGGGGATCCCAATCCTCTTCTGTGTTGAAGTAAAAAATATGCGAGCCGAGTTTGTGCTTCGCATCACAGTGTGGGGAAACGGAACATCCATTCGGGGTGTAATGCCAATGAAAATTCAGCTCTAGGGATTGAACTCCCATGAGTCTACATAAAAAGGATTGATACCGTTTCCCCAGAAGTTCTTGTATGAACGATTTCCAGGGGGCGGCTAAGGGGAGACTATCATGGTATTCCAGGGTGTACCGATCATGGCTTTGTTGGCCATGAGCCCGGGTGACTCCAAAATTCTGTTGAAATAGGGAAATGTCGGGCAAGGTCGAAAGGAGTTGTTCATGCCCTTCTTCGGTGAGTAAGCCTTGAGGATTGATCCATGGGTAGGGCTGTTGTCCTTGATATTGGTGTTGGTCGATGGCATCCAAAGCGGGGAAGTTTAAAATCGGCATGTTCTATCAATACCGAGAAGGTTTGCCTATCCAATGACTTATCAGCTTTTGGGCAAAAGAGCTGAATGGGGAGCGTCGCCGAAGGTATCCTCGAGTAATGGGGAGCAACTGTTCGTTTAAATCGAACACCATCGGTTCTCCGGTAGGAATCGTGACCGTGGCAATGTCCTCATCGCTGATGTTATCCAGATGTTTGAGCAGTCCTCGTAAACTATTATGATGTGCAACAATCAGTAGGTTCTTTCCCTTTTGAAGTTCAGGTATCGCCACATCCTGCCAGAATGGAAGAAGCCGTGCAAGGGTGTCTTTTAGACTTTCACTTCTGGGTAGGCAATTGGAGTCTATTCCACGATAGAGGGCATCATGGATAGGATAGCGATCATCGGTCACTTCGAGTGGGGGTGGTGGGATATCGAAGCTCCGTTGCCAGCTGATGACCTGTTTGGGGCCATACCGGTTGGCGGCTTCCAGCCACCCCAAGCCCTGGAGAGCTCCGTAATGACGCTCATTCAAACGCCAGTCCTTTTGGATGGGGATTTGAGGTAACTGCATGGTTTCAAGGACAATTCGAAGGGTTTCAATAGCCCGATTGAGGTATGAGGTAAAGCAGAGATCAAATTGAATGTTCTTGGATTTCAGAAGCTTCCCTGCGCTCTTGGCTTCGGAGATGCCTCGGGGGCTTAATGGAACATCGGTCCAGCCGGTGAATTTTTTCTCCTTATTCCAGATGCTTTTCCCGTGCCGGAGTATGGTTAACCTTGCCATAAATCTATTATGTGAAAAGGATGAAGGCTTCAGTCAGTATCAACCAGGGCGCGTTTAGGGTGATAACGAAATGGTACTCAGGGCATTGGCAAAAGACGAGATCTTTCTTCAGAAGGTCTTTAGTCCTGAAAAAGAGATGCAAACTAAGAGTCCTGTTATAATAAAGAAATTTTTGACCAAGTGCGAATGAAAAATGTTTTTTCGGCAACACTCCAATGAGTGAAATTGTGTCATTCATCAGAAAATTTTACAACTAAGAAGTCGCTTCTATTTTATATCGACGAGGAGTTTTTCATTGAGTAATACGCGGTTGATGAGGTTGTTGACCTTGTGTTTCGCTGTAGGAATTTTCGCTCTTCTCGGGGAAATAGGCGTCCGTCTTTTTGTCAAAAACGCGGATATCACTCCTGAAGTTTTAAAGAAGCATTCCGTGCAGTATGAATCGGTTGTGTTTGCACGCCATGCGTTTAAGCAGGAACCGCGATTGGTTGAACGCTTAACAGGCAGAAAAAAAGGATTGGTATGGGAGATTAATGACAAGGGATACCGAGGGCCAAATTTTACAGCGAAAAAACCAGACGGACTCATCAGAATTATGGTGTATGGAGGTTCTTCGGTTTTTGATACCGAAAGTACCAAAGGAAGAGATTGGCCACATTTGGTCCAGGAGCGATTGCGCCAAACTGGTCTGGCTCAAGTAGAAGTCATAAATGCCGGAATTATGGGCCACACGGCACCGGAATCTGTCGGGAGATTATTCGCTGAAGGCCACATTTTTCAGCCAGATTATGTGTTGATTTATAACGCTTGGAACGATATTAAGTATTTTAAGTCTCAAGAATCAGTCTTGCGATCGTTGCGTCCCTACCGCGAGAGATTTGATTTCAGAACGCACTATGCTAATGGCGTAGACCGGTTTCTTTGTGAATTTTCTCAACTCTATACCGTCCTCAGGAGAGTTTATTTCAAGAGTAAAGTCGACATTGGTACAGAAGGGATTAGAAATAGCCGCAATCAACCATCCTCTGTGGAACCACTTGTCATGAACGGTTTTAACCAGTATCGGTTGGCTATGGAACTTTTTGTGGATTTGGCAAGGAATATTAAGGCTGTACCGATACTGGTTACTCAGGCTCGCCTTCCGATTGAGGATGGTGCCTTAGATTCCCAGCAACGGGAGCGGATAGATTACCACCATGTTGGACTCAACCACGATTCTCTTGTTGAAACCTTTAACCGACTGGATGCGATTGTCCGGGATGTCGCTGCGAAAAAAGGTTCACTCATGGTGGATGCTTCTACACATCTTTCTGGTAAAAGTTGGGCATTTTATGATCATGTACATTTTTCTCCACGTGGGTCGGATGCTATGGCGGAATTCCTTTCTAGACGTCTTCTATCTATCATGCGTGAGGAAAGAAAAGGACTTTAACCTTTTCTATTTTTATGGAATCAGTAAGGTGCAATTTACTTCGGGTAATGGCTGGATGTTGTCGAATTCCACCACACCTTTTTCTTTGCCTGAATAGGCTATTCAGGGGTTTACCATTCCCTGTTCTTTGGAAAGTCCTACTCAAATCGTTTCAAAGAAGTCTTAGCCCCGGTTGGTATCTACCCTTTGAAATTCCACAATCATGAGGTTCTGTATGGAGCGACCCTGCAGACAACATTTCTGAGTGAATTTTCGCTTGCCAATGGAATGTCAATAGAAGGCCACTGTGATTTTAAGCAGGTGGTGTTAGGGAATTCAGGTTCGTTAACAACTTCGAAGTTTTGGAAAGTCAAAGCTCTGTCATCTTTTTGTTGTAGAAAATTTTCAGAAGTTGAAAAATTTCAAAGGCCTCATAGTTGTGTTTAGGTGAAGATGGTTTGAGGAATGGAGAGAGATGAAAATGATAAGGTGAAGTCGATAGTTTGCCTGGCTCAGGAAGCCAGAATTCTGGCTAGGTAATCAATCTGCTCTGAAATTTAGTGAGTGCGGATGGCACATAAATTTTAAAACCAACTGCCGGTAATATGGGGTGTTCTGACGATTCAATGTCGGTAATTTCCCATTGCCGGTAGTATTCGTTTGGAAAGAAAAGAGAATTGGGATTATTAGCATTAGGAAGATTTTTGCCATCCCCACGATGGTCATCCGACATTCAAGTCTAGGTAACCGTTTATTGGGAAAGGCAGGTTCCGGGTGATGGGCGGGATATTCATAAAATCAAAGAATGTTCATTTTTTCTTGCCTTGGTGCTATATTATTCTGTTAGGCAAGATAGCCATTTTCTCCAATGCCGTTAATTAACATATATGAATTCTTCCCTTGTAAAACCTAATCAAAACCGGAAAACTGCTAAATGGGTTTGGGGCTATCGAAAAATCTACCACAACTTGTTTATTAAAATTTCGCCAAGAATCCTTTGTAATAGTTTAAAAAAAAGCGGAACACATCTTTTAGTGGGAGCCGTGAGTGGATTAGATCAGTTCCGTCAATATGGTCGTAAATCCTATTGGCATTATCTTAACCGGGCTAGAGTGCGTCCCGAAAAAAAACCCTCCCTTCCTAAAGTCATTGATCAATTGTCCCAATGTCTTCCTGGTGAAATATTTCGGGGGCACATCGCAGCTCATCAAGAGTTAGCGGAATTTTTTTCCAGAGGTACATTCAAGCATTTTTTTATTTATCGAGATTTGCGGGATGTAGTGATTTCGCACTTCTTCGGGTTGAAGACTCGGGAGGTCATCGATACCTGGCCCAACAGATATTTTAAATCGTTAACATCCGACGATGAACGGAGTACCTTTCTCATTCAAGGCTTGTCTGAGGAATCCCCATCTGACAAAATTCCCGATGATGTAGAGTATCCAAATATTGGGGAACGATTTCGAGAAAATCTTGCCTGGTTACAAAATTCCAATTGCCTGGCTCTTTAATTTGAAAGTTTAGCTCCTCCTGAAAAACGTCACCAAACACTTTCGACTATTGCGACTTTTTTGTATGGCGAAGATCTATCGCCTGATGAAAGAAGAAAATTAATTCAGCAAATGGATAAGGGTTGTTCCCCGACTCACTGTAAAACCTTTAGAAGGGGAGTCAGTGGAGAGTGAAGGAATTTTTTTACTCAAGAACAATAAACGCTTTTTAAGGATGTAGCCGGACAAATATTGATTGACTTGGGCTATGAGAAAGTTTTCGATTGGTGATGAGCTTTCTTCTTTCCTGGGAAGGGACCCAACCAAATTTTTAAGTCTATAGGGGTTGGGCTTGAACTTCTTGATGAGGCATCTTGTTGAAATTCTGTTGGGTAAGTTGTCTTATGGCACGGGGCCGGTCATTCGGCTATGAGGTTTCGGGTGCCTTTCTAGTCGATCCCTCAAAGAGGAGTTTGGCAAAAACTACCATGTATTTTACTGCCAAATGTGGATATAGAAATTGAGAAGTGAATTCAGAGTAATGGAATAGGTAAATACTAGGATAACCCATATCTTAACTTAAGGTACTCAGTTTTTTAATATGCTCCAAAGGGATGCAAAAAATAAAATAAAGCCTAAGGATTTAGGGAGGAAACAGGTTGGGCTTTTTGGGTGTTATGGAAATAATTTTGGTGATGACCTTATGGCCACCATGTTTGGTCGACTCCTTCAGCAATTGGATGTTTCTTTCACTATTTTTGGTTTGGGAGAAAAGAATTGTAAAGGTTACGGCTTCTCCCCTGTACATTCCGTAATAGAATTAGTAAATAGGAGCGATATTATCATAGTTGGAGGTGGGGGTCTGCTTCTTCCTCATAGGGAGAAATCGAAAAATGACCAAAGTAACATTGGCGTTTTAATCGATGAATGCCAACGTCAATCTGTACCAATTCTTTGTTTTTCCGTTGGTGGAGCCGGTGTTCCCTTTGAGCAACTCACTCCTATTGCACGAAGACAACTTCTTGAAAAGGCCAAATATTTTACGGTTCGTCTTCGAGGAGAGCGGTCTCTTCTTGAGGAAGCACAGGTGAAAGGTACGCATCATGAAGATGTAGTATGGATGACTTCTCTATTTTTCCCAATGGGGTTCAAGGAATGTCATAAAAATTCTCGTCCAAAGATCGGCATCTGTGTGTATCCCCTTGGTAAATTCTGGAACCAATTACTGTCTGGCCTTTTTAAATTGCTAGTTATAATTCGAAAAGATTGTGATTTCATTTTTATTGAAGTTAAAAGGGACCAACGGAGAAAAGGAAAATCTTCCTGTAGTATTGAAGGTTTGAAAAATTGTGAATTTTTCCAATATGAGGTAGTTGAGGATAGTTTAAAGCTACTCTCTTCACTCGATCTCTTAATTACTAGCCGATTGCATGTGTTAATCGCGGGATTAAGCTATCGCATTCCTTGTATTTCGCTCTTGCCTCGCCAGAAAACGGTAATGTATTTAAAAGAATTGGGTTTGGGAAAAAAATGCTTGGCAGGAATGCGAATTTTTTTGATTATTCAATTGTTTATTCCTAGTCTTTCTCGAAGAGTAATGGGTTCCTTGAAAAGTTTTAATCCAATTCCGATTCAAAGAGATGCCGCCCTCCATTTTTCTGATCTTGAGGAAAAGCTTTTTGAGTTTGGTGTGCTCACTGAAAAGTCCGATGGTGACTTTGCGTGGAAACTATAGGTTGAACAACGCCATATGGGTCTTATTCGTTCTTTGAGGTTTTCCAAGAGGCCTTGATTCTATAAACTTTTGTAAAAACTCAGGAAGATTGTAGGCCAATGACCAATGTTTGGCGTCCTCTTTAGTCATGCTTCGCGATAAATTCTGCGAGTTTCAAATCCCATATCGTATCGATGCTGACGAGATGTTGGTGTAGGACAAGGGCTCCGGTACGGGCTCCCATTATGGTCTGTTGGTTAAGTAAACAAGATCTGGTTGTGGCGTAGGCAACCCCATTTCGATGGTAGAGAGGGGTGAGTTGTTGGCGTGCGATGATGTTGTGACCATCCTGGTGATAATAGGTAAGCTGGTTGTCTTGGATCTGCAATTGTTTGAGAGGGTGGTTTTTGGAGTCGGTCTCAGAAACGGTCCACACGGCATCCCAGTTTCCTTCGACCAGCATTTCCAGTGTTTGAATAATATGTTCCTTTGTTCGTAACGGTGAAGTAGGCTGCAGCATCAGAACGATATCATATTCTTTTTGATCAATCCGTTCCATTTCTTGTAAGGCGTGGGTCAGAACTTGGAGGTCAGATATTTGGTCCCCCGAGAGAGATTCGGGGCGACGGAAGGGTGCTTCAAGGCCCGACTGTTCTGCGATTTTGATGATCTCAGGATGGTCTGAGGAAACCACAGCACGGTCAATTTGGGGAATTTCAGAAACCAGTTTCCCAACGTGGGCCACCAGGGGAACTCCGAGAAATGGGGCTAAGTTTTTTAAGGGAATGCCCTTGCTTCCCCCCCTAGCCGGACAAACCGCGAGAATGTTTTTATCGTTAATCAAAGCAGGCCTCTTTAGGAACTCAGTCCTTTGTGAAAGGTTCTTACTGAACGATGTTCCCCTGAACAGCGTGTTCCCGGATTAGATTGAGTTGGTGGCGTAGTTGATGCAAGTCGTTGACTCGAATGTTCGGACGGCTTGTGAAGCGACGTTGTTGAGGTAACACGACTCCAATAAATTGGCATCCAACCTCTTGAGCTGCCTCTTGATCGTCTTCGCTGTCCCCTACGAAAATCATATCCTGAAAATTCCAGCCCCCGACAGTCTGAATGAGCCGAAGATTCTGGGTTTTACTGGATGGGGCTCCATACACTCCTTGAAAAAAGTGGGAAAGCTTCCGAGCGGAAAGGAGGTTTTGAAGGGTGTTCGTTGGCGTGCGGGAATTGATGAAGAGCGGGATGGATTGAGAGACCAGCCAATCTAAGGCCTGGGAGGCTCCGGGTACCTCTTCACATTCGGCAATCGCTCGTTCGCATTGCACCGTGTAAGACTGAGCGAATTGTGCCTTCAAGATTTTCGGATCAGAATCGGAAGGAAGGGTATCCTGATTGGCTAAGATTCCGATGACCTCCTCAAAGATGCCATACCGATCCTTCTCGGAAAATTGTTGAAGAACCTGTGTGACACTGGCTCCCTCGGGGTCGTAGGGTCTAACGATGTCGTAGAAGGTCTGACGCTTGATATGATTGGAGTCAACCAGCGTGCCGTCGAAATCAAAGACCACACATGACATCATGGATTTTGGGGGCTGGCGACAGGTAGTTCTTCCGCTTCCTGAGAGGAAGCTTTTCGTGAGATTTGAAAGCGACCCCAGTGATCAACAATGGTTTTTCGCTCCGAACGGGCTAATTTATTTATTCGTTTATCGGCATAGAACGAATCATTATTATAATGGGTGGTCGACACTTCTTCGAAAATTACCCCTTGTTCTGTCCAGAATGAATGCCAGACTCCTGGTTGAATCAGGAGGGTTTCTCCGGGATGCAGAATGCGCCCATATCCATCGGTGTTGACGTGGAGAACGCCGTATAAGACTTGAAAGGTTTCTTCTTTGCGGGCGTGATAATGCGAAGGATGCCGCTGCCCAGGGAGTTGGACCACGAGTTTTTTGCAATATTCTCGATTAATGCATTCAATAATGGCCGCACCGGTCTTACGGAAATTTTCCAGTCCGTAATGATGGGAATATTCAACTTTAAAGTCACTTCCTAATTGGATTTTGGCTTCGTTGAGCAGAGCTTTAATTTCATGGACGGCTTGCTTTAAGGTGATGGTACCTTGATCGGTTTCGATGTCCACGGCTTCGGCCATAATGGGTTGATCGGGCAAGATGTCCTGTAGGGCGCAGTACCCTTCTCGCCATTTCCCGCTTTCGAGTTGTCCCTCCACATAGGGCATCGCAAAAAAGATCGCATCCCGTGTAATAACCTTCCCTTTTTTAATCGGGCGTTTAGCGAAGACGCCACGCCTGAGTCCGTCCAAGGATGCCTGTTCGATTTCTGTGACCGGGGGACGAGCCTTGGGCCCGCATAAAATTTTTGCGCGCGAATGCGCTTCTAGCCAGCGGTCCACTTTTTCAGGGGTTGAAGAGTAGGCGTTCAGTTTGATGTCTTCTGTCTCTACGCCGATATGGCGCTCAAAAAGTTGAGCCCCCAATGCGACAGCCAGCTGAACGGGGATCGTATCGTCGGGATTCTCATGAGTCGACCACCCTATAGGGATCTGAGGATATCGATTTCGTAACGTTTGGATTTGATGAAGAGCCAAATTCTCATCCGGAGTGGGATAGATTGAGACGCAATGCATCAGTGCGAATTGTACGGCTCGATGTTGAAAGAAGCTCACGACGTTATCGATATCCTCGAGAGTCAATCCTCCCGTTGAACAGACCACCGGGGGACCGGCATTCGCGATTTCTTCCAGAAGAGGCCAGTCTTTGGCCGAACAGCTTGCGACTTTGAGGACATTGAAGCCCATATCCACGGCGATGTTGACCGACTCTTCATCAAACGGGGTACACATGGCCAGAAGGCCATTAGCCCAAACCTCGTTGAGCAAGGTTTGAAATTGGGGGGTGTCCAAACGGGTGGATTGGAATCGTTGGATATATTTGAGTTCGCTTCCTGTTTGATGACTGGGATGGATAAAGGTGTCGAGTTGCCGGAATTGGAATTTGATGGCGGCCTGGACGGAATGTTTTTTGACCACCTCTGCCATGGATTGAATAATGTTTAATCCATGGTCAACGCTGCCTTGGTGGTTATTAGCCAAATCTAAAACGAATAAATCCTGGAAGTCAAAATCGTGGTCCATGATAGTCGTCACCTTTCTTCTGGCTGGTTACGGCATGGCTAAGGCTTGAGAAGAATGCCCTTTTTCGTAGTCGATACGAACCGTCCGGAGGTTGGTATGGGAAAGGTGAGCTGCCGAGACAACCATCATCGTCTCCAGCCCACGTTCCAGGGCTATTGGGGATCTATTTTCCTTCCGTTGTAAAACAGAGTCAATATGCTGTAATTCCCAGATGAAGTCATCGGGCCGTGTCTTGGTAATTCTTTGGATCTGAGGCTCTTCTTGATCGATTTTGGAGACCACTTGATCGACGCCGGGTTCAATGCCGATTGTGAGTTCTACATACCCATTGGTCCCTTGGATCCGGGCCCATTTCTTGGGAGGAGAGGTAATGACATCCTGGACCACTCGACCGATCAACCCTTTTTCGGTCTTGAGATGGAGGAGACAGAGTTTATCGTAATCGACGTGTGAGGTCTGATTATACTCCAATAACGCCGAGACTTCTGACACTCGTCCGAGATTCAGCTCGTGAGCAAAAAACTGCCAAAGATTGATCGCATGCGAATGTTCTCCGCTGGCTCCACCCCCACGCTTCCAGAATCCTAAGTAGGTGTCCTGAGGACCTTCCAGCCATGGATGCGCAGCGAAAATGCCTCCCCAAAATTCTCTGAATTCTACATCGATGGTTTCAATGCCCTTCAGACGTTGGCTGGCTTTTAATGTTTCTTGAGCGGCTTTTCCCACCACATGGTCATACCCCACGAACAGTCGAGTGGGAGATGTTTCGGCCTGTCTGTACAATTGTTCCATTCCTTCTAATCCTGGTGGGCAAAGAGGTTTTTCGATTAGAAGAGCTTTGGGATGTTCTTGAATGGCCTGTTCGGCAATCGGCAGATGAGAGTCCGGTGGGGTACCGACCACGATCACGTCAAAGCGTTCTTTTGGGGCATTATCGACCAAATACAATTCAATCGCCTTATCCCAAGCTCCATATCGTGATGGATAAATTTCATCCCTTGTCCGGTCCAGGGCAGCTTGATCGACGTCACACATGATGACCGCCCATCCTAGGGAGCGGGAAGCATGAGCCAAATGATTGCCAATTGATCCTGCACCAAAAATCTTCACTTTATACATGGGGAATCCTCATCGTCGTGTTTCTAGAAAAATTGTATACCTGTAATGAATGATTCAGGGCTAATTCGGAGTAATTTCGAACATAAATTTATCGAACGGCCGTACCTTGATGGAAGAAAATCTCCCTAATACACGCTGAAAACGTTGGACATGTTCGGGAAGTGTGGAAAATTCAGCTTCGGGGAATATATGTTGTAGATATTGATAGCGCTGTGACCGGTTCGGGTCATCCATACGAAATTGCGCGTTGAATTTTCTTTTCAGTTTTCTTGCCACCGAATACGATGTGGTTAAAATTCTGGTGCCAGTATCCGGCGTGGGGTAGGGAAGGGAGTCATCAAATTTTTCAAGCGTGTCGATGATGGATTCTGAGGCAAATGGCCCATGAAGCCCCATAAGATAGTTTTCGACTAATCGTGTTTTTTCCACATTTCCGTTGATATCTGGAGAATATTGTGACTGTTCGAGATTCTTGAGGCGGTCAATGAGTTCTTGGATGGAGCTGACTTGATGGCTCAGGGCGTTGGGAAACTTTTTATCAAAACTGTCAGAACGAATGGGCTGAAACGAGAAAACCGGTTTCCCCAACACATAGCCCTCTACGCCAGTGGTACAACTATTGTGAATGATGGCCTCTGAAGCCAGAAGCCATGGGATGACATGCCCCTCCGCATGGACGTGAACGTTGGAGGAGCCCTTTCCAGCCTGCTTCCACGTTTCGTGACTTTCCGAAGGGTGGGGACGTATGAGCACCGTATGATTGGGGAAGGTCTTTCCAATTTGCGCAATCATTTCCTGGAAATGGTGAAACAAGGCCAAGCGGTGTTGGGCCATGCGGAGTTCGTCTGAATCGATAAGACCTGGGTCGGTCTCTGCGGTATCTAGAGCCTGTTTTTCGGCGCCTTTATTGTTTCGAAAATGATTGAGTTTGCCAAAATTGGTATTGATGAGGATGATGTGGTGACCGAACCGCTCTTTAATGGCCGATACGCTTTCGGCCCAGTATTCACGCAGCTCTGGTCGTAATAAATCCACCCGTGGATTTCCCGTAATTTTTATGGGCATGCCATTGTAATTTGATTGTGATTCCCAAATTCGCGCGTTTTCGGGACCCCAGGCCAAGAATAGTTTGGGTTGAGGGAAAACCTTGTTGCCCAATTTTTCTTTTGTGTACACCTCAGGTGATCGATAGACAATGGCCTCTTCGTCCACTCCCACGAGGGCATGTCCGAGTTTAGCCAAATAGGTGGTGGTTTTGATGTTCCGATTGCTCATATTAATCGGGAGATAAAGTGATGGAGGCAATGACTCGAGGTTGAGGTTGATTTCTTTCTTGGCCCCAATGATAACAGAGAATCCCCGTTCGGCGGCGAAGCAGGAGAGTAAAACTTTGGCGTCGAATTCCCGGTTGAAAATCTCCACGGGAAGGGTAAGGCGTTTGAGGGATTTTTGCATTGGGTAAGATTATTGAGACAATGTCGATGTCTGATGGGGGTTGGACGGCGATTCGACAAAAACTCCTAAAATATCTTGAATTTTTTCTGCAACTTTCTCACCTTCCCGTAATTGGGGTCGCGTTCCGTTGCGCAGTGGTTCCCCAAAGGGTAAGGCGATGCCTTGTTGGATTAAGGACTGATGGAACTGTGTGAGACTTCTTCGAGGCTGCACCAGCCCGAGCTGTAACAAACGAGAACAAATCTTTTCAATTCCCTGCTGTGGACGAACGGTCCCGCGTTTATTGAGTGGCCGAGAGTGGGCACGTTGGACAATCCATTCATTCAGGGAGGTGACCCAATTCGCTTGCCGTTCTGGAATAGGAATAATATAAACCGGTTTTCCAAGAGAGGCGGCTTCGGCGAGCATAGATTCGCTTTCTCCCGTGACCACGATGATATCTCCTCCTAGAAGATAGGCATAGTACGGATTGGCGGTCTGATTGGGCGTCCACCGGTGCACGGAATGCGGTGGAGAGAGGGCGTCTTCTATGGCCTGGGTGACCTCGTGACTTGTTCGGGGAGAGGTCACGGCAAAAATAGTTCCTCGACACTCCTGAGCCAAGTCTACAATCTGCTTTCCAATCTCACGAGCCTGTTTAGCGGTGAGGGAAAATCGTTTAGTTGAACCTCCGATCACGAGGATGATTCTTGGATGGGGGGTATTATTGAATAAATTTGGCCATTGTTCCTGTACTGTCGATGATGGGGTCGTATTTGGCGAATTGAGAGGAGCCAATGTTTCGATGCGATTGGGATGTGGCAGAAATTGATAATATGACGGCGTGACCACGATATCGAACAATTCTGCGCAAATGCCGCCATTTCGCCCAATCTGTATCGATCGAGAATGCCCTGAACTTTCTCGTGCAATCCACCGGGCTATGGGTGCGGTACGCCAACCGGCGGCCATGACAACATCGGGCCATGGTGGAGTTAAGGGGTCGGAAGCATCTTGGTTCATGCCATAGAGGTTTGGTGGCAGAATCGTCCAAATCTTCTTCTGGTGGGTATTCAATTTATTGAATGCCACCTGTTTGATCACGTAGGGCCATCCCAGGGTTTGAGCGAGTGTTTCACATTGGGTTGTGTGTCCCACCTTTCCGTCCGATAGAATCCAAATGTTTGGAGGTGGTCCCAGCCATTTTCCGCCTTTGCGAATGAACATGGATTGGGGGTCCTCTGTTTTCTGCCCATGGAAAAGGAGGGTCCATTGTATATGAGGATTTTGAGCCCCAATGGCCTTGATTTGGGTCAGCCACCATTGAGCGTCTCTCTTCCTTTGACTGAGCAAGGGCAGGGCATCTTTTGAAAACGGTTCTTCGCGGATCTCAATGAAGATCGCCTCTGTAGATAGAGAAAAGATTTCCTGAAGCATCCACCCCACGTCTTCGTCCGGAAGATGGGAAAGGCCTCCGGAAGCATAAACCAGATCCTGGTGGGGAGCTTTCTCCATATGTTCGGCGAAAAGGGCTTCAATGGTGGTTATGGGTAAGGTAGGGTGGGCGGATTTTATGGAATCGAGTATTGCCGTGGATGATGGATCAGGACCGATATGATGATGCAGTAAGCCGTTGGGACGATACGCGGTAATAAATTCGGAAATTGACGCCGCCAAAGGGGCTCCTGGAGTCCTATCCAGAGAAGATTCATGGGAAACATGGCGGTCATTGAGATATTTTGCGACCTTCTGAAATTGTGAGCTGGGTTGTTGTCGGCTAAACACATGGTATTTCGCTTGATTGGCTTGATGATACAGCCGGTGCCATACGTCTCCAACCGGGCTTTCCTGATAGACAAATTCTTCGGGAAAGGGGTTCCAGGGTTGGGTGTGAAGAGCGGTATAATGGAGAACTTTGGAGCGCCCTTCTTGATATTCTTCATCACGAGCGTTCCATTCTGGGGCGAGCTTTCCCCAGAGGCCTTCGATGGCGAGCGCATCCTTTAGAAGAGTTGTTTTCCGCTCGATTTGTGCCCGTTCCCTATTCCACAGTCCCTGCATTTTTTCGCAGTCCATCAGCATGACGGATGAATCGTTCTGCGCAATGGTCAAGAATCCGTGATGGTGTAAATCTGTTTCGAAGAGTTCAGCAGGGTCGGTGAGATAGACTTGATCCACGTCGTTATAAATGGCTCGGCCTTTTCCTCCAGCAAAGTCAGGTATCGCAAAGCGATAATTCGTAAATCCTGTGAGCCAGCGACGTCGGTCGAACCCTTCTAATTCCTTCATGAGATAGATTTCATAGGCTCGCGCAGGATTCCGAACAGCTTCTATCGACCAGACCAGAATGCGTTCTGCGCGCAATTGTGCGGCTTCTGTACCGATAAAAATACGAACGGGGGGAAGGGGGGTGTGCTCCGGATTCGTTGTTGCCTGGAGAAGGATTTTTTCGGGGAATGTCCGATACCCGGACGGACGATGTTTCGAGGTCTTCATGGCATCCAGATTCCTAGAGGAAGACTCTCAGTATGTGTCATCTTCAACTTCAACCCTAACATGTTCGAGGGAGGCTTTCCAGCCTGTCGGTAGGAGTCTCGGGATACCTATCCGAAGCAGATTGGAGATTGGCAAAGGCCTGAATGATGGTTTGTAGTTGTTCTTGAGTGTGGGCAGCGCTCACGCTGCAACGAAGAAGAGACTCGCCATTTGGTGTGGCTGGGGGAATCATCAGGTTCACGTAGATACCCTGTTCGAGGAGTCCTTGCCACATGCTCAGAGCTAACTCTTTTGAGGGGATCATCGCGGCGATGATGGGCCCCACTTCGGCTCCTAGTTGAAAGCCAGCTCGTTGCAGGCCTGCATAGAGTTCTCGGGAATTGGCCCAAAGTTGTTCTTGGAGCTTGGGATGTTGCTGAATGATTTGAATGGCGGACTTGGTTGATGCGACAACCGAGGGGCAGGAGGAAGCGGTGAAGATATACGGGCGACTGGTATAACGAATCAATTCAAACTCCGGGTGGCGGCTCACGCCGAATCCCCCCGTGGAACCCAAGCTTTTGCTAAAGGTTCCTACAATACAATCGACTTCGTCTTCTCCCCCGACTTCTTCGACGAGTCCTCGACCGTGTGTTCCCAGCACACCTAAGGAATGAGCTTCATCGACGACCAAAGTCGCCTCCCAACGGTTTTTGATTTCGATGATTTCTTTCAGAGGGGCACGGTCCCCCAACATACTATAAATGCCCTCAACCACGATGAGGGTTTTTTTTGTTCGTGTGCCAAGACGGCGAAGCCGTTTTTCAAGGTCTCCGGCGTCATTATGTTTGAATCGGAGAACTTCCGCCCCGCCTAATCGACATCCATCATAAATACTGGCATGGGAATCTCCATCCAAGAGGATTGTATCTCCTGCTCCAGCTAAAGCAGAAAGGATACCCAGATTGGCTTGATAGCCCGTGGAAAACACGATGGCATGGGGCAAGGCATAAAATTCCCCGATGGCTTTCTCGAGTTCAAAATGGCTCAAAAACGATCCATTCGCCATTCGGGACCCGGTGGTTCCTGTCCCTTCTTGTTCAATAGCTTGACGGCCGGCACTGACGCATTCAGGATGAAACGTAAGCCCTAAGTAATTGTTAGTGCCGACTAGGATCGTGTGCTGTCCATTAATCAGGGCCTCCGTCGGGGATAGAATTTTTTCGATCGTGATATGGAAGGGATTCACGCCGGATTGAAGAAAATCCTGTCTGGCCTTTTGTATGGTTTGAAATTTATCGAATAAAGACATAGTTCATACTTCCAGTAGTTTCTCCACTTCCTGGGCCAATTCCTTCACCGTTTGGATATTAGGGACATTGTTTAATGGAATAGAGATGTCGAACTCGTCCTCAATCTTCAGCAAAACTTGCATGACTTGCATGGAATCCAGTCCCAGTTCAGCGACAATTTCTGTCTCCTCTCCCACCGATTGTCCCTCTTTGGTATACGGCTGGAGAATTTCCAAGAGTTTGGTCAGAATATCAGATTTTGAACCCATTCTTTCCGTTCACCTCATCTGTGAAGGATAGGTCCCCCTATTTCAGCATCTACATTATAGGGTCTTTTGAGACTATCCTAAGTGAATAACCGACGCAAGCCTTCCTGAAGAGAGACAGTGGGGGTCCAGCCAAGTTGTTCGCGTACTGCTTTGCTGTCACAAACCCAATCATCATGTTGTAATTCTGCCACCTTTCCCCTGGTAAATAGGGGAGTATACCCTAATACCCCTGCGAGTTTCTCGTTGAGAAAGGCTGTCGAGGACAAGAGCCAGGCTGGGACCTGGAGCCGTATTCGCAAATTGGGATTGACGAGACAAAATACCTCCGACCAGGAATATCCATTGGAATGTCCATCATCAATCTCAAAGGTGGACGAAAGGGGCGTTCCCTTCTTTAGCCAACCTATAACGGCAAGGGCGACATCATCGACATGGATGAGGGAAAATCGTGCAGCGTCATGATTCAGTTGTATGCCGATGCCCTTTTGGAGCATTTCAAACAGTGGCAATAAGTTTTTGTCATGCGGGCCGTACACGGCTGGGGGGCGCAGGATGATCCATGGGAAGTCGTCTCCCTCTTTGGTGAGTATCTTTTCCCCTTCCCTCTTGCTCCAGGCATAAGGGGATAAAGTGGGTTCTCGAGCGGCAAGGGAGGAAAGTAACACAAACTTAGGAGGATGGGTTTGTTCTTTGCAGGCTTGAATGAGATTGGCGGTTCCTTGGACATTAATCGAAAAAAAATCTTCTCGGGAAACTCCTCGCGTCGCACCGGCGATATGGATCACACTTTCGCAATTGTGGACCAGGCGAAGCAGGTTGTCGGGATGATCCAGGTCTCCTTGAATGAACTCTATAGCATTAGGGAGTTTGTGTGAGGCTTGAGGTATTGACCTGACGAGGGCTCGTACCTTCCATCCGGCCTCTAGGACCTGATGCACAAGGGTTCTACCAATAAAGCCTGAAGCCCCGGTCAGGGCGACAGTAGACGGCATAACAGGAGAAAGGGTTTGGTGTTGGTATGGTACCGACTAAGTTGTCATAGACAACAGAGCCGTGAGTTCTTCCCACTGCACGCGGGTAAGAAAGTCAGCCTTCGCACGGGATCTTGATAGCTTCCCAGAAGAGGTACGAGGAAGAGTTCTTGGGGGAATGAGCTCAATATAGCAGGGAATGGAAAGCTCGGTGTAGACTAAGGATCGAAGTCGATTGACCAATTGCTCCCGTTTGTCCGAATCAGTATCACGGCACTGAATAACCATGATGGCTAATTCTTCCCCGTCAGGTCCAGTCACCGAAAATGCCGATGAATCTCCAGGTCGAACCTCTTCCTGTTGTTCGGCGAGGAATTCCAGGTCCTGTGGCCAAATATTGCGACCGTTGATGATAATCATATCTTTCGAGCGACCGATAATAACCAGGCTCTCATTAATCCAATATCCGATGTCTCCCGTATTTAACCATCCATCGGGAGAAAGGACTTCCCGCGTGTGCTCGGGGTCATTGAAATACCCGGACATGATGCTGGCACCGCGAACAAAAATCGTCCCACTCACACGTTCACCGAGAATTCGACCTTCCCCATCCCTGATTTGAATGTCATAGCCTGGAAGGGGGACACCGCAATTCACGAATTTGCTGCATCGGCTCTGGTCGTCAATTTCCAGGGAAGAGCTATAGGGAATGGCTTGTTGGGTATCCGAAAGCAAGTCCCCGTCCACATGGTCCACCTCAAGCCCTTTCGATAATGGGGCAAAACTAATCGCCAGGGAGCATTCGGCCATTCCATAGCAGGCCAAAAATGCTTTTTCGGAAAAACCGCTTGAACGAAGGGTATCCGCAAAACGTAGAAGGCTATCATCTCGAATCGTTTCGGCTCCCACACCCGCAATCCGCCAGGAACTCAGGTCGTACTGTTCGACCGAACCTTCCCCAAGTCTTCGCACACATAATTCATACCCGAATGACGGACTAAAAGAGATCGTGGCCCGGCTGTTGGTCATAAGGTTTAACCATTGCCGAGGCCGCATGGCAAAGTCTCTCGTACTGAGATAGTCGACCGATAATTGAGAGGCGACTGGCCCTAAGACAAATCCCACCAAACCCATGTCATGATAGAAGGGAAGCCATGACACGCACCGATCTCCTGCCTGGACCTGAAGACCATGGCGGATGATGCCGGATAAGTTGTTCATCACAGCGGATTGGGTCACTTCTACTCCCCTCGGCCATCTGGTGCTGCCGGAGGTATATTGAATATAGGCCAATTCGTTAGCCTCAAGGGGACGGAGTTCGGAGTTCGACTCAGGTAGCGAAGCAAAGGTGGATGGTCCGCCGATAAGTGTGAGCCCTAATCCCTTCGATGCCTCCTCTAAGAATGGTTCAAAGCCTTCAGGGGCCATCGCGATTGAGGCATGGCAGTTACTCAGAAGACGATGGAGCTGCGTGACATAGGCCTTATGGCCACCCAAATGAAGGGAAATCGGTAAGGGAACGGGGATAAGCCCTGCATACTGACACGCAAAGAAAAATCGGAGAAATTCCGGAGTCGTATCAGCAATAAGTGCAACACGGGACCCACGATCAAGGTTTAAGCTGTTGAGCCGTTTGGCAAGATTTTTTGCCTGTCCTTGTAGTTCACGATAGGGAAGAACATGGGTCAGGCGACCACGACCCGAATAGAAATTTGCCCCGGTTTCGCCACCGCTCGCGTAGTCGAGGGCTTCGGAAAGGGTCGAAAAATCTCCACTCTTGAGCGTTAATGAATTTGCAGTGGGGGTTGCCTTCATAAGTTTCATTAGTTCCTACTCAAACGTCTTTGTTTTTCCCATATAACCAAAAATGGCAAGATAAGTCATAGCAAATAAAGCAAAAGTCGTGCCCAAAAAACGCCGGTGTTATTTTAGGAGGTTTTTAGAAAATTTAGTAATTTTCAACACGTTATATAAGTTTTTTGTGTAGCAAAAAAGACTCAATTTGAGTGAATAAAGACACAAATCTTTATTGTGGATTTAATTTTTACCTAATTATTATTTCGTAAATTTCCTCTGATAAATTTGAGGATCAACGAGTTCACTTCATCGTTTGTTTCGTTTGGGGTCTTGAGGTTTGGTGGTCCGGGCCAACCGATATCTGAGAATTGATGCTCGGAAAACATCTTTGGGCTGCTATATCTTGGAATAATGTGAAAATGGACCTCTGGGTCTACCATCATTAACATGAGATAGTTGAGTTTATCGTAGGAAAAGGCTCGTTGAAGGGTTCGTTCAACCTCTCGGATGACGAGAGGCAGTTCCAGAAAAGCCTCGGAAGAAATTTCGCTAAACGCTTGTGCATCTTCTCGGCAAATGAGAACGAGAGAGCCTAACGTGACTTGTTGAGGGCGGAGGACAAGGACCCAGTGAGAATAATCTTTAATGGATGTTTCGGGATAGCCAAATTTTTGCATGGTTGAATGCATGAGGTTTCCTTATTACCAAACTCTTAATTTTATGTCTATGAGTCAAATGGTATTTCCCGGGTTCCAAGGGCTCTACCTGATGGTTAGTCGGAGGTTGTAGTCAGTCTGGGGCTTCAATGCTGGGCAAATTATCCTTTTGACTTCACCACACATTAATCCGATGATTATCACTTGGTAATATTTGGGCCAAATTAAGGTCAGAATAAGGGGTGTTTGGTTTTTCTCATTTCATGTGTATGATTCAATGGTAGCGTGGAGGTAAGTACACTCTAATGACCTCGGTCATGTGAAGGGGATAAAGGGGTACACGATGTTTTCCGGTCAATGGTACCAACAGAAATATCATCTCAACCGAATGACATTGAAAGATCTATTCTGGGCGTATGTACTCTTCCCCAGTATTCATGTGTATGGTTTGCTATTGCTAAGTAGTCTCGTCCTTGGGTTTCACCTTCACGGGAAATTTCCGGTTTCCATTTGGCAGGTCATTGGGAGTTTGCTTGCGACCTTGGTGGCCTATCCTTTTGTGGAGTATGGAGTGCACCGGTTTATCCTGCATGGCCGTTTTCTCTATCGGTCACCCAAAACTGCCGCCTTGTGGAAACGTATTCATTATGATCACCACCAGGATCCGAACGACCTTCGGGTGCTCTTTGGAGCGTTGTCCACCACACTACCGACTATTGTGGTGGCGACTCTTCCCATAGGCTTTGGGGTAGCGGGTTGGGTGGGAATGCCTTTGGCCTTGGCCACCGGCTTAGGCTGTTTTATGGTGTATGAACTCTGTCATTGTATGCAACATCTTCGTGTGACTCCCAAAAATAAATTTTTGCGTCGGATTAAACGGCATCATTTATTGCATCACTTCCATAATGAACAGGGGAATTTTGGAATAACGAGTCAATTTTGTGATCGCCTTTTTGGGAGTTTGTATAACAGTGCGGAAGATGTGCCACTGAGTCAAACGGTCTCGAATTTAGGCTACGCCGAGGAAGAGCGGTATCGGTATCCTTGGGTGGCGAACCTTTCAAAGTAACCGGGTCAGGAAAAGCTGTAATCGATATGCACGTGATCGTAGCCCACGTTTTCTCTCCTTTGTGTTGATGGTGTTCCAGACCCTATTCCATCGAAAGTCCAGAAAGTCGCGCGTTGATCCGTATTGTCCCTGTTCATGATCGGTTGGCTTTCAAGGAGTTTATCCGCTTGCCTTGGAAACTGTATCGGCAGGATTCGAGTTGGGTTCCTCCCTTGTTTCTTGAGCGGCAGCATACATTTTCTCCCAAAAATCCCTTTTTTGAGCATGCCCATTGGCAATGTTGGCTGGCGTATCAAGGCACCACAGCCGTGGGACGAATCAGTGCGCAGGTCGATCAGTTGTACCAGGAGCGATACCAGGAGCAGGTGGCATTTTTTGGACTGCTGGAAGCCGAACAATCTCCAGAAATTTTCCAGGCTCTTTTGCATGAGGCCGAAGGATGGGTTCGGTCTCAGGGCATGGACAAAATTCGAGGTCCATTTAATCTTTCGATTAACCAAGAATGCGGGCTGTTAGTGGAGGGATTTGATTCGCCACCGATGATTATGATGGGGCATGCTCTGCCGTATTACGAACAAGGACTAAGAGATAATCAGTATGTCAAAGCTAAGGACCTTTTAGCCTATCGGATTGGCATTGATTTTTCGTTCCCGTCCGGGGTTGTGGGTTTTTTAAAAAAAGCCAAAGGGTCCATGCGTATTCGTTCATTACGACGGAATCAATTTCAGGCAGACCTCAGCATTATTAAGGATATTTTTGAAGAAGCTTGGTCGGATAATTGGGGGTTTCTTCCGTTCACTGAGAAGGAGTTTTCAGAGATTGGGCAGCAATTAAAGTTATTCGTTGAGGACGACTTTGTCCAAATCGCTGAAATTGACGGCCAACCCGTGGCCATGTTGGTCGCATTCCCCAATATTCATGAAGTCATTAAGGATCTGAATGGCCGACTTTTTCCCGTTGGGTGGCTTAAAGCGCTTTGGCGTCTCAAATGGTCGTATCCTCGGACTGGCCGGGTGGCACTGATGGGTGTTCGGAAGCGCTATCAGGCAAGTCCCATGGGAGCCGCCATGGCCTATGGGTTGATCGAGGCCGTGCGAGAAGCGGGTTTGCGAAAGGGGATTGAGGAAGTCGAGCTTTCTTGGATTTTGGAAGACAATAAACAAATGTGCCATATTCTCGAGTCATTGGGGGCAGAACGCTACAAGACCTACCGAGTTTTTGAAAAAGACCTTTCAGCCTCACGAGAATAGTACTGGATTCAGACTCCATGCAACCAACCCTTTCGATTTCTGCCTTACTCTTAGCCGGTGCACGGAATGCTCAAGATCCGGTGGCTCAGATCCGTGGGGTATCCAATAAGGTGTTAGCAAAAGTATCCGGGAAACCGATGATTCTTCGGGTTCTTCACTCTCTGGAAAGTGCGGCTACGATTCAGAAGATGATCTTATGCGGGCCATCTTCGGAAACGGTGACCCAGCATTCCTTCCTTCAGTCTTTCATCGAGTCCAAGAACGTCTATTGGGTTTCTCCCGGGCAAGGTCCCAGTTTAAGTGTGGAGGCGGTGTTGGACCGGTGTCCGGAGGACTTACCACTACTGATTACGACGGCTGATCATGCCTTATTGACTCCGGAGATGATTGATTATTTTGTCAGGCAAGCGAGCCAGGAATCGGTTGATGTCGCTGTCGGGTTGGTGGCCTATCCCTTAGTATTATCAGCGTATCCAGGCGCGAAAAGGACCGTGTTGCGTTTTAACGGTGAGGGGTTTTGTGGCTGTAATTTATTCATGTTCTTTACTCCAAATGCCAGAAAACTCGTCACCTTCTGGAGCCAAGTTGAACAGGAACGGAAGCACCCTCTTCGATTAATCCGACGATTGGGGGTCATGGCGCTCATCCGGTATCTGTTGGGCAGGTTGACGTTGAGGGAAGCCTTGAATCATGTCGGTCGTCGTCTAGATGTTCAAATAAAAGAAGTCCTGTTGCCTTTTCCAGAGGCAGCCATTGACGTGGATTCCCCCAGTGACTTGGAACTCGTGGAGCAGATCCTCAGTCAACGGGAAAGATTTTCTGAACGCGGTTTTTGAGCCTGGAGGGCTTGCGTGGGAATGTCGAATCAAGTCAAATGGGTTGATGTGGGGGTTTGGGGCTCCTACCGCTGGGGGGGCAGTGGGGCCGTTAAGCCTTGCGTTTCACATTCCTTCAGGAGCCCTTCAGCATATTGAAGATCAGAAGGATTATCGATTTCCGCCCAACGGTAACCTTTGATTCCGAAAGTGGAAACATGACCGTCTTGGGCCAGTTCATCCACCAAGGAAAGATACCATTGCTTCAGTGAATCGGGGTGGCGAATGCGTTGCTCCAGAGCAGAGGAAAATAGCTCAGGCCCTGTTCCTTGAAATCGAATCATTCCGATTGATTCCCCGTTGACCTGGTCGAGAGGAAGGGTTTTGCCTATCCGGAGCAATTGAGTCCCCTTGACGATTATTTTCATGTCATCACTGTCGTATTCAGCTTTTTCGTCGCTCACCAGGGTAATGGGGGCTCTTGGGGCATCCAGTAATCCTTGTAACACCTTAGATTCGAAGAGGGTGTCCCCATTCAAGAGGATGAAATCATCGTCCATGGCCAAGCGTGCGATCCAACAGCTTATGAGATTGTCGGCCAGGGCATAAAATGGGTTGAACAACGTTGAGATGGAATGCGAACTGAAGCGACGATTTAAGAGCGTTTCCACCTGGTCCGCTCCAAACCCCACGACGACTTGAATGGGGGTGATGCCACATTGAAGCAGTTCCTGGACCTGCCACTCTAAGATGGATTGCCCATGGATGGGGACCGTGCATTTGGGTTTATTTTCGGTTAAGGGAAGTAAGCGTTTACCTTGGCCTGCACTTAAAATGACGGCTTTCATGATACCAACACTCCTATGGCTGAACGGGTGATCTCAGATCGAAAGAAATATGTAGGACCATGCTGAGTCGATATGTCATTTGGGAAGTTTTAAAACCTTCCATGTCATTTTGTGGGCTTTTTGTCTTGTTGTTTGCAGGATATAGCTGGGTGACGTTTTTAGCGCAGGCCGTGGATGCCCTTCTTCCTTTCAGTATGTTGTTTTTGCTCATCGCGTTAAAAGTCGGAATTGCTCTTGAGGTGTTGTTGCCGGTGTCTCTTTATTATGGAGTGATTTTGGGGTTAGGTCGAATGCATACCGACTCTGAAATGAAGGCCTTAATGGCCTGTGGTATCAGTCCATATCGAATACTTCGGATTATCCTGGTTCTTTCGTTGTTCACAGCAATCTTGGTGGGCGCCCTTTCTTTATATCTTCGTCCTTTGGCCTACGAGCACAGTTATCGTTTGAAGGCAGAAGGAGAAGCGGGCCTGGGAATGAATCATCTTGAGGCAGGTCATTTTTATGAAAGGCGTGATGGGTCCTTAGTATTATTTGCTGAGGGCTTGGATTCCAAACGGCATCGTCTGTTGCAGGTGTTTGTTCAGAGTGAAAAAAAAGAAAATTTACGGATCCTGACAGCCAAAGAGGCCGAAGAACAGATTGACCCTCAAACCGGAATCCATACCCCCGTCTTGTTTGACGGGTACGAGTATAAATTCACCCGTGAGGGGGAAATTAGTCATATGTCCCATTTTGCCCGATTGTCCATTCTACCTCAGGAAGCGGTCTCAGAATATAAAAAGAAAGCGGTTCCCACGCATAAGCTCTGGTTTTCATCCTCTCGCAAGGATCTTGCCGAACTTCAGTGGAGATTTTCAACTCCTTGGTCCACCATTCTGTTAGGTTTGTTGGGGGTCCCTTTGAGTCGTTCCTCTCCCCGGCAGGGTAAATATGCCAAGCTGTTTACCGCTACCCTCGTTTTTGCTGCCTATTATTTTTTGGGAGTCATGACCAAAAGTCTTGTCGAGGAAGGAGCGTTCCCTCTTTATCCTGGACTTTGGCTGATTGTGATTTCTCTGGGAGGGGTATTGGCCATCTTACTTGGTGCTCAACGATTATCCCGGACTTGAACGAACCGACCATGGATTGGATCGGGTCTTTTCCCCGACTAATTCCCCTGCTCTTGTTAGTGATTGTAAAAATACCCTAGGCCCCTAAAAATGTCCATGAAAATCCTCAATCGTTATTTAGCCAGTAGTGTGTTGAGGAGCTATTGTATCGTCTTGGCGATACTTTTGACCCTGCTTAGCCTTATGGCTTTCCTTGATGATGTCGAGAATGTGGGGAAAAAACAGTATACGATCTGGGGCGCCTTCGAATTCTTACTTATGACCCTACCTTCACGCCTGGTTTTGTTAGCCCCCTTCGTCGCCCTTTTAGGAAGTATTGTTGCGTTAGGGGGCCTGGCAAACGGTCGGGAATTAACGGCTATGCAGGCAGGAGGAGTATCTCCCAACCAAATTGCCTGGTCAGTCTTGAAAGTCGGTTGTGTATTTATTTTTCTGATTGCCTGTCTGAGCGAATTTGTGGTTCCGCCTTTGGATCAAAAGGCATATCTCAAACGATCCTTCGCACTTTCCGAATCTGCAGGATTTCAAGGAGAGGCTGGTTTGTGGTTGCGTGATGGCCGACGATTCATCCGGATTCGCCACGTTGGTGTGGGCGAAGTGGCTCGAAATCTGGATATTTTCGAATTTAATGAGCACGGCCAAATGGTGACGTATCTCTACGCGAAAGAAGCAGAAGTCGGTAATCCTCAAAAATGGGTCCTGAAGGATATTCAAAAAAAGAACATACGAGGGTTTCATTCCTCGCTTGAGCATGTGGAAACTTTGGAATGGACGTCCCCTCTCAATCAGGAAGAATTGCAATTATTGAAACTGCCGATTTCTTCTTTGGCGCCATCTGATTTATACCAATATATTGGAGTGTTGCAACGAAAGCAGCAAAACTCACGTCGGTATGAAATGGTTTTTTGGGATAAGGTCTTCTTGCTCCTGAATTCAATTTTGATGGTTGTGGTGTCTATCCCTTGGTTGTTTGGCCCCTTGCGAAGCGCTACGATTGGCAAAAGGGTGTTTGTCGGATCTCTGATGGGCATGGGGTTTTACTTGCTCATCGAAGTCCTGAAAAACTTGGGGTTGTTGTTTGGAGTCCCACCTTTGTTAACGTTAGCCATTCCTTTCTTAGGGTTATTGGGACTCACCATCGTTATCTGGCGCAAAGCGTTTTCCCCATGATGTAAATTTGATTTTTTTGAGAAACCTTTGGCGTGGGGGGAGTCAAGGTCCCCCTCTGGATTCCTTCAGGCCTATGTCTAGGCACAGATAAGGGTTAAATCATGAATGTTTGTTGGCACATGTTCCATGAGACTCCCATTCGACTGTGGAATTTGACTTCCAAGGAGCGAATGGAGCGAGTCTTTTTCAGGATGGGCATTCAGGGGTATGTTCAGGATTTGGAAAAAATATCTGAGGATACATCCGTGTTGCTCATTCGGGGGGATTACATTTTTGATTCCCGTGTCTTGCAAAATTTGCTGCAGGAACGGAATGCCATCTTATACATTTCTATAGGGGGTCAATCCATACCTGTGGCTGCCCATGTTGAGCGTTCTTGTTGCTCGGAAGCTGTGGCAGTGATGGAAAAAGGTGAACCCCTCCCTTCTTCTCAACTCAAGGTCTTGGGTCTCCAGGATTTGCCGGTCTCATTTTCTGAAGAACTCCGGAAATCCGATCCTCCCTATATTCTGCCCATCCGGGAAGACAATCGGATCGCGTTGGAAGAAAAATTATTTGCCGGTTCCTACAAAGGGATTACCGATCTGGTGACGAAGTTTCTTTGGCCGACTCCGGCCAAGTGGGCTACTCGGTTCTGTGCGTTGCGAGGAATTACGCCCAATCAAGTCACCAGCTTGAGCCTCGTGTTTGTCATCATTGCCGGCTATCTTTTTACCCAAGGCATGTATTGGCCCGGCTTGGTAGCCGGGTGGGCGATGACGTTTCTTGATACCGTGGATGGAAAGCTGGCCCGAGTCACGGTCACCTCAAGTTTTTGGGGAAATATCTTCGATCATGGGATTGATTTGATCCATCCTCCCTTATGGTACTGGGCTTGGGGAATTGGGCTGGTGACGTATTCCCCCATTCTTTTGCGCGGAACGATGGGGTGGACCATCGCCTTGATTTTTGGGGGATATGTTTTAGGACGGGTCGTCGAAGGCACATTCATGTGGGGTCTTGGAAGGTTTGGGATTTTTTGCTGGAAACCATTCGATTCCTACTTTCGTCTGGTTACGGCGCGTCGAAACCCGAGTCTGATATTTATGACAGGCAGTCTCCTCATTGGACGGCCGGACTTAGGCTTGGAATTGGTCGCGGTATGGACCCTGCTTTCTACCGCGATCCTTATCCTGAGATTAGGGATGGCTCTCGTGGAGAGGGTGCGAACAGGAGTGATCAAATCCTGGTTGGCCGGTATCGATCCGTCCAATCCCCCAGACTCCTTGGCGGTCAAGTGGTTTACGAATATCCCCTCTTCCTAAAGGGTATTGACGCTCCTTACTTTTTTCAGAGTTTATGTGGTTGCAGCTTGATGCCACGGCCCTCTGATTTTTTCTTCACATTCTCATGAGTTGGGTCAGAGATGCGTGTTGGGATTCTCCATAATCCTCTTAGTGGGAGGAATCAACGAAACCCGGAAGTGATCTCCGCGGTACGGGAAGTAGCCGACACTACCAGCTTTTCCGAGGTCATCACGCCAGAGGATATCCACAAGGCTCTTATGGATTTTTCCCGGCATCAAGTATCGACCCTGTTAATCAATGGCGG
Source organism: Nitrospirales bacterium (assembly GCA_965223615.1). Taxonomy (GTDB): domain Bacteria; phylum Nitrospirota; class Nitrospiria; order Nitrospirales; family UBA8639; genus Nitrospira_E. The sequence goes on from CBDCXB010000004.1 coordinate 1,412,854, forward strand.
AGATGGGACGATTCAGGCCACCATTGATGCACTATTCAATCATCGGCCGTTTGATCTATTGCCTCAGCTAGCAATCCTGCCAGCCGGGACAGCCAACATGATCGCCGGTGATGTGGGCTTAGGCCCGTTTGCTAAGCACACGTTGCAAAAATTTTTCAAAGAATCACGTTCTGATAACCCTGGTTGGGTTGTGGCCAAAAGACCTGTGCTCCGCATTCAGTTTCATCCTCATCGTCAACCCATGCACGGGATGTTTTTTGGCGCAGGAGCCCTTTGTCACGGGACGCAAATGGGCCGTGAGACAAAACAATCGATCGGTCGGTTGGGGGAATGGGGGGCGGGCCTGATATTCCTCAAGTTTCTGTTGGCCCTTGCGACTGGGTCGAAGAAAGGGCTTTCACCGGTTTCGATTGGCATGTCCATGCCTGATGGCCACTTGAAACATGAAGACTATGTGATCGTCTTAGTCACGACGCTCGATCGATTGATTTTGGGCCTCAAACCCTTTTGGGATTCGTCAGAACATCCGCTTCGGCTGACGAGTGTCCAGGTGCCTTTTCGGCATTTTTGGCGGGTGCTTCCTACTGCGCTTCGGGGTAAGGCGCATTCCCTGGCCCTTCCCCAAAACGGGTATTTGAGTAAAAATCTTCCTGAAGTGCGTTTCCTGATGAAGGACGGATTTGTCTTGGATGGAGAGGTCTACCCAGCTCCGGCTCATGAGGAGACGCTCCATCTTGATTCCAGTGGAGAGCTTTCATTTCTTTGTCTGCCGAAATAAACCGGATGAAACCTTCGAAGGAACTCATGCGATTAGTCGGGCAACCCAGTGAACGGGCTGTTCCGGATGCTATTCGACGGGTAGGAGAGGCATTAGCCGAGCAGTACGCGACCTCCATTCAAGGAATTTTGTTCTATGGCTCTTGTCTCAGAATGAATACGCATCAAGATAGCCTAGTGGATTGTTATGTGCTGGTCGATGATTACACCCTGGCGTTTCAATCATGGGGTGTAGCCCTCTTGAACCGGCTCCTTCCCCCGAATGTGTTCTATCGTGAGGTGCGGGTGGAGGACCAGGTGATTCGGATTAAATACGCCGTCCTGACTCTAGCCGATTATCAAAAAAGTGTGAGTGTGGGCTGGTTTCACTCCTATTTCTGGGGAAGGTTTTGCCAGCCCACGGTCATCTTATTCACGGCCACTCCGGAAGTCAGGGAACAAATCTTAGAGGGCCTGGGTTCAGCCGTGCTGACTTTCGTCAACAATGTTCTTCCTGGAATGTCTTCTCCGTTTTCTGCTCATGACTTTTGGGATCATGGTTTAGCGTTAAGTTATGGTGCCGAACTTCGTTCGGAATCTTCTCAACGCATACAGACTTTATGGGACCGCGACGCCGAGTACTATGAGGCCGTTTTACAGGTGTTGCTACCCGACGCTTTTCCCGGATCCTCGATTGTGGAATCTGCCGATGGGTTGCGCTATGTCTATGAAGTTTCCGGATGGGGGCGGGGGTGGAATAAGGGTAAGTGGTTGTTACGGCGAATCCAAGGAAAAATATTATCGATTCTTCGACTCATGAAAGCGGCCTATACCTTCCAGGGTGGGGTTGATTACCTCTTATGGAAAATCGAACGACATTCAGGTGTGAAAGTTGAGCTGACCCCTGCACAACGTCGACACCCAATCTGGGCCGGCCTCACGACGTTTTGGAGGCTGTATCGTAGAGGGGCCTTCCGGTGAATAGAGTAATTGGCTTTCAATCAAACCACTTTAACAACCTCTTTTCCTATTTTTACGTTTAGCGATGCCGGGTTTCGGCCCGGCGGACGAGGTCGAATTGCTTGCTGCGTCCCAAAGGGCGGAACCCTACATTTCGGGAAAAGGACCCAAAACCATGTTGGCCGTGGTGTGGCCCTTCGGGTTCCCTGCGCGGTTCTCCGACCCCGCAGCCGCGCAAACTCGCTATGCTCAAACACTGCGCGCCTTTTCTCCGGGGTCGGCAGCACTGCTCGGCCACACCACCAGGCCAGGGGAGACTGTCTAAAAAGGGATCAAGCATAAGAATTTGTTTCATAAGGGTTGATCAAGTACACGTTTTCATGCTGGTTTCCGACCCAAAGCGGTCATGAGGGAATCAATACATAGTGCTGGGTAAGACCTCCAAAGAAGGCCATGAAAAGGGTCGAACTTAGGTGGAAGTTTACTAATAGACCGATTGCCAAACCCTGATCCCTTGTAATTGATTGACTGTTAACCTGAGTTTGATATGGTGTTGGCAAATTGTAAGAGCAGGAGACACCATTCATTAGCAATGAGAGAAAAAGAAATTTTCAATCTCTTCTTTAAGCGACCTTTTTCTAGAGGTATTCTTCCCATTTGTTTTTGCCTCTTCCTCACTTTTGGGCCAGCCTTTGCTCAGGAAGCTGATCGCTCCGCAAGTGTTCTTTCTCTCTCCGAGGAAATAAGTTCACTTATTTTTTCATCTGATAACCAATCATCAGTGGGTTATGTTCTTCCAGAATTGGCCTACAATCAAGCACGGGCCGGATTGACTGGCGAAGCTATGGAAACTTACCAAAAGTATAAGAAAAGGAGGAGTTCTAAAAAGAAGCATGAAACGCAGAATCAAACTACCCTGGGGGAAATTGGTACTAAAATCGCTTTAGGGTTGCACGAAAACGGCGAATCAAGGACAGCCGAAAGGTGGATTCATTCTGTATGGCAAGATTTGTCGAAACATTATCTACCTAAAGAGGCAGATCCAGATGATTTTTTCTATTTTTGGCCCTCTAAAAAAGAAGTATTAGCGACGGCGATTCGCCTTAATGAAGAAGGCCTTTCCCAAGATGTTTTCAATTACACAGTAGAGACCATTCATTCTTTGGAGACAAAAGAATGGCGAAAAAATGCTTGGGAGCAGGATCTCCTCAAAGCAAAATTCAAGGCTGAGTTAGAATTTGGAAAGAAAGCTGACGCCAGAAAGACGCTAGAGTTTTCGGCAAAAATCAAAGAATTTCAATCGGCAAATTGGAAAACAGATTTATCCTATATGTACGCAGCGTTGGGTGAACCCATTGAGGCGATCCGTAATCTTGAAGAGGCTGCCTCAATAAGGGCGGACATTACAAGCCTTTCGGAGGACGGTGAAACCTGGAAGCCACGATACCGATTTTATCAAGCCAGGGATCAAGCCATTGTGGCCCGACTGTTATGGAAGGCAGGGTCTTCAGTAGAGGCCGAAAGGTTAATGGAAAAGGCTATTTTTTCCACAAAGACTACCCCCTACGATGATAAGTTTTATTATCAACGACAAATTATCCTTGCGGCGGCCGCGATGGAAAAATTTCAAATTATAGAAGAACAGTTATTCGCTGGGTATTCACTGGAAGATGCAGCAATTTATGATAATCCACTATACCGGCCAGCTTTAAGAAATCTCCTAATGTCCAATGGGCGGGAAACAGTAAAAAAACTGACTGCGACATCGGAGGGAAAAATTTTCCTGGCTGAAGCTGAGGCCAAAATGGGGAATTATGATGAAGCGGTGGCCATTGCCAAACCTTTTGACCAAAAAAAAGGATGTGTATCTCCCTTGTCTTCGACGAGAGCGATAGCCTTTGCCATAGTGAGGACCGAGGGAATTGAAAAGGCTCAAAGCTGGGCCAATCAATGTAACACTAATTTAGGGAAGGTTTTTGCCCTCCTAGGAATAATGGATCATTACATTGGGAATCTCCCAGCGGATAACGAGGTGCTTTTCTTTTAGCTTTCCCCCTCAGATAGCCTGCAAGAATTTTATGTATGACAGACAAATATTGTTGAAGTTATTAAATGACTCTGTCCGCTCATAGCCGAAGGGAGACGCATTATTTTGAAGAGTGGTATCGCCGAGGGGTTTTTCGCTAACCAGCTGATATTTCTTTGAAAGCCTGACCCTGCGTTTGAGCTTTTATCTTTCTTGACCAATTCCATAGAAGAATTCCCAGTAACCCGCTACTCATAAGAATGAGAGAACTTGGTTCCGGAACTTGGGATTCATGGATAGGAGTCGCCTCCAAGGTGGAGGGAACGATTCCGATCACATTCACTGTCGCCCCTATGCGAATTTCTGACTCCGTGACCAATTGGCCATTTACGTACAGGCCTTGAGTACTATTTCCACTGAAGAACCCAAATCCCATGTCGGTACTCGGAACGTTCCATCGTTGGCCGGAAGGCGAATCGCTCATTCCGCCTGTGAAAAATTGTTGACTGACGCTATCAAAATTAAAATTAATGGGCGTATTGCCTAACTGGAAAGAACCAAGGGGAGTACTATTCTGAAAACCCGATATCCTGAAACTGTCTAAATCAGCCCCTGAGATGCGACCGGTATTGTGCAAAGAATCAGAAAAACTGAACGTGCCTTCCATTCTGTAACCTTTAGCTCCGATCCAAGAAATGCCATATGAAACGGCGTGGCTGGTAGAAGGTTGAATGAACAAAGCCAAGAACAGGATGAAGATGAATGGTCTCAGTTTCTCGCAAGACATCATGTTGTCCTCCTCCAAAGGATGAATGAGGGGAAAGCGAGTGAACTTTTCTAGGGGGAGAAACGATGGGAGGTCCAAAGCATATCAGTTAGATAAAGAGGAGAACAACCGAAAACTTTGGCTTGGAATAAGCGTACGGTCTGGCCCAAATGAAGGAAAACTTAAGGGAAGGGGTCCGGAAGATGGGAATCTATTGATCTCGACCGACCATATAACAAGAAACGATCGCCAGGGATCGTTTCGCGGTACTATCGGGGAAATGTTCGAGGTCTAGGGCGGCAGCTTCGATGTATTCACGTGCTCGCAAGGTGGCATAGGAGAGTGAGCCTTGCGCAGTCATGAGTTCCAGGATTCGCTCGAGATCCCCATCTTCGATGGTTTGCGAACGAATTTTTTCTTTGAGCCATCGTTGTTCAACTGAGGAGCAGGTTTGTAAGAGGTGTAAGAGTGGCAGCGTGATCATGCCTTGACGAATGTCCTGCCCCAAGGATTTTCCAAATCTGGCTCTATCCGCAGAATAATCCAGACGGTCATCGGCTAATTGAAAGGCCATCCCCAAATTCAGCCCGTATCGGTATAAAATGGCCTGTTCTTCCAGCGTGGCCCCTCCGATAATGGCTCCGACTTTACAGGCAGAGGCGACCAGGGTGGCGGTTTTATACTCGACGATTTTTAAGTATTCGGATTCTTCCAATTCGGGTTGGCTGTTGGCGCAGAGTTGTAACACCTCTCCTTCCGCCATTTTTCGACAGGCATCGGCCAGAACTTCATTGATGCCATGGTTATGGAAGGTGGCAATCAAGGCCATGGCCTGAGAATATAGGTAATCCCCAACCAGAATGCTCGCCTGGTTTCCCCAAATTCGGCGTGCCGTTTCTCGTCCCCGGCGGATATCGGCCTCATCCAGGACGTCGTCATGGAGCAGGGTCGCCGTGTGAATAAACTCTATCAGGCTTCCCAGTAAGAGATAGTCTTTCTCGATGAACCCAAAAAGCCTGGCGCTTAAAATGAGGAGTAGTGGACGGATCCGCTTTCCTCCACTGGAGAAAATATGGCCGGCGACTGTATTGATCAGGGGAGCATGGGAGTCCAAATGTTTATGAATTTGGGCCTCGACCTCATTGAGGTCCGCTCCAAAGGTTTCCCAAATATCCTCCATGGAGTCCAGAGATTTGACAGCCGGCTGGTTTCCCATGGCGGCGATACTAGGTGGTATCCTGTGGATTGTCAAGCCATCAAAAGGAGGGAAGGGACTGAAGAAACCCGTTAAAAAATAGGGATATAGGGCAGAAAACTTCGCCAAGAACATTCAGGGTGTTCTTGACAGAAATTTTTACCATCCTTTAAGGTTACGGCTCGCAGTTTCTCAAATCTTTCCCTATTTCGATCGCTAGCTGACCGGGACTATCCCAGGGTTCCAAGAGGCCCTTTGAGATGCCCTCTATGGAGGGCAGGTTCTGGTGTCGGTTGAGGCCTCGTATGGGTTAAACTGTGTGATTGAGTCATCGGAAAGGAGCGTCGTGATCACAAATCCTGGCATGCCGGAGGCCCAGGGCCTCTATAACCCCCAGAACGAACGCGATGGGTGTGGGATAGGTTTTGTCGCCAATATCAAGGGGCAGAAATCGCATAAGCTCATTGACCAAGGCTTACTGGTCCTTAAAAACCTTCATCATCGGGGAGCACAGGGTTGTGATCCCTGTACCGGGGACGGAGCAGGACTTCTCTCCCAGATACCTCATGAGTTTTTTCACCGGGTTGCCGGTGAACAGGGGATCAATCTTCCCGCCGCTGGGACCTATGGGGTCGGGATGGTGTTCCTCCCTCAAGACCCCAAAGCCCGACAACAATGTGAAGCGCTGTTTGAATCGATTGTGGCAGAAGAGGGGCAAGAATTTTTGGGCTGGCGCGATGTGCCTGCCAAGGAGGAACATATTGGGCCACAAGCCAAGAAAACCATGCCGGTGTTCAGGCAGTTTTTTGTGGCTCGTTCTCTGCTCAATCCGGCTCAGTTTGAACGGAAACTCTATATAATTCGGAAGCGGTTGACCCGGGCGATCCGGGAATCGGCGTTGGTCGGACGCGAATGGGTGTATATTTCCAGCCTCTCGTCACAGACCATCGTGTATAAAGGGATGTTATTGCCCGAGCAAGTTTCTTTATTCTTCCCTGATTTGGCCGATCCCACCTTTATCTCCTCGATCGCGGTGGTGCATTCCCGATTTAGCACGAATACGTTTCCGACTTGGTCGTTAGCGCATCCTTATCGATATACCGTTCACAATGGGGAAATTAATACCCTAAAGGGAAACGTCAACTGGATGCGGGCACGACAAGGGCGATTAGCATCCGACTTATTTGGCGACGACCTAAAAAAGCTCTTTCCCATCATCGATGACTCCACCCAGAGTGACTCGGCCTGTCTGGATAATGCGATTGAATTTTTGGTGATGGCTGGGCGGTCATTACCCCATGCGATGATGATGTTGATTCCCGAGCCCTGGGTCGGGAACCCACAAATGGACCTCGCACGGCGAGGATTTTACGAGTATCACGCGGCCGTGATGGAGCCCTGGGACGGCCCGGCCGCGGTGTGCTTTACGGATGGGAAGCTAGTGGGAGCCACATTAGACCGAAACGGATTGCGACCCTGCCGCTATCAGGTCACGAAGGATGATCTGGTGGTGTTGGCTTCCGAAGCGGGTGTGCTTCCCACAGATCCCAAAAATATTCGCCTCAAAGGCCGACTGCAACCCGGAAAGATGTTCTTGGTTGATACCGAGCAAGGCAGGATTATCGATGACGAGGAGATCAAAGCGGAAATCACCAATCGGAAGCCCTATCGGCAGTGGTTAACCCAGCATCGGGTGTCTCTGGATGAATTGCCTCAGCCGTTGAATGTACCGCAACCGGACCACCAGACTCTTCGTCAACGACAGCAGGCGTTTGGGTATACGGTGGAAGAACTCAAGATGGTGCTGATGCCGATGGGTGTGAATGGGGAGGAGCCGACATCCTCGATGGGAACGGATACGCCATTGGCAGTGTTATCTGAGAGGCCCCAACTTCTGTTTAAATACTTCAAGCAACTCTTTGCCCAAGTCACGAATCCGCCCATCGACCCGATTCGTGAGCATTTGGTGATGTCGTTAGTCACGAATATCGGCCCAAAGCCGAATGTGATCGCGGAGATTCCCGAGGCCTGCAGGCGGATCAAATTGCAGCAGCCGATCCTGACCAATGACGATTTGCAAAAAATTCGGATGATCGGCGATCCCCATTTTAAGAGTAAAACTCTGCCGTTACGGTTCAAAGTCGCTGAAGGGCCGGATGGTCTAGCCGCTGCCCTTGAAGATTTGTGCCTGGAAGCATCCAAAGCCATCAAAGCCGGGGAAAAATTTTTAATTTTAAGCGATCGGGGAGTCAATAAAGACTGGGCTCCAATCCCAAGTTTATTGGGGGTCGCTGCCGTCCATCATCATTTAGTACGAGAAGAAACGCGAACGGAAGTTGGGTTGATCTTAGAGACCGGAGAACCTCGAGATGTCCATCATTTCGCCTGTTTGATCGGGTATGGCGCCGGTGCGATTAATCCCTACCTGGTCTTTGAGTCTTTGGTGGATATGGAGCGGGACGGATTTTTCCCTGAAGGCGTCGATCCGGCGACAGCAGAAATTAAGTTTATCAAGGCGGTGAATAAAGGACTGTTGAAAATATTCTCAAAAATGGGAATTTCCACACTGCAGTCATACTGTGGTGCTCAGATATTTGAAGCGATCGGCCTCCATTCTGAGTTGATCGATCGATTCTTCACGGGAACGGCCTCACGCATTGGTGGCATTGGGTTGCGAGAATTGGGTGAGGAAACACTGAGACGGCATGCGGCCGCCTACGTCCCGGTGGCGATCCGGCAGTTGGATTTTGGTGGAGAGATCCATTATCGCATTCAGGGGGAATACCATAATTGGAATCCCGAGACGATTTTTAAATTACAACATGCCTCCCATACCAATAATGCCAAGACGTACCAGGAATTCGCCGAACTGGTGAATGTCGAAGAGAAACGGCGATCGACCCTTCGAGGGCTCTTTGACTTTAAATGGGCACAGGCCCCTCTTCCCTTGGAAGAAGTGGAATCGGCGGCGGCCATCGCTAAACGGTTTACCACGGGGGCCATGTCATTTGGCGCGATCAGTCAAGAAGCCCATGAAACCTTAGCCATTGCCATGAATCGCTTGGGAGCCAAGAGTAATACGGGAGAAGGCGGGGAAGATCCTGAGCGGTTTATTCCCCTGCCGAATGGAGATTCCAAAAACTCCTACATCAAACAAGTGGCGTCCGGTCGATTTGGGGTTACGGCGCATTACCTCGTGAATGCCAAGGAATTACAGATTAAAATGGCTCAAGGGGCCAAGCCGGGAGAGGGTGGCCAATTACCCGGGCATAAGGTGGATGAGGGTATTGCCAAACTCCGTTATTCCACCCCGGGAGTTGGCCTGATTTCTCCTCCTCCTCACCATGATATCTATTCAATCGAAGATTTGGCGCAGCTCATTTTTGATCTGAAAAATTCCAACCCGGAAGCCGCGGTTTCCGTGAAGCTCGTCTCCGAGGTGGGTGTGGGTACGGTGGCCGCTGGCGTGTCCAAAGCTCATGCGGACAAAGTGTTGATTAGCGGAGACTCGGGGGGGACGGGAGCCTCCCCGCTTTCTTCAATCAAATATGCCGGGCTCCCTTGGGAGTTGGGTCTTGCCGAAACACACCAAACCCTCGTCCTGAATGATTTACGAGGGCGAATTCGCGTGGAAACCGACGGACAAATGAAAACCGGCAGGGATGTGGTGATCGCCACGCTCTTGGGGGCTGAAGAGTTTGGGTTTTCCACGGCACCGTTAATCGTCGAAGGCTGCATTATGATGCGGAAATGTCATTTGAATACCTGCCCCGTCGGTGTGGCCACACAAGACGTTGAGCTACGAAAACGATTCGCGGGAAATCCGGATCATGTCGTCAATTATTTCATGTTCGTCGCGGAAGAAGTCCGGGAACTCATGGCGAAACTGGGTTTTCGGACGATCAATGAGATGATCGGGAGAGTTGATAAATTGCGGGTGCAGAAAGTGTTAGACCACTGGAAAGGCAAAGGGTTGGATCTATCCGCCTTGTTGGTCAAACCCGATGTGGCGCCAGAGGTGGCGACCTATTGTGTGCAAGAGCAGGATCATGGATTGTCGGATATTTTAGACAATCAATTGGTAGAGTCCTGCAAGCCGGCCATCGATCGTGGAGAGCGGGTCTCTCTCGATTTGCCAATCCGCAATATTCATCGTACGACCGGGACTGTGCTTTCGAGCCATATCGCTCGGAAATACGGGACGGCAGGTCTTCCCCCTGACACCATTCAAATTACGTTTACGGGGTCGGCCGGTCAGTCTTTCGGGGCTTTTCTCTCTCCTGGGATCTCGCTCACCCTGATTGGCGAATCGAATGATTATTTAGGGAAGGGCCTCTCTGGAGGAAAAATCGTCGTGATGCCTCCCCCTGGGGTAACCTATTCTCCCGAAGACACGATTTTAATAGGCAATACCTCTTTATATGGTGCCACGGGTGGTGAAGGGTATTTCTATGGAACGGCAGGTGAACGATTTGCCGTGAGGAATAGTGGGGCCAGGGCCGTAATTGATGGGACCGGAGATCATGGCTGCGAGTACATGACGGGGGGGGTGGTTGTGGTTCTGGGGAAGACAGGGAGAAATTTTGCTGCTGGGATGTCGGGCGGCGAAGCCTATGTGTTGGATGAAGATGGGCAGTTTCCCGGACATTGTAATGTGGGGATGGTGGGCTTGGAAGCCGTGGAAGTTCAAGAGGATATTCGTACGCTTCATACGATGATCGAGGCTCATTACCGATACACCAAAAGTGCTAATGCCCGGCGAGTCCTGGATTCGTGGGATGCGATGCTACCCAAATTCGTCAAAGTGATGCCTTTGGACTACAAACGGGTCCTGCAGGAACGAAAAGCGGCTTTAGCAAAAAAACATGCGCAACGAAAGCCACAGGTGGCGAGCCATGGCTGATGCGCGTGGATTTTTAAAGTTTGAACGTGAAGGGCCGCAACGGCGGCCGGTTGAGCTTCGAGTGAAGGATTGGAAGGAAATCTACGATCCTTTTTCCGACGATAAACTCAAAGTGCAGGGTGCCCGTTGTATGGATTGTGGTGTGCCCTTTTGCCAAAGTCCGACTGGATGTCCGGTAGTTAATCTGATTCCGGAATGGAATGATTTGGTTCATCGAGGTCGATGGAAAGATGCGCTCAAAGCCCTCCATACCACGAATAATTTTCCGGAGTTTACCGGTCGACTATGTCCAGCCCCCTGTGAATCGGCTTGTGTGCTGGGAATCAACAGTGATCCCGTGTCTATTCGAATTATCGAGTGGAATATCATCGACAAAGGATTCGAAGAGGGTTGGGTCGAGCCTATTTTACCCGTGGTATCCACTGGGAAGTCTGTGGCGGTGATCGGTTCAGGCCCCGCAGGGTTAGCAGCAGCTCAACAATTGGTTCGTGCCGGACACGGGGTGACCGTATACGAAAAAGCGGATCGAATCGGCGGGCTGCTCCGCTATGGGATTCCGGACTTTAAGATGGAAAAGTGGGTGCTGGATCGTCGGTTGGATCAAATGCAGAAAGAGGGGGTCATATTTGAAACTGGCGTTTGCGTGGGAGTGGATACTGATCTTGAACGGCTGCGTCGGGATTTTGATGCTGTCATTTTAGCGATGGGTGCCGAGCAGCCCAGAGAATTGCCGGTACCTGGAAGAGATTTACAGGGGATCCATCTGGCGATGGAGTACCTTACTCAGCAAAACAAGCAGGTAGCCGGCGATACACTTTCGGAAAAAGTCATTTCTGCCAAAGACAAACGGGTTGTGGTGATCGGAGGAGGGGACACAGGCTCGGATTGCCTTGGGACTGCGCATCGGCAGGGGTGTCTTGAGGCACATCAATTCGAACTCCTTCCCGAGCCACCTCCATCCAGAGCTGAAACCACTCCATGGCCTTTCTGGCCCATGAAATTGCGGACTTCTCATGCCCATGAAGAGGGATGTGATCGTCAGTGGAGTATCTCCACGACCAAATTCTCTGGCCAAGACGGAAAGGTCAAAGCTCTTCATGCGCATCGGGTGAAATTTGAAAATGGAACCTTTCAGCAAATCCCCGGATCGGAGATTCAATTAGAGGCTGATTTAGTCCTCTTAGCTATGGGATTTGTGGGGCCGGTCAAGAACGGGCTGTTGGACTCTCTTGGTGTCGAGTATGATGCCAGAGGTAACGTCAAAGCCGATGACCAATTCATGACCAATATCGATGGGGTGTTTGCTGCTGGAGATACGAAAAAAGGGGCCTCTCTCATCGTCTGGGCCATTGCGGAGGGACGACAAGCTGCTGCAGGTGTCCATCGGTATCTTCAAGCCGGGAATTCCCTTCGTCGCCTGTAAATTTTCAACGTCAAGGAGGGTTAGTCGGTGCCTCCTTGGATGTTGCTCCCATTCTTCAACAGTTTTTCTCATCCAGTCATGGTGTAAACCATTCCTCTAAGTGTGCCCCAAGAGAGGAGACTAATGTTGAGTTCCATTCACGATGAATTTGAGAGACGGGCGGGTCAGATTTCATTCCTGGGGCTGGGCTTGTCAGTGGATGTGTATTGTCCCGATCTTTTTGACCTCATGGCGGAACTTTCTCAACAGAGCCTGGTGGTGGACTATCTTGAAATTTTCCAAGCCTCGCGAGGGGCTCTGAGGAAGGTTCGCGAAGCCTTTCCGGAGGTACCCCTGGCTTATCATGCCGAAGGCATTTGGGTGACCCAACCTCATTGGAAGACCGCTAATGGTACTCAGGAACGAATGTCTGTCCTGACTCAGGATTTGGGAGTTTTGAATGCCTTGTGGGTTAATCAGGAATGTGCGACCAAGGAAATGGCGGGACGAAATTTTGGGACCTATCTCCCTCCGATTTTTTCCGAAGATTCGGCAAAGCTGATTGCCGGCCATTCCTGTGAAATCCAACGTGTGCTGGAGAATTCTCACCAACGTCACCGTTCATCCGGTTGCCTATTTTGCCTGGAAGGACCTCCGTTGAGTTATTTCATGGTAGGAGATCTGTCTTATGCGGAATTTTTCCGGGTCATCACCGACAATTGTCCTTGTGGATTAGTCTTAGACCTAGGCCATGTTTGGACGGTGTATCGCTATTCGGGGAGTTGGAAAACGCAGAGTTTAATGGAGTTTTTTGAAATATTTCTCAAAAATTTTCCTCTTGAACGAGTCATTCAAATTCATCTTGCCGGACTTGCCTGTCATCCGAACGTCCACGTGACGGCAAAGACGAATGTTGTGGATTCCCCACCGTTCTGGATCGATGCCCATGAGGCTTCCATACCCTCGGATCTGATGGATATGTTGATTCGAACTCTAGAAGAACCTGATCTTATTAATCTGAAGGGTATTGCATTAGAAGTCGACAACAAGGCCATTCCCCTCATATGTGAGGAATTGAAGCTTGTGAAGGAGAGGTTAGGCTCGCAAAAGGGTTCATTTTGGAAGGGTCCCGGTCATAGGGAGGATAGAAAACACACCCTCGCCACGAGGGAATTCAACGATGAAAAGAGTTTCATTACTGAGGGGTCTGTCCAAACCCTGGTTCGGTCTTATGAGAATATGGTGGAATATCTATCCAGTGCTCATCCAGACCCTCATGCTCAACTGGTTAATTGGGGAATCGTGGATGGTGACAGGACAGAAGGGCTTGCCCTCTATAGGGATCAATATTTGCCGTATGAAATCCTTTCCTGGGGAGGAGATTTACGAATGATGTTTCCCCGTGGCTGTCAATTGCTGGATCAGCACCAAATCCCCTTGGAGGGGTTTTGTGACTTTTGGTTGTCTCACCATCGGCCGTCTGAGGTGTTCTATGATTTTTTTCTCGTGAAGATTGGAATGTTTGAGGAATTCTTCCGTAAGGTTCTTCCGGAATGTGTTTCTGCGGTTGAGCAAGAGGGAGCGATGCTAAGAGAAGGATATGCGATGGCTTGTGAGAGGGAGGATTCTGGGACGCAGGTTGGGGTGGCGATCGAAGAAAAACGATGGCCGAGTCATTGAAGTTTCTAAGAATTTCTAAGAAGAGGTAGAGCAATGACTCCGGAGGGAAAGATGATACGAATGGCGATCGATCGGGTGGGCTATTGCGCCAGTAACTGTTGGATTTCTTGCAGGAGGCGTAATTCAGTTTCTGCAACCTCGGAATGAGGCGCTGAAAATATGTGGCCCTTATGGGAAAGTTTCTCAAATTCTGCGCGAATCCAAACGATAGAATGACGGGATTGAGATTTTTCAATCATCACATAATATTGGTTGCGAAATCCGGAGAGTTCTAAAGAAGGCGGTAAGGAGGTTTTTCTGTCGGTGATAAACACGGCTTTGGTGTCTGTTTGCATCGTGGAAAGGATCGTGTAGCCATTTTTCGTCAGGGCCTCTTGAGTGACTCCGGGAATCGAGGTATAGGGATGGGGCACCTCAAAGGCCTGACCTCCAATATGTTGAATGGAGAGGGACTTGCGCATTTTGTCCCGTTGAGTTCTGAGCCATTTCCCCTCACCGCGTAATTTTTGAACTTCTTTTTCCAATGATCTGAGGCGAGTAGAGTTTTTCTGAGGAGCGTTCGTTAATTGGTTTAATTCTTCTTTGAGTTTATTCACTTCCTGCCCATATGAATCCTGTAAGGCTCTAGATTCTTGGTTTAACAAATCAATCTGTTGTTGCATGACCTTATTGCCCTCTTGGAGGGATTTGATGACGGATTCGAGTTTGGCCACCTGTTTTTTGAGCCTCGCATTTTCCTCCTGAACGGGAGATTGGTCTTGCGGGCAACCCGTGAAAAGAAGGAACCACCCCATGAGGAGAAAGAAAAATGGGGTTTGAAAATATGTTTGATTTCCTTTTCCAGGAAAATGGAAAGGGTTCAATTTAGGGGTGTTCACTAAAGAAAAGCCTTCGGCCAACAATAATACAAGAGGAACAAGAAAGTTTGGGTACCTTTAATTAGGTAGTGTATTCTTAATATGGTGTTATTTCAAATGTGATGCCTGTTGGTGATGGCTCTTCAAGGTCTCATGAATTCTTACCATGACCCTTCCAAAGAAAAAACACGATCAGCTACAGTAGGGATGATCGCCGGTATTTGTGATTGGGAAAAATGTATCAGGAGATTTGTCGGGGGTATGAGATTTATCTCTCGGCAAGGACCTTGTTAGAGCATCTCTCAAGAAACCTTACGTATGGCCTCTCTTATTCGGATCACATTCCCGGTTCCTCCCCTTTCATGTAATTGCTCTATCCTCGGAGATGCTGATTCCAAAACAGCTGTAATCATCGATCCAGGCGGTGATGCGAATCGGATACTGCGAGAGGTCGAGAGCAAGGGGCTCAAAGTCTCTGCCATATTGCATACCCACGCCCATTTTGACCATTTCTTGGCCTCTGGGATGATTAAGGAAGCAACTGGGGCTCCCTTGTGGTTGCATCCATCGGATCTCGCACTCTGGGAGATGCTTGAGGTGCAGTGTCACATGTTTCAGGTGCCCTTCGTGGCTGCTCCCCCTCCCGATATGTGGTTGCGGGATGAAGAGGACGTGAAGGTCGGGGGGGTCTCCGGATGTGTGTTACATACCCCGGGACATACTCCGGGATCCTCGTCCTTTTATTTTGAAGACCAAGGATTGGTCTTTTCCGGGGATACCCTGTTTCGTGGGGGAATCGGGCGGACAGATCTTTGGGGTGGGGATAGCCGGGCCATTGAACGATCGATTCGGGAACGCTTGTATGGCCTAAAAGACGAAACCGTTGTGGTTCCGGGGCATGGTCAGGAATCTTCGATTGGATGGGAACGAGAATACAATATGTTCGTGAATGGCTAGGGTGACACATTCTTTGATTATTCATCTATGCATGAGGAGAAGAGCCATGCGTTTCTTCAGATGGATAGGGGTTATGTTTGTGGTCGGTATCGCAACTCTTTCCCATCCTGATCTCCGGATGGTTTCTGCCGGCTCGCAAGAGCATGATCAAGAGATTGAGGTTGAGGAAGTGCAGGTCCATTTGGTGGCCAACAGTCCTGTCGTGCTACTCCGCATAGGAAAGAAAGCCATACCGATTTTCGTCGATCCCACCGTGGCGGGTTCTATTCAGGCCGCCCTAACAGGAGAAAAATTTCCCCGTCCCTTATCTCATGAACTGATGTTTCGAATTCTTGGTGCTTATCAGGTTAAGGTGGACCGGGTGTTTATTACGCTGAGGGAAGGGATTTACTATGGGACCTTGACTCTCTCCCAGGATGGCCGGCTTCAGCTTTTCGACAGCCGTTCCTCGGATGCCATAGCCTTAGCGGTTCATTTTCAAAGTCCGATCCTCATATCAAAAAGTTTGTTGGAAACCGTGGGAAAGTCTTTAGACCTTCATCCCAAAGGGAAGGGTCTAGAGTTATGAGGGAAATAAGTATAATGATCTAATGTTTACTCTGATAGTTGGTTCCTCCCATACGTCCTAAGGGTACAATAAAGTTAGGAAAACCTAGGTCAATCTATCTAATCAAGATTGGGAGAAAGTTTGCCCTAGACCTGAAAATGAGAGGGTTTTTTAAAATTTTTTCTGTCCTCATCTACCAGAATGTTTCATAAGGGAAAATGTTTCTTGCGTCGGCTAGATCCATATGCTATAACGGACCCTCTTTGTCTTGGAATAATTTGCAATAATAAGAAAATCTCGTTTGGGTTTTTAGGTACACATTCATTATCAACAAGCTTCTCATGAGGAGGTAGGCGATGCACAGAGTGCTTCTATCCGTCCTTTTAAGTGCGGTGTTAATCGCAGCAGGGAGTTCCGCTGCTTGGGCTTTACAGTCAG
This sequence comes from Nitrospirales bacterium, assembly GCA_965223615.1. GTDB lineage: Bacteria > Nitrospirota > Nitrospiria > Nitrospirales > UBA8639 > Nitrospira_E. The sequence goes on from CBDCXB010000004.1 coordinate 1,429,341, forward strand.
GTGGTGTGGAAATCGGTGATCTTGAAACCGGTTCCGTGGTCGGGCAACCGTTTAAATCGTTAAGTGTCGATCTTGAATTTAACATCATGGAAGTCGGTGGGAAAAAGGTCATTTATCCTCCAACTTCAGTGTTAAATCTAGTGAATACTGGAACGGGGGGTCGTGCGATGAGCCCGGTACTCATTAAGGTTACCAATAACCTTAAATCCGAACATGGGTTTGACTTGTCGGCGGATTCCCCATTCGCTGCTCCGACCTCCATGCACATCAAGGTTGTGTTAAAACCTGGAGAAACCAAGTATATTGGTGTTCCTATGAGTGACCTCACTTATGTGACCGCTGCAAGCACTTTAAAGTATAAGTGTCAATTGCATGGTGCTCACTTAGGTGGAACCCTCCTGATCTTAAAGTAGAGATGTTAAGAAATACTCATTAGCCCTTGGCTGGTGGGTGAACAGTAAAAAGTCCCGTTTCTTAGAATAAGAAACGGGACTTTTTTTGTTTGGTCAAGGTGATGAGGGATGGGATTCGGTACACTCGCTCTCGGGTAGTCTTAAATTTCTTTTTCTTCCTTGCAATCGACCTTGGCACCTAATGGGATATTCTGGGCTCCCTGAAGTTTGCCTTTCACGATCAGAAGGAGAAATCGACTTGGTTGAGGGTTTTCGTCCTCGGTAGTTTGAAGGGAGGCATTGATGTCAACAATAATCTCTTCAGAAAATTCGGAGGTACTGTCATTGATGACCCAAAAGTAACGACTTCCTTTCGGGTAGAGTTTGGAAACAAATTGGTCGATGGCCAGGGAATACTCAGGATACGCGGATTGGCCGAGAGAGGGAGTCAGGGCCAGCAAACCTGTCATAACGATAGTGGGGAGGTAGCGCATGTGGATCCTCCATGGTAAGAAGAAAGAAATCACAACATCGGGGGTAACCCTTTTTTCGGTATATATCGGTATATAATAGTATTTCGGCACAACCCTTAGACTTCTAAATAGTATCTTACCCTGGGTTTGCCTCCCGGGCAAATTCTGGCATGGTGGTTGATCAACAAGCCTTCCTGGGCCAACGGGGGGAAAAGGTAAACCGGTAGAAGATTTCGTTCGGTATTGTTAGGGCATCCCTATGTTTTCGTTTTTGAAATCCAAAGAAGGAATCGATAAAAAGCGGATCTTTTTTTTAATCATCATGGCTCTCTTGTTGATATCCGGAGCCTTGTTATTTAACTCTCCGGGACAAACGCAGACCATTAATGTGACCTTTCCGAGTGGGGCTGTCTTGAAATCCGAGGTGGCCGACACCCCCGAAAAATTACTGTTTGGCCTGGCCTTCCGAGAATCTCTTCCGCGGGACGAGGCGATGTTGTATATATTTGGGGAATCGGGTCCGCATAGGGTATGGACCAAGGAATTTCAATTTCCGGTTGATGTGATTTGGGTGGATGAGAGTAAAATCGTGGTTCATGTGGTCGAGAAGGCTCCTCCCTGTTCAGAAGGAAAATGTACATGGTATGGGCCTCCACCAAAGGACGCACGATATGTTATTGAGACGAATTCCGGGTTCGTGAACCGAGCCGGAGTGGGGATTGGGGATCAATTGAAGTTCACGCTGTTCGTGAAGTAGCCGCTCGAAATCCCGTTCACTGGTTGTGGAGACTGAAGACATCATGCAGGAGAAAACAAACACCCCCGAAAGTCCGAAAGAGGGTTTTATTTTCGTATCGAGCCTACAAGACCTTCCTGAGGGAAAGGGAAAGGTCTTTAATCTATCCGGAAAAAAAATTGCCATGTTTAAGGTCGGAGACCATTGTTTTGCCATTAATGATGTCTGCCCTCACCAAGGGGCTTCCTTGGGAAAGGGGACGGTGAAACGTTTTGTGGTATCGTGTCCATGGCATCATCAACAATTTGATGTCCGGACGGGTTTTGGGCCTGATGGAGGCGGATATTGTGTGGTGAATTATGATGTGTTGATCGATAAAGGCAATGTATTCGTGTGTCTTCAAAAACGTGACTGGTTGACCGGGGAAAGTTTAGTCAGTTAATGGCTTGCCGATGGCAGTAAGGCGGCACTTAAATTAATCGGGGAATTGGATGAATACCGATCAAATTGACGTGAAGAACATTCAAGCAAAACAATCGGAAACGATTTCGATCCACCTATGGGAGGATAGAACCCGAGGTGAGCAATGGGTTCCCTCGTATGACCCTCAATGCTTCTCCCTCGTGGCGGATGATTTTCTGCGGACGATGAGTAACAATGCCGTTGACTCCGGGCGGCGAACATTTGAATTTCAAGCTTTGCGAGTCGGGACGTTCAAGATTGAATTTAGTAAACGTATGGCCTGGAAATTTACCGCCGAAGATCGACGAATCTTTGAAGTTTCCGTGACGTAACTTTTAAAGATTCATTTCAGGTAGGGTTCTTCGTGCCAGATATTGGGTATCTCAACGGTCGATTTGCTCCCCTGAAGGATATTGCCATATCTCCAGATGACCGGGGATTCCTCTTTGGGGACGGCATCTATGAGGTGGTCCGGGCGTACCGTGGGATTCCGGTTTTTTGGAAAGAGCATTACATTCGACTGTCTCGTAGTGCCAGTGAAATCCATCTTCCCATTTCAATCGATCAGGATTCATTCTACGATCTTCTGCTGGCCGGCATTCAACAATGTGAATATCAAGAGGCTAAAGTCTACGTACAAATGACTCGAGGGGTTGCCCCGAGAGACCATGCATTCCCAAGCCCTGATAATCCCACCGTGTTCGCCTCATTTCGAGAAATGCTCCCGCTCGCTGATCATTTGATGCGTCGGGGAGTTTCCGCGGTTACCACACCTGATATTCGATGGGGGCGGTGTGACATTAAAAGCCTTAATTTACTTCCCAATGTTCTGGCCAAACAAAAGGCTCAAGAGTCCCAGGCCTTTGAGGCGATCTTCTTTAAGGGAGAAGAGATGAAGGAGGGGTCAACCAGTAACGTGTTTCTGGTAAAGGGCGGAAAACTTTTTACGCCAGAACGAAATCAGGAGGTCTTGGCAGGAGTCACCCAACAACAAGTGATCGATTTGTCAGAAGCCCAGGGTGGAAAGGTTCGTTGCCAACCTCTTTTCAAGACCGACCTTCTTCAAGCGGATGAGGCATTTTTGGTCGGAACTACGATAGAAGTGCTTCCCCTCACCAAGGTCGACGGAAAAGAGATTGCGGATGGAAGACCGGGTCCTGTGACCCAAGACATTCAAAAGCGTTTCTCTTCCTTAATCGCCCAAATCTGTTCGGCCTAATTCAGTTTCCCCTCAACGCTAAATTTACGTACATTTAACCATAGTTTTTGATCTTTTTTCTTAATGTCGATCCATGTCGAATGTTCAGAAATGACTGTGGCAAGAAGGGACAGAATTAAAAATTTGGTTCGTGAAAAAAGTAGAATTTCTGGATTTTTTACTCAGGAAGGATGGAAAAACAAAGACATAGTTCTGAGACTTGACAGCCAGCCAGGTTTTGATTAACTTGTCGGCTCCCATTTTCGATGGGAAAGAACCATATCGTCTTCAATCTTAGGGATAAAAAGGTAGTTGTCAGGACTATTTATTTAAGGAGGCCGGTCCATGTTTTATGTGAAATCACGAAGTATCTTACGTTCCCTCATCACTGGGTTCTGTGTAGGAGGGATGGCCCTTTCCTTTAGTGGTGCGCTTTTCGCTGAAGAAGCCGCGAAGCACGATCCTACCGAACATGCCCAACATATGGGTATGAACGCACAATCTCCAGGTTGGGCAGAAAAGCTTAAAGGCCAAACCATCGTGGAAAATTCCATGGAAGGTCGGGCCGAACGGGCGGCTTTGGTCGAGCAGCAACACAATCGACTCATGCAACAAATGCAGAAGGATATGGAGCACAATGGTCCCAATACGGGCATGTACAATTCTATGTCCATGATCCACCAATATGGAGGCGGACCGGGTAACGGACTGCTTTCAAGCTCAATGGAAGTGGAGCCGGTTTCTGGAAAAGGCGGCCTCTGTCCCAAAACCGCCAAGGTCAGGAATTATGATATTTCCGCCATTAACGTAGAAATTACCCTGAACCAATGGCTGGACTACTATCCTGGCTATATGTATGTCCTCACGGAAAACATCGAGAAGGTTCGCGAAGAAGAAGCCAAGAATGCCGAGGCCAGAGAATCCGAAGGCCATCATGATCCAGGAGGTGTCAAAAACGGGATCCAAGGTCAATGGATTCAACCGTTGGTCATTCGTGGCAACCAAGGCGATTGTGTCAAGATTAAACTCAATAACAAATTAGAATTCGGCGAAGAAGTCAGTCTGCACATCAATGGCTCGGACATGGTTATGAGTTCAACAGGCCAGCCAGCCACGACGACCAACGGGGATACGGTCGCCCCTGAGGGGGAATCCGTGGAGATGGAATGGTATATCCACCCTGATACTCAAGAGGGTGGACGGCAATTCCACACCTTCAGCAATGATCGGGAGTTGACGGTCATGGGTCTGTTCGGTGTCTTCGTCGTGGAGCCGCATGGTTCCGAGTACTATGAACCATTAGGAACTGGCCCAGCCACAAAAGCTGAGAGTGGATGGCAAGTCATGATCGATAATGGAGACGGCCCGGATTTCCGGGAATTCGTCCTCATCTATCATGAGGTTGGTGATGAAGCCTTCCGACCGGTCAACAAACATGGTGACTTTTTACCTCAACGGGACCCCTTGACGGATGCCTACCGGCCGGGAGCCCGTGCCATTAACTATCGAAGTGAACCCTTCGGCATCAATAATATGCATGTGCAACATGAATACTTCGGGTTCGAGGACGAATCCATGGCCTACAGTTCATACACCTTTGGTGATGCGGGGCCGACCATTCCTCGAAGCTATTTAGGGGATCCGGCGAAGTTCAGGCTGGTCCATGGTGGCTCTGAGGTCTTCCATTCTCACCATCCCCACGGTGGTTCCATTCGTTGGCAACGGAGCCCCCGTGCTACGCAAATGCCCGTGTGGAACACCGGTCAAAATGGCCCCGTGAAATACCCCGTGATTCGTACCAAGTCAGATCGGGTGGACGTGGAAGTTATCGGACCTGCCGAAGCTCTGGATTTAGAGACGGAATGCGGATCAGGATTGTGCCAATGGTTGGCGGGTGACTTCTTGTTCCATTGCCATGTGGCACACCATTATGTGGCTGGCATGTGGGGGTATTGGCGGGTATACAACACCCTTCAAGAGCCTGGTATTCAGAATGACGTGATGGGCCCCCTGCGGGAATTGCCGGACCGGTTGGGCCGTATTCATAAGCCTGTGACGTCGGATCAATTGGTGGGAAAGACGGTCAATTGGTTCGGAAAGAAATTTAAAATCGTGGCTGATGGCAAGAGTGATTGGAAGAGTGAAATTGCAGTCGTCAACCTGAAAGATTGGGTTGAAATGCAGCTCAGCAACCAGGGACAACCTGGGAATACTGATGATGAAGAAGGGCAATTGAAATCCTATGATGCCACGGTCGTGGACTGGGTCTGGGATGGGAAGAAGGCCATGAGCGAAAAGGAGGCCTCTATCGGTCCCAATCCCAAGTATCACCCCGAGTGGCAAGGGTATAAGCCAGGGGAACGGAGAGCCATTTGGTTTGAGCCAAACACGGGAAAAGTGGCTTGGCCGTGGTTGACGCCTCACTTCGGGAAGCGTGCGCCATTTTCAAACGACCATAATCCGGCTCCGTGGTTGGAAATGATTCGGTTGAATCCGGATGGCACACGATCCGTTGAACCGGCCAAGCCCGGGGAAAATGGCCCATGGAGTCTCTGTCCGGATCGGGCAGGATCACAAGATTACAACGTGCATTTCATTAAGCTGCCTATCGAATTATCCGCGGCGGAAGGCGACGAGCCGGCCATCGTGGATCCGAATGGGTTGCTCTATGTGGTACATGAAGAAGAGGAAGAAGTTCGGGCCAATAACGATAAGAAGTTCCCGTTGGTGGTTCGGGCCAATATCTATGATTGTATTGACTGGATGTTAACCAGTGAGTGGTTGGATGATGATATCACCAATTTCCAATCCTCCAAGATCAACACCCATTTCCATTTCTTCCAGTTTGACAATCAAAATTCGGATGGGGTGATTTCAGGGTTCTCCTATGACCAGTCCATGCGACCGTTCACGCAGTTCGAAAAGAAGAAAAAGAAAGGGTTGCCCGTTCCGATGAATGCCAAGTTCACGAAGGCAGCCAAGGCGGGTGATCGAACGATTCATATCACGAATGCCAAGCAATATCACGTTGGAATCCCCATCTTGATCGGGGCCGATAACGTGAAAGGCAAAGAAGTCAGAAGAATTATCGCGATCGGTGGGTCCGGAGCGGCTCCCTCGAGTGGGGGAAGTGCGGCGACGGAATATACCGTGGTTGCCGGCGATTCGTTGAGTAAAATCGCCGCCTCGTTCGGAGCCACAACTCAAGCCCTCAAAGATTTAAACGGGATTGAAGATGCGAATATGATCTCTGTCGGGCAAAAAATCAAAATTCCAGGTCAAGAAGGTGGTGGTTCGGCTCCTGCAGCAGCTGGGGGAGAAACACTCACCTTCGATCAATCGTTGAAGAACGATCACCCTGTAGGGGATATCGTCACGGTGGAATACGTGCGGCAACGGTTCTGGGTGGATGCTGATGTGGGCAGTGTCTTCTGGCACGACCATGCGTTTGGTGGTACCACCTGGCCTCATGGGGCGGTAGGGACCATGATTGCCGAACCGTTCAACTCGACCTGGCATGACCCCGTGACCGGTGAACGGATTCGAACCGGGCCGGTGGCGGATATCCATGCGGTGGAACGGGTCGGTCATGATGTGGCCGGGAGTTTCCGCGAATTGATGGTTCACGTCATGGATACGGTTCCCCATACCGTCAATGTCGTGACCGCCGGAAACCCACCTGGACAACCGGTGGAAGTAGCCCTGGAAGCCGGGCGAACCGTGTCCTTTATCATGCCTCCCAATGAGAAGATTAAGATGACTCCCATGCCATTCTTGAATGGGGGTACCCATACAACCGGTGGTGCCCTGAATTTCCGGGCAGAACCATTCGCGCAACGGTTGGCGAACAATCCTGACCCCTCCAAGATCTTCAGCAGCACCGTCCATGGCGATCCGAGTACGGCCATGGTTCGTGCCTACTTGGGGGACGCCATCGTCTTCCGTTTGGTTGATGTGACCATGAACGAGAGCAATGTCTTTACCGTATCCGGACACACCTTCTGGTCCGAACGGTATGCTCAAGAAGCCAATCGAAAGAATTCTATTCATATCGGTATTGCTGAACGGTATGACTTGGTCGTCCCCGAAGCCGGTGGCCCTCGCCATTTGCCGGGAGACTATATGTTCTTTAATGGGCGGAGTTCCAAGTTCTCTGAAGGGGCTTGGGGGATCATCCGGGTGCTGGAAAAACCTGTTGATGATCTGAAGCCACTCCCGACCAAGGCGTACGGGAAACCTGGGATGCCTGAAAAGCTTCCGGTCTGTCCGGAAGATGCTCCGGTGAAGTCTTTCAACGTTGTGGCGATGGACCATCCTGGCATGAGCTTTAACACCAATGCCGAAGAATCCATTGAAGTCGACTTTGAACGGACGATCGAATTGCGGAATCCCGAGGCCAAGATTTATGTCCTTGAGGACGAAGTGCAAAAAGTCGCGGGCGATGTTCAGCCCATGCCCCTCACCATCCGTGCCAACGTGGGGGATTGTTTAAAAGTGAAGCTGACCAATAAACTGAAAGAAGGGCGGGCGTCCTTCTCGGCCTTTAGCCTGGTGTTTGATCCTATGGATTCACAAGGGGTTAACCTTGGAAACAACCCGGGGGATCAGACCGTTGCCCCAGGGGAATCTCGAACCTACACTTACTATGCGGACCCCTTCAATGGAGAGACGCAATCGCTGGTGTGGGACTTTGGGAATGCCGCCATGAATCCTCGGAATGGGCTGTTCGGTGGAATCGTGATTGGACCCAAAGGGTCTACCTACCGTGACCCCAAAACCGGGGAAGATATCTCTCTCAAGAATAGCTGGAACGCGGATGTCATCGTGGACCGGACCATTCAAGGGAATGAGGGGCGAGCCAACTACCGGGATGTTGCGCTATACTTCCAGGATGAGGACAACATCATCGGGACCAGCTTCATGCCCTATGTGCAGAATGTGGCCGGTCTTATCGGTGTGAACTACCGAGCTGAACCCTATTTATACCGGGAAGAGGCTGGGTGTTCCTTAGGTCGGATGTTCCAACCTTGTGAAGTGGATGATCCGAAAGATCCGGCAACCCCAGTGATTGAAGCTCATGCCGGAGACAAAGTTCGGATTCATGTTTTTGGTGCAAGCAGTGAGCAAAACGGGATGTTCACGGTGGAAAAACATGAATGGCCGATCGAGCCGTTCCTTCCAGGGGCGGACATGATCAGTACCGTGGAATTTTCCGGCTCGGAAGGTCTGGATGTCTTCTTGCCCTCGGCGGGTGGGAAATGGGCCTTAGCGGGTGATTATGTGTGGAGCAACGGACGGTTGCCGTATTCCCAATCTGGGCAATGGGGTTTGCTGCGGGTGTTGCCGAACACTGATCAACGGATTCTGCCGTTGGAAGGGGGCATGTCTTCTTCCAAACAGGCTGCGTTAGATGTACCAGGGGCGCCGCGGATTATTCCGACCGTGGCGAAGTAAGACCTGCAAGAGGTTTGAGAAAATACCAAGCGGGGAAGTCTCATGACTTCCCCGCTTTTTTTTTAAGATTCATGACATGGTAAGGTAAAAAGAACAGCTTTACTCTTTTCAACGTTTTGATCTTGCCATCATCGAGGCCGGGGATGATGGTTTTTGTAAAGGAGGACTGGTCAATGGGTAGTTGGGCGTTCGTGTGGCTGGTTGGAGTTCTACTTTGGGGTGCCCCTGCTTGGTCGTATACCGAAGTTCCCGTGACGAACGGTGGAAGTGTCAAAGGTCAGGTGACCATAACAGGGAATAAACCCCGTGCCATGGCCTTTAATATGGTCACAATTCCTGATGCCGTGTACTGTGGGAGGATTTCCACGGGAACGGGATGGAGGTTGGTGGAGGACTTTATTATCGGGCCTCAAGGCGAATTGAAAGATAGTGTCGTGATGTTAAAAAACGTTGAGAAAGGGAAGCCCTTTAATCTGAAAAAGGTGGAGATTGAAGCGATTGATTGTGATTTCCTCCCGTTCGTGAATGTCTTGAAGGACAAAGAAGAGATCACGGTCATCAATATGGATCCCGTTGAACATGATATTCAAGGGTATGAAACTGCGAGGAAACGGGGGGCACGAGTGCTCTTTAACCGGCCCTTACCCATGAATCCGTTCCATAAGGTGGTGAGCCTGTTCGGGGAACATGCTCATACCCATATGGCCGGTGAACCCATGATCGAAAAGATACACCTCAGAAAAAACAGGAATATTTTCGTCATGCAATGCGGCTTTCATCCCTATATGTTTTCATGGGGGGTGGTCTTGAAAAATCCGTACTATTTTATCACTAAGGAAGACGGACGGTTTGAAATCCAGGATATTCCTCCAGGTGACTATGTTCTGGCCGTGTGGCATCCCGGTATGAAAACCTATTTAGAAAAGCCGGTGACGATTGAGCCAGGGAAAGCGGTTTCTCTGGATTTCCAATATGAAGCTCCCAAGGGACGTCGGAGTGTCCACGAGATGCATGAAAACCCACATTTTGGCATGGAGTTATTAGGAGAAGGCGTGGAAATCGTGCCTTCTCTTCGAAAGCAAATCCCTTAGGCCATTTTCTGCGAGGTTTGAATGTGAAGGTTCCCGGTTTAATGCTCTTCTTTTGTGTGGTTTCTCTCAGTTCGGTGGCATCGGGCTATGAGGCGATGGAGGTCACGAATGGGGCCAGGCTCATGGGAACGGTCACACTCACGGGGGGCGTTCCTCCGCCAAAAGCCTACAATCTGATTACCTTCCCTGACCCTGAGTATTGTGGGCGGATTTCTGACGGAAAAGGTTGGCGGTTGCTCAAAGATTTCAACCTTGATGAACATGCCAATATTCAAGGGGTTGTGGTCGTGATTGAAGGAGTGGAATCCGGAAAGCCGTTTTCACTCTCCATCCCTCGAGTTGAAGCCAAGGATTGCCAATTTCATCCCTTTACCACCGTCGTTCGTGATGAACATGGGATTGAAGTCGTGAATATGGACCCTGTTATGCATGATATCCAGGCGTATGAGACGTCTATCAAACAAGGGACCAGAGTGCTCTTTAACACCCCTCTCCCGTTTAATGAAAAACACCGAAGAGGCGATATGCATGCGACCCATGAGCATAAACCAGGGAAGTCCATGGTCCAGCAATTCCGATTGAGTAAAGGTCGAAAAACGTTCGTGATGCAATGTGGGTTCCATGCCTATATGGAAAGCTGGGCGATCGCCGTCGACAACCCATATTTTGCCTTTACAGACCGAAGCGGAGGCTATGAAATCACCGGAATCCCGCCAGGGACCTATCAAATTCGTGTTTGGCATCCCAGTATCAAAGACGAAACCGTGCAGACCGTCGACCTCCAGCCGGGACAAACGGCGACCTTGGACTTTCTTCTGAAAGCTCCGGTCAAACGTTGGACCGCCCATACGGTGCAAACTCCACCAAGGTTTACCCCGGCTGCCTTGGGCCGTCCTATTCAGATTGAGCCGCTTGTCGAACGCCAAAGGCCATGAAATGGCTCAATGCATTCCTGAATAAATTCCAACAACATTGGGCCGTCATATGGTGCGTCACCCTGGCTCTCATCGTATGGGGAGGGGGGAGTGCCTCTCTGGGAGAGCCACAAACACCAGAGGGTCAAGGTCGAGAAGAGTTTGAGTTTTCTGCCCGTGTGATCTGGAAAAAAGATGGGAAAAAATCTAAAGCCCAACTCTTCGTGAAGGGGGATCGATACCGAATTGAACATTTGGGGGGCATCCAAACCGAGCTGGGAAATGCCGGCGTCACCATCGTACGACTCGATGAGCAAAAAGTCTGGTATGTCTTATCTCAACGACGGATGGTCGTGAGTGTTCCGTTGACCTCAGATTATTTGTTACCATTTTCCGTCAAGTTGGAGGGAGAGGTCAGTCGAAACCTTATCGGGGATTCCATGGTTCAGGAGAATCCCACCGTATTGTACGAGGTATTGGTGAAGGATCGATCGGGAAAGACCGAGCGGTACTTCCAATGGGTTGATCCCAAACGAGAGGTCCTGGTCAAGCTGATGAGCCAGGAACGTGATTGGTTCGTGGAGTATGAACATATCGTACTCTCCAGCCAACCGGACTATTTTTTTGAAGCCCCATTAGGGTACAGGGTGATCGAAGCTCAAGAAACACAATCACCAAGGGGATGAGATCGTAGGCATGTTTATGAAAGATGCATTTCGATATATGGGTGTTGTTCTCCTGGCGGTCATGGGTGTCACCGGCATCGGATTGGGGGAGGTGTTCCCGGAATTCGTGTATGCAGCTGAGCCCGAGGTTGTCGGGATTGTTCAGGCTCAGAAGCTTTATGCAGAAGGCAAATTTCAAGAAGTGGTCGATGCCGTGAAGCCGTTGCTTAAGGCCTCTGGGACCATCGATCAAGCCGAACAATTGCAGATTTTGGCCTTGTCCAGGATGGGAAAAACTCCAGAAGCCATTAAGGCCTATGATGACAGAGTCGAGCGGGTAAAGCGGGAAGACGAAAGTCTTTTACGGCAATTGGCCATCGCCAGTATTCTTCCCACGCGGGCCGACATGAGGGAACAAGTTCGAGGCGCGGCGTACACGGCATTAAAAGAAATCGATTCTCCCGAAATGGTCAAATATCTAGAAGAGGGCCTGACGGATGGGTCCGGAATGATTCGTGCCTTGGTGGCGGAATCTTTGGGAAAACAAAAGGCCGGACGGCAGTCACCTCGATATCGTGAGGCCTTGAAAGATTCTGCTGGGCTGGTACGGGCATCCGTGTTGAAAGGATTGGGGCGCTCCGGGGATAAGGATGCGGTTCCCTTGGTCGAAGCACTGCTCAAGGATAAACAACCCATCGTCCAGATTTATGCTGCCCAGGCCATGTTTGAATTGGGGTACAAGGACTACTGGAACCGTTTGATTCAGGGTGCCAAAAGTGAGGAGGGGTACGAGCGTGGGGCGTCGATACGAGTTCTAGGAGAGTTGAAGGATCAACGAGCGCTTCCTGTCCTCGAACAAGCCGCAAAAGATTCGCAGCCTTCTATTCGTGCCGCCGCGGTGGTATCCCTTGGAAAGTTACAGACTCCCACTTCATTGAACATCTTAAAAGGTGCTTTGTTTGATCCTGTACCGGCAGTCAGGAGTGTCTCGGCCTTCAGCATGGGGTATTTTCCTCAGGATCAGGTGCAATCTTCTTTATCAAGAGCGTTGGTTGATCGAGTGTCCGGGGTGCAAGCTGCCGCGATTGCCTCACTCCTGAAAGTCGGGGCTCCCTATTCCTTGGTAGAGGGGACCGTCCATAAGCTGCTTCAGGATCAAAATCCGGCCATTCGGTCGAGTGCCGCAAAAGCCTTGGGGAACGGACGGGGAGGGAGAGTGATCGCCACCCTCAAGCTGATGCTCAATGATCCCATTCCTCGCCCCCGAATCGTGGCGGCACGATCCTTAGGGAGAATGGAGCAGCGGAGTCTCCTACCCATTCTGAAACGAACTCTCCGCGATACGGACGACGCTGTGCGTATCACCGCGGCTGCCGGCATCGTCAAGACCTTGGATGCCCAAAATGGCATTTAAATCTTCCGGTGTATTCCTGCTCATCGATTGATTTGAAATGGCATGATGCTATGGCCTTCTCAGTATCCCGTATTCCAGGTTCTTTCTCCTTGAGTGGTGGATGCCGCAAAAGCATTCTTGTGCTGCTCCTTTGTTTGACATTCGTCACAGGAGTGTGTCCTACATCCGCTCGAGCTCATCTTTCACCCGAAAGTGCACCTCCTTCTCCTCTGTATTGGTATGAATGGAAAGAAGAAGCCTTTCAGCAAGCTCAGGAAGAGGACAAATTAATCCTCTTGGATCTGACAGCGGTCTGGTGCCATGCCTGTCATGTGATGGACCAAACCACCTACAGTGATCCGAAGGTTATAGAGATCCTTCAGAGAGACTTTATTCCCATTCGCGTAGATACGGATGAGCGGCCGGATTTGGATGCCCGGTATCGGTCCGGAGGATGGCCCACGACGAGTATCTTATTGCCAACCGGAGAAATTCTCTTTCAGGCGAATGCGGTCGAGCCCGGTGAAATGCGTGAAATGCTATCACAAGTTCGAGGTATTTATTTGGCCGATAAGCAAGATCTCATCGAGGAGGCGTCAAACATATGGAAGCAGGTGCGTGATCGACGGGCCTCCCAGAATATGCCCTCTCGTGGACCACTACAACAATCAGCGGTGGCTCAAGCGATTACCATGATGGAAGCCGAGTTTGATCCTCTCCATGGGGGCTTCCGAAAACAGCCAAAATTCTTTGAGCCGAATGCCGTACGATTCGCGTTGGCTTACGGCTTTTTGGAAGATCGGCCGCATATGATCCAGATGGGTTTAGAGACGCTCGAGAAACAGGTCGCCTTGCTCGATCCCGTGTGGGGGGGATTTTACCGGTATGCGGAAATGGCAGATTGGAGCCAACCTCATTTTGAAAAAATGCTGTCGATTCAAGCGCAGAACTTGAAGAATTACCTGGAAGCCTACCAACTGACCAGAAATCCTGAGTATCAACATGTGGCATGGCAAGTTATCAGTTATGTGAAAACCTTTCTCGATGATCCCCACACGGGAATGTATTTCGAAAGCCAGGATGCTGACCTTCGCGGAGAGCAGGGAGATACGATGGTTGAAGGCCAGGAATATTTTGCGTGGGGTTGGCTTCAGCGGAAAGCGAGAGGGATGCCCTTCATCGATCAACGTATTTTCACCGGGAGTAATGCCCAATTGGCCGAAGCGTTTCTCCGTGCCGGTTCTGTTCTGAAGGCTCCCGAATTAACGCGCCGCGCCGAACATATTATCCGTAATCTAATGGAGAAGCGGTTTGATCCACGTCATGGACTGGCTCATATGGACCTCGAAGGGGCACCGTCATTGTTCGGTCTTTTAACGGACTACCTTTTTTTGGGCCAGGCCCTACTCGAAGGTTACCGTGTTTCCCAAGACCCATATTATTTAGAGCAGGCGAGACGTCTTGCCGAATGGTGCCGGGAAAGTCTATGGGATCCTGCGCAGGGAGGGTTTTTCGATTCTCCAAGGACCGCAAACGCGTTGGGCATGCTTCAAATGCCCAATAAGCCAGCCCGGGAAAACATTCGTGCCGCACAATTTTTTCTTGAGTTATATCATCTGACGTCTCATGAGTCGTATCGAACGGTTGCCGAACAGACGTTGAAGTCCGTGTTGTATGCTCGACAACCCCTCCCTATTTCTCTGGTTGGCCTTGCGGTGGACCAATGGTTCCGTGCTCCCATTCACATTGCCGTCGTGGGCCCCCCAGGGGATTCTTTGACCGAAGGTCTTTGGTCGGAAGGCCTGATGATTTTTTCCCCAGGGGTAATTCAACGGAAATTTAATCCGGAAGATTCCAGCCCGAAATGGGGTGAGATTACCTTTCCGTATTCGGGAAGACCGGTCGCATTTGTGTGTACCGATCGACTGTGTTCTCCTCCTATTTTTGAGAAAGAACGGATGCGTGACCAAGTCAAGGAAATGTTTGCGCTCATGAAGAAAAAATCAGATGGATGAATGAAAAAGTAGGAGGTGAAGGGAATTCTTTACATGTCTCTGAAACATCCGTAAAAATGCAAGATCGAAAGGCCTAGTATATGGTCCAAATGGCCTAGAAATAGGCCTTTTTTCTTGACACCTTTTTTTTATTCCTGATATATACGGAAGTGACTGCTGTCTTTCAATCAATCCAAGGAAACGAGCCTTTATCCGGCCGGGGTAAAGGGAAAAATCCTAATTCACACGGTCTTCGTTGGTGTAATTTCCCTCGTCAACGACATTTTTCTTAACTAGGAGGAAGAATCATGAGTAATCGTCGGTCTCTTACTTTGTCTTTATTATTGGGTGGTCTATTAGTGGCTGCCCCGCTTGTCGCTCAGGCGGGTGGAACCATTAAAGGGAAGGTCACCTTTGGCGGGAAAGTTCCTCCGCCAAAAGAATTTGCCTTTTCGAAGTTTCCCAACGTGGAATTCTGTAAAAAGAATCCCAGCAAGAGCAAAGATGGTGAAACTCGACTATTAAAAGAAGTGCAAGTCGATGGGAGCAAAGGGTTAAAGGATGCCGTTGTTGCCGTCACCAGCATCACCGATAAGGCATGGATGAAGGGCTTTAAAAAGGAACCAGCGATGAAAGTAAAGGCGGACCTTTGTGAGTTCTTGCCATTTACCGGAGTCGCGGTGAGCAATGGTCAGTTCTATGTGGAGAATAATGACGCGGATCCCGATGATCCCAAATCCAAAGAAGGTGTGCTGCACAATCCTCACAGCTTTGATCAGTTAGGGGCGCGTTCCAGTACCGAGTTCAACATCGGTCTGGCGAAAAAAGGTTCTTCGTTGCAGAAAAAAGTGAAAGTGAAAATGTATAAGAAAGGTTCCGTGTTGCGGTTGCAATGTGACCAACATGAATTCATGCAAGGCTGGTACATGCCGGTCACCAATCCGTTCTATGGTACCTCCGGTGCCGATGGAACCTTTGAGATTAAAGACGTGCCTGCGGGTAAACACACGGTTGCCGTGTTCCATCCCGTAGTGGCCAAGTCTCCACGTGGGAAAAAGGCTGTGACCGTGGAAGTCGAAGTCAAAGACGGTGGAACGGCCGAAGCCAATTTTGACCTGAAATAAGCCGTCTTTTCACAAACGAAGGACGGTTCTTTGAGGGCACCTGGCCAATGACCAGGTGCCCTTTTTTTTGCTCATTCCTTTGACAGACTTTCTTGCCTTTCACGGATGTCCCCCGTTAAGATCGATCACGGAAATCCATGAAAATTCTGACAATGATATTTGAGGCCCGGTGTGCCACGTGAGTTGTCCCTTGCCGATATTTTTCAGATAGGCTATTACTGGGAAACCAAGATTCTCCTAACCGCCGTGTCTCTGGATCTCTTTTCCTGCCTTCACGGAGCCTCCCGGTCAGCCACTGACATCGCCCAAGAACAGGGGTTTAACACTCGAGTCCTGGAATTGGTCATGAATGCCCTTGTGGCCTTACGGGTTTTACAGAAGGAAGCGAACTGTTTTCGCAATTCCGCCATTGCGGAGAAACACCTCGTGAAATCCAGCCCGGATTATGTCGGACATTTACTGGAACTACATGATTCCGAGTGGGACCACTGGGGGAAATTAGGGGAAGCGGTAAGGACCGGTCATTCTCCGGTGAAGCAGCATGTGTTCGAGACCGCTCCTGAGTTAGGTGCGCAGGTTTTGACCGTTTTGGATAGAATCGGACGCGGTGGGGGAACAGCCCTGGCTCAACGGTTAGGATTGAAGGAAGGCATGCGGTTCTTGGATATCGGTGGCGGTGCCGGGACGAATGCCATTGCCTTTTGTCGGGAATATCCGGATCTATTGGCGACGGTGTTTGATTTGCCGGGGACGCTTCGCCTGACTCAACAATATGTCGATGAGGCGGGCCTCTCGGATCGAATTACCCTACAGCCCGGGAATTTTCTAGAGGAAGAATTTTCAGGGGAATATGATGTGGCACTCATGTCAGATATCCTGCATTACCAGGATGCGACGCTCAATGCCGGGGTCGTGAGTAAAGTGTATCGATGTTTGAAAGAGCATGGGCGATTAATCATTAAAGACCGTTTTTTGGATTCTTCACGCACCAGTCCAGCTTGGACGACGGCCTTTGCCGTTCATATCCTGGTCAATACTGAGCATGGGCAATGCTTTACGATTCAAGAAGCCCGCGAGTGGATGGTGCAGGCAGGTTTTCGTGCGACTGAGGAATTGGAAGCCTGTGCCATGATTCAAGGAACCAAATAAACGTAAGGAAAAAGAGTGAAGTAATGGAAGACTTACAGCAATTGTTACGAGATCCTGGATTTTTCGGAACCCATGCCACCATAGGGGCTGACATCAGTCAATTGATGGCCACGGTATTTACCCTTCTGTTTATCGTGGGTTGGGTCCAAGCCAAAAAAAATAAAGCGGATGCCCATCATTGGCTGATGTTGGGTGGGATGATTGCCATGTTGGCCTTTTTCACGAGTTATTATCTCTTTCGAAATCTAGGCGTTCTGGCCTTTGAAGGAAAGGAGGGATTTGGTGGTCCCCAAGCGCTTTATGATAATGTATTCGTCCCATTACTGACCGTCCATATTATCTTGGTCATCATCGGGTTGGTGATGGCCATCTACATGATCGTCTTGGGGTTTCGCTCTCAAACGATCGTGGAGGGCCGACGGATACTAAAAGAAGCGATTCTTCAAACCACCGGAAGAAAAATTGGGACTGTTCTGGGGGTGATTACCGGGGCGGTTCTTCTGCTGTTTACGCTCCGGGGAATGACGTCCGGGTTTTCGTTGGGCAAGTTGAGTGTCTATTTGGGTTTGGCGGTTCTTATCTCCATGGTATTTGGCATTGAGATCGCGATCCAACGGATTTGGCCGAATGGGGCCCGTCGTCATCGGGTCCTGGGGAAGTTTACGATGGTGATTTATTGTGTGTTGTTCGTGACCGGTTCGGTCACATACGGCATGTTATACATTCTGTATCCAGGTAAGATTGGGTAAGTCGACTTGAAATGTGTTTGTGGAGAATCCTTTGGTCCGGTGGACATGATCGAAGAATGGACTTCGGGAGAGGTCTTCGCGAGATTTACCTGTCCCCAATGTGAACGGGGTGTTGGTGCTGAAGGTAACCTGAAGGAAGTAGAGCAATTGATAACCAAACCCGTTTGGACTGATGAAGCCAGATATCAGTTGTCTCGAATGCCATTTTACCTGGCTCCCTTGGTCGAACAAGAAGTCGAAGAATTTTCACAGGACCAGGGCTATTCCATCCTGACCACAGGTCGAATGAATATGGCTCGCAATAAGGGGGTGGTGGAATGGAGCCCAGAGGCAGAACAACGGTTAGCGAACGTACCTGATGGCATTCGTGCTATGGCCAAAACCGAATTGGAACGGACGGCCTCAGATCGAGGAATGAAAGAAGTCACGGTTTCGTTGATGGAAGAAGTCAAAGCCCGCTACTTCGGTATGGCGGCGGGCCAACCCTAATCGATCTCCGAGACAGGATTGCACCGATTACCATATGCTGCACCGATTATCCTTACGAGTGTTGCCTCAATTACATGCCCTGGTGACCGATCCCCCGGTTCGCAAGCGAAAGCGATGGGTGATGCTGGCCCCGGGGTTGGTCGCTTTTTTCATCTACCATCTTCTTAAGCCCATTCTCCCCCTCTCCGACCCACTCGTGCTGTTAGGGTTAAGTGGTACGGTTTCAGCCCTGGCGGCTGTATGGGCATTTCGTCAAGGGCGTGGAGTTTCCATCGCGGAATCCGTTCGTCTGGATGGACCTCGATTCTGGGTATGGCTTGTAGGGTGGACGGGGTTTGTGTATGGGGTTCAATTAGCGCTTCTTGTCCTGGCCATTCTTCAGGTGTTTGTGGGTTATGACTTTCTTGTACATCCTGAAGGACCGGCCATGATGGCCATGATCATTCCCTGTACCTCTGCTACCCGAGATGGATTTGAAATCGGGCATGTTCAAAAACTGAAGCATGAAGAAGTGCCGATTCCGACTTTTCCTGATGGCCAAGCCTTTCGGGACTGGATTCCGAAAAATTTCATCATGAAAGTCCAATGGGTTGGTGGTGCGGCTTTGCTTGGAGTGGTTGGTTCCTGGATGGTGTCTCAACTGGGTTTTCCGGATTGGCAACCCATCATGCAATCCTTGGTGGTACCCGCCCTTGTCGCTACACTCGGTGTCTTTGCGTTTGCTTATGGAAGATCACTATTAAATAGCGTGGGGTCCAAGGAGGGGAATTCTTCGACCTGGTTAGCCACTTTGTGGTTTTGGGTCTGGCCAAGCCTAACGTTTTCAGTGACCTATTTTCTGGTCATGATAGGGATTAGTTCTTTCATATTCCGGATGGAGTCGGTCTCCATGGCAGGGTTTGCCTTGATGGCAGCTGGGACGGGTGTGTTGATGAGTAGCTATACTCTCTTCCTGGGATGGCGAAAATCGTTTGAAGAGCAAACGGTAGGTATTCCGGAGAACATTCAACGGTGCCCCTTTGTGATGGGAATGTTGCAGGGAGCGAAGCCTCCCGAATCTCTGCCCCCGATGCCCGAAGTGAATATCGGTCATGGAGATATGGTGAAGTAGATGATGTCAGGGATGAAAATCCTTCTTGGTCTGGGTTTGACTCTGCTTTTGGCCACGGGGCTCTGTTGGGCCGGAGAAGGGACTCAGGTTGAGCCTCAGCAGCCAGGGTATAGCCAAGATGTGTTTTATCAAACGCCCGGCTTGATTCAGGGCCCTGCCGCTGCGGACCAGGGGGATGGTCATTCGATCATCCCGTTCGTGAATAACCGGTTGATCGTGTGGTTTGTCACACAACAACATACGTATTTTGGGGGCTTTGTGCTGGCCCTTCCCATTTTCAGCCTGTTGTTGGAATTTCTGGGGATGGCCCGTAGGAAAGAGGGCTCTCAACACCACTTTGATGGATTGGCACGTGACATCTTGCGTGTGGGATTGGTGGCGCTCTCCATCACGGCCCTATTGGGATCTGTCATGCTAGGGCTGTTCATCCTGCTCTATCCAGGGTTCATGAATTATATGGGTTCAACCTTTAAAAGCATGGTGCCGGTCTATGCCAGCATCTTTGTGGCCGAAACCTTTTTGTTGGCCCTCTACTATTACAGTTGGGATTGGTTGCGTGGGCGAGGGAAAAAATGGGCTCATATGGCTATCGGGGCCTTGGCCAATGCGATGGGGGTCCTGTTGCTCGTCTCGGCGAATGCCTGGGCCTCGTTCATGATGGCACCGTCCGGGGTGGATGCTGAAGGGCATTTTCTGGGGAATGTTTGGCATTTGCTCCATTCGCCTCTTTGGAATCCCCTGAATGCCCATCGATTCTTGGCAGACATCATGTCGGGGGGGGCCGTCGTCGTGGCCTATGCGGTGTATCGATTTTTTAAATCCAAGAAGACGGAAGACCGGGCCTATTACGATTGGGTTGGGTACGTGTTTATCGTGGTCATGGTCTGTGCCCTGCTACCCATGCCTTTAGCGGGTTATTGGCTCATGCGGGCGGTATTTGAATTTCGCCAACACATGGGTGTGACGATGATGGGGGGGATGTTGTCATGGTTGTTCGTGCTTCAGGCTATTACCGTGGGTGTCTTATTCTTAGGGATCAATTATTATATCTGGCAGTCCCTGTCCCGATTTCAACGCGGAGAGCGATTCCATCCCTATTTTAAATTGATCGTGTTTGGGCTCATGGGCTGTTTTCTTGTCTGGTTTACTCCCCACACGATTGCCATGACGGCGAGTGAAATGAAAGCCGTTGGGGCCGCTCAACATCCGGTGATCGGACAATTTGGAGTGATGTCGGCAAAGAACGGGGCCATCAATGTCATGATTTGTTTGACGGCATTGAGTTTTATCCTGTACCGACGTGCGAATCGACAGACGACCGTCTCCTGGGCCCCATGGGGGCATGCGCTCCTGGCGGGACTTTTTGTGATGGGCATCGCCAATATCATCTGGCTGGCCATTTATGGATTCTATATTCCTGCCAATGTTCGTGTGGGGCTTTCTTCTCCCCAAGGGATGACCACGGCCACCGTTGTGGTTGGTGGGTTGCTGCTGAATCGCTTGATGTTGAAAGAGGCTCCGTTAATGGGACCTGTTCAATGGGGGAGGATGACTCCGCGAGGAATGATCGCCCTCCTCATCGTCGCGGCGGCATTTTCCTGGGTGATGGGTTTGATGGGATATATCCGGTCTGCCGGAAGATTGGACTGGCATGTGAATGAATTGATGAAGGATGCGTCCCCCTGGGCCTTTACCCCTTCGTTGGGGTTTGCGGCCAAAATGGTCACCTTGAACATGATCGTTTTTTGGGCGTCGGTCTATATGGTATTTTGGTTGAGTCGTTGGGATCAGCGAGTGGTTGAACGTCGAACGGCTGAAATAGTTTCCCCGACTCCCGTGGTTCAGGTCTTGTCACAAGAGGAATCAGCATGAAAATAATCGCACCGTCCAACCTGCGGAAATATGAAAGTTTGGCTTTGAGGTCGATGATCGGCTTCTGGTCTATCGCAACATTCCTCTGCCTCGTGGGGAATATAGGGTATGCACAAGATTCACAAGCGGCTAGTGCAAAGAGCTCAGATACCATGACATTGGAAGACTTTTCGCATCCGAACGAAAAGGGGTGGCCGCAGAACTGGGAGGCCCAACGGAGTGTGATCACGGCCCAGGAAACCTATGCCATTCAACAGGAGGATGGAGTCGCATTTTTTTCGGCCAAAGGGGCCAATCAGCGGGTGTATACGAAGAATATCTCCTGGGATCCCAAGACTCATCCTATTTTGACTTGGCGGTGGAGGGTGAAATCGGTTTCTGAGGGGAGTGAATTGATTGCCGCCATGTATCCGTCTTTGGATGTCGACCTCATGTTTATTCCCGTCAATACCAAATACGTATGGAGTGCGACCCAACCGGTAGGCTCTATAAAAGAAGGGGGCATGTTTAGTTCCACGGAAATCGTGATACGGAGCGGGGTGGAGTCCCAAGGGGAATGGGTTGAAGAACGAGTCAACGTCTATGAAGATTTTTTGAAGATCCATGAACATCAACCCGCCGAAAAAGCCTGGGGTATTTCATTATTAGGTGGACCTGGTATTGAAGTGGATTTTGGCTCGATACAGGTTCATCGGGAATGATCGGTTAGCGACTCAGGAAGAAGAATTCGTGGAAAAAGGAAAAATTTTCAATATTATTCTGGGAGCGGGGGTGTTAGGTACCGTCGGTGCCTTAATCGGAATTTCCATGGGCTTTGGGTTCATTCCCGCTGCGGTGATTATGGGAGTGATGCTTGGTGCGGGTGTGGGGTTTTTTGGAGGGCGTCGATTCTTTTTGAGTATTTTTATCGGGACGATACTGGGCGGGCTCTTGGCCTGGGGACTGGGAGGCCCTGAGGCCGTCACGGTCGGGGCTTCCTCGGGGGCGGCCATGGGCGGTTTTTTGGGGGTATGGATTTCCATGTTGTTGGATTTACTGGAACAGCGCAAGGAGTCCTTGCCACCCACCTCCACAGAGCAGCCGGGTAATTCTCAATGATAATGTTTCACAGGGTAGAATAAGGCATGGTAGGTTAGGGTTATGGATAATCGTGCCGTACTGTATGGATCGATCATATTCGTGTTTGGTTCCTTTATCGCCATGATTGGCATGTTGTTGTATGAAACGTACAAGAGCAAGCAGGAAATGGAGGCCTTGTCGGCCGGAAAACCGGCAAAGGCCAGAGTCCTTCAGCCTATGCCGACCCAAGACTTCTCCATGTATAAGACGTTGATGGGGGATGACAATCGGGAAATGATAGAGGTCCCCGAAGGTCCCTTCACCATGGGGGTAGCCAATAGTGATCCGGATGAAGGGCCTCCCCATCCCGTCTACTTAAAGTCCTTCTATGTGGATTTGAAAGAAGTCACGCAGGGTGATTACGAAAAATTTGTGAAGATGACCAAACGGGAAAAGCCGAAAGTTCCCGTTTTTGAGGACAAGGTCGAGAAACTCATGAGTCCCGATTATCCCGTCATTGCCGTGACCTGGAATGATGCGTTTGCCTATTGTCGGTGGGCTGGGAAACGATTGCCCACGGAGGCTGAGTGGGAAAAGGCTGCTCGTGGGGAGGGGAAGCGGCGATATCCTTGGGGAGATAAGTTTGACTATCAATTCGCCAATGTGGATGGAGAAGATGATGGATTTCGATACCTTGCCCCTGTTGGATCCTTCGAGGTGGGGAGAAGTCCCTTCGGTTTATATGATGCCACGGGGAATGTGGCGGAGTGGGTAGCGGATGATTATACCGCGGATTATTATCAGGAAGCTCCGTATCGGGACCCGATGGGTCCAAAGACCGACGATGTGTTTAAGGTGATCCGTGGGGGATCATGGCGGGAATCTCGCTTGGGAGCTCGGGTCACCAAAAGGTTTTCGGCGAAAATGTGGAGGACTGATGCGACGGTAGGTTTTCGATGTGCGAAGGACCCACCGGTTGAAAATCCCGCGCCTTCCTAGGTGAGATGTCGTCCGAACTATACCGAAGGCGTTCTGGATTTGTAGGATGAGAGCTTTGTAGAAAAATCGGTGAGGGAGGCTTTTGGAAAAAGATGGACGGACGATTCAAGCTGATTTTTCTTCTTGCGGTGTTACTCATGACCAGCTTGCCGGTCATGGGCATATTAAAAGGCCCTCCGATTCCTGAGCAGGACTCTCCCTTTCCCCAATCTGATTCCACAAAGACCACGAGTGACTCTCCCGGATCATCGGCTTCACTTTTAGAAGAATCCATGGTTGAAATTCCTGCCGGTCCCTTTATTCTCGGGAGTCAGGCCGGCGGGTATAACGAAAAACCGGAACATGAAAGTACGCTAGGGACCTTTTGGATTGATCAATACGAGGTAACCTATGGCCACTATATGGAATTTGTTGAGGCAAAGGGACACCGGCAACCTGGTCCTCCATCACGGTATGCCAGGAACTTTGAGAAACTTCGTGGACCGAATCAACCGGTTACCTATGTTTCTTGGGCCGATGCCCAGGGGTATTGTCAGTGGAGGGGGAAAAGGCTCCCCTCGGAAAAAGAATGGGAGAAGGCCATGCGGGGGATTGACGGACGAACTTGGCCATGGGGAGAAGGGTTGGAGGGATTTCCGGCAAACTTTGGTGGGGATGAGGATGGATTTGAGGTCTCTGCCCCCGTGGGAACATTTTCTCGTGATCAAAGCATCTTTGGTGTGTTTGATGGCGCGGGGAATGTCATGGAATGGGTAGATGATTGGTACGTCGAAGACATCTATCGTCAAAAAGGGTCTGTTAAAAAGGTTGCGACTTCTCCATCATCAACCTACAAGACGATGAGGGGGGGAGGATACACTAGCCGAGGGGTGGATTTGAGGATCACCAATCGTAGTTTTATGGTCCCGGACTTTCGAGATGAAACGATCGGTTTTCGTTGTGCTAGATCGGAAAGGCCTTAATCTCAAGTGGATGGCTTGATCAAATTTATGAAAGAAAATTAAAGAAAATCAAAATAGTAGAGGATAAGGAAGACGGCGAGCAGAATATTGACAACCATTCCGGCCAAAACTATAATGTCGAACACTTTTGCATTGGTACGCATGTGCAACACCTCATTTTACAGGATCGATAAGTGCAATAATTCTTGGAATACCATGAATTTTAAGACTCTGTCAATAAATTATATTAAGGAAACATATCTAAATAAAAACATGTACTAACCGAGGGGTGATTTGAAATGGCTGAAATGGGACCCGTGAGAGAAGCTACGGAATTAGAAACAAAGATCGGTAAGGCAATTTTCTATCTCACATGTGCTGTGAGTCTATGGTTTTTCTATTGGTTCGCCGGGATTCAATGCCCCTGCTAAACGTAATGACTCTTCACAAGATTTTACGCTCCATTAAATTTTCTCTGATAGGAGGAAGAATGCGATGACACCTGTATACGTGGTGATTTCCCTCGTGATCTGTTTTGTGTACTTTCAATTTCTGGATTGGGTATTGATGGATGCACAGGGATTAGATTACTTCTACATGTTCCGCTAGTCCTGAATTTTCGGAAAATGGTAATTGGTTATAAACACAACATGTTTTCAAAGGAGGTAGGCCCATGGGTCGCCTGATCACTCGAATGACCCGACGAAACAAGAAATTGTTCGCCGGGACAGCCTTATTCGTGATGGGAGGCTTATTGCTGCTTCCCATTTTCATGTCTGTGACGGCTTTAGCCGGTGGCGGAGGAGCAGCACCTGGTGGGCCCCCACCTGAGGTGGCGGCTGCTCAAAAAGAAGCCGCTGAAGGTGAAGAAGAAGCTCCCGTCGAAATGGGCCGGGACGTCTATTATAAGACGGAAGGGCCTGCGATAGGAATGCCGGCTCCGGTTACGGAAGATAATGAAACATTTTATCCCCGGTACAACTTTGAAAGCCGCGTGCTTCTCTGGGTAGCAAACCAGCAACATCTCTATTACGGCAGCTTCGTCTTGGCGGTTCCGATTTTTTGTATGTGTATCGAATTCGCCGGAATGGTTTCAAAGGATAAGGCCATGGCCAAAAAGTATGATCAGCTGGCCTACGACTTTATTAAGATCAGTTTGACTGCTTATTCCTTGACGGCCATCCTCGGTGGAATTCTGATTTTTACCTTCCTCACTCTGTACCCCGCTTTCTTCGGTTATCTCTCTGGAATTTTCCGCCCGGTCATGCATATCTATGCGTTGATGTTCGTGGCAGAAAGTGGAACCCTCTACATCTACTACTATGGGTGGGACAAGATGCGCGAGGGGGTGTTGAAGTGGGTGCATTTGAGCATGTCGGTCATTTTGAACGTCATCGGGACGGTTCTGATGTTCTTGGCCAATTCCTGGATTGCATTCATGATGTCTCCGGCCGGCGTTGATGAGCAAGGCCGTTATTTAGGGAACATCTGGCATGTGCTCCACACGGCTCTGTGGAATCCGTTGAACGTTCACCGGATCTTAGGAAACATGGCGTTCGGTGGTGGTGTGGTGGCCGCTTATGCGGCATATCGATTCCTCTCATCAAAAACGGATGAAGAACGGGCCCACTATGACTGGATGGGGTATATCGCCATGAGTTTGGGTGTGGCTTTCTTGATTCCACTGCCATTCGCTGGGTACTGGTTGATGCGTGAGGTCTATGCGTACCGACAGCAGATGGGTATCACCCTCATGGGTGGTTTGCTGGCTTGGTTGTTCATCATTCAAGCCACAATGATCGGGATTTTGTTCCTGACGACGAACTATTATCTCTGGCAGGCCCTGGGAAGGATGACGGGGGCAGAACGATTCCAGAGATACATTAAATATCTGGTGTTTATCCTTGTGGTAGGACTCCTGGTCTTTATCACCCCCCATACGATCGTGATGACACCCGCAGAGCTGAAAGCCATGGGTGGTCAACAGCATCCGGTGTTGGGGAACTATGGTGTGATGTCCGCGAAGAATGGCGGTATTAACGCCATTATCATGACGACAATCCTAAGTTTTATCTGGTACCAACGTGGTAATAGGGTGCCAACGGTCAGTTGGGCCAAGTTTGGGAATATATTCATTGGCTGTTTCTTCCTGATTGGCCAATTGAATAACATATGGTTGGCTTGCTACGGATATTTCATCCCGGCCAACGTCCGAATCGGACTTTCCGTGCCCCAGGTGGCCGGGACCTTATCGTGTCTGTGTTTGATGACACCTCTGAATCTGGCCATGTTGAAGGGTGCCAGGCAATTAGGGCCTATTCAATGGGGTAAGATTGCACCCCGTTCACAATATGCCTTAATCATGCTGGCGACGGCCTTCACCTGGATGATGGGATTGATGGGATATATTCGATCTTCGGTAAGATTGTTCTGGCATGTGAATGAGGTCATGCGGGACAATTCGCCATGGGCCTATACTCACACCATTGGTTTTGCGGCCAATGTCATTTCCTTTAATGTGTTGTTCTTCTGGATTTCAATCATGTTTGTGTTCTGGCTGGGAACGCTGGGTGCCAAAAAAGCTCCGGTAACCGGGCCAGTGACGCAACCGGTCCCAGGAACACCATCTCCGCAACCGGCAACAGGTCATTAAGGAACTATACATTTACAAACATTTATGAGGCTGCCTAGTTCGGCAGCCTCAAATCTGGAGGACCGCAACAGTGGTTGATTTAATAGGAAGAGCTTTAGATATGGGATGGCCAATCCTTCTGATGTTGGTCGGCCTCCTGATCTACTTTCAGGCTACCATTCAGGATCCAGTTCAGAAAAAACGGGCAACTTTCCAGACCATGATCGGCATTTTATGCATGTTCTTGGTGTTGATTGCCGTATCCAACTATTCGCACAATTTTTATGGAGAAAGCCGTTTGCTCCCGGTCTCTCTCGTCATGATTACAGTCATGGCATTTATCATGGGACTGTATTTTGAGAACATTAGTGCCTTGATGAAAATCGGGGGGTTCATGTTCTTCGTGGCGGCAGCGCTATCCGGATATGGAAATTGGCTTCCGCAGGTTGAAGGGGGGTTTCCTCCCCCGGTCGTGAAGTTGGATTTTGCCAGTATGTCTCCTCAGCAATTAGGGGATGAAGGGGAAAAGATCATTTTTGGTGGAATCGGGCAAAGTAAGACGCAGGGAGCCATCGGGAAAGGGCAATGTCCTCTCTGCCATGGTTTCCAAAAAGGCTTCCTGAGCGAACGGGCACCTAACCTGTTCGGGATTCCAACTCGGGCAGCTGAAAGATTGAAAGAGCCAAATTACCATATGAACGATCCGGCTTCCCGCCCTTCAGTGCAAAAGGAAGCGTTTGAAGGTTCAGGAACGGCAACAAATGGCCAGGAGTACATCGCAGAATCGCATGCCTGTCCTAACTGTTATGTGGTTCCGGGCTTTGGTGTAAAGGGTTCAAACGATACCGAAAGCCCGATGCCCAAGATTCATAAGCCACCGATATCTCTCCTATTGGGTGAGTTGGCAGCTGTTGATACCTGGATGTATACCCGTGAAGGTCAGGAAGCCCCAACTTATGATGAAATCGTGGCTTCATATGAAAAGTTCATTCCGGAAGCAGACCGTCCGGTTGCGAGTGATGAAGAAGAGGGTGGCGGAGCTGGAGGAAACATTCTAGCTGACGGAAGCGAACCGCATGACAAGCTGTTCATGAGTGCCGGCTGCCCGGCCTGCCATACGATCCCCGGAATTGAGGGAGCGACCGGAAAGGTTGGTCCTGAACTCTGGGAAGGAAGCAATGCCCCTAAGCGAATGAAGGATGCGGGGTATGCTGGAAAGGCAAAGACCACGAAAGAGTATATTACGGAGTCAATCTTGAACCCGAGTGCCTATGTGGTTAAAGATTACCCAGACAATCAAATGCCAAAGGATTTTGGCGTGAGATTGACAGGGGGAGCGCTCAATAAAATCGTGGATTATTTATCGCAATTGAAAGAAGGGCAACCCCTTCCTGCGAAAGAATAAGTGCTATTCACTTGGGTCTAACTCGAATATAGGAGTACAGAAGAATGAAGTGGATTCCATTAATCGAAGGCCAAATGCCGATGCAAATGATCACGGAGTTGGCCATCTGTATCCTGTTTTTCTCGATGTGCAACTACCTGCTGAAGCGGGCGGGCATCGGGTTGCCGAAGTTCTGGGCGGGGATTTTCGTCTGGTGCTTCGTGAACCTGTTCTACCTGAAGTATCGCATCTATCCGCCGATCCCGTTCAGCGTGCGGGCCATTTACGGGACGGTGTCGGCCTGCGGCATCTTCATGTGGGTCTCAGGCTCGCAACCGGAGTGGGAAGAATTCAAACGCCCCATCATCTCGGTGTTGGATGCCAACTCGGGTCTGACCAAAGTCATCCGGACGCTCCTGTTGGTGCTCTTGCCGATCGGGCTGGGCGGGTTCATGTACAACTCGCTGTTGCCGAGCTTTGAAGAGCCGATCGAGTTGCGGACGGTGCATCCGGCGCCGCCGGCGACGACGAAAGTGCACGGCAAGACCTACGTGCTGCAAACGGCGCAAAGCCCCTTCCGGGTCAACCCAGAAGGCAAGTACGACCAGGAATACAGCAACGCCCATATCGTGGAACAATCGATGGGGCGGTTGATGAAGAGTGCCAGCCCGGAAGATAACCCGTGGGATCCGAACGCGCAGGGCTATATCAAGCATGTGCGCGAGGGCGGGGAGATCTTCTTTCAAAACTGTCACTTCTGCCATGGGGATAACCTGAACGGGCGGGGCCTGTGGGCGTTTGCCTTTAACCCCATCCCGGCCAACTTCACGGACGCGGGGACGATCGCGCAGCTGCAAGAGACCTTCGTGTTCTGGCGGGTGGCCAAGGGCGGCATCGGGCTACCGGGGGAAGGGTTCCCGTGGGCGTCGGTGATGCCCCCCTGGGAGCAACATTTGACGGTGGATGAGATTTGGAAAGTGATCATGTTCGAATACTGGCATACGGGCTACTACCCGCGGACCTGGGATTAAAGGAGGACCACGGGATGCCTATATCAACACTGACAACCACTCGAGGACGCAAGATGAACGCAAGAACACAAGCACAACGCAGCCGGTGGAGCCTGGTAGGCCTGGGGCTGCTGAGCCTGAGTTTGCTGGCCCCGCCGACCTTCGCGCAAGAAGGGGCGGAAGGCTTTAGTGCGGGCAAGTTGCCCGCGCCCTTTCCGGCTGAACAAGTGGAAGCGGGCAAACGGGTGTACTTTACGAAATGTGTGTGGTGCCATGGGGTGGAAGGGGCCGGGGACGGCCCGGGTGCCGATCGGCTGTGGCCGCGGCCCCGCAACTTCAACGCCGGCACCTTCAAAATCCGCCATACGGCCAGCGGCGAGTTGCCGCTGATCGATGTGGACCTGTTCCAAACGGTCACGCATGGGCTGCCGGGCTCGGCGATGCCCTCGTGGGAAGGGATTCTCTCGGAAGAGCAACGCAAAGACGTCTTGGCCTTCGTGACGACAGAATTGGTGAAAGATCGGTCGTGGCAGGATGAAGAGTTTGAAGAACTCAATATCCTGCAACTGGACCAACTGGCGGCCAAAGCCGTGCCCCCCACGCCGGAATCGGTGGTGCGCGGCTCGGAGCTGGTGGTGGA
Organism: Nitrospirales bacterium; assembly: GCA_965223615.1. Taxonomy (GTDB): domain Bacteria; phylum Nitrospirota; class Nitrospiria; order Nitrospirales; family UBA8639; genus Nitrospira_E. The sequence goes on from CBDCXB010000004.1 coordinate 1,459,272, forward strand.
GAATAAATGTATCGAATGTCATGGGCTGGAAGGCCGGGGCGATGGGAACGCCTTCAACCTGAAGGATGACTGGGGCTTCTCCATTCAGCCGGCGGACTGGCATAAATGCTGGAACTTCCGGGGCAGCCGGCAAGATGCCTACAACGTGAAGAACATCTTCCGGACGTTCTCGACGGGCATCAACGGGACGCCGATGCCGTCCTTTGCGGATAACACGACGGTGGAAGACCGCTGGCACATCGCCAACTACGTCAATCATCTGTGTGAACGGGACGTGGACGTGGACATCAATGGCGGGAAAGTGACGCCGGAGATTGCGGCCGCTCTCGTGGCGGCTAAACCCCGGGGCATTGACCCGTTGACGGATAAACCGAAGATCAACTTCGTGATCCCCTCGAAGTATGCCGAAGGGGAGCTGCCGACGGATGAGCATGATGAACGGTGGAAGACGGTGGGCCGCCGGATCGTGGCGATGGGCGGGCAGATCACCCATAAGCCGCGCAACTTCGTCAACCGCATCGATGACATCTGGGTGCAGTCGCTGTACAACGACACGCACGTGACGATCATGTTCCGGTGGGATGACCGGACGAAGAGCGTGCAGGAAGATGAGGTGGACTGGGAGCCGTATGAAGTGAACCTGGCGGACTATGGCATCGTGGAGCAAGAGCCGGGGGGGACGAAGTTTGACGATGATCCGTTCCATCCGAGCTCGATTGCGGCGAAGCAGACGAGCTATCAAGTGTTCAATGATGGCGTAGCCTTTCAGATGCCGATCAAGTGGCAAGAGCTGCCGGCGCCACGGAAGCCGCGGTACTTCTGGGGTGATGAGACGTTCCCGGTGGATATCGTGAAGTGGACGGCCGATGGCAACACCCTGGCCTATACGGGCAGTGGCTGGGATCAGGACCTGGAGGACCGGGAGGACTTTAGTGAGCAGTTGAAGCTGGTGAAGGCGGAATGGAAGGATGGCCGGTGGACGGTGATCATTTCGCGGCCGCTCAAGGGCGACTACGAAGAAGACACCTATATTGAGCTGGGCAAGTATATTCCCATCAACTTCTTTGCCTGGGACGGGCATAATGGGGACGTGGGCCGGAAGATGGCGGTCTCGGCGTTCTATTATCTCGTGCTGGAGCCGCCGATACCGGCGGAGGCGAAGTGGTATGCGGGCCTGGCGGCCGTGGGGTTGGTGATCGTGGAAGGGTGGATTTTGACCCGCCGTGCCAATCGCCGCAAAGAGCAGCAAGGCACCAGCTAAGGGCCGCTCAACCAGCGAACGCAGGGAGAAAGGGGGTGGGCAACCACCCCCTTTTTTTGTGTAAATTTTAAACACCTTTTTATCATGGTACCTATTTCAGGAATTGTACTAGGCGGTGGAAAAAGCCGCCGGATGGGGAAAGATAAGCGCCAGCTTGAAATAAATGGGGAAAGGTTTTTGGATCGAATTTGCCGGTTAATGAGCCATGTATTTGAAGATATTTTAGTCGTGAACTCCACAGAAGACTACGATTGTTCCCATCTTCCCGTCCGGGTAGTGACGGATAAGGTTCCCTCCAAAGGGTCTTTAGGTGGTTTGTATACCGGATTACTCGAAGCCAAGTATTCTCATGGTTTTGTCGTGGCTTGTGATATGCCCTTTTTAAATATGGACCTCATCAAGAGGATGTGTGCCCTGCCACCTTGTGATATTCTCCTGATGAAATTACCTATCGGGTTGCAAAGTTTGCATGGGCGGTATTCAAAGAAGTGCTGTCCTGTCATTCTAGAAAAGATGACTAATGATGACCTTAAAATACAAGGTTTAGCCAAAGACTCTCGGTTAACCGTTCAACTGTTGAATGAGGAATTCATTCAGGATCTAGATCCAGATCATGTTTCATTCCTGAATGTTAATACCCCTGCGGACCTTGAGTTCGTAAAAAAAAGCGGGCTTGGGAGGCTATAGGTTTTTGATCCTGTCTCACCCACGGCTCTGTGTGTTTCATCCTGGTTCTCTAGGGGATTGTTTATTGAGTATTCCGGCTCTTCGAATACTACGGGAAAACTTTCCTTCTCACTCTTTGGTCTGGTATGGAAATCCTGAAGTTGGGGATCTTTTGTTGATCTCCCGAATCATTGACGAACGGCATGCTTTCGATCAACGGAATTTTCTCAGCATGAATCCCTGGAGGCTGTCCACTGACGCAGGGGATGATCAGCCAAAGATTCTTGATCACCGTGCTGTCTGTTGGGTGAAGGATTCCGATGGGTGGTGGAAAGCCTGGTGTGAAGAGCAGGGTGCCTCATTTATCATCTGCCGTTCCCCTTGCGAGTCTTCTTGGTCTTCCTTGCATGTGTCCGATCGGTATGTACAAACCCTCTTTCCCTGGATCGATGGGGGAGTCGGGGTGACTTCGAATTCATCCCTTATAAATGAGTCTTTGTCAATCGCATCCTGTACTCCCTCTTCTTTGCTTCCTCGGGAGCCACCCATCATTGCGATTCATCCGGGAAGCGGCAGTATCCATAAATGCACGTCTCCGGACTTTATGATCAATTTGGTTGAGGAACTGATCACTCACGAGCTTGGGAACATCGTTCTCCTGGGAGGACCGGCTGACAGCGAAGTGTTTCGCCATCTTGCAGTTATTTCCCATGATAAGGTGCGACGGATTCAGGGATTGAACCTGTTGGCTATGAGTGAAGTCCTACAACAGGTGCAGGTGTATGTGGGGCACGATTCCGGCCTTTCTCACCTATCGGCCTGCTTGGGCGTTCCTTCTCTCCTCCTATTCGGTCCTACCACCCCTGAACATTGGGCCCCTCGAGGACCCCATGTTCGGATTGTTGAAAACTCGTGTTCCTGTGATACTTGGGAAGTGGTTCGTGAATGTTCCACCAAATCCTGTTTGAAATTTTCACCATCGACTGTTCGAGAAGATGTTCAGGATCTTTTGAAGGAAACTAGGGTTCGCCTCTTATCTCAAGAAGATACCTTGGTGAGGTAAACGGGTTTCTTGCGATGATTCATAACCTATGGTACATTCGCCGCGGCTAAAAATCCTTTAATTTTAAACACATAGAGATTTAAGCATGTCAAGCACCCTTCAAGATCAGGTCGTTCGGGCCATTTCAACGACTTTGGACCACGTCAAAAAATCAGGGCAACTTAACCTGACGGCTTTGCCGAGTCCCCTGATTGAACCGCCAAAGCGGCCTGAGTGGGGAGATTTATCCTCAAACGTAGCCATGACTTTGGCGTCACAAGCCAAACAAGCCCCGTTAAAGATTGCTGAGGTTCTGAAACATGAGCTTCAAGCGAACTTTTCTAACCTATTTCACAAAATTGATGTGGCCCCACCCGGCTTTTTAAATTTTACCCTCCATCCAATGCGATGGGTGCAGGTTTTAGAGACCATAGAATCCGAACAGGTGACCTATGGAACGCATCAATTTGGAAAGGGAAAATCGATCTTGCTGGAATATGTCAGTGCCAACCCGACTGGCCCCCTACATGTTGGCCATGGAAGGGGGGCAGCCTTGGGGCAGGCTTTGGCTGCTTTGCTCGCTGCCGTGGGCTTTGAGGTGTCACGCGAATATTACATCAACGATGCGGGACGGCAAATTCTTTTACTCGGACGTTCGGTGTTTGCCCGGTATCAAGAGTTATGTGGAGTGCCTTTTGAATTCCCGGAAGATGGATATCATGGAACCTATATTGTCCCGCTTGCGGAAACGCTTCTTGAGTCTCATGGGCGGGAGCTCCTTACGCTCTCGATTGAGGATGCCGAGAGACAATGTTCTCAAATCGCGTGTCAAGTACTCCTCGAACGAATTCGGACTGATCTTACGATATTCGGTGTGGAATTTGAGACCTGGTTTAGTGAAGCTCAACTCCACAAGGATGAGTTGATTCAAGAAGCGTTTCAGGAACTTTCGCGAAAGAACCTTCTCGTTCGGGAGGAAGACGCCTGGTGGTTTCGTTCTTCAGAGTTTGGTGATGAAAAGGATCGAGTCGTCCAAAAACAGGATGGAAGCTACACCTACCTTGCTGCAGATATCGCGTATCATCGACAAAAGCTCGCCAGGGGGTTCGATACTCTCATCAATATTTGGGGCGCGGATCATCACGGCTATATCCCACGGATGCAGGCTACTGTCGAAGCTTTTGGGTACGAGAAAGAGGCGTTTCGGGTGGTTCTTGTACAAATGGTGAGTCTCCTTAGGAGAGGGAAAAAGATTGAAATGTCTAAGCGAGCTGGGGAATTTGTGACCTTACGGGAGGTTGTGGATGAGGTGGGGGCCGACGCCGCAAAATTTTTCTTTCTCATGAGGCGCGCCGATTCGCATTTAGACTTTGATTTGGAATTAGCCAAAGAACAGTCCGCTGACAATCCTGTGTATTATGTCCAATATGCTCATGCCCGGATAGCAAGCCTTTTTCGGGTAGCTCAAGAACGGCACATTCCCGTGCCTTCAATGAAGGACGTTGATCCGAACATATTGTTGGATGAAGATTCCCTCGGCCTCATCAAGCGATTGTCCCATTACCCCTCTGTTGTGGCGGGGAGTGCCACGGCCCTCGAACCTCACCGTATGACAATTTATCTGCAAGAATTGGCCGCTCAGCTTCACTCATACTATAATAAGCACCGGATTCTTCCACCCCTCGTTGGTTCAGAATCATCCTTTCAAGAGTCCGTTTCCCTCACGAGGGCCTCAGAGGTTGAGGGGGGAGGAGGCCCAGGGATGTCCTCCACCGATGTCATCACTCCCGAATGTACTGCCGCACGCCTAGTTCTGTTGCGCCAAGTTCAATGTGTCATTCGCAATGGACTTGGTCTGTTGGGAATTTCTGCCCCTGAGAAAATGTAGGAAGCCTGTGGAGTCATGAATTTTTTGATGGTGAATGATAAGTGGGGTGATGTTTCATGAATCGATTTGTCATAGAGCATGAAACGGGCCCGACATCGGGTCGTGTGGGAGTGCTGTCCACTGCTCATGGTGAAATACAGACTCCCGCATTTATGCCTGTGGGGTCACAGGGTTCGGTCAAAGGGCTGCATCCCGATGAAGTGCGTCAATGCGGGTTCCGGATGATTTTATCCAACGCGTACCATCTTTTTTTAAGGCCCGGCCATGAGCTCATTGAATCGCAAGGAGGACTTCATGCGTTTATGGGGTGGGATGGAGCGATTTTGACGGACAGTGGTGGCTTTCAGATGGTGAGTTTAGCTGATCTCTGCGATATTACCGAAGAAGGAGTGGGCTTTCGTTCCCATATTAATGGAGATCGGCATTTATTATCCCCGGAAAAAAGTATGGCCATCCAAGTGGCTCTTGGGTCTGACATTATGATGGTCTTGGACCATTGTCCGACTTTCCCCTGCACGGAAGATCAAGCCCGTGAGGCTCTTCAACGCACGGTCCGTTGGGCGGAGCGTTGTGTAGCCGTTCCGAAAAGAGATCATCAATGGCTGTTTGGGATCGTTCAGGGGGGGACGTATCCCCAATTGCGTCAAGAATCCACGGATAGGCTCGTCGCCTTGGACATGGAGGGCTATGCCCTTGGCGGGTTGTCGTTGGGGGAAGAAAAGTCTGTCATGTTTGACATGATCGAGACAGTGGTAGACCGCCTTCCCGCAGCCAAGCCCCGGTATCTGATGGGTGTGGGGTTTCCCGAAGATATTCTGGAAGGGGTTGCCCGGGGGCTGGACTTATTCGATTGTGTGATTCCCACCAGACATGGACGGACCGGTTGGTTATTTACCAGGACCGGTCGGGTGTTGATTAAACAAGCCAGGTATGCCAAGGATCCTAATCCGATCGACCCTCAATGTTCGTGCCCTGTTTGTCAACGGTTTTCTCGGGCCTATTTGCGGCATTTATTCCTGTCACAAGAAATGTTGGGGGTACGACTGAATACTCTACACAATCTCTGGTATTATGCCACGTTCATGAGGGAGATGCGCCAGGCGATTCAGGATGGTCAATTCTCAGAATATCGAAAACGGTTTTACCAACAACGAGACACGCCTTCTTCGGAAAACCTTGAGCAGGAAGTGATGAACTGAGCAAGGTGAAGGAATCTTTAACGTCATGTGGCTGAGGTAATCATGAATCTTGACTCCATAGCCTGGGCTCAGGCAGGGGCAGCCGGGCCTGACTCGTCGGCCGGGCTCTTGTCCCTCATCCCTTTTCTGTTGATTTTTGTGGTGTTTTATTTTTTACTGATTCTGCCTCAGCAACGGCGGCAGAAAAAGCAACGAGAATTGCTGGAAGCCTTGAAAAAAGGGGATAAGGTGATTACGACTTCGGGTATATGGGGCACCATTACGAATATCGACAAAGAAACGGCAACGGTTCAGATTGCCGATAATACCAAAATACGCATGCAACGAGATCATATCTCCAGTCTGCGCAATTCGAATGAATCCTAACGTGGCAAGGGGTCTCTGAATGAAAAAAGTTCGTGGAAGGTTTATCCTCCTTCTGGTCGTGACGATGGTTTCCTGTCTGTTGGCGCTCCCCTCATTCCCCGGTATCCATCAAGGATTGCCGGATATCCTTCAGAAGATCTTTAGTCATCGGGGCCTGTCTCTGGGGTTGGATCTCCAAGGTGGTATTCATTTGGTCCTGGAGGTCGAAGAAGAGAAGGCTGTCGAGATTGCGGTCGACCGGTTTCGAAATGCCGTGGAGCAACTGTTGACGGGTGAAGAGATTGCCTTCACGGAAACTCGCCGTGAAGGAAACAATCGTGTCGTCATACAATTAGAGAACGATTCGGATGGGGATAAAGCCAGAAATTTGGTCAGTGAGGCCCTACCAAGCTTCGATTCACAAAACAGCTCGGGTACGGAACTGGAATATGAATTACGGTCTGATGAGGCGGAGCGAATCAAAATCTCCGCCATCAATCAGGCTTTGGAAACCATCAGAAATCGAATCGATGAATTCGGTGTCGCAGAACCCCTGATTCAGCGATTGGGTCTGAATCAAATCGCCATCCAATTGCCAGGTATTAAAGATCCGCAACGGGCAAAAGACCTGATACAAAAAACGGCCTTGCTGGAATTTAAAATGCTCCATGAGGACAAAGTGGCGTTAGATCTGCCTCCCCAGGTGGAAAAGGGACAAGAAGAAAAGGTCAAAAAAGATTTTGAAGGAAAAATTCCAGAAGGATCGGAAATTTTATTCGAGACTGCACAGGCGGATCAGGACGGACCTAAATTCAGTATTCCCTACCTCATAAAAAAAGATGCGGCGTTAATAGGTGATGTGCTCCAGGATGCCAGAGTTACTATGGGGGAATTTAATGAACCGACCGTGAGCGTGACCTTTGACAGTAAGGGAGCCCGTGAGTTTGATCAGGTGACGGCTGCTAATGTCGGGAAGCGAATGGCCGTCGTCCTGGATGGAAAGGTGTATTCCGCCCCCGTCATCAATGAACGTATTAGTGGGGGCCGTGCGGTAATCAGTGGGACGTTTACGACGGATGAAGCCAATGACTTGGCCGTCGTCTTACGGGCTGGGGCCCTTCCGGCTCCCTTGAAAACATTGCAAGACCTTACCGTGGGACCTTCCCTGGGGCAGGACTCGATCGATAAAGGTTTACGGACGACATTGATTGCCGGCTCGCTGGTCCTGGTGTTCATGATTATTTACTATCGGCTGTCTGGGGTGATTGCCAATGTGGCCTTGTTCCTGAATCTCATCGGTCTGTTAGGGGCCTTATCCGGTCTGAATGCCACCTTAACGCTTCCGGGTATTGCCGGGATTATTCTGACGATTGGGATGGGAGTCGACTCCAATGTTCTCATCTTCGAGCGGATTCGCGAGGAGTTGAGGAATGGCCGTCCGGTTCGGCTCGCGGTCGATGCCGGCTTTGAGAAAGCCTTTCTGACCATCGTGGATGCTCACGTCACGACGCTCATCACCGGTTTGGCTTTATTCTTATTCGGAACCGGACCTATTAAAGGGTTTGCGGTGACTTTATGTCTTGGTATCGCGATTAACTTATTCACCGCATTCGTCGGGACCAAGGTGGTGTTTGATTTTCTCAATCGTCGGAAAATGGAATCATTGAGTATTTAGGATGAGATGGAATGGCGCGCGTTTGTCGTTCATGTTTGAGTTGGGGATTTTTGACTTTGGCTGACGAAGCGTTCCACAGGACTTTGAAGAGGAGCATGTCTTGATCATGATGGAGATCGTTGGAAAAACCGACATTGATTTTATGGGAAAGCGAAAACTGGCATTTATGATCTCCGGGGTTCTGGTAGCTATTGGACTGTTTGCCACGATGGGAATTTTAGCCGGGTGGGCCAATTTAGGGATTGATTTTGCGGGTGGCACGGCCGTTCAACTGAAGTTTGATCAACCCTTGCCCATCGCCGATGCTCGAAAAGCCCTGGAAACTCATGGGCTCGGTGATGCCGAATTGCAAGAGTTTACCCAGGATCAAAAACTTCTTATTCGGGTGAAAACGGAGACGACGATCGAAGAAGAGGTCAGTAAAAAAATCATTGAAGCCTTCAAGACAGAATTTCCCAATCATGGGTTTGTGGTGGACTCCAGTACTTCTATCGGACCGACCATCGGAAAAAAGCTTCAGGAGGATGCCTTGATTGCAGTCGTGCTGTCGATGATCGGCATTATCCTGTACATTGCCGTCCGGTTTGAATTTCGTTTTGGCGTAGCTGCGGCGATCGCGACTTTTCACGATGTGTTGGTGGTCTTGGGCATCTATTTCCTGCTCAATAAAGAAATTACCCTTTTGGTGGTCACGGCCCTTCTGACCCTTGCGGGGTATTCTCTGACCGATACCGTGGTCGTGTTTGATCGAATTCGGGAAAACCTTCGGAGGCGGAGAAGGGAGACGGTTCCCACGATCATCAATAACGGAATCAATCAGGTCCTCAGTCGCACGCTTGTCACGACATTGACGGTGGTGTTGGTGTTGGTGCCTTTGACGCTATTTGGTGGGGAAGTCCTCCATGATTTTTCCTTAGCCTTGTTATTGGGAGTCATGGTTGGGACCTATTCTTCTATATTCGTGGCTAGCCCCCTTCTCCTTCTTTGGCCCGGTTCGGAGGGGAAACTTCTCAGTAAAGGGAAATAGCCGGTCGGGCAAGCCATCTCAGATTTTCCTTCCTTACCTTTCAAGAACTGTCCTCTTCCCTGGTGCAACTCCTAAATTTTTGTTTCTTCCTGAAGAGTCTGGATGTTACCATTTCTTGACATCCGCCAAGAGAAATCATCAAAATCTTATAAAAACATGGTTTAATGATACCCTGTCACATGAAATGGTGTTACCAAAGTGAAACGCTTTGGATTTTCCCTCCAATTAAAGGGTAAGACCATCCTGGCCCTCGTGCTGGTCGGTCTTCTCCCTCTCATTCTTTCCCTTCTCCTGACCTATTTCGAAGAAAAGCGAGCGCTTCAGGCTGTTGCTGGAATAAATATGAAGGGTGTGGCCGTGGAGGTGGCCCGAAAAGTCGAGACCCAGATTATTCGAGGGATTAATGAGGCACAACAACTGGCGACGATTCCGTTTATTCGAAGTGCCGTGGTGAACTCCAATCGAAGTTACCAGGATAAAAACTCCGATGAGATTCAGGCCTTGATCCAAGAATGGCAGGAAAGTTGGAAGTTGCGGGCTCACCAAGACGAATTTCCCGTGTTTATCAACAAATATGCGACGGACTACTTAATTCAATGGCATGCGATTCGAAAATCCGACTACCTGGCGATAGTGGTCGTCGATAGCCAGGGCGCTTTGGTATTGAGCTCCTTCCCCCAGGCGAGTTTTTTCCATGGGGAAAGCGTGTGGTGGAAAGCTCTCATGGATCGTCAAGACATCCAAGGCTTTGTGAGTGATTTGTCCTTCGATCCCGGATTTGGGACGCATGTCCTGAACGTCGGAGTTCCGATCTGGGATGATGCTCGTCAAGAAGTGGTTGGGGCCATCAGTATTCTGCTGCGCCGGGACACGTTGTTTCAGTCGATTTCCGAAGTGGCGGCTGGGGAAACCGGACATGCCATGCTCGTGGCTTCAGATGGAAGACCGATTCTTTGTCCCCTCCTTTCGCTGGAAGAACATGTGATCCCCCCCAAGGTAATCGCCGCTTTTCAGAAAGGGGAGAGTGGGTGGATGGTCGCGAAACGGGACTCTCATGGAGCCGAGAATTCTATCGTGGGATATGCCCCTCTCCACCTGGGGCTCACCCTGGCCCCAGAAAGTTTTGGGGGCAAATCCTGGCATATGTTGGCTGGCCAAGATCCGGCCGAAACCTACGCCCCGTTGCAGCAACTACTGGTGAAAGTGGCTTCATATGGTGTGGCCGTTTTCGTGATTTTATGGGGAGCAGGAGTCGTGGTGGCGGGACGGATCGTGAAGCCTATCCAGGCTCTATCTGAAGGGGCTGAGGAATTTGGGAAGGGAAATTTTAGTGAAAAAATTTTCCTGCATACCGGAGATGAGATCGAGCGATTGGCAGAGACGTTTAATGGGATGGCTGGCAACCTCCAGCAATCATTCTCACAATTGAATCAAAAGGTGGAGGAAATCGGTCGGCTGGAGGAAAAGTATCGAGACCTCATCGAAAATGCTCCGGAAATGATTCATCAATTGGATCCTTCCGGGCGTTTCGTGCATGTCAATCGTACCGAACTCAGCAAGTTAGGCTATACACAGGATGAAATGTTGGAGATGTCTCTTTGGGATATTGTCCCTCCTACTCAGCAGGAAAGGGTTCAAGCCTATATCACGGGGCTGGCCTCCGGAGGGGAGCGTTCGATTGAAACCGTGTTTTGTATGAAATCCAAACAACAAATCGATGTGGAAATTCATTCCACGACCTTGATGGACCCGCATACGAAGACGGTGGTGTATTCGAGGGGATTCGTTCGGGACATCACGGATCGTAAGGCTTTGGAGCGAGAGGTGGACCGATATACCACTCAGCTGGAGGGATTGGTGAACGAGCGAACGCAGCAACTTTCTGATTCCGAGGCAGGGTATAAGGCTCTCTTTAATTTTTCCGCAGATTCAATTTTCATCGTGAATGCCCATGGATGTATCGTGGACATCAATGCTCGGGAGGTGGATATTTTGGGTTATGAACCTTCCGAACTCAAAGGCCGTGAATTCGTGAAGCTGGTGGTGTCGAATTTTCGGCAGGACAGTCAAAACCTGTTGGATCGAGTGATTGGCGGGGAATCCAAGGTGCCGACTTCGGACATTGAAGTTACGGATCGGACAGGAACCGTCAAATCCATGGAGATGGACTTGATTCGAATCGAACGAGGAAGAACGTTTTCCATCATGGTTCAATTGCGGGACATCACTGAGCATAAAAAATTGGAAGCCACGCTTCAACAATATAACGAAGCTCTGGAAGGGAAAGTGTATGAACGGACCAGGGAAATTGAACAGGCCAAGGTGTACATCGAGAACCTCCTGGAAAATGCCAATGACGTGATCTATACCCTGGACGTGGATTTACGGTTTACCTATGTGAATGAAAAAGTGGAAGCCTGGGGCTTTCGAAAGGAAGACTTGATCGGGAAGCCCTATCTTTCGCTCTTATCCAAACGATTTCGTGGGCGATATTTACAGGAGACGTTAGACTTTGGGGCCAAACAGGTCTATGAAGTGGAAATCATGAGCCGGCAAGGGGAATTGCGTTCCGTCTTAGTCAGCGTCGCACCACTGTTGGATGATGAAGGCGTACAAAATGGGGTCCTGGGAATTGCCCGAGATATCACGGAGCGTAAGTATTTAGAGGAACAAGTGCAGAACTCCGAACGATTAGCCTCTATCGGGAAATTAGCGGCTGGAGTGGCTCACGAGATCAATAACCCACTGGGGGGGATCTTGAATTGTTTATACAACATTCGAAAAGGCACCTTGACTCCCGAGCGTTCTCAGGAATATTTGAGCTTTATGGAGGATGGATTACGTCGAGTTCAACGAATTGTGCGTCAGCTTTTGGATTTTTCGCAGCAACGAGCCCCTGAACTGGCCGTCGCGGACCTCCATGCGATCTTGGACCGTGTGGCCGTGTTAACCGAGCATGTTTTTGAAGCCAAAGAAGCCAGACTCTTCAAAGATTATGATCATGGACTGATGTCAGTCCTCCTTGATGCGCATATGATTGAACAGGTGATGATGAATTTGGTGATCAATGCCGTCCAGTCTCTTCCGAAGGGAGGGCATGTGACGATTCGAACGCGGAAATATGAGGAAGGATGTGAGGTGGAGGTTGAGGATACCGGTTGTGGAATCCCTTCTGATGTGCGACCGCATATTTTTGATCCGTTTTTTACCACGAAGGGAACGGGCGAAGGGACGGGTTTGGGCCTTTCGGTGAGTTTAGGGATTGTGCAACGACATGGAGGAGAAATGTTAGTAGAGAGTGAAGAAGGTAAGGGGACGACATTCACGATTCGGTTGCCATTGGCGCGGGCCCGTACGGTCACGGGTATCAAGGTGGGTACATGAATTCGGGGTCCATTCTTATCATTGATGATGAACCGTTGATGCGGGTTTCTATGGTCGATGCTCTGAAGGCCGTCGGGTATGAAGTTCAAGAGGCCCGTACGGGGTCTGAAGGGTTGGAGCGATTGCAATCCTCCCATTTCAACCTTGTGGTTACCGATTTGCGAATGCCAGGAGCAGACGGATTACAGGTGGTCAAAACCTGTAAGGAGCATTGTCCCGGTACGGAAGTCATCGTGATCACGGCACATGGTTCGGTCGATACCGCAGTTAATGCGATGAAATGTGGAGCGTATGATTTCATCACCAAACCGTTTTCCATGGATGAGTTGTTGCTCAGTGTGGAACGGGTGTGTGCGGTCATGGCTCTGAGAGAAGAAAATCGTGTGTTACGCGATGAACTGGAAAGCAAGTTCAGCTTTCAAGGCATAGTCGGAAAAAATGATCGCATGAGGGAGGTCCTCGAAAAAATTCAGTTAGTCAGCACATCAGATGCGACCATTCTCATCATGGGAGAGAGTGGGACCGGCAAGGAATTAATCGCAAATGCGATTCATGCGAACAGTCCTCGACGGCAATTTTCCTTAGTGAAGGTGAGTTGTGCCGCCCTTCCGGAAACACTCCTGGAGGCCGAGTTGTTTGGGCACGAGAAGGGGGCGTTTACCGGTGCGCTACGACAGCGACGGGGTCGTTTTGAATTGGCCCATCAGGGTACGATTTTCTTGGATGAGATCGGAGAAATTTCTCCAGTTGTTCAGGTGAAATTACTTCGAGTATTACAGGAACGACAATTTGAACGGGTGGGAGGCAATGAGACGATTGAGGTCGATGTCAGAGTCGTCTGTGCTACCCAAAAAGATTTACGGAATGAGGTAGAGCAAGGGCGATTTCGCGAGGATCTCTTCTATCGATTGAACGTCGTCCCTGTTCAGTTACCCCCCTTGCGTGAACGGCGGGAAGACATCCTGCCGATTGCCCAGCATTTTTTAGCGGCGATGGCCGGAAGAAACCAACAGGAGCAAAAAAAACTGTCTCGGCAGGCCAGAGAGGTGCTGTTCCGGTATTCGTTCCCGGGAAACGTCCGGGAATTGGAGAATACCATTGAGCGCGCCATAGCCCTGACCGGGACATCTCCCGAGGTGCAGATTTGGGACTTATGTGGGCAAAGCCGATGTCCTTTTTCTGGAGGAGAGCCCCAACCGGGATGTGGATTTTGCGGAGATCTTCCCGGAACGAAGGGTGGGAAAGGCGGGGCGATGGAAACATTGGCTGCGGCCAGAGAGCAATTTGAACGGCAACATATCCTTGAGATTTTGCAGCGGACCGGCTGGGCCAGGACCACCGCATCCAAGGTTCTGGGCTTATCCAGAAAAGGTCTCTGGGAAAAGTGTAAACGGTATGGGATTGTCAGACCGGGAGAAGAAGGAAATCTGGATGACCGTGATTGGGGAAGAGAGGAATGATTCCCCCTAAATTTGGCCTGGCGAAGTGGCTCCGGTTCAACTCCAGAAGCCTTCTACACTCGTTTCCCCTGTTGGAGGCAAACCGGGAACTGGTTACTCTCCCCCTTCCCAGAGAGTCACCAAACGATCATTTCCTGCCGTCGCCAGAAACCTCCCATCGGAAGAAAGTGCAATACCTCGAACCGGGCCCTTATGGGATTTGATCGTGCGGAACTGCCGACCACTTTCGATGTCCCACATTTTAACGGTGCCGTCATCGCTCGCGCTGATTAACACTTTTCCATCCTGAGTGACTAAAAGGTTTCTGACCCACTCCGAATGTCCTTTTAACGTACGGCGCTCTTGAAGGGTCGGCATATCCCAGAACTTGATGGAGCAGTCCCGACTTCCGGAAATCATGGTTGACCCATCGGGAGTGAAGGTCAAAGCCCCAATCCAATACTCCATGGGTTTTTGGAACCCACCGGCATCATCGACATAAAACCCTCGGTTTTCTGTTTCCTCGTCATCATCTTCATCCCTCCAGTGGCCATTGTGAAATACTTTTTCCTCGCCACTTGGGAGTACTTCATACAGTTTGAGCTTCCCGATGTCACTCCCGGAGGCTAAGTGAATGCCGTCAGGGGCAAATGCGGTGCAGACACTCCAGTTATGATCATATTGATCTTTCCCGAGCAGGGTCATGAGTTCGGTCCCGGTGGTGACCTCCCAGATTTTGATGTCTTTATTTTGCCCGGCCCGGGCAAGCATGAGTCCATCTGGGGAAAAAGAAATACTCGTGACCGCATGGTCGTACCGGGTAAACAGGAGCCGAAGGTGCTCACCGGTCTCAGGATTCCACAGGCGTATCGTGCGATCTTCGCTGGCCGTGGCCAACATGAGCCCATCCGGGCTGAATTTGATGTCACGAATGACGTGGGTGTGGCCCCGGAGAGATCGAAGAAGGCGCCCTGTTTCGATATCCCACACTCTGACGAACCGATCGTTCCCCCCACTCACAAGAGTCTTGCCGTCAGGGGCAAACGCGACAGCCCAGACTTCCTGCGTATGACCGCGAAAGCTTTTAATTTCCTTGATCCCGCTTTTCCAAAACGGGAGCGAATCCAGGATGACCGGAGGTTCCGGCAAAGGATTCGGGGTCAGGTTAGGGTCTGATGTTAGGGTATCGGGACTGGCTGGTTGTGACATGAAACGCCTCGCAAGAATAATAATGAATCAGAAATGTCATAGTTGCAAAAACACCAGGAATCCTGGTCATCAAAGGCTTTCCCTTGCCAAAATGGAAAACCCATTCCTATAATTCACCCAAAACATGATACTAAACGCCGCTTTTCGAGGGAGTCAAGCCGCTTCTCTGACAGACCAAGTCCGGGTCAAAGGAGTAGGGTGATGAGAATGGCCAATGGCCTTGCCTGAGGGTTGCGGTTCACGGAGGCTTTCTAATGGAAATACGTTTTCAACCGGCTTTGCTTCAAGAGGTCATCGACTCATTCGCGGAAAAGACGGAACGGGAAGGGGACCCCACCTATTACAATGAATTTCATGAATTGGCCGACCCGATCTATGAGAAGTATTCTTTGGATGACCGTGACCCGGAGTTCAAACGTCTGTATCAACATTTATTCGCCAAGTGGGGCTTTGCAGACATTCTTCGTGATGAATTCGATCAATTTCCAGTCTTGCGAGATAAAATCGGCATCGTGTTAGTTCGTGGTGTCCTGAAAGAGGATCAGGAGGGAGTCGACGTCCTTCGTAAATGGGGTGTGGTCGAGGAAAAGTTGGCTCGCCAATTTGAAGAAGAAGGAAAAAAGGGTGTCGGGATAAAACTGATTCCCAGAAGATTCTACGATCCGGCCATCACCCGGTATCTTCGGCATGAGCTGACCCATATCTCGGATATGTTGGATGAATCATTCGGGTACGATCCGGATACCAAAGTCGGGCTGAACCCTGGTGAAGAACATTTAATCCTCAATCGATACCGTGTGCTTTGGAGTCTTCATGTTGACAGCCGTATCGCCCGGTCAGGGCAGGAACCGATGTTTTCAAGGGAATACCGATTCCGGGAATTCCGTTCCTGGTATAGGAAGATTCCCCCGGATCAAGTCGAGTCGGTTTTTGAAGGGATATGGCAGACCGAACATCTTACCCATGCAGAATTGGTGGAGATGGCCGGAGACACTGTTCGGGTCATCGAGCGAGCGGTGGAAGTCGAGGAAAGTGAAATTCCCGATGTCCCTACAAAGCCGATGTTGTTACCGGGCTTCCCCTGTCCTCTCTGTCGGTTCCCGACGTATTCTTGGGTGGAAAACCTGGAAGAATCACTCGAGGGATTCGTCCTCGATTACATCCGGGAAAACCACCCTGGCTGGGATGTGGAGTATGGAGCCTGCGATCGATGTGTTGAGGTGTACAAGCTTCGAGCTGCTGGAGTCGTATAGACCACCTCGTCGTCATACGGAGCATGACTCCTCGCCCTGTTGCCTGTGCCCAGGCTTTTCCTGGCGTGATTTTTAGTTAGAATGTCGCGATGACCATGTCAGATGCAAGCCCTCAAAAACCTACCTCCGAACCCAATCTGGGCCGACGGAATTTTATTCGTCAGTCGGTGGTCTCCCTGGGTGTGACCGTACAAGAGTTCGTCAAAAGCCAAAAGGAAGCCCCTCAAGAAGAGGTTGCTGTAGAGCCGGTGAAACAGAAAACTGGGTGGGTTCGCCCTCCCGGTGCGGTAGCAGAAAATCTTTTTTTGGATCGTTGCACTCAATGTGCCGATTGTGTGGAAGCCTGCCCTCACGATGCGATCCAAGTATTATCCGTGGAAAAAACACCGGGGATTTTTCCTTCAGAAGGCCCATGTCAGTTATGCGAAGATTTTCCTTGCATTGATGCCTGTGAGACTGATGCCCTCCTTCCCCTGACAAGTTTCAAGCAGGTTCGAATGGGGCTGGCGGTCGTTTCGAACAATCGATGCACCGCCGGGAATGGATGTAACGCATGTGTGTCGAAATGTCCCATGGAGGCTATATCGATGGATTTTGGGACGTTTCGAGTCAAAATTGATGAGGGGTTGTGTGTGGGCTGTGGGATTTGCCAATACATTTGTCATACCGTGAATGATCGAGAAGCGATTCGAATTGTTTCTCGTTCG
Source organism: Nitrospirales bacterium (assembly GCA_965223615.1). Classification (GTDB taxonomy): domain Bacteria; phylum Nitrospirota; class Nitrospiria; order Nitrospirales; family UBA8639; genus Nitrospira_E. Next base: position 1,476,367 of record CBDCXB010000004.1, read on the forward strand.
AACGATGTGGAATTCTCATGAAAAACTGCATGCTTTGGGAGCATTTTTGGGCTTTTGGTCCCTTGTTCCAGGGAGTGAACGACCAGTTGAATTTTCGGTATGGAATTGGATATATAAGTATTTGTTTGAATAGAGGTTTTTAAATTTTGGACAATCTTGGGATCGGATTGGGAAAAAGTCGTATTTTCAAGGGTCTTTTGAGGGAGAAGCGTCTTGACTTCATGGGCCTGTTATCCTATGATCTGGTCCCCTTTTCGTAAAGACTTATTTGAGTTGGGGTTGTAGGGCTCGGTTTCATTCATATAAGATAGATAGAATTTTATCGCGTCATTTTTTAGGTGATTCATGGCCACAGGTATTAAAGAAGATAGTGCCCTCCGAAAAAATGGTTCCTCAGCTTCTGAGAAACAAGAGCCAGTAAAAATCTCCCCGAAAGATGCCCCAGCAGTTGAGCGCGCTTTATGCCGCAGCAAATTATATTTGCTGGTGTCCTGGGGGTACTTGTACCCCGAAGACGATGAGTTCCTTGACTACCTTCAAAGTGGGGAGTTTGTCGAGGACGGTCGTTCGGCATTAGAGGGGCTAAAAAAGGAACTGCAAAACACGGGGGGGCAAGAAGCCGAAGAACGAATTGCGGCTTTGAGTGCGCATTTCGATACTATCGAAGAATGGGAAAAGACCGAAGGCGAAAACTGGTCGATACAAGATCTTCGCGATGAACACCGGCGGGTATTCAGTAATGTGATTGCCCTCGACTGTCCTCCCTACGAAACCCTCTTCGGAAATGATCATGTGTTCGGCCAATCCTATGTGATGGGAGACATCGCCGGATTCTATAGTGCGTTTGGGCTTCAATTGTCTCCAGATATCCATGAGCGTCTTGATCATCTGAGTGTGGAATTGGAATTCATGCACTATCTGGCCTACAAAGAATCGTATGCGATTCTTCATGATGGGGCAGAGAAGCTCAAAACGGTGATGGAAGCGGAAAAGAAATTCGTGAAAGAGCATATCGGACGGTGGGTGCCTCTTTTTGCTGATATGTTGAAGCGAAAAGCCGAATACGGGTTCTATAAGGTCCTGGCAGACTTTACGGCTGACTGGGTTGCCTTTGATGTGGCGTTCCTGGGGGTGACTCCCCAGCCCTATTCCGAAACAGATTATCGTCCGGCAAGCTATATGAACCCCGAAGGACAACAGTTTGAATGTGGGGCTCAAGATCAGGGTAATGAGTTGAGTCTCCTCATGAATGAAGTCGGGGCTGATGCATATTTGGACAAGGAAAGTGGAACTTCCGGACAGTCCGGAAATGCCTAAGAATCTGGAGTAAAGGTTTTGATGAGTTTCACTGGGTTCTGTAAACAGTTAGTTAGCAGTCCTTTCGGTTTTAATCTTTTATCAAAGGAGGATGCGTCATTATGAGATTGGTGCAGACGCGCAACAAACGACTGGTGTTTGGCGTTCTTCTGTCTGTCCTGGTGGTATGCGTCGGATTGACGTTAGGGCAGATTCCGCTGGCCGTGTCGCAACCGGTGACGATTCCGGTAGGCAAAATCTCGGGAGCCATTCCGATGGATGCGGCGAATCCCGTCTGGGAATCCGTGCCCGGGATCGTGGTGCCCCTCAGCGGACAAACCATCACCACCCCGATGCACCCCAACATCTCCGTCAAAACCGTCATGGTCAAAATGGCCACGAACGGCAAAGACATCGGAGTGTGGGCCAACTGGGGTGATCAAACCTTAAATAACACCACCATTGGCCCGCAAGATTTCCGGGATCAAGTGGCGGTGCAATTCCCTGTGCAAACGGCGGGCGCGCCTCCGTTCCAATGTATGGGCCAATCGGGCGGCACCGTGAACATCTGGCGGTGGAATGCCGAATGGCAAAAAGACTTGGGAGCCGGCGTGGCTGGCATGTGGGATGTGGACCAACAATATCCCTCGATTGCCTGGGACTATTACTATGAAGAGCCGGCGGGCGGCGTGACCTATCCGGATCGGATCGGTCGGAGCTTAGGCCCCTTCAACCCGGGGATTTGGTCGGGGAACATCATGTCCGACCCGAACCTGCGGGTGGGCTCGGTGGAAGATTTGAATGCGAATGGGTTTAGCACGTTGACCACGCAAGCGTCGCAAGACGTGGTGGGCAATGGGCTGTGGGAACCATACGGGGCGTTGAAGGGCGGTTGCTGTTCCGGTCCGACGTGGCGTGTGGTGATGAAGCGGAGCTTGGCGACGAATGACCCGAACGATGTGCAGTTCAAGGCGGGTTCAAGCTTCCCGGTGGCGTTTGCCGTGTGGGATGGCTCGAACGTGGAACGGAACGGCATGAAGGGCATTTCGACCTGGTTCACCGCGCAAATGCCGTAATTGATATTTATTCAGAGCCAATAGAAGTTCCATTGGTTCTGTGATTCTTAAAAGCCTCCGGTAATTTACCCAGTAAGGTGTAGGTTACCGGAGGTTTTTTTTTGAGAGCTCTATCAGGGCTCTGTATAAGGTTTTTGGATTTTGTTGGTCACCTGTGGGATTCAGGTCGAAAAAGATTCCTTCGATTTATTTGGGTTTCCTGGATGACTTGTCGGGTGAGGCAACGGTATGGTTGCATACGGATGAAAATCACGTGTATAAATTTATAACAGGCTATTTTTTATTAACTTTTTTTAAAAAATCTATGAGAGTGAAATCGTGAAAATTTCGCTGATTTTTCCTCCAAGCTGGCATCCTTCTCAACCGTATCTCAGTTTGCCGTGTTTGACCGCATTTTTGGAGCAGGCGGGGGTTTCGGTCCACCAACAGCGTGATTTGAATATTGAACTTCTCGATAGGATGTTGACCAGAGAGTTTGGCCTGGACATTCATCAACGGTTGGTCGATTTAGTCAAAAAATTAGAAGTGTCGATGGACGGGGAAACCGGTCCCGGGAGTAAAGAGCATTATGCACGGGCGGTAGAGTCTCTAGAACGATTTGGCCATCTTATTGATGACATCGAGCCGGCTAAAATGACCCTCCGGGGAGAAGGATTTTACGATATTGATCGGTACCGAGAATCCTTATTCATCATCGATCGATGGTTGGAGGTTGTGTCGTGCCTGTATTTTCCCACGAGAATGACCGTGGTTGATAATCAACTAGGGTATTCGATTTACTCCTCACGAGACATATTAAAAGCCGTCAATGACGAAGAACAGAATCCTTACATAGACCTCTATCAGCGGTTTTTCCTTCCTGATTTTCAACAGGATGTCCCAGATTTTGTGGGTGTTTCCATTACCGCCACCTCTCAAATTATCCCCGGGTTGACTCTCTGCAGGTTGATAAAAGAGGGGTTTCCCAACACTCATGTAACCGTAGGGGGCAGTATCTTCACTCGCCTGGTGGATAATTTACGCCGCTGCAATCGTCTCTTCCAACTTACTGATGATTTCATCGTGTTTGAGGGAGAAACCGCCCTGTTGGAGCTTATTCGCCAATTAGAGGGAAAAAAAGACTTCACAAAGGTGCCTAACCTCATTTGGCGTCAGGAAGGCAAGATTGTCGTCAATCAGCCTTTTTATTCGGAAAACCTGGCGGAACACCCTGCTCCGAATTACGATGGTTTCCCGCTCGAGCAGTACTTGGCCCCTTCGACGGTGTTGCCCGTACAATTTTCACGAGGCTGTTATTACAAGGATTGTGCGTTCTGTGCCCTGACCCTTGATCACCAAAATTTCCGTCAAAAAGACCCCATGAAGGTCATTGACGAGCTCGAGGGGTTGGCCAAAAAATATGATACGCCCTATTTCTTCTTCACGGACGAATGTTTGGCCCTCTCTCCCACCAAACGGTTTTGTAAAGAAATTATCAATCGCGGTTTGGACTTTCATTGGACGGCCGAATTGCGATTTGAGAAAAACTTATCTCGAGAGTTATTAGGGCTGATGCGAGAGGCTGGATGTCAGAAAATTGTCTTTGGTTTGGAAACCTACAATGCGCGATTGATGGATTTCATGGTCAAGGGGATCACGCAGGAAAATGTCAGGCGCATCTGTTCGGATTGCGTCGACCTGGGAATTGCCGTGCATTGTTATGTGATTGTCGGATTCCCGACTGAAACGGAAGAAGAATCATTAGAGACCATGAATTTCATCGTAGAAAACACCAAATTAAACTCTTCCTACGGATTTTCTTGCCAACCATGTCTATTCGACCTCGAAAAGGAAGCTCCAATCATGAGCGATCCGGGAGGATATGGAGTACAACGGATCATGCGGCCGGCTTCCGAAGATTTAAGCCTTGGATTTTTCTATGAAGTCAAGACCGGGATGACGCCCGAAGAGGCCGAACGGGTCTATCAACATGTCTATGAAAAGATCAGTGAAGTCGTCTGTGAGTTGCCGTTTAATTATTCGATGGCTGATGGTCTTCTGTACATTACTCGTCACAATAAGGAGCGAGCGGCACAACCTTCCGGGGTGTAATGGTGATCTTGCCGGGGAGCAGGATTCAGGACAATGAAGGGCAAGCTTAAAACAATGAAGAGGGTTTTGAGATGATTTCTCCCTCTAAACACGTAGCCGAAAAGGCTGAAAGCCCCGGACTCCTTTTTGAATGGGGTCTGAAATGCCTCTTGTTTGCCGCGTTTTTCGAGCTGGTTCTCTACCGGTTGGTATCCCGGCTAGGCATGCACCTGGGGAAATTGGCCGAAAAATACGAAGCCGTGCGGATCGGTTTCCGTACCTTGTCTTCATTGGGGTTTGTGCTGCTGAATATGACCGCTATCTTGGTTTTTTTGATCATCGGGATTTTACTGGTCCAGAAAATTCGAACCTCTCTTTGGATTGGATCCTGGGATAAGGTCGTGATTCCTTTCGTGGCTCTGTTGATTGCCTGCACGGTGGGATTCTTGTTCTTCCCGCCGGTCATGTTGGGGACGGTCATCTATAATGTCTTGGCTTTTATCCTGATGGTGGTCTTGGTCGTGGAATATTGGGGAACCCACCGATTACTGAGTCAGCGGCTCATGGTTGGGACGTTTTTTCTGGGGATTAGCGGCTGGCTGTATTACCAGACGATGTCCACGTCCTATGGATTGTTGAATATTCTGGATGCTCCCCCTTTGGTGCATGAGGCCAACCGTGTGGGAGAGGCCCTCATGGTCTTGTCCAGCATCCTGGTGTTTTGGGCCTATGGGAGTACCTCGTTTCTCACCAAAAATAAACAACAGCGTCGCTGGGGGATGACCCTGTTGGCAAGCGGGGGAGCCGTCTTTCTGACCCTTCTGTTCATGGACTTCTTCCTCTCCCTCTGGGATCCTGTCATGGCCAAGGAGGTGCGAAAGGCCGGTGAAGGAATTGGATGGATTTTTCAAATGGGGATGGGGTATACCTTTTACCTACCCTTTGCGTTCTACGTGGCAGGGTTTACCTGTTGGGCCTATACGGTCATTAAGCTCGTGCTCATCGGGCGGCTGGCGGGATATGGCTTGGGATTGATGTTTATGGCCGGATATGCCCTCCAATTGTCCCATTTGACCTTGATGGTGGTCCTTGGGTTAATGTTGTTGAATATCGACAAGCGAGGGACCTTAGGGAGACTTCGAAAGAAAGTGCAAGATGATGTTCTCTATCAATCAATTCGCCCGGCTTATGGGCAATCACAGTAAGTAGGATAATCACAATGGAAGAACAACGCGGCGGAAGCCAAACCATGGAAACACCACCGGAACAAGAGCCCACAGAAGAACGAGCGTTAACCGTCGAGGAAGAAATTACCGAGCTTGAAAAATTATTAGGGGAAGAGCCCGACGATTTTCAAGCCCGATGCCGCCTGGGGGAACTCTACTTTAATAAGGGGCGGTTGGATGAGGCCTTGGCGGAGGTCAAAAAATCTATCGAGATGGCAGAAGGTCTTCGGGTGGAAATGGATCGTTCGTTGGCCATGTATTATTCGAACCTCGGAACGATTTATGGCACGAAGGCCATGCTGGATGAAGCGATCGACCAATTCAAGCGCGCACTGGAATTAAATCCTTATGATGTCCTGGCCCTATTTAATGTAGGGCGATTGCACAATGAAAAGAGTGAATATCTCCAAGCCAAAGAATACTTCGAGCGGTTGATTGAAATCACACCGGAAGATCCCATCGCTTGGTATAATCTAGCGGGCGTGTATGAGAAGTTGGACGATCCCAATATCTCGGATTTCAACACATTGGATATGGCCATGCAGGCCTACATGAAAGTCTTGCAGTTTGACCCGAACCATTTGGAGTCTAGCTTCAAGTTGATGGAGATGGCCTTGAACCTGAAAAAGCCTGATATGGCGGTCAAAGTCATGGAAGATGCGGTAGAAAACAACCCCGATGAACCGCTGGCCTACTATAATCTCATCAATACCTATGAAAAATGTAAGATGTTTGAGCAGGCCGAAGATACGCGCAATCGGCTGAAAGAGCGATTTAGCAAGCGTTCCCGGGAAGCGGGAAAAAAGTAATATCCTATCCAAGGAGATGTACCATGTTTGGAAGCTTAGGGTTCACTGAATTAATCCTCATCCTTGTCATTGTATTGATCATTTTCGGGGCCGGAAAGCTGCCTCAATTGGGTGAAGGCGTAGGGAAGGCCATTAAAGGGTTTAAAAAGTCGGTTCAGGAAGCTGAGGCTTTTGATGTGGACCCACAGGCCGAACAACCGGCCCCAACAACGGCGGAACCTGCTCCTCCTCAATTGGCACAAGAGGTTCAGCCCACCCCTTTGCCACAGGCTGAGGCCGTGACCAACCCCGCTCCCGCTCAGGAGCCGGTGGGGACCTCATCGAAAGCCTGAGGCTTGGAACGTTCGATTGATTGGGATAGCTGTACACGTCAGGGAAATATCTTGCAGGATAAGGGAAGGTAGCTATGGAAACTGAAATCGTTGCTGATCAGGGGGTTGGCGAGATCGAAACATTCGCCGGGAATGGGAAGTCACGAAGCACCGGCAACGGGAAACGTGCCAAAAAGGCTGGCATCCCCCTCCCTAATCACCTTGCCGTGGATCGGCTGGGGCGATATCTCTACATCGCCGAGTCCGGGTCTGATCGAATCCGACGTGTCGATATGGAAAGCGGGCTGTTGGAAAACTTTGCGGGGATTGGAGAGACCTGCTACAGCGGGGATTATGGTCCTTGCGGTGAAGCCGGGCTCTATCTGCCTTTGGATGTCCTGTGTGACTCCCAAAATAATGTGTATGTGTGTGATTCGGGAAGCAACAGGATTCGAAAAATCGACGCACAAACCGGGATTATCACGACCATTATCGGGACGGGTCAATGGGGATTTAATGGAGACGGGCCTGCGTTGGAGTGTAATCTGACCTATCCTGCGGCCATCGCCATTGATGACCAAGATCATTTATACATCGCCGATACTCAAGCCCATCGAATTCGGCATTATGATCCTCATACTGGGCTATTGACGACGGTGGGTGGGTGTTGGACGGACGAAGATGACGAGCGGGTGAGCCCCTTAACCGCACAAAATCTTATCGTGCTCTCGGGTGATGCGATTGGGATTGATTTTAGCGATGATCAGGGCTGGTTGCGTCCGCAATGTTCAGATGGATTGGATTTGGATATTTATCTTGATGATGGCAAACCGGCGTTAGAATGTAAGTTTTATGATGTGGTGGATATTGATGTGGATAAAGCCGGGAACATTCTCCTGACGGATAAAGGGACGAACCGAATCCGAACGATCGACAAACAGACCGGAACGGTTTCCACCGTCGCGGGAGTCTGTCGCTATGGGTTTGATGGAGACGGAAAGTTAGCGATTAAGTCCATGCTCAATGTGCCGGAAGGGGCACTGGTTGACGGTGAAGGAAATATCATTATTTCCGATTCCATGAATCATCGGGTGAGGAAGGTGGATCACAAAACCGGCATCATTACCACCATCGCGGGGAATGGGGATAGTGGATACGATGATAAAAATATGGGTGGTTGCGGGGCTGCACGGTTTGTGGCAAAGGAAGATGCCGGTATGCTGAAGCATGGTGACGGACGGTTGGCGACTGAGGCCATCGTGAACTGTCCAGCTGGTCTTACCCTAGATTCTCAAGGCTATCTCTATATTTGTGAGCGGAATGAGAATAAAATTCGTCGTGTGAAAATTGGATAATGGATCTTTTGGCTCCCGACGGGGCTATTTTCTAATTCGTTCCTTATATAAAGGGCTGCACGAACAGAGAAGTTCAAAGAATGTCCTCTGCCTAGGTCAAGCCATGAACTGACACAGGATCAAGAAACTTTTTGTCAGTATAGTGGCAGGTCTGACTCTTTGAATAGCAGCACATCGGAACCTTGGGCTTCTATAAACGCCGCACTTACCAGTCTCGGGCTATCTCGCTTCACCCGTGGTGCTCTCGATCAAACATTACAGGACCATGTCTATTCGACAGTCCTCCCATCTTTGTCTTTGATGATTTTGACAATCCCGACAATTTATTTGATACCATGAGAAGATGGGTTGCCATTCTGAGAGAATGTTTACATGGGCATAGAGCGAAATGCGACAAAGCATGAGAGATCCAAGATGTGGTGGGGGGATGTAAGGGGAAATGAGCACAATGTTTAAGAACGTCTTGTTCGAGGGTTCATTCAAACATTTCGGTTTCCAAAGGGGGAAAAAGACAGTTGTCGTTTGGGGGGGGTTGTGCTTGGCCGTATCTCTGGCCTTTGCTTGGTATGATGTACCGTTGGTGAGTTCACAGGGAATCGTCATCCGAGCCCATTATCAAGAGGGGGACGTCCCTGCATTTCCCACCGATCCTGCCTGGGAATCCATCGCACCGTTGCCCATTCCCTTAAGCGGGCAGATCATCACCAGGCCTGTCTGGCCGGAGCCGAGTGCGCGGGCCATATCCGTACGATCGATTCATAATGGGAAGGAAGTCGCTTTTTTGCTCGAATGGCAGGATGCGACGAAGAATGAATCCCTCACCCCAGGGGTGTTTCGGGATGGGGCGGCGGTCGCCCTGCCATTGGGAGAAGCTCCGGCTTTCTTCTGTATGGGGCAATTGGATCACTACGTCAATATTTGGCACTGGAAGGCGGACTGGCAAAGCGATGTCGATCGAAGAGCCGCCAGAAAAAAAGAATCAAAACGTCGAAGAAAAGGGCCACGTCGTTTCGAGGTGATTCCCCGTCGTCCATCTTCTGTGGAGGATCTCATCGGTGGAGGGTTCAGCACACTTACCAGCAAGCAACGTCAAGGACGAGTGAAAGGCCAAGCTGAATGGAAAAGTGGCCTCTGGCGGGTGGTCATGAAACGGCCGTTAACCGTGCCCGGTGATGACCTGGAAAATGAAGCCCTGATGACTCCTGGTCGATTGCAAGCCGTGGCCTTTGCCGTGTGGAACGGAGAGAATAAAGAGCGGAATGGCCAGAAGGCTGTGGCTTCATGGATGCAATTACAAATTGAACCGTCCGGCTCCTCCAAATAGAAACGTGGATCTGATTCGACTCATCCTTCATCCTAGGCGGTAAACAGATGTTGACCAAATTCTTCTCATGGAACGCACGATGGCTTCTCTCTCTTCTCGTGGCAGGGCTATGCGTCGGCGGGTGGAATGTGGCTGCCTTCGCTCAATCAGCCAATGGGGAAATGACGGATGAAAAAGCCATTGACCTGGCCGAACAATTCGGGGTCGATGTCGGCGAGGTTGATGAAGAAATTCAGGAAATTTTAGGGCTCACGAGGGCGGAAGGCGTGGTTGTCTTTGAGGTCATTGGGGGGTCTCCAGCCGAGCTGGCAGGGATAAAAGTCAAGGCCGTCATCAAGGAAGTGGACCGGTTTGATATTAAAACCCTTATCGATTTAGGAAATGCACTAGAACAGGTCCTTCCCACGAAGAATTTTTCCGTGGCGACCTATGAACCGGCGGATCCGGATAACCAGGGTTTGACCGGGGGACTGAATTTTCACTTTGTTCGAGTTGAAGAGGATTAAATCATGATGTCAGATTACCATGCATGGGTTTCTCCTCTCCAAAGGGTATCGATCAAATATGCGTTGGGGTTGTTGGTCGTCATCATGGCTGTGATGGCGATGGGAGGGTTTGTTTTTGCACAATTTGATTCGGATTCGGGGGAAGAAAAACAGGGATGGATCGAGGAAATTGAAAAAATCTTCATTCCCTCTGAACAATGTAAACAATGTCATGACCGGCATTATGAAGAATGGAAAGGGATGAGGGAACAGACCATGGACCTCAAGACCTTTGGACGGGTAGACGGGGCCCTTCTTCATGGAACCGCGTTTTCTTCTCCAGTATTCAAAACGGTCTTAGGTCTCTGGCTGCAGACTCAACCGAATCAAGAACAACGTAACCAGTGCCTTTCCTGTCATGCTCCTGCCGTCACGGTGTTTCCTCAGCATACAGACAAATATATCGATGAAGTGATGAAAGGCGGAAAAAAGCCCAAGATCGAGGGCATTGGCTGTTCGGCATGCCATCTTATCACGGGAACACAGGATAATGCTGTCGGTCATCCCACCTTTAAGCTGACTCCTGGATCGACGATGTTTGGCCCCTATGCGGAGCCGGATGAAAACCTCGTCCATCCTTCCAAGCAACAGGAAATTTACCGTGGAGCGAATTACTGTGCCTCCTGTCATTTTGGGAAGGTTAAGGATGTGACCCGAGCGGATATTCCCGGGGAGATTCTGAAAGGGACGATTTGCCAGGACTGCCATATGGAGCGTTCGACCGGCAGTTCCACCTCCCAACGTGGTGCCTTAACCCGGCCGATCGGGCGGCATTGGTTCCAGGGTATTGTGATCCCGGGAATTATGTTGAGCAACAGGAATTTACAAGCTGAATGGTTTTCTCGGGTCGATGTCGATGCCAAAAAAGAGGGGGGAGTGGTCAAGGGGGAAGTCCTGGTGCGCAATGGGGCTCTGCCCCATACATTTCCTGGTGGAGACCCGGTGTTAAAGCAATTTTTCGTGACGGTCATCTTGAAAGACAAAGCTGGACATATTCTGGAACAAACGCAGGAACAGTTTGGAAAGAGCTTTGAAGGAATCCTGCGCGAATCCATTCCTCGACCCCTCATCAATGGGGGAATGACTCGGCATATCCCGTTTTCCTTGAAAATCCCGGATGGACATCGGGCAGAAGAGTTGCTCTTAGAAGCGACTGTGAGTTATGCCCTCATTCCCGAACCGGGTCAGGAACTGACCAAAAAATACTTGGATACTCTGTCCTCCGAGAAGGAACGAACGGAAGCCGAGGGAATCATCAAGGATTATTCGACTCCACGATTGTTAACGTTTCGCACCTTGACCCTATAATCTGACCGTCTCTTCTTCCATTCTTGACTTAAAAAAAGGATTTGCCGATGGCCACAAGGAATCGCTCGACACATCATGGGAGTATCGGAATCGGGGAAATGATGATAGCCCTACTCGTGTTGGCCATGGGCAGTATCGCTGTTCCCTCCGTGGTGCAGGCCGAAAAAACGGCGGCGAAAAAACCCATCGAACGGGCGTTTCCCAGTTCGGAGAAATGTAAGCGCTGTCATCTTCGGGTGTTTGAAGAATGGGAAGCTTCGGCCCAATCCCGGTCAATTGTCTCTGCTCCGTTTCGTGTGACATTAGAACGGTTTCTGGCCAGCGCGAAAGAACAAGATCGTGGCATGTGCTTTCAATGTCATGCCCCGCATATCTTAGAATACAGCGAACTCCTTCCGACGTTTATCAAAGAAGTCCAATCCAAGGACCCTCAAATGGATGGGGTAGGGTGTCCTCAATGCCATCTGATCCAAGACGTGGATCCCGCTACACATCCTCCCACACCCAGCTTTTCCATCGGGAAGAAAGTGTTTGGCGGGTATGATAAAGCCGCCCACAACCTGGCGCATAAATCGGAGAAGCTGAAGCTGTACCGAGAATCGCAATATTGCGTCACCTGTCATGATTCCTTGCCCAAGACTGCCACGATGGAAAAACCCCATCCTGGTTGGTTAGGACCCTGGAAAAAATCGAAAGCCGAATCAGAGGGGAAAGCCTGCCAAGCCTGTCATATGCCGGAGGGGTTCGATGAATCAGCCAATGGAGAAAAGATCCGAAAGATCGCCAACCATAGTTTTCCCGGCCGATTTGGAAAAGTCAGGGCCAAGGCTGTAGAAGTCGATTTTTCCACGACGGTCAACGGAACCAAAAGCCAGGTAGACGTGACGATTAAGAGCCTTGTGCCCCATAATTTGCCGTTGCCGCATCCTGGCTGGTCTCGGGTGGTCGTGGATCTCTCCATTCTCGGGAAAAACCTCAAACGGGTGTATCACGAACAACGTTTTTACCAACGAGTGTTCGGGACCGCGGATGGGAAAGATACCGTCTTCGATTTCGAAGCCACGAAGGTCTTAAAAGACACCTTATTGAAACCCGAAGAAGTGCGAAAAGAAACCTTTACGTTTCCCACCCCCAAAGATGCTCCCTCTATGGATGTGATCGTGACGCTGACCTACGCGCCGGTCCATGGACCCAAAGCGTTCCTCTCTAAGGTGGAGCAAGAAGCCTCATTAGGGAGAAAAGCTCGGGCCTTTCAGACCGTGAAAATCGCGCAAAAGAAGACGAACGTCTCGCTGAAAAAATAGATGTTGCCTCATTAGGGTTCAATTTTGTGAAGTTAGTCCATCAGGTAGTGGACCCTAACAACCCCTTTTAACAACAAGTAACTGAAATGGAAGAAAAATAAGATGTCTGACATCTATGGGTGAAGAATTTAATTTATTAGGAAGAGCTTGTGGGAATAGATGAAATTAAAAAACAAAAAGCTATCGAGATCGCCACTGCCGTCATAAATGGTACAGTGAATCCTATAGAAGGTTGTCGCCAACTTTGGCATATGAAGTACGATATTGGAATGGAAAATGATGAAAACTTCAATTTATTTACTGCTGTTGACTCTGAGACGGACCACTTGCCGCTAGGCTCTCAAAAAGATCAATGTAGCACCTCTTACTTAGAACGGGTCCAACGTGAAGAGCGTCAATATCTAGAATCTGCCAGAGATGATATTGTACAGGCATGCAAGGAAATTATTAGAAAATTAAATTAGCCGGGGATCGTCCCGGCGACCGAGGTCCTTTTGTTTCGGCAAAAGGACCCAAAACCATTGGCCCACGGCGTGGTTAGGGAGATGATTTTCGATGCTCGCCGAATCCAGCGGCGCGCAAACTCGCTTCACTCAGACACTGCGCGACTTAACTCTGGCTTCGACTCCGCGTCTCGGCCACGCCGAATGGGCCGATTCAGTAAAGCTGGGTGAAGCCGTCATCTCTTTTGTTTTATTCTGCCATTAACTGGTGACGGCGCCCTGAGAAGCGGAAGAGACCAATTTGGCATATTTGGCCATGACACCACTGGAATAGTGAGGTTGGGGTGGCGACCACTGCCGAAGACGAGTGCTGATCTCCTGATCTGACAATTCCACATCTAACCGACGGTTAGGAATATCCATGTTGATAACATCGCCGGTTTGTACTGCGGCGATGGGCCCGCCTTTTGCCGCCTCGGGAGCGACATGTCCCGCCATCAGGCCGTGAGTGGCTCCGGAAAAGCGGCCATCGGTTAAGAGGGCAACCGATTCGCCTAAACCCGCGCCGACGATCGCGCTGGTCACTCCCAACATCTCACGCATGCCCGGTCCGCCTTGGGGTCCTTCGTAACGGATCACCACCACATCCCCAGCCTCAATGCCCCCCTGCTGAACGGCCTTAAAGGCCTCTTCCTCGCATTCAAAGACCTTGGCGGTTCCCTTGTGCGTGAGTTTTTTATGACCGGCCACTTTGACGACACACCCTTCCGGCGCCAGATTGCCTTTAAGGATGACCAGCCCGCCTGATGGTTTGATGGGGTTGGATACCGGATGGAGGACCTGTTGCCCGGCGGTTTCTTTGGCGGACGCGGCTTCTGCCCTGAGGGTTCGACCCGTGACGGTGATTTGATCTCCTTGAAGATGGCCTGCCTCCAACAGCCATTTGGCCACGAGTGGAGTTCCTCCGGCTTGGTACAGGTCGGCGGCCATATACTTCCCGCCTGGTTTCAGATCTGCTAAGAGAGGCACCTTCCGATTGATGGTATCAAAGTCATCAATATGTAACGGAACCGAAAGTTCGTGGGCGATGGAGAGTAAATGCAAGACACCATTGGTAGACCCACCCGTGGTGGCAATGGCGGCAATGGCATTTTCCAGAGCTGGACGGGTGATGATATCTTTAGGCCGCAAATTCTGTTTCAACATATCGATCAAGAGTTTTCCGCAGGTTTTGGATACCTCATGCTTCTTAGGGTCGAGGGCAGGAATCCCGTTAAAGCCCAAAGGAGAAATGCCCAAAAATTCGAATGCAATGGCCATCGTATTGGCCGTAAACTGGCCGCCGCAGGCTCCGGCTCCCGGACAGGCCCGTCGTTCTAATTCAGTCAGTTCTTCGAGGCTCATCGTTCCTCGGGAGTGGGACCCCACGGCCTCGAACACGTCTTGAATCGAGACAGGTTTGCCGTGGAATTCACCCGGCATGATGGAGCCGCCATAAAGCATGAGGGAAGGCAGGTTGAGGCGGGCGAGGGCCATCACGCAGCCCGGAATGGTTTTATCGCAACCCGAAATGGCGATAACCCCGTCAAAGAGGTGGCCTCGAACCGCGAGTTCGATGGAGTCCGCGACGACTTCCCGGCTGATGAGGGACGCTTTCATCCCCTCAGTGCCCATACTAATGCCATCCGAAACCACAATGGTGTTAAATTCGATGGGCGTGCCGCCGGCCTCACGAATGCCCTGTTTGATGCTGGCAGAGAGATCACGCAAATGATAGTTGCAGGGCGTGACTTCGGACCAGGTATTGGCCACGGCGATCAAGGGCTTGGAAAAGTCCTCATCGGTGAGCCCCACGGCCCGTAGCATGGCTCGAGCCGGGGCCCGATCGGGTCCTTCAGTCAGTTTGACGCTATCCTTCTTCAATGTGTCTTCCATGGACATTCACTCCTTCAACGTCTTGTGGGTATTCCTCGAGATGCCAATAACGAAGGGAATTTGAACGAATCCCAAGAACAGCCAAGATCAGAATGTCTCATAACTGTAAGAAACGGGTCAATGTGTGGAAGATAAAAGTTTGTGTGGAAGCGCAGAGATCCGAAATCCCTTTGTTCGATATGGTCCCGATAAGAAGGAGGAGGGACGTGCGTTAGGGAGGCTCAATAGGCTGAAAATAGCTCTGCAACCTATGCTTTCCTGCAGGTCCGGCCGAAGCCGGAACACTCAAGATCACCCAATAGGGGTTCGGGAACTGGTAGTGATCTCCGTGACGAAACGATTCTAAGAACTGACGAAGAGCAGGGTTTTTTCTCCATTTGGGAAGGGGGGTCGTATCCATGACGGATTGTTGGAGGTATTGTTCCAGCAATCGATCCTGGTGGATGGCAATACGATGCGTACAAGGTAGTTCGCGAATGACATTCGTGGCATCAAGGTGTTCCAGGCTCCCAAGGACCGTTTCCGCGTCCAGATAGGGAGCGGGAGCGGGTTCTGTAGATTGTTGAAAGAAGAGACGTTGAGCTTGTGAGAAAAAAGAGTCCCGCTTGGCCAAGACGATGCAGGAGGTTCCCCTTGAAGGATGAAGGGTGTGAAGAAGGAGGCTCATGGCCTCGTTAAGAGAAGAAGGGTTTAAACAATAGAGCGATTGGATGGACCAAACAAGGTCATAGGTCCCCGTGGGAATGTGTGAACTCGCATGTTCCAGGGTCGTCTGCCAGGCATGTCTTGGGGCATAAGGAGGCTGGAGTCCCGAGTGACAGGTGGTCAGACAATATTGGGAAGGGTCCAGATAATCGTAGTGAATGGTACTCTCTTGAGGAAGCAGGGCCCGTACCATTTTCGGGAAACGACCGGTGCCGCATCCGATATCCAATAATTGGTATTCTGATTGGTGAGGAGAGAAAATCTGCGACCAATGGAGGGCTTTGAGAAGCTTAGCGTAATCTTCTTCGACGACTTTAAACCAAGCTTCGGGGTCGAGTACCCCTTTTTGATAATATTTCAACGAACGTTGTAGGTTCGTACCGTGGCTGTTGGGTTCTTGAGAAGGTGTCGATTGCTTCATATTCAAGGGCCTTGATCTGGGAACGTTCGTGTGGACATGGCCACATGTGAGATGCCTGAGAATCATAGCGCGATTCGACCTTCTTAGCGAGAGAGAAAATTTTTCAAGGAATTTTCAATGGTTGTGCGAATGGGGCTTGCCAGGATGCGAGAATGAAGCAGGGTTTGATCCTCATAGGAGGGAGGTTCAGGAAATGGCCGGATTAGCGAGTGATTCAGGGTGTATGCGATTAGGCATCATGGTCCTTGTCGCATCTATAGGGCTCTTAGGTGTAGGGTCGACGGCCGATTTTGAAGCGGATATCTCTTTGAGAGAAAACCAGGTGTCCCGTCCAAAGCCGAAGTTCTTCAAAGGACAGAACCATGAAGGACGAAGTTCTCGCGGAAACGTCTTATCTGTTCCGGAAAGTGATCCGGTGGATGCTATCCTTCCCCCCATTCCTCGCGTTTTGGTGAAGACCGGGCGAACCTCTTCGATCTTTGTCGGATCCGTGATGGCCCTTTTGGCCACGCTGGAAGATACCGGTGTGTTGCCGCCGGAAGGAACCGCTCAGGCCAATCAACTCATTCATGCTCTGATTCAATTGCAATCCGTCTTGGTTAAGTCCGACTCTCTCGAACTCAAGCACTATCGCCTTCAAGCCCAGGATTGGTACCAGGCCCAAAATACGGGAACCATAGCCTGGTCGATAGAGAAAAAAGGCCTCACCTCTCACCTGTTGGAAGCTCTCCTTCGCTACGATCCCACGCCTCCACTCTGGGAACGGGAAGAGATCACTCGGGTCTTCCAGTCATTTAACGTGAGCCGTGCCGATTGGGACTTGATCGACGACGTCTTTACACGGGCTGAAGCCGTGTATCAAAACCGAAAGGCCTCGATCCATGAGGTCTTTGCCGAATGGAGAGCCCGGATGCCAGGCCGCTAGTAGATTCAAGTTTTAAAGGAAGGATTCCCCCTTTTTCTGACCGCTCAACCTTGTTAATTCCGTAAAGTCCCATACTTTAGTTGCTTAGGACATTTTCCACGTTGCGTTTGCTTTGTTCCTTGGTAGGGTGAAGGAAACGGATTTGAGATGGTCTCAAGGCTTCGATTTCAGCCCAATTGGATTCATTGGTCAACAACGAATTAACCCCTTCCCCTGCTTCGAAGCGATTAATGCAAGGGGCCTGAACCCCCCCCTGCGAAAAAGACTGTTGTGAAGAATGAAGAGGACAATTTTTTTAATAGGCCTGTTTTGTTTGGTATGGACAGGCTGCGGTGAGTCCAGTGAACCTCTCGCATCGGAAGATCGAGCATTTTTCGACTTAGGTCTTGAAAAAATGGGGAAATTACTTCCCACATATCCTCTTGAACGACAAATTGGCCTATTGATTTTAGGGAGAACTCGCCCACATCCTCCAATTAGTTTTTATGGCTTGGTTTGCCGAATTGGTGAACCAATTGTCCCCTTATTAATTAAGCGAGTGGGAGAGTACACGGAAATGGAAAGGATTCGCCCCGTTGTCGTTTGCTTGAGTGCCATTAACAAATGGCATTTTAAATGGGTTGATGAAAAGGAATATGCCGAGATGTGGGAAAGTGCCTTAGCAAGACAGAGTGATTTATTGATTAGAAAGGAAGTTCAAGCCATAATGGCAACCGGAAAATCCCACCCGTTTTTCAAAGGTATAAATTATGAGGAAAAAAGGGCTGGTGGGATTTACTGAAATCCTTCCTGCCTTAAACAATGCATTTGTTAGGAGTACAGCATATTCCAAGTCAAAACCCAAATTCGTCCCCTGGGTGACCTGGCAAACTCCCAAGCCGTTCGACCATTCCGAAATTGAACAATATACAGATCGACCCCGTCGTTATTCTCAATAAATTCAATTTCCTCTATCGGCCCCATTCGATCCAGAAATTCTTCTGTTTGGGTTTTTTGTTCCAGAAGCGCAAACCTCACGATAGGCACCATATTCTGGTAGTCAATCGTTCCGACGTGCATGCGTTCGATCACATCACGAAGATCTTCTTCTTTGGTCTTTTGATGCTTTTTAACCTTCTTTGCAGAGGTCTTTTGGGCAGGGGCAGGATCCGCCTGACTGGCTTTGGTTTTTTTCACCACTCCAGTAAGAACCAAGGTGATTCCAAGGGTTAAGGCCCCTATTCCAATGATGATGGGACCCATTAGCTTCAACATTGTTTCATTTCCATTTTTTTTGCATTAACCATCAGGAGCATGTGCCTTTTGGCCCACACCCTCAATTTCACTCCTAAGACGGAAAAGGTCTTTAGTCCAAATAGGATTTTGTCTTTATTCTTAATGGCTTTTCTCCTCAGGGTTAAGTTTTCGCCTGTAGGATATCGCTCATTTTCTTCAAAATCCTTGGAGAGGTAGGGTTTTTCTGCTTGGTGATGAGTAAGGCAAAGTTGTCAGCCAGAATCTCTTCCGGGTGAATGATGTAGTCGGTGTTGCGCCCGACCTGTTCAAAATATCCGCCCACTTGTTTGAGTCCCACGAGGACAGGGTTTGGACCTGAGTGCATTGGGATAAAATGTTTTCCTCCCTCATCTTTTTTTATTACTAGGAGCTGGAAAATGAGATAGTCAAAAAACTCCCCTCCTGTTTGTGGGTCATATTGTCGTGACTTGGCCAGGAGAATGGGAATCACCGGAATTTTCCTGCCTTGAATCATGACCTCAATGAAATGGTTATTCAATGGGGCGTCAGGATTCGTAATTTTATATGGTTTAAGTACGTTTGGGAGGTCGATTTCTTCGCACAATTGGAACCCTATTAGGTTATAGAGTTTTTCCCGATATGCCGGATTGTTCCTCGTGATGATATGGAATAACTCGTGGGCAAGAATTTTTTGCAAATTGAACTGGGACTTTTCGAGTTCTGTTTGAGGGATAATGATGGCGTTGGTTCGGGTATATGCCGCATTGCCCTCTTCCTGCCCGGTAGTTTTGACGAGGTAAATATTTGCGGGAAATTGGACAGAAAACCGTTTGACCTCGGGAAGAATGACTTGCAGGCTAGTGAGAACCTGCCGTTTTTCCTCATGGTTCCATTTCAGAACATTGTTCTGCACAAAGGCCAAATATCTTTTTTCTGATACCGTTCGGTTGGTTTTCATCCGCGCCGCTCTATCAAACGGACTCATTTGGCGGACAAATTCATCACTGTTGCCCAATATTTTTCTACCTTCTTTTACACTGGCAAACACGATCTCAGATTCTTTATGGAGATTGATCTCAGCGTTGGCTATACCCGAAAAAACCAAGAACAGTGCTAATTGGAAGATTGCTAGCTTCATTTTTCACAATGCTCCATCTTTTTCGTTGTTTCTCCTAATTAAGCCCAAGAATATGAATCCCTTATAGGGTAGAAATCCTTACAAGAATTCGGAAAATCACAAGAATTTCTTGATGGACTAGTACATAATTCACACTTTTATGGAATTGGTTGGGACGATCCGTGGAAGGGTAGGTACCCTTAGCCTGGCGCAAAGGTACCCTTATTGGAAGTGAGAGTAGGGCGGAGGTTTGAAAATGGGAGTTCAGGCGGAGGCTTTTGAATTGCGCCTTAATTAAAAAGGGGCAGCCGGATGATCCTTTGGTCTAGTATTTAGGAAGCTGAACGGTTTGTCCGATTTGGTCCGCTTGTATGCAGGCATCTGCGATTTCAACTGCCCGTAGGCCATCCGTTCCGGTAATCGTTGGCCGTGTGCCGTGGTGTAAGGCCTGCGCGAAGTCCTTGAGAAGGGCGGTGAGGGTGGGTTGAGGGGGGCAGGAATACCGGACGGTTCGGTCTTCCCCGAATAATTGTCGTACTTCACCATGGGTCCAATCTGCCACCGTTTGTCCTTCTCTTCCGATTAATTCGGCACGAGTAATCCTCCCCTTCGAGACCCTGGCGACTTCCAGGTAGCCTTCTATTCCTTTTTTAGTTGTGAGGCGAATCCATGCCCGGTGTTCCGGGCTATCGGGCGATGGTTGGCTGAGGTCGGCCTTAACTGATTGGACTTCATCTTGAGTCAGGACTCTCACGAGATCGAATAGGTGAACCCCCAGTTCCAAGATGACCCCGACGGATGCCTCATGGGAAACCCGTTGGGGTTGGGCCTCCGTGGATTGAATGGGTGAGGATTCCAGTCGCATGGTGGATGTCAGATACTCTAGGTCGTTCATTTGAGAAGCGATCTGTTGTAACCGTTGGATCGTGGGGTCATAGCGGAGTGTCTGAGCGGTCATCAGGGGGATATGGGCTTGTTCTGCGGCTTGGAGTATCTGCCGGCCTTGCTCTCCATTCAGGGCTAGGGGCTTTTCTACCAAGATGGCCTTCCTAGCCTTGATGGCCTCTAATGCCATGGGCACATGAAGGGAGGGATGCGTGACGATGAGAACGGCTTGAATATCAGGATCTGCGATTAACTCCTGCCAGTCTGGAAAATATCGCAGGGAATGGTGTTTGGCGGCTCGGACTCCTTCTTCCTGATTTTTTCTGCTGATGCCCGCCAAGCGAAATCCGGTTTCGTCCTGAAGCAGATGTCGGAGATAGCGGCTGCCATGTTTCCCTACGCCGATTAATCCTATGGGTATCGGTTGCATGTGGTGTGGTTTTTTGCGGTGTGAGCCTTTGGATGATTGCCCTTGCATCAAGGCCTGACTTGGATAAAACAGACCGGGTCACCCACGAGGGCGGTAGGGTAAGTACTCTCAGAGATTGAGAACGGGATTTCATGTTGTTCACACCATGAGGTGATCCAGCCCATCTCCTCTATGGAAGTCGTGACCAGTCCGGGTCGTTGAAGGTGAGACATGCAATGGTGTGTTAACCGGAGGATAGTGTCTCGTTCTTGTTCAAAGGCCTGGGGGTCGAAGGTGATTGGGTCGGCTCTTCCATAGGCAAGGGAAGAGACAACGGGAAATGTTTCCGGGTCGTTTAACACGCTAACGATCCACAGGTGGTCGAAGGGACCCGTTTGCGATTCTGCCGTACCGAACTGCAACCTGATCCCGAGAGGGGCCAAGGTTTTATTGAGGATCAGGACTTCTTCCTCACGAAGGTTGTAAGGAAACACGGTTCGTTCTAATTCCCGCGTTTCTATCAACAAGGGGGGAATTTCTGTGACGCCCGCGCCTACGTATAAGCTACTACCATTGGGTGAGAGCCGTTTCAGGAGAACTCTTCCGATACCTGTACCCCTGATTCGGCAGGGTTTTTGTTGATCTTCCCAAAATTGCTCGCCTCCCTCATCGCAGTAGATTGGTCCAAGGCTCGCATAATCTAAGTCAGCAAACGCTTGAGTCATCATGCGAAGGGTTTTTTTTGAAACGGTCGGGGAATTCATGATTGTAACATTCTAAGGAGTAGGAGTCCTTCTGTTGTAACAGGTTTGAGGCATGAGAAAAAGATTTTCCTGGGCCAGGATGCTCATCCAGCATGTGCCCCTTTTGGGAAAGGGAAGAGGAGCTTGACCCATAGGTGGTTTTTATGTATTGATACATAGGTGTTTCCTCCCGACCTTCTCCTGGAGGTTTTCAATCCTAAAACAGGTTCAATATTGGTTGACTCCGGTTTTTGGGTTATCCTAGAGAGATGAAAGTGTCTAAACCCCTAACGTACCATTCATTGACTGCATCATGTCCTTAGTTCCCATGTAATGTTATAGGAAGCTATGTCTTTGGATATTCTCGAAGAACTCAGGCGTGTCATTCGGTTGGAGGCTCAGACCCTGGGGGATTTAGAAACCAGTCTGGGCCCTGACTTTGTCGTTGCCGTGAACATGTTGCGGTCCTGCCAGGGGAAAATCATCTTGACCGGTGTGGGTAAATCCGGCCTGATTGCCAATAAGATTGCCGCGACGATGGTTTCCACGGGAACACTCGCGGTGTTTCTCCACGGTTCCGAAGGCATGCATGGTGATATCGGGATCGTGACGAAAGAGGATCTTGTGATTGCGGTGGGCAAGTCAGGTGAAAGCGAGGAGTTAATTGCCCTGTTGCCCTTCATCAGAAAAATCGGGGCGAAAATTATTTCGATTACCGCTCAGGGCCAGTCCACCCTCGCCAAAAGTAGCGACCTGGTCCTAGTGACCCCGGTTCGAGAAGAGGCCTGTCCCTTAAATATGGCTCCGACCTCCAGCTCGACTGCGGCTCTGGTGCTTGGCGATGCGTTAGCCATGGCGTTGATGAAATTGCGAAATTTTCAGCCTTCCGATTTTGCGCTGTTTCATCCTGGAGGACAGTTAGGTAAACGTCTCATTCTTCTAGTCGAGGATCTGATGCGGAAGGGAGCCGACAATCCGGTGGTCGGACTGGGTGATGACGTACGAGGGGTCCTATGTGAGATGACGGAGAAACGAGCAGGGGCTGTTTCGGTAGTCGATGAACAGCAGCGGCTTTTGGGGCTCATTACCGACTTTGATATCCGAAAAGCTCTGAAGGATGGGAAAGACCTCTTTGCCCAGTCTATTCCGAGCATCATGAATGCGAAACCAAGTTGGATTTATCACGATGAAAAGGCAGTGAAAGCGTTGGAATTGATGGAAAAACGAGAGAAACCTTTTTCCGTGCTTCCTGTCTTGGATCGAGAGGAAAAAGTAGTCGGCATGGTCCACATTCATGATCTCATTTCCCGTGGTTTATAGTTATCCGGTGGAGGTGGAGTGAGGCACGTCTCTATCGTGTTCACCTTTTTGCATGCTTGATGGGTGCCTCTCCTGGAACAACCTGTTTCGGGAAATCCATGGGAAGGGGAGAGCCCATGTCTTCAGCACACCATTTCTTCTTTTTCCCCATCCATATTATTCCCCTCAAGTGTTAGCTGTTCCGTGCCTTCATTTTTTTCATTAAACAATGCAGAATCATACATTCCTGTCGAACCATCAGATTCTTTTTTACAAGGAGGGCTGCGAGAATAGATCCGTTCTCGAGCCTTTTGGAATATGCCGACGAGTGAGCAGGTGAGAATCAATTCACAGATTTGGGTGCCTCGACTGGATTCTGCCATTTTTTCCCTCCTCCTTCTGATGGCCGTCTTCATACCCTTAACGGAGACCGGTAAAAGCATCACCTTTGTGGGCGCATTGGGGCTCTGGATCATAAAAATGTGGGTGGAAAAAAACTTTGAGGTGCACATCCCGCCAATCGGGTGGTTTTTCCTTGGATGGTTGGGGGTGGTTGTGCTGAGCGCTATGTTCTCCGACTGTGGCTTTTTTAAAGGAATTTCGGATGTCCTCTTCTATACCCTGAGTTTCATTCTCGTCGTGAATGTCATTCAAAGCGAGGCGAGGGTTTGGGCGCTAATCTGGGCGATTCTACTTGGGATTGGCCTGGGGAATTTTTTGGGATTTTTTTCCTATTTTTATATCGGGACCACAGTGGATCGGCTGAGTATTGGCTCTCTGGGGTTTACAGCCGCGTACCTTTCCATGATTTTTTCCCTTCTTATGGGCTTATGGTTGAATTGTCATTTCACGTTACAACAATATGTCTGTCTCGGGTTTGTTGCCCTGGTCTCCGGAATTTCTCTAGGATTTACCCATACCAGGTCTATGTGGGTGGCCCTGCTTGTTATCGCCATCGTCGGAGCCATTCTGTATAAGAAGTGGGTGCAGATGATTGTTGTGGGTGCTCTGGTCATCGTCTTTGGTGGGGTGGGGTTATCGGACTCAACTATTCAAGAACGCATTCAGTCGCTTTCCAATCCTTTGGCGGATCAAAGCTTTGTCGATCGCTATCCCATCTGGGAAGCCAGCATGCGAATGTTTCAAGATTCCCCCGTTTTGGGGGTAGGGCCTAAGTGCTTTAAACCCAATAGTCAAAAATACCGAGTTCCCAAGAACCATGGACAAGGGCATAATATTGTGTTTCATGTGGCGGCAGAAATGGGAAGTATCGGTCTGTTGGGTCTTTGTGCATGGTTGGGTGGATATGGATACTTCCTGATTCGGATGAAATCCCTCGTAGGGTCGGCATTAGGTCAGGGGTTGTGGTTTACGGCCTTGGGCTGTTTTTTGACTATCCTTATTGCTGGTCTGGTTGATTCAGTCTTAGGCTCGGAGGTCTCGTTGTTATTCATGATCGTTTCAGGTTTATTGGTTGTTTCTCAAAACACCAATCGAATGATTTTGCGCAATCAAACCTAATTTAGGTTTTCTGGAATCTCACTCATCTGACAATCATGCAAGCGATGCGTCACGCTCCCCATAAACTCATCACTCCGCAGGCTGGATTTCCCACCTCATTGAAGTCTTTAGTGCAAAGCTATTGGCAGAATCGACAACTCATGGGGCAATTGACAAAACGCGAAGTCATCGGACGGTATAAAGGATCGGCCTTGGGGCTAATGTGGTCATTTCTCCATCCCCTTTTTATGTTAGCGGTCTTCACGTTTGTTTTTTCCGTCGTCTTCAAAGCCCGTTGGGGTGTGGGTGAGGATGAGAGCAAAACGCAATTTGCTATCGTCCTGTATGCTGGGTTAATCGTCCATGGGCTTTTTTCGGAAGTGCTCAATCGAACTCCCAACCTGATCCTTTCGAACTCCAATTTCGTGAAAAAGATCATGTTCCCCCTGGAGATCCTTCCCGGTGTGGCGATGGGAGCCGCACTATTTCATAGTGGTATCAGTCTCGTGGTTTTATTGCTCGCATTTCTTATCTTGAAGGGGTTTTTGTATTGGACCATGGTTCTGACGCCCTTGGTGCTGCTTCCTCTCGTGCTCTTTTCTCTGGGAATCGGATGGATGTTGGCCTCCCTGGGAGTCTTCTTGCGTGATGTGGGCCAAACGATTCAAATTGTGACCATGTTGCTGTTGTTCCTTTCCCCGATTTTCTACCCTATCACAGCCTTGCCGGAGGCGTTTCGACCCTGGATTTTGCTCAATCCCTTAACCTTTATCATTGAGCAAACTCGTGCGGTGTTAGTTTGGGGTCAACTTCCAAATTGGATGGGGTTGGGTGTCTACGGAGTCCTATCTGTCCTGATGGCTTGGACAGGATATTGGTGGTTTCAAAAAACCCGAAAAGGATTTGCCGATGTCCTCTGAGATCACAGAGAAAAGTCTTTCTCAAAATTTAGAAGAACCATTTGTCAAAGAGGAAGGGCATTCCGAGGAAGTCCTCGCTGGGCTCGCGATCAGGGTGAGTGGCCTGAGTAAATACTATTCAATTTATGATACTCCTCGAGATCGACTGAAACAGTTTGTACTTCCGTCAATTCAGAGGGTTCTGGGAAAGGACGTCGGACGATATTTTAGGGAATTTTGGGCTCTGCGAGATATTTCATTCCAAGTGCAAACCGGCGAAACGGTTGGAATCGTCGGGCGGAATGGATCAGGAAAGTCAACCTTACTCCAAATCATCGGCGGTATGCTGACACCTTCTGATGGTTGTGTCGAAGCCTCGGGATGCATTGCGGCCATGTTGGAACTTGGATCGGGCTTTAATCCAGAATTTACCGGCAGGGAAAACGTGTTCCTCAGTGCTGCCGTGTTGGGATTGAGTCAGGAGGAAATCGAAGAAAGATTTCCTGAGATTGCGGCATTTGCCGATATCGGGGAATTTTTAGATCAGCCGATAAAAACCTATAGCTCAGGAATGTTGATGCGACTGGCTTTTGCGGTCAATACCTGCGTGGAGCCGGAAATTTTGATCGTGGATGAAGCCTTAAGTGTGGGTGACGTTCCTTTTCAGGCGAAATGTTACAAGCGTCTTAGGAGCCTGATGGAAAATGGGACGAGTATTCTGCTTGTTTCTCATGACTTGGAAACGGTGCGGTCCCTTTGTCACCGAGCGTTATGGTTGAAAAATGGAAGGGTTGAGGGTTGGGGAAATTCAAAAGAAATAGCTAAGGAATATGAAAAATTTTGTTGGGAAGAGCAAGGGGTTACAATCAAGGAAGAATCTGGCGATTCCACACCTCTTCCTCAGGAGGGAACATTAAGTTTCAACCCATCAAATCTGCCGAATCTTTGGGAAGAAACCCTTCAGGCACTTTCCGAAAGGGATTTTTTGCAACCGTCCTCTGAATCCTCTTCCCAATTCGGGAATAAGTACCTTGTTATCGACTCTTTATCCCTCACGAATTCCTTGGGAGAGGTTGTTTCGGAATTTGAGCATAGTGAGAGAGTCACCGTTCATTATAAATTTCGGGCTCAAAGAGCCGTGTCGTCCGAATGTATGATTGGAATAAGAATTCGGAATGTGAAAGGAGATTTTCTCTGTTCAATAAACGACGTGGAAGCAATTCAAAAATTGAATTTAATTGCGGGGGAAATTGCCTATGCTCGGATGGCTTTTGATTTGCCCCTTGCGGCAGGTGATTATATCGTTCATACGGCAATTTTCGGGTTTAAGGATGGAATTGCATTCCCTCCGGGGGGATATGATTTTAACAGAGCCGTTTTGTGGGATGTTCAAGAAGAGGCAATGTTTATTAAAGTTCGTCCTTACAAAAAAATGTCTTTGGCCGGTCCTGTACATTTAAAAGCGAAGTTGGAATTTTTCCAATTATAAACAAGGATCTTCAGCCTGGGCTTGTAAATTCCCTCATTCCTTATGAAGATGGCATGGTATGTTCTTTCCTTGGTTTGGGTGCCGTTGTCCACTTTCTTTCAAGAATATAGATCTATGATTCTTTGAAATTTTCTGTAAAGGACCCTTTAATGTGACTGACTGGAAATTGGACCAATTTAATGAGGTCTTAGTTCCCTTAAAGGGCAAGTGGAAGGAAGTTCCTGCTACAAGACAGGAAAGAATGTTTTCTTCCGATTTGCTCCAACTGGCAGATAAAGAGCTTCTGCAATATTGGGAAAATCTTTTCCATGACAATTGTATGGAAGCTGGCTATTCCACAAGAGGGTGGTTTCACGATTTATATAAACCCTTGGCCTTACTTGAAGGACAATGGTTGGACGTGGGCAGTGGCTTGGGCTTTGATGGGATGTATTTCGCTGAAATGGGAGCTCAAATGACCTTCGCAGATATCGTGGAGGAAAATTTATTGGTCATTGAAAAATTGTGTAAACTTAAAGGGCTAAAAAATGTGGATTTTTTTAACATTGAAAGTCTGGAGGCTCTTAACCAATTGAGTCAATGTGATGTGATTATGGCCATCGGATCGTTGCATCATGCCCCATACGAATTAATTCGTGAAGAACGAAAAATTCTGGCCTCCCACCTGACAATCGGGGGCAGGTGGCTGGAACTAGGCTATCCCAAAGAACGATGGGAACGAGAAGGGAGCTTGGACTTTAGTGATTGGGGGGAAAAAACGGATGGGGAAAATACTCCATGGGCTGAATGGTACGATGTTCAGAAATTATTGCGATCTCTCGACCCATATCCTTTCGATATTATATTAGACCTCAATTTTCATGATAACGATTTTAATTGGTTTGATTTGATTAAAAGACCATCGTAGCCCTAGCCGTATCCTTTGCTGCACGTCGGATATCTCTGAACGCAAGGTAAAGGGTTGGTCTGTTGGGGACGGTCGAGCTCGATTGATCATTGAAGAATGCTTATGCTGATTGGGAACATGGTAGAATAGTTAGCCGTAACGTTCTATCAGTATAATGGCCTTGCCGTGAGTTGTTCAGTCGTAAGGGGAACGTTGAGTCATAATCAAAGGGTGAAGTCGATAAGGGACTGAAGATCATTAAGGCGTTATTCCCTCCCCTCCATATGTTGTAACTCACCAAAATGGCGTTGTTAGTACCTCAGATAAAAGTTGAAGACTTGCTCAGAGTATTTCCACGGTATATCGGCCGTGCTCCTGAAGGTTCACCGGATGATTTAGTTTCTTGGAATATTGAATGCGATAAACCGATTTTTCAATTCCTCTACGGAGCACATAAACCCAAACGACATTTAGAGTTTGGAACGTGGGAGGGATGGGGGTCAGCAGTTTGTCTTGAAGCCTGTGATGCTACCGTTTGGACCATTAACCTGCCCGATGGGGAATCCAAATCAGATGGAAGTTGGGCCTATGGCCAACGCGTGCTGGATACCACAAATTCTCCGATGAATATCACAACCATGAATTTTGGAAGTGATGAACTAGGCCCCAGGTGTTATCATCGAACTGATGCGGGGGATTATATCGGTCGGATTTATCGGGAAAAGGGCCTAGGCCATAGGGTTTGTCAAATTTACTGCGATAGCAGAAAATGGGACAATTCGAATTTTTCCTATGATTTTTTCGATAGTGTTCTCATTGATGGGGGCCATCAACCTGAAGTTGTCATGAATGATACTCGCAAGGCATTGGAAGTCTTACGGTCCGGTGGTTTGATCATGTGGCATGACTTTTGTCCGTTGGAAGAGGTTCGCACGCAATCCGAGTCCGTCAAGGGGGTCACCGAAGGCTTGGAGCAAATCCTACCCAAAATGTTGGATAGTTTCGAATGGATTTTCTGGATTAATCCAAGTTGGATCCTTGTCGGCAAAAAAAAATAATTCTACAATGCCTGGGATCATGAAAGAAAAGATGAACCCTTGACCTCAGCCATAAGGTTTTGAGTGTACTCCCCCCTCTCCTTCCCATGGAGAAACCATCGAATAGGTTTGGCAAAGCCAAATTCGTGTCTGTTCTTATGGGCACTCCCTAAATGCAAAATATGAGTTATACCGATGTCCCTATTTAAACGACACCTGCATTTTCTTCGTGTGGCCTCCGTCTCGCCAGAACTTCGGGTGGGGGATATTGATTTCAATCTTTTCCACATTCTGGAAGCCGTCAAGAAAGCCGAAAGTGCAGGAGCTTCCATCGTGGTGTTCCCAGAACTATCTCTGACGGGTTCTACCTGTGCGGATCTTTTTACTCACTCTCTTTTTCTGGAGAAGGTGTTAGAGGCCCTACGAACCCTAGCCGCTGCTACCGAAGAGTCCCAAACCTATTCCGTTGTGGGGTTGCCCATTTTTTCCCGAGGTCGTTTGTACAATGTTGCGGCCCTTGTGGGGGAGGGAAAAATTTTAGGTGTGGTCCCTAAAACCTTTCTGCCTTCGAGGGAGGAGTTTTACGAAGGCCGGTGGTTTACCTCGGGGAAGACTCTTTCGAGGACCGAACTGATGATTGGGGACCAGTTGGTGCCTTTCGGGAGAGATTTGCTGTTCCAAGCTAAAGAGAACCCTGCCTGTTTATTGGGCATTGAAATTTGTGAAGATCTTTGGACCGTGGAACCGCCAAGTGGGGCCATGGCTATAGCTGGAGCGGTAATCATCTTGAATCCTTCCGCCAGTAATGAATGGTTGGGAAAAAATATTTACAGAAAAGACTTGGTCAAATCTCAATCCGCACGGTGTCTGGCCGGGTATGTTTATGCTTCTTCGGGTCCTGGAGAATCAAGCACGGATGTTGTCTTTTCCGGCCATTGCCTGGTGGCGGAGAACGGAACCCTCTTAGCAGAATCCAGTCGGTTTCACTTTGAGTCTCAAATGATCCTTGCCGATATTGATATATCCCGGCTCAATCATTACCGCCTTCGTGGAAGTTCTTTTTCGGATTCGACGACATCTCGTGACTTTTATCCCGTGATATGTTCAAATCTTGGTCGAGAGAGGGTGAATGATTCCCCGAGTTTGCTACGGCCTAATTCTCCTACCCCCTTTGTTCCCCTCGATCTTGAAGAACGGGCCTCTACCTGCAGAGAAATATTTGCTATCCAGTCAATGGGCCTAGCCAAACGGCTTAAACACCTTGGACTCAAGAGAGTCGTGTTAGGACTATCCGGTGGACTTGATTCAACCTTAGCATTACTGGCCACTGTTCACGCATTCGATGTTCTCAAGTTGCCGCATCAGGGGATCTTGGCCGTTTCCATGCCAGGATTTGGAACCAGTTCTGAAACAAAAGGTAATGCTGAAAATCTCGCCAGGCTTTTAAAGGTGGAAATGCAAGTCATCTCCATTATGCCCGCGGTCACGCAACATTTTAAGGATATTGGGCATGATGCCAATACATGTGATGCGACGTATGAAAATGCCCAAGCACGTGAACGGACTCAAATTCTTATGGATCTGGCGAATAAAACCGGAGGGTTAGTGGTCGGAACGGGCGACCTTTCCGAGTCGGCGCTGGGTTGGTGTACATTCAATGGGGACCATATGTCCATGTACCATGTCAATGCGGGAGTCCCCAAAACACTCGTGCGTTTTTTGATTGAGTGGTGTGCGGATGAAGAATTCGTTGATGGGATTTCGACTGTTCTCAAAAAGATTTGCGCTACTCCCATATCACCTGAGCTCCTGCCTTTGGGAGAAGACGGTAAACTAGAGCACCATACTGAAGAAATTCTTGGCCCTTATGAGTTGCATGATTACTTCCTCTATCAAATGGTTCGACATGGGGAGGGGCCGGCTAAAATACTTTTTTTAGCCACCAAGGCTTTTGAGGGTCAATATGGTCCCCATGAAATTCTGCGATGGTTAAAGGTCTTTTTTGCGAGGTTTTTTGGACAACAATTTAAGCGTTCGGCTATGCCGGATGGACCGAAAGTTGGTTCGGTGGCGCTTTCTCCTCGTGGAGATTGGCGAATGCCGAGTGATGCGTCAGCCGAACTCTGGTTAGCTGAGATTCATGCTCTTGAAAAAGAGCTCGCTTAGCCCAACCCAAACTTTTCTAGGAGGGGCCATGAAGGACAATCTGGTTGTCGTCTGTGGAGCAGGGGGATTTATCGGAGGTTTTCTTGTGGGCGATCTACTCCGGCAAGGGTATACTCGCGTTCGGGCCGTAGATATTAAACCTCTTGATCGCTGGTATCAACGCTTTGATGCGGCAGAAAATTTTGGTTCCCGAGATTTAAAAGAGTTGTCGGTCTGTCGCAAGATGGTCAAGGATGCTTCCTGGGTCTATAACTTAGCGGCTGATATGGGTGGCATGGGCTTTATCGAGAATAATAAGGCCCTGTGCATGTTAAGTGTCCTGATCAATACTCATTTGCTTCAGGCCTCACATGATACGGGAGTCCAGCGCTATTTCTACTCTTCCTCTGCTTGTGTGTATAACCATGATAAACAGGTTGACCCTGGTGTGACGGGTCTAAAGGAAGAAGATGCGTACCCTGGCATGCCAGAGGATGGGTATGGATGGGAAAAGCTATTTAGTGAACGGATGTGTCGGCATTTTACCGAAGATTTTGGATTGGTGACGCGTGTGGCGAGGTACCATAATGTGTATGGACCCTTGGGCACGTTTGATGGAGGGCGGGAGAAAGCTCCTGCGGCAATTTGCCGCAAGGTGGCTGAAGCCAAGCTGAATCAACATCATGAAATTGAAATTTGGGGAAACGGGGATCAGACGCGAAGTTTTATGTACATCAACGATTGTATCCAAGGTACTCACGATATCATGGAGAGCGGGTCAATCACTTTTCCTATTAACCTGGGCAGTGCGGAAAAAGTGACGATTAATCAATTGGTTGATATCGTTGAAGACATTGCCGGAATTACTTTGAAGCGACGTTATAATCTTGATGCTCCGAAGGGTGTCAACGGGCGAAATAGTGATAATACCCTTATTCGTAAAATGCTCAATTGGGAACCTTCCATTTCCTTAAGGGATGGATTGGAAAAAACCTACACTTGGATCTTTGATCAGGTAAAAAATGGAAAATCAAAGGATGCAGTAGTGAACCTTGCATCGTGATGAGAAGGTGGAGGAAATATACCTTAATGATGCCATTATGGATTTGTGAGGTAGTTTCTGTGGTCCAGGTCTGGAATGGCTAGGTTGAGGTCTGCATAGGCAGGAAGTTTTCTGAGGATTGGCAATGGATATTCGAGGGCTTCTAGGAAAATTTTCCAAAAAACCTAAAGACAATGATTCTGGCTATACGTCCATGACTCGTTTTTTGGTGAATAACAACGTTTTTAAGGGAAATCCCTTTCAATTGTTAGACGTCGGTTGTAGTGGTGGAATTTCAGATTTTTGGCGAGTATTCGAACCCGATCTTCTGGCTTTAGGGATTGATCCTGTCATAAGTGAATGTCAGAGGCTTAATGCGGCAGAGTCCAATTCGCGAGTCCGTTATCGACCTGCTATGGTGGGGTTGCCAGATGACCATCCTTTCGTCCTTAAACGAGGAAAACAAGGACCTTGGGGAGGGAATCCATGGAACAGGCTCAGTGCACATGCGGCTTCCCAGCTCCTTGAGAAACAGATTCCAGAGGAAGATAAGCTTTCTCTCTTGAATGATTGGGAGGGATCAGGTTTGGTCTCTTCTAACCCTAAAATGGGAGTTGATGACTTAGTTGAAGAGGAAAAAATTGAGCAGTTAGATTTTATCAAAGTTGATGTTGACGGTTATGATTTGGATGTCATCCTTTCTGCGGAGACGACGGTAAGGCAATCACCCGTCCTTGGTTTTACGTTGGAAGTGAATTTCTATGGAAGTCCTTCGGATACCGATCATACCTTTCACAATACTGATAGATTGATGAGGCAATGGGGGTTCGATTTATTCGGACTGACCATGAGACGATATTCTGTCGCCACTTTACCTGCACTCTTTGAATGGGATTTTCCGGGACAAACGATCTTCGGGCGACCGTACCAAGGTGATGCGGTGTATCTTCGTGATCCCATGGCTATCGAAACAGCGGGGGCACCTAAATCACCGGAACTTGATTCCCTTCAGTTGTTAAAACTAGCCTGTTTGTTCGAATGTTTTGGTCTTCCCGATCATGCTGCAGAATTGATTCAAGGTCATAAACTTCTCCTGGGTAGGCTCTGTAATCCAGAGGAACTCCTTAATATTTTAACCGTGGAAGTAAATCCCTCTCTAAAAACGCATTCGGAACTTTTAGGGAGGTTTTACTCTGATCCATCATCATTTTTCCGCTCCCGGCAATCTTCGACGAACAACGACTAACTTTCTTCATGCCCTAAAAAGGGCAATTGTTCTTGTAGCTATATTGGGCGGGGTGCATTTTGCCTTGTTACTGTTTAGTGATTCCCTTGCTCATTCTGAGGAAATAGTAAGTCGTTGGCCTAATTCTCGGTTTTTTAAATCCGTTAATGTTCTGAATAAGAAGGAAATTCGCCTTCGAATTTTGAAAGAAACTCCTGGGTTATTGGATGCGTTGATACGGCGAGATGATATTCTAATCCTTAGGCTTATTCGAAATTGGGCGGCCAATACTATTGATCTTAATTCGGGTGGCACTTCCTATTGGATGAATCTGGACTCTGAAGATCGGACAATAATGAATATGTTATACCTCTTTGATCATAATTTGCTCGGAGTGCATTGTGGAGATGCTAGTCAGTTTTTGGGTATGGTTTATAAATTGTTTGGATACTCTGAAACCTACGCTTATAATTCTGGTGTGTACTTCCAAGATGAACATCTTCAGATGTTCAATGAAGGAAAGACTCATGTGATCACACTCGTTAAGGCAAAGTTTGGTGGCCGGGAGTATTTCATAGCCGAGGATGTGCTGTTTGATAGTGAGTATCGACTCTCAAATGAGAAAGTCAGTGATTTTGGGAAACTTTTACGACGATTAAAGGCAAATCCTAGCTCGCCCGTCGAACGAATGTATAATCAACGGCCTTTTAAACGAGAGACCCTTTCTGTGTTGAAAGAAAAATTGGCTTCAACCAAGAATTTTGAGGAATTATTCCGTTCCATTAAAGTGGAAACGAGACCGGATATTTATCAATTTTCCTGGGAAAAGTGGATTAAGCCGAAAAGTAAGTCGGCCAAGCTTCTGCGGAAGGTCTTAAATTTTGAAGGTCGTGTCTTTCCCTATCATCTTTTTTTATTCCCAATTGGAGGGAACTGGGATTTTTTGGGAATTAAAGGACTAAAACCCTTTGAGGAGCATTACAAAGTAGATTTCGAAGGACATTCTATTGATTAAAGAGAGTATTGTTTGTTCAATTGATCAAAATCTAGCACCTGAGAATTGAAATTTTTGGGCAGAAGTTTTAGATTATGCTGTCCTGGCGAGCTAGCCTATTCGTCTATTGATATGGCACGAATACTGATTGAGGGTTGACTGGCTCTTAGGTTCTCCGGTGATTGGTCGGCCATTAAGGTTGCTGAAAAGTTTTCAGTGAATTTTCCGTTAAACCTCCCCCATGTAGTCATTATTTAGGGTAGCCATTCTCTGAGATATTGGGGGGACTTCCCTGTCGCTTCCTTTGGATCATTTTCAGCGTAACCTTCTTTTATTTTAGCAGTGATGAGGGTACATAGCTCATTGAAGGCTCTAGGTTCCTTATGTATCGCCGTTATCAAAGCGTCTTGAGCAGATTTTTTCCTGCGTTGACCCAAAAAATTGATTTGAAGTTGAGACGTATGAAGAAATCCATCGATGATGTTTATGACCTCTATTTGTTGAATGATGATTCAAGGATTGTGGAAGAAATCGTCCGGTTTGACAAAAATACCATTCTTGAAACTTTGAAAGGAGATGGTTGGTTAAAAAATTTAATGATGAATTATTGGGAATACGCAGTAGGGGAAACAACCTTAACGACCTATCCGTGGGATATCTGTATTCCGATCTGTGATGTCTGTAATGCACGCTGTACGTTTTGTACTTCCTGGTTGGAAGGAAAAGAACAAATATCACTCCAACAATTGGATGCTTTTGAGCCTCTTATTCGATTCGGAAGGAGAATCGGTCTGGCTGGACATGGAGAGCCCCTTTCCCATCCTTTGATTGTTGAAATTCTAGAACGTATTAAAGCGTGGATTGACCTTCGAGCCTCTTGTTATGTCATTACCAACGGGGTGTTTCTGGAAACATTCATGGAGAAAATGCTGGCGACGAGAGTCAGGAGTTATGGGATTAGTTTAAATGCGGCATCTTCTGGCACTCATCAGGAGGTCATGGGATTGAAGCCAGGTTCTTTCGAAAATATTATAGAATCCATAAACAATCTTGTGAGTCAGAGAGATGCGGGTGAAGAAATTTGGATAAGTATCAGTCTAGTGGTGACCAGACAAAACCTCCATGAAATTGAGAGTTTTGTAGAGCTAGGCAATCAATTGAACGTCAATAATATTCAAATAAAAACTCTGGCAGGCATTGGTGGGGAAATTCCTGGTTTGAATTATCATGAATTGCCTCCATATTTGCATCCTGATTTCAAAGCCCTCACACAGCGGGCAATTCAAGCTATTCAACAATCAAAAGTCCCTGTTCAAGTTGACCCTGAATCATGGGGGATTAGTGTATTTTCACCAGAAATGGAAGAAAAGGTTCGCACAACCCCGTTAATTCATATTTCTCGAGATGAGGCCTTAAGAAGTCGGGAGGTGCGGCAGTATTGGCGTAAGCAAGAAAAATTCGTGGAAAAAACCAGGGGAAAATTGCGGTTTCCCGTTGACGATTTCGATGGAGATAATCCCTTCAATCGAATGCCCAGATATGCCTGTCGGTCCCCCTATCACACCCTTTACATCAATGATTTTTCATTTTCCATGGTTCCCTGTTGCTATATGAATGCCGTGCCAGGTTATGAGAAAACTTTTTACGATGGAACGGGAGACTTTATGGAAATGTGGAATAGTCCGGCGATGATCGAACTCCGGCAGCGACTGAAAGAAGGTCCTCTATTTAATATGTGTACCAAGTGCCCGTCAACGTTTTAACAGTCTAGAAATTTTATGGACCCCATCCAGGAAAAACTACCCTATTTATCAGTAGTTGCTGCCTCCCGGAATGATGATCATGGGGGGGATCCCCTCATCAGAACTCAAATTTTTATCAAAAATTTCGCTCTTCAATGCGAGAGATATCGGTTGCATGCCGAAATCATTCTTGTGGACTGGAATCCCGTGCAAGATCGCCCTGGATTAGCCGCTGTTCTTTCCTTGCCAAGTCACAGTACTTATTGTCAGGCGCGTGTCGTAACGGTTCCCACTTCTTTGCACTTTCGTTTGAAATATAGCGAGCAGCTGCCACTGTTTCAGATGATCGCCAAAAATGTGGGTATTCGCCGTGCAAAGGGCCAATTCGTCCTCGCCACGAATATCGACATCTTATTTTCTGATGAGTTAATCCAGTTTATCGCGCGGCAAAACCTTTGTTCGAATCACCTTTACCGTGTTGACAGATATGATATCAAAAGTGGTTTGAATCAAGAGGCGACCGTAGACGAATGTTTGGATTATGCTTGGAAAAACCCTATCCGAGTGAATCGGCGATTTTGTCCGGAATCTTTGGTGCAACATTTGTATGGGGATGAATTATTTAAAAAACAGTGTCAACCAGATCCAAAAAATTTTTGCGAATGTGAAGGTGTGGAAATTCTCCATGACCAAGGTTGCTGGCAAATTCGTCCCAGGAGGAATATTGCCATGACGCATTTACATACGAATGCCTGTGGAGATTTTACTTTGCTTTCGCAAGAGGGTTGGCAAGCCATTCGGGGCTACCCAGAATTTGTAGCGTATTCGTTTAATATTGACAGTATGGGATTAATCGCCGCGCATTATGCAGGGTTTGAAGAAATTTCCCTTCTCCCCCCTTGTGTCTGTTTTCATATTGAGCATGGAATTGGATCAGGATGGACCCCGGAAGGGGAAAGCTTGTTGTTTGGTCGTTTGCGGGAAGCCAAGGTGTTAAACCCGGAATGGCCTGTTCTGACACCGCTGGTGGAAACCATGCGAGTGACACAGCAATCTTTAGAGTTTAACCACAAAGGTTGGGGCCTCCTCGATTTTGATCTTCCAGAGCAAGTCTTGGGCGATAGTCGTGCTATCTCTCCTGAACACATTCTTCAACTGAATCGGCAGGCGGAAACCCATTGTGTTGCCGCGATAAACCCTGCATTCGACCTGGACCGGTTGACGTTGGCCTATGAGCGCTTAGTTGGGAATGAAACGGTGAATGGCCTGGGAGAAGATATTGCCTCTGAGCTTCTTTCTACCGTTCGGAAAGCGAAGGTTTCATATCCACGTCTTTTTCGCCTGGGTAAGAAGATTGTATGTCGTGTATTCGGAAAGGATCCTCTCCAAAAAGAAATGAACTGAATTAAACAATTTACATTGTCTTTGCATCCTGAAAGAATTGAGGGAAAAAGAATGATGCTTCCCAGGAAGGGATATAAAGGGTGACTGAAATGATTAATGATGTCGCGGTAATCGGATTGGGGAAGCTTGGAGGAACCATGGCAGGTTGTCTCGCAAGCCGAGGGTTTAATGTCATTGGTGTGGATGTCTCTCCCGCCGCTGTTGAGGCCTTGAATGCTGGTCAAGCCCCGGCCCAGGAGTCGGGATTGCATGAATTGATTGCTTCGAATAAACCTCGACTTCGGGCCACTTTAAGTCATGAAGATGCCATCGTTAACAGTGACTTAAGTTTTGTGATCGTGCCCACCCCCAGTGATGAAAAAGGGGCCTTTACCCTTCAGTATGCCGCGTATGCATTTGAAGCGATTGGAAAGGCACTGGCCAAGCGCGAGCAATATCACACGGTCGTCTTGACCAGTACCGTCTTGCCCGGCTCTACTCGGTATGGTCTTCTGCCCATCCTCGAGAAGTATTCCGGGAAGAAATGCGGAGAAGATTTCGGACTATGTTATAGCCCTGAGTTTATCGCGCTTGGAACCGTTATTCGTGATTTTTTGAACCCGGATTTTTATTTGGTTGGAGAGTTTGATGAGCGGTCTGGCTCTACCCTTGAATCGGTGAATGCCCGAGTGGCTCTGAATGAAGCTCCGTCGAAAAGAATGAGCATAGAAAATGCCGAGTTAGCCAAACTTTCGGTTAATAGT
The DNA here is from genome assembly GCA_965223615.1 of Nitrospirales bacterium. Lineage (GTDB taxonomy): Bacteria > Nitrospirota > Nitrospiria > Nitrospirales > UBA8639 > Nitrospira_E. Next base: position 1,514,215 of record CBDCXB010000004.1, read on the forward strand.
TTTGTGACCTTGAAAATCAGTTATGCGAATATGCTAGCTGATTTGTGTGAACGGATCCCCGGTGGGGATGTGGATGTTGTCAGTGATGCCATCGGAATGGACAAACGGATTGGCCGTCGCTACCTCACAGGAGGGTTTGGTTATGGAGGCCCTTGTTTTCCCCGTGATAACGTGGCTCTAAACTTTATTGGAAAGCATTTGGGGGCTTCAACACCCTTGTTGGAGATCAACGATACGTACAACCGGACCATTTCTCCGAGATTTGTCGATAAGTTAATTCCTCTGGTTAGGAAAGGAGCCACTATTGCTGTTCTCGGCTTGGCCTACAAACCGTTGTCTCATGTGATTGAGGAGTCATCGGGCATTTACTTGTGTCTGGCTCTTTCCAGTCGAGGCTTTCGTGTGATTGGGTATGATCCTTTAGCTAATCAAGAGGCTCGTTCAGCGTTGCAAATGCATACCCTCGTCGCCGATTCTTTAGGAGCTTCCTTGCAAGATGCGGAGTGCGTCTTGGTGACCACTCCAGATACGGTGTTCTCATCTTTAACCCCTGAGGATTTCTTAGCCAATAAGGATTCCGTGATTGTTGTAGACTTTTGGCGCTGTTTGTCCCTACAGGTTCAAACACATCCGAAAATTCAATATGTTCCGGTCGGACGTTGTGTGGATAATGCAGGGAGTGGGGAAAATCTTCGAGGACTTTGGAGTGGGACCATCGATTAAATAACGGGAATCTCCATGAACATCCTCTTTGTGTTGTATGGAGATTTCAGCAGCAATACTGCTAATCCTCTCACTCTATTCGCGAGAGAACTTTCTCGGAGAGGTCATTCTTGTGCTATTGCCATTCCTTCGAATTTAGCATCCCTTCATCATCACGATTGTTCGGCTTTTCGTCCACTCCTTTATCAAGACGTTCTTTCCTCTCCGTCTGCGGTCTTTCCGAATAACCAGGAAGCCGATGTTATTCATGCCTGCACCCCTCGTGAGGTGGTTCGGAAATTTCTCACCCGATATATGGCAAAAGTCCCAACGCCACTGGTTGTCTACCTTGAAGATAATGAACTTTGGATCTCTTCCCGGGTTTTGGGAATAGACCGGAAAGTGTTGCTGCAGTACTCGGAGTCGGATTTATCCAACATGATTCCCCTTTCCCTCTCCCACCCTATGTATGCAGGTTGTATGGTAGGAGTGGCCGATGCCGTTGGAGTTATCCAAGATAAATTGAAAACGTTCGTCCCATCTTGGGTCCCTTGTGAAACCGTGATGCATGGGATTGATCTGGAATTTTTTTATCCGAGAACCCCTGATAGTACTTTGAGGGAAAAGTATGGGTTGGAAGAAACGGAGAAAATCCTGGTGTACCCTGGTGGAATCAATGATTGCACCAGGCCGGAAATTCAAAATTTATGTGAGGCGGTGGGTTTGATCAATCAGCGGGGATTTAGGTGCCGGTTGATACGAACCGGACTGTCTCCTCTCGACTTTTATTCAGTATTGTCCCCTGCGGCGCGTGATTGTCTCCTGGATTTAGGGGTGGTACCTAAAAAAGACATCCCAGATTTAATGGCCTTGGCGGATGTCTTGGTTCAACCGGGAAGACATAATCCCTATGAAGACCTACGTTTGCCCGGAAAGGTTCCAGAGTTTTTAGCGATGGGAAAGCCTGTGATTCTGCCGGAGACCAATATTTCGTATTTATTGAATGAAGAGAAGGCGGTCATCTTATTGTATGATGGGTCACCCGAAGAAATTGCGGGAAAATGCATTGCTGTATTTCGTGATTCGCAAAAGGCCAAATGGATGGGTCAAGCCGGACGTCTTTTTTCTGAGAGAAACTTTGATATACGGGATCAGGCGGTTAAATTGGAAGCCCTGTATGGGCTCGCGTGTCAAAATTTCAATCGTACCATAGCTTCTGAGGTCTGGCAGACCGAAGATTTGGATTTTTCACCGTTGTTTCGTCTGGACAAAAAGTTAGAACTATTGGGGCTGGCCAAACAAACTGAAACCCTACGGTTCGGGGATCTATTGGAAAGCTATGCTCATTCGCTCCTCAACCCAAGTCGTAGGGACATAAAACAACAGGAGTTCGGGAGCATCCGACGCCTGGTTTCGCGTGGGCTGAAAATTCCTGGAGCCCTAATCTCGAAGATATTTAGAAGGCTAATGGGTATTGGGGAGTTCGAAGATGATTTCAAGTTCATGTTTAAGAAGGGACAAGGCATATACCGTCGAGAAGGATGGCGGGGCTTACAGTCTCGGGTAGCGAAGAAACTCTATCGCAGATTATCTCTTTAATGTGCCCGCACTCTGTATAGTATTATAGAAGGCTGAGTCGACACGGGGAGAAAGGGCTGCGGGGTAGGTTGGTTTCTTTTCCTTTGGGTAGCTCCGGGAAAAGAGTCAGGTGCGGGGATTATGGTTCAATCCTTTGTGTTGAAAAACATGGATTCTTTTCGGCCTTGAATCCTTGGTTTGCCAAACATGGGGGAGTAATGGATAGGCCCCTGGCGATCACTAATGAACTCGATAATAATCGTTACCTATAATTCTGCATCATATATCCGCGATTGCCTTACCCCTTTAGCTGGACAATCAGATTTGGAAATTGTGGTTGTGGATAATAATTCGAAAGATGGATGCCAAGATATAGTTCAACGAGAGTTTTCTTTTACGAAATTTATTTCCTTAGAAGAAAATATTGGGTTTGGAGCGGCCTGTAATGTCGGGGTTAGGGCCTCATCGGGAGAACATATTCTTTTTTTAAACCCCGATGCAGTAGCCTTGCCGGAGGCGTACCGGCAATTATGGAGTTTTTTAGCCGGAAAATCACAGATAGGAATTGTGGGAGGGCGTCTCATTGACCCATCGGGTGTTCCTTTGCAATCCATGGGGGACCGTCCCTCTTTGATTGGACAGATATTGGATAAACCCTTGGGAGTACTCTCAAGATACGTACCCTCGGAAGGGCGATGCCGTAAAATTTTAGGGAGTCTCTCATCCAAGTTTCGTTTGCCAGTAAAACCTGATCGGGTAGTGTGGGTTTCAGGGGCAGCATTAGGTTGTCGAAGGACCTGTCTGGACGAAATAGGGGGATTCGATGAAAAATTTTTCTTATATTACGAAGATGTGGACCTGTGTGTGCGTGCGGCCCAAGCTGGATGGGAAATTTGGCATGTTCCTCAGGCCATCATCCAGCATCGATCTGGGGCTTCTTTTCAAGGTAACCGAGTCCTTCAAAAGCAGATATTCTACGAAAACCAAAAATATTTTTTCCAAAAACATTCAAGCCGTTTAGCGACCGTTATTCTCCATATCGTTCAAAGGGCTAATTCTCTCTTAGGACTGTATCGAATATCCGATAATGAAAAAATCAGTAAGGTCAGCTAATTGGCATTCTGTGGACAATCACCTTATGATAACCACTTGTTGAATGATCATCTTGCTTGTGACCAGCATTTCAAACTTCCATTGGTATGGTTTTTGAGTAATCACTTCTTGTTCCTTTGGGCTTTCCAGGGATTCAACTGACTACTAGTGTCGTTCTCTTTCGATGTCTTGGAGGGACTTTTCCTCTGAAATGCAATAAATCTGTTCTGTTGCTTCATGTAAACTATTCTTTATGCGGTTAGCTGTTAATGGATCCATCGTTGATTCTTTGGTGACGGGGTTAGGTGTTTATTCTCAGAACGTCGCTAGAGAGTTGGCTAATCTGTATGATGATATTGTCATCTATTCTTCCTGCCAAGAGGCTTTCCCTTCTTGCGTACATCGACTAGAGCTGATCTCTTCATCCATGGGGCCTTCATCTGGCAAGGTCGGCCATTTGCGGAGGCTCCTGTGGACTCAATTTATCTTGCCAAGACGGATGCAGCGTGACGGGGCAAGTGTTTTATTCTCTCCAGTCCCCGAGGGGGTGTTTGGTTCCCATATCGTCCAGATACCCGTGGTTCACGATCTTACCCCACTCCGGTTTCCGAAGGATTACGCCCTTCAATATTTTTACTATCAATGTATTCTCAGACCCCTACTGCGAAATTCGAAACAAGTCATCGTTGTATCGAATCAAACGAAGTCTGATCTCCTCAGGTGGTTGCCAATCCCATCGACAAAAATTCACGTTGTGCATGGAGGATGTGATCATGAACGATTCCATAGCGGTATAAATTCTCAATTTGTCAAGAAACGATATGATCTACATTCTTATTGTTTGTATGTGGGGAATATGCATCCTCATAAGAACCTTAAGGTGTTACTGGGTGCGTATTCCCGTCTTCAGGACACCATACCTCATCAACTGATTATCGTGGGAAATAAAGATTCAAGATATTTTCCGGGCCTTTTAGGATTGGTAGAAAAACTAAATCTGTCACACAAGGTCAAGTTTCTTGGTTATGTTCCAACCATGGATCTCCCCGGATTGTATGCTGGGGCCGAATTGTGTGTATTCCCTTCTCTGAATGAGGGATTTGGACTCCCCCTGCTTGAGGCTATGGCATGTGGAACTCCTGTGATTACTTCCAAAATTGGAGGACCCCAAGAGGTTATCGGACCTGCTGGTTTGGCTATCAACCCGAGTAATCCAGAAGATTTGGCAAATGCCATCCTTTCAGTCTTAACGAACGAATCCCTCCGGACCAGCCTTTCACATCTTGGGATAGAGCAAGCCAAAAAATTTTCTTGGGCCACAACGGCCAAAAATATTTCAAGGGTTCTTGATGAGTGTGAAGCATGAAAGTTGCTCTTGTTCATGATTGGTTAACTGGTATGCGAGGAGGAGAGCGATGTTTGGAGGTATTTTGTGAACTCTTTCCCGACGCCCCCATTTATACTTTGGTGTATGTTCAGGGAAGTGCGTCTCCGGTTATCGCGAATCATGAGATAATACCCAGTTACCTGAATAGAGTCCCTTGGGTGAAATCCCGATATCGCTATTTCCTTCCGCTGTTTCCCTCAGCCATTCGATCTTTCGATATTGGTGAAATGGATCTCGTGCTGAGTTCAAGCCATTGTGTGGCGAAGGGCATACCGGTTCCCCAAGGAGTGTGTCATCTTTCCTATATCCATACGCCTATGCGGTATGTCTGGGATTCGTATGATGAGTACTTTGGGGACAAAGCACACTTTAGCCTTGGAAAAATAGGAATGGGTATGTTTCGAAAACGATTGCAAGATTGGGACGTGACATCGAGCCGTGGGGTTCACGCCTTTCTCGCGAACTCCTGGAATGTGGCGGAAAAAGTCTTTCGTCTTTATGGACGGAATGCAGCTGTTATTCATCCTCCTGTTGATTGGAAGGCATTCCGCGCGGTTCATGAAGATGAGGGGTTTTACCTCATGGTGACGGCATTGGCCCCTTATAAAAAAGTGGAATTGGCGATTTGCGCCGCTAATAAGATGAAATTGCCTTTGACAATCGTGGGACGAGGTCCTGAAGAAAGACGATTGCGGGGGATGGCGGGTCCTTCAGTCAGGTTTTTGGGTTGGCTTTCAGATAAGAAGGTACGAGAACTGTATGGGAATTGTCGAGCCATTCTGTTCCCAGGTGAAGAGGATTTTGGTATTGTACCGTTGGAAGCCATGGCGAGTGGTAAAGCAGTCATTGCTTTTGGGAAAGGCGGCGTGTTGGAATCTGTCATTCCCCTCAATCCTCCTCCCCACTCCAAGTTTAATCCTGGATCACTTCTTCAGGAGGATCCCAAGGAGGGTGGGGCAGGCTCATTTTCTCCCGAGGTTTTTTTGCCCCCCACAAAAAACCAAGCGATTTCTGGGGTGTTTTTCTATGAACAGTCGGTTGAGTCCTTAATCGAGGCCATACGACTATTCGAGGAGCGTTCGACCTCGTTTAATCCAGAGGAAATCCGAAAGGGGGTTGAGAAATTCGATCGCTCTCGTTTTCAAGTGAATGTTAAACAAACGATTGAGAAGTTATACCGAGAATATCAAGAGGGGAAACTGTGCTAAAGCGGCATTCCGAGTTTTTTAAGAATCTATTATTCCTTTCGGACCTTATGATTATTGGGTTGTGTTGGGTCGCCGCCTATTATATTCGTTTTTCGTCAACTTTGTTCCCCGTTACCAAAGGCATTCCCCCTCTTGAACCCTATTTATGGCTGCTGGTCCCAATCATTGCCGTCTGGGGAGTGTGCTTTTATTCCCTGAATTTATATCGACCGAGACGGATGGGTTCGCATCTGTCTGAGATTGTTGATATCGCAAAAGGCAACACTCTGAGCATATTAATTTTGGTGGCCCTCACGTTTTTCTGGAAATCGTTTGAGTTTTCCAGGTTGGTGATCCTGTATTTTTGGGTATTAAACATGGTGGTATTAGGATTTTCCCGAATGATTTTTCGAGAGCTACTCAGGGTTTTGCGACGGCTGGGGTTTAACCAACGTCAGGTGGTTATCGTGGGCGCTGGAAAGTTGGGACAACGGCTGGCGGGAGTGTTAAAGGCTCACCCTGAACTTGGCATACAAATCCGAGGGTTTCTGACCAGGAATCCGGAGAAAGTCTCCAAAATTCTGGATGGAACTCCGGTGATCGGGATGATTGCCCAGGCAAAGGACCACCTAAAGGAAAATGTCGACATGGTATTCCTTTGCCTGCCATCAGACGTAGAGGGTGAGACGAAGGATCTTATGGGCTTGCTTTCTACTTTGACCGTAGAGGTCAAGATTATTCCATCTATTTACGAGTTTGTGACGTTACGGGCTGAGGCCGAGATGTTTGACGGGCTTCCGATGATTACTCTTCAAGGGTCTCCTCTCTATGGATGGAATCTTCTGCTGAAGCGTGTGGTGGATGTGTGTGGATCCCTGCTTGCCCTGATGGTGACCTCTCCCATGATGTTGTGTGCAGCGATTCTCATTAAATTGACATCACCCGGTCCCGTGTTTTACCGGCAAGTTCGTGGAGGTCTCGATGGGCACTGTTTCACGATTTTCAAGTTTCGAACGATGCGAGTGAATGCGGAGGAGGCCTCCGGCCCAGTTTGGGCGACTTCAGATGACCCTCGAAGGACCTCTTTGGGCGCATGGCTTCGCCGAACCAGTTTGGATGAACTGCCTCAATTTTGGAATGTGCTGCGAGGGGATATGAGCATTGTGGGCCCTCGTCCTGAACGTCCCGAATTTATCCAGCAATTCCGTGAGCAATTTCCCAAGTATAATTTACGTCACAAAATGAAGGCCGGAATAACCGGTTGGGCTCAGGTGAATGGTTTTCGTGGGAACACGTCTTGGGAGAAGCGATTAGCGCATGATATGTACTATATTGAAAATTGGACCCTCTGGTTGGACATCAAAATCATGTTCATGACCATTTGGAAGGGATTTATCCATCGGGAAGCTTACTGATATACGAAGACGGGTTGGACTATGTTGTTGGAAAAGGATCAATTCCGTCGGTCGTGCTACCTCTTCACTTCTTGGCCCATTGAATTCTACTTGCTGGGTTGTGCTCAAAATTACCCTTTTTGGAGGAAACTCGCTAGCACCTACGTTAAAAAGTTTTTCCTGCCTGAATTCGGCCCGCAATCCCCTTTTCATTTCCCCATTGCCGAGATTAAGCTATGGACATACAACGGGATTTAAGGCTTGATTTAAATTTTTTAGAATGTCAGAGAGGGTTAGGCTCAGGAATGTGAAGGGTCTAACCGCTTTGGTCCCTAATCCAAATCCTTAAATGATTCGAAAAAACAACGTATCATGATAGAAGGAATGCTACGTTTTTCACATGATTCGAAAGCTGAGCACCCCCTCGGTTATTGGATTTATGCTCAGGAGCCTAGGCACGGCGTGTCGCCAACTATCTGATGGACTCGATTCAAGAAGGCTTCAGACTCCGTAGGAGTTAGATTGTAGAAGGCAAACGGTTTTAGATAGAGGTAAATGGCCTCCGGCGGGCATCCCATCTCTTCGGAATAAGTTTTGACTGACAAATCAGATAGAAGCCGGAAAAAACCATCCACCCATTGGGTCATAACAATGTCTGCTGTTTGGGGCCGGATTTCATATTTCTGACGGTAGACTCCTTTTGGATTGGTCGGAATTACCTCTCCATGCCGTCGTTGCTGTAAAAGGGTCACCATTTCGAAGTAATCGATTAACTGGCCATCCCTTCTTTGAAAGGAAGTGTCATAGTAGGGGTCTTGGATTGACCATATCTTCTTGCCGCCCCTTTCCAGTTCCACCAAGGGAACATAATGCGAGGTTCCTCCTTTTGGCATTCCCATATTGACAAAAATCGTCCTGTACCCGAATTCCGTCAGAACTTTTCCGAGGGTCGTAGCGGCAAATCCGCACATTACGGCCAATCGGTCCTGTCGGAATCCCATAATCAAGACGTTTGCTGTTGCGGCATTGAATAGACTTTGACAAGTGATGTCACTAGCACAGTCTAGTTTTCGTGTTTGGTCGACGTCTACCAGTCCTGCCACCCAATGACGTAGCATCTCAACTCGCTGAGCATCGGTAAGGCTGGGGTTCTTGATGGCGGGAATTTCGACAAGCGCCATTTCTTTTGCCGAAGTGGTCGGGACGATAGACTTAAACACGTCCTGCCAGGCCTCGCCCTTCACGCCTCGAATGTCCAATTGTGCGGGGGAGGCGGAAATGGCCGATTTTTCGACTTTCCCGAATCCCAGTGCCAACCCTAAGGCTACTAATAGGGTGGTAAGCAGAAACAGTCCTATGCCCCAGTGTGCCTGCCATTTCTTCCATATTAAATCGAGAGAGTTTTCGAGGAAGCTCGGTCTAGTCATAGTGAAAAGGAATAATCCGTAGTGTAAAAGCAAACGGTCAGCGACCTGAACTGCTGTTGAAAGGGCTGAACCTTCCAAAAACACCAAAAACACACCTTTGGCCAAAAAACTATTCTAGAGAGTCAAAGACCCATAATAAATCCTCCTTTTCAATCTGAAGAAAAGGGTGTGATCAAATACGGTAAAACCTTCCTTTTCCTCTCGTCCAAGAAGGATTTGCAAAGATTATATGTTCAACTGTAACCGAAAGGGTAGTAGCATCAGCTTACCAGCCAAAGGTTCTCAAGAAAACTGGAGAGGGGGCTATCGATTAAAGGAGCCTCATTTAATTTTTGTCCCTGAGGGAATCTCCTCCGCGACTCCTAAAAGGCCTAAGACATCCTTATCGCCCGCGGCTAACACCATGCCTTGTGATTCAATGCCCATGAGCTTGGCAGGCTTAAGGTTGGCGACTACGACGACGGATATGCCGATTAGGTCTTCCGGTTCATATTTTTTCCCGATCCCTGCCACAATTTGACGTTGTTCTTTTCCCACTTCAACTTTCAGCTTCAGCAGTTTATCTGACTTGGGCACGCGTTCAGCCTCTAAAATTTTGGCGACTTTTAGCTGAACTTTGGCAAAGTCTTGAATGCTGATTTGATCTACTTCCTTTTTTGTGGATGGTTCAGGAGTGGGTTGGCGGTCTTTATCCTGGTTTTGGGTGGGGGCTGATTTGTTGGCATGCTTTGGAAAGAGAGACGAGCCCTTCGTCGTTTCCTGGGTATAGTGATACGCCCCCCATGTGGGAAACGTATTGGCTGTCAGATCTGAAAACGAAAGTTGTAGGCCCAAACGCTCCCTCATCGCTTCTGCCGTTTGTGGGAGAAACGGGGAAATGGCGATGGTTAAGTGCCTGAGGACTTCGGCGAGGTGAAAGAGCACGGTCTGAAGCCTTGGCTGGGTGCTCTGATCTTTCGCCAATACCCAAGGAGCGGTTTTGTCGATATATTGATTCGCCAGTTGCACGACGGACCAGATACTTTCTAGGGCACGGTTAAATTCCAGTCGATCGAGGTGTTGTGTCAGACCGGACCAGAGGGCCATCGTATGTTGCTTGAGGTCATGATCCAATTCGGTGGTGGTGTTCGGGTCTGGTTGCGGAACGGTTCTCCCAGAAAAATTTCCAATCATCGTCAGAGCACGGGAAACCAAATTTCCCAGATCATTGGCTAGCTCGGCGTTGTAGCGGCTCTCAAAGGCATGAATAGAAAAATCTCCATCCTGTCCAAAGGGGACCTCCCGTAAGACAAAATACCGGAATGCGTCCACGCCGAATCGTTCAACCATGGCGTGGGGGTCTACCACGTTTCCGCGGCTCTTGGACATTTTTTCCCCTTCCACCGTCCACCATCCATGGGCAAATATCGTTTGAGGAAGTGGAAGTTCCAGACCCATGAGCATGGTGGACCAATAGACGGCGTGGGTCGTTAAGATATCCTTGCCGACCAAATGGACTGAGGCCGGCCAGAAATCCTGGGAATTAGGATGGGGTGAAAGGTATTCAAGAGCGGAAAGGTAGTTCACGAGGGCATCGAACCAGACGTACGTGACGCAGGTGGGATCAAACGGGAGTTCTACTCCCCAGGACAAGCGGGATTTTGGCCGTGAGATAGACAAATCTTCCAACGGTTTCTGTAAAAATCCCAGGACTTCATTGCGTCGGGACTCGGGTCGAATAAAGTCGGGGTGAGCTTCAATGTGTGTGATGAGGGCGTCCTGAAATTGGCTCATACGAAAGAAGTAATTCCGTTCGCTTACCTGTTCGACAGGCCGCTGACAATCCGGGCATAAACCATCCACCACATCCTTTTCCGTCCAAAATCGCTCATCAAACGTGCAATACCAACCCGTATATTCGGCCTGGTAGATCAAGTCACGCTCGTACAGGGTTTGAAGGTGCCGTTGCACGACCGCAATATGTTGGCGGTCTGTCGTCCGAATAAACGCATCGTTGGAAATCTGGAGTTTGACCCAGAGATCTTTAAAGGCGGGCATAAGTCGGTTGCAATGTTCCTGCGGAGAAATGGCATTCTTTTCTGCGGCTTGTTGGACTTTTTGCCCATGTTCATCGAGGCCGGTAAGAAAAAAGACTTCACGCCCTTGGAGGCGGTGGAATCGGGCCAGGACATCGGCCGCGATCGTGGTATAGGCATGGCCGATATGGGGCACATCATTGACATAATAGATAGGAGTGGTGACATAAAACTTCTGTGACATGGGGATTGCGTTCCTTGATGAAGGTTTGAGGTGTATGAGAAATAATCGGCTTTATCTCATTGAGGGCAACATGAAGTACGTGATTCACTGTCACCGGATCAGAGTCGTTTTACCGCTAGTCCGCCCTAAGGAATCCTCTAAATGAAGGAAAAATTCTTCCAGTCCAATCTGAAGGTTGAGGTTCCGTTGTTGTCCTTTTTCCAAAGAGTAAAGATTTTTCATAAGCCCTAAAATCTTGTTAGTTGGTACATGTTTGGCCAGGTGACGGAGTGTGGATTCTTGTTCCAAAAAAATTTTTGGGGTCAGAGGTTGTTCCAGGGTTAGAAAAAGCAGTTCCCGAAGGCCATGCCAAAACCAGTGTATGGTTTCCTTGATCTGATTGGCTTTCACTAAGGCTTCGCTCTTATCCATGATCATGGTTGGGGAACTTCCGGCCTCATCGAAGAGTAATGCCCAATACTGTCGTAATTTAACTTTTAATTCAACAGGATCCATGTTTAGTGCCGACCCCAGCCGTCCTTCGGAAAAGGTCGCGATCAGCCGGGCATCAGGGGGATCCATTTTCAGGTTAGAGACCAAATATTCTTCGATCGTTGAGGAGGGGAGAGGGGAAAATCTTAAAGTAATGCATCGAGAACGAATGGTGGAGAGTAAGTGTTCTGGACTGCTGGATACGAGCAAAAACAAACAATGTGCAGGTGGGTCTTCTAACGTTTTTAGCAAGGCATTCGCTGCTTCGGTCGTCAAAGCTTCAGCCGGATCCACCAGGCAAACCTTATGAGATCCCACCAAGGGACGATAAATCACAAAATGTTCAATCTCCCGGATCCGATCGATTTTTATCTTGGGATTGTGCTGTGTTTCCTCATCGGGTTGGAGGATCAGTAGATCGGGGTGGGAATGCTGGTTTATTTGATGGCAAGATCGACAAGATCCACAGGCATCCAAATGAGGGGTCGTCACAGGGTGTTCGCAATGAAGATATTGAGCCAAGGCCAGGGCCGTTCGGAATTTTCCAATCGTGGGTTCTCCGCAGAAGAGATAGGCATGCCCCAAATGATTGGTCGCCAGGGCCCGTCGTAACCACTGGATGGGACGCTGCTGTCCGATGATCTCATGAAAAGCCATTGTTAAGATCCTTAAGCTTAAGAAGAGGTGTTATTTATGGTGCTTTGCGCGAGTTCGTAAAGAAGGTGATCGGTTCAATCCTGCGGATCGGAGACGTTGCATCGTTTGTATTTCAATTTGTTCCGCCAAAACCCGTGGGGATTGTAGTCCGTCCATTTTTCGGATTCGTTTGGGCCATTGTCGAGCCAACTGTAAGAATCCTTTTCGAACCTGTTCATGGAAAATGACAGATTCCTGATCAATCCGATTTTGATATCGTGAGCGCTGACGCCGACGGAGTCCTTGCTCAATCGGTAAATCGAGTAAGAAGGTAAGATCGGGCTCGAGGCCGCCGGTCACGAATCGATTCATCATTCGCATGCTTTGAATGTTCACGTTTCTGCCATACCCCTGGTAGGCAATGGTCGAATCAAAGAATCGGTCACAGAGGACTATCGTACCTTTGCTCAAAGCTGGCACAATAACATGTTTGAGATGTTGGACACGGGCTGCCAAAATCAACAGTGTCTCACAAGCTGGTGTGATGTGTTCTTTGGAACGGTTAGATGAGGGCTTAGATAAGAGAAGATTCCTGATGGCCTCGGCGAGGGGGGTCCCGCCTGGTTCCCTCGTGATTAAAACCCGATAACCTCGGCCTCGGAGCCTTTGGGCCAACCGTTTGCATTGCGTAGTTTTTCCAGACCCTTCGGTTCCTTCAAATGTTATAAAAACCCCTGTGGATAAACTAGAGTCGTTTTTGCTTTTTAATCGGGAATTCATTTTTTTTCCAGAGGCAATCCTAGTCTAAGTCATTGAAATTCGCAAGAAAGTCTTGCGGGCATTCCAAGGGGGCTGTAAGATGACCAAAGGTCTGGTAAAAAGGCTTTTCTCTAGTCTCCTTTGGCATAAGGGAATTCTGGTTAGATTGGTATGAATTCACTTCACGCTTCACTCAAGCGGTACTTTCTGACAGGTTTGTTGGTTATTACCCCAATTTGGGGCACCATCTTGATCTTAAAGACCCTCTTTGTGACCGTCGATAGCATTCTAGGGACTGCCTTGGCTGATTTGGTGCTCCCGGACTATTATTTTCCCGGCTTAGGGATCTTAACTCTTGTCCTCCTGATTTTGATCGCCGGGATCGTGGCGACGAATTTTCTGGGAAGACGAATGGTGACTCGGTGGGAAGAATGGTTGGATCGGGTCCCCATCGTGCGGGGCATTTATGCCACCCTCAAATCCATGATGGATATTCTTTCGTTTAAACAACGAGAAAAATACGACAAAGTCGTCATGATCCAATTCCCAAAGAATGGGAACTATTGCCTAGCCTTTGTGACAGGAGAAACGCGTACCGAAATTCAAAACTTAGCCCCAGAACCCCTTGTACACGTGTTTGTCCCCACTTCCCCCAACCCGACTTCCGGGTATTTTCTTCTCGTTCCCGAACAAGAAATTGTTCCGGTAGACATGGGTGTCGAGGAAGCCATGAAATTAATCGTTTCCGGTGGGTTTTATTCTCCTCCTGAAAAGTCTTCCGGTATTGAAATTGCTTCTAAACCGGGTAGAATGAGATTCAGGGAATCCTCTAAAGTTTCCACTTCTTAATCCTTATGGGTTGTTTGGCGAGAACGTCCCTATGGACCTTTGTGCGATAGTTTTAGCCGCGGGGCAGGGTACTCGAATGAAGTCTGCCCTCCCCAAAGTTCTTCATCCGGTTAGCGGTCGTCCGATGGTGTGGTATCCAACCTCCCTGGCCCGCCAACTGACGAAGGGAGCGATTGTCCTGGTGGTGGGCCATGCAAGTAATCAGGTTCGGGCCTACCTGGAACAACATAAGAGTGATTGGGATCCGCTTCTGATCGTCGAACAAGCCCAACAACTGGGGACCGGGCATGCCGTTCAACAAGCCTATTCATGCCTTAAGGAGCATCTTCCTCATCTCTCCGGGCATTGTTTAATCATGAATGGGGATACTCCTTTGTTGACCTCAGAAACGTTGGAGGCTTTTATCGCCCATCATGAAACCCAGCGGGCTACCTTGACTCTGTTGACGACTCATCTTCAGGATCCGAGCGGGTATGGTCGGGTTATTCGTCGAGAGGATGGTTTTGTGGTACGGATCGTGGAAGATCGCGATGCGACGCCTCAAGAAAAAGAGGTGTCAGAAATTAATGTGGGTACCTATATCGTGAAAGAAGAATTCTTAGGAAAAGCTCTTGCGGGTCTTCAACCTCAAAATGCTCAAGGGGAATATTATCTCACGGATATCATCGAGATGGCTGTGGATGAAGGCCATTCCGTTTCAGGATGGGTGACAGCTGATCCCCTGGAAACGACCGGAATTAATACGCGAGTTCAACTAGCCGTTGCTGAGAAGGAAATGCAGGCGAGAATTTGTCAGCGTCACCTTCTGGCAGGTGTGACGATGAAGGATCCGAGCCGAGTCATCATTGAATCTGGGGTCCAAATTGACCAGGATGCGACTCTGTATCCTGGTGTGATCCTCGAGGGAAATACCAGGGTCGGGAAAGGATGTACCATCCGGGAAAATTCCAGGCTCACCAATACCGTGCTGGGCCAGGGCGTCTTGATTCAGGATTCTTGTGTGCTTCAAGATTCCGAGATTGGCGATGAAGGTGTGATTGGTCCTTTTGCTCATGTTCGCCCTGGAAGTCGAACTCACCGGAAGGCAAAAATAGGGAACTTTGTGGAATTGAAGCAGTCGGAAATCGGTGAAGGGTCCAAGGTTAATCATCTCAGCTACATCGGAGATGCGATTGTCGGGCGACATGTGAATATCGGCGCGGGGACCATCACGTGTAATTACGATGGATATCGTAAAGAGAAAACCATCATTGGTGATAATGTATTTATTGGCAGTGATGTGCAGCTCGTGGCCCCGGTTACCGTTGGAGAGGGAGCGTTGGTGGCAGCAGGAACGACCGTCACTGAGAATGTGCCTCCGAATGCCTTGGGAATCTCTCGTGTGGCTCAAATGAATAAGGAAGGAACCGCAGCCCGTCGTCGCGCGTTGTTGGATTCCCAAAAAAATAGAAGGAACACTTCTTCCTAAGAAGGGTATTCCCCTCCCTGCAGATGTTGGGAGTTGACCCCCACGTTTGGTGAAGAGCCCCTAATCCCCTCGAACCTTCTTATTTGAAGGGAATTGAAACACTGAGAGTCTTAAGTTTTTCAGCAACTAACCGAAAGATTCTTTAACTTTCTATAATGGATATTAACTGCTTCAACCTCAAGGTTTAATCCCTATGTGTGGAATCATTGGATATGTTGGGAGCGAATCAGCCACGCCGATCCTCGTCTCAGGGTTAAAACGATTAGAGTATCGTGGGTATGATTCTGCGGGGATCGCGGTTCAGTACGACGGCGATCTCGAAATTCGCCGAAGCGTTGGAAAACTCACGAATCTCGAGGCTGTGCTCCAAAACGGATCTCTGACAGGGAAGATCGGGATCGGACATACCCGCTGGGCGACCCATGGACGACCTTCCGAGCAAAATGCCCATCCTCATCGATCCGGAGATGTGGTCTTGGTCCATAATGGGATCATCGAGAACTTTTTGACTCTACGGCATCGATTAGAAGCTGAGGGGTATCGATTTCAATCCGAAACCGATACTGAGGTCATTGCTCATCTTCTGTCATCCTCGGTGAAACAGGGACATGCTCTTGAAGAGGCGATTCGACAGATTGCCAATGAGTTGCAGGGAAGCTATGCGATTGCGGCCATGTCGCTCGCAGACCCGGGCAAGATCATCGTGAGTCGCTCTGGCTGTCCTCTGGTCATAGGCCGTAATGGCTATGGATCCTATTTAGCGTCTGATGTGACCCCCTTATTAGCCTACACTAAAGAGGTCGTTTTCCTGGAAGATGGGGAAGTGGGAGTGTTGCATGCGGCCGATATGCAAATTTTCGATCAGAATGGTCACCAAAAATCTTTTCAGGCGGTAACCATCGACTGGGATGCAGAAGCTGCCGAAAAAGGGGGCTATCCCGATTTCATGATGAAGGAAATCCACGAACAGCCACAGGTGATCGTGGATACGATTGGTGGCCGGTTTAACTATGACCATGGTGAAGCTGACCTGCCTGATTTAGCGATGACCAATGAGGAGTTGTTGAATGCCAGACGGATTTGGATCGTCGCCTGTGGAACATCCTGGCATTCGGGGTTGGTAGGGAAATATTTATTCGAGGAGATGCTGAGAAAACCGGTACAGGTCGATATTGGTTCGGAATTTCGATACCGAGAACCCATGATTCAACGAGATGATTTGTTTATCGCCATCTCTCAATCAGGGGAAACGGCAGATACTCTGGCTGCAGCGCGAGAAGCCAAGCGCTTGGGTGCTCGAGTCTTAGCGATCGTCAATGTGTTGGGAAGTACCCTCGCGCGGGAGGCTGATGGAGTGATTTATACCAGATGCGGCCCTGAAATTAGCGTGGCGTCCACAAAAGCCTTTACCGGGCAAGTGATCGCCTTATATCTCTTGGCCTTACACGTGGGTCGTGTTCGGGAAGTTTTGAGCCCGGAAGAAGGTCGGTGGTGGCTGGACCAATTTCTCCTACTTCCAGGACATGTTGAGGATATTCTCAAACAAGAAGCCGTGATCAAAACCATCGCTTCCCAATTTTATGAAAAACGAAATTTTTTATACTTGGGGCGAGGGATTAATTACCCCATTGCGCTTGAAGGGGCGCTGAAACTCAAAGAAATCTCGTATATTCATGCCGAGGGCTATGCCGCAGGGGAGATGAAACATGGGCCGATTGCGCTCATCGATGAAGATATGCCCGTGGTGGTGCTTTCCCCCAAAGATCGGTTATATGAGAAATCGGTCAATAATCTGATGGAAGTCCGAGCCAGAAACGCTCCAGTGATTGCCTTTGTTTCAGAAGGCGATCATGAATTGGATGATTTGGCCGATCATGTGTTTTCTATCCCCGAAGTCCATCCCTTACTGACCCCTATTCTGTTTACCGTGGGTTTGCAATTACTCGCATATCATATTGCTATTCTACGGGGATTGGATGTTGATCGTCCCCGAAATCTTGCCAAGAGTGTGACTGTAGAATAATTCATGAATCACGTGGTTGATCGACCGAATCTTCCCGGTGGTCCTACGGTCCATATCCAAAACATCTTTTTGGGGTGCATCAAAAGTTTCGTCAGGGACATTCTATGAAAGAAACCGTCTTGGTCGCAGGAGGAGCGGGTTTTATCGGGGCAAATTTCGTTCGAAAGGTCCTGCAAGAAACCTCCCTGAATGTTCTGGTTGTGGATAAAATGACCTACGCGGGACATCGAGAGAGTCTTGAAGAACTAGAGGAAGATGATCGATTCCATTTTCTTCAGGCCGATATCGCTGATTGCGGAGCCATGGTCGGGGCGTTAGAGCAATTTCAGCCATGTTGGGTCGTGAATTTTGCTGCCGAATCTCATGTCGATCGCTCAATCGATGATCCCCATCCGTTTATTCAAACCAACATCGTTGGGACGGTCGTACTGCTAGAGGCGATCAAAACTTTCCTCAAACAGGTGGGTTTCCCCGCTAGGGAACAATTTCGCTTTCTGCACATTTCGACTGATGAGGTCTATGGAGCTTTAGGAGCCAGTGGTGCCTTTACTGAAGAAACTCCCTATGCTCCCAACTCTCCCTATGCGGCTTCAAAAGCAGGGGCCGATCATATAGTACGGGCGTATCATCACACGTATGGGTTGCCGATTCTTCTCACGAACTGTTCGAATAATTATGGCCCCTTCCAGTTTCCGGAGAAATTGATTCCCCTTATGGTCTGTCGGGCATTGTCGGGACAGACCCTTCCGATTTATGGACAAGGGGAACAGATTCGGGATTGGCTGTACGTTGAAGACCATTGTGAGGGTTTGTTAGCAGTCCTTCAACATGGTGCCCCCGGAGAAAAATATAATTTAGGAGGTGGAGCCGAAATGACGAATTTTCGAGTGGTTGAATCCATCTGTGAACTTCTAGAGGAGCTCGTTCCTCCGCAGAAGAACCCGTCTTTAACTGAGAAGGGTCTCTCTCGGTATGCAGAATTGAAGCGTTTTGTCGAGGATCGTCCGGGCCATGACTTTCGATATGCGATCGATTTTTCAAAAATTCAGAACCATTTAGCGTGGACGCCTCGGCATTCCTTTCAAACAGGGTTGCGACGTACTATTGAGTGGTACGTTGACAACCAACCTTGGTGTCAGAGAGTGATGGCAGAAAATTATCAAGGCGAACGACTAGGGTTGCGCTAATGCCAGTCTTTTCCATTCAAAGGGCTTGAACGAAATCATAAGGTTTGCTGCACAACGGAATTGAGGGCGATGGTTAAAGGTATCATATTGGCTGGTGGGTCAGGGACGCGCTTGTTTCCTTTGACCCATGGAGTCAGTAAACAATTGGTCCCGGTATTCGACAAGCCCATGATTTACTATCCCCTCAGTACCCTCATGTTGGCCGGTATTCGGGAAATCTTAATCATTACCACTCCCCACGAGCAGGAAGGTTTTGTCCGTTTGTTGGGAGACGGACATCATCTTGGTCTTCAGATCCAGTATCAAGTGCAACCTCGTCCTGAAGGAATTGCCCAAGCGTTTATCATCGGGGATTCCTTTATCGGGAATTCACGCGTCGCATTGATACTGGGGGATAATATTTTTTATGGACATGGACTTACCGGGTTTTTACAAGAGGCCTCGGCGCGGGATTCAGGGGCCCACGTGTTTGCCTATCAAGTTCGTGACCCTCAACGCTATGGGGTCGTGACCATCGATGCCCAGAATCAAGCCACGAGTTTAGAAGAAAAGCCTCTTCATCCACGATCACCCTATGCGGTTACAGGACTGTATTTTTATGACAATCAGGTTGTGGGTATTGCTAAAGATCTGAAGCCGTCTGCCAGGGGTGAACTGGAAATCACCGATGTGAATAAGGCTTACTTGGAATCTCAATCTCTTCATGTCAGAGTGTTAAGCCGAGGGATAGCCTGGTTGGATACCGGGACCCATGAATCGCTTATGCAAGCCGCTCATTATATTCAGGTCCTTCAAGAACGTCAGGGGTTGATGGTCTCTTGTCCGGAAGAGATTGCATTTAAAATGGGATATATTCAAGCCGAAGACCTATTGGATATCGCGAGAACGATGCCCAATAACCGATATGGGCAGTATTTGAATGATTTGGTGAATCAGGACGGGTAAAGGATTCAATGAAATTTCGGACAACGACTCTTCCCGGTGTTCTTCTGGTAGAACCTCAGGTCTTTCGGGATCCCAGGGGATACTTTTTTGAGACGTTTCATGCTTCAAAGTTCCAAGAAGGGGGAATGAACCTGTCGTTTGTTCAGGATAATTTTTCCTCATCGATAAAGAATACACTGAGGGGTCTACATTTTCAGAGGATTCGTCCGCAGGGCAAGCTGATTCGGGTGGTCCGGGGGGAAATTTTTGATGTTGCCGTGGATATTCGAAAAGGGTCTCCGACTTTTTCTTCCTGGTTTGGAACGGTCTTGAAGGCAGAAACGTTTACTCAACTCTACATTCCGCCAGGTTTTGCCCACGGTTTTTGTGTGCTTTCCGACGTAGCAGAGGTCGAGTATAAATGTACCGATCTTTATGCTCCGGAAGGGGAAGTCACCATACGATGGGATGATAAAGACATTGGGATTCAATGGCCGATAGATTCTCCCCTACTCTCTTCCAAGGATGCCGCCGGAAAATCTCTCGCGGTGCTTCAAGCCCAACTTCCAGATATTTCTTATGCCCCTGCGTAAAATTCTTATTACTGGCGGGCACGGGCAATTGGGAAAGGCTCTCCAAGAACAATTTATCGATGAGGACCTTGTCTCATGGGACATGGCCGAATTGGATATTTCCGATCTGGAAGCTGTGCGAAATGGGCTGGGATCGATTGCTCCCGATGTTGTGATCAATGCTGCCGGATACACTCAGGTTGACCAAGCTGAAGAACATCAGGAGGCAGCCTACCAAGGGAATGCCCTAGGCCCCCGTAATGTGGCCCTAGGAACTCAGGAACGAGGTATTCCCATCGTTCATTTTTCGACAGATTATGTTTTTGATGGTTCCCAAACCGTTCCGTACCATGAGTTTCATCGTCCCAACCCTCTGTCTGTGTACGGACTGAGCAAGTTGGCTGGAGAAGAAAAGGTCCGAGAAAGCAATCCCAAACATTTTATCATTCGCACAGCCTGGCTCTATCACTGGATTGGAAAAAATTTTGCAAAAACCATGTGTAGCCTAGCCGGAGAGGGGCAAGTTCGGGTCGTGAATGACCAATGCGGTTCTCCGACTTTTGCCCCACACCTGGCGAAAGGGGTCGCACAGCTTTTGGAGACCGAAGCTTATGGGACATATCATATGGCAGGGACTGGTGAGGCGACCTGGTATGATCTGACCCGAGCTCTGTACCGGGAGATGGGTTTGGGGGCTTCCGTGATTCCCATTACGACCGATCAGTATCCTCGGCTGGCTCGCCGTCCCGCGTATTCGGTACTCACGACTTTACAGCACCCTCGTATCCTCCTTCCTCATTGGGCTGAAGGGGTGCGTACTTTTGCTCAAGGTTCTCAATGGGATTGATTGTGACGTTTTAAGAGGTTCGGGAAAGTGGAGGACTGATTGATATGGGCTATTGGGAAGCGGTGGTGCTCGCCGTGATTCAAGGATTGACGGAATTTCTTCCGGTATCCTCTTCCGGCCATTTAGTGTTGGCTCAGCACTGGTTTGGGCAATTTACTGAAACCCATTTACTCTATGATGTCATGCTGCATTTGGCGACGGTCACGGCTATTCTGGTGTATTTTCGCGAAGATCTTTCCACATTGGTCAAGGGATATCTTGGTGGCAGTACAGAAGGGGAAAGCATGTTTCAGGGGTGTGAGCGGAAGACGATTCATCTCGTAATTTTGGCATCAATTCCTACGGCCCTCTTGGGTATCGGAGTGCAGCTCTTCGGGTTTTCTAAGTTAGCGCAACCTTCGATTGTCGCGGTGATGCTCATCCTCACCGGGGCGATTTTATGGATCGGGCGGGGTGGAAGCTCAGTACGCGGTGCGAAGGAAATGAAAGCATGGGATGCCGTCATTATCGGGTTTATTCAAGGAATGGCGATACTTCCCGGCATTTCCCGATCGGGCTCAACCATCGCCAGTGGGATGTTATTAGGACTTGACCGGGAATTGGCCGCACGGTTTTCGTTGCTCATTTCGATTCCGGCAATTGTGGGAGCGACCCTATTGGAAGTGTGGAAAGTCCTCGGAACCACCCAGGAGTCCTTTGGAACCTATTTTTTGGGTATGGCTGTAGCGGCATTGGTGGGTTATTGGTCTATCGGTGTTATTCTTCGATTGGTGCGTCATAATAATTTCCATCTCTTTTCCTGGTATCTTTGGCCTTTAGGCCTGACGATCCTTATTTGGGGACTCTTTCAGTGATGGGCTGATGATCAGCTCTTTGACGGCCGGTCCCTTTCAAAGTTCTTCCTCTTCACTTTCTTTTTTCGCTCGACGAGCGACCCCGCTATCCTTGGCGGCTTGTCCCACGGCTTTGGCCAGTTTTGGGACGACCTGTTTGTCGAAGACGCTGGGGATGATATATTCCTCGCTCAGGGCAGAATCTGGGACAAGATTGGAGAGGGCATGAGCGGCCGCTAGAAGCATGGACTCGTTGATTCTCTTTGCCTGAACGTCCAGGGCTCCTCGAAAAATTCCTGGGAATGACAGGAGATTATTGCATTGATTCGGATAATCTGATCTTCCACTGGCATACACCCGGCAATGCGGCATGGCCAGGTCAGGTGATATTTCAGGGTCAGGGTTAGCCAGCGCAAAGACAATAGGATCGGGAGCCATGAGGGCTAAATCGTCAGGTTGTAACACCTGAGCCGTGGAGAGGCCAATGACCACATGAGCTTCCCGAAGGGCATCTTGGATCGTTCCCGAAGGTTCACCATAGTTGATGAAAGGATGGAGATTTTGCCGATGGGGGAGGAGCTCTTCGGCGGGGTGATTGAGGACCAAACCGTTTTTGTCGCATCCTTTGAGATGCCGTACCCCTGCACCCAGGAGGAGTTCGCAACAAGCCGTCCCAGCAGCTCCGAGGCCAACGACAACGATGTTCACTTCCTTAATCGATCGATGAGTTACCTTGAGCGCATTCAGTAACGCCCCTAGGATGACAACAGCAGTGCCATGCTGGTCGTCATGCATGACTGGGATATCCAATTCGGCCTGTAGTTTTCGCTCGATCTCAAAACATCGGGGAGCGCTGATATCTTCCAAGTTGATTCCACCAAATGTTGGAGAAATCGCACGGACTGCCTGAATGATTTGCTCAGGGTCTTGGGTGTTAAGACACAGGGGCCAGGCATCAATTCCAGCAAACTGATGGAACAACATGGCCTTGCCTTCCATGACGGGTAAAGCCGGAAGGGGCCCTAAATTTCCCATACCCAAGATAGCTGATCCGTCTGTCACCACGGCCACACTGTTGTTCTTGCTGGTGAAGGAATAGGCGTTTTTGGTGTCTGAGGCGATGGATTTGACGACACGTCCGACCCCCGGGGTGTAGATCATCGAAAGGGTATTCCTGGTATTAACGGGAAACTTGCTTTCTACCCGAATCTTCCCGCCTAAATGCATGAGAAAAATTCGATCGGATGAGGCGATCACTTGGACGTCGGGAAGGGTGTTTAAGCGATGGAGGACCTGCTCTCCGTGTTCCTCGCTTTTCACATCCAGCGTGATGTCACGAATGACCTTGGTCCGGGTGGCTGACACGATATCGACAGCTCCCAAGCTGGCTCCTTCGTCGGCTATCGCGGTCGCGAGTTGGGCGAAGACTCCGGTCCGTTGCGTTAACTCCAGCCGTACGGCCATTCGATAATTGGAATAGGGCCCTACATCCTGAGAGGTGCTGTGTCCATCACGATTGCGTTTTAAGAAGTTCCACATACGGGTCTCTGGTTGACGACGGAAAATGTTCGCTCACCTTCTTCGTTTCATTGTATCGGAAATTTTGAATTGGGGGTATGGGGAACCCCAAAGCTTTGGAGGAAGGGCTTAACACGGATCAGGGGGTCACGCCATAATACCTTTGGGCTTCTCGGAGTGAAGCTCCTTGTTCGCGTGATGCGGTGGCAAGGAGTTCCTCCAAAGCCGAAAGAAGGGTTAAGACAAATTCCCGGCGACAGGATTCTCCCATGAGTCCGATGCGCCAAACTTTTCCTTGGAGAGGTCCGAGGCCCGATCCGACTTCAATATGGAATTGTTCTAAGAGGGTGGTTCGCAGGGACCGTTCATCACATGAAGACGGTACGGTGACACAGAGTAACGTTGGGAGGGAGATTTGGGAGGCTGGTACGAGGGAAAACCCTAAGGCGAAGAGTCCGGCCAATAAGGCTTGACTGTGTATTCGGTGACGATGGAACCGTTCCTGGAGCCCTTCTTCTTGAATGAGTCGGAGGGATTCGTTGAGCGCAAACATCATAGAAATCGGAGTGGTATGATGGTACGTACGTTTTGAATCAGACCAATAATCCTGGATGAGGGAAGTATCGAGATACCAGCTTTGACAGGGGGTCTTTCTGCTCGCGATGGCCTCTATGGCTTTAGGGCTGAGAGTTAACGGAGCCAATCCTGGAGGACAACTCAAGCATTTTTGCGTTGCGCTATAGCAAGCATCGATGTGCCAGTCGTCTGTCTTGATCTCAATGCCCCCCAAAGAGGTCACCGCGTCGACGATGAACAGCACCTCATGTTCTCGGCATAATTCTCCGATGGGTTGAAGCGGTTGTAATGCTCCGGTTGATGTTTCTGCATGGACCAGGGCTACCGCCTTAATTGAAGAATGTTGGGTGAAAAGGTCTGTTACGTGAGAGGGATCGATGACTTCTCCCCAAGGGACCTGAATGCGTAAGGCTGTTCCTCCGCAACGTTCAACCATGGATGCCAGGCGGTTTCCGAAGACGCCATTGACACCCACGATGACAGAGTCACCTGGTTCGATGAGATTGACGATGGTGGCCTCCATGGCCGCCGATCCGGTTCCAGAAACCGGGATGGTGAAGTGGTTGTGGGTTTGGAATATCCAACGTAGTTGGTCTTGAATTTCATCCATGACCTGCAGAAAGACCGGGTCCAAATGGCCAATGACGGGAGTTCCCAGAGCCTTAAGGACGCGAGGATGGACCATGCTTGGTCCTGGGCCAAGAAGAATCCGTGGAGGAATGATCATGAGGGGCCAGCGTTCGCCAAATAAATTGCTAGAAATTGAGAGGGTATTGTAGTGGAGGAGAGTGCAAGCTTGCTAGTGCCGTCAGAATAGGTCTGATATACGGTGAATTACAGGTATGGTCAGGTAACGGTCGGATGGTGTGTCGGGGGGAAGGCTCTAACCCGAAAAGCCTGGGTGGCATGTTGGTGGGTAGGAGAGAAATTGTTGGGGATGAAGGTGTGGAAGGCCAATGAATGATTCATTAGAAGATTCGATCGAAACTCAGCGACTGCCAAAGGGCAACCGACCATTTTCCCCGTGGGTGACCGCTGTGTGTCTCTTGATGTGTTGTGCTGGAATGGGATTTGTCATGTGGAGTGTCACTCTCTCCGATGATCTTGCCCTATCTGGGTATACCAATCGTGACCTTCATCGATTGGCCGATCGGCTGATGGGATTTGAATCTCAGCTGACCAGGCTAACCCAAATTGAAACGGTCCTGTTTCGGATGTTTGGACAGGAAGGGGGAACACAAGATCAGATCCGTGTTTGGTTTCAAGAAGATTTAATCGTCTCCTCGGATTCATTGAGCCTTCTGTATTTGGGGGTGTTACAAGGAGAAAGCCAGAGGCTAAACGATCTGATGGGGCATTTAGAAGAATGGAAGGACGAAACCCCGGGTGGCAAAATCTTTCGTGAAATCTTGACATCCGTGTATCTCAATGAACCGAACGTGGTGCCGGATTATCACATGCTGCAAGCACAACTCGCCGAAGAAGTCCCGGCCAGTTGGTTTTTCTTCCGGTTAGCGCAACGATTGGCCGACCTGGAAAAGGATACGGACCTTGGGAAAAGTTTGGACCGCCAATGGGCCAACATAATGGATCGGTATGTCTGGAGGTGGCGGGTCTTAGTCATTCTGGAAATGGCGATGTTGATGGTAGGCGTGATAGCCCTTGGGCGATTGATCCTGGCCTCTGTCCGTTCCGACAAGCTTTCGAAGCCGATACCTTTGGGAGACCGGGGGGGCACCTGGTCTTTTGGTGATGGGATTGCGGTGTTATCCAGAGGAGGAGCACTGGCTATCTTGATCATTTTTGGTATGGTCTTTTTCCCTGATGGCGAAGTCCTATTGGAGGTCTACGGGACCTTCTTCTTTTATCTGCCGTTTATCGGGCTCGCATACCTGTTATTGTGGAAACCGCATGGTCTGACGATGAAACAGGTATTTGGGCTCCCCCAGTTCAAAGCGAATATTTCGAGTTCCTTCTGTCTGACGGCGGGCGTGATTGCCCTCGGTTTCTTGGGGGATTGGCTTATCATCATGGCCGGAGAAGGAATTGATCAGTCGGTCCATTGGACAGAGTGGTTTGTTCCACAATTAGTGTGGGGAACTCCTCTAGAACTCTGGAAAACTGGAGCGGAGTTTGTTCTCTTGGCTCCTTTGTGTGAGGAGCTTATTTTTCGGGGGATGCTGTTTCGGACTTTTCGAGGAAAGTTTAATCCGTTCTTTTCTATCACGGGGAGTGCGTTTCTCTTTGCTCTGGCCCATGGCTATGGGCTCTTAGCCTTTCTGGCTGTATTTTGGAGCGGATGCCTTTGGGCGTGGTCTTATGAGCGAACGGGGAGTCTCATCCCGGGAATGCTTGCTCATGCGGTGAATAATGGATTGGTCGTGTGCTCTATCTTGGCCTTTTTTCGTTAAGAATCCGAGTATTTTTTGGGAAAAGCCAAGTGAGGGTGTTTGGGTCAAAGGGATGGGGTCTCTATCTGATCGAGGGCCGAAAATAGGTCCGGGAATTGGAGATGGTATTTCAAATCCCTCCGGAGTTTTCGGTTGAAAACCCGTTTCCCCATTTCTACGGTGTCGATTGGATGGGGGGGCGAGACATTCCATTTTTCGTTGGCATACGAAAGAATATCTTCCCACCTTCGAGGCTTGCCATCACTGGCGATATAGGATTCCCCTGTTTTTCCATGTTCGATCGCCCATAAACACACTTGGGCGGCATCCCGGACGTGGATAAGATTTACCCATTTTCGTGCGTGCCGAATTCGCCCTGTTCGAATCCAGTTAATGGGGTTGCGCCCTGGTCCGTATATTCCCGAGAGTCGAATGACGATTGCCCCATACGTGTCGCGGAGAAATTCTTCAGTCTGGACTCGCGGTAGTTCCCATTTCAGGGGTGATTCCTCAGTGATGTGGTCCTGTTCAACGACATAGGCCGACGTGCTCCCCAAGAGAATTAATTTCTCTGTCTGCCGAAGATAGTCCGAAGCAAATTGACGTAACTGGGCTGATGGATTAGCAGGAAAGCACCAAACGAGAAAAGCGGGAGCGGGGAGATTTTTCCAAGTTTCAGGCCGATCGAGGTTGAAAAGGAGTCGATGTGTGGATGGAATGTTGGGAAGATGCATTTCTGGGTTGCGACTAGTCGCAAATACCTTCCATCCCGAAGCCCGAGCTGAAGAAAACAAGAATTGTCCGGTATATCCTGCCCCGAGAATAATCAGGGGAATCTGCTGAAAAGAGGCCAATGGCATAGGTTAAGGATGAAAGGCAGGGAATTCCTGTCACTCAGCCTCTTCAGTCAAATAATGTTGCGCATATCGGACATAATTCTCGGCAGATTCTTTAATCCATATGATTTCCTGGTCACTCAGAGACCGTCTGATCTTCCCGGGAGAGCCGATGACCAGACTTTTAGGTGGGATGTGCATGTGTTCTGTGACGAGCGCTCCTGCTCCAATGATACAGTCCTCCTCCACCGTGACTCCATCCATCAGGATTGCTCCCATCCCGATTAACACTCGATCATGAATCGTACAGCCATGAAGGACAGCGTGATGCCCCACCGTGATGTCGTCTCCAAGGTTCAGGGGATAGGTTTTGTGGGTGACATGGAGGACGCAGAGATCTTGGATGTTGGTCCGATGCCCGATTCGAATACTATGGACGTCTCCCCGCACCACCGCATGAAACCAGACACTGGAATCTGAGCCAATCGAGACATCGCCAATGACCATCGCAGTATCTTCGATAAAGGTGTTGGGAGCGACGGTCGGTGAAACTCCTCGATAACTTTTTAACATTCAACGTTTCTCCTACTTGAAGGGCACGGGTTTTACGTGACCATCGAATTCAAATCCAGAACATGCTAAGGACAAGAGTCATTAAGAAGCCAATGCTGCACAGATATACGGCCACACTGTAATCCGTCTGCCAATCGGTCTGCCATCCTTGTGGATAGAGCGGATCATTCGTGGTGTTGGATGGATGTGCAAGATACAACCCTGCTTCTTGCTCCAAGCGAATGAGTTGTTGCTTGGCCATGCGATGACGGTCCGCGTGCTGACGTATAAAATAGACGAATAGGGCAGTAAAGATCAGAATGCCAATGCCTGCCAATAATCGGAACGATGATTTTTCCAAATATTGGGCAGGAAAGAAAGGAATCAAGGCCAGTAGGAACATGAACGTGGTACAAGCGATGGCCGTATAAGCCATCATAAGATTCCGACGCCGAAACACCTCTTCTTTAAAAAGTGGGTACAGAATATGAAACCGTTCCTTTTTCAAGTCGGTTCCGAAGGTTTCCGCGTGTGGCTCTGACGTGTTTGTCATCGTTCACGATCGATCATTCATTAAGGGTGGAGGTGATCGACCATCCATTGACTGATGCGATTAGTCATGATTCGAAAGTCTTCCGGGCGACCAAACCGATGGTCAGCCTCCGGAAGAAGATCCAACCGTTTGTTCTTGGGAAAGGAAGCCACAAGTCGGTCGATTTGGTGACGGGGAATTAAATCGTCTTTCTGGCCGTGTACGATCAGGGTAGGAACTTGGATCTGTTGAGCCGCAGAATACCCGACGAAGTCGAGACATTCCTCGAAAAACGCGTAGTCGAGGGGGATGGGTGAGGTACCCCCCAGGATGTCGGGTATATGATTAGTCTGTTTCCATTCCTCCATGCCGGTTTTTCCGAATTCACCTTGCAGAACCTCAGGGAAATCCACCACGGGGCATTTCAAGGCTAAGGCTGCAAGGTCAGAGCGTTGTGGGCTGAACAGGAGGGCCATGAGTCCACCAAAACTTGACCCCATCAAGCCAATTTGAGAGATGTTTTTTTCTTGAAGCCAGTGAAAGGCAGCATCAAGTTGATTTAAACATTTTTGTATTCCGATTGTGGCCAGCGGTTCGGACGATTGCCCCATTCCATGCCAATCAAACCCTAAGGTGGCAATACCCTGCGGAATCAGAAGCTCTGTCAGTCGTCGATTGGTGCGGCTTTCTTTGTTGGAGAGAAACCCGTGACAGAGTATGACTGCTGCGTGAAAAGGAGTCTGGGGTCTTGAAAAAATCGCCGGAGTGGCGTACGAGTGAGAACCTGAAGAATAAGGAAGAGAAAAACTGAACTCTGAGCAAGAAGAAACGTTTTCTGACGAAAATTCTGCTTGCATGAGGAATCAGGTAGAAGGGAGGAAATAAAAATGATCGGTGGGACCATGTCCTTTTCCCAGGGGAAACCCGTGTCGAATAGCCTCGGTCGTGTAGGACTTTGCCACGGTGATGGCATCGGAAAGAGACTTTCCTTTTGCGAGGTAAGCCGAAATGGCTGAGGCGAAGGTGCATCCGGTGCCATGTGTATGCGGAGTGTCGATAAATTCCCCTTTAAACATTCGAAAAAATCGGCCATCATACAAGAGGTCAGTCCCGGGTTGTTCTTGCAGATGTCCTCCCTTCAGGAGAATGTGTTGTGGGCCCAATCGATGGAGAGCCTTGGCGGCTGCCCGGGCATCTTCTAAGGAATGAATGGTCATACCTGAAAGCACTTCAGCTTCATGGATGTTTGGCGTCAATAACGTGGCCTGTGGGAGTAATTCGTTCTTCATCGTGTCAATGGCCTGTTCTTCTAAGAGTGAATCTCCGCTCTTGGAAATCATCACGGGATCAACCACCAGATGGTTGGGTTTGTGTTGACGCAGTTTGTTGCTGACCGTAGTGATGATCTCCACGTTCCCAAGCATTCCCGTTTTAATCGTGGCAATGGAAATATCACGGAAGAGTGTGTCGAGCTGAGACTCAATGATGGAAGAGGGGAGATGGAATACCTCGGAAACCTCTTGTGTGCTTTGAGCCGTGATGGAAGTAATGACGGACATGCCATAGGCTCCATTGGCCGATATAGCTTTGAGGTCCGCTTGAATTCCGGCGCCTCCACTAGAATCAGATCCGGCTATGGTTAGAACGGTACTTCTCATCGTTGGGTGAGACTCATCGTGTATTCCCTGACATGCAAGTCTAACATGGTAGTCTGGGCTGATCAAAAATGGTCACGTCATACTAGAGAAATGGTTCAGGAGGTCTTGTCGGCTTTCTCAATTCTTGGTCCAGGTGGCTCTTGACATTCTTTTAAAGATCTTCCATTGTGAAAGGAACAGTCCAGGGATTCAGTGCCACAAACCTCCCGACAGCCTGCTCGACCCTCTTCAGGTTGGTATGAGACCTAAAAAAAACTCCACGAGGTCATCTTCCTCCACAAAAAAACATATCGTGAAAAAGAAAGTCGGGGATATTCAGGTTTCTCTCAGGGGAGATTCTAGTCCTGAGACTTCACAGAAAAGCCGCGCAGACGCCGTATTTTCCACAAAAGCCGAATTGTTTCAAAAGATCGACCGGCTACGTAAACAACTCTCCTCTCACAGACAGAAAACAAAACGTTTCCAAGAGGAATTGGAACGTTTCCATATAGCTGCGAAATGCTCTCAAGAGGGATTTTGGGAAGGACGACCCCTCCCAGGACAACCATGGGATGTGCCGGATACCCCCGCGTGGTATTCACCGCAATTTATCGCTTTGCTGGGTTTTGAGCCTGGGGAGTTTCCACCGGTGCTTGGGAGTTGGGCTTCGCGAATTCATCCTGAAGACCGCGAGCGGGTCTTTCAGTCGTTAAGGGAACACATCAATCATCAAGTACCTTATGAGGTGGAGTCTCGTCTTCAGACCAAAGAAGGAGAATATCGATGGTTTCTTGGCAAGGGTGAAGCGATTTTTGACCAACAAGGGACATTAATTCGTGGTGGTGGGACCATTAGAGATATTACAGAGCAAAAAAATGCCCAAGAGGCCATGCGAAAAGAACATGCCTTGTTGCAAGCTGTGGTGGAGGGAACGAGTGACATTGTTTTCGTGAAAGATCCAAACGGGAAATACGTGTTAATTAACTCTGCCGGAGCCATGTTGGCTGGGAAGGCGATTGAGGATATCTTAGGAAAGACTGATGCGCAGCTCTTCTCGACGGAAGGCCATAGTCTTTTTACTGAAAAGGATCAGGACGTACTCAAGATGAACACGGCCTGTTCCTTTGAGGTGGAAGTGGTGAACCACGATGCGGTTTCCAGAACGTTTCTTGTGACGAAAGAACTCGTGGTGGATGCCGGGTGGGGTATTGAGGGAATCCTTGGGATTGCTCGGGATATCACGTTCAGAAAAGTCGCGGAATTGACGATTCAGGAGCGGGAGAAACGTTACCGTGCGATCATGGATAATGCGTATGATTTGATCGCTGAGGTAGATGAAACCGGGACATTTTTATACGCCAGTCCCAATTTTAAAGAAGTCTTGGGTTACGACAGGAAAGCCCTACTGGGAACGACGATTTTTGCCTTCGTGCATCCACAAGATTTGGAGAGAGTGACCGCAGAATTTCACAAAAGTTTTTTAAGCCAAGGTGTGGGACGATCGGTGTACCGGTACCGTCATGTAGAAGGGGATTATCGATGGTTTGAAAGCACGGGACGTGTCTATCAAACGGCTTTGGGCGAACGACGGGGAGTGATTGTGTCGCGGGATATCACCGACCGAAAAAAATCCGAAGAGGCGTTGGAAGCCATCGTCAAAAGTACAGTTTCTCCGGGAAATCCGGGGTTTTTTCAGAGCCTTGTGCATGAACTTGCCCAACCATTACGAGTGCCGATGGTGCTGTTGGCTGAACGAGTCCAGGATCACGGTTCCTTCCTCCGGGTGCTAGCCTTATGGAATGGGGACCATTTTGAGCCTGGCTTTGAGTATGACTTCCGCAAAGGCCCATGTGAGGAAGTTCTGGATGGTGAGACGGTTTATGTCACTCATGGGGCTCAAGGACTTTTCCCCCATAGTCAGACGATTCAACGTTTCGGGATACAGGGGTATTTTGGTACTCCCCTCTTAAGCTCGCAGGAAGAGGTGGTAGGTCATTTGGCGATCCTGGACCAGAAACCGTTAATCCTATCGTCCCAGGAACAATCCTTGGTCCGAGTCTTCGCGGCTCGAGCCGGGGCTGAGTTAGAGCGTAAATGTGCCCAAGAAGCTCTTCAAGAGAGTCGGGAACGCTATCGAGCTCTCTATGACCAGACTCCGCTCATGTATTTTACGGTGGATTCCAGCCTGAAAGTTTTGTCTGTGAATCAGTTTGGGGCAGATTTATTAGGATATTCCATTCCTGAACTGGTGGGCCAATCCATCCTGAAGGTAGTCTATCCAGAGGATCATGCTATTTTTCAAATAGAGATGAAGCAGTGCCTTGAGTCAGACCTGAATTCCTTTCGCATTGAGTTCCGAAAAGTCAAAAAAGACGGACAATTATTATGGGTCAAAGAAACCGTTCAGCAGAGAATCGATCCACACCAGGGGGAAATGTTGCTCTTGTCTTGTGAGGACATCACTGATAGAAAGCGAGCAGAAGAGGCCTTGGTGCGCAGTGAAAAGCAACTCCGTCATACCCAAAAGATGGAAGCCGTCGGGACGTTAGCCGGAGGAATTGCTCATGATTTCAATAACATTCTCGGTGCCATATTAGGGTATGCCGAGCTGGCAACCACTCAAGTCGGCAATAATCAGCAATTAGCCGGATATCTTGATGAGGTATTGACCGCCGGTCACCGTGCGAAAGAACTGGTGAAGCAGATTTTGGCGTTTAGCCGCCGCTCTGATCAAGAACGGCAAGCCATTGATCTCCATGTGATCGTGGAAGAATCTCTCCGTCTCCTCCGTGCCACCGTTCCGGCCACGATAGAAATCCGTGCGCAAGAATCTTCGGATACGGCAGTCGTGTTCGCGGATTCAACCCAAATTCAGCAGGTGGTCATGAATTTATGTGCCAATGCCGAACATGCCATGCGTGAGAATGGAGGGATCTTAGACATTTCCCTGTCTACCGTTGAATTAGGCGAACAGGGCTCGAGCGAGTTTCCTGATGTGAAGCCAGGACGGTACGTGAGATTAACTGTTGGAGATACTGGGCAGGGAATTTCCCCGTATCTCCTCGAGCGTATTTTTGAGCCGTTCTTTACGACCAAAGTCTCCGGAGAAGGGACTGGATTGGGGCTAGCGGTGGTCCATGGAATTGTCGTGGGTCATGGCGGGGGGATCTCCGTAAGGAGTGAAGTCGGGGAGGGGACTACATTTATCGTGTTATTACCGAAATTGGACCTTGAAATTTTACCCCATACTAAGGTAGCCGTTGACTGGCCGAGAGGGACGGGCAGAATATTGTTTGTCGATGATGAAGAGATGTTGGCCAAATGGGGAGAGCAATTGCTCACGCATTTGGGGTATTCAGTCGTGGCGATGACCAATCCTCATGAAGCCTTAGAGTTATTCAGGGACCAATCGGGTCAATTCGAAGTGGTCGTGACAGATCAGGCCATGCCCACGATGAATGGTGAGGCTTTTGCTCGGGCACTTCTGGAGGTGCGGGAAGATATCCCCATCATTCTATGCACGGGGTTTAGTCATACCATGACTGCCGATAAAGCTAAATTACTGGGGATCAGAGAATTTTTGATGAAACCCGTGAATGGAGTCGTGTTGGCAGAATTATTACAGTCCTTGCTCAATACCCCCCCCTCGTCCCTTCCCACGTGATGATGAGTGAGAGGCTTACCCATTAGGCCTTCCTCTTCTCCCAACGTTCGTAAAGATTTCGGTTGAAAAAGGCAAAGAGCATCGGAAAAACTGAACGAATCCGAACCATGGTTTGGCTCAGGCAGGGCTAAGAAGAGGAAAGTTTCGGGGGTAAAGCCGGATTCAGGTCAAATTTAGCCACCCAATCGATGGCTTGGCAAAATTCCTTAAAATCTAGAGGTTTTTCAAAGACCCGATGGACGCCGTTTTTAAAGGCGCGAAGGCGAACCGCGTCCGATAATTCTGCCGTGATCAGAAAAAATGGGATCAATTCATGGGGAAATCGTTGATTGACCTGTTCGATGAGTTCTAACCCATTCATTTCAGGCATATGATTATCAGTGATAATGATGGAAATGGTGTGGTGATGCAAAATGTCTAAAGCGTCTTCCCCGTTTCCCGCCTCAAGGCATTGATACCCACGCAATGCCAAGAAATCTTTCAAGCAGGTGCGATGAACCGGATCATCATCGACGAGAAGAATGCGTTCATGTAATCGAAAGGATAGGGCGGTATCCGAATTGTTGGCCTGGGAAAGATTCATCATGAAAACCTTACAATTTCTGAGTATGAATGCAACCAACCGAAGGCATTCTCGTTAATGGTGGCGGAGGGACCATTGGGAAGGTGGCTGATGAGAGAACAGGATTCCGGGTGCGGTCGGATTCAAGTTCCTCTGAGACCAGTCCCTCCGCCGAAGCTTGTCGACTGATAGCGTGACTACTAGTATGAGGTGTTTGGATATGTAATCGTGTGAATTTTCTCATCGTACATTAGGAATAATGCAAAGGGTGTTCCCATAAAGAAAAATTAAGAACAAGCCTATTTTCAATAGGTTAGAAAAATTAATCAAAAGCCGTATCATCCCAAGAATGAAGGTAAAACCATACAGGGTACAGGGAACTTCCTTCAGATTGAACGGGGGAGGACATCCAATAGGAAAAAAGGTTGAGGGTCTGAAAGGATGATATTGATATGTTTGGATAAAAAAAGGAACGGTGAACTTGACTAATGTTCTAATTAGTAATATACTGACTAGTAACATTTTAGGAATGGTGGTGAAGTGCTTATTCGTGATTACCAGAAAGATCCGTATCTTAGTCTGTTGCGCCCGTTGGTTGAGGCCTACTTGGCCTTTTTCCGGGTGGCCAATCGTCACATACAGTCCATGGGTCTGACTCCAAGCCAATTTGACGTCATCGCCGAACTTGAGGGAACCGAGGGAATGACCTGTGCGCAGTTATCAAAGCAAACCTTGACGACGAAGGGGACCTTAACGGGAGTGTTGGATCGTTTAGAGATCCGGGGTTTAGTCGAACGAAGGGCAGTCGGCGGAGATCGCCGAGCCGTCAAGGTTGTCCTGACGCGAAAGGGAGAGGAAGTCTTTCAGGAGGTGTTCCCGGCCCATGCGGAATTTCTTCGCCCATTCTTTGTTCAGGCCCTAACCAGCGCAGAGGTCCGGGTAGCCAAACGTCTCTTGCGTCAGTTACGTGATAGCTTTGAGGAAAACGGCTACTCCGAGGAGAAACCATGAAGGTCGAGAGACGAATGAATTTTAATGATGGAAATAAGAACCTGCCCTTGGGGATGAACATTCATCATATTCAAGAAGGCAAATTCCGAATCTTGACTCCTACCCGCACTACAAAAGGAAAAAAACGCATGAGGACTTTATATAACCAAAGTAGGAACGATCATGAAAGCTGACTCATTAGGACATGTCGTGTTTTATGTAAAGGATCTTGAAACCTCCTTGGAGTTTTATCGAGATCTCGTGGGGTTTCAAGAGGTGGGTAGGATTTTTAACGGCAAGGCTGCCGCCTTGACTTCTGGCCGAACTCACCATGAGATATTATTGATTCAGGTGGGGGATGTTCCTGGTCCACCAGCTAGTCCAAGGCGAGGCCTGTATCACATCGGCATTAAAATTGGGGAAAGCCTGGAAGAACTTCGACGGGCGAAGCAAGAGTTGGAGTTGGCCGGTGTGTCCATCGATGGGATGAGTGATCATACGGTGAGCCAGAGTTTGTATATCAAGGATCCGGATGGCAATGAAGTGGAAGTTTATGTCGATGACCCTTTGGCGAATTGGAGAGAACGTCCTGAGCTGGTCTTGTCTTCCATACAGCCCTTATCCATATGAAGGAATGGGTCTCAAAACAAGAAAGAAACCGATTGGGGTTAATCCTCCAGGACAAACACTTGGGGAAAGAAAGGAGTTAAGGTCATGGCGGTCCAAGTCTATGGAATGAATCATGTGGTGATCGAGGTGGATAATGCTGAAAAGGCCGTGGAGTTTTATGGCGATGTGTTTAATCTGGAAATGCTCCGAGGGGGGGAAGGTGCGGCTTGGTGTAAATTGGGAGAGCACCAATTTTTGGCAATTTTTGAAGTCGAGAGCCTCCATCCCGACCGCATGAAACATTTTGGCATCATGGTGCGTGATCAAGCGCAGGTGAAAGAAGTTCGAGAAAAACTCACTTCAAAGTATGGATTGCGGATGGAGCCGGGCTTTGGATGTGATTTTCGTGATCCATGGGGAAATCGTATTCAGGTTGTGGACCTTCATGATGAATCCATGGTGTGGCTCTTGCCCTACCGCGAAATTCAGGATGCGGGAATCGTGTTCTCTGATACGGCCTCTGGAGATACAGAGTCATAACGTCTTAATCTTACGGGCATAGAATAGGAAGGTGACAACATGAATACTTCAAGATCTATAGAGCAAATCGTGGAGCCGACCCCTGTGGTTGAGGGGGCTGGAGTGAGTCTGAAAAGAAGCCTTGGGGGGCAGGCGTTGAATTATTTGGACCCATTCTTACTCTTCGATCACTTTGGATCTGCCAACGCGGAAGACTACAAAGCAGGCTTTCCCATGCATCCTCACCGCGGGATCGAAACGGTGACCTATATGTTAACGGGAGAGGTTCATCACAGGGACACGATGGGGAATTCCGGGACGATCAAGGCGGGAGATGTGCAATGGATGACCGCGGGTGGTGGGCTCTTACATGAGGAAATGCCGCAAGTGCGACCCGAAGGCAACGCCGGTTTTCAACTATGGGTGAATTTACCCGCGAAATTAAAGATGTCTCGTCCACGGTATCAGGATTTTTCTTCCGACCAGATTCCTGAAGTGAAAACCGTAAATGGTGTGACGGTTCGGATCATCGCAGGACATGTGGAACAGACAGGAGGAGCGGTACGGGATATCGCAGCCGATCCGACCTATTTAGATGCCTCGGTGCCGGCTCATGAGAGGTTTGTCCAATCCATCCCCAATGGACATTCGGCCTTTGCGTATATTTTTGAAGGAAAGGTGAAATTTGAGGGTGAACAGGGTTCAGAGGGTGATTGGGTGCACAGTCCTAAATTGGTGGTCTTGGGACAAGGAGATCATGTGACGGTCTGGGCAGGGGATCAGGGGGCCCGGTTTCTTCTGGTTTCGGCCAAACCGCTGCAGGAGCCCGTGGCCCGCTATGGGCCGTTTGTGATGAACACCCAGGAAGAAATACAGCAGGCTTTGAGGGACCTTCAACAAGGAACATTTATATGGTCGGAGCACAACACATGACTGTTCGAGCGCAATTTCCCGATGAACAGACACCGGACGGAGAGTTTACACGGCAGGCTGATCGCTTTCGACAGTGGATTGTGGATGAGGCTGGAGTGCAATATCCTCCGGTGCCGAACCGGTACCATCTGTATGTGTCCTTGGCTTGTCCATGGGCACATCGAACGATCATTATGCGAAAGTTGAAGGGCTTGGAGGACGTTGTCGGGATGACGGTGTTGGATCCCATTCGGGATGAACGGGGATGGGCGTTTCGCGACGGTCCCGGGCATTCCGCCGATCCCCTCAATGGATTTCAGTTTCTTCGTGAAGCTTATTTGGCCTCAGACCCTGGCTACTCCTCACGAGTGACGGTTCCCGTATTGTGGGATACGGTCAAGAACACGATCGTGAGTAATTCCGACGATGACATCATGCGGATGTTCAATAGTGCCTTTCAACGGTTGACGTCTGAGAGAAATGATTATTATCCCCCGACTCTGAGAGAAGAAATCGATCGTCTTAACTCGAAAATCTATGAACGGATTAATGACGGGGTGTATCGAGCAGGGTTCGCCACTACCCAAGAAAAGTATGAACAAGCGGTCCGTCAGCTGTTTGAGACCTTGGATGAGCTTGAGGAGCGATTGTCTCAAAAACGGTATTTGTTCGGTTCACAAATTGTCGAGACCGATTGGCGGCTCTTCGTGACCCTGATCAGGTTTGATGCCGTCTATTATGGGCATTTTAAATGTAATCGTAAACGGATCATCGATTATCCGAATCTATTCGGATACGTGAAAGATTTATATCAACAGGATGGAATCGCCGAGACCGTTAATTTCGATCACATAAAGCGCCATTACTACGTGACCCATGATGATATCAATCCCACTCGCATCGTCCCGCTCGGACCGGACCAGAACTTATCCAGCCCTCATGGCCGGGAAGGCCTAGTCTGAGCTGGTTCATGAAGAGGTGTTGGTAACATTTTCATACCAAAGGAGACCTTACCATGAGTATTCATCAACATGTACAAGCTGTCATTGATGGGATTTTAGCCGGAACAATCCTGGGAACCTTTGATACCTATTATGCGGAGGACGTGGTCATGTCCGAAAATCTCAAGGATGAGCGGGTCGGAAAAACCGCCAACCGTGAGTATGAGATCAAGTTTTTAGACAATGTTCAAGAATTTCATGGAGCCAAAGTCGGTCGGGTGATCATAGACGGCAACAATGCGGCTATTGAGTGGGCATTCGATATCACGTTTAAGGATGGAAACCGAGTGCAAATGGAACAAGTGGCGGTTCAGACATGGAAAGATGGAAAGATCATCCGAGAGGATTTTTACCATGGGTAACGGTGTTTCTTCTGAATTGACGAGTCAAGGCGCGGCAGATGAATTTCTGAAAATGAAGCATCATGTCAGGATTGAGGAAGGTCTGGTGATGGAATGGACGTAAAAGCAAAAGCAAGTGTCGCGACATGGAGTCAGTTAGAGGACCGAGTCCCAGCCTATGCACTCGTGGAGAACGTGGATTTAGTGGTCATCAGGTATGGCCAGGAGGTATCTGTCCTGTATGGCCGGTGCTTGCATCGAGGGGCGCTCATGTCGGATGGGTTTGTGGAAGGGAATAACCTCATGTGTGGTGTACATGGATGGGATTACCGTTTCGACACCGGAGTGAGTGAATACAACAATGCCGAAGCGTTACAGAAGTTTACCTCGTGGATTGACCTGGAAGCTGACGCCGTGTTTGTGGATGGGGACGAAGTACGGCGCTGGGGGCAGGCGCACCCTCAGCCTTTTCAGCGTGATGAATACCAAGGGCTGTATGCCGATATTCATGGGACCCCTGATGAACCGCACACCTCATACATTCATGAGTTGGCACGGAGGGGTGCGGAAGGAATCGGCCATCATGGGACTGTGTCGGCGATGGGTATTCCGGCTCCCGAACTTCCCAAATGGGACACCATTCAAATCCTCACGGCCCAATTGGCGACCAAACCGTTATTGGATGAGGAACCAATCAGGACGGAATTGGTCATTGGTCCTCGGGCCAAGAAACCCCTTCAACTATCGATTCCGCTCTTTGTGAGCGACATGAGTTTTGGAGCATTGAGTGAAGAAGCGAAGGTGGCCTTAGCGAGGGGAGCAGAATTGGTTGAGACCGGAATCTGTTCGGGTGAGGGAGGCATGCTTCCGGAAGAGCAACAAGCGAATTCCCGGTATTTGTATGAGCTGGCTTCGGGCAAGTTTGGGTGGAGCTTGGAAAAGGTCGCCAAATGTCAGGCTTTTCACTTTAAGGCAGGCCAAGGAGCCAAAACCGGGACCGGGGGACACCTTCCGGGGAGCAAGGTCATCGGAAAAATCGCCGAAGTGCGAGGCCTTTCTCCAGGGGAAGCGGCCGTGAGCCCTGGTCGATTTCTCGACTTGGATTCGTTCGAAGATTTTCAACGAGTGGCAGAAGAGGTACGAAACGTCACGGGAGGAATTCCCATCGGGTTCAAAATGTCGGCCCAGCATATCGAAGCTGACTTGGATTTTGCCCTGAATGTTGGGGTCGATTACATCATTCTTGATGGTCGTGGTGGGGCGACGGGGGCGGCCCCCAATGTGTTTAAACAGAATATTTCAGTCCCCACCCTAGTGGCGTTAGCAAGGGCCAGAAATTATCTTGATCGAGTGAAGGCCTCTGGAGTGACGCTTATTACCACGGGGGGACTTCGTACAGAAAGCGACTTCATCAAGGCCATGGCCTTAGGAGCTGACGGAGTGGCTCTCGCTAACAGTGCCATTCAGGCCATTGGATGTCTGGCTATGCGGGCTTGTCATACGAATAACTGTCCGGTGGGTATCGCGACCCAGAAACCTCATTTGCGCCAACGGCTCCAGGTGGAGGCCTCGGCGGAACGCTTGAAAAACTTTTTTGAAGCGACCGTGTCATTAATGAAGGTCATGGCGCGCGCCTGTGGGCACCGACATCTGAAAGACTTTTCCAAAGAGGATCTGACGACATGGAATCGGGAAATGGCCTACCTCACCGGAATTCGGTATGCCGGTGTCACTCCTCTTTCATGAAAGCGAGGATGGAAGGATACTGATGTCTGCGGTTGGTTGGCATCCCCTCGGAACGGTATCTGGGTTGGAGTTGGCCGAAGCCAAACTCCAAGCACATTGGGCTGCACAAATCGTGGCTGCCTTTGGCCATACCTTATTGGATCCACGATCCGATGATAGCCAGTCTAACTTGGGTTGGGAAGAACAGGTTCAGGCACTCTGCAGCCACCCGTCACCAGAAGGGTTTCGGGTGGGTTTGCAAATCTCTTGTTTGAGGTTGATATTTTTGGATGCTCGGTACCGATGTGTTTCTGCTTTTGAGTTAGAGGGCCAAACAGTACAAGATGGTTTGGCTTGGCTGGGTTCGACCTATGCCGAAAAGTCTGATGCCAGTTCCCCACGATTATTTTCCTTGCGGGACTATGAGATGCCAGACCATCCTGTAGCCAATCAGGGGGCATTTGAACTGAACAATCCCGCCGCCTTTCAGGAGTTACACCATTGGTATGCCAACGCGCATGGTGTGATTCATTCAATGACCCAAGTCTGGCAACAGGCCACAGCAGTTCGATGCTGGCCCCATTATTTTGATATCGCCAGCCTTCTGACATTTGACCAAAAGCAGGACAACCAACCGAGACCGACGATAGGTTGCGGAATGAGTCCGGGAGACAACACCTATTCAGAACCCTATTGGTACATCACAGCCTGGCCCTATCCCTCAAACGAGCAACTTCCGGAATTATCGGTAGGATCTTGGCACACGGAAGGGTTTGTGGGAGCCATTCTCACGGCCCAAGCTCTGTTTGAGTCCTCTTCAGTTGAAACTCAGCAGCAATGTGTGAAAAAATTTTTTTCTGATGGGACTCAGGCATCATTTTCGGCCTTAGACGTTACCCCCGGCACCCTCTGAATTAACCTCAAATTTAATTAATATTACCTAGTGCATTTAGCACATTTTTTGTGTAGAGGTTGGTGGGCACCGAGGGGCAGGAAAAACCGATTTTTATCGACTCATGACAGTCTTGAAGTTCTTGACTCCTGCCGAAGTGACTCACTAAAGTGAAGTAATACGTAGAAATTTGAAGAAATGGGGTGAAATATCTAGAGAACTTTGATAATTTTTCAACGTTAGCATGGTTTTTTGATGGAAATGTGGAAGGCAAGGAAGCGTAGTGGTTTTCAGGAGTAAGTTGGAGGTTTTTCATGAGATATCTACAAAACAATCATGGGCAATGTGAGCTGACAAAATGGGTACTGATAAGTGGGTCGGTGCTATTTCTTCTTGGAGGATGTAGCTCCAGACTTCAAACGACCATAACCAGTGGAGAACAGGCTCAGGCTACAGAACTGGCTCAAGCGGTACCCGTTCAATTACCTGAGGAGGAAGTCAAACCCCAGTCTATTAAGGTTGATGAAATACCCGTTGAAGCACCGGCTACTCCGGTTATCTCACAAGGGGCATCGGAGGATGCCGAAGAGAAAAGAGGGATTGCGGCTCAAACCCAATCTTCTTCCGAGTCCCAGCCCACTCCCCAGGGTGAAGCGCAACCGAATGCGACAGCCAGATTGACATTCTCGGAGAAGGAGACCTTCTCACCCAAGAGTGCCCCGGCGTCTCAACCATCCTCCGGGAGCGGAGCAAAGGGTATTCCTCCCATTGCCATATTCCCGGAAACCCCGGCGCTTCCTCATGGCTCGGGATCCTTTGAAGAGACTGAAGAGATTGCGACTGCTAATCCGGATCATTCACCCGGAAATCTGTCTTCTGATGGGGAATCCGGAATTCCTGCCGTTTCTTTTAACCCTGAACCGCAGGCCCTTCCTCGGGCTCAAGAAGAATCCTCTCCAGAAATGGCAACGACAGAAGAACCTATGCAAGTCGTCAAGGCCATGCCCACAGAGGAGGAACCGATTCGAACAGAGGAACCTATGCAGATCGCTAAGGTTGTGCCGACTGAACCCACTCAGATCAACATTACCGAAAAAGCCTTGGATGAAGCCTTGAACGACGTATTCTTTGATTACGATCGTTTTGCGATTCGCGAAGATGCTCAAACCCTGCTTCGGACGAATGCGGACTTATTAACCTCGAAGTTTGCCGATAAGAAAATTCTTATCGAAGGGCATTGTGATGAGCGCGGGACGCAGAGCTATAACATGGTATTAGGCAAACGTCGGGCAGAGGCTGTCAAATCGTTTCTCGGAGATCTGGGAATTCCTGAGGAGCAGATCGATATCGTCAGTTACGGAAAAGCCCGCCCCTTTTGCGCAGAACAAACTCAGGAATGTTGGCAACAAAACCGCCGGGGGCATTTTGTCATTAAATAAGTAGTTGGCGCCATCCGCTTCCTCGTACATTCATTGGTTCTGACTCCATCCCAGGGCATGTGAACACCTTTGCGGCCTTTGGCTAACATATTCCGCCAAAATCTTCCGCGAAGGTGTAGGATAGGGCTCGCGACGTTCTGGTTTTCTTCGTTCGTCCTTCTCCCATTACTCGGTTTACCCCATATTGTCAATGGGGCGATGGGTGAACCTCATGTTCTCCCAGACTCCTCCCTTCTTTATGTGTCCGATTACTTTTCTTTCGTGGGGCGCGATGAGCAGGGCTATGTCATGTTTGCCTTGGATAACAATCGTGGCCAGGATGAGGATACGTGGCAGGCGGAGCATCTTGCTGTGCTACATGATGAACGAAAAGGCTGGGTGCCACTTCAAGGCAGTGGATCCTACGAAAATACGAGGAAGGAGCTCGAGCGAATTCCCGATTCTTCTTTTTTTCAATTTCATGGTGATCAGGCAACGGGAATTTCTATCGAAAGCGCGGCGAATCACCTTTCGCTTGTGGTGGACCCGATTCCGAATCGTGTGACCCAGACCTATCAGGAGGGGGAATATCGGCTGGGATCGGCTGCGGGAGTCCTTACCTGGCAGGGTCGAACCATCAAGGGCCGAGTGATTTATGAATATTTGATGATGCCTGAATTCAATCGGCTTTCTCGTACGTATTGGGGCCTTTGGAAGCATTTTCAGGGTTTGTATGTGGTTGTAGAGGGGCTAGGTGACTTATATGTCCATTCACAAGAAAGTGACATGTTGGCTCCACTCGTCGGGACATTGAATGGATTTTTGGCATTGGATGATAAAACGGCAACCTTTCAAGTCTTACAAGCTACGTTGTTAGATCATTCACAGGCTTGGGGACTCTATCGATGGCCGACGGGTTGGGGGATCAATTGGGTGAGTCAGGAGGGGTCCGGCCATGCGCGTTTGGCACTGTATGACATGAAAACGATGGGAAATTGGGTGATTGGGGGCTTTGCGATGGGTGTGGTACGAGGAACGGTATATTTTAATGGAAAAGATTATCCGGCCTATGGGTTTGCCGAACTCATCATGTGACGCAACGAAAACGCAGGCAGGAATCAGGTGCATGAACAAGGTTTTTAGAAATATGCATTCGATCGTGTTGAATCTTTTTGTCGTATTGAGTTTGGGTTTAACGGTAGTAGTCGTGGGGCATA
Organism: Nitrospirales bacterium; assembly: GCA_965223615.1. GTDB lineage: Bacteria > Nitrospirota > Nitrospiria > Nitrospirales > UBA8639 > Nitrospira_E. The sequence goes on from CBDCXB010000004.1 coordinate 1,557,701, forward strand.
GTAGGGTATTTTCTGAACCCGCTTCCCAAACAACCACGAGCACGCAATGTCCTGTAAATCTAGCCTCATTAGAACCAGAGATGAAAGAGGCCTTACGATATGTCACCTCTAGCTCGTTCAAGGAGACCATGCTCGCATCTCTCCGGGCCTCGATCCCGGAGGCGATCGAACAGGCCGATGGGTTGGTCAATCAGATTACGTTCTTGAAGCAAGAAATTGTCAGGCAAGAACAAGAACGACAACATGCTGAGCGAGTGGCCCGGGAGCATGCGAAGGATCCCAGTAAACCGTTGGTTCCATGTCGCCAGCGCGAAGAGAGTAGTTATTGTTACGCTATGAATCAATACTTGGTCTCTACTGCCGCCAATTTCGCCAATGAAGCTTTCCTAGAGGCCTTGCGATGTTATCAACGTGAAGGAAAGCGATAACAGTGTGAGATGACTCCTTCGGAGAATGACCCACCTGCAAACCTCTTTCGTGATATCCCATCAGCCTTGAAAAAGGAATTTGTTGAAACCCTGCTCGCGAAAAATCAGGTGCGGATCGAACGGATCGTGTCGAAGGGCCAAGCTTCGCCTCAGGGTTTTTGGTATGACCAATCAGAGGATGAATGGGTGGTGGTGCTCAAGGGGAGAGCCATCATCAAGATTGAACACCAAGAGTCGGTGAAAGAGTTAGACCCCGGTGACTCCTTGTTTCTTCCGGCTCATCTCCGGCATCGGGTGGAGTGGACCGATCCAGCGGAAGAGACTATTTGGCTGGCCGTGTTTTGGACTTCGTAATAGACTGTTCCCTAGGCTGTAACATAGGCGTCGGAGCCGTTTAAAGGGGGCACGCCAGTTCTAGCACCATCATTCCTTCATAGCTGGAAGAGGTGTTACCTTCTAGATGGACAAATTCGCCTCGAAAACGTGGCTACTCGGAAGTCTTCGCGTTGGCCAAAGAAGGCAAAAACCATAACCTTACAGGTTAGTTTTTTCCCAAGGCCTGCAAATCTTTGAGAACAACCTCTGCTAATTGTTCTCCGGCTTTCTGAAGCGCTTTCTTCCCGGCCAATGTTGGGGCCAGGGCAACCCCTGCAGATTCGACGGTACGGGAGGCCAATATTTGCCCGTTGGTGGTCAGCATGACCTTGACCTGAATTCTTGCTTGCGAAGAGATGAGACTGGTGCCCATGATGTTTCCTGCTCGCTCTCCCACCCCTTCACCAAGAATGAGGACATCCGATGCATAATCTCGGGCCATCTTTTGGGCCGGACCTGAATTCCTCGTGGCCAAAAACGTTCGGACCTGATTCGGACTTCGAATTTCATTGATTTGACCTTGATCAATGACCTGAAATCCCGAATCCAGAAGTTTTCCGATCACGGCGGACTCGGATGATGGGTGGGTGACCGGCTTCCCATCTAACACTTCGGGAATCATGACCATGACCCGAACCTGCTGTTTGGACCTGTTTTGGGATTGGGCCGCAACTGGAGTTGGACGGGAGGGGGCGTGAGGTGGGGCTCCCTCGGGAACTGGGAAAATGAATTCCTCTTCTCCAGCCCATCTTCCAAAAACCGGATGCTGCCTTCCGCTTGATTGGATGGGAACCTCGGATTGCAAAAAGACCCCCAGTTCACTGGCCGTTATGGTACCATCTCCATTACCATCGGCCCTCCCATTTAAGGCATGCAAAAGTTGTCGCGTAAACACGCCATGTCCATCTTGTTCTAAGACTTCCTCGCCGCCACGGCCTGCGGTAATGATTTGGCGCACCAGAGTTTGTCCATCACTGTGCCAGGTTTGACGAAGGGCCAACCCGGAGTAACAGGCATCAATGACGTACAGAACATACCGGGCGGGAATGGCTTGTGAGAGCAAGCGAAGGGTGTCCATAGAAATCGCCGTGGCGATGTAGTTGTTCACATCTCCATCCACCGGCACCCAGTATCCCATTTGACTCCCATCGGCCAGTGTTTCGGTCTGTCCATGCCCGGCATAAAAAATCAGCACGCTATCATGGGGCCCAACCTGGGTTTTTAACGCATTCAAGGCTCGCTCAATTCCCCCTTTGGTCGCCGCCTCGTTCTCGATTCGAATTACCTTGTCGAATCCTAAGGATTCGAGTTTCTCCGCCACAGCTTGCGCATCTTTTAACGCATAATTTAACGGGGGAACATGTGTATACCCGTTGATCCCAATCACCACGGCCCACCGTTTTGATTGGTTTGTAGCCTGTGTCCCAAGGGAAGGGGTGACCACAATACCTCGCTCTTGTTTTTTTTTGGAGGTCTGTTGTGCAACTGTTTGGATGCCGGGAAGAAAATGCTCTTGGGTCATCTCTTCCCTTTTTCCATAGTCCGGCCTATCGGATAGGGTGGTTCTAGCCACGAGATGTCCTTTGGAGGACTGAGTTGGGAGTGGTGGGGAAACCGATCTCCATGTCTTGGACAAAGAATCAGGCACCGGGATGGCTATGAATGGGAGAAGTCCAACCACAAGAATTCCTAAGGTCCCCGTCATCTTTTCTCCAATTCGGTTGGCACCTAACTTCTGAATTCCTCTTTTCAATCGGATGAGGGTTTGTGTGCCCTTACCCATCATTCCCCCGAGCATTCAGCTTCTTCACCAGCTTTATGGTGAGGGAATTTAACGCTTTTTGAAATATTTTTACGGTGCTTTCTTGCCTGGAAATCGTTTCCTGTTCGGAACCCACACTGCCATAATCTGTCGAAAGGCTTCCCCCTCCCACGTCATATTGCTTGTTATATCCTGCGGTGGAAGAGGCTAAAATTTCGCGTGTTTTCACATCGATGATCCGTCCAGACGTCTGAACTTCATAATTGATGGTTTCCCCTCCCAATCCAATATTGAACCCGGGAATGTGGAACTTCCTTTTCCCACCAGTTTTCACTTCGCTGAAATCGATCACCGCACCGAGAAACATCAGTTCTGCCCCTGCCATTTTCCCAATCTCCACAGCCTTGGCCGGATCTACCATACCAGTCTGTCCAAATTCGAGTTCCTTCACCACAGCCTGTAATTCCCCACTTTGGTCTTCTACTACTCGAAACCCGGCTTCCAAGAGAAATCCAACCGAATAGTCCCGGGAGGCACGTCCGAGCCAGGATTTAAGCCACGGATTAGCAGACAACACGTTTTTGTCGGGAAACGCCACCACGGCAATCGTACGGCCTTCATATGGTGCTTTCACCCGTGGGACAGGTTCGAGAGCAATTTCCGTTTCTTGCATGGCTCCTTCCTCGCTGGTTCCCGTCGATTTACAACCCGTGAATCCAAGAAAGACCACCATTCCAATCAATCCAACTATCATCCAAGAGATTCGAAGATTCATCACCAATGTATTCCTCCCATTAATTGAAATAGTAAAGATATGGTTTCGTCAACAAATCAGCCAGGAGCGGATGAGCCGGCGGTTACCAATGAATTTCATGAAAATTGTATTGTATGGATGTCACGGGTGACACTCCATCCCCGGTCATCCGCCACGGGGTATTCTTCTTTTATCTTGGTAGGCAACGATACCAAGTTTGAGAGTTTTGTCAATTTAACATGGTGCAGGCACAGTAATCTGAGTTTTTCTCCTCTCTTTTGGGCACGCCGATTCCTTCCAGGCCTGAACAGCATGGGTAATTAATAGGTGATTATTGACCAAGTACTGTTCTAAGACTCTGCGACGCAGTTGCCCTTGTTTGGCGAGTAATGGTTGGTGCTCTTCCGTGCGAGTTTTTGTGGAAATGTTCAGGAATATGCCCAAATTCGAGGGCTGGCCAGATGCAGTAGGACAAATGTCTGAGATTGGGAATAAACATAGGTTGTCCATCCAACGACCTTCTAACCTTTGAAAGGAAGAAAGTAAATTGAGTCCGTATCGAGCAGGATGCTAACGAGGGAATTATTGGGCTGGGATTTTTGAGAACTTGTCGGATAGTGCGAAAAGAGAGGAAATAGTGGAAACCCTGGCAACGATTGCGCTAGTACTTATAGCGGGATTTGTCTCGCCAATTCTTCCCGATCTATGATGTGAATTATTGTAATATGTAGGCGCACATTTCTGAAATTTATCACTAGGGGACGATGGCCCGATAAAAATCTATCCTTTTTAAAAAGCTTCTTCGTAGGCATCGTCGGAATAATTGTCGTGATGGTCGGATCCCTCCTTGCGTTAGTACTTCTTAAAGAAGGGTATAATTTTCTTGAGGCCGGACGGTAATTCTTGGGTATCGTCCCAAGGTTAGTGAAACTGGTAAATGAGTATGGGTGCGATGGCCCACAATATCCCTTTCAGGAAGAAGAACAGAAATCCATATATGCCCCATTGTTGCCAGTCGATCTGATGTGGAATGTGGTGTGTTTTGGCCAGGTGTTGTGTCGTCATTGTTTTCTTGCCTCCTTGGAACATTCACTCGGTTTATTTGAGTAACGTGGCCAAGACTTTCTTGGCCACGCTCTCTATCGTTCTTTCTTCAGGATTTTCCTCAAGCCGCGCTGGAAGTTGGGGTCGTTAATTTCCCCAAGTCCTTCTTGAACAAGCTGGGGATGAGCATGGGTACGCGGCGTCGGTAATCTTCATAGGCTTTGCCATGCGCGGAGACCAGGTCTTTCTCTTCCCATTGAATGGCCATCAGAATATACACGGTCGTCATGATGGCAAAGACCAAATGCGCGGAGGTCATCGTGGGTGTGCCCCAGAAGACGAGCAACCAGCCGACATACAGGGGATGCCGCACTCGGTCATACAGTGCGGGAGTCTTAAATTTCAGAGGGGTGTATTCTTGTCCTCGTAAATAGAGCCACACCTGGCGCATCCCGAACAAATCAAAATGGTTGATCAGCAGGGTGGAGATGAACACGATGCCCCAGCCCAAGGCATACACGCCATATAGGAGCCCTTGCCCCCAGCTTTCTTGCACTTGCCAAACGGCGCCACCCATCGGCTGCCAAAAATAAAACATTAAACCCAGGGCAATATTCGTGAACAGCACATAGGTACTTCGTTCGATCGGTTTGGGGACGTATTGGGTCCACCATCGCTTAAAGCCTTGCCGGGCCATCAGGCTATGTTGCACGGCGAATATCCCGAGCAACAGGGTATTGATACCCAAGGCCGGCCAGAAGCCCATCTGTGGGGTTCCATCGATAGTCGTCGGGACGCCGATATTTCCCAAGAATCCGATGGCATACAAAAAGATCCCTAAAAATGATAGGTAGCACAGGGTTCCATAGATGAAAAATCCGATTCGTTTCATGGCACAATCTCCTTCTTGGCTGATTCGGGAGGGCCCGGCTCTGACTCCGGGATTTCCTCGATGGATGTTTGGCTGATTTGTTTCGTCGTCGAACACCCAGGGGGCCTGTTGTTGAGTAATAGTTGAAAAAACATGCGCATGGTCTTTTTGGCGATGGCCTCTTTGCTCGTGGTATTGTTTTCCTTTTTTGTCATGCTTGCTGGAATTGCAGAAGGGATGCCAATAGGTAAAATTAAAAATTTTGCAATAAAAACAATATTATATGATTATTATTGGGACAATTTAATATTTGCGAAATCTCGCAATTTACGAAATTTCGCAAGATTGTTTTGCCAAAATTCGGGAAAAAAGACGCGGTGTACTCCGAGATGGATGTCGGATGAAGAGGAGTTGAGAGAAGGAAGGTTCGGTAGAGACTACTTATCCCGAGAAATCCCCAGGGTTTTAATGCGGGAGGCGAGGGTAGAGGCATTCATGCCAAGGAGACGAGCAGCACCCTGCTCGCCGGAGACTTTCCAGCCGGTCGATTCCAAGGCCCGAAGGATATTTTGCCGTTCGAAGTCTTGTAATTCTTGGAGAGTGTGAATTCGAGGCTCCCTATTTTGAATGTCTCCATTGCCACGGTTTGAGGCTTTCTCATCCACATCCGGGAGAGCCCGTTCCATATTCAGAGCCCCATCTTGGGAGGTAATCACCGCGCGTTCGATCACATTCTGGAGTTCCCGAATATTCCCTGGCCATGGGTATCGGCTCAGGCGGTCCAAACATGTCGGGGAAAGGGGTGCCACGGATCGCCCCATCCGTTGCGCAAACCGGTCGGCAAAGGTTTGGGCCAACAGTTTGATATCATCTCCTCTTTCGCGCAATGGGGGAATCTGGAGCGGAAAGACATTTAATCGATAAAACAAATCTTCTCGGAACGTGCCTTTCTGAGCTTCTTGTTTGAGATCCCGATTGGTGGCAGCCAAGATGCGAACATTGACGGTTTGGGTCCGAGAACTTCCGACGGGTTCAAACTCGCCCTCCTGGAGTACCCTCAAGAGTTTGCTTTGCAGATCGAGGGGCAATTCCCCAATCTCATCCAAAAAGATCGTTCCGCCATCCGCCAGGGTAAATCGGCCTTCTCGTTTTTTCGTGGCTCCGGTAAACGCGCCTTGTTCATGCCCGAAAAATTCACTCTCGATGAGGGTCGCAGGAATCGCCGCGCAATTCACCTTGACGAAGGGATGATCGAGGCGGGGACTGTTGGAATGGATGGCTCGGGCCATCACTTCTTTCCCTGTGCCGGTCTCACCGAGAATGAGAACGGTCGTGTCCGTATTCGCGACTTGTTGAATATCCCGGAGTACCCGCAGGAGAGAAGGACTCTGGCCGATGATTTCTCCGTAATGTTGGAGTTCATGAAGTTCTTCTTTCAGAAACTCCGTCTCCACCGTTAAGGCTTTGATGGTTTGTTCGGCTTTGAGCCGCTCGTCGACGTTTCGGAGGATGAGGGTGTGAAACGTCTGTCGCTGCATGTCGAAACGGGAGAGTGTCGCTTCGGCCGGGAATTCTTCCCTATTGGCTCGCAAGGCGGTCAATCCACCGGGGATCCAGAGATATCGTTGACCTTCCGGGCGGGAATCCAAATCCCTGATCAGGGCCTGCAATTTTTGGTGATCTTGGGGTGTGAGGAACGGCGCGAAGTCTTTGCCGACCACCTTGTCAGCCTGACATTGGAAGACCTGCTCGGCAGCCGGGTTCATTCGGGTAACACGAAGGGAGTTATCCAATTCGATAATGGCATCCATCGCGCTGTCGACCAACCGACCGAGTTTTTCTTCCCGTTCTCGTATCCCGGATTCAGCGCGTAATCGTCGCAACTCCGCCGCGGCCCGTCCGGCAAAAATGCGAAATATGGCATGGACGCGAGGTTCTTCCGGCATGGGTTGGGTATCCATGACCGCAAGATGTCCTAAGATCGTTCCGTCTAGGTCGATTAGGGGCATACCCAGGTAGCTGACGGCTTGCACGGCCTTGACATCGGGATCATTGGGGTACAAATCGAGGAGGTTGTCAGGGAAGTGGACCAGGTTGGCGGATTCATACACCGCTTCGCAGGGTGTTCCGTTGATATCCATTTCCCAGTCCTTAATCCATCCGCCATCCATCCAAAAGGCGAGCGCACGCATTCTCCGGCATTCGCGGTTGTATTCCGTCACGAACGCACCATGTGTCTTGAGGGCCTTGGCGAGGTTCTCCACTAAGGCTTCGAAGAACCCTTCGCCGGTTTCCGTGGCCGTTCCCTCCATAATGATCCGGAGAGCGGCTTCTTCATCGAAATTGCTGAGGGGGGTTGGGGGTGTATCGGTCATCGGGTGCTCAACTTGTCTCCTCTATTATGATAAATTCTCTTTTCAAGAGCAAAGGTTTGGGGATGAATATTGGCCAGGCCATTTGGTCATCGGAAATTGAGGGTGTGCACTGAGGAAACAGAACCACGAGTAGTCAAGGAAGGAAAAAGAATATGGAGAAAGATATTCAGGAACAGGGTGGCGTTGACCATTGGCGTGAGATTCCGCCGTCCGGTACCCATCCAGGTCCAGTATCAGATGTGCCCCGACGAAAATTTTTGCTGGGGGCTCTCGGCTTCGCCGGACTCCTAGCAACCCCAACTCTTAGTCTAGCTTTAGTCTGTCCGACCATTTTGACTCCGAGGCAAACGCGGGGTCCCTTTTTTCCCTTTGATCATGTTGTGGCGCATCCCATTCGGGAAACTTCTTCCGCGACGACCCCCTTGGTCCTGGCGAACGATGATGATTTGACTCGTGTCCAAGGTCGATCCGGAGTGGCGCGAGGGCAGGTCATTTATTTCCGTGGGCAATTACTTCGGAGCCTTTCCCGCGAAGAAGCGGGGCCTGAACTCTGTCAACCCCTTCCATCTGCCACGGTGGTCTTATGGCAGGCCAATGCTTCCGGTCGCTACAATCATCGTGGAGATTCCTCGGCCGACCTGACGTTTTCCCATCCGAAGACTGGAACGCTCATCGAACGAGTCTATGACGAACATTTCCAATACTTTGGGAAAGCGATAACCGATGAACAGGGCCGATTTCAGTTTAAGACGATTCTACCGGGATTCTATCCGGCTGCGGATGATTGGTATCGCCCCCCGCATTTGCATTTCTCGGTTCGAGCCAAAGGGGTTTCCGAGTTTGTGACCCAAACCTATTTTACGGGAGAAGATTTACCCGAGCATGCACTGATCGACGAGCTGAATGCGAAAGATTGGATATTGCGGGATTCGCGAATTCCGACCGATCAGCAAGAACGTGTGATCGTGGAATTTCACAAGGATCCAACGGGTCAGGTGAAAGACGGTCTGGTCGGGTCTTGCCAGATGTTGATCCCGGCGTAACCATCAAAAAAGAAGGCGGAGTTTTTGGCTCCGCCTTCCCATTTGATCATCGTACTTTTCGGTTTATCGTTTGACTTTTTCCGCTTTCTTTTCCTTGATTACTTCGATTTCCAGTCTCAGCTTCACTACATCGCCGACCATCAATCCGCCATTATCCAAGAGTTTGCTGAATCTCATGCCATAATCTTGACGATTGATGGTGCCCTCTGCGGTAAATCCCGCTCGGGTGTTCCCCCAGGGGTCTTTGGCCACACCGTTAAATGTTCCCGTCAAGGTGATTTCTTTCGTGATTCCTCGTAACGTGAAGTCACCCACGGCGGTGTAGGTGTCCCCGGTCTTCTTGTAACTTTTCATCTTGTAGGACATGGTCGGGAAAGTTTTGGCGTCGAAGAAGTCCGGGCTTCGAAGATGGTCATCTCGTTTTTTGTGGTCGGTGGTGACCGAAGCCGTCTGAATTACGGCAGAGATGGTCTTGAAGTCCTGCTTGTCCGGATCCATTTCCACCACCCCGGTGTACTCGGTAAATTTTCCCTTTGTTTTTGACACAACCATGTGCGCCACTTCAAACCCGAGGGTGGTATGGTCTTTGTCCAGGTTCCATTTGGACATTTCGCCAAGAGCAGGAGAGGCAAAGATCAAGCCTGCTCCAATCATGAGGCTGATGATGTTGAGCATTCGTTTCTGTAGTAACATTGGATAACCTCCTGTCAGAAAATCCGTAGGGGAGAGTTAAGTAAAGGGTGGTTCAGTTCCACACTTTCTATGGTTAAGCCGGAACCGGAACGTTTAACCACCGATCGATGGCCGGCTTGAGCTCCTGAAAGGGCCGGTACCCGTGCGTCAGGATTATCACGTTGTCTGCTTCTTGTCCCAAGAGAGTCGGAAAGCCATTGACCCCTAACTGGCGGGCCTGATCGAATTCGGCCCATACGCTGTGTCTGTGCCGTTGGTCGCGATAATGTTCCAAGAAAACCATCCGATCAAGGCCAAGGTTGCTGGCCAAGTCTGCCAAGATGTCTTCCTTGGTGACATCGGCATTGGTAACGTAAAAGCTTTCTTGAATGGCTCGGAGATACGCTCGCTCTCGAGAGGGATCAAGGTTTCGCATCACGATCATGGCCCGGGAAGCCGGTTCAGTATCATAAATAAACGTTGGTCCCATCTGAAATTCAAAATTAAAGGGTTGGCCTGTTCGTGCATGCACGGCACGCCAATGGCCAAGGATGTAGGAACGTCGGGGCTCATCAAACCGTTCGGTATTGCCAGGCCGTAAGCCTCCCATCATGATGTGAATGGGAACCTGATCCTGATAGCTCTGGATCAGGTCGTCGAACACCGGAGAAAATCCCCAACACCAGGAGCACATAGGATCGACCACATAGATCAGGGTTTTATGATGAACCGATGCAGAACTCATGGTTACGAACCTTTATGGGTGACGATCACGTGTTCCTTCGAGCCTGGGACGGCGTGGATTTCACTCGATCCAAATCCGGCATTCCTGAACATAGCATCCAATTCCTTAAAGGTATAGGCATCTCCTGATGGAGTGGTCACCAACATGACTAAGGCAAAATCTGCAGATTCCGGAGTGATCCGGTCGTCATTCGGGACGAATTCTACCGTGATGACCTTCCCGCCGTCGTTTACGGATGCGTAAATTTTTTTCAGCAGGTCTTCACAGGTGGGAACATCAAAATGGTGCAGAAAATTGGTTAAGAGGACCAGGTCATAGCCCGCTCCATACTCTACGGAAAAGGCACTGCCCGGGATCGTCAGATACCGGTCACTGACACCAGCATTCTGAGCTTGTTCTTTAGCCACGGTGAGAACGTTGGCCCAATCCACAGCGATGATTCGGGCGTGAGGGTATTGCTTGGCAATCTCAATCCCAAATATCCCATGACCTGCGGCAATATCCAAAACCTTTTCCACGGAGACGGATTGGGAAACCAGGTAATCGCCGATCCATCGAGCCGGAGCGATCATCATCGGGATCATGGCCTTGGCAAAGGTGACCCACTCGGGATGTTCTTCTGCGGTGGTGCCTTCCTCATCCAGGGCCGTTCCTCCTTTCCGTACCGCGTCGGTCAGCTGTCGAAACCCGTTATACAAGGGGTCCGCCAGCATAAATTCCAGGGCACCACCTACGTACGTTGGGGCTCCTTTCACAAGAAACATTTCCGAATCGGGATTCAAAAAGTATTCGCCGCCCTTTTTATTCACCAGCCCGAGGATCGTCAGATAATCGGCGAGCATTCGCAGGCCCCGCTCTGAGGCTTGGCAACGATTGGCCAGGGAGGAAGGACTTCGATTGCCTTCATGGATGGCCGTGAACACGTCGAGTTCAACTCCCGCTTTGAGAGCTGCGGTTCGTTGATGGCCCCACAGAGCCTCAAAGATTCGTTCAGGGGTGGGCGTTGTTTGATTCATGAGAATGATTCCTCTAGAAGGTTTTTTCTGGGTTACTGTACCGCGAAGACTTGTCCGGTCTGACGACCCTCTACACTTTTGCTGTAGCCCAGGGCGACTTTCCACGCCGGAACGGGAACATGACCGCGGAAAAATGAACCGATACGGTCCATCGACTCTTCTAAGACTCCGGGACTGACGGCATTGATGCGCAATCCGCGTGGCATTTCAATGGATGCGCCCAATACGAATCCCTCGACTGCTGCGTTAATGGGAGTCACGGCTGCGCCTCCAGGAATAGGGTCCTGACTCAATATGCCGCTCGTGAGGGTAAAGGAGCCACCGTCATTCATCGAATCCATGCCCAATAAGACAAGATTAACCTGCCCCATGAATTTACTGTTGATTCCGACATCAAATTCTTTCCGAGAAAGAGAGGTCAGCGGACCAAAGTGAGCTTGTCCGGCGGTGGAGACGACGGCATCGACCTTGCCGATTGTTTGATACATCTCACGAATCGAATCCGGTGACCCCATGTCCACCTGGACATCCCCGTTTGAGCTGCCGACCTTCACGATATCGTGTCGCTGCTCTAATTCTTTGACGACCGCACTTCCGATGGTGCCTGTTGCTCCGACGACAATGACTTTCATGCTTGGTTCCTCCGCTGCCTATAAATATTTTAATTACTTTTTCACAGTATCATTCGTTTCAGGAGCACTAGGGGAGTGCTCTTGCTGGTTTCGACAGCTATCCCGTAGACGCAGGAGCAATTTGCGTAATACCGCCACGTCTTTCTCGGAAAGAGCCCGTTGAAAGAGAGGGCGCATCATGTTGACTTGGGCTGGAAAACTGGTTCGATAGACGCGTTCCCCTTGTTTCGTTAATCGAATATGGGTGGCCCGACGATCCTCGGGGACTGGCTGACGCTCTACTAATTGTTTGCCCTCTAGGCGGTCGATGATTCCTGTTAAACTGGCTTTGGCCAGGAGGGTGGACTGGGCGAGTTCGACGCAGGTCATGCCATCAGTTCCCCCAAGCTCCGCGATCACGTCAAACTGGGGAGGAGTGAGCCCCATGGAACGAATATGCCGATCCCCCACTTCAAAAATGGCTTGATAGGCCTCGACCAAGGGCCGCAGGACATTCAGATAGGGGTCGTCTTTTAAATCAAACACATCCATGATAGTTTTTGTATATATAGTTTAAATTTAAACTATTGTCAATCGCTTTGATTTTTCTGGCAAAAAAATAGGCATCTTAATCCAGGTTGGCTAGTTGTTTAGCGAGAGTAAAAACCAAATGTGAAGCGGCTTGAACGATTTCAGGATTGATCGAATCGAACCGATCTGTGGCCTGATGAAAGTGTGGATGGACACCCGCACTCACGATGGTAATGGTAGGTACACCGGCCTGATAAAAAGGCACATGATCTCCTCCCGGAAAGTATCCATAGAGTTTTATGCGTTCTGAAATGCCTTCTCGTTGTGCCGCTTGTTTGATAACCGATTTATCAAGTCGGGTAACTCCCACCGTGAATGATCCATTTCCAATCCCAATATGATCTAAATTAATCATGGCCTTTGTTTTCTCGAGTGGTCTGATTGGGTTATTGATGTAATGTTGGGAACCCAAAAGGCCGCGTTCTTCCCCATCAAACGACACAAATAGAAGAGTTCTTTGAGGCCGGAGGTTCTCCTTGATGAATCTTCTGGCGGTTTCCAACATTACGGCGGTCCCCGAAGCATTATCGTCCGCTCCGGAAAACACAAGGCCAGCTTGTTTTCCGAAATGATCTCGGTGTGCCCCCAGGATTATCGTTTCCTCTTTAAGCGTGGGGTGTATGCCTGGTATGACTCCCAGCACATTTATTAACGATCCTGTGGTGGATTGCCCCGTCCATTGAAGGGAAGCCAGTAGGGGTAATTCTCTGCTGCTTAAAGATACTGGTGTATCAGCAGACACTTGGAGGGTCTCCAAGGAAGTTCCAATCGATTGCAGGATGGAGTCGGTTGACCTTCCGTCCATCCATGCCCCTGGAATGGGTCGATAATCGGGTGAGGCAGCGTAGATAGCTAACGGTCGCTGTCCTAAACCTTTACGGGCTTCGTATCTATTCAGGAGGGGACCGGTCACGGTGAGATAGCCTGCGGCCCCTTTTTCCTTTGCCCATTGAGCTTTTTCCTTATGCGTGACCCATCGTGAGTATGTTGATGGTTTGCCTCTTAGGAATATGACGATACGATTTTGAACCTCAAGGCTTTGGTAGTCGTCACGATGACGGGCGGGGTCTACGATTCCATATCCCACGAAAATGACCGGAGCCGTGATGTTCACGGAAGGGGAGTCGAGAACAGGAAGATAGTCGTTTCCAATTTGAAACGATTGAATCATGCTTTCCCGGGCTGAATGTGAGGTGGATAGAATCAGATGAGTGGGTTGCCGGAGCCGGTTGGCTCGAAGGGGGATTCGTTGAAACCATTCTCCGAATGGAATTTCTGGTATTGGAGAATGAAGAGATGTTAAACCCAGTGTTTTGAATCGCTCCGCCACGAAGTCAGCCGAAAGATGTCCTCCGGGAGTCCCGGCCTGTCGTCCTTGAAGCGCTGGGCTGCTTAAGGTCTTGATGTCGTTCAGTAATCGTGATACTGGGCTATCGGGACCTTCGGCTTGAGCAAAAGTCGAAACAGTCAGAAACCATGGTACTCCAATCAGCAATGCCAGGATTGAAACGTTCCTTATTACGGAAATCATGGGTCCACTATTCCATAACTAGAGATGAAAGAAAAGGATGAGAATGGTCTCCGGTTGAATGAACTTGATAAAGTTATGAACCATTAAGATCGTACACCGCAAGTGAGCTTCATGAAAGGTTTTCTGAGCGAATCCAGATTCCGGGAGTGTGGAGCCCATGCCGGGGAGCGGAATGGAGTATATTGATTTGAGAGGAAACTTTTTCAGGCAAATGGCTTTGTTGGTACAAACATTACGTACAGTTTAAACAAAGGAGTGTGGCATGGCAGTGAAGGATGTCGGAAAGGAGTTGGTCGAACTGTGTCGAGCCGGGAAAAATTTAGAAGCCATCGAGAAGCTATACAGCCGCGATATCGTAAGCGTGGAGGCCGTTCCGATGCCAGGTATGAATCAAACCGAGACGGGGATTGAGGCAATCAAGGCCAAAAATCAATGGTGGGTAGAAAATCATGAGATTCATGGCGGAGACGTCCATGGCCCTTTTCCTCATGGCAATCGATTTATCGCCCATTTTACTTTTGATGTGACTCCCAAACACTTAGGACAGCGAATGTCCATGGAAGAAATGGGTTTGTTCACGGTAGAAAACGGCAAAATCATTCGGGAAGAATTTTTTTATATTACTGAATAGTTTGGATGATTGCCCGAACAGTTCATTATAAAGGACAAATCATTTTTCCAATGGAATCGTGATGACGATTCCCCCCATGACATCGCCAGTCTTAAAGTCTCGTTTAGGACTTAACGGATGCGCATTGTGACAGTTAATGCATGAAGTGGAGATGGCTTTGTCTGGGTAAATAGCTTGAAAAAAATTCTTCTTTCCACTCTTGACGACTCCGCGTTGGGGGGTATTAGGGGTCTGGTGCAATTGTTCGAGTCCGGTGCGTTCAAATTCTGTGGCTGGGCCATTTCGTCTATGAATCGGCCAAAGACTTATAAGGCGAAATCGTATGCCATTGCCGGTTTCTGCCACGAGTTTGCTGGAATAATGAAGGAATTGGGCGGGTAAGGGAATGGCATTTTTACTCTCCCAGTCTTCTTGAGCGCGGACGATACCTTGCTCTTGCATCCGTTTCACGACATGGGTGGTATAGATTTTTCGATCGGCCTCGATGATGGAATGGACATAATCAGCGACTTTGGTTGGAGAAAGACTCTTAAATGTGCTTGAGTCTTTGGCCAGGACCATAAGGCCCAATCCTGCAATCGTGGTGATCAGAAGCCACATGATTGAGCATGCCAACGTTTTCCTCAGCATCGGTTACTCCTTTCCCTTGGCTGGGGCCGAAGGGGGAACCTCAAAACTAATGTGACAGACGGTTCCTTCATTGAGTTCGCTATCCAGCCAAATCTTCCCGCCCAGTTTGGTGATGATACGATGGGCTACGGTCAGTCCAAGCCCGGAACCTTCTCCTTGACTTTTCGTGGTAAAAAACGGGTCAAACACTTTCGGGAGATGTGTCGGCGAGATTCCTCCGCCTGAATCTTTGACGGAAATGTGGATGGTGTGATCCTCATGTGTTGTGGTGATTTCAACTGCCCCTCCTTGGGCGAGGGCTTGAAATGCATTGGTGAGGATGTTGGTCAGGGCTTGCCCGAGTTCATAGGCTTTTGCTCGAAAAGGGGGTAAAGGAGAAAAGTTTGTCGTCACAGAGATTTGAGCGGAACTAATTTGAGATTGGACAACTGCCAGAGCGCGTTCCAATTGTTCATTGATGTTGACCAGACTGTGGGATTCTGAGAATTGACTACCAACCTGCCCGGTAAAATCTCGGACGACCGAGGCCATCCGTTTGCCATGTTGTACGATGCCTTTGGCATATTCTTTGATGTTTTCCAGATTGTCTTCATCCTGGATGGCCTCTCCCAATCCGATGACCCCCACAAGAGGATTATTGAGTTCATGACCGATTCCGGCGCTCAATACTCCAAGGCTGGCTAACTTTTCTCCTTGAATCAGCTTATCTTGCAAGACGCTTTCTTCGGTCGTGTCACGAAGGACCAATCCTACCCCTAGATCATTTCCAGGGTGAGTTTGCACGGCGAACCAACGGTACCGGTAGGTGCGATGATTCAACCGTAACTCACTCCGTTTTCCGCTGGGATCCTCCCAGTTGGTGGGAACGAGTGGATCCTTGAGGGCGGCTTCCGTGGAGGCGGTCTCGTCAGAGCTGGAGGGCGAGAGGACTGTCATCTGGAGGGCTTGCATCTCTTGTTCCAATCGGGCCTGGGTGGGCGGATCGAGATTAAGGAGGTCGAAGAATGGTGCCCCGATCAAGTCGCCATTTGTGATGGCAAGCGCGGTTTTCGAGGCTTGATTGAGGTATTCGATCGTTTGTTGTGGGGTGATCATAATCACTGGATCAGGCACACTGTCCAGGATTTGAGAGGTAGATTCTTGCAAAAATTTCACTTCTTGAGTTTTTAATTCCACTTGACTTTCCAGACCGGCGAATTGAGAGGCCAGTTGTTGGTTCATCCGATTGACCTCTTCAGCCAATTCTTCGATTTCATCACCGGTGGTGATCTCAATCGGATCCTGAAACTCCCCACGACCAATCTGGCGTGCGGCATCCTGGAGCTGGCGAATGGGAGCCGTGATTCGGTGTGCGGCAAAATACCCGAGGGTTACGAGTAATCCGACCCCTAATAATCCAAATGTCGCGGTCCATCGGAAAAATTGCTCAATAGGACCGAATAATTCCGTCGAGGATTGCCAGACGAACATGTGCCACGCTTGCCCGGTTGAGGCCTTCGTGATGCGGCTGCTGTTGGATAAGGGAGCGAAGCCGATGATGGACATGTCGCTTCCCCCATGCCCATCACTGGAAGCTGGAGTCCACCCGGGATTCATCGGATTAACCAGCGAAATGAGTTCGGGGTCTTGGAGGGACGTTCCTGTAGGAAGAATGGGGCAACTCAGGACGATTCCCCGGCTGTCGATCAACATCACATGACCGGTCTCTCCAAATCGGATGGTATCGATTGATGGCGCAAAAAATTCTTTTGCGTCATAGATTCGGCGGAGGACTCCGATCGCTTCGTACCGAAGACTATCCATGATGGGGAGCGCGACGGTGAAGGTGTAAGTCTGAAATCGTTCATTGAAGACCACGGGGCCGAAGTACGGTTGTCCGACTCCATTGTGGTGGGCCCCATTCCACCAGTCTTCCTCTCCGTTTAAGTACGGGGTGGCTGAATCCAAACTGGCGACGAGCCGGCCGGCGATATCCGTGATGTAGAGTGCCCGAGTAGCCGACCGGGTAATGATGGGGACAGGATGTCCGGGATCGATATAAGTGCCTCCGACATGCTGTTGAAGCGTGTCAACGATCGGGCTTTTGGTGATGGTTTCGAGAAAAGAAGGGTCCTCCCCTTCCCATACTTGTTGTTCTTCTTTGAGCAAATTTTTGAGTTGTTCAGGACTCAGTCCAGTCAGTGAGTCCCGTTTTTTTTCCAATAATTGGATGATATGAATATTAGTCGTGAGTAAGGCCGTCCGGGAAAGCTCTTCTGCGACGACCAGGTCAAGTTTTCTGGCCGTTTCAGTGGCCAGCGCTTCGAAGCTTGCCCCATTGACTTCACGAATTTTTTGGGTTCCTTGGTAAAAGGCCAATAAGAGGCCAATCAACAAGGGAAGGGCTCCCACCAATAACATGGACAGGACGAGCTTTTGTGTGAGGCCCTTCTTTTTCTTCATGGGTTTTGTGGTAGCCATGGAGGAGATCCTGCCAAATAATTCTAGGGGGAGGACATGCTCGGGAACTGCAATCGAAATGTTGTGCCCTCTCCCAGGGTGCTTTCGATCGTGAGTTCTCCCTGATATTTACGGACGAGAGTTCGGACGTTGTAAAGTCCGAGTCCCGTGCCCTTACCGTTGGGTTTTGTGGTAAAGAAAGGGTCGAATATTTTCTCAAGATTTTCCGATGGAATTCCGCATCCCGTGTCAGAGATCCCGATTTGAATCGCCCCGTTAATTTTCTCGGTGGACAGGGTCAGACATCCTTTGCCTTCCATGGCATGGATGGCATTGGTCATTAAATTCACGAGGACCTGTAAGATATCCTCCGGTTTGGCACAGATATCACTGTTGGTTTCATAACGTTTGTTGATGGTGATTTCGTGGAAGGTCGTCGCATAACGGGCGATGGTAAGAGCTTCCTCTAATTTGGCCTGCACATCTACATTAATGGAATCGAGGGTGTGGGTCGCTCTCGCGTATTGGGTGATATCTCGTGATATTCCCTGAATGCGTTGTGCCGCATCCCGAATGCTTGCCGCATGTTGTTGAATCACCCGAAGATCGTGTTCATCTTCAATGGCTTCAGCCATTGCCAGGATGACATACAGCGGGTTGTTAATGTCATGGGCGATGCCGGAGGCAAAGGTTCCCATTCCGGCAAGCTTTTCAGCCTGAAAGAGTTGTGTTTGCATCATGGTTTCATGACGAATCAAGTCCCACAAGACTTTAGAGGCTGCTCCCCCTAATACTTCGGTCCCCGAGTGTTTATGGCGGGCAATAAGCGTGGGAATGCCCGGATCTCCTGTGACGTCCACAATAAGATGAATATCCTCTCGCTGGATCAGCTCCAAGGGATCCTGGGTGATGGGAATCTGATGAAAGCGTGCGACCTGTAGGCCCCGAGCATGGGGATTTGTATCGGCAAGGCCAACCAGGGTTATTCCCGGAAGGTTGAGGAAGGATTCGAGAAGGGACGTACCCCCCTTCCCCGCACCAAGAATGACAATACGTGTCTGAGAACTAGCAGTACCCATACAAGCGACTTCCTTCCCAAAAAGTTGGAAATCGGAATGGAGCCCTTACACCATAAATGTTCCCTTACGTGAAGGATAGAAAGTCCGAAAAAAATAAAGCCCTACCAGGAGGATAGGGCTTTATTCGGTTGACGACTTTGTTCCTCATTGAGGATGACCTCTTTCCTGAATAGGCAAAACGGATTCAGTCATATAGAGAAATGTCGCATGTTATAACCGGTTGATTTCTCTTTGTTCGATGGCTTTGGCGACCGCGGTGATTAACTTTTCCTTTTCAACGGGTTTGACAAGATAGTCGACAATGCCTTGTTTTAAGAATCCGGTGGCCATTTCCATGTCTGGGAATCCGGTCAGGACGATTATTGGGACCCGAGGCCATTGTTGTTGGAAATAATTGATGGCCTCTACTCCGTTGACTTTCGGCATGCGAATGTCAGAGATAATCACGTCTAAGAGTAAGGGGTTTTCCCCTTCTTTCACCTCTTGGATGGCTTTTTCCCCATCCTCTGCCTCAATGACATCATATCCGGCTTTCGTTAAGGTCATGTTGACGATTTTACGAACATCCGGCTCATCGTCTACGATCAGGACTCGCCCATTGGATTGGTGTCCGCTAAACATGGCTCCAGTTGCTTCAGACATAACCACCCTCCTTTTGGTGAAGAGATGCCAAATTGAAATGAATAAACATAATGGTTCCTAGCAAAAGGTCTTATGAAAAAACCCGGTATTTTTTAGGTTCACTAATAATTTTTCCTCTCTTGCTACAGGATTTTATCGCAATCCTGCAAAAGTAGAAAGAGAAAGTTTCTGGGTTGCCAACAGGTCCTGAAAGGGGGGGGGCGGTTTTGGGTAGTAGGAGGTAGGGAAGGGTCTTGCTTAGTCGGTGTTTTTGGAAGTTTTGGAGGTACGCGGCCCTCAGTGGAGGGGTAATGTAAGGCGGAAGGTCCTTGGGAGGGGAAGGGCAAAATGGGAGAGTCGGAAAGGTCAGTTCTTTGTTGAAAACCAAAAACCTGGCCCCTGCTTCCCATTGCACATTTTGGTGTTTGTGATACGGTGGAACCGTGAATGGGCTATGGGCCAAAATGATTCATAAATAGGAGGTGGATCCCATATGGGCTTTTCTTTTTCCGGTCAGGGCCTGTTTTTTAGTCGAAGGAATAAAGACCTCCCTCAATGTTTGTCTTTCATATTTTGGGGGGGCCTTGTATTAGCCGTCATGGAAGGTGGATTCATGGTGATGGGGTGGGAACAAACTGCTTGGGCTCAGTCTGAGGAACTTTCGGAAACATCCGATTCTTTACCCTCTGGCCCAATTCCTTTTGCGGGGTATGAGGAGCGTTTGCGCCAATCCTCTCGCTGGCAACAGATGTCCGATGAAGAACGTGAGCAAGCCATTCAGAAGATCCAACGAGTGAGGAAGCAATTTCAGGAACGGCAACGACGACTGGAATCTCAATACAAAGGCTTATTGGAACAATCGCACAATCGCCGAGAGTCTTTAATGCAAAAAAGAAGACGAGCTCGGCAATATAAGGCAAACGACCATTGGGCACAATTTCAAGCCTTACCCATTCAAAAGCGGCTGGAAATGGAAAAAGCCCTTGGGCTTAACCGAGTGCCTCCTTCCCAGAAGCGAAAGGAATTCTCTCAATCTCTGGAACGCCTTCCGTATTCAAAGAAACAAAAAGTGCTACAAGATATTGGAGGGAAGGTGCGGTAAGGGGCGAAACATCCCTTCTGGTGGGTTCACGGGTATTTCGTGTGTCAGGGATAAGACATTAGGTGGTAGAAGAACTGGCTGAGGGCTGATGGTGTGGAGGATGGGAAATAGAGCGAATGGGTATCGTTGGTCCGTACACCTGCATCAACCCGAAGTCCTCATCATCTTGTTCGGTGACGGGAGTTAACGCTAAGTCGGTGTACCTGTCCTTATTGGGGTCGAGTTTGACTCGCTTTAATATTCGTTGAAATCGTAACACTAACATTCCCCATTGTATGCCAATCCCAAGGATTTCAAACAAGCGTTTTGGGTAGAACCACAAAGGATGTTCTCGTCGGAACATCGGGCGACGCATGGTCCGCATTTTTCTCCGGAAAATGCCACCTTCTAAGGGATGCACTCCTTCAATCGTAATACAGCCATAAAACCAGGTCAGGAAGGAAGTCACTTTATTGATATTCTGGCCTTTGGCGGCTGCCCGGCGAATGACGGTTTCTACATGATCGAGTGAATAATATTGTTGCCAGGCTGCTTGGTAGGTGCGACCCCACATCTCCTTAGACATATGAGGGTGTTCTATGGTGACGTGCTCCAAGTCATACTTGTTCATATCCGGATCCATCCACACCCCTTGTTGCTGGAGGACTTTATGGTCCTCAGAACCGGGGAGAGGGGTTAAACAAAAAAACTCCAAGCAGTCCAAGGGAATTTCTTTCTGGATGATCGCAATGTCCCGAAAAATGCTTTCAGGAGTATCGGTAGGAAATCCAAGAATATACCCCGCGACGGTCGTACAACCCTGATCTTTCCACATCTGGGCCATTTTCCGGTATTCACCGATTTTATTCTGGCGTTTTTTTGCTCCGATTAAAGCGGTGGGGTTGATATTTTCCAAGCCGATAAACACGTTCCGACAGCCAGCCCTGGCGCACTTCTCGATAAATCGAGGAATTTTATGGCAAAGGGTATCGACTTGAATGGTGAAGGAAATCGGGAGTTGCTCGTTTTCACGCATCGCGATACAGCGATCCAAAATGGCCTCCCAATCCTTGTTGCGGGCAAAATCATCATCGGTGATAAAAAACCGGCGGATCCCTTAAGCCAAGTTGGCCCGGATTAAGGCTTCGATGTCCTCCGGTGAACGCCAACGGGACTTTCGGCCTTGAACGTTGATGATGGTGCAGAAGCTACATTGGAAAGGACAGCCCCGACCGGCATCGAAACTCGAAAGACGACGGAGGGTATTCTGAATGATATGGGCCGGAAGGAAGGGGGAGGGAGAATCCTGTAAGTCAGGCAAGGTGTCCATCACATTATAAAGCGGTCTGAGCTTGCCTTGATAGGCATCCAGAAGAAGCGTATCAAGATGTTCCTCGGCCTCGCCGGCAAAAATCGTGATACCTTTTCTTTGGGCTTCTTGAATATCCGCTGGAAGTTCAGGGAGCATGGCCAAGCATCCACTGATATGGAAACCGCCAATAACCACAGGAATTCCTGCCTGTAAGAAGGGATCGGCCAAGTCAACCGCGCGTGGAAATTGATTCGTTTGGACTCCGACCAAGCCTACAAGGCCATGCCCGGATGATTGAATGGAAGTCATGATCTTCTTGATGGGTATAACGGTGTTGGTTTCATCATATGGTTCAACGAGTAATTCCACATCCTTCCCAAGGATCTGACGTTTAGCCGCATCCATCGCTAATCCATACAGTGCAGCGAGTGTGTTCGAAGGAATCGAAGAGCGAAGCCATTGGATCACATACCCTTCGTCATCGTAGTGAGAAGGTTTAATCAAGACTAATCGAAACGTGTGCTTGGCCATAAAATGTGAAAGTTTTCCTGGTGAAGGTTTTTGGTGTTTGGAAGAATGACTGACCATATCAGGGGACAAATGATAGGGTGGGATATAGTAGGGGAGTAAGAAGGGCTGGTCAATAAGAGACGAGGAAAGAGGAGATAACTGTATTATCGTTTCATGATGTGCGCATGGATAATCATGGGGCTTGTGGGTCCGAAGGAGTTTCCGGGATGGAAAAGGGTTCGGGTTTTCCAAATGGCAGTGTTTCTACATAGAGTGAGGTAGAGGGAAAGGCAAAAGCTGCACCATGGCCCTCCACGATTTCTTTGATTCGGTAGGCAAGGCTTTGTTTGATGGCCAGCCATTCCCCCCAAACTGTGGTCTTGGTGAAACAATACAACATGATGTCAATGCTTGACGGACCGAACGCATCCAAAAAGACAAAAGTCTTGGTCTTTTTGGGGTTGGTCTCAAAGGCTGCATCCTTATGAACGTACTCGTTGATGTCCTGAATAATCAATTGAAGTTGTTCATGGGTGGTCCGATATTCCACGCCAATTTTCCAGTAAATTCGTCGTTGGGTCATGCGGGAAAAATTGATCAAGGCTTCGCTGGCTAACTTCGAATTGGGAATCGTGACGAGGGCCTTATCGAACTGCCTGATTTTTGTGGCACGAAATCCGATTTCTTCCACGTTGCCTTCCACATCTGGTGTGCGAATCCAATTTCCTTTTTCAAACATCCGATCCAGGAAAATCGTCAATCCCGCGAACATGTTCTTGATGAAATCCTGAGCCCCGAGCGCGACCGCCATGCCAACGAGTCCCAGACTGCCGAGCACGGCGGCAACATTAAACCCCCACTCTTGAAAGATGGCGGCAATGCCCAAGCAGACGATGACGGCTTTGAGCATCTTCACAAAAAACCCTTTGACCGTGTCGTGCATACTGGCACTCCCAAAAAACCCTATAGCTCGATCGAATAGATTTGAAAGTGGATCCACGACGCGGTAGAGCGCCCAGAAAATCGTCATCGCGATTAATGATCGGACGACCTGAGTCAGAATGAAATCCAGGGTTTCGGAGAGGTGGACGAACTGACCGGCTACGTACAATCCGACGACAACAAAGGCAAATTCCAGGGGATATTCGATGGCTTCCATGACTTGATCGTCGATGTCTGTTTTGGTTTTTTTGGTCAGGACTTTGAGGGAGGCAATGGTTGTGCGGAAAAACAAGCGACGCGCCAGAAGGAAAAGCAGAAAGATTCCTATCGCGATGAAGATCTCACTGAGATTCGTTCCCAAAACTCCAGATTCCCACACGTGGAGAATTTCCTGCCAAAAGCCTTCAATCATGTGATCTTGGTCCTTTTTCGTGAAAGTGGGTAACCGAACAACCGGGGAAGATGTAGCCGAGGAGATTGAGCATACTTTGACTTGGATTAAGGCAGTTACTTTCGGGACAATTGTTTCCGAAAACCCGCAAAAGCTTTCAATTTGGCCTTGGCTACCGTTGGGTATTGTGGATTCAGGCTCTTGAGGGTTTTGGTGATGATGTCTGCCACACACATTCGCATATAGGGCTTATGATCTGCCGGAATGGCGTACCAGGGTGCCCAAGGGCGGGAGGTGGCGTTTAAAGCGGATTCGTAGGCGCCCATATATTTCCCCCAAATTTTCCGCTCCTCCAAATCACCTTGAGAAAATTTCCAATACTTTTCGGGTTCAGTCAGCCGCGCCAATAACCGCTGCCGTTGTTCTTCTTTTGAAACATTCAGCCAAAATTTCAAAATGATGGTGCCGTTTCGAGCCAGATGTAATTCATGGTCACGGATGGATTCCATTCGTTCTTCCCAGATGTCAGGTTCTACCATTTTTGGAAGTTTTTGTGCCGTAAGAAACTCAGGATGAACCCGAACAACCAAAACTTCCTCATAATAGCTTCGATTGAATATGCCTATTCGTCCTCGTTCCGGGAGCCGGCAAGTGGTTCGCCAGAGGAAATCGTGGTCCAACTCGAGATGTGAGGGCTGTTTGAAGGAAAACACCTGACAACCGGTCGGGTCGATTCCCCGCATGACAGCACGAATGGTTCCATCTTTTCCCGCGGCGTCCATTGCTTGAAAAATCAGCAATAACGCATACCGGTCTTGGGCATAAAACCGCCGTTGAAGGTCATCGAGGGCGCGGATGCTTCTGGCCAAGCGAGTCTCACATTGTTTCTTCCCAGGAGCCCCCTTTGGGGGTGTAGTAGGGGACGAACGATAGTGAAATGAATGATCGGGAGGAATCAGGTAGGGAGAAGAAATGGCTTGAAACATGGGGAAAAGGGCAGGTTGAAATTCTATTTCGTCAGAAGTGTTGGAATTGCGGACGGGAAGGAGAGAGACCTTCCCGCCAACATGTTCCTTAATTCGTCAGGACAAAGGTTATTTTCAATGTGACCCGGTATTGGACGATTTTCCCTTTTTCGACTTTCAGGGATTGGTCTTTGATCCAGGCTCCTGAAACATTTTTTAACGTTTTGTTCGCACGTTTGATTCCTGCCGTGACGGCATCCTCAAAGCTTTTGTTCGAACTGGCGATGACTTCGGTGACGCGAGCGATTGTGGCCATCAGAACCTCCTTTAAGAAAAATGGAATGGATGAACCTGGGATTAGAGCCAAGATGGAGAAGGGGCCAATACCCGGGGGCGAGGGGGTCTGGTCAGTATCGATTCGCTGAAAATTCACCACGGCGATAAAAGATGGTGGACTCAAAACTTCCAAGAAGTCAGAGTAAAAGAATTGTTCTTCTACGTCAAATGCATACAAGGAAGCCGGAGTGGGATGCGACTTGATCGATCACAAGGAGAGACTTCAGAAGGAATTTGGATGGGAGAAGTTGGTGGGTGTCTCTTGGTCGTGGTGCTATCTCACGAGTGATTCTAGACACCAAGGGCAAGTGTGATAGGATAATCCTATGTTCAACCTCAACCAAGAAAGGAGAAAAACATGCGAGGTTTCCTGGTCCTGGTATCTTTGATCATAGGGCTGCAACTAGGATGCACTTCCCAAACACCCGCACCGACTTCTCATCAATCGGCTATCGGCTTGGGAATTGTGGAAGGGACCAAGGGCTATCAGCAGGTCCAACAAGATTTAATGACCGCAAATGGCCAACTTTCCAAGATCCGGGGGCAGGTCCATCATTTAGAAGGAGCCGCCTATGTGGTCCAGACTTCAGATCATGTTTCTGTTCGGCTTCCCGTTGATGAAAATACACGAATCGATCGCCCGGCACACAAAGGGGATTGGATCGATGCGTACGTGAATGAGGCTGGGCGTGCGGTATATATCCGAAATGTCGATGATCAGATTTCTTTAGAGTAACGCAGCTTTTTCCTTCCTTTTTTACCCCCTCCATTGTTTTAGGCCAGATTGGCCGTGATGTCCATCAGGGTGTTTCCCTGACTTCTTCACGAATGGTCATTGGTTCCGTGAGGAATCGTATGATGTGTTTGGACTAACATGAAGGAAGTCTAGACTTGATGGGTCGAGTTGGGTTTGGGAACTTCCACTTCCATTCCCGGAAATTCTTCTCGAAGGGTCAGGGCGAATGCCAGAGATTGACGTTCTTCCCCATGGACCACAAAGACCTTTCGGGGGTGAGGGGTAATCGAACGAACATAGGCCAATAAATCGTCGCGGTCGGCGTGAGCCGAAAACCCATTCATCCGAACGACTCTGGCTC
The DNA here is from genome assembly GCA_965223615.1 of Nitrospirales bacterium. Lineage (GTDB taxonomy): Bacteria > Nitrospirota > Nitrospiria > Nitrospirales > UBA8639 > Nitrospira_E. Next base: position 1,583,553 of record CBDCXB010000004.1, read on the forward strand.
GGCGTCGAGTCGGGACTCCGAAGATCGGGACGGTATCCCACTCCTCGACGAGTTTTCTTCCTAACGTATGTTCGGCTTGAAAACCCACCAATACGATGACGTTGGCTTCGTCCTCGATCGCGTGCTTCAAGTGGTGGACGACTCGGCCGCCTTCGCACATGCCTGAAGCCGATATGATCACGCAGGGCCCTTTTCGACGATTGAGCAGTTTGCTTTCCTTGCTCGTCGAAACGAAGTTGATGTACTTGGCCGCGAAGACATCTCCTGTTTCTGTGAATGTTCGATAGGTTTCCTCGTCATAACATTCGGGATGTTGCCGAAACACCTTGATGGCTCGTAAGGCCAGAGGCGAATCGATGAAAATTGGGATAGGAGCCACTTCTCCGTTATTCACGAGTTCTTTGATGCGCATGATCAAATCTTGGGTGCGCCCGACGGAAAAGGCGGGGACGATAATTTTACTGCGATGGGCAATGGCATGTTCGACGAGTTGCCTGGCCAATTCTCTTCGTCGATCCCGATCTTCGTCATGCAAGCGATCCCCGTAGGTCGATTCAATGATTAAGACATCGCAGGGAGGAGGGGGATGAGGATCCCGAAGGATAGGCATGTTGGCTCGTCCCAAATCCCCGGAAAATAAGACGGACACCGAATTGCCCCGTGATTGATGGCGGAGCCAAATGGCCGATGAACCTAAAATATGGCCTGCATCGTGAAATTGAACCGTGAGGTTGGAGGATAGGCGAACGGAGTGGTTGTACCGTTCTCCCTCAAACTGTTTCACGATCCTTTGAGCATCTTGGGTTGTATACATAGGGCTCACGCATTGGCGTCCCCGACGGCGTTCCAGTTTATTTACATACCGACAGTCGCTTTCCTGGATGCGAGCAGAGTCAGCAAGAAGGATTTTGGTCAGATCTGCGGTAGCTGCCGTCATATGGACTCGGCCTGAGAAACCTGCTTTCGATAATACCGGGAGGGCTCCTGAATGATCGATATGGGCATGGGAAAGACACACGGCACTCAGGGCTTTAGGGTCAAACCCTAGATGCCGGTTGCGTTCTCGAGCCTCCTCACGGCGGCCTTGAAACATTCCACAGTCTAAGAGAATTTGTTTTTGTCCCGCCGTCACCAGATGCCGGCTCCCTGTGACCGAGCGAGCGGCTCCATGAAAAGAAATCTTCATGATTGGACACCATCCTGATGCTCAGCCAGGATTATGTCCCACGCCTCCTGGGCTGTTTCAGCATAGTGAAAGAGGCCTAAATCATCGGGACTGATAAGGCCGAAATCCACGAATTTCTGCCAATGGATGAGATCCTCCCAGTAGGATTGGCCGATGAGAATGACCGAGACGCCTTTGACGATGCCGGTTTGGATGAGGGTTAGGGTTTCGAACAGTTCATCCATCGTTCCAAAACCGCCTGGAAAAACGATCAAGGCCTTGGCCCGGTATAAGAAATGCATTTTACGCAAGGCGAAATACCGGAATTGAAAACAGAGTTCGGGAGTGATATAGGGGTTTGGAGCTTGCTCAAAAGGCAGGGCAATATTCAGCCCGATGGATTTGCCCCCGACATCGGCAGCCCCACGGTTTCCGGCCTCCATGATTCCTGGGCCCCCTCCCGTGACGACGACATATTCACATCGTCCATCGATTTGGCAGGTTGAAGACACCAAACGGGCAAACTCCCTAGCTTCATCATAATAGGGGGCAAGAGTGAGTTGGTTTTTGGCGATCGCCAGAGCCCGTGATTTTTCTGTGTTTTCAGGGTCTTGTGCGAGGGCATGCTCCAAGTCATCCACGTGCTTCTTCGCCGTGGCGGGCTCGGACAATCGGGCACTTCCGAATACGACAATCGTGGATTCAATACCCTCATCCTGCTGAATCAGTTCGGGCTTGAACCATTCCAGTTGGAGACGAACCGCGCGAACGTCATCGCGCTGAAGAAATTCCATGTCTGAGTCTGCCCGTTGATAGGCTGGAGAAGACAGGAGCGGAGATTGAGAATCGTCAGATTTGCTCATGAAGGTATCAAAATCGAATGAACGAGAGGGGAGCAGGAGAGATTATATAGGTCCCTTGTCTGTTTGGAAACTCTTTTGATTGGGAAAATCAATTTCGTTATCCAGCTTTGGGGGAAGCTTTTGGGCAGAAATTGAGGGAAGTGATGGCTGAAGGATTGGAAGATCGATGTCCAGTAGGCTATAGTAGGCCACCCCAATAATGAAGGATGTCCCATGAGTTTCAAGTCTCTCACTTCTCCGGTCATTCCGGATTGCGAAACCTGTCCGAATCGGGAATTCTCGGATATTTGCGAGATCGTTCCTCCTTCGGAAGAACCCTTTGGGTTGATCAAGCGACGGGCTATGTACCAGCCCGGCCAACATGTGTTTTACGAAGGTCACGTGGCCTTGGGCTTGTATATTCTTTGTCAGGGTCGGGTCAAGCTGACAAGGTTGAATCGAAAAGGTCAGCAGCGCCTGGTGGGGATTTTGGATTCAGGTCAGTTGCTGGAAAAGCAAGCGTTTCAAGACCAACCCGTCCACCAAGTGACCTGTGAGGTGCTAGAGCCTTCTCAAATTTGTCTGTTGGATCGTGGTACCTTCCTGAAGTTTTTGGAAGAACATGGGGAGTTGGCGGTAAAACTCGTACAGCTGCTGAGTAAGGAAATGACCGCTGTGGTTGATGCGGCTGATCAATTTGCGTTTACCTCGGCTCGAGATCGGCTCGCCCATTTATTATTGGAACTGAGTGATCGATTCGGGGAGCCCACCCCGCAAGGGAGCCGGATCATGCTCAAGCTGAAGCGGGAAGATTTAGCCCAAATGACGGCGGTCACGGTCGAAACCGTCGTACGCCTCCTCCATGACTTTCAAGAATCAGAACTTATTTCCATGCATGGCCGCGAATTGACGATCGTCAATGGCGAACGCCTCGCAAAGATAGCGAAAACATCCTCTGCAGGCAGTTAGCCTAGCCACTTCCCCTTTTCCGGTCTCAGGGCATTTTCACTCTTTTTTCTTTCGAAGTTTTCACCTTCCGTTCACATTCTTGCTAACTAGTGTGTTCGAGGCCTTCTCGATCCATGGCCTCTTCTTTTTCCTAGTCCATTAGCCCTATCAGAAAACTTGATAACAATCGGTTTCAGGATTGTTATCCCACAATGACGTTTGGGCTGATGCGGTTTAGGATCCGGCCAATGATGAAGGTTTTCTGAAAAAGCGCGCCCCTGGGGTCAGAGATGAGGTTCCCGGGAGCCAAATTCTTCGAGGAGGTGGCATGATGAGTATAGGCCGGTCCATTCACAAAAGGTGTGTGTTGGGTCTTTTGGTGTGTCTGGGGATCTGGGGTCTTCCCGTATTGGGAATGGCCCAAGCCTTAAGTATTGAAGAGCGGCTTGAACGCCTGGAGCAAAAAACCCTCTCTCATTCACCGGGAGCTGAACAGGAAACGGGGAATATGGTGTTTTTTCGTGGTGGCGGAGCTTGGGCCACCAGTGACCGTTCCGATGAGGTGTTTACGGATGTGTTTGGGTTTAGCGGGAGTAATGCCGGAGATGCCGGCTATTACGTCGGAGCAGGGTTAGACCTGGTCCTTTCCAAAAATCTGTGGGGGATGATGTCTGAGACATGGGCGCTGGGTGAAATCGGAGTGGAGTTTAAACGATTTGATTCGAAAAAGGTACAACAAGCTGTTCCGACGACCTGCGATTTTGCTACGGGGGGAGCGGCTTGTACCAACCGTCGAACGAAGAAAGAACGAGTTCAAATCACGATGCTTACGGTCAATGTCGCTCCGAAAATCATGTTTTTTGAAGGCAGTCGTATTCGTCCTTGGATTATCCCTGCGGGACTGGATTTTCATGTGATCAGTCCTCCCTCGAATGATACGACGGTCTTGGACATCGGCGTGCAATGGGCCATAGGGGTACAAGCCAGAGTATGGAAGGCGATTCATTTAGGGATCGATGGACGCTTTCATTTGGCGACAAACCAAACGGATACCACCAATAATTTTGGGACGGCTGGGGCCTACCTTGGGATTGCCTTTTGAGAAAAAGTCTGAAGAAACAATGATTGATGGGATGTTTGTTGAATGAATAGGTATTGAGCATTTCTCGAAGATAAAAGATGGTAGAGCCTTGTTTATTTTCTCGTTACAATCTTGGAGGTGAGTTGGCTTAATAGCATCCTTGTTTGGATTCATCTGACAGCGGCGACCTTTTGGGTGGGGGGTATGTTATTCCTTTCACTTGTCGCGGTGCCGGTCCTCAGGCAGGCCCCCGACCCCTCCTCCGCCCAACACGGGTTCGTGAATCTTGCGCGCCGGTTCCGTTCGCTCGTGTGGGTCGCCCTTGCCCTTCTTTTAACCACCGGTACCGTCCTTCTTCCCAATCAGGTAAATGTAGATAACGCTCTCGTCTCCTGGCCATTCCCACTCATCTTCAAATTGCTGTTAGTTGCCTTGTTGATTGGTGTGTCCCTTGCCCACGATATGGTGCTGGGACCTAGGGTCAGGCAGCTTCGCCAAATTCCTCCAGACCAACATTCTTCAGTGGATAAGTTCACGATCAAAATTTCCCCGCTTATCGGTAGACTGACCACATTTCTGGGGCTAGGAATCCTCTTGGCAGCCGTATTGATGGTGCGCAGTTAGGTTGTTGCTCAACAGATAAGATGATTACGGGTGATCATGCCGTTACGGCGCGGGTCATTGCTCAGAAGATTGGACTGGTCGGAGGCTCCCTTTCACCGGGAAAGGTGCCACGAGTGATGATGGGATCTGAGCTGGCTGAATTTCCGGCGAATGATTTATCGGAAGCTGTCGACCAGACCATGGTGTTTGCGCGTGTGGCCCAGGATCAGAAACTACGGCTGTTGGAGGCCTTGCAATCCTGTGGGCACATCGTTGCCATGACCGGGGATGGGGTCAATGATGCTCCAGCCCTCAAACAAGCCGATATCGGCGTGGCGATGGGCCGTGGTGGAACTGAGGTAGCCAAGGAGGCTGCTGACCTGATTCTGATAGATGACAACTTTGCCACGATTGAAGCAGCAGTGGAAGAAGGTCGGGGAGTCTTCGACAACCTCACCAAGTTTGTGACCTGGACCCTTCCGACTAATTTAGGGGAGGGTCTCGTGATTATGACGGCTATTGGTGCCGGCGTGGCCCTGCCGATTCTGCCCGTGCAATTCTCTGGATCAATATGACCACGGCTGTTGCACTGGGACTCATGCTCGCCTTTGAACCCAAGGAGGCCGGGATTATGCTGCGTCCTCCACGGGACCCCGGCTGCCCTCTCCTGACCGGGGATTTGGTCTGGCGTATCCTTCTTGTCGGAATACTCCTCCTCGGCGGTGCGTTCGGGTTGTTCCTTTGGGTGCAAGCCAATGGCGGTACACTCGAGGAAGCCAGGACTGTGGCAGTCAATGTCTTTGTGATGGTGGAGTTGTTTTATCTCTTCAACTGCCGCTCGATGTGGGAACCTGGGGGCTAATCATCTGTGTTGGGCTTGGAAGCTATTTCATTGTCGGGCTCGAGAAATGGATCAGGCGCCAACGCAGAGGTTTCCCCAAACTTCTTCGCCATTCAAATTCAAATCACAAAGAAGGAACGAGAGTGGACACCCTGTGAAGGATACCCAAATTCTTTAGCGTTGGCACATTGGGCGGGAATCCTTCGGCCTTTTGGCCTTCCCTGACCATAAATTTGTCATGAGGCAGAACGACTCGGCCTTAAGACGTTGCCCCTTTTTTCTACGATAGGAAAAGTGAGTGCTGTGACATTTTTCCCCAAGAAAGGAGCGAAAAGGTCTACGTTTCGAGCAATTTCTTACCTTTTTTCAAGGTGGTTCTAAGCTTTGTCCCGTTTCCTCGTAAGGCATATGAATTGCGACCTTCAGAAAATAAGGCCAAATCGTCCTCTTAATGGAGATTCACCATGAAATACATCTTAGCCGTTGATGGATCCGAACAGTCGTTAGATGCGACTCGAGCATTTGAAATGCTAAGTCCCGCTGAACAACTCACCGTGTTTCACGTCGTGAACGTACCAGGGATTCCCTACCCGGCCATTGGTGCCGGAGTCGCCAAAGACTTAGCCGTGACCGTGGAAAAGGGACTGAAGGAAGAAGGTGAACGATTGTTGAATCAAGTGGAATCCCTTCTTCCCCTTCATCCGGGAAAAGTGGTGAAGCAAATGGAGATAGGGGTTCCTGCTGAAAAGATATTAGACGCGGTCTCAGAGCAAAAACCTGACTTGTTGGTGTTTGGGGCCCGAGGGATGGGACAGATTCGAGGAACCCTTTTGGGGAGTGTATCGCACCGCGTGATGACCCATGCTCCCTGTTCAACCCTCACGGTGAAAAGGCCCTTACGTGCGATCAATCATGTGCTCATTCCTTTAGAGAGTCCGGAGGATGGAGCAGCCATTGTCCGGTTTTTTCAAAAAGTACCCTTTCGGGATAACCTCACAGTCACCGTTCTCCATGTTATTCCGTTCGGGGATCCGGTTTGGCCGGTCGGAGCCATGATTACTCCGGAATTTCGCAATGAAATGATCGCCGCCGGTGAGAAATTTACGAAGGAGGCCGCCGCCCAACTTCAAAAACTTGGGCACCGGGCGAACGGTTCCGTGGCCATGGGTTCCCCTTCTCGGACGATCCTTGATCGTGCGGCCGAGGTGTCGGCGGACCTGATTGTGATGAGGACGCACAGCCGAACCGGTCTGAGTCGTTTTTTGTTAGGCAGTGTGTCGCATGCGGTTGTCCATCATGCCGATGCTTCCATCATCCTCGTGCGCGATTAGAGTATGCGATTGCTTGAATAGGTGTACGGTTGATTCGTAGGCCAAAATGGCAAAAAGAATAAAAGGGTGATTGTAGGATAAGGCCTCTGAGTCGATGAAAAAAAACTGGTACCTTCTTAGCGCAGTGGGTTTGGGGCTCATGGTATTTTTGTATGTGATGTTTTGGTGCACAAGTCCTTGTCATTAGCCATTTTTCCGTTACCTCCTTCCTGATTTTTCCCTACAGATTCTGCCGCATGTAGATTGGATGTCAACGTTGGTGGCAGTGATCAAAATTCCGCAGCAAAAAATGGGGTCCCGGGGAGCAATGTTTATCACTTTCAGAATGAGATAACGTTGAATGTGAGCGAGGTTAGTGACCTTCGGGGCCTGAAAAGCGAATAACTCCTTACTCCCACCCCAGGGGGTGTATTATGCAAAAAGTGGATAAAATAGGGTATAATGATGAAGAATATCTTAATCCTTCATAAAAAGGAGAAAAGATAACCCTATGAAAAGCCAAAGAAAACAGTGCTGGGCTTGGGTCGGAGTGGCATTGGGTTTGGCCTTGGTGTTGATAGTCGGAACAGGGGTTTCGGCTAGCCCACCAACAACCAGAATTCCTCACCTGACTATTCCCATTCTTGGAACCTCTGTTAATAAAGACTATCGACCCATAGGGTTGGTGACCCAAATCATTATCGATCTGTACGAGCGACGAGATCATGACGGTCTTCGGGTGCAATTTCATACGGAACCTGGCCAATTTTCGTTAAAAGCCCGAAAGGCGATTCAGCAAGCGATCACGCGTTCTCTGAAGGCAGCCAATCTTCCACAGGATTCCTACACGATACTGCTGAAATTTCCGTATACGGGATTAACGGTGTATGGTGAGAGCCTCTCTGCGATGGTGGGGTTAAGCGTTGTCGCTATGGCCAAGGGGGATCATTTACTCGAGGGACGCTCCATCACCGGGACGATCACCGAACAGGGCCATATTGGAGCAGTCGGTGGCTTGCAATTGAAAATCTTAGCGGCGTATCACAATCATTTTCAGCGTGTATTGGTACCCGACGAATACGATGTGCGGGAAGCTGATTGGTCCACACCTTTTCTGATGCATGTCTCTCCTGTAAGAACGGTTGATGAAGCCTACTATGGCTTAACCGGCCATCACCTTATCGCCCTTCCGTAATTCCAAGCAAATATCTTTTGCCAGAGGTTTGAGGCCCACTCCACCTTTTACCTTGATGGGGTGGTTTCAGAATTGATCGGCCACGAAGGGCTTCCCGCGTCCGTTCCAATACCCGGCCATCATCCAAGGAGTTACATGGCGGATGGCAAAACGCCCATCAGGTGCCAGGGTCAGGCATCCGGCTTCCCCCTGGATGCGGTCTACCAATGATTTCAGGGCTTGGCGGGATGCTAAGAGAGGACTTTTTCCTTGCTCCATGGCAAACACGATTTGTCGGGCCATGCCTTGCCTGATGATGGTTTCTCCCAATCCGGTCATGGATACGGCCCCCGCCTTATTGTCCGCGTATACTCCTGCTCCGATCAATGGAGAATCGCCGACTCTCCCGGGAAGCATCGTTGATACTCCCCCGGTTGATGCTCCGGCGGCCAGAGATCCATCTTCAGCGAGTGCTACCGCTCCCACCGTGTCATAGGCCCTCATTTTTTTGTAGAGGGCTAAGGATTTCAAATTTTTGGTTTGAACCACTGAAGCACGTGGCTGTCGGCGAATATGTTTTGGCGTGTTTAGTCGTTCCAGGTCAAAATGCCTGGCGAGTTTTTCAGCATGGCTTCCGATGATCAGAACATGATCCGTCTTCTCCATGACCAGACGGGCGGCCGAGATAGGATGAAGGATTCCTTCAAGTCCAGCGATCGCTCCCGCTTGTAAGTCGGTTCCTTCCATGAGGGCGGCATCCATTCGTTGAATGCCATCTAACTGTCGTCGAGAGCCTACGCCGGCATTGAAATTACCGGTCTTTTCCAAATGGTGAATCATCAATTCTACGGCATCCAGTGCCGATTGGCCCTCTCGAAGTATCCTCATCCCCAATTCCAGTGTATCCATGAGAATCTTCCGCTGAGTGAGGGTAGACTGAGATGCTCCAGCTCCCCCGTGAACCAGTACTCGAAGTTTGGTGCCCACAACTGGTGCCCTAATCTGACATCGTCTGTAGATGACGAAGGATTTTTAAACGAGAAATACGGGATGAGTTTACCAGAATGGGCGCCCGTTGGCTTATTCAATTATTTTGAAAAGGCACATTCAATGGGCGACGAGAAATATCTTTAACTCGCCAAAAGAAATGTGATGGCGGCCATGGCGATAATAGCCGTGTTCACGATCAGTGAGAGGATTTTTCCTCCAGGGGACCTTGGGGGTGCTCCGAGAGCGAACACGATCCCCGCTAGTGCGAAAATTCCCCCCAATCCTGAAAAGCACAATGCAACCCATTCTTGAAAGTCCAGCAATATGAGAAGATAGATGACTTGCAGGAAGAGGCCGGCAGCGGCAAGTTGCCAGGCCGTTCGAATAGGAGAGGTTGGGTTCATAGGCAGTAAGACAAGAACAAGCCAAAAGACCAATTACTCTGGAACTGCCAATACTGCTGAACTTCAAGACGTTGAAAAGCAGGGGGGAGAGAAGTTGGGGGGATGAGTTTACGCAATCAAGAGTAGAAAACAATTGCAATGCGTGAAAAACTTCCTATTGGGGGGCCTCATTTCGATAGATCGGGACAACCCGTCACCTCCCCGGTGGCCCAACCCCTGACGGCCTTATATAATTTTCTTCCTCGAGTCTTGATCCCATAGAGGTCTACTTGTGTGTGGTCTCGATTGATAGGGGTTGCATCGGCTACCACAAGATAGGCTCCACCCTCGGGTTCGTCTAAATTGGTCGCCCCAGAAATAAAGGTTTGTTGAACATGCAGTTCTAGGGTGTTCTTTTGTATATGCAACGTCGGTTTGAAGCGTTGTCGCACGATTGAATTGACTCGATTCGTGTGAATGGTGTTTGAGGTTCTGACGGTTAAACAATGCTCAGCCAAATCCTGAAAGGTTTTGGCAACTTCTGGGAATGGGCGTTCCACTTGAAGGTTTTCCACCCTTCCAAACATCGAACTTTGCATCATATCACGGAATTGTGGAGCGGTCTGCGGCATGGAGCAACCCATGAGAGAAACGAGCAGGATGCTTCCGAAGGTCAAGTTGTGACGAATCATAATTCTCTCCTTTCTTCATCAAGGACTCAACAATGTGACTACGTTCTCAGGCTTACAGTAATTCAGCTCTCGCAGGGGAAGATTGCGGAATTGGGATCTGTCCGGAGAGATTTCCTGAATTTCCGCATAATATACATCTGTGTCGTAGCTCATTTTAATGTCATAGGTATAGCCTGGGCGTGCCTTGAGGATGGTGCCATGGACGACCTTGCCCAGGGCCGGGCCGAGGAAGCTTGAGGTGTCATAAGAAAAGATCAAATAACTGTACCGATTAACCGGTATGCCAATGTCGACAGGACCATTCTCCAAAAGCACCGTTCCCTCATATGCCGTTTCGCAACGCGGGGAGACGCTTAAAATGTCCACCGCGACTTCCATGGTGGTTAAAATGGATCCGGTATCGGTCTTTTCCCAGATATGCACATTCTTGCCGAGGGTGTTGGGGTAAGGTTTGATCGTAGAACAACTGGATAACAGTCCAGTAAGAAACATGAGCAAGGCAATTATCTTGGCCATTCGTTGAGAACTCCTATCCCGATCTCGAATAAAGTTTATAGATGAACCTCGTAAGTGGAATGAGTATGGCTCCTTTAGCAAAAGTGGTCTGAGTGTGTGAACTTCCCAATCGAGACATTCACAAACAGGTGATTAGTGATCGCTAAGCCAACCGTACGACGATAAGAAGAGAACGAGAGGGAGTGTTGAGGGGATCTAGCTCACACCCTACCAAAGAAGTCGGGTAACGCAATGTGAAAAATGTCCTATAGACACAAATGGGAATTCCTCTACTCTAAATCATATGTTGATTTCACAAACCATACCCTCGTGTGAAGGGACGGACATGGCCCAGCAAACTGTCGCGGAGGAGGAATTTATCGAAAGCATCGATGCGAAGTTTCCCTATGAAGATGAGGCCAAGGTGTCTTCATTGATTCTCCAGGCCCGAGGCATTTCCTCCAATGCGGCCTTTATGGTGCTCTATGAAATCGTGTGTGCACCGACCAGCGTATCTTCGATTACGAAACGCCAATGGTTTAATCAATGGTCTGAGGGCTATCACCATCGTCTGGTCAATCCTGTCAGGGAAGCGGCGGAGGCTATGCTAAGTGGAAAAGATCTATCCGTCGATCGGGTTCTTGAGCTTCTTCTACCTTTCGTGAACGAACCCCATCAAAATTATGCCCTTAAGATATTGAAGGAATCTTGTCATGACGTAGATGGAGAAGTCGCAAAAAAGTGTGATCAACTTAGGGGAGCATGGGAGACCAGTTCCCCGATATGATTCCCTAACCTCAACAAAAAATGTATATGGTCTTCAGGTACCTTTGGTAGCTAAAGTGGAAAATGTCTCTGCAGAACCAAAGGGTTTAGGGGGATGGCTAATTCTCATTGCCATCTCACTAATCTGGTCTACCATCGACTTAACATTAGGCCTTTTTTATGACTTCCTTCCAATTTTTCAAGAAGGACGGTGGCATGCGCTCACGACTCCCGGCACAGAGGAATATCATCCTCTTTGGGGGCCGGTGCTGGGATTTGAATTGATCGGAAACACGATAATCCTTATTTTCTCATTCGCCCTGATTATCTTTTTCTTTTCCAAGTCTTTTCGGTTCCCTGCTCTATTCATCACGTATTTAATAGTCAATCTTTTGGGCCATGGCATCGATTTCTTCTTAGGAGACCTCATCCCTGCCGTGGCAACTAAGCCAGACTCCCAAGACCTTCACCAATTACTGCAAACCTTAATTTTAGCTCTGGTCCTGATACCCTCCTTTATGATGTCAGAACGAGTGAAGAATACCTTCGTAAAAAAAGACTCCTTTCCCTTAATTCGCAAATGTCTGTAAATGAGTGGTTAAACGCTCATAAGCCAATAAACACTGACTTCAATCAATGGCCTTTCAGGCTCTCAATCGGATAGGGTAGATTTTTCCCCAGGATTCGTTTCAATGTACGAGTCATAACCTCTACGTCATTGTCGAAGGATCCATGGGACAGACGAATCTTCCCTGTGCCATCCGAGACTTGTGGCTGGGTATGTTGTTTGGGGAGATTCCGAGTTCCCCAGAATGCTTGCCATTCTTTCACGGTGTCCTGGAGGTCGCTATGCCAGGTGGTTAACGCCGATGGATCCCAGGCGTTGGCCATGCCCAAGAGGGGAGTTTTGTGGTAATCCTCCAGGGCCCGGCTCACCAGGTACAGGAGAGACTTTCCGTAAGGTCCGACGGTGTCTTTCAGCTCGCGCTCATCACTCAAAATTTCAATCTTCAGATCTGATTTTCTCAGGACCCCTCGTGCTTTAATCGCGGGCATATAGTGGTTCAAGGCGAAGCGGAGGGTGCAGGCCGGTGCTAGTAGGGTGCAAGAAGACAGCCGCATCTTTCGTTCGACGAGCAGATCCAAAAAATATCCAAAAAGGATCGATCCGGCGGAATGGCAGGCGATGTGAATTTCCATCTCCGGGTATTGAGCTTTGAGGCTCATGAGAGAGTCGGCGACTTTTCCTAAAGTTGGCGTCGAGAGTTTGCTGGCGGCTCTGGCATTTTGTTTCATCTCCGACCAGATAGCTTTGACCAAGAGGTTTTGACAGGTGACTTCGATCGCCCGATCTTTGGCTTCTTTGGCCGCGTTTTTGACGCTGTCCCAAATGTCCTTCCATGCCCCCTGAGGTTGAATTCCTTGAGTGACATCTCCCATGATGCCCACAAGGCTTTCCAAAAATCCGGTTCGCCAGGTAAGGAAAATTGGATACATTCCGTTGGCTTTGAAGTAGGGTGCCAGGATTCTGACCCGAGTCATGGCCGCGTCTTCGGAATTCAGTCCCCCGTGAGCATAGAGGACGATTTTTTTGCCCCCCTGACTGAGCCATTTGCGGGGATGACTCAGGATGACATCCTGTAGGGAGTCCAGTGCCGATTCTCGGATCAGACTCCGGTTCAAGACGGTGCCGTTGTTCCCGAGGACAATGGTATGGTCGTAGGCCGAGTCCTCGTCCCAGGGCTCGACTTCTTGATTTTTATAGGCATGAGTCGGGGTGTCTCCCCCAAAAAGTCCGAAGAGTTGGGCCGGTTGCGTGGAGGCTTCCACCAGGGTGTCCGAAGTTTGATGACGGCGGGACTTTGCGCCGACCACGGGTGAGCCCTGGACGGTCACCCAGGCATCCATTCCATGCTTGATCCAATCGGGATACGTCAGGATGGCAAATCCATCCTCTCCCCAATCCGGCCCCCAGGAGTTTTGCACGAAAAATCCTAAATGGTTATACCCTACGATCGCGAAGGCATGTCCTCCTTTTTTACCGATGCGTTTAGGCATTTGTATCAAGGCCATCTTGTCCGCCAGGGGCCAACGATTTTGTCGAGGAAACCAGCCTTGATGCACTTCTGCTGACACAAACAGTGCGCCGACTTCGTAGATGGCAGCCTGCATATCGGTAATAGAATCTTTGTTTACGCGGTAATAGGCCCCTAGGGGACAGTGGGCCGCCTCATCGTCCCAACCTTCCGTGGGTGGAACGAAGACGACTTTGCCCTGACCATCACGATAAGGCCAGGTGGACTCCAGACAGACACCATGGTGATGCCAACCTTTCATGGCCCCGCGGCAACTCGAGCCCTCGTAATCTTCTCCCGGCCATTCATCATAATGTCGGGCCAAATGATAGAGCATGCGCTCACTGACCTTTGGCGGCACCCCTTGTTTGGTTTCAAGGGCTTGTCGCCATCGCAAATAATTGATGACCGCAGCAAGCCCGAACCCGGTACAGGCCCCCTCTTTACCCTGATCTAAAATGAGTTTGGCTTTTGCGTAGTTGGAAAAGTGTTTGTTGAGTTGCGCCAGGTCTGGATATTGAGGAGGGAGAGATCGTAAACGCGGCTGATATTCGCGGTCGCGTAAATCAATACGGTCTGGCCTGGCATCAAAGACTTTTCCGTTCAGGGTAACATTGGGCATGGATCATCCTCCTGATGATGCACTTCCACTCGTGAGTGGAGGGGGTAAAGGGAGACAGGGTTTGGTTCTGTAAATCCGTAAGCCGCAACATTGTAAAACATCAAAAAAAATGAAGCAAAATTCAGCAATGAAAAAGAATGGAGGGAAGGCAGGAATTTCCTCTCAGGGAGAATCCTATTAAAGTCTTCACGAAGACCCATATGAAGGAAAGTTTAATATTGTGAGGTAGATTACCGATTGAATTGGAGAGGAGTCCACCGAGAGATTCCATGCTATAGTTTCCTAAGGAAGGGAATGGGTTATGAGTGAATCGTCTGATCTTCGGGAAGCGTTACGACGATGTCCCAATCTACCGACGTCGCCGCAAGCGGCCAAAGATCTCATCCAATTATTTGAATCACCTTCTCCCGAAGTCGATGATATCGTCAAAATTCTGGCGAAAGATTCGGCCCTGACGGTTAAGATCCTTCAATTAGCGAACTCCTCCTTTTTTCCGTATAAATATCAAGTCACCACGTTATCGAAAGCCGCGATTCTGATCGGATACAACGGCATTCTGGCTACGGCCTTGTCATTCACGTTGGTTCAGCATCTTCGGAAGGAAGGCGCGGAAGGTCTCAATTTGGACTTGTTCTGGCGGAGGAGTCTATTGGCGGCCTCGATATGTCGGGCCATCGGTGAGTCCTGTGAGCGGGATGATGTGGAAGAACTCTTTTTAACGGGGTTAATTCAAGATATTGGCATGTTGGCGTTGGAACGACTCAAGCCTGAGGTCTATGCCTCTCGGGCGTTAAATCAGTTTTCCCACTCTGCCGTGATTGCCCATGAACGGGAGGTCCTTGGTGTCGATCATGCCCTCGCAGGAAGTTGGTTGCTCACGGATTGGAATTTCCCATCCAAACTCTGTGTGGCGGTCCAATTAAGCGATGAATTGGAACCGTTTCCCCCGGCTGGTGGGTCCGAGGAATTCTATAATTGTGTGACATTCTCGGTGATGCTGACGGAACTGTTCGTCAATCAATCCAGTGATGAAGCCTTTCTGGATGTGGTCGATTTTGCCCAACAACGATTAGGCATCGATGCCTTAAGTTTTGCCAATACCCTGAAAAAAGTCAAAGGCATCGTGAAAGAGACAGAACTGTTGTTCGATATGAAGAGTCAAAGCGATGCCAGTATGATGGAGCTTTCCGAAAAAGCCAGAGTCTTGTTGGCGCAACGCAACGCACAGTTGGCCGTTCAGTTGGACGCCATGTTTCTACAGAATGCCGCTTCCGCGGTAGGCTAACCGTTCTCTTTCCTCTCCTCGTCCTGACGATTTTCTGTACAGTGAACTGGTGCTGGATGTGTTTGTGCGCTTAAATCCATCTTAGCAAATTCTGGGGAGTTGTTCCCCGGAGAGGAGATCCAGGATTCGGGTTGTCCCAAAGGCCGTCCGTAGGGTGACCGGAGAAACAGTCTTAGGGTTGGGTGAGAGCACCTCACCGACCAAAGCCGCTTGTTTGGTCGTGGTATGATCGTGAAGAATCGACAGGGCACGAGAGGCCTCATGGCGGGGAAGGATAAGGACAAAGCGTCCTTCATTGGCGATATACAGAGGGTCCAGCCCAAGAATTTCGCAGGCACCTCGAACGGGTTCATGAATGGGGATCTCCGCTTCTTGCAGTGAGATAGTGACTCCCGCCGTTGTGGCCAATTCATGTAATCCACTGGCCAATCCTCCTCGGGTTAAATCACGCAAACAGTGGATTTCGATGTTGTGATCGAGCAAATCTGCAATAGGGGCATGCAAAGGGGCGGAGTCGGTCGTGATGTCCCCTGAAAACTCCAGGCCTTCTCGCATGCTTAAGACGGCGATGCCATGCGCTCCTACATCACCGCTTAGGATAATTCGGTCATCCGGAGTGATCCGATGAGGCCCAATGTCGACTCCTGGTGGAATGGCACCAACTCCGGTGGTATTAATAAAGATTTGATCTCCCTTTCCGCGCTCGACAACTTTGGTATCTCCACAGACGATTTGAATCCCGCACGCTCTGGCCGTGGCCCCCATCGATTTTACGACCCTTTGAAGCGTAGAAATTTTTAACCCTTCTTCCAGGATAAAGCTTGTACTGAAAAATGTGGGTGTGGCGCCCATCATGGCAAGATCATTCACGGTGCCATGAATCGCCAAGCTGCCGATATCTCCACCGGGGAAAAACAAGGGTTGGACCACATACGAATCTGTCGTGAAAGCTACACGACCGGATTGGGTGGGGAGGACGGCGCTGTCTGAAAGCTGTGAAAGATGGGGGTTTGAAAAGTGGGGAAGGAAAATATTTTGAATGAGTTCTTGTGTCAAACGACCCCCATCTCCGTGGGCGAGACGGATGGTACCCCCGGAGTCCAACGGTATTGGACATTGCGGCTCGAATGGGGGAGGGATCGTCATTCTGCGAGGACTTCAGAGGAGCGATAACGAAAATAGGCAGCACAGGCCCCCTCGCTGGAAACCATAGGAGCGCCCAATGGATGAGTAGGCGTGCAGGAGGTTCCGAATGCCGGGCATTCGGACGGTTTCATGAGCCCTTGAAGGATGGCTCCGCTTTGACATTCGTTTTGTGGAATGTCTGGTGCTGTTCGATCATTCAGAATATCTTGAAATTTAATCAGGGCATCGAACGCAGAGAATTCTGGCCGCAGTTGGAGGCCGCTGTGAGGAATCGTGCCAATTCCTCGCCAGTTACGGGGAGCATGAGCAAACACCTGATTGAGAACTATTTGAGCCTCTGTATTTCCGGAGGGTTGAACGGAACGAGAATATTGATTTTCCACCTTCCAAGATTGTGTTTCTAATTGCCTGGTCAACATGAAGATTCCTTCCAGAATGTCGACCGGCTCAAACCCGGTCACGACGATAGGAATTTTAAAGCGTTGGCATATGGGCTCATAGGCTTCTATTCCCATGATGGTACAGACATGACCTGCAGCCAGGAAGCCTTGTACGCGGTTGTCCGGGGAGGCCAACATGGCTTCCATGGCAGGGGGGACCAAGACATGGGCCACTAAGAGGCTGTAATTGTTGAGGCCTAATTCTTGAGCCTGCAGCACGGACATGGCCTGTGCCGGGGCAGTCGTTTCAAAGCCCACGGCAAAGTTCACGATCTGACGAGTGGGATTCTCTTGGGCGATTCGGACCGCATCAAGTGGTGAATAAATGGTGCGGACATTGCCGCCACGAGATTTTACAGACAGTAAATCTTCCTGAGAACCTGGCACTCGCAACATGTCTCCGAAGGAACAGACAATCACTTCAGGGCAGGTAGCTAGAATACAAGCGGCGTCGATCAACTCGATTGGGGTGACACAGACCGGGCACCCGGGCCCATGAATGAGGGTGATATTGGCTGGAAGCAATCGATCCAGGCCGTGCCGGACAATCGTATGTGTTTGTCCCCCACAAATTTCCATGATCGTCCAGTGGTGTTCTGCCACGTGATGAATCTTCTGGGCGAGTGCTGTAACCCGTTCAGGGTCTCGATATTCATCGACAAATTTCATGAGCCTTTATCCTGCTCTGTTGAAGGAATTAGCTGGTCAATCAAGGCTAAGGTCTCTTGAGCGGCTCGTTCATCGACTTTGCTTATCGCAAAACCCACATGGACGATCACATAGTCTCCCACATTCGCCTCTGGGACAAACGCCAAATTGACGTCTTTCGTGATGCCGGCAAAGGATACCGTCCCGGTTTTAGGATCGTCATCATGAATCTGTTTGATTTGACCAGGGATCGCTAAACACATGAGTGGAGCCCCACAAAACTTTGACCGACAGAGAGTCCGCCATCATTGAGTCCATATTGATAAGGCACATGTATGGTGAGTCCATGTTTCTGAAAGGCCTCCTCCGCGAGGGTCAGAAGAAGGCTATTTTGAAAAACCCCGCCGGCAAGGATGATGTGTGTCCGGGACAGATGCTGCGCCATGTCGATGATCCATTGGATTAAGGCTCGATGGTATGCCAACGCGATGTCTCCTCGATTTTTCTTGTCAGCGATGTCTTGTACCAACTGATGGATAAGAGGCCGCCAATCCGCTATCCAGGCGTTTTCTTCATGGTTCTGCCTATGTAGGGAAAAGGAATAGGCAGGCGATTCTTCGGCATGGGTATGTTCCTCGGCCAGAAATTGAAGTGCCATCGCTGCTTCCCCTTCAAACGTATTCATGTGACAGAGATCCAAGAGCGCGCTGACTCCATCGAATAATCTCCCGACACTGGAAGTCAGGGGCGAGTGAATCTGGCCATCGATCATCTTGGCTAGGGTTTTCGCTTTTTCGTGGTCGCGGGAGGCAAGAATGGGGAAAGGACGATTCCAAACCTCTTTCCCATAAATCTCGTATAACAATGAAAACGCCACTCGATCTGGTTCTTTCATGCAGGCTGCCCCTCCGGGGAGGAAAAATGGACGGAGGTGGCCCACTCGGGTAAACCCTGACCCGTCGCTCGTAAAAAACTCACCGCCCCATGTGGTTCCGTCAGAACCGTATCCAGCTCCATCCCAGATGACTCCGAGCACCGGGTGATTAAGACCATGTTCGGCCAAACAAGCGGCAAGGTGTGCATGGTGATGTTGAACCGGAAACAAAGGGATATTCTTCTCTTTCGCAAGTTCCTTGGCATATTGGGTCGAGCAATAATCGGGGTGGGCATCGCAGGCAATGGCATCGGGGGAATGATTGAAGAGCGAGAGAAGGTCTTCCACGGTTTGGGAAAACCGTGAGGTGGTTTCAGCCGTGGAAAGATCTCCGATATGTTGACTGGGGATAATGCAAGACGGTGTGGCAAGGGCTATCGTACTCTTGAGATGTCCTCCTACGGCCAATAGGGTTTTGTGTGATGTTAGGGTGTTTGAGGGTAAGGAAAGAGGAGTCGGCACAAAGCCCCGTGCTCGACGAAGGATAAGGGGCTGATGGTTGACGATTCGGACGACCGGGTCATCCACGGGACGAGCGATCGGTCGATTGTGCACTAAGAAGGCATCTGCGATGCTGCCGAGCTGGTGTAGGGCCTCTTCTTCATCATACACGAGGGGATTGTCTGTCGAGTTTCCGCTCGTGGCTACCACCGGAAAGGGCATCATGTCCGTGAGAAGATGGTGAAGAGGGGAAGAAGGGAGCATGGCCCCGAGATAGGGGTTGTTGGGTGCGATGTTTGCCGCCAATACAGATTCCGTATGTTTTCTCAGAAGAACGATGGGCGCTGCCGGAGAGCGAAGGACCTGTTCTTCTTTCGTCGAGACCAGACAATACTGGCGTAACATGTCTACGCTGGCGAATAGGACGGCAAAGGGTTTTGAGGGACGGTGCTTTCGACGGCGTAATCGATCGATGGCATCATGATCGAGGGCATTCACCCATAGCTGAAACCCCCCAATCCCCTTCACGGCAAGGATGTGGCCCTGATTCAACCTTACGAGGGTTTCATCTAACGCCTCATGTTGAGATGCCAGAAGGGTTCCGTTCTTATCCCACAGCTCAACCTGTGGGCCACAGGTCGAGCATGCGATGGTTTCAGCATGAAAACGTCGGTCGTTTGCATCTTCATATTCACTCTGACACCGAGAGCACATAGGGAAGAGGCTCATGGTGGTTCGGCTCCGATCATAGGGAAGCGTTCGTGCCACACTGTAACGCGGCCCGCATGCCGCACAGGTCGTAAAGGGGTATCGATAGCGGCGATTCCGGGGATCGCGAATTTCTTCCAGGCAGTCATGACAGGTTGCCAGGTCTGGGGAAAGAACCGGGCCAGTTTGTCCGATTTGCTGGCTAGGAAGGATGGAAAAGGTTTGCTGGTGGGTGGGAGCGATTTCCTGTGTTGCGGTCATGTCCAAAATGGCACCTGGGAAAGATGCCTGTAGAAGGGTTTGAAGTTGGTGAATGGAAGTATATTCTCCTTCGATTTCGATCGTGACCCCTTCGCTGGTATTGGCTATCCACCCTGCTAACGAGAGGCTTGTGGCCAATCGCCAAACCGTTGGTCGAAACCCGATGCCTTGAACCGTTCCACGAACGATTAAGCGGACACGATGACGTTGACCAGAACAGGGGGACGTAGAAAGGGCGTTAGTCATAAGACGCCTTCTTGCATGTCGGCATCACAAAGAGTGAGTTCAGGAGGATTGTCCCATTTCACGTTGGTGGAAGAGCAAAAGCCACAGGCAAACATGTCAGGACCACGAATCTGTCTTTTTCCGCAGGATTGGCAAAGGCCATGCGCCAGAACAATCTGAATGTCTAAGGTTCCCGTTTTTGCGGGAGTCCCTTCTGCGGCTAATTGAAAGGTCGTTTGTAATTCTTCTGTGGTGTGGTTTGCGAGATGGGAATGACTGCTGATTTCCAAACGAATGGTTGAAAGTCTTCCCGTAGGATGCTCATGGCAGAGTTGAGTTAACCGTTCTACCACCTGCCGCATTAGTTGGATTTCATGCATGTGGTATCTCGTACATCCTGTGTGAAAATTCGATGAATGACTGTGGCCATCGAGGTTTTCACTTGAGGTGACAGAGCTTCGCCTTTATTCAGATGGCCAAGCTCAATGCCATAAAGTAGGGTTTCAGGCGGTAGGACGTTTAAGGTTTCAGCCAGTTGAAGCGCTTCCAACAGCCCGATGGCGTGGGTGGAAGATAAAGAAGAGCCCCAGTGTAAATTTTGAAGGGAAGGAAAATCAGCCGGGATTCTCAGGCGAACAATCGTGCCAACCTCTGCCCCGCTTTGGACTGCATCCACGAGAATCAGTGTATGGATTCCCTCCATCTCATGCAGAAGATTGAGCCCCGTTAATCCACCCTCTACGATCACGACAGAATCATTTCTCATCGACTGAAGCTGTCTGGCGATTTCAACACCCACCGCATCGTCTCCACAACAGGGATTCCCCAGCCCAATGATTTTAATGCTAGGCATGTTAAGTTCTCATCTTTTGATCCCCCTTTAATAAATTAAGGGGGAGGATGTTTTAATCAGCATCACCCGATTTCTTGACGCGTGAATGTTAAAAAATGGGTAGCGCAAGAGATACATGGATCATAGCTTCGAATATGTTGTTCGCATTTGTGGGCTACGGTCTGGTCGTCTAAGTGCAACACCTCAGGAAGAAGCTGTCTCAGGTCATCTTCGATACGTCGCTGATTCTGCGATGTCGGAGGAACAATCTTGGCTGTTTCAATCGTCCCATCTTCATTCACTTCGTAACGATGATACAGTACCCCTCGGGGCGCTTCCGTGGCTGCCATGCCTGTTCCAGCACGAATGCTGACGGGGACGGATGGGTAAGGAGGTGGCTCATAATCTTCGATCAAACGGATGGCTTCATCAACCGCATGCAGCACCTCCAGAGCCCGGGCCACGATACCCATTGAGGCTCGTGTGAAAGGGAGAGAAAGGCCGGTGCCTTGAAGGGCTTCACGGGTGCGGGAAGAAAGGCGGTCATGGTTCAGATGGAGTCTGGCCAGGGGGCCGGTGAAGTAGGATCGGCCTTGGTGTGTGCAATGAAGCGCATTGGAATAGGGTACTTGTTCTTCCTGGAACTGACTCTCGAAGGCCGAGGCTGGGATTTTGAGGCCGTCATTGGTGACCAATTGGCCTTCATTCATCGGATATTCACTATGATGGCTGAGTGCGAAAAACGTGTACGTCTGTTCTGGATCTTGAAAGTCGAACTGACTGACCCATTGCACCGTTTCTGTCGCCGCGTCTCTTGCCCAGAGCAATTCGTCATGGAGAGAAGCAAAGTCGGACGTCGTGGGGACTCGTGAAAAGCCACCCAGCTGCACGGAGACCGGGTGTACCGATCGACCCCCAAGGAGACTTAAAAGATCATTTCCGGTCTTTTTCAGTCGAAGCCCGCGTTTGACGAGTTCCGGATATGTGCGGGCCATCTCCAGTCCACTCTCAAACCCTAAAAAGTCAGGACCCTGCAACATGTACATATGCAAGACATGACTTTCAATCCATTCCGCACAATAGAGCAGCCGCCGAAGATTGCGAATTTCAGGGAGAATCACCACTCCAAAGATTGATTCCAACGCATGGACGGCACTCATCTGATACGCCACGGGACAAATGCCACAAATCCTAGCCACGATGTCCGGGACCTCCGATACATGACGACTTTGCAAAAAGGCTTCGAAAAACCGGGGTGGTTCAAAAATCCGGAGTTGAACATCCTGTACCTGTCCATTCTTGCACCGTGACGTTGAGCGCGCCTTCCCCCTCAACCCGTGCCATCATGTCGATCTTGATGGTCCGGGTCTTATCGTTGTTTGATGAATCGCTCATACGCTACGTTAAACCTTCCCTAAAGAGTGGTGGCATGTTGTGCCTAAACAATGCTCAAAACGGTCAACGTGTCTTCATCCCACGTATCGCTTTCTTTCTGAAAAGAATGAACCGATCCCGTAATCCCTCGAAACCGGCGAACCATCTCAACAGGGAATAAGCTGCAACCCTTGGTGAAAATGTTGAGCCAGTGAAGTGGTATTGGGCGGGACTCCCGGTGGATGGGTCGACGCATGTTCGGCCGGACCGAAACAGCCATAACAGCCTCGTCCCAATCCCGGGCAAATCGCTCCACAGCCGGTTCGGGTGATGGGCCCAAGACAGGAGATTCCCTGTGCCACAAGGACGCAAACATGGCCCTGGCGCTTACATACCAGGCAAACACTATGGTTGGGAAGGCGCGGTTGAACTCCTGCCAATAGATCGGTCAGGACCCGAAGGAGTTGGTGCTTATCGATCGGACAACCCCACAGTTCATAGTCCACTTTCACATGCTCGGAGATGGGAGTGGAGGTACTCAAACTTTCAATGTGTTCCGGATGTGGATAGACCGCTTCTTTAAAGGCGTCAATGTCCGACCAATTTTTCAGGGCTTGAATGCCTCCCGAGGTCGCGCAGGCCCCGATGGTGATCAACGTGGTGACTTGGTTTCGAATCTCCAGGATTCGGGGGATATCCTCCGGACAGGAGATCGAGCCCTCGATTAAAGCAATATCATACGGCCCTTGTTCCATTCGGCTAGAGGCTTCGGGGAAATAGGCTAGTTCGAATGTTTCACCCAGAAGAACGAGTTCCTCTTCCAAGTTCAACAGGCTCAATTGACAGCCGTCACATGAGGTAAACTTAACCACGGCCACCCTCGGCCGTGGTTTAGCGGAAGTGGATTGGTTTCCCATAGTTTGAGGAGGCATGTTCAAAAACGTGTTTCCCTAATTGTTATTCCTGACATCTTTAATCAGGAATCCGTCTTTTTAATCACACCCCAACTTGTCCCAAAAAGGGCATCAAGCGATCCAAGCGCATGACCGGGCCGTCCTTGCACACAAAAAACGGTCCAAGCTGACAATGCCCACATAAGCCAATGCCACATTCCATATGCCGTTCCAGAGACACATACATGGAATCCGGTCGTAAACCCTTATGAGACAGCATATTGCAGGCAATACGCATCATGATTTCCGGGCCACACATCATGACCAGCGTTTTGTCGAGGTCGAGTACAAGGTCATCGAACAATTCCGTGACGACTCCAACATGGTTGTGCCAAGTTTTCCCTGGTTCGTCACTTGTCAGGAGGACCTGGGTATCGGGTTGATGGCGCCACGCATCATACCGGTCCCGGTACAGGAGGTCATGTGGAGTTTTCACGCCATGGAGGATGGTCATGGCACCATACTCTTCCCGTCTTCGAAACATATATTCGATGGCTCCGACAACCGGAGCACATCCCAGGCCTCCGGTCACGATAAGTACATCTTTTCCCTGAGCTTGGTTCATCGGCCAGCCGATACCAAAGGGTCCTCGAATCCCAAGGGAATCCCCAATGTCTAAATTCCCCATGACATGGGTGACGCGTCCTACGATCCGAATTGTATGATCCAACAATTCCGGTTCATCCGGATCCGACACGATGGAAATGGCCACCTCCCCAACTCCGAAGACATACAGCATATTGAATTGACCCGCTTCAAATCTGAAAGCCTTTCGACTAGCCGGGTCCGTGAGCTGTAGGCGAAACGTGACGATCGTGGGAGATTCCTGCTTCTTCTCGACAATTTCAGCGGGATGGATAAGGTAGGGGTTATAAGGCATGAGAGGAAGTCTGATTCTGGATCAGATACGCTGGTGGACGATCTATTATGAATAACAAATAATAGTACCAAAAAGCACACCTAACACATTTTGATTTCCTTGATTTTTTTTAAAGAAAATCCTACTGTAGCATTTGTCCTCAATAGCTATATTTTAAAATCTCCTCTTTAATTCTCAAAGCAATTTCAACACCATAAACTTTAGCGGTTTTAGATTTGACCATTTCATTTTCTTATTTTTTAATTAGAAATTTTCAAAAAAATCATGGCCGTTTTTTTGTACTAATGGGGTTATTTAGGTTTTTCTATTCTAAGGAATGGTAAATGAGGATTAGGGAATGGATTGGGATCGTTAGTTTCGTAATTGGAATGATAATCGTTCCCTTTGGCTATTGGACCGACCAGATTTATTTTTTATTGGGCCTTTTTTTAATCCTGCTCGGAGCTGGAATATTGTTTGCCAAACGGACTATAGAGAAGTTTTCAGAATCCTCGTTCGAGGAAGACCCTCTAGATCCCCCAATTCTCACCAAGGAATTAAGAGGCTTTCCTGGTTCAAAAATAAAAAAACATGATCCTATTGACTATGGAGATGACTTTGATGGGGATTAAGAATTAAAGGTTCAAATAACAAGTAAAGGGTCTTATGCTTTTTTTGAATTCAAGGGGAGAAAATAAAAGAGAAGATGAAACGACAACGCAAAAATAGGGAAACTTTCCGTGATCAAAAAAATAATATCAGGTGGACAAACGGGAGCGGATCGGGCGGCGTTGGATGTGGCGCTTTCTTTTGGGTTTGAAGTCGGAGGTTGGGTCCCAAAGGGGCGTTTGGCTGAAGATGGAATCATTCCTCCTCGTTACCCCAATCTGAGGGAAGCTGATAGCACCAAGCTGAAAACGCGGACCGCGCTCAATGTTCGAGATTCGGATGCGACCCTGATCTTTTCTCATGGGCCCCTTCAAGGTGGTTCAGCCTATACTCGAGTCAAAGCCATAGAGTTAGAAAAACCCTATTTGCACCTAGATTTAGCGGGGATGACGGTTTCCGATGCCGTGTCCAGTCTTCGGGAGTGGCTTGCTCAGGAAGATCCCAAGGTTCTAAACGTGGCAGGGTCCCGTACCAGTAAAGATCCTCAAATTTATGAGAAAACACGGGCCATCCTAGCCCTCCTGCTCCGCCATCACGAGACCTGTTGAAATACCTGCCTTTCCCATACCTCTTGGGGGTGGTTGTGGATATTCCCCATCTGTCAGTACCATTGCTGTATTGTGGGTCAGGAATCTTTCGTAGATTAGACAACGATAGGGGTGCTTTATGAATGGTGATTGGTCTCATGAGCAAGATTCAGAAAGTTCTTCAAGCTCCGATCGAATGGTTGGAGGAGCTTTGATGGCGGCGGGTGTGGTCTTAGCCGGGTGGGTGGTGAACGTGATTTACCATATCTTTATGCGTGACGGCTCGGCCGATGTGGTGTCCAATCTCATTCCTCGAGAGATTTTGGCTGAGTTTATCCAAACCTCGGGCGGGGCGATGGATGTCCCTGACTCCGGGTTTTATATGATTGGATTGATGGCCAGTGTGTTTTTGCTAGCCATCTGTGCCGGTATAGCTAAGGCCTTAATCGCCAATGGTGTCAGAATTTTTCGTCCCAGCGCCGATGAGGTGCTCAAACAAGTGCATCAGGAATTAGAACGAATTAAACGGTTTTCCTGATCGGAACCATCTACCAGGTGAAAACGGAGGCCTCCCTGGTGCTTTCGGTTTCATTCTTCATCCTTCGTGAGTGCGCTGATTTCTTCGGTCAGGTCGATTCCGACCGGGCACCAGGTGATGCATCTTCCGCATCCCACGCAACCTGACATTCCGAATTGTTCCACCCAGGTTCCCAGTTTATGGGTGAGCCACATCCGGTAGCGATCTTTGGTGGTGGGTCGAAAGTTTTTCCCGTGAATATATCCGTGATCGGGTGTAAAGCAGGAATCCCAGACCCGGGTATGGGTGGAATGGGCAAGATCCAGAGAGGGTGTTTCTTCTACCCCATGGCAGAAGCAGGTCGGGCAGACCATCGTACAATTCGCACAAGAGAGGCAACGTTTGGCCACCTCGTCCCATCTGGTATGTTCATGGGCTTCTTGCAATGTTTGTGGTAAGGAATCTTGAGGGAGGCTTCTGGTCTGGCTCTCTGCGCAGGTCTTCATCCGAGTTTCATCCTGAATCAGGCGAGCTTCTGATGCCTCTCCACAGGACAGTGTTTCAAGAATGCTCCAACCTTTTGATGTCCCCGCTTCAATCACGAAATCTTCATCCCCTTCGGTCAAGCGAAGGTCATAGTGTTCTTGGGCCTTCGGCCCCGTTCCCATCGACGCGCAAAAACAGGTTCCTAAGGGTCTTGTGCAGTTGACGGCGATGAGAAAGAGGCTCTCTCGCCGCCGTTGATAGTAAGGGTCAGGGTAAGGACCTTTCAAGAAAACCGTGTCTTGGATCCCCAGTCCGGCCAAGTCACAGCTCCGTACACCTAATACAGCGGTCGGGGGAATGTCGGGAAAGGTTTCTGTGGTCGTAAAGGTTTTTGAAGAACGGTCTAACGTTAAAAGAGTTTCGCGCGGAGCAAATGTCAAAGGTTTAAGGGATTCAGGTCCATGGACCACGTTGAAGTAGCGTTGAGTCGTGTCGGGTTCTAATTGATAATGCCCAGGGTTTTGCTCATCCCGCCATCCGATCGGAAGGTCTTTCGGGCCTGAAAGGTCCTCCCATTGCACGGTACTCTGCTTGACCGTGGGGCCGACAATTCGATACCCATTCTTTTTCAGGACTTCGAAGAGTTGCGATAAATCTTTTCGGGGAAGGATGCGAGGAACCAATTGTGCGGAGCTGAGTGGCGTCATACTGCAGAGGTCTACAGCCGACAGTGATGACGTTTCATGATTTGGTCTTTTGCTGATGGCCGCCCTGAAATTTTGGACTTTTGACGGTGAGGACGGGATAAGGACTTTGTTCCAGGACCTTCGAAGCGCTGCTTCCCAATATTAATCGAGTCAGCCCTTTACGGCCATGAGTGCCCATCAGGATGAGATCTGTCTCTTGATTGGCGCTTATTTCCAGAATGGCTTCGACGGTGGGTTTGTCCAGTAACTCATACTGGGCGGTTAAGCCCTGCTTGGTCAGTACTTCTGTGAGTTCCGTGAGTTTGTTTTTCACCTGCTCACGTTTGGTGGTTTCCTGGAGTGGATGGGTCAGGGTGAAATCCAAGCTGTAGGAAATCGGTTCGATGGCATGAACGAGTGTCATGGGCGTATCTAGCCATTTTGCAAACTGTACGGCGTATTCGTAGGCGTCCATCGAGCAATCGGAGAAATTTATCGGCAGCACGACATGTTTGGGGTGAATGTTCAAGGAATGCATGGCGGCAATATCTTGAGATTCCCGATGGGGGATACATAAAACCGGGCAGGGGCCTCGTTGAATGACTCGCTCGGCGACACTACCAAAGACCACGCGGTTAAAACCTGTCCACCCGTGCGTGCCTGTCACGATAAGGTCACAATTTTTGTCCTTGGCCACTTGGCAAATGATATCCGAGGGTAAGCCGCCTAAGACTTCGGCTGTTGCGTTGGGGACGGCTTGTTGGGCTTCCTCGAGCAATTGCTGGATTTGCTCCTGAGCCACTTTACGTTGTTCGTCCAGGAAGCGTTGGGCAATTCCCGCA
Source organism: Nitrospirales bacterium (assembly GCA_965223615.1). Taxonomy (GTDB): domain Bacteria; phylum Nitrospirota; class Nitrospiria; order Nitrospirales; family UBA8639; genus Nitrospira_E. Next base: position 1,611,372 of record CBDCXB010000004.1, read on the forward strand.
TCAATATCCAAGCCTGGCTGGAGCGAGAGGACATGAAGAATGGTGAGACGAGCTTCAAACCGTTGAGCCCAGTCAACGGCATATCGGAATGCAGGGGTCGAACTGGGAGAAAAATCCGTGGCAAACAATACATGGGTAATGATGTTTACCATAGGGTTGAAGTCCTTTCAGAAGTCATCTGAATAATTGATGCGTCGTCCTCTCCTGAAGAATCGGTTACACGGCATCAACGGTTAAGAGTAGGATTTCTCCTTTCATATCGGGATGTATGGAACATTGAAATTGAAAACGACCGGGATGGTCAAGCATCAGGCGAAAGGAAGCTTCCTCTCCCGGATCGACCAGCGCCCCTTCGATTCCTTTTCCGTAGGTGACAACACCCCCATTTTGGACATGCGTCAGGGTATTCATAAACATTTGAGAACCAAAATCGTGTCGAATGTTGTCCTTATTCTTGACCGTGATGATCGTGTCGGTATGGAGTTGCAGGGGCATTTGGGTGGTGCGAAAGGTATAGCCTTCAATCGTGACATTCACATGTTGTTGGGCTTGCCCGTTTAAACTCGAGAGATCACCTAAGGTCAGAACGATCAATGACAGGACCAGGAAAAAAGAGATAGGAAGGAACCGCATGATAGTCATAGTGTTTGCACCCTTCTCGTTTAGCGATTAAATGTCTGTGGTTTTGTGGCCCGGTCATTTGTCCTTCCAGGGCTCCTAGCCTCTCCGCCGGCCTTTGGAGAGGCAGGGGGTTGGTTATGCGACGTTGACAGAGATACTCCTTGGCTTTGCCCGTTCACTCTTCGGGAGGTGAACGTGAAGCAGGCCATCTTTAAATTCAGCCGAAACGTGTTCGGGGTCCGAGTCTTCCGGAATCGTAAAACTTCGAGAAAATCGTCCATAGGCTCGTTCCACGCGATGGTATTTTTTATCTTTTTCCTCTTTTTCATAATGCCGCTCACCGGAAATCACGAGGACGTCGTTTTGGACGTTGATTTTTATTTCATCCTTTTTGACTTCCGGAAGCTCGGCCTTGATGAGATACTCTTTGTCATCTTCCGTAATGTCGACTAACGGTGCCCATTCCGCGACTGCCAGGGTCTCTTGTCGCTCTGGGTTTTTTGTGACGGGAGCTCGACCAAATAAGGTTGATAGCCGGGTTTGAAGATCGTCTAGTTCCCGAAACGGATCCCATCGTGTGATCCCGCTCATGGCACCTCCTCCTTTGCTTCAGGGTGAACATTCAATGACCACCATGTTTAATTAGCAAGCGATATGCCACGAATGAAAAGATCGATATGGCCAAAGAGAAACGAACTGCCTGCTTACATGCTGAAGAATTTTTCCGCAATGGGGCGCCTCACCCCAAATATCTTGTCTGCCAGTGTGGCAGATGTCAGCAGGGTCTCGGAGGTGAGGAAACCGGAAAAACTTGGTTATTGTCCGGACCTTACCGGACCAAAATGACCGGACATGTGGTGTGGTGGAGAACCGCATGGGAAACACTTCCGATGAGAAAGCGGGAGAGACCTCCACGACGATGGGTGCCCATCATGATCAGATCCGATCCCAATGATTTTGCCTGTTCATGGATGGCTGAGGCTGGGTCTCCCATCCCAACGTTCGGTTGGCAGGAATAGTTCATTGCCGAAAGTTTAGTGGTGACGACTTCCATGCGTGCATGGGCATCTTCAATGGCTTGGGCTTCGAGTAATTTTGTTTGCCCCAGGGTGGTGGGCCATGGCAATTGAGGTTGTGGCCATACGGCAAAGACATCGATGTGAACCGGGTCGCGAAAGGGGCCCTTTTCCAAAAATCTCAGGGCGATGTCCACGTCGTCTTTCCCCTCGATGGGAAGAAGAACTTTTTTTATCTGTGATACGGGCGATTTGGTGACCATGGTGGAGCAAGGGGCATGCAGAAGGATTCGGTGGGAAACACTCCCAAGAATCAGTTCTTTGAATCCTCCGAGTCCACGGGCACCAATCATGATCAGGTCTGATCGGGAAGAGCGGGCGGTTTCTAGGATGACTTCAACAGGATGGCCGACTTGATGGATCCGTTGCACGTTGGAAAAGTCTGACGGCAGAGTGGATTGGGCTTGATCGAGCATGCCTTCTCCCTCTTTGGTCAATTGCTTCTTCATATCCTCAATCGCTTCGGCCCGGAGTTCCGGGGTGATCATAGGATAATCGAAGTCTGGGAGATCCAAAGCATGCACCAAGGCTAATTCTTCAGGGGGCGCAAAAAATGCAAGAGCCTCTAGAGAATGGTTGGAATGAGTAGATCCATCGATACCTGCGGTGATTCTCATGAAGTCTTCCTTCCCGAATCGATTGATTTATCTGTTCTCGCATTATCAGGAGCAAGAGAAGTGCCATGGGTGACGATTGTTTTTCCTGGTAGGGACTTTACGAAAAGGGGGAATACAAATGCCAGTGATTGAGGATTTCCCTTGATGGCCCGGTAATTTTGAGAGGCAAATATCCAAAGTAGAGGAGTCTTAGGAGATTTTAGGCTGAATCATGATAAAAAGAGGTAAGCTCTCCAGATAAAATTTTAAATTGTGTCAAAAGGGGACATATGGCATTGGTTTTTTGTTGCAAAATGCTACATTTTGTTATTATTGACTTAGATAAAAAATATTATCAACCAGTGAGCATCAATTTCTTGACCTTTATTCTAACCGGTTGATTAGGGAAGAATTTCATTGAGGATTAAAGGCTTTTTTTCAATCATCATTTCAGACGAGGGCTAATTGTATGACACAAAATCCTCAAACCGTGCTGGTGGTCGATGATGAACCGGAAATGCGGCAATTACTCGAAGAGATGTTGGAAGAAGAACAATACCGAGTTGTCCTGGCTTCGGACGGCAAGGAGGCTCTGCATCGCATGGATTCCGAGAAGTTTCCGGTCGTAGTGACAGATCTACGCATGAAGGGAATGGACGGACTTGGCCTTCTGGAACATACCGTCCAAAAACATCCTGAATCCAATTTGATCATGATGACGGCATTCGGCACGGTCGAGTCTGCGGTCGAGGCCATGAAGCAAGGGGCTTTCGATTATCTGACCAAACCGATTAAGCGGGAGGAATTATTGGTCACGATTGAGAAGGCCATGCGCGAGGCGCTGTTGCGACAGGAAGTCCGTCAATTACGCCAACAAGTAAGTCGAGAATACGCCTTTGACCAGATTTTGGGTAAGAGTAAGCCCATGCGAGAAATTTTCGACCTGATTCGACGTGTGGCAGATTCGCAAACGAATATTCTCATCACCGGAGAAAGTGGAACGGGGAAGGAGCTTGTGGCAAAAGCCATTCATTTCAACAGTCTCCGAAAAACAGGTCCGTTCGTGCCGGTCAATTGTGCCGCTATTCCCGAACAATTACTGGAAAGTGAACTGTTCGGGCATGTGCGAGGGGCCTTTACGGATGCTAAGTCCGATAAACCAGGCTTATTTGAGGAAGCCCAGGGCGGTACTCTTTTTCTTGATGAAATCAGTGAAATGCCCATGATGTTGCAAGCCAAGTTATTACGAGTCGTTCAGGAGCGAGAAATCCGACGTGTGGGAGCGACTCGGTCCATGCCCATCAATGTACGCTTGGTGGTGGCCACTAATGTACAATTGGCGGAAGAAGTGAAGGCCAAGCGGTTTCGAGAGGACTTATACTATCGGCTCAATGTCATCGAGCTGCGATTGCCGCCTCTTCGAGATCGAAAGGAAGATATTCCTTTGTTGGTCCATGGACTTCTTCAAAAAAGTCCTACGGCTCAAGAAAAACAGATTCAAGGGGTAGCGGAATCTGCCATGGCCCGTTTGATCGATTACCCCTGGCCTGGAAATGTTCGGGAGCTTGAGAATATTCTTGAACGAGCGGCGACCCTGACACAGTGTTCCAAAATTTCCTTAGAGGATTTGCCGACCAATTTTCGTGAAATTAAAGGAGATGGGCAACTGATTGGAGATGCAGTGGAACACCTGCTTCCGCTCGACCAATTGGAAAAATCCTATATTCGGCGGGTCCTTCAAAAGTTAGGTGGCAACAAATATCAAACAGCACAAGTCTTAGGGATTGATCGAAAAACCCTATACCGTAAATTGGCGGAGATGGAAGAAGCGGGTGCACAGGTCTAATGCACACGGATCTTCACGTTCGCCACTTGAGAGATGAGAGCGATGTCTCGCAAACATCAACTTGAAGAAGAACTCAGCACTCTTCGCCAGGAGCTCACCGAATTGCGTGCCGTCCAGGCTATGCATCAGGAGACCAAAGAGGGCCTTGAAGCCATTGAGTTGCAGTTGGCCGGCATTATCCATTCCGCGATGGATGGGATTATCACCATCGATGACGACTTTCGAATTGTCCTTTTTAATACCGCCGCCGAAGAAATTTTCCAATGTTCGGCGTCCGAGGCTATGGGGAAATCTCTTGATCGATTTATTCCGACCGATTTCCGAGCCCGGCATCGCGAACACATCCAAGGCTTTGCGGAGGCTGAGGACGTCTCTCGACGGATGGGGCCCTATCGGGAGGTGGCGGGACTTCGATCCACGGGTGAGGTGTTTCCCCTTGAGGCCTCAATTTCCAAGGTGGAACGTGCGGGGAAACGCTGGCTAACCGTCATTCTTCGGGATATTTCCGAGCGAAAGAAGCATGAAGAACGGGTGGCCTACCTTGGACGAATTCTGGATGAATCCTTCAATGAAATTTATGTGTTTGATGCGGCATCCTGGAATTTTATCCAAGTCAATAAAGGTGCCAGAGACAACCTGGGTTATTCCATGACTGAACTCTCGGGACTGACTCCGTTGGATATTCAGCCGACTGTTTCTCGTGATTCTTTTCAGGAGTTAGTGGCGCCTCTTAAAAGTCGAAAGAAAGAAAAGGTGGAGTTCCGGACCCTTCATCGAAGGAAAAACGGGACCACCTATCCGGTTGAAGTACACTTGCAACATTTAACCCGCGATGGACGGGATGTGTTTGGGGCCATCATTTTGGACCTCACTGAACGGGTAGAAGCCGAACGGCTCTTGGAAGAGACGCGACGCACGTTAGAGACTCTTCTCGGTAACCTTCCGGGAATGGCTTATCGCTGTGGAAAAGATGGTAAAGGGCCTTTCGAATTTATGAGTCCCAATTGTCAGGAGTTGACGGGGTATGCTCCTGAGGCCTTTATGGCTCCTGATCACGTTTCTTTTGGGCGCGATCTGATTCATCCTGACGATCGAACACGGGTGGATCAGGAAACCCGTCGTGCGTTAAAGGAGCGTAAACCCTTTCAAATCACCTACCGGATTCTCACGGCCACTGGTCACGTTAAATGGGTATGGGAACAGGGGTGTGGGGTGTTTGATCAGGAAGAAAAACTGCTCGGCATAGAGGGATATGTCGTGGATGTGTCACAAGAACGGGCTTTGGAAGACCAACTCCGAAAAACCGAACGACTGGCAGAATTAGGGACTCTCGCCAGTGGCATGGCTCATGAAATCGGTACTCCCATGAATGTGATTTTGGGAAGAGCCGAGTTGTTGATGCGCAAAGCGAAGGACGACAATACCCAACGTGGCCTTCAGACGATCGTGACGCAGGTCGAGCGAATTACCAAGATTATGAATCAATTACTGAGCTTTGCTCGAAAGCGTCCCGCAGAGTTTTCAACGGTCGATCTGCGCACGATCATTGCCGATAGTCTTGATGTCTTCCAGGAACGACTAGCCAAACAACATGTTTCAGTCGCACGGAAAATCCCCGCTGTACTGCCGACGATTTGGGCGGATGGAGATCATATGAATCAGGTGTTGCTCAATCTTATTCTGAATGCCTGCCAGGCTATGCCAGACGGGGGAACGTTGACCCTCGCCCTTGACGCCGGGGACGATAAGGTTCATTTGTCGGTCCAAGATACAGGAATCGGGATTTCTGAAGAGCAAAAATCAAGAATTTTTGATCCATTTTTTACGACCAAATCCGTTGGAGAGGGGACTGGGTTGGGGTTGACCGTGGTCCATGGAATCGTTCAAGAACACCAGGGGTCCATTCAGGTGGATAGTGTTCCAGGAAAAGGCACGACCTTTGTGGTTAGTCTTCCCACTCAGGCTCCCTAAGGCAAATCCGTTGTGCTTGAGCCGTGGTGTCCTTCCGGCTCCATATGTATGACCACGTCTTCTATCGCTTTAAATTTCTGTCTTAATGCCTGTTCGACCTTCGTGGCAATTTGGTGCCCTTGTTGGACCGACCAAGATGGGTTCAGGTGAATCGACAGATCTACGAATACATGATGAGCCAACCCCCTGGTTCGAATATCATGGCAGTCAAGGATTTCGGGAATGCTCATGACGGCGGTACGGATGTCTTTTGCCTCGATCCGAATCTGGTCCGTTAAGGATGCCAATACGTCTTTGAGTACGATAAAAGCCGTCCAAGCGATCACGCCGGCGATGAGAATCGCCACGAGTGGGTCGATGAAGGGATAGCCCGCCTGAATGGCAAAAAATCCGGCAAGGACGGAAACGGAAACTAAAACGTCACTGCCTGTGTGATAGGAGTCCGCCGTAAGAATTTCACTGTTTAATTCTCTTCCTTTTTGTCCTTCCCATTTGGAGATCACCAGATTGATGATCATGGTGATGACCATGACGGCAAAACTAAGGTTGGTGATTTTTGGATGAATGGCAAGCGTCCAAGACGAATACGCCTTGTAAAGGAGATACAGACACGTCAGGACTAAAAAGCTGCCTATGGATGCGGAAGCTAGTGCTTCAAATTTTTTATGGCCATAGGGGTGGTGTTCGTCCGGGGGAGGGGTAGCTAAATAAATTCCGATTAATCCGACTACATTGGAGAGGCCATCAAAAAAGGAGTGAACTCCGTCAGCTTGCATACTCAGTGATTGCGTGATCATGCCATATCCCCACTTGGCCAGGGCCACAAGAAAATTCAAAAAGAGCACCCACCACAAGATCTGACGTATTTGACTGAGTCGAGTCATGAGAAATTTGGCCTCTGAATTGAATTGAAGAACAGGCCTGTGTTCATCATACCACCAATATTTTTACGGGATTGGGTCTTCCCGGGGAAAAATCATGGTCTGTTGCTTTTCATCGTGGCCTGGAGTATCGCAAAGCGAGTGATAATAGGCCCGATGATTTCAAACAGGACTGTAGTTCCGATGGTCACGGGGAGAATGATGGTTTTCAACTCCGGAAGATATTGACTAGCTAACAAGGCCATTCCCAAGGCCACTCCGGCCTGTGGACAGAGGGCCATGCCTATCCAATTACGCAGAGAAGAGGGCGCTCCTCCCAACAAGCCGCCTGCCCAAGCTCCCAAAACCTTTCCTAAGATTCGGAATAGGATAAAGCCAAAGCCTAGAAGACTGGTGTCCGCCAAAGACTGTATATCCAATGAAGCTCCTGCAAGAATAAAGAATAGAATCATGAAGGGCCATTCGATGCCTTCAATAGCCGAGAAGGGCCGACGATGGTGGGTGGCGAGATTGGCCACGGTACTTCCCAGGGCCATAGCAGCCAGAATAAATGAGACTTCGAGCCATAACGCGAGGCCTCCACAAACGAGAACAAGACCCAGCGCTTCGGCCTGGGTTGGCTCACCCGGTTCCAGGCGGCCTGTCATATAGGCCATGGGAATGCCCAGTGTGAAACCCAGTACCAGAGCCCCTATTATTTCCCACATTCCCTTCATGAGTAGGTCCCAAGAGTGAGTTTGTCCGGCTAGCATCTGGGCAATGGCGAGAAAAACACTGAAAACCAACAGGCCCCATGCATCATCAATGGCTACGACATTCTTGAGGACTTGAGAGAATTCGCCTCGCGTTCGAGTTTCTCGAATCACATCGAAAGTTGCCGCTGGAGATGTGGCTGTGGCGATGCCTGCGAGGAGAAGAGCAATCGTCGATGGAGCTCCAAAAAGAAGCAACCCAAAAAATACCAACATGGCAGTCGAAACGACCGCACCCATGGAGATTCCCATTACGAGATATCCTCTTTTTCTGAGTGAGGGAATCGTCAGAGAATGCCCCAACAAAAATCCCACCATGGAGAGGGCCATAGTCGTCACGACCGGAAACCATTGTTCTTGAACGTCCGGCAAGAGGTGAAGGCCGGATGGTCCGATAGCAAATCCTACAAGAAGGAGGAGGGTCACCCTGGGTAAAGGGGTACGGCGGCCTAATAGATCCATAAGGAGACCGATTAAAAACAGGGCTCCCAATGTGATCATGATTTGAGAAGGGCGTTCCATGCGACCTCCGGATGAACCTGTTAGGGGCAAATTACCTATTCAATGATTCAAACGAAAAACTCTCTCATAGATACTCAAAAGAGGAAAAAGGCTACAAAGTAAAGGCAGGGAATGGTCCCAAAATAGGGCACGAAATGTGCGTCAGTTCATAAATTCGGAATGGTCAGACCTTCCCATGGCCTATTTAGGAAAATAAGAAACCACATATTTCTCATTTGGTGAAAGTCTGGCAGGATTCATGCGAGAAATTTCATGAAATACAGGAAACAACTCTTTTCCCGCATTGGGCCGTGAGTGAATAAGGTGCGTACACGATGAAAATATTCTGTGCGGTGGATGATTCCGTCTCTTCTAGGTTGGCGATTGAAGGGATGATCGCTTTATTCCATCAATCCATGACGGATGTCGTTCTCTGTCATGTGCTTGGCGCTCATCCGGGAGTTCTAAAAAACATTTCTTCGGTTTCCCAGAAAAAGCTGGCTAACACGCTCACTCAGAAAAAGGAAACTCTTGCAAAAACGACCCTCAAAAACATGGCAGAACGATTTAAGGTCGTTCTTAATCAATCATCCACAAAGCCGTTTGCCCGATTGAGTACCCGATTGGTGAAGGGGCATATTGCCGATTCTCTAATTGGGTGTGTGGAACGCGTTCAACCTGATTTGGTCGTGGTGGGGTCTCGAGGATTGAAGGATTTACCAGGGTACCTCCTTGGAAGCGTTTCTCGAAAAATACTTCTGCATAGTCCGTGTTCCGTGCTGGTTATGAAAAGTCCTCTTGTCGCACCGATCAGCACCGTTTTAGGGGTTGATAGATCCAAATCGGCAAAATTTGCTGCTCAGCAAGCGAAAAGGTGGCTTGCCCCGGATGATGTTGCCATTCATGTGGCTTCGGTTCTTCCGGAAGTATTAACTGACATAGCTCCCACTCTTCTCTCTGAAGCCCAAATGATAAGGCTTATAACCCCCATTCGAAAATCCGTAGTTGAGACTCTCCGACGGTATCGAGAATTCTTCTTAAAAGAAGGGTTTCAAGTCTCCCATGAAATGTTACAGGGTGATACAAGGGAATGTCTTCTTAAGGTGATAGAGCATCGAAGAGCGCAACTCGTGATCGTGGGCTCAAAAGGTCTAACGGGGGTTGGTCGTTTTACGATGGGAAGCGTTTCCGAATGGATTGGGACCTATGCCCCAGTAAATGTCCTGGTGATTCGGCATTGAGATAAAAAGGATGAAGCAAAGACATGAGATGGGTGTCGCAGGTTCTGTTAAGAAGCTTGAAAGGAAGGTGTATGGATAGGATCTGGAAATGCGTGTGTGTGGAGTCGGTGTTGGGCATTTGCCTGATGGTCGGTTGGGTGTATGCCGACCATCAAGTGGGAGACATTCAAGAGGGCCCGGCGTCTTCTGTGTGTGTTGGCCCCTATAAGGGAACGCATGTGTCTCAGGATGTCCTCACGGATATTTGGCACGCTCATTCCCGATGGTTGGATAACCATCAAGATTCCCTTGGCAAGCGGGCGAACCTATGTGGGGCCGATTTGGCCGGAAAAGAATTTCGAGAACAGGATTGGAGTGGCGCCAGTTTTCAGGAAGCGAATCTGACGCATGCCGATTTTACCGGCTCGCGTCTCGTACATGTAAATTTCTCAAAAGCCATTCTCAATGAAGCTTCACTGTATTCAGTCGACATGCGGGGGGCGGAAGGTGGCCGCGGGCAATTTCGACTCACGGATTTTCGCAAGGCTCAATTGGATCAAGCGAATTTCTTGGGCGCGGATCTTCGGGAGGCCAACCTGGCTCAGGCAAGTATGCGCAAGGGGGTATTACGAGAAGCGAATTTGGAGGAAGCGTATCTGGTGAGGGTAAACCTGGAAATGGCGAATTTAGAAAGGGCCTATTTAGTTCGTGCGGATCTCCGCGAGAGCGACTTGTCACGCACCCTTCTGGCTCATGCCACGATGATTGAAGCCGATCTTCATAGAAGCCACCTACAAGATGCCGATTTGCGAAGTGCGAATCTTTCACATGCCGACTTAAGTTTGGCGAATTTTAATGAGGCGATCCTCGTGAAGGCCAATCTGCGTGACGTGAATGGGGAACAAGCCATTTTCTATGGGGCGAACCTTCAGGGTGTGAACGCGATGGAGGCCAATTTTCAAGAGGCCGATTTTTTAGAGGCGAATTTGCAGGAAAGTATTCTAATTCGAGCCGAAATGGATGAAGCGTTTTTGTTTAGAGCGAATTTGCAAGGTGCCAATTTAGAACGAACGGACCTCTCATGGGCCAATCTGGTAGAGGCTGATCTGACTGGCACGAACATGGAGTTTGCTGTCCTTTTCCGAACTAACCTGCAAGAGGCCAAATTAGATGGTGCTACCTTAGCTGGCGCTGATGTTCGGAGGACGAACATGACCGATACCTCATTGAACCACACCGGGCTGCAAGGGGTGCCTATCCGTTATGCCCATGGGATTACCCAGGCACAATTGAACGAGGCCTGTGTGGATTCACGCACCCGCCTACCCAAAGGGCTGTTGGCCCCTACTCCCTGCCCCTCCGGTAATCATAGGTAGGCTGTGAGTCTTGGACCTCCCTTGAGGCGAGGAATTGCGATTGTCGAGAGCGTGTCATGGGGCTGAGGTCAATACACATCATCTTCAACCCTGAGAGATATCAGGTTCAGATGATGAGTTCAATCGAGTGAACAAGAGAGGAGGAATCTATGTTAGACCAAGGAGACAAAGTGTTAGTCGTTCACCGTCGCTTGTATGAAAAGGATACCACTCGATATTTTGTGGGCGAAGTGTTGGCCTATGATTCTGGGATGGCCAAAGTTTGTGGGTTTACCTTCGTGAAAGATATGTTTACGGGTGCCATGCAGAAAAAATCCGACCTTCGGACGAAATTGTTGGCTATCGTTTCAGGCACCCTTATCGTTTATCAATTGCCTTCGTCCTTAACTCTGGAGGCTCTCAACGTGTGTGTCGATGCCGATGGGGGGTTGGTACTTACCGACGCCCAAGGATTTAGCATGGATATATCGGAAACGGTACAGAAACATGAGATTCGTTAAGGGCCATGGTCAAGAAAAAAACGATGCTTCACCCGGTTTCATATCCCCATGACTTACCTGTTCCGACCTTTTTCCTCTCGACTATGCCCGCTCGCTCCCTCTGCGACCTCCAGGTTCTTGAAGTGCAGAAGATGACTGAAGTGAGGGATTGATGATGGCCTCCTCCCATGCCTCAAACCCCCCGATTAAATCGGAAATTTTTGAAAAATGATGGTGTTGTAACAGGCTAGCTGCGATAGACGAACGGTATCCTTCTGAGCAATAGACCACCAGGGGTTGATCCTGAGAAATTTCAGACAGACGGTATGAAAGGTCGGAGAGCGGGATATTCTTACTGCCCTCAACACAGCGGGTTTTCCATTCGTGGAAAGATCGAACATCAAGGAGTTGCAAGTGGTTGTCTATCATGAGGCATTCTTGTAGTTGAAGGGCTGATATGGGTTCTATGCGTTGAATCAATTCGGGTGTGGCTTCTAAGGCCTTCATCCCTCCATCCAGATAGCCGATGATCGAATCTAGGCCTACCCTGGCTAGCCGAATGACTGTTTCGCGTTCTTGACCAGAATTCGTCACCAGGACAATGGGATTATCCTGATGGAGGAGGGTGCCGGCCCATCGTTCGAGGGATCCCGGGGAACCAATGTTAAGACTCCCGCAGAGATGTCCAGCGGCATAATGATTCGATGAACGAACATCGAGGACTTGAGCGCCGGCACTTTTCTCATGTAACACCTGGTCCAATGTCAGGGGAAGCATACCTTGATGGATTACCTGGTCCAGGAGAGGGCGGTCACGACGGTTTAGGAAGGCCACATGGGAAAAGTATCTTGGAAGCTCCAAGGAATGTTCAGTCATCAGGCTGATAAAAGATTGTCGGCTTATTGAACGTAAGGCTTTATTGGTTTCTAGTTCTTCAGCCAAGGTTGAAGACAAGCGATTCTGAAGAGGTTTGGCGCAAAGAGTTCCTGCCCCATGAGCCGGGTAGATAGGAGTCTCGGCCGGATACGTCAAAAGACGGTGATGGAGTGAATCATAGAGTTGAGCCGCTAATGTTTGGCTCGTGACTCCAAAGGCGGTGAGAAGATCGGTTCTTCCGACCCCTCCGGCTAATAAGGTGTTGCCCGTGAGTATAGCTTTGGGGCGTCGAAGGCCTTGTTGGCGGTCGTACACGACCAAGGAAATGCCTTCAGGGGTATGTCCTGGAGTTTCAAGGACTGTTAACCGGGTCGTTCCGAGCTCAATTTCATAGCCATCATGTAGTCCCTGATAGGGGTACGTGGGTTTGGCTCGAGAACCGAGACAGATTGTTGCACCGGTTTCTCGTCGAAGCTCAAGATGTCCTGCTACGAAGTCTGCATGAAAGTGTGTGAGAAATATATATTGAAGGGTTAAGGAAAACTGCTCCAAGTCTGCCAGGTATTGGTCGATGTCTCGCTGAGGGTCCACGATGACAGCCAGTCCGCTTTCTCGGTCACCGACTAAGTAGGAGGCCTGTGATACACTCTGCAGGTAATATTGTTGAAGAATCATCGTCAGGGGGCTTTTCCTTTTATTGCTTCAGGCATGCAGGTAATTCGGGTGTTTTCGGGAGTTCGTGCCGAGTTGATAAGAAACCCCTGATTTGCTCATCGGTCAGCTGAGGAAATTCTCGATAATACGCTCCGACGGCGATAAAGGGGTCAAGGCTATGTAGGACGACCAGGTGATCGACGAGAGGGCCGATTTGATGAATCGCTTCTTGGGGAGCCACAGGAATCGCTCCGATAATTGTTCGCACCCCGAGTTCCCGAAGGCTGGCAATTGAGGCCATAAACGTGGCACCCGTCGCGATTCCATCATCAACGAGTATGATGGTGTGATGGTGCAACTCTGGCAATGTGTTTCCTTGACGGTAGACTGAGCGTTGGCGGTCAATTTCAGTCCGTTGATGGGTCAGTTCTTCATCAAGGTATCGGCGATAGGGAATGCTTTGTTGCTTAGGATCTGGGAAGATATCAGGATGGAGCCAGGTAAACCCCGTTTCAGTGATAGCGCCGATGGCATACTCTGGGTTGCCAGGAAATCGTAGTTTTCGGGCCAGGAAAATTTCCAACGGAAGATGTAGGCTCCGACTCATCATCCATCCAACTTCTATCCCCCCTCTGGCCAAGGCAAGAATGATCGTGTGAGGCTGATCGGCTACAGCTTGAAGGCGGGTGGCTAAAAAGAGCCCAGCTTCCTTACGATCTGTGAGTTGAGGGGGTAATAACGTCATGGTCCTGTTCCTGTTGGTGAAAGGACGATGGGTGATGGGGAAACCAAGTTCGTATTCTCATGAGTTGCCAGGCTGGGCAATACCCGATGATGCCGGTGAGCAAGAAGACGATCCCCAGAATGATCAGGAAGAGGTCGCCCCATCCCAGGAACAAAGAAAACCCGGACAAGGCCAGTAGCAAAAGCCCTGTTCCTACTCGAATCACCCGTTCCGTATGCCCAAGGTTTCGAAATTTCTTCATGGATCACCTCATAAGACCAATAGAGAATCAAAAGACATGCCACGAGGAGTGAGGTCCAAAAGTTGAAAATTGGTGAAATTTGCAGAGGGAGTGTTTCAAAATTCCCCAAAATTCGATCGAGTATTGTTGCCCTTAGCCTCATAATCTCACTCCTCCTGGCATTGGCGATTCCCTGAATAGCGAAACCGGAAACCCCCATAACAAAGAGGAAAAAGGTCCGGGTGAGAGCTATTTCCGTCGAATCGAATGGTTATCCGCCATAGACGTTGACGACATGATTATCCGTGAAATGGTGTAAGAGGTCTGTGCGGGAAATGATTCCCAATATTCGATCATCACGGACGACAGGAACTCGAATGATATTGTGAGTAATCATGTGATTGGCCACTTCTTCGGCTGTCGCGGTTTCTTCAACCGTCACGGGCGTAGGACTCATGATGTCTTCTGCTTTAAGCGTGTTTAAGTCATGGTGTGTGATAAAGGCTTTCAAGACATCAAATTCTGTGACCAGTCCTACCAGATGATTTCCAGGATTAAGCACGGGAACACCACTGAAATTCCCGGAATGAATGAGAATGGAGAGGGCACGAGCATTGTATTCCCTTGTCACGGCCACGATGCGGGTATTCATGATATCTCGAGCTCTCATCTGAAGATGTGGGGTTGTCATGGATCCTCCTTTGCACATGAATGAAAATACCCAAATCAGAAAATCCTGATTTTCCTATCCTTCTGTGTGTAGGTTTACGCAAAACTAGGGCCAATTTGGCTCAAATGGGGCATTATGCATTCTCCCTTGCCAAGGACCTGGGTCAACTATTACGGTAGTGCCTTAAAATATATTTCTCTAAGGAAAGGCTAAAGGAGCAGAGGAATGGGAGGCTTTCAGTATCAAGACATTTTTGAGCATGGTGAAGATACTACTTACTACCGAAAACTCACGACAGAATATGTTTCGACGTCGATGTGGGAAGGACGGGAAATCCTTACGATAGACCCCAAAGCCCTGACCCTTTTGGCCAGAGAAGCTATGGATGATGTCTCCCATTTATTGAGGGCCAGTCATCTTGCACAGTTAGCCAAAATTCTTGACGACCCGGAAGCTTCTAACAATGACCGTTTTGTGGCCTTGGAATTACTCAAGAATGCCAACATTGCCGCTGGCCGGGTGTTACCTGGTTGTCAGGATACCGGGACTGCGATTGTCATGGGATACAAAGGGCAACAAGTTTTTACGGACGGGCATGATGGCGAAGCGCTGTCCCGCGGTATTTATGAAGCCTATGAGAAACGCAATTTACGCTATTCTCAAATGGCTCCCCTGGATATGTTCACGGAAAAAAACACGGGAAGCAATCTTCCCGCGCAAATCGAGATTTATGCCGATGAGGGGAATGAGTATCATTTTCTGTTTATCGCCAAGGGGGGTGGGTCCGCCAATAAGACGTTTCTCTATCAACAAACCAAAGCCCTGTTGAACCCAAAATCCCTTCTCTCGTTTGTCGCGGAAAAAATCCGGACTCTTGGGACCTCGGCCTGTCCTCCCTATCATTTGGCCTTGGTAATCGGGGGAATGTCGGCTGAATTTACGCTGAAAACCGTGAAGCTAGCCAGTTGTCACTACTTGGATGATCTTCCGACCACCGGCAATGAATTGGGACGGGCCTTCCGTGATCTTGATATGGAAGACCAGGTCATGAGGTTGTGTACCGATACGGGGATTGGTGCCCAATTCGGAGGGAAATATTTTGCGCATGATGTGAGGGTTATCCGACTCCCTCGACATGGTGCTTCTTGCCCTGTGGGATTGGGAGTGTCCTGTTCAGCTGATCGTCAGATTTTGGGTAAGGTTACCAAAGAGGGGGTGTTTCTGGAGAAACTGGAAACGAATCCTGCTCGGTTTCTTCCCGATATTTCGGAGGAGGAGCTGGATGGAAATCTCGTACACATTGACCTGAATCGTCCGATGTCCGAGATTTTACGAGAACTTCGGAAACATCCTGTCGCCACACGAGTATCCTTGACGGGGCCCATCGTGGTTGCCCGTGACATCGCCCATGCCAAATTGAAAGAACGGTTGGATGCCGGGAAGGGACTTCCGCAATATTTAAAAGACCATGTGGTGTACTATGCGGGTCCAGCCAAAAAGCCTGAGGGATTGGCTTCGGGATCTTTTGGCCCGACCACGGCTGGGCGGATGGATGCTTACGTGGATGCGTTTCAAGCTGCCGGGGGAAGTATGGTCATGTTGGCAAAAGGAAATCGCTCCAAACAGGTCAGTGACGCGTGCGGGAGGCATGGCGGATTTTACTTGGGCTCCATCGGGGGGCCGGCTGCCCGTTTAGCCGAACATAGCATTAAGAAAGTCGAGGTCCTGGAGTTTGAAGAGCTGGGAATGGAAGCGGTCTGGCGTATTGAGGTTGAGGACTTCCCGGCCTTTATCGTCATCAATCATGAGGGGCAGGATTTTTATGCGGATTTGGCCAATCAACGTCCGTCCAATCTTGTGAAAGTTGATTCATGATGAGAACGAAATATTTCTGCTTGGGAATGGTCTTGGCGTGGCTTGGATTAGGGGGGGTAGGTTGGACAGCGACGATTGTGGCTGGAGATGTGACGGCACAATGGTCGGGGACAGGTAAATTGTTCGAGATGAAAAACCAGCGGAAATTCTTTAATGGGGAGGCAAGCGCCGTTCTGAAAGAACACGTTCCTGTCGATCGGCAACCCAGCGCGTTTCACATGGCTCAGATCCGTTGTCATGTTTCCATGAATGTTCAGGCCGGGTCTAAAACTCGTGAATCTTTCGGAACCTGTTCGATCACCATCCCCGATCAACCAGAAGTGGCCCATGCGCGGTGGAAGTGTAGTAGTCAGGGGGAAGCATGTAATGGAGAGTTTACATGGATGTGGGGGACAGGTCGATTCGAAGGGATCTCGGGCTCAACCAAGTTTTCCTCTCGCCTTATTATCGGGGTCACAAAAGAGGGGGGGATTCACGGTAAAGTGGTCTGGCCATCCATGTCGTATGAGTTACCCTGAGGGATCTCAAAGCTTGTGCCGAATCTCAATGCTCGTTCCCTCCTCAGCTTATAGGTTATGAGTCTGGTCTGTTCATTGCCCGCGACTTTCTCAAAGTCTTCATCCACGACTTAACTCACCACCAGAGATTTTTTAAGCGATTCTTCAATGATGGTTCGGAGCTCATCCAGATTGTCGGGTTTGCTTACGGCCATCATAAATCCAGCTTCCATCGCTTGACGGCGTATATCCTCTCGGTAGTCTCCTGTCATAAGGATCCAGGGGGGGGATGTCGGCACGGCTGCACTCAATAGGGTTTTCACTTGAATCCCATTCATGCGTGGCATGTGGTAATCGGTCACGACTATGTCATAGTGACTCATTTGGAGATGGGACAGCGCCCAGTCGATGTCAGAAACCCGGCTGCAGACAAAGCCCTGAATTTCCAAGTAAGCCTGGTACAGATGGAGGAGGGTGGGGTCATCATCTAACAGCAGAATCCGCCCATGGGAATCCAAATACGGGCGTCGGTTTTCGTGACCACTTTTCATCCGAGAACGCCAGGTGCTCGTTTTCTGGAGGTGTTCAAGCATAATGGCTCGAACCAGGTTTAAAAAATTCTCCCAAGCTTGATGGGGCATCGCATCCAGGAGAGTTCCCGATACTTCAGGGATAACGCTCAACAGCGTATCGATGACTGGGGGAAAATGTTCAATCCCGACTCCATAGTCTGCGTGACGTTCCCCAAGTTGTAGGATGCATGTGCGTAGGTGGTGCGGATGGTCAAGTGCCTCGGAAATGGTTTCTATGCCATGAAGAAAATCGGCTTGTTGTTGGGCCCTGTGGATGGGTGGAAAGAATGACTGTAATTCCGGTGCTGTGGAAAAGAGACGTTCATAAAAGAGATGGGCAAACCCATTGCCTTGAGCAGCCAGGAGGCTCATGGAATGTTTGAGATGGTAGCGTGAGGAAGGGGGAAGTCCGAATGAGGTGATATGTTTCACATGTTCCATATCTCATCCTCCCGAGTGTGGAATGAATGGGGGCGGGGTCTAACGGAATAGCCTCCAACATTTTTCAGATAAGTCTTCATAGCGAATGGGTTTGATCAAGAAATCGG
Organism: Nitrospirales bacterium; assembly: GCA_965223615.1. GTDB lineage: Bacteria > Nitrospirota > Nitrospiria > Nitrospirales > UBA8639 > Nitrospira_E. Next base: position 1,629,348 of record CBDCXB010000004.1, read on the forward strand.
TGGCGCCTTGAACGATGGCATCGAGGAGTTTGAGTCGATAGTCATCGGCAGACATCACAATGACCGGAAGTGTTGAGGATTGTTCTCTTAAGAGCTTTAACATTTCTAAGCCGCCCATGACCGGCATTTCCATGTCCAACAGGATACCTTGCATGGATTGTTCTCGGATGATCTTGAGCCCTTCTTGGCCGTTGGTGGCGATGAAGGGTTCAAAGCCTAAGGCTTCGAGACGATCACTCAGGAATAATCGTACGTCCGGATCATCATCGACGATTAGAATTCGTTTGGAATCCTTGACGGTAATGGGCATAGTTCTGGGCAGTCAAAGGGGATACCCGGAAGTTGGATCGACTATTCGTTGTATTCAGCCTATCCAGTCTCAGCATAAAGATTCTATTTTAAAGAATGGTTTTTGTGATAAAGATTGTATAAAGGTTAGACAAGCCTGCACTAAAAAGAAGAGGAATCAATTCTTCCACATAGATGGAATCGTGTGCCGATGGGCTGAAGAAGGAAGGATCGGTGAAGGCACTGTTCCTTTACGTATGCAGTAAAAGTCGGAGGGGATGTGAAAAGAGGGTGGAGTAGTCAGGTTGAGTTGGGGAATCCTTCCCCACTGTATGGAATTTATTGGTTTTCTTCAAATTCCGTCGCAAAGCGATATCCTACTCCAGGATCTGTGAGAATATATTGAGGACGAGCAGTATTGGTTTCAAGTTTCTTTCTGAGATTGCCAATAAAGACGCGGAGGTATTGGGCCTGATCATCATAACCCGGTCCCCAGATGGCCCTTAGGATGGTCCCATGGGTTAAAATCTTTCCGGTATTGTTGATGAGATATTTGAGGAGTTCATATTCAGTGGGGGTGAGGCGAACGATGTGATTCCGAATGCGAACCTCACGAAGGTCAAAATCGATGTGCAATTCTCCAAAAGTGAATGGGGAACCAGGACCTTGCAGTGTGGCGGTCCGTCGTAAGACCGATCGGATTCTTGCCGTGAGTTCCTCAATGCTAAAGGGTTTGGTGACGTAGTCGTCGGCACCCATTTCAAGGGCTTCAATCTTTTTGGCCTCTTCGCCGATGGCCGACAAGATAATGATTGGGATGTGAATGGTGGAGGTGATGTGCTTGGTGAGTTCAATCCCATCCATGCCCGGGAGGAGAAGATCGATGAGGGCCAGGTCCGGAAGGCGATGATGCATGAGCTGGATCGCTTCCTCCGCTGATTCTGCCGTGTATACTTCGTATCCTTTGGCTTCGAGATTTACTTGGAGCGAGCGACGAATTTGCCGTTCATCATCGATGGCAAGAATTCGATAACCTTGTGACGTCATGAGAGCGTGGATTCCCTTGGTGACTCCAATAGTATATCAGGAGGAGCGCCCTGGTTGGGTAAGGTAAAGATGATCGAAATTTCTTGGTTCGATCCGGATTCAGCCCAAATGGTTCCCCCATGGGCTTCAACCATGCCTTTGCAGATGGCTAAACCCAGCCCGGTTCCCCTGACCTGCTGAGCTTTTGGACCTTTGACCCGGTAAAAGCGGTCAAAGATTTTGGATAAGTCTTCTGGTGGAATTGTTTCCCCAAAACTCGTCACTCGAATTTCCGTACTCCCCGAATTGGTTCGTCCCATGATGAAAATGGGTAAATCGTTTGCAGAGTATTTTATCGCGTTATCGAGCAGATTAATGAGCACCTGCTGAATTTCCAGGCCATCAACGAATATTGGGGAGAGATTCTCTTCGAGTTCTACCTTGAGGGGGCGATCTTGGAGGGAACGCCCCAACCGGCGAATGGCTCCTTCCACCAAGTCTTCTAAGAGGTGCCATTGGCGCTGTGAGACCAATGCTCCAGCTTCAACCCGAGACATGTCTAACAGGTTGTCCACCAGTCCATTTAAATAGTCGATTTCTTCGTTGATGCCTTGTAAGAATTCCTGTTGCAGTTGAGGCGTCTGTTGATCTGTGAGGCCGGTCAATCCAGCGACCGAGGCCTTAATGGCGGTCAGTGGCGTCCGGAGTTCATGGGATACCAGGGATAGCAGGGCTGACTTGAGTGTGTCACTCTGACGCAAAGCCTCAACTTTATCCGACTCACTCTTTCGAAGGTTTTCTTCAATCCGTTTGCGCGCAAAGGCGTTGACGAATATTTCTCCTGCCATGTTGAGGAGTCGCAGATCCTCTTCTGACCAGCTCTTTTCTTCTTTCACGGAATCAAAACCCAGAAAACCGAATAACCTTCCTTGCCAAGTCATGGGAACATTGACCAGGGATTGAATATCTTGAAATTGAAATTCCTGTTTTTCTGCTTCGGCTTCTGCGGGAAGATTGGAGACGCTCGGAATGTGAAGGTAGGGTTGTGTGGTAATTCTCCGATAAAACCATGGCAGCTCCTCCATGGACACCCCTTGGAGTCTGGCCATGCAGGACGGGATACCAGGAGCACACCATTCATGGGTGTTGCTGGCTTTTTCCCCATCTTCTTCGAAGACAAATACGTAACTCCGATCAACGCGCCCAAAACTTCCAATGGCCTCTAGCGCGCGGTTGATCGCGGAGTCCAATTCATCAGGATGAAGATGAATGAATTGAGTGGACAGATTAGTGACTAAATTTTCAATTTCAATGCGGTATCGCAATGCTTGCTCCACACGTGCACGTTCCTGGACTTCATGCTCCAGATTTTGGTTGGCCAAGTGAGCCTGTCTGGTGAGCAAAATCCCGATGATGACGGCTAATAGACCGATGAGTAATTCCCATCGAATCATGGTTGAGATTTTGTCCTGAGAGTGGCGACTGAATAATTTTACCGTATGGTTGGCCACTTGGTTCAATTGCGCATTTACCGTCATGAGTTGCTTCAATTTTGAGTCAAACCCGGGTGAATCAGTTGGGGTTTGTAGCAGCTGATCTGCTTGAGTGGAAAATTTGGAGATTAGAGTCTTTTGGTCAAAAAGGGCTTGCAGAATATCGGGTGTAGGGGCAGGCGGAATGACGAGTTCATCATTGGTTTGAGGATTGCTCGATACCGGACCTCCCTCAATCAATCGATTGACGGCATTGGTGAGGGCGGTGTGTGTAGCCTGAATGTCGCCTTTCTTACCCTGGAAGGCCAATAAAATTTCGTTCATGAAGCGTTGATTCAGCATCCGTTGACGACCGGCCAAGTCGATAGTCACGCTATCCACTTTTTGTTTTTGTATGGTCAAAATCGTATAAGAGAAGATCGCGAGGAGAGTCAGAATAAAAATAGTAGTCAGCGTAAGAAGAGTGGTTCCGACCGAGGACGTCGGAGTTGGGATGGAGGGAGTGCGGGTCTTCATGGAAGCCACTCTGAGTTCAGTGGATCTTATCGTGATAAGGTACATTCGGATGATAGTAAACCGAATGCCCTTCATCATACCTGATTGAGAAATAAAAGGTTGAGTGGTAAGGAATCCCGCTTGGGTAAAGAGGGAAGAAGTCAATTTCATGATGAGGAGTTCCGAAAAAGGAAGACGGGTGGAATCTTCTAAGAATGCTTGAATGGAGTGAGAATGAATGCGTCAGGCAACGGCAGCATTTGCACCAGAACGAGTGGTCTTGAAAGGGCAGAATCCCCTCAGTCGGACAACGCTCCATGGTTGGCCGGCCATAGCTCTTGGGGCAGTTTTTCTCCTAATGGGACTTCCAATCCTCGGTGTTGGGTTGGGTTGGGTCGAAACGCCTCCATCAAGCATTCATGCCCCGTTGTGGGTCATCGGGATAGCAGGAGGGGCTTTTTCGGGGTGTGGGTGCTGGCTCCTTGTTCATGGATTCAAAGGACTCCGTTGTGAGTGGAATATGGGTCATGGAAAGCAGCAAATGCCCGATCGTCCCTGGTTGTGGGATTACCCCTGGCGGGCAAGGGGAAGCACTGATAACCATCTGAAAGATGCTTGGGGAGGTCTTGTAGCCCTAGGAGTCTTCACCGTATTTTTAGCCCCGTTTAATTGGATCGCTTTTGTGTCAACCTCTGGGGGATTGTTTTGGAAAGGGCTCACCGGATTCTTTGACCTCATCATTCTTCTGGGCATTGGGGGATATCTGAAGAACACACTCGGGCAATATCAAAGATTTGGAAATGGGTCTGTCCGTTTCTCCCAATTCCCTTTTTTCCTTGGGGAGTCAATGGAATTGACTCTTGAGCGGATGCCGATCGACCTAACAACCATTCACCTCACTCTTCGATGTATCGAAGAAGCCTACGAGATTCGGAAAAGGGAAGGAGGAAGAAAACGAGAATCAGTCGTCGTCTGTTATCAAATGTATCACGACGAGCAAACGATCCGAGGAGAGGAAGTCAATGAAATGGGCGAGCTGCGATGTTCATGGAACTTGCCGGATGATCCACAGCTTTCCAGCACTCCTAGCGAACGACCGGCGACCTTCTGGGAACTAGAGGTCCGTGGAGAACGCCATGGGATGGACTATCACAGTTGCTTTTTACTGCCAATTTATGGAAAAGCCGACTGAATATTTCTTGCCTCCGTTTTGAGGAACGCTTAGTGGTAGACGCAGGTCGGGCATCGGAGCTTGAGTAATGGCCAAAAATTACATGCACGAATACAGCTTGGCATACGCGTCGTAGAAAGCATAAAACGCCCGAGAACTTCCCACTTTGTAGTGTTTTTCTTCTTTGTAAATAAATACCGTGTCTGCTTTTTCTTTGACCGCACTTTCGCGTAAGTCCATCTCGGCGTCATCCACGTAGATGGCGGTTGCAGATTCTCCCTCAAGCAATCGGCATCCTTGAGGTTCTGAATACGTCAGATTGACCAAAAGTGCCCTGTTCGGTGTAAACTTTTCTTTGTTGTTGCACCGATACGCTTGGGCTACCCCATTTAAATAGGGTTCTTCCGGGTATCCTTCCGGGGCATAACGCGTTTTATATCGTTTGACGACACGAAACGTGTCCCCACCTCTTTTCCCCGTAATATTGGTAGCGTATTTAATAAAGTGATCACGATTGTAGTCCGCGTCATCGTATTCCGGAAAATCCAATAGTTTAATAGCTCCAAGATTGATGCAGTTTTGCGGAGGGGCCACTACTTGTTTGACATGTTCCGCATGAGGCCGGACATGTCGAAAAATATTCTTTGGGATTACACAACCGGTCAGAAGAAAACCTGAACACAACCAAATTGCTCCCTTAACCATGAATTTCATAGAAATATCCTTCTTCCCAGATTGACATAGGCCAAGCCAATCCTGATGGGATTAAAATTTTTGGAGGGGGTAAGGCGAAAAGATCAAAAGCTTACGGTGCGGGGGTGTGGGTCACGGAATCAATTTGTGCGTCGATATAGAGTTCGAGTCCGGCTCCTTCTTGGGGATGATCAAACCCTTGATTGAGTTTGTGACCGATGGCGGTCAATTGAGAATACTTGCCCCAATTGTTGACTTGGTCTGGAATCGTGATGGTTTCAGTCATAGTCATGAGGGGATCATCTTTTCCATCTTCTCCCGACTGGGCATCCGCCGAGTCATTGTCATATATAGTGAAGGTGATTTTGATGACAAGTTTGTCATTGGAAGGGTTGCTCCATTGGGTCCACACTTCGAATGTTTGAAGATCGTTCTTATGGAATTGCCCGATTTGGGACACTCCCAGTCGAAGCGGAAATCCTTGTCGGTTGAGAAAGGTGGGACTTGCCCACAGGTCGGAAGCAATCAGAACAATGCTGAAAAGGACAACAAAAGGAAACAGGTGAATAGGTAATCGGGGCCGCACCAGATTACTCCCCCCTGGATATTTGTAGGCGTTAGTATTAGTTTCGCTCTATTTTTGTGGTTTTGCAATACCCCTATCGGTGTATGTTTTTGGTTATCGTCCAAGAATACGAAATCTTAAAAAAGAGGATTCAAGGAGGAGGTAGTTAGAAAGGAAACACCTCCATTATCATTCTATGAGTCCACTCTCACCATGAATATTATTGTATCTCCTAAGGTCCGTAGCTGTTTAATGCAGAGTACCTAGGTGTATTTGAGGGGGAAGGTGGCAGTCGAAGGCCAAGCCGTTTGGATAAAAACTGAAACGGGTGATTTCCTTTGGTTGGTCAGAGGGCGGAGAAGACATAACGAACTTCAATCATGTGCAAATCCACCCCTCGATGATCTCCGTAAATGTCGCCATCGGACATGTGGTGAAACCGATAGCCGACCAGCATATTCCACGGTAGATGAAAATTAAGTCCTGCATGAGCGATAAATTGAAAAGGGCCGCCCATATCCTGATCCCCGAATTCCCATTTGCTGAGTAGGGCGCCTCCTCCACCCATATCGAACGTGAAAAACCAGTCTTTTTTTGTGAAGGCCAAACCCAGAGTACCAGTGCTGATAAATCCCCATTCTCCCGCTCCACGAAGGCCTCCTGCTGTGGCATTAATGAGATATCGGCCAGTCCAGCCTGGGCCAAAGGTCCATTGTCCCGGGAAACCTAATGTTGCCACAACATCCACTTGTTCATAGTCCTCGGTCTCCCCCTCCGGAAGTGAAACGGCTGGAATGTTCATGGCTCCCCGGATGCCGATGGATGTCCACTCAAAATCTTTGGAAAGGCTTTGGCCTGGGGAAATGACAGAAATCAGCAAGATGAGTAAAAAGAGGGTGAATCCAGCCATGGGGTGTTCTCATACAATATAGATGGATTTCCAACAATAACTAATAATTACATGATTCCTTGAAAACTTTCCAGCCCCCTATTATCAGTCTGTTTTAGCCACAATGAGTTACATGAAAGCCCGGACAAAAATGAAAGGCCTTGGAATGAACCTAATGAACTTGTTTCGCGGGGAGCTTTTTCGCAAAAAAAGAAGGGAATTTTTGTAAGGTAGATGACATAATACTAGGTCTCCGGGGAAAGTTTTGCTATAAACGTCAGGATGGATTAATCAAAAAACATATCCATAAGGCAGTGTTTTTCAATACTTAGAAAGGCGAGGTTTCATGAGTATGAATAATGAGTACGGTCCGCTGGCCGGATTAATCGGAAGTTGGGAGGGGGACAAGGGTATGGATGTGGCTCCCGACCCGAAAGGTTCGGAACAAAACCCCTATTATGAAACGATCACGTTTCAAGCCATTGGTGGAGTCACGAATGCAGAGTCGCAGCAACTCATGACCCTTCATTACCGGCAAATCGTCCGGCGAAAGGCAGACGACCAAATCTTTCATGATGAGACGGGCTATTGGATGTGGGATCCGAAAGCCCAGGTGGTCATGCATTCATTGGCGATTCCTCGGGGAGTCGTCGTGTTGGCTGGTGGTTCGTACCAGTCCCCCCCAGAAAACGCTGGTGAGGTCATCTTGGAGGTCGTGGCCAAACTAGGGGACCCATCTTGGACGATCATCCAATCACCCTTTATGTTAGACAAAGCCAAGACCGTTGAATTTCGTCATAAAGTGACGTGGAGCCCAGGCAAATTGGCCTATTTTGAAACGACCATGATCGATATCTATGGCAACGTGTTTGAACACACCGATCAGAATGAATTGACCTTACAGTCAAATTAACCCAGGTTGGTTCTAGGATTCGATCGTGTGAATTCTTCGCTTGATTTCTCAACAAGTGTGTAGGTGGAATATCAGTAGAAGGAACGTTTCCACTGATTTGGCCTCAAAGTGGTCACCATTCTTCTCGCCTTTATGAACATTGTCCCTTCCGCGATAGGTCACCAGGCAATTCGTCTTTGGAAATGAATCTGTCCCTTAACTCGTTCCCCTAATTTATTGTCTTGAGGCCAGTCATGGGGATCCATGTCTGCATGGTGAACGAATTTTTTGAAATGATTCTTCAAAGATGTCTTTTTCCCTGTCTCAGCTTGGTAGGATGAGGGATTCATGGCATGAATCCCTATCAGGAGGTGAAAGGAATATGAGTGCTTCGGTTCAAGCCATTTCATGGACAGGAGTGCTCCTGGCATTTATTCCTACAGCCTTGGTCGTCGGGGTTTTATTGAGATGGACCGAAGAGGGCGCCGCCTCCATTTACGCCCTGCTCAGGATGTTGGGGCAGCTCTTGCTCATTGGGTATGTCTTGGCTTTCATCTTTCAAGCGGATCATCCTGGAATTATTATGGTGGTCTTGGGCATCATGGTCACAGCCGCGAGTTGGATTGCCCTTCGTCCGGTGCAGCGCAAAGGATTCGGACTTTTTGGAAAGGCTCTTTTAGCCATTGGAATTGGAGGACTGCTCACACTAATCCTGGTCACGCAGTTTGTTCTGGAACTCCATCCCTGGTTTTCTCCTCAATATGTTGTGCCGTTAGCCGGAATGATCTTTGCCAGTTCTATGAATACCGTGAGTCTCGCGGCAGAGCGATTCGAGACGGAGTTTGTCCAAGTTCACTCATATGTCCATGCCAGGCAAAGGGCTTTGGGAAAATCCCTGATTCCTATCACCAATTCACTTTTGGCTGTTGGCTTGGTGTCCGTGCCGGGCATGATGACCGGACAGATATTGGCCGGAGTCTCTCCACTGATCGCAGCAAAATATCAGATCGTGATCATGGCGCTGATATTTGGGGCTTCCGGGATCTCTGCAGCCTTGTATTTGCGACTTATCAAAGATCACTATTCGACCTAACCGAAGTCTACAGGCATTTTCCAAAAGGAATATGTAGTATGAATAACCATTCCAAGCTGCAGATTGTTGCCGGTGAGAGTATTCCCTATATCAGGGAAGCGTTTGGCGACTTAGGTGATATCAGGTTTCTTCCCGGCCGTGATATCGACCGGGAAGTCATTCAGGGTACCGATGTCTTGCTCGTCCGCTCTATCACGAGAGTCAATGAAGCCTTATTGAAAGACGCTCCCGTGAAATTTGTGGGATCGGCTTCTGCGGGAACCGACCATATCGACTTCGAGTACCTCAAAGCTCACAACATTGGATTTGCCTCGGCGGCAGGGTGTAATGCCAATTCCGTGGCTGAATATGTTGTGTCTGCCTTATTCCGCATTGCTCAGCGGGAAGGGAGGACCCTTAAAGGGAAAAGTATTGGCATAATCGGGGTGGGGCATATTGGCAAGTTGGTCAAGAAAAAAGCTGAGGCATTAGGGATGCAACCGGTCTTGAATGACCCGCCTTTAGCGGAGATGGGTCTTTTGGAATCTTCACCGCTTGAGGAAACTCTGGCTTGTGATGTGGTCACCCTTCATACTCCCCTGAGGACTGAAGGGCCTTTTCCCACTTTTCATTTGTTGAATGAGCAAACATTTCGATTGATAAAGCCATCAACGATCTTTATTAATTCCTCACGTGGAGAAGTAGTGGACACCGAAGTGCTGTTGGATGCCATTATCCATGAACGAATCGGTCCCACGGTCATCGATGTCTGGGAGCATGAACCCCACATCTCTTGGGACCTCTTTCAGGCGGTCACGCTGGGAACGCCTCACATCGCCGGTCACTCATTGGATGGAAAAGCCAACGGGACTTTTATGATCTATGAAGCCCTGTGCCGATATTTGGGTGTGAAGCCTACCTGGAACCCAACACGCTCTCTTCCTGAACCGGAAATTCCCTCTATAGCCCTAGATTCTCTACGAGGAGGCGAAGAGGAACAGATTGGAAACATCGTCGCTCGGGTTTACGATATCAACAAGGATTATGATCGGATGGCAAAATTGTTGGAGTCTGAATCAGAGAACCGCCCAAGTCTATTCGATGAACTTCGGAAGTACTACCCGGTTCGTCGAGAGTTCCACTCAACCCACCTGAAGCTTTCGGAAAAACAGGTTCATCTTGTTGAAGCACTTCGAACATTAGGCTTTTTGTTATCTGATAATTAATCGTAATAATTTAGTCGTGAAAAATATGAATGGGGGAAAAGGGTCCATCATGAGGACCTTTTCCCCTTTTTAGCATGGGGGGACGTTACAGTTCGTTGAGGTCCCAGTCATAATCCAGATAGTACACACTGAGTTTCGTGTTGTTGACAGATCCCTGAAGATCTTTCGGGGAATACGGTGTCAGATAGTTGCGCACTCCTCCTTTTGATTCAAAGTCTTCTTCGAACCATTTGAAAATGGAAGAGAGGTATACCCGTCCTTTTCGGAGATTGACCTGCAATCCTTTTTTAGGATTGGCGAGGAATTGCGTCATTTGATCATTCAATTGCATGTCTAATTTTTCGGGGGTGTAGGCTTCTGCTCGGAGGTCAGGGCAACTGACCGAAGCGCACACGATGGCAACGTGAATACGTGGTTCTCCCATTTTCCTCAGGATTTCATGCTCAATCTCATTTAAGGTCCGTTCTGTGCCGGCTACTAGACCTACCGTCTTTTTCCACACGGCTCTAAATAGGCTGCCGGCATCTTTTATGCTTTCCACAGGGTAATTATCCAAGACCATTTTGGCCGCCATAATATTATAGACATTAATCCAAAATGCCAGTTTTTCATCTTGGGTTTTGAGATCTGACAAGGATGCCTTTTCTAATGCCTTGATGAGTTTTGGGTAGGCGGGATCCTTAGCCAATTTCTTATAATTTACGGCATTCAGTTTAACTCCATTGATGGTTTTCGGAGCCACATAGTTCTTGAGCAGCATATCCCAAGAAGAAAAGTCAAACGCAAAGGCAGGGGATATCATGAATGAAGAAGAGAGGCCCAGGGCTAACATGATCTGAGAAAGTTTGAGTGTCATATATCCTCCTGAATGGCAATGAATCATGTGTACCAAAAAACGTCCCGATACCCTCGTAGTCTTGTTTGAGGGCGTACCATTACATGGTTGGGAGAAAAATTGGTTTATTGAAGACAGACAGCAAATTTCCCTATCCAGTCCCGTTGTGCAATGGTGTCAGGAACTTGGTAGCCTCGGGCTTTTTCAACCCATTCAAATGCTTGCTTAGGGGAAACTCCTGAAAGGATCATAAGTGAAACAGCGATAAGAGACGCTCGGCCAATTCCCATCCTGCAATGGGCGACGATTTTTGAATCACTGGTCATGAAAGAGCCAATTTTCTGTATGAAAGCCGTCCAATCCTCTAAGGAGGTAGGAACGCCTCTGTCTTGAATCGGATACCGAAAAAAATGCAATCCCATTCCGGTGCAGAGCTTATGCTCCTGTTCAAGGGACAGTTCTACGATCTCATCGTCTGTGAGGGCTGAGACGACGATTTCCACGTCAGCCTCTATCCAGCATTGAATTTCATCTTCGAGCCAATCGCCTCCTCTAGGGCGAGCCATTGTTCCCAGACATCCGTTTTTCCATTCGGTAATCCAATAAATCGGTGATTTCATGGTATGGTCCTTCTCTGAAAAAAATGTTATGAGGGGCAACACTATTGAATAACTTGCAGAGGTTTTTCTTCATTAAAATCGGGACAGCGCGTGCGGTTTGGTATTGCATGGAATTGGACATCCCTCGGGCTCATTGCTTCAGTATGAAAAATGTCCCATATGACAAAGGAACGATTGTTAATCGAGTTCAAACATATATATGAAAATTGTCCCATCAAACTGTGTTTTGAGGTTTCTCCTCTTTAGCCTTTTCCCTTCCTGCCGATAAATCAAGGCATCTCCTCGTGATGTACCCTCTCCTAATGTTGTTCCGTACATATTATTGCCCAAAGATTTCTGAGGCTAAGGAAAGCTGGAATCACTCTTTCTGAGCTTTGGGAGGAAGACAGATTGTTATTCAACGAACGGTCTTGCTGAGTTCCTGCTCATCTGCATGGTTAGGCAGGATTCTTCTACATGGAAGACGAGTGATTGGAGGAATGATGAACCGACCGCGAGGCCTGCGACTCTGCTTGGAGCTCTGAGAACACTTGTGTTGCCCGGTAGGAGGGAATTGTCCAATGGAAGTTAACCACTGTTGGCCTCTTCCCTTCTTCCTTGCAGGCGACTTCAGTATGAGGTCGCCTGCATGTTTTTCCGGGAATACCCTGAGCATATCAGGAGGGGGTATTCCAGATTCGCTGCCAAATCCAGGGTAACGTCTTGCCCCATTCCATGCTGTTGGGCCTTTTCGCAGACGGAATGGGTGCTATCTTCCCGACTGTGTTTCTCCCCACGTTAAAGCTGAAGGCATAGTTGGGTTCCAGGCCCATTCTCAGGTCTGAGACCACGATCAAGTCATCGATTTGTTTGACTCCGATAAATCCTTGAGCGAATTTTCGTAGTCCTTGGACCGGATGATGCATCATCAAGGAGCCCAGAAGGTGGGTATGGTTGGGATACGGGGTGAGTTGGAGTTCGACAGTTCTGTCGACCAGGGAATAAAACCCTTCTGCGTACCGATTGCCTTGCATGACTAAGATACGCCAAAGGAGTGTGTTGATTGGCGTAGGGTGAACGAGAAGCTTCGAATATTTGACCTGCTGCTTGGCCAATCGATCTGTGACGAACGTTTCTACGTGAGTCTTGGCCACCACGGTCCAGGTCAGATAAAGGGTGCTGAGCAGCAATCCGAAGGTGTTGAACGTGTGACCCCATGTTTTTTCTCGGGTCAGGATCAAGGCACCGGTCACTCCCAGTAACAAGGGAAGACTGTACAGAGGGTCGATGATGAAGATTGTTGACCACATGATGGGGGTATGGGAAACAGGCCAGAAAATTTGGGTGCCATAGGCCGTGAAACAATCCAGAAGAACATGCGTGGCAAACGCCAGATATACTAACAGTAGCCATCGTCGGGTATCCTGAGACGTGTCCGGATGGATTTGGCGAATAATCCAAAGGACAAGAGGAGTTAGTAAGGCAAGGATTAAAAGGGAATGGCTGTAAGAACGATGAGAAATGAATGCTGTGACAGGGTCTTGATAGGGTACGAATACATCTAAATCGGGAATCGTCCCACAAATGCCGCCCCAAATCATGGCTCGGTTGCCAATTTTTCGCCCAAGGGAGGCCTCACCGACGGCAGCCCCTAGTGCGAGTTGGGTGACGGAGTCCACGTTCTACTCCCTCATGGAAGATTTTCTTGGTTTGATCAAAGGCAGAAGAATTCCACCCTTGCCTCCCAACATTTCTGCTTTCCCTTGGAGAAACCATCGTCCGACCAAAGCGGCTGTTACACCATCAAGTTCATCACTCGTGCTATTTGTCCGTAATCCTTTGACCCCAAGCGTTTTTAAGCCCAGCAGGAGACCCTTAAGATCATGATGCTGGCGAGGAATGCCCCAGACGTCTTGGGCCCCACCCGGATAACATTCAACCGCTGTCAATCCCAGGCGTTGAATCCTGGATTGTAACTTTAATCCCCGTTCGGTCAGCATGCGCATTGGCCCGAGTGTGACGGGGAAAAACCGGATTTTTCTTCGTTGTAATTCCCGATCACACTCCCGGAGATGTTCCCCTGCACGATCGTGAATGGTTTTGCGTCCGGGAGGCAAGCTCAAAGGCGCATCGATCGGAACCAGATCAGGATTGTTCTCCTTAATGATGCTCACAATTTCTTCATCACTATAAACAACTTGGGTCTGGGCTTTCAGGCCTTTCAGAACACAGATTCCGGTAGCTCGGTGAGGTGACCCGGCCAAATCTACCCCCACGATGATAAACGCCTTGCCAGATGGCATAAGAAAATTCCCAGTGAAGTTGAAAAATTAGAAACCAACCAGTGGAGTAATGAAATTTTTGAGATTCTACGAATTATGAATATAAATTTTACGAACTCGTTCAAAATTTGAGCTGTGGGAAGAATCCTTCTTATTCCAATCCTCAGTATTCCAAAAGTTGAATGCGAAGTCTTTTTTAGTTATGGCCCATCTTAGCGTTTTTGTGCTAAACCCATTACCACTACGACCCGGTCTTCGCTCAGGTTCTTCAGGTAATTTCGAAGCTTTTCTTTGGCGGTATCTCCCATGAGGAGGTGAATGCCGATGGATGGAGGGCCATCCGCTTCGATCTTTGAAAGGATTTGCTTGAAGAAATTGATAGACAGTTCAACTTTTCCTATCCATTGCTTGATGTCCAAGCCCACTTTCCCAAAAATTTCCTGAATGTCTGATTCCGTGGCTAGGGCGCTCATGGATTCTTCCTGGGCCCAGGGAACCGGGTAAAGGGGGACCTCGCCCTGACCTCGAAAGACATCATGAAACACGAATCGGCCGCCCGGCTTTAAAACCCTCGCAATTTCCGAATAAAACCGGTTTTTGTCGGCGATGTTCATCTGAACGTGCTCCGTCCATGCCACATCGAAGATGCCATCTTCAAATGAAAGGTCCAAAGCACTTCCCTGGAGAAGTTCGATATTCTTTTCCAAGCCAACCATTTGGGTGAGTCGTTTTCCTACGGCAATGTATTCTTCTGTCAAGTCAATTCCCGCGACCGAGCAGGAATATTGATGGGCCAAATGACGGGCTGTCCCTCCCAAGCCGCATCCAACATCCAGAACAACATCCGAGGGGAGAAGGTTGGCCATAGCAGCCAGTTCAAGCGTCGACTCGCGTCCCCGTGTATGAAATTCATCAATGGGTGCCAAATCATCCGCAGTGAGGGATTGAAGATCTTTGCCGGCTTTCTTCAAGCCCGATTCAATCTTCTCCATGATTCCCCCAAACCCGTAATGCTGGTCGATCTGGTCATTGATAATATTCATGGGAATCCTTTTTGTTGGTTTCTCTGATAAAGGATGAAATCATACGGAAGGCTGAGAATGAATGTTTTTTGCCTCGGCGAATAACCTCACGACTTGCCCCCGAAGGTAAGGCAATTTCAATTTCTAGGACATATTTCATGGGGAACCTTGTACCCTATTTTATGGACAAAAGGAAGATGACGAGCGTTTCCTTTTTGAAAGTGCCAGATGGACATAGCCCTATTGAGAAATAGTTCCTCCCAGCGCAACCTGTAGATGGGATTCCGTTTGCCGATAGGCGCGTAAGGCCTGAAAATACCCGCGTTGGGTGCTCAAGATTCGGCGGCGGGCTTCGATGAGAAAAATACTGTTCAGTTGCATGGTGGAATAAAAGCGCTCCACATACGATAGGGCTTCTCGTTGGGATACCAGCATTTTTTCACGGAATAATCGAGCATGGGTTTCATGAAATTGGAGTTCGCCCAATAACCGTCGTATTTCCTGCTTGGCGGCCAGCTCAGTCGCAGCTAAACCCTGTTCGGCTTGGCGCAGTTGAAATTCAGCCCTGGCGATGCCACCCTGATTCTGGTTGAAAATCGGAATTTGCAAGACCAAAAAAGGTCCAGCACTGCGGATACCGTCCAGATCTTTCGTGTAATTCCCACCGATTCCCACATCGCCAAACACACGAGCTTTTTGCAGGGTCAGGAGTCGGCGTGTTTGAGAAATTTGCAGACGGTTCAACTGTAAGTCGATTCGCTGATTCCGGGCGAATTCCCAGCCCTGTTCGGGGGTGAGGGTTCGTAAGGGCATTTTTTCCAGGTTGCCCACGATTTCTATGGATTGGGGAACGAGGGGATCGAGGCCGAGGGTTTCCAGTAATCGTGCGCGTGCGGTGAGCAAATTCGATTGGATCCTGGCCAACTCGACCTGCCCCTCGAATAAGACGTTTCTCGCCAAGTAAATGTCCAGATCATTCA
Organism: Nitrospirales bacterium; assembly: GCA_965223615.1. Lineage (GTDB taxonomy): Bacteria > Nitrospirota > Nitrospiria > Nitrospirales > UBA8639 > Nitrospira_E. The sequence goes on from CBDCXB010000004.1 coordinate 1,644,876, forward strand.
CGAGCCCTGCATGAAATCGCACGTTGAGTTCCTCCACGGTCGATCGAAATAAGGCGACATTATCGGACATGAACCGATACATCGCTTGTTGTAGCAGGAGCTCATCAAATGCATCACGTGCTCTTGCTGCCGTGTGCAGGATCTCTTGAACGACCAATTGTGTGGTTTGATAGGCTTCGATCTCGGCCACCCCACGTCGCAAAGGCACGTTCCAGAGGTCCGAGACTCTGAACAACAGGTCTAGGTCAATCCCGACTCCATTCGCTCCTTTGGTTGGAAAGCTGATGAGTGTGGCCAGAGAGGGATTGGTGAATAAGCCGGCCTGTATGACGTCGGCCCGGGCAATGCCCAACATCTGAAATGTGGCTTGGAGCCTGGGGTTATGTAATAAGCTGACTTGAATGGCTTCTTCCCTGGTGAGTCCGCCCTGTAATAAATCAGCCACCATGTTTTGGGTCTGAAGGCGGTCTTTTGGTGTCTGCTCCCAGACGATAGGGTGACCGGTTCGTTCCAGGCTTTCTTGTTGAAGGGTCTCCCGATCCTGCTCAATATCCAAATGGGCACATCCCATCGAGAGACTTCCTAGGAGTAGAAAGCCAATGAATGCCTTTTTCATGGTGTGCCTCCCTGCGCCTGTTTGGGATGCACCCATTCGGCAGTGGGGTCGGTCGGTTTCACATGGACGAGGGTGAACATGCCTCCGTGCGGCATGATGCCCATGGGAGCGTCCGCCATGGCGTTCATGACATGGTGAAGGCGATGGCAATGCATGCGCCAGGTTCCCGGATTCCAGGCGAGAAACTCCACATCCCGTGTGGTGCCAGGCGGAACGTTGATGGTTGATCCCTGCCATTGGGCTGGTTCCGGAATGGGACCACCTTCAGTTCCCACAACACGCCAGGAGTACCCGTGAATGTGAATGGGGTGGCTTTGCATGCTGAGATTGCCGAAGCGGATTCGCACGCGTTCTCCCTGGTCGATCTGCAATGAATCGATGCTTGGTGCCGCTTTTCCATTAAACGTGAACCAATTGAAGTCCATGGAGCTAATGTTTGGGTTTGGATTTCCGGGCGCGAAGGTCCATTCCTGGAGCATGATGGCAAAATCTTTATCCGGGATGGTTTCGGGATGTTTTGGATGAACGACCACCAGTCCGCCCAAGCCTAATGCATCCTGTTTCATCACGTTGAACCCGGTGTGATACATGAACGTACCATGTTGATGGAGCGTGAATTCATACACATGTGAGCCCCCTGGTGGGGTGGGAGGTTCCGTCACTCCCCCGGCACCGTCCTGCGAGTTGGGCACCTCTAGCCCATGCCAGTGGATGGAGGTAGGCTCGGGAAGTTCATTGATGAGAATCACACGGATGCGATCCCCTTCCATCACTTCGATGGTTGGTCCTGGTACGGACCCGTTGTAGCCCCAGAGTAGTCCCGTTTTTGTGGCGTGGGTCATTTCCCTCATCATCCTTCCGGAAAAACGATTCATGATGGGAATCGTGGATTGATCCATGGGACGTCCGTCAGTTAACTCATGCATGAAGGGTTGAGCAATTAAGGTGAAAACTTTGACCGTACCATCCAATTCGTACCCTAATGGTGGGATATTGATGGTTTTCACTCTGCCCATTTGAGTGCCCATGAGTGTGGGTGGGGGAGAGTAGTCCTTCTCTGGTTCTATTCGGGGAGCGCTGATCGTTCCCAAGGGAGCCTGTTTTCCTCCGCGTTTCGATGGAAAAGGAGGGTGATGCTCCTTTCTCTCCATGGTGCCGTTAGAAACCTGTGCGGGGCCTTCTGCATACAGCGACGAGAAAGGGAAGCACATGATGATCACGATACACGCCACTTCCAGCTTACATGCCTGACGAAATAACATGGTTGACCTCGTATGTTCGGGAAACACCAATAATTGTGAGATTCCGGACTGAAATGAGCCCTCCATTCGAAGGGAGTCAGTTACTCTTGAGAAGCAGGAAGAGGAAAATCAATTCCGCAGGACGGAAAGAAAGAGAAAACGAGGTAGATCCGAATGCTGTGCCTCAAATGAGAGGGATTGCGAAACTGATGTGGTAGGGCAAAGGTCGAGGAAGGATTGGCTGGAAAAACCATCTATCGTGGAAAAATGGATTGTTGAAGAAGATTCAGCGGATGTCACCAAAGAATCCAAACAATCCCCAGTACCTTGTGGGACATGGTGGATCGGATGATCGGCAGCTCCGGCCGTTTGGGTGGCCATCGGACAAAGAAAACTTAAGCTTCCGCAGATGAGCAAGAGGCTTATACATCCGAGGGCGAGGCCTTTGACTTTCCGGGAAAAAATTACCATCACCTAGACATTGTAAGTTCCATTTAAGAAACATGCAAACTTTCCCATCATTAGAAAAGTCTTTCTTGTTGCTAAATTTTATTGAATTCCAATTTTAAGACCCATTCTCTCAGGCATTCACAAAAAAATACCAGACGAAAAAACCGGCAAGTCCCCAGACAAGCAGTCCTACCAAGAACTCTATGGAAGTCAAGACTTCAAAGGTCTCATCGTTTTGTAGGCTGTTAAGAAAACCTCTGGGTTTTCTCCGCCCAAAAGATAGAACATAAAGAAAAAATTCCCCAGTATGGAAGATCGGAATTTCAATGAACCACCACAACAGTTCCAAGACTACCCAAAATATGATTTCCACGAGAATTTGCAAATTTTCTCAGTCCTTATATTATAGATATTAAATTTACGTTGTATTCATTTTTTGCGTATTCATTTTTCCCAGCGTCTTGATTCTTAATCCCAAACCTTTAAAGGAGTTCCTGTATGCCAATATTCAAAGAGTATGACTTTCCACATTTGATCGAGACCTAGATGTTCCTTGAAAGGGGGCATGGTTGAGGCCCAGGGAAATGCTTCTCCGGGTAAGCCCATTCCACCATGGGCAACTCGCCACAATCTTCGACTATCGGGTATCCACAATACTTGTTTTATTTGTTTGATATTGATGGGATAGGGGTTTTGGAAGGCATACGCGAACATTCCTCCTCCATCTATTTCGGCCCCATGACAGAAATGGCAATTTTGGAAGTAAATTTGGCCGCCTTCTCTAACTGCCCTCATGTATTCCGTGGCATTGGGATCCCAAGGGTTGAATTGTGGGTCGTTCAGGTTTTGGATTAACCCCGAATTATTGGCATCGACTAAAAATTTATTGGTATAGCCTGGATCGTATTTTCCGGCTTCGTTGACTCGAAAGGGGTTGGGAGCGTCTTGAATGGAAAAGGTTTGGCCATGGACCACCGTAGTACGGGGAGGAGCCGGATAGGGTGTTCGCAGTTCCACCAGTTCGGGGAAGTTGGGAATCATTGATGAGTAGATAGATCCTCCAAGAGCCAATGGAAGGACTGTTATGAAAATAAGGCGAAGCCCCCGATAAAACGGCGTGATTCCATCTAAGGTGTTGATGACAGGCTGTTGGAAGTCTCTCCAGGCCTGTTCCGATCCGGAAACCCATAAAAACACTGCACATGCGGACACCACTCCATAGGTCGCCAGAATGCTAAATGGAAGAGGAGGGTATATTCGGTACTTGAGGTAGAGAAGGATAAAGGCTAAAACCCAAAGAGCGGACCAAAACTTGGACAGGCCCAACCCAGCTTTTTTGAGGAGAAAATTAGAAAGAGTGAAAAAGAGAAGGCATCCCGCTACTTCCAGAATGGCTTGGAGGGGCATAAACCCCTCGATAAAAGTCAGCCAAGTCATGAGACCACCCAATCTTGGTCAAGAGGGGAAATGTCGCATAAGAATGCCATTTCATTATCTCGGGTATAAATTCTACTGTCTAGGTCAATAGGGGATTTCTCCTTTTATGTGACTATGATAGATTCTGATGGATCTTTTCACTCGAAACCTATGGTCTCTCCACAAACTATTCCCTCCGGTACTCCAAATTCAGATTTTTACAAGGCACTCTTGGAAGTCTCGAAGGCCATTTCCGTTCACCGTGATTTAAGGGCCTTAGTGCAAGATTTATCCACTCGCCTTCCGGCTATTGTCCCCATGAATTTTATCGGAGTGTCCTTGTATCAACCCGACCGGCAGGTCATGAAAGATCTCATCATCGAAGGAAATGTTCCTGCGGATATTGAAGGAGGAAAGGAATGGGTGGTCGACGATCATCCTGGCGGATTGGTCTGGAAAACCCAACAGCCCTATTTGTGCGCGGATATTTCTCAGGAGAAAAATTTCATCAAAGTTTTTTCGGCCATGCAAGAAGATGGGGTGACGTCGCTCTGTGTGGTTCCATTAACGACAGCCGCACGACAGCTGGGGGCCTTGGGTTTTACCAGTCAGCAACGGGCCACATATGATGAGTCCCAAGTAGAATTTCTTCAACTGATCGGGCAGCATGTGGCGGTCGCGGTTGATAACGTGTTGGCCTATGAGGAAATTCAAGGTTTGAAAGAACAACTCGAGAAAGAGAATGTCTATCTCCGAGAGGAAATTCAATCAGATCATCATTTCGAGGATATCATCGGGGAAAGTCCGGCGCTCAAGAAGGTGTTGGAACAATTGGAGATCGTCGCGCCAACGGAATCGACGGTGCTCATCCTTGGGGAGACCGGAACGGGAAAGGAACTCCTAGCCAGGGCCCTCCATCAACGAAGTCAACGAGCGGGTTATACCTTTGTGAAGTTGAATTGTGCGGCCATTCCGACCGGGCTGCTGGAGAGTGAATTGTTTGGCCATGAACGGGGGGCGTTTACCGGCGCCATTGCCCAAAAAGTCGGTCGGTTTGAACTGGCCCATGGTGGGACACTCTTCCTCGATGAAGTTGGCGAGATTCCTCTTGAATTGCAATCAAAATTGCTTCGGGTCCTTCAGGAACAGGAATTTGAGCGTCTGGGCGGGACCCGGACAATTCGAGTTGATGTTCGGCTGGTGGCCGCGACCAATCGGGATCTATCAGGCATGGTCGATGCCAATGAATTTCGGAGCGATTTGTTCTATCGGTTACATGTTTTTCCCATCACGGTTCCGGCCCTTTGCGATCGACCTGAGGATATCCCTCTCCTTGTTCGGTACTTTACGCAATATTATGCGCGGTCTATGAAGAAGACCATCGAGTCCATTCCTACCAAAACCATGAACCGACTTTCCCACTATCATTGGCCGGGAAACGTCCGGGAACTGCAAAATCTCATCGAGCGTGCGGTTATTCTTTCTCAAGGAAGCGAGTTACAGGTTCCCATCACCGAATTGAAAACTGTTCATTCATCCCCTTCTCGGCCATCACAATCCACCAAGACATTGGTCGGTATAGAACGAGACCATATCATGCAAACCCTTCGCGATACGGGTTGGGTGATCGGGGGGATCGACGGTGCCGCGGAGCGGTTGGGAATGAAGCGAACCACGCTGATTTCTAAGATGAAAAAGTTGAATATCGAACGACCCACCTGAAGTCGGCATTTCATCATCTGTCGAAATATCGACTTTGATATTTCGACACCTTTTCGGTTTACTGATCTCAATATTCAATATTTTCCACATTGAATCAGGGGGTTATGCGATTTTCTCTTTTTTCAAAGAGGTGGAATGCCTCTTGCCATATTCAGGGGTATGACAAATATTTTTCACCATGCACTGAATAACAAAGGGGAGGACGTCATGAAATCCTTTTTTCAAACAGAAGATCGCTGGACCGGTCTCATTTTACGGGTGACGTTGGCTTTGGTCATTTTTCCACATGGTGCCCAAAAGTTAATGGGTTGGTTTGGTGGACACGGTTTTGATGGAACCATGGGGTTTTTCACCCAACAGGGGATGCCTTGGGTGATTGCGTTTCTGGTCATTCTCGGTGAGTCGTTCGGAGCCTTGGCGTTAGCACTTGGTTTTTTCACACGATTTTCGGCGGCTAGTATCGGAGTGATCATGATTGGAGCCATCGGCATGGTTCATTGGCCGCATGGATTTTTCATGAACTGGTTCGGCCAACAAGCCGGTGAAGGGTTTGAGTTTCATCTGTTAGTGATTGGGATGGCGTTGGCGTTGATTGTCAGTGGGGGAGGCAAGTGGTCCCTCGATGGTGTGATCGGGGAGTGGTTAAGAAAAAGGAATCGGGACGAGATCACTCCAGAACAGAATACTGTGAGTTCTGCGGCTTGATGACCATCAGAAATCGAGGAAAACGACCATGCTTCGAATCACATGTCAGCAGGACCCGAAGGGTCCGATCGTTCAGTTGGAGGGGCGATTGGTCGGTCCTTGGGTCTCGGAATTTGAAAAATACTGGCAGTCATTCCTTCAATCCGACTCAATTGGGAACATTCAGGTTGACCTGAGGGGAGTGACGGCGATCGATGAATCGGGCAAGAATCTTCTCGGACAGGTTCACCATAGTGGGGGGACATTCATTGCATCCGGGTGTTTGACTAAATCGATCGTGGAACAAGTCACGGCCCATAAACGTTAAGATGAACGGATAGTCGCTGGACTTGAATTCTTGCTTAGGGTTTAATGGTACCCTTTTGGCTTTAGATGTAGGGAGGATGTGCCTGTCAACCATAAAGACGGCACTTTCTCACGAAAATCATTGAGGTTCAGGAGTTGTGTGGGGATTGTGAAGAAGACTTTTTTTGGAAAAGGAACGTTGAGGATATGAGGAGCGAACGACTATCTTACCGAATTTTTTGGATCACCCTGACGTCTCTGGGAAGTCTATTTCTCGCAGGATGTGGGTCCGAGGCCCCGTCTTCTCCCATGATGGCACCTCCCGAGGTGAAGGTGATGACCGTCGTTCCCAGAACCATTCCGGATGAAGTCGAGTTTATCGGACAGACCGAATCGTTCCGGCCGGTGGAAATCCGGTCTCAGGTGACGGGGATCATCAAGAAAATCTTTTTTAAAGAAGGGCGGGATGTCAAAAAAGGTGATCGCTTATACCTGATCGATCCGGTGCCCTTTAAAGCTGTGGCTTCCAGTGCAAAAGGGCAAGTGGCTCAAGCGGTCGCGCGCTTAGCTCAAGCTCGTGCGGAGCTAGCCCGAGTGAAACCCCTTCTTGAGGAACAGGCGGTAAGCCAAAAGGATGTGGATGATGCCATCGCGGAAGAATTAGCGGCGGAGGCCTCGCTGGTTACGGCCAAAGGGGATTATCGTAAAGCCATTTTCGATCTAAAAAATACCATGATCGTCGCTGAGGTATCGGGACGAATCGAGCGCAGCCAATTGTATGAAGGGCACTTGGTGTCAGCCCAGACCGATTTGCTCACGATGATCAATCAGATGGACCCCATGTACGTCAACGTCAATGTCCCCGAGAGTTACATCTTGCGGCGACATCGGGAGTTGGTGGGCCAACAAGTCGAACGGCCTGATTTGTTTCAACTTCGGGGTATGATGACCATGGCTGATGGTACGACCTATCCGCATGAAGGAACCCTTGATTTTGCCGGGACGACGTTTCGGTCCGAAACCGGTTCCCTTCAAGCCCGCTTCAAATTTCCCAATACTCGACAGCGAATGTTTCCCGGCGATAGCGATGAACATCCCCTCTATTCCTTGTTTCCCGGACAATTCGTCAAGATTCGAGTCAAGGGATATAAACGCATGGACGCCATCCTTGTTCCCCAGCGAGCCGTCCAACAGGGAGCCAATGGTTCCTTCGTATTTGTCCTGAGTCAAGACAACACGGTAGAGCTTCGTCAAGTTCAGGCCAGTGCTTGGCATGGTCAGGACTGGTTGATCGAGGAAGGGTTGCGAGCGGAGGATCAGGTCGTGGTGGAAGGTTTGCACCGATTACGACCTGGAGGGAAAGCCACTCCCGTTCCTTTTTCCAGGGAGGGCACTCCGGGTTCATCAGGATTTCCTTCCGACCCGGAGGCGTCGTGAGTTCCCATTTCTTTATCGACCGCCCAATTTTTGCGTCGGTCTTGTCAATCGTCATCGTGGTCGTCGGACTGGTGTCTTTACAGGGGCTACCGGTTGCCCAGTTTCCACAAATCACCCCCCCGATGGTCCAGATCGACGCCGATTATCCCGGAGCCAGTGCCGAAGTCGTGGCCGAAGCGGTTGCCCGTCCGATTGAAATTCAACTGCCCGGGATCGATCATCTTCTCTACTATGATTCCACCAGTACGAATGATGGCCATATGACCATGCGGTTGACCTTTGAAATCGGGACCGATGTGGATATCGCCCAGGTCCAGACTCAAAACCGGCAAAAGTTGGCAGAACCTCAGTTACCAGAAGAGGTTATCCGGCAAGGGATCAAAGTTCAAAAAACCTCGCCGGATTTGCTCGCCGTCATCGCCTTAAGTTCCAGCGATCCGAAACATGACAGTATTTTTGTGTCCAACTATGCCTTGTTGAATGTCCTGGACAATGTCAAACGGCTTCCGGGTGTCGGTGATGCACTGGTTTTCGGCGGCCAAGATTATTCCATGCGACTTATCCTTGATCCAGTCCGGATGGCCCAGCTTCAAGTGACACCCACTGAAATCGCGGAAGTGGTCCGGGAACAAAACCGGGATTTTCCGGCCGGGCGAATCGGTCGCGAACCGGCTCCGCAGGGAACCGAGTTGACGATTCCGATTATCACGAAGGGACGGATGAGTGACGTCAAGGATTTCGAGAATATGATCGTTCGAGCCTATCCCGACGGCTCGATGGTTCGCTTGCGGGATGTGGCTCGGGTGGAGTTGGGGGCCCAGTCCTATGATTTGCAGGGACGATGGAATGGCAAACCCAATACGTTTCTCCTGACCTTTCTTGCTCCTGGGGCCAATGCCTTAGCCACAGTCAAACGGGTCACCCAAGAAATGGACCGGATTGCCCAAACCTTTCCCGAGGGTATCTCATACGATATTCCTTATAATACGACCAAATTTATTGAAGTCTCGATTAAGGAAGTCGTGAAGACGTTATTCGAAGCATTGGTGTTAGTCATTTTAGTCGTCTTTGTGTTTTTGCAAAGTTGGCGTGCCACATTGATTCCTGCTGTCGCGGTCCCGGTCTCCCTCATCGGCACGTTTGCCGGGATGGACCTATTGGATTTTTCCATCAATACCCTGACCTTATTCGGGATGGTGCTCTCTATCGGGATCGTGGTGGATGATGCGATTCTGGTGGTTGAAAACGTGGAGCGTCATATGACGCAAGGCGGTCTTCTTCCCAGAGAGGCTGCCAAGCTTGCAATGGCGGAAGTGACAGGCCCGGTGATTGCCAGTGTCCTGGTTCTGGCGGCGGTCTTCGTGCCTGTAGGGTTTTTAGGAGGGATCACCGGTGAACTCTATCAACAATTTGCGATCACGATCGCGTTGTCTGTGGCGATTTCCGGTGTGGTGGCGCTAACCCTCAGCCCGGCTTTGTGCGCGCTAGTCCTGAAGCCGAGCCATGGTCCCTCACGAGGATTTTGGAAGATGTTTAATCGAGCGTTCGATGAGATGCAGGCCCGTTACACCGGTGGTGTAGGAGTGGTTCTGAAACGATCCTTCTTTTCCCTAATGATGTTCGGTGTCCTGTTGTTCGTGATCTGGGGGTTGTTCAAACACGTTCCGGGAAGTTTCTTGCCCGATGAGGATCAAGGGTATTTCATCACCATCGTCCAATTGCCCGATGGAGCATCCAAGGAACGAACGCTGCAAGTCTTGGAAAAAATCGAGGGGTACTTTCAGTCTGTTCCCGAAGTCCATTCTACCGATACCTTGGCAGGCCAAAATTTTATTTTTAATACTCGGGGAACCAATCAAGCCACGATTTTTATCCCTCTCCATCATTGGGACGAACGCACACGACCCCATCAGCACGCCTCGGCTATGATTAAGGCCGCCTTTCAAGAATTCGCCAAGATACCCGAAGCCTTGATTCTGGCCTTTAACCCACCTTCCATCCGTGGGTTAGGTGCCACGGGAGGGTTCTCATTGCAATTGCAAGATCCCAGTGGAGGCGATTTCGTTCAATTTGCCAATGTCGCTCAAGAATTCGTGGCCAAAGCCAGCGAACACCCCGCGATCGCCGTGGCCAACACGAGTTTTCGGGTGAGTGCCCCACGGTTGTATGCCCAAGTCGATCGGGATCGGGCCAAGGCGTTGGGTGTCCCGATTTCAGAAGTCTTCGATACGATGCAGGCCTATTTTGGAAACTTGTATATCAATGATTTCGTCAAATTTGGTCGAGTGTATCGAGTTCAAACCGAAGCCATTTCTCAGTATCGTTCCAATCCGGAGGATATCAGCAAGATTTATGTCCGGGCCACCAGTGACTCGGGGAGTACCATGATTCCTCTGAATACCGTCGTGACCACAGAATTTACGAGCGGTCCTGACCCCGTGACTCACTTTAACGGGTTTAATACGGCTCTGGTGTTGGGAGGAGCTGCGCCAGGCTACAGTTCCGGACAAGCCCTGGCGGCTTTGGAAGAAGTGGCCGATGAGATCCTCGTTCCTCGAGGATACACGATCGATTGGAGCGGGATGTCTTTTCAAGAACGGTATGCCAGCGGACAGTCCGCCTGGGTGTTTGCCTTTGCCATGCTCATGGTCTTCCTGGTTCTTGCTGCGTTGTATGAAAGCTGGTCGATTCCCTTCGCCGTTCTTTTCGCCGTCCCGTTCGGCATATTGGGGGCGTTGTTGGCGGTGTGGTTGAGAGACATGACGAATGACATTTATTTTCAAATCGGATTGGTTACGTTGATCGGGCTCGCCGCCAAAAATGCGATCTTAATCGTGGAGTTTGCCAACCAGCAGTTTGAAGAGGGTCTGTCTCTTTATGATGCGGCCCTGGAAGCGGCCCGTCTTCGGTTCCGACCTATCATCATGACGTCAATGGCCTTCATCTTAGGAGTGGTGCCACTGTTGCTTGCTTCAGGGGCAGGAGCTGCGAGTCGTCACTCCATCGGGACCGGAGTGTTTGGGGGGATGTTGGCCGCCACCTTTCTTGCGATCTTTTTTGTCCCCCTCTTTTTTGTTTTCATTCGTAGGCTGAGCGGGGGTAGACGTCGTCAGGTTGACAAAGAGGACGTTGTAGACGAGGAATTACTCTTAGAAGAAGAGGAATCCTAAAGATGTCGGCCCTCCTGGTAATTCTGTTGACGATCTTCTTGCATGCATGTGCCGTGGGCCCCGACTTTTCCAGGCCGGATATCCCGTTGCCCCAGGATTTTCGTCAGGCAGAGGCTGAATCCTCCTTACCCTCCCTGGCCAATCTTCCCTGGTGGGAACTCCTGCAGGACCCTCATCTTCAAGCCCTCATTCGGATCGCCCTTGAAGAAAATAAAGATTTGCAACAAGCGGTGGCGAGTATCGAAGAATTTCGAGCTCGCTTGTATGTGGCTCGAACAGATTTTGCCCCTCAAGCCGAGGGGCGTGGACATTTTCCGGCTTTGGGACGCACGGCCACAGGTGGAGTGCCATTTGATGGCGTGCCGAATGACTTTGCCTATTCTCTCCAGGGGAATCTTAGTTGGGAGTTGGATGTTTGGGGGCGTATTCGCCGGTCTACAGAGGCTTCGTTGGGAGACCTCTTGGCTCGAGAGGAAAACCGGCGGGGAGTCGTGTTGGAACTCGTCAGTGGGGTTGCCCAGGCGTATTTCGACCTTTTGCAATTTGACATGCAATTGGATATCGCCCGGCGTACGCTGGAATCCTGGGAAGATTCGGTTCGTATTGCACAAGCTCAATTGCGACGGGGAATTACGTCTCGATTAGATGCCGATCAGTTCGAAGCCGAGCGGGCCAATGCAGCTGCTCGAGTGGCCGAATTAGAACGTCTGTTGGTTCAAAAAGAAAATGCCTTGAGTGTCCTGTTGGGAAGAAATCCAACGGACATTTCACGCGACCTCTTGCTCACTGAACAGGTATTGCCTCCGGCTATTCCTGCCGGCCTTCCTTCGGAATTATTGCAGCGGCGACCGGACATCTTACAAGCCGAGCACGAACTGGCTGCCGCGACCGCACGGATTGGTATGGCCAAAGCCGATCGATTCCCCAAAGTCACCCTGACCGGGATTTTGGGAGTCGCCAGCCCTCATCTTGATAACCTCTTCACCCCAGAGTCCGAATTCGGCTCAGCCGGGTTTGATGTGGTTGGTCCGATCTTTAATGCCGATGTCTTGGGTTTTCAACAAGATGTGGCTGAGGCTCAGGCGAAACAAGCGCTTGCTCAGTATGAACAATCTGTGTTGGTGGCCTTCCAAGAAGTTGAGGATGCGCTGATTGCCGTCCAAACCGCACGGCAACAACGCCAGGCTCAGGTGGAACAAGTGGAGGCCTTACGCTCCGCCCTGCGACTGGCGAATTTACGGTATAAGGGTGGAATCACCAGTTATGTGGATGTCCTGATTGCTAAGCGTAGTCTGTTCGATGCTGAATTAGCGTTGGCAGACACGCATCGGCTGCATTTGGTTTCCATCGTTCAGTTATACAAGGCTTTGGGTGGTGGATGGTCTCCCGAAGAGGGGAAAGCCCAGGCAGCGTGATGGGGTAGAGTATGAAGGAAGGGTGTGTTCTTAAGGTTCGTTGCCTCTCTGATCGATTCGCTGTTCCAGTTCTTCGATGCGATCGAGGAGTTCAAGTGCCACGTTGACTCCAGGCCAGTTGATCCCTAAATCCCGGTGTAGGCGAATACCGCGGCTCAGACGGTCGATGGCGTCAGCAGAGAAGACATGAGCTCCATCCGAGTCAATATCGGGCTGATGGATGATCTCCCAATGGAGACAGACTTCCAGCAAGTCATCCCCAATGCCTAGGCGTGCGCACACTTCTTCCCGTCGCATGTGTGAAATCGACAGTACTTCAGCAAAAATTTCTTCCCGGGGAGTTTCTTGTCGATCATTCATGGGTCGCCTCACGAAGTAAGGAGGAACGAGGGTCTTTATGGTCGAATTTGGAGAGTTGCTCAAAGAGGTGCTTTTCTTCCGTTGAAATATTTTCCGGAATCACAATTTCTAACACAACGAATTGGTCTCCGTGCCCGCCCTTCCTTTTGGGCAGCCCTTTACCTTTCAAGCGCATACGTTGCTGGGGCTGGCTGTTGGGAGGAATTTTGAGACGCACATTTCCTGATAGGGTAGGGACCTGTACCTCTGTTCCTAAAACGGCTTCCCAAGGCCAAAGGGGAAGACGGACGACAATATCGCCATCTTTCTGTTGAAAAACCGGGTGGGAGACGATTTGCACGTGCAGGAATAAATCACCGAAGGGCCCACCTCCCTGGCCTGGAGCCCCTTTGCCCTTGACTCGAAGACGCTCCCCATCCCGAACCCCGGCTGGAATTCGTACTTCGACTGACCTGGATTTTCCTGTGACATCGGGAAGATTTAACGTTCTCCGGGTTCCAGAGAAGGCCTCATGGATTGAGATGGGAATATGGGCTTCAAGATCTGCACCGGGGGTGGCAAATCCTCGAAAGTAGGGGCTTTCACCTTTCGTGCGTCCTCCGAACAGGTCAGAGAACATGTCATGGAAATCTGGGCCTCCTTGGGTTGAACCGGTTTGCCATGACCCTTGTGATGTGCTTCCGCCAGCTTCCTGTTGGGCTTTGGCGTAAGCTTCGGCCTCTTTCCAATCGTGACCATACCGGTCATATTTCTTGCGAGTGGCTTCGTCTCCTAACACTTCATAGGCTTCATTGAGTTCTTGGAATTTTTTCTCCATGGAGGCCTTTTTTTCTCCCGGGTGAAGGTCGGGGTGGTACTTCCGGGCAAGGCGACGGTACGCTTTTTTCAGTTCTTTAGCCTCGGCGGACTTTTTGACACCGAGAATGTCGTAATAATCGCGTTTGGAAGAAGCCATGATTTAGACGTGATGATTAAACACGTGGCATTGATCGATGCAAATCAAATTTTTCGGGCCTCCTAGCCCTATAGAGTGAAGGCTATCGGTTTTCTACCTCAAGACACAAGAGGCCTGAGGCAAAGAGAAAGTTCTTGGATGTGGATAAGGGCTCAACTCGTCAGAAAGGCCAAACGAATTTTTAGGAAAAATTGGTTCAACGGTTCTTCATTGCCTTTATGGGTGCATTTCTGCAGGGCCGTTTGTGCTCGATTGGTTAATTCCTCCCCTAAATCAATGATGGCACCCACGCGCATCTTCCCCCGTTTAATTCGTTGGAGTTGATCTCCCATTGGCGTTTCAGCAATTTGGACCTGAAAGGTCCCTTCCTCCAGAAGCTCACAGAGATTGTGCAGGACACGAATATAGGCGGCGGCATATTTCGCGGGACGATGATCCTTTTTGTCCAGGAATTTTCTTCGCTGATTATGGGCATAATTGGTGAATGCCTCAAAGGCCTTCTCGGGTGTCCAGAGATGGGGGAACAGGTTTCGAAGCTCTTGGCCCCAAGCGTCTGCGGTGATGAGGGGAGCCAAAAGGGTCTCAAGAATGAGAGGATGACATTGGAGACCCAGATGAAGAAATTGGCCGACCTCCCAGGCCGTTTCATCACCATTGGCTTTGCTCCATCGAGAGGAGGGAAATGTAAAGCCGAGACGAAACATGTGTGCCGTAGGAATGACGAAGACGCTTCGATAATCCAGGTCGCTATCTTCAGTCGCTAACCCATGGGCCTGGGAACCCACCAAAACTTTCAGGATGGTATGGTCTGTGTTGGGCAAACTTAATGCTCTTGTGAGGGAAAATTAAAGAGATAGTGGTATCGGTGAATCATCCTTCGGTTGCTATGTGGCCATGCGTAATACGGCAGCGCCTTGTATGGTCCCTGTTTTTAACTGAGTAAGGGCCGAATTTGCTTGGTCGAGTGAAAACGGGACCGTATGTGTGTGAATAGGAATCTCAGCAGCTGATTCAAGAAGGTCCAACCCATCTTGTCGGGTGTTGGCGGTCACGCTTTGGAGGGATCGTTCGTAGAACAAGTCGCGCGTATAGTCCATCGTTGGAATGGGAGAAAGGTGGATCCCGGCGATCGCCAACGTTCCGCCCCGTTCCAGGGCTTGGAGAGCGGGAGGAACCAATTCCCCCGCTGGTGCGAATAGGATGGCCGAATGAAGGGACTTGGGGGGAAGTTCCGCGGCGGTGCCTACCCATTCCGCACCGAGTTGCCTGGCTAGGTTCCGGTGCTCTTCTCGCAGGGAGCACACGTATACGGAACATCCCCAATGACGCGCCACCTGAATCGTAATATGGGCAGAACCCCCAAACCCGTACAGTCCTAGACGTTGTCCTGGTTTAATGCGACTCCGCCGGAGCGCACGAAAACCGATGATGCCGGCGCAGAGTAGGGGGGCAGCTTGTTCATCACTGAATGCCCGCGGTATGGGATAGGCGAATTGTTCGGAGACCACCGCATATTCGGCGTAACCCCCGTGGATATGATACCCGGAAAACGTGGCTTGCCTGCAAAGATTTTCGCGTCCCGATTGGCAAAAATCGCACTGTTGACAGGTCGATTGGAGCCAGGCAATGCCCACTCGATCCCCCTCTTTCAGGTTCGTGACACCGGGGCCAAGCCGGTCGACGGTTCCAACGGTTTCATGGCCGGGAATAATGGGCCTCGCGCCTTCGGAGAGGTCGCCTTCTACGATATGGAGGTCTGTTCGACACACGCCACAGACATGGACTTTGACCCGCACTTGCCCTGGTCCTGGTTCGGGAATGGGAAATTCTCGGAATCGTAACGGATGCGTTTCGATCCCTGCACTCTGTTCGAGGATCATGGCATGCATGGTTTCAGTCCTGAGCGTTTGGACGATTCTCTGAATTTGTTTTGTGTCGTTGACGGGTTCAGATACGCCTAAGAATATCGTATCCTTACTCTCAGGGCCAGATGCGGTGATGTTTAAGATTATTGAGGCCCAGGAGAAAACATGACCAGGCGGCCAAGGCGAACGATGCGAACAAGACAGGTTCCTGGGTCCAGGCGACTTTGGAACCTTGGGAAACGTCCTCAAAAACGGTCACGGAACAGTCGGCCGACCACACGGCTGCTCGTGAAAATCGCCAAATTTGGCGTCTTCCTGTGCCTAGTGTTCGTAGTCTATGAATTGGTGACACTTCCTTTCCTGTCTGTCGTCCGATTACGTACCGAGAACCCGACAGACAGTGCGATCATGCGACAGCGGATTGAAGAGGAGAAAGGGAAAGGGAAGCCACTCACGATCACCTATCGATGGGTTCCGCTTTCGGCAATCCCGAGGCATGTGCAAAGGGCTGTGGTTGTGTCCGAGGATGGGATGTTCTTCTCCCATGGGGGGGTAGACTGGTATGAGGTGAGAAAATCTCTAGAGATGAACGTCAAGCAGGGCCGAATCGTTCGAGGAGGATCGACAATCACACAACAACTTGCCAAAAATCTATTTTTGTCTACCTCCAGAGACCCGGTCAGAAAATTCAAGGAACTGCTCATTACCTGGATGCTGGAATTCACCCTTCCCAAAAGCCGTATTCTTGAATTGTATTTAAATGTGATCGAGTGGGGTCGGGGGATCTTCGGTGTCGAAGCTGCCTCGCAACGCTATTTCCAGAAGCCCGCAATTCGTCTCACCAAGGATGAGGGCGCCCGGCTAGCCGCAGTCATTCCCAGTCCTCTTCGATATCAACCGCAAATCGATAGCGATTATGTCGTAAAGAAAAAAGCCGTGATTCTTCGACGTATGGCCTCCCGTTCTTTCTGAAGGTCCGTGGTACGCCATGTCAAGGATTGTGATGTGATTGAAGGAGGGGTTGCCTGCTTTCCTTCAGTATTTTCAATGAAGGGATGAAAGCTTTAGGATGACCCTCAATAAACCGAAAATAGGAGAGAAAGACACACACGGTGTTTTTGCGACTCAAACTCCTGGTGAAAGGTGCATGAACTCTTCTGGATCAGAAGCTGCGGTGTACTTCCCCTCGAAGAAAGATTGGTGGTTGGTCTTACTCATTTGGGTGGGAGTGATTGTCAGTGTTCTTGGTGGGGTGATCCCTGCTTTTCTGCAGGAAAGCTCCATTGCCTATAGGGTGTTGATTTTCTGTATATGTTTGGGGATGGATGCTCTGATGCTATGGGTGTTGTATGGCACGGGTTACACTATCACCAATGACTGTGTCCAGATTCGATGCGGCCCGTTTCATTTTCAGGTTTATTTAGAGGATATTAGTTCAATCACCTCCACAAAAAACCCCTTTTCAAGTCCAGCCTGTTCCCTAGATCGGTTGAGTATTGGGTATATGGACTCACTCCGTTCTATCATGATTTCCCCCAAAGATCAGGCAGGATTTTTGTCGGTCATACTGGCCCGTTGTCCATTCCTCTCTTCGCGTGATGGGAGGATAATCCGAAAGCTGCATTCCCACTACCCGTATTCAGTTTAAGCCCGAGCCGTTAGTCTCAAGCAATAGATGGGAGGGTCTGGTCGTGAGATGACCCGGAGACTTAGGCTTTTTGGGGAAGAATTTGTTCCAAGGCTGAGGCCACATCATGCATGAGGACGGGTTTCAACAGCACTCGACGGATGCCAATTTCCTGAGCGCGTTCTTGGGACAGCGTATGACTGAACCCTGTATAGACAATGATGGGTAAGTCTGGCCGAATCGCCAGGAGGGACAAAGCCAGATTCTCTCCGGTCAATTTTGGCATGGTTTGATCGGTGATCACGGCGTCAAACCGTTCTGGATGGGCTTGAAAGGTTTCCAGGGCTAACTCAGGCGATGTGAAGGTCGTGACCCGGTACCCCAAGTATTCCAACAGATGTTGTCCCATCATGGCAAGAGATTCCTCGTCGTCGACGAAGAGAATATGGGCTTGGCTTTGCGCGTGATTCCACCCTTGATTTTCCAGGGGCAGCATCGAGGTATGGGCAACAATTTGGGGAAGGTACAGGTGAACCGTCGTGCCATGATTGACCGTACTTTCTACCGTGATATTTCCTCCATGCGCGATCATGATTCCATGAGCGACCGACAAGCCCATTCCCGTTCCTCCTCCCCGTTCTTTGGTCGTAAAAAATGGATCAAAGATTCGAGGAAGGACATCGGGTGGGATACCGACACCATTATCGATTAAGGAGAGATGAAAGAATGGACCCGGAAGGAGTTCAGGAAAAAGGGACTTTTGATCTTCGGTGACCGTAATATTTTCTAAGTTGATGGTTAGGGTGCCGTGCTTGCCACGCATGGCATATTCGGCATTCGTGAAGAGGTTGATCAATACTTGATGAATCTGTGTGGGATCGGCCCAAATCTGCCCAGGAAGGTGAGTGAAGTTTTCACGGATTTCAATGGTGGAGGGAAGTGTGGCTTTCATGAGGTTCAGGACTTCTGAGATGAGGGCGCGAAGTTCAATCGGCTGGTGGACCGGTTCACTTTGCCGGCTGAAGGTCAGAATCTGCTTAATCAGATCCTTCGCCCGTTTCCCGGCGTTGAGAATTTGGTCGAGATACTTATAGGTTTGGTGGTTGGGTGAGGTTTTGAGTTGAGCTAATTGGCTGAACCCCAGAATAGCCGTAAGGATGTTGTTAAAGTCATGGGCAATTCCACCCGCAAGGGTCCCGATGGCTTCCATTTTTTGGGATTGGCGTATTCGAATCTCTCCTTCTCGAGTATGGGCTTCTAGTTCTTTCCGTGCGGTAATATCGGTAAAGGTGACGACCGCGCCGATAATCTTCGTATTTTCATAGATGGGAGTACTGATAAATTCAATCGGAAAGGTGGTGCCATCTTTTCGGCGGAGACATTCATTCGAGCCTTGTTGGGACTTTCCCTGAAGGAAGTGGCCATGGAGAGGACACGAGAGCCAATCGTGGCTCGATGATTCTTCCTCCGTGTGGTGGAGAATATGATGCATGGGTTGACCCAGGAGTTCTTCCACTTCGTACCCGAGCATTGAGGCTCCCATGGGGTTGATAAACGTGGCTCTTCCTTTGAGGTCCAATCCGTAGATGCCTTCTCCCGCTGAATTCAGGATCAACTGATTTTGGCGGCTTACCCGTTCCAATTGTTCTTGGGCCAAAAGCCGTTCCTGAACTTCTGTTTCCAATGTGTGCTTGGCTTCCTCCAGGTCACGAGTCCGGTCTCGTACTTTGTGTTCGAGAACAGTGGCGGAAGCCTGAAGGGCTTGAGACTGGGTTTTGAGAAGGTCAATGGTCCTCGTGACCGTCTCCTCCAGTCGTTCCAAATCCCCTTGTGGGTTGGAATCGTCCGAAAGGGGGGATGGTGAGTACGAGGACTGAGTCTCCACATTTCGTAAGGAGAACTTTAATTTGTTCAGTGTTTCGTGTAGCTGGTCAATCACGCGGCGTAAAATCGAAGAAAATCGTTGTTGGGACCAGTGAATGCTGAGAATGCCTGCCCCGATCAGCAAGAGAGTAATAAGAGACATTCGAAGAATCAGTTGGAATTCCTCTCTTTCCACTTCCTTTAAAGAAAAAATGACCCGAATCCATGCAGGAGTCTCTTTAGCGTCCGTACCGGTAAGGGGAGAAACCATGATGAGAAGAGGTTCTTGGTTGTGAGGTTTGGTATGCCGAAAAACGGCAGTTCGTTGTTCTTTCATCTCCAGCCACTGTGGATCCTCCAGGATGAGCCCAATTTTGTCTGGAAGGTGGGAGGCGATGATCAAATTATCCCGATCGATGATTTCAATTCCTCGAATATTCGGATTTAGCGGAGTCTTCATGAGGGTTTCTTGAATGCCATACAGGTTGTTCTGGAAGGCGGCCCCGCCTCCAATGGCAAAGGCTTGGGTAAAGGCCAATCCCTGTGCCTCAGCCGAATGATAAAGGGCAGACCGTTGCTGGTGGAGCATGATGCTGGCAAGGAGTCCCATCAGCAACAGAATCACGACAGAGAGGAATAATGTTTGACGAAAACGAAGGCTTGTTTGCCATTTTTCTGAGACTGGGGGAAGAACCTTAGAAAGAGGAGAGGGGGTCGAGGACATGGTATTGGTCGCTTAAGGAAAGTGGACTTTACTGAAAAAAACCCTAAATTGGAATATACCTTGAGCGTTTTCCTATTTTTGAAATGATTATTACGCGATAGGTGTTCGTAGCTATTGGCCCTTTTAGGTCGTCTTTTGATATAGTGACCCACCTGAAAGGATTGACTCCCACTGGTCATCCGGGGTGATAGTCGGACCCATAAAGACGATCATGGCTCCAAGGGGCCCTATGAAGGTCTTTTCCCTCCTGATTCTGCAGACCCATAAAACACCAGTCTTGAGAATGGATGACATTTTCCCGAGAAATGGAGTCTTCCTTTCCTGCGTCACCCAAAAAGGTATGTCCCAGTTTATTTCTTCTTGAATAGGTATGTTTATCCCTACGATACAAACTCGATCATGGTGGATCGGGGGCATTGTTGTCATCTGGTTCGTGCAGTATGTGCCTGTATGGGTGTCCGAAGCCAATGCTCTACCTGCTTTTGCCCGCAAGTATGAAGTGAATTGCCATGTCTGTCATACCCGATGGCCCCGTTTGAATTTTTTCGGAGAACGATTTTTAGAGAACGGGTATCAATTGCCGGGTACTGAAGATGGGGGAATCGTTGGCAAATTGCGTTATGGAGATCTTACGCTTGATGAAGTCTCTGATTATCTCGCCTTTCTTCTGGATGTGCAAGGGGTCAATCATACCGAGGTCAAACGGGAAGGGTCGGGCTTTGGACAAGATCAAACCGAGTTTGCCACACCGGTGATCTTTCAGATGTTTACGGCAGGAACCCTCACCCAAAATGTCGGGTTTTTCGTGAACGCGGCGGCCTTGTTCGAAGAGTCCAGTGATATTGAGTTAGGGAGAGCCTTTTTGACGTTTAATAACCTAGGCGGGATGGACTGGGGACATCTCCGAATTGGACGCCTTGATCCTTCAGCGTTTTTCTCCGTGGCGACTGATCGCCCGCAATTCATCCCCATAGGTCCAAAAATTGGAGGACCTGGCGGGCCGTTTGGCCCTACCATCACTCGTTGGGGGTTGTTTCCCAGTGCGTTTGCTTCGAAATTTTATGGGTTGTTCGATCAAAGCGGGGATGTGATTTTTCCGTTTGAATCAACCCTCTATAATTCAGTCGAGGAAATTGGGGTTGATCTGCATGGACGGCCCTTTGGGGATTGGTTCCTTTATCAAGTCGGAATTTTGAATGGGGCGAATGAAGATGCAGGAGATTCGAATAATTCCAAGGATTGGTATGTGATGGCACGTCTTGATTATGGTGAATCAGACTATTTTTCCGCCAATGTATCGGGGTTTGCCTACTTTGGAAACCATAATGCGAAACTGGTGGATGGAACAGATATCAGTCGATCACGATATGGAGTTGCCGGGAGGATTCGCTATGCCTGGTTGGACCTCTATGGGGTGTATACCATCGATCGAGTGACCGACTTACCCAGTGGAATGGGGGGCGTGTTTGATGATACGGCAACAGGGTTTACCATTGAGGCTCATGCGATCGCCACCAATCGACTGCTCCTGGGGTTGCGGTATGACCATATGGATGCGGGAGGGGTGATGAGCGAGCGAACGAGTGCGACCTTTTTGGGTGCTCAAGTACGGTATTACCTTCGATCCAATATTGCCCTTCAGGTCAGGAATGATGTGAATCTTCGTGATGCGGAAGGTGGGACCCATGCCGCCAGAAACCTTAGGAATTTCTTCGGGGTCAATATTTTCGTGGCGTATTAAGCGAAGGTGATGATGGACAGAGTGACCATACAAAGTTGGTGTAAAGTTGTGTTGGCTGCCTTCTTGGTTTTGGGAGCAAGCCCTCGCTTATCTGATGAAGAAAATATTCAACTTGGGAAAAAGGTCTATGAACGATCATGCGCCGTGTGTCACGGAATTTCAGGTAAAGGGGACGGCCCAGCTGCATTTTTTAATTCGGCGTACACCGGACCGCGTCCACGAGACTTCACCGTAGGAAATTATAAATACCGCTCCACAGAATCCGGTGAGTTCCCAACAGATGAGGATATGCTCCGAATCATCTCCCGGGGCATCCCCGGCTTGATGCCGGCTTTTCACGGTCTTTCGGAAAGCGCACGGAGACAAGTCATTACCTACCTGAAGACGTTGACTCCTGGGATGAAACATTCCTCGGCCAAAGCTGTTCTTCTCCCGCGGCCTTCCATCCCTCCCACCAGTGCGAGCGTGGCTCGCGGACGAGAGGTGTATGTCGCGTTGGACTGCCAAAGCTGTCATGGTGAGGAAGGGGATGGACAGGGAGATGTGAGGAAGGACCTTGTCGATGAACGAGGGATGCCAAGCCGGGCCACAGACTTTCGCTATGTAGATGAATTTCGCAATGGCTCCACACCTGAAGACGTGATACGGAGTTTATGGACGGGTTTGGATGGCACGCCGATGCCTTCGTATGCGGTTCAATTTGAAGGACAAGAAGCCGATGCCTGGCATTTGGTCAACTACATTTTGTCCTTGTCGCACAAACAGTGACGGTGGTGTTTTGGCGTTCAGGGTTTGTCGTTCTCGGTGAGCCATGGACCCTCGGATATTTCAAAAAAACGTTCTCTCAGAAATGGCCATGTGGCTTGTCCAGACGTTGCCTTGACCGTTTTCGACTTCGGTCGATAGACTGTCAACATGAATCTCGGTTGGTGGGCCATGCTGACGTTTTATTCAGTCTTTGGGGTGGTTGGTATGGCTCAGGCGAATCAACCATATGGAAAGGTCATGGGATCCGTGTCATTTCTGGGTAGCATCCCTGAAGAGGAAATCCTAGAAGTGTCCCGAGACCAGGCCGTTTGCGGAGAATCCAGATCTTTCTTGCCTATTCGAGTGAATCCGGCCAACCAAGGCCTTCATCAAGCCTTAGTCAGCATCAAAGGCTCTACTTTCCCTTCTACACAGGCCTCTGCTCAATCACGTCTGTTAGCCAATTCGGAATGTCGTTTTAGCCCTCATGTTTCTGCCGCACAAGTCGGTGATAGGCTGGAAGTCCATAATCGAGACCCCATCCTTCATAATACGCATATATCCCGGAATAAGAGAACATTTTTAAACGTGGCCCAACTTCCAGGTTCCAGGCCCATCCCTAAAGTGATCAAACAAGAAGGGTCATATTCGATTCAATGTGATAAACATAAATTTATGAGAGGGATCTTGCAGGTGTTTTCTCATCCCTATTTTATGGTCACCGATTCCCTCGGAACCTTTGAATTACCCCCTTTGCCTGCCGGGAAGTATACCCTCCAAGTGTGGCATGAACGGTTAGGAGTGCTGGAGGAAGACATTCAGGTGCCACCCACCGGAACCGTCACCGTCAAATTTGATTATCACTAAGCCGGTAAGCCGTATGCCTATGCAGCCTCTTGGTATCGAATCTCTTGGATCCAACCTTAACGGGTCGGCCAAAAAACTCCATGCCCGACTCTGTCGTGTCGTCGGGCAAGCGGTAGCAGATTTTCAGATGATTGAAGAGGGCGATACGGTGATGGTGTGTCTTTCTGGCGGAAAAGATAGTTATGGTATGTTGGATGTGTTGTTGTCTATGCAATCCCGGGCCCCTGTTTCGTATTCCCTGATCGCGGTGAACCTTGACCAAAAACAACCTGGTTTTCCGGACCACATCCTCCCGGAATATCTGACTAAGCGAGGGGTCCCATTTCATATTGAAGAACGGGATACCTACTCCGTGGTGAAACGTGTGATTCCCGAAGGACAGACGACGTGCTCTTTGTGTTCACGCTTGCGACGAGGGATTTTGTATGGCCTCGCGGAGAAGTTAGGGGCAACCAAGATCGCCCTAGGCCATCATCGGGATGATATGATGGAAACTCTCGTCCTCAACTTGCTCTTTAATGGCACACTGAAGGGGATGCCGCCCAAGCTCCGTTCCGATGATGGCCGGCATATCGTCATTCGTCCTTTAGCCTATGTCAGGGAGCGAGATTTACACCAATATGCCCAATTGCGAGACTTCCCGATTATTCCATGTGATTTGTGCGGATCACAAGAAAATTTGAAACGGAAACAGGTGAAAAACCTTTTGAATAACCTGGAGTCACAATTTCCAGGCTCCCAAGACAGCCTTTTCGCCGCCATGTCCAAGATCATTCCCAGTCATTTGCTGGATAAACAACACTTTGACTTTTCATCTCTTCGAACTACCGGGGCATTGAATGTGAAGGAGAAGCTGGGAGTTTAGTGGATCCCCGCCTGAGTCTTTAAGAATTTCCTTTCCCCTAATACGTCCGGCTTGCCTACACGTGCCCTCCCTTCAGGGACGTCGGAATGATCTATTTTCAATTATTACTCCTGCTTCTGGTGGCCAATGGAGCGCCAATCGTCGCACGTTGGATTTTCCAAGATCGTTTTGATTTTCCGATTGATGGTCGAGCGAGGTTTTTTGATGGTCGGCCTATTCTGGGTGCATCCAAAACCTTTCGAGGAGTATTGTCTTCTCTTTTCATGACCACACTAGCTGCCGTTCTTCTGGGATTTTCCCTTTCCGTCGGTTGGTGGGTCGGGGTGTATGCCATGTTGGGAGACGGACTTTCGAGTTTTCTCAAACGTCGTTGGGGGATGGTCAGCGGGGCCAAAGCTTTGGGAGTAGATCAGATTCCGGAAAGTGCCTTACCCCTCCTTGGGATGTGGAATAGTCTAAACCTCACGTTCGTGGGAATCTTGGTGACGATCAGCCTCTTTTTCGTACTAGAGCTTGCCTTGTCAGTCATGCTTTTTCGGTTTCATCTTCGAAAGCATCCCTATTAGGGGTGCAACTCTTATCGGCCTTGGGCATTTCTATCCTCCAGGAAGGATCAACCCCGTCGACGGTTAATCCCAGCTGTAGAATTTTCCGGCGAAATCCTTCTGTGGTATTCAGGGTATGAATGAGGATACCATCTTCTTGTAGGTAGGAAATGACCCCTCCATCGTGGAGTGGCTGAATTAGGATGAGATCTTTTGCGTGTGGACTCCTAAAGAGCTGAGGCGTACAAGATCTAGCGAATAAAGACTGAAAAGAAGGAAATTGGGCCCTGGAGGAAAGCACATAGCGTCCTGGGCAGTTGGGTATCGGCCTCCAGGGCCAACGAGCCTTCAGTTCTTGAAAAGTCAATGGTTTCCTTGATTCATAACGTTGTGAATGAGATCAATCTTTTCCCAGATATAGAGGATTCTTTGAAAAGAAGATGTGTTCTCCAATCAATGGAGGGCGCGAGGGCATTTCATGCATAAAGATCCCCTGTTCGATGATGACTCTAATCTTGGGTCTCGAGCGCCTTTATTTTCCATCGGATTCGCAATCGGGGCTGTTCTTCTCGTTCCGATTTTCCTATATTCGGTCGGTCCTGAGGGTCCAATCAGGGTTGGAGATGTGGTTTTTTCCTCGGCTCGACATCAGGTGGCGTTTCTTCATCCTGTTGGACAAGGACGGGATACGTGTGTTCTGGAGGACCGGGTTCGGCTCGTGATCCAAAACACGGATGTTCTACCCCAGAATACCATGGTTGCAGAAGTGATAGGAGTAAATGATAGTGGATTGCCCTTTTGCCCTCCTCGGACCCCTGTCCGTATTCACGGAAGTCAGGTCACTTTAAAATCCGATATATGGGGTCGGATAGAAGATGCCATTTCTCATCTTTTTTCAAGGTAAGAAACGCTCGGCCGAATGAAAAGATTGTGGTAGACAGACTTACACCTTAAGCTTTTGAGAAAACTGTTGGCGAAACTTAGCCACCTTTGGGTTGATGAGATAGGCACAATAAGGTTGAGCCGGATTCCTCACGTAGTATTCCTGGTGATAGTCTTCGGCGACAAAAAAGGAGGAGGCCGGTACCACTTGAGTCACGATAGGGTTGGAATAGAGGTTTTCCTTGGTTAATTTCTCGATGACTTGCCTGGCGACGGTTTCTTGTTCGGCAGAATGGAAGAAAATGGCCGATCGATATTGAGTCCCCACATCGTTGCCCTGACGGTTAAGGGTCGTGGGGTCATGCGTGACGAAAAAAATCTCTAATAACTCCTCGTAGGAAATGATGCTGGGGTTGAAACGAATTTGGACCACTTCCGCATGGCCCGTTGTACCAGAACACACTGATTCGTAAGTGGGATTGGGGTGTTCTCCCCCCATATACCCGGATTCGACCGAGTCTACGCCCTTGAGTTGATCGAAAATAGCTTCAAGACACCAGAAACAGCCCCCTCCGAGGGTGGCGAGTTGGCTGGAAGAAGAGGAGGAAATGTCGGTCATGGAGGAGCTCCTTAGTCAGCATACTGTCAATAAGATTATGGATAGTCGACAAAAGCGTCCTGGGATTTATACCATCTCCATAATCCTTCGGCTACCAGGGAAAAGGGCCCGCGGCTTCCACTTGAAGGACAAGTTTTTGATACTCGATTGGTGAAGGGGACGGTCCGGAGGCTAAGATAAAGTTCAGGAGAGAGTCTAGAGGCATGCGAATTGTTTGGGTGACCGACATCCATTTAAATTTTCTTCGTCCGGAAGAACGGGCGGGTTTTTACTCCTCGATCGTCGACCAAGGAGCTGAAGGAGTCTTTGTGACCGGAGATATTGCTGAAGCCCCTACATTATTCCCCCTTCTTGAGGAAATGAGTCAAGCGGTAGGTGTGCCGTTGTATTTCGTCCTAGGAAACCATGATTTTTATTTTGGTACGGTCTCTCAGGTGCGACAATCTCTTGAGCAATGGTGCGATGAAAAACCAGGCATGTGTTATCTCTCCGTATCGGGCGTGGTGAAACTCACACCGACCACGGTGTTAATCGGACAAGATGGGTGGGGCGATGGACGATTGGGGAATTATGCTCGGTCCCCGGTGAGATTAAGCGATCAACAACTCATCCGGGATTTTCATGGTTTGGATCGAGAAAACATCTTGAGCGTGCTCCACGCATTCGGGGAGCAAGAAGGCCAACGGATGCGGCAGGTCTTACAGGAAGGGCTTGACCTATCGCATGAGGTCATCTGTCTCACGCACGTTCCACCATTTAAGGAAGCTTGCTGGTATGAGGGACAGGTCGGTAATGATGATTGGCTTCCGTTTTTTACCTGTAAGGCTGTGGGCGATGTGTTCGTTGACCTGGCTCAACAACACCCCCAGAAGAACATCACCGTGTATTGTGGCCATACACATCACGGAGGCACCGTACAAATTCTGCCCAATCTTCGGGTCATCACGGGAGTAGCGGAATATGGGGCACCAACAATCTCACAAGTGTTGGAGATTGCTTGAGAATTGACGAGCAGATGGCCTCAGTTAAAAAACCTAAAAAATTGAGTCGGCAACTATTCTACGAATCGTTGAAAGTCTTTTGAGGTTGGGACTCGGCACGTGTCCGCTCTTCCCATCCAACGGTATCGATTCCGCGCGATAAAACTATAGACCCAATCGCGGATGGGGACGGGAACGACCATAAAGATGTACATGAGTGACCAAAGGCTTCCAAGATTGCCAAGAATTTTAATGGCGGCGGTGGATTGGGTGTAAACTTTTCCCTGTTCTAACAGCAAGAATGTCTCAAAATCATCGCGTGCGAGGTTTAATTCTTCAAGAATCGTCTGTGCCGGATTAGACTGAAGGGTTCCAAACTTAAATTGGTTCTGGTGATCACGGTCCATCACGAAATTGACGAAGTAATTACAGAAATTACACACTCCGTCAAACACGATCACGCGTTCATGGGTATTCCATTCGTGGGCTTGTATCGTGGATCCTTGTTTCACGAATGGTTTCTCTTCCCGTTCAATTTCTTCCAAAACATCCTCTTCCCCTCGTCTTCAATCATTACCTCAACATTATAATACAGAATGTGGAAGTTTGTTGCCCGATAGAGGAATTTCAGGGTGCGGGCAGGGAAAAACGGCCTCCAAAGATCCTTGTGGCCTGAACCCTAACCCAGGCATGAATTGGGACCATATCGAAAAAGATGAGATAGACAAAGGGGATCAGGAGGAAATTGACACTCATGAGCACAAAGGTGGAAATATGGAAAAACACGACCCCGAGGATAAATATGGCCCGAAGTTTTGGGGATTTAATGAGGAGAAGGAGGGGGAATCCGAGTTCAAAGATCAGGACCAAGTGGGAGAATACCTCTATAAGGTTTGGATGTTGGGCTAACCAAAAACTCAAGGTTTTATTCAGTGGCTGCCCATCCTCCGTGAAGCCCCATCGAACAGAACGCTTGATTAGGATTTCTTGGATTCGACCTTCTCCGGCAAACCACACCCACCCTGATACTCGAACTTTGGCGATGACACTCCAAAAATAAAAGAGTGCGACATAGAGTTGGAGAATTTTGATGGGCCAACTGGCTTCCCATTCTTGAAGCGGGGGAGCGGGTTTGGCGTGGGCATCCCGGGAATGTATTTCACCACATTTGGAGAGCAACAGAAAAAAGAGGATTTGCATGGGGATGATGTATCGGTGATGGACATCGCCACTGAAGCTGTCTCTGACTCCTTTTAAATAAAAGATGCATAGGATCATGACCATGATTGAAGACCGGGTCCATTTGCCGATGATCATCATGTAGGTGGCACCCATGAGTATGGCATAGAGCACGAATGATAGAGCTGGAACATGATGGGAGATCCCAAGTAAATGGAAATACCAAATAGGCTCGATGAAGTAATAGGAGGCTCCAAGGGGGTTGAGGCTCAGAACCGTGGCGAATTGGTAGGTATGAAAAAACAAGAGGCCGATGCCGATGTACATGCGGAGAAGACCAAGACTCTCGCCGGAAAATCCCGTAAAGAAGAATTCATTCCACGCTCGGCTTATGGGATTAGAGGCTCCCATGTTTCCATCGCGTGAGGTATGTATCTTGCCATTCATTGAGGGCGACTCGATTTTTGATGGTCACGTTGCTCGGATCTCCACGTAACAGGTCGGCTTTTCGATAATACCGTTTGGTATGAGATGCCTCGATTCGGGTGATGAATTTTGGATCGGCAGGTTCGTGCCCTAAGGTTTTATTCAACGTCCAAAACATCCTCCATTGCCAATCTACTGAAAAGTTTTTTTCATCGGGTCCCAATCCTCTGATCCATCGATTATAGGGCTCTAAGGAGGTGTTCCCTTGGTTATGTTTAGGTGGGCCGGATCCGAACACGCGGCTGTAGTACAAACGTCGAAAATTGGGCTTGGGGATATTCAGATCCTTATAGGAAACATAGCTGACAGAACCATCGCGATGCGTCACTCTTAACCCTTTTTTATATCGTTTCTTATCCCAGACTTTAGATGAAATGGTGTCCTTTACCTTATACACGCTGTACATCGGGACCCAGGTAATGGGAAATCGGTCGACACGGAAAATGACGGCCCCCCACACGACGATGAGGTAGATGGCAAGAATCACATTAACCGTTTGACGGTTCACTGGAGGGGGATCCCAATTGATTGAGAAGGTACATGCGGCATGGAGGCGGTATTAGGGTAGGCAAATGACCGTGTTAACTCTCTTCTCTCTCCAAGAGTGGTTTTCACTATAACAAAATTGTTCCACAAACACGAAAAGCCTTCATGCGATTCGTTCAGGTTTCGGTGCGAAGTCCCAAAGTCTGGAATGGAGCTTCCTGAGGTAATGGGCTATAGTGATTTCCCAGATTTTTGACAGGGTGATGATAATGGAACGATTACATGGGTTCGTGAAGAGAATAATCCTTGTTGAGCGTGATGAATTTCCTGCGTTGTTCTGGTCGTTCGCGTATTTCTTTTGTTTGCTCGCTGCCTATTATTTGCTCCGCCCTGTGCGTGATGAGATGGGCGTGTTATCCGGGGCCCACAAACTTCCTTGGCTATTTTCCGCGGTTTTTTTAGTGATGCTCGGGGTCATTCCACTTTTTGGGTGGGTGGCAGGGCACTTCTCTATTAGACGATTATTGCCGACGGTCTACGGGTTCTTCATCCTCAATTTGCTCGGGTTTTTTATCGCCCTTCAGAGCGGGTTGAGTCTTGGAGATTTGGCTCCGGTGTTTTTTGTGTGGCTAAGCGTCTTTAATCTCTTTGTGGTTTCGGTATTTTGGAGCTTTATGGCTGATGTGTTTCCGACGGGAACCGCCCGCCGTCTATTCGGGTGTATTTCGGCAGGTGGGAGTTTAGGGGCGATGACGGGGCCTCTCTTGACGGCGATTGCCGTGAAAGGCGTGGGAGTGCAAGGACTGTTGCTTGCCTCAGCGGCTCTTCTCTCTTGCGCGATAGGGTGTATTTGGGCTCTGCTTGGATGGTATCGAAAACATCATGGGAAGGATCTCGGACTTCACCGACTTTCATCCAGCCGAGCCACTGAGGCGAGGGCTCCGAGTTTGTGGGTAGGAGTCATTCGGATTGGCCGCTCTCCTTACCTCAGAGGGATTGCGCTGTATTTAATGTGTTATTCCGTCCTCTCCACGTTTTTATACTCCCAACAGACGATTTTGATCCCCCAAGTCATCCCAGGATCCGAAGAGCGAATGCAATTGTTCGCCACCGCCGATTTAGGCATTAACGTGCTTGCGTTTGCCTTGCAATTTTTTGCAACCGGCTGGTTGCTCACTCGGTTTGGAGTGATGATCATGCTGGCCACGATGCCAATCGTATCCTTGATTGGGTTTGGCCTATTTGGATTGGCGACGATTTTGCCGGTTCTGATCGGGTTTGGGGTATTGAGGAGGGCCGGAGAATTTTCTATCACAAAGCCGACCCGGGAAACGCTTTTTACGGTGGTATCCCGGGAAGAAAAATATCAAGCGAAAAATGTGATTGATACGGTCGTGCATCGCGGTGCTGATGCTACAGGGACTTGGATCGTCTCGGGATTACATGCTTGGGGGGCGACCTTGTCTTCCATGTCGTTTGTCGCCATGCCGATTGCCGTAGTCTGGGTGTTGACGGGTGTGTGGTTGGGACGACGACATGAAAACATCCGACGACAAGGTATAGAAAATCTGGAACAACAGAAGGCGTAGCGTGAAAGACGGTTTGTTGTTTGCTTACGGGACTTTGCAAATCCCTCAAGTCATGGAAGCGGTCACAGGAAAGGCCTGTCCCTCCAGAAAGGCCACCGCCTACGGGTATTCCCGGTATCTCATAGCTGGTGAGGTGTACCCTGGGATGATTCCTCAAAATGAGTCGGTGGTTGATGGCTGTCTGTATGAGGGGTTGGAGGAAAAGATGTGGATGCTCATCGATCAATTCGAGGATCCGGTCTATCAACGTGAGTCCATTGAGGTGTATGTGGAGTCACAAGGACCCGTAAAGGCATGGGCGTATGTGTGGCCTTCACAGCACAAGGCAAGATTGTCTGACGATCCGTGGGAGATGGATTGGTTCATACGAGACCATTTGCCGGGCTATCTGACACAGTGCCGAGAGTTTTATCTCACCATGATTGCTGAATAATCTTTCTAACTTGCAAGCGAAATTCTTGGAATCCATGAAGTCAACATCACGAACGCTGCTTGTGGCCATGCTTCTGACCTTGGGATTGTGTGGAGGGCTGCTGATTTTTTTTACCATGGAATATCTGGAGCAGGTTGAGCATGTTGATTTGGCTACAACTCCAACGGCGATTAATCAGGTTGGCCTGTTGCTGTTGGTCGTCACCATGATGGCCGGTATTCCTGCCGTCGGGATGGGAGCGTACCTTATGTATCTGGGTTCGCGAATCATGGCTACGCGGCAATGGCCACCGGCTGGCATGGGTTTTCGGGGGCAGGAACCCGTGCGATTAGAAAGTCGTACCAATGTTGTTGGCATCACGGTCATGATGTTAGGCGCCATGTTGATCATTGGTGGGTTGATGTTGCCGATTCTTGGATGGCGACTTCTGACGGTTCTGTCACCCTAATCTTCCCGGATGAGTGAATTATCATGACACGATGGGATTTGGCCATTTTAGGGATGTTTGTCTTGTATGCCTTCTATACTGGAGTCCGGGAGCGAGGGGTGGCTTCGAAAAACCTAGAAGAGTATTTTCTGGCTGGCCGGACCTTGTCGGGATGGAAAGCTGGCATCAGCATGGCGGCCACACAGTTCGCCGCTGACACCCCATTATTGGTGACAGGTCTTGTTGCCACGGCCGGAATTTTTGCTCTGTGGCGATTGTGGGTGTATGCACTCGCCTTTCTGCTCTTGGGATATCTGCTGGCGCCAAGTTGGCGAAGAGTTGGTGTGCTCACCGATGCAGAATTAACTGAAGTTCGTTATGGGAAACAGGCTGCTTCTCTCTTGCGAGGAGTCAAGGCCATTTATTTCGGGACGATCATTAATTGTACGGTTTTGGCCATGGTTTTACTCGCCGCCACCCGCCTTGCGGAACCTTTTCTCCGTTGGGATGAATGGCTTCCTCAGGGATTTTATGCAGGGTTTCTCCAAGCTGTGACATGGCTAGGGGTACCCTTTACAGTCGGTGGAATCACAGATGAACAGGTATGGATTCACTCTGCCAACAACCTGTTATCCATCGGAGCCATTCTGTTCGTCACTCTCTTGTATTCGACGACGGGAGGGTTGCGGAGTGTAGTGGCCACGGACCTTGTTCAATTCGGAATCGGCATTCTTGGTAGTGTAGTATTCGCTTGGGCCGTGGTTGAACAGATAGGAGGTTTGGGAGCCCTGACCGAACGACTCCATGAACAATTTGGGGTAGATGGGGGAAATCTCATAACAGCAGACCAATTACTCGCCTTTACTCCTTCAGGGGCTAAAGATGCCACCCTCTTGGTGATACTCGTCTATGCGTTTCAATGGTTATTGCAAATGAATGCTGATGGAACAGGATATTTGGCCCAACGTTCGATGGCATGTCGCACGGACCATGATGCGCGAATAGCAACTGTGGTGTTTACCATGGCCCAAGTGGTCCTCAGGAGTGTGATTTGGTTGCCGTTAGCTCTTGGCTTGTTATTGGTCTTTCCCCCTCTACCTGATGCGATCGGCCCGGAACTGGTTGCGGAGCGAGAGGCGACGTTTGTCCGGGGAATCGATGAACTCCTTGGCCCTGGGTGGAAAGGGTTGATGTTGGTCGGAATGCTAGCGGCGCTCGCTTCGACGGTAGACACCCACTTAAATTGGGGAGCTTCGTACTGGACGAATGACATTTACCGACGGTTTATTTGTGAGGGATGGTTGAACACCTCTCCTTCTCCCAGATCTCTCGTATGGGTCGCTCGTGGGAGCAATGTCCTGATCCTTGCCATTGCCCTCTGTATTCTTCCATGGTTGTCTTCGATCCAAGTGGCTTGGCAAATCAGCCTGCTATTAGGAGCTGGCATGGGTGTGTTACTCGTCTTGCGATGGATTTGGTGGAGAGTGACGGCTTGGGGAGAGTTGTCGTGTATCGTCGTTTCCTTGGTGATGGCACCGATTTTATTATGGGTGTGGCCGCAACACGATGCGGATCGATTGTTGATGATGGGATTGGGGTCAGGATTCATCGGAATCATCGTGTCGTTATTGACGGGTCCGGAAAGCCGAGAATGTCTTACCTCTTTTTATCGGAAAGGGAACCCCCCAGGTTTTTGGGGCCCGATTGAACGCGATCTTCAGATAGAGTCCGCCCCGGGGGTGGGGCGACTCTGGCGTGCCCTGGCGGCTACGGGGTTGACGGCATGCTCCCTGTTTTGTGTCTTAATCGGCATTGGTTCTTGGTTGGTGGAAAGCCCGGCTCCGGCCTGGTTTCCCTGGAAATCCCAATGGGTCGGAAGTGTATTGGGTGTAGGAATCATCTTGATTCCAATTTGGCTGAAGGTGGGATTTTACCCTCAAGATCCCGAAGGGTAATCCGGTTTGGTAAGGAGAAAGCTGACCCGAATATTCACTTGTGTCTGGTATGAACTGAGGAGGAGAAATGATCATTAAATCGCGGGACGAGCATTTGTTCGGTCCGGGTCCCAAGCGAGTATTGGCTTTGGATGGGGGAGGGGTGAGAGGAATTTTGACCCTTCAGTACCTCAAGTGTATTGAAACCCTTCTACGAAAGCGGGTCAATAATAATCCTGACTTTCGGTTGTGTCATTATTTCGATCTCATCGGCGGAACGTCGACCGGGTCAATCATCGCCACGGGCCTGGCCTTGGGATGGACGGTCGAAAAACTTGAGGGCCTGTACAACGAATTGTCAGAGCAGGTGTTTAAGAGGACATTTTGGCGAAGAGGCTACTTGCAGGCGAAGTTTCCCAGGGCACCACTCATGAAAGCCCTCACGATGCAATTTGGGGAACGGACCTTGGGCAGTTCAGAGTTGCAAACGGGATTGATGATTATGACCAAGCGTTTGGACACCGGTAGCCCCTGGCCACTGATGAACAATCCACGCGGTCGGTATTTTGACCCTCAACATAAGAAGAGGACGTCTACTCCGAACAAAGATTTTCTTCTCCGAGAAGTCGTGCGGGCGAGTACGGCCGCTCCGCATTATTTTGACCCTGAGCGATTGCCTATCGCCAAAGATGTGTCTGGGGCTTTTGTCGATGGAGGTGTCAGCCCTCACAATAATCCAGCCCTCCAATTGTTACTGATGGCCACTACAGAAGGATTTGGGCTGGGTTGGCCGACCGGAGCCGAAAAACTCTTGTTGGTGTCTATTGGGACCGGGGCTCAGGAGATCCGAATGTCTGCCCAAGAAGTCATGAACATGTCGTCGGCCAAGGTATCGCTACATGCTCTGACCTCGCTAATGAATGATTGTGATGCGATGAACCAAACGATGTTGCAATGGATGTCCCGGAGTCCTACGGCCTGGAGCATTGACCGGGAAATCGGAGACCTCCGGGGAGATGTGCTTGGAGGCCATCCTCTCCTCTCCTATTTGCGGTACAATGTCGTGTTGGATCAAGAATGGTTGAAAACACATTTACAAATAGATCTTAAAGCGGGAGAAGTGAAAGGATTACAGGAAATGGATAAACCAAAAAACATGAGTAAATTGGCGTTTTTAGGGGGAAAGGCTGCTCAAAAGCAAATCAAGCCTGCCCATTTCTCAAAATCCTTTAATCTGTAGACTCGGGCTATCTAAAAGATGAAAGGTGCACCAATAAATCAGGAGAGAGTTTTTTGAAGTTGCCCTCTGTGTTCTTAACCTGTGTCATGAGTCTTTTTCGGTTGTGGAGCAACGCCGTTTCACCTGCCGCACGTTTGCCGAAGGAAAAATCCGCTCTTTTTCACCGAGCCCTGTTACCGGATGAGGGAATAGGATTGGAGGCAGTAGGATCTAGGATCAGTTTTATGCCCAAGGAGGCCAACCTGGTTTTTCTGCGCGTTTGAGAATCAACTTTCTCCGCGCCCTAGTGGACATAGCTGTGGTGGGAAAGGGATGTACGATTGGAAAACGAAGAAATGGCTTTGAACAGGGTTGGCGGTTTTTGGAAAACGGAAGGAATGATTTGGGTGATGGGGACTTATCCGAACTCTGGAAATCCCAAAGAATATTCTTCGTAACCTCCTAGCTAGTTAAACAGGGCCTGGGCATCTGACCAGACCAACCCCTCAGGAAGCCCCGCAATCCAATCACCCGGTTCATTGGCAAGCCGGAAGGAAAATTCCTCCCCCTCTCGTTTGATGATGACCTCACCTCCTCCTACCCAGGTTTGGACGGTATCGACGTCTTCCAGCCACATACCCTTCTCCCGATAAAAATAGAGTTATGCCTGAACATACCGGATGAAGTACGAGGATCACTATTCCTCAAAAGGCCTAGCAACAATTGACCATGTATGTCGGTTGGCGAAGATTAAGCCTGTGGCTCGGTAAGGTCCATGAAGATTGTTTGGAGGAGTTGGAGGGGGATTTTGTCAAATGAAGCATTACAGAGAATCGTGGAACAGGGCTTGGGCATCGGCCCAGGTCAGGCCATCGGGTAACCCTTGAGTCCAGTTTCCGGCCACACCGTCCGGTCGATAGGCAAAGGACTTTCCGACCTTTTTCAGAACAACTTCTTCTCCATTTACCCAAGTTTGAATCGTTTCCATTTCATCCAGCCACATGATCCATTCCTCCTTTTTTGTGTGATGCTATTCAGGATAAAAGACGGAGGGCGGTTCTACAATTCCTCAAATTGGGCATTTTCTCCTCCGAGTCGACTGTTTCCACGTTCTGAGAATCGTGAAAGGAATGTGAAGTAACCATTAACAATCATTCCATTTCTCTCACTATGAGAGGTAATGAACGGTAAAAACATATGGGTGGTTTTTTGTTAAACAAGGCTGAAATTGGAATATGAGAAGCTGAAAGGAACGCTCGTGAATTCTTAAAGGATGTGGAGAATGGGTAGGGTGACTGGGATAGCTTTATTCATACCTACCCAGTAGTTTCTCCTTGGGTAGAGGTGAAGGAAAAGTTTTAAAGCCGTTCCATTCCTTTCGCTTTCGGTTGTATGGCAAATCCTACATTTAGGAATCCTAGAAGGATCATTCCTTCACTTTTTCTCGTCCCAAACAGCTATGTCATGAACTAAGAACAGCCCGAAATTGCGAGAAAATCCTGGGAAATATCAGGGCACCTCCTACCAAGGGCACTGACTTTGCACACACAATAAGGTTGTATGAAATACCTTATTAGCATTCCCTGATCAGGGGGATCTTAGGCAAGGGTGTTGTGGGGAAGCCCATGTGGAAAAGATCACGAGCAGTAGTCGGATCCGAAAGCTTGGAGTTGAAAGGAGAATATACCTTTGTTGCGCGAGGAGCAAAAATTCAAGGGCACGCCAACCTGAAGGGTGTGGTCAGAATCGATGGGGAATTTCAGGGAAACATATATTCCCACGATACATTAATCGTGGGTGAACATGGGGTGGTTCGTGGGACCATTACCGCGGAAGAGATTATTTGCAGCGGAAAAATCCAGGCAACACTCATGGTCAAAAGAAAAGTTCAGCTCCTAACCCCGGCCGTCCTAATCGGTGAGGTTTCTACGCCCGTCTTCATCATGGAACCGGGAGCCCTTTTTCAAGGATGGTGCGATATGGGATTGAAACAGTCGGCTCCACGTATGATGGATCTATCCCAGGAGTCCGGGACAAGGTCAATTGAATCGCTTCCGCAGGTGCCCGTTTAAAATGGGTTGCGTGGAATCCCTGGACGGGCTCGTAAGATTCAAGGACTTAGAAAGAAGTATCGTGGATAAATATCTCATCTTTCACAACGCTCCTCTGCGTTTCAAATCCCGAGCAACGGCAACCAGGTAAATAAGGACAGCCAGGACGAGTAAGGGGATGCCTATGAACATGCCTAGCCCCATGCTCCAGGCTCCTATGCCGTGCCAGAGAAAGAGCAACACACAGATCAGTCCGAGGATTGTGCAATTGACTGCGATGTAGATCAGTCTTATTACGCCAGTTGAAGGTAATTGGTCATGCATAACTCTTCCCTCGTCTTTTGTGAGTGAATGTTCAGGGATTTTTGGCAATTTGACGTTGATGCGGAAGTGGGTGAGGGGGGCCATGACAGCGAATGCAGGCAATTCGATCTGCTGAAAATTCCTCCACCAATGCTTGATGGCTCTTCACTCGTTTCCATTTGGTGGTTTCTTCATGACAATACATGCAATTGGAATTAGGATAACTGCCTGTATATTTTATTGGGTTGTTGTATGTATTGGTAATATAGAGAAGCCAGTGACGAAAACCGTCCCGTTTTCCTTCCAATGTCCCGTTGATCCCGTAGGTGACGTGACAGGAATAGCACTGTTCTCTGGATATCCAATTATTCTTGTAGTGGCGAGCCGCTAATGTGGGGCTGGCGGGATTTTTCATGTCGTTCACGAACGGATGCATCACGTGGCATGAACCGCAGGCTTCAATCTTTTTGGTCTCCTCCATGACGGTGGCGGTGGAGGTTAGGGTGGCGGTCGTCGGCAACACGAAGAGGAGAAACAGTAGGATGGCATGGTAGGTGCCGCGTGGAATTCGCTTGCGAAACACATACTGAACCAGGATGAGGGCAATGATGCCCGTAACCGCTGAAAGGATTCCGAGAATACGTAAAAAACTCATGTCAGTGAGTTCATCATCTCCCCCGTGAAATGCCCAGATCGATTCGGGCTCCAAACAAATTAAGGTCATCGCGAACATAACCGCCAAGACTGAGTGAAATTCCCTCTGGATCCTATGGTTTTTCATGTGAATCTCCTCCCTACGCCAACTTTTTATGAACCGACACGGCGCATCGTTTGAAAGCTGGTTCCTTGGAGAAAGGGTCGTAGACGTCATGTGTGGCTTGATTGACGAGATGTTGGGCGGAATGCATCGTGGCAAAGACCATTCCGGGTCGGACGGTCAAGCTGAGACGTGCTCGGAGTTCCACCTCGCCCCGACGACTGCGCACGATAACGGGATCACCCTCGCGAATTCCGTATTCATTCGCATCACGCGGATGGATCTCCAGATAGTCAGGGTGGATGTTGTGAAGCAAAGGAACCGGTCCGGTAATGGTCATCGTATGCCAATGCTCCAGGATTCTTCCAGTGTTGAAAATCAGTGGAAACTCTTCGGTGTATGGATCCACGGGATCTTCCTGATGGTGAAAGAAGATGGTAGCCCGTTTATTGGGTTTTCCGTAGAAGTCGAATCGGCCAGACCCATGAGCCATGGGATCTTTTCCTGGGAGATACCGCCGTTTAGTGCCGGGATGATCTTCGGTGGGACAGGGCCATAAAAGCCCGCGTTCTTTGTGTAACCGTTCATAGGTGATGCCTTCGAAGTTGTATTTCGAGTGGGCCGACACTTTCCGCCATTCATCCCACACGGCTTTGGGGGTTCGAGCCACGATCAGATCTCCGTGTCCAATCCGATCTGCGAAGTCGACCAGGATATCCAAATCACTGCGGGCTTCTCCTGGAGGATCCACGACTTTGGGATAGAGGTGGTAACGTCGTTCGGCATTTCCCGTCACCCCTTCTTTCTCCACCCACAGGGCTGCAGGAAGAACCACATCGGCGAATTTGGTTGTTTCGGTAGGATGAAACGCATCGGCCACGACCATGAAGGCGTTTTTCATCCCCTCCCGGTAAGGCATATTATTGGGAAGAGTTTGACCCGGGTTCGTGCACATCACCAAACAACATTTCACGTTCCCTTTATTGATGGCATCAAACAAGGCGACGGTATGATAGCCAGGTTTTGGGCTGATCCGACCGCGTGGAACCTTCCATAAATCCTCCATCTCCTCCCGGTGTTTGGGGTTTTGGACGACCCGGCCATTGGGCAAGGCGTGGGCTAACGATCCGGTATCCCGAACACCACCGCACGCATTCGGTTGGCCGGTTATGGAAAAGGGTGTGGCACCTGGGCGTCCGATTTGACCCGTAAGCAGGTGCATCGCATTGACCAAACGGTTGGATGCCGTGGCTTGAACCTGTTGATTGAGCCCCATCGTCCACAGGGACATCGTGTTTTTGGATTTTGCGAAGGCAAAAGCTGCTTCTCGAATGTCTCTGGGGGCGATGCCACAAATTTTAGCCGCCTGTTCTGCGGGATATTGGGCCACATGCCGCTTGAAGTCTTCATAGGTTCGACGTTCTTTGCCTTCTTGGAACGAGAGGTAGTTTTCCACCATGTCCCGGTCAATAAAATTATTTTCTATGAATTCGTGAATGATGGAATTGTACAGGGCGACATCGGTCCCAGGAAAAATAGGGAGGTGCATGTCGGCATGCCGAGCGGTGAATGTGCGCCGCGGATCAACTAAAATGATAGTCGTATCGGGATGACTTCTTTTCCGATCCTGAACCCGTTCCCATAGGATTGGATGGCATTCGAGGGTGTTGGACCCGGTGATAAAGAAACAGTCGGCATAATCCATGTCCTCGTAACAACCAGGTGGCTCATCCTTCCCAAACGTCGAGGTATATCCAGCCGCCGCCGAAGCCATACACAAGCGTGGGTTCCCGTCTACATTGTTGGTTCCGATTCCGGCTTTAAATAATTTATTCGCGGTATAACTTTCCTGTGTGTAGAGCTGGCCGCTCCCATAAAACGCCACACTGTCCGGCCCGTATTCTTCAATGGAGGTTCGAAATTTATTGGCGACTAGGTCCATCGCTTCTTCCCAGGTCGCTCGTTTCAAGGTCCCGTTTTTTCGAATCATCGGATGTTGAGCTCGGCCCTCGGAATACAGAATTTCGCGATTAGCCAGCCCTTTAATACACAAGCGTCCACGATTGTGTGCATGTTCGTCTCCTCGCACATCGACGACCTTTCCGTCGGTTTCGCCGATCATCATTCCACACCCCGTTCCACAGAACCGGCAGACCCCCTTATGCCAATTTGCTACAGGGATGACCGACTGCCGTTCCCAGAGACTTCCACATCCGGAAAGAGAGACCATACCTGCAGAGACTCCTAAAAATCGTAGGACTTGGCGACGTGTAAGATCACGACCATTCTGCTCTCGTTGGCTCATGTGTTGACCTCCCTGGTTTGGAAAGATAGCCATGTATGGTGGGGTTTGAGAGATGGGAATGTTGTTGGTCTCAATGAGGGCCTTTCTCATTTGGACCCTGCTAAGACCGAATCGGTGCCTATCAAAGGATGTATTAGGAACTATGGTGCCCCGATTGAAAAAATACTTCAAGCCATATTTGATCAATTCAAAGGGTTCCTCCATTCCATCGTGTTGTTTGAAAGTCATGGGAAGCTTTCCCCTAATGATGACATGGAGGTTGAATGCAATGATTCGGCTCCTAATTGGGGGAAAACTTAGGGGGGTGTACAATTCGTGCGAAAAAAATTTTGTCGGAAGCCTCAGAACGTTTTTGGAGGCCTCTCTATGAGAAGAGGAGTTTTTCAGATTGAGACTGGCAAAGAGCAACGGAGCAGCTCAGCCGATGTTTTTTAAGGGAATTGGTGGATTCTGTTCAAGGTGAAGAGTAACCCCTTCGAACATATCATTCCATGTCTCGTCTAACAGCCTTATTTACCTGTGAGAGGTTTGCCGTCTTTGTGACAGGGGAACCGACCGGTGAGTGACTTGATAAGGATATATTCAATGAACGCTTCATTCGACCATTCACCTTCCGGGACAGAAGGGTTTCTGATTTCCTGGTCCACGAGCGATAAAATCAGGTCTTTATCTAACTGTTTCGATTGGGGTAAACAAAAAAATCGTGATTCTTGTTGAAGTCCGGACCCCCACCAAAGACCTCGCCCATACCCATGGATATAGGAGTCGACTTGGGCTCTGATATCCGGAGAATGTCTGGAAGCTCGATATTGTTCAAGGGTCAGTCCTGCATAAGCCTTATGTATCAATAGGAGCCATAAAACAGCTATGCCAAATACTCGTATCATCATAAACCTCCTTGGGGCCAAGGTTACCCCAGAGGAAACCAGAAAGCGAGCAGGGCTTTCATCATGGTCAAGATGGTCGGGAATAACGCACCAGTCGTTTTGAAAGTCCAAATAGATTTGTGAGCCTTATTCGGGGAAGAATTGAGACTTGTTCAGGGATGCCGGATGGGGCATTCAGTTGAGCAAGAAAGGCACAATATGGTTGGGTTGGCTCTGACCTGATGTTCTTCTATTCTAATCTGTTTATGTACCTTTCCTTTAATGAGTATCTTATTGTACATCTCCTCTTCAATACTCGTGAGTGGCTCTAGTTGGTTAAACCTTCGGTCTTCATACGTTCAATTGAGGGCCATTTTCCTTCTATGGCTAATAACCTGATCATTGGCCTGAAATTGAAATCTTGAAGATCCACCGTAAAGTGAAGAGAAGGCGATGGATAAGGTGGGAGAAATTGACCCTTCAGGAGAAAGAAGTGGTGCCGAAGGCGAGATTCGAACTCGCACACCCCAAAGGGCGCCAGACCCTGAACCTGGTGCGTCTGCCAGTTCCGCCACTTCGGCACACAAGGTCAATTATGGTCTTTTACGAAAAGTCGGTCAAGTCAAACTAGCTTACTCCGTATCGGGAAATGCATTCTATCAGGAGGGTCGGGCAACACGCATCCGGGTCGTTATCTTATCCCACGCCGGTTGGTTGTGGAGAGGGGCCCAGCCAAGTGGTTAATCCCTCTTGCGGCCATCGACTACAAGGCGACAAATCCGTGGAAGCCAGGTCTTTTGAGTTTCCCGTGAGGATTATTCGTTCGCGGATGACTCCTGCGGCTGTGAGTAGGAGGGAGGCGGGAATCCGTGGGGCGTCTTCTACGATGAGAATGTCATAGGGCACTTTTTTGAAGAGGGGGTCGGTGAGGATGCGGCTCGGGGTTGTCGCCAGGATGCGCTTATTCTGAACAAAGGCTTGACGGTTGGTCCCTTCACCCGCGGTGAGCATTTCCCGGATCTTTTTGGTGCCACCTAATCGTTTGATTTCCTCTTTGAGCTCATCGTATTCGGGCCGCATGTCTTTGGGGATCGTGGCTTCCGGAATGAGCTCTTGGATACGTCCCTGTGCGACCTCGACTTCGGCCATGAGTCCTTCGATACGTTTTTGGTAAATCTCCCGGTATTCCCCCAATGTTTCCACGTTTTTTCCCGTGACTTGCATGCCCATTCTTTGCCAAATGGGGAGGGCTTCATAATCTCGGAGCGTTTTATCGATGCTTTTAATCTTCCCTTGCCATTCGCTGAGTTGGGTGAGAAGTCGCCATTCCAACAGTTTGACTTCATTCAAATCTTTTTGTTTGTCCCGTTTATAAGCCAGGATAGGTGTGAGTTCTCGAAATCGATCGTATTTTTTGCGAAGGGATACTTTATTGGCATTGGCTTTGGCGTAAAATTGGTACATTTGAGCTTCGAACCCCAGTTCCTTGAGGCCTATTCCGGATGATTCATGGATGATGGGAAGTTCGTAACGACACAACAGGCTCTTATGAGGAAGTGCGGCGTTTTTGAGTGCGTGCGCCAGGGCCCCCGTCCACGCATCGACGGTCGCGTGGGTGGGTGCGATTAACAAGAGACGCTTATTCTTCCGCACTTGATCGATGATGAGTTTGGATAATTGAGCCCACCGGGTCTGCCGGTCATCTACCCAAATTGTGCTCAACACATTCGTCGGGATCCCGGTCCGATTTTCGATAATTTCAGGGGTCGGGTCAGGGTGTAGCCATGCGACTAATCGCTCGGCTGGCCCCAAGAGGTAGGAGTCCGGTTTCGCCGCCATTTCGGAAAGGCGTGCCGATCCGGTTTCCAAAAAGCCCGAGGTATCCGGAATCAACGTGGAATGGTTCAGCGTGGCCCCGACATAGTCAAAGGTTTGAATGATAAGAGAGTTTCCGTCCATTCCCAGGAGATATCCCTCAGTGGGTTCCATTTCATTCCCGGGCAGGAGAGTCATTGGCGTATCAGGAACGATCTTCGTCTCAGGGGGAACGTCACATCGGTACAGGTGAAGAGAACCCACGGAATGAAGAAATTGAGCTTGAGGAATGTCTAATGGCGCATCAAGCCCCCGGGTCATGGCCTGTTCACGTTCATCCTGAAGTTGGGCCGAACTCTGTGTCAGTAAATCATAGAGCTTCATTTCATCGGTGCATCCCGTTTTTGTCACATATTTAGGGCGGCGGCTTCGAGCATATCTTTGATACAGATGGCCAAACAACTAAGTCCTCCGGTCAATGGCCTCCGGTCAGTCTGGCATCTCCGAATGGATGCACATTGAACCAGGCCTGGAAGCTTGGGATCAAGGGGAAGGGGCTCGAGAAGGAACAGGGTTAATTTGCCTTCGGCATCTTGAGAGAGGACGGCCACACGTTGCCGCTGATCATCTTCAAAGATGACGGCTTTTGGAGCGGGAGCTACGATGGGTCGCGCCACGGTGATTCCCTCAAGAGCAAACGTTTCGATGATTAAATCTTGTGGAGGGATGAGTGCGCGATTGCTTAAGCGCAGATTCAGATCCGAGAACGGCTCTTCTGCCGGTGGTGTTTGTTCCGAGACTGTTCTGCCTTCTGTCGTTCCCAGGGATGGGGAAGGGGCCTGAATCTTAATTAAAGCCAGTAAAAGAATACAAAGAAATATGAAATTTCTGTTATCGTTGAAAAAGCGTTGATGCATATAAAAATATATACCTACGTGTTTTATAAAAGATAGGCTCAACCAAGCCTATCATAGCGGCATATTCAAAAGGGATATGAGCAAGAGGACATTTATTGGGCTTTGAGGAAACTTTCAGAATTTAATTCTGAAAAAACAAGGATTTAAAAAAGAACACTCCTTCCAATAAATTGACTTTTGACCCCCTCAGTTTTAAGATGTTTTCCTTATTTGCCTGAAGGAGGAGAGATTTCTATGAAGGTGATTTTGCAGGAGAATGTTGAAGGCTTGGGGTACCTCGGGGACGTCCTGAACGTGGCCAACGGGTATGCCAGAAATTATTTGCTTCCTCGAAAAAAAGCGGTGGTGGCAGATGATCGTCAAGTCAAACTTTTACAACATGTTAAACGACAAACAGAGCAAAAGGCCCAAAAGGAATTGGAGGCGCTGGGTGAGGTTGGGAAATCCATGGCTGACATTTCCTTGAAATTTGAAGTCCAAACCGGGAAAGAAGATAAGCTCTTTGGTTCCA
This sequence comes from Nitrospirales bacterium, assembly GCA_965223615.1. Classification (GTDB taxonomy): domain Bacteria; phylum Nitrospirota; class Nitrospiria; order Nitrospirales; family UBA8639; genus Nitrospira_E. The sequence continues at coordinate 1,689,251 of CBDCXB010000004.1, forward strand.
TTACCTCAAAGGATATCGCCGAGCAAATGGCGGCTCAGGGTCATTCGATCGACCGACGCAAGATTCAATTATCTCAACCGCTCAAAGAATTGGGAACCTTCACGGTTCCGATAAAACTGCATCGTGATGTGGTCCCCAATATTAGTGTGACTTTGGTGCGAAAAGGAGAAGAAGAGACTCCAGCTGCCACTGCCGAAACTTCAGGCGAACCGGAACCTGGCGCTCCTGAGGAAGAAGCGACGACGGAATAACACGATGCGGCATTCTGTTGGGACATTAAAGGCTATTCGAGATACCGACTACGAGGTCTATGCCGCTATTCGGTCGGAAGAAAAGCGGCAGCGGGAAAACCTCGTCCTCATCGCCTCCGAAAACTATGCCAGCCCGGCGGTCTTGGGGGCTCAGGGGTGTCTCATGACCAACAAATATGCCGAAGGATATCCTCGTCGGCGATATTATGGGGGCTGTCAACATGTGGATTCGGTTGAAGAATTGGCTATTGCCCGTGCCAAGGAACTATTCGGCTGTGAACATGTCAATGTGCAGCCTCATTCCGGTTCCACCGCCAATATGGCCGCCTATTTATCGGTTTTGAAACCCGGGGACACGATTCTGGGGATGGATTTGGCCCATGGAGGTCATCTTACCCATGGAAGCCGAGTGAATTTTTCCGGAAAAATTTTTCAATCCTTTACGTATGGGGTGGATCGAGAAACAGAGGAAATTAACTATGATGCCGTGGAACGGCAAGCTCAGGAAGTTCGGCCGCGGATGGTAGTGGTCGGGGCCAGCGCCTATTCGAAAATTTTAGACTTTCCTCGCTTTCAAGAAATCGCAAAGTCTGTTGGAGCCTACCTCCTGGTGGATATCGCGCATATCGCCGGATTGGTCGCGACAGGCCTACATCCAAGCCCCGTCCCTTATGCTGACTTTGTGACGACCACCACCCATAAAACATTGCGGGGACCACGAGCAGGATTGATCATGTGTAAAGAAGAGCATGCCAAGCCAGTGGATAAGATTATCTTTCCCGGTCTTCAGGGTGGTCCGCTCATGCATGTCATTGCTGCCAAAGCTGTGGCTTTCAAGGAAGCGCTAGCTCCAGGGTTTAAAACCTATCAACAGCAAGTGCTCATAAATGCCAAGGTGTTGGCGGAAGGATTGTTGAAACGCGGGTATCGAGTGGTTTCGGGTGGGACGGAGAATCACCTGTTCCTGTTGAATCTCACTCCGAAAAATGTGACCGGGAAAGAAGCCGAAGCGGCATTGAATGCTTCTGGGATTGTCGTGAATAAGAATGCGGTTCCGTTTGACGAAAAACCGCCTGCCGTGGCCAGTGGAATTCGAATTGGAACCCCGACCGTGTCCACCCGAGGCATGCAAAAGCCAGAGATGGAACAGATTCTGTCTTGGATGGATGAAGTCATCGAACATGCGAGCGATGCCCGGGTGCATAAACGTATTCTCCGGAACGTCAAAGATTTGTGCGCACGGTTTCCGATCTTTCATTCATACTAGTTCTTTCCTCGACGGCCTCCCAACTAAAGGACTCCACTTCTCGTGAAATGTCCGTTCTGTGACCAACTAGAAGACAAAGTAATCGATTCCCGAACGGCTCGCGAAGGAGAGGTGATTCGTCGCCGTCGGGAATGTCTGGGCTGTAAGCGGCGTTTTACGACCTATGAACGGATCGAAGAGAACCTTCCGATGGTCGTGAAAAAAGATAATCGACGAGAGCCGTTCGATCGGGCCAAGATCCTGGCGGGCCTGAAAAAAGCCTGCGAGAAGCGGCCGGTGAGTATTGGGGCGCTGGGTGCTGCGGTGGATCGAATCGAAAAACGAATTCAAGACCTTGGAGAAACAGAAGTGCCAAGCCGGTCGGTCGGTGAAGAAGTGATGCGCGCCCTTCAAGAATTGGACCCGGTCGCGTATGTTCGCTTTGCCTCGGTTTACCGGGAATTCAAAGACATCGATCAATTCATGGACACCATTCGTGCGCTGACTCAGGAATCGCGGGTGTCCTGAGGTCCTGAAACCATTGCGGAACTGATCCTGTGAAATCTCGTGGCTGGTGGGTAGGAATATGAAAATCTTTCAATAATAGCGTCTCTTCTCGGTCCATGAAAGCCAACCCCTATGCCCATTCCCCGGACGCCCTCCAAACGCCGCACCTCTGGTAAGCCTTCTAAACCTCGGATTGCCAAGCCAAAAGTCAGTCCAAGTCGCGTGGCCATTATCGGTGGGGGCCAAGGCGGAACGGCTCTTATGGAGATTTTCGCGGAAGATCCGCTGGTGACGGTCGTGGGGCTGGCTGAAATTCGTCCACAAACACGAGGAGTCCGCCTGGCCAAAAAATTAGGGATTCCTGTCGTGCGGCGATACCAGGACTTTCTTCATCGGAAGGATGTCGACTTGGTGATCGATGTGACGGGGAATCCCAAAGTCGAGCAGGAATTGCTTGAGGTTCAAGCTCCGAATTTAGCGATCGTGGGGGGAGCGAGTGCCAAATTTATGTGGCAATTAATCGAGGCGCGGATTCGGGCGTCGACCGAGATTGAAAATACGCTGACTCGCTATCAATCGTTGTTTCGGATGTATGTGAAGGAAGAGGCTGAAGGTGCCGTTGATGATGAACGGACGAGGATTGCCTGTGAGATCCACGATGGTCTCGTACAAACCCTGGTCGGGGTTAACCTGAAGATGGAACGGGTCCAGGAATTGGTTTCCACTGATCCTGCCAAATCGTTGGATTTTCTGAATCCGACCACGGCCCAACTGAAACATGCCATACAAGAAGCCCGTCAAGTTGTGTATAATTTGCGACCAGGGCAATATGACCATCTGGCTTTTATCCCAGCCTTGTCGAATTACCTGAAAGCGTATGAGCGGGAGCATCGGGTTCGAACGGAGTTTCATGGCAAGGGTGATGAGTCCAAACTCGATCCTAAAACCAAAGTGTTTGTGTTTCGGATGGTGCAAGAGGCGTTGAGTAACGTCGCTAAACATGCCAAAGCCACCAAAGTGGTGGTCAATGTGCAGTTAAATGCTCGGCGGTTGGAGGCCTCGGTCACCGATAATGGGCAAGGGTTTGATATACAAGCTGAAGGGCAAAACCCTGAAAAATGGGATCATTTCGGTGTTCGAAGCATGATGGAACGGGCGCGTATGTTAGGGGGGGAGGTTCATTGGGTCTCAAAACCCAAGTCAGGAACAAGGGTTGAAATTGCGGTACCCCTCGGGAAAAAAGGAGATGATCGCTAATGGCTAAGAAAACGAAAGTCCTCATCGTTGATGATCACCGTGTGGTGAGAGAGGGTTTATCGGCTATCCTTGAAACCAAAGACGACATTCACGTCGTCGGGGAAGCGAAAGATGGTGGGGAGGCGGTCGAGCATGCCCGAAATCTCATGCCCGATGTCATTCTCATGGATGTGAGTATGCCGGGGATGACGGGGATCGAGGCCACGCGGATCATTAAGCGTGAGTTCCCGCATATTGGGGTCGTCGCCCTAACCATGTATGAGGAGCAGCAGTATATTTTCGATCTGGTTCGAGCAGGAGCGACGGGGTACTTGTTGAAAGACAGTGATTCGGCCCAGATCGTCGCCGCGATTCGAACGATTGCCAAAGGGGAGTCGCTCATTCATCCTTCTGTGGCCAGTAAAATTTTAGCGGAATTCTCTCTTCTGTCGGAAGGCAAAGGGAAAAAACGTGGGATTCTGGAGCATGACCTCACCGACCGGGAAATCACGGTGCTGCAACTTGTGGCCGATGGAAAAACGAATAAAGAAATCGCCAATGTCTTGGACTTAAGCGAAAAGACCGTCAAAAATCACGTGCGGAATATTTTCCACAAACTTCATGTGTATGACAGGACTCAAGCGGCTATTTTGGCCATCCGCAAGGGCATCATTGAACTGGAACCTCGGCAAACGTAAGGATCGGCGAGGGAGTTTGTCCTCAAATTTATTCTGTGTCGTTGGCTACGATTTATTTTGAAAACCCTACAGATTTCTATCTGCAAAGCCCCTTAAATACACTCGTATTTTTCTTCCTTGCCGGGTGATTTTCGGCAGTGGTACGATGTCACATTCGGTGTAATTTACAGACGAAGGAGTGAGAAAAGATGGCCAATGTGACTTTATTAGTATCGAAAACCTGTTCGGCATGTCCTTCTGCGAAAACCATGTGGAAGGGGATGCGAGTGAAGTATAGCTTTAGTTACCGGGAGATCGATATTTCTTCCGAAGCAGGGCAAGAACTAGCTGAACGCCATTCGATTCGAGCCGTACCTGCCACCATCATTAACGGACGGTTGACTTTTATTGGCGTGCCCCCACGTGAAAGCGCGGAAAAAGCCATTCAAGCCAAGGCCAAGCCCAAGCCTAAGAAGGAAAAAGAGGCTGACGCTTGAAATCAAAGCACCTTCCTTCCCGCCTTCAGGCATGATGAAAGGATTTGGAACATGTCCGATGACGATGAAGATCTTGAATTAGATATTGAATTACCGGTTTTACCGAGAATGAACTCGGGTCCACCGCCAGATTGTCCCTTTTGCGGAGATCCCATGACCCTCATCGATGGTGATTGGGGTTGTAGTGATTGCAACGGGGAATTGATCGGACCGGAAACTGGTTGATTCGATCCTTGGATGTGTATTTCTCGCGGCGTATCTGTTGGATAGGCCACATTCCTGATGTTTTCTCTCGTTAGTGGTCCGTTTTCGCCCTACCTTGAATCTGCTCTGGTTGATCATATCGAGCAGATAAAATCTCGAGACCGACAAACTCCCATCACCATTCTTCTCCCCTCCAACCCCTTGCGTCGTCGTGTTCGCTGGTTGTTGAGTGTTGAGTCTGGATGTGCCCTGTACGATGTGCACGTGCTGACCTTTCATCAATTGGCCCTTCGACTTTCCCTAGAGCGTCAAAGTATAGGACCGGTAGGAGAAGATCCAAACCTTGAAATAGTGGGAGATCATTTTTATGAATATCTTCTTTCTCGGCTTCTCAAGGACCAGAATATCCTGGCAAAGGTCTTTCCTCGCGCTCCCGAATCGTCCGGGATGGCCCCAGCCCTTTGGCAAACGATTCGAGATTTGCGCGAAGGCTTAGTAGATCCCACGACGGCACTCACCGCCCTTAAAGAAGAGATGTTTGAACCCCTGGCGAACCGTCGATTGCAAGCGGTGTTTACGCTGCATGCGGCACTGTCTACGTGGAGTCACCAATTAGGAGTAGGGCTTCCTGATGACATAACGAATTCGATCATGCCTTGGGTGCCGCATTCCCCTTTCCTGGGCAGGATGGGGAGTGTGGTGTATTACGGGTTTTACGACATTACCCAATTGCAGTTGTCATTACTGGAGGCGATCGCAAAAAATCAGGCCGTAACCGTTTTTTTTCCGCTCGGTTCCCGAGCGACCTATGGATTTGCCAGGCAATTTCTTGAACAGCATCTGTTAAAAGGCGGGGTTAGCCATCGTTCGGCTTCGGAAGGTTCTTCGGGCTCTTCTCGTGTTTCCCACCGGTCAGAATCCGTACCGGTACAGACTGTGAATGTGGTGGGCGTTCAAGGTGAGCTCACGTATACCTGTAAAGCCATTTGGCACATCGTTGAAGATTTAGCTTGTGCCTTTCCTCGAATTGGTGTGGTGTCGAGAAACCTGGATGAATATCTTCCTCATGTATCCCGAATTTTTCGGGATCATCACATTCCTTTTTGGACGACAGCTACCCAGCCACTTTTGCAAGATCCTATCGCGAAGGTGTGGTGGCAATTTGCCGGCCTACGTGAAGAGCATTATGGCGCTTCCGGTATGTTGGATGTTCTGACGGCTCCTCTCCATATCTCTCAAAAAGGTTTGAGCCTGTCTGAGAAAGACCAGGCAAGCCTTTGGAGACAAGCCATTCGTCACGTACAAATCATCAGAGGAAGGGAAGATTGGGAACGATTATGTTTTGTCGCAAATGATCAACAGGTGCTCGAGAGTTGGGAACAATGGAGTGGTTTGTCCCCGGAGGCTGCTAAGTCTGTCCTACAACAACTCGCGCGAACTGTTTCCGTCCTTATTCAGGATTGTGAGGCGATTCCTCTAAGGGGAACGTTCTCTCAACTGAACGGTATATTTGAGTCCACCATCCGTAAACATGGGCTGGTGCCCGATGGACCACTTCCTGAAATCTTAGGGGAAGGAGATGTGGAGCGTTGGAAGGTCCTGATGGAAGGGTTTGAGGAAGCTCTGTTGAGGGTTGAACAGCTAGACCGGGTTGGAGAGGACGTGAGCTGGAGTGAATGGATGAAAGAGTTTCGACTGGCGTTAGAGTCGATTCACATTCCCCTGAAGGGCCAATCGCAGGTAGGAGTCTCCATCCTTGATGCCATGTCCGCAAGGGGGTACGTTTTTGATGTACTTTTTATCCTGGGAATGAACGATCAAGTCTTTCCCCGAATCGTGAAAGAGGATGCGTTTTTGCGGGATCAGGATCGAAGAGTGCTCGTGGAAAGTCTTGGCTATAAAATTCAAGAAAAATTGAAAGGGTTTGAAGAAGAAGCTCTTTTGTTTCAGCTCCTTTTAGACTCAGCTCGAGAAAAAATTTACCTGGTATTTCAACGTATGGATTATCAGGGTCGACCTTTGGGACCTTCCTCATTTCTGAGGGAAAGGGGGGGCTCTGGAGCGGAAGGTGATCCTCCAGAGATCCAGGTGCCGTTGCGGATTCTGGAACAAGTGAACGTCCCGTATTTTGGGGCCCCCAATGAAACAACCCTGGAGCACCGTCTTCGTGCCCTTTTACGAGGAAGGGCCATTCCCCGATTAGGTGAAGGAGAGTCTTCTTGGGGTCGGGTCCTGCAGAATGGACTTGAAGCCGTTACACATCTTGATCACAACCTGACTCGAGCCGGGGACTACGATGGAATCCTGGTAGAAGACCATGGTCATTGGGATGACCTCGTGAAGGAAGGGCTCGCTCCTACGGCCTTAGAGCAGTATGTGCAATGCCCGATGCGGTATTGGATGAAATATGGGCTTCAGACGAGAGACATTCGTGAAACCGTTTCGCGTCAAATTTCTATGCGAGTGTGTGGGGAATTAGGCCATAGAGCGTTAAAAAATCTGTATCAACGGTGGATCGATGAGCGATGGACTAATGACCTGATTTCCTCCTTGGATAGGTTGGAACATGTGGAGGGTTCGGTGCGTCAGATCTTTGACCGCTATGCGACGCGATATGGTACGGGATATGTGGTGGTCTGGGATTGGATACAGGAAAACTTTGTGAAGGCTATTCTTGATCTCATGGAGCATGATCGACAGGATTTTCTGGCAACTGGTTTTCAACCGGAGCGAGTCGAGGTTGATGGGGAAGGGAAAATTCCCATGGGAGAAAATCAGCGGTTGCCTTTGATTCCGATCCGTGGCCGGTTGGATCGAGTGGATCAGAACCCATCGATCGGAGCCAGGCGTATCGTGGATTATAAATTTTCCGAGAGTCGACGATCTCAGTTTTCCGAAATAGATTTAGTCAACGAAGGATTGCGAGGCACCAGATTACAACCTCCGTTGTATGCTTTGTTTTCTGGGTTTGGGTCCTCCAAGGCGTTCTCACCGGAAAGGCTATCGGTAGACATTCATCCCTCAGTCGAATTTCGGTTCTTGCGTCCCTTCCACTCTCAATCTCTGGGGGTGGGGAAATTTCCGGGTTCAACCTGGGATCAACCAGTAGGGGCTCAACTACTTCGTACGGTTCATGCGTGGCTTTCTGGTCTTCAAAACGGAAAGTTCTTTTTCATCAGAGGAAATTATTGTACTCACTGTGTGTGGTCAGTCGCCTGCCGTGTTCGACATCATCCCTCTTGGACCCGAGCTTTTAGTCTTCCACTCGCCAGAGAATTTCGTCGTTACCGAAAACAGAGGCCCGTCGAGGAATAACGTGACAGCCTTACCTGATGCACAGGATCGCCTCCTCGCAGAAACGGTGTTCGACCGGAATATCGTAGTCATCGCCGGCGCCGGGACGGGAAAAACCACATTGCTCGTGAATCGCCTCATTCATGGGCTGTTGCGTGAACCCAATGCCTTTGCCATCACTGAAATGGTGGCGTTGACCTTTACCAATAAGGCTGCCAATGAAATGAAGATTCGTCTGCATGAGCGATTGCAGGCCTTGTTGCAGTCCATCATGAATCTGCGAGGAGGAATGCCCAATTCTCAGATTCAGGAATTTTGCGATCGTTACCATCTTTCTCTGGATCATCTCCGGATGAAGATTCAACAAGCTCTTCGTGACCTGGACCAAGCCCACATTCGAACCCTGCACAGTTTTGCTGCCCATATTCTCCGTTTGTTCCCACTCGAGAGTGGAGTGGACCCCCACTTTCAAGAAGATGATGGATCCCAGTTTAATGAAATTTTTCAATCGAGTTGGAGTGATTGGTTGGAAGAAGAATTGGGGCCAAGTGGAAAACAGAAAGCGTTGTGGACATCGCTTTTGCAGGTCTTGAGTCTTGAGGACATTCGGGAATTTGCCTTGGGTTTGTGTGACGACAGTATTTCATCGTCGGAGTTCCATCAGCAAATTTCCTCAAGTCAACCTACGAACGTCTTTCTTGAATGGGTGAAGGCCAAACATCAGCAGGTCCGAGTACTTCTGGAAGCCTATTCCACCTCCAACAAACCAAGGAAGGTCGAAAAGATGTTGAGGGTGGCCGCAACAGTTTTGGAGGGTGTGGCCCAACACGGCGAAAAAGGCGACCTAAGTCTTTCTGCTGAGGAGATCTCGTTGTTGGAGCGATCTCCGGGTAAGCCTCCCCAAGGCTGGCAAGAAGAAGATTTTCAGCAAGCTTCCCGCCTGTTGTTGACCGTCAGTCGACTTCTTCGAGTGAAGAATCATTTCTTGATGAAGGTCACTCAGCTTCTGCGGCCCATTGTTGAACGAGTTCAACGAGACTATTCTCAGCAGGGCTGGATTCGCTTTGAAGGTCTTGTCGTTCGAGTTCGGAATGTCTTGCGGGATAATCCTTCTGTACGGAGGGAGCTCAAACGGAACTTTCGGGCTTTTCTCGTGGATGAGTTCCAGGATACCGATCCTCTTCAATATGAAATTGTCCTCTATTTATCGGAAGTTCTCGGACAGGAAACCGGAGAGTGGCGGGATATCTCACTCGTTCCCGGGAAGTTGTTTATTGTGGGAGACCCTAAACAGTCGATCTATGCATTCCGTCGTGCAGATATCGAAGCGTTCGACCAAGTTCTGAAGAAACTGGTCCAAGATGGGGCCTGTATTTGTCGGTTGACGACAAACTTTCGGAGCACCCCGGGGATCTTGAATGTGGTGAATGATGTCTTTGCCCGCTTGTTTGTCCCCGTTCCGAATGTGCAACCTCCGAATATTCCCCTGGATGCGGGACGGTCTTCAATGGAGGAATCGGAAAGTGGCTCGGTTGAACTTTGTGTTGTCACCCATGAAGATCGGAAATCCGAATGGGATTCTGAAAAGGCCACACGAGTAGAGGCCCAATGGCTCGCACGATGGATTCAAGGGCAATTGAGTCATGGACAATCCGGGATCATGGAGGATGGGGTGAAACGCGACTTGCGTCCAGGCCATATCGCGATCTTATTCAGGAATTTTACGAATGCCCACGTATATTTTGAAGCCTTGCACCGAGAAGGGGTGGCCTATGTGACGGATGATGCCCGGCATTTTTATCGCCGTCAGGAAGTGATTGATTTCGTCAATCTTCTTCGAGTTCTCGACGACCCTCATGATTCGATTGCGGTCATCGGAATCTTACGATCGTCTTTGGGAGGAGTTCCGGACCAAGACATCATGGAACTGGTGAAATTAGGGCTATGGAAAAATCCAGATGACTTGGAATGGTCAAAGTGGACAAGTGCCACAAAGGCTCCGGTGCGAGCCCTCTTTGCAAAACTTCGAAAACTGGCTCAGCACGCTAGGCATCTTCCTATTCCGGAGCTGTTGGATCAGGTGTTCATGGAACTTCCCCTCGTGGAATTGGCTGCTGCCTCAAGTCATGGAGAGCAAGCGGTCGTCAATTTGTGGAAGTTGCGGGATCGGATGAATGAGCAAGCGGCACTCCCTTCTATGAGCTTCTCTACGTGTGTTGATCGTTTCGTCCATTCCGTGTCGACTGAAGTTCGTGAGCCTGAGAGTCCGCTTTTTGAGGAAACGCTTGATGCGGTGAGGGTCTTGACGATTCATAAGGCCAAAGGACTTGAATTTCCGATCGTGATTCTGCCCGGGTTGCACCAAAAGAATAAAGGACCTGTCTGGGAGACCGGTGTGTCGTATGACTGGATGACGGGGGTGTATGGTTGCCGACTGTCGACTGTTTCGAATGGTGAACAGGTGTTGCTCGACGAAAAGCAACGGGTCAGAGAGGAAGCGGAGCAGCGGCGAATACTCTACGTTGGAATGACGCGCGCACGAGACCGGCTCGTCCTTTCTGGTGGACTTCTCGATCGAAAAAGCCGCGATAATTTTTGGGGACTCCTGGGACCCCTATCGGATGAGAAATTGGGAGACCCGCAATATTCAATCGTGCGCCTGGGTGAACGGGAAATTCCCCAGGTAGTCGTCACTCCGGACCTGATCGATAAGAATAGAGTTTCGGTGCCCGGTAATTCTCAAGCTGAGAAGGAAAATGTGAATGCAAAGTCTCCGGATTGGTCGGATCGCACCAAGGTGTGGCAGTGTGCTTCACAAATGCCTGGATTTTCCGTGCCTTCGGCCATCCATGGGATAAAGACTGTTCGGCGTGGCTTCCATCCCTCAACATCCGGAAAGATGGAACAAAAGCATTTAGGGACATGGGTTCATCGATTTTTGGAACAATGGAATTTTAAGAATGATGCCATGCAGCTCCAGGGGGCCCTCCGAGACTTCTTGCGTCATCATGATCTGCCCGAACACCTTGGGAGGGACGTATTGCTGGAGGAAATGCTTGAGGTGTTGCACCCGTTTCTTCGTTCTCCGGGTTATCACGAATTATCAGAAGCGAGGATAATCGGACGAGAAGTCCCTTTTCTCATGAATTGGCCCATAGAATCCGGTTTCACATCCCTGCCCCGGTCCGGGGTAATGGAAGGAGTCGTTGATGTAGTATATGAATGCCGAGGAGAATACTGGGTTGGGGATTATAAGACGGATCGGATAACCTTTGAAGCAGAAAGGAAGGAGGCAGAACGCTATCGAGAACAAGCCAAGGTTTATATCGTGGCTATGAAACAATCCTTAGGGCTTGACGTACAGGGTTGTAAACTGTTTTTTTTACGGTCGGGAATGGTAGTTCCGATAGAGATTCACCAGAAGGATATCGTGTAATCGTGAATCAGTAAGGGGCCGATAAAGGAGGGAAAGTATGATCCGTGAAAGAATGTTGATGATGATCATGATGTGTGTCGTGGCCGTGGCCGGATTCGCCTGTTCGAAGGACAAGCATGCTCCATTAACCGTGTTGGACCCTCCTGCTTATGGGACGACACAAGCCACGATGCTCATGAGGGAGGGCAATGCACAGTTCCGAGCCGGAAAATTAGAAGCGGCTCGAGTGCAATTCCAAGCTGCTATCCAAGAACAAAAAGACTTAGCCGAGGCCCATTACAATTTGGCACTGACTTTGGATCGGATGGGAAATGGCCCTGCTGCCAAGCAGCACTATATTGAGGCCGCTAACCTCGCACCTGGCCATAAGGTTATCTGGAATTCTCCCCCCTTGCGAAGGTTTGGGAACGTTCCCGATAAACCCCAGGAGGCTACATCTAACCCCGTGCTTCCTGGATTTGGCGGCGCCAAACCCGGAGGAGGCGGGTTTTAAGGCGAGCGCCCCTATGGTATGGGGAAAGGAACGAATCACCGGGTTTCTCAGTGGGTTTACGTGGCAAGCATTACCCTCATGTACATTTCCCGCCTTCCCGACAATTCATGGACTAGCTTGAGGGCTGTTGACGGTATCCCCGGATAATCATCACCATTCCCAAGATGATCATGGGAATACAGAGTAATTGCCCCATGGTCACCCATTCAAAAATGAATCCAAGGTGACTATCCGGCTCCCGGAAAAACTCCACAAAAAAGCGCGCGCATCCGTATCCACTGATAAAGGTCCAAAAGAGGGTGCCGGGAGGTGTAGTCGTTCGGTTAAGGAGTGTCAGGAGGGTAAAAAGAAAAACCCCTTCCAAGCCCGCCTCGTACAGCTGGGATGGGTGCCGGCATTCCGGGCCGCCATGAGGGAAAACCATACACCATTCAACATCGGTAGCCCGACCGAATAATTCCCCATTGATGAAGTTTCCCATTCGCCCGAGTCCCAAACCAATCGGGGCGGCCCCTGCGGCTAAGTCAGCGATGGTGGCCACCGGAAACCCACGTTTTCGACAAAAGAGCCAAAGAGCCAAACAGGTACCTAATAGGCCACCATGGAATGACATCCCCCCTTCCCAAACCGCAAAAATTTTTAAGGGGTGATCAAGATAAAAGGGAAGGTTGTAAAACAGGACATATCCCAAACGTCCTCCCAAAAACACCCCAAAAGCCGCGAAAACGATAAGGTCTGATAATTGTTGGGGTGGTAATTCCACCTTCTTGTTCGCGGCTCGTGTTTTAATAAGCCAATAGGCTCCTCCCAATCCCAGCAGATACATGAGTCCGTACCAACGAAAGGCCAGAGGCCCAATTTGAAAAAAAATGGGATCGATATTCGGAAAGGGGAGGCGCGCTAGGTTGGTGAGTGAGAAAATCCAGTCCATGCCGTAAGTGGTTCTATCGGGGGAATATGTTCGGAGACTTTGGGGCCAGGGCTCATTAGGGTTGTATGGGCCCCACTTGTGGGTTTGTGGAAGGCAATGAGATTGGCTTACACTAGTCCTTCAAGAATGGTTGTTGAGTCTTAATCGCTCAGTATATCAGATTTCCTAACATAATTGATGATGAAAGAAAAGATGAAAGAGCAATCTTTCAAGCCACCCTCCAACGGGGAAAATCTTGTCCGGGAAGAAGAGGGAGATCATTCTCGTTCAAGTGGTGCTGATATCATACTGGATTGTATCAGTGATGGGGTGATCACCATAGATTTACACAAACGGGTGACCTTCCTGAATCGTGCGATGCAAACCATGTTGGGGTATGAGGTGGACCCTGCTGGCATGCTCTTAGCGTGTGATGTGCTCGTTCAGAGTAATATTTGTTCGAGTCAAGATTGTATGCTTGAGCGTGCACTGCGAGGGGAGCGGGTCTCCAATTTTGAGGCGAGCGTGCGCAGACGGGATGGAACCCAAATTCCGGTCAGTATAAATACAGACTTTCTGCATGATAAGGACGGCCGACTGATCGGGTTGGTTGAGGTCATCCGTGATATTTCCCTGGATCGGGAATTATGTGCGAAGACCGCAGAAGTGTCCGAACTCAAGCATCGGTTGGGTGAACAGACCAAGATCGATAACATGGTCGGTCGAGGCCCCGGCATGCAAGATGTGTTAGCGAAGCTTCCGTCCATTGCTGCATCCAAATCCTCAGTGCTCATCACCGGCGAGAGTGGGACAGGGAAAGAGCTTATGGCTTATGCCTTGCACGCCCATAGCCCTCGAAAGGATCGACCGTTTGTGGTCGTGAATTGTTCCAGTTTGTCTGAAGGGGTACTAGAGAGTGAAATATTCGGTCATGTCAAAGGGGCTTTTACCAATGCCTATGCTGATAAACCGGGACGTTTTGAGATTGCCCATGGTGGGACTCTTTTCCTTGATGAAGTCGGTGAAATCAGCTTGACTACCCAGGTCAAGTTATTAGGCGTTCTGGAGCGAGGACAGTTTGAACGGGTCGGGTCCAATGACACCGTCAACGTAGACGTTCGGATTGTGGCAGCCACAAACCGGAATTTGGAAGAGGCCGTTCGACAAGGGCGTTTTCGTGAAGACTTATACTATCGCATTCGCGTCATCCCTATCGACCTTCCTCCCTTACGGGAACGAACCGAAGATATCCCGTTATTGGTTAACCATTTCAAGGAAAAATTTAACCGGGAAATGGGGAAAAAGATCTCTGGTTTCACTCCCCAATGCCTGACGGCATTACGGCAATATCCCTTCCCAGGAAATATTCGGGAATTACAGAATATGATCGAGCATGCCTTTGTCTGTTGTGAGCAAGAAACCATTGAATTTGAGAATCTTCCAGTCGATCTGCAGCGGCATTATTGGGAACATCGGGATTGGACAGATACTGAATCGCTGGAAGCTGTGGAGCGCCAGGCGATTCACCGGGCCTTAGAGAAGACGGGCTGGCGTTTGAAAGAGGCCTCGCAGCAATTGGGTATTGGGAGGTCGACTTTATGGAGAAAGGTCAAGCAGTTTGGTTTAACCAGGCAAACCTAATGGGTTCTCTTTTGGTACTACATGTTACTTTTTGGTGCCATTTAATAAAAATAACAATAAAAACAAATATTTATTTTAATTTATAATAAAGATATTTTAAATGAAAAGTTTCATTTTGGAACGTCTGGTTGTATAAAAATCGTATAAAGATCTTTATTATCAATAAGTTATACCGATATTTTTCGGGCATACAGATTGCTCTCCTAGATATTCCATATTCTGTCATTGTTTTTAATTTTTCATTATGGAATTGGGAAGGAGCAGGTTTTATGGATTGTCCAAGGTGTAAGGGGATAATGATTCAGGATAAGTTCGGGGATGTGGCGGATGAAGCCGGGGCCATGTATTTTTCCGGGTGGCGGTGTATTACCTGTGGAGAAATTTTAGATCCTGTCATTTCCGCCAATAGGCGGAATCACCATGAACCGCTATTAGGTCGATCTCGGAAGAAGTTTGCGACCCAATTGGGGTAATCCTTCCTTTCCGAGGTCATATTTCTCTTCAATCAATTTCCGGGTATATATTGGGAAACCCGAAACCCTGTGAGGCTTGATGGGGTTTCGGGTTTTTCGTCTTGGGAGGTCCATTTGTGGTATGACAATTATGGGCTTTCAGGGTTTGGAAACCCTCATG
The DNA here is from genome assembly GCA_965223615.1 of Nitrospirales bacterium. Taxonomy (GTDB): domain Bacteria; phylum Nitrospirota; class Nitrospiria; order Nitrospirales; family UBA8639; genus Nitrospira_E. Next base: position 1,704,276 of record CBDCXB010000004.1, read on the forward strand.
TCCACTTACGTCCTTGAATAGAAGGAGAAATGTGAATGTCTGAAGAACAGCGACCCGATCCAACGGCGAGTGGTGGAGAACCTAAGGAACATCCGCTGCCTGGAGTCAAGCATATTATTGCGGTGAGTAGCGGAAAAGGCGGTGTTGGAAAATCAACGGTCACGGTAAATCTAGCCGTGGCCCTTCAACAAGAAGGGTATACCGTGGGTCTCATGGATGCGGATATCTATGGGCCGAATATCCCCATGATGATCGGAGTCACAAAGGAACCGGTCAAGGAAGAAGAAAAAATCTATCCCGGTGAAGGGCAGGGAGTGAAGGTTATTTCCATGGGCTTCTTCGTCCCCGAGGACACTCCGGTGGTGTGGCGAGGCCCGATGATTCATTCTGCCATCCAGCAGTTCTTTCGTGATGTGCTTTGGGGAGAACTGGATTTCTTGCTCATTGACCTTCCGCCGGGTACAGGGGATGTTCCGCTTACCTTATCTCAATTGGTACCCCTAACCGGTGCCATTACGGTCACGACACCCCAGGAAGTGGCCCTGCATGATGTGCGGAAGGGCATGACCATGTTCAAAAAGGTGAATGTCCCCTTATTGGGCGTAGTAGAGAACATGAGCTTTTTCGTGTGCGGACATTGTGGAGAACGGAGTGAAATTTTTTCATTCGGTGGAGGTGAACGGGCTGCCCAAAAGTTTGAAATCCCATTTCTAGGGCGAATACCCATCGATCCGTCGATACGGGAAGCAGGAGATACGGGCAAGCCGATCGTGGTGGAGAATCCGACGAGCCCTCAATCTCAGGCATTTGTGGGAATTGCCCGAACTTTGGTGGAAAATATCGAGCAGGCCGAAAAGGGGGAAGGAAAACCCACTCTTTCCAGTTTATTGAAGAAGATCAAGGAACCATTACAAGGCTCTTCATAGGGATTGACTTTTTTGAGGTAAGGAGGAGAAGGTATGGCGGAGTGGATTCGAGTGGCCAAAACCGAGGAAGTGGAAGCGGGAACGGGTATCGTGGCAGAAGTGAAGGATATGTGTGTCGCGGTCTTTAATGTCAATGGGACCTTTCATGTGATCGATAACACCTGTATGCATCGAGGAGGGCCCTTGGGAGAAGGGGACTTGGAAGGTGAGACCGTTAGCTGCCCCTGGCATGGATGGGAGTACAACGTCAAGACGGGACATTGTGTCAATAACCCATCGAGTCATGTGAAGTCCTATCCTACCAAAGTTGAGAACGATGAAATTCACATAGAGGTGTGAGCTCATAGGCAGGTGCTTCCCTCTTCTCAATCCGGCTTTTCAAGTTTTTCAGAGAACAATTAAAACGTTTCGGTCGTTTAAGGGGTGATGTGCTGAAGAGCTTGACTGAGTTCGTTAAGCCTGAAAGGTTTGGCCACTACTCCATGAAACCCATACTGTGAGTATTGGGAGAGAATAACATCCTGGGAATATCCACTCGCGACGATGGCTTTCACATGTGGATCGAAATCCCGAAGTTGTTGAATCGTGTCTTTTCCTCCTAGCCCACTGGGTACCGTTAAGTCCAAGATGACCGCTGAAAAGGGTCGTTGTGAATGGTAAGCCTCCTGATAGCGTTCGATAGCTTCCTGCCCCTCCGCGACGCAATGGACTTCATAGCCTAAGTGTTGGAGCATTTCCCCTAAGACCAGTCGAATCGATGCTTCATCGTCCATGACCAAAATTCGCCCCTCACCCGTGGGAAGAGGGGGGCGTGGGGTTGACGGAGGAGCAGAGGTGGGGTCGGCAGGAAGATAGATATGAAATGTCGAACCCTCTCCTTGAAGAGATGAGGCGGTGATCGTTCCTTGATGGTGTTTAATGATGGAATAGGCTGTACTTAAACCCAACCCGCTGCCTCCAATCCTTGTGGTGAAATAGGGATCAAAGATATTCCGTAGAAGATGTGAGGCAATCCCATTTCCCGTATCTTGAATCGTGAGTTTGATATAGGGTCCCGGTTTGGATAATCGATAGTGTCGGACTTCGCCCTCGCTCAAGATCAGGTTTTGCCCCTGAAGCGTTACCGTTCCGTCATCGTCCATGGATTGTCGAGCATTCATGACCAGATTATGGATCACCTGTCTCAGTTGATCTCCATCGGCATTCACCGTCCAGAGGTTTTCCGGTAGGATCAATTTTGAATGAATGGAAGAACCGGTGAGGGCGAGGCGAGCGGCTTCCTGGACCAGGGTGAGGAGACTGAGAGGTTTTTTCAGTGGATGTCCCCCCTTGGCAAACGTCAATAGTTGGTGCGTGAGCCCCTTGGCCTTGAGGGAAGCATCTTCAGCCTCAGACAAATATTCATACAAGTGGTCTCGAGAATTGAGCCGAGTCTTCGTCAGGGAAATATTGCCGAGAATAGCCGTCAGGTAGTTGTTGAAATCGTGGGCAATCCCACCCGCTAACGTCCCTAGAGACTCAAGTTGTGAGATCTTCAGTCCCTCCTGGTCGAATTTTAGGCGTTCAGTAATGTCACGAATGATGAGCACGCAACCTAGCAGTGTGCCATCCGTTTCCCGGAGAGGAGAGGCGCTACACACCACCGGTCGATCGCCAGTGGGATGCTGAATGAGAAAGTGCGGATGAGTCGCATTCAGTGGTGTCTGGTTTTGGAGCACCTGTGTTACTGGATGTTCGGAAGCGATAGGAGCATGGTGTGAGTCAAAACGAACGATGTCTTGGATGGGTCGACCCATCGCGTGTTGCGACTCCCGGCCGGTAAGAGTTTCGGCCATTCGATTCATGTAAGTGAGACATCCCTGCGTATCTGTCGTCAAGACGCCTTCATGGATGGAGGCCAGTGTGATCGCCATTCGCTCTCGTTCCATCCTGAGGGCTTCTTGCGTGTGGGTGAATTGTTGCTCCTGTTCGATTTGTTCAAAGGTTTGTGTCACAATGGACGGAAGACATTCAACGACTCGATGGTCTTTAATGAAATAGTCACGAGCACCTTGTTTCATCATTTGAACGGCACGGCGTTCATCTCCTTGTCCGGTAATCACGAGAAAGGGGAGGGTGATATGCCGTTGCTCCAAGTGTTGGATCAGGTCCTCCCCGGTCATATCCGGGAGTTGGAGGTCGAGCAGAAGGAGATCGGCTCGGTGGTGGGTCAGCCACGCAAGAGCTTCTTGACCACTGCAGGCCGTCTCGGTTTGAAAACCTTCCCGGGATAAGCCATGTTGTAAGAGAGAGAGAAAGCCTTGATGATCGTCGACGATTAGGATGGTACGTGAATGTCGTCCGTCCTGCATGCCACTCCCTCCTTCAACAGGCTTTTCCATTGGTGAACCCTCATGAGCCAAAACGTGAATCGACGAAGGATAAAAGTCGAATGAAATCTGAGGTTCATGGAATGAAGACCGGATGAAAGAAGGAAACGATGATGATTGATGGGAGTTCCTGGGAGGGAAACCCCCTGGAGGCCGAATAGTCTGGATGTAAGCTGTCTCAGGCTGATTGTCACCGCACCGACTCCCTTTGAAAGGCGTCAAAGCAAAAGGAACGGGAAGTGTATCGAAACATCAAAAAGACTGCAAGCCCTCAGGCCCAATTCTCCTCCCTGTCCCTTTGTTTCAAAAATTGAGGCCCTGTCCCTTGGAAATCTGGAAGAAAATCAATCATGGCATCAACGCTAATTTCTTGATATTATTGAAAAAATAGACATTGGTCTCACGATGGCGCCTTCGCATGTTTGTTAAACGTCTCTTAGTTTTCATTCCCCTGGTTCTTCTCCTTTTCCTGCTCCAATCCTATTTTTGGGTTCCCACTTATGAAAATCAGGCTGCTGGTAACCCCAACCGTTTGGTGACCTATATCGAGGGATCAAGTGGAGACGCCAAAATACTCAATCCCATATTAAATGCGGATTCATCGAGCGCCACGATTGTCAACCATATTTTTGAAGGCCTGTTGGATCTTGACGAAAATCTGAATTTGCGCGGGCGTTTGGCTACAGACTGGAACATCACAGAAAAGGCCTATCTCCTCGTCAATCCTCATCAACGGTTTCCGGATGGACAAGAGGTGACAGGAAAGCGTCTGTTACACCGTTTGCAGGAAGCATGGGAACGGAATCAACTCGATGGGTTTCGCAACGCTGTTGAGTCTATGAACCTTCTTCCGGCAAAAGAACGTTCTCAAACCATTTCCCTATTAATCAAAAATGCAGAAGGTAAACCCAAGCTGGAGGATGTCCCGTTGACCGTTCACGTTCCTGAGCGGGTCGTCTTTTCTCTTCCTCACGTCGATCAAGATTTGTTCAAACGTTTAACTCCGATTCTTGGTGACCAGTATTTCAGCCATTTTCCGTATGAAAAAATGATCAAGGCAAAGAAATCGCTTTCTTCTGAGGTTGAAACGGTACTACGAACGAAATATTCTGAAATTCTACCTGTCGGAGAACATAACCCGACCATACTGTTCCATCTGAGGCAGGGAGTCATATTTCAAGATGGTCACGAATTCAATGCGGGAGATGTGAAGTTTACCTATGAAGCCATCATTAACCCTATCAACTTGTCTCCACGCACTCCCGATTTCGAACCCATCAAATCTGTCGAGATTATGAATCCTTTTACGGTCAAGGTTGTGTATAAGCGTTTGTATTCTCCGGCAATCACGGCCTGGACTATGGGAATTTTACCTGAACATTTATTGAATGACGCGGCCCTAAATCGTGAGATGGACAATCGTGGCCTTTCAGAAGAAGCGAAAAAAACCTTTGGGATGCGGGATAGCCATTTTAACCGCCATCCCATCGGGACTGGCCGGTTTCGTTTTATGGAATGGAGAGGAGATGAGTATATCCATCTTCATCGCTTTGAAAATTATTGGGAGGGGCCGGCCCAGTATGAGGACTATTACATGCGGATTATCCCAGACCTCTTAACTCAGGAGGTAGAATTCCGTACAGGGGCAATCGATTTTTACGCTGCGCTTCCTCATCAAGTAGCCCGATACAAAGAAGACACCACGTACCAATCGTTCTCCAGCTTAGGATTTGCCTACACCTATATTGGCTACAACAACCGTAGGTCCCTATTTTCCGATCCGGAAATTCGGAAAGCCTTGGGTATGGCCATTAATGTCGAAGAAATTATCAGTTATTTAATGTACGGGGAAGGGGAACGGACCACGGGGCCTTATCCCAAAAACACGGAGTGGTATGATCCGACTATTCAGCCTGTACCTTATGACCCCAAACAGGCGATAGAGATTTTTGCCCGACATGGATGGGCTCCAAATGCCGAGGGTTGGTTGGAAAAAAATGGGGAGATATTCGAATTTAACCTGATTACGAACAATGGAAATCCCATTAGAAAAAATATTTTGACTATCGCACAGAATGCCTGGAAAAAAATCGGATTGAAGGTGAACACGCAGGTGTTTGAATGGGCCGTTTTTTTAAATGATTTCGTGAACACCGGAGATTTCGATGCGGTGGTATTGGGATGGAGCATGGGTATCGATCCTGATCTCTACCAGATTTGGCATTCGAGTCAAGCCGGGCCCCAACAACTCAATTTTGTGGGCTATAAAAATCCCTATGTCGACAAATTAATCGTCCGGATTCGCCAGGAGTACGACCATGACCGTCAACGGGAACTCACTCATGAATTGCATAAGATGATTCACGAGGATCAACCCTATACCTTCCTGTATGCCCCCCTCAGTACGAGAGTGTTGGATAAGAAAATTGTGCTGGTGACAACGGGACTGGAAGGAGAAGAGCAGTATAAGAAAATTTATCCTCTTAAAAGCGGAGATATCACCTTCCACTTCCATCAATGGCGAAAACTGGCATTCACACCAGACTTTTAATGTCAAATCTTGCTATCGAGGGGATGTTGTCGACTCCTGACGTATATGTGGAATTTTATCGTACGTAATACACTTCAACGAATAGTGCTCTTGGTCATCGTGTCGATCATGGCACATTCCATTATCCATCTGGCTCCAGGAGAACCCAGTGAGGTGGATCCCATGAATCCTCGAATGAAGCCTGAGGATATCGTAAAAATTCGCGAGGCGTTTCATCTTGACGACCCGCTCTACCTGCAGTATGGGTATTGGATCCGTGATTTGTTCACTGGCGAATTGAAATCATTCAAGGATAGCCAACCGGTTCTGCCAAAAATATGGGATCGATTTTTGAATTCCCTTCCCTTATTCATCGTCGCCACGTTGCTGGTATGGACGTGGGCGTTTCCCACTGGAATTTATGGGGCTGTCCATCGTGGAGGTATGGTTGACAGGTTCAGTATCTTTTTGGCCTATGCTCTCATTTCAATCCCCAGTTTCTTTTTGTCGTATTTGGTGATTATCGGGGTGGTGAAGTGGCTGGGCGTTCCCGTGATTAGCATCCAAACGTTCGGGATGGGTGATGCCGATCCGTTGTTCAAGAGTATGGACCGTGTGTGGCATCTGGTGATCCCCTCGATCATGTCAGCTATCGGAGGCATTGCGATTTTGTCACGGTATGTCCGTTCGCAAATGTTGGAAGTCCTCGGTCAGGATTATGTGCGGACGGCCAGGGCTAAAGGCCTTGAAGAGGACACCGTGATTTATGGCCATGCCTTGGGAAACGCGTTATTGCCTTTCGTGACCATGTTTGGCCTGCTGCTTCCCGGATTGATTGGAGGGTCGGTCATTTTTGAGCAAATTTTCGCATGGCCTGGGTTGGGACGTTTGGGTTACGAGGCCATCTTGGCCCGGGACTTTTCCATCATCATGACCCTGAATTTTATCGCCGCGGTCCTTACCCTGACCGGCACATTCATTTCGGATATTTTGTATGCGTTCGTGGATCCTCGTATCCGGCTGGAATAGAGAGAAAGACAGTAAAAGGGGACATTGTTTAGGATATGGATTCTTCCTCTGTTGCCTCTGAGCCTGCTCGGGAAGTCTTTGATGAATTAGGGGAGGCCGAGACCCCCTGGCAGGAGTTTCTCCGCATCTACAAAAAAGACACATTAGCGGTCGTGGCATTTTTTGTTCTGGTATTGCTCCTCGTCACGGCTGTGGCCGGAAAAGTGTTGACGGAATGGTGGGTCGTGTTTGATGCGGAGGTCGTCCGCCTTCCGGATAAATTTCTTCCTCCCATGACTAGTGTCACGGAAAAAATACCTTCTGTGGATCGTCCGTTTGGGGGCGTGTATTTCCTGGGAACGGATGAACTGGGAAGGGATGTGTTTGCGCGAATGTTTCAAGGATCATTTGTCTCCCTTTCCATTGGGTTCGTGGCGGTTGGGATTTCGTTATTGGTGGGTATTACCTTGGGAGGGCTCGCTGGGTTTTATGGTCAAATCAAACTGGGTTTTATCACCGTGGATACCCTTATAATGCGATTCACCGATGCCATGTTATGTTTTCCGACCTTTTTTTTGATCCTGACTGCCGTAGCGCTTCTTCCCCCGAGTATCTACACCATTATGTTTATCATTGGCTTGACGAGTTGGATGGGGACGACTCGGTTCGTTCGTGCGGAATTTCTTTCATTGCGCGAACAAGACTATGTGACGGCAGCCAAGGCCTTAGGACTTCCGGAACGGCGCATCATCTTTCGGCACATGGTGCCCAATGCCTTGGCCCCGGTGTTTGTGTCGGCCACTATCGGGGTTGCGTCGGCCATCCTGACCGAATCCGCACTCAGCTTTCTTGGGTTTGGCGTCCCTCCTCCCTATGCGACTTGGGGAAATATTTTATCGGATGGAAAAGGGTTCATTTTTGACGCGCCATGGCTTTTTTTTATACCGGGGATTGCCATCTTTATCGTGGTGCTCGCTTTTAACCTCGTTGGGGAAGGGTTGCGGGAAGCCTTGAACCCTAAACTTCGTCGCCGGTGATCAGTCAAAACAAGGAACAGAATCTTGCCCCCACTTCTTGAAGTCTCACATCTCCGTACCTCCTTTTTTACCGACAAAGGAGAAGTCAAAGCTGTGGATGATGTGAGCTTTGTCATTCAGGCCGGTCAGACCCTTGCGCTGGTCGGGGAGTCCGGGTGCGGAAAGTCGGTGGCTGCCATGTCCGTCATGCGCCTCATCGCCCATCCCGGACGGATCGTGGGTGGAACGATTACGTTTAAGGGACAAAACTTGTTGGATTTCTCCGAAAAAGATATGCGCCAGGTGCGGGGAAAGGCCATCGGGATGGTCTTTCAGGAACCCATGACCTCACTCAATCCCGTCATGCGAATCGGTGACCAAATCGGGGAAGTGCTGCAAATCCACACCGATCTTTCCAAAGCAGAAATCCGGCAGGAGGTTTTGAGTTTGCTGGATAAGGTCAAAATCCCGGATTCCGCGCATCGTATCGATCAATATCCGCATGAAATGTCCGGAGGCATGAAGCAACGTGTCATGATCGCAATGGCGTTGGCCTGCAAGCCGGACTTGTTGATTGCCGATGAGCCCACGACGGCTTTGGATGTGACCATTCAGGCCCAGATCCTTGAGTTGTTGGCCAGTCTTCAGCAAGACATGGGCATGGCGATTTTACTGATCACGCACAACTTGGGTGTCGTGGCGCAATTTGCGCGGGACGTGATCGTGATGTATGCCAGTAAGATTGCCGAGCGTGCCTCGGTCAAGGATCTGTTCCACAACCCCAGCCATCCCTACACACGCGCTCTCTTAAACTCGCTGCCAAAACCGGGAGAACGGCAGGGAAGGCTGGAAAGTATTCCAGGAACCGTGCCTTCACCTTTGCTGTATCCCAAAGGGTGCCATTTTTCTTCACGGTGTGGGGAGATCCTTGATCATTGTGCGACGCAGCCACCGCCTGTCATTCAAATAGGCGAAGCTCATGAAACCGCGTGTTGGTTGCATGCCGAAACATAAGTGAATACGAACTCCACTTGATGAATACCAATCACTCCCCACTTCTTTCCGTCAAAGGCCTCAAGAAATATTTTCCCGTTCGGAAGGGGTTGTTTTCACGGGTGTCGGCCTGGGTGAAAGCCGTCGATGATGTCACACTCGAAGTTCGGCCTGGGGAAACCTTGGGGTTGGTTGGAGAAAGCGGCTGTGGAAAAACCACCGTTGGTCGCTCCATTCTCCGGCTCATGGAACCTACTGCCGGAGAAGTGACTTTTGATGGAGAAGATGTCCTGGCATTAAAGCCGGCCGCCCTGCGTCAAATGCGGCGGCGTATGCAAATCATATTTCAAGATCCTTATAGTTCCCTGAATCCTCGTATGACGATCGGGGCCATCGTGGGGGAGCCCTTGAAGATTCATAAGATCGCCAAGGGACAAGAATTGCAGGATCGCATTAACCAATTGTTCGTGAAAGTCGGCCTTCGACCTGAGCACCAATCCCGCTATCCACATGAATTTTCCGGAGGGCAACGTCAACGGGTCGGGATCGCCCGTGCCTTAGCCCTGAATCCCAAGTTTATCGTGTGTGATGAAGCGGTCTCAGCTCTGGATGTTTCTATTCAAGCTCAAATTCTGAACCTGCTTCGGGATCTTCAGGAAGAGTTTCACCTGTCGTATCTTTTCATTACCCATGATTTGAACGTGGTGCAATATCTGGCTGATCGGATTGCCGTGATGTATTTGGGAAAACTGGGAGAGACCGCGACGGCAGAAGATTTATTTACCGATCCCAAACATCCCTACACCCAAGCGTTGCTCTCAGCCAACCCTATTCCAAATCCTGATATGCCTTCCGAACCGGTTATTCTTCCCGGCGATGTGCCGTCGCCCCTGAACCCGCCAAGCGGTTGCCGGTTTCATCCTCGGTGCCCCAAAGTCATGGACCACTGTAAAACAGAGGAGCCGCCCCTTATTCAGATCGGTCCTCCGGAAAAGGGTCATCAAGTCTGGTGCCATCTCTATTCGTCGTAGCAGATTTTCACTTCAGCCTGTGTTCCTCTAAAAAAACCCCTGAAATTTCAGGCATGTCCGGTTAATTTTTTCCGGTTCATTGCCTCCTCATTCCTCGGGATATGATTTATAATGTCAAGATAAGGAGGTTGCAGGGATGAGTGGATCGCATACCATTGGTACTCTCCTGCTGGACCGTTTGTACCAACTCGGTCTCCGCCATCTTTTTGGAGTGCCTGGCGATTACGTGCTGAGGCTCTACCAACTGATCGAGGAGTCACCGATCCAGCACATCGGGACGACCCGGGAGGATTGCGCCGGGTTTGCAGCCGATGCCTATGCACGCATCCATGGAATCGGCGGGGCTTGCGTGACCTATTGTGTGGGCGGCCTCAATATGGTCAATGCCATTGCCTGTGCGTATGCTGAACGCTCTCCGGTCGTCATGATTTCCGGTTCTCCCGGATTGGCTGAGCGTGTCCGTAATCCCTTCCTTCACCATATGGTCCGGGATTTGTCCACTCAACGGGACGTGTTCGAGAAAATCACGGTGGCTTCCGTGATCCTGGACGATCCGCAGACAGTCGAAAAAGAGCTTGATCAAGCTTTGGAAGCCTTGATGCGATACAAACGACCAATTTACCTGGAGATTCCACGGGATATGGTCACCGCTTCGGTGGAGGTGACAAACCTAGATCCGCCTAAGGAGACCGCCTGTCCCAGTGATCCCGCTGCCTTGAAGGAAGCAGTAGCCGAAGTTCGCAGCATTCTCTCAAAGTCTGAGCGTCCTGTGATTCTAGCCGGTGCTGAAATTCATCGATTCGGATTACAGGAGACATTGACGGATCTGGTGGAACGCATGAAAGCTCCCATCGCCACGACGCTGTTGGGAAAATCCGTTATTCGAGAAGATCATCCCTTATATATCGGAGTCTATGGAGGGTTGGTTGGGCGGCAGGAAATTCTTGATTTTGTGGATAAGGCCGATTGTCTCTTGACGTTAGGAACGCTCTTGACCGATATCGAAGATGTCAAAATCCATTCCACGCTCCTGGCAGCAGGCCGGACGATTCATGCGACCGCGGAATCCATTGCGATTAAACATCATACGTATGAAAGCGTCAGGTTCGAAGATTTTGTCCGGGCTCTGGCGGCCTCTCCTATTCCAGCCTTTCCTGAACAAGATCTGCCTCCGCGGGATAGTATTCAATTTGAACACCCGGAGAACGATACCCCGGTGACCCTCCAGAACATGTTTGGCTACCTGGATGGGTTGTTGAACGATCGGACCGTCGTGATCGCGGATGTGGGGGAGTCATTGTTTGCCGCCGCCGACCTCCATGTCAGACAGAGTGCAGAATTTCTGTCTCCGGCTTACTACACCTCCATGGGCTTTAGCGTCCCTGCTGCGCTTGGGGCCGGATTTGCCGATCCTTCATTACGGCCCTTGGTGCTCGTGGGGGATGGAGCGTTTCAAATGACCGGGACGGAACTGGCTACATGCCTACGGCATGGACAGGTCCCTATCGTGATCATCTTGAATAATCGTGGGTATTCCACCGAACGGGAAATCCTCGAAGGTCCGTTCAATGATATTCCCGAATGGAAATATGAAAAAATCTGTGAAGTGATCGGGGGCGGCATCGGGTACCGTGTCGAAACCTTCGGTGATTTCGTCAAGGTGATGGGCAAGGCGGTCACACAGGATAAAGAAGCCCATGTCCTGAATGTCCTTCTGGATCCAAACGATCGATCCACCGCCATGAAGCGTGTGGCTCAACGACTGTCTAAACGTTTGAGTGGGAAGGCTGGAAATGAAAGAAAATAGGTGAGAGCAGAGGGATTGCCTAAATTTTTATTCAGTTTCTTGCTACCTCAGATTGCCCACGGGGTGGTTGGTTTTGATCGGGAAAGCTCACGCTTTGGACGAATTCCTCACATTTGGCCGGAGCATTGTCCTCTGATAATTTATGCACACATCCAATCACGAATTCTCTTGTAATGGTATCACCTGTTACTGAGAGGAAATCCTTTTCTTCCTCCGAAATAACTTTTTGTATCGTCTGGTATTTGTTCCCGACTACCGTCTTTTCTGAATAATCACCCGACTTGCTCGTAATTTCGTTCCACTGAGATTTGTATTCATCAGAGCTGAAGGTGCTAGGAGAAAAAAACTTTTGAATCCGATAGTTGGTGCCGTCTCCCTTTTGTGGGAATAATTCAAACAATAACAATTCCTCTTCAAGCAAACTCTGATTTGAGTAGCCAAAATGGAAGTGAAGGTTCGTTGTTTCATTGGCGACTTGGCTCTGCAAGTTCACCTTAAAGTCATTCAGACTGATTTGTACTGATTCAGGCCCAAGGTCAATTCGGCTGGCTTGAAAGACCAGAGGAAGATAGTGTTTGTCCAGAGATAAATATTCCACCCAATCGTATAAATCTCCCTCATATCCTACCGCCACCTCATTTAAATTCTGCTTTATCCCGTTCAAATACCCCGCTTTCAATTCCCAGGCTTTTTTAATGTCAATGTTGCAGATGACTCCTTTGGGATAGGCCAAGCAATGGTTGTACGCAAAGTAATTGATGTGTGGGAGGTACCATAATGAAGAGATCCATCGTCTGCCCAGTTGGTCTTCCCAGATTTCCGTCTTTTCTGGTTCTCCCAGACTCACCAGGCGAATTTTGTCTACCTCGATCGTTCGGGTTAGGGGTAAGACCTTCAGTAAGGTGTCCATCACTAATTTGGGGGATTCCAGAAAATCTTTGAGGGGAAGATCTTTTGGCTTTTCTACGATCACATGGCCGGTCGTGAGGTCGCTTTTACTCAACGTGATGGTCTGATCTTCGGCAATCGGCGTGGAGCGGGTCGCATAGCTGCTTAAACTCCATTGATTGAAATCCGGGTCGGATCGTAAAACGCCAAATTGCCGAATATTGACTTGGTTCCGAAGGTATGCGCGAAAACGCTTTCCTTTAGGGAAATAGTCATCTTCGAATTTTTTGTATGCCTCGGACGACACGTTTTCGTAGAAGGCATTCAAGGAAGCCTGTGCCTTTTTGGCCACGTTCTGGACGGTATCGGGTAGTGCGATGTCCTCCCTCCAATTCATGGAAAAAGTGTTTTGTTCGTCATTTAAACTGATGGAGATATTCCGAATGTAGAATTCAGCAACCTGCTTCAGATTTTCGGTTTCGGCGATGGGAACGGCCACATTGTAATTTTCACTGTTATTTTTTTGGATAATCACTCCGACCACCTTCCCGTCGACATTCAAGAGGGGACCTCCACTGTTGCCGGGTGATGCGGGGGAGGTGAAGCGGATATCGTTCCACAGCCCTTGTTCCCGTTCTGGAGTGAACGAGGCAACTTGTCCTGCCCGAAAAGAGATGCCTTCCCCTTGTGCGTTCCCGACTGAAAAGACCGTGTCTCCGATTTCTACGTCCTGGGAGAATGTCAACGGGAGGATTGTTCCAGGATAATCTTCAAGCTCGAAGACCACCATGTCCCGACGTGAGCTAAGTTTCTTGATTGTTCCGATTTTATAGGTTCGACCCTTGGCATCCCGAATGTAGAAATCGTTTAACAGGGAAAAATATTCCAAGTTCAACACATGGGCGGCGGTCAATAATTCCCGGTCATTGATGAAAAACGCCGTGCCGATGCTGAAGTACTTTTCATTTCGTTCTTTAAAGCTCAATTTCTCGAAAGGAAGTTCTCTGGCATATTGAATTTTGGGACTTTCGATTTTTGGCACCACGACTTCCACCACACTCGATCTGAGGCTGGTGATAATCTCTTTATCGAGAAATTCGATGTTATTGTTCCCATTGGCTGTGACTGGATTGAAAACCAAGATAGTCAAAAGGGTGCTTACCCCAAGCGTTCGAAGCAGGAAGTAGTCACCATGTGAGCAAGAAAGAGTCATCATGTGAAGTAAACGGTGGGGGTTTTCGGGAGAAATTGCTTTCCTTATTTATTTTCATCGGCAACATTCGGTCGGACCTGAATCTCTACCCAAATTCGCCTGAAGTCTAAGGGGGCTGGATGACGAAATATTCTTAAAAAATAGGGTATTTATAGGTGTTTAAAGCCTAAAAGATCCTTCTCCCCCACGTTCGAGGCTTCCACGTCAAATCTTGGGTCAGTGTCGGCGCTGCCCCTCGAATCTGACCTCGGTCGGTTGCGGGCCTTTGAAGAGGGTCCGTATAATCCAGAGCTTGTGATCATCATATTCTTTTATCCTGGAACGATAGGATTTCTATGAGTACAGAAGTTGAAAAAGATCCAAGAAATTTCCCGATTCTTCGCAACCTGCAATACTCTCCCCTCAAACAAGGGGAAGAGCAATATATCGTGTTGTGGGATCCCACAGGACTATCGGCCGAAAAACTCGTTCTTCCGTTGAACTATTTCTACCTCTTTCAATTTTTTGATGGAGAACATTCTCTTGAACAAGTTGGGGGTGAATACCTCAAGAAGTATGGGGAATTCATGATGCCCGATCGCTTAACTCAATTAATCTCGGATTTGGATGAAAAACTTTTTCTGGAAAACGATCGGTCTGAGCAGGCTCAAAAACAAGCCATTGAGGCCTATCGTAAGCTTGATCGTCGGCCTATGGCGTTCGCGGGAAAAAGTTATGAGGATGACCCAGAGAAACTTCGCGCACAACTTGAAGGGTTTTACCGATCGAAGGAGGGTCCTGAAAAAGGCAAGGCCGAGTTTGCGGGGAAGGCGATTAAGGGACTGGTCGTGCCGAATTTCGACCTAAAAGAAGCCGGTGCTATTTATGCTTGGGGATATCAGGAACTCCAGGAGGGAAAAGCTCCCGATGTGTATGTTCTCGTGGGGACCTGTCACTCAGGGTTAGAAAGCGGCATAGCCATCACGGATAAAGATTTTGAGACTCCCTTTGGGACGATTCCTGTCAACCGTCCTATCCTTGATGCAATCAGAAAAGAAACGGGAAACACGTTTTTTTCTGAAGATATTCGTCACCTCAAGGAGCATAGCCTGGAGTTTCAGTTACCTTTTCTTCAGCACGCGCTGGGTGAAGGTCGAATGATTTCTATCGTGCCGATTCTCTGTGCTTTTCCACCGGAAACGCTAACGGGTGGAGACTATACGGATTTGTTTCACCATATCGATCGTTTTCTGACCGTGACCAAACAGGCCATTCAAGGGAGTGGGCAAACGGTTGGCGTGATCGCGAGCGCCAACCTAGCTCATATCGGTATTCGGTACGGGGATAAGACCCCTCCTACCGATTTTTCCTTCCACAAATGTATGCAAACCGATTTGGAAATGATGAAGAAGGTTGAAGAGGTGGATCCCGAAGGCTTTGCCGAATTTATCCTGAAGGAAGGAGACCAACGCCGAATTCTTGGATTTCCGGCGATTTTTACACTGTTGAAACTCATTCAACGGGAAGGCGAGCCCAGAATGGGACAGGTCTTACGGTATGATCGGGGTATCACCGATCAGTTCAATTCGACTGTGACTTATGCGAGTATCGTCTTTGGGGAGGGTTCGTCCGAATCCACTGCCGACTGATTTGGTCCGGGGCTATTCTTCCACTTCCACAGTCATAGTTGGAGCTTCCAGAGGATTGTCTCGATCGTCTCGCGGAAGCATGACGATCTGGTCAACGACATCCATCCCTTTCACGACTTTCCCGAATACGGAATACATCCGGTCCAGACTGCTCTGATCTTCGACACAGATAAAAAATTGTGACCCACTATCGGCGACGTCTCTCGTGGACTCCTCGGTTCGTGGGACTTTGGCCATAGAGACCATTCCACGGCGATGGGGGCGATCGCTGGGTTCGGGATTCAGGTTAAACCCTGGCCCCCCGGTTCCATGGAGATCCCGGTCAGGATTTTTGCTCATGGGGTCGCCCCCTTGAATAAGAAACCCGGGAACGACCCGGTGGAAGGTCGTGCCGTCGAAAAACTTCAGTTTGGCCAGGTCCAAAAAGCTTTCCACATGGCGAGGAGCATCATCCGTGAAAAATCGAATTTCGATCTTCCCAAACTTGGTGGTGATAATCGCCTTCGGATTTTTCTTTTTGAACTGAGCGGCAGGTGATATAGACACAACTACTCCACTTTACCAAGGGACTTTGAAGTTCATCAAGAAGAAAAGGTTCTTCTGCTTCCGGCCTAGGAATTTGTGGGCATAATTCCCTCGATAAGCTGGCAAGTAGATTCTAGGGGGTCAATGCCATGAAAATTCTTTGCCACGGCTTGACAACGATCATGGAGTTGGGAATCCGTGAGCATTGACTGGAGAATGTCAGCGACGGTATTGGCTTTGAAACGCCGTGCAGATAAGGTGGTACCTACTTTCAACCTTTTGACTCGTTCGCCATTATCGAATTGATCGAAAGCAAGCGGTTGGATGAGTTGTGGAATCCCCGCCCTCAGGGCTTGAGCGCAGGTTCCGATTCCCCCATGATGAATCAAGCCACTGACTTGAGGAAGGAGTTGGCTTAAGGGTACATAGGAAAAGTGGCGAATGGAAGAGGGGAGCTCAGGGGGCATTTGTTCTGGGTATCGAGTGAGAAAGATCGCAGGCCTTTGTATTTGTTGGCAGGCCTTGGCGGCTTCAGAAAAAAAACGGACGGCATGTTTATTAGCGGATCCCGGGGTGAAGACAAAGGGTCGGGGGTGTGCATTGAGGAAGTCCTGCACATGGCGTAAAAGGGCTCCATCATGGGTGTCATCATAGAGTGGAAATCCTGTGAGAACCGTGTGTGGAGGCCAATCCGGTTGCGGAGGAGCAAACCAGGAGGGAAACAGTCCGATGACTTGATCGGGTGAATGAAGCCAGGTGTGAAAAATGCGTGAAACGGGTTTGAGCCCGAGTTCTTTTCGCACCCTAGTTAAAGCAGGTTTGACCACTGGATCGATGATGGCATAATCAAGGGTTCGCCATATTCCTTGTTTGACGAAGACCGGAAGCCAATCTGGCAACAGGAGGTGTGGCAACTTGGGAGGGGAATGGGCGGAATGGAATACCCCAGGGGAAAAATGCATGGAGATCAGAGGAGTACGATGGGTTTCTTGAACCAAGCGTGCTGCAAATCCAAGCGTCGAGCTGATGATGACCGTCTTCTCCGGTTTGATGTGGTCGCAAAGGGTTGTGTAGGCCAATCGCAGTCTTTTCGGGGTCATTCGTTGCATCAGGATTCGCCAGCCTTTATGTGGATGCCAGAGATTGGGATTATTCGCGACCTCGTCGTAATCTTCTGGAGATCCCAATGCCACAAACTGTACGCCCGCTTCCTGGACCAGTGATGAAAAATTTCCACTGCCAAAGAAGGTAACCGTATGCCCAAGAACTCTTAAGCGACGAGCTACCCCAAGCAAGGGCAACACATCACCATAACTACCTACCGCAAGAATCAGACAATGCATGGGGTGCACGGCCTTTCGTGAAGGAAGAAGGATTGGAAGAAACCGTTGTTATGTGGAAGCTGGGTGCTCATCAGCAAAGGAAAGGTTATTCGTCTGCCAACGTTTGAGTCGACAAAAGCCCCATGGGGCATAGAGTCCAAGCGTCAGGATGGTGAAAATCATAATGAGCAGCCAATTCCAAAAAAACCCAAGGCCAGTCCCGTGAAAGGCCAAGGGTCTGCCCTGGATAAAGGTAAACTGGGAAATCCAACGTTGTTGAGCCGAGTAGGCCCATGGGAAAAAGAGACCGAAGGTGATAACGGTCAGCACCCAGGTCCAAATAAATAGCCATAAACAACTCAGGCCGTTTCCCCTAAAGTCAAAGGTGGTGTGAAGCATGGGTGACCTCCATTGTGAGAAGTTTTCAAGGGAGAGAGGGTTAAGGGATGGGGGTGAGGCAGATCAATAAAGCATGAAGAACCAAGTCTTATTCTTCTACGACATTTACCTAGTTGACCTTTTCAGCCATGACATACTAGCGTATCAAATGTCGGGGCATATGAGAGGCTAAGCCCGTACAATACCATCGTGATAGGAATGTCACATTATACATCTTCAGGTTTTGATCACCTAACCGGGAGGGCATGATGAAAAAAGTTGCGGTTATTCTTTCAGGGTGTGGGTTTTTAGATGGGGCGGAGATTACGGAAGCCATCAGTACCTTGGTCGCCATCGGTCAGCAAGGAGCCGAGTATAAGGTTTTTGCTCCAAACAAGGAAGTCGCTGAAACCAATCATCTCACACAAAAGCCGACGGGGCAGATGCGCAATGTCATGCAGGAAGCCGCACGAATCGCACGTGGGGAAATCCAGCCGTTGGAAGAACTCCAAGCTGTTGACTTCGATGCCTTAGCGTTTCCGGGTGGGTTTGGGGCAGCCTTACATCTGTGCAATTTTGCCGAAAAGGGAAGTGGGGGGGAAATCGACCCTCAAGTGTCTCGGGTGGTGCAAGAATTTCATGCCAATCGAAAACCCATTGCCGCGATTTGTATTGCTCCGGCGATCATGGCCATGGCGTTTGGTGACAAAGGAGTGAATGTGACGATCGGGGATGATTCCGGCACCGCTTCAGAGATTGAAAAGACCGGCGCCAAACATCAAAACTGTGTGGTTGAAAAGTATGTGGTCGACTCGAGCAATAAAGTTATCACTACCCCGGCCTATATGTATGGGACGGCCAAGCCTCACCAAATTTTTGAAGGCGTGAGCGGGGCCATCAAAGAACTCCTGCAGATGGCGTGACCTTGACCCAAAGGCTTAGTTTAACCATTGTGGGTTGGTCTGGACGAGCGGGTTTAAGGCTTTCCATTAGGCGGACACAATGCCGGCTTGTTGATACACATGAGGGGGTATGATAAGGCCCTGGGCTGTCTGTCGACCCGTGATCTCTTCGTTCGAGATGTAACGATGGAGGTAGGTCAGCTCAACGACCGGGAGTAATGCCAAATCATAGACATCATTTGGGATAGATTGGGAGACGATACGTGAAAGGGTTGAATATCTTCCGGGGCTTGCCCTAGGAGTGGAGTTTTTGGCTCTCCTGTCAATTTCTGAATTAACCGATCGACTTTTTGATGTGAATGTTAGCCTGAAAAAGCAACTCCTGCGGAGTCACATCTTGCACGAGAAGTCCAACTTTTCGACTCTTCGGTCTTCCCATTTCGAAGCGGGCAGCATTCGGTTCTTTGCGTAACCATTGAACCCGTGCGAATACCTCAGCCGGTTTAATCCCTTTTGGTGAAATGGTATGGCCACTCGCGGGCTCAGCCGTTGGACTGGAGGCCTCCACGCTTGAAGTCCGGGTGGTAAACGTTGAAGCTTAAAGCCACCAAGAATATCACGCAGTCGTAGAGGTTGTGTCGTAATGGGCGCTGAGGGGCCAATAATCACTTCCAGAGGAGAAAGGGAACAGGTTGAATGAGGAAAGGGGCGAGTGTAGCCAAAGGATTGGTGTTTGCGCAAAACACACAAGGAGGAGCCTCCACGACCGTGGAGACTCCTTCTTATTGTTAGGCTATGCCATAGGGTGCAAATCTGGATGTGACAGTTTGAAAGTGGAAGCGAATTACGTGCGGCTGGTGATTTCCAGGAGGTGATAGCCAAACTGTGTTTGGACCGGGCCATGGACCTTGCCGACTTCCTCATTGAACACCACCGTGTCGAATTCTTTCACCATTTGACCTGGGCCAAATTCTCCAAGGTCTCCACCCTGTTTCCCCGAAGGGCACTTTGAATGTTCTTTGGCAAGGGCTCCAAAATCAGCCCCACCTTCGATTTGTGTTTTTAAGTTTTCACAAGCTTCTTTGGAGTCCACTAAAATGTGGCGAGCTCTAGCTTTGGCCATGTGCTGTCTCCTCTGTCAGAATGATTAGAACATTGTTTTCGCCTTTGTCGCATGATATTCCGACCTAAGTCAAATATGAACCAAGCCCTTGAACCATGAGGAGAGCCAAACTATTGGCTAAGGAGGTTTAGATACCAAGCTTTTCGGGTTCTTCCTCGAAAAAGCTCAATTCCTGAGATTTGCGATGGATATCCTCGATCCGTTGTTGGAGTTCCGGATGCGTGGAGAAATAATGGGATAACGGGAAATCCGAACCTTTTGTTTGGGATTGGAGGCTTTCAAATAGTTCGGTGGCTCCTCCCACATGTCCGAAGTGGCATTGAAGGGCTTGTAAGGCCACAAGGTCTGCTTTGCTCTCCCGGCTTTGCGAGTACGTGGCTGTCTGAAATTCTATGGTATTCCCAAGAACCTCGGACATACCGGCATCACTTCCGAAGGCCAGCATACTGAGGATGATTAGGATGAGCCCTCTTCCCATCTGTCTCAGATGGTCACGATTTTTAAAATGTCCGAGTTCATGGGCCAGGACGAACATGAGGCCGTTTTTGGAAGAGACCGCCTCCAAGAGTTTCGAGAACACCACGATCTTTCCGCCAGGCAGGGCGAAGGCATTCACCATATCCCGGTCCTGGCCTTCCGGTGTGACCAAACTGACGGTGATCGGATTGGGGAGCGCCAGGCAGGGCTTCAATTCTTCAAGATATTCCTGAAGCTTGGCCTGCTTTTCCGGCATGTTTTCCTTTCCGAGTCCCCAGTCAAAGCTCACTGTGGAAAACAGTTCAGTCTCTTGTTCCGGAGAAAGATAATCCACGGCCACGTCTACAAAGAGTCCCAAGGCCCAATAGCCGATAAACCCGATGATGACGACTCCCGTCATGAGGATGAAAAACTCCTTGACGGGGTTTTGATGAGAAACGTTGTCGTTATGCTCGGGCAGCCCGGGTTGGTACTTCACGGGCTTGGAGTTGACGAGGAGGAGGGATGGAAATACACCGCGGTGCCATAGGCCAGGACTTCAACGCATCCAATCCGATCGCCCCCGCCCTTGGAAATGGAGGAGGTTTCCACCCTCAAGTTTAGAATTTGGTCTGCTGTCGGACAATTTTCCTTCATGCGCAGAATCGCTTCTCGTCGTGCCCGGTCCAAGAGGGTTTCATAGGATTGTACCGTACCTCCGAATAGGTTTCTCAATCCGGCCAGGACTTGTTTGAAGTAATCGACCGATATGACGACATGTCCATGCACGAGCTCGGTGTGATGGATGGGTGAATCGGCTCCGATGGGTTTTTTGCTGTTCACGGTGGGGATGTGGACCAAAGTTTTTTCTCGGGTATGAATAGACCGGTAATGCCGGTTTTCGGCAATTTTTCCGAACACATAACCTAAGGCCAATAAGATGAGAAAGATAGTGAAGCTATTAAATTCCATCAGGCCACCGTCACTGCTGTGCCATAGACGTAAATTTCCGCCGCGCCGGCGGCGACCGAAGAAGTGGAAAAACGGACGTTTACGATGGCATTCGCGCCTAATTGTTGCGCCTGAGATTTCATGCGTTCCAATGCCTCATCTCGGGATTCACCCAAGAGTTCGGTATACCCTTTGAGTTCGCCGCCAAAAATATTTTTGATGCTCGCAAAAATATCCCGGCCGACGTGTTTGGAACGGACGGTACTTCCCGATACGATCCCATGACAGGTCATTATTCGCTTTCCGGGAATTTCTTCGATGTTACTCACGAACATGACGCCTCCTTCTTGAATGGGCGGGGGTGCAAGAGACAAACAGAGAGATAATGGTTACCAGTATAGCAATCCTTCCTGTGCTTTCAATCATTAGAACTTATATCGGATAAGTGAGGAAAGGACTAGAGTGGCGAATGCCTCAAGACGGACTTGGCATTAAACTCCTGCGGAATCAATGGTATAGTAAACAGTAGAGGTTCGTCAGCATGATTCGGGTTTTGGCTTTTTCCCAGGAGGTGACGATGTTTGGTCCCATTACCATCCCCTTTGGAGCGAAGATGTTATTCAATACGGTCAAGTTGAAGCCAGGGGTGAGCTTTGATGATGTAGAAGTTGCGGTCGGAGAAATGTGCATGATCGTCAAAGAAACCTACGGAGGGGACAAGGGGGGATTTCTGGCCGGTCAGGTCTTCAGGTTCTCCGGTTTTGTTTCGGACGAAGGATCTCTGTCGGATTCCAGGACGGACGATGAACATTATGCCATCGTAACATATTGGCGTTCCTTTGAAGATCACGAAAAGTCACATGCCGATGCAGTCTTCAAAAAAACGTTCACAGCCATCGCCAGCATGTGCACGGAAACCAGGGAGCTGGGCTATGATTTGCTTTGGCAGGGAGAAGCGAAAAAAGGACTATAAGGAAATGCTACAGAGAGGACGTCGCAAGTTGCAGCGAGTTTGAGGATAGAGAATCTTTCAACTGGTAAATGAAATAATACAGACCGACATACCCCAGCAGGGGGAGCCCTAGCAACCAGAGCTTGTGCAGGTTGAGATTGCTGAAGAGAAAACCGACAGACGTGAAACCGGTCGCGATGACCAGGTACCAGGTTAAGCGATGCCTGAGTGCCCTTGGCACGGACCCATGGACCAAGAGGTAGCCCAGTATGGGGTAGACGCCATGAAAGAGAAATTGACCGACTTGAAGTGCTTTAGGGTTGTTCCATGGAGAGTTTCCCACTAAAAACCATTCAAGCATCAGGCCTGTGGTGCCTCCAATCAGGATAGCGAAAAGCCAAAATCTGTGATGCTTGTCGATTGTTCTGAATAGTGCATGGAGAAAGCTGAGATAGATGAAGTAGAAAGGGATGGCGATAAAAAACGGCTTTGGACTGTCGTTCACTCCGAATTTATAAAAAAATTCAACCCAGAGGATAAAAAGTTCAGAGAGGCAGACACCCTTGAGAAATTTCAAGACGGTGTTCCCTGCTGGGTGTGAAGAATGAGGATGGAAACTTCCGGCGGTACGAGGAAACGAACCGGCAAAATACTCGTGCCGATACCGGGAGTGACGAACAAATGTCGGCCTTGTTCGATAATATGCCCGATGGCATATCGCTCCCCATATTGAGAGGGAACGACTGGGCGGCCAATGAGGGGGAGGTAGACTTGTCCTCCGTGGGTATGTCCCGCCACAGTCAGGGCTATCCGCTCGGGAATTTCGGGAAACACATCTGGATTGTGGGTAAAGGCCAGGATGGACGCTCCCACGGGGATGTGCGCTAAGGCTTTGGGTACATCATGGGCTCCTTCCATAAAGTCACTGATTCCCGCCAGCCAAAACTGACAGGTCTTTGAACCAAGAGCGACGGCCGCATCATCCAAGATCCGGATGCCTACCTGTTGAAACGCTGTGATCGTGCCCGGTCCGTCATACCACCAATCATGGTTCCCTAAGACCGCATAAACACCCAATGGAGCTCTGAGGCGAGCCAGATGGGTGGCTGACTCTTTCGGAGAAACGAAATGACCGCCGGGAACGCCATGGATGACGTAATCACCGGCTAGCAGAATGAGATCGGGTTTCGCGGCCAGGGTGAGATCGATACTTCTGTTGAGGTGATCAAGATGATTGAATGGTGATCCGACATGCAGGTCGGAAAGTACGGCCACTTTCAACCCATCACAGGCTTGGGGCCAGGAGGGAAGGCCTAATTCATGGGTTTCATTATGGAGACTGGAGGGCTCCACCCAAAAAGCCCAGAGTCCCAAGGTTGTTGTACCGAGTGAGAGAAATAACAGGCCGACCTTAATAATATTAGGAAGTTTGAAATGTGTCTTTTTCATCGAAAAGTGATTGTGTGGACCATTTGGGAGGTAAAAATGGTCTGAAACGAGAGATTTGATGATCTTACGTCAGGATATGAAGGATTTGGAGTTCTGTCAAAAATGACAGGGTGCAAAACCAAGAACAGAATTTTGGGGAAGAGGGGATCATCTTTACCAACATAAATGCCTGTCGGCGGCTTGAGGTTGGTTTTTCCTTACAATTGATTGCTCATGAGATCCAATTCTTGTGGACCTCCAACATTCCCGTACATAGCACTCTGACAATTGTCGCTGAAAGGAAGATGATAATAGAGGACGCCAATATTTTTGGTTACCATTTTCCTGAGGCGGGCATCTTGAGTTTCTTGATCAGCAGTCCAAAGATGGAGAAACCCATAATCCATTCTAGCTGTAGAAACTACGGCCATACTTTTTTGGCGAAAACTAAAGGCATATTCCCAATCATATTTTTGGATGTACATATCCCTATCCGTGAAAATGATCGGAATAATGGGAAATTCAGTTGTGGACTGTGGTAGGGATTTTTGAATTTCTGTGAGAATTTTTTCTGCAATATACTGGTTTCGATTGGGGTTATAGGTAGAGTGAGGTAAAAGTAGTGGAGGTAAGATCTTAATATCTAGGCCATAGGTTTTGTTAAAAAAAGAAGAAAATTTTTTCAAAGTGAGAGCTGGGAAATCATCCGTAGGAACAAAGATGATCTGTCCCGTACCCTGGAGGTCTTCAATTCGCATTGGCTCGGGCGTGGGTTTGATTACGCAGAAAGCATTCGATACCTCACCGAGGAAGAGTGAAATGATAAAAACGATGAGTTGAAATGCCCAATAAAGGAACTCAATAACGAACATCACGAAAAAACCGGAGGGGAAAGTATGACAAGAACTTGTGCGAATCTTATCGGATTATCCAATAGATTCTGAAATGAGGCAGGGGGTTAATGAAGGGAAGACCAGTTGAAGGTTTAACGCATGTATTGGGTTTGAATGAAAAATCAGCGATCGAACGTTCAATTAACTTTTATTCATGGAATCGCTGATCGGCACGGGATTGAAGTTTTGAGCTTCCCCTCTATTCATTGACTGCCACAACATTTCTTATATTTCTTGCCGCTTCCGCAGGGGCAGGGGTCGTTACGCCCAACTTTCGCCGATTGCCGAACGATGGGCTGTTTTGAGGGGTCTTTGGCATCAAAAAAGTACCAGGCTCCATCCACTTTTTTAAATTCACTCAGCTCATAATGTTCCTGGAGCCCCTCATCGGTCACAAACTTGGCCTTAAATTCAACTGTGCCCACCTCATCTTCCGGGCCACCCTGTGTCGTCCCAAGAATCTCGAGACCGTCCCATTGAGTGGATTGGGCCCATTCCTTGTTGGCCTTCATATCGGTGGAACTCCGCGTTTTGGGATGATGCGTCCGTTCGATGAAGTCCATCTCCACTTGGGTATAGGCAGCGTATCGTGCACGCATGAGTGCTTCTGCTGTTTCGGCTTGTTTGGCTCCGCCTATAATAGGCTCACAACATTTTTTGAACGATTTTCCACTTTGACAGGGACAATCCATGATACACTCCTTATTGGGGGAAATTCGCTAAATCGTAGATGATTGTACCCTTCTACCATTGGAATCGAAAGTATACGAATACCTCCTCACAGAGTATCGTCTCTTGCCGTTCTTCGGTTGACCAGTGACCTCACATACTGATCGAGGTGCTGGGCAAACTTTTGTCGATCTCGTTGACTCAGTGCCGGTGGTCCACCAGTGTCGACTCCGCTGGCTCGAAGTGTCTCCATGAAGTCCCGCATCGTTAATCGAGCTTGAATGGTATCCGTCGAATGCAATTCCCCCCGTGGATCCAATGCTTGGCCACCTTTGGCAAGTACTTCTGCGGCAAGCGGGATATCGGCTGTGATCACTAAGTCCCCTTTTTCCAGTCGACGGATGATTTCAGAATCGGCTACATCGAACCCGTCAGCCACTTGGAGGGCAGAAATATACGGGGAAGGGGGAGTGTGGAGCAGTCGATTGGCCACAAGAGTGACCGGCACTGCGGTGCGTTCCGCAGCGCGAAACAGGATTTCTTTAATGACCTTTGGACAGGCATCGGCATCTACCCAAATCTGCATATTTTCCTATTCTTTAATCGCTAGATGGTTGGGCAAGAGAACGAGAGTTGAAGAATTGGCCCTAGGGCAATTCTCACTCCTGATCGGTTGCTACGTTCTTTTGCAGGTCTTTATAGACCTTGTCAAATTTGTGGGCCTGTCTTGGGAACTTTATAATACACAAAACTTCTTATGTCTTACCCTCTTTTCATTGTAAGGAAAATCTGTATGTTCAAACTGATCACACTAGGGTTCAGTCTCCTCCTATTGACTACATTCATGACCGTTGGGGCACATGCCAAAGGAAAAGCTAAGGGACGTCCAGCCGTCGGACCCTATGTTGGAAAAGAGATGCATCCTCCTGCTGTCCTGGTCAGGATGTGTAAGAAAAAGCCCGATCAATACACGGTGTATATGGCTGTGTTGGGAGCATCTGGTGTGGTGAATGCCCATCCCGCCACTTTGGTCAAACTCAACTCCGACATTTGGATCTTAGGCTGTTTTGGAAGGATTCCCCAGGTCGTCTTGAAATAAAAAAACCGAGGCCTTTAAGGTTAAAACCGATCGTCTGAAATTTCCGGGGAAGATAGTCAATTATTCAACCCATCTCCGGGTCGAATCCATAGCCAACAGAGTCCTCCCACAAAGGCCAGGCCGGCGGCCAATCCCAAGGCGGCCGGCCAGCCGAAGGTTTCGGCGATCCATGGGGTGAGGGTTGGGGAGAGGGTCCCCCCTAAGTTGGCCCCGGTATTCATCAGTCCGGATAGGGTGCCGGCATAGGGTTTGGAGAGGTCGGTAGTCGATGACCAAAAAGGCCCAACCGTGAAATAAAGCCATCCGGCTCCCAGGGATAATAGCCCGATGGCCACATAGGGGGCTTCAACGTTGGCTCCGATGAGAATGCAGAGGGCTGCCATGATCATTCCGGTTCCACCCACGTAAGCCCGTCCTCGATTAATCCCGTATTTTCCCACCAACCGATCGGTGACCCATCCGCCCAAGGGGCAGAAGACAGTCATGGCGATAAACGGGGCTGAGGCAAAAAAAGCCCCCTGCAGAATCGCAAATCCTCTGACGTTGACGAGGTAGAGATAAAACCAGGACATGTAAATGTATGCCACGTACCCCAAGCAGGTGTAGCTGAATACTAACCACCAGACGGTTGGAGTACACAGGATTCGTTTCCAAGGAATGGGAGGCTGAGCCTGCTTGAAAGAGGCTTGGGTCTGCGGTGAGTGGGAAAGCGTCTCACCTTCTTTCCCTTCAATGTATTCTTTCTCTGCCTGATTGACGTGCGGGTGTTGGTGGGGAAGGTCCGTGGCATACCAATACCACAGGAGCGCGATCAGGATACCGAGGAGCCCTGCCGCGTAGAAAGCTGTCTGCCAGCCGAAATTCACCATGATCCATGCCGTAACCGGTGGGGTCAATCCTGAGCCGATTCCAATCCCGCCGATGGTAATGCCGATGCCTAATCCACGTTCATGGGGCGGATGCCAATTCGCCACCGCACGGTTGAAATTCGGAAGAGCGGCTGCCTCTCCTATCCCAATCAATAACCGGACGACGAGCAGAGACCCCATGATCCCGATCATGTCCGCCAGAGGGAGGGTCGGCGCGATGGCGGTCATGGCCGTGAAGATGGACCACCAGATTACCGCCCCTGTTAGGACTCGGCGAGGACCCCACCGGTCTCCCATCCATCCACCCGGAATCTGAAATAACGCATAGCCGAACACAAACGCCGAAAAAATCGTCCCCATTTGGACTTCTGATAGTCCGAGGGCCGGCATCATGTGGCGGGCGGTGACCGAAATATTGACCCGGTCGATATAGGTGATAATGCTGATGAGCAGAAGCAGGAACAGGATTATCCAGCGAACGCGGGTGGGTTGGTTGGAATGTGAAATGGAATACATCCGGGAACGGAATGAATGTTGCGAAGGTAACCGGTTGATTCTACCTTTCCTGACCTCTCGACACAAAGAAGAATGATGGGGGAAGGTAAATAGACTACGATCTTGGTCTTTTGCGTGCTTTGGAAGTGGGCTTGGCTTCTTTACCTTTATGCGGTTCTTTCGCGACCAAGGTTTTGGCTAAGCGATATTCTTCCTCCGTGGTGGATATCAAGCCATCAAGTTTGGCCGCCAATAGTTGATCCAGAATTTTTCGATAGGCCGGGCCTTTTGGCAATCCCATGATGTCCAGGTCATCCCCTGTGAGCGTGATTTTCACGAATTTCCCTTTGGTTACATAGGTTCGGATGTGGTGGAGGGCTCGTTGGGTTTTGGGTTGGCTTTGGGCTTTTGCCATAAGAAAGAGGACGATTTCATCCGGCCATGGAGCCAACAGTCTATGGGTTTGTGATGGAGCGACTTGAGGTTTATTGAGAGACCGTAAGATTCCAGCTTGCGCTTGTAGGAAATCTCCAGCAGTGGTCACGAGTGTTTGGGAAAATCCTAATCGTTTCCAAGTGACGATGAGCTCTGATGGCCCTAGGGGTTCAAACCATGCCAAGGCATAGAGGATCCATTGGTCAATCTTACGGTCGGAACTTTCGACTTCATACCAATCCAAAACCTTTTTGGTGGCCGTACACACGGAAATATTCTGGGGCGTCCATGGTAATTTGTGATGAATAAACCGGAAAAGACCTAAATTTTTCAATCGCTGGATGCCTTTGGGAGGAGTGGGTTCTCGTAGCAGTCGGATCAGTTCGTTGCCCAATCGGGTGCTGGAAAGACGGTGAAAAATTTCCGTTCTCTCGGCTTGTTGGATGAAATTCAGGGTTTCCTTACTGATATGAAAACCAAAGCGTTGTTCAAAGCGTATGGCCCGAAAGATGCGGGTCGGATCTTCCACAAAGCTCAGGCTATGGAGCACTCGGACCACTTGATCCTTCAGATCCCGTTGCCCACCAAAAAAATCCAGGAGTTCTCCTGGGATGTGATTGAGGCGAATGGCCAGGGCATTGATGGTAAAGTCTCGTCGATACAGGTCTTTTTTGATGGAACTGCGTTCCACGGTCGGAAGTGCCGTGGGGTATTCGTAATATTCGGTCCTGGCTGTGGCCACATCCAGGTGATGGAGTTGTGGAAGGCCAAAGGTTTTGGGGATGGTCAATGTCACGGTACCAAACCGCTCATGGACTTTCCATTGTGCCTGTAATTGCTTGGCCAAACTCTTCCCGAATTGAATCCCGTCCCCTTCGATGACGATGTCCAGGTCGAAATTAGGAATGTCTAACAATAAATCTCGGACGAAACCACCGACCAAATACGCTCGGACGTTTAAGCGATTCGCCAGCTCTTCGATCTGCTGAAGGAGCTCGTTCATGGGAGGGGGCAGTTTGTTCTTTATCATGCCACTCAGATGCCGAGTGCGCGGGTGTGGAGCGGGATCTTTAATGTATGAAGAGGGCATTTCTTGAATGTTCTGTGGAGTATGAGAGGCTTGATGTAAGGCTCGTAACAGGTCGGTTCGGCTGAAAATCCCCACGACCGTTTTTTGAGCCAAGATGGGAACGACCCGTTGATTTCGTTCAACCATATGTTGTTGGACCTCTTCAAAAGGTGTCGAGGAGGTCGCCACGAATACATCTTGTTGCATGATATGGGAAACAGGGAGGTTCGATAATTTGTGAAAAAGCGCTTTTTGAATGTCTTCCCGGGTCGTCAGACCTTTGAATTTTCCTTTTGCGTCTAATACGGGTAAGGCATTGATCCCCAATTGGGTCATCAGTCGCTCAGTCTGTTTGATCGTCGTTTCTTGGGTAACCGTTTTAACCGGCGACGTCATGAGTTGATGGATGGGGAGCCAGGTTTTTGATTGGGCGAGGAGTTCTGCCCGAAGGTCTTCTTCCACTTCCACTAAAGTCAAATGTTTCACGCTGGCAGCTGAGGCCATGATATGGCCACCTCCACCCCATTTTTTCATCAGGGTATTCATATCCATGTCGGGGTATCGACTTCGTCCGATGACTTGGACTTTCCCGTCCATGGCCACGGCGACGACCACGGCGTCCGTTTCATGCAATTGCCCTAATTGCTGGACCACCGGGGCCAGATCTGTGACGTATTCGGACCATGCCAGGGTTGACAGGAGAACTCGTCGACGTCCCAGGGTGATGATTTGCGCGGCTTGAAGGAGGGCATTGAATAGTCCGAGCTGAGGCGGGGTCCAGGTTCTCCGTAAATACTTGGTAATCGTGTTGACGTCTGCCCCGGATCGTATGAGAGCCGCCCCTACTTGAAAATCTCGCGGGGTGGTATTCGGATAAGAAAAGTGGCCGGTTTCTTCGTAAAGGCCAAGGGCAAATAGGGAGGCTTGGTCTGGGGTCCAGGGGAGGGATCGAGCCTGAAGCTCCTCACAGAGAAGGGTTACGGTGGCCCCCACCGAAGCGACACACAGGTGTTCCGCTCTTTTGGCGAGTGAGTCCTGGCCTTCTGGGGGATGATGATCAAAAATATGAATTGAAAGGTCTTGTTTTTTAAGAACTTTTCCTAGAGTTCCCAGTCGATCTTCGGTTTGGCAATCGACGAGGATTAATCGCGTAATCAACTCGAGATCCAAGCTTGTAGGGGTTTGGATCCCTAAGGGGTGGTGGGCTAAATAGTTTCGCTCCCTGGGTTGAGCACCTGCGGGGAGGACAAGGTGGGCCTGAGGATACAGTTTTTGTGCAGCCACCATGGAGGCGATCCCATCGAAATCGGCCTCTAGATGGGTAGTGATGATTTCCATGGGATAGGCATTCTATCAGGGTTCGGAAACGGCCGGAAGAGAATGAAGGACCTGGCAGAACCTTCCTCTGAAAATCTGTTGTTGAAAGAGATACCCTCTCCATGGTAGATGGGGGCAATGCATGAAGTGTACGGTCTCGGACCGATCGCTCGTTGATCACACAATCAGGAGGGTCTCACATGGCTGCTAAGGCTAAGCCCAAGTCAAAGGCCAAGCCCAAATCGAAGTCCAAGAAATCGGCTTCGACCAAATCTCAGAACAAAACCAAAAAATCTGTGAAGGCGAAACGATCCTCATCGAAAGCTCCAAAGTCGACGACCAAAACGAAGCCTAAGAAGACAAAGACGGCGAGTCAGGCTTCAAAAAAAGCTAAGGGCAGTGCTAAAACGACCTCACGGTCAAAAACAGCCTCTAAAAAGACGGCAAAAAAATCTGTCAAACGAGTCGTTAAAAAAGTCACGAAGCCCTCCAAAAAATCTACGGCAAAGAAAGCCGTCGCGAAGAAAAAGAAAACGACGTCTACGAAGCGTTCTGCTGCCACTGCTCAGTCCAAAAAGGCAAAAGGTCAGCAGCGTGCTACGGCTAAGAAGACTTCAGTGAAGAAAAAAACGGCGACGAAAACGGTGGCTCGCAAGCCGGGTCAATCGAAAAAGTCCTCGGTTGCGACGAAAAGGGGGCAAAAACCAGCCAAGACGACTACCACTTCTGGAAAAACGCCGCGAGGAAAAGGTGGGAGGGCCTCTTCATCAACACCGAAAGCCGATCAACCCAGTTCTCAAAAGACAACTCCGACACTCAGTGTTGTGGAGAAGGAGCTGGTCCCGGCACCCGGGGAAAAAGTTGATACCGTTCTGCCGGAAGACCTTGATGCGGAACTGGATATTGAAGTGGAATCCGATGGCAATATCTCCCTGGATTCTTTAGATACCGACCTTGAGGATTCGGAGGAAGACTCCGATGGGCTGAATGTTGGTGATCTGGACGAGGATGAAATTGATGATGAATTTGCCGATGATTTTTCTGGTGAGTTAACGGAAGATGGTGATGAAGAGTTGGATTTAACGGAAGATCTATCGGAAGAACTCGGTCCAGAGAAATTTTTTAGAGATTCCGAATCGAATCTGGAAGATGACGAAGAGGATATTCCTCGGTCTTGGTAGTCGGTCCATCGTTGGGAATGGTCCCGTGCTGGGTGTGTCCCTCGCCGGCAAGTTCATATCCTGGTCTATTCGCGTCCATCATCTATCGTCGGGTACACTGACTCATTAAGGGGTGTCTTGGTCTGGGCTGATCGCAGTTAACCGAAGGAGGTTTCATGTCTGAAGAACGGGGTTTGCCTCGCATTGGAGATCCTGCACCGGATTTCACGGCAGCGACGACTCAACAAGCGGAGTTTAATTTTAGTGCTTGGCAAGAGCAGAACTGGGTGGTCCTCTTCTCTCATCCTGCCGATTTTACCCCGGTTTGCACGACGGAGTTGGTGGCCTTTGCCCATCAGAATGAGCGTTTTCGAAAACATCAGATCAAGTTAATCGGTTTGAGTGTGGATAGTGTTCATGCTCACCTGGCTTGGGTTCGAAACATCAAGGAAAAGATTGGCGTCGATATCCCGTTTCCCATGATTGCGGATTCCGATAGGCGGGTCGCACGACTATACGGTATGATTCATCCTAATGCCAGTTCGACGGCGACCGTTCGGGCCGTATTTGTGATTGATCCAAGGAGAATCATTCGGGCTTTGGTCTATTACCCCTTGAATGCGGGTCGCAATGTCGATGAAATATTTCGATTGGTGAACGCCTTGCAAACGACGGAACGGTTTGCCTGCTCGACGCCGGCCAATTGGCAAGAAGGGGAAAAAGTTATTGTGCCGCCACCAAAGACGATTCAGCAAATGGAAGAGTCTGAAGCCAAGGCTGAATACGAGCAACGTGACTTTTATCTGGCTTTTAAGGATCTTGCGAAGCCAGAGTCCCCTAAAGCTTCTGAAGCTAATCAATCTTCGTCGGCGAAATCAGAAGGGTCTGCCGACTCTACCCCAGAACCGACTCCCTCGGCGACTGCTAACCCTCAACCCTCAGGCCCAACCACTCCTGAGTAACATTGAAGGATTTCGCAGGGTCGCCCCGGTATTCATTGGAATACCGGGGTTCGGGGGCATAGGCCATTTTCTCACAGGTTGGGCTGTGGGAATTGGACTCCGGGACTGGTTGTTTGTGTGATGCATCTGATAACCCGAAGGACCCCCTGTCAGGAAGATTCTTTTTCGAACAGAATGAAGTCGTGGCTTCCCCTGGTCTTAATCCTAGCCTTGTGGGAAATTGTCATGCCTTCTTCTGCTTCCGCTTGTCGACTTCTTGATCCACCACCGAATCAAGCAGATGTCTTATGGGTTCATCTGGAAGGATCGTGTTCGGAGGATGAGCAAAAACAATTCGCCATTACCGGCGAAGATCTCTATCGTGCCTTGGAACAAGGGAAATCTCTTGATCTCCATGGCGTGCTGATCCGAGGGGATGTGATGCTGGACCGACTTCCCCTTCAGGCTGTTTCCTCCTTGTCCTCCGTCAACGATGAAATTGTCTCTTGGTTGAAACAGCATGGAGTCCAACGCGTTCGAGTCATTCCTGGACGGGTGGTCGTCCGGCAGTCCAGATTCGAGAATGTTATCGCGACGAATCTTGCCCAGGGTGCCCTTCTTGTCCTTGGGGAAGTGGATTTTCAAAAAACCCGTTTTGAGCAATCTGTTGATTTTTCCAAAATGATTTTTTCTGCTCCCTTTTCTTTCGCAAAGGTCAAGGTGGGCTTTGAAGGGTTTTTTATCGGTGCTCAATTTAGAGGTCCTGTCGATTTCTCATCGGTCACTTTTGGCACGCATACCCGGTTTCATAAGGCTATGTTCATGGACCTCGTGACCTTTTCAGAAACCCAATTTGTGGGTGTCGCTGAATTCCTGGAGGTCGAATTTCGTGGAGATGCTGACTTTTCAGGTACCTTGTTTTTAAGTGGAACTGGCTTTTCAGGGTCAGTATTCCATGGACCCTTGAATTTTTCTCATGTCCAGGTGGAAAAGGAGATGTATTTCCGATTCTCAGAATTTATTCAACACGTCTCTTTTCGGGATTCGGATTTTAATTCAGTCTTAGATTTGTCAAATACTAAATTTTCAGGAGAAAAGGATTTTACGGGTCTCCAATTAACTGTATTTCCAACCCTAGAAGGGAGTACACTTCGTCCTGAGGATGTCCCTCCTCCTAGAAGAATGGTCAATTGGCCGCAGATCGGGATTATGGTTGTTTTGATCATTCTTGGGGTAACTTTTCTTTGGTTTTCTCGGAGGACTAAGCCCTCCTCTAGCGCATAAACCACTATATTTTGTTGGGGTATTGCGGGATCCCACAAAAGATGGTATACCAAGAGGATAATCAGGGTTTTTACCATTCCTGAGAGGCTCGTGCTTGGATTCTGCTCCTTCGTTGTTCATTTCTGACCTGGATGAAGAAGATGTATATCAGGTCAAGCTTGAGGCCTTTACCGGCCCCATGGATCTTCTTCTCCACCTCATTCGAAAACAAAAAATCAATATTTATGATATTCCGGTTGCGCTCATTACGAAGCAATACTTGGAATATTTGTCTTTGATGAAGACTCTGAATCTTGCCTTGGCAGGAGAATTTCTGGTTATGGCAGCCTCCTTGCTCTATATTAAATCCCGGATGCTTCTTCCCAAGGAGGACAAATCTGATTCAGAGGATGAGGATGAGCTTGATCCCAGGGCCGAACTCGTCCGTCAATTGGTTGAATACGAGCGATTTAAAGAGGCGGCGGGAAGCCTGGTTCTACGAGAACAAGTCTGGAAGGAATCATTTGCTCGGGAGCCTCTTCCACCGTCTCCCGTTTTGCAAGAGGAAGAAGACCTCCCGAGTGATGATTTGCAATTGTTTGACCTATTAAGTGCTCTTCAGGAGGTGTTAGATCGGGCCCCCTCTGATCAGTATGTTGAACTTTCAAGGGAGACATGGACGGTTCAAGAACGGATACAAGTAATACTGGAGCGTTTGGAATTAGAGTCGACCATCCCTTTTGATGAATTATTCGAGCAGGAATGGTCTCGCCCCCTCGTTATCGTCAATTTCCTCGCTTTATTGGAGTTAGTCCGCATGAATTTAGTCAAACTGTTCCAAGGAGAATTGTTCGGTCCGATTTTTGTCACTCGGCGATTCCTTCCTGGTGAAGGGCAGGCGTTGGATGGCCCTGAATCCTTTGACGGAGCAGAAGGATAAAAAAAGCGGAAAGCGAAGTGTGTGTGCGGAAAAAATCGGTGAAGAGGACCTTGAGGTTGTATATTTGAGTCTGTAATTTGGAGGAATACATGATTGCACATGAGCAGACTAATGGCCGGCATTCGACAGAATCGGTGTCTCCTAACGGTGATCAAGACTCTTCCCCTGAAGTTTCTTCAAACGGACATTCGACGGTGGTGCCGGAATCCGATATTCCGAAGGAGGTCGTATCGGAATCTCCGGAGGCGGAAAAGGTTTTAGATCAGGATGAGTTAAAGGGTATTGTGGAGGCATTATTGTTCGTCTCCCATGATCCCTTAACGTTAGAAAAGCTCGTGAGCGTTCTAGAGGATTGGCCGAAACCTTTCGTCAAGTCCACTCTTGAGGTCATGCAACTTGAATCAGAACAATTGGGGCGTGGATTCCTGATCACCGAAGTGGCTGGGGGGTATGTGATGGTCACCCGTCCTGAATATAGTGCCTACATCAAGCGTTTGGCTAAGTCCAAATCCTCTTCTAAGCTTTCACGGTCTGCCTTAGAAACACTCGCGATCATCGGGTACAAGCAACCGATAACTAGGGCGGAAATAGAAAAAGTTCGGGGTGTGGAAACCTCCGGAGTTCTTCGAACGCTCCTAGACCAAAAGCTGGTGCGTATCGTAGGACGCCAAGATGTTCCCGGTCGTCCCATCGTGTATGGAACCAGTAAACAATTCCTTCAACGATTTGGATTGCGCGATTTGCGCGATCTTCCCCCCTTAAAAGAGTTAAAAGATTTAGGGGTTTCCGACGCCTTGCCCCTTGAGTCATTGTTTGATGCCGCTGAGGGAGAAGGGGCTTCTCAAATTTCGGATCTTTCCGCCTAAATTTCTGTTACAGCAAGCTTTTTCTTCCCTGATTGTTGCTCTCCACGTATCGTTCCTTCCATAATCTTTATCATTTCTCCTAACCCATTCGTATGCCCATGGAC
Organism: Nitrospirales bacterium; assembly: GCA_965223615.1. GTDB lineage: Bacteria > Nitrospirota > Nitrospiria > Nitrospirales > UBA8639 > Nitrospira_E. The sequence continues at coordinate 1,739,842 of CBDCXB010000004.1, forward strand.
CTCGTTCTTCCAGAAAAAAAATCAGCACATGGTGCCGACCTTGAAAGGTTGATCGGCCGGGAAAAGGTCAAATCGGATTGGGCAACCCTGAAAGCCTATTCCGTCGATGCCAGCATTTATCATATGCGACCACAAGTCGTCGTGTTGCCTGAAACGGAAGAGGATATTGACTTGGTTGTGGACTATGCCCTTCGAGTGGGCATTCCCTTGACACCGCGGGCGGCGGGAACCAATTTAACGGGCTCCGCGATAGGTTCGGGCATTATCGTGGATATTTCTCGCATGAATTCTATCCTTGAATTGAACCCCGAAGAGCAGTGGGCCCGCATTCAACCTGGAATAGTCTTGAATGAATTAAATAAGCAACTGGCTCCTCTGGGATTAATGTATGGACCGGATCCTTCAAGTGGGGACATGTGTAAATTGGGGGGAATGTTGGCCAACAATTCTTCTGGCCCCCACACGCTGCGGTATGGTTCGGTCAAAGATAACGTCCAGAATTTGCGGGTCCGTCTTCTCCAAGAGGGATGGTTGGATGCGAAGGTTGAGCCTATTGCCCATCCCGGGTTTCAACACCTGCTCACAAGCTACGGGTCGTTGAATGCCATCTGGACTCTTCTTCAAGAAGAGCAAGGTACGATTCGAGCTCAGCGACCAAAGGTCAGCAAAAATAGTTCCGGTTTTAACCTCTTCGATTTGGTCGAGGGGATGGATCGTGGCGTCTTTGATGTCCCCAAGTTATTTGTCGGGAGTGAAGGGACTCTGGGCATTATGAGCGAGGCCAAAATAACGCTGGTTCCCCGACCTCAACAGACGGTCACGGGTCTGATTCATTTCCGATCTTTGGAAGGAATGGGTGAGGCGGTTCCCTATCTCTTGGAGTTAGAGCCGAATGCCTTAGAGGTGATGGATGCCAATACGCTTGACCTCATCGGGCGGTCTACTCACGGGATTCCTGCGGATGCCGAGGCCACCTTACTCATTGAATTTGATCAAGGAAACGATGAAGATCGGAGTGCGAAGCTGCGGGCCATGTGTCAAGGCTTTTCTCTAACCGGCGCTGTGCACTTGGCGATGGATCAGGAAGAGCAAGTCAGGCTCTGGAGTGCTCGTAAAGCGTTATATCCGACCCTCTATCGGTACGATCCGAGAAAAAAACCTATTAATTTTGTGGACGATGTGGTGGTTCCAGCTAACAGGACCGGAGAACTCATACGGTATTTGGAGAGGTATTTTTCCCGACAGACCGTTCCTGTTTCCGTGTTCGGACATGTGGGCAATGGGAATGCGCATATCGTCCCGCTTTTAGACTTAGAAGATCCCTCGGATTTTCAAAAAATGGTTGAGGCTCATCGGGAGGTTCATCAGACCGTCTTGGATCGATTTGACGGTTCAATTTGTGGAGAGCATGGAGATGGCCGGATTAGGGCGGAGATGGTCAGGGCGATGTACGGAGAAGATCTCTATCAGTTATTCGTCCGCGTGAAATCGGTGTTTGATGATCGAGGTCTGATGAACCCGGGTGTCAAGATCAGCCAAGCCTCCTTTACCGACCATATTGATTTCGAGCGGGTCAGTAAACCCTGTGCCACTTGTGCCAAATGTAATTCCGTCTGCCCGGTATATGATGTGTTTCAATCCGAGGATATGAGTGCACGTGGATGGTTTGAGATCATTACGGCTTCAGACTATGAATTTTTGAATTCGAAGCGGGTTGTGGACGCCTGTTTGAACTGTAAATCCTGTCGAACCATTTGCCCTGCGGGGGTGGATGTTTCAGAATTAATCCTCCAACGGCGGGCGGAACATCCAAACAAAGTGGCTGGGGTTATTTTTTCCCTTCATGCCCGTCCTTGGATCTTTCATCCTCTTTTGAAGGCCCTTGCCCGGACTCAAGGGTTTTGGGATCGTCCAAGCATTCGGGGCATTATTGAGGGTATTACGCGTCCCATCCTAAGAGGATTGGCTCCAACGGCTGGTATCCCAAAAGACTTTGTTTTTCCCTCTCTGGCCAAACGACATCTTCGGGATCGTTACCCGCAGTTGTGTGATGCCCAACACACCGCTCAGGCGGAGGTGGCCTATTTTCACGGTTGTGCCGCGAATTATTTGAATGACGGGGTTGGTGATGCCGTCCTGAATATTCTTCAGGAGAATGGAGTGTCGGTGGCATTGCCTCAACAGCGGTGTTCTGGGACTCCGATAGAAACGTATGGACATCGGGAATTGGCCAAGGAGGGAGCACGGGAGAATTTACGGACCTTATCTTCCTTCAAGACTGTCATCACCAGTTGTGCTTCTTGTACCCTGAGCTTGAAAGATTATCCTAAGGTTTTTCAGGGGCAACCAGAAGAAGCTTTAGCGGTTCAATTACAAAAGAAGGTGAAGCATATTTCGGAGTATCTTGCTGAGGTCAAGCGATCGGGAAGCCAGGAAAGTCACCCTCCTCCTGGCTCGGCAAAGAAGAAGCTTCGGATCACGTACCATTCTTCTTGTCATTTACGAGCGGCTGGCGTGTCTCAGGCACCCCGCCAGTTCCTGAAATCCTTGAAAGATTTTGAATATGTGGAGATGGTGGATGCTGATCGATGTGCTGGAGGAGCCGGAACTTTTATGATTAAGGATTATGATACGGCTCAGGCTATCTTTGCTCGTAAGAGACAGGCCATTCAAAAGAGTGGGGCAGAGGTGGTAGCCACGAGTTGCCCTGCCTGTATGATTCAGTTAAAAAACGGGTTGCGGGGAACGGTTGAGGTGAAACACATTGCCCAGATCATGGAAGAGCAATCCAGACCTGTCCAGTCCGATGGAGGGACAGGGTAGGCTTGTACCAGCAATCTTATGAAAATTGGCCGATTAGGCTGATGAGGAAGGTAAGATCATGATGAGGAATCAGGATGGTTAAAGTCTTAGTTTTTGGACATGCTTTGCGAGAGGTGGTCGAAGATCCGGAGGTTGAGATTGAATTGAGCGAGCCGACTTCTCTTCGAGAATTGCTTGAAGGCCATCCGGATTGTTTCGAGGGACTTATCCCTTTTTTGCAATCTCATCAATTGATGCTGACGATCAATCAGAAAATTTCTACCCTAGAAGCGAAGGTCAGTAACGGGGATATGGTCAAAATTACCCATCAGATTGCTGAGCACCATGAGGGAGCCATGTGGCACAATCCGTAACTCCATCCCCAACCCCTTCCCAGAATCTGATCGTCTTTGATGATGGCTCAACCCAAGGTTGAGCCATTGATTTGTTACGGTCTTGCCCATCGGGGATGTTCATCTTCACATTTTTTACAGTCCAATATCGTACCTAAGAACTTTTTACGACCCTCTACAGTGAGGACCCAGGGTCGGTGGCTGAAAGGAGGATTATGTCGTACATGCTGGGTATGTCCGCAGGCCAAATCTGCGACCCAATGGGATTCTTCATCCTGGTGAAATTTTATAATCGCTTGATCCATACATGTAGAGAAGCAAGGTTCGCCGGGGTAATGTGAAAATACTTTCCCTTGTGCATTTGAGAAGTCGAGGAAAATACTTTTGTTGTCAGTTGTATACAAAGGCTGACAACTTTTTCGGATTGACGAAACACTATGCGAAGTATTAGGGGGATACCCCGTATAAGTGAAAAACAGGAGGTGATTTCACTGGTTTTGGAGAATGATAGGGGCCCACAAGAAAGAGGGGAAGAATTGCGGCCTGGGATTATCCTGGGGAGGATAGACTTAAACAATGAGCAGTCATAATATCCACAGGGAGCAAACTCCGGCTCTTTCTTGTGGGTGGACCAAAACCCCGAATCTTTCGGAAATCGTATGCTTTCCTTAGGCTAAGGAAGCACAACTCATGCCGGATCTCTTACCCTTGGAGGATGCGAGTGGTCTTGACAGTAACGGGCGCGTTTTTTTCTTTAACGCCTCGCGGTTGGGGTTATGACGATTTTCCAGGATCACTGGATCTATGACTTCGCCACATTGGAGACAGCGTTTTGTGAGAATTTCCATTCCACCAGCGTCATAATTCACATTCATGCACCAGTGTGAAACCATAAATCCCCCACACCGGGTGCAGGTATCCTCCGGAGTGGATTCCATTTTTGTCGCCGGGGTTGGGGCAGTCGTCAGTTTCGGTGCGACTGGAGCATGTTTCATGGCTGTTTTTCTAGTATGAATAGCCTTTTTTGGTATGCTGAAATGTCCCATTCTCTACTCCTTCGGGAAGACCTTTTAATGATTCCTAAATTTTGAGATACTTATAGATATAGCTCTTTGAGCTTAAGTCAAGATTAAACAATTATTAAAAAATTCTCATAAAAGAGCAATGAATAGGGATACTCAAGCATTTGGAAGTACGAAACAGGTTAATTTCATTAAAGAAAATTCAAATTGATTTTTTTTCGTTTAAATAAAAAACCCTAGGTTAAATTGCTATTTTAGGTGAACGGTCCGCAAAACAGGTGAGCGGGAACTGACCGTTTTTACATGAGGACTGTTTGGCTCGAAGGGCGATCAGGTTTCAAGGCCAGCGGAAATGGAGGGTTTGCGTTTCTGCCGTTGGAATCGTCACCGATTTTTTAATGGCGATTCCACCTGAATTCCTGGCTTTGATCGTATAATCTCCCGTTGGGAGATTGAGGAAGAGCCAAGGGCCTTCGACTTCATTGCCTGGGATGGACAAGAGAGGGCTCTCCTCAGGGCCTTTCAGAATTTCAACGGCAACTCCTGCCAGGTAGGCCCGTTCTCCTTGAACAAAAATGAGTTTCAGGGGATAAGGAGGAAATGTCAGCTGGCGTTCTTCCTTTCCTAAACCTGCACTAAAATACCGAGTTCCATTCTGCTCATACACCGGGAATCTCAGTGTATGAGGAACCCCACTACGCTTAAAAGGGATTTCTAACGTGGTGACCTGATGCCCACTTTCTTGTTGGGCTGTCGCGGAAAAGGGTAGGCCCAGTAGGAAGCACAATATTGAAAGTCCTACCGAAACCCCTATCCCATGAGAAATGTTGAACAGCCTCGCAGAATTTACGCATCTGAAAGAGCGTCCATGTAAGGTAAAATTCGTTCCCTCGTTCATGGCGTGAGATCCTCCTTCTTGTAGAGAAGTCCTGTTAGGTTGTTTTCTGGAGCCCTGCGGATTTCATGTAGGATAGCGCAAATAATAAAATGGTCAAGACCTTGGTCATTCAAAGAATAAAAGGGACTTATTTGTGAAACGGATGCTTCAACACATCTAATGGGGGCCAGAGTGACTCGAGTCGCACATGAAGATCGGCTAAGATTCTGAAACTGATTCGGGAGGTGTGGGAGGTTTCGGAAAAGAATCCAGATGTGCAGCCTCATTTATGGGTTTTTTGGGGGTAATTCCCAGTTGGTTGAATTTTCTTGCCGTGGAAAATAACCGGTTTTCTAATGAGGCGACCGCAGCATTATAGGACTCGACCGTCTTAGCAAGGGTTTGCCCGATTTTTGAAAAATGTTCTGCCATAATCCCCATTCGATCGGCTAATTCCTGCCCCAAGCTGCTGATCCTCTGGGTTTCCTGCGACAAGTTTTCATATCGCCAGCCATAAGCAATGGCCCGCAATAATGCGATAAAGGTCGTGGGAGTGGCAATGACGACTTTTTGACTTAGGGCGGTTTCAATCAAATCCGGATCTCGTTCCGCAGCCGCAGCTAGGAAGGAATCATTGGGGATAAATAGCACGACAAATTCCGGAGCGGTCGGAAATTGTTCCCAATATTCTTTTGAGGCAAGCTGAGCGACATGTTGGTGCACATGCTTCGCATGCCGTTTCAAGGCATCGGTCCGGGCTTGGTCGGTTGAGGCCTCCAGGCTTTCCAAGAACGCAATTAACGGGACTTTTGAATCGACTACGACTTCTCTCCCGGCAGGGAGTTTGACGATCATGTCAGGCCGGAAAGCTCCATGGGGGGTTGACACATGTTGTTGTTCCACAAAGTCGCAGTTGGCTGCCATTCCCGCTAATTCGGCAGTTTTCTTCAGAGCAATTTCTCCCCATCTTCCTCGAACCTGTGGAGACCGGAGGGCATTCACGAGTTTGGCCGTTTCAGCGTGAAGGGTCGATTGTACTGAAGCCAATTGCCTGAGTTGCTCCCCCACCGCACTTAATTCTTGAAGACGTTTCCCTTCCAAGGCTTGGGACTCTTGTTGGTAGGTCCGTAGGGATTCAGCTAGGGGGTGCAGTAAGGCCTCAATGGAGGTTTTCCGATGTTCCAATTCATGAGAGGCTTCTTCTTTCAGTGCCTTGAATTTTTCTTCCGCCAAGGTCAGGAACCCCTGATTGTTCCCGGCCAAGGCATCGGCGGCTAGGGAGCGAAACGTATTGGTGAGCGTAGACTTGGTTTCCTCGAAAAGAAGGTCCTTCTGGGCAAGATACTCTTGTGTCGCATTGAGCGTCGTTTCAGCGGAAATTTTGGATTTTTCCAGTTCCCGAACCTCCTGTTCGAGGTGTGCACGTTCCTTCTGAAATGTCATCGTTTGAACCCGAAGTTCTTCGGCTTGGGTTTTCGCTCGAGTCATCTCTTGGTCTGACTCGCGTAAGGTGTTCAAGAGTTTGTTGCGAGCCCAGAGCGAAACCAGGATCCAGGTGAATAGACCCCCAACAAATAGACCGGCAACAAAAATCAAGAACGGTTCTAAATCGGATAACATATTCATAGGAGGGCGAGCGAAGTTCCCTCAATCAATAGGGCTGAGACTTCCGAATTAGACTGACAAAAAGTCTGCTCTCTTTTCAACTATTCCTTGAAGTTTTTCTCCATTGCCCCTGGCTAGATTCTTTTATATGAGCAATCGGGAAAAGGTCAAAGATCTGAACTCATGGACGCCTGTGGCATTCTTGGGTAGAGTAGTAGGGTATCCGGGAGCCGTTCGAGACTTTAACTGAGGGTGTTGATTTATGGATAAAAAATATCGGGTTTCGATCTGGTATTTCATCATTGCCTTTTGGGGCTTGATCATTCTCCAAGAAATCTACGTGGCATCCCAACATTTGGACGAGGTGCCTTATAGTCAATTTAAAGAGTGGGTCCAGAATGATAGGGTAGCAGAGGTTTCCATCACCGATACCGTGATTCATGGAAAGCTCAAAGAAGGACGAGGGGAAGAGGGATCTCGGTATTTTCAAACGGTACGTGTGTCTGATCCGGATCTTGTCAAGCTTCTAGAGGAAAAACAGGTGGAGTTCGCCGGGGTCGTGATTAGTACACTCTGGAAGGATGTGGCGTCTTGGGTCATTCCCATCTTAATCTTTGCCGCTATCTGGTTTTGGTTGCTTCGTCGTTTGGGACAAGGTGCCGGTGGGGGATTCATGCGAATTGGCAAGTCCAAAGCCAAAGTCTATATGGAGCAAGATATTCCCACGCGTATGAAAGATGTTGCTGGAGTGGATGAGGCTCAAGAAGAATTGTTAGAGGTCGTGGAGTTTTTGAAGACACCGGAAAAATTCACTCGAATTGGAGGCCGCATTCCCAAAGGTGTGCTCTTGGTGGGGCCGCCGGGAACCGGAAAAACGCTGCTTGCGAAAGCGATCGCCGGTGAAGCCGGTGTTCCATTTTTTACCATAAGCGGGTCGGAATTCGTGGAAATGTTCGTGGGAGTCGGAGCGGCCCGTGTTCGGGATTTATTCGAGCAAGCCCAGGCTAAAGCTCCTTGTATCATTTTTATCGATGAATTAGATGCCTTAGGAAAAGCTCGAGGGACAGGCCCCATGATGCATGAAGAACGGGAACAGACACTCAATCAATTATTGGTGGAAATGGACGGTTTTGATCCTCGTGTTGGAGTGATTATTTTGGCGGCTACCAATCGCCCTGAAATTTTGGATCAAGCTTTGCTTCGAGCGGGACGATTCGACCGGCAGGTGCTGGTGGACCGTCCCGATCGATCGGGGCGTGCGGCTATTTTGAAAATTCATGCCGGAACCATTACGTTGGATCCCGGTATCGATCTTGACAATATTGCCGCGATGACTCCCGGGATGGTAGGAGCGGATTTAGCGAATGTCGTGAATGAAGCGGCCTTATTAGCCATTCGCCGCGGTCGGGAGAGTGCCAAGCAGGAAGACTTCGAAGAAGCCGTCGAGCGAGTGATTGCCGGATTGGAAAAAAAGAGCCGTGTGCTCAGCCATGAGGAACGACGAAGAGTAGCCCATCATGAAGTGGGACATGCCTTGGTGGCTCTTTCCCTTCCCGGGGCCGACCCTGTTCAAAAAATTTCCATCATTCCTAGAGGAATCGCTGCGCTTGGTTATACCCTCCAATTACCGACGGAGGATCGGTATTTACTCACCCAAACTGAATTGGAGAATCGTATTGCGGTCCTGTTAGGTGGTCGAATCGCAGAGGAGTTAATCTTTGGCGAGGTCTCGACGGGGGGGGCTGATGATTTGCAAAAAGCGACTTCCATCGCGAAACGAATGGTGAAGGATTATGGAATGAGTGAAAAGTTAGGAACCGTTTCCTTAGATCAAAATGTCCAACCGGCGTTTCTGACATCCAACGAGGCTCCCACCGCTCCAACGTATTCGGAGCATACCGCTGAAGAAATCGACAAGGAAGTTCGGCGATTGATAGAAGACCAAGGCAGCCGAGTGAAGACTCTTCTGACCAACTTGGAGTCAGTGCTAATCAGGGGAGCTGAACAGTTATTGGAGGCGGAAGTGATGACCGGGCAGGAATTACGGGCTTTGCTCCCTTCTAAACCCGTTTCCCAGGAAATTGCTGGTACGAAGCCTGGGTAACTGTTTTAATGGCCTTGGTGGGTTCCATGAGATTCTTGTGTTTCATGGGTGACCTGAATATCAACAACCTTTCCTTCCCGTTCTAACGCGCGTTTCCCAAAACGATAATTCGGCAGCATGGTATTGTGAGCCACGTGGCGGTCTTTGGGCTCCGGGAATACCATCCGGGTTTTGAGGACTTCGTTCTCGAGGACCACGACTTTCATCTCTAAAAAACCTGCCATGCCAGGATGCCAGGTCACGAGTTTATACACCCCCTCTGGAACATCGGGCAGGGTGAAGTTCCCATTTTCGTCGGTAATCGCATAGTACGGGTTGGTGATGGCGATACCCCAGGTTTGCATGAAGGGATGAAATCCGCATTCTAAAAAAAATGTTCGTCGTCCCCGAGTAAAATTGACTTTATCAATCATGGCTTCCCCGGGTTTATGTTGATGGTCTTTGAGTACATCCTTGGGATGAAAGGGATTCAGGCGGAGAGGCCGATGAAGCATCACTTTGGTCCCAAACGGTGCAGTCTCATATATTTGGACGTCATGAATGATCGGGTCCATGTTGGTGATATGAATGGGCTGTTGATCTTTGACGACCATGATCCAGGGTGAAAACACGCAATCTTGAACCATGACCTGCGCAGGGGTTTCCTCAGGAAAGGCCTTCCCTCTGTAGACGCCCTCCAGGAACACGACGGCATTCTGAAGTCCACCCCCGGGTCCGACCTGAAATTCATCCAGGAGGCGCCAGCCGGTTCCCGTGGAAATTCGACCACAGAATTCCGTATCGTTATTCGTGATTAAGCTATAGGCAAGGGGAGGCGGTTTTTTACCCGTAAGGGCCACGGTCCCCGTGATGGTGCCTCCGTTGGTGACCTCAATTTCTTCGTATCCCCACACTGATGTGGTGAGGGTCACGAGTAGGCCTATGATGAGAAATCCAGAGAAAATTTTCATGAACATGTCCCTTTGCGATTCAGAATATTAGGTTTGTCAACGTGGTTATTCTAAGGAATAGAGCGAGAACATTGCTAGTCCTTTCCCCTCTTCAGAAAAGGGGGTCCGATTCTGAGCGGAACAAAGAAGTATAAGGAAGGTTTCTGTCCTGCACAGGGGGCAAATCTGTCCCCCCTCCTGGAATATTTATGATCTTTCTGTCAGGTGCCAGTTCACTTCAAATTATTGAAATTAAAGAATAAAAAATATTTCCTTCTTAGTCTCTCTCCTGTGTGATGGCGATAGCTCCGGGTATGCGTGGCTGATACATTGACTTCAAAAATTCCATGAGACCAGGATTACGGATTCATCCACGCTTTCTTGTCTCACGACCGAAATCCATGCAAAAGAGTCTATGCAAGGATTGGGCTTGGTTCAAGGTGGGACTTCGGGTAACAAAAACGTACCGGAGACAACCTAATATCCTGTCCACTCATGCTTTCGCATTTAAGTTCGTGGTATTCTTCCCTTGAAAGGGAACCCCTTAGTCCATTCCATCATGAAAATCGTCTTCGGTGTCGATCAATCGAAATATTCCAAGAGTGCGATGGAATTCTTTCGGCACTTTCAACTGCCGAAAAAATCCAAAGCTTACTTACTCCATGCGGTGAAACTTTCACAGCTCACCAAATCTTCCTCTCGGGTCGGTTCGAACGTCCTGCCAAGTGGCCTTAACGTTCTCCGCGAAAAGGCAAAAACGCAAGCTGAAGCTCTTGTTGCACGGATGGGGAAATCGTTGCGGGGGGAAAATCTCGATATCCATTCGGTGGTGGTTGAAGGGTCGCCCGGAGAAGAGATCATTAAAGCCATCCGAACTTATAAAGTTGATCTTGCCGTCATCGGGTCCAGGGGATTATCCAAACTCAAGCGATTTTTTTTGGGAAGCGTCAGTGAATGGGTCTTGCGGGATGCTCCTTGTTCGGTCCTTATTTCACGCCCTACGGCCAAGCACACGAAGTCTGATCGAATCCTAAAAATTATCGTGGCCTCGGATGGTTCTCCAGATTCGATGGGTGGGGTCGATTTGCTGAACTCCTTTCACTTTACTTCGGCCACCAAAATAATTTTGCTCCATGTCGTGAAAAAGCATGTGTATGAAACCGAACAGATACTCGTGGCGAACCCGGCCCATTATGAAGAGTTTGCCCAAATGGCGGAGCGTCTTCTCGAGGAACAGGGTCGAGAAGGAGTGGGGGTCTTGCGAAAGGTTCGACAACGAGTCTCTTCTTCATTTACTTCGGTCGAAGAACGACTCGCCTATGGTCACGAGGCGCATGAAATCTTAAAGGCCGCCAAACAAACTCGTGCCGACCTTGTTGTGGTGGGATCGCGTGGGGTGACCGGTTTGCGAAAATTTTTCCTTGGAAGTGTGTCAGAAAAAGTTGTGCATCATGCCCCATGTTCAGTGTTAGTGGCTCGTTCCTCCAAAGAAAGTCCTAGATCTCCACAACAGGCTTAATTCTTCCTCATTAGGTTTACCTCCTCACCGCGATTTCTTTCAGCATCTTTTGAGATATCGAGTTTCGCTGGTCGAGCAAATTCTTGGGGTCTGTGGAAAAATTCCACAATTAAAATCGCTTGGAGGCCGCTAACTATGAAAAAATGGGACAATAAATTCGACTTGTGGGGTGAAAATAGGGGCCTGGAATTTGCTGAGCTCATGTTAGGAGTTGGAAGATCCGTATGATGTCGCTCCCTCATTCGGGAAGGAGATGATGGCAAATTGTCCGACGAATCAGGCATGTACCATTCTGGTCGTGGATGATGACGAGGCCATGCGGCAATTGTTGGTGGATGCGTTGACCGAACAAGGGTGTCAGGTGAAGATGGCTCAAAGTGGGAATGAGGCCTTAGCCATTCTGACAGAAGTGAAACCCAACTTGATTGTGACTGATTTACACATGCCCGACGGAGGATTCCCGTACCTACGGCTTCTACAAGAGAAAGCCCATTCCACTCCTATCGTCGTCATGACCGCGTATGGTGATGGTCAGTCCAAGGCTAAAGCTTTGGAATGTGGAGCGAAAGCCTACTTCGAAAAACCTTTGCCGCTTACGCATCTCAAGACGTTAATCTCGCAGATGTGTTTTCTAAATCCCTGCGGAAACGTGCCCCCTCTTTAATCTGTAATCAAGGTCCTTTGTGGAGGTAAACGATGGCCGGGTCGTCCCTACACCCCTCATCTCCTGACAATTCCCTCATGGCACGTATTGAAGGGTTGAAATTGCTCGCCCACCATATTGATGAACCCGTGGTGGTGTTCAATCCCCAAATGCAATTGGTGTATGCCAATCCTGCAGCCGATCAGATTGCCGAGGATTGCCCCTTGCTACCTTCCAATGGTCAAGCCTCAACCTCATCGGGAAGCCCCTCTACACCTCAGTGCGAGTCTTGTCCGGGACAAGAAGTATTCCAAAAAAGAAATTCCCTTCAACAAGATAGTCAATCAAGGCCATCTCCTCAATTGTCTTCCTCCGCCTGTCCTTTGCCTCGAGCGATGGCATTAACGAATGACGAGGGCCAGCCCCATTTTGCGGTCATGATGGGGGCGACTGCACGGAAGAGTGTGGTGTTATCTTCTTCAGACTCCTCGCCTGTTCCATCTGGACAATTGCATTCCCAGGAAGTCATTCTGGGGTCCAGCAATGGAATTATCGGTGAAAGTGGTGTCATTCACCGTTTGGTCGAATTGATGAAATTGGTCGCTGCGAGTGAGGCGAGCGCCCTTATTCAGGGCGAAAGTGGAACCGGAAAAGAGTTGGTTGCCCAAACCATTCATCGCTGGAGTCGCCGCCGAAACCGTCCGTTTATCGTCGTGGAATGTAGTTCCCTCCCCGAGACCCTGTTGGAAAGTGAGTTATTTGGACATGTGCGAGGAGCGTTCACTGGTGCGGTTTCAGATCGTAAGGGTTTATTCGAGGAGGCAGAGGGAGGGACGATATTTCTGGATGAAATCGCAGACACGAGCCCGGCCTTTCAGGCCCGATTGCTTCGGGTGCTTCAAGAAGGGGAAATTAAGCCGGTAGGGAGTAATCAACCGATTCGAGTCAATGTCCGGGTGATATCGGCGGGGAATCAACCGATTGAAGCTCTGGTTAAGAATAAATCCTTCAGGGCAGACTTATTTTACCGCTTGGCGGTCCTTCCTTTGATGATTCCTCCCTTACGAGATCGAGTCGAGGATATTCCTCTCTTGGTAGAACATTTTCTTTCTTTGGCCGCTAAACGAAACCACACGCCACCCATTACTCTTAACTCTGAAACGATGCAAGCATTTAAGACCTATTCTTGGCCAGGAAATGTGAGGGAACTCGAGAATCTGATCGAGCGTCTGGTGGTCACAGGTTCACATACTTCAATAAGGTGGAAAGAATACTTTGAAAAAAGCCCAGAAGGTCCACAAGAGAAAGAATTACGGATGATCGGTAAACAGGCACGACAAAAGGCCGAACGTGAAAAAATTCTTCAGGCCTTATCGGATACGCATGGGGATAAAACTCGCGCGGCCCGTTTATTAAAAATCAGTCGATCCAGTTTGTATAACAAATTGCGAGAGTATCAAATTTTATAAATCCCGCTTAACGCTGTCCCGAAATACCTCAAAATACAGCCTTGGGTGTCCATGATTTTGGACACTTAAACATCTTGAAAACTAAAGAATTTTTCATTTTTGATGCTACAGGTGTGTAAAGCTGTAGAATTTTTCTCGTCTTCCCTGAAATAAACTCTTCCTATTCAATCCTTCCCAAACATGCGCTATTACAGCTGTTTCCTGCTTGTCAGGTAAAGATTGTTTCAATGGCATTGTTGTTGCTCATCAGGGCAGTGCCGACATTGGGTTGGGTGTGATGGACCGGCCTCCGGAATGCCCGACCTCCTTTCAGAGGGCACCCAATGTCGGCTCAAAACCCAGATTATGATGAACAGAGGCCGAATATGTCAGGGGCGGAGATGAATCATGATACAGGCGAACAACCCATGACTCATTCATCCGTTTTTTTATTAATCGTCTACTTCAAGTAAGGAGGCCGGAGAATGTTTCACGGCAAACCTAAGGTGTTGACCGTTTCTGCCTTCTTGGCGTTGTTCGGAGGGGCCATGTTTTGGGCCGCTCCATCGTACGTAACCGCCGAGAACGCCTCACCTCAACACGTCCATTCGGCAGGGATGAATTCCCAATCCCCTGGATGGGCTGAAAAGCTGAAAGGGCAAACCATCGTGGAAGATGCGATGGAGGGGCGAGCTGAACGAGCTGCGTTAGTGGAGCAGCAGCATCATCGGCTCATGGAACAAATGAAGAAAGACATGGAAAAGAACGGTGAAAATACCGGCGCCTTTAATTCCATGTCCATGATCCATCAGTATGGAGGAGGTCCAGGGAATGGTCTCTTGGCCAGCCAAATGGATGTCGAGCCGGTGTCCGGAAAGGGAGGGTTGTGTCCCAAAACTGCTCCGGTGCGAAAATATGATGTGGCCGCCATCAATGTTGAAATTTCCTTGAACCAATGGTTGGACTACTATCCAGGGTACATGTATGTCCTCAAGGAGAATCTCGAGAAGGTACGGGCAGAGGAAGCTAAAAATGCTGCAGCTCGGGAAACCAAAGGCCATCATGATCCAGGGGCCGTGAAAAATGGGATCCAAGATCAATGGATCCAACCCTTGGTGATTCGCGGAAACCAAGGCGATTGCATCAAAATAAACTTGACCAATCAGTTAGAGTTTGGTGAAGAAGTCAGTCTTCACATCAATGGATCGGATATGGTCATGAGTGGTTCGGGTAAGCCCGCCACGACGACTAATCCAGATTCGGTGGCTGCTGAGGGAGAGTCCATTAGCATGGAATGGTACATTCACCCGGAAACGCAGGAAGGTGGACGACAATTTCATACCTTTAGTAATGATCGAGAATTGACTGTGATGGGTCTCTTTGGAGTGTTTGTGGTTGAACCCCGGAACTCCGAATACTATGAACCGCTGGGAACTGGCGCGGCCACGAAAGCCAGCAGTGGATGGCAGGTGATGATCGATAATGGAACCGGACCTGATTTTCGGGAATTTGTCCTCATCTATCACGAAGTCGGGGATGAGGCCTTCCGTCCGGTCAATAAACATGGGGACTTTTTGCCGCAACGGGATCCGTTGACGGATGCCTATCGGCCGGGAGCCCGTGCGTTGAATTACCGGAGTGAACCCTTCGGTATCAACAATATGCACGTGCAACACGAATATTTCGGCTTTGAGGATGAATCCATGGCGTATAGTTCTTATACCTTTGGTGATGCCTCTCCCACCATTCCTCGAAGTTATCTCGGGGATCCAGCCAAATTCCGTGTGGTGCATGGTGGATCGGAAGTTTTCCATTCGCATCATCCTCACGGTGGCTCCATCCGGTGGCAACGGAGCCCACGGGCCACCCAAATGCCCGTGTGGAGTACCGGACAAAGCGGTCCTGTCAAGTATCCTGTTCAACGGACCAAATCAGATCGGGTGGATGTGGAAGTCATCGGGCCGGCCGAAGCCTTGGACCTGGAAACGGAGTGTGGCTCCGGTCTGTGCCAATGGTTGGCGGGTGATTTCTTGTTCCATTGTCATGTTGCGCACCACTATGTGGCGGGCATGTGGGGTTATTGGCGGGTGTATAACACCATGCAAGTCCCTGGTATGCAGAATGACGTGATGGCACCCTTGCGGGAGTTGCCCGATCGTATCGGTCGAATTCACAAACCCGTGTCTTCCGATCAATTGGTTGGTAAAACCGTCAATTGGTTCGGGAAGAAATTCAGCATCGTTGGGAATGGCAAGAGCAACTGGAAAGCCGAACCAGCGGTCGTTAATATCAAAGACTGGGTAGAAATGCAGCTGACAAATCCTGGGAAACCGGGGCATGCCGATGATGAAAAAGGCCAATTGTTGTCCTATGATGCCACGGTCATGGATTGGATTTGGCAGGGCAATAAGGCCATGAGTGAGAAAGAAGCCACATTAGGAGAGAATCCCAAATACAATCCCGAATGGCAGGGCTATAAACCAGGTGAACGGCATTCGATCATGTTCGAGCCGACCACCGGCAAGGTGGCCTGGCCCTGGGTGACGCCACACTTCGGCAAACGGGTCCCCTTCTCAAACGACCACAATGGAGCGCCCTGGTTGGAGATGATTCGATTGAATCCGGATGGGACGCGGTCGGTTGAGCCAGCCAAACCAGGTGAAAATGGTCCCTGGAGTTTGTGCCCGGAACGAGCCGGATCGCAAGATTACAACATTCACTTCATTAAATTGCCGATTGAATTATCAGCGGCTGAAGGGGATGAACCGGCTATCGTCGATCCTAACGGGCTCTTGTATGTCGTGCATGAAGAAGAAGCCGAAGTTCGAGCCGACAACGACAAAAAATTCCCGTTGGTGGTTCGGGCGAATGTGTATGATTGTATCGACTGGATGTTGACCAGCGAATGGTTGGATGATGATATCACGAATTTCCAATCCTCGAAGATCAATACCCATTTCCATTTTTTCCAATTCGATAATCAAGCGTCTGACGGCGTGATTTCTGGGATGTCCTATGAACAGTCCATGCGTCCCTTCACGCAATTCAAAAAGGAGAAAGATAAAGGGTTGCCCGTTCCGATGAACGCCAAAGTGACCAAAGCGGCGAATAAAGGATCCAAAACCCTGCAAGTGACGAATGCCAAGCAATACCATGTCGGTATTCCTATTTTGATCGGTGCCGATAACGTGAAGGGCAAAGAAGTTCGACGTATCGTCAAAATTGACGGTAATACCCTCACGTTTGCCAATCCGCTCAAGAACAGTCATAAGGTCGATGAAATCGTGACCGTTGAGTATGTTCGACAACGATTCTGGGTGGATGCCGATGTGGGTAGTGTGTTCTGGCATGACCATGCGTTCGGTGGAACGACGTGGCCGCATGGAGCTGTTGGGACGATGATTGCGGAACCGTTCAACTCCACTTGGCATGATCCCAAGACCGGAGAACGGATTCGTACCGGTCCGGTGGCCGACATTCATGCGGTGGAACGAGTCGGGCATGACGTGGCCGGAAGTTTCCGTGAGTTGATGGTCCACATCATGGATACGGTTCCGCATACGGTCAACGTCGTGACCGCAGGAAATCCTCCTGGACAACCTGTTGATGTGGCCTTGGAAGCGGGACGAACCGTGTCCTTCATCATGCCACCGAATGACAAAATCAAAATGACGCCGATGCCCTTCCTGAATGGGGGAACCCATACGACGGGTGGAGCGTTAAACTTCCGGGCGGAACCCTTCGCGCAACGATTGGCGAATAACCCGGATCCATCCAAGATCTTCAGCAGTACGGTCCACGGTGATCCCAGTACAGCCATGATACGGGCCTATCTGGGGGATGCCATTGTTTTCCGTCTCTTGGATGTCACCATGAATGAGAGTAATGTGTTTACATTGTCTGGACATACCTTCTGGTCAGAACGGTATGCCGAGGAAGCCAATCGTAAACATTCATTGCATGTGGGTATCGCTGAGCGGTATGACCTGGTTATCGCCGAAGCTGGTGGGCCTCGTCATCAACCGGGTGACTACATGTTCTTCAATGGACGAAGTTCCAAATTCTCAGAGGGGGCCTGGGGGATTATCCGGGTGTTGGATAAACCCGTGAAAGATCTCCAACCCTTACCGAATAAGGCATACGGGAAAGAAGGGATGCCGGAGAAACTTCCGGTATGTCCTAAAGATGCCCCGGTCAAGACGTTTAATGTCGTGGCGATGGATCATCCAGGCATGAGTTTTAATTCCAATGCCGAGGAGGCTATCGAAGTCGACTTTGAACGGAAGATTGAACTTCGGAATCCTGAAGCCAAGATTTATGTCCTCGAGGACGAAGTGCAAAAGGTTTCCGGTAATGCGCAACCCATGCCGTTAACCTTGCGGGCCAATGTGGGAGATTGCTTGAAGGTCAAATTGACGAATAAACTCAAAGAAGGCCGAGCCTCTTTCTCAGCCTTTGGTTTAGCGTTTGACCCCAAGGATTCCCAGGGCCTGAATTTGGGGAACAATGGTGGTGAACAAACGGTTGGTGCGGGTGAATCCCGGACCTATACCTTCTATGCTGACCCCTTTAATGGGGAAGGGCAGACCTTGGTGTGGGACTGGGGGAATGTGGCCACCAATCCCCGCAACGGTCTCTTCGGTGGGATCATCATCGGGCCTAAAGGGTCCACCTACCGGGATCCTAAGACCGGCGAGGACATTTCGCTTAAGAATAGCTGGAACGCGGATGTGATCGTGGACCGGACTATTCAAGGCAATGAAGGGCGAGCCAACTACCGGGATGTGGCCTTGTACTTCCAGGACGAGGATAACATCATCGGGACCAGCTTCATGCCTTATGTGCAGAATGTGGCCGGTCTGACCGGGGTGAACTATCGAGCTGAACCCTATCCGTATCGGGAAGAGGCCGGATGTTCCTTGGGTCGGATGTTCCAACCTTGTGAGGTGGATAATCCACAGGATCCTGTGACGCCGGTGATCCAAGCCCATGCCGGAGACAAGGTCCGTATTCATGTCTTCGGTGCGAACAGCGAGCAAAACGGGATGTTCACCGTGGAGAAACATGAGTGGCCGATCGAGCCGTTCCTGCCGGGAGCGGATATGATCAGCACGGTGGAATTCTCAGGCTCCGAAGGTCTGGATGTGTTCTTACCCTCAGCGGGCGGGAAATGGGCCTTGGCGGGTGATTACGTGTGGAGCAACGGGCGGTTGCCGTATGCCCAGTCCGGACAATGGGGCTTGCTGCGAGTGTTGCCGAACACGGATCAACGGATTCTGCCGTTGGAAGGAGGCATGTCCTCGTCCAAACAGGCTGCGATTGATCCAATGCCAGGGGCGCCGCGGATTATTCCTACTGTGGCGAAATAAGACCTGGGATACTGAACGCAATAGACAAGGCGGGGAAGTCTAAAGACTTCCCCGCCTTTTTTTCAGGGTCATGCCTCTGTAAAATACCTATAGACAAAACTATTTGATTTTCTGGAGGGAATAATGAATCGGAGATTATTTGTCGTAGGAATGATTGTATTGTTATTAGGGGTATTGGGGGGCAATACGGCGTGGTCTTATAGTGAGATCAAGGTCACGAATGGAGGGTCCATCAAAGGGACGGTGGTCCTCGAGGGAGGGAAGCCTCGAGCCATGGCCTTTAATCTGGTGACAATTCCCGATCCGGTATTTTGTGGGACTATTTCTACGGGTACGGGTTGGCGAATCGTTGAGGATTTTATCATCGGACCCCAAGGGGAATTAAAAGATGTCGTAGTTTTGCTCAAGGGTGTGACCAAAGGGAAACCCTTTAACCTGCCGAAAGTGCGGATTGAATCCATCGACTGCGAATTCCTACCGTTCGTGAATGTCATCAAGGACCGTGATGTGATCGAGGTCGTGAACATGGATCCCGTGGAACATGATATACAAGGGTATGAAACCGCCAGACGGCGCGGTGCTCGGGTACTCTTTAATCGCCCGTTACCCATGAATCCCTTCCTGGAATTGGCGGGGATATTCGGGAAGAAATACATGGCCGGAGAACCGATGAGGGAAAAAATTCATTTACGAAAAGGGCGAAATGTGTTCGTCATGCAATGCGGTTTCCATCCCTATATGTTTTCCTGGGGACTTGTAGCCGAAAATCCGTACTTTTCCATTACCAAAGAAGATGGAAAATTTCAGATCACTGATATTCCGCCGGGGGACTATGTGCTGGCTGCCTGGCATCCGGGTGTAAACAAATTTATCGAACAAGAAATTACTGTCAAAGCCAACGAGGCGACGTCAGCCAAGGTGACCTTTCAGTCTCCAAAAGGTCGGCGAAGTGCCCACGAAATTGAAAAAAACCCGCGATTCGGACTGGAGTTGTTGGAAGAAGGGCAAGTCATCGTGCCTTCAAAGAGAAAACAAATACCATAAAACCGCAGTGGATTTTGTTCACAGATAATTGCCTTATTTGCATGAATCATCCAAACTGATCGTAGATTCCTGAAGCTAAGACAATGGGGCTCAAATTCTTTCATGGATTGAGGGAAACGAAAGGAGGGCCGAGTATGATGACAAAACACATCATTGCAAAAACAATCATGTTGGCCATCATGTGTTGTCTCGGTGTTGGGATAGTCTTTGCTGCCGAGGAAGAGGAAGAATTGGAAGTCAGTTTCTCTCCTGAAGTTGTGGCTAACTACATTCATGCCGTTATCGCGGCGGATCGGGCCCTGTATACCACTCATATCGTGGATCGGTTGCAAGAAGAACGGGTGATCGTTGCTGTCGAAGCCTGGAAACAGCGAAAGGCGCTTCCCCTTCCGGCACAAATGCTCTTAATGGCGGGAAGGGTTGTGGAAATGGGTGGTTCTGGTCTTCGGTATCGACTTGCCAGTTTGTGGCCTATTTATGAAGAAAATGGACCCAGCACTGTCTTTGAAGAAGCTGGACTAAAAGTGGTGGCTGAAGACCCTGATGATGTGTATAGTGGAATCATAACCAGGGGGAATAAGCGGTTCTTTAAGGCCATTTACGCTGATCGTGCGACGTCCAAAGCCTGTGTGAATTGTCACAATGGTCATATATTGAGTAGTAAACGGGATTTTAAACTCGGGGATGTGATGGGGGCCATTATTATTTCATTTCCTCTTCCTATGAAAAAACTAGAAACTCCTTAATGCCGTAAGGCAGTTTTGAACATTCCTCCTTAACAATGGGAGGAGAACGATATCTTTCACCGGCGGCTACATTCATTTTTGGTGTAGCCGCTTTTTTTATCGGCTAAGGTGTAAATTCATCCTGGTTGCCTGAGGGTGGGTGCAAAGGAGGGAAATACGATGTTAAGGGGATGGGGTGGTCGATTGATCTTTGACGTCGAACCAATCTCGCAACCAATCCCCTACCAGGTTGGCGGCGAGGACCACCGTCATGAGCGTTAACCCGGGAATGATGACTAAATGAGGCGCGACGAGCATGTATCGCGTACCATCCCGGATCATGCTGCCCCAAGACGCCTCGGGGGGTTGAACCCCGAGTCCTAAAAAAGACAGTCCGGCTTCAGCAATGATGGCGCTGGCCACACCAAAGCTGGCTTCAACAAGGAGAGGGGCGACCACCAATGGTAATAAATGCCTAAAAATGACTCGCTTGGGAGAGGCTCCGATCGCTTGAGCGGCTACCACATGGTCAGCTTCTCTTAATAGTAAAACTTGCCCCCTGGCGAGTCTGGCATAGCCAACCCACCCGACAATTCCCAGTGCGATAATCACATTGCCAATACCAGGCCCCAATACTGCCGCAAGCGCGATAGCTAACAGTAGTCCTGGGAATGCCAGCATAATATCGATGGTTCGAACCAACAGATTATCAATCCATCCTCTGGCATACCCACTCGCCACTCCTAGAATTCCCCCGATACTCATCCCTAGGACGACTACCGATACTGAAACAAAGAATGAGGTGGTCGCTCCCGTGATTAATCGATCACTCACCGGTCGGCCCACTTCGTCAAATCCCAACCATTGTTGGGTAGCGGGAGGTGCAAGAATGTTTTCCAAGTTTACGGCGTCGGGTGATAAGGAAAGAAGGGGACTGAGTAGCGCGGTTATGCTCCATAAAATAAGTATGGCTGTCGGGAACCAAAATCTCATCGTGTTCCCTCCAATTGGATGCGTGGGTCTAACCATGCATACAAGAGATCGGTCGTCAAGTTTATGACGATATACGTCGTGCTGATGCAGAGGACTGCAGCCTGGACGACGGGGTAATCTCGTTGTTGAATGGCTTCTACCATCAGTAAGCCTAGGCCGGGCCAGAAGAAAACCGTTTCCGTAATCACTGCTCCACCTAAGAGGCTCCCTAATTGGAGGCCTAACAGAGTCAGAACGGGCAACAGTGCATTGGGAAGGGCATGGGTCATGACAATGTGAGAGGAAGAAAGTCCCTTACCTCTGGCTGTTCGTAAATACTCTTCATTGAGTACCTCTAAAAGGCTGCTTCTGATCATTCTGGCCAATATGGCTGCCATGGCGGTGCCAAGAGTGAAGGCCGGTAGGACGATGGCATTCCATCCTTCCGGACCACTCACCGGAAACCATCCTAACCAAAGGGCCCCAACAAGGATGAGGAGAGGGCCCATCCAAAAGTTGGGTATTGAGATTCCGAATAAGGCAAACCCCATTGCGCTGAAATCGTACACGGTTCCTTGGTTGGTCGCGGCAATAAGACCGAGCGGAAGTGCAATCAATAGAGCCAGGATGAAAGACACCAGGCTCAGGTGTAGTGTCAGGGGAATTCGTTCCAACAATATGGTCCCGATAGGGCGTCCGGAGAATAGGGATTGTCCAAAGTCTAATTGAGCCAAGTTGAAACAGTATTCCAAATATTGTTGGTAAAGAGGGCGATCCAAGCCAAGAGCAATCCGTAAGGCTTCTCGGTCAACCTGCTGAGCCGACTCTCCCAGCATGACCTCAACTGGATCTCCGGGAATGAGATGAATCAAGAAAAACACGAGGGTGACGACACCAAAAATACTGAATAACGCACTCAAAATACGAGTAGTAAAAAAATGGATCATTCAGTTTTTTTTTGAGCGGATGAGAAGTATCTCTTCATCGGCATCATTAATGTTATTGAATGGACTGAGAAATAAGAGGGGAAAGTTTGGACCGCCATTGGATATCGCTTAAGCCGTCGTAGTTTCCGTCTGTTCCAGGTTCGTATCCGACGATGTTGGAGGAAGTGGCCACCACATGATCCTCATACCACAGGGGCACATAGGGAAGGGTGTCCAGAAGATGCCCTTGAAGGGAGTGATAAATGCTTTGCTGTGTTGAGAGTTCCAGGGCTTGTTCCCCTTCCTGAATGAGCCGGTCGGCTGTCAGACTCGAAAAGCGGCCTCGATTGGCCCCTTGAGGAGGCACCGAGGAGCTATGAAAGGCGTAACGAAAGATGTCAGGAGTTTTTAAGCCAACCCAGACCAAGCTGTACATCTGGAAGTGCCCAGACTTAATGTCACCATAAAAGGTTCCCCAATCATGGCTGTGTATAGAAACATCAATTCCGACTTGTTTCAGCTGGGCTTGGAGGATTGTGGCCAAACGGAGGCGAAAGGGATCCGTGGAGGTTTTGTAGATGATTTTGGGTGTGTGGCTTCCATGAAACCCTGCTTGTTGGAGGAGGTGTCTGGCCTTGTCCGGATTATATTCATACCCGGAAAACTCTGAATGTCCAGCCCAGTGATCTGGGGGAAATACACTCTGGGCCAGCCTCGCTCTCCCTCGTAGTACCCAGCGAACGATGTCTTCCCGGTTGATGCCGTGAGCAATGGCTTGTCGAACGGCCAGCTGTCCGACGATGGGGTCTGATTGGTTGAACCCTAAATAGGCAAAGTTGGACCCTTGGTAATGATGCACCGTGATTCCTTCGGAGTCAGAAAGGTAGGAAACGAGTTCAGGAGGCAGGTCATTCTGAAGCACATGAACTTCGCCGGCAAGAAGTTTCAAGGTTCGGACGGTAGGGTCGGGAATTCGTACAAACTCAATGAGTTGTCCATCAGAACGACGTTTGATTTGCACCCGGGTTTCATCAGGCTGGCTCTGGAATTCAAATGGGCCGCTACCAATAGGGTGAACGTTGAAGGGGTGGTTTCTGGTGATAAGGTTTGAGGGAAGAATGCCGATAACTAAATAGCCAGGGAAAAATGCGTCCGCATGGTGTAGGAAGAAGTCAATGGTCGAGTCACCGGAAATCGTAATTTTCGAGATGATGCGAAGGAGACCTCGATGGGGAGAAGCAGGGCTGAAGGCAAGGATTGAATCATAGGTCGCTTTGATGTCTTGGGCCGTAAGTTGTTGGCCGTTATGAAAAGATGGTGAGGATTCTTTCAAGGTAAATTGGTAATGAGTCGGAGAAATTTTTTCCCAGGAGGCTAAAGAAGGAATCGGCAGAGAGTCTGGCCCGAAATCGACGAGACGTGAGTAAAAAAGACGATTCAAGCGAGCGGAAATCGCATCTGTGGCGAATCGAGGATCAAAATTGTTCGGGGCCGTGGCCACGCCAAAGCGCAGGATTGTTTCCGAGGGTGTTTCGGTACACCCAAGGGCACTGATAAGACAGGTTAAGCCGAGAAAAAGAAATTTTTGAAATCCAGTGGGGAAGGCCATCACATTTTGCAGATTAGATTTGGAGTGTGAGAAGAATGAGATCTGTTCTCAAATACCTTACGTCCCCTAACTCATTGTACAGTGATTATAAAGTTCTAGGAAGAGGATAGAGGTACCCTTGCTGAGCTTAATGATACTTTTTCTTTCCATGATTCAACAAAGGAGATAGCGAATGAGTTCCGCTGCCACGATGACTTCAAATGGAGATTCCTCCTCCACCGCAATTAATGCGCGTACCATTCCTGCTCCAGGGTCGGTCAAAGAGACTGGATTGCCAGAAGAAATGCTTGTCCAGATACTCGTGAAAGCGCTCTTTACGGCTGGAGAATTAACGGAACGGTCGGCGGGAGAGATCATGAAACTCCCCTATGGGGTGATGAAAGAATTGTTTACGATTATTCAACGGGAGAAGATGTGTGAGGTGAAGGGACATGGGGAGTCTCTCGGAGTACTCCTTCGGTATATATTGACGGAAGCCGGGCGTCAACGAGCTGCGGCATTTTTTGAATTAAGTCGATACGTAGGTCCTGCGCCTGTCACCCTCCAGCAGTATATTGAAATGGTGAAAAGTCAGCCAGTGAGTAACCTTACGGTTGATCGTAAAACGGTCACTGATGCCACCGAGCATTTGGTCTTGACTCCCGGGACGGTAGATCAGATTGGAGAAGGGGTCAATTCAGGGTGGGCCATCTTTCTTTATGGTCCTCCCGGCAATGGAAAAACTGTGATGGCCGAAGCCATTGGAAAGATGCTGGAAGCGGTTGGTGGGGGAGAGATTTTTATTCCGCATGCCATTGAGGTTGATGGACAAATCATCCAGGTCTTTGATCCCATTACGCATGTGCCGGTGGAAATAACGACGGAAACAAGCCGATCCTTGATTGAAGCGAAAGTAGAGAGTGATACCCGATGGGTGTTGTGTAAGCGCCCCATTGAGTTCGCTGGAGGAGAGTTGACGATGGCGACGTTGGATTTATCGTTTAACCCCTCTTCCAAATATTACAAAGCACCACCGCATATCAAAGCTAATGGGGGTGTCTTTCTGATCGATGACTTCGGAAGGCAGTTAGTCCGTCCTCGGGATCTTCTGAATCGCTGGATTGTTCCGCTGGAAAAGCGGGTGGATTATTTGACTCTCCATACCGGAAAGGTTTTTCAAGTTCCCTTCGATACCATCGTACTGTTTGCGACGAATTTAGAGCCTGCTAAACTTGCGGATGAAGCTTTCCTGAGACGGATCAGGAATAAAATTTACATTGCGGATCCTACGCCCGAGCGATTCAAGCAAATTTTTGAAGAAGTTTGCCATAAAAAAGGGGTCCCGTTTGATTCCGATGCCGTCGATTATCTCCTGGAGTTTGTGTATGAAAAGTACCAACTGAATATGCGAAGTTGTCATCCTAGAGACTTAATCGAGCAAATCATCAGTATTGCCAAATTTAACGGTGTACCTCCAACCCTGACCAAGACCTTTATCGATCGTGCCTGCCATACCTATTTCTTCGTCGAGGCCGCCGAATATGACCAAACGATGGGTTCCCAAGGTTGAGGGTGTGGCCGTTCGAGGGACTGAAAACGGGGTCTGAATGTCTCAAGCTCAACCCGGTTTCCCTCTTTCGTTGTCATTCTTTCCCGTTTACGAAACATTGAGGTAATATCCAGGCATCCATCGTAAGGGGACCATAGTCATTATCCGGGAACACAGATGCCGAATAACACTGCCACCCTGTTGATTAGCTGCCAGGACCATAAGGGTTTAGTGGCTCGAGTTTCAGGGTTTGTCAATGAGTTTGGGGGAAATATCCTGGACTCTGACCATCATACGGACCAAGAAACGGGCGATTTTTTGATGAGAATGGTATTTGATTTAGAAGAGTTTCAAATTCCTCAAGAAGAAATATCTAATGCCTTTCTCCCAATCGCCAAAATCCATAATATGGATTTCAAACTGTATTTTTCCGATCAGAAGCCCAGGATCGGGATCTTAGTGTCACAATATGACCATTGTTTGGTTGACGTATTACAGCGGTATCGAAGGAATGAATTGGATGTGGAGATTCCCGTCATTATTTCCAACCATCAGACCGCTGAATGGTGGGCTCAGCTTTTTCAGATACCCTTTAAATGGTTTCCCATAGAAAAGGGTGAAAAGCCCAAACAGGAACGTCAGGTCCTGGATGCACTTCAGGCCGAAAACGTGGAATTAGTCGTGATGGCCAGATACATGCAAATCTTGAGTGAAGACTTTTTAAAAGAAGTTGGATGCCCGGTCATCAATATTCATCATTCATTTCTCCCGGCCTTTATCGGAGCTAAGCCGTATCATCAAGCTTATGACCGTGGGGTCAAAATCATCGGGGCGACGGCCCACTATGCGACTGCCGATTTGGACGAAGGCCCGATCATCGCACAGGATGTTGTTCGGATAGGACATCGAGACACCGTTCAAGATTTGATCCGCAAGGGACGGGACTTGGAGGTGTTGGTTTTTGCTCGCGCTATCCGATCACATGTTGAACGGCGGGTATTGGTCTACGGACGGAAAACGGTCGTGTTCGATTAGTAGTAGTTCCTCTCCGGGTATGGTAGCCTATCTAACAGTAGATCTCTGACTTTCCCTGATAGAAACTTTTCCTCCCTTCCGACATAAGTCTTAGATGAGAAGTATGTTGACGTTTCCCTCGCCATGTTGAGACCTCGCATTACTGCCCAGGACTTGTACAATTACACGAAATGTTCGCATCGGGTGTATTTGGATGCTCAGGGAGATCCTTCGCAGAAAACCGAAGTGGGATCTTTCGTCAAGTTGCTATGGGAGCTCGGGCTGCAAACTGAACGGGAATATATTGATTCTCTTGGAGAGCAGGATATTGTTGATCTTCAACAGCTGGATATCGATCGAGCCGCTCAACAAACACTCCAAGAGATGGGCCGTGGGACCGAGGTAATTTACCAGGGATGCTTGATGTACGAAAACTTTGTCGGACGTCCGGATTTGCTCGTCAAGCGTCAAGATGGGACCTCCCGATTCGGCTCGTATTTGTATGAGCCGGTTGATATCAAAGCCGGACGGGGTTGGGACGAGCCGGGGGGGAGAAAACCCAAATTCAAAGAACATTACGCATTCCAGGTGCTGTTTTACCGCATGATTTTGGAAAGGATTCAGGGGTCTGTTCCTTCGGAAGGCCGAATTATCAATATCCATAAGGAACTAGAATCCTTTTCACCGGAATACTTTGAACCGCGGTTTCACATGGCTCTCCAAGAAGTGAAACGCTTAGTGGAAGGGGAAGAATCTTCCGAGCCGGTTCTCGGCAGTCATTGTACGATGTGTGGATGGTTTACGCGGTGTCATCGATGGGTGCATGAACAGTCAGATCCCAGTGGATTGTTTTTTGTGGGAAAACAAAAGTTTCCTCTTCGGCAGGCTGGACTTCACACGGTGCAAGATATTGCGGGAATGAACGTCGAGGCCTATCTGGAGCCTCCCAATAAGATTCCTCGCATGGGCGAAGCTTCGTTGAGGCGGATGAAAAATCGTGCCAGGGTGTTAATCAGTGGAAAACCGGAAGTTCGCTCTGGGTTTCAGTTTCCCGCGGACAAGCAGGAGATCTACTTTGATATTGAGGATGATCCCACGCGGGGTGTGACCTATCTGTATGGATTGGTCATGTACGACGAGGGTGGGCAGTCTCATTATCTTCCCTATTTAGCCAGGACCCCGGAGGAAGAAGAACAGACGGTTCGAGAGTTTTGGGAATTTATTCAAGGTACCGATAATGCGGTTTATTATGTGTATTCCCATAAGGAGCGAACGACTCTCAGGCATCTTATGGACAAATATAGATTAGATCGGGATACATTTGAGAAATATCGACAAAGTGAATATGATTTATACCAACACCTCGTCGTGGAGTACTCTGATTGGCCGACGTTTTCTTATGGAATCAAACATATCGCCAAATTCATTGGATTCAGGTGGAGAGACGTCGATCCTTCCGGAGCGAATTCCATCGCCTGGTATAATGAATACCTCAATAACCCCACCGATCAGGCAGTGCTCAACCGAATATTAGAGTATAACGAAGACGATTGCTTTGCCATGGCTGCCATAAAACGGTATTTTGAGCATGTCAAAGCGCGTGGTCATTGAAGGATGGAAAAGCTGAACCCCTGATGTATTTGCCTGAGGAGAGCCCGTCATGTCCCCAACTGTGTTAGTCGTTGATGATGAAAAGGATTTGTTGGAGTTAGTTCGATACCATTTGGAGAAGTCCGGGTTAAGATGTTTGGAGGCCTGCGATGGCGAAAGCGCCCTAAAGCTCGCCAGAGAACAAACGCCCGATCTCATGGTTTTGGATTTGATGTTGCCGGGCTTGGATGGCTTGGAAGTATGTCGAATGTTACGAAAAGACCCAAAGACTGCCAATGTGGCTATCATCATGCTCACCGCAAAAGCTGAGGAAGTGGATCGTATCGTCGGTCTGGAAATGGGAGCCGATGATTACATGGTGAAACCTTTCAGCCCACGAGAATTGGTCGCGAGAGTGAAAGCGGTCTTGCGGAGGGGACAATCTCAAGAGGTGTCCTCGATCAAGCGAGTGGGGTCTTTAGAGGTTGATGAGGGAAAGCATCAAGTATCTGTGGAGGGTTCCCTGGTAGCCCTCACGGTGAAAGAATTTGACTTGCTTTGTGCATTGATGAAAGCCAATGGGCGTGTGCTCAATCGAGATCAAATCATGGAAACCGTCTGGGGGTATTCCAACGCGGTCGATATCGAATCTCGGACAGTTGATGTACATATTCGTCGACTACGCGAAAAGCTAGGAAAAGAAGATAAACGGGTGGTGACGGTAAAGGGGGTTGGCTATCGCTTTAATGCTGAAAACCCCTAATTCATTCATCGAGTCGGATTTTGGGGATACCCTATGCCAAGTTCACCGTTAACTCTTCTTGCCTGGATGGGGACTTCCATGGTTTTTATCGGTCTGGGAGCGACCCTGGAATGGTCTTGGGTAGCCCTGGTTTTGGCGGGGATGATTTTGCTGGGATTGAGCTACGTGTCGATTGCGCCGCGATGGAATCGGAGTCGAAAGGGCTTGAAAGTGTTACGGAAGGGTATGGGGGAACTTCAGGGATTGATCGGTCAGGATTCCTCTGAGGTGAATCATATATCGACTGAGGACCTTGGATCACGATTTTCTTCAATCGTCGTAGAGACTCAAAAATACGTAGAGCATCTCAATGAGGATCGGAGTAACTTCGTTTCCATCCTGGAAAATTTAGTCGAAGGGGTGTTGGCCTTCGATCCCAAAGGTCAGGTGCTCTTTACCAATTCCAGTGCGAATCGTATTCTGGGATTAAATGCTCAAGCGATACAAGGTCAATCCCTATGGGAAATCATTCGCAATCAAGAGTTGGCGGAATTAGTCGAGAGTTCCCAACAATTGGCCTTTCATGAAAGCCGTCGGGATGAGATTACCCTCTATGCACCCACTCAAATGGTCTTAGAAGTGTATGCGCTTCCCTTTCCCTATTCTTCCCAAAAAAGAGGCTGTGTCCTTGTCCTGCATGATCTCACCGAACTCCGAAGGCTGGAGCAGGTTCGAGCGGAATTCATCGATAATGTGGCACATGAGCTTCGGACGCCTTTGACGGCTATCGTGGGCTACCTGGAAACCCTGTTGGATGAAGTCTCTCTAGATACTCCGAAATGCCGAAAATTTTTAAATGTGGCCCACCAGAATGCGGATCGATTGACCAGGCTCGTGAATGATTTGCGCAGTCTGTCTGAAATTGAATCAGGAAAAGTCGTCCTGCGGCATCAACCTGTCCCTTTGAAAATGGTCGTGGATGAAGTCGTGGAAATGTTCCAATCTCAAGTCGAGAAAAAGAGGCTCAATCTTTTTAATCAAATTGAGGATGAGGTGGCTGCCTGGGCTGATCGGGACCGAGTCATTCAGATTGTCGTCAACCTTATCGATAATGCCATTAAATTCACTTCGGATGATGGCAAGATTTCCTTTTACGCCAAAGAACGAGGGGAAAGGATTGCTTTTCAAATTCAAGATACAGGGCAGGGCATTCCCTCAAACGAATTGCCCCGTCTCACAGAACGCTTTTACCGAGTGGATCGTGCCCGTTCACGGGAAGAGGGAGGGACCGGACTTGGTCTGTCTATCGTCAAGCATCTGGTTCATCTGCTAGGCGGGACACTCAACATAGAGAGTGAAGTCGGGAAGGGCACGATGGTGGAAGTGGTATTGCCTGTGGTCTCCAAAGTCTGTATTGAAAATAAATAGAATATCTCATGCATATTTCTAAGGCCAATCAAGGGGTATAAACCTTGGTGTTTTATTGGGTGTTGAATGGAACATCACCCTCGCTTTTCTTCTTAGTTACCTCAAAAAGGGTTTCATGTTATTTGCTCTCGGTTTCTTCCTTTACCGATCAAAACCGTTCCCCTAAAAAAATATTCTAGAAAATCAGAATAAGTTACAAAGACGTAACCTGAACCCAACGGGATAGCAATATTCTTTCGCTATGATTCCCGTTAAGGTAGCTAATGCATTCTTGTTGGCTAAGGCTTGACTCATATCTCCTTATTTTTTAAGGGGAAAATGACCAATTTAACACTTTTGTAACATAGATGTTACATGAGGGAAATCTGAAGTTCGTACAATTTTATCTCACGAAAAGGAGGAGAAATTCATGAAGTCTAAGTCAATCATTCGGAATGGGGGAATCGTTGGAATCCTTTTAGGGTTCTGTCTCGTGGTATATGGCTTAGGAATTTCTTCCAGTGCTTGGGCTAAAGAGGAGATGAATGACCCTAATTGGAAAGCCTATGCGCGAGTGAGTGGAGTCTCTGGGAATCTGAATAGTATTGGTTCGGATACCTTGAATAATTTAATGACTCTCTGGGCAGAGGGTTTTCGCAAACAATACCCGAACGTCAAAATTCAGATTGAAGGAAAGGGTTCCAGTACGGCTCCCCCAGCCTTAATCGAAGGAACAGCCCAATTGGGACCGATGTCCCGAAAGATGAAGGGAAAGGAAATGGATGCGTTTGAGTCGAAATTCGGCTATAAGCCCACCCCATTTCCGGTTGCCATCGATGCATTAGCCGTGTATGTCAACAAAGACAATCCTATTCCCGGTATGTCCATGTTACAAGTCGATGCGGCTTTTTCCAAGACCCGTCGGCAAGGGTACAAAGAGGACATAGCCTCTTGGGGACAACTCGGATTAAATGGCCTTTTTGCAAAAACTCCTGTGAGTTTATACGGAAGAAATTCCGCTTCAGGGACGTATGGGTTTTTTAAGAAGAAGGTGTTGATGAACGGAGATTATAAAGATCAAGTCAAAGAACAACCGGGATCTGCTTCCGTGGTTCAGGGGGTGACGGAAGACCGAGCTGGATTGGGGTACAGCGGGATTGGTTACCGAACCTCCGGCGTGCGAGCAATTCCCCTTTCATTGAAAGAGGGGGAAGTATTCGTGGAACCCACCTTTGAAAACGCTTCAAAAGGGGCGTATCCCTTAGCTCGATTTTTGTTCGTCTATGTGAATAAAGCTCCGAATAAACCCCTCTCTCCAATCTTGAGAGAGTTTTTTAATTTCGTGTACAGTCGGGAGGGACAGGCTGTTGTCATTAAAGATGGCTATTTTCCCCTGAGTGCCAGCCTGATTGAAAAAAAACGTGCCGACCTTCAATAATCAGATTGAAAAACCGTTGGGCCACCTTTCGGATGATACTCCGGGAGGTGGCTTTTTTGTCTCCAATCCATCGGCACCTTCCCTGACCTAATGTACACACGTGAGTCCACCGCCCCTGAAGTTGGCCCCAGTTCCGATTCATCAGGACGAATTATGAATACGAAGCGGAAAGCCCGACATCGGCGCGTTCGGCAACTCATGGATCGTCTTGCAGGTATGGTGGTCTGGGTAGGAGGAATCGCGACCATTTTAAGCATTATGGGAATTTTCGCATACTTGGTATGGGAAATTCTTCCGTTGTTTCGATCGGCAACTGGAAGCGAAATGGCTTATATGCAAGTGGAAAGAACCAATGAGGGTTCGTTGAATACCACGTTGGTCGGAGTGGATGAGTATCAAGAGATTGCCTTTGTTGTGGCTGGCAGTAATATCCAATTCTTTGATATTGCCGGTGAGCGAGCCATTGCTGAACATTCCGGTCTTCTTCCCATTGAAGACACCGTACAGTCAGCGGTGTTAATAGGACAAAAAGGGCATAAATTAAGCCTTGCCACAAAATCAGGCCTTGTATATCCCCTGTCAGTCAATTTTCGTTCGGTGTTTGAAGGGAATGAGCGGAGCATCCTTCCAAGTCGGAAAATTCAAAATTCTATTTCAGCTATGCCAGAAGGGGAGGAATTGCTCCTGCATGCCCATGCACGACAAGATGATCAGCAAGTCATCGCCGCGTTATCTGCCTCAGGAAACATATGGATGACCACGGTGAAAGAACCGGATGAATTTTCTTTCTCTGAAGAAGTCGCGATCTCTCAGCGTCAGTTGATCGTGCCTGCGGGAGTGACGATTACTCAAATGGTATTGGATGGTTTTGGGCAACGGTTAATAGCGGGAACGAATCAAGGAGAATTGCTGGTATGGTTGTTACGAGAGGGGGCTGCCACAGAGGTTGGACGGGTGGCTGTGAGTCAAGCAGGAGATGCCGTGACCGCCCTCGCGTATTTGTTGGGTGACCGTACGTTGGTGGTTGGAACGAAAAGCGGACGAGTGATGACTTGGGTTCCAGAGGAGCGTATGGGGAATCATTTGAAACGGCCTATGCGAAAAGTGGCTTCATTTCGCACACATCACGGTCAAGTGCAAGGGTTGTCTGTTTCACAACGTGATAAGGGGTTTATTTCCTCAGATAGTCAGGGGGAAGTGTTCCTACATTATGCGACCACTGGAAAAACCTTGTTGAATTTTAACCCCTCTCCTACTGAAACGCGTGCCCTGAGATTTTCTCCCAAAGCGGATGGGCTGGCTTGGTTGGGAAGCGACGGATCACTCAAAACCTATTCCATTCACAATCCTCACCCTGAAGTCACCTTTCAAGCCTTGTTTGCTCCCTTACTCTATGAAGGATATGACACTCCGGAACTGATCTGGCAATCCTCGAGCGGGTCAGATGAATTTGAACCGAAATTTGGACTCATGCCGCTCATAT
Organism: Nitrospirales bacterium; assembly: GCA_965223615.1. Taxonomy (GTDB): domain Bacteria; phylum Nitrospirota; class Nitrospiria; order Nitrospirales; family UBA8639; genus Nitrospira_E. The sequence continues at coordinate 1,772,991 of CBDCXB010000004.1, forward strand.
TCGGCACCTTAAAGGGGACGTTCTATGCCATGGTGCTGGCTATTCCCTTAGCGGTGATGGGGGCGGTCTATACCGCCATGTTCATGCATCCCCACCTTCGGTCAATCGTCAAACCCACGATTGAAATCATGGCGGCCCTACCATCGGTGGTGTTAGGGTTTCTGGCCGGGCTCTGGTTTGCTCCTCTTTTAGAAAAGATACTTCCATCAATTTTAACCGCGATGCTTCTCTTGCCGGTGGTAATAGGAATTGTGTGTGTGATCTGGCAAATGTTACCTAGGCCGGTAAAACATTTTGAGAAATTCGGACTGGATTTATTGTTCCTGACCCTGGTCGTTGGGGGAACCCTTGCCGCTTGCATCGGATTAAATTCCTCGATTGAATTTTTGGTGTTTGGTGGTGATTATAAGCATTGGATCCATGAGCACCTCGGCCTGGTCTATGATCAACGGAATGCGATCGTTATCGGGTTTGCCATGGGATTTGCCGTGATTCCCATCATCTTTAGTATTGCAGAAGATTCTCTCTCCAATGTTCCCAAGCACTTAGTCGCGGGGTCATTGGCTCTCGGAGCCACTCAATGGCAGACGCTCACTCGGTTGGTTCTCATATCAGCCAGTCCCGGCATTTTTTCTGCTTTGATGATTGGTTTTGGTCGTGCCATCGGTGAAACCATGATCGTGCTGATGGCAACCGGAAATACCCCGATCATGGATTGGAGCGTGTTTAATGGATTTCGGACCCTTTCAGCCAATATTGCCGTGGAGATGCCGGAAGCTCCCCACGGAGGGACTTTATATCGCATCCTATTTTTATCAGGACTCCTGCTTTTCGCATTCACGTTTTGTATCAATACCGTGGCGGAAGTGATTCGCCAGCGACTCAGGGATAAGTATTCACAATTTTAATCCTTGAGGCTGATAGACAATCATGGTGGATGGGTGAGTTGGACTATTCATGTGGAATCTAACGTTTGAAAATCAATTTGGATGATGAACAAAGAATTCTTTAAAAAATATTTCGATTCCGGATCCTTGTTTATTTGGCTCTGTGGAGGCGCCCTCGCCATATCGTTGCTCATGATAGGGGGACTTCTCCTGTTAGTCTTAATCAATGGAATGGGATATTTTTGGCCTAAGGATTTACTCCAACTGACCTTACAAAACGGAGAGGTCATCCTTGGGGAATGGGTGCAAACCGAAATGATCCCAGGTACGGGATCTGGAAAGAAGGGGTCCGGAGACGAGCGGATTCAATTAAAAGTCGGGAATAGAGATCTCTATGGATTGGACTTTACATGGATCGATCGTCCTCAGGTGGTCAAAGAGGAATACCCCCCAAAAGTCCTCGCGTTTGAACGGCGTGAATGGGGGAATTTTTATGGGTATATACAGGAAGTACGAGAAGGGGAAAAAGTCCTTGCCTCCGATCATGAACAGGGTGTAGGAGTGCTCGAAGCCTTATTAAAGAAGACGAATGGCATTCAAGAAACGATTCATTATATTGAACGCGATGAGATTGGCGTAGTGAATTATCAGATTGAACAAGCCCGTTTGGACCTTCGGGCTTTGGAAGGCGCAGGGGAATCTGGTTCGAACGAGCGACCAAATCTCGAGGCTCAGGTGAAACAAGCTGAAGCCGAATATGAAAAACATACCAAAGCCCTCCGTTCTCTGTACGAGCAGTTGGATCGATTCCACGTAACCTTGGCTGACTCGGCCGGAAAGGAAAAAGACCTTCCTGTCGGGGTGTTAATGCGGATGTGGCAGCCGAATGCCATGAGTCTTGGCGAAAAGATGCAATTCTACATCAAGAATTTCTGGGCGGTGTTAAGTGAAGAACCTCGTGAGGCGAATACGGAAGGAGGACTATTTCCCGCTATTTTTGGTACGGTGATGATGGTGTTGATCATGAGTGTCGCCGTGGTGCCGTTTGGTGTGCTTGCAGCCGTCTATTTAAAAGAATATGCCAAACAGGGTGCTGTTACCCGGATGATTCGTATTGCGGTGAATAACCTCGCGGGCGTTCCTTCCATCGTCTTTGGAGTGTTTGGTTTAGGATTCTTCGTGTATACTGTCGGTGGCACCCTGGACCAATTGTTTTTCTCGGAGGCGCTTCCGAATCCGACCTTTGGAACAGGCGGAATCTTTTGGGCTTCGCTGACTTTGGCCCTTATGACGGTACCGGTTGTGATTGTCGCGACTGAAGAGGGATTATCTGCTGTGCCCCTTGAATATCGTGAGGGTTCCTTAGGTCTTGGGGCAACCAAGTTTGAATCCCTGGCCAGGGTGGTCCTTCCCTGTGCCATGCCAGGGATTTTGACAGGGCTTATTCTAGCTGTCTCACGTGCCACTGGAGAGGTCGCTCCTTTGATGCTCACAGGTGTGGTCAAACTTGCCCCCTCATTGCCGGTTGATGGATTTTTTCCTTATCTGCATTTGGATCGAAAGTTTATGCATTTGGGCTTTCATATTTATGATGTGGGGTTTCAATCTCCCAACGTGGAGGCGGCGAAACCCATGGTCTATGTCACCACGCTGATATTGGTCCTCGTCGTTCTTTTACTGAACATGGCCGCTATTGGGCTCCGAAACCGTATGCGAAAACGATATGCTGGGTCTTCAGTGTAAGTCATGAGGGATGTTTATGGAAAAGGTTTCCGATCTTGCAAAACCTGGAACCTCTTTGGTAGGTCAGAAGGAAGATAGAGGATTGACTGTTGTGGTAGAAAAATCCTCTATTACCCCAGCACATACCGAACAAGAGCCTATGGACCCTACTCCTGCCCACGCCCAACCCAAGCCTGCCAAAATTCTCATACAGGATATGGATTTTTTTTACGGTCCTGTTCAGGCCTTGACGAATGTCAATATGGCGATTCCCGCCAATCAAGTGACGGCATTTATCGGTCCTTCCGGCTGTGGAAAATCGACGCTTCTTCGGTGTTTGAACCGGTTGAATGATCTGGTCGATACGGCCAGGGTAGAGGGAACCATTTTACTCGAGGGACAAGACATCTACGATCCAAGCGTGGATGTCACCGATCTTCGTACACGGGTGGGAATGGTTTTTCAAAAGGTGAATCCCTTCCCTAAATCCATCTGGCAAAACGTCGCATATGGGCCGCAACTTCAAAATATCCGCAATCGGGGAAAATTGGACGAACTGGTTGAATCCAGTCTGAAAGGAGCGGGTCTGTGGGAAGAAGTCAAAGACCGTCTACATGCCAGTGCACTTGGGTTGTCCGGGGGGCAACAACAGCGCCTCTGTATTGCCCGGGCTTTGGCGGTCAATCCTGACGTCCTGTTGATGGATGAGCCCTGTTCCGCTCTGGATCCGATTTCAACGGGTCGAATCGAAGAATTGCTACATACCCTCAAAGATCGTTTAACCGTGGTAATTGTCACCCATAATATGCAGCAAGCCGCCCGAGTCTCTGATTTGACGGGATTCTTCTTGCTCGGAGAACTCATCGAGTTTGATGATACCAAAAAGATTTTCACCAATCCTTCCGACAGTCGAACCGAAGATTATGTGACTGGACGTTTCGGATAGTGACCTCCAATCATTTTTGATAGGGGAAGAGGCATGCGACATTTTGATGAAGAACTGGCTGGTCTTAAACAAAAAATCCTTCGCATGGGTTCTATGGTGGAAGATCAAATCCGGGAAGCCTTACGGGCTTTGGTCGATCGAAATGATGACCTGGCCAATCAGGTTATTCTGAATGATAAAAAAGTCAACACGATCGATGTGGAAGTTGATGAAATGTGTTTGGAACTGTTGGCTTTGAAGCAACCCACGGCCAGAGATCTCCGGTTCATTACTACCGCCATGAAAATTTCCACCGAATTAGAGCGGATGAGCGATTTAGCAGAAAATATTTCCGAACGGGTCTTGGAATTGAATGAAGAGGCTCAATTGAAGCCCTATATTGATATCCCTCTTATGGCAGATCGAGCGACCAATATGGTTGTGCAGTCCCTGGATGCATTCGTGCGGGGAGATTCATCTCTGGCTCGGGAAGTCCTTTCAGAGGATGATTATGTCGATGAATTGCATGAGCAAATTTTTCGCGAACTGTTGTCCTTTATGATCGAAAATCCCCAAACGATCTCACGTGCCATTCGCCTTTCTTTTGTCTCGAAAGCCATCGAACGAATTGCCGATCACGCCACGAACGTAGCAGAGCTTGTGGTCTACATGGTGGAAGGGAAAATCATCCGCCATACGGTCCCTTCCTAAGAGTCTCTCGTTTACTCAAATTCTTTCATTTTGTCGGTCGTTCCTGCCGATTTCTCCTCAGTCAAAGTCCCGTAACAGTATATTTACTGTTCCGTCATGAGGATGACATGACCAAACTGTACCCTACCCATAGGGATGTAGGCATTCATTGAAGGTGGGGATGTGAGGCGGATCGGGAGAAAAATAGTTCTCTGGTACTTTGTCGGACGATGTGCGATGAACGTTTCTTCCTGATAGCTTGAAACAGTTTGTTTGGGAAGAACTTACGGAAGGAGTCATCATGGTGAATGTTGATGACAAAGAGCGAATCAGGCCAATCTCCGAGCCCTTGGGGAAGTATCGATGTGGATTGTGTGGGTTGGAGTGGGATGCCGATGGACATGGGGATCCTTGTCCGTTGGATGAGCTGGAAACGGTCCTGTTGCCTGAGGGCTGGTTTTGTAATGAGTAGGGGTGTTTTGGAACCGATCAGAGTTGGGGTGGTTCAGTGGTCCGTCCTTTCCACTGTTCGGTGAACCATTGCTGACTGTGGAAGGCTTTCTTGTTCGGAAGGGGTTTCACATGGGCATAGGTCCCGTCAGGTTGTAATTGACGAGCTTGTTCGGTGTCTTGAAGTAGGGGATGAATTACGGTTTGAAAGATAAAAGTTCGTAATGTAGGATTTTCGACAGGGAATAATGTCTCCACTCGCCGATCCAAGTTTCTTGGCATCAGATCAGCGCTGCCCAAGAATAATTCATCTTTTCCGCCATTTCTAAAATAGTAACATCGGGAATGTTCCAGAAACCGTCCAACGATGGAGGTGACGGTAATATTTTCACTGACTCCAGGGACACCTGGGCTGAGTCCGCACATCCCTCGAACGAGCAGATCAATTTTGACACCCGCTTGAGAGGCTCGGTACAGCGCTTGAATAGAGGCCTTATCAACCAGCGCGTTTAACTTAAAGGCAAGATAGCCATCTCCATGTTCTTGCTGCCTGGTTATTTCACGTTGAATGCGTTCTAGAAGCTGTTCCCGTATCCCACCAGGGGCAACCAGGAGTTTGGCATACGCCTTTTTCTTGGAAAAACCTGTGAGTGCATTGAACAGATCAGTCACATCTTCTCCCATAACGGGATCAGAGGTAAAAAAGCTAAAATCCGTGTAGATTCGACTCGTCGTGGGATTGTAATTTCCCGTGCCCATGTGGAGATAGCGTCTGATGCCTTCTGCTTCACGTCGGACCACCATGCAAACTTTGGCGTGGGTTTTGAGTCCCATGACCCCATAAACCACATGGACCCCTTCATCTTCTAACTTTCTTGCCCATTCAATATTATTTTCTTCGTCAAATCGTGCTTTTAATTCCAGAAGGACAGCGACTTGTTTGCCATTTTTTCTGGCTTCCATCAATGCCGCCACGATGGGAGAGTTAGAGCCCACTCGGTATAGGGTCTGTTTGATGGCCAAGACATGAGGATCTTGGGCCGCTTGTCGAATAAATTCCACCACAGGGGCAAAACTGTCGTAGGGATGGTGGAGAAAAAGATCTTCACGCCGAATGAGGGAAAACATGGATTCTTTCGTGGGGGTTTCCAGGAAGGAAATCGGGTGATGTGGAGGAAACTTCAGGTCAGGTTTATCGATATTGGTCAGTTCGAATAGATTCGATAGTCCAAGTCGAAAATCATAGGTGTAGACCTGGTAGGGTGCTAAGGAAAGGTTGCGAATGAGAATGTCCTTGATGAAATCTGGTGTGCGCTGATCCAATTCCAGGCGGACGACAGAACCAAATTGACGAAGATCAACCTGTTCTTCGATCGCGGCCAGGAGATCACCTGCCTCGTCTTCTTCAATCTCAAAGTCTGCATCGCGAGTAATACGGAAATAGTAGGTGGCCTCCACATTGACTCCCGGGAAAAGGAGGTCCAAATTCGCGGAAATAATGTCTTCTAACCAAACGAAATTCGAGGCTTCGGGCCCTCCCCCTAGTCCGAGGGGTTGGTCATCTGAGACCTGGTGCTCATCCGGGATCGGAATCAGGCGTGGAAATAAAGCTGGAACTTTGATGCGGGCGAAACATTCTCCACGTTCGGAGTCACGGGCGACCACTGCGACATTGACCGTGAGGTCAGAAATGTGTGGAAAGGGGTGGCTAGGATCGAAAGCCAAAGGGGTCAGTGCGGGGAAAATCTCTTTCCGAAAATATCGCCGCAGAAGTGCACGTTGTCGCGGTTTGATGTCTTTATAGGGAAGAATCCGAATTCCAGCTTCAGCCAGTTTGGGGAGTAAATCTTCTTGCCAACAGCGAGTCACCCGGGAAAAGTCTTGAAGCAAGGCCTGGCGAATTTTTCCTAACTGATCGGAAGGACTCAATCCGTCCAATGAAGCCTCCAGCACACCACCAGACATTTGTTCCCGCAGGCCAGAGATCCGGATCATGAAGAACTCATCCAGATTATTGAAGAAAATGGCGAGGAATTTAATCCGCTCGAGCAGTGGGTGATTGGGGTTTTCTGCTTCTTCCAGGACCCGTTTGTTAAATTCAACCCAACTGAGTTCTCGATTCAGGTAGAGTTTGGGGTCATCCAAATTTTTTTGGAGATCATCGGATGGGGTTGTAGCGATGGGGTTAGTCATGGTCCAGCCCTGAAGCACGAATCCCAGTCTAGGAATGTAAGGCCAACTTCCATTATATCAAGTTTTTCTCATTTTATCAGAGATCAGCGGGCGACTTGATGGGTGGAAAGGTTACAGCTTTTTGCCAGATTTGTTGAGCTTTTCCCAGTGGTTGGGAGTTTTTTTCAGCAATCTTGTACGAAAAGTCCGAAGTCGTTCAATCATCATTCCACTGACAAATCGGACATGGTTGGGGGGGCGATGATGTTGGAACTCGAGAATTCGCTGTTCACACACGATGGCATCTTGGTAGTTTCCCAAGAACTCTTGGCTGCGTTTAGCTTGTTGAAGATAGGACTTCCCTGGTTTTCCCAGGAATGGTAAGGCGATTTCAACGGCATATCTAGTTCGTTTGAGCAAAATACGGATGCGATGGAGTTCATCGCTTCGGCTGGAACCACCAGTCTTGTTGATCGTGGTGAGTAATTTCTGAATGGATTTGCGAGTGACATCAATCAATGTGAAAGATGAGGGTACCAAGGTAAGCCGCGGAAGGGACTCCTCGAGATGATTGAGGAGTTGAAGGTATCGGTCACTCCGTAAACCTTTAAGAAGGTGGGCACGAGCCACAGACCGTTGATCCTTGAGGGTAGAGAGGACCCAGTCGAAGGCTCGAGGGTTCGATTGAGGCAATTCAGGGAAGTGAAGCTGAATGTTCTCAAGAAGCACATCACAGTCCCTCACCCTCCCCAAGAGTGACCCAATCCAACGAACTTCCCTCCGAGTAGCATGGGTCCATTCTGACGAAAGGAAAGGGCGAGAGGTCCGAAGCAGAGCTCTCATCCTGCGAGTGCCCACCCGCATTTGATGCAAGGCTTCATTGTCACGACCCAGGCGCGTACCGGGATCATTGAGAAGTATCTGTCGGAGGCAGCCGGAGAGATTTCCTTGAATATGTTCGTGTAGAGGTGTTGACGTTCCGAGATGTGGGGGGGCGAGAGGATACGAGAGCTTTAGGGCTTGAAAAATCTTCGGTTGTAGGGGTTTCTTCCGTGCTCCAGCTTTTTCCAAAGCTTTTTCAAACGATGGTATTTCTTTGGCATCCCCTTCCTTGGTTTCGAGTTCTATCTCTTGGAATCGACCCACAATTTTGTTGTTATGGATCAACGCGACCGAATCAAGGGTTACCTCCGCCACGAGTTTATGAGCTTTCCAAATACTGACTCCGGTCCTCCACGTGCGGAGTTTTCCTATGGGTACCGGCTCAGTGGTTCTAAAAAAAGCGATGAGTAAATCTAGGAATTGAGATGGAATTTGGCGGCTACCGGATTCTACCTCCAGTTCGATACGATGGTGTCCGCTAGGAATTTTGAGTTGCCAAACCCCTTGACCTCGTTCAACTCGCCTCCGGAGTGTGAGGCCCAATTGCCCCATTCGTTGATGTACTGAATCATAGTAGGTGGATGTGAAGACTCGTGGAGAAAGTGGAACGCCCAAATGCTCGGGAATGATAAATTTGGGTGGAATGTGAAATTTGGTTTCATACTCCTCAACCTGACGCACCTTACCCAGAATAGAAATATATTCGGTGGAGGGAATGGATTCCTTCTGAATCGCTTTGTGGGCTCTCTTTGTCATAGGCGTCGCATGCCTTTATTTAGGCAGAGTCCGTGCTAACCTAATGTGGCAGGAGGTTCCATTATAGATTACCCAAAAGAAAAAAACTGTGAAATTTATCAATTTTGCCTAAATGTAGACCATTTCAAAGGAATTCAGAGTTTTCCCTCAAATGGGATGGCTGGTTTGGAGTCGTGGTTCCTCGGTCGTTTGGAGACCGCCGTCCTTCCTGCCGCATTGTGGGACCGACGGGAATTTAACCGTTGATTGTTGACGACCGGACCAATTTCTTGTGGTTTCTGGGGGAATTCGTGAGCGTCAAGGAATGAATATTGATGGTCTCACAAATTATATCGGTGAGGACTCTCAGGACCCTCCTATACGTATTAGTTTTTCTAGGAAAATCGTTTGGTGCTCCCATGCGACATTCAGTATAATTTTCCCTGCCCCTAGGAGGGATAACAGGTTCAAGGAAATGGTGCAATGAGTCAGGACTTAAGGGATCAGCAATTGTCACAATTGCGGATGGTTGCGGTGGAGGCTTCCCAGGCTGCCGCCGTTCCAATCCGAACCTATTTTGAACGACAAAATTTCCAGATTATTACGAAAAAGGATGGTTCTCCGGTCACTCAGGCTGACCGGGAGGCTGAAGCGATGATTCGTGAACATTTGTCAAGCAAAGCTGATTGTGGCCCATTAGATATTCTTGGTGAAGAGGAAGGGTTGCAAGGAAAGGGCACGCGTTGGCGCTGGGTTGTGGATCCTATTGATGGAACCCGCTCTTTTATTCATGGGATTCCCTTGTTCGGAACCATTATTGCTCTATTCGATACACAGGAACAAATCCCGGTTCTTGGAGTCATCCATCTCCCCTTGTTGGGGTTGACATACGATGCGGCTCGCGGTCAGGGAGCCAATTGTCAAGGAAAAACCTTCCGGTTGTCGACCGATTCAGCAATCGGTGAACCGTTGATCGGGGTCGGAGATATTGCGCAATTTGTCGATGCACAATGTGAATTTGAGTTTCAACGCCTGCAAACACTGTCGAAATATGTACGAGCTTACACCGATTGTTTCGGGCATACGTTGGTCATCAGAGGGTCTGTCGGTGCCATGATGGATCCTGCCTTAAATCCATGGGATATTTTAGCGACACAGGTTTTAATTGAAGAGGTTGGTGGCCGAATGATGCTTCGACCCTCCCGCGTTCCTCAAAAAATGGATGCGCTATTCGGCCATCCCGGACTCGTCAAAACAATAGCTCATGAGATCCATTTTTAAACGGTGATTGACTATGGTAGTTTGTGGGAAACTAACGATCCATTTTCTGCTTTGAGAACGCGATGAAGCGGTATTTACCGATTCTTAACACGAACCTAACGTTCAGGAAACCTTTGTTGGGTAAGGTGCATGCTACTCCCGTCTATCCGGAGAAATTTTTTAATTGGTGCGCCTTTCATGAAGAACCTTGCTCAAAGCGAGTTTCAGCCCATCCCGGGCTTGATGTTAGATCCCTATACTCGTTCGGTGGTCTTTCGGGACCATCGCCAACTCCTCACCAGAATCGAATTTCGTTTATTGGAACAATTATGTAAGTTGCAGGGTGGACTGATCCATCGAGAAGATCTTTTGCGAAATGTTTGGGGAATCCAAATTTCTGTTGAACCCCGGACAGTCGATTCCCATATCGTCCGCCTCAGGAAAAAATTACGTGCCTTAGGTGAACAGGCTCCGACGATCCAAACCGTTTGGGGGCTTGGTTATCGTTTGCGGTTCTCTGACCATGAATAGTAAAAGTGGGACTGTCATAGAGGATTAGAGATGAAGCGACTGGCCGTTATCGATATTGGAACCAATTCTATCCACATGGTATTAGCTGAAATCGGAAAAAACTTTTCCTATAAAATCGTGGATCGAATCAAAGAAATGGCCCGATTGGGGGATGGAACCTTCACCTCCCATCGGTTATCCGCAGACGCCATTGATAGGGGGTTGACGGTATTAAAACGATTTACCCTGCTTGCGACCAATAAGGGGTTTGACCCGATCCTTCCGATAGCCACGAGTGCGGTACGAGAGGCCGAAAATGGCGGAGACTTTCTCAAACGGGTGAAAAAGGAACTGGGGTTGCGTGTTCGGGTGATTACGGGAAAGGAAGAAGCCCGCCTCATTTATTTAGGCGTCAGAAATAGCATGGACCTGTCTCAATCCCCAGCCATGATTGTTGATATCGGCGGTGGTTCGGTGGAATTGATGGCCTGTACCCCGAAACGGTTAAAATTTGTGCGCAGCTTAAAATTAGGGGCGATTCGATTGAAAGATCAATATCTGATGAAGACGGATCCTCCTGATAAACGTGTGATCCAACGGCTGGAAAACATGGTGGTCTCTACTCTGAAAACAGCGTTACCGAAAAAAAGCCTGTCACCGATCACGCAAATAGTGGCCACATCTGGGATGGTCGGAAATTTAGCCGAAATCATCCATTTGGCTCGAACCGGTAGACCCATTTCTCAGTTGGATATGGCCACGATGACCTTGTCCGAGATTAACGATGTGGAGGAAAGGCTTCGAACGCAAACGATGGATAAAAGGCTGAAAATCCCAGGATTAGACCCGCGTCGTGTCGATACCCTGTATCCGGGGGTCCTCGTGTTACGGATGCTGATGGAACGGATGGGGCTTGATCGGGTATGTATCAGTGACAAAGCGATTCGCGAGGGAGTGATCTATGATTTTATCCAACGGCACCAAGAAGGGTTACGGGCGGAACAAGAAATTCCGAATATTCGCCGTCGTCAGGTGCTGTTACTGGCAAGACGATATCAATATCCTAAAATTCACTCCCATCACACGGTTAAAATCGCGTTAAGTTTGTTCGAGCAAACTCAGGCGTGGCATCAATTAGGGGGACGAGAGCGAGAGTGGTTGGAATATGCGGCATTGCTTCATGATATTGGTCATCATATCAGAGAAAATAAACATCATAAGCATACCTACTATCTCATCACTCATGCCGACCTGCCTGGTTTTTCTTCGGAAGAAATCGGCATTATTTCTAATGTGGCTCGATATCATCGTCGGAATCCACCAAAAACCCGGCACAAAGGCTATCGTCGGTTATCGCCGAATCAAAGACATGTGGTGTTGGTGCTGAGTTCCCTGTTACGGATTGCTGATGGGCTGGATCGAAGCCATTTTTCGGTGATCAAAGGGGTGAAGGTCGTGCTTGGAAATCCCTTGAAACTTCATGTGTCTTTTCGAGAAGACCCTGAACTAGAACTATGGACCACGGCCAGACGAAAATTGTTGTTTGAAAAAGTGTTTCGATGCAAGGTCGAACTTACCGTCTCTCCCCTCAAATCCAAGCACGTGGCCTAATCTTGTCCCATTCACAGATGGTGAGCTTCCGGGATTCCGCCTTCCTTTTTTTTCATCGCCTTCCCAAGACGAGGACCGTCTTCAGTACCCAGGAAACCCTGGAATAAAGGGGAGAATGATGGAAATGGCGATAAGGATAATGATAATCCATTCCAAGATTTCCATTCGTCGATTGCTCCGATTATCCGACATTTTTCCATATAAATTGTCGAGCGTTTCCAACTTTCGAACGATAGAGGTATCCCAGCCTTGAAGATGAAATCGCTGAGATCCCAATCGATATACCCGGGCCAAATATTGATCTCCTAATAGTTTAAGCGTATTGGTGACTCGTTCAAAAAGAATCGCGCTGTCCACTTGAAGTCCGGCAATATGACGGAGCTTTGAGTCCAGGGATCCAGGCCAACGGAACTTACTCCATCGTCTTTTCATTAAGGCGTTATAGCCTTCATCCAAGGCCTGGTCGAGCTGATGATCCAAAAAGCGGCGTTCAACCAATTCCACGTTTAAGAACTCCAACACAGCCTGAACATCATCCATCTCTTGTCCCAACATGAGGGCTGCGTTCCAGTCAATGACCGTGATGTCCTGGGTTCCCCAAGAAATTTGTGCATTCGTGGCATCGTGGACTTCTTGACCTGAGAGGGTCTGTGTCTCGCTCCTGAGAATCTGTGCGATTAAGGGTTTTTGGCTTTCGATAAGTTCAGAGGGATTCATCCAGGGTTGGACAGAGGACAGATGAAAAATGGCATAGTCTTCCACGAAGGGGGAAAGATTGGCTTTTTCAACGGCATCCCCGAGGGTATGAAGCAGCCCTTGCGCGTGTGCACGGGAGCTTTCTAAAAGACCGGCATGTTCATATAAGGCTTCGCTCAAAGACCGAAGGGAGGAAAGGTCTCCTCGCAAGGGAATGCGATAGATGACCATGATTCCTCCGAAATCATACAGTATGGTTTCTGTTGTGGTGAGGGTTTGATGTGAACCAACCGTCACGCTCTTCAATTCCTGGGTAATTCGAAGAGGGGGGGGATGATAGTCAAAATATTCAGGTGTTGGCCGTTTCCGTTTAATCCGCCCCCGTTCCTTCGTCGCCGTGGTGCGATTTTCGGCTTCTTCAAGATTAATGGAAATTCCAACATCATACGCGAATATGACAAAGCAAACTCCCTCATGAATCTGAATGCTTTCTGGATGAATCATAATGAGTAGGGTACTCTGCTCGCTGCTAGTTAGCCGGAGGAAAGTAACGTGACGCCAACAGGGGTTACATTCGTCGGGATATGTTGTGAGGCTCTGACCTACTTGATATCCCTCGAAAGGGGAATTGGCGTTTTCTGATTTTCTTCTTAGAATCCTTTGGTAGGGGAATGGTATGGGTCCATCAATACCCATTCTATCAAAAATCTAGGAAGGAAAAAGTATGTCTCAAACGGAAAAAACCTCAAAAGAATTGTTTTCCTCAATCCCGGGAGAAGACGAAGGGTACCAGATGTATTTAGGGCACAAATGCCACCTGGCGGGGGTGTTGCGTGTTCAAGGTATGGTGCGTATTGATGGGTCGGTGGAAGGAGAAATTTATGGGAGTGATCTTATTCAGGTTGGAAAAGAAGGTCATATCGAAGCGACGATCCAGGCCAAGCAGATTATCGCTCAAGGGCCTCTTCGGGGCGACATTGTGGCCCAGGAAAAAGTCGAGTTATTAGCCCCCTCCACGTTAACCGGGCAGCTACGCTCTCCAGTTTTTCTCCTGGAAGAAGGAGTGCTCGTGAATGGAACATTAACCATGGAAATGGCCGGAGCTAACTAGGAAGTCTTGGCCCTAGGTGTTTGGGTATGCGTTCTCTCACGTAAAAGAGTAAAAGATTGGAGAAAAACTCTTTCTGAAACTTCCTGTGTTTTCCCGATGAATTACTCCAGGTCAAGTCTGATACATTTGGCATTGAAGGTGTGTATCGTGCTTTTTTGTCTGGATTTTTTCAGACATTCCTCCACTGGACCGGATGACAACATCCATTATTGAGTCTTGGCCTGCCAAGACATGCAGCGGATTGGCGAATAATCTCTCCCCTCAATGAAATAGCTCAAAAAAAAGGCAATAATTTCGTGGTTAGTCTGTGATTGACCCAACGGGTAGGAAAATGGTCGCGACCGTTCCTCCTTGGTTGGATTGTTGAATGCTAAATGTTCCCCCGAGAAGCCAAACTCGTTCTTCAATACCCTTAAGCCCGAACCTATTCTTTTGTTCTGTAGCGGAAGGGGTAATCCCTTTCCCATTATCGCTGATTGTCAAGACCACGCCATTTGTTTCTCGTGTGAGTGTGATGAACACTTCAGATGCTTCAGCATGTTTTTTGATGTTGGTCAAGAGTTCTTGCGTAATGCGGTAAAGCGTCGTAGATTGGGCTTCATCGACATCTTGAATTGAGAAGTCTGGTGGAATGTCCACAGAACAGTGAATGGAGGTTTGGGCTTGAAGGGATTCTCCTAACTCGTGGATTGCCGTGATGAGTCCCACTTGATCCAAGAATGTCGGACGAAGAAATGCGGTGATATCCCGTACGGTCTGTATGATGGAATCAATGACGGCCATCATGGAATCAATTTTTGTGAGAAAGGCATCCGGCGAGGAGGAGAGATTAGGCGGTAGGGTTTCACGTAGCCAGGTTAGATCCAGCTTTAAAGCCGTTAATAAATGGCCGAACTCATCGTGTAGCTCACGAGCTACCCGTTTTCGCTCTTCTTCTTCTGCATTGGTTAGGCGATGAGAAAGTTGGCGTAGTCGATCGTAGGTTTCTGCCAAAGCCTGTTCGGCCTGTTGCTGCTTGGTAATGTCTATGCTCAGGGCCCCAATGAGGGGTGGATCCTCGCCTCGGGTAATGGGGAATTTGCAGGTGAGGTAATGATGCAATCCATCCGGTTGTTCAATGTCTTCCACGACTTGTAGGGAATCCTGTTTGCTTAAGACCCATCGATCATTCTCGATTTGTTGTTTGGCGGTGTGAGCAGGAAGAATATCAAGCACCGATTTTCCTAGCCACTCTTCACAAGAAATCCCAAACGTGGTCTCGAAGGATTTATTCAGGTACATCATCCGATGATGGATGTCCTTGATATGGGCAAGTCCGGGAAGATGTTCCATGAATTGCGAGAACCGTTCTTCACTCTCTCGTAATTCCTTCTCGGCTTGTTTTCGATTGGTTATATCCCGGAATACCAACGAAGCCCCGGTAATCGTGTTCTCGTCATTCTGAATGGGAAAGCCCTCAAGCTCAAGCCAGTAATCTAATCCGTTTTCGGTGTGGGTAATCTGATGCTCAATCGGACCGAAAGAGGTTCCTGTTTGAAAAAGTTGTTCGAGGGCTTGCTGGTTTTGGGTTGGATCGGCAAACCCCAATGTGGGGAGGATCTCAAGAAGCTTTTTCCCGCGAATGGCATGGTCGTGTAATCCGGTTACCTGCTCACCGAATGAATTCAGAAAAAGAATGCTCCCTTGAGCGTCTGTGGCTATGACTCCTTCATGAAGGCTTTGAAAAAGGCTGGCGTACCATTGTTCTCTTTCGCGCAGGGTCTTATCCAATTGATGCCGGTACATCGTGGCTTCAATAGTGGTGAATAGTTCACGTTCGGAGAATGGCTTAGCCAGGTATCCATAGGGTTCGGCCTGGTTAGCCGAATGGACGGTTTCGGGGTCAGTATAGGCGGAGAGATAGATCACGGGGATATCATGATCATGGCGTAATTTTGTGGCGGTTTGAATACCATCCATTTTTCCACGAAGATGAATGTCCATGAGGACCAAGTCAGGGGCCATAGTCCGAACCTTCTGAAGGGCCTCTTCTCCCGTGGAAACCACTCCGCCTATTTGGTAGCCAAAACCCTTGAGGGTATTTTGAATCGCTAAGGCTGTAATGCCTTCGTCTTCTACGACTAATACAGAGGGGTGGATCATGGTAACACTTAACTCCGAAAGGCGAATTCGGATTGGTTCTAATCCGGAGGACGGGTTGTTTTACCTAAGGAAAAATAGTACTAATCACAGCATGATTCAGAAAGATCTTGCACGCAATAGGGCAAAGCCTTAAATTTTGAAATAAAATGACTTACGTAATAACCCGTTGTAGCGTACGGAAAAGGAAAATTCTACAACCACTAAACTTTTTGAAGCCCATCCGCAGGGGGAACCCTTTTTGATCATGTTCCTTTGAACAGGTCTGAAGAAAGCTTCAGCTTTAGGAAGAAGATGGTGGTGCGCCTAGGCATTTCGAGAGGGCTGTCTTTAAATCTTGTATGGTCCAGGGTTTGGTCAGGAAGGCACGAATGCCCAGAGATTGAGTGGTTTCCGAGGTGAAGTTTGGGGCATACCCTGTACATAGAATGATCGGAATGTCCTGTCTGACCAGCATGATTTCCTTGGCAAGCATTTCTCCTGATAGTTTGGGCATTGTTTGGTCGGTAATGATGAGGTCAAACTTGTCAGGATGTGTCCTGAACTCTTTTAAAGCAGAAAGACAATTATTGTGGGTCGTGACTTCATACCCTAGGCTATGGAGGATTTCTTGACCCAGCATCGTGAGTCCAATCTCATCATCGATAAAAAGGATTCGACCCTGGGCGGAGTGGGGAGTGGTCGATGTCGTGCTAGGGGGGAGAGCAGTGGCAGCTGGGTCTTTAAGGGCTTCCAGGGAAATCATAGGAAGAAAAATTTCAAAAGTTGTTCCGTGCTGAAGTTGGCTGGTGACGGAAATGGATCCTCCATGACTCATGATAATTCCATGAACGACGGCCAAGCCCATTCCCGTTCCCTCACCAACGTCTTTGGTCGTAAAAAAAGGATCGAAGATGCGGGGCAAAATCTCAGGAGCGATTCCAGGGCCACTGTCCTTGACCGTTAAGTGAAGATGGGGCCCTTCCCGTAAGTTGGGATGCTGAGTGAGAAAACCTTTATCCACATGCATGGATGTGAGCTCTACGGTCAGTGTTCCACAGGTACCCCGCATGGCATGTTCAGCATTCGTACAAAGATTCATGAATACCTGATGGATTTGATTCGGATCAGCTAAAATAGTTCCGGTTCCTTCAGAAAGATTTTCGCGAAGCTCAATGGTGGCTGGGAGCATTCCCCGCATGAGTGTGAGACATTCTTCTATGATTGTTTGGAGTTTGATCGGCTGGGGCTGTTGCTCTTGGCGTCGGCTAAACGTCAGAATTTGCTTGACTAACTCTTTCGCTCGATTAGAGGCCGTCAGGATTAATTGGAGGTAGTCTTGAACTGGATGGGCCGCGTCAACTTTGATGAGGCCTAGTTGTGTGAACCCTAGGATGACGGTCATGATGTTATTGAAATCATGGGCGATGCCACTCGCTAACGTTCCTAAGGCCTCCACTTTTTGCATGTGACGGATTGTCGCTTCCGTTTCTCGCAAGTGGTCTTCTGTTTGTTTCCGAACCGAAATATCCTGGAAAATGAGGACCAAACCCGTCACGGTGCCTTCCTCATTCTTTAAGGTTGATGCCTGCGCGGCGATAAATGGTCTTCGCGTCGAAGGAAATTGATTTTGTAGTCGCCCCTCTGCCTCCCAGGAATGTTGTCTGCCAATAACTCGTTCCACGAGAGTTTCTGCGGGATTGTGGCTATCTGGATGTTCCAGGACAAAGATGTCAGTGATAGGCTTGCCTTCCGCTTCGGGTGAAATCCATCCTGTGAGAGCCTCCGCCACCGGGTTCATGAGGGTGACGGCCCCAGTCGTATCTGTCGTAATCACCGCATCAGAAAGGCTTGTTAAAATATTCGTGATCCATTGTTCCCGCTCTCGAAGACTCTTATCCAATTGATGTTTATACAGAGCGGTTTCAATCATGCTCCGCAGTTCTTGTTCACTGAAGGGTTTGACGATGTACCCATAGGGTTGTGTGAACAGGGCGCGTTGCAGTGTGTCGTCATCGGAAAAAGCGGTGAGGTAGACGACCGGAACATCGAACTTCGTACGTAATTGATCAGCGAGGGAGATTCCGTCATTCTGCCCTTTGAGATGAATGTCCATGAGGACGAGGTCGGGGGCATACTTCATGGTATTGCTAATGGCCTCATCCTCCGTGGCGGCAATACCGCTGACTTGGTACCCCAGACGTCCCAAGGTCGCGCGAATTTCCATGGCCGTGATGGCCTCGTCTTCGACGACCAAGACGGCTTTACCTGGCATGAGAGGCTGTTCCTTTAGCATGCCCTGAATTTGGCTTGAACATGAGAGGGTTCGTTTCCTGGTGTGAGATTTTGCGGTGATGTCTTTTAGTACTCAGGACCTTTAGTGGGAGAAAATTGGTAGTTGGGAAAAAACATGGCCGTTATCCAAGGAAATATCTTAGGTGAGGGAACACTCCAGACTCTTTTTCCCAGAGAAAGGTGTAGCACAGCCCTAGGGTTTGGCAATCAGGAGTAGTCTGAAAGTTCCCATGAAAATACCTTATAGGCTTTTGAATAGACCCCCAAGCAATATCTCGGTTTCTCAGTCTAAATTCTTGATGGGTTTTGGGAGCGCGAATCTCCATTTTGTTCCAAATTGGTGCGTTTTCTAGCTGAGTAAGGGACTAGAGGATGAATGTAGACCCAAGGAATTGAAAAGTCTCCATGGGTCATGAGGATTCATCGTGAGGAAAGAATATGGAAAATGTTGTTCCGGGATTACGCGTGATCTCGATCCTTCCTCCTAGTTGGTGCTCAACCAGCGCGATGATGAGTTGCATCCCTAGGGATGTGGTTTTTCGAATGTCAAGGTCATTCGGTAAGCCGCTTCCATCATCTCGGACCTGAAGGCAATATTGGGAGTCTGCGGTTTGAGCCAAGCTAACGAAAATTGCCCCATGGTAAGCGGAGGAAAAGGCATGTTTATAGCAGTTTGAAACCAATTCGGTGACGAGCAATCCACAAGGGATTGCACGGTGAAGAGAAAGGGAAATGTTCTCGGCTTCAACGCGCACTAGGATCTGGGTGGGCTCTTTTTGCAGGGAGGTTTGCAGGTATTGGATGATTAACCGAAGATACGGTTCAAGTTCTACAGTTCCCTGAGTTTGTTGTTTGTAGAGTTGTTCGTGGACCAGAGCCATAGCATGGACCCGAAAACGAGTATCTTGAAAAAGATTTCTAATTTGAGGGTCAGGATATTGATCCATCTGGAGGCCCAATAAACTTTCAATAACTTGAAGGTTGTTTTTTACTCGATGATGGATTTCTTGAAGGAGAAGCTGAGATTGGTCAAAGGCTTCTTTTGTGGCCATCGCGTCCTCTTTTTCGTCCGACAAGGCTTGTTCCAGGGCAATATTCGACCGGGTCAGACGATCGATCTTTTTTAAAAGGGAGGAAGTTGGTGTTTCAGGACCGAAGGGTGGGGTTGTTTTCTCTTCACCTGTTAGTATAGGTGAAGTGGATAACCGTCTGTCTTGGGACGTGCCTGAAGGGGAAGCCCAGAGGTTGAGTTGGATGTGGATTCGGACAACCAGGTCTTCATACTGGAATGGTGAAGTGACGAAATCTGCTCCTCCCATGGTCAACCCTTGGGTGAGGCTTTCTAATTGGGTAGGTTTTGCGACCAAGATAATGGGAATATGATGAGTTTCTTCTTCGACTTTTAATCGTTGGCACAGTCTTAAGTCTTTTGCTGGATCGGGGGCGATATTGAGGATAATGAGACCAGGTTGGTGGGTTTTGGCCATGCCTAATGCCTCTTCGGGGAATTGACACCATCGAACGGAAAATCCGGCTTCAGTTAACCTTGTGGAAGTTATTTCTTCTTGGGCCGGGAGGAAGTCAACCAGTAGCAGGGTAGGGTTAAATGGTGGGTTTACCAAAATGGAGGCCTCTGAAATCGGTTAGTACGATATTGGCATTATGATTGAGACAGAATATCTCCAGGTTTCGTGATGGAGAACTATAGATGGATGGTTGAAATGGTTAAGCAAATATAAAAGGAAATTTGAGTCCAAATATAAAAGAAAATGCTCCAAATTTTACTCATGGACAAGTAATTTTTATGGTAAAAATCAGGTATATTTCGTTATGAAAATAAGTGAAGTTACAGTGTCTCGGTTAAATATCTGATTGTATGATTTTATAGCCTTTTTTTGTATTGGGAAAAACCTTACAAAAACGAAAAACCTTACAGTTTTCTGTTAATCTAATGGGGCCTTGCTATATACCTGAGTAACTCAGGTGTTTTCAGCATGTACTTTGTACTACGTAAATTGAGGCTTTTATGAATGGGATGCGTTTTGGATAGGCCACGGTTTTGAGGGAACAAGGCAGCAAAGGGGAGGTGGTGAAAGTCACCGATAGGGACCGTCTAGAGATCGAAGGTCACGAGGTGCGAAAGATGTGCGCTTGGACACTAAATGATTGCCATGAATTAAAACCGGGTGGAAGAATGGAGAAAGATTATTGTCCCTTTCTTCCCAAGCGGGTGTTGGTTGAATGGGGTTAACGGTCTGAAGACACAAGGCCAATCCGGATCGCATATCTTACCAGGCCCGGAATATCATGAATATGCAGCCGTTCCATTAACTGGAGCCGATGGGTCTCAACTGTTTTGGTGCTGACTTGCAAGAGTGTCGCAATTTCTTTTGTCGAGTGACCTTCGGCAATAAGCTGTAAAATTTCGCGCTGTCGGGAGGTGAGTTCTTCTTTTGTGTCATTGTGGGTGAGGGTTCCGCGAATATACTCACCAATGACGTGTTTAGAAATTTGATTGCTGAGATAGTATTCCCCCTTCAGAGCTGATTTTAAGGCATCCTCAAGTTCGGTTGGACTGGCGTTCTTAAGGATATAGCCCACCGCTCCCACCCGAAGAGCCTTTCGGACAAAGTCTTCCTGGGCGTGCATGGAGAGAATAATCACATGAATATTGGGTATTTCCTTTCGGAGGCGCTCGGCAAGCTCAAGGCCGTTGAGCCCGGGCATACTGATGTCGAGAATAGCGATATCTGGCTGGAGTTTTTTGGCAAATGCTAAGGCCTCCTGTCCGTTGCCCGTTTCTGCCACGACGCTGACATTCGGTATTTTTGTCAGGAGAGAGCGAAGGCCTTCTCGAACGAGTGTATGATCATCAGAGAGCAGGACCCGAATCGGTTTTGAAGTCATAACATTCCTCAAATGTGGATTGGAGTGAAATAAATCTCCCACTCTTAATGGGAGGGGGTTTCCATAAAAGTGCCAGTTGAGGTGGCCATAACCTATGGCACGGTCCCAATTCAGGAAGAATCTAGGGCGTTTTCTCTCATTAATTCTATCTGTCCCTCCTGGGATGATATGCGGAGAAAACCTGAATGGCCCAGGACAAATTAGGCTGTGGTCCTATGGCGGAGTTCCTGATAGCCCTCAATTGATCGTTCACAACCTACTGTATTCGTTATAGTTATCATAAAGTCTGGGTACTCGCAACGGGACCCCAGACCTTGTGGTTCATAAAACCACCCTTTTGCGCTAATCACAACCCTCGATGAAAAAAAAATTACAATGGTAAAAGGTACAGGTAGGAAAATAGGTCATGATATTGAGGAAAACGAGCTCATCCGGCCCCAGGGGGAAGAGCCTTGAGCAAGGGGGATGGGAAGAGTCCTCCTGTTCCCCTGAATCTGTAGGGGAAAAAGCCTGAGACCGAATCAGAGGTAGGTTTAGATTGAATGTTTGGGGGCGGAGGGGAGATCCGGTGTAGGATCTAAGCGAGTAGGGGACCATCGAACTGCGACGATTCGAATCATGGCCAAAAGGACAAGAATCCCTCCCAATGTTATCCATTGTGTCAGGTGAGTCTCCGAAAACCACTTGGAAATGATTTCTGTCATCATGACGACCAGGATGGTATCGACGATAAAGGTCACTTTAACCCGACCTTCGGAGAAATAGGTCAACGTGGTTTTGAATACCTCAACGATCGCCAGAATGATTAAGGTATCCACGATTAATTGGCGGAAGACTTCCTCCAGGGGTGAGCTGAATAAGGATTGGAGGTTGAAGAAAATTCGGATCACTCCTCCCGTTAAGCCAAAGAGAATCGTCATGATGAGGAGGCTGAGGACAACCTTGATTCCCCTCATCCAAAGATGAGTGAGGTCTGCAGAAAAGGCATGCTTGATCCAGGAGGAGATTGGAAGCCCAGGTAAAAAAAGATTGGAATGGGCAGGGATGGTACTTGATCTCATTTTATAAATCATCCTTGGCGACAGGGGTTAATAAATCACGTGCCGACAGCATGCCAAGAATTTTCTCTGCATTTCCTACGGCTAAATGCCGAGTGCCTGAGGTTCTCATGATATCTGCGGCTTCGAAAATGGAGTCTGTTTCCCCGATGCACACGACGGGAGAGCTCATGATGTGTTCCACTTGAACGTATTCAGGTTGTCGGTGGGTGGCGACGACCTTTCTGACGATGTCGTGTTCCGTGATGATGCCGACGATTTCAGAGTCTCGTTCAACCAAGAGACTCCCGGTTCCCCTCCTGCGCATGAGATTTGCCGCCACCGAGACGGCTTGAGTGGATGCAATGCAGACCAAGTCTTTAGTCATGAATTGATTCACACGGACCATACGTCCTCCTTTAGTTAAACATGTATAATTGTCTCCTATAGTAGAAGAGATATGTTAAAGACAGTTCTCAGTCGGGTTGCGTTTGCGTAAAATGTGAAGGTGTTTTGGGAGGTTTGAAGGGGGTTTTCAAGGCTCTTGAGCTGGATCATTGGCTTGGGTACTATCGAGACTCACAGAAGGAGGACAAAGATGCATGGATGGTTAGCCGTCGAAGCACTGCTTGTGGTTGCGCTATTCGGCGTAGGCTGTGCCCCCGATCGTTTTCAAACATTACAGATCCATGATAGTCGCCATCGAGCCGTGGCGCTACAGGTCATTCCCGATGCTTTTGCTGGTAAGGGCTACGATCATCCGGTGACCTTGTCAACAGAAGAGCTCACCCGGATCATGAAAGGGGTCCGGGTCTATTCAGGGAGTGTTCTGGGTTCCGAATCATTGGCTTCGTCACAACGTCCCGCATTCTCGGAGATTGAAATTCGTCTGCTTGCTCCGCATCTCATTCAAGGCTTACAGCAAGCCACCCCGGAGGAGTTGATCACGTTCTTTGAGACAGTGGAGGTAGACGGTGATTTCGAGCTAACGACTTCGGGAGCTATTTTTGTGGCCGGTGGAAATTTTCATGTGATCCTGAGTAATTTTTCAGTAAAAACTCCCATGTGGCAGGACCTTGATGATGCAGAGGGTTCATACAGACATCGCCCGCTTGAACAAATGGAACCCCAACCTGGAGGGCTGACCTTTTCCCCTCGAAAGTTTATGGTGGCGACCCCCAAAGGGGAATTTGGAAGTCGTTTAAAAGGAAAGCCCTGGCAGGTAGCGGTCAATTATAAAGATTTCCTTCAAACTTTTCCCTAAGGTTGAAAGGTCAATCAAAAGGGCTGGGCAAAGGAGACAGAAAAAAGATAAACCCTGGGTAAGAATTCTCCAAAACGTTGAAAGGGGCGTTGATGCTGGCATAGGGCTGCCCATCCGTGTTTCCGTTTTCGGATGGGCAGCCTTTGGGGACCAGAGGAGGAGTGCCTAGGGTTCCCAAGAAGCACAGGTTAGAAGGACACGTCCCATTGGAGACGTATGCGTTGTTCATGCTTACAGTCCCCCGGGGTGTCTAGGGTGAGGTGGGAGGCATCCAATGTCAATTTATTGCGATGTCCGGCGAAAAACCAGTTGACCGCTCCGGTAAATTCTTGACGTTTGTCATCGCCCATTGAGACGTTGGGATCGACAAATGCATATCGGAATGCCAATTCCAAGGGTTTCGGTACCGCGGGGATTAAATAATGGAAAAAGTAACCAATTTGTGCGTAACTTCCCATGAGATTCGTTTTATTTCCCGGAGCCCCTTCCGCAAAACTGCTATCTTTTATCTGTTTCCAATGATATTCCTGTTGGATCGATAGTCCCCGCCATTTGAAGGCGAATTCCTGCATCATTCCGTCCAGCCGATACTGGCTGTTGGCAGCAGACCCGTCTGAAGTATACGAAAGTCCTGCTGAATTGACTCCGCCTAAAGTTCCGCATCCGCTCGAAGACCAGCGTGTACATTTTCCGATCGTGGTGTAATAGGCAAAAGCGACACTTCCTGTTGGGTGTTTATGAAATTTGATGTCGCTTTGGGTCCATTTAAGATCTCGGCCAAGGAAATTCCATTGAAAACGGCCCATATACATCATGTTGTCGTCATCGTTGGCTTCTCCACGCCCGGAGCCGGTAAACACCCCGGCGTAGTACCAGGAATCGGCGAACGTGCCTGGGGCCAAGTGCCCATACACCATGACACCGACCTGACGATCAATGGTGAAGACCCGATTGACGATGGAGCGTTCGACGAATTGTTGCTTTCCCGATGAATCGACCCGTTCACGATTGAAGTTGATTTTCCATTGCCCTAACCGTATTTGAAACCATTTGAATTTTTCGATCATGATTCGCCAATCGATGAGTCTGGTCGAGGATCCGGTTGGAGAGGATCCAGAAGATCTGGTTGGTTGCCAATCGACTTCAAAGTAATATTTGATCCAAGGTTTGTACCCATGCCCACCGACTTTCATTCGGACCCGTCGTAATTCGAACGTGGATTCCGAATCGTCATCAAAGTCCGAAACCGAGCGTGGATCACCTCGTTCGGGATAGGTGAAACGTCCTTGAAATCGCCATTGAATGGCAGTTTTGAATAAGCCATCGATCGTCTCTAAGGTAAAGCCTTTTTTTCCCCATCCGACTTTAACCGGGAACTGACTTTCCAGTTGTTTCTTCTGTTCTTCGGCTTTTTTTTCTTCGTCAGCCTGTATGCGAATCCAGTCTTCCTTGTTGATAACCCCTTTCTCACGTAACACGTCGGAGAGAGTATCTCCTGCCCAAACCGGAAACATGGGCAAAAGTCCCCAGCAAACGAGGGCGATGATCAGACGAACGACTTTCATGAAAACTGCCTCCCCTTCTTTTGATGTGGTATAGGTTGTAAGTGATTTGACAAGGTTCATGTGATTGAACCTGAGACTAGCGCGGAGGTGTTACGACCATGTTAAGGGCACGTCAAACCATCGTTACAATACAGGGGAATATGAAGAAGGGGATTAACGAATAGGTTAGCCGCGAGCACCAGAGATGTAGGAGGCGGTACATTCATGTTGTGGGGCTTCGAAAAGGGATTGGGCAGGTCCATATTCCAGAAGTTGACCGGTCCCGTCCACCGGCCAGAAGAAGGCCACGTAATCCGCGATTCGTCTGGCCTGGGCCAAGTTATGGGTGACGATGATAATGGAATATTGACCACGTAAGTTGAGGATGAGATCCTCGATGATTCCTGTGGATATAGGGTCAAGGGCACTACAGGGTTCATCCAACAGAAGGGTCTCCGGGGAAAGGGCCAGGGCTCGCCCTAAACACAGACGTTGTTGTTGACCTCCGGACAATGAGGGGGCGGGTTGATGGAGTCGATCTTTTACTTCCTCCCACAATCCCACCTGCCGTAAGGCCATTTCAATATGGGAGTCTATGAGGTTCTGATCGCACAGGCCATGCTCCTGAAACGGTAATTCAAAATTTTTCCTGATCGAAAAAGGGAACACCGTAGGTTTTTGAAAAATCATGCCCATCGTTCGACGTAAGGCCAGGAGGTTGGTGGTAGGGGCGAGGATATCTTGCCCCTGAAGGTGAAGACTTCCTGAAACCTCACATCTTGGAATGAGATCGGTCAGTCGGTTGATACTCATCAAAAAACTGGTCTTCCCACACCCCGAAGGGCCCACGAGTGCGGTGATACATCCTTTGTGAATCTCCAAACTGAAGTTCTGGAGGGCCGGATGTCCTTGGTAGGAAATCGCCAGATCGTTCGCCCGGATATGGATGTGCGGTTCGCAGCCCAAATGGTCTGGCGGATGCTCAGACCAAGAAGGCGTTCCTGAAACCGAGGATTGGTGAGACGTTAATTTGGGAGTGGATGGAATTTTGCCCATTTTTCGGAAATCCATGAGGCTGAGAAGTTAATCAAGGTCAAAAAACCAACGAGAACAAGGGCTGTCGCATAAGCATTGGGGTTGCCGCCTGCGATATTCATCGCCAAATCGTAAATATGGATCGAAAGAGCTCGGCCAGAGTCCAGCAAGGATTCCGGCATTCGATCCACATACCCACTCGTAAAGATCAAGGCTGCGGTCTCGGCCAATGCCCGTCCGATACCCAGAATGCATCCCACTAATAGTCCAGGAGCTGCGAGTGGAAGGAGAAACGAGCGGACAGTTGTTTTGGCTGATAATCCTAAAGAGGCGGCGGCTAACCGTTGATTCTGGGGGATAGCTCGAAGGCTTTCTTCCACCGTGCGAATGAGAATGGGTAGCACCATACAGGCTAGGGTCAGGCCTCCTGAAAGGATTGAAAATCCCAATCCCAAAATCTGACAGAAAAAAGCATTGCCGAAGAGTCCGAAGACAATCGACGGAACGCCGGCCAAGACATCGAGGGAGTTCCGAATAATTTTTCCGAACCGAGGATGGGCTCCGGAAAATTCGGAGAGGAACAGAGCGGTGCCGACTCCCAGTGGTAAGGACACGATGAGACAGAGGCTTACGATGAGGACTGTGGAAACGATGATCGGACCGATTCCTCCACTCCGTCCCGCCTCAAGCGGAGCTGAAAGCAAGAACGTCAGTGAGAGTTGCCCCCAGCCATGCCAAAGAAGGTCTCCGATCAACCACAAGAAGGGCAGGGTGATGAGGGAGGCGGCCAACCAGATTCC
This sequence comes from Nitrospirales bacterium, assembly GCA_965223615.1. Taxonomy (GTDB): domain Bacteria; phylum Nitrospirota; class Nitrospiria; order Nitrospirales; family UBA8639; genus Nitrospira_E. The sequence goes on from CBDCXB010000004.1 coordinate 1,799,642, forward strand.
CACGGTCATGACCTGATCGGCGAAGGTTCTATGGTAGAGGGGCATCATACCTCCGAATTCGAAGACGTTCGGCCACACTCACAAGAAGAATGACCAGGCCGAGGAGAAAAAGTCCGCTTACGAAGAGGGCGGAACGGTGGGTTCCGAGAGCGTAAGCCATTTCCAGGGCAATATTGGCCGTGAGGGTTCGTATGGGATCGAACACGTGAGACGGAATCTGGACGACATTCCCACAAACCATCAAGATAGCCATGGTCTCACCCAGAGCCCGGGCCATTCCCAGGAGAACCGCCGTTATGATTCCAGAACGAATAGAAGGAAGGAGAATCCGCCAAATCAGGGAACATTTCCTAAAGCCTAATGCCGTCGCGCTCTGCATATACTCGATCGGGAGTTGACTGATGCTGGAATACGTGACGAGCATGATCGTGGGGATAATCATGAGCGAGAGAATGATGGTTCCTGCCAAAAGGCTTGGACCAGGTGGGTGCCAAGCCCCGATCATGGGGACCAGAACGACCAATCCCCAAAATCCGAAGACGACAGAAGGAATGCCAGCTAGGAGCCCGATCATAAACCGGTAGACCTTACCAACGCTCGGTGGGGCGTAAAAATGGCAAAACACTGCGGAAGTGACCCCCAAGGGGCCTGCGAGAAACATGGCCCCCAGGGTGACGGAAAGAGTCCCCCAAATCATCGGAAGCAATTCAAAGGAAGCTTCTGTGGGAAACCAACCAGAATCCGTAAAAAAACGGGAGACCCCAATCTGTTTGATGATGGGAATGGCTTCTTCCAATAAAAACCCGAAGACCAACAGAAGGAGACTTCCTGTCACAATCGAAAGGAGTCGGAGGGCCCAAAGGATGCCGGAGTCACTTTTGGTGTGGGATAAAATACTGGTTGGTGATGAGATCATAGACATCCGATGATTGAGCAAACTCAATGAACGTTTTAGTTAGTCCCCGTGGAGAAGGTTTAGTTACAAGGGTTAAGGGTCTGGCGAGAGGAAATCGCCCTGCCAGGATTGTTTGTGGGCTGGGGAGCACGGAATTCAGGGGGAGCAATCGAATGGGGACACCGTGGGAAGCATCGTATTGAGCGGTACCCACAGAAACGTAGCCGATGGCATTTGGGTTCCCCGCGACCGTTTTGATGCCTTGTTCATTATCACCGATGACCACGTGAGCATGAATGTCGCGGTTGGAAAGACGAAAATATTGTAAGAATAATTCTCGGGTGGAACGTCCCTGCGCCTTATTCACCACCGTGATGGGGGCCTGGGCCCCTCCAACTTCTGCCCAATTGGTAATCGTTCCATTGAAGATTTTTTTTATCTCCTCGTCAGCAAGCTCTTGGATTGGGTTGGAGGAATTCAGAATGATGGAAATACCATCATGGGCGACGATGGATCCATGTAAATGGCTTTCTGCGGGACCCAAGGCTCGAGAAACCATGCCAATGTCAGCAAGACCGTTCGTGGTATCGGCAATTCCTCTGGAAGAGCCGCCGGTTTGGACGTCTATTCTCGTTTGGGGATGGTGTTGTTCAAAACGTTTTCCGATTTCCAGAATCAGAGGTGCCATCGTTGACGAACCGGTAATGACCAGTCTGCCTTCCTTCTCCAGGGCCCAGAGAACTCCTTCCGAAAGGTAAAAACTGAATAAGATTGCGGTCAGAAGGCGAAGGAAATGGTGTCCCTGATTAGCATGTATGATCATGGACTATTCCTTTACGGCTCATCGAAGGAAATTTTGCAACAGCCTAAATGAATGGCTTTTTCCTCAGGGGAATCTGTCACCGAGACCGGTAACTGATAGACCATGGCCTTGCCTTTTCGGGTGGCTTCAACCAGTTCATGATCTCGGAGGATCGCCAGATGATGAGAGAGCAGGCTTTGTTCAACCTGTAATCGTTCCATAAGATTGCCTACGTTTTGTGGGCCAGACATTAAGGCCTCTAAAACGGCTAGTCGGGTGGGATCCGATAGGACTTTGAGTTTGCTAGCGCAGGAAGGTGATAAGAATTTGGTTTTCATGGCTGCCTGGTAGCCCTGGATGGCGTGAGGGAATGTTTTGTAAATATGAAAATATATTCATATGAATGAATTTTTATATAAATTTTTGGTGAAGTCAAGGAATGGAACGGGGTTCGAGTAGACCTTTGTTGGGATTTGGTTCAAAATACGAAGAAGAGAACATGGATAGTCAGGGTCCTTTTGGGGGGAACAGTCATGGCTACGGTGGGACAATTAATGTCGAGTGAGGTATTAACGGTCGGAGAAGATGAAAGTATTCAGGAAGCGGCAAAAAAGATGCATGCAAAACGGATTGGATCCCTTTTGGTTAAGAAAGATGAGACCTTCACCGGCATTCTTACCGAAACGGATGTGGTGCAAGCGGTGGCGGAACAGCCCGGAAACGTGACCGGGCTCACTGTCGAGCGATTAATGTCCAGTCCAATCATTACGGTGGAACGAAAAATGTCTCCTCACTATGCTCGAGATTTAATGGCCGATCGAAAAATTCGTCATTTAGCCGTGATCGACCAAGAAACGATCATCGGGGTCATTTCCGTTCGCGACTTATTAGCCTATTTTAAGACCGTTTCCAAGGAGTTGGAGGAGGAGGCAACCTGAAGGACGTTCTAATCGTCTTGGGATGTTGAGGTGCGGTCGGTCTGGTGTTCCTAGTCAATCGGCGTATCTTGAGCCTGGCTTATCAGGCGATTTAACTTCTCGACTTCCTCCTCGGTTCGCTGAATTCGATCATCAAGCCAAGGCTTCAAATTTTCTCCCGTTTTTTTCCGGCGGGCGTGTAGGCCTTTGATTTCTTCTTGCAGGGCAGCCCGCTGTTCTCGTAACTCTTCCACCTGTGCGACAGCATCGGCCTTATCAAAGATACGAGATTCCGGATGATCCGCAGGTTCATTTCGGTCAGGAAATGAAGCTGTGGGTGATTCAGGAGGGACCACTCTGACTCCATCTTCCAGACGTCGTTGATTCATGAATGAAGGAGAAACGATTTCGATCCCAGCTTCATGGAGCGTGGTGAGCATTTGGATTTTGAGGGAGGACTGAGTCGAAATGAGATGTTTGACTTCTTCCAAAAACCCCGCAATTCGGTAGGTAACCGAAAAGTCCCCCAAAACTAACACGTGGACGAATGGATCTTTGAGACGAGCGTTTTGCGCGGCTTGAATGAGCAGGCCTTCGATTTGGGAAGGAGGGGAATCATACCCCAACGAAACGGTTGCGGAGACAATCGTCCCCGAGGCACGGATGACAGTAAAGGGATGAGAGACTAAATAGAGGTTCGGAAGTGTGGTAAGGTCGCGATCTTCTGTTTGGATTTCGGTGTGGAAGAGCCCACGCTCGGTCACCCGGCCGAATTGCTGTTCAACCCGAAGAAAATCTCCGAGTCGAAAGCTCTGCATGCCGCGTAGCATGACCCCGGCCATGGCATTGGCAACAAAGGTTGTGGAGGAGAGGGTGATGACTGCCGTCAAGAGAAGACCCAGAAGACCAAAGAGATCACGATGGGTTTCCTGATCTACAGGCAAGGCTAAGAGAAGAACCACGACTCCCAGCCCGGAGAGGAGAAGCATGCCCACTCGCGCCGAAAATCTGGCTTCTTCCTTTAACCCTCCTCCGCGTTTGAAAAAAAACCAATGGGCAACCCAAAGGCCACTGCATACCAAAGCCAGCATGAATAGCATCGGAATAAATCGTGGAAGGGTATCCCATATCTGGTCAATGATTGGCATGACTGGAGGAAAGATGGATGGTAAGGCACACCCACGATAAAAAAGGGTGCAACAGATGTCAAGGCGCCAGAGCGGGTATTCAGGGAGTTCGTGAGCAAAGGTTCCGGATGGTTTCTCCCATACGGGGGGAGGGGGTGAATGGGGTCAGGGAGATGAGGGAGAAGGCCGATAGGGTGGAAAGGTGAGGTGAAACGTCGTGCCTTTTCCGACCGTACTGTCTAAGTCGATGTGTCCACCATAATGTTGTATGAGTAGGCGAACCGAGTGGAGGCCAAGACCGGTTCCCTTCCCGGGCGGTTTGGTGGTGTAAAAGGGATCCCACACTCTTTTCTGGAGTTCAGGAGGAATGCCAGGCCCTGAATCCTTAATCGTCAGATGGACATGGTCCTGGGTTTGCCACACATTTAGAGTTAGCGTGCCCTGACCATTCATCGCCTGCAGAGCATTCACGATGAGATTCACGAATATTTGAATGATTTCTTCCTGTTTGGCCAGGATCATGGGGTCAGCTTCAAATGACCGTATGATCTGAACGTTCTCAAGCCCGGAGGCAAACCTCCCGACCTTTAACGCTTCTTCGAGTTGCTGAACGACCCGAGTTGGAGCACAGGACTGCGGAAGCCGTTCTCGAGCATAAAGATTCAGATCTTGACACATGGCCATTATGCGTTTCGTGGCCTGAACGACTTCCGTGAGGGGTTCACGAATTTCTGGTGGAAGGGTCTCATCGAGGAGAAGCTCGGAAAATCCCAGGATGACATACAAAGGGTTGTTGATATCGTGAAGGATTCCCGAAGCAAGGGTCCCAATGTTCGCGAGTTTTTCGATTTGGGTCATTTGTCCCTGGGTTGTCTGTTCCTGCCGTTGTAAATGCCAAAGAAGGTCAACCGCACGGCGTTGGATGATGTCGATATTCGATGCCGGGATGAAGTCAGGCTGGTTGGGGGGGACATGAGCACTGCGGAAATCGATGAGCACGTGAGGGGAAAGGTTGGGCATCACCGATTCGGAGGTACTTCCAGTTGACTGTGGAAATCCTTGTTTTCCATGTGCCGGTCCCTGTTCCTGATTCTTGTCAGGGTGGGTGATAATTTCTACTCCTGGGGTCCGTGCCAAATAGGTGAGGAGTTCTGAATGCTGTGTGCTATCCCCTAAAACGGCGAGTCGTAGGGGTGGGTGGGGAGTCGGGGATGTCTTCTGGGCCAGATTCAATGGCGGACTTGGAGAATGACTTTTGGATTCCATGGGCAAAGAGGAGTGTTTTGAGGAAAAACGTTTGTTGTGTTGGAGAATGGCCGAGTCTGTTCCGCTATCCGGATGCGGTGATAATCGTGAGTGTCTCATCCGTGCCAACCCTTTTTGAAATACTACGGGAACAAGTGATGGAATCGCTTCATTTTAAGGACCAAAAGAACATCCTCTCAATCTTCTGAATCAGTGTTTACACGAAACAAATGCAAGCATAATTCCTTTCAGGGTCCTTTTTGATTTAAATCACATTTGATCCGGAAGTAGCTGTATTTTATGAGAAATCGCGTGGAGAAATTATGCTGTTTGCTTGGGTGGGTGAAAGGACATGCCAGGAATGTAAACGCTTGTGACAAGTATGTATCTGATTGGATACACTGCGTTGCCCAGATCTAATGGGGACCCTTCCCCAAAGAGAAAATGAGAAGGAAAAGCATGGTGAGTGCAATGGTATAAGCTTAAGGAGGGCTAGGACGTGTGGCAATGACGGAAGTTGTGGAGTGATAAACAGCCCATTTGTCCTTCTCGTGCGCATTGTGTCTGTACTGGTCTATGTCGGATTCGGAACAGAGTCCGGTTTGACAATACTGTTGAGTTAAGGCTGAGGCCGATTCAGCCATCACGTTGGCGATGGGTGAACCTCCCGGACAGAGGTGCAAGTCCGACCGTGTTTCACGGAGGTGAAGTCCATGGGTTTGCATATGATGGGGAAGGTGAAGCCCGTAAGTGGGGTCTAATCCCAAATCCACAAACATCTGGCAGATGGCCCTATTGACTCGGTTATGGGGAGCATCCAAATGTCTATCAAGCAATTGTGTGGAAGAAAAGTCGGGTTCTTCCAATAGGACCGTACCCCCTGGTTTGAGATGGTGAAATATTTTGTCCAGCATGGCGTGATGGGTTCGGTTATGAATGAGGACGTATCGACCATGGATGAGATCAAAGGTTTGTTCGAGAGGGATTTCTAGAAAGTCGCCTTCCTGTATGAAATATGGTGGCTGAGAAAATTGGGTGAGGTGCCTGGTCTGTTTATCGATTCCCATCACCAGTCCTTTTCCTCCCACGGTATTCCCCAGCCAATGAAGAATGGATCCGGCTCCTGGCCCTAATTCCAGACATGTCCACCCCGGTTGAATGCCAATGGAGGTCAAGAGGGCAATCGTCCGTGGATCGTTAGCCTTTTCTATCATCCGCAGACGTAAATACTCACGATCCGGAACGTTGGTATCAAAAATATACGATGACATGGTTCGTCAGATTGTCCGATATGACAAAACCTCCATCGGGCCTATTGGGGCAAAGGTTGAATATTCTTGGTAATAAGTCTACTATGCCATCAAAGACCAAGGGAGATGAGGCTTTGAGGTCGATCCTTGAGTCTCTGAACTCCCATTGCTCATTCTTCAGATCCTTCCTGAGATGTCAACCTCCAAAGCCTTTCGGGTCGTTCTGATCAAGCCTAGTCATTATGATGACCAGGGGTATGTCATCCAATGGTTGCGATCGGCGATTCCTTCCAATACCTTAGCCGCCCTGAATAGTTTGACCTTACAATGTTCTGAACAGGAGATTTTGGGGCCTGATGTCGAATTGAAGGTCGACGCCTACGATGAGACCAATACCGTACTCCCTCTGAAAAAGATGATCAGGGCCATTCAGCGGGATGGGGGTGGAATGGTGGGCCTGGTCGGGGTGCAGTCGAATCAGTTTCCCCGTGCGTTAGATATCGCCGATCGGTTTCTTTCCGAGAGCATCCCTGTGGTGATTGGGGGATTTCATGTCAGTGGATGTCTGGCCATGTTGCCGGAAATAACGCCAGAGATTCAGCAGGCAATGGATAAGGGGATCACCATGGTTGCCGGAGAAGTCGAGGAACACCTGGGTGACATTCTACGTGATGCCTTTCAGGGACGATTACGACCCTTGTATAATTTTATGGAAGACCTTCCCGGATTAGAGGGAAGTCCCTCTCCATTTCTTCCCACAGAAATCGTGAAGCATACCCTGGGGCGTCTGTCGAGTTTTGATGCTGGTCGAGGGTGTCCGTTTCAATGTAGCTTTTGTACGATCATAAATGTCCAAGGTCGAAAGTCTCGTTGGCGAACTGCCGACGATATCGAGGCTTTGATACGAGCGAACGTCAAACAGGGTGTTCGAAGGTTTTTCATCACGGACGATGATTTTGCCCGCAATCGAAACTGGGAAGAAATTATCGACCGGTGCATCCAATTGCGGGAAGTCGATCGCCTTCCTATTTCCTTTACCATTCAAGTGGATACGATGTGCCATAAAATTCCCCGATTCATCGAAAAATGTGCCAGGGCGGGATGTCGGAATATTTTCATCGGGTTGGAAAACCTCAACCCGGAAACCTTGATTCAAGCCAAAAAACGACAGAATAAGATTTCGGAATACCGGAAAATGGTGCAAATGTGGAAGGATCACAAATGTACCACGGTGGCCGGCTATATCATTGGTTTTCCCACGGATACGCCGGAAGCCATTAGGAGGGATATTGAAACCATTAAACAAGAACTCCCCGTTGATATGCTGCAATTCACGTTTTTAACCCCACTTCCCGGTTCCGAGGACCACCAAAAGTTGGTCGAACAGGGAGTGTGGATGGATGCAGATTTGAATAAATATGACTTAGTCCATACCACGACCCAGCATCCCAGAATGACCCAAGATGAATGGCGGAAGAGTTATGAGGATGCTTGGGACCAGTATTATACCTTGGACCATGTGGAGACGGTCCTTCGTCGAGCCGCTGCCAAGGATCAAAATTTGAAAAAGGTCATGTTTCTCCTCTTATGGTCCTATGGGACGAGTCGAATCGAAAAAACTCATCCAGAAGAAGGTGGAATCTTTCGCCGCCGGGTCCGGACCATGCGACGGTCCGAATTGCCTCTCGAGAATCCCCTGATCTTTTACCCTCGTCGGTTGTGGGAAGTGTTATCGAGCAGCACGAGATGGTTGTGGCTCATCTGGAAATTTCATCGAATCATGAAAGCCGTAAAGCTGGATCCTCAAAAGGGGCAATATATGGACCTTGCCCTGACCCCGGTGTCGGATGAAGGGGATATCAGCCCGTCAGAGATTCAGACTGAAGGCGTCAGCCTTCTGCAAGTAGAAAGACTATCGGCGACGACGGTGGGTTCAGGTCATTAAAGACCGTCTCAACGGTCACGACCTGTAATGTTTCTGAGGGTTACTCGCCTTTGCGGCACTCGTCCCGGCGATGTATCCCGTCGTCCAGGCCCATTGAAAATTAAATCCTCCGATTCTCCCATCACAATCCAACATTTCTCCTATGAGGTACAGGCCCGGAGTCTTTCGAGATTCCATGCTATGAGGCTGGATCTCTCGTAAGGGCACACCCCCTGCCGTGACTTCTGCAAAGTTCCACCCTCGTGAGGCAATGACCGGTAGGGGAAGGTTGGTGAGAGTGTGGAGCAGCCATCGTCGTTGGGGACGAGTGAGGGTATTGACTTGAGTCGGTCCAAGAGGAACGGGCAGTCCTTCCGGAGGTGGAGGAGGGTTGAGCGTGGAGTGGGGTTTTTCCAGGTAATGACACAGTTGTGTGACGACCCGTCTGGGTAATCGGGTCCCCAATAGTCCGGATATCGTGTGCTTTCCCGGTTGGTTGCTGGCTCGAGCAAGCCATTGGTCAATCTCAGAAAATGTCTGATGCGGGAAGACATTCAGGAAAAGTTCCGGAGATTGGCCAAGGCCATGTGGGATGACCCAACTGCGGCTGAGGTCTAAGACCACGGGTCCGCTCATACCAAAGTGAGTCCAGAGCAAACTTCCACTGCGCCGATCGGCGATCTTTCCATCAAGACGTGTGGTTAATTCGACCATGTGTGATGTACCAGAAAGGCGATGGTGGAAAAAATCCTCGTGGAGGACGAGTGGAACTAACGCGGGGAAGCAAGGGGTCACGGTATGTCCGCATTGCTCCGCGAAAGATAACCCGTAGCCATCAGACCCTGTCTTCGGAAGGGATTGTCCACCGGTGGCCAAGATAAGTTGTCGGGCCTGGAGTGAACCGTGAGAATGTTGAATCAAAAAACCCTTGGGGGTTGGTTGCACTTGCTGAACACGGTGTGGATGAAACAGGGAGACTGAGAGAGCTTGGCAACGACTTAGTAAAGCCTTCAATACCGTCGTAGCCGAGTTCGATGCTGGAAAGAGTTTCCCCAAGGGCTCAGTTTTTAGGGGAATTTCCATGGACTCAAACCACCGAATGGTGGCCTGTTGATCAAAGCGGGAGAGAATTTTGGAGATGATCCTGGCATGACCATGAAAATCCGAAGCATGCAGTTCTGCATTGGTGACATTGCAACGTCCCCCACCTGAAATCAGGATTTTTGCACCGATCTTTTTGGCTCCATCGATGATACTGATGTCTAGGCCCGGTTGTGCCTGAGCGGCAAAAATTCCTGCTGCCAATCCTGCAGCACCTGCTCCGATGATGACTAAATCTTTGTCAGAGGACATAGTCTTCACGGGGGGCACATATTCCCGAAAGGGAGAGAAGGTCAAAGACGTGATTGAGGTGAGGAAAGGAAAGATTTTTACAGGGATGAGGGCTCATCGGGGGCCGGCCATGTTCGAGCGATTTCCTGAGATTGTTGATCCGCCGTGAAGTATTCCCAAGGGATCTGATTGCAATCGATCTCTGTCCTGAACGATTGCATGTCGTCCTGTTCCCATCCCAAATGTCGAAGACCGCCAGGCTGTTCCTTGGATATTTTTCTGACAGACACGTTGAGGGTGTCGGTGCGCCAGAGGGCATATTCATGAGGAATCACGACTTTGGGTGCCTGTCCTAACCGCTGACTATATTCCTTGATGGATTCCTCAATATCGTGAACGCCTAAGGCTACGTGAAATTTTCGTGAAACGGACCGGGATTGAGGCATCGCTGATCTCACGGGTTTTGATAGGAAAAAAGAGTTCTATGATCGGAATGATTAGGTTTCACGGTTATTGGCGCATTGTATGCAAAGAGGAGCCGTTGGGTCGAAGGCCAAACGTTTGGGCGCGATACATTCTCCACATCGCAGACACATTCCATATTCTCCCTTCTCCAGCCTTTGAAGGGCAGCATCAATGCGTTGTAGTTCGATGGTTCTTCGCTGTTGAGAGTCTTTGGCCATAGCCTGGGATTGGAGAGCGTCCATCCGTGAGACTCGGCCAACCCGGCTTTGGTCAAGTTCTACGGTTTGTGCGGCGTCTTCGCCTGATCGATGGGCCTCGGACAATTCCTCGCGACGGTGTATCAGTAGGCGTTGGTAATGTGCCAAATCAAGGGGTGTGTCACTCATGGGATTCCGGGTCTTTTGGGGGAGAAAAGAGTGTTGTCAACGTATCCTGTATCCTGCCAGGGAGGGGGAACGGATATCAATGAAGATTCTTTCCGAGTATGGATCTTTTACCCTTTACCATAGGTTATCTCGGAAGCCAAGTATAGAAAGAAGGAATCAGAGATATCCTTTTTTGTGGTCTCTCAAAGGAGAAAAAAGAATGGCCTATCCTATGGTAATATTGGCGAGGTATTCCGGTTGCCCCCTCTATGAGATCGACGATCATCAACGTGCCTGTGAAAGGAGGGACGAATGAAAAAGGTACTCGCCGGATTGGTGAAGTTTCAAGCTGAGGTTTTTCAGGGGAAAAAAGACCTGTTTCACAAGCTTTCCCGGCAGCAGACTCCAACCGTCCTGTTTATTACCTGCTCCGACTCTCGGATTGATCCTTCATTAATCACCCAGACCGACCCCGGTGACTTATTTATCTTACGAAATGCGGGAAATTTAATCCCCACGTATGGTGCGGCTATCGGAGGGAGTACTGCTACGATTGAATATGCCGTGTCAGTCTTAGGAGTGAAAGACATCATTGTCTGCGGACACACTGATTGTGGTGCGATGAAAGGTCTTCTGCATCCGGAAAAACTTGAAAGGTTGCCAGCGGTCCAGGCCTGGCTGTTGCAAGCCGAAACGACGACCAGGATCGTGAAGGACCACTTGGGACATTTAGCCCCAGAAGAGCGATTTGTGGAAACGATCAAAGAAAATGTGTTGGTGCAGTTGGACCATCTACGTACTCACCCTTCCGTGGCTTCTCGATTACGAAAGGGGGATTTGGAACTGCATGGCTGGATTTACTCCATAGAGAATGGAACGGTATGGGCATATGATGAAGAGAAGAAAACCTTCGTGAAGCCATCCTGAGCCGGACCCTCTTCACTGGAGTGGGAGTGTTGTGCATGAACCTTGGTGTCCAAACATTCGAGCCCGATGAATGGGGAACCTTTTGTACCGTCCGGAATAATTATCTGCATGCCCTGGCTGAAGTCGTGGAGCAAAGTCTCCTGCGACAGGACACCGATCATCCTGTTTTTTGTGGGTGTATTGATTGGCATTCCAGCGTGCATGGATGTTATGCCCTGTTAGTGGCTTCGAGACTGACCGGTGAGTCTCGATGGGCAGAGGTCGTTCGTTCAATCCTCGACCCGGGATTATTAAAAGAAGAACTCGATGATCTGCAAAGCGGAGGCTTGGATCATGAAATGCCGTATGGGTATGCCTGGTTTCTTAAGCTGACCCAGGAATTTGCGAAAAGTCATGAGGAAGCGCTCTTGGCTCCATTGGTATCGGAAATTGCTTCCCGTTTGGAAACGTGGCTTTTTTCTTTATCCTCTTCAGAAATCCGGCAGCGGGTTCATGACCGAAAATACGATAATCTTTCCTGGCCAATCCTCAATCTATGGGAATGGAGTCGAGGGAAGGCCGACCACATGTTAACCGAGAAAATACGACACTTTGTTGAACGCTATTTGGTTCCTCCCGATAAGGAGGAAATCCTCAAAGCGGATGCCCACGAAGACGAGTTTTTTTCCTCCTCTCTGCAGAGGATTCGAGCCATCCTGGCTGTGTTGCCTGACATGATATCCCGACATTGGTTTGTCGCGGCCCTCGAAGAAGAAGAAAAAGTTCTTCCTTTGACCCATGCGTCCTTTCCCCATGCGGGCGGTCTGAACTTTAGTCGAAGTTGGGCACTATGGGATGTCTATCAAAAAACCGGAAAGAAGAAATTTCTCGAGTTGTATATCTCCCATATCGTAACGCATATGGAATTGCCACAGTTTTGGCGGGATGATTACCGGAAATATTCGCATTGGGTGCCACAATTCGGAATTTATGCCATAGCCTTGAGCATGGATTCCTCCTCAAGGGTTCTTGCCCCTTCAATGACGTCAGTTACGTAGTCCACACCCGGAGGGATTGGAGCCAGCGAATCCCATGAAGGACGGCTCCGGCAACTTTGGGGATACTGAGTTGAATGGGGCGAGTTTTCAAACACTGAACCACATGAGTCGCGGCCTGATCTGCGGTCATCATAAGGGGTTTCCAGGAGGCCTTGGGAAGTTTGGTGTCCACGTAGCCGAATCGTATATTTGTCACGAAAATCCCGTGTTTTCGGAGACGTAACCCCATGGAAACCAAGTAATGGCTAAATCCCGCTTTGGATGCGGTATAAGACGGGGCATCTTCATTGTAGAAATCATCAGCCAAACTTGATAGCCCAATAAAGTGACCATGGCCCTTGGCGATCCAATCAGGGAGTAAAGCACTCAAAGTGCGGACCATGGCCGTAAAGTTGACATCGATCACATGGGCTTCTTGTGAACAATCGGGGAGGGGAAGCGCGGATCCGATGGCTGCGCAATAGATACAGATATCAAAAGGGCCTTCCTCATTCAATAACTCTTGTAATCTTTCCGGGTAGTCGGGTGCTGACACATCCTGAACAACGTGGCGCGGTCCGTTCGGTCCCAGCGGACTGGGGCTACGTGAAAGGCCGACAAGGTGATGGCCTTCTTGTAAAAGAGCTTGGGTGACGGCGGCTCCGATACCGTCAGAATTTCCGATAATCAGGATTTGGTGTCCCATGCCTGAATGGTTCCTGGGTGATTCAAATTGGCACCATGGGCCACACTGTAATAATGGCGAAGGAAAATATCCAGTCCCCCTGATAAGATTGTGGGAGGAATCCTAGGGGCGCATTAATATGAAAACCATCCCCCTGATGAGAGTTCCCCTTCGAGGAATGTGGGGTGATCCTTAGCATGGCAGATGGTGGAGGACAGAAAATCGATGTAAGACGGTATGCGCGGATGCTTGCTTTCTTCACGGGAATGTTTTTTTGTCGGGTCCTGGCTCAATTCCTTCAAATCTGGGAGATCAGTGATGTGCTCCCCTCGTTTGAGGCGTGGCATAGTGGCGCGGTGCCTTACGAAGTGTTGTTCCTGACCCAATGCCTGATTCTGCTTGTCTGCGTCAGAATAATTTTGAAAATCCGAGCAGGAGATATTCAAGGATCATCTCAAAAAGGACTGACCTTGATCCTCATCGGGGGGCTCTACTTTTTGACCATGATTGTTCGGTTGGCCATCGGGACCTTCTGGGTACCAGACCACTATTGGTTTGGAGCGACTCTTCCCACATTTTTTCATTTGGTGTTGGCAGCCTTTGTTTTGGGTTATGGACATTTTCACTATGTGAGTGGCAAGGATACTATCCCGAAGGAACACGAGGCATGAACACTATGCTCGCATGGACGGTCTATCCGATCGTGATGGGGAGTGGGATCCTGTTGTTTTTCTTCATGGGGGGAAGGGAAATAGACGTCATGGTGGCAGCCTATGTTTCGATTATTATGGGAGCCTTGTTCGTGACGTACTTTGAATGGCGAATACCCTATCGGTCCGAATGGTGGCCGAAACAAGCGGAAGTGGCGCAAGATGCGGTATTTATGGCCTGTATCCAGGGAATGTTGCCAAAATTGCTTTCCCTTGGCCTGGGGATATTCTTTTTGAGCAAGGCCCAGGGTGTTGTGGAGGGTGCTAGCGAATGGTGGCCAGGCGATTGGCCCGTTCCGTTGCAAATGTTGTTAATGATGATGGTGGCCGATGGGTTTCGCTATTGGCTGCATCGCTGGGCTCATGAATGGGAACTGTTGTGGCGGTTTCATGCGGTCCATCATGCTCCTCACAAATTGTATTGGTTGAACGTTGGACGTTTTCATCCCGTCGATAAAAGTTTACAATTTCTTTTCGATACGCTTCCCTTTATCATACTAGGAGTCTCTCAAGAGGTGTTGGCCCTGTATGCCGTCTGTTACGCCATGAATGGGTTTTTTCAACATAGTAATGTGGACCTTCGGCTGGGGTTCTTCAATTATGTGATCAGTGGGCCTGAGTTGCATCGATGGCACCATTCAAAGTGGAAAAAAGAGTCCAACCATAATTATGGGAACAATCTGATCCTGTGGGATGTGATCTTTGGGACCTGGTACTTGCCGGTAGGAAAAGTCGTTGGAGAACTGGGGTTAGTCAACCGAAGTTATCCTGACACGTTCCTCGAGCAAATGGCTTCGCCCTTTACTCCAGGATTAGATAAACAAGGCGTGTCTGAATGAGTGCATCGAATTTCCTTCATAATAAACAGTTGCAAGCGAGTATGGTCCTCGTTCAACGTCGTTTGTGGCGTCCATTCCTCGATGGGACGCGGAACCCTCAAAGCCATCAAGATTCCCTCCTGAAGGAGATCATCGGTAATCAAGCCGAAACGACATTCGGGCAAGACCATCGCTTCAAGGTCTTACGCGGGTACCAGGAGTTTCGTTTGGAGGTCCCGATTCAAACCTATGAGGATCTTCGTGCTTATATTCAAACACAGGAAGAAACCAAGGAACCCAGAATCAATGCCAACCAACCGGTCGGCTATGCCGTCACGAGTGGAACGACAGGCAAGCCCAAATTCATTCCCTTGCTCCCTCAAAACTACCAACTTCTGGAGAAATATCAACAATTGAGCATATGTGGGCAATACCAGGGAATTCCCGAGATGTTTGATGGGAAACTCTTGGTCTTAGCTGGTTCTGCGGTAGAGGGTCATTTAGAGACGGGCACTCCCTATGGTTCAATGTCAGGATTGCTGGCTGATGCGTTACCCGCGGTCGTGCAACAGAAACGGATTGCCTTTCCGTCCATGTCAAATATGGAGAATTACCAGCTGAAATACTTCTACATCGCGGCCTGGGCGTTGGCAGAACCCCATTTGTCTGCGATTGCGGCCGCGAACCCTTCTACCTTGCTGAAGATGTTGGAAATGGGTCGCCAGAAATTTCCTCAATTAGTGGAATTTTTAACGTCCGGCAAAACTGAGAATGGAGAGCAACCTGACGTTCTCCCGCGGATTTCCAGGCGAAGATTGAAGGAACTGCGAGCGTTCGTTGGGAAGGAACAGGCCCTCTCCGTTGAAGCATTATGGCCGGATTTGCGAGCGGTCGTGACGTGGACAGGTGGGAATTGCGGAGTCCTCATCCCTCAAATTGAAGCACGGATTTCCAAAGAAACGGCGATTGTGGAAATGGGATACCTTTCCAGCGAATTTCTTGGCAGTGTTAATGTAGATGTTCGTGAAAATCGTTGTGTGCCAACGTACGATCTCAATTTTTTTGAATTTGTTGAGCAGGAAGACTGGGACTCCGGTCGTCCCAACGCCAGGACCTTAGAGCAATTGGAGGTCGGAAAACGGTACTATGTGATCGTGACGACCGCGAATGGGCTGTTTCGATACTTCATTAACGATCTCATCGAAGTGACAGGGCACTACCATCGCACGCCGGTGATCACGTTTTTACAAAAAGGCCGTGGAGTCACCAACCTCACCGGGGAAAAATTGTATGAATACCATGTGATGGAAGCGATTGACCATTTGCAAAAGACGTATCACATCAAAATCGAATTTTTTGTGATGGTGGCCGATCCATTCACGCTGCAGTATACCCTGTATGTCGAGCATCCACCCTTGGATTTCTTTGCGGCCTACAAGCTGGAGCAACATATAAGTCAAACCAACCTAGAGTATCGAGCGAAAAAAGATAGTGGGCGCCTTCAACCCCTGCGTCTTATCTTTTTGCAACCGGGAACCAGTGATGCCTATAAGCGTTATTGCGTTCAACAGGGCCAACGGGAAGATCAATTCAAAGTGGTCAGGTTGCAGTATGCCAAGGACTGCACGTTTGATTTCATGAAGTATGTCCGGGAATAGTCTCCATGGCTAGCCCCAGGTACTCAATCCACGTACTCGACATTCCTTTTAAGCACACATTCTCCCATGCCACGGCCACGCGGAGCGGGACGGAAAGTGTCCTGGTCAAGCGGCACCACCCCAGTGGCGCCCAGGGATGGGGCGAGGGTTGTCCGCGTGCCTATGTGACGGGCGAAACTCTGCAAAGTGTCCGGGAATTCTTCCATCGCTATGTCAAAGAATGGGAAAGCATTGAAGATGTCACGGAGTTGAAAGACTGGATGAGGAACAATCAAGCGGTTGTTGATGCCAACCCCGCCGGTTGGTGTGCCGTCGAACTCGCCACGCTCGATTGTCTGGCGAAACAACGAAGGCAGTCGGTTGAAGGTCTGTTGGGCTATCCGGAGTTAGTAGGGCCCTTTCAGTATTCGGCGGTCTTAGGGACCGATAGCCTGAAGGTGTTTCATGATCAAGTCCAACAATTTTCCGCATTGGGATTCACGGACTTTAAAGTCAAGGTAAGCGGGTGTAGGAAGGAGGATCAAGAGAAAATCCAATCATTGAAGGACTTGTCCCTTCCCAATCTCCGTATCCGCTTGGATGCGAATAATTACTGGACCGGTCCGCAGGAAGTGGTGGAGTACCTTCGGGATCTCTCCTACCCCTTTTGGGGAATCGAAGAGCCGTTAGCGGTGAATGCGTATCAAGGGTGTCGTCATATCTATCAACAGCTGGGCATTCCTATTATTCTGGATGAAAGTTTATTACGCCTCGCACAGTTTCGCGATATCCAGGAAGATCCCGATGCCTGGATCATCAATCTTCGTATTTCCAAGATGGGAGGAATCCTGCGTTCCTTAGAGATACGGGAAGCAGCCAAACAATGTGGGATCCCTCTTATTATTGGAGCACAGGTTGGAGAGACGAGTATTCTGACTCGAGCGGCACTCACGGTCGCTGCCCGATGCGGAAAAGAGCTTTTGGCGCAGGAAGGGGCCTTTGGGACGTATTTGTTGGAACATGACATTGTCCAACATCCTCTCATGTTTGGCAAAAAAGGGCGGTTGTCTGTCGATACCCTGAACCCACGAGCAGGATTGGGCCTGAGCTGACCGGTCGTCCTCACCCGCCATAAAATTCCTGTACATTTTCTGATGTGTTGGCTAGGATGTTGCCCTCATTCCCATAAGATTACCCTTCCACGTATGAAAAAAAAGATTCACGTCTTTGTGTCCTATGCACGGGCCAATCAAGAGTTGGCCAAACGGTTTTTAAAAAAATTTCGGGAACAAACGGCCCCCTCAAAGAGATATCAGTATGTATTTTGGCGCGATGGAGATATTCTCGTCGGGGAAAAATGGCACGACGCCATTCAACGGGCATTGGAACGGTGTAATGTCGGGCTTGTGTTGGTGAGTCCTGCCTTTCTCGGATCACAATACATCCAAGATCATGAGTTGCCGAAATTGCTGCGAGGAAAGAAAAGGGCCGTCATCCCGGTGCTATTACAGCCAATCCATAGGGACCGTCATGACCTGAAGGGTCTGCAAGGACGGCAAATATTCCGACTGGAAGGAAAACGATTTTCCAGCCCTAAGTCCTACGGAGAATGTACGGGGGCTCAACGAGATAAATTTGCCTTAGAGCTCTTCGGACAAGTTGAAGCCCTTTTAGATACAATCAAGGAGCCCTAAGTTGGTTTAAAAAGGTGGGATGGTTTTTCCTTTTCTAGTCCTTCCCGCGGTTTCTAGCGGGAATCTATCTTATGAAAAGATGGATTCCGGCCACCAGCCTGCCGGAATGACAGGAAAACTTGGGCCTTCATCGTATGTATCTAAATTGAGAAGCCTCTGAGGGATGTTGAAGCATTTCATTGACCCAACCCTTATTTTTTTATGACTGAACCCACCATTACCTGTCCCCATTGCCAATCGGAAATCAAGCTGACTGAATCGCTCGCGGCACCCTTGCTGGAGATCACCAAAAAGGAGTTTGAGCAGCGTCTGGCACAAAAGGAAGCGGAGAGTGTGAAGCGAGAAGTGGCGATGCGGGAACGGGAAGAGGCTCTGGCAAAGGCCCAGGCAAAGCTCGATGATCAGGTTGCGGAAAAACTGAAACAGGCACGTGCCGAAATCGTGGCTGAGGAAGCGAAAAAAGCCAAGTTGTTGCTCGCAGGAGACCTGGAACAAAAGTCCAAAGCCCTGGTCGAATTGCAAGAAGTCCTCAAGCAACGAGATGAGAAGTTGGCCGAAGCACAAAAAGAACAAGCGGAGTTACTGAAGAAGCAACGCGAGCTGGATGATGCGAAACGGGAATTGGATCTGACCGTCGAAAAGCGTGTTCAAGAGGGTTTAGTCGCTACGAGAGAGCAGGCCAAAAAAGAAGCCGAAGAGGCGCTCAAGCTCAAGGTGATGGAAAAAGAACAGACCATCTCGAGTATGCAAAAACAAATAGAAGATCTCAAACGACGAGCCGAACAGGGGTCGCAACAGTTACAAGGGGAAGTTCAAGAACTCGAACTCGAAGCCCTGTTGTCCGCCAAATTTCCGCATGATCAAATCGAACCGGTTCCCAAGGGTGAACATGGGGGTGATGTGCTGCAGCGAGTAGGGAGCCCATTCGGTCAGCCTTGCGGAACCATTCTGTGGGAGTCTAAACGGACCAAAAACTGGAGCGACGGATGGCTCGTCAAATTGCGAGAAGACCAACGGCAAGCCAAAGCAGAATTAGCCGTCATCGTCAGTCATGCGTTGCCCAAGACGGTGGAGACGTTCGATTTGATTGATGGGGTATGGATCACTCAACCTCAATCTGCCATTCCCGTGGCTATGGCTTTACGGCACAGTCTCATTGAGGTGGCCTTGTCCAAACAGGCCTCAGAAGGTCAGCAAACGAAGATGGAAATGGTCTACGACTATTTGATGGGCCCACGGTTCCGACAACGGGTTCTGGCCATCGTAGAGGCCTTTACTACGTTGCAAGATGATCTGGCGAAAGAACGAAAAGTGATGATGAAACAATGGGCGAAACGAGAAGAGCAAGTCGACCGGGTGATGCAGGCCACGGTAGGAATGTATGGTGACCTTCAGGGTATCGCCGGGAAGACTC
The DNA here is from genome assembly GCA_965223615.1 of Nitrospirales bacterium. GTDB lineage: Bacteria > Nitrospirota > Nitrospiria > Nitrospirales > UBA8639 > Nitrospira_E. Next base: position 1,818,865 of record CBDCXB010000004.1, read on the forward strand.
TTCAGGAAATTGAAGGTTTGGAATTGAAGGCACTTGAAAAGTCTGAGGATGAGAAAAACCCCAAGCTTCTGTGAATGCACAACGGTGTGATGTATTGATTGAATGCCTTGATCGTTGAAGTGATGCCACCCCCTACGGGCGAAGAATAGGGTTTTTTAAGGATAGAGTCATGGCTTTTGTCGCGACATGGGAGGAACATGGCGTTTATGGAGTGTTTAGTGAATTGGTGACGTTGGATGAAATAAACGAGTTCAATAATGGACTGTATGGGGATCCCAGGTTTGATGAAATTTCCTATCAAATCGTGGATTTTTTGAATGTGTCAAAACTTGAGCTTCAGGAAGCAGATGTTGCGGTGCCTGTTGCAACCGATTGGTCGACTACCTCGTACATCAAAAATTTAAAAGTTGCCTTGGTGGCCGATGCACCCTCAATTCGAGTTTTATGTCATAGTTACATTGAACAATCGTTGGATATGGGGTCTCCCTGGCAATTCCAGGTGTTCCATACGCTCGAAGAAGCTAGGGTTTGGGTGGCAGATTAAATCTAAGAGAAGATAGAGGATCTCTGTTTCGATACTAGAATTTAGGGCAAACCTAAGGAGAGAGAAATTCATGACAAGGTATATTGGGCTTGGGGTGCTGATCGTGTTTTTGTCCGGTTGCGGACCGACACTGCAATGGACCAAGCCCGGTGCGACTGAAGCGGATTTGCGGACGGCCATTACGCTCTGTGATCGTGAGAGCGGCTCGCTTGGGCGTGGCCGGTTGACGACGGAAGGCATGGAAGATGATGTTATGGTCACCCGGGAACGACGCTATCGACGAGGGGGGGGAGAGTTTGTTCGTGACCAATGTCTTCAACGGAAGGGGTGGAGACAGGAATATGTTGAGTAAGTGACTGCTCTGAAGGTTTGAACCGACGGCCGCCTTTTGCCATGGGTGGTTACTCTGCCATGCGTGGTGAGGTTTTTATTCTCAAGTAAAGACCGATATCTGAATCCTTCTTTTCTTCTTCCTCCTCCTGTTTTTCATCCCTTAAAATATTTGATTTATTGTCCCGATGTTCGGGGTGCGTGCGGGTCTTGTGGATTTTTGGGACTCCTCTTCCTGACCGGGAATGTCGCATATATCAACAATACTAAATCCAAAGAGAACATTTCCTCTCCTTAGTCCTGATGGTGGAATGGCATAAAATTTGGATGTAATTCAGATAAATGCCGGTTCAGATGTGACAATACGAATTGAAGATGGAGGAAAAAGATATGAGGAAAGTACCAGTCCTGTCCTTATGGAGAAACTTGGTTGCCATCCTAGGGTTGAGCTTGATGGGGATAAGCCCGACTTTGGCTGGCGATGTGGGGGACCTCACTCCTCGAGTGCCTCCGGACAGGCTGGAGGAGGCTAAGACCTATATCAACCCCTATACACCGGACAAAGCCTTTGTCGATGGGGGGCGAAAGCTCTATGAAGGGCGGGCGATGTGTGTGATGTGCCATGGACAAGAAGGGACGGGAAGGACCATCTTGGGAGATTCAACTGCGAAGGGGTTTCCCACTCCAACCAAATTTGCCGATGGTGCCTGGCAGGCAGCTCGAACTGACGGAGAGATCTTTTGGATACTTATTCATGGGAGCCATGGGACGGATATGGCACCCTTTCTCCCCGGGTTTTTGGAAGCCAAGGAAGTCTGGCAAATCGTGGCTTACATCCGAACCTTAGGAAAGACATAAATGATGAAACGCGTCACAGGATACCTAAGCGGGATCGTGTTTCTTGGAGTACTCGGGCTTTCCCCCATCTATGCGCAACATCACGGGCACCATGGCATGATGATGCCCCGAGTGCCGGCCGATAAACTCGAGGAAGCCCGTTCCCTCACCAGTCCCATTCCGTATTCCTCAGAGACCGTCGAACAAGGGCGAATCATTTATGAAGGGAAAGGGACTTGTGTGAATTGCCATGGAGCCCATGGCCGGGGTGATGGCCCGGGGTCGGCCAATCTCAATCCACCCCCGCGTGTGTTTCGGTCACATGGCTTCTGGAGGCACAGGACAGAAGGGGAAATTTTTTGGGTCATCAAGCATGGGTCTCCCGGGACGGCGATGATTCCCTTTGGCGGTATGCTGACCGATGAAGAAATTTGGACGGTCATGCAGTACGAACGAAGTTTTGCCGGAGGCCACCGGGGACGAGGCCCGCGTCATGGGCCAGGAGGACGTCACGGAGGCGGGGGGCGCCGTGGTATGATGTATCAAGAGGATTGTCACGATAGGCACGAATCTGAAGACCCCATGGAATTCGAACCCGGCTGTGGGCGGATGCACCGCCCATAACACAGTCAAGAGGATTGTATGCGCGAAGGTTCACAGAGGAGACCTCTCCCGACGGTCGTGAGGGGAGCGATGGTGATGGGAATATTCCTCATCAGTTTTGGAGGGAGTGGAAATGCCCCTATTGCAGGTGATGGAGAAAAAGGAAAGCAGGTGTATGAGCAATATTGTCTCCCCTGTCATGGCAAGACGGGAAAGGGTGATGGCCAATTGGCCGAAGTGTTAAACCCGCCACCCGCCAATCTCACGAGCGAGCAAACCCAAGCGAAGTCCGAGGCCGATTTGCGAAGTGTCATCGAAAATGGGAAAAAGGGGACCGCGATGGCACCCTACAAGAACGACCTCAAGGAATCGCAAATTACCGACGTGCTCGCCTTCCTTCGTTCCCTGACCACAAAGTAATCACTCTCAAAACTTAAAGCACTTCTCTAAATTTTTTAGGGCAGGCTGAAGACGGTTATTCTGGAATGTTGAGGATGCCTCCGGTCAGGTTATAGACCCGATCGAACCCATGCTGTAGAAGGATGCGGGCAGCCAGGTAGCCGCGTAATCCGACGCGACAATACACGACGGTTTCCTTCTTGGGGTCCAATTCATCCAGATGTTCACGAAGATGATCGAGGGGAATGAGCTGGGCGTCAGGAAGATGCCGTTCCTGGAATTCCCCACGACTCCGAACGTCCAGAAGCTGGAGGTCGGGGTTGGTCTGACGTTTCTCCGCTAAATCCGCTGGTGTGATCGTGTGGACATCACCACGAAGTGTATTCGCGGCGACGAATCCCGCCATGATGACGGGGCCCTTGGCCGAATTGAACTGGGGGGCATAGGCCAAGTCCAATTGTTCCAAATCCTCCACGGTCAATCCGGCGGTTAAGGCCGTGGCCAAGACATCGATGCGTTTATCGACGCCCTGTTCCCCTACGATTTGCGCACCAAGCAGTTTGCCGGTGTGCTGTTCCACCGTCAGTTTGATATGGAGCTGTTCGGCGCCGGGATAATACCCGGCATGATCGAACGGGTGGGTCACCGAGACGAAATAGGTCAAGCCATGGGCCTTGGCCTCTTTTTCCGAGAGGCCGGTCTTGGCCGCGACGATGCCCATCGTCTCCACGATGGCGGTTCCCAGGGCTCCATGAAACCGCAGATCACCTCCCGCCGCATTGGCTCCGGCCACCCGTCCTTGCTTATTGGCCGGACCGGCCAACGGGATGCGTGTTCGGCATCCGGTTACGAGGTGAATGGTCTCCACCGCATCACCCGCGGCATAAATATTGGGATCCGACGTTTGCTGGCGATCATTCACGAGAATCCCCCCGGCTTCTCCGATGTCCAGTCCGGCATCGACAGCCAGTTTAAGCTCCGGTCGCACACCGATGGAAAGAATGGCAAGATCCATGAGGAGGACACGGCCGCTGTGAAGTTGTGCCTCATAGGCCAGGCCATCCTTGTCATGAAACGCGTGAATGCCATCGCCTTCGATGACGTGAATTCCCCGTTCGCGAAGATGTCTTGAAACATGGATGGCCATGTCCGGGTCGAACGGCAGGAGAATTTGATCGGCCATTTCCACGACCGTGACGTCGAGTGAAAGATTGGCCAGGGCCTCGGCGGTTTCCAACCCGATAAACCCGCCGCCGATGACCAAAGCCTTGCGAACGGGGTGTGAGGCGAGAAAGGCTTTAATGGCATCCGAATCCGGGACGGTTTTCACCGTGAACACGTTCTGGGAGTGAATGCCGGGGAGGGGAGGGACGATGGCCCCGGCCCCGGGAGCCAGGATCAGTTTGTCGTACGGTTCCGAGAAAATCGAGCCCGTGCTCAAGTCTTTTACTTCGACGGAGTGATCCCTACGGTCGATGCGCAACACTTCATGGCCGACTTTCACCTTGACCCGGAAACGTTTCCAGAAACTTTCCGGCGTTTGGAGTAACAGGTCATCTCGATCCGAGATGGTGTCTCCGACATAGTAGGGGAGACCGCAATTGGCGAACGAGACAAATTGTCCCCGCTCGAACATGGTGATGTCGGCAGTCTCATCCGTCCGCCGGGCCTTCGCGGCGGCACTGGCCCCTCCGGCCACTCCGCCGATCACGATAATTTTCAAGAGTCCTCCAGTGAAATTAAAGTGTGTGTTCTAAGCATGACCACCCATTCTTCCATATCTTCATCAACAATCTCGAGTGGGGTGGTTCGGGGCGATAGGATAGCTCAAGGAGCCGGAAAGCGCTTGGGCCAAACATGGCCGTTTGTCGAGGATTCCGGCCCCTTCGGGCATGGCTCACCGTGACCGATGAGATTTGAGATCGCACGTGTTGACCCCAAAGAGCGTCCAGGCCGGGCAATAGCCGACCGTACCCGTCAGAATAGCGACCAGGCCCACCACGCTGAGTGTCGCCGTGCCCCACGTGGGAAGTTCAAACACGAAGGTGGCGATCAAGAGCATCCCGCCTATCAACAATCGAATACCTTTTTCTGTCGAACCCACATTTTTAACCATGGCGTCCTCCTTTGCTATTTAGATTGTAGAGTTGTGTCGTACTGTGTAATGAGAGCAAAGGGAGTGCCAGAGCAATCACAACGAAGGGGAGAACGATTTCAGTGACAAATTAAGCAGTTGGACGAAAGGCCACCAAAACAAAGCGGTGAAACGTTAAGGGAAACATGTTAATCGTTAAGTTTTAATTAACAGATGAATGGTCGGGCAATTATAGGGGAAAGATTCTTTTGAGTTTTTTGGGAAAAAAGAAGGGGTGTATCGGGCGTATGGGTCCGCGTATCGGGGGTCCGATTTTCCGGTCCTGTGATATCAGTTCCTAGTCTTGGACGAGGTTTTGTTTGGCTTTGTATTGTTTGAACTCTTGCCGACATTGTTCTTCGCAATCCGGACAGTATCCATGAGAAAACTTTGCCTGCGAGTGGTTCGAAATGTATCGCTCTAGCTTAAGCCATTGGTTGGACTGGTCACGAATTTTTTTACACACGGAACAGATAGGCAGTAATCCCTCAAGCACCTGGATGCGCTCTTGAGCTAACTCTTTTTTCGCCGACAACCGATTTCGATGCACCATCAAGAGGGCAGTCATCCAAATGGCAAAGAGAGCAATCAGCCGATTCGAGGCAATGGTCCAGCTAGCGATGTCAGTGCTGGGAGAGGCGACCCACCCAACAATCGTGAGTGTCGAACAGCCAATAGCGATTAGCAGTAGCTGGCGTTCAGAAAAGATAAAGGAGGCTGCTAAAATCGGGACAATGTAGGGCACTCCGCCAGCCACGCCGAGGGGAATGGAAAGATCGATAAAAAGAACGGCACCCATCATGAGAAAGATGAAAAAAATTTGAATTGAGAGTGGGGATTTCACAGAATTCAATCTATGGTTTTTGTAACTGATTGACTTGGATGACCACTCAGAGTTGATTTGGCGTTTATTTTAGTTCGTTATGGCGTTTCGGCACAATTGGTCGGAGAAAGTTCGTGACACAAAATGTCTTTCCCCCGTATGAGGAACTGCCTCCCTCCCAGCAGACTTTCAATCACGATGAGGAATGACATCGGGAGCCGGGGGTGTTGTAATTTTTCAAAACAGTCGAACGATTCACCATCACTTAGGGACGAAGAAGATAGCCTCAATTCACTGGATGAATCAGTGAGGTGCTTTTGTCTTTTACAATAATCAAACAGAAGACCACTCACTGTTCCCATGGCGTTTTCATCACCACCGACTGAGTTTTCGGTTGCCAGGGGTACTTGGATGTTGACTATGAGAATCACCAGCCGTGGTATAGCGGGGCATAGGTGAATCATCCTTCTCTTAATCGCTATGGGGTGTGTTGAGCGGGCGAATATTTGCGTTGGGTTTAGGGTATTTCGTCAATTCTTCTTTCGTGACCCCCTGTACGAGATCGGTGGGCGAGGATAACCGTAAGTAACTCATCCGGCCAAAGTGGGTGTTCTTGTCAAAGGTGAGGCTGGCCATCACCGAATCCCCTTTAATTCTGCCTAAGGTGGTTCGGGCCTCATCGTGCGAGCGTGCGTGAACCTCAAAGATGTTGGTTTTTGCCCGTTCAGGAGTCATGAGATGTTCAAAGATTTGCCGTCGGGGACTGCCTTGAGCCACGGGCCACACCACGGGAATTAACACATGGAGTTTGTCCCATTCCTGGGGACCTAACTCTTGTTTCCATTGGTTCATGGCTCTCACCCCCGCTTGTATTTGCAAGGCCACAGCGGATTTCATGGCTTCCGCCACGTAAGGGACGATGCGATGAGCAAACGCACGATACGATTGTTCATCACCAGAGCCATTGGCGATACAGTCTTGTAAATATGTATTCACCATACGTAACATCTTCAGGGCCCTAGTTGATGTGCTCTTACGAATATCACTTTTTTGTAGACGTTCTTTAATCGTTTTAACATGTTGTTTATAGGCAATCAGTGGTTCTTCCCATCCCTCCGGTCGATTGGGCATATGGTCAAAGTAGGGGGAGATGAGAAAAAAGACTCCCATCGGCATGTGGGCGAGAATTTTTTCCATCTCATACATGACTGACGTCGGCGTGACCATTTCGACAGGCCGGTCTTTTCGGTAGAGATAATAGGTGCCCCCGACCCCTTCTTTTCCGGGCTCATAATCGCTCGCAATGATCAAGGGGTAAATATTCTGCCCCACGTTCCGGATGAAATTTTGATAATTGTTTTTCCTGAACCAATCCATGTCGCGCATGGCTTCGTAGGTTTGTGTTCTGAAATAAGCGGCATTTGTCTCAGAAGGGGCCGGTTCGGCTCCTTCTTTTTCGACCGTGGGCCGCGCACCTTTATAATCCCTATACTCCACTTTCTTGCCATCCGCGTATGATACACTTTGCAATAAAAATTGCTTATACTTCTCGTCTTTTTCGAGGGCGAGGAGAGCCTCAAAATATTCTTGATCACCCTCCGGGTAGACCTCTTTCGTTTGAGAATAGGCGGGAATGGGGAAAAATAACGCTTGAGCAATGAAGCCGGTCCCCATGATCACCGTCATAAACCATGCCTTGAGCCTTATTCCATGAGGTAGTTGAAAAAACAGACCAGATGAAGGATTGCCTGTGAATGATCGGCGTGTCGTTCGAAAATCTTGCAACATAGTGGCTCCCTAATTATGAAGAATGAAGAGGACTTTCCATGCGGTTTCCACACCTATTGTTGGGGAACCACTCCCAGATCGTCAATTGCCCCTTCTCGGAACATCCCTATTCAACTGGTGTAGTGTGAATGTCTGGGTATCCGCAATCGGCGGTGAGTTCTACGGGTCGTCGCAACACAGGTTGGTGCAGACAAACTGCCGCCCAACCAATAGAGGGGGAGACACTGGAATTTAGGGATTCAGGGGAATGGTGATGACCACGCCTCCCATCACATCGCCTAGCTTGAAATCGTGTTTCGGGCTTCTCGGATGGGTGTTGTGGCATACCACACAGGCCTCAGACACGGCCCGGTCGGCGTAAATGGCCTGGAAGTATTGTTTCTTCCCTGAGCTGAGGATCCCAGTGACCGCCTTGTCGGGATCCTGTTTTAAGGTCTGCAACCCCTGTCGTTCAAAATTGGTGGCCGGGCTGTTCCGTTGGTAGGTCGGCCACAGGCCGATCAATCGAAACCGCACGCCCTTCTGTTTCTCTTCCATCAGGTGAGCAGCTTCCATCAGAAACTGGGCTGGCAAGGGCAGGGCTTTGCGACGTTCCCAATCTTCGCTCGCCAGGACCACCCCCTGGTCCTGCATGCGGGCTACCACTTTTCCGGTATAGGTAGTTCGATGGGCGGAAATGATGGAAAACAAGTAATCAGCCACGACTTCCGGGGCAATCCCCGGTTTTGAGTGTTTAGGAGCTTGTGGCGTTGCTCCGGCAGGCGTTACCAAAAGGATGAAGAGACTCAACATCAACACGCACCGCAAAACCATGTTTCGGAGTCGCTGGTGTGTTTGCACACGCTGTTTCATCGGGATACTCCATGAAGATACATACGGTTCAAGAAGTCTGAGTGCCCATGGTTGCCATGAGGTCAGAGATCAAATGTGATGTCAGATCCTTACCAAGATCGTGGAAATAACTCAAGCCCCCTCATCTCGAAAACGGGAATGATTTGTTCAGTCGAGTGCCTTATTCATGTCATGATAGTCTCCTTTTAAATGTGTTCAGTCTGTAACATAGTCATCAGAACGGTATAAGGGGATACGTCAGGTCCATTGTGGGTATTGGGCATATAGCCCTAAGGTAACCAGATTTTGCTCACCTGTTGAGCAAAAAAGCATTGCAAGTTGCCTCAACATACCCATTGCTTTTCCAACTGTTGTTTGTTGCCCTCTCCTAACCCAACAATCGAGCCTGTTCCTCAACCACCTAGTTTGTAAACACCTCCATTTCATACATTGACAACAAAAAAAGCCTCACCCCCGAAGGAGTGAGGCTTCTCTGGAAGGGTAATTAAATGCGGCTGTTACTTAAACGCAAAGTGGGTGACGTGGGTCGTGCCGTCGCTAAGTCCGACGATAAAGTCCGCACAACTACCTTGCAGGGACTTCGGCGATTTCCAGACATAGACAAACTGTTCGTCCGTTTCATCGAAACGCAATCCCGATTGCCCACTGGCATCTGCAATCTCCGATTCTTCGAGCGTGGCACCATCGGAGCACATAGTCGGGTGATAGGACAGGCTGGTGATCTCGGCGATGTCCGTGATTAAGGCTCCCTGGCTATCTCGCAAACGCCATTTCAAGGCAATGCCTTGACCCGCCTTGACTTGATTAACCTCCGGAGCATTGTCGACCGGCGTGAAGAACCCTTCAAAGGTGAAAGTCGGGGCAGGTGGCTCGACTGTATAGTCACAGCCTGACATATGCTGATTCCCTGCTACATCGGTGGCCTTTACTGAGAACTGTTGAACTCCGACAGTGGAGGTATCCAGGGGATTCAGCCCATTGGGCGCACTCTGACTGGCCACGCCTGATAATGTATCACTGACTAACACGTCGGCGTTAGCGGCCTGATTCTGTTCCACCGTCGCGGGACAGTCGATTTGGACAGTTGGAGTAGTCTTATCGATACTCACCGTAGTCGATGCGATGGCTTCGTTGCCCGCCTGATCGACACAAGTGGACTCGGCGGGCTGATTCGCGCCTTCCCCGGTCAGGGTTGTTTGTAGAGGATTACACACCACCGGGTCGGATTCCCCACCGACGTCGTTACCGGAGAAGTCCACCTGGACATCGGTGTTGTGCCACCCCGCAGGGTTAGGAGCCGGGGACACGATGGCCATGACAATGGGGGGAGTCGTGTCGTCAGGGGGTTGAGGGTCCCCTACGGGCACGAGTTTGACCCCCGGGGTGTTGGTTGAGACAGATGCTTCAAGAGTTCGGTTAAAATCGGCCTCACAGAAAAGACCGGCTATAATGCATTGTGAAGTCATTGAAAAAGATATTACAACTTCAGACCCAACGGAAGCATGGATTGCATCCGGGAACAATACTCCTTTACTCGTTCGAACTCGAGTTCCATTTCCCACTGGTTCAATATCCTCAAAGTCCGTGGAACTCCATACGGCACCAGGTGGACAATTGCCAGCTTTTAAAAAACAAAGAGTCTCGCCTTGGGGTCCAGTAACAGGATCTATTGTAAGAATTAAGTCGTAAACCCTTGTATTTGCATAAAGTCCCCCTACCGAAACAATCACTTGCATCTTTTCTTCTTCTGCCACGACTTTCGCTTGACCTGTATTCTCGAGCTCGCCAGAAATATTCAGCGCCACATCCACATCGACCGGAGTGGTGGGAGAGTTCATGGGATCCTCGGCCACGACACGGTATCGATTAAGGCCATCGGCAATGGAAAAGGATTCTGTACGAAAAAGGCGTCCAAAAGGATTAGAGGCTGAGATTGCACCCGTCCTAAGCTTAATGCCTCCACCGAAAACAAGATCTGCCTTTGCGGTTCCCTTGCTGAAATTATCTAAATCTTGGGTCACAAATGCTTCAACTTCCTCAGTACTTATTTCGTTTATATCCCTTTGTTCGTCTTCCGCCGAAAATCCAACACTTGGTTTGTTGATCATTGCCGAGGCTATGACCCCAACTTCCGGTTGAGCGCCGAATAGGCCATCAGGGAGCATGTCGGCCGATAAGATGCTAATCTGGGCGATGTCGAGGGTCGTGATCGACCCCGGGTGTACTTCGATCTTCAATTCCGCATCCGTCAGCCCCATAAAGACGGGATTATTAACGTAGATCCGAGCCCGTGTGAAAGAGGGATCCATCGTAGCCGGGGCTAGGAAGACTCCCCTGGGTAAAACTTCCCCATTCAGGGAGACACTCAGGCTGCCCGTCGTGGATTGAAACCGATAATCGAAGACCAGTTCAAACGATTGGTCGGGAGTCGGGATGTTCTGTGTGATGGCGATCGGGTCGGTCTCTGAAGTTTCCATCGACAATACGTCGTCGGTGAGTTCGGTCGACCCACTGCCCTGCACATCCCAATTCATGAGCCCGTCCGTAAAGTCCCCGTTCTCGATGAACCCCGCACTGGGGAGGGGAGGAATGGGGCCTACCAGTTGGACGCGTTGCTCGACGGCTGAAATCGACGCCCGCACGCCACATTCGTCTTCCGGATCGGGAGAGGCTGAGGGCAGCGCTCCTGCCGTCAGACCGACGAGTATTCCCGTTAAGGTGGTGGGGGTGTCGTCGGGAAAGGCAAAGTCGTCATTTTTGACGGTCAGCGGCAGCTGGCCCATCGGTTCAGTCGGGAAGGTCGTGAAGAAGTCGCGCGTGGGGGCCGTCTGGTTGAACAAGAATGCCTCCAAGGACGCCTCAACCCACCCCCCCCGAGGCTGGCCATCTATCACCTCCCCGACGTCCTGAAATTCCATGTCGAGCGTGCCTGCGATAAGATCATACTTCTCCGATGGGAGCTGCCCAGGGATGGTGTGCCGTCCGACAGTATATTGTATAGAGGTTCTCACGAGGGAAGCGTCCAGTTCACAAAGGTCAGCGGCTAAAAACCCGGGCCTGGGTACAAATTCAAATCGGAGTCCCGGGGTATTGGTGCCTTCGCCGATCGGCAGGACTCGGATCCTCTCCTTATCAGCCTTGGCGATGTCATCTGGAATGCCTTCTTGAAATTCTTCAAAGCGGGTCTCGTCAATAATGATGTGACCAGCGTCAAAGGGGGCGGAGAGAATCTCTTCTAAACTACAATCGGTCCCAAAGTGCCCGAGATCGGCGCAGAACGTGGTGACTTGCGCTTGGGCCGTGGGAAGGATGAGGAGACTGGTCAATAAGAGGACGAATGCCAGACCAAAGCGAATGTAGTCCCGTGGTGAACATCGTGTTCTTCGAATTTCGTCAGTATGTAAGGTGGAACCCATTCTTGGGTGAGAGGGAAGGGTCTGCATGATGTGTCCGCCTCCTATTGGCTGGGATAGGCATGTGGCCCATGCCATGATGGTGCGGTCTACCGCGCATGAGAACATGGGAATACAGTCTGAAAAACCTTCTATCAGACTCAAAAAAAAGTCAATACCCCATTCGGCCGGTCTTTTTCCCTTTTCCTTTCGGGGCATATACCACAACCTATTGGATGTGTGTGGATTTTTAAGAACCACCCCTTTCGTGTCGAATGTGTGGTCTGTCACAAAAGTGGGAATTTTTTTAATCCAATAGGAGGGAGGCCATTCCTTCATTTCCAAGAGGTCATTTCATTTAAGCCGGTTCTATTTCCTGTGACGGGTAGTGTTGGTAGACCCATTTGATGGCGAGGGGTGGGAAAAGGGTGGTGAGGGCGATGACGATGATCATGCCCGCGTAGACTTCGTTGGTGAGGATTTCGCTCACGCGTCCGAGTTCGGCGAAGATGAGCCCCACTTCTCCGCGCGGAATCATGGCCAGGCCGATGACCAGTTTGTTGCGCCACGGCTCCTGAATCATCATGGCTCCTAACAGTTTGCCGAGCACGGCGACGGTGAACAACGCTCCCGAAAATAACCAGATGAACGGCGAGGTCCAATCCACTTCGCGCAGGTTGAGGGAAAGGCCGACCATGACGAAGAAAATTGGGGTGAACAGAAAGATAATGGGCCGCATTTGTGCATCGATGCGATGGGCAAAGACGGGGTCGTTATGCAGGGAGATGCCGAAGGGCAGGAAAAATCTTCTGGACAAGGCCAGTCCCGCGGCAAAGCCTCCTAAGAGTTCCGGCGCGCCTACCGCATGAGCCAGCCAGGCGAAGAAGAGGACCAACGATACCACGGCGGTCGGGATCAGGCCGGATATTTTTGTGGTGAGGTCGCAGTGCTTGATGAGCATGGAGATGAACTTGGCGGCGATAGGTGCCAGGACAAAGAAGGTGACGACAAAGACCAGTACTTTGCTGGCGTTGATGACGTTGATGCCCCCGCCGATGGAAAATTCATAGAGCAGGGCGAGCAGCACGATGCCCAACACATCGTCCAGCACTGCGGCTCCTAAGATGATCTGCCCTTCCCTTTCCTGATGACGGGTGAGGTCCATGAGGACGCGGATGGTAATCCCGATGCTGGTCGCGGTGAGCGTGCCGCCGATAAAGAGTGATTCGAGAAGCGGGAGTTGAAACGGACCGAAGGCCAGTCCAAATCCCAGGAGGAAGGGCAGGATAAAGCCGGCGATGGCGACGACCGTAGCCTTCATCCCGGTTTCGACCAGACGTTTCACGTCCGTGCCCAAGCCTACTTCGAAGAGCAAAAGGATGATGCCGATTTCGGCGAGGAGTTTGATGACGATGGTGGGTTCGATCCACCCCAGGATACTGGGGCCAAGGAGGACACCGGCGAAGAGTTCTCCCAGAACCCGTGGGATTTGCACCCGTGAGGCCAATTCCGCACAGACCCGTGCTGTGAGTAAGATCAAAAGGAGATGAAGGAAAAACGTTGCGCTGTCCATGGGATCCTCAGGTCCGGTTGATTCAGATTGCGCTCAGAATCACATCCTCCTCAGTCTAGAGCCATGCCGTGATGATGCCTGGCGTGGGCATAAGACACGATGAATGCTACCATAATGGTATGCGAGAAAAAGCCGCAGTTGTCCAATTAATTCGTGAGGGGTTCTGTGATACCGAGCACCCGGGAGATCCTTTTCTGGTTGGCAGCCGGGAGGGTTGTGAGCCGGGGGAGGTGACCGCCCCCTTTCTCGGGATTTCGCATTGGTCCGAGGTGTCCTCCGCGACTCTTGATGAAAACTCGGAAGCGTTAAGTTTTTTCTCGGAAGGCGGGTTCCGGTATTTCTTGCCCGCGTTTTTGCTCGCCCATCTGGAAGACAAACTTGATGTCGCGGACCCGGTCTTTCATCTTACCAATGGCTTTGAGGATACGGTTATCCGTCTACCGATGGCCAACAGGACTTTTGAGAAGAGGATCGGCAAGTCGGCTTTCGTGAATCCTCGCCGGTTCGGGGCCATGCGGTTTTTGGATTATTCCCGTTATCGCCTGTCGATATTTTCCCGTGAGGAATCCGAGGCCATCGTCGCGTTCCTGGAATATTGCCGGGATCGTGATGCCGACGGATTCGATGCGCCAAAGATCTCGGCGGCGCTGGATGATTTTTGGTACGAACGGGCCCGATCCGCTCCTCCTTCCGCCGAGCTCCGCCGGCATGTGGAAGAGGAAGCCGCCTACCTGCAGGAATTGCAAAACTCTCCTCCCCCTTCTTTTTAACCGTTCATAACATCATCCGGATTTGGCTTAGGGGGTTGACCCTTTTTGCAGTCCCATTTAGAGCCTGTGTGTTTGTGAACCCTTTCCTCTTTGCCTTCGACAGATCGGCGGGGCCAAGACATCCGAAACTCATTCTCCGGGGTTTGGATTGCTTCCCTCCCAACGAGATGTTCCGAGGGAGGCCATGCAGGTCTGTGGAATCGTGGGCGAATGAGGATTATTGCGGTGGTGAATTCGCGTCGGGACAGTCAAGAAGGTATTGTAGCGCCCCTTCCGGGGTATCGCTTCCTTTTCGAGCGTCGCAGGGAGGAATATCGACCTGTAAGCGCCGAAGCAAATTCGTAAATTTCATGTTGGGAGGAACCTGACATACCCAGACGTGCATGCCTGTCTCTAATTCATCGAAATGTTTGAGCACTTGGAATCCCGGTTTTTCCATGAAGTAGGCCGACAGGAATCCGGTAATTCCTTGCACCACCCAGGTATGTTCTTTGACATACCGATAGGTCGCTCGCAGTTCAACGGTTTCGTTCATGATCGGGAATGGTTGGAAATCCGTAGCCCTTGATTCACCAAGGGCTACGGAAACCAAACTGTTGAAGAGTGAAGAAGCGATACCATCGTCAAAGGTATCGTGCCTGCTGCCTTTTAATCTTTGTCGTCGTCTTCGTCGTCATCTTCATCGTCGTCATAATCGTCATCATCGCCATCGACGCCTCGACTACGCACACGGCCTTTGCCCCTCTTTCCTTTATGCCCCTTGCCCTTGTTCCATCGTTTTTGCTTGTGCTGTCTAAATCTTTTGCGCTGTTCAGGAGTTAATTCTTTTTCGATTTGCGCCATAGCTCCTTGACGAACTTTTTGCATCTCTTGATGAAGGGCCTGCATTTTCTGGTGTTTATGTTGAAGAATGGGAAGAATGCGTTTTTGCTGATCCGGGGTCAGATTCAGGTGTTTGGTCATTTTCTCCAGTTTTTGTTCCGGGGTATGCCGATGCCCTTTTCCCTTTCCACCCGTGAACCCAACGGCCGGGAGTAGCACCATTCCCATCATAATAAGGAAAGAGATGAGAATGGGTGGAAGGTGCCAACATCTTTCACGTTCTTGCTGTAACACCTCTTGTCTGTCTTTCATAATAACCTCCCTTTTGGTGAATGTATGGGTGAGGGGGATGCCATAGTTGGTTTGAACGAAAATCCTTTCCTTAAATGTATTGTCGACATTTGTGGCTCTTACACGTGCACCGTAAGGTTTCATTATGATGTGAGGGATGATAGTCCACCGTTAACTCCGTACCTGCTTTAATCGGGCGCAGGGCATAAAATTCCGCCCGTTCTCCGATGACTCGCATGAAGGTATTGGGAGAGCAGGAATGGTTGATGAATCGAAACCCGGTTGTTTCTCTCGCCGCATCGATGGACACCCCATTATTGACTTCCACGATGGCGATCCATTGTTGCGTTGTGGCTCGCTTGCGGCCCTCTCTCCAGGAAATTCGCTCACCGGTGAACTCCCCGATTTTTTGTCGTTTTCGCAAGGGGACTTTTGTGAAGAGACCCTTTCCTTCAATGGTACTGGCTCGGACCTCCATGGGAGCAGGCCAGATGGTTTTTGAAGGGCGGTGAGAGTTTCCTGAGGGACGACGCATGAATGTTGCGGTTTTAATCGCCACCCTTGAACGAATCTTCATCCAATTCAGGAAGAAGGTTTTCGGATTCGATGCCGAGTCCCCCCTGGAAGGATTCTCGGAGGGCGAGTATTTGTTGATGGCTGGGTGTGTTGATGATCTCTTTTTCGAACCGTTTGAGAAACCGATCGCAGGATTCGAGTCCATGTTGAAAAAAGCGGGGTAAGGGGCCTTCGGTGACTTGCTGCCAGGTGATGTAAATCAGGAATTCTTGAAACCATTTCGCGCGAGGGAGTTTGTCGGCAAACTCTTGGAGCGCCTCATACGCGGCCTTGGCCTCCGGGCCTTGATCGGTCGAAAAGGCTTCTTCCGCCTCAAGGATGTCATCTTCCCATTGCCCAAGCTCCCCCTGAGCTTCTGCCTGTTGAAGACACTGTTGTGCTGCGATGGCTGGATCGAAATTCATGAGTGCCTCAAGGATACCATCCTGGACGGATCTTGTAACCAACTAATCTCGTTTTATTATCCGACGGCATTGACACGACTGGTATGATGAAAAAGGTTTCCATCACGCTTGTAGTTCGTCAGTGTATCCAATTGGATTGTGGAGAGAACTTCTGTGGCCGATGTGAACAAGCGATTGTCGAGTAATATTGAGGGGCCGTTTTATGTCGATGACACGTGCATTAATTGTGATACTTGCCGACAATTGGCTCCTGCCTCTTTTTCTGAGGAAGGCGATTATTCACGCGTCTATGCTCAACCGGTGAGTCAACGCGAATGGGTTGAAGCCTACCAAGCGCTGTTAGCCTGTCCCGTCGGGTGTATCGGCTCGACGGAGAACAATCCTGCCGCATTGGGGGACGCCAAAGCCAGCTTTCCGTTATTGTTGGATGAGGGCGTCTACTACAACGGGTTCAATTCGGAAAAGTCTTTCGGGGCGAATAGTTATTTTATTCAGCATTCGGAGGGAAATTGGCTGATCGATAGTCCACGGTATGTCGCGCAGTTAGTCGATGTTTTCGAGAAGATGGGTGGCATTCGTTACATCTTTCTGACGCATGAAGACGACGTGGCGGATGCCGATCGATTTGGCAAAAGGTTTCAAGCCACCCGAATCATTCATGAAGCCGATTCCGCGGCTCAACCGGATGCGGAATGGTTCATCAAGGGCTATGAAACCGTTGGGGTGAGTGAAGATTTTGGGATTTTTCCCACACCGGGTCATACACTCGGAAGTCTGGTCTTATCCTACAAGCAGAAATTTTTGTTCACGGGTGATCATATGTGGTGGGACCGTGAAGAACAAGGCTTGGGCATTCCTCAAAACCTCGTGATGGATAGGCAAAAACTTCATGAATCGACGAAATCCCTCCTGGATGTGCCTTTCGAATGGATTCTCCCAGGGCATGGAGACCGTCATCGGTTGGATACCGCCACTATGCGTGGTGAAATGGCCCGGTTAATTGCCTCCTTTCCGGGCTGACTTCTGGTTCGTACTTTTATAGATTTTTCCTAGCGTCCGATTTTGGCCAGAATGGATTCGGTCGAAACCAGATTGCGTTGCAGGCCCAGGCTGTTGGGTTTCATGCCCATGGCCAGGCCGAGGAGTTGAGGGAGGTGGAAAATCGGGAGATCGATCGACGTGTTGGCCAAGCCGGCCGCTTTACTTTGCATGCCGTCGAGGTTGAGGTGGCAGAGCGGGCAGGGTGTGACCATGATATCGGCGCCACTGGACTTGGCGTCGCTGGTATGGGTGGCCACCATGCTGAGCGAATTTTTTTCATTGATGGTCAGGATGGGAAAACCGCAACACCGGGTTTTTCCTGGAAAATCCACGACCTCGGCTCCAAGAATCTCGATCATTCGTTCTAGCGCCCGTTCGCGGTCCGGATGTTCGGGAAATCCCAATGCGTCGGTCGGTCGTTGAATGTAGCATCCGTAGAACGGCGCGGCCTTCAATCCCGCTAACGGTTGCGTGATCCGGCGACGGAGCGTGTCTTCGCCGATATCTTCCAATAATATCCAGAGAAAATGTTTGATCGTGGTCGTCCCTCGGTAGGTGAGGCCTTCTTCCTGGAGAATGGCGTTTACTTCATTGAGATAGTCTTCCTGTGTTGTGAGCCGTTCATTGGCTTGACTCATGACGCCCTGGCAGGTGCTGCAGATCGTCATGATGGGGAGACTGTGCTGCTCTGCTAAGGCAAAGGTTCTGGCGTTCAGGACGTCCCCCAGCTTGAGGTCTTTTTCTTGAAGGACTCCAGCTCCCGTGCAGGAGGTGGTGGTCATTTCTTCCAATTCGATGCCGAGTTTCGGATACACCTGCATGACGGATTGATAGAGTTCCGGACACGCCCCTTTAGACACGCACCCTGGATAGAAGGCGTATTTCACTGTTTCCCTCGTACGCGTCTAAACACGTTTTGTACATGTGTGATGCCGGAAATCGGGCGATGGAATGGACCGGCTGCCGGCACCTTCCCTTTGAGAAAGGAGCGGATGACCATTGGGATCATGCCGACAATGCGTCCGAGATTTTTCAATCCGAAGGTGCGTACCGCGAGCATCGGTTCATCCAGTGTGCCCTTGTGTTTGATGATATCGGTGAAGACTTCCGCATGTCGTGAGCCGCAGGTTGAGGACACCTTGGCGGTCATGCCGTGATCACGCAGCTTCATGATCCGGTCCATGGGGCCTACGCCCTTTGGGCACACTTGAATGCATTCCATGCATCGTGTGCAGTCCCACATGCCTCCGGGTTGATTCAATTCATGGAGTCGTGTGGGCGTCTGTGCATCTCGCGGGTCTGCCACAAACCGGTACGCCTTAGCCAGAGCGGCGGGCCCGACGAACGACGGATCCACTTCCAAGACGGTACAGTCGGACACGCATACGCCGCACATGATGCAACTCATGACTCCGGTCAGATGCTTCATCGACTCGGGGGAAGCCGTATACTCACCACTGGGTGGTGGCGGCGGCGGTTGAAGCCAGGGTTGGATTTGGCGAATTTTTGACCAAAATGGTGACATGTCCGTGACGAGGTCTTTTATCACGGGCATGTTATTCATGGGCTCGACCTGGACCGTGCCCCCCTCGGCTGTGACCGAGACGAATTTGGTCTTGCAGGCCAATTTTGCATGGCCGTTGATTCGCATGCCGCACGATCCGCAAATGGCTCCCCGGCACGAACAGCGTAGGGTGAGTGAATCATCGAGCTGTTCACGAACTCTGATCAGTCCGTCCAGGATGGTATCTGAGGCATCGACCTCTACATCATAATTCTGGAAATACGATGTGGGTTGGTGGTGTTCCGGGTTATAGCGTTTTACCCGAAGTGTCGTCTTTATCATCGAATCTGCATTACCCTCTCTTCTTACATCCTACCTCCGGAATGTCGATTTGAGAAATATCATGGAAGGGTGTGAGCAAAATTTATCCATACGCCGGATCAGTACACCCGAATTTGTGGCTCCCAGCGTGTGATTCGAACCGGAAGATATGCTGTCTGGGGAAGCGAGTCCGGGGAGTGGTACAGCAGGATATGCTGTAACCATTCCTCATCGTCTCGGTCCAGATAATCGGTTCGGAAATGCGCCCCACGACTTTCTTTTCGAGTCAGGGCTCCCATAAGAATCGTTTCGGCGCAATCCAACATGCACTCCAATTCCAGTACCGCCATGAGCCCGGTGTTAAATACCCGGCCTTTGTCCTGAATCGTGACCCCCGGTAACCGTTCTTTCAGAGCCCGGATGCGCTCCTGGGCGGTTTTGAGACCTTCATGATCCCGAAAAACGGACGCATGGCGATTCATGGTCGTGCCCATTTCCAGGCGAAGGGCCGCGGCCGTCTCTCCTTGGCCTTGGCGTTCTCGAATATGCTGAACCTTTTGCTGATCGACTTCTATCATGGATTCGGAAATGTTGGGATCGGGTCGTTCTTGTGCGTATTGAGCCGCGCATCGGCCGGCACGTCGGCCGAAGACCACGGTGTCCAACAAGGAATTTGCGCCGAGCCGGTTTCCTCCATGGAGACTCACGCAGGCCGTCTCGCCCGCGGCGAACAGGCCCGGGAGTCCTTTCCAGTTGTTCTCGGGATCCCAGCATCGCCCGTCAACATCAGTCTTGATTCCCCCCATTTGATAGTGCATGCCCGGGCGGATGGGAAGGGGTTCTTCAGCTAAATCCACGTTGGCAAATGTGTGCGCTTCAGCATAGATTTGTCCTAACCGGTCTTGAAGAAACGGACGCCCAAGGTGACGACAATCCAGTAACACACATCCTTTCACCCCGCGCCCCTCATTGATTTCGATCTGTTCCGCTCGTGAGACGACATCCCGAGACGCTAACTCCAGCATCGTCGGAGCATATTGCTCCATAAACCGTTCCCCTTTACTATTGAGCAGGTAGGCGCCTTCTCCCCGAGCCGCTTCGGTGATGAGTAACCCCTTGCCTTTCAACGTCGTCGGGTGGTACTGCACCATTTCCATATCCATGAGTGGTGCTCCAGCCCGGTAGGCGAGTGACATGCCATCCCCTGTACATATCAGGGCATTGGTGCTGGGTTCGTAGACCCGGCCCAATCCCCCGGAAGCCAAGATGACGGCTTTGGCTTTAAAGAGGGCGAATTTTCCTGTCTGAATTTCAAAGGCGACCAGACCCGAACATCGTTCTTGGTCATCTTGAATTAAAGAGGTGACAAACCATTCTTCAAAGACCGGAATCTTGGCTTGCATTGTTTGTTCATACAACACGTGTAGCATGGCTTGCCCGGTGAAATCCGAAACGAAAAAGGTTCGGGCTCGTTTTTGGCCACCGAAACGCCGGGTGCCGAGTCGTCCTTCCTCATTACGATTGAAGATGACACCCATATGTTCAAGGGTGATAATATCGTCTCCGGCTTCTTCAGCCAGGACCTCAACCGCGTCTTGGTCGCCGAGGTAGTCGCTCCCTTTCACCGTTTCGTATGCATGTTCTTCCCAATTATCGCCACGGTCGGTCAGGGCTGCATTGATCCCCCCCTGTGCGGCATTGGAATGGCTTCGAACGGGGTGGACTTTGGTGAGGATGGCGACCGATGCGCCCTGTTGATGCGCCGACAGCGCTGCACGCATGCCCGCGAGGCCGGCGCCAATAATCAGGACGTCATAGGTGTATGTCTCATTCATGTTTCGTGAGCACCCGAGGAGGCCACATACCAGGACTGGCGAAGAGGCGGTGTGGATTAATGAAGGGAAGCCTCGCGGTTTTCCATGGATTTGTAGGGACGATTATGAGACCCATTATATATCTGATCTGGGCGGAATAAATGATTGTCTTGATATTGTTCAAAGCAATGGGCTAACCATCCCGCGACTCGAGCCATCGCGAAAAGCGGTGTAAATAGGTCGGTGGGGATGCCCATGTGATGGTAAATAATGCCCGAATAAAAATCCACATTTGGACGGATTCCTTTGGCCCCTACACGCTTCTCCATTTCTTGTTCGATGGCCCGTGCGATAGACAAGAGGTTGTCGGT
Source organism: Nitrospirales bacterium (assembly GCA_965223615.1). Taxonomy (GTDB): domain Bacteria; phylum Nitrospirota; class Nitrospiria; order Nitrospirales; family UBA8639; genus Nitrospira_E. The sequence goes on from CBDCXB010000004.1 coordinate 1,840,054, forward strand.
TGTGGTGTGAGTATGTAATTGATGGGCCAAATCTTGGAGGATGATCGCTCTGGGGTCTTTCACCTTGTAAATTCGATGGCCAAACCCCATTATTTTTTCCTTGTTCGCCAATTTGTGTTCCAAGAAGGAGGCAATATTCTTCACATCCGCGATTTCCTCCAACATATGAATCACTTCCTCGTTGGCCCCACCATGTAACGAACCTTTTAACGTACCGATAGCGGAAGACATCACCGTATAGGGATCTGCCAAGGTTGAAGCAGTCACGATCCCGCTAAACGTGGAGGCATTCATCGTATGTTCAGCATGGAGTAGGAGGCAGATATCTAGAGTCTTGACCACCGAGGGCTCTGGAATTTTCTCTTGGAGCATGTAAAGAAAATTCTCTGCATACGAGAGGTCGTCGCGAGGTTGAATTTGTTCGTCCCCCTGCCGCAAGCGGGAGAATGCTGCCACGATAGTCGGGAGTTTGGCGATCAGACGAATGGCGGTTTCATACCGTGTGCTGGGGTCTAATACGTCGGTTACGGGGTAAAACATCCCGAGGGCGGCCACCCCAGCTTGAAGGGCATCCATGGGATGCCCCGATTCGGGGAGACATTTCAACAAATCGGCGATTCGAAATTTAATCCGACGATGTTTGGTGAGATCATGCTCAAATTTGTTGAGTTCTGCTTGAGTGGGAAGTCGGTTGAACAGCAATAAAAACGCGGTTTCGGTGAAAGAACTCTCGTGGGCGAGTGTTTCTATTCGGATCCCTCGGTATTCGAGGATACCTTCTAGTCCATCCACAAAACTAATCGTGGATTTGGTTGCAGGAACTCCTGCTAATCCCGGGAGAAAATCACGCATGGTTGTTTTACGAATGTCTGGAAATGTTGCACTATCCGCCCTCTTCTTTGATTATACCTGTTTTGGGGGGAGCATCCCAAATGAGTTCAAAAATCCGTCAGTATGAAGGACATTCTCCCAGCTGATAAGGGAGGAATGAATCGGGGAGAGGTTCGGGACTTGCCCTCCTCTTTCCTTGAATTTCATCCTTATGATGGGTTTGTCTAGAGAGTGAAGTGGAGTAGGGAGTCTCGCACCGATCTGCGCAAATCCGAACAGGTCGTAATTTGACAAAAGCCAAAAATTAGCTAAGGTGAGGATCATATTCTTTTCTTCTTGGAGGCTCTTTACACCTCTGATTCCTACCTTAGTCACAGCCAGTTTTTATTCATTCTTCCTTTCTGAATTTTTTCAAGGCTCCCATGGGAGTAGTTTGTCTTTCCTTATTCATCAGGTCTTATCCTGTTTGGGTATGGGGGTGAGCTTTATTTGGGTATTGGGGTTCCCTGAGGGATCTGACCCCCATTGCCTACATGGATTGGGCTAAAATTGTAGGGGATTTCCTTCATCTTTTGCTTATGGATAAGGAGAGGAATGTTGCTGAAAATTCTGTAAATAACTGTTTAATTTGGACAAATTCTTGTTGCCGAAAAAAAGGAATGCCCTTTGCAAATGTCTAATAGTATTCATATATGGCATCTGGGTACCCGGACGCCTTTATTGGTGAAAACCAAGGAGGTGTTGTATGAATCACTCAGCGTTATTCATAGTAGTTTTGATGGTTCTGAACCTTTCGGTCGTACCAATGAGTCTCGCCATGGACTCCGGAAAGGCCGTCACTCCGCCCAATTCGGAACGGGGCCTGACCAAGGCTCCTATTTCCAGGTTTAAGAACGTTGAGGGTACGTTAAAAGAGATTCAGGGAAATGTGTATGTATTGGAAGAGAATGCGGAAGGACAGTCCATCCGGGTTGAGATCAGCCAAGATACGGCGTTTCCTAACGGACAGAAAGAGCCTGGTCAGGTCATCCAAGCGCTTGTGACGTCCGCTGACCAACATGCCCTGATCATTCGTTGAGGGTATGGGAGCCCAAATACGAACGGATGTCATCGGATATTTGTGGAGAAGAAAAGTAACGTGAGGTTTGATGGATTTTGGAGATGCGGGAGGGTCGAATCGTTCAGGACAACTGCTTTTTCACATGGGGGAGATTGAGTGGGAGCCCTAAGTTGTTCGACCCTCTGCGCTGTTTTTGTGTTTACCCTGTCACCATTTGTTGGAGGGAAGGCCAATGATCCGGTGCGAAACATGCTGTCACGAGTGCACGCAATTAGACTTTGTCACTCTGCGGAATCTTTGTGAGCATCTTTACTTAGATTCGCTTGCAGAGAGGCCTGATGCCTATTCTTCTTGGTATCTAAAGCGGAAAAAAATTTTGAATCTTTCGCCTCAGCCCGTCAGCTAATTCTATTTCTTTCCACCGTTTACACTAAGGGGCCGTGTGGTTCGAGTCATGCCGTGCCTGTTCTCCAGCATGATACGAACTACGCACGAGCGGACCTGATTCTACATGTTGAAACCCTCGGGCATAAGCCTCCTGTTTGAAGTGTTCAAATTCTTCAGGAGTGTAATAACGCGAGACGGATGCATGCTGGAGTGTGGGTCGTAAATATTGCCCTAATGTGAACATGTCACACTCCACATTCCTCAAGTCATCCATGGTTTGCAGGACTTCCTGTCGAGTCTCTCCCAATCCAACCATCAGTCCAGATTTGGTCCTTCCTCCTAAGTCTTTAGCCAAACGCAAGACGTTAAGTGATTGACGGTAATCACCTTGTGCCCGAAGTGAGGGAAAAAGGCGTGGAGTCGTTTCGATGTTATGGTTAAGAATGTCGGGATGGGCACGCATCACCGTCTTCAGGGCTTGAGCGCTCCCTTGGAAGTCGGGAATCAACACTTCTATCGAACAGGAGGGATTCAGTCGTCGGATGTGAAGAATCGTGTCATAAAAGATTTCTGCCCCTCCGTCGGGGAGGTCGTCTCGGTTGACGGATGTCACTACGGCATGTTGAAGATTAAGACGACGGACACTTTCCGCCACTCGTCTGGGTTCATCGCTATCGACAGGTAAGGGACGTTTGGTGGTCACTGAGCAATACTGGCACCGTCGAGTGCATCGGTCGCCGAGTATGAGAAAGGTAGCCGTACGGTTATTCCAACATTCCCATCTATTCGGACAACGGGCTTCCTCGCAAATCGTATGGAGGTGGCGGTCTTCTAAAACAGTGTTCAGTTCCTTGTAATGTTTCCCGGGCCTGATCTGAACCTTGAACCATTCCGGGAGTCTGGGAGGAATTGATGGAGAAACCGGAGAAGGTATTGGGGAGCTGATTTCTGAGGTCGGAATAAGTGTCATGAACGGTTCTGATGACATGTGAAATTGACCAAAGGGCGATTCCTTTTACGTGAACCATGTTAAGTGCGCATCGGCATCATAGTGTAGCAGGGAAAACTCGGGGAGCCAATTGGGGTATTGCTCAGAGGGTTTTGGGAAGATTCGATGTTAAGCAAAACGTACCGTAGGGGATTACATTGAGCACGGAATGAGTGAATGTTTAGAAGGGCTTTAGTTGATCATAGGGGAAAAAGAATTGGCCCAGTCGATCGACTCCAGGTAAGTATCCCGAATGGTAGCAGGGTCCAACTGAAGGTTCTTTAACTCCATCCATTCCCCTTGTTCATAGGCCTTGACACAAGACAGAATGAGACCCATTTCACCCGTGCCATGTATTAACGCTTCCAGGATATCGGGGTGAAGGGGAAGTTTGTCCACGATGCTTTCCATCGGTGATTCGTATAAGGCCTCTAGGACTGATAGGAGGCCAAGGGTGAAAAATTTTTCCGTAGCTTCATGTCCGAGCAAGGCTCCAATTCGTTCACACATTTTGGCCCGAATCAAGGCGATGACTAAAATTTCAACAGCTTGACCTTTTCCGCTTGCCATGACGATGAGGGTAGACCAGGTTCGAATTCGATCAATGCCAACCAAGCAAGCGGCGTGGTCGATGGAATTGACCTGTTGAGGAAGCCCGACATAGGCGGAGTTCACGTAGCGCAAGATTTTATAACTCAAGGAAAGGTCGTTTCGGATGTGTTCCACCAGTTGTTTGAGGGTGACTTGCGGATCTTGAATCTTCCCGAGTAATTCCAATAGAGCAACGCGGTTCGCTGGGATTTCACGTCCGCGAATAATGTCGGGTCGATAGAAAAAGAATCCTTGAAAATAGAAAAATCCTAAGTCCTTACAGGTTTGATACATGGATCGGGACTCAACTTTTTCGGCCAGGAGACGGCCCGGATAGTTTCTGAGCTGTCTGGCGGTGTATTCGAGTTGTCGGTCAGACTTCCCCAGCACGTCAATTTTCACGATGTCCGCGATCTCAAGGAATGGTTTAAAGCGATCCCCGTACTCAAAGTCGTCGAGAGCAATCGTATAGCCCTTTTGTGAGAGTGTCTGAAGGGTGGTAATGACTTCGGGAGTTGGCTCTACGTTTTCGAGCACCTCTAACACCACACGATCTTTTGGGAGGGCCTCGCAAAAGTGTTCCAACAGAAATTGTCGTGGAATATTGAGAAAGGCCAAATGGGAACCCACCACATGTTCAAGGCCAATGTCTAAATAGGTATTGAGCAAGACCGTTGCCGTGGCGATACCTTCGTCCTGGAATGAGGCATGGTCAATCTCACAATTCCGATATAAGATCTCATAGCCGACCGTCTTGAGGGACGGCCCTAGGATGGGCTGGCGTCCCACAAACACATCTCCGTAATGTACCAGTGAGGAATTCATGGTCTCAGATCATCAGGTCGAGTGGAGGAGGTTGGAATCTGTGTCATCGTGGAAATTCTGATAAGGATCAAAAACCCTCAAACAGGTGAACAGAGGAGTTTCGAGGGAGATACTCCTGTCTTCTTTTTCGGTGCGGGACAACAAAGAATTAAGATGGGTAATAATGGACATAATGGAAAAGGAAAGAAAAGGACCTCTGTGTCATTTGCTTCACATCCTGGATAGGTGGGTGCCCGATTTTGAGGGCTACTGTTTGGCCCTGTCTCCCTGAGATCCCGTCTCCGAATCTCCTGAAAAATGGTCCATTGTAGTCCTTGGGCCTTCTTGAACTTTTAGAAGGTTTTTAGCCGTTGTTTTCTCTTTCTGCCATTTCTGGCTAAAGGTTCTGAGAGATAGGGCAAGTTTTTTTTCCGTTTATTAAATTTGAAGTGGATAAGGACCGAAATAAGCAAGGAAAATTTATGCCTGGTTTCAGAGTATTTCCCCTTGAAATTAGGAATATACGGAATCGTGGATTTTTTTTGATGTGGATCGTATGAAACGGCGCAATCAGATACTTGCGAACCCCAAAATTTGCTGGATTACGTCATGAGGAAGCTTAAAATTCCAAAATCTCCAAAAGGGTTAGGGCGGCGCTTCATGTGTAGGATTGAGTGCTCAAACTCGTTGGTATAACCCTGCGATGGGCTTTATGTATGAACGGATGTCTTTCTGCGTGTGGACGCTTGTGGGCCTGGGCCTTCTGTTATGCACCCATGGGTGTGTGGTGACTCCTACTCCTTTGACGCCACAGGATGTGGAAGCCCGAATTCAGGGCGACCTGAAATCATTAACCCAGTTTCAGGAACCGGTGTCACGGCCTATTTCCCTGTATGAGGCCATGGCCCGGGCCTTGAAGTTTAATCTGGGGATTCGAGTTCAAGGCTTAAAGGAAATGGTGGCCCATCGCCAACTAGATTTGGAACATTTTGATCTCTTGCCGAAAATGGTGGCTGAGTTGTCCTATAACGGAAGGAGTAATTTTAATGGGGCCAGAAGTCGCTCTCTGTTGTCCGGAGAGACTTCTCTGGAACCATCGACCTCATCCGATAAAAATATCCTCACGGCTAACCTTACACTCAGTTGGGATGTGCTGGATTTTGGCTTATCGTACGTACGGGCCGAACAGGCGGCGAATGATGTCCTCATTGCAGAAGAAGAAAAACGACGAATGGCCAATCGTGTCCTTCAAGATGTCCGTTCCGCTTTCTGGAAAGCTGTAGGAGCGGAACGGGTGATCGGCCGTCTGGAATTTCTTGACGACTGGGTAACCCAAGCCCTTTCGGAAGTGCAGACCATCCGAGAACGGCGACTGAAGAATCCCATCACCTCCTTGAACTATGAGCGCGATCTACTCGGGTTGCAGCGAGATATCTATCAATTAAAACAAGAATTATCGCTATCCAGATTGTATCTGGCAGAGCTCATGAATCTCCCTCCGGGTGAGCCCTTTGAACTTCTCGTCCCCAAGCGTCGGCCCTCATGGAATAGGGTCGAAGACCCCCTGTCGAAATTGGAGTACCACGCGTTGTTGAATCGGCCGGAGCTTCGAAAGGTAGACTATCAAAAACGAATCAATGCCAAAGAGACGAAGGCGGCAATCTTGGAGCTGCTTCCTAATCTCAATCTTTTTGCGGGAGGAAATTATGACAGCAATGGGTTTCTCTTTCACAATAATTGGGTAAATTATGGGGCGAAAATCAGTTGGAATTTGTTGAATGTCTTCCGCCATCCAACGCGGCTTCAAGTGATCGAGGCTCAAGATCAGGTTTTACAGACACAAAGTCTAGCGCTCACGATGGCGATCATGACTCAAGTGCATGTGGCAGTAGCGCAGTATCATGCGGCCAAAGAGGACATGGATATGGCCGTCCAATATTTCCAAACACAAAAAAGCATCACCCAACATATTCAACAATCCTGGAAACATGACCGCATCAGTGACCATATCGTGATTAAAGAAAAAGTGCATCGAATTCTGGCAGAACTCCGGTTGGAGTCTTCGTTAGCCAGACTCGAGGAAGCCTACGCCAATCTGTTGTCGTCCATCGGAGAAGACCCTTTCCCTGGAGATGTGGCCGGTGAGGATATTCAAGCATTAACGGCTGCGTTAGAGGACTGGTGGACAGAAGATGAGTCTGACCCTTCCCATGTTCTCCCGAATGTTCCGCCTCTGAAGCCTTCGGTTGTCCCGGACAAGAGAGGCGCCTTATGAAGGGATATTCCTGCCTGGTGATCTTGATGGTGTTGGCGAGTTGGTTTTTTGGGGAACTCGATACGAGTTATGCTGAGCGATCCGGATGGAGGAAAAAGCAATCCGAGGAACTCTCTGCCATACGGGGAGTCGTGAAGCCAGTGAAAGAAGCCACGATTTCAGCAGAACTTTCTGCGACGATCAAAGCTATCCGGTTCCGTGACGGACAACGATTTCGAAGGGGAGATGTATTGGTTGAATTCATTTGTGATCAGTATCGGTCGGAACTCGAAGCGGCCCAAGCCGATTATGACGGGCGACAAGCCCTGTTCGTGAACAACCGAGCGTTAGCGGACCTTCATGGCGTTGGGGATTTGGAATTACGCCTAGCCGAGATTGAAATGAAGAAGTCTTTGGCAGTCCTGAGAATGGCGAAACTCGCAGTCCGTCGCTGTACGATTTCCGCACCATTTTCCGGCCGTGTCGTAAAAGCCCTCGTGAATCAACATGAAAGTGTGAACCCTTATGATGAATTGCTCTCCATCCTAGATGATGGGGTCTTTGACATCGAACTCATAATTCCGTCTTCAGCCATTCGCTGGTTGAAGCCCACGAGTCCATTTGTATTTCGGATCGATGAGAATCAGCATGCCTATGAAGCCCATGTGGTATCCCTGGGGGCCCGTATCGATCCCGTGAGTCAGACCATTCGAGTGATTGGAGCCTTCGATTCCCCTCCATCTCACATCCTTGCCGGTATGAGTGGAGGTGCCACGTTTGCTGAGCAACCAGTCAAGGAGGGAACAGTCTCCAAGCTCCAGAGCGGCCGACGCCCCAGAACTCGGGATCGCTCTAGACAAGGCCTCCGTTGAGGGAGGACCAAGATTGCCGTGGACACTAACGGAGCATCATCGACGTGTCAGACTCAACCGGTGGCTTCGGAAACGGCCGTAGACCAACCTGCCGATCCCTCATTATCGAGTGAGTCCTCTTCAAAAGGTCAACGTGCAGAAGAAGTGACCTTCCTTCGGGTTTTACTGCAACTAGAACAATACGTGCGCGGGGCGCAAACGCTCAAAGAGTTACATTTTATCCTGGCGAATGAAACTCGACGGCTAGTGATGTTCCGTCAGGCCGTGGTGATCTCTTTTTGGCCCCATACCCGAAAATCGAGTCGAATTGAGGCGGTATCCAGCCTTTCGACCTTAGATTCGAACTCTCCATTCATTCAGTGGCTTGAGAGCCTCACCAGTACCTTGTGGAAAGCGGGTGGATTGTCTGATGTGCGAACGTTGTCCGAATCGGATTGTCCCAGGAAAGTTCGGGCCCAATGGAAACAATTTGGATTCCCCCATGTGGTATGGGTGCCCTTTCTGGGAGATGCTAATCGAGTGCTTGGAGGTCTCTGGTTGGCTCGGGAAGTGCCCTGGCAGGAGGGCGAAAAAGGCCTGCTCAGACGTTTTGCAAAGACGGTGGCTCATGCTTGGTGGGCCTTGCTGGCCTCCCGACCGCCATTCACCAAGTGGATGTGGAAACGACGGTGGACCTGGGGACTCCTCCTGTTAGCCGGATTGGCCATGGCAATGCCGGTGCATTTGTCGGTCCTGGCTCCTGCCGAACTGATTCCGAAAGATCCGGTTATTGTGACAGCCCCATTGGAGGGAGTGATCGCGGAAGTGTTGGTTCAACCGAATACACCCGTCAAGGCTGGTGATCTGCTCATTCGGTACGAGGATACAGTATGGCGAAATCAATTCGACATTGCCGAACACGAACTGGCAGTGGGACTTCAGGAATATCGAACCGTCGCTCAGGAGGCGTTCGTGGATGAAGAGACGGGCGCTCAAATGCCTGTCCGGGCTTCTGCGGTACATTTGAAGGAGGTTGAACGGGATTATGCCTGGGAACGTCTTCAAGAGGTTGAGGTGGTGACACCCTCCGATGGCATTGCCGTCTTTGCCGATCGGTCCACCCTCATCGGAAAACCGGTGGCGGTGGGAGAACGGATCATGGAAGTGGCGAATCCTCAGGTCTATGAAATTCAAATCGATGTTCCTGTGGAAGATGCGATTGTCTTGAAGAGGGATGCCGCTGTTGAAATTTTCTTTCATGCTCAACCACTGAAACCAGTCCAGGCGGTCATTAGCCATGTGAGTTATTATGCCGAGGTTCTGCCCTCTAAGATTTTGGCCTACCGTGTGAAGGCCGAATTGTCTCAACCCTCCGAGGTATTGCGAATTGGGTGGCAGGGAACCGCTAAAATTACCGGCCAGGAAGTATCCCTCTTTTTCTACTTGTTTCGTCGCCCCATTTCGTTCCTAAGGCAAACGGTCGGGTTATGAACAACGATTCTCAATCCGGTGCAAGCGACAGCCTTCCGGTCCTTCGTGAAGATTTACACATCATGCCGGGCACTCCGACTGTGGAAGGCCAGGGCACGTGGAATATCTTTGATCCGGTCCGGGATCAGTATTTTCAAATCGGATGGAGGGCGTTTCAATTCTTGTCATATTGGCAGACCGGGACAGTCTCGTCCTTGCTTGAGGCCCTTCACCAACAGACGACGGTTCAGACAACCGAACGGGAGATTCATGAATTTATTGGCTTCCTCTACCAACATCATCTGACCCTCGAAGCTCCGCATGATGGAGGAAGGGGATTGTATCGTCAGGCGAAGGCCTCTTCACGTCATTGGATACTCACGCTCCTGCATCATTACCTGTTTTTTCGGATTCCCTTATGGAATCCGGACCACTTCCTCCAACGGACGTATCCCCTCATGGAACCCTGTTTCAGCAGAAGAGTTTGGATGGGCGTCTGCCTAGTGGGACTCTTGGGCTTGGTGGGCATCTCTGTTCAGTGGGAAGCCTTTCAAGCCACGTTTTTATATTTTTATTCCCTGCAAGGCCTGATGGTCTTTGGATTGGGTTTGGTCGGGACGAAAGTCCTTCATGAGATGGGGCATGCCTATACCGCTACGCGGTATGGCTGTCGTGTCCATACCCTTGGTGTGGGGTTTTTATTGTTATTTCCGGTCCTGTATACGGATGCGACCGATTCTTGGAGGTTGCAATCTCGCCAACAGCGAGCAAGGATCGCGGTCGCGGGGACCGTCGTGGAATTGGGTGTGGCCATGGTGGCGACCTTTTTGTGGAATCTTTGTCCTGATGGGATGGTGCGGAGTGTCCTGTTTGTCCTGGCGACCACCAATTGGGTGTCGGGCTTGATGATCAATTTAAATCCTTGCTTGCGGTTTGATGGCTATTACGTGTTGTCGGATTGGCTCGGTATTCCGAATCTACAAGCCCGGGCATTTGCCCTTGGTCGATGGCGATTCCGCGAAGGGTTGTTTGCGTGGGGCGATGAACCGCCTGAAGTTCTTCCCTATTCCCAACAGTGGCGATTGATCTTCTACGCGTGGATTACCTGGATATTTCGGGCCGTGATGTTCGTGGGGATTGCCTTGCTTGTGTACCAGTATGCCTTTAAAGCCTTGGGGATCATCCTCTTTCTCGTGGAGATTGGCTGGTTTGTGCTTTGGCCTTTGGGACACGAATTCCAAGTGTGGTGGACACGACGAAGAGAGGTATGGGAGTCCGGGCGAGGCCGGTGTGTGATACTAGGTGTGGTTTGTGGACTTGTGCTGGGGGCATTACCCTTGGATTCCACCATTTCGATGCCCGCGCTTCTCGAAGCCAGACAACGAGCGTTGATCTATCCGCCCACCCCCGCACAAATTCAGACGGTGTCGGTGCAGGAAGGAGACCGAATCCAGAAGGACGATATCCTCTTTGTGCTGAATTCCCCCGCGCTGAATCATCAGGTTGAGGTTCTGTCCCAACACATTATTGCATTGGAGGAGCGGCTTCATCGGGTCGCTGTCTACAAAGAAGATCGAAATGATCATGTCCTCATTCGACAGGCTCTTCACGGAAAACGAGAGGAATTGCAAGGGCTTCTCACTCTCCAAGCCCAGTTGATTCTTCGTGCCCCGTTTTCCGGACATGTCACCGATTTGGCGTCCTCTCTCGCACCAGGTCGTTGGGTAGCCAAAGAAGATGTCCTGGCCCATTGTATCGATGATTCCGGATATGTCGTCAAAGCCTTCACGAGTCAAGAAGATCAGGTGCGGCTACAGGAGGGGAATACGGGGTGGTTTTACCCGAATGATGCTGCACGGATCATTCGGGAAACCGTGTTGCAGGAAGTCCATCAGGTTGATGAACCACAGATGGATTGGCCGTATCTGGCTTCGATCTTTTCCGGTGACATTCCCGTGCGGGAAGATGAAGAGGGGAGGTTGATCCCTGAGCACTCCATCTTCAGGGTAGAGTTACAAGTGTTAGATACCCGTCCCGCATGGAATCAGGTGGTTCCAGGAGTGCTAAAGGTGGGGGGAGTGTCCCAGAGTGTGTGGGGAACCCTATGGGACAACCTGTGGGCCTTGATGATTCGTGAGGGTGGGATCTGATCGTAAACCCGTTTCGAGAAGATCGTACTCAAGAGAATGTTCTGAAAAACAGATTTATAATCGACCATGACGGAAACGAATGATCAACAACTATATGCATTGGGTATCAACCGCTCCCTATGAGAAGAGAATCATCTTCAGGATTTAGGCAAGAATTTGCAAAAACATCCGAAAAGACTGATTGAGGTTCATTCTCCTCACGTAACCCCCTAAAAACTGATCGTCTCTCTTGCATACGGCCGTCAAGAATCTCTTGATTCGGTTGTTCGTTGCGGTATGAGGGATGAATGCGAAAGATCTACCTGATGATGCCCTTCCGCCATCTTCATCATTTGTTGTTTGAGCCGACGGAAATCTGCCATTTGAAAGAATCTCGGCTTGATGACAATAGTCAGAAATCTCATATGAAGACGAAGAGACATTCCCCAAGAATGGGTCATGAGTGGTGGGCTCTTGAACCCCGCATTCTGTTCGATGGGGCCGCCTTGGCGACTGGCGCGGAAGTGGTGTCGGACAATGCACCGCAGGATGCGACGGTCAGTCACGGAATGGATGGGGACAACTCCGTCGATTCTGCTCCTACGGAGTCATTCTCCGAAGAAGTCCCTTGGGCCTATGATCTTTCTCTTGCCGCCCCCACTGAGCGCAAGGAGATTGTGTTCATTGAAACCAGTGTTGAAGATTTTCATACCCTCATGGAGGGGATCGATCCGCAGGCGGAGGTGGTCCTCTTGGATTCCACCCGTGATGGCCTCGAGCAAATCGCCGAGATTCTGGGAGAGCGCTCAGACATCGATGCGATTCATGTCATTTCCCATGGAAGTCAGGGAGAACTCCAGTTAGGGACAGGGAGACTGACGGTTGAGTCCATGCAAGGGGAATATGCCGATGAATTGATGGTCATAAACGAGGCCTTGTCTCAAGAAGCGGACTTCCTGATCTATGGCTGCAACTTTGGGGAAGGGGCAGTGGGGCAAGAGGCGGCCTCTCTGCTGGCGGAACTCATCGGAGCCGATATCGCTGCCAGTCAAGATGCAACAGGGAGTGTGGAGTTGGGCGGTGATTGGGAGCTCGAAGTCCAAACGGGCACCATCGAAAGTGCGGTGGTGGTGGATGCCGAGGCCCAAGCCGGTTTCGGAGGACTGCTGGATATTACGACGAATCTCCAAGGCCATTGGACGTTCGATGCCGATGCGACAGATTCCAGCGGGAATAATTATGACGGAACCCTGACCAACGGGGCGTCGATAGACACGACCGACTCCACGGACATCATTGGTGAAGGCAAACTCTCGACGGATGGGCTGGATGACTATGTCGACCTCTCGACCCATGTCGGCAATTTCAATGGGCTGACCCAGGGTACCATCGCAGCATGGGTGAAAACGACTGATGGCGGGTCGCAATATGTGTTTTCTCTTTACGACCGGTCCGAGCCAAGTGGTGCAGGGATGGGGATTGATAATGGAGAACTGTTCTGGGTTGTACAAGAGGGGGGAACTGTTGTCGTAAATGTCGAAGCCAACATCTCACTCAATGATAACACATGGCATCATATTGCTGTGACGGTGGATGGAAGCGGGAACAAATTATTCATAGATGGTGTGCAAGTGACAAGCGGGAATCTGACCTATCTTGACGGCAACGCCAGTACCACGGCATTTTTCGATGACGTGAGCTTTATCGATGATATGCAGATTGGGGCGCTAGACGACACCGGCGGCATCCAATTTCCCTACGATGGCTTGATTGATGATGTTCGAGTCTATGATCGAGCCCTGACAGCCGCCGATATTGACGAACTCTTTGCCTCGAGCAATCTTTTGGTGGTGGATACGACCAGTGATACCGCGGACGGTGATACCTCTTCCATTTCAACTTTGATGGCTGATAAGGGCGCAGACGGGAATATTTCACTCCGCGAGGCCATCACGGCCGCGAACAACACGACGGGCACCGACACCATATCCTTTAACATCGCCGGTGCGGGGCCGCATACGATCGCGCTCGGCTCAGTGCTGCCAACGATTACCGACACGGTCATCATTGACGGGACGACTGAGCCTGATTATGGCGGCTCCCCTATCATCGAGCTGGACGGCAGCGGTATCACAGGAGGGGCCGGGTCTTCGAAAAAAGGATTGCAGCTTGTCGCCGGTAGTGACGGCAGCACGATCAAGGGGCTGGTGATCAATCAGTTTGCTGGGCACGGGATTGAAATTAATAGTTCTAATAATACGGTTCAAGGCACCTATATCGGGACGAATGTGGCTGGCACTTCGATTGCCGGTTTTGGCAATGGTGAACATGGCATAACTATTAATAGTTCAGGGAATACGATTGGCGGAAGCGGAGCGGGTGAAGCGAACATTATTTCAGGCAATCAAGTGGGTGTGTCTATTTTGGGAACCGGATCGAATAGCAATACAATCACGGGGAATTTCATTGGGACGGATATCACGGGGGTTCTCGATTTAGGAAACCTCTTTGAAGGTGTCGTGATTGGGTCTGATGCGGATAACAACATCATCGGTGGTGCATCGGTTGGTTCCGGCAACACGATCGCGTTTAACGATTCGGCGGGGGTACTCTTAGTCCCATCTAGTGTGACCGGGGTTGCCATTCTGGGTAACCAGATTTATTCCAACGCGGGTTTGGGGATTGACCTTGATAGTAACGGGGTTACTGCCAACGACGTCAACGACCCGGATACCGGATCCAACAATCTTCAGAATTTTCCCGTGCTCACCGGGGCCGTGACAGACGGGATGGGGACGATCGCGGTGGATGGCACGCTCGACACCGATGGGCTGACTCAGGATTACCGGATCGAGTTTTTCGCCAGCGTGACCGCCGACGCCAGTGGCCAGGGCGAAGCCGAACGGTATCTGGGGTTTGCCACAGTGACGACGGATGGTTCGGGTGAGGCGACCTTCAGCGAGGCCATTTCTGCAACAGTGGCTGCCGGAGAATTTATCACCGCTACCGCAACGGTGGATTTAGGTGGAGGTAACTACGGGGATACTTCGGAATTTGCGCAAAATGTGGTAGCCACTTCCAGTGTCGCGGGAGTATTGATCGTCGATACCACCAGTGATGTGGCTGATGGGGATACGTCCTCCATCTCGGCCCTTCTAACCGACAAGGGTGCTGACGGGTTTATTTCCTTACGGGAAGCCATGATGGCCACCAACAATACCGCCAACCTCGATGGGTCAACGCCGGATGAAATCCACTTTAACATCGCCGGCGTCGGGCCGCATACGATCAGTGTGTTATCGGGGCTGCCCGATATCACCGATGCGGTGATTATCGACGGCACCACAGAACCGGATTTTGTGAGCAGTCCGGTGATGACGATAGATGGGACCTTGGTGGGCGGTGTGCCGGCTGGCTTCTCACTGATGTCCGGAAGTGATGGAAGCACGATCCGGGGTTTCGCGATCACGCAATTCCCCAGCAACGGGATTTTAATCGACCATTCAAACGGGAACCTCATTGAGGGAAACTACATTGGGTTGGAGGTGGATGGAACGACCCTGGCCCTCAACGCTGGAGCAGGGATTGAGATCATTTCCTCAAGCGATACGATGATCGGTGGGAGTACCACAGCCCAACGCAACGTCATCTCGGGAAACAGCCAGGGTATCCTCCTGTGGTCCGGCACGACCGGGACGATCATTCAGGGGAACTACATTGGCACAGATGTGTCCGGAACCGTTGATCTTGGTAATTCGGGCACAGGGGTCCTGGTGACGAGTGGGGCCACCAACAACACCATCGGTGGGACCGTGGCTGGGGCCGGAAATCTGATCAGCGGAAATGACAACTATGGCGTACGTATTTCCGGGAGTGGCACGACGGGTAATGTCCTACAGGGCAATTATATCGGCACCGATGCGACGGGGACCGTGGATTTGGGAAACACGTGGCATGGGGTGCTCATCAGTGGGGGGGCTGCGAACAATACGATTGGCGGCACGGCGGTCGAAGCCGGCAATGTCATCAGCGGAAATGACCAAAACGGCATCAATCTTGTCGATACCGGGACCAGTGGTAATGTGGTGCAAGGCAACAAGATTGGGACGGATGTGACGGGGACGGCCGATCTGGGCAATGCGTGGGATGGCATCCTGCTGAGTACGGGCGCGACGAACAATATGATTGGCGGTACGGCGGCGGGGGCGGGCAATGTCATCAGTGGGAACGATCAACGGGGGGTCTCCTTAAAGGGCACGGGGACGGCCAATAATGCCGTCGAAGGCAATGTCATCGGGACGGATATGACGGGGACTCTGGATCTGGGGAATGGGCTGAGTGGGGTGGAGCTCTCGATTGGTGCCAATAGCAATACCATCGGTGGGACCGCAGCAGGAGCGGGGAACGTGATGGCCTATAATCAAGCCTATGGCATTCATTTGGTGTCGACTGCTGGCACGGACAATACCCTGTTGGGCAATCAGCTCTACGCCAATACCGACTTGGGGATCAATTTGAGTGGGGGTACGGAAGATGGGTTTGGGGTGACCGCCAATGATTCGGGCGATGGGGACACTGGTCCCAATTCTCTTCAAAACTACCCCGTGTTGACGAGTGTCGTGACGGATGGAATGGGGACGATCACCATAAGCGGGTCCCTCAATTCCACAGCCTCCACCGATTTCCGTATCGAATTTTTCAGCAATACACTCGCGGCTGGACAGGATTCTTCAGGCCATGGGGAAGGGGAAACGTACCTGGGCTTTGTGGATGTGACGACGGATGGCAGCGGGAACGCCACGTTTAGCGTCCCGTTAGCGGCGACAGTCGCGGCGGGTGACTTTGTGACGGCCACGGCCACGGTGGATAACGGTAGTGGGACCTTCGGCGATACCTCCGAGTTCGCGCAGAATGTCATGGCTACGGCCAACAATGCGCCGGTTGCCAACCCGGATAGCTATACGTTGGACGAAGATACCGTAGTAACTACCACGTCATCCGCTTTCGGATCCGAGCAGTTAATTGATACGTCGGGTGGTGCCGCCCATGCCGTGGTCGCCGAGGATATCGACGGTGACGGCGATCTGGACCTGGTGTCCACGTCATTTAACAACGACAGGGTCGCATGGTTTGAGAACACTGACGGGCTGGGCACCTTCGGCGCTGGGCAGGTGATCAGTAATTCGGGAGAATGGCCCAGTTCAGTTGAGGTCGCGGATCTTGACGGCGATGGGGATCTGGACGTGCTCGTGACATCACTGCTGGACGACACCGTGGCGTGGTTTGAGAACACCGACGGGGCGGGCAGTTTTGGCCCGGAGCAGGTGATCTCCAATGCGGCCGATTTCGCCAGGTCCGTCACGACGGCTGATGTCGACGGCGATGGCGATCTGGACGTGCTGGCGGCATCACAACTGGACGACACCGTGGCGTGGTTCGAGAACACCGATGGGCTTGGTAGCTTTGGCGCCGAGCAGGTCATCACCAATCAGGCTGAGTCTGCGCAATCGGTGGTCGCTGCCGATGTTGACGGCGATGGGGATCTGGATGTGCTCGTGGCCTCGGCCAACGACGACACCGTGGCGTGGTTTGAGAACACCGACGGGGTGGGCAGCTTTGGTGCCGAGCAGGTCATCACCAATCTGGCCATTAACGCCACCTCGGTCCGAGCTGCCGATCTTGACGGCGACGGCGATCTGGACGTACTGGCGGCGGCGTATGACGGCGACACCGTATCGTGGTTTGAGAACACCGATGGGCTAGGCAGCTTTGGCGTCGAACAGGTCATCACCAATCTGGCCAATGGAGCACGGTCAGCAATAGCCGCCGATGTGGATGGCGATGGGGACCAAGACGTGCTCGCCGCGGCGTATTTTGACGACACTGTGGTGTGGTTTGAGAACACCGACGGGCTGGGCAGCTTTGGTGCCGAACAGGTCATCACCAATGCGATCGATGGCCCAAGGTGGGTCACCGCTGCGGACTTAGATGGCGACGGCGATCTGGATGTGGCGGTGGCGACAGAAGTGGGCGGCACCGTGGGATGGTTTGAGAATGTCGGGTCGTCGGTCCTGAACAATGACACCGATGTTGACGGTGATCCGCTCACGGCGATACTCGTCACCGACGTCAGTAATGGAACACTGGTCTTGAATGCCGACGGCACGTTTACCTATACCCCCGACCCGAATTTCAGCGGCGTTGACTCGTTCACTTACAAGGCCAACGATGGCACTGCCGAATCGAATACCGTGACGGTGACGCTCAACGTGACGCCTGTCAACGATGCGCCCGTGATCACGAGTGATGGGGGCGGGGCCACAGCCACGGTAAATGCCCAAGAGAATCAGACGAGTGTGACGACGGTGACGGCGACGGATGTGGATGTGCCGGCGGATACGCTGACGTACACGATCGTCGGCGGGGCGGATGCGGGCCTGTTTACGCTGAATCCCGGCAGCGGGGTGTTGACGTTCACGGCCGCGCCGGATTTTGAGACGCCGACGGATGCCAACACCGACGGGGTGTATGAGGTGACGGTGCAGGTGGCTGATGGCAACGGGGGTTTCGATACGCAAGCGATCTCGGTGACCGTCACGAATACGAATGAAGTGCCCGTGATCACGAGTGATGGGGGTGGGGCGACGGCCGGGGTGAATGCCCAAGAAAATCAGACGAGCGTGACGACGGTGACGGCGACGGATGTGGATGTGCCGGCGGATACGCTGACGTACACGATCGTCGGCGGGGCGGATGCGCCTGTTTACGCTGAATCCCGGCAGCGGGGTGTGACGTTCACGCCGGATTTTGACGGATGCCAACACCGACGGGGTGTATGAGGTGACGGTGCGGCTGATGGCAACGGGGGGATGATCTCGGTGACCGTCACGAATACGAATGAAGTGCCCGTGCCGCGACGGCCGGGGTGAATGCCCAAGAAAATCAGACGAGCGTGACGACGGTGACGCGACGGATGTGGACGGATACGCTAACGTACACGATCGTCGGCGGGGCGGATGCGGGCTGTTTACGCTGAACCCCGGCAGCGGGGTGTTGACGGCCGCGCCGGATTTTGAGACGCCGACGGATGCCAACACCGCAGGGTGGCTGATGGCAACGGGGGACTGGACACACAAGCGATCAGTGTGACGGTGACGGATGGCAATGACACCCCGGTGATCACGAGTGATGGGGGCGGGGCCACAGCCACGGTAAATGCCCAAGAGAATCAGACGACCGTGACGACGGTGACGGCGACGGATGCGGATGTGCCGGCGGATACGCTGACGTACACGATCGTCGGCGGGGCGGATGCGGGCCTGTTTACGCTGAATCCCGGCAGCGGGGTGTTGACGTTCACGGCCGCGCCCGACTATGAGGCCCCAACCGATGCCAATGGGGACGGAATCTATGAGGTGACGGTGCAGGTGGCTGATGGCAACGGGGGCTTCGATACGCAAGCGATCTCGGTGACCGTCACGAATACGAATGAAGTGCCCGTGATCACGAGTGATGGGGGTGGGGCGACGGCCGGGGTGAATGCCCAAGAAAATCAGACGAGCGTGACGACGGTGACGGCGACGGATGTGGATGTGCCGGCGGATACGCTAACGTACACGATCGTCGGCGGGGCGGATGCGGGGCTGTTTACGCTGAACCCCGGCAGCGGGGTGTTGACGTTCACGGCCGCGCCGGATTTTGAGACGCCGACGGATGCCAACACCGACGGGGTGTATGAGGTGACGGTGCAGGTGGCTGATGGCAACGGGGGACTGGACACACAAGCGATCAGTGTGACGGTGACGGATGGCAATGACACCCCGGTGATCACGAGTGATGGGGGCGGGGCCACAGCCACGGTAAATGCCCAAGAGAATCAGACGACCGTGACGACGGTGACGGCGACGGATGCGGATGTGCCGGCGGATACGCTGACGTACACGATCGTCGGCGGGGCGGATGCGGGCCTGTTTACGCTGAATCCCGGCAGCGGGGTGTTGACGTTCACGGCCGCGCCCGACTATGAGGCCCCAACCGATGCCAATGGGGACGGAATCTATGAGGTGACGGTGCAGGTGGCTGATGGCAACGGGGGCTTCGATACGCAAGCGATCTCGGTGACCGTCACGAATACGAATGAAGTGCCCGTGATCACGAGTGATGGGGGCGGGGCCACAGCCACGGTAAATGCTCAAGAGAATCAGACGAGTGTGACGACGGTGACGGCGACGGATGCGGATGTGCCGGCGGATACGCTGACGTACACGATCGTCGGCGGGGCAGATGCGGGCCTGTTTACGCTGAACCCCGGCAGCGGGGTGTTGACGTTCACGGCCGCGCCCGACTATGAGGCCCCAACCGATGCTAATGGGGACGGAATCTATGAGGTGACGGTGCAGGTGGCTGATGGCAACGGGGGCTTTGCTACTCAAGCCATTAGCGTGACCGTGACTGACCAATTGGAAGGTTCTCCACCTGCTCCTCCACCTTCACCCGATCCCACTCCGGATCCTTCCCCGGACCCGCCTCCCCCTGATCCGACACCGGACCCTGCTCCTGACCCTCAGCCAGATCCTCCTTCTCCCCCACCTCCTGGTCCGGGGCCGACGAGTACGGTTGGTGGAACATGGGGATTAGAGGGTTCTCTGGGACGTCAACTCGAAGATCTCCAAAAATCTCAGAGAGATTTTTCTCTTGGGAATGTCTTGAATTTGCCACCGATGTTCTTGCAAAAAAACTGGTTGAGCACTTCAGGCCAAATTCGATCCCTTGCTCCCCCGGGAGTCGATATCCTGTCGCCTCGATTATCCCCTGAATTTTTTAGGCAGTTAGGGGTTTTTTCCAAAAACGTGCAGGAACTATCCGACCCGGATACCTCAGGATGGGAGTTTAATGTGTCGAGCATCAAAGGCACCGGTATCGCGCTTTCGGCGGGCTTGGTGGCCTGGTTGCTCCGCGGAGGGACATTATTAACGACATTTCTGGCCTCCATGCCCGCATGGAAAAACTTTGATCCCATTCCCATTCTCGATATGAATAAAAAAGATCAGGAACGCTGGAATCAACACCTCCAGAAAGCCTCCACCATAGAAGCCCGTGAACACGAAGGACTGAGTCAAATCCTCCATCCTTCATCCTCGGATTCTTCCATCGAGGAAACGGCAAGATCCAAGCGGGAATCACGATTCGCCCACCTCCGATGAAGCGACCGACACCATTAGTCTTAATCAGCTTTGGTCTGGTCTCATTGACCTTGAGCATTCTGTTGATAAGCGATCTTGCTGTGAACCTGATTCCAGACTCGACGGCGGAAATCTTTGAATATCGAAGGCAATTAAGTGAGGGTTTAGCCATTCAGTTTTCTCTCTTTGGAGAGGCGCGCAATGAAGAGGCCATTGAAGAGGGGTTGCGCCTTATCGTAGCACGTCATGATGACATTCTCTCCGGGGCCCTGACGTTACGTACGGGAGATGTGCTGATTCAAGCGGGGCCCCATGAGCAATTGTGGCGGTCTCCACCGGGCCTCACTTCTACCGTGGATCATATACAGGTGCCGATTTTCTACCAGGAAGGGGTGTGGGGGACGGTTCAACTCCGTTTTCGTTCCTTGCCCGCCAAAAACTGGAATTATTGGCTATCTCATCCTTGGGTCAAGTTTTTAATGCTCGTCATGGGATCTGCTTTCTTGGGCTATTACTTCTATATGAAACGGACCTTAAAACAACTCGATCCCAGTTCTGTGGTTCCTGTTCGAGTGAAGGCGGCCTTTGACGTGTTGAAGGAAGGTGTGGTTCTCCTGGATACTCAAGAGCATATTGTGTTAGCGAACCGGGCGTTTGGTCAGATTGTGAAATGGTCTCCGGAGGAAATGGTGGGAAAATCGCTTGGTACGTTTCGATGGCGAACTCCAGACTCTGAATTGGAACTCACGACTTTTCCCTGGCAATCATCTTTAGATCATCGACGGATGGAATTGGATTTTCCGGTGATGTTAAAAGTCGGAGGGGCGGAATTTTTGAAATTTTTGGTGAATTGTACGCCAATTTTTGGAGATTCAGAGCAGGTTCGAGGGGTCTTGGTCTCCTTCGCCGATGTCACTCAGTTGCATGAGACGATTCAAGAATTGGGGGTCTCCAAATCTCAACTTGAACAATTGGCTATGCGAGATCCTCTGACGGGGTGTTTTAACCGGCGAGCGTTGTTTGATGCGTTCGAAGATCAGTGGACGATTTGCCAAACTCAAGAACAAGATCTTGGCTGTATCATGACCGATATCGATCACTTTAAATCCTTTAACGACCGATATGGCCATGCCGTGGGTGATCAGGTTATTCAAGTCGTGGCAAACATCCTTCAACAAGAAATTCGGCCTAGTGATATTCTTGGTCGGTATGGAGGGGAAGAGTTTTGTGTTCTCATGCCAGGCAATACGCCAGAGCAGACCGTCCTGGCGGCTGAACGGCTTCGGCGAGTGATTGAGGACAAGGCGAGTCAAACGATTCGGACAACCTCGGGGACTAAAATTACGATGAGTTTCGGTGTGTCGGCTTTTTCAATCGGGGCCAGTGATCCTTTGGACCTTGTGGATCAAGCTGATAAGGGTTTATATGCGGCTAAACAGGGGGGACGGAACCAAGTTGGGACTTGGACTTCATTAGGGGCACAAACCATACAAGCAAGTCAGCAGGACCTCCTAACCGCAGGGTTTTCCTGACATTCAACGATCAATCATTACCAGGGAAGGCACATCAAAAAAAGGGAAAGGTGATTCAAGGCAAAACGGTGAGAATCGACAATGGGGTATTCTCCGCGCTGTGGAAGGAGATTTTTGGTTAGGCCACTGCGGTTTTGGCCTCCTCCATGAGATCGAGCATATTTGATAATTGTTTTCCGGCCTCCAACATGGCTGTGGTGACAGTTTCTTCATGCAATCCGGTGAGAGTCCAAGATTCCGGCGCGATTAATTTTAACCATCGTACATTTCCTTGTGGTGCCTGGAACCCTTCCATGAGGGCATTGGCCATATTGAGGAGAGCCGCCTCAAACCCATAATCCGCTGTTCCCGCCGGGTGGGTTTGGTAAAGGATCGCTTCTCCTAAATTTTTGGGTAATTGCCATTCCTCGACTAAGGCCTTGCCTACCTGAGTGTAGTCAAAACCCAGAATGTGTTGCTGGGCCGTATGAATTGGTTCGCCGGATGTCTTTGATTGCGTGATGGCCTTCTGAGACTCTTCTGGAAGAAGTTCGTACAGAACCAGTTGTCCGATATGTTGCAGCATCCCCTCCACGAACATGCGTTCGCTATCCACGAGGAGACATTGGCGGGCGAGTTCACGTGCCGCTAAGCCGCCAAAGAAGCTATTGGCCCAGAAGGATTTCATATCCACGATGTTTTGTGAGACTCCGGCGAAGGTCTTGGTCACCGACACGGATAACACCAAATCATGGAGGGGTTGCATTCCCAAAATTCCCACAGCCCGTGAAATGGTTTCGACTTTTCTTGGCATGGCGTAGAATGCACTGTTGACGAGTTTGAGGACCATGGCGGACATTCCGGGGTCAATGCTGATGGCCCGTGACAGTTCGGCCATCGTGGATTCGGGATCGTCGATCACCTTTTTGACTTCCAAGTAGACTTCGGGAAGTGAACAGAACGAGGTACATTGTTTCACGAGTTCTTCCGGTGTGGGCATGTTGGTCCTTTGTGATGAGGGATAAGGGCTGTTAAGGGGGGATTGACGAGAATTCTGGTTTTCTTTTCGGAAAATTTTGGCTCGTTCTTAAACAGAATTTGGGATGGGAAATAACGGCAAGAGAGGTTGTTGAGGAGCTATTCAGGGGAGGTATTGCGAGAGAAGTGTTTGCTGTATATCCGCTTTCGTCCCCACGTAATTAGCCCAAAAGAAAGCCCCAACGCCAAGGGTACAAAAATCCCCGAGGCCAACGTGTAATTTTCCAGCCAACCTACGTCATGGAGTGCCTTAAATACGTAATGGGCCAGTCCGCTGAGATAGTACGCAATGACGATGACCGAAAGTCCTTCAACGGTGTGTTGGAGGACTGCCTGACTTTTCGTGGTTTTGTCGACGCTCAACAATAATTTGGTATTTTGATCCTGTATCAGGAGATTTTGTTCCTGGCGGGCCAGTTCAATCTGGGTGCGAAGGACGGCAATCGTTCCTTCAAAATCCTGTTCGAGGGCGTGAATTCGGGTTAGAAGCTGTTGATAGCCCTCTGCGACTCCGGTGATTTTCCAGCGGATATAATCTGACAGCATCCGGCCAAAGGGGAGGCTTTGTTCTTTGAGATCTTGAATATTGCTCCGTACGATCCGGTCGTAGGGTACTGAGGGAGAAAGCCGGTAACGCATCGAATCTGCCAGACGTCCGACTTCTAGAAAATCATGGGTGAGTCCATCTAACCATTTTTCTAATATCGGATGTGTGGCATTTCGATGTTCTTTGGTAATGAGGCTTCGTTGGTACAAATGCCGTTGTTCAAACATTTGCACTTGATCGACGGCATGAGAAAACGCTTTGTAGGGAAGCAGTATTAAATGAGTGTAATTCTCCATGGAGATAAGAATGTCGATAAGTCGTGAGAGTTTCTTGGGAATGGCATGGGGATCGGGAGACCAAATGAGGTAACGTTCCCGTCCGGACTCATCAGGCGTAAAACTCGTGGCGGCTGAAATCGGTTCATCGAATATTTGACTTCCGTATAATTGAGGGCCGGGTAACAGGGAATGTAATTCTTCTATGGAGTATTCACGTGAAGGGGTGATGAGAATATCCAGGGCATTGACCACGATTCCCAGTGGGGAAAATGGAAATTGATAATCAGGGAATGTGAGCGGACCATACTCCAATTCTTTTTCGGGGTCGGATGGAATATGCCAAATTTGATAGCTATAATATTCTGTGTGAGCCTGCCAGGTGGCGAGGAGCCGATCGCCGTTGGATGCTGTGGTGACACCGTACCCGACCTTTTCTTCCAAGACCGTATCTTCTGGTGCCATGCCCAGACACTCTAAAAGCTGTTGAAATTCCTTTCGACTCTGTGGGCGTTCAATGGCAGGGTTGGCCATTCGGTACGCCGAATGGTGGATATGGGCCGGGACGTCAACCCATCCCTCGAAATACTTCTGGTGTGAGCTATGGAGCTGTTTAAGGATATTTTTTCCCTGAACGGTAGGTTTCACACTCATAATGGGTTTCTACCTTACTCGGTCCTTCTCCGGCAAGTACATTTCAGGTGTGAGAACAGTACATGTGAAGTCGATGCTCTCGTCGTTTCTTGAACTCAGGTTTGTTCATGAGTAGGGGTAGACTGACAGTGTTGAATAAATTCAATTACCCGATTTTCAGCCCAAAAGGGATCTTCCTGTTTATTCGATCGTTGAAAAAACCCGCAATGTCCTCCATGGGTGGGGGCCAATAATTGAATCCAGGGGTTCGCATGAAGGGCCGGTTCTGAAAAAATTTTATATGGAATGAACGGGTCATCTTGTGCGGTGATGATTAAGGAAGGCAAGGTGATTTCAGAAAGGAGTCGTCGAGAACCACTGTACGCATAATATTCGTTCGCATCCTTGAAACCTCCGTCAGGAGCCGTATAGATATCATCAAAATTCCACATGGTTTTGATCGCGGAAAGATTGGAAAGGTCCCATTTTCCCGGGTACAATGTGGCTTTTCGACGGAGTTTGTTCTTGAGGCTATTCAGGAAATAGGTATGGTAGACCCAGTTTGAGGGCTTTTGAAGTGCGAGCACGCAGGCTGATGGTTGAATGTTGGGACAAATAGCCATGATGGCGCGGAGTGGACCCAATGACTTTTGCACTTCACCGGCAAGTTTTAACGCCAAGTTCCCTCCCATGGAATACCCAACCAGATAGATTTCTCTGCAACTGTCCTTGTCCGATACCTCTTCTATGATTTTGATGAAATCCTGACTCATGCCACCGTGATACAGGGTGGGGGTTAAATGTTCCGAACCACCGCAATTCCGCTGGTTGATTCGAATACAATTCCATCCAGCTTTCCATACTTTGAGGGCCAACCCTTTCATGTAATGCGATTCGGTGCATCCCTCTAATCCATGAATGATAAGGACGGTTGGTTTTTCACTCGGAGAAGGTTGCCAGTGACATTTGGTCAAGAGCTGGGTTTCCCCGTTGATGGAGAATAGGCGTTCTTGGCTTGGCATGAGGCATGGCCACTTTTCCCTTGGCCACCAGCGGGGAGCTAGCGTCATTCTGTGGGGGCCTTTGAACCACTTCTGCGGAACGAAGGACCGGGAAGGCAAAAAGGGGGAATGCCTGTTCTTCGTCATAGATGCTGGATTCCCCTGGGTCCAAATCCTAAAACATTCAAGGGCCGTCCTTTGGACCTGTGGAAAACACCAGGTCGCTCCCCGATATTTTTAGTGGATGCTCTCTTTATTGACAGAAGATTCAAGTTTCCGGTACAGCACAAGATACCATGTTTGGGTGGTTTCAGAGGGAAAAATTTAGATGATTCATTAAATGATCTGGGTTGGGATTAGGGGATCCATGACGCGAAACAACAAAGGCAAAGGAAAAACGGCTGGTGGTAGTCGGGAAAGTTTTTTGATTTTTATGGTGGTAGCTTGTGGCATCGTTTTTACCCTTTCTCTACTCGATCCCAAAGCCCCCTCACCCAACGCATCGTCTTCAAAGGAGGGGGGACCATCTTTAAAGTCTGCAAAAACCGAGAAGGCCGCGCCTGCCAAGGTAGCCTTAATCGATGTGCCTCTGGCCACCGGAAAGGAACCCATCGATAAGTTGTTCGTGCAATCAGGGTGTGCGGTGTGTCATACCATTCCTGGAATTGCACCCGCCAAGGGGAGGCAGGGCCCCCGTTTGGTGTTGGGAACGAATGCTCCAATTCGTTTGGCTGACCCTCAATACAAAGGGGGAGCCACCAGCGTTCGGGAATATATCCAGGAGTCTATCCTCAATCCTGGAGCCTATATCGTGCCAGGCTACAGTGACCGGGTGATGCCACGGTGGTATGGGAAGCGCCTCAATGCTCAGGCCGTGGATCGGATTGTGTCCTATTTGGAAAGGATTACAGAATAAGGTTCGGTTTGTCAGGTAAGTCCTGATTGAGGACAGACTTTACGGAACCCTTTGAATTAGGAGAATTGGAAGATTAATTCAAGGTTAGGGCTTAAAGCGGAAACCGAAGAAAAGACCTACGTTAAAATTGTCATTATTTGAGCGATTATTCAAATCAATATCTTGAAAGGTCATGAGGAAGGTGCTAGCCAAGGAGACACTTCGACTGATCGAAAATGTGGCCGTTGTGCCAAGGGGAAAGGAATAGCTCCAAGCATCATCATCCCGACGTCCCGGATCGTAGTCCGCATAGACAAACCCGATGCCTCCAAAGGGAACGATGGAGACTGCTCCTAAGGGGATATGATATCGGCCAATACCCGCAAAGGTAATTTGGGTGAGGTCTCCACCTGGTGTAAAAAGTAGTTGAGGTCCCACCGAAATATTTTGAGCCAGGTAATAATCTCCCTGGAAACTCATGGTAAACACTTCATCGTCTACGGTGTCAGCCAGGAATCCAATGTCTGCACCTACCTCCCAGGGCCCTTCGGCCCAGACTGGTTTTTGTGTGATGGCAAGAACCAGAAAGAAGAGGATGATTGCTAATACGGTTTTGATCCACTTATCCCACATTAGTTTTTCCTTTAATTTCAAGTAACACGTGCTCAACCCCAATTTCAGATGGTGGGTAGAGTACCTGATTTCATTGAGAAATTCATCTATTTTTGTCCGGGTTTCCCCATTTTCTCGATTTCTTTATTATCGTTCAAAAGAAAATGGGGAGGTCCGGGTTAGAGCTGCTTTGTCGACCCCATGTTTGAGAGCCCTAGTTTGGTGAAAAAGCTGGGATTGAGCCGGAATTTTCTGGGTAATCCGTTAGGATTTGTCGAGCCCTAATGCTTCATTCGTCGCCTCACTTGCATCGTTGGCGGCGTCCGTTATGGCTTTTTCTGTGCCGTCCACCGCATCACTCACTGCTTGCTCCGCACTTTCCGCCGCATCTTTGATGGCTTCTCCGGTGTTTTCCATGGCTTCCGATACGGATTGACTCGTCGACTCAATGGCCTCATCGATAGCTTTTCCGGCGTTCTCTGCCGTTCCTTGTTCTTGTCCGCACCCGATGATGAGCCCTAAGCTGACCGAGGCCAATAGGTACACGCACAACTGTAAGAGTTGAGTGGGTCGCATGGTCTTGTTCCTCCTGTTTGAAGGTGAGCCCTAAATGAGGCAGGAACACTGTCCTGCCGAACTGCAACGAGGAATGTCGGCGTTGCCTAGAGAACTATACGGGGGAAAGCGCAATTAGGATCTTTAGGGATATAAGTCAGAGTGCCTAATATTTGTTCATTGTACATCATATAGTTTAAAGATCAATAAAGGACTGACTCAGAGTCCTAGAGGCGAAATGGTTTCATATTTCCAAGCCCTGTTGGTCAATTGAGGAACACCACAAAGTTCCTACGATTAATCGTTCTTCTGCGGGTATGATGTGTAGGGCGTGGAATTGTGAGCACAACGGCTAACAACGGAAAAAAAGATAAGATGGCGTCGAGGTTTTTTGTATTTTGTCTTAACTTTTTCCCAAATCGACCGAAAACATTGAGTGTTATCCCTCTTTGACGAGGCTATTTATCAACCATATTTCAAGAAGTTGAGGGTGTTATGGCCAAACCAGTAGGAAAACTGCGAAAAATCAACCTGAGTGAAGTGTGGGGCAATGAACCGGACGGTTTTGCTTCTTGGCTTCAACAGAATGAAATTTTAGATATTTTGGGCGAGGGCCTTGAGTTGCCCCTTAAACCAGCTGGTGGGGAAATTCCTTTGGATACTCTGAACGGAGGAGTTTTGGCCAAAGACGCCAAGCGTGGAACCTATGTCATTATTCTTGGGCATCTGGAGGGGATCAATCCCGATTCCTTGGGTAAATTAATCATTTATTCTGCGGGATTGGATGCGAAAGCTATTGTGTGTGTCGGACAGGAAATCTCCGCAGAGATTCGGCAAAGCTTAGATTGGCTCAATACGGTTTCTCGTGATGATGTGAATTTTTATGCCACCGAATTGGAATTATGGAGAATTGACGATTCCGTGCCGGCTCCCAATTTTAACGTGGTTTGCCAGCCTAATATGTGGGCCAGACAACTCAAGGCCGGTCAAGAAGAGGGAGAAACGAATGGGGAGGGAAAGTCCAAGGATTTTCCCGCGGGAAAATCCAAGAAAGAGGATTTCCCCAAAGGGGAAGGCAAAGAAAAGAACGGTAAATCCAAGGATGGTGTGAATGTTCGTCAGAACTTCGTGTACACCAAGACCTTTTCGTAAGGCTGTAAAGATAGATCAGGTTTAGGGTTTGGCGCTCCATTCTCCGGAAGGGAGAAGGATGTAATTCCCAGACTTCGTTTTTTTCTGTGCTTTTTCTCCTGCCAGGCTCTGAACCGCTTCTAAGTCCGTTCCATTTTTATCGGCAATTTTCTTGTAGACCTTCCGGCGTTTCCCATTCACCTCTTTCATGAGGGCGATGGCGTCATCGGGTAGATCCTTCGAAACTTTCCCCAAATATCCGTCTGGCCGTTCACCTAGCCATCCTTTCTCCTTGGCCTCATCCAACGTAAGGGCTAAGCCTGTACCCCCGCCCAACAGAAGACAAAAAAGCCCTAGACCGAAAGACAAAGACCATGTGATCGTGGAATGTCGCATCATGACAGGATTCCCTCTTTGTTAGAATAATTCACTGTCTTCGGAAAAGACCGAATCTAATTCTTTGTCCACCTTCACGCGAATTTCATGGTCTATTTTGACGTTTAAATTTATCGTGATGGGCTCAGGAGCGGCAACTTCCACTCGGGCCTTTGGCGTGCAACCCATTGACAGGTTTCCTAGAAAGATTGATGACCCAATGAAAAGAATCTGAAGAAGCGTGCTCGTTGGTTTCGTCATCGTCTGAGATTTTCCTTTAAAAGAACATGAATGCGTGATTGGTGTGTTCATAGTACAGTTTGTCCGATGTCTGGGTCAAAGATCGTCATGCAAGGTGAGTTGGGGGAAAGTCACTTTTGTCATCCCATGATAGACGATCTGAGCGACCATGGCTTCATCAGCCAAGCTTTCTCCCTGGTGGTTTTGCTCAATTTCAGTGTGGGATCAGTGTTGGAATGGAAGATTGCGAAGCACTGCAGGAGGGGTTCAGGCGAAGATGTCTTAAGGGGGTGTCACCATCTTCTCAATTTGCTCCTCTAGGTCTTGTACCAGGGAAAGGGTCTTTAAGAGTGCCGGAATATTTTCTTCAATGTTCAGGTTGAAGTTAAAGGGAATGCCGTTTTTATAATCAGGGTTTTCTCCTTCCAATCTTGTGGTTAATCGCAGAATGCCGGTTTTTTGGTAATCGACTCCTACATTCAGCGTATGATAATGAAAATTTTTTAAGCTTTGGATCACGAGATCTAAATTCGGTTCATTCTTGGCGAATGAACCTCCCAGGGATTCTTCCAGGTCGAAATGCAATACCCCACCGGGTGGTTGGGCTTGAACCAGCCCTTGGTGCACTTCGATATCCGGTAAATCAATGGTCAGGGGTATGGTCCCATCCAGTTTTCCGGTTCCTTTGATGGTTTCTCTTTGTTCTAATTCGAGAATTTTAGCTAATTCAATATTTTTCAGTGACACCTGTAGCGTTTGAGTGGGAATTGAGCCACCCAGCGATAACCTTGAAAAATATGCTTGACCACCGAGGAGGGAAGTTTCGCCATTCAACAGTCGAAGGGTCGGGGATGCAGTTAACGCAAAAGGGTTAGAGGTTACCAAAAAGGCGGTGTTCCTGAATTCAATCGCTGATTGGATATGTTGAATCTTGACAGGAGTTGGAAGCAATTGAAAAATGTCGTTCTGCCCCCGCAATTCCATCGTTGTTGTGACCCCTTCGATTATGGTGCCCGGGATGAATCCTTCCAGGTTTTTCACTTCAATCAGGCCATGGGCATGAGTCATCTGAATCGGCATGGTTCCTGGTGTAGAGGGGACCTTCCAAGCAACGTGACCGTTGGCGGAGATCGTTCCGCCGGTGACATCCATGTCAGAAATTTCCCAAGGGGCAAGAATACCGCTGAGAATAACCGGGGGAGCGAATTTTATCGGGAATAACCGGAAGGTTGCTTGGCCATGTTTGTTCAAGAGGTGCAGGGCCATGGTCCCTTTTATCCTAAGGGGCTGGTGAACTGTTTTCACATCGAATCGGAGATCTAGCGTTTGTGGGTTGCCGGAAACCCCCAATGTGAGATCGACCAGGGGAGTCCTGTTTTCTCCGACGTTTGTGGAGATATGTTTAGCCCTGACAAGTGCGTCGGCGATCCAGTTCTGTGGTGTCAGAGAAAGCTGTAAGCCTTTGACCTCAATCGAATCGAATCGTACTTCCTGAGAATCATAAGAGAGACTCGGAAGATGAATAAGCCAGTCGCTTGCCTTGAAGGTTCCTGACCCTTTATCGAACGTAATAGATCCTCTCAAAGGACTTTGAGACACGACGGAGACCATAGGGATAACCATGGGAGGGGCTTTGATGGAAAAGGCCCGAAAGTCGCTGCCGGTGGCCAGGGAAAACTCCACGACGGAGGAGTTAAGGTCAAAGTTGACTCGTGTGGTCCCCGCGACTTTTTCGATCGGTAGGGAAGGAAGGGAAAGACTGGTCAAATGACCGGTAAGATTCATGCTCCCTGTTCCAGCCAGTCCCTTCTCCATATTCCAGGTCAGGCGATGGGGCCTGAGTAATCCTTCAATTTTTTCTGTTGGTGTGATTGTGTGAACCTGAAGTTGTCCTTTGGTGATTTCAAGTGATGGAATCTTTTCTTTTAATAAAAAATTCATGGAGATGGGTTTTTGCACATTCCATTGAACCGGTTGGCTGTCCGTTGAGCTAGTGACCTGAAGGAGTGCGTTGGCCCAGGCCGGGTCTTTTACGATTTCTAGGGAACCCCTTGTCTGAGGGGTAATCTTGAGTTGTAGGGTTTGTCCATCAAACAACCAGGTCTTTTTACCGGAAATTTTCAGATGCTCGATATAAGGAGGCCAGGATGGGAGATGGAAATCCAGAAAACTCGAGCCCGTGATAGAGAGATTATTGGCGGCCGATGGAGTGGAGATGTTTGGAAAATGTCCAATCCAGTGGCCGGTCAGCTTTCCCGTTAATTCCTGAATTTCTGGAGGAATGGGGTAAAACACCCTGATCAGTTTCACCAAAACTGAAAGATTCACATCCAGATTGCCCTTAAAGGCCAAATTGTTGGAATTGGAGGAAGCGGTCGTTTCGATGTGAATGGCAGGTTTTCGGTCTTGGGTGGAGTGATGGCTTGAAAGGAAGAATTTTCCTTTTTTGTCAATGTCAAAAGTCAATAAAGATACGGGAAGCATGGGGCTTTGAAAGTGGAACGTCCCAGAAACTCCATTGTCTGTCACATCAAGGCTGGCTTGAATAGTCGTATCTTGGAATCGGGGAGGGAGCGAGGGATGAGTTATGTGAAGTTGAGACACTTGAAGGTGTTTGATCGGAATAACGGAGAGGTTTAGGGGCAAAGGCAATCGAGACAGGGATTCCCATGCCGATCGGTTTGTTGGAAGTGACGGTTCTGGTGAAGAGGAGGCCACCTGTTCAGAATGGTTCCAAGACACCGAGACTTCATTGATGGTGACCTTTTCAATCGTTGTCCTCAAGAGAGAGCTCAGGGAATAGTGGAGTTGTATGTTCTCACTTGAGATCGCAACAGATCTCGAGGGAAACGTCTTCTCGAAGGAAAGTGACGGGATGAGGAGGTGCGTTGAACGTGGGTAGCCAACTTCAATGGTGACCCTGTCTAGCCCCTGCCCCTGTAGTATTTGGCGTATGAAATAGGGTCCGAGAAGTGGGAACGAGCCATAGGTCAAGATGGCGATAATGCCGAGTCCTCCAATTACCCAACCCAGCCAGGTGAATAGAGTTCTTAATCTACCCATGGATAATTCCTTATAACAATTAGGCCTGGTTGTGACAAAACTGATTTGTGTGGATTCTACCTTCTCTATTGCCGATTATCCTGTCTGGGAGCCTCTAGACAAGCATGAATCCCAGATTCGTGTTCCTTGAAAATTTTTCTTGACGACTGGACAAGAACTTTCGCCTTCGATACCCTGGAATTTCGTTTACCATTATGACCATTCCTGACTCTTCCCATACCATCGATTTTATCCGCACAAAGATCCTGGCCGATCGCGAGAATGGAACCTGTGACAGCCAGGTCCATACTCGATTTCCTCCGGAACCCAATGGACACCTTCATATCGGACATGCGAAGTCGATGTGCCTGAATTTTGGGATTGCGCAGGAGTTTGGGGGGATCTGTAATCTACGGTTGGATGATACCAATCCTACGAAGGAAGACGAGGACTATGTTCGCTCCATACAGGAAGACGTTCGGTGGTTAGGGTTTGACTGGAAGGATCGGTTATTTTTCGCTTCGGATTATTTTGAATCTTTTTTTCAGGCCGCTCTCAAGCTCATCAAGAAAGGCAAAGCGTATGTTGATAGTTTAGATGCTGACCAGATTCGAGAATACCGTGGGACCTTGACCCACCCAGGAAAGGACAGTCCGTTTCGAACGCGATCGATCGAAGAGAATCTTGATTTGTTCTCGCGGATGAGGGCTGGAGAATTCTCGGATGGTCAGCATATCCTGCGTGCCAAAATAGATATGGCCGCTTCCAACATCAATATGCGTGATCCCGCATTGTATCGTATCCGAAATGTTCACCATTATCGAACTGGGGATGCCTGGTGTATTTATCCCACTTATGATTTTGCCCATCCCCTCTCGGACTCTCTTGAAGGGGTGACTCATTCCCTTTGTACGCTTGAGTTTGAAGATCATCGTCCTTTGTATGATTGGGTTCTACGGGAATGTGAGATGCCCTGCCTATCCCGGCAAATTGAATTTGCCAGGTTGAATCTGACACACACGGTCATGAGTAAACGGAAACTCCTTCAATTGGTAGAGGGAGGACACGTCCGTGGTTGGGATGACCCTCGGATGCCTACCATTAAAGGGCTTCGACGGCGGGGGTATACCCCTGAAGCCATCAGAACCTTTTGTGAGCGGATTGGGGTGGCCAAGCGTGATAGTGTGATTGAAGTGGCCCAACTCGAGCATGCCCTTCGGGAGCATCTGAATCGTACGGCTCTTCGCGTCATGGGAGTATTACATCCTGTTCGAGTTGTTCTGGAAAATTATCCGGAGGGTCAGAGCGAGGAAGTGGAAGCCGTGAATAATCCAGAAGACCCGGCATGTGGAACGCGCAAAATTCCTTTTTCCCGTGAAATATTCATCGAATACGATGATTTTCGTGAAGATCCTCCTAAAAAATTCTTTCGTTTATCTCCTGGAAAAGAAGTTCGGCTCCGCCATGCCTATATCATTCAGTGTGTTGGTGTGGATAAACATCCAGACACCGGGGAGATCACCACGATTCGATGTATCATTGACCCAAATTCTAAAAAAGGTGGAACCTCTGCAAATAGAAAAGTGAAAGGGACTATTCATTGGGTCTCAGCCTTCCATGCCGTCCCTGCTGAAGTTCGGACGTACGAGCCTCTGCTTTTGGCCTCTGAAAGTGGAAGTGAGGAGGCCTCCGCCGATTTTGAGTCACGCCTTAATCCCGATTCCTTGAAAATCCTCCAAAACTGTTTCGTCGAGCCGAGCCTCAAGAATGCTCGTATTGGCAGTCGCTTTCAGTTTGAAAGACAAGGCTACTATTGCTTGGATCCGGACTCGCGAAGTGACGGCTTGATTTTTAACCGGACCGTGGCGCTTCGGGACTCCTGGGCCAAGTTAGATAAAGGCTGAGAGCCTCCCAAAGGGTTTCCTCCTGTATTCCACCCGTCTCCCTGGTTGTCTCTGGATATAAGATTAATTGCTTAAATTAAAATGCTGTTTCATGTTTTTTGATTTTTTTAATAAATGGGTTTAAAGTGAGTACAAGAAATTGGAAAGATTTACCTAGTAATTATTGTATAACTCTGTGTTCTTTTGAAAAATTAAAAAAAATCTGTAATTAAAGTGAATTCATCTCAAGCCGACTTCCAGACTACCCGAAGTCATATTGATGAACATTCGGTGGTCTTTATTAAATCAAATCATACATTATCCTTTAAACACCTATGCCTTTATGTTTTGGTCCAAGAGTGAAAAGCCCATAGACGAGTCAGGGAAAAAAGTCTTATTACAGAGAAAATTTCTATGGGGAAGGCCTCATTTTCGACAGTATGTTGAAGGGGACCTACCTGTTCCCAATGGACATCCTGTAGGAACCATTCATTGTCTAACCCGACGACGGGCCTTCTGGAGATTTCGTTTTTGGACCCCGTTACAGTCAACATATTTTGTCCTGACCGATAAAAAACGGTGGGTGCAAATGTGTCGGACTTTTCATTAGCATTTTTTTCTTTCTCCCCTCTTTCACTGGAAAATCCACGATCTTTTTTTACGGGGTATCTTTACCCTTCCATAATTGAATGAAAGTCGTTATTTTTATTGAGATTTTATCCCAGGTTCCTGAGAATTGTTAATGAATTTTCCTACTCAATAAGGGCACTTCGAAGATATTTCACCAGGGTTAGTACGTGAAATTTTGGTAGATTACGTGGTTTCCTCAGGTAACCTTATGGTATTTTTTATTAAGACTTTGGGCATTCCTGCCGAAAGAGATTGAGAAAGGTGGCAGGAATGATGAGTCATCTCCCCATGAGGTTTCTGATATGTTAGGGAAAACGTTTTTCGTCATGGCCATGGTCTTTCTCGCCTGTTGTGTCACTGTGCTTTCCTGGTTTGGGTGGGTGCACGGCATATCCTGGTCCCAACGGCGAACATATTTCCCTGAACATGGGTGATGCGGTAATCCTCTAGTTTTCTTCCTCCTACCTTTTCTCCTTTTCCTGACTGTGAGCCGTTGAGGCGTGGTTGTTTGCTTTGATGCCTTTTCTTCGCCTTAGGGGATAGTAAGCTGCTCCAGTAGGGAACATTGCCGCTGTTTAAAATGGGAAAATAAAAATGTACTCCGAAGAGGAAGCTTCCAATAGGCTAAATGGAGAGGGTCTCAAAACCCTGAGTCTCCCGAATTGGATGGATGAAGCGGCGTATCCGACCCCGGAAAGCCTCAATGATACCTTTTGGCGATGGGAATTCCTTCGTCGCCGGTCTGATTACCGTGAAGACTGGGAAAAGTACTATTCCCAAACGTATGCCTACGATGTGGCCTGTTCTAACGATCCAAATTATCCAACTCGATTTCGTAAACGAGTCTTTCCCCCGGATCACCCCGGATTTAAAGCTCGAATGCCAAATTCATTGGAAAAATATCATTTAAGCGGTTTACCCAATCCCGCGATAGCCAAGCCATGGGTTTTGTCATTCGATTCCAATTATGGGCGAATTTATTTCGGACAAGGCCCTGACTGGCTGGCTGGTGGTGAGGAAGTGAGTTTGTGTTTATCGGAATGGCAAGTCGCTGCGGTATTTGATCTCAAAAAACCCTTGCCTCCGCAAATGGAAAAAGTCAAGACGGATTTGATGGAGTGGCAAATTCATCAATTGGGCAGGGATCTTGAGCGACGAAAATGTCGTGATGACTGGCCATTGTATCTACGGGTTCTTGATGCGGTTGATCAAGGCGTGCCCTTTCGAGACATTGGAAAGGCTCTCATGAACATCCAAGATAACCAGGCTGCGGAAGCACGAGTGGCCCAGGTGTATAAGCATGCCTGTCAGTTGAGTCTACATTTCCCATCCTGATATGGGGATACTGATAGGGACGGTAGGATGGAGCGCCTAACGCCAATCCTGGCGCAAAGATGGTTACATTACTGGAAAACATTAATGATGGGATTTGGGAATGAGTAAATTAATTGACGCACTGAATCGGTTGCAATCTCTTGAAACTAATGCTGTTCTCAGCCGGCAAGCCACACCCATGGTTTCCTCGACCCCTGCTAAAGCAGAAGGAAAGGGCCCATTGTTTAATCTGGTAGAAGAGCATTGGTTGACTGTTCTTCGAGAAGAGTACCTTAAGACCTTTTCTCGTGAAGGAGGAGGTGCGGTCAAGATTGCGGTGTTTTCAGCGGAGCAATCTTTGCGAGATTGTGAGGGGCGATTAGATGCCATGGCTCATGAAGAATCGTATGTGTATGCCAAGGTTGATTCTCGTTTTACCAAGGCCCATATGATCGAAAAATTGTTTCACAAAGTGGCTAAGCAGTTGGATTGGGACGATCTCGCCTATCGTTTTGTGCTTCGTTTACTAGAAGAAAACGGATATCAAATCCCAACGAGTCGAAGTGAATTTTCTTTGCGTCATGTTGCCGCATTGAATGAACGGAAGGAGCCGATGCTTAGGCGGGATTTGCAAACCTGGTTGGAAAAAGCCATTGAGGGAGATTCGGGCCTCTGTCGTGAATTTCGAATGGGCATGATCCGTTTGTGCCTGGCGCAACTCGATGCGGGGGATTCTGATCGAATATTGGCGCACTCCGTCAAAGAGTGGTTATGCGGAGATCTTCGGTTAGTTTCAGGGGTGAAGAAGGCACTCATCTACCAAAAAGTCGCCCGGCATAATGCCCGGCATATGTTATCGTCCCTCACTCGATGGTTGCGCCTTTCCGGGAGTGGCGGATTGGTCTTATCTTTGGATATTTCACGATACTTTGCCAAGAAGTCGGAAATTCCCAACGATGGCTCTTTTTCTTTCACTCCGTCCGCTACCATGGATTTATTCGAATTGCTTCGTCAGTTCTTGGATATGGCTGATGATATGGAAGGGTTGCTCATGGTGGTGCTGGCTCCCAAGGAATTCTTGACTGATACGCGACGAAGTGTCGATCGATATGAGGCGTTGAAGCTTCGGGTTTGGGACGATGTTCGCCCAAAACATTCACAAAATCCCCTCTCAACCCTTGTACGAATCGAAGAAAAGCAAATCGGGGCCATGAATGATGCCGGACATTTTGAGATTCCTGCGTCCCAGGAGGTTGTTCCTGACTTGGAAGCCCGTCGTGTGGTCGAAGGGTTGAGATCCGGTGTCCCCAACCGTCATGTGGTTACGGCCCTGGGATGCCTTCAACCAGAGGTGGAAGGTCGTTTTCGTCGAATGTTAGAGGCCACCCATCAGAATTCTACGGCAGGCTCCTGTTCGAGGGGAATGGTGATTGAAGGAGGGTTTGGAAGTGGAAAATCTCATGTGCTGGAATATCTGCAAAGTTTGGCTCTTGATGCCAACTTTATCTGCAGTCGCATAGTCATAAGCAAGGAAACTCCCCTGTATCATCCCGTTCGACTCTATTATTCTGCCATTGAATCTGCCATCGTTCCCAATAAGCGGGGTGAGGTGTTCGCTGAAATTGCCGGCAGTTGTGACGTCTGGACCCCTCGCTACAAATTTTTGGTCGATTGGGTGAATAACCCTGAGAGTGGCATCGATTCCAGGTTCGCAGCCAGCTTGTTACTGTATGAGCGTATGAGTTCAGATATGGAATTAGGTAATCGGATGACGAGGTTCTGGAATGGAGATCCGATTGGCGTCGGTGAACTAAAGCGATTTCTCCAAGAGGCCGGATTTGGCGATAAATATAGTTTCGCAAAAATCTCGGCTGCTGAGCTTGCCCGTCAACGCTTCCAATTTGCTGCTAGATTTATGCAAGCCGCTGGGTATGCCGGCTGGATATTGTTGATCGATGAGGCTGAACTTATCGGACGATACGCTATCACACAACGGGCAAAGTCGTATGGGGAAATTTCCAGGCTTATGAACGTCGATAGCGGGCAACCCCTTCCTGGGTTAGGGACGGTCGTGGCCTTGACGAACGATTTTCGTGAGGAAGTGTTGGAGAAAAAAGGAGACAAGGTCAAACTCCTAGAGAAATTGCGAGCCAAGCAAACGCCAGCAGATGATTTATTAGCGGAAAAAGCCGAACAAGGGATGGGTCTCCTGGAGTCCCAACGTATTCCGGTGGGTACTCCAACTCCAGCGACCGTTGAAGAAACGTACCGAACGATACGGAATCTTCATCTGAACGGGCATGGATGGCGGCTTTGGGAGCAGGATTCGAGAAATCCTGTGGAAGTCGAGGCGCGTAACAATATGAGACGGTATGTCAAAAGTTGGATTACACGACTGGATTTATTGCGGATTTTTCCTGGACAGGAATGTGAAATTGAGGCGGTGCCTTTAAATCCCAGTCAGGAAGCACCCGTTGAAGCAAGTGGGCATCCAAAAGGTTCTTCCGTGTCTCAAGGTTTTACTTCGTCTGATATTCGTGATGAGAGTTCCGGGGAGAAGGAACTCTTAACTCCAACAGTTGGAAACTTTGCGGACATTTCTTCCAGTTCTTCTTAATAGAATAAGGGAAGATTGTTCTTTCTCTGACCTGTTCATGCTATCCTAAGACCTCCCTTCGGTCTTATCCCTCCGGAGTGTGTTAGATTTCTTGTTATTCCCTGTTGGAATTGAGCTCTTTTTTCCATCAGAACGTAAGAAATAAGCCCAAGGGAAATCGTTTTATAAGCCCAGGCCAGGATTGTCTTCGCTTTATCCATAAGTTGCGACCCAAAGTAAGTCCTACCTGAGCTTCCGATCCTCAAGTTCATAAATTCATCGTAGAGTGCGAATATTTTGTCCTCGCCCGTGCCCTCAACTCTTTGGACGATTTTCAAGACCTGGTGGCCTTTAGCGGGCAGCTGGATGCTAATGGGTCTGGAGTTGCCGTTGGTGGCGGCCATTATTTCGCGTCTATCTGACCCTGAAATTCATTTGGCCGCTTATGGTGGAATCGTCTTTCCGATTTCCTTAGTCATCGAAGCGCCCGTGATCATGATATTAGTGGCTTCAACGGCGCTGTGTAAGGACTGGTCAGCCTATCAGCTCGTTCGGAATTGCATTGTCCTGTTAGGCATAGGGCTCACCGGGATACACATGGTTGTTGCTTTCACCCCATTATATGGAATCGTGGTGGAGCAAATAATAGGCGCTCCTTCCGTCATCGTTGAGCCTGGGAGAATTGGCCTTCAATTGATGACACCCTGGACGATGGCCATCGCGGTCCGGCGATTTTATCAGGGCTTGGTCATTCGGTCAGGTCAGACTCGGTTGATCGGTGTGGGAACGTTGGTGCGCCTGTGTGTTAGCAGTTCTATTTTGTTGATGGGCCTCTGGTGGGATGTCTATCCTGGCATTGTGGTGGCGACCGTCGGTGTCTCATCAGGAGTAATCGTTGAGGCGGTGTTTATCTTAGCGTTCGCTCGTCCCGCACTCCGGGTCTTAAGAGGAACATCTAATGAATCTTCCGATGGTCTCACATTCTCTCGGCTTGTCATGTTCTATGGTCCATTAGCGGTCACTCCCTTAATTACGCTCTTAACGTTACCGATAATCAGCGGATCCTTGAGCCGAATGCCCCTGGCTTTAGAATCTCTGGCTGTTTGGCCGGTATTAGGGGGGTTGTCGTTTATTTTTCGCAGCATTGGATTTTCGGTGCAGGAAGTAGTCGTGGCTTTAATGGCACGGCCCAATTTCTATGATCCTTTAAGACGCTTTGTCTGTTGGGTCTCCATTGGTACGAGTGGAACGTTTGCGTGTATCGCTGGCACATCTCTTTCAACTTATTGGTTTGAGACCGTGGCAGCCTTGACTCCTTCCCTCTCTGCACTGGCTGCCTTGGGAATCTGGCTGTCTGTACTGATGTCCGCGCTCAGCCCCTGGGAAAGCTTTTTCCAAGGGTTGTTGGTGCATCATGGGGAAACTACCCGAATTACTCAGGCAGTTTGTCTTTACTTGGTAGGATGTTCAGTCGTTCTGTTAGCGGGGGTGTACTTTGGGAAGGTAGTGGGCTTATTGGTCGGCTTGACGGCGATGGTGTGTGGTGTCATCTTACAAATCTGGTGGTTGCGAAGGAAAAGCATGGTATTGTTGAAAGAGAAATAGCCAGTGAGTCATCCAGAGAATCCGCTTAGTCGCTCGGTGGCTCAAAATGCCCTGGAGGTCTAGATCCCCAAGGTAGCGAAGTTTTTCTTACTTGCTTGAAAAGGCTTTGGAGATTGACCTGGGCAGCTCGTATGAGTTTGGAGTCCCCATGATGGATCAGGTTGGTTAGGAGGGTCAACACTTCCTGATGTTCCCGGCTGACTTGAAAGATTCGTTCGAAAAGAGGGTCGGTAGAGGTATGTTCTGGGAGAGTTGGGTCTTCTTCCTCATGATCATTCCATAACCGTAAGATCGTTTGTGGAGCGTAATGAAGCCAGGCTATGGGAATGTTTAATCCTTCTGAAATCCTGTTCAGCATGGATAAAGGCGGATCCATGATTCCCTCCTGAATGCTCTGAAGGGAATCTATTGGAATCTCCGTTTTTTCACTGAGCTTTGCTAGGGAAAGACCCTGGACCTGACACCATTGCGAGAGATAAGTATTCATAGAATACGGCGATCATAGCCAACTCCACAAAGCATGTCTATAATGGGGTGTCAGTAGTGATCGCAGGATGAGAATATTTCCTAGAAAGGGTTCGGGCAATCCCCGAGGCTTCTCGGTTCTTTCCGGTCCCTATCTTTGTGGTCGATTTATTTGGACTCCGACCATAGATTAGCATTACTTGATTCCGAAAATGCTTAAAGTATTCATTCTCCTTTTCCTCTCTCTTGTCACTCTTGTAATGGTTCCCGCTCAGGGACTCACCCTGGTGAGCCCATCTCAAATAGCTGTCCTAGCGAATGAAAATAGTTTAGAGAGTCTGGCGTTAGCCGATTATTATATGACTCAAAGACACATTCCGAAACATCACCGTATCGATCTGGATGTCTCCCTCGATGAAACCATCGGTCGAAGTGAATATAATGAACGATTGCTTCTTCCCCTACAGAAGAAATTACGAAAACGAGGTTTGGAATCCCAAATCCGAGTCCTTGTCACGGTGTGGGGGATTCCATTGCGGGTCCGACAACCTCAGCCTGACCCTCAGGAATCTGACTGGATTGAAGATGCTCTTCAATGGAAGCATTCGGCCATATCTCTCTTAGAGGAAAAGCAAGAAAAACTCAAACGACGTTTTCCTCAAGCTTCTACCGATCGTCCTGCCAAAGCAACCACACAGACTGAAAAAACCGCTTCTTCCATGAATGCCCAAAAAATTAAGAAGTGGAAAAATAAATTTCAAGAGATATTTGAGGCTCTTCTCAAACTTCCTTCGAATGATCCGGTCGTTGGTGCCCAAGAAGAGCTACGCCAAGCGCTAAGCCGTGAACATCAGCAAATTTTTGGTCAGGCATCAAGGTTGAATGGCCTCCGGTCTCAGGAAGGACGTAACAATCCAAACAAAAAACATGTCCTCGGTATGGTACAGGCGTTGCTGCGAAAACCGACTGCCACCAATCGATCGAATGCCTATGCCCTTATCCAAGAGCAATTTGGGCTGTTTGGGGTGTTGTCGTTTGCAGATTGGGAAATGCAGCAATACCGATATTCAGAGGGCTTAGCGAGTGTCGATAGTGAATTGAGTTTTCTTTGGTGGAAGCCGGGAACGTATCCCCTTTCCGGGCGCATTCCCAACCCTCACTATCTGGGATACTCGATCACCCCTGAGGCTTGGCCTTTACCCATTCTGATGGTGAGCCGGATTGATGCACCCAGAGTGCTACAGGCTCAACGCATGATCGATCATGCGCTTGCCACCGAAAAAACCGGGCTGCGGGGCAAGGCGTACATAGATGCCAGGGGAGTAAAGCAAACAGGGCGGCCAGGGTCGTCTGGCCATTATGATATGAACATGCAAAGCTTTGCTCGAATGCTCAAAAAAGCTTCTCCATACCCGGTAGTCTGGGAAAATACTGAAAAACGATTTAGTCAACCTGGACAGGCCCCCAATGTGGCTTTGTATGTCGGGTGGTATCGTTTAAGACATTATGAAGATGCCTTTACGTTTAATCCCGGATCTTTGGGGTATCATGTGGCTTCTGGTGAAGCTGCGAGTGTTCATAATCCACGAGAGCGAGGGTGGTGCAAAAATGCTCTGGAGCGTGGAATCACGGTTACTCTGGGGCCGGTAGGGGAGCCATATCTTGACGCGTTTCCTTTGCCAAAAGAGTTGTATGGGCTTTTATTTTCTGGTGAATTTTCATTGGTTGAAGCGTTTTTTCTTTCCAAACGCTATGTGAGTTGGAAAATGGTGTTATTTGGCGATCCTCTGTATAACCCCTGGCATCAAAAATCTTCTGAGCTCAATACTCTTGCCAAGGAGATGCTTAAGGGGTCATCGTGGCCCACTCCTCCCGGGACGAGTCCATGGCCTCCTCCTGACCTTCAAATAGATGAAGCTCGACTACCTGGGAAGTATAGATCGTTGGAGATGGCGGTATTCCGTTAAACATTCATCTAATTGCGAGCTAATAGGGAAAACCGGATTGAAGGGGAATGCCTTTTGAAAATGCCTCAAAATCCAACCTTTTGTTGGACTTGGAAAAGTCCTGTTGGCAGGTTGTTATTGACGGGGACTTCCAAGGGACTAAGTCGACTGCAATTTCAGGATGGAGACCATCCTTTGTCTATCCATCCACTTTGGACAGAAAGGCGTTCCCCCTTCCTGAGGGTCATCCGACAACTGGAGGA
Source organism: Nitrospirales bacterium (assembly GCA_965223615.1). Taxonomy (GTDB): domain Bacteria; phylum Nitrospirota; class Nitrospiria; order Nitrospirales; family UBA8639; genus Nitrospira_E. The sequence continues at coordinate 1,883,158 of CBDCXB010000004.1, forward strand.
ATATTTCGCTGGTGAGTTAACAGTATTTCGGGTACCCGTAATGGTAGAAGGGACGGCATTTCAAAAATCCGTGTGGAAGGCACTTACCACCATTCCTTATGGACGCACTTCTTCGTATGGTGCCATAGCCCGTCAGGTGGGGAATCCTAAAGCCTCTCGAGCGGTAGGGGCTGCGAACGGACAAAATCCTGTTTCGATAATCGTGCCCTGTCATCGGGTGATTGGTCAGAATGGTCAATTAGTAGGTTTTGGAGGAGGACTTGAGATAAAAAAAGCTTTGTTGGACCTAGAACGTCAGGCGTAGATTGCCCTGAATCCAAGCGTTTCTACCGTGGAACTTTTCCTGAGAAACCTCGGTTGATGTATCGGATACGGAAGAATAAGGAGGAGGGAATGTTTATGAAGTAGCCTGAGGAGATAGAGGAGGGGAAACCGAGCCTTCATGGATTGGAAAGTGCTTATTGCGGACATCGTGAGCATAGCACCGTAAAATTTCTTGAATAACCGGAAATGCCAGGTTATCCCATGGGATGTCTGTCGGGAAAAATAGTTTGGTCTCCAGGCTTTCCTCCCCCGGTCCAAAAACGTGGTTTTGTAAAGCCCCACGATACACGACATATACCTGACCGACCCACGCAAGACTAAACAGCGCATACAGAGATTCGATTCTGACCTTTGCCTTTGCTTCCTCCCAGGTTTCACGGATTGCAGCCTGTTCTGTGGTTTCTCGTAACTCCATGAACCCCGCCGGAAAGGTCCACAGTCCAATGCGGGGTTGGATGGCCCGACGACAGAGGAGGATTTGTCCCTCCCATTCGGGAATGCATCCGGCCACAATTTTGGGATTTTCGTAATGGACCATGTGACAAGCGGTACAGACGTCTCGCAAGACAAGTTCCCCTTCTGGGATTTTTTTGATGAGTGTGGCTCCGCAGTCGCTGCAATAGTTCATGGTATGTAGGAGAGGCCTGGAGTGATGGAATAAGCCAAGGGAAGTAATGGCGTTTCCTTGATCCTACCCTAGGTTCCCGAGACGAAGATACCCGCTTCACCTACTTTTATCATACTCTGATTCATGGGTTATTCAAATGGAAATCATCGAAATCTTTTTCGAAATCTGAAGCAGGTCTTGTTTTGGGATTGTGTCTGAGGGGAGGTCTTGCCTGTCCACCCTACCGGGTATATTTCGCATTGTGATTTCTCATGGTCCTTTGGTAAGGTTTCACCCCGCTCTGGTAGGCTTTCCACGTGTCGCATGATTCTAACACTTTGATTTGGAGAGGTTTTTCGAATGAGTGTGAATGACCAACAAATTATCTTTTCTCTTATAGGCGTAGGACGGATTCACCCCCCTAAAAAGCAGGTGCTGAAGGATATATATTTGTCATTTTATTATGGAGCAAAAATTGGGGTCTTAGGCCTGAATGGATCCGGAAAAAGTACCTTGTTGCGAATCATTGCCGGACACGACTCGGACTATCTTGGAGAGCTCACGTTTTCAAAGGGATATTCCGTTGGATTGTTTGAACAGGAACCTCATTTGACTCCTGGTAAAACCGTGAAGGAGGTGGTGGAGGAGGGGCGTGGGGAGACCATTGCCCTCCTACGGGAATATGAAGCCATTAGCCAACAATTTGCGGAGGAAATGACTCCGGAGGCCATGGAGCGATTAATTGAAAAACAAGGAAAATTACAAGAGGCCATCGAGGCCGTGAATGGATGGGAATTGGAGCATCAGCTTGAGATTGCGATGGATGCGTTGCGCTGTCCGCCGGCAGCGTCTGTGGTTGATCATCTTTCAGGAGGTGAGAGGAGGCGGGTTGCACTCTGCCGTTTGCTGATACAAGAACCTGATATCTTATTGCTGGATGAGCCGACCAATCATTTGGATGCTGAAACTGTTCAATGGTTGGAACAGCATCTCCAACAATACAAAGGGACGGTCATTGCGGTGACGCACGATCGGTATTTTTTAGATAACGTGGCGGGGTGGATTTTAGAATTAGATCGGGGTCAGGGCATGCCGTTTAAGGGGAATTATTCTTCCTGGCTTGAACAAAAACGGGAACGACTGGCTCAAGAAGAGAAAGCCGAATCCAAGCGACAAAAGACCTTGGAACGTGAGTTGGAATGGGTTCGAATGTCGCCCAAGGGGCGACAAGCGAAGGGGAAGGCCAGAGTGGCCCGCTATGAGCAACTGGTAGGAGAAGAGCAAGCTCAGCAGTTAGAGGATTTAGAGATTTATATTCCTTCAGGACCTCGCTTGGGAGATGTCGTCGTGGAAGCTAATGCTCTCACCAAAGCCTATGACGATACACTTTTATTCGAAAATTTGTCCTTTACGTTGCCAAAAGGGGGGATCATTGGCGTGATTGGTCCTAATGGCGCCGGGAAGTCCACTTTGTTTAAGATTGTGGCGGGTCTGGAAAAGCCTGACTCCGGATCCTTGACCCTGGGAGAAACCGTCAAGGTAGGGTATGTGGATCAAAATCGAGAAATTGATGGTAACCTGAATGTGTGGGAATGTATCTCGGAAGGTCACGAAACGGTGACTCTTGGGAAGCTTGAGGTTAATTCCCGGGGTTATGTTTCCAGGTTTAACTTTTCGGGATCGGACCAGCAGAAGAAAGTCAAAGATTTATCGGGAGGGGAACGGAACCGGGTGCATTTGGCCCGAATGTTAAAGGAGGGTTCCAATCTCTTGTTGCTTGATGAACCCACCAATGATTTGGATGTTAATACCTTACGGGCTTTGGAGGAGGGGCTGGAGCATTTTGGGGGTTGTGCCATGGTCAGCAGTCATGATCGTTGGTTTTTGGATCGAATTGCTACCCATATTTTAGCCTTTGAGGGGAATAGCCAGGTTGTCTGGTTTGAGGGTAATTACAGTGAGTACGAAGCCAACAGAAAAAAGCGTCTTGGTAAACTCGCAGAACAGCCCCATAGCATTCGCTACCGAAAACTGACTCAATCATGATGAGAATGTGTGTATGGGTTCATTAGATCCCTCTTCTTCCCCGTCTTCGAAGCCATCTTGGTGGGATGAGCACCGTGGGCCTATCATGATTGCAAGGGTCGTAGGTATTGTTTGTGTGGCGGGTGGGTTTATCTTGGGCATTCATGGATTGGATGATTCCGACTCCTTCCTTCTTCCGACCGCTTTGGGAATGATCGTCGCAGGGGTGTTCGCACAAGTATTTGCCTTAGTGAAGAGTGTGTTCCCGAAATCTGGAAAGCCATAAACGTGTCTTTCGGATTTTTGGGCGGCGGTAGAAAGAATGTAATATGAATGTGAATTCAATGAGATTTCTTTTGCTCCTTTTTTGTTGCGGTCTGATGATAAGTTGTGCCCCATGGCGGGATCGGTACTTTGATGGGGGGCTCAACGAATTAACGAAAGAAGAGATTAAAGAGAAATTAGGAAAGCCACATATTGTGAAGGATCCATTGCTTTCAGATGAGAGTGTTTGGAAGTATCGTTTTGCGCTGACTGAAAGCGAATTGGATCCCTGGGGGGTCAAAACGCTCGGGATAAAAGCCAAGGGAGCCTTCAGTGGGCCTGATGGGAGTCCAAGGCAAAGAGTCTATTGTTACGTGTATGTCCTCGGGTTTGATGAAGAAAATATTCTCCGTCGGTGGGAGCGAGTCTTGTGTGAAATTCCAAAACCGCCAGACCCTTTCAAGCAAGGGTTGTCAGGGTAGATCGCTCGTCCCGGACTGTATTCAGGCATATCGATCATGACGTCGATAGGTTAGGACAATGGCGGTTTATCAAAGTGGCGCTTTTCTCCAGCAGTGCTTTTCCGTCCATCCTCTTTCCCTGGAGGTGAAGGTGGTCACTCCTCCGGACCTCATCGGGATCCTGTGTCTGAATTGTCGTATGCGACATCGGCTCCGACCGGGTCGATCTTCTGGGACGGAAGATTCACTCCGAGATACGGAACCTCATCAAGTTGAGGCCTTGTATGGCTGTTCAGCTCAACATATCCATGAACTCCGTGTGGCGTCGGTCGATGTTGTTCAAGAATGTGTGGAGATTCGATGCCGACCTTGTCGCAAGACCTTTCACCTGAAGGTTCGGCTTTTTGAAACACACCAATCATCGTGAGGCAGGCAGGATGTTTGAATTAACCTTGCAGAGGAGATCTCAACCTGTTATCTCAACCTTTGACTGCTTGAGTCTCCCTGCGCCAAGTTTGTTGGCGCAGGGATGATAGGCGAATGTATGTCAGTTTAACGGTTGGGTTGAGGAGTATAACGTAAATACGGCTTCACCACTCGATGTCCCTTTGGAAAGAGGTTGGGGACATCGGCATCCGCTACGGCTGGGGTAATAATGCAATCCTCCCCATCCTTCCAATTCGCCGGTGTGGCGACTTTAAATTTTGCCGTTAATTGTAAGGAATCCACCACACGGAGAATCTCGTTGAAATTTCGTCCGGTAGAAGCTGGATACGTTAAAGTTAATTTGAGCTTTTTGTCAGGACCGATGATAAAAACTGAGCGGACCGTCATGTTATCCAGTGCATTCGGATGGATCATGTCGTAAAGGTTTGCGACCTTTTTTTCTGGATCTGCGATAATGGGATAGCTGACGTTACAGCTTTGAGTCTCATTGATGTCATTAATCCAGCCCTTGTGAGAATCTAGAGGATCCACACTCACGGCCAAGACTTTGACGTTTCGTTTCTGAAACTCATCGGTAATTTTTGCCATCGCTCCCAATTCTGTGGTGCAGACGGGTGTGAAATCTTTTGGGTGAGAGAATAAGATGCCCCATCCATCTCCTAACCATTCATGAAAATTGACTGTGCCTTGCGTGGTTTCGGCGGTAAAATCAGGAACTTCATCTCCGAGACGTAATGCCATGGTTTCCCTCTCTAAGTGATGACAACAGTTGATAATAACAGTACAGTTAAGGTCGATCGTTCAAAGAGCAATGATTGCCAATCTCCTGAGTTCTGTGTTTCATTGAATACGAGATTTAGTCTAAGATAGTTCCCTTGAGATGGTCAACTTTGGTAGGAATCCTTTTACGTGTCATCTCGTTCACAAAATAGGAAGAACAGGCTTTTTACTTTAACCGGACAGGGCAAGGGACAAGTATGACAACGAATCCGCCGCAAGTGGTCGTGCTGATGGGGAGCAAGTCAGATTGGGATACGATGAAGCTGGTGAGTGAGACCTTAAACAAGCTTGAAATATCACACGAATGCCGAGCGCTTTCGGCCCATCGCGCACCGGATGTTTTGGTGAATTATATTCAAGACTCCGAAAGCCGAGGTGTTCGAGTCATTATTGCAGGTGCCGGGGGAGCCACTCATTTGGCAGGAGTCATTGCCGCCAAGACCGCTTTGCCCGTGTTAGGGGTCCCCATGCAATCAAAGTCCCTTGGGGGACTTGATTCTCTCTTGTCGATCGTCCAAATGCCTAAAGGCATTCCAGTCGGGACGTTAGCTATCGGTAGTGCCGGAGCCATCAATGCGGCACTCTTGGCTGCGGCCATTTTGGCCTTAAGCGATTCAGCGTTAGATCAACGGTTGCGGGGCTATCGAAAGAATCAAACCCAAGCCGTATTAGCTGATCAAATATTATGAGACGGAAGTGTGGGTGAATTCCGCTAGGGCGTTTGTTTTTTTCTTTTCTACTCAAGTCGACATGCCTCCTGTATCTTAGTGAAGGGAGGGACGTCTCGAAGGAGGGGGTCTTGGGAAAATCTTCAGAGGGCTTGAGGATGCTTTTTTTGAAGTAAAGTATCCCAATCGACCAGTTGAAACCTTGGAATGATTTTCTTTCCCATTCGGACTTTCTCCTGAAACATCTTCATGGGTCTGACCCAAAGGTCCGCACTCCCGTAAAGGGCACGATAGACTACGAGTTTTTCTTCAGTCTCCGAATGGAGAGCCACACCCAGTACGTGGTAAAGCTTTCCTTTGTGATGTCGATAAATCCCAGGTTGCATCTTATGTGCACTCCATGTGGTTTTGCGGGTGATGGTTCATTCCCGAAGTGATGGGAAATGTTGACGGTACGAGTGACAGGCAATGCTTGTCGCCACTGCGGCATTTAACGGAATAGACGAGTTATGTTGTGATATACAGAGACGGGATCGGTAGGAAAAGTGAGGAATTCCCGATCCTTCTTCTCCGATAAGTAACCGGACATTAGGAAGCCACTCCCATTCTTCAAGGCTTTTCCCCTGAAGATCCAACGCTGTAATCCATCGTAGTGAATCTGGGTGGTTTAAGCTAGCGAGTGAACCGGTTTGCTCCAATCGCTGTGAAAAGACTGCCCCACTACTCGCACGAATCACTTTGGGATGAAACGGATTCACGGCCTCTTGGGGCAAAATAATTTTTCGTACTCCAAACGCGAGGCAACTTCGTAAGATCGTCCCCAAATTCCCTGGATCACCGACAGGACAAATGACTTCCAGGCCTGATGGGGACTGATTGAGGTCTGCCAGGTCAAGGGCAGGTACGTCGGTGACCAGAAGAGGTGAATGAGTTCCAAAGATATCTAAAGTTTGGAACAATTTTTGATTGAGTGTAAAGCAGACAAGACCGGAGAAGATAGCCATATCTTCTGAATGAAAGGGAGGGAGAATGATGTTTCGGATGGAAACGTTCGAGTCATGCAGGAGGCTCTTGATAATCTTTGCCCCAGAGATAATACACTGATTATGTCGTTTAATTCCCTTTGCATCGAGAAGGGAATGCCATCGTTTAAAATGGGGGTTGCGGTGACTGGAAATGAAGGTTGGCGGCACCATCGATGGACGTGAAATGTTCTAAAATACGTCAATATTCTGGGTGTTTTTGAGTGAAATCCTCAAATGCGTCGGGGGAACATCATACCATATAAGGCCTCAAGAGACCTACAGAAATGTCCGATAACGAGGGTAAAACGGAACAACCAATCTGGGCTCCCAAACCCCCACCGTGTCTCGAGTTCAACAACAATCTTCATCCCAATTGGATAGTTAAGGAGAAAGCGATGTTAGGTTCCTGGTCAGGTGGGAAAAAGGATAAAACAAATGAGCAGACGGGCATGACCTCTACGGTTAACGAAGGCCAGGAACAGGAGTGGCAGGAAGATAATGAAAAGTCTTTAGAGGCTCTGGCACGGATTCTTCGGTCTTTGGGTCGCCATGCGTTTGACCTTGAACAACGTTCGGAGGAAGATATTGAGCATGATTTTGAGCGATGGGCCAAACATGTCCTAGTAGGAACTCCGGTCCATGAGGTACCCACAGAATCTGAAAGATCGACACTTCGTCGAGATTGGGGAGAACTAACCCGGTTCGTCAATGCCCATCGCCAGCATGAAAAACATTATGTGACTCGGAATTTACAAGATGTTCGGAATGTGTTGTGGGAATTCACGAGTTCTGTCGGACGGGCTATCGTGGAAGATCAAAATACCGATCAAGAAATTGATGGGTATTTGGGGCAGCTACGTACGGCTACAGAGGGCGGAAGTTTTAGTGAGGTTAAGAAGGCCCTGGTGGGTGTGGTGCAAGGGATCAATACCCTAATCGATGAACGAAAAAAACGGCAGCAACAGCGAATTCATTCCCTCGGAGAAAAATTACGTTCGGTTGAACAGGAATTGGGAAGTGCAAGACGGCAGATGACGTTGGATCCTTTAACACAATTATGTAACCGTGGAGCATTGGATGTACAACTAGAGCGGACGGCGAGTGTCAGTTTCTTTTCTGAGACCCCTGCCTGTTTATTTATGGTCGATATCGATCATTTTAAGCAAATTAACGATGTGCACGGTCATCCGGCCGGAGATGCGGTCCTCAAACAACTCGCCGATCGGTTGGTTTCCACCTTTCCCAGAAAAGGAGACTTCATCGCCCGTTATGGGGGGGAAGAGTTTTGTGTGCTATTGCCAGGTGCGAGTCTAGAGCAGGCCAGTCGATTAGGAGAACGCCTTCTTGAGGCCATTCGAAGTCGGGAATTCCAGTATCAGGATATGCATATTCCGGTGACCGTCTCAGTGGGGGTCGCCGGGTTAAGTGCTTCGGATACAGCGCCAAGTTGGTTGGATCGGGCAGATCGGGCTTTGTATCAAGCAAAAGAGGAAGGTCGGAATCGGGTCTGTATCGCTCAGGACAGTCTTGTTTCTCCAAATCCCAGCTTGAAGGGAGAGTGAGATCTGATTTTAGGAGATGGGCGTAGGTAATGCTGTGGCCAATTCTTTGATGGCTTGTTGTTGAAGACGGGTCAAATCCTCGATCGAACCTAATTTTGTTTGGAAAAATCCGGCAATATGTGGGAGGTTGGTGATAACCCCATTGAGAATAGCTTCCCAGTCTTCAGGCTCTAGACAAAGCCGACCCTGGCCCTTCTCTTTCGCATACGCAATCGCATTGTCCGTTTCAGGGTTGGTCCAGATATCCGCGATCACCCCGGATAACGCCACGCTATCGATGAGATAGTGTAGTTCCTGGGGTGTCTCAAAAAACTCCGGAGTGTGACTATATAGGATCGCCATTTGAAATTCTTCTGGAAGTTGCCAATGTTGGGCCAACCAGGCTCCGACTTGTGGATGGTCAACTCCAAGCTGTTCGAGCTCAAGCATTTGAAGCGTTTCGTGTTGGCAATGCCCCTGTACAGCGATTCTTCCAAGTTCTTCTTTGGCCACTTCATGTAGCGCGAGAATCCCAATGTCTTGTAACAGAGAACTTAAAAAGATTAGGTCACTATCCGGAAAAGCAAAATGAGTTCCAATGGTTCGACCTGCAATACTTGCAAGGATAGAACGACGCCAAAATTTGACATGATCAAGGCCGGAAGTGGAATTCTCTTTTATATCTTTGATTAAACGATAAAAACAGAAGGAAAGGGCGAGGTTGGCGATTCTTGTAAAACCTAGGAGATTTACCGCTTCCACCACTTTTGTGACCTTATGTCGAGTTCCACCATAAAAGGCTGAATTGGCCATAAACAATATTTGTGCGACCATTCCTGGGTCTTGGGTGATGAGTTCGGCGAGCTGGGACGCATTTGTTTCATCTTGTTGGCAGACCTTTAGTATTCTTGAAGCCAGAGGGGAGAGAATCGGAAGAGTTTTACAATCCTTAATGCGTTCAAAAATACCTGGGGTGACGTCCGGTGTCGTTTCCTCGAAGGGTAATGAAAGTTGCATAGTCAATCCTTCATGCTTAAGGTCGAATTTCCTAATTTTTAAAGAATATATCGGGTCCGAGTTTAATAGAATTCACCTGTTATCTCGGCTGAATTGACGATAGGCTTTAGCGATTCATAAGAAGAGCGAACGCGTCCTGCGAGGAAATCAGGCTTTTCACCTCTTTATACTTTACCCCAATTTTTTGGGCATTCATTCAACTGAAATTGGGGCTGTATTCGAGGCCGATTCGAAAGATAACGGGGGGAGCCGAAAACCCTTTGAAGTCTTCATACGAGGCATTGGTGATATTCTCCAGGGTTGTGTATACCTTCCATTCGGGGAAGGGAAAATACCAGAGAGTCATGTCCGCCTTGGTATATCCATCCACCTGGGTCGATTGTGTAGGCACCTGAAAATCTCTTCGAGAGCTGATAGAGGTGATTTGGCCCTGAATAGTAAGCGATGTCCCAATTTGGTAGGTCATTCCCATGCTCCCTCGCCATTTGGGACGATTTCGCAAGCGGTCTCCTGTTTCTGAAATGCGCGTTTTCAAATAGGTGAGGCTCAGCTGGATTGAAAGATCGGAGAAGGGAGAAGATAAAATAGAGGCTTCTATCCCTTTGGTCGTGACATGATCCAGATTAGTGAGTTGAAAAATCCCTTGGTTAAGAAGCTGAGGGTCTAGATCTATGAGATCCCGGAACCGGTTGTGAAAATAGGTGAGTGTTACTTGATGGTTCTTGTCGAGAGTCTCGAGTTGAAGGCTCAGGTCCCATCCCTTACTGAATTCAGGTGTGAGATTCGAATTTCCAATCTGAGGATCTCCTAGACTGGCCAGGCCTGGTAGCTTAAAGCCCTCGCCATATCCTCCTCGTACCTGCAAGAATGGTAGTATTTGATAACTGGCTTGAGCCCTCGGACTGACGTTTGGTTCAAAGTCTTCTGAGATATTCCATCGAACCCCAGAATTGAAGATGAGTCCCGGCCATCCTGTCCAGGTCACTTCCGAAAATATACCTCCGAAATTACGGTTGAGTGAAAAATCCACGGGCGTAGTCGAGGATCCACCGAAGGCACTCAGGTCCTGGTACCCATTGCGTTTGCCTTTTTCATAGGTAAATTGTCCTCCAAGAGTCATGATCCATTCTGGTAGGATGGTCCAGGTCTGGGTCTGTCGGAGTTGCAGCCGGTCGTAGGTGGTCTCAAAGTCAGCTGGAGGAAGGGCAAAGATCGTTGGTGTAGCCAATATTCCTGGAGTGACGACTTCCTGATGGCGCCGGGAATAACTGATGAACCATCGATGTTCCCAGTCAAAGGGATGATGCAGGGATGTGGTTAGACCGATCAGAAACTGTTGAGTATCTCGTTTTTCGGTCTCCCGCAACAGCGCCAGATCAGGTCCCCCGCTGCCTTCCGGGAAGCTATGGACCAGGGAATCAGCGTACTGTCCCGTTAATTCAATATCCCAAACGGATGTTGAGGCCACGTGAAAATTCCAGCCTATGGAGGTTTGGGAAAATTCGTCCTTCTCTACCTGTTCATCGTTTTGTTCATGAAAAAAAGATACGGATGAGGTGACGGACCCGAGTTTTCCACCCGCCTGTATGCCGCCCTTTAAGGATTCGAATTTGCCGGCCTCCCCTAATAGCCGAACAAAGGAATCTGCGGTTGGGGGATGGGTGATGAGATTGATGGCCCCAGCCATGGCTTCTGAGCCGTAGAGGGCAGATAACGGTCCTCGCACGATTTCGACACGAGAAATGTGTGCTAGGGGTATGGTTGAAAGATCGACAGCGCCGCCTCGGTTATCAGTGGCATCGTTAAGGGGAATGCCATCGAGCATGATCAAGGTAAAGTTGGGATCGGCGCCGCGAAGATATAAAGAACTAATACCGCCACGTCCTGCTCCCTCATCCAGGTGGAGTCCGGGAACTTGTTGAAGGATATTGACCAATCGATTGGGTTGGAGTGTTGAAAAATTTTCCTCCTGTACAAGGGTGATGCTTTGTGTTGGTTGGTGCAGGGTAGTGGGGTGGGAAGAACCCGTGACGACGACAGGGTCAAGGGTGGTTACGGTTTGATCCTTAGCATAAGAAGAGGAAAAGAAAAAAAGACATGGTTCCATCATGCCACAGGTAAAAAAAGATAGGGTTAGCACTGCAGCTTTCGGAGAAAAACTCATAAAAAATTGGAATCTGTGACAAGAGGAATGGTAGAAAGGTTTCCGTCCATGCCCTTCCGGGTGAGGGGCTATTGTAGGAGAAAATCATCAGGACAAGAAACGGGAAGTTGGAGATATTTGTTATGAAGGATGTCAAATATAGATCCCAGCCTCTTCCTCTCTCTACCATGCCACCCGGAATTCTTCATTTAGTGGCCAATGAGGGAGCAGAGCGCTTTAGCTATTATGGGATGCGGGCGATCTTGGTGGTGTTTATGACGGGGATGTTAATGAATGCACAAGGTGTGTTGGATCCCATGGGAGAAGCCGAAGCCAAGAGCTATTTCCATCTTTTTGCCTCAGCGGTTTACTTTTTCCCGTTCGTTGGGGCGATTTTAGCTGATGCCTTTTGGGGGAAGTACAAAACCATTTTGGTGCTTTCTCTTGTGTATTGTGGGGGGCATTTGGTCCTAGCTCTGGACCATACCCGATTGGGGTTATTCCTGGGGCTGACCCTGATCGCTATCGGGTCGGGAGGAATCAAACCATGTGTCTCAGCCAATCTTGGGGATCAGTTTGGGCCCGGCAATGCCCATCTGTTAACGAAAGCATTTTCTTGGTTTTATTTTTCGATTAATGTGGGTGCCTTTGGCTCCATGCTTCTCACCCCATGGTTGCTAAAACACTATGGGCCAAGTGTGGCCTTTGGTGTTCCCGGTATCCTTATGTTTTTGGCCACCCTTATTTTTTATGCGGGAAGAAACTTGTATGCCCATATTCCCCCTGATAAGTCCGGCGTCCTTCTGGCGTTATTTGACCCGAATGCTTGGAACTCTATCCTGAAACTCTCAGGTATATTTATTTTCGTCGCGTTCTTTTGGTCCCTGTTTGATCAGACGTCTTCGGCCTGGGTGTTACAGGCGCAACGTATGGATCGTCATTGGATGGGTATTGAATGGCTTCCCTCACAAATTCAGGCGGTCAATCCTATTTTAATTATGGTGTTTATTCCCTTCTTCCTCTACGTGGTCTATCCCATGCTCAATCGGATCATGCCATTGAATTCTTTGAGAAAAATGGCATTGGGGTTTTTTTTGACGGTGTTGGCCTTCCTGGTTTCTGCTTATATTGAACAGCAAATCGCCCGAGGAATCATTCCCTCGATTTCTTGGCAGTTGGGGGCTTTCGTGATCATGACTGCAGCTGAAGTTCTGGTTTCTATCACGTGTTTAGAATTTTCCTATACCCAAGCTCCGGTGAAATTGAAATCCCTCATTATGGGCCTGTTCCTTCTGTCCGTATCTTTGGGGAATGCCTTCACTTCTTTGGTGAATTATGTCATTCAACGGCCTGATGGCACCGTGCTCTTGACCGGCCCTCACTATTATTTGTTTTTTGCGGGTGTGATGTTTTTTGTCGCTTGTCTATTTTTATTCGTGATCAAGATCTATCAAGAACATACCCACCTGCAAGGGATCTCTCCGGCATCTTGATTGTCTAACCTTCAATCGATGAGAGAGTTTGTAGTGAAAAGATTCGGTGAGAGAGGAGGCATTATTGCCGGCGGGATGGGTCGGTTTGACTCATGTAAAGTATTTGGTTGACGCGGAAGGCCTGGTCATAGTCTCCTTCATGAATATATTGAGAATGAAAGCATCGTCCGTCGAAAATGATGAGTCGATTCGGCTGCATGTCGATCCGTTCCACTAATTCCCAATATTCATTCCCTTCATTGATGTAGGTGTTTTTGTGGCAGGCAAACAGCGGGTTGAAAATCATGCTGTTTTGAAAGTTTTCATAGCCTTCTGGACTGGCCAGGAATTCATCGCTGAGTTCCAGACGGTCGGCAAGATTTCGGATGGATTGGTCCGGCGTGATCGGGACTCGTTCAAGCCCCGTGGGAAGATGGCGATACAATCCGGTTCCCCCCAGGCAGGAAACGGCAGGGTTTAGGTACACCATGGCAGTGATATCTTGGTCGATATGGGGTTGCCGTTGTCCGATGTTTAACCGATAGGCATGGGTTCTAATCCCCTGGAACACGACGGGTTGTGGTGAAAAAAATGGAAAAAGAGAACATCCCCAATATTCGCCAAGTCTCTCGATAAGCGGGTTGGTTTCCGTGTTGAGGCTGGCTCGAACACCGGGAAAGTTTCCCACAATCTCGAATCTATCGGTGTAGGGAAGATCAAGCGCCGCTTGGAGGACCTCATCCGGGTACTGATAAAAGTCATCGACGATAATGATTTGATGCTGGCCCTGTCCAACATGGTAGACCGACGGAGTGGCTTTGGGATTAATCGCGAATAAATCTGGTCGAAGGTGCTGGGACATGATAATCCGGTGTGAATCCTTTTTGGGCATGGTGCATCGCTGGAGGGGAGGAGTCAAGTCCTCGCTTACCAGAAAATAGTGTAAAATAACAGTGAAAGATGCTAACCATACCTGGATCTGACGAAAGGTAAGGAATCATATGGCGGCAACGTACCGGACAAAATTGGACGCCATTCGACAGGCATTTCCACAACCGGTTTCCAATCATGTCCATGATTCGTATTTTGTGCATAGTATTATGCGGGCCATCGACTCGGTTGACACGTTAAAGAGTGAACGGCCCATCCTTGGGGAACATGGGAGCTTAGACTATGAGGCTGCCAGAAAAACTCGACTTAGCGAGACGGGAAGTACCGTGGAAGATGTCACACAAGATCTCGTCCAATATTGCTCGGGTTTGACGATATGGGGACACCCGCGCACTCAATTAAACGTCGTCCCACCCGTGACGATCCCCTCCTTGATAGGGGTCCTGCTTTCTTCTCTGTATAACCCAAACCTGGCATGGGATGAATATAGCCATCGAGTTGCTTTGGCTGAGGTCGAAGTGGTGGCGATGGTCTCGGCCTTGTTGGGCTATGAGCCCGAACACGCTGGTGGCATGTTTACGTTTGGAGGGACCGGGACCACGTTGTATGGGTTAAAGATCGGCTTGGAAAAGGCCCTACCGGGTGCTATGGAGAATGGGGTTCGAGAAGATGCAGTAGTGTTGGCGAGCGATTGCAGTCATTATTGTCGGTACAACGTGGCGGGATGGTTGGGCTTGGGTGCCAAAAACCTTTGGGTTATTCCCACGACCGAGCACAATTCCATCGACCTCCAGGTTTTACGAGAACAGGCGCTCAAGATAGTGAAGGAAGGCCGAAAAATCGTTGGCTTTATCGCTACGCTCGGAACGACCGATGCATTTGGTATAGATGATCTTCAGTCTATTGTGGCACTTCGCGATGAGCTGGTCCGGGAGTTTAATCTTGGATACCGTCCTCATGTACATGCCGATGCCGTGATTGGATGGGCATGGTCGGTGTTTTCTGACTATCCATTCGAGGAAAATCCTCTGGGCTTTAGGCCCCGAACCATTCGGGCGTTAGCGGGTGCCTGCCAAAAAATTCGTCATCTGGATTTGGCAGACTCCATAGGAATTGATTTCCACAAGCCGGGTTTCACTCCCTATATCTCAAGTGTGGTGTTAGTAAAGAATAAAGAGGATTTGAAGCTCTTACAGCGACCTCAGGAGCAAATGCCCTATCTGTACCAGTTTGGCGATCAACGGCCGGGCATGTATACCCTCGAAACATCCAGGTCCGGGACCGGGGTTTTGTCGGCTCTTGCCAATCTTAAACTATTCGGGAAGGAGGGCTTCCGCGTCATCCTGGGGCATATCATTGAAATGGCGCATTTTTTACGAGAGCATGTGGAGTGTCATTCCTGCAGTACCGTCCTTAATCGAGACAACTTCGGGACGGTGACCTTATTCAGAGTGTATCCAGATGAAGTTGATACTTTTCAGATCAAAGAACGGGAAATGCATGACGCGGCATTCAGAGAAACCTTATTACTTCATAATGAATACAATAGAAAGGTATTTGAGTTTGTACATCAAGAAGGCATGGCTGGCCGTGGGATCATGCTTTCATTGACAGATTGTTACAGAAAAACGGATTATGGCGAACCTATCGTGGCGTTAAAATCGTTTATTTTGTCGCCCTTCGTCGATAAAGAAAATGTTGAGATGGTCGTAAGGAAGGTGTTGGAAGCCCGTCAGTTTCTGGCGAAATGATCAGAAGGGGATCTTCCTCAGGAAGAACGGGTTATGAGTCAGGGCGTATCGGGATTGATGAAGTGCGTAGACCCCTGTTGCTTCGCTCTGCGCCTACCAATGTTGGGCAGGTATCTTTTTTAATTGCCGGCTGATTAATGTCCGCTGTCCGACAACGCGTCAAGAAACAAGGGGGCAAATATTCGACTTTCTGCTATTAAGAGGCCTCGCTGGCGAAACCCATGGTAGGTAATGGCAATCTCAGTTTCCGGACCCCGCCATGTATATTGCTGATTAAGACCTCGCATCATAGATCCGTAGGATTGTTGTATTTTCCCATATTGAGACTCTAGCCAATCAAGAATTTGTTTATGTACTGATTCCCCACGATACCGAAATAACGCACGAGCATATTTGCCTTCAAGGCTATACAACTTGACTGATTCAAAGGCGATACCTTCTACCTGAGGTGGTCCTGAAAGTACGGTAAAAATCCCAAGGGTTTCAGTCGAGTCGACTTTTTTTAAGTCGGGGCGATCCTCCAGAGATTGTCCCCAGGGGCTTCCAAAAAAACCTTGTGGGTCATGAATAATGGGCGTCGCGCCTTGAGCCAGTCCATCTTGCCTTCCGATCCATACTAATACACATAAAACAAGGCAAATTGAGAGGGGTGGGTAGGAAGAGAATCTTTGATAAAGGGTGTGCACGGCCAGGCACGGTACCACGGAAGGGTAGGGAAGGCAATGGAAAATATTTGCCCGAAGGAAGTTGCTGGGAAGACAGATTAAATCTTGAGAGATTAAACCGAGTGGAAGGCAGGTTGAAGCTCAGGTATTTGAGTCTGTTTTGAGGAATAAGGATGGCCCGTGAGGAAGGGCGTTTGAGTGGACTGATTCGTGTTGAGGGTGATCCACTTGTCAGGGTTGTTCAAGATGGCTTGAACCAATTGAGTGTGAAGGGTGTGCCCCGCGTATTTAGCGATAAAGTGCCCGATAACCGGGGTTCCCAGGAGGGCTAAGTCTCCGATGAGATCCAGTACTTTATGACGAACACATTCGTCAGAAAAGCGTAATTCTTCCTCATTAATCAGGCCCGTATCAGAAAAAACGATCGTATTATTCAAGGAACCCCCCAACCCCAGCCCTCGTGACCAGAGAAACTCAACTTCTTGGCGAAACGCGAATGTTCGGGCCCCCGCAATGTTTTTCTGAAAATCCTGTGTTGAACAGGTATGTTCATATGCTTGCTGTTGGATTAAGGGATGAGGGAAGTCGATAAAATACGATATGGTGGGGAGGGCTGAAGGGGTTACGGTTATGGTGCGACGTCCATCTTCAACGGTAATGGGCTCAACAATTTTAATATAGGATCGAGGTTGGTCCTGCGAGATTACTCCACAGTTCTGGAGAATTTCGACAAAAGGTAGGGCACTTCCATCTGCTGCTGGAATTTCTTGGCCTTGGAGTTCCACGTAGGCATTATCAATCTCCAATCCGGCCAAGGCGGATAAGACATGTTCAACAGTTTGTACTTGAAAGGATTCAGATTCCAGCGAGGTGCAATGGTCGGTCTGTCCTAAAAAGGCAATATTAGCTGGGCAAGATTGAATATGATTCTCAACATGTTTGACGAATACGATACCCGTATTCGGAGGGGCTGAATGGATAGCCAGGGAAGCAGGATTTCCCGAGTGTAGGCCAATGCCCGACAAAAAAGCAGACTTTGAAATGGTTTGTTGAGAGCGCATTCGAATACCAGACTTTAATTTTTGCAAATTCTATACTTGAGAAAAAAAATCAAAAATAGCCAAATCATTGAATAAATGCAGGCGAGTATATGGAGCTTGTTGTAGGAATGCAACATCTGTATCTTTTCGCCAAAAATTTTGGATTGCCGCATACGTACTAATACTCATGCGGGCCAGAGGTCTTAGGCAAAGGGGGGCAACCTAGGGATTAACCGAGTTTTTGAAGTGCTGGAGAAAAATGCGAGAGTCTTGGGTGAGGTCTTCATGTGGAAGCGATTGGGCAAGGTGGGTGATGATTCCCTGATGTTTTTGTGCTAGACCTGAAAGAGAAAAAATTTTTTGGAAGAGGATTAGCTTTTTTTCATTATCTTGAAGTAAGGAATCTTGAAATTCACGGGATTTCGTTTTGAGGGTATTCGAGAGGTGTTGTACCGCTTTTTCGATGCTGTGGTAGGGAGGCGCTAGGTTCAATTGTGAGTAAAATTGTTCCAAACGCCGACGAAAGTCTTGACGAATAATCTCGGCTGGATTTTCAGGCGTGTGAGACCGTGTCATGGATTTGTTATCTGCCAGATTTTGAAATGAGGAATGCACAATAGTAAAGCTGGGGCGGGGTCTTTGACAAGGCATGTGAAGGAGGCTCGAACAAACCGCCAGGAGCATCGGGCCTAGAAAAGGAAAAGATGTCTGTTCCCCAGAGGAAGACAGTTTTACTTGATGGCGGCGAGTAAGGCTTTCATAGGGGGTTCTTTTAATTTTTGTAATGCTTTGGCCTCTATCTGACGGACTCGCTCTCTGGTCACGGACATGCTTTGCCCCACTTCTTCAAGAGTCCAGGGTTCGTCTTGTCCGATGCCAAACCGAAGTCGGATGACCATCTGTTCCCTTGGCGTCAAGGAACCAAGGATACGTTCAACCTGTTGGTTGGTTTCCAAGCGTGAGACCGGGCCATCTGGGGTCATGGTTCCCGGGTCAGAGATAAAGTCGGTAAGAAAGGTATCTCCCTCTCCTACCGGGGTCTCCAATGAAATGGGATCTTGAAACGCTTGAATGGTTTCATGGACTTTTTCGGGGCTGAGTTTGAGCGCATCACCAATATCCTCGATTTGAGCTTGACGAGCGAACCGTTGCGTGAGCCGTTTTGACGTGCGCGCAATTTTGTTGGAGATTTCATTTAAATGAACCGGGACCCGGATCGTTCGGGATTGATCGGCTAAGGCTCGGGTAATCCCTTGGCGGATCCACCAAGTCGCATAGGTACTAAACTTAAAACCTTTCCGATATTGGAATCGCTCTGCAGCTTTCATCAGGCCTATATTGCCTTCCTGGACCAAATCCAGGAAAGCCAAGCCATGGCCGGTGTACCGTTTAGCAATATCAACAACAAGACGAAGGTTGCGCTGGACCAACTCAGATTTGGCCTTTTCCAGCTGAGCCTTGGCTTGTTGTAGCTGTTCGCAAAGGGGCTGAATTCTTTTGAGCTCTTTGGGCGACTGGTTGCCGATTCTCAAGAGCATTTGATGTACATGTTCGATTGAGGGAGCGGAAAGTCCATTCAGGGCCAACGTTTCCTTGAAAACAGAAACGATTTCTTCCTGTTCCGTGCATTTCTTGATGGTATTGGCAAGTTGAATCCCTTGCTTGATGACGAGTCGTATAGACCGAGAGGCTTTATCAATTTCTTTTGCCAACTCAATTTCCGAATCTTTATTGAGAAGAGGACGACTGCCAAAAGATCGGAAATAGAGGGATTCCAACGCTGGGCCGAATGCCTTGGCGGCCGGTTTTACTGAGTCTGATTCAGCCAATGCGGTTCGAGAATCTTTGGTTGAGTTGTCTGAAATCGTGCGAACTTTCATGATGTTTTCTGAAAAGCATTCCTTTCATCGTAAAATAATGGGGTATAAGCGACCCTTAGTCTAGATAAGCTAGAAAAAGCAAAAAACAAGCCATTTCTACGCTCATGAGTGTAAAAAGCTTAAAAACACTATTGCTGTATTTTGGTTCGGTCCGTTACCGGTTACTGGTCAATCAATCTACTTTTCTATCGTTATTTCATCAAGAGTCCATGCCCAAAGTATTGAAAAGTAAAGAAAATTCCACTAGAAATTGTTCAGGAGTCCCGGAGGAGGAGGTCCTTCTTTCAAGATCGGCTAAAACGAAAATTACTGGATAGAGTATTGAGGGGGAAACGTAAAAACTTTGAAAACTGTTGGGGGCTGTAGGTAGAAATTGCCGAGGGAATTGACAGGAGTGTTATTTTTTTTACACATCATCGCAAAATCGATCAAGGTCGACTTCACGTCCAATCATCACTAAGACATCACCCTTTTCGATGACATCGTCCGGTTTGGGGGTGAAATTAAAGGTTTCTTCTTTTTTCATCCTCCCTTTGACCATTCGGGTAACCTGCTTCTTGATCCCGATGATGTTCAAATTATGTTGCCCCCGTAATTTAATCTCTTCCAGACTGAGTCCAGAGAGTTTATCTGCCACCTTCACTTCTTCCACACTATAACCTGGAGCCAATTCTAAGTATTCTAGGACACTAGGGGAAACAAGTCGGTGAGCAAGGCGTATGGCTGCATCTCTTTCCGGATAAATAACATCCCGCACTCCAAGGTTTTTTAATATTTTTCCCTGAATTGGGGCCACGGCTTTGGCGACGATGGATTTGACACCCATTTCTTTCAGGGTTTGGACGATCAGAATACTCGCCTCGATGTTTTCTCCGATACTCACCACGGCCACATCCACATTCTGTGCGCTCACGGCCTTTAGGGCTCGCTCATCGGTGGCATCGCATTGAACAGCAAAGGTGGCAAAGTCACTGATCGCTTGAATCTTTTCTTCGTCCTTGTCGATTGCGAGGACTTCGCAACCCTTGGTGACCAACGTTTGAGCCACACTGTACCCAAAGCGGCCGAGGCCAATAACGGTAAACAAGCGTTTCATCGGTGAAGACAAAAAGGAATAATTGCGGTTGTATTGGGCATGTTAAGGGAAGTGACATTCATCACACTTCCAGACCAGCCAAATGGGCTGATGAGTCTGGAAGCATTCAGAGGGACGAAAGTTAGGTGTGTGGACAATGTGGAGTGTGTGTGAAATATGGAACTCAGATCAATGATAAAACTGATGCTAAAGGGTGTCAAGAAGGCGTGAGGCAGGATATTTTGGATCTGTGGGTCATGTATCATAGTCGATCTTTAGGGGAAAGAGGGTACCAATATTTGGAAATTCCCTGTTAGAATCGGTGACCTATGAAATATTTTCAAGCCGGGGAACGGATACATCTTGTTGATCATAAGGAACGAGCTTATGCGGTCACTCTGCAAGAGGGAGGAGTGTTTCAGCATAGTGGGGATCGGATTTTCCATGATGCCATCATTGGGAAGCCTGATGGGACGATCGTTCATTTTTCGAATAACAAATCCATGGTAGCCCTTCATCCTACTCTCGCTGAATATTCGTTGAAGATGCCGCGGGGGGCTCAGGTCATTTATCCCAAAGATCTGGCGATGATTCCCCTTTGGGGGGATATTTACCCAGGTGCTCGTGTGTTTGAGGCGGGTTTGGGATCGGGATCGCTCAGTATGGCCTTGTTGCGGGCGGTGGGAAGGGAAGGGTGTGTGGTGAGTTATGAAGTTCGAGAGAATTTTGCAGAGACGGCGGTAAAGAACATCGAACGATACATGGGGAAAGTGCCTAATCACTTTATTCGGATCCGTGATGCGTATGAAGGGATCGAGGTGGGACCCGAGACTGCTCCCTGGTTATTCGATCGAGTGGTGTTGGATTTGCCAGAGCCATGGCGGGTGGTTCCCCATGCTGCCCGTGCCTTGCGGCTAGGAGGGATTTACCTGAGCTATGTTCCGACGGTTCCCCAGGTGATGCAAACGGTCCAAGCCTTGGAGGAGACAGAATTTTCGATGATTCACTCCTTTGAAACCTTGTTACGAACCTGGAACATCAAAGGACGAAGTGTGCGGCCCGACCATCGAATGGTCGCACATTCTGGATTTATCACGGTAGCGAGAAAGATAGAAAAAGGCTTATTTAGACCGACGCAACAGCTCTCGAACCTCACAGGAACCTTACCTACGAATATTTCAAGAAAGGAGAAAGATAAGGGTACCCTAAGAGAAATGGATTGACCAATTCCCTCCCAGACCCTTCCCTCGTGAGGGCTCACAAACGTGAAGCCATCGAAAAAGACGATCCTCATCGCCGATGATGACGATGACCTTCGGATGCTGGTTCAGGTCACCTTGGACCATGCTTCCTATGAAATTGCCACTGTTGGTGATGGTCTGCAGACACTGGATGTTGTTTTATCTTCTCCTCCTGATCTGTTAATCATCGACTGGATGATGCCCGGTTTAACCGGGGATGAGGTGGTGCGACGGCTACGAGGACATCCTCGAACTGCTCAGATCCCTATCATTATGCTGACAGCTAAAGACGGCCAAGAATTCCTGGAGCACATGATGCCCCTCCAGCTTTCCGGGTATTTAGTCAAACCATTCAGTCCTCTCGCACTCATACGGATCGTAAGGGAGGTGCTGTCATCGTGAGTCA
Organism: Nitrospirales bacterium; assembly: GCA_965223615.1. GTDB lineage: Bacteria > Nitrospirota > Nitrospiria > Nitrospirales > UBA8639 > Nitrospira_E. Next base: position 1,904,881 of record CBDCXB010000004.1, read on the forward strand.
GCCAGATTCTGAAAAGAAAGGAAAGCCTCAAAAAGCACAAAAGGGGGTGGGGAGGTCTCAGGGGAAACTTGACGCAACCCGGTCGCAATTGCTGGTGTATGCCAACGACCTAAAAGGGATGTTGGAGCAAGAGGAACAACGGGCAGAACAATTACGAAAGGCTCAGGCACAGACATTGGCCTATGCCCAAGATCTCAAGCTGGCTCTTGCGGCTGAACAACACAAAAATCGGGAGCTTGAACAAGCATATACGGATACCATCCTTCGCCTGGCCAAAGCGTCCAGGTATAAAGACGAGGAGACGGGAGCCCATATTGAACGATTGAGCCATTACGCCAGATCATTAGCCTTGTTCATAGGTTGGCAACCTTCGCGTGCCCAATGGTTATTCACGGTGGCTCCTATGCATGATGTGGGAAAGATCGGAATTCCCGATGCCCTTCTTTCCAAAAAAGGACCGTTAAATGAACAGGAATGGGATGTGGTAAGGCAGCATCCACTTTTGGGTGCCAGTCTTTTGGAGGGCTCTTGCTCGCCCTTGTTGGAAATGGCCAAGGAAGTGGCCTTAACCCATCATGAGCGGTGGGATGGGACGGGCTATCCTCGCGGGTTAAGAGGAAATCAGATTCCTATCACCGGAAGAATCGTCATGTTATGCGATCTCTACGATGCGCTAAGAAGCAGGAGACCGTATAAGCCGGCTTTTTCTCACTCCAAGGCTTGTGATGTCATGTTTAATGGAGGGGGACGTACCAAACCATCGCATTTTGACCCACGTCTGTTGGAAGCTTTTCGTGAGTTACATGGGGAATTTGATCGAATTTACTCGACGGTGCTTGAGGAGGAGACGATGGCTTAGCGGAAAGAAGGTTGTTATCGGGTGTGTTCAACCGGGTATCCGGCAGACTCCCAGGCATTCATGCTTCCGGCAACATTGTACACATATTGATAGCCAAGTTTCATGAGGGTCTCAGCGGCGATATTACTCCGATGTCCAGATTGGCAATAGACGACGATATGTTCATCCTGTTTGACATTGAGTTCCGTATGGCGTTGTTCAATTTCGCGAAAATCAATATTGAGATCTGTTCCGGGAATAAACCCCCCTCGATGCTCATCGGGTGTCCGCACGTCGACCAAGAGAAAATTTTTGTGCTTGGGGTTGTCGGCTTTGTCGAGACCAGTTTTAAGTTGTTGGACGGTCAATACATAGGGTTCAGCTAGAACGATTATCGGACTAAAGGCGAATACGAATGCAAAAATTATGGACCACAATATCATAGTTGGTTTCATGGTATCCTCCGGAGTGAAACAGCCTTCGTATGAAATCTCCCTCATAACTAAGGGCAATGGCCTCTTTCCATGGAAAGATTGTGAGATGTCCTAGCTCTAATAAATTGTATGATCCGGCAGAAGATCTGGTCAAGGGATCGATGAAAATGCGGGTGCCGGAACTCGGATGAGGTCGCTCTTGGAACCATTCTTTCAAAAGAAAGTTCCTGGCCTGCTGGATGGCGTCAGGTAGAAGGTACGGAGTTCTTTAAATCGTCTAAGGTTAACAAAGAAAGGAGTTTGATCCCTGCTGCTTCCAATTTTCGGTTCCCTTCCTGATCAGATCGATCCACAACCACTAACGCATGAGTCACTTGCAAGCCCTGTTTTCTGGCCGAGTCGGTGGATTTAAGGAGTGATCCTCCAGTCGTCATGACGTCATCGACGATGACTGCTTGTTCACCTTGATGAATCGTCCCTTCGATGAGCTTCCCCAAGCCATGGTCTTTGGGTTGCTTTCGGACGACGAAGGTCCTCCATTCTCGCTTGGGCACGGCTCTAAACCCAAAATCTGAAATGCAGGTCGCCAGGGGAATGGCCCCAATTTCTAAACCTCCTATCAGGGAAAACTCCAATGATTGAAGCTTTGCGAATGCGAGCTGGGAAACCAAATAGCGTGGATGAGGGTGAGCCAAAATCACCCGACAATCAACATAATAAGGGCTGGTTTTTCCTGACGCTAGCGTAAACCCTTTCTTGAGGTCCCATTTAAAAGCTTCGAGGTGGTGAAAGGATTGGATGAGATCGTTCTTTGACATGCTGATTGATTCGCAGACCTAAGAGATAACGGGAAAAGGGGTCCCTTCTACCATTCCCCCGTCGTGGTCCGCAACAATAAAAATATGGCAAGATTCGCCATGGGGATGATGGCATGGGAAAACAGGGTCCACGGGAGGGAAGCGAACATGGTATACTTCTGCTCTGAAAACGACCTTTTGAGGTGAACGTGAGGGATTTAGGTAATGTTTAAAGTCAAAAAACGACCGCAAAAAAAAGAGAAATTACCGGTTCTTTACAACGTCTTAGAAAATTATACGGATCATGATCCCCCAGGGAATGTCATGGTGTGCGGAATGACGGAAATCGAAAATATCGCCATGCATGTGGAGGTTCTCTCGGAAAGCTATCAGATTCCTCTGAATACGATGCAAGGGCTTCTTGAGAAGGGAGGAGTGTATATCTATCCTCAGGATGGGTTGATCGTGACCAAAGGGGCTTTTGTCTGCCGAGTTGACCCTTCGGGAAAAGAACCGAAGCAAACCTGGGTCATGGATGTTGAGCAATATGCGGCGGCTGAACGGCTACGCCAAGGTTATGGCCTTTCCCAGGAAGAAGCTATGGAGCGGGTGTTTTACCGTGGATTGCCACAAGAACTGCAAGATCGCCTCAAGCGACCCAATCTTGGGCTAGATTACGCGACCTTGGAGCCTGCGGTGGCAAAGGGTGGGGACATCAAGTATATCGATTTTCGAAAAGACTGGTCCCCCCATTTTAAACGGAAATGTGTGATGCCTGATGGAAAGCTGGTTGAGACCAGCGGACTTCATGATTTTGCGGAATTTCACGGATTACCGGTGGAAGAAGCGCGCGGTCTTTTAGATCAGGGAGGGATTCGGGAATTGAAAGATCGAGGAGTGATCGCCTGTCAAATCGTGAACGGGCAGCCTTCGGTGGCTCGGTTTAATGCTCGACAGTATTCAAAAGCCCAGGCCTTGGTGAAAAAAAAAGATCTTCATATTTTGGATGCCTTGAGTGAGGTGGCGTACCAAGATCCGATCCTCATGCGTGCGCTGAAACGCATTGACACATCTGGTTCGTGATTGTTTCTTGCTAAAATTTTGATCTTGTCTATTCCCAGCCGATTGACTCATAGCCCCGTTCGCTCAGGCATTTATTGACGAATGATTTGTGGACAGGGGTTGGTTGTGAGGCCTGAAAGAGCCCACGGATCAACCCGGCAGTAGCCCCTACAGCTGCTCCAACGGCCGCCCCGGTCCCTGCCCCCCCGCTTATCGCTCCTCCAACAGCCCCCATGGCCCCACCGGTGGCCCCTCCAACCGCCGTATTGCCCGCCACGGTAGCTCCGGGGTTGGAAGCTACATAGTCTTCAGCCAATTGTTGGCATTCTTCGATATCCAATTCCGCCTGGGTCGGCCCCACGTTTTTAAGATGATCGTTTGGGTACAGAATAGGTTGAGGGCCTGAACAACCCGTGATAACAAGAAGGACCAGAAGGAAGATAGCCGTGATCGGGTTGGATATCGACATTCTAATTGAGGTTTTTTTTCACGAACTTTGCGATGAGAGCTATAAGCCGATTTCGGGGAAACCAATGAAGAAACCATCGAGCGACTCGTCCCGACCATCCTATGGTGACACGGATTTTTGATGATTGCAAGGCGGCCAGAGATTGGGAGACGACTGCCTGAGCTGATTCACCAGAAATTATATGGTATGGGCGATGTCCGGCTCGATCATGAAAGGCGGTCTCAGTATAGCCCGGGCAGCAGACTTGGATGCGAACCCCTTTCCCGGCAACCTCTCGAGCCACCCCTTCCGAAAGGGCGATGATATACGATTTTGTGGCTGCATAGAGGGACATATAGGGGATGGGAATGAACCCTGCGATTGAGGCCACATTGATGATGGTCCCTTCTCGTCGTTTGATCATGTCTCCCAGGAATAACCGGGTACAGAGAGTGGTGACCTGGATATGCACTTGCAACATATCTTGGATCTGCTGAAAGGACATGTTCGAAAAATCTCCATACCACCCGAATCCCGCATTATTGATCAAGAGTGAGACAGGATGTTCCAAGGCGGCGGCGCTATCATAGAGCTCTTGTACTGCTGTTGGCAGCGCCAGATCCAAGGGTCTGACCCAGACTCGAATACCATCAGAAGCTTCCAACTCTTGTCGAAGGGTGTTCAGTCTGACCTGGTCCCGAGCCGTTAAAAAAAGGCTGTACCCTTGGGCGGCGAGGGCTCGGGCATATGCGGCTCCAATGCCTCTGGAAGCGCCGGTGATGAGTGCCACCTTCTGAGAAGTCATGATTGCCATAAAGAGTAGAACAAAATCCTACAGGCCTTTTGCAAGTTTGAACACCAAATGCTTATGAAAAATTAAAGGGGAAACGGATCATGTCTGGAACCGTCCAAGGATCAGGTTTTCTGTGCCCTGGCCTCCTTAAGAAACAACCCTGATGTGCCGAATGAATTCCTGAGTAGGTCGAGTATCTACCGAAATGTTCAAGAAAACCTGATCATGAAGTGGTAACCCAGTCTTATGAGTACAGAAGATATGGACAGGATGTCGGAAACGTATCAAACCGAAACCGCCACGGGTTTGTTGGAACTGCCAGATGTGTCTGCTGAGTCCCCCTCGGACGTCACAAATGACAAAAAAACACTAGAACAAACACTGTCGGAGATCGAGGAACAAGCTGCAAATTTGATGAAAACCACTAAACAGGTTATGGCTTCGTTCAAGAAAATTCGGGATGCGGCAAAAGTCGGAGATTTAACGAAGCTTCGAAAATTAGTGGATGAGGGGAAAGAGGCCACGTTAGGCCTGGGGTGTGATTTTGTCAAAGTCCAGGAAAGTCTAAATTTTGATGAAGCCAGTTATTTGTCTGGTAAAGCGTTTCGTGAAGAACTTCTCACTGCCGCTCAACACATGGGTGTTAACCTGTACGAGCATGACGGATATTTATTTTCTTACCCGGTTCTACTACGTATCTTACACAAAGAACGGGCTGTGGCAATCGATCGCATGAGGGAAAACCGACTGCGTCCTTCCGTTTTAGTCAAGAAATTAAAGGAGGTGCAGAATAAACCCCTCCGCTTTAAGCCTCAAACGTTTTTGGAAATGTTGTTTACGGCCTATTCCATCGTGGTGGCAGGTCGGGGCAAGCACCTCATCGGAAAAGGGACGGTCATTCCTCTCCTGGAGTTGTACCAGTTGCTGACCCTCCTGCCTTGGCAAGCGAGTGAATACACCAGGCAGGAGTTTGGGCGGGATGTCTACTTGCTGGATAAAAGCGGGACGATTACGACCAAAAACAAGCATCGGGCCAATTTTCATGCGAGTACAGGGGTCCGAGACGCCAGTAAGACCTTAACCGTGATCGCTCAGGGGGGACGGGAAAAGACGTACTATGGGATTTCCTTCGTGAAAACCTGAAAATCGTGAATGGGTGACCATTTAAGTTTCAATGGGTGAAGCCGAAAAGTTGAAGCAGCGTAAAAGGATGTAAAGGAAAAAACTATGTCTCCACAGGAATGGCTAAAAGTTTTAAAAACCGCATACTTTGAAGGGTTTATACGGCGAGGTGGTTCGACGGTGAAATTTGCCGTCGTCGATGAAACGCAAAATTCGAAGACGGTGGCCCAGGGAGTGACTGACATCGGGCGGGAAGCGGGTTTTGTGACCATTCATGCGGATGCCCGTCAGACAAAAGTGCAACTCATCGATCTCCTCTTTCAGGAGATGGCGAGGCAGATTGATTGGAATGGGTTGGCCTTTGACTTCGTGCGAAAGCTGTTTGTGGATAATGACCGGAAGATCTCTGAAAAACAGGAAGAATGCGGATGGGCTTCACTCGCTACCTTAAACGGATGTGACGAATCCACCATGGAACGAGACGTCAACTCCTGGCTGGAACAAGCGTTGTTTCAGGACTTCCAAATGAGTCGAGAATTTCGCTTGGCGATGATTCAACTGTGTTTGGCACAGATCGGGTCACCGGGCGCGATCTCAAAAGAAGCACAGGCGATTCAATCGTGGCTTCGCGGAGAATTGAAGCAAATGTCGGTGCTCAAGAAACTGCTGATTTTTCAGAAGGTGAATAGGAGTAATGCGCGCGATCTCATCGCGTCTTTCGCCCATTGGATTCGGCTTCTCGGGAGACCGGGATTGGCACTGACCATCGATATCTCCGCGTTTATGGATAAGAAAAAGAATAAAGCCGAAGGTCTCACCTACACCCCATCCTCAGTCATGGATGCGTATGAGATGATCAGGCAATTCATCGATGGATGCGATGATATTGAGGGCCTGTTATTCGTGGTCGTTGCTCCCGCCTCCTTCATGAGTGACCAACGGCTGGGACTGAATCGTTATGAGGCGTTGAAGCTTCGTATTTGGGATGATGTGCGAGATAAATATCGCCAGAATCCGTTTGCTCCCATGGTGAGATTAAGCAGTCAACCAGATAACTATGCCGACAGTCGACTATTGGCCAGGGTCGGAAGTCGCAAAGATGATGTGCATCACCAACGGGTTATCGAATCGCTTCGGGCCGGAGTGCCCAGCCCCGGGGTGGTGAAGGCCCTGGGTTGCCCTCAGCCCACTGTCAAATCAAAATTTCAACAGATGTTACAGGAAGCTCAAGAGAGTATTCACAAAGGATGGACCACCAAAGGGATGTTAATCGAAGGGGGATTCGGAACCGGAAAGTCTCATCTTCTTGAATCCCTCCGTCATATGGCCCTGGATTCTCACTTTGTGTGTAGTAAGGTGGTCATCAGTAAGGAGACGCCCCTCTATAGCCCGGCCCTGATGTTCCGAGCGGCCGTGGGAGCTGCCAATATTCCGAAAAAACGAGGCGATGCCTTGGCTGAAGTGGCTGCTGACCTGAATTTTAAGAGTCCGCAATATGGAGAATTCTACGAATGGGTTCATCGGCAGGGTGGAGAGATCGATGGACGATTTGCCGCAACCTTATTTTTGTACGAACGGATGGTCAACGACCCAGAACTGAGCCACCGAATGGTACGTTTCTGGGCGGGAGATCCTCTGTCGGATGCGGAGATCAAACGATATCTGAAATCTTGCGATGCCAGTGCAACGTATCGGTTTGAACGAGTCTCACCGATGGAAATGGCCTTGCAACGATTTAAATTTGTCTCACGCTTGATGATCGCCGCCGGTTATGCGGGATGGATCCTCTTGATTGATGAAGCAGAGATCATTGGACGGTACTCTTTCAAGCAACGAGCTCAATCCTACGCAGAACTGGCTCGTTGGTTAGGACGACTTGAGGCTTCCAGCTTTGCGGACCTTGGGTATAAATCGGGGTTGGCCGCTGTCATGGCTCTCACCGATGATTTTCAAAGTGCCATCTTGGATGAAAAAGGAGACCGGGAAAAAGTTCCCGAAAAGCTGCGTGAAACGGGGTCAGAAACGGACCTGGTGCTGGGACGCCAAGCTGAACAGGGCATGCGAATTATTGAATGCGAGCGGATTCCCTTAGTTGGTCCCTACGATCAATTAGTCGAGGATATCTACCATAAAATTCGAGCTATCCATGGTGCGGCGTACGGATGGGATCCTCCACAAGTCCCGACGATTGAACGGTTATCCAGTACTCGCATGCGAGAGTATGTGAAGGGGTGGATCACAGAATGGGATCTGAAACGATTAGATCCTGCACAGCATGTCGAGATTGAATTGACCGAAATGAAGCAAGACTATTCGGAAGACATCGAATTGGAAGGGGCTCAGGAAGACGTACTGCAGCCAGCTATGGTGGATTCGCCATAGTCGGCGGTCGGGCCTGCTAAAGTCTTCCAAGCCATTCATGACCATCATTGATGTATTTTCAGCCCTAAGGATTGCATGATATGAATTTGTCGCCTGACGAGTGGTTTCAGACAATTCGGCAAGAATACCTTCAACGTTTTATCGGGCAAGGAGGGTCTTCCGTCAAGTTTGTCGTGACCTCCACTGAACAAGATCGCTTGAACACACAAACCCAACTCAAAATCCTGTCAAAGGAAGAGGGCTACGGATTCGTCCCGGTCAATGCTAAGGATACCAAAATTCATATGATGGACCGGTTTTTTCATCAAGTTGCTTCCCAGATTTCATGGGATGAGTTGGCCTCTCAATTCGTTCGTCGGTTGCTTCAGGAGAACGGCTATCGGGTTCCTGTCTCTCAAGAGGATTTTTGTTTAACGGGAATTGCCAAGATGAATGAACGGGCAGAACCCTTACTGCGAAGGGATTTAAATAGTTGGCTGGAGCGGGCGATCTATCGCGATACTCATATGTGCCAGGAATTTCGTATGGCCATGATCCGACTGTGCCTTGGTCAGTTGGATACCGGAGCCGAAGCTCCTTTTATGATCGAACCAATCAAGGCATGGTTGCGAGGGGAGTTGCGGCAAATTTCCGCCCTCAAAGAAGCCTTGATTTTTCAGAAAATCGTCCGCACGAATGCTCGGTACATGTTTTCTTCATTATCCCGTTGGCTTCGATTGGTCGGTAAATCGGGATTAGTGGTGTCCTTGGATTTAAGTCGATGTTTGGTTCGAAAAAAACCGGACAACCCTGAGGGTCTGTATTATGGGGTTTCTGCTACGATGGACACCTATGAAATGCTCCGGCAGTTTATCGATGCCACCGACGATTTGGAAAGTATGTTGATTATCGTTCACGTTCCACCAGAATTTCTCTCTGACGGACGAAGAGGACTCAATCGGTATGAGGCCCTCAAATTACGCATCTGGGACGAGGTTCGTGACCGTGAGTATCAGAATCCACTGGGAGCCCTGATTCGTCTGGGGTTACATGGGGAGGAAAGCCAAGAGATCAACGTGTCCCCAGGGGGGGAACGTGCCGCGATGGCGAATGGCGATGTCGGTCACCAACGGGCGATGGAGGCGTTACGCTCGGGAGTTCCCAGTCAAGATGTCGTGGACGTCTTGGGGAGCCATCAACCAGAATTGGAAGGGAAGTTTCGGCGATTGCTCCAACAGATGGATGTTCAGATTCCGTCCGGGAGTCCGACCAAAGGTTTGATTGTCGAGGGAGGTTTTGGGAGCGGAAAGTCTCATTTGCTCAAAGCCCTTCAGCATATCGCGTTGGAACAAAACTTTGTGTGTAGCCCCATCGTGATTAGCAAAGAAACGCCATTATACAATGCCGTGACACTCTTGCGATCGGCAATCAATAATGCGGTCGTGCCGGGAAAAAACGGTGATGCCCTGACGGAAATATCGAGCGAATTGAATTTTCAAAGTCCGCAATATTCGGAATTTTTCGATTGGGTTCACCGAGAGTCCGGGCAGTGTGATTCACGGTTTGCCGCCACGCTGTATTTATACGAACGTATGATGAATGATCCTGAGCTTAGCCATCGCTTGATCCGTTTTTGGGCGGGTGATCCGCTCAGTAACAGTCAGTTGAAGAAGTATCTTCAGGGGTGTGGGCCAGACGTTCCTTACGTTTTTGAGAAGAAAACCATTCAAGAACTCGCTCTCGCACGATTTCAGTTTGTGTCACGGTTAATTCGAGCTGCGGGGTACAAGGGCTGGATTTTGCTCGTTGATGAGGCCGAAATTATCGGTAGATACTCCTTTAAGCAGCGAACCAAATCTTATGGGGAGATCGCCCGATGGCTTGGATTGCTGAAAGATTTTTCGTGCCCGGCGATCGGGGCCGTCATGGCCTTGACTGATGATTTCCAAAGTGGGGTGATAGAAGAAAAACAAGATGTCCAAAAAATCGAGCTGTTGTGCCAAGGGGAAGGACCGGAACAATCTCTGGCCGAACGGGCTCGACTGGGCCTTCAAGCAATCGAAGAAGAGGGCGAGGCCTTAATTAGGCCCTATGACTCGCTGGTAGATACCCTCTACGAAAAACTTCAGTCTCTCCATGGAACGGCATATAGTTGGACCCCTCCCCCTGTGTCCGCCGTGGAAAAATTAGCCAGTACGCGAATGCGGGAATATGTGCGAGGGTGGATTACGGAATGGGATTTGCGCCGGTTGTATCCTGACGCACAGTTGGATATTGAGATTTCGGAAGTCCAACAGAGCTATGAGGAAGATCAAGTATTCGAAACAAGAATGCTTGATGAAGGGGCAGGAATCGAGTCACAAGAGGAGGAGGATCCCATGCTGGCTGTGGCACTTCAAAATCAAGGTCCGATCTGAGGGAGGTCGCCTAGCCAGCCTGATCAGTGTCCCCCGGAGGGTGGAGGGTTAACACCGTCTGAAGCGAATTCTTCCGAAATACAAGGAGCAAAGAGACACTGTTTGGGGCGATTCAGCCCAGTTCTCCAGAACTTTCTGGCTTTTTCCCTTGAGGTCTTCGATCTTCCAACGGTCGAGCTTCATTCACCACTAACATTCTGCCCCCCAAGTCTGTTCCGTGAAACGCCGTGATGGCCTGTTGTGCTTCTTCGGGAGAGGCCATCTCAACGAACCCAAAACCGCGTGAACGTCCGGTGAAACGATCAGTGATCACTTTCGCCGAAGTGACAGAACCTTGAGTGGCGAAGTGGTCCTGTAACTCCTGGTCGGTGGTGGAAAAGGGCAGATTTCCAACATACAACTTCATACTCATCGAAGGCCTCCTCCTTCAATGTCCTAAAGAGTCAAAACTGAGGGCCTCCTTAGGAGAATGTCGTGAAAAAAATTTAGCCGATCAGTTGAGGGTAACACTGACTGACAAGTGAATCAATATCATCTCGCAGGGAAATCCAGGCTGGTCCTAGAGACTCATTAATCGAGCAGAAGGAGAAGACTCCCTCAATTTCTCTATTTTCTTGTCCGATATTCCTATTAGATCCCCTCAATTCCATAAAAATGGGAAGGTTTTGGGCATTGAAGTCCAAGCGTAAGTCTGGGAACGGGCCGTGAATTCTACAAGAGCCAAGGAAATTATCTTTGAAAGCTGGGAGCTTCCCAAGCCCATCGGTGAGGGGTTTCGAACGGGTTTGGAATTTTTGCACAAACATATCATCTTGGTGCTGACGATTCTATTTACTCTGTGCCTCACGGTGATTTTTTTTCATATTTCTCAACTTAAGACACAAATGGTTACGGCCGTAGCCTTCAGAGGAGCGGATATTTATACCCGAGCCTTGAATGAAATGCGGATTTGGTATTCCCAGGAAGTCGTTCAGCGCCTTCATGGCCATGGTGTGATGGCTTCGACGGAGTACCGAAATCATCAAGGAGAAATTCCACTTCCGGTGGATGTCAGTCGCTCGATCGGGGAACGTCTGGTTTCAGGGAGTGCGGGACAGCATATTCGGTTGACCAGCCCGTTCCCCTTTGGGTCTCAACCGGCTACGGAAGAGCCATGGGACGATTTTCAACGGGAGGCATGGGATATGCTCAACCAGTATCCCGAACAACCGTTCTATCGGATTGAATATGTCGAAGGGAAGAAGGTGCTTCGATATGCCACGGCCGACCGGATGCATACGGAATGCGTCGCTTGCCACAACACCCTACCTGAAAGTCCCAAACGTGACTGGGTAGAGGGTCAAGTTGGGGGGATGTTGGAGATCATCTATCCTCTAAACTCCTTTGAGTCTGTGACCGGAATGAATTGGCAGGGAACGTATTTTTTGATGGGAGTGCTCGTCCTCCTATGGATTGGGGGGTTCGGATTGGTGGTATGGAAGCTGAGTGGAGTAGCAGAAGAACTTGAGCGAAATGTCAAAAAAAGAACTGGCGCTCTTCATGAAGCGAATAGACAATTAGAGTTGGAAATTTACGAACGTTCTCTCGCAGAAGACTCTCTCCGGGAAGCCAGGGATAATCTGGAAAAACGGGTACAGGAGCGGACCTCTAAGTTGGCAGCATCGAACGCGGAATTGATTCGAGAGGTGTCGGAAAGAAAACGAGCCGAGGAGGATATTCGTGGGCTCAACGCCCAATTGGTGCAACGTTCGGCGCAATTAGAGGCCAGCAACAAAGAGTTGGAAGCGTTCAGCTATTCGGTCTCCCATGATCTTCGAGCCCCATTGAGGGGGATTGATGGGTTTAGTCAAGCCGTTTTGGAGGACTATCAGGATAAGCTCGATGATTCCGGAAAAAGCTACCTTCAACGAGTCCGAGCTGCCAGCCAACGGATGTCCCAACTCATCGATGCCATGTTGAACCTGGCAAAGCTCACTCGTGCTGAGATTCACACGCAGACCTTCGATATGAGCGCCGTCGTGCAGAATATCGTCGATGATCTGCAAAAGATCGATCCTGATCGTCAGATGGAATGCGTGGTCGCTCAGAATATTTTTGCGACGGCTGATCCACAACTGCTCCGGGCAGTCTTAGAAAATCTTTTGAGCAATGCCTGGAAGTTTACTCGTCAACAAGAACACCCCAGGATCGAATTCGGGTACGAACAGTACAAAGGCCAGCCAGCTTATTTTGTGAAGGACAATGGGGCAGGGTTCGATATGACCTATGTCCATAAATTATTCGGGGCGTTTCAGCGCCTTCATGCCTACACGGAATTTCCCGGAGTTGGGGTAGGCCTGGCCACCGTGCATCGCATCATTCAACGGCATGGAGGGCAAATTTGGGCGGAAGGTGCCGTGGGCGAAGGGGCGACATTTCATTTTACACTGTAAAGTCTTAAAGGAGGAGGATCATGAAAGACAAAGTAATTTTACTCGTGGAGGACCATCCGGATGATGAAGAATTAACCATGCGGGCGCTAAAGAAGAATAACATCATGAATGAAGTCGTGGTGGCGCGGGATGGGGTCGAAGCCTTGGAGTATCTGTTTGGGACAGGAGCCCATGCAGGACGGGATATGGCTGTCATGCCGGAAATCATCCTCCTGGATTTGAAACTCCCAAAAATCGATGGCTTGGAAGTCCTGCGACGACTGCGTGCGGATGATCGAACTAAATTCCTTCCAGTTGTAGTCCTGACTTCTTCAAAGGAAGAACAGGATATCGTGAAAAGTTATCAACTGGGTGCCAATAGTTATGTGAGGAAGCCAGTGGATTTCACCGAATTTTCCCAAGCCGTACAAAATCTTGGGTTATATTGGTTGATTCTCAATGAATCAGCACCGGATCGCGTTCCCGTGTAATTCTTGTTAAGAATAGCCAGGGTTTCAGAGTTGTGGTTGGAACGGGTGGCTCTCAGCCTCGCGAATGTGTTCATTCACGAAGCCGTCGTGCCTTCTTAAAAACGGTCAAAAGGTTTCAAATTCCCGAAGAGAAGGGTATGAACCCTGTCAGGAATGGCCACAACAGGTCAAACCCTTGACGCCTGGATGTGGCCCGGTATGTCTGTTCTCTCCCCTCAATATCCGCCTCTTATGGTTGAGGCTCTCGGGTTTTCCTTCAACTTTATCTGAACTTAAAAACAGAGAGGATTTTGCGTACATCCTTCCGGAAGTCTAGGGCATAGGGTTTGCTCCCCTCCCTTACTATCTTTCATGCCGTGTGGTGCTTTTCCAGAATAGAGGGGGAATTATGAGAAGACTTCTTGCCTTAAGATCTTCAAAGACAGGAATGGCCGCCCAACAAGACCGAGGGATACCAGGTTTTCGGGTCATGTCCACCAAGGCCGTTCGAGGGAGTCATGCGGGTGTAGGTTTGTGCGCTGAATGTGGGGGAGAAGTGAAGGTGTTGGTTTCCCGCAAAAGAAACCCGCACTCAAGCAAGCTCGGACGAGCGGTGTCGCTCAAAGACCATGATCTCTGTCGCCGATGTTGGCGAAAGCTCCTTCAACGCCAACAAACAAAAGGGGTAGAACAAATACCGGATCAATGGCTGCAGCAGGAAGAAAGGCTGCGTCCCAGGTTACTCAAAGAGATCACTTCTTCATGGCCAAGAGCCGCCTCGTGATCGTCCCAAGAGTTTCATGATAGAATCCTTAGCTTCTTGAGTCAGGGATTTAAGGGGAAGAAATCTGATTAATGAACGCCTTGGCGAGTTGCTTATCCTGGTAAATGACTTTTAGGATTAAATTGCCAAATTTTCGACGTTCAACCGTAAGGATAACCTGCCCCTGTTCGTATCCTGCTGACAATTTGCTCTGTTGATTCTCACGAAAATTTTTAATGGTCTGTTCCGTGACGTCATGGGTCAGCTCGTAGCTATTCCCCAAAATCAATTGCAATTGTTGATACCAATCATCCGTAAATTGACCCATATCGATGCTAATTTTTTTTAGCCCTTCCTCTTGGGGCGGTGTTTGGGAAGATCCCGGTGTGCCCTCAGGGGAGCCGTAGGAGAGGACGATATACCGATTTTTATTGCTCAGCTCAAACATACATTCCGCAGAAGAGGAACAAGATTCTAGCTCCGCGACTTCTTTTTTCGTCATCCCGAACTTGAGATCACGAAATCCTTCCACAGGTTCGCCCGCAAAACTCAATGTGCCGGACAACAACATAACCCAGACTCCCGTTATGATGGAGAATGGGGATGAGAAGTGGAAGGAAGGTCCAGTGATCATGTTGAGTCCTTTCAGAGAGAAATACAACAAGGGAAATTTTCAAGGAAGTGATGAAGCCATATTGGACTCTTCACCATACCAAACTCATGAAGGGAAATGCGATGAATGAGAAAAATTAAGGAGGGAACGGGGAGGACGGATTCTCTGACTTACATGGCGGGTTCCTTAATATGCCAATGCAGGTCGTTAAAAAGCCACCAGGGGCGACGTTTATACCCTCGATCGAGCATGCATTGTTCCACACGTTTTTCGAGGGTTTCTTGATCCAAGGCTTCGCCTTCACCCCTCTTATGGATCTGTTCAGCACATTCCAATTGATCCGACGGGGTAGCTTCACGGCCGTCGGTTCGTATCCATGGAGATCGGGAACAAGCCAAGAGGGAAGGGCCGATCAAAAGGAGGGTGATCACCAGAATCATCCGTATTCGATCAGACATGTCGACATGAGCGGGGAAAACGTACATGACCTCCCCGGATTGAAGTAAGTGGATAAGTGATGAACACAGACTGCCTTCTGGTTCGTTTTTCTGAGAGGCATGGAAAAGAGTGGGAAAGTACCATAATCAATAATGTATATTCGGAAAAAGATGAGGAAAGATTAAATCGTCATTTCAGGAACCCGGGTCAAGAAGGGGATTCAGACTGAGGAGATGACATTACCAGGAATGCGCATAATAAGGAAATGGCGAAGATTAGATTCATATTTATAGCGAGAAAATTCAGCTTACATCTCTCGGTAAAGTGCGGTGGGAAATAGGAGGATCTTACCGGGAAATTTGTAATAAAGGGCCCATCCAATACCGCATCGGGCGATCCCCTTCCGCCGCCTTATGAGGGAGGTGGGCGACATACCAAAAAACAATGTTGGTTTCTTGTACACTTTCGTCCTGGAGAAATTCTAGATCTCCTCGTGCCCCAAATTGCCAACCCTCGTCTTCATCCAGATAATATTTTCGAATGGACACATCTCGATCAGAAAAATTATCGGCTTCACCATCATGAGGCCCGGGAATAATCCAGACACCATGTCCGGAGGGATAATCTCGGACAAACCATATTCTTTCCTGACTGTTGGCCCCGGGTTTCTCTTCATCAGCTTCCGTTAAATACTTGTTCCAACCGGGCCCCCACCCTCGGTCTTCGGAGGATTGTCTGTCCCACACGAAAACCTGGTCCTGATCGGGACCGGCAATGTCAAAGTCCAGTCGCCAATAGGCATGGTGATCATGATCGGTATTGCAGGACAAATTCCAGCTTTGGACGCTGGGATACATGCGCCCGTCTTCACTCAGGTACCAGGCGTGATACAAACGGTATTGACCGATACGGGCGTAGATTCCCAATTCCAACCATTGTACGCCATCGATAGTATGTTCCCTTTGACAGAGTTTTTTGTCTTTACAATTGGAATTGTCTCTGACTCGCGAGGGGCTAATCCGATCTTCAAAGGGCCCACATCGCCCGCTGGAGCGTCCAATCCCAAACCAACTGAAGGGATGCCAAATGGGCCATTCCCGAACATATTTAACACGAATGACCGGAAGGCTGGCTTTGGCCAAGACTTGTTCGCCGTCAAAAAAGACGTGAATGAGTTCGAGCCCGGCCGCATCCTTCATTTGCATGGTGAGCGTCCAGGGACCCCAAGAGATTTCTTGGGACTTCCAGGCAGCCTGGGAACTTTCTGGGGAAACAAAAAAAGAAGCGATGATACTCACAAGCATGAGGCGGAGGGCTAACCGTACCACGGTCATCGGTGCATGGGTGTTCATTGAGGGCCAGGCTCCTTTCCGGCATCCCAGACAGTTTGAAGGGTCAGATCCACTCGAGCAAAGAACAAGGCAAGGCTTTCGGACGTTTCTGAGAAGGTCACCCAGAACACCCGATTCCCAAACCCATCTTCATCATCAACCCAAAAGTACCGGTATTCTTCCGGTGAGGTCAGAATGGCATGGCCGAAAAGCCCTGAGACCTTCTCGGCAATACGCGAATCTTTTCGCGCTAAGGCGATTGCGGCAGCCAATTCCTCCGAACTTTCTTCGGGCTGAAACCCTGGGCGAGGGTCAGATTGAACCGAAGTGACCGCTTGATTCTTCAGGCAGACATGGACGGCGATGTTTCGCGAATAACTGTAGTAAGTGAGTCGAGTCGTTTGTCTGTCAGTGCTGGATACAGCGGTAGAGCGGGACGGTGGGGATTCAGAATTCTGAGGAATTGTGATGAGACAATGATCATTGGGAACCATTTTAGAATCGATAAAAGCAAATCGTTCACCCAAGGCCTGTTGAACTCCGGAGTGACCTTCTGCGATCGATCGCAGTGCTGAGGCATCTGTCTCGAGAGGGATAAGACCGGTATTGAGGCCGAGTGCCATAGGGCTGGTCGTAGACCCTGCAGGCTGTCGTGGACCGCCTTGAGGAGGAAGGATTAGGGCCATTTCATGCAATGTTGGGGGAGAAGGGGGAAGAGGTTTTTTTTCAACCTTTGAAAGGGTGACGGACGAACATCCAAGAGATGCTGTGAGCAGGCTTGCCCCTGTGAGTTTGAGTAGGAAAGAGCGCGAGGGGATGTACATGAAGAGGAATCCTTCCGGACATTCATGCCTTGACGCAAAAACCTGAAACAGCATGGCACAAACAACACGACAAGCTTAAGAATTCTGCATTAAAAATGCAATGGGCTGATCTGGCAATTGAAAAAATGATTTTTCGGCAAGGTTTTTCAAAGCCAAGAAAAAAGGGCGGAGTCAGAATGTTGGAGTTGGGGCTTTTTGAAAAAAAACATATGAAATGTCTTGATGAATTAGGTCCTACGTTTTTTGGAATGAGAAGTCGGAGGGGCGTTGAGAGGATCGTCAGGCCAGAAATGTTTGGGATACCGGCCTTTAAGTTCTTTTTTGACTTCAGGGTAGCCGTTGACCCAAAAGCTTGCGAGGTCATGGGTGATTTGAACGGGCCGACCAGCTGGGGACAAAAGGTGGAGTAAGACCGGAATTCGGCCATCGACGATTTTAGGGGTTGTGGCCATCCCGAAGGTTTCCTGCAAGCGGACTGGGAGTATGGGGGTTTCACCGTGGTGATAATCTAATGCAATACGTGAACCCGTCGGGACGGTCAGGTGGGTGGGAGCCAGGCAATCTAAGGATCGGCGTTGTTCTTCTGTGAGGAGAGATTGCAATGGCCAGTTGAGATTCACCTCTTGGACTTGTGCCAGAGATGTCAGACTCGTGAGGTAGGGAGCGAGCCAGGACTCTAGAGACATCATGAGAGTATCATCGCTGACATCCGGCCATGGTGGTTCAGACTTCAGGATTCGATGCAAAAATTGGATTCGGTCCTGATACTGCCGAAGTGTTTTTGTCCAAGGAAGACAGCTCGACCCTTCTGTACGAATCCCCATCAAAAGCTCCTTCAGGCAAAGTTCCGGGTTCGGGTGGGTGAGTGGGATTTCTTGCAGGGGGATAAGTCCGAATCTGCGCACCTTGCGAGCGATGACTCTTTTCGATTCAGCATCCCATTTCACTTCATCTTGAACGCGAATGTGGGTGGAGAAATGTTTGAAGAGATCATCTTCCCGTAATGGGGCGGCCAAAAAGATCTTGGAAGTAGAAGTCGCTCCATCTAAGTCCGCAATGACGAGCCAAGGTTCCTGATCGATTGGGTTGGGTTGGGAAAATCGGGCCCTTCTCCCATTCGCCAAACGATAACGTCCGCTTCCGTCAGATTCTCGTTTTGCGATTCGATCCGGATAGGCCCAGCCTAACAAAACGCCTATGGCTGTCTCTTGAGCCATGGAGGCTGATGGAGTATCGGAGAGCCCCAGGTCCCTTTGCAGCCCTTCAGACACTTTTCGTATTCGACCGAATCCTCGAGGAGTCGATTGCCCAAGGTGTTGAAAGAAGGCATCGAGAAACAGGCGAAGATCCGGTTGGTCGTAGAGCGAACTTCCTCGCAGGGCATCCCGTTCCGTAAGGAGAGCGGCCAGATGACAGCCCAAAACCTTATTGGGCCGGGATTTCGCCTGAAGAATCATGTGGCCCAAGCGAGGATGCATGGGTAAGTGCGCCATTTCTCGACCATGGGGCGTAATACGTTTATGCTCATCCAACGCTCCCAAATCCTGAAGCAAAGAATAGGCATGGGCCAAGGCTCCTAATGGTGGGGGATCCAGCCATTGAAGATCATCGGGGTTTGCGGAGCCCCATCGAGCCAATTCTAAGGCCATTGGGGTCAAATCGGACTCGAAAATTTCAGGAGGGAGCCTTCGAGGGAGGGAGCGGTGGCGGGTCTCAGGCCAGCACCGAATACAAAGGCCGGATTCCAAACGGCCGGCTCTACCTCGGCGTTGCTCTGCCGATTCTCGAGAAATCGAGGTCGTGGTTAACCGAGTCATGCCACTTCGTGGGTCGAACCGAGGGATTCGCACGAGTCCACTATCGATGACGATTCGGACTCCTTCAATCGTCAGACTCGTTTCTGCGATATTCGTCGCCAAGACAACCTTTCGAAAACCATGGGGTGGAGGGAGGATGGCTTGGTCTTGAGCCTTGGGGGAAAGGTTCCCAAAAAGTGGAACAATCAGAATAGTCGAATCAAGCGGTAATTCCGATAATGCCTTGGTGACACCCCGAATTTCTCCTGCACCCGGGAGGAAAACCAGAAGATTGCCATTTTCGGTCAATAACAAGCGGTGAATGAGTTTGCCGATTTCTTGGGGAAATCTTTGGGGTTCCAGTGAGTCCAGGTGCCGGATCTCAACTGGAAACCTTTGCCCTTCGCAAGTCAAAAAAGGGGCTTGTGGAAATCGTTGAGATAGGGTTTGCCGGTCTAACGTGGCTGACATGATTAAAATTCTCAGGTCAGGGCGTAACACCGTTTGGGTATCAAGAGACAATACGAAACCAAGGTCGGACTGAAGGTGGCGTTCATGGAATTCGTCAAACACCACAAGACCGTAATCGGTCAGTGCGGGGTCCCGTTGCAGGATCCGGGTCAATATGCCTTCGGTCACCACTTCCAGGCGGGTGCGGGGACCCACTTGGGAATCCAGTCGCGTTCGATACCCGACGGTTTCTCCGGGTTCTTCTCCCAGAAGATTGGCCATGTGGCGGGCACTGGCTCGAGCTGCCAGACGGCGGGGCTCGAGGATGATGATTTTTCGAGGTCCTAGCCAGGCTTCTTCTAAAAGGGAAAGGGGAAGTCGTGTAGTTTTGCCAGCACCAGGTTCGGCCGTGAGAAATGTCAGAGGGTGTTGGGTTAAGGCTTGTCGCACCTCTGGAATGATTCGATCAATAGGATAAGCATGGGTTAATGACATGGAAAAGCCAAGGCGTGTTTAAGCAGGAAGAGGTTTTCCTTGAGGAAATTTCATCAGGTAGGATCGTGCTATGATATTCAGAGGGGACCCCGTTGACCCCAGGGAGTCTACCAGAGACTTGAAACCTATCATGTTACTTTATGAGATGAAAAGTCGAGCCAATTTCAATTTTAACCTTTTCGATATCGAGGTTGAGAAGGAGGAACAGATGCGAAAGGCGATAAGAATGAAGATGGGAAACGTGGTCGGAATCGTCATGGTATTGCTCCTGGGTGCCAGTGGTTTGATGGCCTTAGAAGCAAAAGGAGAAACGTCTGACGGAATGCTGGTGATCGAAGGCCAGCAGGTGCCGGATATTGGACCACTCCCGACTGCGGTGCCAACTCCCTTGGGCAATCTGAATTATGCCTCGAAGATTTCTCTGGGAAAACAACTTTATTTTGATGGGCGGTTATCGAAAAATAACGCGATTTCTTGTGCGTTTTGTCACAATCCTGTCACGGGATTTGCCGACCCGAAACAAACATCGGTCGGGGTGACAGGCGAGCGGGGTGGACGACAGGCGCCGACTGTCTACAACACGGCGTTTAATCCCTTTCAATTTTGGGATGGGCGAGCCGGATCGCTGGAAGAACAAGCTATCGGACCGATTCACAATCCCATCGAAATGGCGGAAACCCATGAAAACGTCGTGAAGAAACTGAGTCAAATTAAGGGGTATCGGGATCAATTTCAGATAGTGTTTGGGACCGGGGTCTCGATTCAGGGAATCGGGGAGGCTATCGCGGCATATGAGCGAACGGTGATCTCAACAAACTCGGCCTTCGATAAATATGTCTTAGGTGATAAGAATGCGCTGAATGAGGATGCCAAACGAGGAATGACATTATACAAAGGCAAAGCCCGTTGTATTTTGTGTCATAACGGGCCCAACTTCACCGACAACCAATTTCATAATTTAGGCGTTCCCCAAGTGGGACCCCTGAAAGTAGACTTGGGACGGTATGAAGTGACACGTCGAGATCGGGATCGGGGAGCCTTTAAAACACCCACCCTGCGGAGTATTACGGAAACGGCTCCCTACATGCATGATGGGGCGTTCAAAACCTTGGAAGAAGTCGTGGCCTTTTATAATGTGGGGGGAGGGAAGAACGAACACTTGAGTCCGTTGATAAAACCAATCGGATTAAATCCGGAAGAAAGTGCAGACCTAGTCGCCTTTCTCAAGGCCTTGACCGGGGAATCCTTACCCTTTGAGTTTCCTGATTTGCCTGAATAAGAAAGTGGTATGAGATTGAGGTAAAAAGGGGAAATAGAGGATCGGTACTAAGATCTTCAGACGAAATCTTGAATAGCCACGAGGAAACTAAGAACGAAGACCGTGAATGAAGGCGGGGCTGACTTCTCCTCGAGCGACTTCGGCAACGGGGCCCTTCATCGTCAAGGCATATTGGGGATCGACGGTTATTTCTAAGGTTCCCCCAGGGGCTTTAACTTTGACGGGGCTTTTCACGTAACCTAATCTGACTCCTGCGCAAGCCGCCGCACAAGCAGAGGAACCGGAAGCTTGCGTTTCTCCAGCTCCGCGTTCCCAAATGAAGATAGAGATAGCCTTGGGACCGATGGGGACGGCCAACTGCACGTTGGTGCGTTTAGGGAAGATCGTATGAGTTTCCAGCTCCGGCCCGATTTCCAGGAGATCCTGTCGCGTCCAGACTTCTCCCGATTTCTTATAGACAATGCAATGAGGGTTTCCGACGCTCACGCCGGTGAAACGGAGCGATTGGCCCGCGGCTTTGACCGGTTGTTGAATCAATTCTGGGACCCGAAGTGAACAGGGGAGGGCGATGGGTTGAAATGAGGCCCGTCCCATCTCCACTGTGGCACCGCTCACCAGCCCATGGCTGTTGAGGTCTAGTTGGATTTCGACCAACCCCCCTTTGGTTTCTACCGTAAAGTGTTTTTTCCGGGTTTTTCTGGTGTGATACAGATAGCATCCAAAAATTCGTAACCCATTACCGGATTTTTCGGCTTCGCTCCCATCGGGATTGTAAATCCGAAGGCCGAAGTCGGCCTTTTTTGAGGGAGTGAGGACGAGAATCCCATCACTGCCGATGCCCCAATGGCGATCACACAGGGCCCGGATGGTTCGCGGGGTCAACTTAAAGGATAATTCCTTGGGGTTGAGGGCAATATAGTCGTTTCCCAAACCATGGCCTTTAAAAAAAAGGTTTTTCATGCCAACTCCCAAGGAAAATGGATCAGTGTTTCAGGACCGAGCTTTGTGTGGGGCCGGGTCCTTTTGTGCGGTAGGAATTGAATTATAAGGAAAAAGGCCCAAAGAAGGAAGGGCTTGGAGGATATTCAGGAGTGGGGGAAGGGTATTTTTTGAGGAAAATTCAACTCGAAAGAAAAAAAGGTTTTAAAACTCCAAAACAATAAAGAATTGTTTTACGCCCGAATAGCCTGATTGCGGGCCGCACGGCGTTCGTTGTCGGTGAGGAAGCGCTTACGGAGCCGGATGCTTTTCGGTGTGACCTCAACCAATTCATCATCCTCGATAAACTCCAACGCAAACTCCAAGGTCATATCACGTGGCGGGGTTAGGTGGATCGCCTCGTCGGATCCGGCTGCGCGAATGTTGGTGAGTTTCTTCTCCCGGATCGCATTCACGACAAGATCATTCCCTTTGTTGTTGACGCCGACGATCATGCCCTCATAGAGATCATGGCCGGGCTGGAGAAAAATTTCTCCCCGGTCTTGCAGGCCCCAGAGGGCATACGAAACGGCTTGTCCGCCTCCTTGGGAAATCAGGACGCCGGCCGATCGTTTAGGGACCTCACCTTTAAAGGATTGGTATTCATGAAAGGTTTGGGACATGACCCCCGTTCCCCGGGTCATCATGAGTAATTCACTTCGAAAACCCAACAGGGCGCGAGACGCGATGTGGAATTCCATACGAATGGTCCCTACGGCGCTGATTTGAAGGTCTTTCATTTCGGCTTTTCGGCTACCCAAGGCCTCAATGACCGCGCCTTGATAGCCCGAATCGACTTCGATCACAACCTCCTCGATCGGTTCCAGCGTTTCTCCATCCACCTCTTTAAAAATGACCTTTGGAGGCGAAACTTCCAGTTCAAATCCCTCTCGTCGCATCGTTTCGATAAGAATGGCCAGATGGAGCTCGCCCCGTCCCGAAACCTTGAACCGTTCTCCGCCGTCGACCTCTTCCACTTTAATGCCGACGTTGATCATGGCTTCATGTTCCAACCGTTCTCGAATATGGCGGGATGTGAGGAAGCGCCCCCCATCCTTCCCGGACAGGGGACTGGTGTTATGGGAGAAATTCATGGAAATCGTCGGTTCATCCACATTGACCGTGGGTAAGGCTACCGGGTGCTTGGGTGAGGCCAGTGTTTCACCCACACGGATATCTTGGATGCCGGCTAGAGAAATTATATCCCCTGCCTCGGCTTCTTCACTTTCCACGCGAGTGAGGCCCTGATAGGTCAACAGCTTAGTGACCTTGCCTTTGACCGGATCCCCATGGCGTTTGACTGCCAGGATGAAGTCGCCGGTTCCGATCGTGCCGTGAACGATCCGTCCCACCGCGATCCGGCCGATATAATCGTCATATTCCAGCATGGTGACCAGCATCTGAAAGGGGAGGTCAGGGTCGGCGACGGGAGGCAGCACTCGATGAATGATGGTATCCAGGAGGGGTTTCATGTCTTTGGCTTCTTCATCAAGGTCCAGGGTCGTTCGGCCCTCTTTTCCTGAAGCATAGACAATGGGAAAGTCCAATTGTTCGTCCGTGGCGTTGAGTTCACAGAAAAGATCGAAGGTCTGGTTGACGACTTCTTCCGCCCGGGCATTGGGTCGGTCGATCTTATTCACCACGACGATCGGCTTAAGGTGAAGCTCCAAAGATTTTTTGAGGACGAATTTGGTTTGGGGCATGGGACCTTCAAAGGCGTCAACCAACAACAACACCCCGTCCACCATACGTAGAATGCGTTCGACCTCACTTCCAAAGTCGGCATGCCCTGGTGTATCGACTAAATTGATCCGGATATCCTTATAGGTGAGTGACGCGTTTTTCGAAAAAATCGTGATGCCACGTTCTTTTTCCAGAGGATTCGAGTCCATGATGACAGCCTCACCCTCTTTGAAGACGTGAGCGCCGGTTTGTTTGAGCAAGGCATCTACGAGTGTCGTTTTTCCATGGTCGACGTGAGCAATGATGGCTACATTACGAAGATTTTTTCGGCGTTTTTGATTAGGCATAGGACGCGGATCCCTCTTTCTTACGATCTTTCCGTCTCGTGATGACGAACAAATCCCACTGGTAAGACAACGTGGCCGGTCTGCGGAGATTTAGGCTACGGCACCGACGTGAATAGTCGGAGGATGGCTTGAGTCTGACGAGACGGGCAATACGGTTTAACGGTACCGGAAGTGCCTGCTTAATGCAACTACATTGGCGAGGGGGACTAGTGAACTCGAAATTCAAACTGAAAAGGGTCAAGCCACGGATGGAGAGCTCCCTTTGCTCCTTGGCTTGTTTGTGCCGAAATGTGCTGGTTGTAGCTTGTTTGCATGATTCGTGGTCTATGCCAGAAATTCTTGCTTTCAAAAGTGGATTATTCCCATACCGTGAAGTCTTTTGATTGTCCTGAGGGTTTGGTATGGAAAGCCTCAAATTGGCCTGTTCTCCTGACCTTCCTAGTGCATGTGTCGTCTTCCGGGCGAATGAAATTTGAACGTTCATGCTTATACCTCAATACTAAAATTTGGTGTGAAACATGTGAGCTTTTTAACTCTTCTCCTGTTTCTTTGACTTGTCGTTGAAGAAGCTGCTGTCTACTCATCCTATTCTCTTCACATTCGGTTTTTTTATGGGATGGCCTTTGAAAACCTATGATTCTCTCGTCGGAACCGTGTCCTTCTTTTCCCACTTCGTTCCTTCTTCATTTGGCCCCCTTCAGTTTTTTGTGAACGTTCCGATTTGTGACAAATCACACATGTGAGGAATCCCTCTGCGCTGTCATGTGAGAAGAGGACACAGTCTTCAAATGTAAACGGGGACAAAAAGCGAAAAGCGGATGAACCACGATGCTCAATTCCATCATGATCTAACGAGGAACATGGAGGATAGCCCATGAAGGCCTTTTGCAAGATAAAAGAAATGGTATCCGGCTTCCTACGCGCCGCGACCGATAGATGGGAGGCTGCGGGACAAGACACAAGAACGCCTCGGTGTTCCCATGTTCATTGGGGATGGAAACTGGGCCTGGTGTTGGTGGCCGTCTTATTCATGACGATGGTGAGTTCCGTTCAAGCCCTAGCGACAAACAAAGGGGGCAAAGTCCCCTTGATCGTGACCATGAAGGGAGAAGGGAAAATTAAAAGTTATCCAATGGGTCTCTCCTGCCATAGAGGGGTGTGTACGGGATGGTTCCACAAACATACCAAGGTGACGCTCGTCGCTAATCCTGGGAAAGGTCAAACGTTTGCAGAGTGGCAAGGGGCATGCGGTGGCAAGAGACATTGTAACGTGGTTCTTGAGCACAGGAAAAAAGTCCGTGCGGTGTTTGCTTCTCCCCCGAAAGTCAGTTTGGCCGTCATGGTGAAGGGAAAAGGGCGAGTGTACAGTTATCCCAGGGGATTACGGTGTCGGGAAGGGGTGTGCATGGGTACCTTCCCGCAAGGAACCACGGTCAAATTAAAGTCCAGACCTGGAAAAGGCTACAAATTTGTGAAATGGCAGGGTGCGTGTCAGGGCCAGGGACGGTGTAACGTCCACCTGAAAAAGTCCAAAAAAGTACGAGCGATTTTTTCTCCGCCTACAGTCCGTCTCGCGGTGTTGATTAAAGGAAAAGGTCGAGTGTTCAGTGAACCAAAGGGATTGGCCTGTCGCCATCGGGTGTGCGTTGGAGAATTTCCGGCTGGAACGAAGGTGACGTTAAAGCCCCGGCCAATGGAAGGGCAAGAATTCCTGGGGTGGCGAAGGTCCTGTCAAGAATCTCAAGACCTCTGTCAGGTCACCTTGAAGCATCGAAAATTGATCGGGGCCAAGTTCACCGAGGAACTGCCCCCGGCCATGATGGTGTTGAATGTGAAGGTGGTGGGAGAAGGAACCGTGACGAGCGATCCCCAAGGCCTGTCTTGCCCCGGGGAAGCCTGTATGATGCGAGTTCCCAAATCTGAAAAAGTGGTGCTGAAAGCCACTCCCAGTCCCGGATACGTGTTGCAGCGATGGGATGGAGCCTGCCAAGGCACTTCGGTTTGTGAAATGGTCATGAGGACACATCAAAAGGTGACTGCCGTCTTTGTGCCAGCAGAACCGTCCGTGACGTTGTCCGTGACCATAGAGGGAAATGGAAGCGTTACCAGTCAACCCAGTGGGGTGAATTGTAGCCAGGGTACCTGTGTTGAAGAATTTCCCCAAGACACGTCGCTCACATTGACCCCGAGGCCTGCGACCGGTCATGTCTTTGTGGAATGGCAGGGAGCCTGTACGGGATCCGGGTCTTGTATGGTGACGCTGGATAATCCACGGTCGATCACCGCCGTGTTTGCCGTCCTCGTGCCTCCGGTGGCCTTGACCGTCACCGTGAATGGGGATGGGGTCGTGACAAGTCAACCGAGCGGAGTGAACTGCGGTCAAGGCACGTGTACGGAAAATTTCCCCAGCGACACACCAATCACACTGATGGCCGCCCCTGGACTTGGACAGATGTTTGTGGAATGGCAAGGGGCTTGTAGCGGATCGGGGACATGTGATGTGATCCTTGCTTCACCATTAACCGTGATCGCGGTGTTTCAACCTCTTCCGGAAAATTTGACCGATGCAGAAGCCATTCGATTCCTGGAACAAACCACCTGGGGGCCGACTCCTGCGCTTATCGCCCATGTGAAGCAGGTGGGGCGAAGTGTGTTTCTGGATGAACAGTTTGCGATGGCCCCCTCATCCTACCCTGATCCGGTTCCGAACTCCAGTTCGCTGGCTCCCGCACGTGATCAGTTTTTCTTCAATGCGATGAATGGGCAAGATCAATTGCGGCAGCGAATGGCCTTTGCCTTAGGGCAAATTTTTGTGGTGTCGGCCAATACGGTGGGCAGCGATGATCAGATGATTCCCTATTTGCGCCTCTTGCAAAACCACGCTTTTGGGAATTATCAGGACGTGATGCGAGCGGTGACCTTGAGCCCCACGATGGGCCGGTATTTGGATATGGTGAATAATGCGAAAACAGATCCGGGGAGTGGCTTAAATCCCAATGAAAACTATCCCAGGGAGTTTCTGCAGTTATTTTCGGTCGGCACCGTCCTCTTGAATCAAGACGGCACGCCTCAACTCGACGGGCAAGGAATTCCCCTTCCCACGTATGATCAGGACGTCATCCTCAATTTGTCTCGAGTCATGACAGGGTGGACCTATCCCACTCAACCAGGCGCCACCTTGCGGTGGCGAAACCCCGCGTACTATGTCGGTCCGATGGAACCGTTCGATGCACAACATGACGTGGGAACGAAAGTGTTGATGAACGGGTTTGTCCTCCCGGCCAATCAATCCGCGCAGGAGGATCTTGATCAGGCCGTCCAGCATGTGTTCGACCACCCCAATGTCGGGCCGTTTGTGGCGACAAGACTCATTCGCCATTTTGTCATGAGCAACCCAAGCCCCGGCTATGTGGCCCGGGTAGCACAAGCCTTTAATGCCAACGGGAGTGGGGTTCGGGGAGATCTTCAGTCGGTGCTCAAGGCCATGTTCCTGGATCCCGAAGCCATGGCCAGTCCCTCAACGGGAGGACACCTCAGGGAGCCGGTGCGATTTTCCATCGGATTATTGCGGGCCATGGATGCGAGTGTGAATCGTGTCACTCCCTTGTATCGATGGACCAGGGACATGGGACAAGATCTTTTTTCTCCACCGAGTGTGTTTAATTATTTCTCCCCCCTGTACCAAATCCCGGGAACGTCCTTGTATGGGCCGGAGTTTCAAATTCATTCATTCTCCAACGCCATCGCTCGTGCCAATTTTGTGTATCGAGTGCTGAATTTCATTTCAGGGACAGGAATTTCCTATGACCTCACTGCTTTGGATGCGATTGCGGGAGACGCCGATCAATTGGTTCAAAGGGTTGAGGGGATATTTTTACACGAATCTCTCACCCCTCAAGAACGACAGAGTATTGTGGACGCCATTTCCGTCACGAATACGGCTCGGACGCGTGTGAAGAATGCGATTTACCTTGTGACAACCTCTTCCCGGTATCAAGTACAACATTAAGGAAGACTTGATGTGAGGACGAAGAGGCGATCAAAGACAACAGGAACAGCCAGATTGAAGATTTTAGCAGAGGGAGGGAACTTCCTATGATCGAACTGTCGAGAAGAAAATTATTGCAACTGGCCGCGTTGGGGATGGCGGCCCAGGCGTTTCCCTTTGGAATCGGCAAGGCGTTTGCCCAATCGGCCACCGGATATCGAGCTCTCGTCTGTGTGTTTCTGTTCGGGGGGAACGATGCCGATAATATGATTCTCCCGATTAACGGAGAAGCACGAACCGATTATGAAGCGGTTCGCAACTCACTCATGGTCACCGGTGCCCCGCTGTCCATCGGGACGGTCAATCATGCATCCTACGGGCCCACCTCCTATGGCTTACATCCGAATATGGGGGATCTCCATGCCTTGGCCTCCAGGCTTGCCGTCGTGGCGAATGTGGGAACGTTGGTGAGACCTCTCACACAAGATCAATACAGAAATCGTCTGGAGCCGATTCCTCAGTTCTTGTTTTCTCATTCGGATCAACAACGGCAACTTCAGACAGCCAGTCCCCTGTTGCCATCCGCCACGGGTTGGGGTGGGCGTATGGCCGATGTCATGACGAGCGTCAATGGGTCGTCGAATTTTCCGATGAGTATCTCGATGTCGGGGGCGAATGTTTGGTTGACCGGGGCCTCTTCCCCACCGGTGACCCTGACCTCGGGTGGAAGTTTGCAATTAAGTGGCTCTGTGTCGCAGGCCGATTTAGCGCGAAATGTGGCTATTCAGCAACTTTTGGATTTCGATACCGGATTTTCTCTGGTTCAAGAAGCGAGTTCCACATTCTCCGACAGTTTAGAGGCCGCGAGAACATTAAACACGGCTTTGGACTCAGCTCCGGCGCTCACGACGACGTTCCCCAATACCTCCTTGGGCAGGCAATTGGA
Organism: Nitrospirales bacterium; assembly: GCA_965223615.1. Taxonomy (GTDB): domain Bacteria; phylum Nitrospirota; class Nitrospiria; order Nitrospirales; family UBA8639; genus Nitrospira_E. Next base: position 1,933,965 of record CBDCXB010000004.1, read on the forward strand.
ACAAATCGCAAAATTAATCCAAGTGCGTACTCAATTAGGCGCGACCCGGCAGTTATATTTTTGTGGAACCGGGGGATTCGATACCCATTCGGATCAACAACAGCGTCACCCTGGCCTGTTACAAGGCCTAAGCCAAGCGATGGCAGCTTTTTATCGGGCCACCGAAGAAATGACGATTCATAACGAGGTGGTGACCTTTACCCAATCCGACTTCGGACGGACCTTTCAACCCAATCCGACCTTGGGGACTGATCATGCGTGGGGAGCCTCGCAGCTCGTGTTAGGCGGACAAGTTGTCCAAGGAACCTATGGAGAGTTTCCGACCTTGAAATTGGACGGGCCGGATACCACCGATTCACGCGGACGCTGGATTCCGACCACCGGAATGGATCAGTACGGGGCTACGTTGGCCTCCTGGTTTGGGATACCGTCTGGACAATTAAACACGGTATTCCCGAATTTGGCTAATTTCCCGGTCACGAATCTGGGCTTTTTAGCCTAGAGCGACATCCGGAAATTTTATTATTGAGCCAACTGAAGGTCTTTCTGAGAAGTCAGGAACTTTCTCTGCTCGAACCACATACCGCAGCGGTCCGCCAGGAACCAGGGTCTCAAATGGGTAACAAGTGATAAGGGTAAGAGCGTCGTTGTCTTGGTAGCTCATTAATTCGGTTGTGCGGGTATCGACTATGACCGTATTGATGACCGAATAGGTGGTCCACCCACCTTTTCGTGTTTGAATTTTTATTAGATCTTCTACTCGTACATCACGTAAATAGGAAAAGTGGGTATCCCGATGGCCACTCAGAAGAAGACTTTCAGCTGCCCGCGGAAATTTTCTGTGGTTAATCCATCCAGGCCCAAAGGCCAACGATCGGCCACTGGCGTCGGCCAGGATTATCTGGTCGACGCCGAGTTTCGGGATGACTAAGCGTGCCACCGGCCAGGTGTCCGCCCAGGGCCACGGTTTGACAGGTTGTCGGGACTCCAGCGTTTCCACCCAGGCCCGTTGCAGCAACCATTGGGCGGCCATGGCCTTGGCGTGAATCCACAGGCCCTGTCCCATAAGCCACGTGCCGAAGGTGAAGAGTAACACCCCGAAGATCCAGGTCATCGGTGACCTCATGTGCGTAGGGCGTGGTGTCGTGACCAGATCCATGCCAGGCATAACAAGAGAAATCCTCCAAGCAGATACAGTCGAGAAGGGGTCGCAGTTCGCGGCCAGCCAAAGATGGCTTCATAGGACATTCCCTGCGGAAGGTTGGTTTTGAGGGCATGGGCATGAAGGGCCTCCTGCTGAGGCCGCACCGGTGTCACATCCACGGCGACCAGGCTCGTATACCGGCTCACGATGTGGTGTTTGAGCGCAATCTCGATGATGTGTTTTCGTAAGCTGTCCTTCTCAGTCTGTTGTGTTTGATGGTCCATCAGTTGGGCAATGCGTTGACGTGCCCAATGGACGGCAATGCCTTGGCGTGGTTGGCTGTCTTCCAAGGATTGCGTGGTTTCCCAGATCCGTTCCCCCTGTCGACCGTGAATAGTAATGGCAGGGGGAAGCTCTGTGCCCCGAAACACGATGGTGAGGGGTTCTCCCACATACAGGTCCGGGATGGGATTGGGCACCATGTCACGAAGGATGGGGGTGGAAGATTTCAGGGCGAGGTCGATGAGTGCGGGTTGTTCCAGTTTTTGAAAGAGGCGCCCCATCTTCTCCTGGACTTCCTGGGTGCTGCGGATGAAGGTAAAGGTCCCTTTCCCGAATTCCGCGGCTTTTCGCATGAAATGACTGTTCGGGGCCGAGCCGATACCTACCGTGAAGAGACGGCTTTCTCGGAGATCCTGCTGCACAATCTTGAAGAGGTCGTGTTCATTCCCCACCAGTCCGTCGGTGATAAAGATGATTTGGCGGAGGGCCCGAGGCGTGTCTGCCTCTGAGGTCTGGGTGAGCGCACGAATGAGCGCAGGCCTCATCTCGGTGCCTCCTTGGGCGTGAAGGCCCTCCACATATCTCTGAGCCTTGTGAATCCGGTCGGCCGAAGCCGGACGCGACCGCGAGTACAGGGAATGGGTTCGGGAATTGAATTGAATGATATTAAAGGAGTCATGTGCCGTAAGCCGTGACAAGGCGAGAGTGAGTGCGGCTTTGGCCTGGGTCAGGGAAGCGCCTGCCATGGAGCCTGAGGTATCAATGACAAAGATGACCTCTCGAGGCATGGTTGGTGTCGAAGGTACCCGGGAGATGGGGGGCATCACCTGCAGGAAGATATAGGTGTCTTGTTCAAGCTCTTCCGAGAACAGGGCGATTTGAGGGTTGGGAACAGACAGGGGCGTCCAAATGAGTTCAAAGTCTCGATCTGCGTGTACGTCCGAGTTTTTGAACGTGATGCGATGATTGCCGGTTTCATCTTTGCTGACTCGAATGAGATGGGTGGGCGATTCTACCCCTTGCAAGAGCATGCCTGAAGCAAGGTTCACGTCTAGGGTGATGAGATTGATCGGCCCTTGTGCCGGATGCTGGACGGGTGGGGTAATGCGTGAGGCATCGAGTACTTGGTCGGTATTGGGAGCCCACCCGGTTCCGGACTCCTGGTTGAGCGGTGGGGGGAAGACCTCCGGTCGACCGGGGATGTATCGAGGGCCGACCACCATCGGGAAGCGGAGGGAAAACCGGCCTTGGTCATACCGCACCATTTCCTGATATTCGATCTCCACGGTAATCTGGGAGTTCGGGGCGATATTGGCGACTGAGGTCGTGAAGACGTTCGGGCGTTCTTGTTCGACCAAGCTGGCTTGTTTTCCGGAAGCCTTGGCTTTTTGATAGGTCTTTTTGGCTTGGGTGCGTTCTTGAATCTGGCCTTCAATGATGCGCTCCCCGATCTTCATGCGCATATGGTCCACCGCGGCTTGATCGGGTAGGGGAAAGACATAGATGCCTTCCGCCCATTCGTCACTCGTGTTGAAAAATTTTTGAGATACCGTGGTGCGGGCAATCAATCCACTGATCGTGATATTCACGGTGGTGTGGAGTAGGGGAGCAGGACGGGGTTTGCCTTCCGAAGCGGTCTTCAGGAAGAACCCCTCCGGACGAGGTGGAGATTTGGATTCTTCCGGCGGGGTGGGATGTGATTCTTGGACAGGTGCTTGTGCGAAAGCCGGCAGGAGGACACTCTCCAGTGTTCCGTGCGTCGTGATTAACAAAAAAATGAGGTACAAGTACGATCTCCAGGTCTGCATCATCACTCCTTCTCTCAAGGTCAAAGGGACGGTTATTGGGTCGGAAACATGCCGGCCCACCTGTGGGGTGGACCGGCATGCTCATCATCTTGGATCTTCAGGGAAGATCAGGCGCTGGTGCCAATGGTTCACTGGCAACCAATTCTTCCTGCAAATCGGCGGTGGGAGATGATGCGTGGGATCCCGAGTCTAGGGAAGGTGGGCTCGAGACAGAGGGTGTGTCCTCGGAATTGGGTTGTGAGCCCTCATCCTTCGGTAAGAACGCGGTTTCGGTCGTGTGGACCGGAGGTTCCGGGAAAAAGGTGAGGTGCACGCGACGATTTTGCGAATAACAACTCTCCTCCTGTTCCTGACACAAGGGACTGGTTTCTCCCAGACTGGTGATCTGAATCTTGTCATCCGACAGACCCCGATCCACGACGTACTGTTGCACGGTTTCGGCCCGTTTCAGCCCGAGGGATTGATTATACGTCTCGGTCCCTTGCGGATCGGTATGGCCTTCAATCCGGACGGTGCCCTCCCAGCCATCAGGGAGACTGTCCAGTTGTTGTTGAATCTGGGTCTTGGCCTCATCGGAGAGGACCGTCCCGTTCAGGGAAAAGTACACTTCAGTCTCCTGAGGTGCCTCAATCGGGGAGGGGATGGCCTCGGTAGATAGGGTCACGTCCTGAGGAACGACACCTTCGGGTGGAGATTCTTTCGAGGAGGGAAGAGAAACCGCATCCACCTTTGGGGTGGAAAAGGCCTTGGCTATTCGGACTTCTTCGACTTGTTCAGTTTCAGAGGGATCAACTGTGCCATCCTCGGAATACATCAGCATTCCGCCAATACCGAACATGAGGGCCAACAGCCCGGAAGAAAGAAAAATGATTTCCTTGGTTTCCGATTGAGGTTTCCGGTCTGACACCTTTTTGTTGGCTTTTGGGGTGGACGATGAAGAAAAAAGATTGGGTTTCATGAGTATGCTCCTTTTACAGTCAAGGGATGAAGGTGAAGTGATTGGGAGATGGTCATAGCCCGGGGAAGATTCCTCCTTTCGTTGGTCGTTGCGTGAAACATGCTTCATCCCTTGAGCAAGCTCGTTGCCAAAATTTCATCCAAAGAAAATGATGGAAAATCAACAAGATAGATTTGTGCGGGTTTGTGGGCGCGGGGATGGGTGAGTGGACGAATGTGGGGATGCGGGGCCATCCCCGCAGGAATGCAATCCGTGACGTAGGTCAACCAAACGAAGTAAATGGCTAAATCAGAAATCGGGTTATGGAAAAAATGATAGGGTGATTTCCGGTTATTTGAATTGAGGAAATGATAAATCGCCTATGCCGTTTTAAGCAGATTGTCCTCTTCAGGGTGAGAAGATGGATGTTGGCGAGGGGGCGAGTCAGGTAATGTAAAAATGAAAGTACTCCCTTTGCCTTCAACAGATTTAACCCACAATTGGCCTCCATGACGTTGAATGATTTTTTGGCACACAGCCAGGCCTATCCCTGTCCCTTCTATGGATGCGTGCACTTTGGAACGCTGAAATAGGCAAAAAATAGACTCCAAGGATTCCGAAGGAATTCCGATCCCGTTATCCGAGATGGAAATTTTCCAAAATCCCTCTTCCCAGGAGCTGGAGATATGAATAAGGAGAGAAGATTCGCCGCGAAATTTAATGGCATTGCTGATGAGATTTTGAAAGACTTGTTGGAGCAAGGTGGGAACGCCCCATACCCTAGGTAATATGGGTATCTTGAGGGTGGCATGGGATTCCTGAATGGGGACTTCTAATTGTGTGAGCACTTCATTCATGATTTCTTCTAGATTGACGGTCCTGGATTGATGGTTGGCTCCGCCGACTTGAGCGTATTCCAACAGGTCTTGTATGAACTGACGCATATGTAATGCACTTTTTATCGCGCGTTGTAAGTAATCTTCTGCTCGTTCATTGAGAGAATCTTGAAGGTCGAGCTGAAGAAGTTCCAGGAATTTAATGATCCGGCGAATGGGGGCTTGCAGGTCATGCGAAGCTGAAAAGGCAAACTGCTCAAGCTCTTTTCGCGATCGTTCGATTTCCAAATGCTGACGATCCATGGTTCGAAGGAGTGCCGCTTTTTCGAGGGCTCGAGCGATGGCACGTCCAAGACCTTCGGACGTCAGTTTTCCTTTCACGAGATAATCCGTGGCTCCCCTTTTCAGAGCCTCGGCGGCCACATCTTCATCGCCTTGCCCGCTGAGCATGAGAATGGGAAGGTGAGGTTGGTTGCCCTTTTGTGTGACTTCATCGATAAATTCCAAGCCATCCAGGTCAGGGACGTGGTAATCCAATAAGACGCAGTCCGGTCGATGTTCAAAGCATTGGGCGAGACCATCCTCTCCTGATTCAGTCTCCCTGATGTGATACTGTTGCCCTTTGTCTTTTTTAAGATATCGCTTGAAAATTTCACGATCTTCCTCAGAGTCATCCACGAGCAGTATAGTAATCGGTCGATCGTTCATGCCACGGTTTCTAACGTACAATTGAGAGGAATGGGAGCTTGTTGAAGAGTAAAATAAAAAGTGGAGCCTTGGCCTGGAGTCGAGGAAACCCAGATGTTTCCTTTGTTCCGTTCAACCAACTTTTTCACCAATGCCAATCCTCCTCCGGTACCTCCTCCAAACTTGGAGCGCGGGTGTAGACGCCTAAACATGCGAAAAATTTCGTCCTGATGCCGTTCCGGTATGCCAATCCCGTTGTCTTCTACGAAGAAAATGGGTGTGCCTTGTGAAAGATTTTCTGTATGAGGCCTGTTCGTTTCGGAGAGAAAGCCGACTTTAATCCATTTGTGTTCTTTGTCGTTATACTTCATGGCGTTGGTGATGAGATTGCGGAAGATCTCTCCTACTCGGGCACGGTCACAGTAGATCAGGGGCAACGGTCGTGGCACCTGAATCGTGACTCCATGTTCTTCCAGGCTGAGAGAGAGATCGTCCAGGATCTCATCCAGTATGTTCTGAAGATTGATCATTCCCATGGACAGTTCCGTCCGCCCGACTTTGGAAAAATACAAGAGGGTGCTAATGAGCTGATCTAGCCGCTCGGCGAGCCGCCCTAAGGTTTCACACTTTTTCTGGCCTTCTCCTCCTAAGTGGGGACCATAGTCTTCAACGAGCATCTGGGCAAACCCCTTGATGCCATGCAACGGCTCTCGGAGATCATGGGAAATAATGGTCGTGAAATCGTCTAATTCCTGGTTGCTGGTGGCCAATTTGGTGTTTTGGTCTTCCAGGATCTTTTCCGTGGCTTTTTGGGCGGTCATGTCATTAAAGACGATCACGGCTCCGTGACGATGACCCTCTTCCAGGAGTGGAGTAATCGTATATTGAACAGGAAAACATGTCCCATCTTTTCGCCACATGCGTGCATCTTCCACATGTTGGGACTTACCTTTGAAGAGGGTATGCCCAAGAGGACTATTTTCTATAGACTCCGAAGCCTCGTCGCGATGGACCTGCTGATAAAGAGGGGTGCCAATGAGTTCCTCCGGTTGATACCCTAAAGCCTTCGCGGCCGATGGGTTGATGAAGGTGGCCAGCCCAGTGGAGTCGACTCCATAAATTCCTTCCCCGGCGGCTTCAAGGATGAGAGTATTGCGATAATGGAGATCACGAATCGCTTCTTCGGCTTTCAATCGGGACGTGATGTCGTGAAGTACAACCACCGATCCGCTGATGGCGCCCTGGATATCTCGCATGGGCGAGGCCCGTATTTCCACAGGGATGCGATCCTGTCCGTTCAATTTTTTCAATGAGAGCATCAATGGTTCCAACCATTCTCCTCGTTCGAGTGTGGGGGCTAGCCAATCCGAAGGAATAAATGTGGTCGTGGGAATAATGAGGTCATTTATCGGCACGTCTGATTTCACCGATTGAATAGGGTTGGGCCAGCCGATGAGGTCACAGGCAATGGGATTCATGTAGGTAACCATTTTCTGGCGATCGCAGACGATGATTCCGTCACTCATGCAGGTAAACAGGTCTGCATACCACTGTTCTCGATGCTGAATGGTCTGTTCAAAAGAAAATTTCATCAGGGCGATTTCCACCGCCGATCGTATTTGCTCTGGAGTAAATGGCTTGTACACAATTCCATAGGGCCGGGTTTGCGTGACCCTGCGTAGAGTATGGGCGTCTGAATTCGCGGTAATGTAGATAAAGGGGAGCGCAAAATTGTCTTGTATCTGGGAGGCGGTACTGATGCCATCGGTTTCTCCCCGGAGGCCAATATCCATGAGGACGATATCAGGAGGGTTGTTTTTGATGCTGTGGAGGGCAGCCGCTCCGGTGGGAGCGACGTTGGTAATGCGATAGTTGAGGTTTTCCAGTATTTGTCGCAATTCCATAGCCGGAATCGCCTCATCCTCCACGACCAAGACTTTGGTGGATTGGCAGAGATAGGGGACGATCGTGTGAAACGGTTTCATGTCTTTTCCTTCACGAGACCAGTTCCCTCACGTGTGACAATGTGGCTTCTTTTCTCGGAAGTTTCAAGGTGAACGTAATTCCCTGTGTTCCTTCGTAATGCGTGACCATGAGCGCTCCCCCTAAATTCTTTGCCGCGATGGCGCACCGGTGCAGCTGTAATGGTTGATCGTCATCTTGAGGAGAAAAATCCTGACTCAAACGTCGAGTAATCTCTTCGGGGGAACTCAAGGCTCCTGGATGACAGATTTGGATCGATACCGGCAGTTCCTGATCCGGTTGCCATCGGGTGTGTATCAGGATTTGATGTTGAGTGTTTTGGTGGTTTCGTATGGATTCCTTGGCGTATCGGATGAGCGTCATTAAGATGTCGGTGAGTTGAGGTTTGTCGATATGCATTTGGGGAATATCGCCAAATTCCCTGGTGATGTGGATGTGATATTTTTCTAAGCCGGGTTTTTGGATTAACAAGATATGGTCGATGAGGTCTCTGAGGAGCACAGGCTCTGGTTCCGATGAGGCTCCAGCGAATTGTTGTTGAGCGGTGATAATACGCTTGATTTGGTCGACCTGCGATCGCAAGCGGGCTATTTCCTCACCCATGGCTTGTTGCTGGGTGGCCATATAACTCCCTAGTCGTTTAAGAAAGGTGGTGATGTGTTTTCCTTGTTTATGGTCGGAGAGGTATTCGTCTAAATGGTGTTCATGATTTTCCAGAAGCTTGGCGATGCGTTGAATGTCTCCGAGTGGAAGCTCTGGGATTTGGCGTGTCAGCATTCCGACTGAGACATTCATGCTATTCAGGACGTTTCCAACGTTATGCAACACGTCTTTGGCCACTTCAGCCATTCCGATATGACGGGATGATTCGATGAGCTGTTGCGTGATGTGTGATTGCTCGTGTTGGGCCTCGTTTCGTTCAAGGGTATGACGAATGGTGCGCTCTAACAGGTTTGGGGTGGCCTCACCCTTCACGACATAATCCCACGCCCCGGTTTTGAGCGCCTGCATGTCGATCGAGCTGTCTGTCACGCCCGTGAGCATGATGATAGGAGTCTGGTAGCCTGCCTGAACGGCGGCATGTAACAAATCGAGTCCTGTCTCTTTTCCCAGGTGATAATCCAGGAAGCATACATCAGGTTTCTGATTCCTGAGGTGTTCGAGGCCTTGAGCGTACGTTGTTTTCCAATCCACTTTGAATTGCATCGTGGAGATGCGATCCAACAGGGATTGGATGATGAGCACATCATCGGCGTTATCCTCCACAAGGAGTACGTGTAACGGGGTGAGAGGGTGGTTTGAAGTGGTCACAAGAAGGGTATTGGGGATCTGTGTATAATAGCCTGTCCTAAAGTCTGTACCAGGTGGAGGTGTTCCTGGAACGTTCCTGGTTTAGTGATAAAATCATAGGCGCCGATGTCCTCAGCTTCTTGAATATCTTTGGGTTTGGTAGAATCGGACAGAACGACGATGGGGATTGCGTGCCATTTCGGATGGCTTTGAAGTTCCAGAAGGACCTCCCGGCCGTTCTTCCTTGGCATGTTGAGATCTAAGAGAATTAACTGCGGCAGGGGCCAATATTTTCTCAGGCGGTATTTGCGTCTTCCATTCAAATAATCCAGGAGTTCCCGGCCATCATGGACGAACTTTACTTGAAATCCGAGTTGACTTTCTTCCCAGGCACGAAGGGCGATGAGGCAATCGTCGGAATTATCATCCGCGATCAGAACGGTAGGGGGACTTTTTAGAGGGGAATGCATTTGTGAAGGTCTCCATCGTCAAATGGGGGTGGTAGACGAAGATCGTGATCAGTTGACGACCATAGAGTTGCTCCTGTTTGTGAATGGGGGTGTGTTGCGATGTACAGATGGGGGAAGACTTTCACGTTCCCTAAGGATTCTTCTTGAAAGTCGAGTGTTATGGTGAAATATCGGCACGCATTTCATTTACTTGAATCGTTGAATTTCTCCACAAAAAATTGAGTAATTGGCATTACGGCGAGTTTTGTATCTCAGCTTTGGAGAACAATACAGGGAAGATGACAAGTTGATGGACAACCAAGAGAAAAAAGAACAGAAACGGGCAGTGATGAAGAAGGTCACTGCGGTTCAGGAAATCTTACGCCGATGGGATCCGATTGGGGTAGCTCCCGGGAGTTTCGGGCCTGCCGATGAATATGATGAATATGCCCCGCATATCGTCACGCTGGTGACTCAAGGATGTACTGTGGGAGATTTAAGCCGGCACCTGGAAATCCTCAGGACTGAGGTCATCGGAGTCGAAGAGCATCAAAGCTGGGATGCCAAAATCGCCGAAGAGATCTTGGAAGCATTGCGGGGAGATTCTAAAATAGGCTAATCCTTCTGTCCCGTCTTTTTGATGAGGTGGTAGCCAAATTGGGTTTTCACGGGTTGGCTCACACTGCCGTGACCCATCTTTTTGACGGCCTCTTCGAAGGCTTTGACCATTTTGCCAGGACCGAACCATCCCAAGTCGCCGCTTTTAGATTTACTGGGGCAGGTGGAAAATTCCTTGGCCAATTCTCCAAACTTGGCTCCGCTTTTGATTCGCTTCCTCAGGTCTTGGGCCAACCCCTTTTCTTTCACGAGTATATGACTGGCTCTCCACTCCATACATCCTCCTTGTCTTTCTGAGATATACCGTTTGGCCAGCATGCTCATGCTGGCCATTGGGGCGTTATTCCCCTGACCACATACCCTCCTACACTAGGCCAAAAAAAAATCAGTTTGTCAATAAATGTTGCGGTTCCCTCTGAAAAATTAGGGAGAATTTTCATGGATGCGAAAACTTCGTGACATTTGCTCAGGAATTTCATTATGGTGGAAATGGAATTATTAAAGGAACGGGGCTGGAGCATGAATGATTGCCGAGCATGTTCTTGAATGACCCCACATGACATGGTGAAGTGAACGTATGAAAATCTTACTGCTGACCAATGAGTATCCTCCCTATACCTACGGAGGTGCCGGGGCGCATGTTGATTACCTGAGCAAAGAGCTTTCCCAGCTCCTCTCGGTGGAGGTCCGATGTTTCGGGGATCAACTGATGGAGAAAGGAAACCTCAAAGTTCAGGGATTCCCGTTGGGTGACGTGAATTTTCATTCGCCGAAACCCCTGCATTCGGTCTTCGGTGCTGTTCAGCGCTGCTGGCAAATGAATGCCGATGGGCTGGATGCCGATCTCATTCATTGCCATACGTGGTACACCCATTTGGGTGGCATTTTCGCCAAGCTAAACTATGGCATTCCCTTGGTCATCACGACACATTCTTTGGAACCCCTGCGTCCGTGGAAACGGGAGCAGTTGGCCGGGGGCTACGATTTTTCCTTGTGGGTGGAGAAAACCGCCATTGAGATGGCTGATGCGGTTATTGCGGTCTCTCAAGGTACGAAAACGGATATTTTGAAATTTTTTGATGTTCCCGAGGACCGTATCCACGTGATTCATAATGGTATCGATCCGAGCGAATTTCATAAAAAGGATCGTGATGACGTACTCACGCGATATGGGATCCCCCAAGGTCAGCCTTACCTGCTATTCGTCGGGCGTATCACTCGTCAAAAGGGGATTATCCATTTAGTTCAGGCCCTATCTTATTTGGATCCCGATATTCCAGTCGTGCTCTGTGCCAGCTCTCCTGATACACCGGCCATCGAAGCGGAGATGAAGGAGGCCGTGGGACAGGCTTCGGCTCATCGGAAGCATATCTATTGGATTCAAGATATTTTAGATAAGGAAAGTTTGATTGAGTTGTATTCTCACGCCGGGGTCTTTTGTTGCCCCTCAATCTACGAACCGTTTGGGATCATTAACTTGGAAGCCATGGCTTGTGAGGTGCCGGTCGTGGCCTCGGCGGTTGGGGGGATTCCTGAGGTGGTGGTCGAAGAGCAAACCGGATTCTTGGTGCCGGTAGATCAGGAAGAGGAGGCACCCTTTGCACCCAAGGATCCTGATCAATTTGCTCAGGATCTGGCGGAGCGCATTAATCAGTTGATGCGGGATCCGGCCTTGCGCGTCCCTATGGGGATGGCCGGCCGAAAACGTGCGGAAGAGTTGTTTAGCTGGCGCACGATTGCTACCCGCACTCAAGCGCTTTACCAGCAGGTGTTGCAGGCGCACTAACGTAAGTGTTGTCATTCCCGACATCTTTCATCGGGAATCTTGCTTGACCCGAGAAAAGAGATACCTGCTAGAGATATTCAGGTATGACGGAAGGGAGATGGAGTCTTGGGTTGTGATGCAGTTGGTTCTGGGAAAAAGGCAGACGGAAGGATTGGCTTATTGTGAAGAATCCTGCCCTGAATAGAACATGGTCTCGAGTTGGCGAATTTCTTCCTTGCGACGTTGGCGTTCTTCCACGAAGAGAGAGATCAGGGAATTCCAAAAGGAGACTTCTGCAGGGGATCCGTCCGTAACTCGTTGATCGCGCCATTCAGTGGCGAATCGTGTATACACGCGAATTTCACAGTCGTTAAAGTTTCTGAGTGAATCGAGTAATTCATCTTCTACATGCATCATGGGAGTTTCCTTCGTTGGCGACGATAATGGCCAGACTTTCTTGGCTATGAACATGTGTATCGGCCGATTGGGAAGCGTTCCTTAGGGAAAATGATAGAGAAAGGTGACAAACATGGCTGGAACTTTCTGGAATGGGCGTGTGGTGAAGGAGAGGGCAAAAACTGCCTTGGGGGTGGTGCTGTTTTCACTCGTCCTGCTGGGATGTGGGGAGGATCCGCAACAATTGTTCGAGACCGCGCAGTTTGAGGAGAAACAGCGAAATCGGGCCCATGCTCAGGAATTGTATGAACGGATCATTCGAGACCATCCGGATTCATCGGTGGCCCAACAAGCTCGAGCACGATTAGAGGCGTGGAAAACAGAAGAAGAATGAAGGGAAGGGTGCGTCAGGGCGAGTAGTGCTCGGGGTCGAGTCCGGTACGGTACATATATTCGACCCGGCGAATGTCTTGGTCCCGGCGAATGCGCTCATCAATGCAGAGATTCACCACCGTGTTCCAGAATCCCGCCTCGGCAATCGATCCTGCTTCCATCCGTTGATCCCGAAATTCACTCGCAAAGCAGGTATACCGTTGCAGGTCATCGTCCTCGAAATCCCGTAAGAATACCGGGAGATCTTCGGTGTGGGTGATGGGGCCTTCAGGTTGATCCATACCATTCCTTTACTGGGAATTATATCGGTCTGTGCTTTGTCTATTCTTTAGGGATCAGAGGGATGTGGGTTGGGTTCGCCTCCCTCTCTGTTTCGATGATCAGGAGGGTAATGGAAAACCTATGAAGTTCTTTGGAGTTTGTGTTACTTGGTGCATCTGCACGCGAACGACTTGTGCCGCACATCTCCGTGGGGTAGAAACACGATCTAACGAATGGGTTGAAAGAAAGATGGGGTGAGGGTGGGGAGACCAAACTCCACATGAAGAATGATGAGCAGCACCTTCACAAAGCTGGACCATACGCCCATTTTGATGAATTTTCGAGCATCCGTCGTGACGGGTGATTCCAAGAGCAGGGGTTGAGTCTGTGCGAGGACTCGTTCCGCAAAGGCCACATCTTCCAGTATAGGCTGCTCAGGGAATCCCTGTAATCTCGTGAACAATTCCTGTCGAACGAAGAGCGCTTGGTCGCCGTAGATGATGTGCGAATGTCGGCACCGAAAGTTATCCAGCCACGATATCATCCGTAGACGCCAATCATTCTCGGAAAACCGATGGTGAAACCCGCCGGCCTGAACAGTCAGGTTGGATTGTAGGTTTTGAAGTTGTGCGAGTCCGTCAGGGGGCAGCTGCGTGTCGGCGTGGAGAAAGAGAAGCCAGTCTGAAGGATTCACTGAATGCTGGTTCGCGTATGCTGCCCCCGCATTCATTTGTGAGGCTCGGCCTCTTGGGGCGCTCAGACTGATGAGGTGCGGGTGGGCTTGAATAATTTGTGGCGTGCTATCGGTGCTTCCCCCGTCTACCACGATGATGCGCTTGTCTTCCGGGTGCTGGTCGAGGGCCTGGAGGGTTTTGGGAAGTGCCTGTTCCTCATTGTAGGTTGGAATAATGATCCAAATCATGCGGCTCTCCGATCGGAGGGGATGATCATTGAACGGTTCTTAAGCCACGGATTGTACCTGAGGGTGGAATGGTTGATGAAGCCAGGGGGGCAGGGTGTTCAAAAAACCATCCCAATATTCTTGGGCGTTCTCGTCGATCAAAGCAAAGGTTTCTTGAACCGAAAACAAAAGCGTTTTTGCCACCGGAAGATAGGTTTGAGCTTTCCGGTACAGCTTTGCATAATCGGTTTCATCTTTCTCTACTATTCTGGCGAGCATTCGCACGCCGAATTGGTGATGGGCTTCTTCTTGGTGGATGAGGGTATTGCGAAGTCGTCGAAAGGGGGCGCCTCGTTTGACAAGACCCGTCTCTAATTTTTTTAAAATTGCCTCTCCGAGCCCTTCTAAGATGATTTGTTCGGCCAACAGGGTTTCCGCATAGTCTTGGCGCTGAATCGCGTCTTCGAGCAGTTGCCGATAAGGCTGCATTCGTTCGGTAATCAGGGATTGTGCCGGGGAATGGGAGGTCAGGCAACGGATGGCCCATTGAAAGATGACCGCATGGGATCTTTCCTGACGAGCCTGACTGGCCAAGAATGTTTTCATGCTGTTCTCTGGAGCCATGTGGATTTGCGCCCGGGCGCAATCATGCGCCATCTGTTCTCCGAGTACCATGAACATGAGTAATCGAGCGAGATGGTCGTGTTCGCCGTGTTTAACCAGCATGGGCAGGTTCCAGTTTGAGGGGTGAAAGTTTTGCCGGAGTCCGGATGGCGGAAACGGGATGCCTCAGGGTCGACCCCACCACACGGCTGCATAGCATATTGCAAGAGGAACGAGAAGAGCAGTCTTGAATTTCCTCATGATCCAGATTGTCTAGAATCTCTGTGAGTGAAGCGTCTAACAAGTTTCCGCGATGTGGGAGGGCCAAGCAGGGTGCCAGGTTTCCCGAGGCATCGATCGCGATACTATAGCTTCCGGCATCACAGGGAGGAAGCCCCTGTCCTTGGAGCCACCGGATGTTCTCGTGAAGATACCTGTGGAAGTAGCCTTTAGGGACGAGCTTAGAATTGACCGCCTCTTGAAAAACTCCAGCTGCGACCGTTTTCTGGTATTGCAGGGCCAAATCAATTTTTCCATAGCGTGCGATATCCCAATGGTAGGCACCCAGAACCGGGATCATGCCATGTCTGCGAGCAAAGAGCAGGATTTCGATCACTTCGTCACGATTAATTTCGCTCACGATGCAGGTGAGATAGGTCGGATGAGGATAGTCCGCTAACCGCTCAATCCCTTTCAAGACTAAGGGCAGTTGATCGGCCCCGCGGATCGCGCGATAGCGTTGTCGGTCCAACGTATCCAAGCTCACGGAAATACTGATGGGATGGCGAGCCATTCGTTCCAGTAGGGGTTGAGAAAGCTTGGTGCCATTCGTGATGAGGCACAGGCGGAATCCCAGAGAAGCCAAATCATCCAAAATATCCGGGAGGTCTTTTCTCAATAAGGGTTCTCCACCCTGAATGAGGAGAATTCTGATCCCCGCCTCGTAGAGATGCGAAAAGACGCGGCGAATTTCAGCGCGGCTCATCTCATACCGTCCTTGGTTGAGCGGGAGGTCGCAGTATCCACAAGCGGAATTGCATCGGAGTGTCACTTCGAAAATCGCCAAGATCGGGCGTTTTCTGACGATATTGACGAGGGGTTTTAGCGAGGTGGGTAAGGTGATCATGCGGAGACCATTTTCCTCTTTGGCCTTAGTGTTTGGTGCCAGGGCTCGAATGTAGATGTGTGCCGATTCCCGTCTGGTGAATGACTTGAAACAGGTCTGAGACCGTAGACGGGGTCAGGTCGGAAAAGGTCTCCAGGGTATGGACGAGCGCTTCTTCGATATTGGCTCCATTCAAGAGCGCTTGAAGTAATAGGTAATCCGGTTCGGTGAGGTGCTTCACGTACACCTGTTGTTGATGCTTGTAGCACAGCAGCCATTGTGGATGATTCCAGTCTTCTTCCGGGAGTGAGGATTGATCCGTTCCCCGCATCTTCCAGATTTCATAGACGGAATACGGTGAATGAAAAAGACGGACCGATGGAGCAAAGGACAAGCGAAGGTTTCCTGATAGTTGATGGTTTTGGAAATCTTCCGGAGTCAGGGCCGTATGGGGTGGAGAATGAAAGATTTCTTTAAACAGCCATTCAAACCGGGCAAGGTCCGCTAAAAACGGAAGATCCGAAAAGGGTTGTCTTTCCTCTAAATAATCCGGAAAAAATTCACCGAAATCTGAGAGATTGTAGGATTGAGAGCCTTGTTTGAATAAAAACTCTTTGGCCAGCTGAAAATAGTATTCATCTCCGGCTACCCACCACACCGCTTCAAAGGTTTCTCCCAGGGCTTCGGTCAGACGAGCGATATGGCCTGTGCGGTACACGTCAATCGCTGCATCCGAGGTGAGTGATCCACCCGGTGCCACGGCATTGGTCAGACGTGGCTCAATCGCCAGGCCTTCCCCTCGAAGTGATGCCTCAGAGAAGAGTTGCTGAAACTGGTTGAGTGGCAGTCTGGCCATGATGGGTCGTCCAAATGTGAGCGGCTTTCAGGGCTTCTTCTTCGAGTTGCGGAAATTCGGGGATGTCTTCATCCCATTCCAAAAGCACCGGAACATCCGGCGCTCGAGCGATCAATGTGGAGAACAGGTCCCAGACCTCGGGGTAGACCGGTTTGGAATGGGTATCGAAGAGATGAGTTCCCATGTCCGTATAGCCGGCAAGATGGATCTGACCGATGATGGCGGTGGGGATTCCGGCCAAGAACTCATAAGGATCAAATCCATGGTTGCTGGCATTCACGTAGAGATTATTCACGTCCAAAAGAATTTGGCAGCCCGACCGATTGGCCACTTCTTTGAGGAAACTCCATTCGGTGTAGTCTTCTTCCGGAATCCGCAAATAGGTTGAGACATTTTCCAGGAAGATGGGTCGTTGTAACGCCTGTTGTACTTGATCGATGTGGTTCACAATGAGATTTAGGGCTTCTTCCGTGAAGGGGATGGGTAACAGGTCATGAAGGTTTTGCTGTTGCAATCCCGTCCAACAGAGATGATCGGAGACGATGAACGGCTCGATCCGGTCGATTAAGGCCTTCAGGTTTTTTAGGTAACGCAGACGCAGACCCTCTGCTGAGGCGATGGACATGGATACCCCATGTAAGGCTACGGGGTAGTCTTCCCGGATCAACTCCAGCATATCCAGGGGGCGGCCCTTGGTGTCCATGTAGTTTTCGCTGATGGCTTCGAACCAGGTCACCGGTGTGCGGGGACGTGGCTCGAGGTAGGGATAGTGGGTGGGACGAAGTCCCACCCCAATTTTGGCTTGCCGATTGCTCATTCTTCGCTCAATGGGCTTTCGCGACGTACTTTCCGCCTTTGGCGTCACAATCGGCTTTGCTCATGCTATTCCATCCATGACCTTTGCAGTCGTTTTTCCCTTCGCAGGAACTCGTGGCGGTTTTACATTCGCCTTTGCCTTTACAGTCATTCACTCCGTGACATTGGCCCTGGGCCATTTCTCCTCCGGACATCGAATCGTGGGAATGGGCACACCCGCTGGCGATGAGTAACCCGGAAAGTGCGGCACCGAGTAAGAGTGATTTTTGCGTCATCGTGAAAGCCTCCATGTTAATAATCTGTGAGCGATTCTGGATGTCTCTCCATAGGAAAGGCCAGAAAAAATGTGTGTTCTTGGGGACATAGTCCCCTAGTCCGACGAGGTGTTACAGGGTTGAAGGGATTTTTCGAACAAATTGAAGGTCTCCCGGGATATTTGCCAGGAAAAGTTTCGAGAACTCTTGAAAAGGCGCTTTTAGGAAGCCTGGAAGGGAGGAGTCCCGTTCAGGTTCCAGTCGTATTCCAGAAATTCGATCCTATAATCGGAAACCTGAAGATCCTGGGCCAGGCTTTTATCGGTGATGTATGGGGCAATGTAGTGCAGGAGTGACCCGGAATGATGCACGAAATCGTCCTCGAACCAATCGAAGATTTTTGAGAGGTAGGCAACCTTCCGTTCTCGGTCGAATCGATTCCGTGTTGGATCATTGATGAATTGCGCTGCGCTTCGGTTAAGTTGCTGGTCGATCTTCTCCGGAGTATAGGCCCCGGGCTGAAGTTTGGGACAGGATTGTGAGGCACAGACGATCGCAAAATGAATTCTGGGTTCGTGAAAATGGGGAATCAGGATCTTTCGTTCCAGATCGTAGAGGTTGATCGATTCGCCTCCCACGAGGTAATCCTGCCCGATGAAATAGGTGTACCGGCCCGAAAACGTGGAAGGGGAGTAGCCGTCCAGTATCCCTTGAATGGCGAAAGCATTATAGGCATTAATCCAAAATGCCAGACGATGGTTCGGGGTAGGGAGTTGTTGGGGAGCAATGTTCTGAAGATCACGCAGGTAAGTCTTGAAGGCCGTGTCCGTGGCTACCTTCGGGTAATCGACATGGCCATCGGTGACATGTTGTTGCAGTGTCTGGTTGAAAGCGTGGTGATTGAAGCTCGCTGGGACGATCGGATCTTGGGGAGAAAAGGTTTTTGGGATCGATGAGCAGCCAACCAGGCTAAGAAATGCAATTGTCAAAAAAAGCCAGCGTTTCATGTGATGACATTCTCCTGCATGCGGTTTTTAGGCGACGGAAACAATGACTTCTTGGAGTCCTGTTGTTCCATTCGGAAAAGGATCCCGATCAGAGGTGATCTGTTGTGTGCCCGTCCCATCCGTTGCTCTGGCTACAATTCGATGGTCACCTGGGATTGTTGGCATCCAAAGGAATTCCCAATGGACCCAGGTATGGGGGGAAAGGGCTGGCTGCAACAGGGCCGGAGCCCAGCTCTCTCCTCCGTCGGTCGAAAGCTCGACCGATCGAATTCCGCGTGAACCGGAAAAGGCGAACCCTTTGAGGATGTATGATTTCTCAGTCGTGAGTTCATCTCCGGTCTGTGGATCGGTAATCCAGGACATGGTCTTCACGATCGGGTCGTCGGACCATCCTTTTTTCTGGTAATAGCCCTGATAATTTGTTTCAGTCAGTTCAATATGTGTGAGCCATTGGACGTGTTTCATTCCGTAATAGCCTGGGACGATCATCCGAGCGGGGAAGCCATGGCCTAAGGGCAAAGGAACTCCATTCATCTTATAGGCCACCATGACTTCACCCCTCATGGCATGGTCCAGTCGGAGGCTATCCGAATATCCGTCAGCCGACCGAAGCACGACATCATGTGAATTAGCATGTACTCCGGCTTGTTCGAGAAGCTGTTTTAAAGGAGCCCCTTCCCACTTTGCCGTTCCTATAGCCTCACCGGCTACTCCGTTTCCGACACATTCCAATGTGACGTACTCGGAGACCGAGGGATAGGCCAAGAGCTGAGCATAGGAAAGAGTCAGCGGTCGGTCCACTAACCCATGAATGGACAGGGTCCATTGTTCGATGGGAAGGAAAGGGGGGGTGCGATACGAGGTTGTGTAGAATTCGTCATTGGGTGTTATGGGGGAAACCTCACGTTTTGGTTGAGAAAATATTTGACTCCACATTCCGCCTCTTACTGGGGTGGAAAGAGTAGATCCGGTCCCCAATGCCAGGGCTCCGGTCAGTTGAACAAACTTTCGGCGAGACAAATTCTGCATGTGACATGCTCCCTATGCAGAGTCTTTTCAGAGGAATGGTTGTTACAGAATCGGGTTAGAATGTGGTGGTAGGGGATGTTTGCTTGGTGGTGGGGTGGAGTAAGAATCGTATGAGGCGGTGCCTATGGTTCCTGAAGTTTGTTTAAAATCGAACGGTATTGGAAAAGGTGTGTATGATGGCCACCCCTCCAATGATCATTCCCATTCCGATTATGGCTGGTAGGTCAGGGACTTCTCGAAATATAAACGCTCCAACCAGAGCTACTAAAACGATCCCAACTCCCGACCATATTGCGTAGGCAATCCCCACGGTCATGCTTCGGAGAACCACACTCAGTAGATAAAAGGCGATTCCATAACCGATGATGACCAACAGGCTCGGACCGAGCTTGGTAAACCCTTCAGCGGTTTTCAGGGCACTCGTGGCCACGACTTCTGCCAAGATGGCAAAAAATAAATACAAATAGGTCATAGACAGTATCCTTTTATCATGCGTGTGTAATCAGTGTTGGAATGGGCGAATCGATCGTTTAGGGAGTTTCGTCGGTCGAGGTGTGATCGGTGACCTGCGGTTCATACCGATAATGGCCGGTGATCGGGAATTCGAATAGCATATCTTCGATTTGCGGGCCTTCCCCGATATTGTGGACGATTAGCGGTCGATCCGTTCCCGGTACCCTTTCGTCGGTGACGATGCCAATATGCGGAAGACGGCCGGCCACGGTCCAGGTTACCAAATCCCCGGCCTGATAGTCTGAACCTTGTGTGGTGACGGGGAGTACCTCCCCATGTCTGGTGAGAAAAGCCTGAAGATTCGGCACGCGACGGTGATCGATGTTCGGATCGGGTTTTTTGAGCCCCCAATGTTTGGGGTATTCGGAAAAATGGGCCTTCATGTCTTCGTGAACCAACCGTTGAAAATCGATGCCTAGGGATCGGTATGAACGAATCACTACATCTGTGCACACGCCGATATGATCGGGGACATCCCCCATCGGATAGGGAATGGAGCGGTAGCTCCCATCATATGTGACCTCATGTTGAGTCCGTTCCCGTGCGGCTTCCACAATTTTTACGGTAAAGGAGGTATCTTGAATGTCTTGTGCCCAGGTTGATCCCCAGAAGGATGAGAGGAGCATAAAGACGAAAAGGGAGACTTGATGTTTGGTCCCACCGCAGGAGGAAGGTTTTTGATAGCTGATGAAATATGACATGCTGAAGGTATTGTATCGTGAGGAAAAGATTCTGTCTTCACAGTCGTCATGCCCTACTCATGAGCTAAAACATGCTTGCGAAATTTAATCCGATGTCTAATCAAACCGTAGGCGATTTATTCGAGAAAGCGTTGTTCTCTCAGTTGCAATTTGTGCTCTAAACTGGGTAAGTATTTAGTAATGGTCCTGGTTTGAGAAGATCATATGGCCCGGCAGCTGAGCCTCATTAAAATCTTCCAGATTAATAGTTAAACCTTTTCTTTAGGTTTGTGTTTCTGAAAAAGGTATTCGATGTTTTTTTCAATTTCCTAATGGGGGAGTCTTTATGTTGAGTCGATGGATATTTCCAGTCCTTTTATTAGCAGGTCCATTTCTTTTTGTTGACCTGTCCCATTCATCGGGTGCACATGCTACTCAAGAGAAGATGCCCCTCCATGAAGGATTAGGCAACCATCATTTTCGTATTTCGACTGCCATTCCTATGGCCCAACGGTATTTCGATCAGGGCATGATTTTGATGTATGGGTTTAATCATGCAGAGTCCGCTCGCTCTTTTCGTTATGCCCAGACACTCGATCCTTCTTGTGCCATGTGTTTTTGGGGTGAAGCGTTAGTCTTGGGCCCGAATATTAATGCGCCCATGGATCCTGCTGTTGTCCCTCAGGCGTGGGCGGCATTAGGGAAAGCCGTGGATTTAAGTGTTGATATTTCTGATAAGGAGCAGGCTCTCATTCAAGCTCTCTCGAAGCGATATGCCGAACATCCTCCCCAGGACCGCTCTTCCTTGGATCAAGCCTATGCCGAAGCCATGCGTGGCGTCGCCACAAATTTTTCCCAGGATGTCGTGATTACTTCTCTTTTTGCTGAAGCGTTGATGGATCTCCACCCTTGGGATTTTTGGACGAAGACCGGTGAAGCCAAGCCTTGGACTGCTGAGATAGTTTCGACTTTGGAGCATGCTCTTGATCTGAATCCCAATAATCCTCTGGCTAATCACCTCTACATCCATGCGGTAGAGGCTTCTCCCAACCCCAGGAAAGCTTTGGGGAGTGCAGAACGGTTGCCTGCGCTGGTCCCCGGTTCTGGGCATCTCGTGCATATGCCGGCCCATATTTACATTCGAATCGGGTGGTATCGGCAGGCGGCTCTGGCCAATCAGCGGGCCGTGAAGATTGATGGGCATTACCTGAGCCACTCTCATGTGGAAAGTATTTATACGGCTGCGTATGTCCCCCACAATTTTCATTTTCTGTGGGCCGCCACGAGTAAAACGGGCCAATATGCTCTGGCTCTGCAAGCCGCCAAAGATACCGCCGCCAAGGTGAACCGGGAAATGATGCGGGATCCGGCTTTTGCCGGAACTCTTCAACATTTTTCCATGATTCCCTTGTTTACCCAGGCTTTGTTCGGGAAATGGGATGCGGTCTTGGCCGAACCGGCTCCCCCGTCCGACTTACGATATCCTGAAGGCGTGTGGCACTATGCGCGTGGGCTGGCTTTCACTCGTAAAGGGGAATTGGCCAAAGCCGAGGAAGAGTTAGGCCTCTTACGAAAAGTCATGATTGACCCGGCCCTGGCTCAACTCACGATTTTTGATTTAAACGGGATTCCCCAAATTTTGAACATTGCGGAGTCTATCTTGGCAGGGGAAATTGCCGCAGCAAAGAAGGATTACGATACGGCAGTGAAGCAGCTCAACAATGCGGTCCAATTGGAAGAAGGGTTGAATTACACCGAACCCAAGGACTGGTATTTGCCTCCTCGCCAAGTTTTGGGAGCGGTCCTTTTAGAGGCAGGGCGGCCTCAAGAGGCCGAAAAGGCTTTTCGGGAAGATCTTGACGCCCATCCACAAAATGGATGGACGCTGTATGGGCTGGTTCAAAGCCTTGAAGCTCAAAAAAAACTTGAAGAAGCCCATGATGCCCGACAACAATTTAAGGTGGCCTGGGAAGATGCAGACGTGACCCTGTCCAATGCCCGATTTTAACGGGCATTCAAAAGTGGCCGATCGGATCTTTGTGCCGGGCTGACATCCGCATTCAGGTCTTCGTCTCGTCTCCTTTCTCCGCTCCATATGATCAAAATCAGAGATAGGTGCCCGTTTGTGGACTTTCCTGCTTTTTGATTTCCGTTTGTGAACATTTCGAATTTTTCTCTCCGTGTTGGGTTAAGTTCTTCCTTTCACCCCCCGATACATCTTCTACGGTGCCCGTTATCGGACGTGTTTGTATCTCGTGCGCTTGCTGAGATTCGGAATGTCACTACTTGCCCAACCCAAAGCCTTTCCGAGTTACTCGTTTCACGAATGGAGGACCGCGTGAGTCGTCGATCGATTGGAATTCCATGTGCCCCGCTACCTAAAACCACTAATGGGGGAGGCATGACTCGGCTGGAGGCTATTGCCGAACGACGGTCCATCCCCGGAGTCCTATTGTTCGCAGGGTCTGGTGATTTATTGTTCATGAACTCTGAAGCCGAAGTATTGAGTCGTCAAATCATCGGAGCTCGGTATGGTGCTGGAGCTCAAGAAATTTTACCGAATGAAATCTTGGATCTGTGTGTCTCTCTTCGAGACCTCTTGGAGGATTCGGAGAAGGAGGAAGATTCAGAAGGCAAGACCGAGCTTCGGCGGGTGACCGGAGATGTGACCGCCCCTGTGCTCTTGCGGGGCTTTCCCTTAGCGCCTCATTCCCCCAAAGATGAGGCCTGTATGCTGATCCTGATGGAAAAGATCGGTCGGGAACGACGAGTGGTTCCGGATCAAGCCAAAGACCAGTTCCGGTTAACGGATCGGGAAGTGGAGATCGTGAGATATATCAGTGAAGGTTGGACCAATAAAGAAATTGCCCAACATCTAGACATTAGCGAACATACCGTGAAAGAACATGTTCGTCATCTGCTGAAAAAAACCAAATCGACAACTCGAACCGGTATTCTTGCCCAAATTTTTCAGGATACCTGATTCCTACCTATTTCCTGGAAAGCGCCGTAGTCTCTTCTTCCTTGACCGTCAGATTCTAATCTTTCAATTGTTTGTCAAGGTTAATTATTCCTTGATTATCGTTGCCCACCCTTGGATAATCCTATGAGCGCCAGGTCTTCTGCACTAATCCTCCTGAGGGGGTTACCATTTCTTCCTCAAAGAATACATTGCAAGAGTCTTTACAGCTGGATGAGGCTGGTGTGGTCCGAGCTTTACAAAACGGAGATGAATCGGTCTTTTCGTCTGTCATGGATTGGTATTCCGGGGCCCTGTTGAGGTTGGCTATGGCCTATGTTCCGAGTCGTGCCGTGGCCGAGGAAGTAGTGCAAGAGACCTGGATGGGAGTCTTGGAGGGGATTCATCGGTTTGAGGGGCGGTCCTCGTTTAAGACCTGGTTGTTTCGTATTTTGACGAATCGGGCCAAGACGCGTGGGACCCGGGAGAGTCGTTATGAGACCTATGGGTTAGTCACCGATGCTTCTGATTCCGATGATGGACCAAACCTTGAGGAATCCTTGTTTGTGACTGAGGGGTCAAGGGAAGGCCATTGGAAAAACCCACCTCAATCTTGGGAAGCCGATACCCCAGAGCGGGCGTTGTTATCGAAAGAATGTCGGTGGGCCATTGACGAGGCGATTGCAGGATTGCCTGATACTCAGCGGCAGGTCATCACGCTCAGGGATGTCGAGGGCGTGAGTTCTGAGGATGTGTGTAACATCCTTGAGATCAGTGAGACTAATCAGCGAGTGCTTTTGCATCGTGCCAGGACCAAAGTTCGTCGTGTGTTAGAACCCTATGTTCGTAATGAGAAAGTTTAAGTGCTAATGGATAACAATTTTCGACAAAAGCTCATGAAGTATATGACGGGAAACTTTTCCTGTCAGGAAGTTGCTGAGCTGGTGACCGAGTATCTTGAAGGGTCGATGTCCCTAAGCGAACGGATGCGTTTTCAGATGCATCTGGGGATGTGCTTTGCCTGTCGGAATTACTTGCGTCAGATGAAATATACGGTTGCGACCTTGCAACAGTTGCCCCCTGATCCTGTGCCTCCTGCAGTCAAGGATGAATTGATGAAGCGATTTCGGGATTGGAAAAAGGAAAAAGAGCAACCCTCCGGTCACCCTGAAATCGAGTAATCTGGACTTTTGGTCTCCCTCCGCATGTTCTTGCTTCTTTCACGTGTGATAACGTTTTGAGGAAGATGCTTCAACGTATCTTTCATTGACGGTGCTGAAATGAAAAGGATTACACCATGGCCTTAAAGCAATCAACCATGCTTCCTTTGGGAACAGCCCTTCCGGCGTTTGAACTCCCGGACGTCTGCACCGGTCAGCCTATGGATTCGGAACGTTGTGTAGGAGAACGAGCCACATTGGTCATGTTCATTTGTTGCCATTGTCCCTACGTGATTCATGTCCAGCAGGAATTAAGCCGTCTTGGGAAGGATTACCGGAGCCGGGGAGTGGGCGTTGTGGCGATCAGTAGTAACGATGTGGAGAATTATCCTCAAGATAGCCCTACTCGATTACGGGAGATGGCTGAAACACTGCACTTTGAGTTTCCCTATTTCTTTGACCAGACCCAAGAGGTGGCTAAAAGGTTCACGGCTGCCTGCACACCGGATTTTTTCTTGTTCGATCAGGATCGACGGTTAGTGTATCGTGGGCAACTCGATGACAGCCGACCCGGGAATGGGAAGCCGGTCACCGGGAAGGACCTTCGAGGGGCCTTGGAGGCCCTCTTGTCCGGACAAAAAGTGTCGGAAAGGCAGATCCCGAGCGCGGGTTGTAATATTAAATGGCAAGCAGGCAATGAGCCAGTCTACGCGTAGATTTCAGATGTCGTCAGTTTGGAGATTGGACTGTCAGTACCCTTCCCTCTTGGCATTAGGCTGAGTCGGATTTTCCAATGGTAGCCGGGTGAATACGATATCACCATACTGTGCCACACTTGACTCTTTGGTGTTGTCCGTGTCGGTCATGATGGCCACTCCACTAATGCGTGGCGGGTCCTTACCAAACGCTTTTTTATAATCTTCATACACATTGTGCCTTTCGGTCACCCATTGGTTGACCTTAGTTGATCCGCTTTGAACCACGAACATGTGGTTCCGTTCGGTATAGGCATTCGGGAGATGGGTTCCTATAGGACTATGACTTGCCCAAATATAATTGATGGCACCAATGGGCGGATATTGCCCATAAATAAGCCTAAGGGTTTCGAATTGAATCTTCTCAAAGAATCCGACTTTTTCACCATCATATTCAAAGGTAATGTACAGACGGGCAGGATAATCGTCCCCTGATTGTGTGTTCACATCCCCTTTTTCGTAGACATTGGAAATCTTCCATCTCCATTCAACGATGGGATAGATTTTGGGGTCAATGGAGATTTCTCGTGTTAGGCCGGAAGCCGATTGATGGCTGGTGGCCTTCACCACGACGGTTGATCTGTCGGTAATCAATTCGTATTGAGTATGATTAGCGATATTGTCGAAGGTAAGGGGTTTCCATTCAGGAGAAAACGACCCTCCGGCTTCCATCCTAGAAAAGGTTCCGACTTCGATCTTGTCGACGGTTTGCGCGAGGACTATTCCGGTGCTCCAGAGGAGAAGAAGCGTCAGGAGAATGAAATCAGGCAAGGTAGCACGGTAGCGGATATTCAACCGTCCTTTGAACTGTTTGATTCTTACCGGGACCAGGAAAACAAGCGTTGGAGGAATTGTTTTTTCCCTTCGGTGAGGGTGGTCTTTTTCCAGGCGTTGGCTGTTTTTTTGATCACTTCCGCCTGAGTGGGGTAGGGGTGGATGGTACCGGCGATAGTGCCTAATCCCAAGCCCCCTTTCATCGCGACCGTATATTCGCTGATCATTTCTCCCGCATGAGCGGCGACGATCGTGGCGCCAAGTATCGTGTCCGTCCCTTTTTTTACGTGAACTCGGGCAAATCCTTCATCCTCTCCATCTAGAATAGCACGGTCCACCTCATTGAGATGAAAGGTGAACGTCTCAATCTCAATACCTTTTTCTTTGGCGTCTTGTTCATACAGGCCGACGTGGGCGATTTCAGGATGGGTATAGGTAGCCCAGGGAATGATCAGGCTTTCGGTACTCGCATACCCCAACCCAAAGGGATGTGGGAACAGAGCGTTTTGAATCACGATCTGAGCCATGGCATCGGCGGTATGGGTAAATTTAAACGGAAAGCAAATGTCCCCGGCAGCGTAGATTTTGGCGTTGGTCGTTTGAAGGCGGGCATTGACCTTCACTCCACTTCGTTGATCGAATTCCACCCCCATGTTTTCCAACCCAAGATTCTCCACGTTGGGAGCCCGTCCGACTCCGACCAGAATCTGATCCACGACCACTTCCTGCGTTTCCCCATTCGTACTGTATCGAATTCGTTTGGTATTTCCTTCTTGTTGGATTTCCGTGACTCGAGAATTAAAGAGGAATTCCACTCCGTCTTTTTTCATTTGGGCTTGAACGATCGCTGCGGCATCCGCATCTTCTCTCGGGAGAATGTGATCAGATTGTTCAAAGTGAAAAACCTGACTTCCGAATCGAGCGAATGATTGAGCCATTTCACACCCGATGGGACCGGCACCGATGATGCCCATTCGTGGAGGCAAATCCGTTAAGGAAAAAACGGTTTCGTTCGTCAGGTAGCCCGCTTCTTCGAGTCCGGGAATTGGTGGGGCTGCGGCACGGGCCCCCGTACAAATCACGGCCTTGGAAAACTCCAAGGTGGACTCACCGACTCGAACCGTTCCAGGGCCTGTAAATTGCCCTTCTCCGATGAACACATCAACGCCTAATTTAGTGAACCGGTGGGCAGAATCATTATGGCTGATCTGAGCCCGAAGCTTTCGCATTCTCTGCATAGCCTTGCCAAAATTCCTTTGAACGGTACCAGGGATTTCGAGCCCAAATTGTTCGGCATCCTCTACTGCGGCCCAGGCGCGAGCGGCACTGATCACCCCTTTGGAAGGTACGCACCCGACATTCAAACAATCGCCTCCCATCAGGTGTCGTTCGATTAAGGCGACCTTCGCTCCCAGGGCTGCACCGATGGCAGCCGTCACCAGTCCGGCCGTGCCCGCCCCAATGACAACTAAGTTGTAGCGGCCCTCGGGTGTGGGGTTTTGCCATTCGGGGGGATGAACATTGCGGGCCAGCTCCTGATTGAACGAATCATCAGGCAGGAGTGCCACGGAAGAAAAGGTTGAGGGCGATGTCGTCATAGTTGGCCTCAGTTGAATTTGCGATCACATCAAGGGTTTTGAGTTGTGGGTTCGGGGGAATTCGTATTCCCTTTCCATTTTCGATAGGCCACTGGCATCAACGCGAGTAATCCTAGCAGGGTGAATGCCGTAAGGACAGGAGGACTGGCAATTTCGCCGAGGGAATTGATGGAACCCAATTGTTTCCCGGCGAACGCAAACACAAAACTCCCAGGAATAATCCCCAGGGATGTGGCTGCCACATAGGTGCCTAGGTTAACCCGGGTGAGTCCGGATACCAGGTTCACCAGAAAAAATGGGAAGGCTGGGATGAGCCTGAGCGTCATCAGGTAGCTGAAGGCATTCTGGGCAAAGCCGGCCTGGATTGGGCCTAGGCGATCTCCAAATTTGTTTTCCACCCAATCTCGGAGCAAATATCGTGCGGCTAAAAATGCCAGGGTGGCCCCGGTAGTTGCTCCCACGTTCACGACAAGGGTGCCCATGAGACTCCCGAATAAGAAACCTCCTGTCAGAGTCAAGATGGCTCCCCCGGGAAGGGAGAACGCTGTTTGTAGAATATAGACGGCGATGAAGATCGCTACCGCCAATCCAAAATGGGCATTCGTGTAATCGAGAAGGGTGTCCCGGTTGGCCTTGAGAGATTCCAGCGATAGATACTGTCCAAGGTCAAAGTAGAAAAAGCTTCCGATTCCAATGAGAAAGGCCAGCCCTAACAGGATTTTTCCCAGGGAAGATGGAGAAGAGGGGGAAGTAACGGGGGCCGGATCAGTCATGTGTGTCTCTATTATGGTAGTTTTCATGGCAATCCTCTAGTGGTGAATTGAAGGTTTTGTGATTTAATCTCAACCAATACTCTTTTTGGGGACGCTGTTCTGTTTCTTTCATTGTATGTAGGTCTTCTGGCTTGCTCATGGTTTCCCTCATTTCTCCATGTAGTCTCGACCCGTTGAGATTTGTTACGGCCTAAAGGAGTTTGAGGTCATGATACATATGAGGCAGGGGCCGGGGAGGGCAACTCTAGGAGCAGTGGGTGGCTCTGGATGACGATGAAAGCCTGGAAGTGGATTTTACCTTTTGTTGCCCTTGGGTTGTTGATTGGCTTGAGTTGGGTTATTCCGATTGCATCATTCCTGGATCCGGAGCAACTTTCTTTATCGTTGAAAGAATTAGGCTGGGTCGGGCCCCTGGCCTTAATGGGGTTGATGACTCTGGCCGTGGTGATCAGCCCCATTCCCAGTTTGCCGATCGATGTGGCGGCCGGCGCGGCTTACGGGCCGCTTTGGGGGAGTGTGTATGTAATAGTCGGCGCGGAGATTGGTGCCATTATCAGCTTTCTCATTAGCCGACTTTTTGGGAAACACTTGGTCGGACCATGGATCAGTAAGGATCTGGTGTTTTGTGAACGGTGCTCTGATCATCATCTCATGGGACTTGTCATCATGGCTCGTTTATTACCGGTGTTCTCCTTCGATATCGTGAGTTATGGCGCTGGGCTGACTGGCATGAGTTTGCGGGCCTTTGCCTTGGCAACCTTTGTCGGGATGATTCCTCCAACCGTGGCCTTTACCTATTTTGGTAGTGCTGTGGTTTCCGTTGATTGGCCCGTCATTCTTCTGAGTCTCTTGCTCATCATGTTTTTACTCCTGCTCCCACGTTTGATCATGCGAAACCGTTCATCTGCCTGGGTGCGAATGCTTCAAGGGAAACCCACGAAAGAGGGTGCCGATGGTTCAAGCGCCGTGAAAGGGAAAGAGGGACATCGTTCATGTGGTTGGTGTGGGGCTGATACAGAATGAAGGAATGGTCAGAACCGGATGCGGTTGACGAAACTTTTGGCGATGGTGAGTCAAAAAGACGGCTTTAAGTTGATGAAGAATTGAGTGTATCGATGAGTTTTTCGGCCGGATACGTGAGAATTTCTGCGAGGGTTGGATGATAATGAGGAATTTTGAGCAGGTCATAAACGGTCCCTTGGTAATACATGATGGCGATCAATTCATGAATGAGTTCAGCAGCTTCGGGCCCCACAATATGGCCGCCAAGGATTTCACCCGTTTTGGGATGGCAGAGTATCTTCACATGGCCGTAGAGTTCTCCCATGCAGAGTGATTTTCCATGATCATTGAAGGGGTATGACGCTGCCAAATACCCGAGATTTTGTTTTTGGCAATCCTTTTCCGAGAGCCCCACGCTGGCAACTTGGGGATCGGTAAAGACCACTTGTGTGTTGAGCCGTTGACTGTACCGTCGTTGAGGGTTTTTGGGGTGGATGGCGTTCCAGCCCGCGATTTCTCCCTGTTCAATGGCGATATGGACGATTTCATGCAAGCCATTGACGTCTCCTACCGCAAAAATATGCGGTTGGGACGTTCGCATTTCGTCGTTGACGCTGATGGCCCCATGATTAACCTCGACCTGTGCGGTTTCCAAGTTTAGGGAGTCGATGTTTGGACGGCGTCCCAGAGCCTGAAAGATGGTTGTGGCACTCACCTGTTTGGCTTGGCCTTTGTGAAGGAAGGAAATCGTTTTCTGGTGACCGGATGATTCAACCTTACTGATGTGTGTGTCGGTAAAAATTTTCATTCCCTCTTCACTCAAATGGGCTTGGACCGGTTCAGCCAAGTCTCGGTCTCCTTGTGAGAGCACGTGCGGGCTGCGCTGAAGCAAGGTCGTGGCTACCCCAATTCGACAAAAAAACTGCGCTAGCTCGAGGGCCACGGGCCCGCCTCCGAGAACGATCATCGATTCGGGTTTGTTGGTGAGTTCCAAGGCTTCGTCACTCGTGAGGTATCCTGCCTCTTCAAGTCCCGGAATTGGTATGTGGGAAATCACAGATCCGGTAGCAATGACAAAAGATCGTGCGGACAATGTGTGCTCGCCTACTCGTATTTCTGTAGGAGAAAGAAAATGGGCTCGTTCCTGATAGAGGGTAAATCGTTGGTCCTTGAGTGCTTGAATCCGATAATCTGCGAATTCCTTGATTAGCCGATTTTTCCTGGAGATAATACGGGATAAGTTGGATTGTATGTTGCTGGCTTCAAGGCCGAACTCATGAGCTCGATGAATCAGTGCCGCGATATCGGAAGAGCGAAGCATGGCTTTGGTCGGCATGCAGCCTCGTAAAATACACAGGCCTCCTAAGGGCCCGTGATCGACGATGCCGACGGTTGCCCCTTCGGCATGTGCCGTGCGGGCTGCTGCATAGCCTGCCGATCCGCCTCCGATGATGATCAGGTCGTGCGTGATACTCATGAATGGTTCTTGGAAAGTTTATCGGAATTGATTATGACATGAGAAAGGTGAGGAGTCACCATGAATCAAAGGGGTGAACTAAAGAGCTCGATCGTATTGGGGGTTCTTGTGATTCTGTTAAGCGTACTGAGCCTTGGAGGGTGTATCTCGAAGTCGGCTCCTCTTGCCGCCTTGCCCCTCTCTCATCCTGATGCGGCCCAACTGAATTTACGCGGGATTGATCATTATCAACGAGGTGAATGGGAACAGGCTGAAACGTTTTTTCAGGAGGCGATTCAGCTACATCCGGAAATGGCCGAAGCCCAATTTAATCTCGCCTTAACTTTACATCGATTAGACCGTCATCAGGAAGCCGGAAACCATTTTCGTCGTGCGGGAGAATTAGCCCCCCATAATCAGACGATCATCCAGTCGACCCTTTATCGTAATCACCTCGGGCTTTCTTCGACTCTGGAGCGACACCTTAGTGGAGGGTATCGGTACGGACCCTAATTCTGAAGATCGTAGAAGAGAGAAGAAGTGTAGCTTTTGAAGCTAAAGGCAGTAAGCTTAAGGAAGTGGGTGTTCTTCAATCAGGGTTTCAGTAGTGAGTGCCTGAATTTTTTGTATCAAAACTTCCACTTGATACGGTTTCTGGATGAAGGCATTAATGCCAGAATTTTGAAATTGCTTCATGGCCTCTTCTTCGGAGTATCCACTTGAGAGGATGACTGGGACTTGTCCACTCAATGCCCGGATTTTTTTGAAACATTGTTGCCCATCCAATTTAGGCATGGTCAGGTCGAGTAAAATCGCGGAAATATCATTTTGATGTTCCTGGAATACTTGCACTCCCACTTCCCCATCCGCGGCAACCAATGCATGACAGCCTAGCTCTTGTAGAATGAGCGAACAGGCCACACGAACTTCCTCCTCATCATCGACGATCAGGATGACCGGCTTTTTTTCGGACGTTGTCCTGGTTGACGGAATGGAAAGCAGGGGCGATTTTTCCTGCCGTGATTCCACCGGCTTGGCGGGGAAAATTAAGCAAAAATCGGTTCCGGTTCCGGGTTGGCTTTTTACGGCAATGGTGGCTGAATGCGCACGCGTAATCCCTAAGAGTGCCGCCAACCCTAACCCTCTTCCTGGAAATTTTGTCGAAAAAAACGGGTCGAATATTTTCGGGATCACTTCCGCCTTCATCCCACAGCCAGAATCTTGAACTTGTAGCATGGGACAAGGGGTCGTTGGAGGGTCCCCGATGAGATACCAGCTTCTGGGGTCAAAGGCCTTTGGGTCAAACTCTGTCGTGGTAATCGTGATGGTTCCTTCTTTATCAGCATGTGCTTCTGATGCATTGGTGACTACATTCATGATGATTTGTCGAAGCTGCGCGGGATCAGCTCGGATAATGGGTAGGGATGGGGCAAGATCGTAGGTTAAGGTCATGCGTTTGGATATGGTGGCTCGAAGAAATACCTCCATATCTTTGAGGAACTTTGAGAGTTGCACAGATTGAAAGTCAATTTTCGTTTTTCCGGCGAACGTGAGCATTTGGTTGGCTAATTCTCCTCCACGGAGACCGGATTTCTCGATGAATGTGATGTGCTCCCGCGCCGGAGAATCAGCCGGTAATGAACGAAGGGCAAGGCCTGAACGAGCCACGATGGTCATGAGGAGATTATTGAAATCATGCGCAATCCCTCCGGCCAAAACTCCTAAACTTTCTAATTTTTGAGAATATTGTCGCTCTGTTTCCAGCCTATGGCGTTCGTTTTCTGCCTTCCGTCGTTCGGTGAGATTTCGTAGGGAGACTAGGTAGGCCCCTTCTTGTTCCCATTCAATAGGGACCACACGCATTTCGATCGGTGTCGTCCCTCCATCCGAATGGTGGATTTCAATCTCGGAAGTTTGACCGGCTACTACCGGAAAGCCGAAGGGGGAACCCAGGAGGTCTGAAGGGGATCGCTGAAAAAAATGCTCTGCGGCATGGTTGGTAAACCGAATTTTTCCATTGGATCCAATCACCACAATTCCATCCAGGGAAGATTGGAGAATCGCGCTGTATTGGTGCTCCAGCGTTTGCATTCGATACAAAATGGCCTGACGTTCTATGGCATGTTGTATGATTTTCCATAAGAGCTCCTCGGATAAGGTTGGTTTTAGGACGTAGTCCAGGGTACCGAATTCCCTGACTGTTGTGGCGAGTGCATCATCATGTTGGGAGGCCACGAAAATCAGAGGAGTTGTAGTGAGGATAGATGATTGATGGTATTTCTCGAGGAACTCGAGGCCGCTCATGTCGGATAACTGATCGTGAAGGATAAGGCAATCGGGCTTCGAGCCATGACAGGCGTCTAAGGTTTGGCGTCCTGAGGTTGTTTCCATGACTTCAATTTCGTGGGGAGACCGTGTGGTTAACCAATGTGTATATCGTTCCCGGTCCTGAGAGTCGGGAGTGGCGAGGACGATGATCATTGGATGTGAGGACGTCTTGTCAAAAAGGAAGGGCATCGATTTGTTAGGTGCCAGGGTCATACATCTTTAATCTGGGAACCCCCGTTTATTCCGGGTCTTATCACCGGAATGGGTAGGGGGATATGAATCGATCGATATTCCTCGTGTGAGGAGTGGGTCGTTCCGGAGGTGCGTATAGGGAAGTTGATGACGGTACTCTTTCCTTGCAGAGTGTCAGAGAATGGGTGATTGTTTCAATTCTCGTAAGCCGCAGGGGAAGGATAGGTGCTTCTTGGAAATTATAATCTAAGGATGGGGGAAAGGCTAGGCGTCCTTGGAGGCTCAGAGTTTACTGTTGAAACAAGGGATATTTTTGGGAGTCGGAATGTAATCGTAAAACGGAGTTGTCGGTCACGATTGGGGGTGAGAAGGGGGTGAGATCTTTTAAGTATGACTCTCGTAGATTACGATGCGGTGCTGACCATGAGTTGGGAACTTTCATTGGCCGGGAGGGGAGGGGCTATCCAAAAACCTTGAATGGCATCACATCCGTGTTCTTCCAGAAAGTCCACCTGAGCTTGGGTTTCCACCCCTTCAGCGATGACCTGTAATCCCATGGCATTGCCTAAACTAATGACGGCAGCCACGATCGCTGCATCATTCGGGTTTGCAGGGAGGTGTTGAATCAGACTTTGGTCCAGTTTGATGCCATCGAGTGGAAAGGATTTCAGGTATCGTAGGGAGGCATACCCCGCTCCAAAGTCATCGATAAAGAGTTGAACTCCTAAATCTTTCAGCTCCCGAAGCGTTTGAATAGTCTCCTCAGTTTCGTGAATGAGGAAGGTTTCCGTGAGTTCAAGCTTGAGGTGTTCAGGATTCAAATGTGTACGGTCCAGGACATCTTGGATGAGGGAGGGCAGGTATCCGTGGTGAATCTGTCTTGCCGAAAGATTAACGGCTACTTTTGGAGTGGGAAAACCTTGTTTCTGCCAGAATTTGGCTTGTTTGCTCGCAGCACGTAGGACCCATTCCCCAATAGGGAGGATCATCCCGTTTTCCTCAGCTTGGGGAATAAAATGATTGGGGCTGATCAAGCCTTGATACGGATGCCTCCAACGAAGTAACGCTTCCATCCCAATGACTTCTTTCGTTCGGAGATTGATTTGGGGTTGGTAGAATAAGATGAACTCTTCCTTGTTGAGGGCCCGACGAAGCTCAACTTCAAGGGTCGTCCGATCCAACCCCGCCGTTTTCATCCCCGCGGTATAAAATTGAAAATTATTTCCTCCCTGAGCTTTTGCCCGATACATGGCCGCGTCCGCATGAGAGAGTAGCTCCTGGGGGTTGGCGCTGTCCCAAGGATAAATCGTGACGCCGAGACTTCCCGTCACGCATAGTTGATGGTGATTGATCATCACGGGTTTCGACAATGATTCAAGGATTCGATTCGCGACCGCAACGACGTCTTCCACCGAGACAATTTGTTCAAGAAGAACAGCAAATTCATCTCCTCCCAGACGGACTCCCGTGTCAATTTCCCTGATACATTTTTTTAGGCGACCGGCTACGGTTTTGAGCAGCGAATCTCCGTATTCATGCCCTAGCGTATCATTGATTTCTTTGAAGTGATCGAGGTCCAAAAACATGAGCGCCATAGCCATATCATTACGATTGCAGCGGGCAACGGCCGAATTCAACCGTTCATAGAATAAGCCGCGATTGGCCAGACCGGTTAAGTGATCATAATGGGCAAGTTGGGTGATCCGTTGGGTTGCTCGTTGTCGCTCCATGGCGTACCGAATGGCTCGAGAAAGGCTTGCTCCGTTTATCTGTCCTTTAATGAGATAGTCTTGTGCGCCATGTTTCACAGCCATAATGGCTCGGGTTTCATTCTCAACATCACTTAGGATGAGGATGGGGGTCCCGGGGCATGATTGGATAAATTGAGAGATGGCCTCTAAGCTTTTCTCTTCCGGTAGGTACAGATCCAAAATAATGGCATGAAAGGATTCCTGTCGGATGGTTTCCAATGCATCTGCCACTGAGGATGTGTGTTGTAAAGTGAATTGGTTTTGAAATTCTTCTTTCAGCATATTTTGGATAAACCGAGTGTCTTCCTGCGTATCCACGATCAACAACACTTTAATCATTTCCACCACCCCGTTCTTATGAAGAACTTCATATTATGGGCATTCTATTTAGTTCGGTTGAATTTCCCTCGTAGCAGTTTTTTTCGGATCGTTATGTCTGGTTCTTGATGGTTTCTTTTTTTATTCTGATAGCGAAGGAAATGTTTTTGGGGACGGCAAGCCTAAACCAGCTGATTTATTTGAGGAAAAAGAGCTGGATGTTACATGGTTAATGGAGGAAGATATGGGGTGAAGGTTGCCAAAATTTTTTCGTATAACCTAAGATTTAATACTTAAAATTTTTGTAAGTTATTGATTATAAACAACAAAAATTTTGTAATGGATGTTTACATTTTATTGTTAGATTTCGTATAGTCAGTGACAATTGTGCCATTTTGCAGACTCTGCAAATGTTCTTCAAAAAAGGTCTATTTTCTGACTTTTACATCAAAAACAGGTTGGTCATTTTAGCTTGAAATGTTCTGAGGTATAAACCTCTAAGTGTTTACACCTTTTTTTGAAAAGAGCATTACTTTTAGGAAGTGGTATTCAAGGATTTGAGAACCGAAGGTTCAGTGGGCCAAACAAAATATTTTTCTTCAAACGATTTTCTGAAATCATCCAAAACCAGGACAATGTATACAGATGGTATGATTGGGAGACGCCATTAACGCGAAGGAGCCACGTATGGGGAAAACAACGACATTGGCAGAGGTCATTCAACGGTTGATCGAATTTGGGAAACCCAAAGGGTATATCACCGTCAAGGATCTCACTCAGATTCTTCCAACCGATCAAATTACCTCTGAGCAACTGAATGCGGTGTTAAACGCATTGCATGGGGCAAATCTCCAAGTAATCGATCCGACCAAACGAACCGCGTTACAAGTGTCGGCTCTTAAAAAGAGCGCTGGGTTAGTCGAGGGTGAGGGGGGGGAAGAAGAAACCGATTCTTCCCTGGATATTGATCTCACTCCGGGCGAACCCACTCGAATCGATGATCCTGTTCGTCTCTATCTGAAGGAAATGGGACGAGTTCCCCTCCTGACCAGGGAAGGGGAAATAGAATTGGCCAAGCATATTGAGGAAGGTAAACGGGAATTAGCCTGTTCGGTGTACGGGATGCCCGTGAACATTCAACAATTGGAATCGATGTACGATCAACTCAAGAATGAGGAGATTCGCGTCCGGGAGATCGTCCTTTCACAAGAAACGTTGGAAGATGAAGAAGAGGAAGAGGATCCCGTGGCTAGTGAGCAGGAAGATGAGGAACTTCGTCTTCGCACCTTGGAAAGCTTGGCTCAGGTGAGGAAATTGGGACGTTCCTTGTTATCGGTGTATGCGCAGCAACGGGAAGGGAAAACCCCCAAAGCTAAACAGGCTCAACTCAGTAAACGGCGGGTAACGGTGACGGATCAATTCGTGGACCAAATTGAGTCTTTGAACCTACATCAACGTGTCAAGGATCAAATGTTAAAACGGATTAAGGATGTTGGACAGGAAATTCGTGGAATCGAGTTTCTCATGGCCAGAAATTCGAAAAAGCTGGGCTATGCGGGTCAGGAGGGAATGCAGGTCATCGGGAAAAAGACTCGGGCCTCCACGAAGGGGACTTCTTCCAGACGGAAGTCACAAATGTCTCCCGAGGAAATAGATTCCTTAAAGAAAGAAGTGCAAGCTGGGAAAGCCAATCTTGAACGGATTCAGAATGAGTCCTTGTTGATGCCCCTGGAAGAATTCAAGGCGTCTTTAGGGATTTTAGAAAATGCTGAAGAAAAGGTGAAACGTGGAAAGGCTCAATTGATTGAAGCGAATCTGCGTTTGGTGGTGAGTATTGCCAGAAAATACACGAACCGTGGTTTGCAATTTATTGATTTGATTCAAGAAGGCAACATTGGTCTGATGCGGGCGGTGGATAAGTTTGAATATCAACGGGGTTACAAATTTAGTACGTATGCGACTTGGTGGATTCGCCAAGGGGTGACTCGTGCTATAGCCGACCAAGCCCGAACCATTCGGATTCCAGTCCATATGATCGAGGCAAACACAAAATTGGCCAGGACGGCACGCCAACTTGTGCAGCAATTAGGACGTGAACCGACTCCTGAAGAAATCGCAGAGCGTATGGGTCTGACTCCGGAAAAAGTGAGGATGATGTTGGACATCTCCAAGGGGACGATTTCTTTGGAGACACCAATCGGAGAAAAGGAAGATTCGCAATTAGGAGACCTCATCGAGGATAAAAATGCGGTTTCTCCCATGGACGCAGCCAATCGGTATGACTTGCAACGACAGATCGCCAATGCCCTAGGTGTGTTGACTCCACGTGAAGAGACTGTCATTCGAAAACGGTTTGGTATTGGTGATAGTACCGATCATACCTTGGAAGAAATCGGACAAGATTTTGATGTGACCAGGGAGCGTATTCGACAGATTGAGGCTAAGGCGTTAAAGAAGCTTCGTCATCCCAGTTGTAGCCATAAATTGCGGAGTTTGGTCGATCATCTGTAAGCTATATCAATTCTGATCGTCATCGATCATGTGATCCAAAGCCCCATCCTTTCGAGGATGGGGCTTTTTGTTTGTCCTCACTATCTCACCGCAAGGGCCTGTTTGAAAAGTTTTATGGTTTCAAGCCTTTTCCTTCACCCGTTCTCCACTTCCTCTGGCATCCATGATAAAATTTTTCTGATATGCGGATTTTAGTCATTGAAGACGAGCCCAAAGTCGCCTCTTTTATTCGCCGGGCATTCGAAGAGGAAAGTTATGCTGTCGATTTATGCGGGGACGGCCCTGGAGGGTTGGACTGGGCTCAGACGGTTAACTATGACTTGGTCGTGTTAGATTTGATGCTGCCTGGGCTGCCGGGGGTTGAAGTCTTGAAGCGCATGCGGGCAGCTGGGGTGAAAACTCCGGTTCTCATCTTAACGGCACGTTCGGAGGTTGATCAGCGAGTAAAAGGGTTAGATGCCGGAGCGGACGATTATCTTACTAAACCCTTTGCTATTGAGGAGTTGTTGGCCAGGGGGCGAGCGTTGCTTCGGCGAGCGGGTGGCGCCCCCTCGGGTATTTTGCAAGTGGAAGATGTGACGCTCAATCCGGTGACTCGAGAGGTGACCCGGGGGGGGCAACGTCTCGAACTCACATCGAAAGAGTATGCCCTTCTGGAATACCTCATGAGGAATGAGGGCCGTGTCTTAACCCGGTCCATGATCACGGAGCATGTGTGGGACTTGGACTTTGACACGTTTACCAACGTGATTGATGTGTATATTAGCTATTTGCGAAATAAGATCGACAAAGGGCGAGACCGCAGTCTCATTCAAACAGTCCGAGGTAGTGGGTATATGATGCGGTCCAATCCATGAATATGACCTCTATCAGAGTCCGGTTGACCCTCTGGTACGGCTCGGCATTGGCCCTGATTTTGGTGCTATTCGCCGTGGCTTTGTATTTGGTCATGTCCCGAGCGTTGCGTGAGCAAGTGGATGCGTCCTTAGAAGAAGCCGCTTCTGTCGCCATTCGCACCCTCGGGGAGCATCGGTTTGGGCCATTTTTGATCTTTGAGGATCTTTCACAAGACTTTCCGGAAATCGCACTGTTGGATAAATTCTTTCAGATCTTTGGCCCTGCCGGACAGGTCACGATTCAATCGGCCAATATTCAAAAACGGGTCATTCCTATGAGCGAAACCGCGTTTGCGGCCTCCCTTCAAGGAAATTCCACCTTCGAATCGGTCAAATTCGAAAAAGGAGGACCGCTTCGCCTGTTGTCTGTGCCGATTCGTCAGGGAGATCGTTTAATCAATATTCTGCGGGTCGGCACCTCCCTGCAACCAACGCAGCGAATGTTACAGCGGTTACTGGTGGGTCTCTATATCGCTTCCCCCCTGGCGCTTTTGGTGTCCCTTGTCGGAGGATGGTTCCTCTCTGGTCGAGCTTTGCGTCCGGTCAATGCCATCACCCAAGCGGCAAGGGGCATTGCCGCGGGAGATCTCACTCAACGCATTCAGACAGCACGGTCAAATGATGAAATCGGACAGTTAGCCTCAACGTTTAATGATATGATCGGGCGCCTTGAAGTGTCCTTTAGGCAGATTCGACAATTTAGTGCTGATGCGTCCCATGAGCTTCGTACTCCCTTAACCATCACCAAGGGCGAAACGGAGTTAGCTTTACGCCGCCCGCGTCAAGCTGATGATTATCGAATGGTGCTGGAGAGTAATCTCGAAGAAATTGACCGCATGAGTCGTATCGTCGATGAATTGCTTTTCTTGTCCCGGGCTGACCTGGGTGAAATTAAACTGAAAATGTTCCCGGTGCAACTTGATGAACTAGTCCGTGAGATTCAGCAACAAGCCAGTGTGTTGGGTAAGGATCGGCAGGTTGAGACTGTCCTGGGAGAGGTCCAGCCGGTCGTGGTTGAGGGTGATGATTTACGTTTGAGAGAATTATTCTTAAACCTGGTCGATAACGCCGTGAAATACTCTCGACAAGGGCAAACGGTCAAACTTTCTCTGGCCAATGGTGGACAAGAAGCCATTTTTGTCGTGCAAGATCAAGGAATCGGAATTTCTCAAGAAGAACAAACTCGAATATTTGATCGATTCTATCGAACGGATGAGGCTCGAGCCCATGCCACGAAGGGGACCGGGTTGGGATTAGCCATTTGTAAATGGATCGTGGATGTGCACCACGGTTCCATCGTCGTTGAGAGCTCTACTCAGGGTGGGGCCTGTTTTACCGTAAAGCTACCGGTTTCTTCCTCCCAGGTCATTCAGCAGTAATTTCCCTATCTTCCATTAAAACTTTTTAATATTTCCCTAATTTCCCTTTCATGTAGGGATGGTACACCTATACTTGCGATCTCAAATACATTTGAAACATGAGAAATCATACTCAGGACTAATTGTTGAGACGAAACGCTGGATACAAGAAGATGATCGTAAGTGAATGATTCAGGTTTTTTCTTATGTTTAAACAAACGGAAAGGGGATGATTATGGCACCACTACACGCTCTCGCACCTGTTCGGGAAAAACAAAAAAATCATGCTCCCTACCTCCAACGAAAAAGAAATTCGCGTAGGCCAAAAGCTAAAGCTCAAGAACCCCTGGAATGGTGGAACCATGAGAAAGCCTCTGACCAAAAGGACTCCAGGGGAGGAGGTCTCGAATCCCTTAGTCTTGAATCCATGTATTTTCGAGGTTTCCGTTCGAGGCCACTGTTGTCCGCCCCAGAAGAATTGGAGTTGGCTAAACGTTTATACGACGGGACTCGTTTTCTCCGCGACCAGTTGAACATCATCTTACGGGTGATCGATGAGGTCAAAAATGATCCGAAGATTGCCAATGGGGCCAAGAGGGTCAGGCAGTTTGTAGAGCTCAACGGATATTCCGCTCCGGTGATAGAGGAAATTTGCGAATGCACGGCTCAACTTGAAAGCTTGATTTTGGAGGGGGATTCCCCTTCCAAGAAATTGGTCGTGCCACTGCGAGCTGCTCGTGAGGCGATCCAACGTCAACGGGTGGAAATTGAGGAACCGAAAGACGAACTCGTGCAACGAAACCTTCGATTGGTCGTGGATGTGGCCAAACGGTATCTGGGCCGTGGACTAAATTTTCTGGACTTGGTCCAGGAAGGGAATATCGGACTCATGAAGGCTGCGGAACGGTTCGATTACACCAAAGGGTTTAAATTTAGCACCTATGCGACTTGGTGGATTCGGCAAGGGATTACTCGAGCCGTGGCCGACCAGAGTCGAACCATTCGGGTCCCCGTGCATACGAATGAGGCCTCGACCAAGATTGCCAAAATGGCACAACGGTTGGCGCAGCAGTCGGATCGAGAGCCCACCTTTGAGGAAATCGGAAAACAATTGGGGATGACTGCTGAAAGGGTGAAAGAAACCATTGAAGCTTTTCAAGACCCTATTTCACTGGATGCACCATCGGCCGATGGAGAAACCGAAATTGGTGAATTAATCCCTGACTCTGATAGTCAGGCTCCAGATGAAGAAGTCATCCGCAAATCGAATGCTCGTTGGTTGGCTCAGATTTTCGAGGTCCTTACTCCCCGTGAGCAGGAGGTCATTCGATTGCGATTTGGGATTGGAGTCGATGAACCTTGGACTCTTGAACAGGTAGGAAGATCCATGTCCGTCACGAGGGAACGGATTCGACAGATTGAAGTGGTGGCGTTGAATAAGTTGAAAGAAAAGCAAATTAAGGAGATGTTGGTAGACATCAAATAGCGGTTCATTATCTTCACGCGTTTTTTTGAGTTTTACAAAATAATAAGGGGGGCGGCAGGAAAGGTTGATTCCTGCCCCTCCTTTTTTTTGTGGTTGGAGAAAAAATTGAATGGTGTATTTTGTCGATAAGATTAGGGGGAAATACGTAATTATGGTATAATAACCCTGTACGAATTGGTCCGAGTATCTGTGGGATTGATTGGAGTAAAATCCGGAATATTCTTCATAGACCAATGTCTGCCTTGTGACATCCATTAAACACTTTTCACGATTTTTTGCACCAGACGAAGATGAGTATTTCGATTTTACCCCATTTATCCATTCCTGAGTCTGAAGTCTCTTTTTCAACGGCTCGTAGTGCCGGGCCGGGAGGGCAACATGTGAACAAGGTAAACAGTCGGGTGATTCTGGAATTCGACCTGTTGAATTCTTCTGCCTTAAGCTCCACACAAAAACAACGATTGATTCGGGAATTACGCCATCGCATTAACCTCAGAGGAGTTTTGCGATTGCAGAGTCAACGGTATCGAAGTCAACGGGCCAATCGAGTTGACCTAATAGAAAAATTTGTCTTTCTCCTTCGGGAGGGGCTGAAGTCTGTCAAACACAGAGTTCCGACAAAAATTCCCCAAGGCATTCGCGAAAGGCGATTGGAATCCAAAAAACGCCGAGGGAATTTGAAACGAGTTCGCCGAATGCCCAATCGATTTGAAGAATCGTAGGTCTAAGGGAATCCAGGGAGAAACTATGAACGATCAATCGCAAGGCTGCGAAGCCGTACAGCCAGCACCGCCGGAGGCTAAACGAATAGCGGCAGAATTACATGAGCATGGGCACACACGTACCGATGATTATTTTTGGTTGAATGATAGATCCTCTCCTGAGGTTTTGGCCTACTTGGAAGAAGAGAATGCGTATGCCGAATCGATAATGAGTCCCTTGAAAGATTTTGAGAACAAACTATTTCAAGAAATCAAACATCGCATCAAGCCAACTGATTTATCTGTTCCCTTCAAGATCGGGGATTACCTTTACTTTACGAGGTTTGAGGAAGGCTTGGAGTACCCCCTGTATTGTCGAAAGAAAGGTTCCTTGGACAGTCCGGAAGAAGTGATGTTGGATGGGAATGAATTAGCACGGGGACATGAGTACTTTTCCTTGGGGAGCTGGCAAATTAGCTCAGGCCAGGATATTTTGGCGTTTGCTTTTGATACTCAGGGGCGCCGTATTTATTCAATCGGTTTCAAAAATCTCAATACGGGGGAAATTTTAACGGATGAAATTTCTCAGGTGACCGGAAATATGGAGTGGGCGAATGATAATCGATCTTTATTCTATGCCCGTCAGGATCCGGATACCTTGCGGTCATGTCAAATTTTCCGCCATCGTCTCGGTGCCGATCCACAAAAGGATGCATTAATTTTTGAGGAACTCGATGAGACTTTTTCGACATACGTGAGTAAAAGTAAATCAAAACAGTACCTGTTTATCTCTTCTCACCAGACTATTTCCAGTGAATGGCAGTATATGGATGCTGCCCAACCGGACGGCACATTTAAAATATTTTGGCCTCGTGAACGAGGGCATGAGTACGATATTGATCACCTGGGAGATCGGTTTTATATCAGAACGAATTTTCAGGCAAAGAACTTTCGACTGATGAAAGTCACAGAA
This sequence comes from Nitrospirales bacterium, assembly GCA_965223615.1. Classification (GTDB taxonomy): domain Bacteria; phylum Nitrospirota; class Nitrospiria; order Nitrospirales; family UBA8639; genus Nitrospira_E. Next base: position 1,977,569 of record CBDCXB010000004.1, read on the forward strand.
TCTAACACCGATAAAACGCATTGGGAGGAAGTCATACCCCATCGAGCCGAGGTGTTTTTTGAAGGGGTGGAGTTATTTCAAGATTATTTGGTGGTGGAAGAACGACGCCAAGGCTTGATTCATCTCCGTATCCTTTCAGGCTCGGACCAATCCGAGCATGAGCTGGATTTTGGTGAATCTGCGTATTGTGTGGCTCTGGGGGACAACTATGAACTTGATACCCCGTATCTTCGGTTTGGGTATACCTCCATGACCACTCCCATGACGATTTATGACTATCATATGGAAACTGGGGAGAAAGTATTATTAAAGCAGGAGGAAGTTCTTGGAGGGTTTCAGAGTCGTTCGTATCAAACGGAACGGGTGTTTGCGACAGCCTCAGATGGCACGTCTATCCCTATTTCCCTCGTGTATCGAAAAGGGTTTTCAAAGGAGGGGACTCATCCACTTCTCTTGTATGGATACGGGTCCTATGGCATAAGCATGGATGCGAGTTTTAGCTCCTCCCGGATTAGTCTTCTTGATCGAGGATTCGTGTATGCGCTGGCTCATATACGAGGCGGAGAGGAATTAGGCCGCTCATGGTACGAGGACGGAAAGTTGTTGCGGAAAATGAACACCTTTACCGACTTTATCGCCTGTGCGGAATTTCTCATGGATCAAGGATATGGGAATTCCCAAAAAATGTATGCCATGGGCGGGAGCGCAGGGGGTCTATTGATGGGGGCCGTCATCAACTTACGCCCGGAGATTTTTCATGGGGCCGTGGCTCAAGTGCCGTTTGTTGATGTTGTGACGACCATGTTGGATTCGAATATTCCTTTAACCACCGGTGAGTATGATGAATGGGGTGATCCTCATCAAAAGGCGTTTTATGAGTATATGCTGTCTTATTCCCCCTATGATAATGTGCGGGCTCAAGCCTACCCTCACTTGCTGGTGACTTCAGGGCTGCATGATTCTCAAGTTCAATATTGGGAACCCACCAAATGGGTGGCCAAGCTTCGTGCCTACAAGACCGATTCTAATCGCCTTTTATTGAAGACAAACATGGAAGCCGGACATAGTGGTGCCTCTGGTCGTTATAAACGTTATAAAGAAACGGCCATGATCTATGCTTTTCTGCTCGACCTTGCCGAATGCTCCTGGGATTAGTCCCTTCTTTTTTCGCTGCGGGACATCCCTAAGCCAGGAAACCCTCTGGGCCTCTCGTGAATTTTGTCCCTCATGCGGCCCTTGACTTTCCTTCTTTCGGGATTATCTATCTAATACGAACGAAACACATCCCCAGCTGGGAAGGTCAACACCTTAAATTGAAGTCTTAAAAATGGAGGGATGAACTATGTTAGTAAAATGGGATCCATATACCGATTTAGAAAAGACTGTTAATACGTTTTTTGGCAAACCTCTTGGGTTGCGTCCGATTTGGGATGATCGAAACGGTGAGCAATTGGCCTGGAAGCCCCCGGTGAATGTGTTCGAGGATAAGGAATCGCTGTCTATCGAATTTCAATTGCCCGGTGTGGATATGGAAAATGTGACCGTGTCCGTGAAGGATCAGGAACTAGAAGTTCGAGGTGAAAGAAAACATCAGAAAGAACGAGATAGTGACGGATATCATATCCGAGAGGTGCAGTATGGGACATTTGCGAGAAGTTTTACGCTTCCCTCTGATGTCAATTCGGATGAAGCCAAGGCTGATTATGATAAAGGTGTTCTGACTATCGTGATCCCCAAGCAGGAAAAAGCCAAGGCCAGAAACATCCAGATTGAGGCCAAGTAAATCTCCTATAGGTATGGATGAAGGAAGGCGAGAGTCTCTTGCAATATGGGGACTCCCGCCTTTTGTCTGTCCACACCTCTTGCCAGATTGTTCGAGATTCTCTACATTCTCCCTTCATGGACCCGGGGTCGTTTCGTGCCAAGATTGCCGACATTCGATCATTAACGAACACGGTTCGTGAATTTGTTTTGACCTTCCAGCATCCTCCTTATTTAAACTTTCTGGCGGGTCAGTCGCTCGCTATTCTGGTTCCTGAGACTTCTCGGGGGACTCCCACCAAACGGTATTATTCTCTCACTTCCCATCCTAACTCACCGGCACGTGTCTCTCTTTTACTCAATGGTGCCGATAAAGGTAAAGGTACAAAATTTCTTCTTGATCATAAGATCGGAGACGAATTGGATGTGGCGGGACCTTTCGGGAATTTTCAGCTCCATGACCATCCTGATCGAGATGTCTTGTTCGTGGCTACCGGAACGGGAATAGCCCCTTTTCGTGCTATGATTCATGTCCTGCTTGAGAAGCCATTCCAAAGGGCCTTAACCTTGTATTGGGGGCTGCGTTCCGAAGGAGACCAGTATTTTATCGAAGAATTCCAAGCCTTATCCCGTCGTCATACGAATTTTACCTTTTCGGTGGTCTTGTCAAATGCCAGTCCGCAATGGGGGGGACGGACGGGAAGAGTGACGGATCTCATTAGAGGAATTTCTAATGTCAGGGATCTTGCGATCTATATCTGTGGTAACCGGAACATGGTACATGAAGTTCAAGAGTTGTTGAGGGGCAAAGGATCGTGCCCGATTTATCATGAATAAGGTTGAGAGTCGGAAATCTTTTCAGAGAATTGGAACGGTAGAGAATGAAGGATAACGGGCAGAGTACTCTTGGGATTTATATCCATGTTCCGTTCTGTTCCACACGATGTCACTTCTGTGCCTTTTATCTTCTGACCAAACATGATGAACATATTCCTCGTTTTCTCCGATCAATCAAAAAAGAAATTGCTCTTCAACAGCACTTATATGGTCGTCGAGTTTCATCGATCTATTTTGGAGGTGGGACTCCTACCAGATTGTCAGTCGATCAATTATTTCAAATCCTAGAATGTGTTCGAACTCATTTTCCTGTGGAACATGATTGTGAAATCACCGTGGAAGGGACTCCTGAATCCCTGTCAACCTTAACGCTGGATGGTTTGAGGGAGATCGGAGTTACACGACTGAGCCTAGGCGTTCAGTCTTTTCAGGAGTCTGAGCGCCGGGTATTAGGACTCCCCGGCAGTCTGGATGAGATCCTGCCAAAATTAGAAATGGCGCAAGAGTCCCAAATTCCCTCTTTGAATCTTGATTTACTGTATGGAATTCCAGGGCAAACGTGTGAGTCCTGGATGGATTCCCTGGAAGAGGTGATGCGGTTCAAACCCTCTCATGTGTCGTGCTATGCCCTGACGGTCGAAGAAGGAACACGCTTTGAAAGGGAGTTGAGGCGAGGGAAGGTTTCTCATATGGATTTGGAAGAAGAATGTTTGTTGCAATCCCAAGCCGATGTTTTTTTGCAGGACGAGGGATTTGGCCGATACGAAATTTCTAATTGGGCCCTCTCCGGGAGGGCGTGTCAGCATAATCTTCGATATTGGACTGGTGAGGACTACCTCGGATTGGGTCCCAGCGCCCAATCGTATGTGGGAAACCTGCGTTACGGAAATTGTTCTGATCTCGAAGGGTACATGACCTGCTTAGAACAGGGAGAGCTGCCAGTGATGGATAAAGAGACGTTGACCGAGGAGCAAACAAGAAAAGAGCGAGTGGTGTTTGGGCTTCGGTTAATTGGAGGCGTTCCGAAGGAATGGGTCCACATCTTACGTCATGATTTGGCGTGGAATGAGGTTTTTGGGTCGCTGAAGGCAGACCAACTCGTGGATCATTCTACGAGCCACTTTTTTTTGACTCCCAAGGGCCGTCGATTGGCGGATGAAGTTGGTATGCAGTTAATTTGAGTCAACACGTTTGATGTGTAAGAAGTTTTCATTATTGGGTTGTCAAGGTGTACAAGAATGAGAACAGCCACCAAACAGAATACAGTATGCCAATCATCGTGAGAATGATTCCTCCAATAATCGTCCCCACATAAAGCCAATCCGTCAGTTCCGCTCTATAGCGCTTCGATTGACAATAGCGGTCCAAAAGTTTGGCGTTGCGAGTATTACTCTTAAACCAGACAGAAAATACGTCCCCAATAACCGGAATGGCTCCCAAGACCAAATTCAAACAGATATTGAGGGACATCCTGAAAATGACGATCTTTGGTACTCCAGCTTTTGTGGCCAAAAAGAGAAGCATGGAACCCACTGCATTTGCGATGAGGTCTCCGATTCCGAGAATCAGGCCAATGATTGGGTCTAAGCCGATTTTTAGACCGGTTCCAGGGATGGTCAAAGACGAATCCAACAAATGAGCTATTCCATGAGCAATTTTTTGAATATCTTGACGATCTAAGGCCGAAGTGCTCTGGTAAGGCTTGTTGGTTGACGATGATAGATAGAATTTCATGGATGGATATATTATAACATGAGACCCCTGTGGAGGTTTTTGAGGTTTCGGAAATAGGAGTCGATTCGTGACTAATCGGAAATGGCCCCAACATTCAATGAGTGTTTTGTGAGCAATCCATCGTCATTCGATTCATCGCAGTCTCCAGTAACCCCTTCCGCTGGGAACAATGTCTCGAAGTCTGCACCACATTACCGGTTATCCAAAAGTAAGTTTTTGGGTGGGTTGCAGTGTTTGAAGCGTTTGTATTTAGAGATACATCACCCTGAGTTAGCCACTCCGCCCACCCCAGACCGCCGCGCCATCATGGATATGGGCACCGATGTGGGGGTGGTTGCCAGACAATATTTCCCTGATGGGGTACTCGTGGATGAAACCCATCGACAAATTCCTGCAGCCCTGGCTCGAACAGAAACTCTCGTTCGTGATCCCGGTACCTCAGCTATTTTTGAAGGGGCCTTCCTATGGGAAGGGATTCTGGTTCGAGTTGATATTCTTGAACGACTTGAGTCCGGGTTCTGGCGACTCGTAGAAGTGAAAGCCACATCAAAAGTTAAACCTACCCATCTTGATGATTTGGCCATTCAGGCGACTGTATTGCAAGGAGCGGGTATTCCAGTCGAGGGTTATGTCTTGATGCATATAAATACTCATTATCAGTTTGCTGGGGGAGAGGTCGATTTGCAGGAGATGTTCTCCTTGGCGACGGTCACGGAAGATGTGGAAGCCAGAAAGCCCTTCGTTCAACCACAGTTATCCGAGATGTGGAAGATGTTACGTGAACCGATCCCACCCCCCATTCCTCCAGATCCTCATTGTTTTCAGCCGTATGAATGTCCGTTTTGGGAGCATTGTACTAAGGACAAACCCCCCAGATGGGTGTTCCACCTTCCTGGAAGCTCAAAGTTGCAAAAACGTTTTTCCGAGGAAGGCATACAGACGATTGATCAAATTCCTGATCATTATGAACTTTCGTCCATTCAACAGCGGGTGAAGGATAACGTGGAATGGATTTCTCCTCTGCTGCGGGCGCGCCTGAATTCCGTGCGATTCCCAGTCCATCATTTAGATTTTGAAACCTTCATGCCAGCGATACCGGTTTTTCCTCAAACTCGACCCTACCGCCCAATCCCCTTTCAATGGTCCAATCATATCGAATATCCTGATGGCACAGTGGTTCATCATCATTACCTGTGTCCGGATGGTAGAGATCCTCGAGAGGAAGTGGCCAGGAGTTTGCTGGAAAGTTTAGGTGACACGGGCTCCATTTGTGTCTACAGTGAATACGAACGATTTCTCTTGTTTTCACTCGGAGACTATTTACCTCCTCTAAAATCAGTCTTGTTCAAAGTTGTTCGCCGCTTGTGGGATCTTCTATCCGTGATTCAACATCATTATTATCATCCGAAATTTGAGGGGTCGTTCTCGATTAAGAATGTTTTACCCGCTCTGGTTCCCTCATTAGCCTATGATGATCTGACGATTCAAAATGGTGCGGTGGCGGCGGTGATGTACCAGAAAATGGCCTTTACCGAAACTGATCTTGTTGAGCGGGCGCATATTGCCCAAGCCTTGCAGGAATATTGTTGCCGGGATACCTGGGCAATGGTGGAATTACGGCGGTTTCTTCTTAAGCGGGTTGAAGGCCATATTTGTTAGAAAAAACACCAAGATACGTTGACCCAACCTGTCCCGACTGCTAAAATTTTATCTATCTTTTCATGTCCTGACTCCACGGTTTGTAAGGCCTTTGGGCTGGATGTCTTAACTCATCTCAAGAGTCGTTGTTTTCCTGGAACAATAGATCGTGAATATTCTCATTTTGCATGGGCCCAATCTCAATTTGCTCGGAATACGGGAAAAAACCCTCTACGGGCCCAAGTCTCTCGAAGAAATCGATTCCCTGATTCACGAGTTGGGAGAACAATTGGGCATTTCGGTAGAATGCCGTCAATCCAACATCGAAGGGGAACTTGTGACTTGGATTCAAGAAGCTCGAACACAGTTTCAAGGGTTAGTTTTTAACCCTGCGGCCTATACCCACACCAGTGTTGCCCTTCGGGATGCGGTGCTTGGTGTGGAAATCCCCATGGTAGAAGTTCATATTTCCAATATCCATAAACGGGAGAGCTATCGACGCCGTTCCTTCCTGGCTTCTGCTGCTATCGGGCAAATTTCAGGCTTCGGGTCTGAAAGTTACCTTTTGGGGCTTCGAGCCATGGTCAGTTATTTAAGGTGTCAGGCCACCTCTTGTTCATGAAGGTCGATTTATTCTTTAACCAGGAGTAAAATTTCGTGATTTCAACAGCAGATTTTCGGAATGGTGCCCGTCTTGAGCTAGATGGGGAACCCTACTATATCGTCGAATTTCAACATGTAAAACCGGGAAAAGGCGGTGCCTTTGTCAGGACCAAATTGAAGGGCTATCGAACGGGTAATGTCCTGGATCGGACATTCCGGTCAGGAGAAAAGTTTCAAGAACCTAACTTGGATGAATGCGAAATGCAATTTTTATACAGTGGAGGAGACGATTATACGTTTATGGATACAAGCTCCTATGAGCAATTTACGTATCCAAAAAGCCAGTTGGGAGAGAACGTCGATCTATTGAAAGAAAATACCATCGTGGAAATCCTTCTGTACCATGACCGACCGATTTCTGTTGAATTGCCGATATTCATGGAGCTGGAGGTTGTTGAGACTGATCCGGGAATTCGTGGAGATACGGCTTCCGGAGGCACCAAACCTGCTACCGTAGAAACCGGGGCAACGGTTAAGGTACCGCTGTACCTTGAAACGGGTGAAATCATTAAAATCGACACTCGCACACGAACTTACGTGGAACGGGTTCGGTAGTTGTTTGTTCTTAAAAGTGTGTTCGCCTGAAGTGGTTGCGTGGTATTTGTTGTTGATTGAGGACAATCCATTTTTCCTGGGCACAGGGAGATCTTTTACCATTTAGGAAAATATGTCTGATCCATCAAGACGTGAAATTGAAGACCTTGTTGAACTGTTAAATCGCTATCATTTGACAGAGTTAGAATTGGAAAAAAAGGGGGTGCGTATACGGGTCCGTCGAGATCCGGCCCCTATTTCTTCCGTCACCGCGGTGGATGTTTCCCAACCAGTCGAATCGTCCTCGTTTCACCAAACCACAGAATCTGTTCCTTCTTCTGAGTCTGCACAGTACCTCACGGTGACTTCCCCTATAGTCGGGACCTTTTACCGCTCCCCTTCTCCGGATGCCGATCCGTATGTCGTAGAAGGGGAATTTGTCAAAAAAGGGCAAGTTCTGTGTATAGTAGAGGCGATGAAGCTGATGAACGAAATTGAGGCTGAGGCCGATGGTCAAATCATGAAAGTCCTCGTCGAGAGTACGACTCCTGTTGAGTTTGGCCAGCCTCTGTTCCTTATCGACCCGTCAGCGACGTCCTGATCATATTCGGTTCGTGTAGTTATCCCAACATTAGGATCACTGGTGTTTAAAAAGATTCTCATCGCAAATCGTGGAGAGATTGCCCTTCGAATCATTCGAGCTTGTCGAGAGTTGGGCATTCGGACGGTCGCGATTCATTCTGAGGTGGATGCCCATTCTTTACACGTTCGTAATTCCGATGAACATGTATGTGTCGGGCCGGCCGAAGGCGGACTCAGTTATAGAAATATTCCGAATGTCTTGAGTGCGGCGGAAATCGCGGGGGTGGACGCGATTCATCCCGGATATGGATTTCTCGCCGAAAATGCCCATTTTGCGGAAGTCTGCGAGTCCATAGGGATTACGTTCGTCGGTCCGGCTTCGGAACACATTGCGCTATTGAGTGATAAGGCGAAAGCCCGTGCCCATATGAAAAAACAGGGTGTTCCGGTATTGCCAGGGAGTGATGGGGAAATTGAAGATCCTAAACAATGTGTGGCCATCGCGAAAAAACTGGGATTTCCGGTCATCGTCAAAGCGTCCGCTGGTGGAGGTGGAAGGGGAATGCGAGTCGTCTGGCATGAGGAGGATTTAGGACAAGCCATTGAATCGGCCCAATTGGAAGCTCAAACGGCCTTTGGGCATGGGGGAGTGTATCTCGAACGGTTTTTTGAAGAACCCCGCCATATTGAGTTTCAAGTCATGGCCGACAATCAGGGACATGTTATCCATTTTCATGAACGGGATTGTTCCATCCAACGGCGCTACCAAAAAGTCTTGGAGGAATCACCTTCTCCTGCCCTGGATGAGAACACTCGTCGGAAGATGGGACAAGTAGCGATTGATGTCGTGAAATCCGTGAAGTATCGGAATGCCGGAACGGTAGAATTTCTGCTGGACGAACAGGGGAAATTTTATTTCATGGAAGTTAATACCAGAATTCAGGTTGAACATCCTGTGACTGAAATGGTGACCAATGTTGACCTCATTAAAGAGCAAATCCGGGTAGCAGCCGGAGAACCTTTGACCTACCGTCAAAAAGACATTCAATTGCAGGGGCATGCTGTTGAATGTCGAGTAAATGCCGAAGATCCCGACCGATTGACACCCTGCCCTGGGATGGTGACCAAGTTCTGCCTCCCTGGGGGACCTGGCATTCGGATTGATACGGCCATGGACACGAATGGGATTGTCCATCCTTATTACGATTCCATGATTGCCAAACTTATCGGCTATGGGAGAAATAGAGACGAGGCCCTTTCCCGGTGTCGTCGTGCCTTGGATGAATTTGTCATCGAAGGAATTAAGACGAATATTCCCTTGCATCGAAAGATCCTGGATCATCCTGATTTTCAAAAAGGTCCGGTTTCCACTAGATTTCTCGATCGACTGCTGACTTTGCATTCAGCTTAATCCTTCCCCATCGCGTCTGAAAAATCATCCTATGAACTTGCGAGGGCTCTATCTTATCCTTGATGAAGGGTGGGCTGTACAAGGTTCGTTAGAGGATGTTCTGTGTCAGGCGGGTGAGGTTGGAGTGCAAATCGTCCAATATCGCTGTAAAGCCACCTCAATGAACCAAGCCTATCAAGTTGGAGCTAAACTCCGAACTTTGGCCGGGGAATGGGGTATGGTTTTCATCGTGAATGACCGATGTGATTTGGCGGTCGCGTTAGATGCCGATGGGGTCCATCTGGGCCAAGACGATTTACCCCTGAGGTTGGCTAAGGAGCTTTTGGGTAGCCGAAAGATCATCGGAGTGTCTACTCATAATACCGAGCAAGTCCGGCTTGCGGCTGCTGAAGGCGCCGATTACCTTGGGTTTGGTCCGATCTTTCCCACTTCAACCAAACAGAAGGTCGATCCGATCGTGGGGGTAGAAGGAGTGAGAAGGGTGAGAGGGTTGACCACACTTCCGATCTTTGCGATAGGTGGAATTCGTCCTGAGCATGTGGCAGACCTTAAAGCGGCTGGGGCCGACGGGGTAGCAGTGGCTTCTGCGGTCTTGAATGCAAAAAATAAGAAGGAAATGTTCACGCGGTTGATGGCACCGTATCAAGGAGGTGCCTCGTTAGCCTAACCATTTCATCCTGCTTGGCGAGACGGTCAATTCCTTGGTGCCATTGAGCCGCGAGAGTGGCTTCATAAGGAAAGGGACCGAAAACCGGAACGGGACATCTTTCCTTGAGTAAGTCCACGGTTGCTTGGCGTTGTTGGGTGATAAGAGAAGATTCACCTTTTGAATTTCCCGAATTCAACACCATTCCACAGACAGATATGTCACGCTTTTGTAAGGCTTCGATCGATAGCAACGCGTGATTAACCCCTCCGAGGGAAGTCTTTCCGACTATCAAGCAGGGAAATTCCATCGTAATGATCAAGTCTCGAATGGTGTGTTTTCTTGTCAAGGGTGTGAGAATCCCGCCGGATCCTTCTACCACCAAAAACTTTCCGTTACTGGAATGTTCTCGTATATGAGAAATGATACGTGGAATATCGATGGGGATCCCGGTTTTTTGAGAACACGTCCAAGGAGCCAGGGGTTCATCAAAGGCATAGACACATACGGAATCAGCAGTGGGGGAGGGGGTGGTCACTTGCCGCAAGCGTTCGGTGTCCGAATTACCTACATGACCAGAATTCATCCCCGTTTCGACTGGCTTAATGGGATGTATTGATAGCCCTTGGTGTTGGAGGGCCAGGATAAGTGCGGCTGAAATTGTGGTCTTCCCGATTTCGGTATCGGTTCCGGTGATGAAGATTCCTTTGAGATTGGCTTCAGAAAATTTCATAAGTCCTTATCCCCGATTCATGAAATCGTTTTTGATGCAAAAAATGGCCTGGTTGTGCAAAGGCCTTAGTCCTCCTGCCTTTGTCGAAGGGCTGGTCCCTGAGTTTTTGAGCGTTATCCAATGCGACTGTCCAGGTTCCAAACCTGGCCGGAAATATCTTTGGTCAACGCCAGGTGATAGACCGTATTTGCTACTTCTTCTACAGCAGGTGTGCGGCCAAGCATATGAGCCTCTGATTGAAAACGTTCCGGGTATCCTGAGGTAGAAAGGGGTGATTTCTGCCACCCTGGAAACACGGCATTTACTCGAATATTGTTCTTGCCCCATTCCTTCGTGGCCGAACGGATGAGTCCCATCAGGCCAGCCTTTGAGGCGGCGTAGGCCGTTTGTCCTGGTGACCCATGTTCCCCGGAATACGACCCGATAACAATCATCGTGCCATTATTCTGGCGTTCAAAATATGGAAAGACTTCTTTCAAGACTGAGAAGGCTCCCGTAAGATTCGTCTGTATGGTTTGTATCCATTGTTCCGGAGAAGTTTTGGCTACCAGTTCGGTCGTTCCCATGCCTACGGACCAGATAACGACCTCAAGCCTCCCGCATTCATTCGTGAAGGAACGGATGGTATCTTTGATATCCGCGGGGTTTTGGACATTGGCCTGATACACATGGGCGAGGCTCCCAGCTTGCGAGATGTGCGTGGCGATGTGCTGGGCATGTTGTTGATTGTGAAAATATTGTATGCCTACCGTCCATTGGTGATGGCCAAACTTCCGAGCGATCGCTCCTCCGATGACTCCCGATCCTCCAAATATCAGAGCAGTGAAAGGGTTAGCCTGTGGCATAGAGACGTTCCTCCCCAGGGTCAAGAATAGCGCTCTGGAAGAGAGTATGAAAACCCTGAGCCTTTCGTGGTAGAGAGTTCAGCTTTGGCTGTCCAAGTGTCTGCATAGTGAAAAGGTGTTGTCAATATCGAATTCTTTTCCGGAAATGGTTCAGGTCTGAATAGATCGGGGTGGGACTGTCCTTTCGGAATTCGTCCGATTTCACATGCTTGCCGGTTTTCTAAGAGCTATGGTAATTTCCTTAGAGACGTTTGTTTATGAAGTACATCTCTTTTTCTCCAGCTTATCCTCCTACAGCCCGAATTTTTTCTGTTCTGGCCTTTACGTGCCTATGTTTGCCTCTTGCCAGTTTTGCCTCCGATTCTTCTGTTGTCATTATTGATCATATTCATGAGTTTTTCCCTGATCAAGTTGGGAATGAATGGGTATATCGGGGAACCATGATCGAGGGCGGAATGGTGCAAATTGCAGATAAACATCAGGAGTTTACGAATATTTCACGAGTAAAGGGTGAGGAGGTCATCGACGGTGTCAAAGTTACGGTTTTTCATGATACGAATCCTGGCAATCAGGGGCCTTCCGATAGTTATTATCGACAGGATGCGGCAGGTATACGCTATTTTGGGTCAAAACCTGGGACCACTTTAGAAAAACAACTTGTTCCCTATCAAATCGTTCGGTTTCCTTTTGAAGTCCCAAGCACGTTTGAACAGTTGAATAGGAAAGGGTTGAACTTAGGGGTGGATATTGACCGGGATGGACAATCCGAAAAAGTGGATGTGAAAGCCACGGTCACCGTTTTGGGTCAAGGCCCGATATCGGTTCCTGCGGGAAATTATCCCGATGCCATTCAAATTGAGGCCAAGATGGTCATGAAGGTATATCTCTCGGATAAAGGGGAGTCCATCACGGGAACAGATACGATGACGGCCTGGTTCGGGCGAAAGGTGGGCTTGGTCAAGTACGTGGAACGTCAGGTCATTCCTTCACTCCGAACACAAACGAATCGAATGATTGAGGTCATCGAAGAGTTGGAAAAGGTGACCTTATCGTCCAAGGTGGCACTAAGGAGCCGGAGCGAAGCCCCTCCGAAGCGTGTTTTCGGTGGAGATTTTCTCAACCATGAATTGTTGCAAATAGTCCTTTCCTCCAGCTTTTTGTCCGACTCCTGAAAGTCTATGGCCTCCAAAGGGTTGGCGACTGACCAATGACCCGGTAATGGGGCGGTTGATATAAAAATTGCCCACATCACACCACTTGCGTGCAAATTCAATAGCTCTCGGGCTCCTGGAATAGATTCCACCCGTCAGGGCGAATGGTGAATCATTCATCATTTTCACAGCTTCTGAGATTGAGCTGACTTTGAATACGGCCAACACTGGGCCAAAAATTTCTTCCTGAACCACAGGATGGGAAGTGGGAAGATCCGTAAAGATGACGGGTCCTTGAAAATACCCTGGCCCTTCTTCTTGACGGTCCAAAAGGCAGGTCCCATCTCTTTTTCCCAATTCCACATACTGTCGAATGCGTTCGAGAGCTCGTGAATCAATAACTGGCCCCATCTGACTGTCCTGTTGCTCGGCAGGACCAATCCGTAGACTTCTAGCCGCTTCGGTCAATCGAGTAACAAAGGTTTGAAAGACCGATTCAAAGACGACAACTCGGGAACAAGCCGAACATTTTTGACCCTGATACCCGGTCGCACTCTGTAAAACACCGGTGACAGCCTCGTCTAAATCAGCTGTATCATCCACCAAAATGGCGTTTTTGCCGCCCATTTCCGCGATGACATGTTTGAAGTGTCGTTGACCCTGGGCTAGTTTGGTGGCTTCTTGAAGGATGTGGGTCCCAACAGCTTGGGAGCCGGTAAAGGCTATCAGATGGATATCAGGATGCTTGACTAGCGTTTCCCCAATTTCCGGTCCTCCAGGCAAGAAATACAAAACACCCTCCGGGAGGCCGGCCTCTCGGAGGATCGTCACGAGATGATATCCCATCATTGGGGCCCGTTCCGACGGTTTAAACAAGACGATATTTCCAGTGACCAACGCAGCGGAGACGAGGCCTGTGGGGATGGCTAAGGAAAAATTCCAAGGTGGAAGGATCAGGGCCAGGCCTCGCGGTAAGAAGGTTCGGATATTCAATTCCCCCGGGAATCCGCCTAAAGTTGTGGGTTCATTGAGTACACGCATTTCCTGCCCATACCATCGCAGAAAATCGATGGCTTCGGAGATGTCGGCATCGGCTTCTCTCCATGGCTTACCCGTTTCCAGGATTTCCCAAGCTGCCAATTCCTCTCGTTTTGTGTGCATGAGGTCGGCTGTATGAAAGAGAATATCGGATCTGAAGGTGACGTCGACTTCCTGCCAATAAGAAAGGTTTGATTTCGCCTTTTCTATGACGTGTCCAAGGTCGTCAGGAGCGATCGTTGGGAAACGTGCGATGCATTGTTCAGGATTCCCTGGATGGATGGACTTCAAGGGAGCTCCCTGACATCGAAGGCCCGTTGGAAGCGGAAGCTCATAGGTTTGACCCAATAAGGGTTGGATCCGAGCAAGGGCTTCTACCCATGGGCCATGGGTTTCAAGTCGGGAAAAATCGGTGTGAGGCTCATTGAAAAACTCCTGGTTTTTCCCCTCGTTGGATTGCTCATCTTCCATCGGTGTGAGAAAAGACTCTGGGTGTGTCTGGCGGCTTTCCAAAGCCAAGGGAGGGAGCAGTAATTGGTCGAGGGATTCGGTGGTTTCCTGTTGACGGCGAATAAATCCCTCGTTTGAAGTATTCTCTAACAGCCGTCGGACTAAATAGGCCATTCCTGGTAGCAATTCTCCGACTGGTGTGTACACCCTGAGCCTGATTCCTTGACGGATGAGCGCAGTTCGTAGTGGTTCGGCCATTCCAAATAACATTTGGTATTCACAGGTTCCAGGCGCCAAGTGAAAGGTTTTACTCAGAGCCTGAATGCAGGCTAGGGTACGAATGTTATGAGAACCAAAGGCCGGACGGATGAAAGCACGGTGCTCGAGGAGCGTCTGGGCGAGCTTTTCAAAATTCGCATCGGTATCGGGTTTCTTCTGGAACACGGGGACCTTCCAGCCTCGTTGTTGGTAACGGATGATTTCTGAATCCCAATAGGCGCCCTTGACCAGTCGTATTCCAAAAGGAGCTGGCCGGGATTTTCCCCATGTCAGGAGCCTGGTCAACGAATCTTGGGAATGTTGAAGATACGCCTGAAGGGCGATCCCTGCATGAGGAAAATGTTTGTAATCTTCTTCAGAGAACAAGCGTGTAAACACGTAGAGGGTTAAAGGTTCCAGTTCTGCTTGTTCCATATCGAATGTGATCGAAGCCGGGAGCGTTCGGGCCAGGTCGATGATAGAGCGTAAGCGAGGGGCCAGAGCTTCATAACAGGCTTGAGGAGCTATTGGATCCAGCTGGGAATAGAGCGCAGAGAGTTTTATGGATAATTGAACCCTGGGAATCGGGCCTAAGTGATCAGCTTCCAGTAAAGGTTGTGCTCCCCATTTTTGAGCGATAAGGTGCATCTCCTGTAAGGCTTCCAAACATCGTCGATGATACCGATCGGCCTCCTGTTCACTCACCGACGCCTCGCCTAAGAGGTCTACTGAGCTGCCACACTGGTTTTCCCACAGATGACTCAGGGTGGGAATGGCCTGTTCGACGGATTCTCCAGCCATGAAGGTGTAGGCCATTCTCAAGAATTGGCGACGTAAGAGCCGAGTGGCAATCCGGCCAGTTACCGGATTCCTAGAAAGTCTGGGAAGAAGCCAGCGGAACGGGATAGGGAGTGAGGGGACGTTTTGGAAATATTCGGTAAGAATCCGAATGAATTGTTCATCGGTTTTGAGCGCAGGAAGGACATCGATAAACCGGAATAACTGAACCTTGAATTGTTCGTCACGGGTTCCCCAATCAAGAAGGGCATCCGTCCACCAACGGTGATCCCACACTTTAGGGGAATGCCGATGGGCCTGAGAGGCAAGAATTTGACCGAACTGTTGAATCGATGGTTCCAGAAGGTCTGGAGAAGGCATCATGATACCTCCTTGGGTCTCTATTTCTATTGTACACCTTTTCGGCAAAGAGGAAGGAGAGGTGAAGGTAGGAGAAAGGGGAAAATTGAAGACTTAGGAAGGACAAGCGGAAATGCGTTTTCCGGAAATGGTCCCATAGGGTCCCGTTGAGTTGGTAAAGGTTCCTTCCAGAAGAGTGTCATTTTTGCTGAGCAAGAGGCTGTCCTCTTGCGTACCTTGAGGGAAGGTCCATTGGAGATATACCGTATTCCCCTTGACGGTGATATGGCTGGGACTGGGGAAAGAGGGGGAAGATTGTGGAGAGGAAGAAAAGGTCAGGGTCATTTTATGATCTCCATGATTTTGATGATTGTGAACGATCCATCTCCATGTCCCACAAAGGCGGCGTAATCCGGCCTCGTTTCTTTGTTGATCCAGCCATTGTTGGATAAGATTCCACTGATCCCATGCAACTTGAGTCGCCTGTTCCTCCAATCGAATTGTTTGTCTGAGAAGTTCTCTTTCAAAGAGAGGGACTAATCGAATCGCCTGATAATGCTGTTCGTATGTCCGTCTAAGCCTGCTGTCCGTGTGGTCAGGGAGGGTGGAAGCATGAGGATTAGCCCAGAAGGCGGATAGTCTATTCTCAATACCATGAAGTCCCTCTTCCCTAAAGATTCTTATCCAAGAAGAATCTTCGGACAGAGGATGGGACTGGCCATCAAGGTAAGAGGAAAATTGATTGAACACATGGTTAAGGGGTAAAGGCTCTATAGGATGTCGAGTCCATTTCAGAAGCAGGATATGGAGATCTTGGACGAGCTGAAGATTATCTAGGGGAAGTTTTGTGAAGAGCCATGGGATGGACGGGTCAGCATTGACCTTTGATAAAGCAGATGATGGGTCAGGTAAATGGCGGGTCGAATCTCGAATGTCCTTCAGGAGGCTCTTTAGGGATAAGGCAGCCATGAGGGTGGACGCGGCCTCTTCTACCATCGGTGGAATCGGGTCACTTACGATGTGCTTTTGAGTTCTGAGTCTTTGGGATGACTGTTCCTGGAGTGATCGAAAGAAATCTACGGCTTGTTCATCTGAGGTCAACGAGCGAATTTGTGTTGGAAAGTCCCGGGATAATTCCCAGGGGTTAGGGAGGGTTCTTTGATCAGCTATGGCATTGAAGGGATAGAATAGGAGAAAGGCGAAGCCTGTAAAGCAGATCCGGGTGGTTGTGCTCTTTATGGATAGAAACCACATGTAGTGGATCGGTGGGGTGTGAGATTCTTCAAGGGCAATCAGGACTTTTTAAGAATATCATTAATGAATTCCATAGAGGTTTGTAGGATTCGTTCCGTTTCGGTTTCGTCATATTCCTCGGAGGATTTATTAAAAAACTCTCGAGATGCTTGTGGGGAGAGGGAGGTCTTGATGGTTTTTCCCGCATCTTGGGCCTGTGCACAGAAGGCCGAAAGCTCTTCAGGGGTATGGGGAGAGTTGATCCCTATGGATTGAATGAAAAGCGGACAGTAGAGGGTGGAGATGGTTTCAGGTGAAGAAGGGAGAGCGCCGCCAATAGAAACCGCGGCTTGGAGACGTCGACGATGAGCGGCGGTCTTGATGGCCAAGGTTCCTCCCATCCCAAATCCAATGACAGCATGGGCATTTCGTGTCGTCCGTTCAAGAGTCTTGTCTTCGGTTAAATTCGCGTTTAAATACTCAAAACAGGCATTGATCTCTTGAAGGACTTGTTTTTCGTCTAGTCGTTCTTCCAATGCCGCAGCCACTTCGGCATTTGCCGTGACCATTCCTCCTTGTCGGCCGTAAAGGTTGGGAAGGAGGACCACGTACCCCTCGCAGGCCAATTGTTTAGCCAGATCTTGAATAGAAGAGGTGAGTCCCCATCGGTCATGAAGGACCACCATGGCAGGAAGAATTTCTCTGGTTCCCTGAGGAGCGAATTGGATGCCCTCAACTTGTGGGATTTTGTTGGGTCGTGATTGGGCATAAGGGTCAACCATGTGGTCTTTATGAGTTTCAAAAATTCCCGTGCTATTGAATCGAACAGGGGTGTATCCAATTTCATCGACAGAGAAGGGCGTTGTGCGTTCAGTCATTGTAGCCTGCCTTATAAAGAATTAATTGGTAAGGGTGATTGAAGTGGTTGAAATTTCAGGAGAAATTTTATGGGAACACTATATCCACGCCTTCTTGAGCCTGTCAATGTATTTGGAGGAAGAAGGCTCTATGTCCTTCTGGAAAGGAAGCGTAAATGGTTGACTAAATTGAGATCTTGGTGTACCTCTGAGGAGAGAGCCCTAGTCTTTAGTCTGTAAGTCTGCCAAGATGTTAGAGCATTCCACAACTGTAAGTTTTTGAAAGTGTGAATTTGGGTGTTGCCCAACATTCTCTACTCAGGGAAGGGAGTTCTGCTATGCCACGGACAAGGTTGTCAGCTGTCTTCATATTTCTTTCTTTGTCGTTTTTTCTGGTGAGCCTAGGAAACTGTACCCAGCTTTCTGCAGAAGAAAAAAAGGCCAAGCATTATGAACGGGGGATGGCCTATTTTAATGAAGAAAAATGGCAAGAAGCCCTGATTGAGTTTAAAAATATCATTCAATTAGACCCTAAAGATGCCAAAGCCTACCACCAACTTGCTCTCATTCACCTGAAGCTTGGGGGAATGCCTGATCTTCGAGCAGCCTTTGGCGAACTCACCAAGGCAGTTGAAATTGATCCGAGTATTGAAGATGCGCATTTAAAGTTAGGAGACTTTTATCTCCTCGCCCAAAAACCTCTTGAGGCCAAAAAACATGCCGAAATCGTTTTAACCTCTTCCCCACAGGATCCCAAAGGCCATCTCCTGCGGGGTCGAAGTCTCATCATAGAAAAAGAGTTTGAAGAAGGGATTTTCGAACTGAAAAAATCCTTAGAGTTAGACCCCGATAACGAACAAATCTATATCGATTTGGCTAGAGCGTACATGGCGATTAAAAAACCTGAAGAAGCCGTAGCGATATTAGAAAATGGGGTACAGAAGATTCCCTCTTCAACCACACTGAGATTAGCGAAGGGAGATGTTTATCTCCTGCAAGGGAACAAGCCGGAAGCTGAGGCTCAATATCAAGAGGCACTCACGATGGATCCGGATAATGATGAACTATCAGTCAAACTCGGGAGGTATTTTCAAGCCACCCAACAATGGAAAAAGGCCGAAGAGGTTTACCTCGATTTAGCAAAACGGAAACCAAACAGTGAGGGGCCTCAGCTTGTGTTGGGGGAATTTTATTCCTACATGGGAAACGGAGTTAAAGCCTCAGAACACTATCAACAAGCCGTCAAGTTGAACCCGAACTCGGAACCTGCCCGAAATGGACTGATTAACTTCTACCTAAATGGTAAGCGTTGGGATGAGGCTGAATCTCAGATGGCGGCCTTAGAGGATAAGGCCAAAAAAAATGTGATGATTCAAATATTTCAGGCACGGCTAATGTTGGGTCGGGGAAACCTGGATGAGGCCATTACCCAATTCCAAACCATCGTAAAAAATGACCCCTCCCAAGCTATGGCGCACCACTATCTCGGAATCGCTTTCGCTCAGAAAAATGATATCCCTCAAGCTATTTCGGAATTAAGTGAAGCCAAAAAACTGGCCCCTCAGGATCGGGCCATACGCAAGGCTATGGCTTTTGCCCGAATAACCGAAGGGTCCTATCAAATGGCGGTTGAGGAAGCTCGAATCGCCATTAAATTGAATCCCCGGGATGTCCAGGCGGTTCACCTATTAGGACAGGCCTATTTGCGCCAAAAGGAGGTAGGGAACGCAAAAAAAGTCTATGAAACGATCGTCAAGCAAATTCCTCAAGACGCAGCCGCCCATTATCATCTAGGGGTGATCGCCCGTGGGGATAAACAATATGCGGAAGCCATATCACATTTTGAAGCTGCGTTAAAAATTAATCCCAACTTTTCCGAATCTTTGGCCCAAATCGCCAGTATTCGCGTAAGTCGCGGAGAAGCTGCCCAAGCTCGGAAACGGGTGCAAGAGCAACTCAAGTTGGTTCCGGAGAACCCTCTTGTCTATACATTGCTTGGTAAGCTTTGGATGCGGGGGAATCAGTTAGACAAAGCGGAAGAGGCCTTTAAGAAATCTATGGCGTTGAATGATCAAATTCAGGATACCTACTTGAACTTGGCCGCCTTGTACCACAGGACTGATAGGATCAATGAGGCCGTTCAAGAATATGAGCGTCTTCTGGATAAGAATCCTAAGGCTGCTTCGGCACATATGCTTTTAGGTCTGATTGCACAAAGACAGAACGATACCAAAGCTGCCGAATCCCATTATCGAAAAGCTCTAGAAATTAATCCCAAATTTTCTTCAGCCGCCAATAATCTTGCCTGGCTTCTCATGGAAAATGGAGGAAGTTTGGACGAGGCATTGGCGTTTGCTCAAAGTGCTCGTGCCGAACAAGGGGATAATCCTTCAATTGCCGATACCCTTGGTTGGATCTATTACAAAAAAAAGGCCTATTTGAAGGCAGTTTCGGTGTTGCAGGAAGTCGCGGGTAAGTTGCCGGAAAATCCAGAAGTTCAATACCATTTAGGGATGGCACAGTTTAAAAAAGGGGAAGAGGACAAGGCCCGGAAGACTTTAGAGCGGGCTTTTCAATTACGTCCCGATTTTCCTGGCGCTGAGGAAGCTAAGGCTACCTTAAAAGTTCTGAAGGAACAACAAGGGTAAAGGATCTCAAACATAGGAAAAATGACTTGTCGATGAGTATTGGACCGATCAATGAGGGAAGGAGTGTCTTGATGCCACGAACAGGAGTGTCGCTTCCATGGATGGTGTTTGCGGTGATTCTTTGCTCTGTGAGTTTTAGCCATTGTACCCAGCTTTCGGCAGAAGAAAAAAAGGCCAAACATTATGAACGGGGAATGGCCTACTTTAATGAAGAAAAATGGCAAGAAGCGCTCATTGAGTTTAAAAATATCATTCAGTTGGACCCCAAAGATGCCAATGCATACCACCAACTGGCCCTTATTCATCTCAAGCTTGGAGGGATGACGGATTTGCGGGCAGCATTCGGTGAATTATCTAAAGCGGTGGAGATTGACCCTTCGATTCAAGATGCTCAACTAAAACTCGGAGAATTTTACCTATTAGCTCGAAACTCAGAGAAGGCTAGAAAACAGGCAGATATCGTATTGACGTCTTCACCTCAGGACCCCAAAGGACATCTGTTGCGAGGACGTAGTCTTATTATCGAAAAAGAGTTTGAACAAGGAATCGCTGAACTAAAAAAGTCGCTCGAATTAGACCCGGACAATGAGCAAATATATCTGGACCTTGCCCGGGCCTATTTGGCTCTCAAAAAGACGGAGGAGGCTGAGGCTATTTTAGACCAGGGATTACAGAAAAAATCCACATCTACCCCTTTAATTTTGGCTAAAGGAGACTTGTTCCTCCTCCAAGGGAAAAGGGAGCAAGCTGAAGCCCAATATCAACGTGCTTTGGAACTCGATGCTGAGAATGAGAGCCTATACCTCAAGTTAGGACAGTACTTCCAAGGAACACAACAGTGGAAAAAAGCGGAGGATGTCTACAAGAAGTTTGCCGAACGTCAACCAGATAATGAAAGACCTCACATTGTGCTGGGAAAGTTTTATGCCTTCATGGGAGCGGGTAAGCAAGCCTTAAAGCATTTCACGGAGGCGACGGAATTAAAGCCCGAATCCAAATCCGCTCGAAATGCGTTGGCCACATTCTATTTGGATAATAGGAAATGGGATGAAGCCGAATCTCTTATCAAGCCCGAGTTGGAAAAAAAACGTCCGGATTTAATGGCTCGAGTATTTCAGGCGCGGTTGTTATTGGGTCGTGGCAACATCAATGAAGCCATACCACTCTTTCAGAAAATTATAAAAGACGAGCCGTCTCAGGTGATGGCTCATCAATACCTAGGAGTAGCATTCGCGCAAAAAAAAGATCTTAAGCAAGCTCTGAGCGAGCTGAGTGAAGCAGCCAAACTAGATCCGAAAAATCGCGGTGTCCGTAAGGCCTTGGCTTTGGTGCGGATGGCAGAAGGAGAATATGATCTAGCTGTTGAGGAAGCCCAGAAGGCCATACGTTTAAACCCACGTGATGTGAAGGCTGTTCATCTGCTAGGCCAGGCCTATCTTCGTCAAAAAAATATCACGAAAGCCAAAAAAGTGTATGAAGCGATCGTCAATCAGATTCCCCAAGATCCGATGGCCCATTACCAATTGGGGTTAATCGCTCGACAGGATAAGCAATTCCAGAATGCGATCGATCATTTTGAGGTAGCCATTAAACGCAATCCTAATTTTTCGCAAGCTTTAGCCCAAATCGCGAGTATTCGTGTGAGTCGTGGAGAAGCCAAAGAAGCTCGGGACAGAGTGCAAAAACAGATTGAAGTGGCTCCCAAGAATCCATTGCTCTACAACCTTCTCGGTGGGCTCTGGATGCAGGCTAACCAGGCGGATAAAGCCGAAGAAGCGTTTAAAAAATCCTTGGAATTAAATGACCAACTCCAGGTTTCTTACCTCAGTCTTGCTGAACTTTATCGCCGAACGAATCGAGTCGATGAAGCGGTCAGAGAATACGAACGACTGTTAAAGAAAAATCCTAAGGCGGCTTCAGCCCATATGATCCTTGGTATGATCGCAGAACAACGAAAAGAGTATGAAAAGGCACAAGTTCATTATAAAAAAACGCTGGAGATTGAACCCAAGTTTGCTCCGGCAGGAAATAATTTAGCTTGGTTAATGGCTGAGCATGGAGGAAATTTGGAAGAGGCATTGCGGCATGCGGAAAATGCTCGTGAGCAACAGGGGGATAACCCTCATATCGCTGATACGCTAGGCTGGATCTACTATAAGAAAAACGCCTATCGGAAAGCCGTAGCTCTGCTTGAAGAGGCTGCCGAAAAACTTTCCGAAAATCCAGTCGTGCAATATCATTTAGGTATGGCTCAATTTAAGAGCGGAAAAAGGATGGAAGCTAAAAAAACCTTGGAATTGGCATTCCAACTCAACCCAAGTTTTCCCGGCTCTGAGCAGGCTAAAGCGACTCTGAATAGTTTGTGAGTGTTTTTTTAATAAAGAAGAAACGTCCATCCCCATGTCTCCCTTCGTCATTCCTGGGCGGCGGGAGAATTGTTATGTATAACCCCTTTTCCTAACCTTTTCTTGCCATTCACATAGTATCAGGTCCGGGAATAAGGCCATTCTGTCAGTGGGGCCTTTGCATAGATGTGTTTTTTTGTTCTATTAGGATTACAGTCCCTAGAAAAGTTCACTAGGTGTTATTGCCAATGATGGGTCATCTCCTGTATGATAAAAAACCCCATGTTTTAATGAAAGCCTTTGGAAGTCCAGGGAATATTCTGAAGAAAGGACAATTATGGAACGGCGGGTGACTTCCCATACCGAAGAAGAGGAGATGAATCAACGACGCCGGCTTCTTACCTTGGCCCGAAAAGGCGATCAAAAAGCTATAGATCTACTCTTTGAATTGTATCAAGTCCGTGTATTCTCCGGAGATGCCTTAAAGACAAAGAAACTCCCCTCATTGCCCGTTCCCAAATTGGCTGGGACTGCCACAAAGGGATCTGGAAAAGGGGCGAAAAAGAAGGAAAAACAGGATAAAGCTCCTGCCGGTAAAAGCCCTCCGAGTAAAGTGGTCAAAAAGACCGAACAAGCTGCCGGAAAAGGGCCCAAACCAACGAAAAAGCCTCAACAGAAACCAAAAGTTGTGCAAAAAGGTGTGAAAAAAACGGCTATTTCTGGGAGTTCCGTTTCTAAAAAGAAAGCCCTTAAAGGAAAGATTCAGGCCAAAAAGAAGACAAGTGCTGGGAAAAAGACCGGAAAGGGGAAAGCTGCAAAACCTGTCATGGGAACGAAGACCAGAAAAGCGAAGAAAAAATAGAGTTTTAGGGTCGAAAGATTCACGGACCTTTTCTTGGCTTAGTATCGGACCTCAACTCGAAGCCCTCCTGCCCCTAATTTGGTGGCGATGTGTTCGGCATTCGCCACGGTTCCTTGAAAGACGATGGCACTACCCTGATGGTCTATTTGCCAAGCCAGCTCAAAGGCCCTAGAAGGAGTCATTCCGGGAATAACTTGGCAGAATAAACTTATGACTTGCTGATACGTATGGCAGTCGCAATTAAAGACAATAACCTCGGCTTCAAAGTCCTTATCCGTTCCAATGTCCGTGGTTTCCAGTGTTCCAGGAACGTCAACGGTTTCGCCACTCATAACTTTCATGAGGGACCCATTGTAACAATGAGATGAAAAAGCTCTCAAGAAAATCCCCAGGGAATAACTGAAATTGTGAAGCGGAGATTAGGGCAAAATAGAGTTGGATTGAATTGAATGGAAAATGATTTATAGTAATAAAAGAAACATCCGAAAGTGTCCGTCATTCTCGTGTACCTAATGAGTTTGGTTTATTCACGGCCATTATAAGGGGAGCTTGTGGGAAAGACTATTTTGGTGACTGGTGCGGCAGGTTTTATCGGAAGTCATACCGTGGCCGCCTGCCTAAAACGTGGGGATCATGTCATTGGCTTGGATAACCTCAATGATTATTACGACCCGTTACGGAAAAAAGCCAATCTGAAAGAAGTGCAGGAGCAAGCGATGGAGAACAAATGGCCAGGAACATTCGAATTTCTCAAGGGAGATATTCGAGATCGCAACCTGGTTGGGGATTTGTTCAAAGATCATAGGTTCGATTCTATCGTGCATTTAGCGGCCATGGCGGGAGTACGTGTGTCGATAGAGGACCCGGGCCTGTATTATGATGTCAATGTTTTGGGAACGTTGGTGCTTCTTGATGCGGCTGTTGACCGACTTGGAGGCCCCAAGGGCGGCAGATCTCGGCCAAGCTTTATTTTGGCTTCAACGTCCTCAGTCTATGGGAACACCAAGATTGTTCCCTTCGTCCCGGAAGACACCTGTGACAGGCCATTAGCTCCCTATGCTGCGAGTAAACGGGCGAGCGAGTTATTAGGGTATACTTATCATCATTTATACGGGCTGGATTGTACGGTGTTTCGATTTTTTACGGTCTATGGTCCACGTGGACGACCGGATATGATGGCCTATAAAGTTCTGGATAATATCTTCACCGGGTGTGAGGTCCCTCTTTACAACAATGGAAATATGCATCGAGACTGGACTTATGTAGAGGATATCGTTGCTGGATTAACGGCGGCGGTTGATAGACCCATGGGGTATGAAATTCTGAATTTAGGACGGGGAGAACCCGTGCTTCTCGCGGATTTTGTTAAGGGCATTGAAACCTTAGCCGGCCGATCGGCCCATTTAGTCTCCACCCCCATGTTAGATGCCGATATTGCCTATACGTTTGCCGATATCTCAAAAACCCACAAAATGCTCAACTATAATCCTCAGGTGTCGGTCCCAGAAGGGGTACAACGGTTTTGGGATTGGTATCAGAGTGTGATCCTTCCTGCTTCATCTTCATAAATCGGCAAAGACTTTTCAGAAGATTGATGAAAGGGGAGTTTATTCCCCTTTAAAAAAATCCTCCATATACTCACCTTGCCTGTCATTCCCCCGTAAGAACTGGGCTATGGTCCTTTTCGAGGCCCATGTGTGCAGGTTTCGATGATATCGTTGGTCAAGGGGAAAAGAACCGCTCCTTAGCCCCCTACCTTTGGGAACACCAATCGTATGGGGGACTCACTGGGCTCAGGTGAAATTCCTTGAAAATAACACTCGTTCCCTGTTTTTTATCGCGAATCTTGTTGAATGCTTAAGTAAATCCCAAAAAAGCCGATAAAAGAAGAGTAGTAGGAATATTCAAGGCATGGTGAAGGTTGATTCAGTGAGTAAATTTGGAAAAAGCCTTCTGAAAACACATGGTGAAAAATCAACCTGTAGGGAATGAGCCCTCCAACAGCCCGAAGGAAGCCATACACTGTCAACAATCTATCAGGAGGATTTCATGGTAGTTCGGATCAACACAAAACGACAAATAATCGCCATCGCGGTTGGACTGATGTTGACCGCTGGTTGTAGCGGACATTCCGTGAAATATGGAGCGACCTCGGAAGGGGAGGATGCAGAGCCAGGCCAGGCTGAAACCGTTGGTTCGAATACTCCTTATGCCGGAGGAACTCATGGACAGAGACAAGGAATGGGAGCAGGCATGGATGAGGGAACGGTCAATGGGTCCAACTCCAATATGACAAAGGGAAGTAATGTCGGGATGATTCAAGAAGGAGAGGCATCCCCGCGGGGAATGCAAGATGGATTCTCTGGTGCTGACTCACCCAGGAGCAGTGACTATGGGCAAACATATGATGGTGTTGGGGGTTCTGGGCCTGATCATGGTCCGGTGACGGGTTTTGGAAGCGGTCAGGCCGGTCAATCGAATCCCAGCCCTGAGCAATGGTCCAATGCCTATCTGGGGAAAGGGGACAGTAGTCAAGAATTTTATGGCGATCCCTCCTCCCCGAACAGTTCCCAGGAACCTTCGGGGAAAACGGGGTTCAAGGGTTCAGGACAGAATGGAAGTTCTGAGTATGGTCACAACTATGATGGGGTTCCCGGAAGTGGGCCGCAATATGGATCTGTCGATGGGTTTAGTGATGGAAGTGCAAGGTCGATGGAAACCGACCCTGAAAAATGGGCAGAAGCCTACCGGAATGAAAATGGTGGTCCATCGCCGGAGCTGGTCGATCCAGGGACGATGATCGCCAAGGTGAATCCCCAGCAGGCTCAGCAAAATTATGTGAATGGAAGTTCATCGAATCATTCCTCCACGGCAACTGGGACCAATTCACACCCCTTCCAGGAAGGGCCTGAAGGGAAAGTTCAAGATATCTACTTTGCGTTCGATAGTTGGAGAATTACTCCTCAGGCAGCGGAATATTTACAAGAGGGGGCACAATGGCTGCTGGCAAATCCCCAGAATGTCGTGACCATTGAAGGGCATTGTGATCAACGGGGAACCCAAGATTATAACCTGGTTCTCGGAAAGAAGCGGGCAGAAGCCACCCGGGATTATCTGTTAAATCTAGGTATTCAAGCCGAACGTGTAAAGATCGTTTCCTATGGAAAAGAACGCCCTTTTTGTGAACAGCAAAATGAGAATTGCTATCAGGAAAATCGGAGAAGTCATATGGTTGTGAAGGTGAACTAGTCCCCTCATCCTTATGATGGACCTACCAGGGAGGAGGCGAAGCAATTCGCCTCCTTTTTTTTTTCTTCAAACAAATAAATTGTGCTGTCAACCCCTTTAGGGTCTTTGATGGAACCGCCGTGAAAAAATCTTGCACCCCTTTTTCGGGAGTGGTACAGTCATCGCTCCTACTTGCCTCATGCCGGAGTGGCGGAACAGGCAGACGCAAGGGACTTAAAATCCCTCGGGCTTAACGGCCCGTGCCGGTTCAAGTCCGGCCTCCGGCACCAATATCCCATCACATATTTCCCACGGTCAAACTGGAAAGGGTGGAACGAAATTACCCAGGCCATTGGGAAAGGTCTTCTCCCTTGCGTCTCCCTCATGCTGGATTTTCTCTTGTAAGGGCCCCTCATTATCGAAGTTTTTCTTGGGAATTCATCTCTTTGTGAGGCACATGAAAAAACTCTCTTTTTGGGAAAAAATGGCATATGGGTTGCTGCATCAAAAGCTTCATAGACAACGTCATAAGTGGGGAGCTTTATATCGATACCTTGAATGCATCATTTTTTATCGTAAAGGAGAAATACCCATGTTAGTGAAAGCTCGGTGGGATCAGGATAGCAGAATTCTCAAATTATCAGGCCGTTTTGATAAGTCAGCTCGCGTACCGATGGAGACCGCTTTGGCTGCTTCAGAGGGGAGGCCCTTTAAGCACGTGATCCTAGATATGGCGAATGTTTCCTCGATGGACAGCGCTGGATTGGGGAAGCTTTTATTGTTGTATCATTCCTTCCGGAAAAAAGGAGTTGCCCTCACGGTTCGCAATCCCAAGCCTTTGGTCTCTGACCTGCTTCATTTTGTCAATTTAGCGACGATAATCCCGATTGTTCAGCAAAAACCGGAAATGCGGTCGGTAGCCTAGTGAAGAGGATAAACCAAGATAGGAAAAGAGCTTAAGTCGGTAGGAAAGAGAACCGAAATACATGAATAAACCAACACTAATGAACACTATGGAAAGTCAAGTAGCCAATGTGGTTCCTATGCATGTGATTCGAATCGGTGCAAATTTTGATTCCCAGGCGGAGCATAATCTGGAGGCGGCGGTGTTTCAAGTCCAGGAAGCCAAGGGCAAGCATGTTCTTCTGGATTTGGAAGGTTTAACCACGATCGATAGTCGAGGGTTAGGAAAGTTGTTTTTGGCCTATCATCATCTCAACAGGAATCAAATTCGGTTGGGTCTGATAAACCCGAGCCCTGCTGTCAAAGAAATGTTGGACTTTGTGAATTTCTCTCAAGTCGTCAAAATTTTTGGTTCTGTGGAGGAGGCTGTCGAGGCAGAGGGGCAAATTCCTTCAATTTTAAAGAGGGACATGGTCCATGTTCTGGATGGGTAAGGAAGTCTCGAAATCTCCACATCCAATCGTAGGGCAGAGTCAGTCACTGTGAGGTCCCTTAATCAAGAGATTGCATGATGGTGATTCAATAAAACAGAAAATGAAAAAACTTCTTTGAATGGTTACAAGTATTCAAGATAATGAGGATTCCTGCCGAATCACAGAAATGTAAAAGGGTTGGGAGAGGTCCCGGGGAGGAGCGACATGATGTATATGAATACCAAACAATCTGGTGTGGATCATACAGTCACGAATCTCTTATTCCACCAAGACCCGGAAGCACGCTTTGATGCGGCGTTGCATTTAGGGGGTGAGGCCAAGGGTGTATCAGGGCAACGGCGAGCCCTTGAGGCTCTCACGACAGCTCTGAGGGATCCTTGTTTAACCGTCCAAGAAGCGGTCTTGCAATCCTTGGTTCGGTTGAGTGTAGGGACGAAATAAGGGAATACGCCATCCCGTCATTCAAGGATCCGCGTTTTTTGTTCCTGCCAACTTTCTCCTGAATTGACTTCTTTTTTCCTCTCTTCCTAAAATTCAAGATCTACGGTAGTCCTATCATCAGCTAAATGTAAGAGTCTCAGAAATCTGATGAATTCCAGTGTGGTCTTGGAAGGGGTTTCCAAATCCCATGGGAACGTCTTAGCGGTCAACCAGGTTTCTTTAACTGTTGGTCATGGAGAATTTTTTTCCATTCTCGGTCCGAGCGGATCGGGAAAAACGACCCTTCTTCGTTTGATCGCTGGATTGGACTTGCCGGACCAGGGATGTATCCGAATACAACATCGGGATGTGACCCTGGACCCTCCTCATCTCCGGCCTGTCAACATGGTATTTCAGCAATATGCCCTGTTCCCTCATCTCACCGCCTATGACAATATCGCCTTCGGTTTGAGAATGAAAAAATATACGGCTTCCGAAATCGGTCACCAGGTAGAGGAAATGGTGGCTTTGGTTCGGCTCGAGGGGAAAGAACAGCGTCTTCCCAGCGAACTGTCCGGTGGGGAGCAACAGCGGGTGGCGATGGCTCGAGCCTTGATAAACCGTCCCGTTGTGGTGCTTCTGGATGAACCTATGGCTGCCCTCGATCAACAATTACGTCAAAATATGCAAATGGAACTAAAACGATGGCAACAAGAAGTTCAGGCCACTTTTGTTTGTGTGACGCATCATCAAGAAGATGCGCTGAAGTTGTCCGACCGGCTCGCTGTTATGCACCAAGGGAAAATCTTGCAAGTGGGCACTCCCCAAGACATATATGAGCAACCTGCCTCCATATCGGTTGCTGAGTTTATCGGAACATCAAATGCGCTGACGGGATATTTAGTGCGGTTTGATGAGCGACAATGTTGGGTCGACCATGAGGCAGGATCGAGGGTCGTGGCGAATTTGAATGGAAACAAGATAAACGAAGGACCCATAAAACTGCTGATTCGCCCGGAAAATCTGTATGTGTCATCGAATGCCTCAGAAAAGGGGTATGACAATACCCTTGAGGCAGTATTGGAGCAAACGGGCTTTAATGGGAATGAACTCTGGTGTCATGTACGTTTGCGAAACCAAGTCCTTTGGGTATTGAGAGTTCCGATTCAAGAGGCACGTCAGATTCGTTTTACTATCGGAGATCACGTGTATCTTCATTGGAATGCATCTGATGGGGTAGTGTTGTAAGAGCGGCCGATTCAAAGCCATGCGCAACTTCCCTCCATCCAGTTCGCCCCGTTTTCCTATCCCCGTTCTAGTTCTTATGAGTGGGTCATGCCTGTTTCTTTTCCTGTTTTCTCTGGTTCCTCTTTTTCTGATGCTTGGAGTCAGTATGGCAGAACGGGGAACATACGGGGGCATTGAATGGACTCTGAGCTTCGAGAGCTATCAACGCTTGGTCGATCCATTGGTCGGTCTCATTTTTCTCCGGTCTATTCTGTTTGCAAGCGTGACGACAGTGATGTGTGCAGTCATGGCTTTTCCCTTAGCCTATGTCATGGCACGGGCTTCCCGAACTTGGCAACTGTTGCTCTTTATTTTAGTGATGATTCCTTTCTGGACCAATTTTTTGGTTCGAACCTATGCCTGGGTCGTCATATTCCGGGGAGATGGAATCATTAACACCCTCTTGACCTCAATAGGGCTCGTTTCAGAGCCTATCCCGCTATTGTTTTCGGATATATCGGTGATGGTGGGGCTCGTCTATGGGTATCTGCCCTTCATGGTCCTTCCCTTAGCCGTGGCCATCGAACGAATCAACCCTAAAATGGAGGAAGCCGCCTACGACCTCTATGCCTCCATGGGCCGGATGTTTTGGCATGTCGTCATTCCATTGAGTAAGCCGGGGTTCCTGGCCGGGTCGATCTTGGTGTTCATTCCATCCTTAGGGGCATTTATTACCCCGTATTTACTGGGCGGAGGCCAAAAGCTCATGGTTGGGACCTTGATCCAGCAGGAGTTCCTCGTGGCTCGAGATTGGCCGTTTGGAGCCGTGATTTCCTTGTGTTTAATGGGTATGGTTCTTGGACTCTGGTGGATGTTGGTCGGATTTCAAGGGAAATTCAAACACGCGTGAATAGGATACCCAAAAGTTTTATGGTCGTCAGTCTTCTCATGATGGCATTTTTGTACCTGCCTGTCTGTATCCTTATGGTTCTTTCCTTTAATGCCTCGAATATAGGGGTGGTGTGGAATGGGTTTTCGTGGAAATGGTATGAAGCTGTCCTTTCTAATTGGAGTATTTTCGAGGCGACGTGGAATAGTCTGTCTATTGCGGTCCTGGCGACGATGCTCTCCCTTTTCCTTGGGATTGGAACCGCCTTGGTGTTGGAGAAAGGTCACCATCGTTCAATTCCCTGGGTCACCACCTTTATGATCCTCCCCCTGGTCGTTCCTGAGATTTTACTAGGTGTGGCCTTATTGACGGTATTCGTCCTGTTCCAAATGCAATTGGGTTTTGTATCGATCATCATTGGCCATATGGTTTTCAATTTACCCCTGACCGTGTTTATTATTCGTGCTCGTTTGCAAAAACTCGATCCTACTCTTGAGGATGCTGCTCGTGATTTGGGAGCCGGATCTTGGGAGGTGTTGAAACGCATTATTTTGCCGCATTTGCGTCCTGCGATTTGGGGAGCGGCTTTGCTCGGGTTTACGGTGTCGTTTGATGATTTTGTGGTCACATTTTTCGTGGCCGGTCCCGGAACCACGACCCTGCCGTTGAAAGTGTTCTCTATGATCAAAACGGGTATTACTCCTGAAATTAATGCGTTATCTACTGTCTTGGTGATCATTTCAATGATGTGCGTTGGGTTATCATGGTTGGTCCAGAAAAGGGCACAGCAGGCTTCTGTGTAGGAAACGATTTTGTCAGTTGAACGCTGCATGATGTTTTTGTCCACATTACTTTTGGTGGTTTTGGGAGTCACTGGGTGTTCGGACTCCACCTCTTCTCCGGAGGGAGCCTCGCAAAACCCGGTGACGCTCAACTATTTTACCTGGTCGGATTATGTTGATCCGGAAATCATGGATAGATTTGAACGAACTCGGAATGTACGAGTCGTCGTTGATACCTACAGTAGTAATGAAGAGTTGCTCGCCAAGATTCAAACGGGAGTGACCGGATACGATGTGGTGGTTCCTTCAGATTTTATGGCAGGGATTATGGGGCGGTTGGGCTTATTGGCGGAATTGGACCTGGGAAAAATTCCGAATGTTCAAGCCATCGAGAGTCATCTTCAAGCGTTGCCCTTCGATCCGGATCAAAAGTATACGATTCCGTATTTATGGGGCACGGTCGGGATCGGGTATGACTCTGAAGTCATTCCGTCACCACCTGCCAGTTGGGAAATTCTCTGGGATCCTCAATATTCAGGGCGAATTAGTATTTTGAATGATCAACGGGAAACGTTGGGGATGGCCCTTCGGTCTCTTGGATACTCGTTAAATAGTTTGAGTCCCCAGGAGATCCAGGAAGCCAAAGAAAAGTTAATGGCACAAAAGCCCCTGGTGAAGGCCTATACCAGTGAGCAGTTTGATCACCTTCTCCTCACAGGGGATGTGGTTCTCGCGCATGCATGGGGTGGACCGGTGGCCAGGGCCATGAGGGAGAAAGCATCGATTCGGTATGCCGTCCCGCGTGAAGGGGGTACCATATGGACGGATTGTCTAGCCGTCTTGGCCGATTCATCGAATAAGGACCTGGCGATGGACTTTATCAATTATTTATTGGATGAGGAGGTTTCCAGGCTCACTTCAGAAAGGTTGCTCTTTGCTTCGGCCAACCGGAATGTGAAGGGTCGTTTGCCACAGGAAATCAGGAATAATCATGCCGTGTATCCTACCGAAGAGACTGTCGCTCGCATGGAGTGGATGGAGGACGTTCGGGAAGCGATTCGATTGTATGATCGGGCTTGGACGGAAATTAAGGTGCATTGATCGAAAGGAAAGGTTTCAGCCCGTTATGGATAAGCGAGGAGGGGCAGGTTGCAACAAAAACGGTGTGAGAAAAAGTTAAGAACGAAATTGCCCCAGGTCAAGGATAATCGAATGCCGCCCGCTTGACCGTTTTGGCGATATGCTACTAGACTAAAGATATGGACACGATATTAAGGGGAAGTTATGGTTGGTGGAAAGGAACTATTATGATCGGGCGTACCTTTGTTTTGGGAACCTTTTGCTGTTTTCTCATGATTGGAGCGGGCTTTGCTAAGGAGTATTCTTGGGACATGTGGGGAGAGAAGACTCCTAATCTCCATCTCACACAGTTGCCATTTGAGCCACCTCCTCAACCAGTTTATCCTCCGGGAGAAGAGCCGACACCTGCACCAGATACCTTATCCGAGAAGGATAAGATGCGTCTGGAGTCCCTCATTCCACTTCTCGATGGAAAGCAAGAGTTATGGGCCATGGGCGAATTCGTACATTTTGGGAAGCATTCCCTTCCCTATGTCATAAAAGGACTAAAAATGCCCGGGTCTCGTATCAGGTTTAACGCTGTGGAGACGCTCTCAATGTTAAAGGATCCTGCCGGAGTGCCGCCTTTACTTGAAGTGGCGATGAATCAAGAGGAAGAATCAAAGATTCGCGCCCATGCCATTCGGGTGGCGACCCGACTTGATCCGAATCAAGTTATTCCAGCCATCTCGAAGATGGTCAAAGATCCGAATTCCACTATCCGTAATACGGCCGTGTTTGAAGCCCGTTACGTGAAGCGAAAAGAAATCTTACCCATAATCATTGGGGTCATACCTGACCAAGAGCAATATGTTTCGATTACGGCTAGAAATTCATTCTGGATTTTGACTCGGTTTAGTGGCCCAGTTCACGATTGGGAAATTTCTACCCCTGAGCAACGGAAAGAATGGGCCAAGGATTGGTGGGCTTGGTGGGAAGAACAGAAAGATCGGATGGAAAATGGCCCAACGGCCCCTACCACATCACCGACGCCTCCTGTTGGGGCGGACGTCAGTCAACTTGAATCGTCTCTCGGTTCTCTTGGATAGAGTATATTCAGAGGACCTGACCTAAGGAGGAGAACAAAACGAATGGCCACGTTGTCCATCGCCAAAATCGGGAATCCGATACTACGCCAGGTTGCCCAACCCGTGGATCCCTCGACGATAACCGGTCGACAATTTCAGGAATTCTTGGATGATATGTTCGAGACCATGGTGCATTATGAAGGTATTGGGTTAGCGGCCCCACAAGTGGCGCGGTCCGAGCAAGTTGTGGTGATGGAATGTGACGGGGAGGACGGGATTCCGAACACCGTCCTGATCAATCCTAAAATCGTGTTCTATGGACCCACACAGACAGAGATGTGGGAAGGTTGTTTAAGTATCGATAATATGAGAGGGAAGGTGACGCGACCATCTATGATACGGGTACAAGCACTTGACCGAAAGGGGAATGTACAGGATTTTGAGGCTCAAGGCCTTTATGCCGTCTGTATTCAACATGAAATGGATCACCTTTTGGGGAAATTATTCATTGACCGGATGAGTGATATGTCGACTCTGACTCAATTAGAAGAATTTGATACGTATTGGCGCCAGGAACCTGCGACAGTCATATAGAATTTTCTTTTCAACGTCCCTAGGGACTTTCCACGGACATACCCATTGTTGTCAAACCAGGGCGAGAAGCACCGGAGCCTCATTTTGCCATCCGGGAATATTTCTTCTCGACCCCACGATTCTAAATTCCGGTGAAATCTCTATTCCGCGTCGTAACGTATTTACAGCCCTACCGAGGGTTGGTCTTTTTGACTCTGGTCTTTGCCGCATTGGCCACTGCACTGGCATTGCTCCCCCCCTGGTTAATAAAGGTGGTCATCGATGATGTGATCCCTCAGAAGAATTTAGAGCTTCTTGGATGGGTGGTGGGTGGACTCGTGTTGTCTTATGGTCTCAAAGATCTCTGTAATTCACTCAGAATCCGTTTTAACAATACTCTTGAGCAACGGGTGGTTCATCGGTTGCGAGAGCAAGTGTTTGGTGCTCTCCAAGGGTTGTCGATTGAGTATTATGAAAATCGGTCCACTGGTGAAACGATGTCTCGGGTGGTCAATGATACCGAACATGTTCAACGGATCTTCATTGATGGACTAGAGGGGATGTTGACCGCGTCATTAACGCTTTTGGGAATTTTGACGATCTTATTCGTCTTGAACTGGAAATTGGCTCTATTCGTCTTGATTCCCATCCCAATCCTCATCATGGGGGGTGTCTTTTTTACCCGGCGTGTTCATCAATATTATCATGAGATTCGCCAACGAGCTGCCGACGTGAATGGGTATCTTCAAGATGCGCTGTCAGGTATTCGCGAAACGATGGGGTTTAATCGCCAAGCGCATGAAGAGCAACGGTTTCACGGCTTGAGCGATCAATATGCTCAATCCAACCTGAAGGCCATGTATTTATGGTCTCTGTATTCCCCTGGGATGATTTTTATCGGAAGTGTCGGGACCGTGCTCATTGTCTGGTATGGAGCTCGGGAAGTGGTGATGGGGGGTCTCACGACCGGAGAGTTGGTGATGTTTCTCTCCTATCTGGTGCTCTTTTACACTCCGGTCAATCAGATTCATTCAGTGAATCATCTTCTGCAGCATGCACTAGCCGCTGGTGAACGGATTTTTGAAATTCTGGATGCCACCCCCTCTGTCCCTGACCACGGAACCCTCAATCCCCCTCTGGATCGTTTCCGGGGAAAGGTGGAATGGAAAAACGTGACCTTTGCGTACCGTCCGGAAGCCACGGTTCTAAAGGATATTTCCTTGAGCGTGGCTCCAGGAGAACATGTGGCCCTGGTGGGGCCGAGCGGAGTCGGAAAGAGTACGCTCATGAAACTTCTGTTTCGTTACTACGATGTCAGCGCTGGGGCCATCGAACTGGATGGTATCGATATCCGTGATCTGACACTGTTTGCCCTACGCGAGCAAATTGGTTTTGTCCAGCAGGAACCATTTTTATTCAATGGGACTGTTCGCCAAAACATTTCCTATGGTCGATTGGATGCCACCCAAGAAGGGATTGAAGCCGTTGCCCAGGCTGCCCAGGCCCATACGTTTATCCAAGCCCTACCGGAGGGGTATGATACCTGGTTAGGGGAGCGTGGGGTGAAATTATCCGTGGGACAAAAGCAACGGATGGCAATCGCTCGGGTATTGCTTAAAGACCCGCCCATTGTGGTCATGGATGAAGCCACTTCCAATATTGACACGGAAACCGAGGTCGACATTCGATTGGCCATGAAAGCCCTGATGCAAGGGCGGACCACATTTGTCATTGCTCATCGCCTCTCCACTCTTCAAACCGTGGATCGAATCGTGGTCTTGGATGGAGGGGAGATTCTCGAAGAAGGCTCTCATGAAGAGCTATTGGGAAAGGGTGGCCTGTATGCCGGTTTGTATGAAGCCCAATTTCAAGCCTAGTCTCAGGATGAAATGATCGGAATGCGGATAATGTTCGGGTAATCTCATGAGCGAGAATCCATGCCCTGTTTGTCGAACACCCGTTCCTTGGGAAGGAAACTCGTATCGCCCATTTTGTTCCCGGCGTTGCCAGCTTTTAGATTTGGAGGGATGGTTTGGGGAACGCCATCGAATTTCCTTGGATCGACAAGAAGATGATGAAGAATTTCCCGAGGGAAATTCCTAGGATTGGTCAATAACCTTTGACATGAAGAAAAGATATTCCTATGCCTAAAGTCATTACCACCCGACGAAATGAAGGAGAGGCTGAAAAAGCCCAGGAATTTGTACGCACCTATATCTTATTTCCCTCGAGCCTGTTAGGTCTCGTCGCCATTCTTTTAGGGGTCGGAGGATTAGGGTATCAATTGTTTCAGGGGCAATATGCGTGGGAAACATTTACGTATAGTTCCGCCCTCCTTATTGTTGGTGTGCTATTGGGATTGGCCCAAACAAAATATCAACAATTTTTATTGCGAGAGTTCCCTGGGTATTTTGCCCAACGCATGAAGGCGTACACGCAACGTTCACTGAGAAAGGCCAAGAAAAATGCTGCGGAAATTTCCATCGAACATCGTGGGAGGGGATTCGTTCCTCTATGGTATTTCCTGGGATTCGTGCTGATAATTGCTTTCGCTGGATGGTCCGTAAGTACGGGGTTTCTCAGCGCCGTGGCGGCATTTGCCTTGCCCTGGGCCGGGTACTTTTGGGCCAAGATGTTTTTCTGGAAAGGTTTGGTGTTGCCGGGTAAATAACCGTGGGTGGGCTTAGTGCCCGGAGTTCGTGTTGGAGGAAGATTGTTTTAGCCGGGTTTTTAACTCTTCCACCTCTTTTCTGAGGGACCGCAATTCCTTTCGCATGTCGGGGAGTTGGTACTGAAGGACTTGGGATTTGCGCCACAGTCCATGATCCACGGCCGGCCTTCCCCCAACCACCTGTCCCGGTTTCACATCATTGGTCACCCCAGAACCGGAAGCAATTTTGACTTGATTGCCGATGGTCAAATGTTCAACCAAACCGGCCTGTCCTCCTATCATCACGTAGTCCCCTACCGTTGTGCTCCCTGCAATCCCGACCTGGGCCACGATGATACAATGTTCTCCAATGACGACATTGTGGGCGATTTGTACTTGATTGTCGATTTTTGTCCCGCGCTTGATAAGGGTGCTGCCGAAGGTGGCTCGATCCACGGTGACATTCGCTCCCAATTCGACGTCATCCTCGATCATGACATTGCCGATTTGAGGGATTTTTTGATGGGTTCCTTGATGCTGAGCATAACCAAAGCCATCGCTTCCGATGATGGTTCCGCTGTGAAGAATGACTCGATGTCCCAGGACACAATTTGCCAACAGGGAAACCTGAGGATACAGGACGCAATCATCTCCAATGACGGAGTCCTTGCCAACATGAACTCCCGCAAAAATCGTGACTCCCGATCCGATTTGTGCCCGATCGTCAATCGTCACCAAGGGGCCGATAGAGACATCGGGTCCAATACGGACATCCTGTCCGATGACCGCTGAGGGGTGAATGCCCCGTGACGGAAGCGGGGGAAGAAAAAACCGTTGAGCTAAAGTTGCCATGGCGATGAGTGGATTGGGTGTGATCAGTTGGGGGCGGTGATCACCCGGAATGGGGTTCATGGTTAAAAACGCTGCGGCTTGAGATTGTCGGGCGGCCTCATAAAATTTGGGTTTCAGGACAAACGATAAATCGCCGCAGGAAGCCCCTTCCAGATGAGAAAGGCCGGATATCAAGACATCGGATGACCCCTGAATGGTGGCTTGTACGGACTTGGCCAATTCTTCAAGGGGAATGTGACTGGCTCGGGAAGGAGATAGTGATTTCATGAATGGGGGGAGTGTGATTTGGGGATGGATTGAGGGTGAGATTTGGAATCGACTTTTGGTGATGAATTGTTGTTGTTCGTGGGAGGATGCAAGGCGTGAGGAGTCCCTTTCGTTCGTTCGATCAAATAATCAACCACGTCACCGATAGTCGTTAATCGGCCAAAATCGTCGTCAGGAATCTCTAAATCAAATGCGGATTCCACTTCATAGATCAGTTCAATCGTTTGGAGGGAGTCCAAGGCTAAATCATCACGTAAGGAGTCTTCGGCCCTGAGTGATGAAGGGTCTTTTCTGAGATAGTGCCCCAGGGTCTGGTAGACAAGGGTTCCGATTCCGTTGGTAGATGGCAATGAAGACATAATTAATACGCTTTCAACACGAGCACCGCATTATTACTACCAAATCCAAAGGCATTAACCAAGGCCACATCCAGAGGTTTTTTTTGTGCGTGTTCAGAAATTCCGGGTAATGCACACCGTGGATCCGGGTCAGTATAGTTTATTGTGGGGTGAATTGTACCGGTATACATACCAAGAGTGG
The DNA here is from genome assembly GCA_965223615.1 of Nitrospirales bacterium. Lineage (GTDB taxonomy): Bacteria > Nitrospirota > Nitrospiria > Nitrospirales > UBA8639 > Nitrospira_E. Next base: position 2,015,904 of record CBDCXB010000004.1, read on the forward strand.
AAGCGATAGTGCCAATTGCCCCTGCTGCCCCTAATGTGTGTCCCATGAGGGATTTTGTGGCATTAATGGCGAGGGAGTTGACGTGGTGCCCAAATACGGCCCGGAGTCCCTTAATTTCCACCTCGTCTCCCACCACCGTCGAGGTGGCATGTGCATTCACATAATCGACGGCCTTCGGGTCTAGCTGAGCATCTTCAAGGGCTAATGTCATGGTCCTGGCGATATCCAAACCATCCTCTTTGGGGACGACCATATGATATGCCTCACTCGTGCCCGCATAGCCTTTTACTTCCGCGTAAATACGTGCCCCCCTCGCCCGTGCCCCATCGAGGGATTCAAGAATGAGCGTTCCGGCCCCTTCTCCCATCACGAACCCATCTCGACTCCTGTCGAAAGGTCGGGAAGCCTCATGGGGGTGGTCATATGCTTTAGTGGAGAGGGCGCGTAAGGAGCAAAATCCGGCAAAAACCAACGGAGTGATGCTGGCATCGGCCCCTGTGACGATCATCGCATCAGCCTGGCCGTGTCGAATGGTGTGGAGGGCCTGTCCGAGGGCATGAATGCTGGAAGAACATGCCGTTGACACCGTGAGATTTGGGCCTTTGGCTCCGATGGCCAGGGCCAGAATTCCCGAGGCTGAATTTAACGTGATCGTCGGGATGAAATTCGGGTGAACTCGTTGGGGTTTGCACGATTGATAGAGATTCGTCAGCTGACGTTCTCCCATGATCATACCTCCCATGCCAACTCCTGCCATAACGCCAACCCGTTCTGGGGGAATATGGTCAAAAGTCAGGCCACTGTCTCGAAAGGCTTCCCTGGAGGCCATGAGAGCCATTTGAGCATAGCGGTCCACCCTGGAAGAAAAAGGATCGTCATCTGGGCTAGGCGGAGTAAATTGGTGCACTTGGCCGGCGATTTTTGAACGATAGGCATCTAGGGGAAGTTCTCCGAATGATTCAATCGCGGTAACCCCGGATGTCCCTTTTAATGCCGCTTTCCAGAATTGATCAAGACCGATTCCGATGGGGGAGACAATTCCCATCCCAGTAATGACAACACGCATAGAAACCTAACTTTCTTGTTTTCTGTTCCTTGATCCATTCAAGAGATCTAGGAAAGCAAAGGAAACAGCAAAGACCCTAGGTTATTGTGACTAGGATGAGAAAGGTTACCATAACTTTGAAGGGTGTTGGGAGGGGAAGGTAGAAAAAAGATGAAAAACTCCCCCTAGAATGAAAAAAGACCGAGATGTTAGGAAAAGAGCGGAGAGAAAGGAGACCAATTCCTATGAGGAAAAGGTCCGTCTAGACATTAAATTTGAAATGACACACATCCCCATCTTTGACGACATATTCCTTACCTTCTGACCTGATTAACCCCTTTTCCCGGAGTGCCGTCTCTGAGCCGAATTGATCGATATCTGAAAATCCATAGATATCAGCTTTGATAAACCCCTTTTCAAAATCGGTATGGATGACTCCGGCAGCTTGAGGAGCCTTGGCACCTATGGGGATGGTCCAGGCCCGAACTTCTTTGGGGCCGCCAGTAAAGTAGGATGAAAGTCCCAGAGTGGCATACGCACCGATGATGACTTTTTCCAACCCACTTTGTTCCATACCCAAATCGGTCATGAAGAGTTCCCGGTCTTCCCCTGATAATTCAGCAATCTCACTCTCCAATTTTCCGCAGATCACGACACATTCCGACCCTCGAGCTTTGGTAAAGGCCTGAAATTCCTCAATCACTCCTGAGTCCGGACTCTCGTCAGTATTGCCCACATAGAAGACCGGTTTAGCCGTCAACAAAAAAAAGTCCTTCAAAATATCTGGATCTATAGGCAAAGCTCGAACGGGCTTTCCTTCTTCCAATCCGGTTTTGAGTGTTTCCAAAATCGCCAACGTGTCTTTGGATGCTTTATCGCCCGACTTCGCTTTTCCGGTGACTTTATCGAACTGGCGAGTCAGACTTTCTAAATCCGCCAGCATGAGTTCCATCTCAATAATCTCTATGTCCCGCTTGGGATCCACGCTGCCCAGAGTATGGACCACGTCTGGGTCTTCAAAAAGGCGCACCATATGAAGGATGGCATCGACTTCGCGAATGTTGGCCAGAAATTTATTGCCGAGGCCTTCTCCTTGGGAAGCGCCTTTAACCAGCCCGGCAATATCTACAAAGCGGCATGAGGCCGGAATGGTTTTTTGGGGTTGAAAAATCTCGGTTAGGCGAGCCAAGCGGGCATCAGGAACGGGAACAACACCGACGTTCGGCTCGATCGTCGTAAAGGGATAATTCGACGCAGTCGCTCCGCCAGAAGTGAGCGCGTTAAAGATGGTCGATTTTCCGACATTAGGGAGCCCAACGATTCCAATTTCCATGTGGAGAATATCCTAACAGAATGAACGTTCTAGGTCCGTAAGCCAAAAGCCCTATGAAACCTGGAAAAAACGATTACGACGATACTGAGGCCAATTGTATCAATGTTTCTAAATGTTCCTGACTACTCAACCGGTGGTCTCCCGATTTCAACATCAATTCAATCGGAAAGTCTGAGTCTTGTTTGAAAAGGTGATCGGTGAATGCCAAACTGCCCTCTGGAAGGATGACTCTGTCTTCAAGACCATGGAGGATGGTCGTGGGCACTCGTCGTGGGGTTAGGAGCCGCTGGGCCCATAACGATTCACTTTCTTCGACCCATCGCCATGAAAGGGGAAAGTCTCGATGAAGGGCATCATCATCCCAAGGCATCCAACCTGATGTTTGCCAAGTCTTTCTCCGTTCAGGGGGGATTTCTCGTGCTCGTTTCCCCATCATATTGAAGGCTGGGGCTAAGAGAATCAATCGTTGCACCACATGCACTTCTTGTCCCAGCAACCAGGCTAACCACCCTCCGAGGGAAGAGCCGATAATCGTGACTGGTGGACCATCCAAAATCCATTGGAGAACCTGACGGGAATCCTCCAGCCAATCATTCAACGTATACTCGTGAAAAGTACCTCCAGAATCACCATTCCCACGAAAATCAAAACAACAAAACCCCCACCCGCGCTCCTGACATAACTCAACCAAAGCTTTACTTTTATTTCCCCAGCGTTTCGAAAGAAAACCCGTGATGAAGAGCAGTTGTCGATCAGTACCTGAAAGGCGATCACCGACGATAATTTGGGAATCGGGACCAGAAATTTCAAATCGAGTGAACGCATTCATGTGCTGGAATTGTTGAACTATTCCCATCCGATCTTGGAAGGTGCGGATGAGACGAGAGCAATTGGAACCGCACCCTGCTGAGGGATTATTTAAAACTTCGGCTTGTTGGATTTGCTGGCTTCGTAGGCTTCCTGTTCCGCTTTCAATTTGGCCTCATAGGCGGCTCGTTCATCGTAGGAACCAAACCCAGCATCGTTCACGATCAGGCGCAAGTACTCGACCTTATTCGTCACCTTGTCGTAGCGGAAGTGAATTTTCATGAAGGCACCCATGACTTCTTTTGGCTTTCGACTGACCAGCTTATATTCCCACCATATTTTTCCAACGCCGTAATTGTCCGGTTTTCCGTATTTGGCCTCCAGCTCAGCCATAAGTTGGTTTTTGGGTGGCCCATCACGAAGATTTTGTTCGTAAGCCATCGCATGGAGGACCGACCCATTCACCGGGGAGGTGAAATAGGCCGTAAATTGTGCCCCATCGTTCAGGAGAATCGTCCGGGTGGCTTGGCTAAAGGGCGGTAAGGGGCGGTTGGCTGTCCAGGATGGCTTCCATTCGGCAATTTCATCATTCAGATGGTCCCGCAATTCCGAGATGGTCATACCCAATTGGACGCCACGAATGTCCGGATTGCCTCGGGTCTTGGCGGCAGCGGCGGCCTTGAGCTTTGCCAGGCGTCGTTGTTCTCGTTCACGTTCCTTGGCCTGTTTTCGCTGTTCCTCCTCATGCCGTTCTCTGGCATGATTCTCAAAATTACTGATTGAGAGATTTTCGCCACGTTTCCCGTAATAGGTTCCGGTTGCATGCTGGGGTACGAAGATACGATGGCCGAACCGGTCTTCGCCCGTCCCAAATTTCAAAGGGACCACGGTCAGTTTGGCGTGATAGTTTTTAGGACAAAAATCCAGATACGTTTTCCAAGCTTCCGCCAGGACTTCTTTTGCCGCCTCATCGTTCAAGACAGGAAACCCGCTCGGCACTGAGACCAATAAATCAGGTGTTTGGTTCGTCCCGACATAGCAGGGATCGGAGGAAAAGTCCCCACCATATCCTGTCCGAATCCAGAACACCACATCAGAAAATTTTTTGAGGGAACTGGGTGGTAGCCGATAGAGAATGTCATCCGAAGGGAGATAATGGAATTCTCCTTTCCGCCATTCTTTGCCGAAGTAATATCCATGTGCAAAGACCCCTTCGAACACCCGATCGGAATCACCTGAGAGACTGGGAGTGAGGGTAATCTTGCCATTTCCATGGGCATAGCCGTCTTTGGCTGGGACATCAAATTTGAAGGCATAACTCCCGGTGCGGTACCAGGAGGGAAGCCAGACGGAAATCCCGTTTTCAGGGTCTTGAGACCAACCAGCCACAAACTCCGGCCCAAGATTTTTGGCGCGATTGAAGGCATAATGTCGATTGGTCTTGCTCAGGCTCTTCAACTGGGAGTCGCGTTCGGTAATGGCGGCCTTGTACCCATGGGAAGCGGAGAGGATATACCAGGCGGCTGCCATGATAGGATTAGCCTCTACTCCGGCTCCCTTGTCATAGGCCTGTCCCATATAGTATTGCGCCTTTCCGTCGTTTTGTTTGGCCGCTTTCATGAACCAATCGATGGCTTTGAGAAAATTCCGAGCCACGCCTTTTCCCTGGGCTGTGGCGATGCCTAATGCCGTCTGGGCTTCGGGCCAACCGGTTTTGGCGTGTTCCTTGATGACAGCCAGGGCCTCTTTGGATTCACCCTGTTCCCAGCTTTCCAGTGCCTCTAAAAGCGCAGGGGGCGGGTCTGCTGGTGGTAACAGGGGACTGTCCGGTTGGGGGGGGATTTCATTCATGGTGGTGGGGGAATTGGGAGAAGAACCGGTCTCTCGTTCAAGAGGTACTTCGGGGACCTCGTGTTTAGGGTCCAGAGTTTGGTTCTGTTCTAGCTCATGGTCCTTAGGGGATGCAACCATGGTCGATTCTTCTTCAACGAGGAGGGATGGGGACAAATCAGGATCGGTCTCCTTGGAGGGGAGTACGGATTCTGGGTTTTCGGGTGAGGGTGGTTCAGTTTCTGAGGAAGGGGCAGGAGCAAGTTCCTCAGGGTGAGATCTATCGACGGTGATTTCCTCCGAGCCCAAAAAGTCAAAAGTCTGGACCCAGTAAATTGCGGCCACGACTGCTCCTCCCAAGAACACGAGAAAAATCAGGACTGGCCAAAATGGATTGACACCCTCCCGGATCTTGCCTCTACGTGGAGAGGGTTGGCCTGAAGAGGGGGCTTGAGTAGATCCTTCCGATGAGTCCGTCGGTTTTGGAGGCTTTGAGGTGTCTTTCTCGTTATGGAGAGACTCCGGGGACATCGACTAACTCCTATGGTTTCAAGAAACAAGGTCTGGCTGTAGGGATTTATTGTGCATCGTACCCCAGCCCAAAGGGAAAAGGACACTCTTGAAGTTCTTTAGGGGGTCGTTTGACCAGGATGGGGAATTGCTTTTATGGTGGTTGTAGGGCTCCTTCTGTTTGAATTCAATGATGACTCTTTTCGTACAAAGGTCCAAAACGATTCGATGAAGCAACATGGTGACGGCATAGGAATGATGCTCATTCTATGTACGGTCTTTTCTCTATCAAGTACAAATAGTCTGGCCGAGGATACTCAGGAAGAACCGCGTTTGCCATTGGGGATGGAGGTGTTCTTGAAAAAACCGCAGCCCCAAGAGTATGTCCTTCATGTGCATGTGACCAATCTCAGTGAGGATTCCGTGACTGTTTATGTGCATGAGTTCCCCTGGGTGCCACCGAATGATGGGAAGTGGCTTAAAGCTATGCGACAACACGGGTCAGGGGCTGCCCTTCAGCAACGCTTTCCTCTAGGCAAGGTTGGATCTCGCCCGGTGAAATTACTTCCCGGGGAATCCGTCCAGGATACCATCGCCCTCAATCCTCGGATGCCCACCCTACTTGAAGATATTCGTCGGTACGGAGTGCGGCTGCACTGGGAATGTCCCCCTCCCGGTCTCAAATTCGTCTGCTCTCCAGGTTCGTCTCAGGTGATTGCTATTCCAAAGGGTGATCTTGGAGAGCCCGATGTGTATGCCATCGATAGGCAGGCATGCCAAAAGCGAGAAAAGGTTATTCGATTAGTCAACATTCCGAAGGATCATGAAGTGCTGTTTGTGGAGGCCACGCCATCGATTGTGAAGGATTTTCAAAAAATACACGCCCTTTTGTTCCAGATTTCTGACTATGTACAGAACTGTCATCCGGGTTGGACGAATAGTTGGGGCGTGAGCTTTTTTACGGACAGGCAGTATGCAGGATTTCTCAGGGATGAAAAAAGCCGTCTTTTGTTTGAGAAAGGCGAGTGGCAACATGCCAATATCGGACAGTATTCCAGTCAGATTCGGACCTTGTTTCGCTTTCCCTGGATCAAAAAACAATCCGATTCAGTCTATCTGTCGGTGTATCGGTAAGGCTTCGCATCGGAGTTGTTTTTAGTTCTGGTCATCGATTAGTCCTTGCCTGGAAAATCAAAGAAGCATTCTTCTGAGTCTTCGGTCATAAAGAACAAGCAGTACTCATTGGTGGCCTAATCCGTCACGATCCATATGCGAGATTTATCGGGATTTTTAGGTGAAACAATCTTATATTTCATGTCTTGTCTTCTTAGGGATTCCTAGAATCGTTCCCGGTAGGCCCGGTAGGCTTGTGTCCATCTAATCTTTCCCTTTGCCATATTGGAAATGAATGTTTTTAAGTTTCTCTTTTGTGACTTCCTTCATCATGATTCTTCAGATCTTAGATAAGGTAAAGGGAGTATTTTTTTCCTTAATATCAGTCTGTCCTAGACCTTTTCAGGCAGGCGTATTTGGGTTTTTCGGGTTATGGTTGTTCCTGGATGGCTTACAAAAACGGTTGAATTCGTCTAGGATAAGCTATGGCCTGCCCTCGTGAGCTGAAGGATGAGTGAATCGACGCCTCTTCAAGTTTTTCATCCGGTGATTCAGGACTGGTTCACGACCCAACTGGGAGAACCGACGGATGTGCAACGGGCCAGTTGGCCGGCAATCCAATCCGGACGGCATGCCTTGATTTCGGCTCCCACGGGATCAGGCAAAACCCTCGCGGCATTTTTGACCTGTATCGACCATCTGTTGCGACAAGCCATCACTGCTCAGTTGGTCGAAGAGATTCAAGTGGTCTATGTCTCTCCACTTCGGGCCCTCAGTCACGATATTCATAAAAATTTAGAACAACCCTTGGCTCAGATTACCCAACTCGCCTTGTCGGCCGGGTTTTTGGCCCCCCGGATTCGGGTGGAAGTCCGTACGGGGGATACTCCATCTTCCGAACGTCAACGTCTTGTGAAGCACCCTCCCCATATCGTCGTGACGACCCCTGAATCCTTGTATCTCCTGTTGACCGCCAAGAAATCCCGAGAGTTGTTGAGGGGGGTCCATACGGTCATCGTGGATGAAATTCATGCCTTGGCACCGCATAAACGGGGTTCCCATCTGGCCTTGTCTTTGGAACGTCTAGAGGCTGTGACGAAAGAGAGGCTTGTCCGAATCGGCCTCTCGGCCACTCAACGTCCTTTGGAAACTATCGCGAAATTTTTAGTCGGGGAACCGGCCCATCGTAACGGAGGGTCCCAATTATCTTTACTGGAAGAGTCGGAGTGTCAAATCGTGGATATGGGACATCGGCGGGAATTGGACTTGCAGGTAGCCATTCCCAAGGATGAGCTGGGAGCCGTTGCCACGAATGCCATATGGGCCGACGTGTATGATCGACTGGCAGAGATTGTGGAGGCACATCGCTCCACTCTCGTGTTTGTGAACACGCGACGGTTGGCCGAGCGGGTGGCGCATCATTTAGGAGAGCGGCTTGGCGAAGAGCATGTGGCGTCGCATCATGGAAGCCTGTCGCGCCAATTGCGATTGGCCGCAGAAGAGCGATTAAAAACCGGTCAGATTAAGGCCATGGTGGCCACGGCTTCTCTGGAGTTGGGTATCGATATCGGGTATGTGGACGTGGTGTGTCAAATTGGGTCTCCCCGTGGGATCGCCACCTGTCTTCAGCGGGTAGGACGAGCCGGACATTGGGTCGGGGCGGTTCCCAAAGGGCGGTTGTTTTGTACGACGAGGGACGAGCTCGTGGAATGTGCTGCGGTAATTCGAGCCATTCGAAATGGAGATTTGGAGACCATCAATATTCCTTCAGCCCCCTTGGACATCCTTATGCAACAGTTAGTGGCCGAAGTGGGAGCACAGGAATGGCCGGCTCGAGACTTGTTCGATGTCTGCCGTTCGGCCCATCCCTACCGGGATCTAACTTGGGAGAAGTTCGAAGAATTGTTGAACCTTGTAACGGACGGGTTTATCCCAGGGCAACGTCGGGTGTATGCCTTGTTGAGTTATGATCGACAGGAAGGACGCGTACGGCCCAGGAGGGGTGCCCGTCTCGCCGCGCTAACCTCTGGGGGAGCCATTCCGGATTCTGCCACCTATTCGGTGGTGGCGGAACCTGACGGCACCGTCGTGGGGACCGTCGATGAGGATTTTGCGATTGAAAGTCTTGCCGGAGATATCATGTTGTTGGGGACGACTTCTTGGCGTATTCGAACTATCGAAACTGGAAAAGTTCGGGTCGAGGATGCCCAAGGCGCTCCTCCGACGATTCCTTTCTGGCGGGGTGAAGCGCCTTCCCGGTCCTTGGAACTATCAAAGGCTGTCGCTCAAGTTCGTCAGAGTCTTTATGATTTTTTGGAAAAGGGTTCCGTGCCCGGAGAGGCGGATGCTCGTCAATGGCTCTTGAAGCATTGTGGGCTTGAAGAGTCGGGTGCGGACCAACTCCTGGCCTATGTCTCGGTCGGATCGAAAATTTTGGGCGGGGTACCGACACAGGAATGTGTGATTGCCGAACGATTTTTCGATGAAGCTGGAGGGATGCAGCTTGTCCTGCATGCACCGTTTGGTGGACGTCTTAATCGAGCGTGGGGCCTGGCTCTGCGCAAGCGATTTTGTGTCAACTTTGATTTTGAACTACAGGCCGCCGCAACGGATGATGGGTTGGTCTTGTCCTTGGGGGAACAACATAGCTTTCCGCTTGATACGATCTTTCAATTCTTGCAGGTCAATACGGTTGGGGAGGTGTTAACCCAAGCCACCTTAGCGACTCCGCTTTTCCTGACCCGCTGGCGCTGGAATGTCTCCCGATCGCTGGCCCTGTTACGGTTCCAAAAAGGGAAAAAAGTCCCCATTCATTTGCAACGCATGCGAGCGGAAGATCTCCTGGCCGCTGCGTTCCCCATGGCCGCTGCGTGTGGGGATAACCATGTGGGGGATATTCCCATCCCCGAACACCCTCTTGTCCAAGAAACTCTTCTTGATTGTTTAACCGAAGCGATGGATCTGGAAGGGCTACGAGGGGTATTGCAAGGCATTGACGATCAGCGTATTCACGTCCGTGCTGTGGAGTCTCCTGTGCCTTCAGTCTTTGCGCATGAAATTTTAAATGCTAATCCCTATGCCTTCCTGGATGATGCCCCGTTAGAGGAACGCCGTGCTCGTGCGGTGAATCTTCGGCGAAGTATGCCGATGAATTTCGATGGAAAAATGGGAACTCTTGATGCAGGCGTCATACAATCCGTTGTCGAAGAAGTCTGGCCATCTATTCGAGATGCCGATGAATTATATGATGTTCTGCAAATGGTGGGGTGGTTGCCGATTCAATTGGCCGAGTCCTGGAGAGAAGAACTCACAGCTTTATTGGCAGATGGCCGCGCCACTCCCGTACGGAACAGGGGTGAAAAATTCCCAAAGAATGGACAAGAAATAGGCTGGACGACTCAAGAGCACCTCTCCAAGGTTCAAGCCTTGTTCGATCGATTTCCCAACTCACTAGACTCTGAAGGACACACTCCAGACTTCGCTGTACGGTATATCGTCCAGGGATGGATGGCGCACTTGGGGCCTCTGACTTCCAAGGAATTATCGAAAAAACTCGGTCTTTCTTTGGTTCTCGTTCAACAGGCTTTATTGGCTTTGGAAGGACAAGGGCTGATCCTGCGCGGTCAGTTCCGTTCCATGAAAGGCCACGAACATGGGGAGTACCCAAATTCTCCCAAGGAAGAGGAATGGTGCGACCGTCATCTCCTGGCTCGCATTCACCGTCGAACGGTGACGGTCTTACGGAAAGAAATTGAGCCCGTCACGGCCGCCGACTTTATGCGGTTCCTTTTCCGGTGGCAGCATTGTGCTTCAGGGACGCAATTACATGGAGAGGCTGGGCTGCGGGAGGTCGTTTCGCAATTATCAGGGTTTGAAGCTCCATCTTCGTCGTGGGAATCTTTCATTCTCAAAAGACGCGTAGCCAATTACAAACCCGAATGGTTAGATAATCTTTGCCTCAGGGGAGAAGTCACTTGGGGACGACTGACCTTCCCGGAGGCCAAACGACTCATTGTGACGGTCGACAGTTCCTCCGTACTACAGAATTCCAGCGGGTGGTCCTTGTCGAAGCAGGACGGTAAAGCCACCCAGTTTCGAAAACCCCTCACTCCGACGAGTCTTGCACCCATTAGTCTTGTGCAACGGGAAGAACTGCATTGGATTTTATCGGTAGCCAGACCGCAAAGCCAGCAGGGACTCATGAGGTTCCAGATTCCCTTGAGTAGTGTCGCTCAACAAGTCGTTGAATGTTTGAGGCAGCGAGGCGCCAGTTTTTTTAAGGACCTGTTAAGTCGGACAGGACATTTAGCCGCTGAAGTCGAACAGGCTCTTTGGGAACTTGTTGCTGGGGGTCTTGTGACGGCAGATGGATTTGATCCGTTGCGTGCTTTGTTGAATCCCAAACGTCGAAGAGCTGAGGGGAAAGATCGGACTCGACGTCCTCGGCACAGTGCAGGACGTTGGGATTTGTTGGGGGTCGAAGTCGCATATGAAGAAGACGAAAAAAGCAAAAAATACCATCCGCATGAACTCTGGGCCAAACAATTAGCCCGTCGGTATGGGGTGGTCTTTCGTGACCTCTTGAAACGGGAAACCCTTCCGGTGACTTGGAGGGAATTGCTGCTTCACTATCGAAAAATGGAATGGAGGGGTGAAATGAGAGGCGGGCGCTTTGTTGAGGGTTTTGCCGGAGAGCAATTTGCTTTGCCTGAAGCAGTAGAGGCGTTACGGGCCGTTCGGCGAGATTTACATGCGGGAACCCAGGAACTCATCCTTTCGGCTTCCGATCCTCTGAATCTCGTGGGAATAGTCCTTCCTGGAGACCGTATCTCCGCGCAGGTGTCCAAGCCCCTGGTTTTTCGTCAGGGGATGTTCTTTCCACAAGAGACTCCCATGGTCCGTCTGGCATAATTCCTGTGCAATGAACACACTTCCTTTGGTCATGCCTGGGCGGAATTTGCCCGAAAAGTTCGGTGTGTGGTTGAACGGACCGGGTGAAACTTTTTACAGTGAAAAAAAGGATCTGTGAGGGCCATTTTCAGGGGTGACATGTGGTGTGATCCCCCCGTTTTATGATGAGAGCGTTTAGTGGGAAACACCTCCTTCACATCAACACATTCAACGGGTATTCATAGGATTCTTGGTCTCCTGGGATTTAGTGTCCTGATCGTGGCCGTTCTGTTTGCCCTTTGGGTTCCCTTTCCTCGTCCCACTTTTCTCATCAAAGCTGTCAATGATTTTTCCCATGTTCCTCTGTTTGGACTGGTTGCCCTCTTCCTCCTCTTTCTTTCTCGTCAAATAGGTCCTGCAGGAAAGGTCTATTCCCGAGTACATTATGTGATAGCATTTTTTGGTGTGCTCATCCTTGGAGGGTTGAGCGAATGGGCTCAAACTTTTTCGCCAACCCGCACATCTTCTGTTATGGATTGGGGGTACGATCTTCTCGGGGCTTTCTGTGCCTTGGGATTCATGGCTACCGTTGATCGACAACTACCCCCTCGGTGGACATGGTGGAAAACACCGTATTCCACGGTGTTGTGTCGTCTGTTGGTCGTTTGTGTGATCATCTTTACCCTGGTGCCCGTTCTTTCTTGGTCCTATGCCTATGTTGCCCGAGCGAACCAATTCCCGGATATCTTGACCTTTTCATCAGGGTGGGAATTGAAATTTATCCGTATGAGTGGGGGAACATTCAGCGTCGTTCCTGCACCGGACGGTTGGGATAAAGCTTCAGATGATTTTGTGGGCCAACTCGAGTTTCAGCCTGGGAAATATCCAGGTCTTCATCTCCTGGAAGCATACCCGGACTGGAGCGGATTTACGACATTTCGGTTTGAGGTATTTTCTCCATTGGAACAGGACATTCGGCTTGCCATTCGGATTGATGATCGGGGTCATAACGGAGAACATAATGATCGCTTTAATCGATACTTCTTCATTGCACCAGGGTTGAATCACATCCAAATATCCCTTGAAGAAGTGTTTTCTGCCCCGAAAGGACGAAGGATGGATCTGCATTCTATCCGTTCGATTGTGGTTTTCGCCTTACATCCTTCTCAGCCCCTTACGCTATTCGTCGATGATGTTCGATTGGAATAGTGTAAGATAAATCTTTAATAATGGTGGCAGACCGTATTCTTGACCCTTCATCAGTCCTTGGCTAAGATTGTACTTATGCCTCGACCACCGTTCCCTATTCCTTCAGGACCTGCACCACGACGGCGAATGGGTCGCCCTCCTGTTCCTCAAGAAGACCCAAGACAATTTGAGTCTCTTCGAGCCTCCCTCTTGTTCTGCCCAAAGTGCCAAACAGCCACTCCCGCGCGCGAGCGTTTGCTCCTCGTGCTTCCCAGTGGAAACCTCTACGAATATCTTTGTGCGCAATGTGGGACTTCCACAGGTTCTAAAACCGATCAAGCCCAGGGGGATGTTGGCCTTGTGTCGCCCTAATCCTTTTTTTGAATCGTAAAAGGACTGTTTGGTGGGTCGGATAGAGGAAAGTCTCATGTGGTTTGCTCTCACGCAGACTTAGAGACGTGGTGGGCCAAGGGACCCTTTAGGGACAGGTAATCCTTCTTGAGCCATGATTCGTAGAGCATTGGTTGTGGGACAGGGCCCGGAGCGCAATCGATAATCAAAGGCTAAGGTGCCATTGCCCACCGATTCTTGAAAATGAGCATTCTTGATGAATGCATGAGTCGAGGCAAGGTGAGTAAGCTCAAGATCGTGTGTGGAAATCAGCCCCCATCCGTGACTGTTTTCAAAGGCTTGGACGAATGCTGCACTGCCAGCTAAACGTTCCCGGTTGTTGGTCCCCCGATAAATCTCATCAATAAGGAAGCAGACCGGAGCCCTCTGGTTGTCTTGGATGGCGTCCAAGATGACCTTTAGGCGTTTCACTTCCGCGTAAAAATAGGAAAGCCCTTCATTCAGTGCGTCGGTCACCCTGATACAGCAGTAAAGTCGTGCCCATGTCCAGGAAAATTGAGAGGCGCAGACCGGACCTCCAGCTTGGGCCAGGCAGAGGTTAATCCCCACCGTCCGGAGAAAGGTACTTTTCCCTGACATATTCGAACCCGTCACTAATACCACGGACCCTGTCCCGCGAAGGGTGAAGTCATTGTGGACCCTTTGGGTTGAAGAAATGAGGGGATGTCCAAGTTGAGAAGCGGTTAGACCAGAATCCGAGGTGGTGTGTCCAGAGGTCTCCAGATTTGGCCAGGTATAGTCCGGGTTTAAATAAGCAAAGCGTCCGAAGGCACAGGCAGCGTCGAATTGACCGATGCACCTAATCCAGACCGGGACTGACTCACGAAGGTCTGAGAGTAAAAGATCAAGCCGTTGGATAAAGATGAGGTCCCAGGGAATGATGAGATTCACCCCCAAATGGATGAGTGGATGGGCTTTGATACTCAGAGCGTGGCAAATTCTCTGAAGCTGTTTTAATGCTTGCGTGGGGCGGCTGGATGAGTGAAAAAGTGGATGGAAAATCTTCTGAGTGGTGGGGATATGTCTGTGGGAGGTGGTCTCCAGAATGTGTATCACAGACGAAAGTTTTTCGAGTTCCATGTGAAGTGAGAGGGCTCGACTAAAGAGTGGTTTGATGTGTCCCGCTTGCATGAAATACAAGAAGACATAGCCGAGAAGAGGGAGGAGCCAATAGTGTGGAGCGTCAGAAAGTATGGTCCAACCAAAAAGGAGAATGGCTAAGCCTGTTAAAGTGCAAGCTCCCCATACGATCGCCGAAAGTGATCTGAGGGAAAGAGGTTGTTGGATCATTGCTGTAATACGATCGCTATCCAGACGTCCTGAATGCTTAAGCCGAGTCGCCAGGAGGCAACGATCTCGGAGTCTGGAAAGTGGAAAGACTTCTCGGACGAGGGCTTGTCGGTCGGCCCAAGGGAGTGTATTCCACTCAGCCTGATCACAACCAAGGATCCAGTGGATCAATTCTTTCTGCCCTTGTTGGGAAAAGGTGGTATCCAAGAGTGTGAATAAAGAATGTGGGCCGGTTAAGTCCAAATCTAAGGCAAAAGGATGATGCTCTGGGGGTGAAAGGGTAGAGGAGGGAAAGCTCTTCCAATCAAGACGCAGGCGAGCGAGTTGATCAGATTTTAGGTCATGCCATTGATGAAGTCGAGCTATTCGAAATTTTAATCGTTGATGAAAATAGGATACGGTAAGGAATCCTACAAGGAAGACGAAGAGCAGGGCGTTGCCCGTATGAAACCAGGCATTCTGGTACAATCCAATGACGACGAGACTGCCGGTGGCAAAAATTCCTAATCGCCATTTCGTATAGAGCTGAGAGCCTTGATCTCCGAGAAGGGACAACCCTTCACAGCGTCGGATCAGGCGGAGAAGACTGTGTTCACGGAGTTGAGAAGATTGATATCCCATAGGGTCCTTGGACCTTATCGGCTGAAATGTGTTCCGTCAATATGATTGAATGATGGCGATTCACCAAATTTTTCTTCCTCTGTTGACCAATTCCGTCGAATTGGTTGGTGTCATCACCGATTCAAGCTTTCTAGGCAGTTGGCAACGGGACGACGGTATCGTCCTGTATTGGCGGGGAAATCCCGAAAAAATCGTCGAACACATTTCTCAAGCATTGGCGATTGTTGATATTTCTCTCCCGGCCTCTTCCATTACGGTATCCCATGTCGAAGAAAAGGATTGGAATGAAACATGGGCTAACTCAGTGCAACCCATAAGGGTGGGAACACGTGTATGTATTAGCCCGAACCGGTCGGCGCCTCTCAAGAGCTCACCTGAAGATATTCATCTTATCATCGATCCCAAACAGGCTTTTGGTACAGGGCATCATGATACGACACAATTATTGATCGAGTGTTTAGAGGATGTGAACTGGGATCGAGGCTTGAGGGTGATGGATGTAGGGACGGGGAGTGGAATTCTCAGCATGGTGGCCCTACGTTTAGGGGCATATAAGGCATTCGGGTTTGATATTGATCAGACGGCCATCGATTGTGCCCGTGAATATGCCCGAGAGAATACATTTAATGACGAACTTGAACTGCTTTGCAGCACCATCCAGGACTGTTTCCCGTCTTCGTATGACATTATTTTGGCTAACTTAGACCGGAAAACATTGCTTGAAGTTCAGCGCGAATTTTTGCGTTTTTCTCATGAAGGAACCTTGTTGTTTTTGTCTGGATTACTCTGGGAAGATGAAGAAGAAATGATTGTCACGTTTGGACGCCATGGCTGGAGGCATTGTTCCTCGAGAATTCAGAATGAGTGGGTAGCCCTTCAGTTTTCATTTTCTCCAGGATCGAAGTTTTCCTCTTCGGGTTGAGATTCCAAAAACGTGATCAATGCTCGATAGGTCTTCTCGCGAACCTCGGCCTTTGAGACGGTTTTGTCCTCTAAGTTTTTCCATAACCAGACCTGATCCGAAATCTCTGGATTGGCTTGATTACACAATGTCCACATTTCGTGGAGAAATTCGGTCGGTAAGCCCACTTGGACACCCTCAGACTCAATCCGATCATCTAAAATAGCCAATAGATCGGATAAGGCTTGGTCGGCCCGATAGGGTTGAGCGGCAAACCCGAAGGACGCATGGGCCGCTTCTTCTTGTTTGGCTTGTTCCACTAAATCATGCATGTATTCCTTGAGCAGGCCGATGATTCTTCCGGAGAAAGGCATCTTGGTGGAGGAATGACTTTTGAGTCAGGCCGGAGAGAAAATATGCTAGGGGATGACGCTAGAGTTTTATGACAACTTAGGAATTAAGGGAAATTCAATCCTGAAAGAGGATTTCCACATCTGAAGGAAGGACTCCAGGTGGAAGTCCGGTTTGCCAATCCCCATACTTCCCTTCAGGGCGATAAAAGTATTGATCATTCTGGCGTTTGATGACCCAGTCCTGCCCTTCAGCCCATAATTGACGAATTTCTTCCTGGTCCATGAATTTCTCAGGTAACCCTAAACATTGCAGAATTTAAGAGGTTTTTCTGTCGTTACAAAAAGAGGTTGCATGCCCAAGGCTTTTGAGTCAATATTTTAATCGAGTAGTCTCTGTGGGGCAATCTCGCATGTCTGTATCTTATTCGAAGAAGATGATGGTTGTCGCTGAAAACTCCTTGCATAGAAACATCTACCAGAATAGTTGAAAAAAACAGGGAAATGATAAAATTGAAATCAAAAACTATAAAAACCTTTGGTCCATCAAGATTCACTAAACTATTGGCAGCAAAAGAAAAATATGGTATAAATTGATGGGTTTCTTCAAATAAATCTTTAAAAATCTTAAAATTAACCGAAGAGATATCGATGGCTGCAAGGTAGGTAGTCCATGGATATGGTGCTGTTTGGAATATGGCCGATGCGACAGCGATTGTATCGAATGAAATTATTGTTTTTCGTGATGTTTTGGGCCTTGAGTCACCCGTTTCTTGGGTGGGCTGATGATGGTTCGAAGAAATCTGCCCAAGCCTTGACGAGTGAATCTATGGAGCAATGTCAGTTAGGGAGACGTGCAAAAGATCCAAAGGTTCGTCTGGTCCACTTTGAAAAAGGCCGTGACCTTGCCGAAAAAGCGGTTGAATTGGATGAAAAGTCTGCCGATGCCCACTTTGCGTTATTTTGCAGTATTGGGGAACGGATGCGATCAAATGGAGAAGTGGTCTTTTCCGTGTTTGAATACGGGCGGATGATGGATGCTTTAGATCAAACTCTTCTCCTGAACCCACAACATTTAGATGCCCGTTCTTCTAAGGGAACGATTCTCATTGAAATCCCGGGGTTTCTCGGGGGCGATGATGAAAAGGGTGAGGCCATCTTGCGTGAGGTGATCAAAGAAGATCCAACGGCTATTAATGCTCGAATGGTTGTTGCGAGGGCTTGTGCTGAACGTGGTGAACATCAAGAAGCCTTTGACTTGGCAAAAAGAGCGCTTGAGCTGGCGAGAGAACAAAAACGGGAAGATCTGTTACCCGAGGCAGAAGAAACCTTCTCGGAAATTCAAACCTCGTTGGCCTCTCGGGAGTAATCGTTTTAGCCTCATCGCAATCTTTGCGCGATTTTTCATTTTTTCCTCTCGAAGGTTTTATTGTTTCCGTCTAGCTTTTCTCCGATTCACTTTTCTTCCTAAACAAAGGGGCCCTTCTGTGGCCGCCATACAGGGTTGAATGCACCTAATAGGTAATTTTAACTAAATTTGTATTTTGGTATTGTAAGCTTGTTTAAAGGAAAAAAGGTGTTGGATAATAACAGTCCTATGCATCCATCCTTTCTCTCCCTTAACCAATTTCCGGCCTTTACTCGCCGGGCACTTTTTAAAATTGGGGGCCTGACTGCTGCAGGGTTAGCCCTTCCGGGATGTGATTTGGGTTCGATGTTTGCGGTCCCTCCCAGAGATACGGTGTATTTTACGCCGAACGACAAGTTTTACACGGTCAACTTTATGGATGCCTCCTACAATTTCACTCGTGACCTGGATATTGAACAATGGCATATGGTGGTAAAAGGTGCCGTAAAAAAACCCGTATTGATGAAATGGCGAGATCTACTTAACCGGGATTCCTTCGATCAAGCCGTGACGTTGATGTGCATCGATACCTTGCCGGGTGGGAGTAGTTTAGGAACAGCCATGTGGCGAGGTATTTCTCTAAAAGCGTTGCTGGAAGAGGTGGGCGCGGATTCCGATACGGCGCGCGATGTCATCTTTCGCGCCGCTGATGGTTACCACGATAGCATTCCCTTTTCCCGGGCCATGGAAGACGATGTGATGCTGGCGTATCTTATGAATGGGGAAAAACTTCCCAAAGATCACGGGTTTCCCGTTCGGTTAGTCGTACCTGGTCTCTATGGGATTAAAAACGTCAAATGGATCACGGAAATTGAAGTCTACAATGGTGACTATAAGGGATATTGGCAACAAAAAGGTTGGA
Organism: Nitrospirales bacterium; assembly: GCA_965223615.1. Lineage (GTDB taxonomy): Bacteria > Nitrospirota > Nitrospiria > Nitrospirales > UBA8639 > Nitrospira_E. The sequence goes on from CBDCXB010000004.1 coordinate 2,034,463, forward strand.
CTGACGAGGGCCACATCCATATTTTTTCCCGAATAGACAGCCCGGGTCATTATCAATCGGTTCCAGGGCTTCGGCAGCGGCTCAGAGGGATTGCCTTTGGCGGGAGGGAGACGATTCAGGAAGTCCAATTGAGTTTTGATAAAGAAAAAACTTGGGTGTCGGCTGAAATAGAACCACCACTTTCCCCTTATACCTGGGTCATTTGGAACTATGATTGGGATGTTCCGGAACCGGGGAAACACATGGTGTTTGTTCGGGCCATTGATGCCAAGGGAAAAGTACAAACCTCAGAAATAACCCGACCTCAACCCGCAGGTGCCACCGGGCTTCATTCGATTGTGGTGGATGTGATGAAAGCCTAAGCCTCTTCTACTGGCTTCTTGACGACAGTGCGAATTGAGAGTTCCTGCAGCTGTTCCGGGGTGGCCTTGGAGGGAGCCTCGGTCAGTAAGCATTGGGCTTTTTGTGTTTTTGGGAAGGGGATGACATCTCTGATCGATTCGGTTTTCCCTAGTAGCATCACCAATCGGTCTAGCCCGAAGGCGATTCCTCCATGAGGAGGAGCTCCCGATTCTAAGGCATCGAGGAGAAATCCAAATTTCTCTCGAGCTTCAGGTTTGGAAATGTTCAGGAGATTAAACACTTTCTCTTGGACGCCTGGACCATGAATCCTGATGCTCCCTCCACCTAATTCCAATCCATTCAAGACCATATCGTAAGCCAGAGTTTTGACTTTCAGGGGTTCCGTGTCCAGTAATGGAAGATCTTCGGGCCGGGGAGAAGTGAAAGGGTGATGGAGGGCCACATGGCGCTTTGTTTCTTGATCGAATTCGAACATCGGGAAATCCATGACCCAGAGGGGTTCCCACCGTGTATGATCGATCAGGTTCAATTCTTCCCCGAGTAAGAGGCGGATGCGTCCAAGAACGTCATGGACGATCGGAGCTTGGTCAGCCACAAAGATTAGAAGGTCCCCAGGCTGGGCTGTCGGCAACGCTTCCCTAAGTTTTTGTGTGTCGAGAAATTTGGCGATGGAGGAATCTAAATTTCCATCTTCGTTAATCTTGACCCAGGCTAACCCCTTAGCACCAAAATCTTTAGCGGTGCCGATAAGGTTGTCAATCCTATTCCTCGTAAAGCTGGCACCCCCTGGTATGACTAAACTTTTGACCATGCCTCCGGTTTCTACGGCAGTCCGAAAAACCTTAAAGTCACACGTTCGGGCATAATCGCCCAAATCTTCGAGGGGAAGCTCAAACCGTAAATCCGGCTTATCCGTCCCATAACGTCCCATCGCTTCATCAAAGGTTAATCGCGGGAATGCTGATGGGAGATTGATTCCTTTCGCTTCTTTAAAAACTAAGCGGATCAGGTCTTCGTTGAGTTGAAGGAGGTCTTCTTGATCGACAAAGGACATTTCCAAGTCAATTTGGGTGAATTCCGGTTGGCGATCGAGGCGCAGGTCCTCATCACGAAAACATCGAGCGATTTGATAGTATCGATCAGCTCCCCCAATCATGAGTAATTGTTTAAAGAGTTGTGGGGATTGTGGAAGCGCAAAAAAATCCCCAGGATTGACCCGACTGGGTACGAGATAGTCTCGGGCTCCTTCTGGGGTACTCTTGGTCAAGATCGGAGTTTCAATCTCGAGAAATTGATGTTGGTGCAAGAAGTTTCTGATGAGATGGGTGACGTCACTTCGAAGAGCAAGGAGCTCTTGCATTTTCGGACGTCGAAAATCTAGATAGCGATGTTTGAGGCGAAGCATTTCTGAGGTGTTCGTGTCATCTTCGATGGAAAATGGCAGCGGTTTCGCTTCGTTAAAAAGTTCAAGGTGCGTGACCCGAATTTCAATAGCGCCGGTGGGAAGGTTGGGGTTTTCTGATCCTTCAGGACGGACAGTAACTGTTCCGGTGACGGCGATCACGTATTCATTCCTCAGTCGGTCGGCCATTTGATGCAGGCTACTATTCTCTTCCGAATCAAAAACGATTTGCGTTAGTCCATAACGGTCCCGGAGATCGATGAAAATAACACCGCCATGGTCTCTTCGGCTATCGATCCATCCTGCGACGGTGGCCGACTGGTTGACGTGCTCGAGTGTTAATTCACCACAATGATGGGTGCGTTTCACCTGGATACCCTTTCTATATATCTCGATACTGTGTTCATCGTTTGTCGAATTTTGCTCCGACCCAACAATCCCCTAAGATTTCTGGTATTTCCTCGCCGGCTTTTTAGAGGCTGTAGCGGCACCTCTCTTTGAAGATCCCATCGCCTTGGAGTGAGAGCCGCTCTTTCGTATGGAAGTGGATGATTTGTCCATTCCAGCCACGAGCTGTCTGAGGGCATTGGCCTCTTTATCCGTCGCATAGCGACTGTGTCCAGGCAATAATGACCCTAAGTTGAGGGGGCCAAATTGAATGCGTTTTAATCGGATGACCGGATGTCCAATGTACTCGAACATTCTTTTAACTTGATGTTTTCTTCCTTCGTGAATCGAGATTTCTATCCAAGAATTTGATTCCGCTTTGCCACTTTTCTTGACTTTAGCTGGCGCAGTGATTCCATCCTCTAATGGGAGACCCTTGGAAAGTGCTTTGATCTCTTGTTCTTCAAGTTTGCCTTTGATCTTCACTCGATACGTTTTGGGTACATGATGGGTCGGGTGCAAACAGGCTTGAGCAATATCTCCGTTATTAGTGAGGAGCATGAGTCCTTCGCTGTCAAAATCCAATCGGCCGACCGGGAAGAGGCGCAAGGAAGGTTTGGGAAGCAATTGTTTGATCGTGGGTCGCCCTTCCGGGTCCTGGAGCGTAGAAAGGTACCCTGGCGGTTTATGGAGTAAGAGAAACATGTCAGGAGCTTGGGCTTTGAGGTGTCGCCCTTTGACTTTTATATGATCGTGATCCGGATCAACCTTGGTCCCCAAGGTCAGGACGGTTTGTCCATTGACCGTGACCAGTCCTTGCTTAATCAGTTCTTCCGCCTGTCTTCGGGATGCGATACCTGCCCGGGCAATGACCTTTTGGAGTCGGGTGGGTGACTCTTGAACCATCATGACTATTCCCATTCGATCGTCGCGGGTGGTTTAGAGCTAATATCATACACCACCCGATTGACTCCTTGGACTTCATTGATGATGCGGTTGGACATTTTGCCCAAAACTGCACGGGGAATGTCAGCCCAATCGGCCGTCATGCCATCCGTACTCGTGATGGCGCGGATGGCGATGACCGATTCATAGGTTCGTTGATCCCCCATCACTCCGACGGTTTGAATGGGGAGCAATACGGCAAAATATTGCCAAATGTCTCTGGCCAATCCTGCCCGATCGATCTCTTCACGTACGATGGCGTCGGCTTCTCGAAGAAGGGTCAATCTGCCTTGGGTAACGGTTCCTAAGATTCTGATGGCCAACCCAGGACCCGGGAAGGGTTGGCGCCAGACGATATCCTCCGGGAGTCCTAGTTCTAAGCCTAATTCACGGACTTCATCCTTAAACAGTTCGCGAAACGGTTCGATGAGTGTGAATTTCATGCGTTTGGGAAGGCCCCCGACATTATGGTGAGTTTTTATGGTGGCGGATGGACCTTTCACACTCAGGCTTTCAATGACATCGGGGTAGAGAGTCCCTTGGACGAGAAATTTCACTTCTCCGATGGCGAGGGCTTCTTGTTCGAAGACTTTGATGAATTGGCGCCCGATGATCTTTCGCTTTTTTTCAGGGTCAATGGTCCGACCTAATGCAGAAAGAAAGGCCTCACCACGGTCGATAATGTTGACCTTCATATGATAAGCGGATTCGAACACGTTCTCGAGTTGATCGACCTCGTGCTTACGCATGAGTCCGTTATCGATGAATATACAGGTTAACTGATCCCCAATGGCCTGATGAGCAAGGACGGCGGCCACGGTTGAGTCCACTCCACCGCTTAGTGCGCAAATCACCTTGTTGGTTCCGACGGTTTCCCGAATACGTTGAACCGATTGTTCGATGAATGACCCCATGGTCCAGGTCGGCTGGCAGCCGCACACATGTCGCGCAAAATTTTGAAGAATCGTGGACCCATGAAGGGTGTGCACGACCTCGGGGTGAAACTGGATGCCGTAGAGGGTCTGAGACCCTATGGAGCCCTTCATCGCCGCGATTGGGGCATGGAGGGTATGGGCGATGGCACTGAAGGTCAAGGGAAGTTGTTGGACAGAGTCCCCATGGGACATCCACACTGGAAAAGGGGAGGAGAAATCAATACCCATGAAGAGCTCATGATGATCATCAATGTATAAATCGGCCCGTCCAAATTCGCGATGTGGGGTAGGATTGACGGTTCCACCGCATTGTTGAGCGAGTAATTGCATCCCATAGCAAATTCCCAGGATTGGGATGTCAAGATCGAAAATACTCTGATCAATCTTTGGAGCCTGTTCTTGTGTGACGCTGGAAGGCCCCCCGGAAAATATGAGTCCTTTGGGGTGAAAGGTAAGGATGTTCTTTACACTGGCATGTGCAGGGAGGATGACGGAGAAGACACGAAACTCTCGAATCCGTCTGGCGATGAGCTGAGTGTATTGTGATCCAAAATCAAGGATAACAATCGTATCGTGAGGTGAATCCATCGTCGTACGGGTGGGAACATGAGCCGTGAAGGGCTTCGTCGATACCGAAGTCAATCCGCCTGGTAGTTCGGGGCCTCTTTGGTGATAATGACATCGTGGACATGGGCTTCACGTAATCCTGCGGAGGTCAGACGAATGAAACGCGCTTCCTGTTGAAGCTCTGGGATCGTTCGGCATCCGCAATATCCCATCCCTGCCTTTAATCCCCCGACGAGTTGATACACCATGACGGACAAATTTCCTTTGTAGGGGACCCTGGCCTCAATGCCCTCGGGAACAAGCTTGGAGGTTTCTTGGCCTTCTTGTCCGTATCGGTCTCTTCCGCCCCGCTCCATCGCTCCGAGAGATCCCATGCCACGATATTCTTTGTACGTGCGTCCTTGGTAGAGGACGGTTTCTCCCGGGGATTCTTCGGTCCCCGCGAAGAGGGATCCGATCATGACAGAGGATGCCCCGGCCGCGAGGGCTTTCGTGAGATCTCCGGAATATTTGATCCCACCGTCTGCAATTAAGGGAACTTGGTGCTTCTTCGCGATGATGGCACAGTCGGCCACGGCCGTGAGTTGTGGGACGCCGGCCCCTGAGACGATACGGGTCGTGCAAATCGATCCCGGGCCGACTCCAATTTTTATCGCATCGGCCCCGGCATTGATCAGGTCGGTTGTGGCTTCCGGAGTGGCCACGTTCCCAGCGATGACCTCCAGCGTGGGGTACTGTTTTTTTATGGACTTGACTCGATCGATCACCCCTTGTGAATGGCCATGGGCCGTATCGACAACGATTAAATCAATCCCGGCCTTGGTCAGCCGTTCCAATCGTTCCTCCACATCAGCACCCACACCAACAGCAGCCCCGACTCGAAGCCGTCCATGTTCATCTTTACAGGCCAAAGGGTATTTGATTTTTTTCTGAATATCCTTAATGGTTATGAGGCCCTGAAGTTCGAATTGTTCGTTTACGACAGGAAGTTTTTCAATACGATGTTCATGGAGGATGGCTTGGGCTTTCTCCAAACTGGTACCCTCCGGGGCCGTCACAAGCTTCCCTCTGGTCATGACTTGGGAAACTTTAAGATCCAAACGGTTTTCAAACCTCAAATCCCGATTGGTCAGAATTCCAACAAGTTTTCGGTCTTGTGTGACAGGAATTCCGGAAATTCTATACGTCGCCATTAAATGATGGGCATCTCGAATCGTGTGATCCGGGGAAATGGTGATGGGAGATAAAATCATGCCGCTCTCTGATTTTTTCACCTTATCAACTTCTGCAGCCTGTTGTTCCGGAGACAGGGCTCGATGGACAATGCCAATTCCGCCCTCTCGAGCGACGGCAATGGCGAGTCGTCCCTCCGTAACAGTATCCATCGCGGCGCTAATGATAGGAATTTTTATTCGGATTTTTCGTGTCAGTTGAGTTGATGTTTCAACGTCGGTCGGAATGATATTGGAACGACGGGGTACCAAAACCACATCATCAAACGTCAAGCCAACCCGGGTTTGTTCTTCCCACATGATTCTAGGACCTTAGGGCAATACGTGGAATGCTCTCGTCGATCTGTTTCGTTGTCCTTGCGCCAGCCATCTTAGTTTCCCGAGTAACTTCAGTCAATGTGCTTCCCAAGGGGCTTAGGAAAGGCGCAGGGGTAAGGACCTGAGTGTCCAAGACCTCGGGTTGGCCCTGGGTTATGTTGGATAAGACATTCAGTCTGTCTTGATTGAATGTTGACCAACCCCATCCTTGGGCTTGTAGTAGAACGTGAAGGGCGGTTAGGGTTGGGGCTCCACCGCCACGGGTCCGTCATTCCCCCGCTTCGGGAATAAAAGCCAACGTTTCTTCCTCTTGAAAATGATCTTCGGCTTCTTCGGCGGGCATAAATTGTTGTACCCGCATGTTTCCACTGTCGACGGTAAAAACGTGGCCCCGATTGTCGACACCGATCCCATACGGAAAGTTGAATTGGCCTCCTTCAGTGCCGAATCCGCCCCACTGGGTAATGAAATTTCCGTCACGATCAAATTTTTGAATTCGTTGATTGCCGGTATCAGTCACGAACACATCACCGGCTTCATCGATCGCAATTCCCCAGGGTGAGCGAAATTGACCTGGTTCTTGAGCCTGTGCACTGCTGGCATGTCCGGGTCCGAGTCCTCCTCCCCATTTTGTGAGGAGTTGTGGAAGGACATTGGAGCTGGTATCAAATTTTTGAATACGGTGATTTCCCATGTCGACGACGTAGACTGTGCCATCGGTTTGATCCACGGCGATTCCTCTGGCGAAATAGAATTGTCCATCACCATTCCCAAAATTTCCCCATTGCATGATGAATTCGCCGGAATCATCAAATTTCTGGATGCGGAAGTTCGCACTGTCCACGATATAGACATAGCCACGAACCCGGTCGACCGCCACACCCCAGGGGGCGTTAAATTGCCCTTCGCCGTTTCCACGGCCACCGATTTTCATCATGTAATGACCGAGTTTTCCGTCGAATTTTTGGACTCGATGATTATTGGTGTCTGCGACATAAACATTCCCTTCACCATCACAGGCAATACCCGTAGGATTATTGAAATTGCCGTTTGAAGAACCAAAATTTCCCCAGAGAAGGATGAAATTCCCTGCCCGGTCAAACTTTTGAACCCGGTTATTCCCATTATCAACCACAAACATCGACCCTTGGCGGTCGATCGTCATCCCGTACATCGGAGCGATAAATTCCCCGCCATGGAGGAGAGACGCGCCCCGGCCAGGTTTTCCCCATTTGTCAATACAGATGTACCCTGAAGTGTTAAGGAGGATAGACGTGCTCGCAGGGACCGAAACGTTATTATTCGCGTCCTTAAACCACACATACACTGTTTTGGTCCCATCCCCCGGGGATGTGGTAAAGGGGATGGTGGCTCCGAATTTTTGTTCCGGTTCAACGTCAACCCATCCTGGCATGGTGCCGCTTGGAGTCATGGGGTTCTCGGAAATAAAGTAGGCTGCGACTCCGCTGTCGACGTCCTTCGCTGAAATAGTCGCTACCATATCGGGACTATTGGTCATATGTGAACCGTGGTTGAGGACGATGTCGGGATTTTGGGGAGCGGTGACGTCAATGAGGACGGGAATTGCCATTTGTTCTTCGGATAAGGGACTTTCTGCCTCGTCTTCTGTCACAGCCGTTAATCCGTAAAAATAAGGAGTGTCATTCGTGAGCCCGCCGTGAAAGTAGGGGCTGGTGACTCCCTCAATTTTTGTGGAGGTATCGATGGTCAGATTGGGGTTGGTGCTGAAGTACAGGTTGTAGCTCACCGCAGTAGGGACATCCAGCCAGCTGATGATATTTTCGGTATCCCCTGGCTTGACAACCAAGTTAATGGGAGCGGATAGGTCGGATGTCGTCTTTTTTTCTTGTTTCCCGCGGTTGAGTTCTTCCTCGGTGGGGGCGAATTTACTTAAACGGTGGTTCCCACTATCGATGACATAGACGTAACCTTCGTTGTCCACGGCAATGCCCGAGGGGAAATTCAGCTGCCCCTCCGTTAGCCCGCGATTGCCCCAGGAGCAAAGATAAGTCCCATTGGAGTCAAATTTTTGTACGCGATGGTTACCGCTATCCACCACATACACATAACCAAGGGCATCACAGGCCACGCCCCAAGGCGACTTAAACTGTCCAGGCGCGTTGCCCTCCTTTCCCCATTTCAAGAGGAAGTTCCCCCGTGCATCGAACTTTTGAATGCGATGGTTGCCTTCATCGGCGACATAGATATTGCCGATAAAGTCGACGGAGAGCCCCCGAGGGTAGAAAAACGCGCCATCGTAGCCCCCATCCCGTCCCCATTTGAGCACGGGTGTTCCATCAGGGAGAAATTTTTGGATGCGGGCATTACTGGTGTCCGACACGAACAAGTTGCCTTGGGTGTCGGTGGTAATTCCCCAGGGTACATCGAATTTGCCAGCTTCAGCTCCACGCCATGCGAACCCAAACTTTCCCCAGGCGTTCATGATATTTCCATCGGGATCAAACTTTTGAATCCGATTATTCCCACTGTCAGCGACATAGACGTCCCCTTCTGGGGATGTCGCGAGACCACGGGGATAGTAAAAACTCCCCTCTGCCGTATCAGGTTCTTCTCCCCAACGAGCCACAAACTTTCCGTTTCGATCAAACTTTTGGATTGAATGGTTGTCAGTATCCCCCACGTAAATATTTCCATCCTTATCCACAGCAAGGCCGGTCGGGGATTTAAATTCACCATCGTCAAAACCTTCCTCTCCGAATTGCATCACCGTCAGATACGGAGAAGGAATGGACATGACTTCTTCAGAAAGGGGACTTTCACCCTCTTCAGTCACCACCGTGATGGCGTAGTGGTAACAAAGATTATTAGCCAGATCATTATGTTCATAGGGAGAGGCCGCACCCTCAATGCAATTGGCCTTTTCCATCGTAAGGCCTAGTCGAGGGTTGAAGTCATCGGGTGAGGCAATGGGACGCGCCAGCTCCGGGGCGTGAACCTCGACTCCTTTGGTCGTCATGAAATATAAATTATAGTAAAGTGCGTTTGGAACCGGATCCCATGTGAGAGTAATACGACTATGATCAGGGTTCGCGCGGACATTCGTAGGAGCGGGTGGAAGGGTATCTTCTTCCTGTTGCCCGGCTCCCCAATCCTCTTCTTGGGGTTCTATCGATAGTAAATATTGAAATGGGGTATGTTGGGGGTGACAGTCGAATAAAAGGGGAAAAATTTTGTGTGACATAGGTTTCCTCTGAGAAAGTCCAAACGGAAATAAATTAAATTTTTTCAGTAATTACAAAGACTTAGGTGAAAAGTCTATCAGGTGGAAAACCGGGAAGTCAAGAAAGGACATGCTCCGGAATTCATAGTTGGGCTGAAGATAAGAATTAGGAGTCAGCTCACTTCGTGGTTGAGCGGGAGCTGCACAAATTCTGCCCTTGGGGAATACTGCTCCCTTTTTTGGTTGCCCCCCTAAAACGTGTTTGAAAATTAGGGAGAAAAGGGGAGCTTTATCGTTATCTTAGGACAGGTATGTTACGAAGGTTGTCCGATTCCAGATTTAGTAACGTTTGCCGCCTGAGGACCCTTGGCACCCTCAACAAGGTCAAACTCCACGGATTCACCTTCTTTAAGTGATTTAAACCCTTCTTCCTGGAGGGCAGAATAATGGACGAACACATCTTGTCCACCTTCGACCTGGATAAACCCAAACCCTTTACGATCATTAAACCATTTGACGGTTCCCTTGCTTCTCACGATTTTCCCTCCCCTTCAAAGGAAATTGATATATGTATAAATGATCAAAATTTCAGGTGTCAGGCCAAAAAAAAGCCGAAAAAGGACTTCTTTCCTTTTTCGGCGTCACAATAAGTCTCGTTTCACTTCTTATACCTTTACAAAAACGACAAGGATGTAGCACAGTTGGAAAAATCTGTCAATAAAAGTAGAAAAATTCTTCTCCCTAACCGGTCCCAAAAGGTCAAAGAATCTTCCTGAACGATTAGGAATTGTGAGGCCTTTTATGGCATTCTTTCTTAAGTGGGTATGACTATACCTAAGGTCTTTACTCAATTCCTGCCTGAATTTTTACCTTACCTTGATTAGACTACTTGACCGGTATATTTTTCTGGAATTGTTTTCCCCCTTTTGGACCAGTTTGCTCGGTCTGTCCTTCGTGGTTTTTACCAAGGAGATGCTAAGGCTAGTTGATTTAGTCGTTTCCAGGGGCGTGGGCATTACTTCCTTGGGAACGATCATCATGTCACTTTTGCCCTCATTTTTGGTCTTAACCCTTCCCATTGCCTGTTTAATCGCTTCCATATCGGCATTCAATCGAATGTCCTTTGATAATGAGATTATCGCAATCCGCGCCGCCGGGGTGAGCTTGTGGCGTATCCTTTTGCCCGTCGTCGTGTTTTCCGGTTTGGTCTATGGGTTGACTGTCTTTCTATCTCAGTGGGGGCAACCGTGGTCGAATATTTCGATTAAGAAGGTGGCGCTTCACGTGATCCAAAATGAGCTCACCATGGTTGTCGATTCCGGGGTGTTTAATGAGCCCATCCAGGGGTTGATCGTCTATGTTCCGAGTTCGGGACAAGCAGAGGGGAAAAAAGGGGTCTTCATTTCGGATCAACGAAATCCTGAACGACCACTGGTCGTCGTGGCTCAACATTTTCGGATGTTAAAACCCAATGAGAAAAACCAGATGGGTATTCGGCTCTTTGATGGGGCGATCCACCAGATTCCCAAGGATCAACGCACGTTTCATCGTTTGACGTTCGATACCTATGATTTTTGGTTGCCTTCACCCTTTGGATCTCTCAAAGAAAAAATCCGGCGAAAAAACTATGATGAACTGCTGGCCCGTTTGAAGGAAACCGAAGGAAAGAAGAGTAGTGTTCTTCGGCGCTTGATGGAATATCACAAGGACACGGCCTTTCCCTTGGCGACCTTCATTTTAGGATTATTGGGAGTTCCCGTTGGAATGGTTTCCAGGCGGTCTGGGCGTGCCGGAGGGTTTGCCCTTGGCGTGGGGGTGATAATCGGGTTTTATTTATTTAATGTAGTGGCTGAGTTTTTCGTGAATTCCCGTATGGTGTCCCCCTTCGTCGGTGCGTGGTTGCCCAATGTATTACTCATATTCCTTACGGTGTGGTTCTTCAATAAGGCCAGAAAGATCTAGCACATTGTCCTGAATGCACCAAGCGATGAAGACACTTTTCTTATACGTACTTGGGAAATTTTCTCGGGCCTTTGGTCTGTGTTTGGTCACCATTTTGACTATCTATTTGATGGTGGATTTTTTTGAAAAACTACGGAAATTCTTAAAATATGATGCGGATTTATGGGTGATGGGCAGTTTCTTTTTCTATCGCATTCCGGAGATTTCCTTCCTGTTGGCTCCCTTGGCTGCCCTCATGGCTTCTATTCTGACCCTTGGGGGGTTAAATCGAACGAAAGAGATCACGGCGATGAGAAGTTGCGGTCTAAGCTTTTTCCAGATTGCCGTTCCGTTTTTTTCATTCAGTATCGCGATCAGCACTTTGGGGTTAATCCTGACAACAATCTTTATTCCTCTTGCCAATATCAAAGCGGAATACGTGAAATCGGTACTCATTAAAGGCAAGCCTGAACGACTTTCCTTTACGCCTGAGCGGGTATGGCTACGATTAGGCAAGAGTCAGTTATTGAAGATTGAATCGGTTCAAAAGGATGGGTACCAGCTACAGGGGGTTTTTCAATACATGCTTGGGGATCCTTTTCAATTGACTGAGGTCATTGAAGCTCGACAAGCGAATTTTTCTGGAGGGGAGTGGGTGATGGAAGGAGTGGTACAACGTCGGATTGCTCAAGATGATCGCGTGCATATTCTTGAGCAACCTCGTCGCCTCCTTCCACTTTCATTGGAGCCACAAGATTTTCAGAATTGGCTGGCTCAGTCTCCCGAATTTATGACTCTGTTTCAGCTGTATGACTATATTCAACGTCTTGAAAATGATGGGCACCGTACGGAACGGCTCGTGACCGATTATTGGGCTCGGATATCCTATTCACTGGTGCCTATCGTCATGACTCTCTTGGGGGTGTCGATCAGTCTGAGGGGAAGTGGAGTCAGAATGGTCGGTGTGGGAAAAGGGCTCGGGCAGACCTTAGCGATTGCGTTTCTCTTTTGGGCGGTGCATTCAGTTGGTGTCACTTTGGGGAGGAATGGTGCCGTTCTTCCTCTGATAGGTGCTTGGGTCGCGGCTGTGATGTTTTTTATGGTTGGGGCCAACCTCTTTTTAAAGTTGAAATAGTTTAAAGGCAAAGAAGGTCACGAGTGAAAATGCCCAGGTTTTTTAATAAAATATGACTCTCAGGAAAATAGAAAATCGTTCTGGATAAATGATGATGTAGAACGTTATGTGTCTTTCTCATGCTGGGTCCACGTTTGAACTTAATTCCCATTTCCCATGGGCCGATAACAGGGGCACGGGAGAAATTCACTTGAAACCGCTGGTGGTCAGGGTCTTCTATAAGAGGCAATCAGCGAAGCAACCCGTCCTCGCTGAATAAGGTGGGGATGAATGAAAACAGGAGACGTTTCGATTAAGAAATAATCCGACGAGACAGGTGACAAAGGCAAACTATCCGCGAGGGTAGGGCGCAAAGCCAAGAGACCCTGATGGTAAACGAAGGTCAGGGTTAGTCTGGTTACCGGACTGTTCCAGTAATCCTGTGGATTTGGTCAAGCGCCTATTCTCACGAATAGGCGCTTTTTTTTGGTCATCAGAGTTGGAAGGACCGAGAAATATGAGCCAATTCACTCCATCTTCAGAATCTTCTACCTCCGAGCTCCCACAATCAGACCCGGTCGAGATTGAAGACCAAGAGGTCGTCTTGATGGAAGAGGAGCCTATAGGAGAAGACTCTTCTTTGACTCTCAATCAAGAAAGTCTCACCAATCTCCTTGAAGAGTTCTTACCCATGATTCGACGAATTGCCGGGGCCATGGCCGCCAAGAATCCATTTTCTTTGGATGTCGAAGATTTAACGAGTGCAGGCATCATGGGCTTGTTGAGTGCTTCAAAAAGGTTTGATCCGACACGAGAGATTAAATTCCGAACGTTCGCGGAGTATCGAATACGAGGGATGATGCTCGATGAAATTCGTATGATGGATTGGGTTCCTCGGTCCATACGGTCACGAAGAGATCAAATCCGGCAGGTGGTCGATGAGTTTCAGAATAAATATGGCAAGTCCCCGACCACAGAGCAATTGGGGGAGGCTCTCGGAGTCAGTCAAGAAGAGCTACAGCAGGTATTGGGTTCAGACCCGAGATTAATTAGTCTGGATGAGCCGGTGGGAGTTGATGATGAAAGCTGTACTCTTCGAGATATGTTACCCGATGCGGATAACCCGGACCCTTTTGTGGCCTGCGTCAATTCAGAAATGAAATCGGCTTTGCAGGCTGCCTTAGTTACCCTATCCGAACGGCAGCAAGAGGTTCTGCATTTGTACTATCACTTGGGGTTGACGTTAAAGGAAATCGGCAGCCAATTGGGATTGACTGAGTCCGGAGTCTGCCGGGTCCATGCAGCGGCCCTTCGGCAACTTCGAGTTGAGCTTCAGTGTATTGAGGACGGAGAGGTGAAGGGCCATCGTCCCAGGAATTTGCGAAAACCTCCGACGCCAGTGACCTAAACTCGCCAAGATTTTGTATTTCCCAGAAGCGTATCCCACAAGCTATATTCGATGCCGATTGAAAAAGGTATGGCCTCCGATGGTTGCGACTTTCCGGTTGACGCGGGCCCAACGAGGTGCCCTGACGATGTGGGGGTTAAAAAAGAGCACGGCGTGATTGACGACCTTTCTGCCATCCTGGACCAATTGCCACGCCATTAAACTTTCTCTCATTTTCACGTTATGCATGTTGAAGGCAATGTCCTGAGGTTTCAGGGTTATCCAGGGCTCGAATTGTTTAGCCCGGAGGACCGTGCCCTCAACGGTGCCATCGCTATGGTATCGATAGGACATTCGATTTCTGATGACGGCTGCGACCGCCATTTTCCCCGCAAAACTTTCACCACGTGCTTCAAGGTAAACCGTTAAAGCAGCCAGGGTATCGCTGTCATGTTTGCTGGCCAGGGGAATATCGGTGCCTCGATGTGGTTGAGAAACCAGTGCGGCAATTTCTATTGAATTCAGGGTGGTAAACTCCTGGGGAAAGGCCCAAATGGTTGAGGCAAGGACCAGGGTAATGATGATAAAATGTGAGGGAGGAAGTTGCCGTCTCATAAATCGTATTCCTGGTATAGTTAATTGCTTTTAGGTTGTTCTTAATCTTGGCGAGGGGGTGTGAATTCCTTTTTCGAGAGGAGTTCGCAATGAGCATGCCAGCCCGGGAGGGAGGGAATCTTCTTAGGATTTCTCAGATATTTGAAACAGGTTGTTGGATCTTGGCTTGCATTGTATGGAGCAGCAAAGATCAAAATGTTTTCTGGGTAGAAGAAAAGTGTCGGTTTTTCTTGACGTCGGCCGAGGAGTGAAAAGTGAAGGGAGAGGCAAGCCATTGAAAATAGAGAGGATATTAAGTTTTGTGATGTGCTGAGTTTTTCGACATCACTCGAAAGGGGTATTTTGAGAGTTGTATGGCGTTGCAGGAGTTGGTCGATCAAATTCTTCCGTTGTATGCAGTTTGTTTCAAGGAGGTAGGAGATGAAGAGCCTTTCTTATGCTCAAAAGTTGACCCCTCGAGTGTTTTGGGGGCAAACGGGTGTGCTGGCTGTTATGACTGGTATTGCTCTCGTCACCTTCTCATCGAGTGGATTGGAGGCAAGGGAGCGTGAGGAACTTTCTGAAATACACGAAGTCAGGAATTTAGCCCGAGCCACGGTTTTTTTGGAGGCTGGGGATTATCGGAGGGCAGTAGAGGCCTGCCAGGCGAATATCGACAGACACCCTTCTGTTGAAGCATATGTGTATCTCGCGTACGTGTATGAAGCACTCAAGGGGTATTTGGATGATTTAGTGAAAAAAGAGGATTATGTGAAAGTCGAACAACTATCCCTTAACCTTACGGCGCGGGCGGTCATTGATTTAATCGACCCTCCCAATGTCATGCCCCGAATGGCGCAAGAATTAATCGGGGAGGGTATTCGCCAACAATTCGATATCACGGCAGGGATGGCGAATCGCTTGAATCGAACTCGGACCGATGAGTTGTGGCTTGAACAGAAGGCCTGGCGTGAGGCACGACCCGATTCCTGGTGGCATGGAATTCCTCCAACGTGGGATTGGGATAAATAAAAAAAAACGAAAGAAAAAGGTCCCAGATGGCAAAGTCGGGAATTGTGAGTTGACAGTCTAGCGACTGCAGTTTTAGGATGAAAATCCTAGACCAGCAGCTTTATCTCGTAAATTATATCAAGGAGGAGTTCAGTGTCAGATTTGGTTGCGAAAGCTGATGCCTCAAACTGGGATGGCGAGGTATTACAGTCACCCGATGTCGTCATGGTTGATTTTTGGGCCGTCTGGTGTGGTCCATGTCAAATGGTCGCTCCGATCGTGGATGAGTTAGCTCAAGAATACCAGGGGAAACTCAAGGTGATGAAACTCAACACTGATGAAGCGCCGGAAGTTGCGGGGAAGTACCAGATTATGAGTATCCCTAGCATTCTATTCTTTAAGGGCGGGGAAGTGGTTGAAAAGATCGTCGGGGCACGTCCCAAACAACAGTTCAAACAGGTGATTGATTCGCTCCTCCCTCAATCCTCCGCAACGGCGTAGTCGTTGAAATGGCCGACTCGGTGCGATGCTAACCGAGCTACGTATTTCAAATTTCGCGCTTATTGACCAGCTCCATCTGGAATTTCCCCGGGGGTTTCTCGTCTTTACCGGGGAAACAGGGGCGGGAAAGTCCCTTCTTATCGATGCCCTGCTTTTGCTCGTCGGGGGACGAGCCTCTTCAGAACATATTCGTTTTAATACCGAAGAAGCGCTCCTAGAAGCCTGTTTTCTCCTTGGGAGTACACACCCACTCCTGAATGAGTTGCGAGAACATGGATACCTGTTGTCCGATCAACGGGAAATCGTCGTCAGACGGATTCTTTCCCGATCCGGAAAAAACCGCATTTATCTCAATGGGCAATTGGCTTCTCTTCAAACGCTTCAATCGCTTGGCACTCAACTGATCGATATTCATGGCCAACATGATCAACAATCTCTTCTGTCTGCTAAGACCCAATTGGCGTTGCTGGATGCCTTCGGTGGTCTCGGGAAAGACGCATTCGCGTACCGGAGGCAATACGAAGAATGGATGGAAAAGCGAAGAGCGCTGGAAGAATTTCAGGATCGTGCGAAGAGTACGGACGACCGAAGGGAAATTCTTCAGTATCAGTACGATGAGCTGACGGGATTAAATTTGGAAGAAGGGGAAGAGGAGGATCTCAGCCAAGAATATCAGCGAATGAAGCATGCCGGTCGTTTAAGGGAACTTTCTCATCAAGCGTATACGGCCCTGTTGGAACAGGACGGATCTATTTTAGACCAGTTGGGGCAGGTCCAATCATGGGTAGAAGAGTTGGCGGAAATTGACCCACAAAATCATTCATGGGCTCCCTTGGTCGACTCAATAACGATCGCTGCCCGTGAGCTCACCGATAATCTGCGTGATTATCAATCCCAAATGGATTTTGACCCTAGTCGGATGGAGGTGATTGATACTCGAATCGCGACGATTCAACGGATCAAGAAAAAATATGGGAAAACGGTTTCGGAATTGAAGGGGATGATCGCGAGCCTGGAGAAAGACCTTGATTGTCTGCAACATAGTGAGGGTTATCTGGCGAAATTAGAAGAAGAGGTTCAGCGAGGAAAACACACACTGGAGGGGCTAGGGAAGACCTTATCCCAAAAACGGCAAAAGATTGCGATGGTGCTGGAAACGTCCATTAAGAAGGAGCTGATCTCCTTAAACATGCATGAGGTTCAGTTTCGCGTGATGGTGAGTGAATCGGTCGGTGAAGAGGCTTTTGGGTTAACGGGGATGAATCGGGTGCAAATGGAATTTTCGGCTAATCCTGGTGAGCCGCTGCAGCCTCTGGGAAGAATTGCTTCGGGTGGTGAGTTGTCCAGGGTCATGCTGGCCCTGAAAACCGTGTTTGCGGGGCATGACCAGGTGCCGGTCGTGATCTTTGATGAAATAGATAGTGGTGTTGGTGGAGAAGCAGGAAGGGTGATGGGCACACGGCTCCGGCAGTTAGCGGAATTTCATCAAGTTTGTTGCGTGACCCATCTTCCTCAGATTGCATCTCAAGGACATGTTCATTACTTTTTAGAGAAAAAAACTTCAAACAATCGGACACAAACCGTGGTGCGAGAATTACGAGGGATGAGCCGGCAAACTGAGATCGCCCGAATGTTAGGAGGGGGGACGCTTACCCCTTCTTTAAAGAAGACCGCGGAAGAAATGCTGAATGCCGGAACCTGTCTGTAGCGGGAGTTCTAGGGCGGGAGAATTAGGGCTGAATTTTCCAAAAGAAGACGACCGCCATGCGCTTTGAGGCCAACGTGTGATCCCACCCAAAATACCCGGTGGCTGAGTGAATTAAATCGGATTTGTAGGCGACGAGGCGATTGAAAACATAGGGAGCCTCTAGGATTTCCTGAAACATCGTCGGATCCATCTCATCTGGCAGCCCAGGGACTTCCCTCAAACTTTCAAATTCTTTGGGGCAATAATTCCCGTCCGGTTGGTGGTCGGGAAGATGAAGTCGGTAGAACGAAGTGCCACAATGAGAAGTGGGAGGATTGGGGTGAAGATAAAGAACCGCGGCGACATCACAGAGCCTGGCGGAGTCCACATGGGGACGTGCGACACCCTCGGACCCGCCCACCACCTGAATATGATTGTGACCTGAAAGACCAGCCGCGCTATCAGATTGAGGGGTCAACCCCGGAAGATTCAGGTTGCTTGTAACGCAGGTTTCGATGAGGGTGACTTCCTGCGGAGTCAAAGCCTCCGGAGCTCTGATCCCCGGCCAAGGTTCCGGTCGCCAGGGAGAGCCTAAGGTCCAGGTGCTTTGAGAAATGCATCGTTGAGCAACCTCTAGGGCATTGGGCAGGACCTGATCCTGAATCCAGTAATCCTGACCGAGGGTGAGTTCACGAAAGGGAAGAAGGCTCATCGCGGATGACAAAATCTGCGAGTAATTGAGGACAGTTCACGGGCTGTCGGCCCCGTCATGGATGATAAGGGGGAGACCATAATAGGT
Source organism: Nitrospirales bacterium (assembly GCA_965223615.1). Classification (GTDB taxonomy): domain Bacteria; phylum Nitrospirota; class Nitrospiria; order Nitrospirales; family UBA8639; genus Nitrospira_E. The sequence goes on from CBDCXB010000004.1 coordinate 2,052,848, forward strand.
TTGGAAAGGCTGGGTCAAGTTCGACTGGGGCTACGATCCCCAACTCATTTTTTCTATGGGATTTTGGTACAGTAGATCGATTCGGAAAGGATGTTCCTGTTTAATCCTCGGGGTGGATTGAGGGTTTCTGTCATGATTGTAAGGGGAAAGAAGTAAAAACATGCATGGAAAGATAACCGATATTCAGACATTCATAACCGAGTCCCTGCAAGAGATTGATGTGGATGGCATGAGCCGGCTCTACTGGGATCAGGGAGAATTTTTTTCTCAAGATCAGGTATTTTCCCCTGATGTGGTAGACAGGTTCATGGAAGAGGTTGAGCAGGTTCGCCCCAGGATTAATCGGAATTATATTCCCGGTCATAAAAAAGGCGGGAGTGTCAGTTTTTATGATCTTCAAGCTCACGCGCCCAGCATCATCGGGCTGTACCGACATCCGGAGTGGATTCAACTTTTAAGCCGGGTCTCCAAAGTGCCGTTAGTCTTATGCCCTGAAAACGACCCCCATTCTTGTGCTCTGTACTTCTACACCGAATCTGGAGATCATATCGGCTATCATTATGATACATCCTATTACAAGGGAGCGCGGTTCACCGTTTTAGTGGGGTTGCGGGACGACTCCACAAGCCGTTTGGTTTGTCGCTTACATACCAAAGACCCAAAACGTGAGGTTCAGGAAGTGGCCATGGCCACGGGAACGGGAACGGTAATTTTTTTTAATGGAGATAAAGTGCATCATGCGGTGACACCCTCAAAGGAAGGAGAGGAACGGATTGTTCTGACGCTTCAGTATCTGACCGATCCCTCCATGGGGTTGGCCCAACGCTGGTTTTCGAACATGAAAGATGCCGTCGGATACTTTGGGTGGTCCGCAGTCTTTGGCAAATCCTCTTCTTAATCGGTTGAGGGCTCTGATGGGGCAAGGCTGAAGGATGTTCCGATAACCACGACGGTGGTATTGTCCTCCCCTCCCAGACGGTTGGCGGTTTCTACGAATTTTGAAGGAATCTGTTCCGGGTTTTTGGCTTCTCTGATCATCATCGATCGGATTTCTGCGTCTGACAGCATTTTGGTCAGTCCATCAGAACATAAAAGGAGGAGATCCTTCGGTTCCAGTTGAAATTGTTGGATCGTGGGTTGAGCTTCTGTATCAATCCCGAGCCCTTTCGTCAGGATATGACGGAGGGGATGCGTGCGAATCTGATCTTCGGTGATCAGGTTGAGGGCCAATCGTTCTTCCAGCAGGGTATGATCACGAGTTAACAGCGTAAGGTTTCCGTCTTTGAACAGGTACGCACGGCTATCTCCCGCATGCCCGATATAGGCGTGCGTTCCGGTCGAATCCTGTGATATGGCTACGGCGACCACGGTGGTACCCATGCCTTTAACGGTTGGGTTTCTTTCTGCCTCTTCACGAATGGCTCGGTTGGCACCTTGAATGGCTTGATGGAGACGGTGGGTGATGGTTGAGGAGTCTGAGGGGGTGAGTGAGCCGGAAGGTGCGGATTGACGAAACAACTCAGGAAGGGTTTCTATGGTAATGCGGCTCGCCACTTCGCCTCCGGCATGGCCTCCCATCCCATCGGCCACGATCCACAGGCTGCATGCTTGATCGATAAAAAAGCATCTTGATTGAGCGTGCGTACTCGCCCGATGTCGGTCAGGCCAACGCCTTGCCAATGATCATGGGGTGAAGGGTTCATGGTGAGGTTAGCCTAAGCTTAGGAGGTCCATATCGTTCGACCAGCTGGTCGAACAAAAGATCGGCCAGAGGTTCAAGGTTTTGACAATCGGCCGCATTATACTCGATGAGTGTATCTTTAGATGATCGATTTCCCCCCTGCCACTCATTCCACAGTCTCACCGCATCCCATCCTGTGAGACCCTCGATGTCAGTCGAGCGTTCACATCCTAATGTCTGTTCAATGGCCTTCAAGCCTCCCTTGAAACCCAACCGTCTTGCCGCGAAACACAAATCGATATGGGGTTGATCAAGCACCAATTGAGGATACGTCCCTTTGAGGAAAGGAAGGTCAAAGCCGGAACCAAAGAAGGTGACTAAAACATCAAAAGAAGATAATTCTTCCTGGAGTCGTGTGGCTGAAAGGTTTTCGCCTTGTATGAGCGTGGTCATCTTCCCGTTCCCGTAGATCCCCACGAGAGTGATTTCCCCATAGGGTAAGGGTTCCCCTGTTGTTTCGATATCCACATATGCGGCCCGATGCCGAAATTGATCGTAGAGACGCCAATGATCACGGGGTTTTAATATCTGGGCAAAAAAACGCGTGTTGCGGTCTTGATAATGCTTTTTGGCCTCGATCAGCTCCTGGTCATAGAACTCTTTTCGTGCAAGAGCGATCCGTGGAAGGGTAGGACTGGTAAGAAAAGCATCCCATGAGTCAATCCCTTCTTCCCATAACAACCGCTCCGTGTTTTCCCCTATTCCCTTCAGGAAAATGAATGTGGCTTGCAGCATATGAATAAGAGGGACTGATCGCGCTATTCTAGCCTTGATTTCACACGGAGGACAAGCTACATTCGAGCGTCGTTGGCGATGTATTATCTACATTTTGGTGGGGAGATATGGAATTTCAAACGGAACGAATCAAAATAACGATTGGTGGTATCCCGGTTGTGGCGGAATTGAAACCAAATCGGACGGCTCATGCGGTTCTGGAAGTTTTACCGATAACCGCTCCTGTCAATCAATGGGGAGAGGAGTTTTACTGCCGACTCGAAGGGGTGAAAGATTATCGAGAGACAGCCACAAATCAGGTCAAAGTTGGAGATGTCGCCTTTTGGGGCATGGGGGGAATGCTCGCGGTATTTTTTGGACGGACTCCCATGAGTCTCGGGGATGATCCCGTCCCTGCTGACCGGGTAAATGTCATCGGGAAGATCATCGGAGATCCTAAGGTCTTACTCCAAGCCGAGGGAGCCGGTACCATGAGCGTGGAACGTTATGGAGAGAACTCCCCTTGAGACTCAACAAGGCACGGGTTCATCATTTGGCTGAAACTCTGGTGGAGCGATTGGAGTCCCGAGAGTTATTGAAGGTGACTGGGAAACCGGAATCGGTCGTCAAACAGTTATCCATGGCCATTACCGAAGAGTTGGAAGCTGAGGATCGATTGAATGCGGAGGTTCGCAAGATGTTAACCCAGTTTGAGAGAGAATTTACCGAAGGCCGTGCCGATTATCAAAAAATGTTTACCATGGTGAAGCAAAAGTTGATTAAAGAACGAGGAATTATCCTGTAGCCCTTGATTGTTTGGGTGTTGGGGAGTGGTGATGTCTTCTTCTCTTCTTAGTGATGATAAGCAAACGCACCTCGCGCATGTCATTCTGTCGTCCCTGCAGCATGGGTCCGAAGCGAAAATTGTGGGGGATTCCACTCAAGCGCTTCGTGAGATTAAACGAGTCCTCACCGAGCAGATGCAAGCCGAAGAAGCACTCCTGCAAATAGTTCGTCGCCGTCTTCAGTCGTATTCCCGGCCTATTCCGGAAGGTTCTCAAGAATGGGATGTCCTGTACCGCAAAACGTACGAAGAAGAGCTGCGAAAACGAAACCTTGAATAGAGTATTTTCCTGCCTGGTTTTCCTCTGCGGTTAGGATCAAATTTTTCGTTCAGACAATCCGAAAGGGGTTGATGTGGGTAAGAGAAGGATGCATCCCTGGAACTCACCCAGAGGGCATGGTATCGTTGGTCGATAGGTATTCGTCCATGGATGAGCGTGAAAAGACTCTGAATGCCCTCGGTGCCGCCTTCCTCTCCATCTTGCCGGGAATGGGGCATTTTTTTTTAGGAGTCAAGCGAGGTGGGATATATTTGGCCTGTGCAGTTGGGATGATCATCATCTCCAAGTTTTTTTGGCCAACCGGATGGTTGTTTTATATTCAGTTTGCCATTTTCGCGGGATTCGATGCGTTTGCATTCGGAAAACGAGGGAGAGGTCTGTTCTGATGGAGCGACAAAAACTTTGGATGGGCCGAGGTACTTGGGAGTGGCGATCCACACACTGGTGGATGAGGCTTGGGCTCTTGGGTCTGTTGTGTTTTTTGGGTGAAGGAACACCTGTTTGGGCTGATAAAGTGACACTCTATGTGACCGATGCGTTAACGATTCCGAGTCAATCCGTTCAGTTACAAGCTCGGTTAACCGAAGGTGAGGGGCGAATGGCGAGAGGGTTGCCTGAGGAAGAGCTTGAATTTCTGGTGCAGGGAAGACCTGTCGGGCGAGGCACCACCGACGAGGATGGATGGGCGCGAATAGACTTTACTCCAAAAATGCGGGGGAATTTACAGGTTCTCGTTAAACGAATCACGGCGGCCAAAGCTGAGGCCATTCAAGCCAAAGGGCAATTACTTTCTTGGGAAAGACGACGGCCTATCCTATTGATTGATCTGGCGGTCTTGGTCAAGCCCGGAATGGGGAATGAGCCAGCATTGCCGGAGATGGACTCGAATGCAGGGGGCTATAAAGGGACACCGCAGGAAGGGGCCTCCCTAGAATTGGGAAAGTTGGCCCAATATTACTATAATTTGGTCTACCTGGATTTGACGGGCAAGCAGGAACTTGAAGCCATTCAGGTGTGGCTTCGGAAACATCAATTCCCTCCCGGAAGGATTCAAATCCTTCCTCGCAGCTCCTCAGCCTTGCCCGATCTCTTAGAACAACTTCATGAGGAAGGATGGGAAAATGTAAGTGGGGGAATCGGTCAAACGGTGACGTTCGCCGAGGTCTTGGTAAAGAATCGACTACAGGCGGTGATTCTGACTGATTCCGACAAGAAGGGGGAATTTCCTCGAAGAGCCATTCTTCTTCCTGATTGGTCTCGGGTCCGTCGGTATCTCTAAAGACGACACGGCAGATTCCCTTGGATATCATCTCGCATCGTACATCGTGGGGTAACAAGAACGGCAGGAGGGAGTGTTTCTTCGTCAGAGTGGCTCCATGAAACCGGCCAGAGCGAAAACGCAATTTGTGTGTCAGGAATGTGGCTACCAGAGTCCCCGCTGGACGGGGCGGTGTCCGGAATGTGGGCAATGGGATGTGTTACGTGAAGAGGTCGCCACCGACTCCAGGACACATCAACCTCGGAGTGTAGCTGGAGGAGTGCCCGAGGCGTTACCCATTGATTCTATCGCGCAGCATGAGGATTTTCGTCTGCAATCGGGCCTTGAGGAGTTGAATCGGGTATTGGGCGGAGGGGTGGTACCAGGGTCGGTGACGTTGATTGGTGGGGATCCGGGGATCGGAAAGACCACCCTGCTTCTTCAGACGATCGCATCGTTGCAGTTGTCGAATGATCCCCGTTTGTACGTATCAGGTGAGGAGTCTCCCCAACAGATCAAAATGCGGGCAGACCGCCTGAATATTCATTCTCCTCACCTGCTGGTCGTTTCGGCCACATCGCTTGAAGAAATTTTTCGAGTGGCAGAAAAAGTGCAACCGCGAGTGATGGTCGTCGATTCGATACAAACCGTATTTACGGAAGAGCTGACCTCTGCGCCCGGGAGTGTGAGTCAAGTGCAAGAGGTTGGGTGTCGGTTGATGTGGTATGCCAAACGAACGGAGGTTCCGGTGTTTATCATCGGACATGTGACGAAAGAAGGCGCGATCGCAGGCCCACGATTGTTGGAGCATATTGTCGATACGGTGTTGTATTTTGAGGGAGACAAAAGTCAACGATACCGCATTCTCCGAGCCATAAAAAACCGATTTGGGGCGACCAATGAAATTGGGGTCTTTGAGATGAATGACGAAGGGTTAACGGAAGTCGAGAATCCCTCTGAAATGTTTTTGGCCGGTCGGGTTGGTCAGAGTGCTGGCTCGGTCGTCGTATCCAGCGTGGAAGGGTCGCGACCGATGTTGGTTGAGTTGCAGGCCCTGGTCGCGGAGACCGGATATTCTATCCCGAAACGGATGGCCAAAGGGGTGGAAGTGAATCGTGTGAGTCTCTTGCTAGCTGTACTGGAAAAGCGATTGGGTCTGCACTTCGCAGGACATGATGTGTACGTGAATGTGGTCGGAGGACTGCGGATTGATGAACCAACCGTGGATGTGGGCATTGTCTGCGCGGTGCTTTCGAGTTTTCGCAATATGGCCATAGATCCGAGGGTGGTGGTGATGGGGGAGGTCGGCTTAGGAGGCGAAGTTCGCCCGGTTCAACATGCGGACCTACGAATACGGGAAGCCATGAAACTGGGGTTTAGCCGTTGTGTCATCCCGGAAACGAATGCCGCGCAATTAAAACCGGTTTCTGGGATGGACGTCGTCGGTATTCGAGAGGTGTCGGATATCTGGGAGACCGTGATGAATCATGTGTCGTAAGGATCGCAAGCATCTAAAGGTGCATTATCCCCTCAGAAGAGGCTTCCAGTCTTGTGTGCCGCTGTTGGTCCTGTTGGTAGGGTGTGCCGGACTGTTCCCCGGAAGTTTGGAGCCGCTGGAGTCGACCAATGCGCGACAGGTCTTAGAAGATTTCCATCGGAAAGAACAAGCGGTGTCTTCCTTACGCGGCCTCTTTCGAGCGGACTTATCGGGTTCGGGACTCCCTCTTTCACAAACCCTCAATGGGATGTTTTCCTATGCACGTCCCGATGTGGTCCGATTGAAAGGGTTCGCACGCTTAGGGCTGCCTTTTTTAGATTTTCGTCGAAAGGGGGATGAATACTCGTTGAGCTTTCCTCAAGAGGGCAAGGACATCCAGGGAAAGTTAAACGAGCTGAATGCATCCAATCCGTGGGATAATACAGTCCGGCTGAGTCTCCAGGCCCTGGACGCGGTTTTAAATAAAATAGAAGAAGTGGATGTATCCGCCACCCAAGTGTGGAAAAAGGACGATCAATATCGGATTGATTTGTCTCTGTCCGGGACCAAGCTGGCTGCAGAGCAGGGGGTCGTCCTTGCCAGGCGTTGGGTCGACGCTCAGACATTAGAAATTCAATCGATTGAATACTTTAGTTCCTTTGATGAATTGATTATCTCCGTGACATGTCAGGACTATAGAGAAATCAAGGATAAAGCCACTCAAACCGTGAGTCCTGTCCGACTCCCTTTTTCGGTCAAAGCGACAGATCACAGGCCATCAGGTGGGTCCATTTCGTTGAATGTTCAGGAATATGTCATGAATGCAGGCTAGCGTGTGAAGAGCGAGAGATGGAAAAGATGTGTTGTGGGACGTGAGCCCTAGGCGTGAAAATCTTAGCCCTGGAAACGGCGACGCCACGTCAAAGCATCGCCCTGTTTGAAGATTCGAAGCTGTTGGGGGTCGAGGAGGGTCACTGGGGGCGTTCACTGACCCGGCACCTCCTCCCGGCTATCAAAAAGCTATTAGAGACACATGCGTTACAGGTGTCCGCCCTTGAGGGATTAGCGATGTCAATCGGTCCGGGCTCCTTTACGGGTTTACGGGTCGGTTTGTCGACGTTGACGGCCTTTCGTCTGGCATTGGGAATTCCGTTAGTTGGCATTTCCACCCTGGAAGGGTTGGCTTGGAATGTTCCTGACGTCAAGCTTCCCCTGGTAAGCATGGTGTCTATCCGTCCGGGGTTGGTGTATTGGGCCCGGTATCAATGGCAAGAGGACCAGTTGATCACCATACAGGCTGAGCAAGTTGGGGAGGTAGCCACGGTTTGTGATGCGATGACCGAACCGACCATGGTCTTGGGCGATGGGTGGGTTGATAATCAAAAGAGTATGGAACGTGATCAAACAAATGTGGTGGAAGCCTCATCTGACGTCCTTTGGCCGTCAGCCATCGCTATCGGAAGAGCAGGGTATGGCCCGTTACTGAGAGGAGAGCATCTTCCCGAAGGGTGCACCCCAAATTACATCCAACCCTCATATGCTGAGAGACAAAAGTCGAGTGAGTAAACGATGGTCTGGCTCGGCCACAAAGTTTTTGACCTGGAAGAATGTCAACCAAATGTTTAAGTTTTCGGTGCCTTGCAATCATGCATGAACTAAGGACCACGGGCGTGGAATTTCTGATGCATGCTGCCACCTCCGAGGACCTTGATGGACTCCTCACGATTGAAAATGCCTGTTTTAACGCCCCTTGGACGAGAAAGCATTTTGAGGCAGAACTTGAGGGGAATCGGTTTAGCCATATTGTTGCCGTTCCACACCCTCACCCTGAGGCAGATTCTCCCTCACTTATCGCCTATATTTGCGCATGGATTATCTTTGAGGAAGTCCGATTTTTAAACCTGGCCGTTCTTCCGGATTTCCGCCGCCGAGGGATTGCTCAAGGGTTAATCGGAGAGATGTTGCGACGGGCTGATCAGGAGAATTGTCAGCGGGGCCTGTTAGAAGTGAGGGAATCAAATTCTTCTGCCCTGAACCTGTACAAGTCATTGAATTTTAAGGAATATGCAAGGAGAAGGGCATACTATACGAATCCCTCCGAGGATGCTATTCTTATGAGACGAGAGCCGATTACGATGGGTGATGGACATGAATAAATTCAAACATATTTCTCATGGAAGGCTAAGATTAATCGCGTTTTCCAAACTCACCGAATGGAAGGAGGGTACCGATGGTCACAGATGAAAACATCGTGGAAAATTTGCGGGCATCTAACCAGGAGTATCAAGAATTAGAGGAGTCACATCATCGGTTAGATGCGGAACTACAAGAGCTGTTAAAGCATCATGTGTTGACTCCGCAGGAAGAAATCCTCAAAAAACAGTTACAAAAGGAAAAACTCGGGAAAAAAGACCGCATGGCGGCTCTGGTTCGCGAATTTCGTTCCGGGACATTAGAGCAAGCCGAGGCAACGGGATAAGGCCCGTTCCCTCTTCTGTGAAGCCGGTCCAGTAATATTTGTCATGGGAGTCGCGTCTTCTACCATGGCCATGAGGATGGTCCATCCTCTTCAACGCCATATTCGAGACATCAAGCGTCGGCTGTTCATCGTGGGTGGCACGATTATGGTGTTCTTTGTCTTTGCCTTTTCGTACTCCTCCCACCTCATCGAATGGTTTAAAAAGCCGTTCGACGATGATTTGATCTTTTATGCACCGGCGGAAGCCTTGTTGGCGTCGATCAAGATTTCGTTCCTGGCGGCCGTGATCGTCAGCGTCCCAGTCATTCTTCACCAGTTTTGGAAATTCATTCAACCGTCGCTCCTCAAACAAGAGCAACGTTGGGCGATTCCCTTATTCTTCTTAGGCCTCGGGTTTTTTCTGTTGGGCCTCACGTTCTGTAACCTGGTCATTTTGCCCCTGGTCATTAACTTCTTCGTGACCTTTGGGATGGATCGTTCCATTACTCCAGAGTTAGCCGTCGGAACCTATGTGGATTTTAACGTCAAGTTTCTCTTGACCTTTGGGTTTGCCTTCGAAATACCCTTAGTGTTGACGCTTTTAGCACGAGTGGGGTTAATCCAAGCCTCTCTTCTGGCTGGGTATCGCAAACATGCTGCGATGGTCGCCCTTATCCTCTCGGCAGTCTTAACTCCCGATGCGACCCTCTTTACGATGCTGTTGATGGCCGGTCCGTTAATCGTGCTGTATGAACTGGGAATCTGGGGCGCCAAAATGTTTGGCCGAGCTCCAGTCAAAAAGGAGACCCAGGTTGATCCGGATGAAGACGCGGAAGCGATGGCTACAGAGACTACCGAGGAAACAGGGGAACATGTTTCATGACCTTTCAAACAAGCAAAGTGTACATCGGTTTCGCCTGTGTGGCGCTGGGGAGCATGGTGGGCCTATGGTTTACGGAAGGACATGCCCATCGGATGGTGTCTTGGGTGAGCCCGGTTTCGAGCCTTCCTCGCATTCATTCACAGGAGGAAGACTCTCAAAATCGTGGGTTTGCCCCAAGTATTCAAACCGTCGCGGTCGACTCGTCCGGAGTCGTGTATGCCGGATCATTCGGGATGGGAATGTTTAAAAGTGCGGATCAGGGAAAATCCTGGGTCGCGATCAACGAAGGACTGACAGATTCTTTCCTTCTCTGTCTAGCCGTGACACCCAGTCAACAGGTATTCGCCGGAACCGTGCGTCGAGGAGTCTTTCGGCTGGGAAAGGATCAAACTCGTTGGGAATCCATCAGCGAAGGACTGGGGGTGACGGAGGTGAAGTCGTTCCTGATTCATCAAGAGACCGTCTATGCGGGTACGGGCACCGGAGTCTTTCGTTGGCATGAATCGGAGTCGCGATGGGAAAAGGTTGGCGGAGGATTAGAGCAAGTGTTAGTTCCTGGGTTGGCGATGCGGAAGGATGGGATGTTGTTTGCGGCTACCTCAGGAAAAGGGCTGTATTTGTTCGATACCCAACAGTCGGATCAGGCTCAATGGGTCGATTCGCAATCCATCTTCGTCGATCCTCTCGAACGCTTACCCCATCGGTATTTGCGGGTGATCGCCGTGAATGATGCCCAACATATTTTCCTGGGGACACAAAATGGAGGGATTTTCCGGAGTGTCGATGGAGGAAAATCCTGGGCTCCTCTCAGTCGACGCCTTCCGAATGATTCCATTCGCGGTATTGTCCCCATGAAGGAGGGTCTGTTGGTGGCGACAGGGAATGGGATCTTTCGATGGGAGGAAAAGCGACAACGGTGGGAAGGAAGGAATACGGGACTCACCAAATTAGCCATTCAAAGCCTAACCTTGACTGGGTCCGGTGATCTCTATGCTGGCACGAGTAGTGGGGCCTTCAGGAGTAGTGATGGCGGGGGGCATTGGGATGATGTGAGTCAGGGCTTTGGTGTTCAGTTGGTTCCAAAAGGGCCATTTGATTAGAGTCGAGAGTAAAGAAAGGATGAGTCAATGACGGATGTTGAAGTGAATGCAGACACGCGAGTGTCCATTGCGGTGAAGGTACAGGGTGAATCCTGGGGGGAGATTCGATTAAAGTTTTTTCCGGATGTGGCACCAAATCATGTGAAGAATATGGTGAAGTTAGCCAAGGACGGATTTTACGATGGGACGACATTTCATCGCGTTATTCCGGGCTTTATGATTCAAGGGGGCGATCCCAACAGTAAGGAAGTGGATCGTTCCCGGCATGGAATGGGTGGGCCGGGGTATCGAGTGAATGCCGAGTTCAATCAACGGCCTCATGTGCGAGGGACTCTGTCCATGGCTCGGTCTCAGGATCCGAATAGCGCAGGTTCCCAGTTTTTTATCTGCGTGGCCGATGCGAATTTCTTGGATGGCCAGTATACGGCATTCGGAGAGGTCGAGAGTGGGATGGAGACCGTCGATCGTATCGTGGGAGTGCAACGCGACGGCAATGATAATCCTCTGGAACGAGTCGAAATGACGGTCAGTGTCACTCAAGCGACTGGCTAATGCGCGGGACGTGTTGGCTAGTCCGAACTGTCGTCCTCATGTTCGGTTTCGGTCTCATCGCGTGCACCTCACCACCGTTCTATTCCTATTTGATCTATGAAAATCCTACCTCCTTTGTCCGGTTAGAGGTGGCCCCCTGGACGGATTCCAATATTCCCCATACGTGGAATTCTCATCCAGCCTCTCTTTCACGGTATCAGATCGCTCAAGCCCTTCGTGGACTCCAAGTACAAGAACGTCGGTCCGGCCCCTTGAGATGGTTTCAGGGAGAAGCCCAACCGGAACCCGTGTTTCGCGAGGAGGAGATTGAATTTCTGATCCCCAAGCTACAAGAAGGTCTAGAGCTGGCGGTACCCCAGGAAGTTGTGACCTTTTACCTGAGCCACCCCTTGAATGCCACCAGGAGAGAAGTGACGTCAGGAGGCGTCTTTGTGACGGGTGAACAACTCCATGTGATCGTGAGTAACCATCGAACGATGTATGCCATACCTCCGGCAGGCTTGATTCATGATCGCCGGTATCCTTTGCTGGCCTTGGCCCCGTCTGATGTGGATTTAGGATTTGAGTCGACCGATATGGTCATCCCAAAAGAGAAAGACCTGTTTGCGGCCTTATTAGGAGATGAGAGAGCAGGGGAAATCGTGTTGGATCTTTCCCGGCTGGCGATGATGAAGATGTGAATGGCAACTTGATTGAAAAAAACGTCGTGGCAAAAACCAGAAAACCCTCCAAAACCTCTCAAGCTGAAAACCCGTCTGCCAAAAGTCGGGTCAACAATGCATTGCGCGAAAAACGAAAAGCGGCTGGGTTATCCCAGGCTGATCTCGCTGCTAGTGTGGGGATCACCCGACAAGCGTTGTATGCCATCGAAACGAATCGGTACTTGCCAAGTACCCATATTGCTCTGCAGTTAGCGGAAATTCTTCACTGCCCGGTCGAAGAAATTTTTTGTTTGTCCTCAAGCCATCAAATCGTGGAAGCGGAATGGTTAGGGAAGTCATCGGTAGGCGCGCAGCCCTCCAGGGTAAGGCTGTCTCAGGTAGGCGATCGGTTGATGGCCCGGCCACTTGATGAGCTTGGGGATGTGTTGAATTTTGTGTTGCCGGCAGATGGGATTGTAGAAAACTCATCGGCAGCCAAAACACAAAGAAAGAAAAAGGTCTCTGTGACGCTTTTGCATCCCTTGGAAGAGGTGCAAAAGGGAATTCTGATCGCCGGGTGCGATCCGGCCGTCTACTTAGCGGGTGAACATGTCCGACAGATGCATCATCTGGTTGGGGTAACCAATTGGACGATGGGGAGTGCGAATGCCCTGGCCGCTCTGCAGCGTGGAGAAGTGCATATGGCAGGGATGCATTTGGTGGATGCACAATCCCAGGGCGGAAATGTTTCATACCTGAAGAAACATCTGCGAAAAAAAGGATTCGTTGGAGTCAATTTTGCCAAATGGGTACAAGGCCTCATTATTCGTCCGGGAAACCCCAAACGGATAAAAGGAATCTCAGATCTGGGAAAATCGAATGTTCGAATCATCAATCGGGAGAGGGGGGCGGGGGCTCGGTTTTTGCTTGACGAGCTTCTTCAGGAGGCTGGACTTTCACCCAAAAACCTTCGAGGCTATGAACAGGAAGTCCAATCGCATCTTGATGTGGCACGACTCGTCCGAGATGGGTTGGTTGATGGCGGGATCGGGGTGGAGGCAGTGGCGAGGTTTTACGGACTTGAGTTCATTCCGTTACGCGAGGAGCAGTATGATCTCATCATGCCTGAAGCCCTCCTGAAGTCGCATCCCTCAATGGAACAATTCCTGGATGCCATGGTGAGCCTGCCGCTACGGCAAGAGGTCGAAGCTCTGGGTGGCTACAACCTCTCCGATGTCGGAAAGATGATACGTTGGTGATTCGAAGGTAAAACTTCAAAAGCCTGGTTCACCTTTCCGCGCTTTTCCCTGGAATTCGTGACTGCCATTCATATTTTTCCTTCTATTATTGATTCCTTTACGTTTGAGGTCTGAGTCTACAAGGTAAGCCGGACTGTGAATTCTTGAGCCACGGTGTTTCACACACCAATGATGGCTGAGTCAGACAGTACAGCAAGGGTTGCAACCAGTATAGAATTTCCCCCGGGAGGTTCTTTTATTCCCATTGGGACACCATTGTTTAGGCAGCAGGAAGCAGAAGCCTAAGACCAATTTTATGGTGAGGACGAAGTCCTTACGTTTGAGGGGAGGTTAGCCGTTCTATTTAACTGGTACTTTTTGAAATGATCACGGACAATTTTAGAGTATCTCGAGCTGTCCTCGGTTCCGTGACTCTTTATCTTCTTCAATCCCTTCCTCTTGAGGAGAGGGTCTTTTCTTTTTGTTGATGTCGCCAGGTGGTAAGTCCTAACAGTCCAGTCCCACCTAGAAGCAACGTGCGCGGCTCCGCTATGGGGAGTGGGTTTAAGTGAATTCTCAGGGTGAGGGTTTGGAGTCAATTACATCAGGGCGAGTTTTGACTGCTTTGAGTGAGGTGTTTGTGACACCTAAGGCCATTGATGGTACGATCATTGGGCATTGCTCTAAGGTGGTGAAAAAGGGAAGTCTGATGCAAAGAAGAGTTGGAGAGGCCTCATGCCCGTTAAGCACTATTTAACCCTTACGGCCATGGTACTAGTGGGGATCGTCGGAGGCATTGGATGGTATTATTTTACTCCTTCAGATTCAAGCATTACGAGTGAAGAGGGCAAACACGCCAAACGATTTGCCAACCTCTATCTCTTCGAAGGATCATTTACTCACTTTGAAAAGGGGAAAAGGGTGTTTACCCTCGAAGCTGAAGAGGTCATTCATCGAAAAAGAAAACTGGGTCCCTTCACTATCAACCCCATCAAGGAAATGGTGTTTCATAATGTGCGTATCACCCTTCATGATATGAGTTACCTGAACTCCAGGGAAAGGAGCCAGACTAGCATGCCTTCAAGACGTGAATATGCTGAGACGTTCCAACTCCCCCTTCATGGAATATTCCAAAAAACCTTCGGAGATCTTCAACTCGGGTTCATATCCCGGATCATTATTCATGGAATTACTATGGAAGCCAAACAAGAAGAAAAGGGGTTTACGTTATTCGCAAAAAAAGCGAAGTTTGGGATAAAAAAATCCAACATTGCATTTGAAGATGGATTTTCATTGACAGGAAAAAACGGGCAGCGAGTCGTCAGCCATCGGGCAGAGTGGAAAGCCAAAAAAGAAGCTTTCTATATCCCAGGAATGTTTGTGTTGAAAACGAACGAAAAAGAACAGGCCTCTTCAAACGCTTATTTTTCTCTCTTGGCCTCAGGGAACATTGAGCAACGATCGAGGGTTGTCCACAATTAGATTGGCCATAAAGAGCCCAAGGATCTTCACGTAGGTCTGATAGGCATACGCTTTAGGGCACAAGAGGATCAAGATCCAAGATGTCGATCAAACGCTCTTGGGTCATGTCAGGCAGAATGCCGTTGAACGTCGGGTCCGGGAACGTGCCCGATTCGATGAAGTTTGGGGAATTCCTGGTAGGATCGAATCCAAAAGTTGGCAAGAGTCCTCGTAAATCAAATGGCGTATCAAAGAACAGACTCAAGTCAACCAATTCCTGACATGGCACCGTAGAGTCTGGTGTGCATGCAGAATCCAAATCGATATCAATAAGCGTCGGTCCATTTAACGAAGCTTTCGCTTGGTTCAATTTGTTGCGTAACTCGGCTTCGTCTTGCTGGTCCTCTAGTTCGATGACGATAAAATCATCGCTCTGATCGTCGGTTTCCGCTCGAATAAAGTCAGACGACACATTATAGGCATCCACCACTTGCCCCAAGGCAGTTTTGGCTTGGCCGAGTAGGGCAGGGTGGTGACGTGCCCCCTTTAAACGGCTCCGACGCCTATGTTACAGGCTAAGACACATTTTAAAGGAGGGTCTCATGGCACGTGTAAAGTATTCAGTTGAACAAATCATCCACAACCTTCGGGAAGCGGAGGTCCTGTTGGGGCAAGGGCAGACCGTCAAAGACATTTGCCGGAAGTGGAATATCACCGATCCGACCTACTATCGGTGGCGGCAGGAGTATGGGGGGCTCAAACTGGATCAGGCCAAACGCCTCAAAGACTTGGAGCGGGAGAATGCCCGCTTGAAGCGAGCTGTGGCCGATCTGACTCTCGATAAATTGATCCTGAAGGAAGCGGCCGAGGGAAACTTTTGAGCCCCACCCGACGCCGACGAGCCGTTCACACGATTGGGCAACGATTGAGGGTGACAGAACGGCGGACGTGCCAGGTGCTGGGGCAACCTCGGTCCACTCAACGGTACCGACCTCAGGTTCGTAAAGATGAAGAAGCCTTAACTAAAACAGTGGTCAGGCTAGCTCGGAAGTACGGCCGCTATGGGTATCGACGCATCACCGCCCTCGTACGAGCCGAGGGCTGGCACGTCAATCATAAACGAGTCGAACGCATTTGGCGGAGAGAAGGGTTGAAGGTGCCGAAGAAACAACCCAAACGGGGACGGCTGTGGCTCAATAAGGATTCCTGTGTCCGACTTCGACCTGAACACCGCAACCATGTCTGGGCGTATGATTTTGTGGCCCTGCGGACCCATGATGGTCGTCCGTTACGCTTGCTGACCGTTGTCGATGAGTATACACGAGAATGTTTGGCCATTGAGGTCGCTCGGCATCTTCGAGCCGATGATGTGCTGCATCGGCTGGCTGAGCTATTTCTTCAACACGGCCGTCCGGAATATATTCGTTCGGACAACGGACCAGAATTTACCGCCAAGGCTGTTCGACAATGGCTCAAACAGCTGGAAGTGGGCACCTTGTTTATCGAACCAGGCAGTCCCTGGGAGAATGGCTATAATGAGAGCTTTAATGGCAAACTGCGGGATGAACTCTTGAATGGGGAAATCTTCTATACCCTACGGGAAGCCCAAGTGCTGATCGAATGGTGGCGCCACCACTACAATCAAGTGCGTCCTCATACTCGCGCCTTGGGCTACAAACCGCCAGTGCCAGAGGCGACTATGCCGAAATGCGCATGAACTGCATTCACGATGGATCAATCACTGGGGGCACGTCACCGACGGTGGTGCACCGGACGCCGGAGGCGAGCGCCACCGAGGTGCCGGTCAATGCGGTGGTAAGTCTGGACTTTGATGAGCCGCTGGATGCGTTCACGGTCACCAATAATAGTTTCCGGGTGCGGGATAATACGACGAATCAAGAGGTGCCGGGCATTCGCTCCGTGAGTGCGGATGGACAGAGTCTCAGTTTTGTGCCCGATGCGCCATTGGCGGTGAATCGCTGGTATCGGGTGGATGTGACGGGCACGGTGACGGATGTCGTGGGCAATCGGGTGACCCAGACGACGGCGTTCTTCACGACAGCCTTTGAAGCGGATACGACGGCGCCGCAACTGGTGGCGGTGCACCCAGCCGATGGTGTGACGGCGGTCCCGACGAATGCGCGCGTGCAGCTGGTCTTTGATGAGGCCATCCAAGAGAGCAGTCTGGCGCAGGTGACGCTCCGGGCCGGAGGCAGTGCGGTGCCGGTCGTGAGGGGGCTGACCGATGCCAACCGTCAGGTGACCGTGACGCCGGTGCTGCCCCTGGCTCCGCAAACGCTGTATAGCATCGAGGTGGGGGCGGTGGAGGATCGAGCGGGCAATGTGTTGGCCGGGCCGCTGTCGACGACGTTTGTCACCGGCGATGGGGTGGACCTGATTCATCCACAAGTGGTGGGGACGGACCCGGTAGCGAATGCGGTGGGGGTGCCGACGAATGTGGTGGGGCAAGTGGTGTTTAGTGAGCGGGTGAACCCGCTGACGGTGACGGCGAGTACGTTACGGTTCCGGAATTCGTCGACGAACCAGGTGGTGGCGGCGACGGTGATGGTGGCCGCCGATGGGTTGAGTGCGACGGTGACGCCGACGGCGGCGTTGCAGGGGAATACGTCCTATCGGTTGGATGTGTCAGGGAATATTCAAGATCTGGGGGGGCAATGGTCTGAGTTCGAGGACCATCTCCTTTACGACGGCTCCCTAAAACACTTTTTTGCCAAGGCAAAAAGGTGAAGGGTTAGTTAGGGTATTTATTCGTATCCTTTTCTGAGGGTTTGGATTTTACAGTATTTTTTTAGGCGTAAGAACGACCCCATATATTATTGCATTAATATAGGCCTGACACTTTCCCGATGGGTTTGTTGATGTCGGTATTGGTGTGGAGGCAGTGGGCGGGTATTATGGACTTGGCTTCATTCCGTTACGCGAGGAACAGTATGATCTCATCATGCATGAAGCCCTCTTGAAATCGCATCCCTCGATGGAGCAATTCTTGGATGCCATGGTGAGCCTGACATTACGGCAAGAGGTTGAAGCCCTCGGCGGCTACAATCTCTCCGCTATCGGTAAAATGATACGTTGGTGATACGAATTTGAATCTTCAATAAGCCTTTTTTCCCTTTCCCACTAAGTTTCTTTCTACATTATCTAAAGGTGTTTACAAACCAGGTGGTTGGGAAACAGGGGTTGGTGAACGTGGGAAGGAGTAGCTTACTCACGGAGATAGGTTGCAAGAATCGTGGTATCAGTAACAGATGGTTCAAAATACCGTTGTTTAATTTTCACATATTCTTGGTTGCCAAAGAAGGCTTTCTTGGCGATTTCGGATGAAAAATATATAGTAAAGACGCGATTTATCGGAGCCGATGTTTCAGCCTGTAGGACATCAGATACTTTAAAGTCATATCCAAAAGCTCCCTCATGTTGCTTCAGGATTGGAGCTATCTCTTCGCGATACAATTGATAGGCCTTCTCGTCAACAATGTTCAAGCCCACGAGCAATTCTACAGCCATGTCATTTCACCTTCATTGGCGGTCCAGCTGCTACACATATGAGCCGCTTTTGGCTGGGATCTGTTGCGGTCACTTCACTAATTCGATCTCACCGACTCGCCAGGATTTGTCAAAGAACGGCTTTAGGGGGCTGTAGAGACGCAGAATGGTGAACCAGCCTTTGGCCGGGTCCGTTTGAATCCAGTTTCCATCGCCTATATTGTCCGGTTGTTTCGGGCTGAAGTAGATGGTCGTCGAGCCATTTTTGTCGAGTGTAGCAGCCGGCGACGGGTAACTCTGGCTGCCCGCCCGAGGGAATGGCTGCGACGTCTGCAGCATCGAGCGAGACTGGTTGTCGTACACGGTTAAGGACCAGAACCGAGCCGCCGGAATGTTCTTGGGCAGGACGAGCTTGTAGGTCTTGGCCCCATCGAGAAGGGCCCCTTGCTTGTCGAGATTGGCGAGGAGGTATTGCGACCCGATGCCCTCCAGCCGCATGACCATCGCTGGCGTGATTCCCGTGGCCGTATAAAAGAATGAAGTTCGCGCATGGAGTTTGCGGGCCCCGCTATTGGGAAAAGGCTTGACCCCATTCTTGGTGATGAGTGGCGGGGGATTGACGAACTGGTAGCCGCCCTCAAACAACATATTCCACCAGGCCGAGGACTCATCATAATAGCGGAAGCGATCGGTGGGATGGGCGCCCATCCCCAGGGTACGCGATGCGGCATTGCCGAAGGCGACCGCCTGCTCAAGAATCTTTCTCATGCGGGCATCGGGAGCGAACGGTTGGCCTTTCACGATGCCGATGGCGGCAAATTGCCCAGCCAGCTCCAGGTCCAGCGCTTCGGCGGGTTCCATCTGCACCAGTGCATTCAGCATGTCATAGTGCCCGAAGTCATTGGGCGGCACGGTATTCATGGCCAGGCCTGATCCTTCAACCAGCCGCGGGGTCTTGGGCTCGGCTGCCTTGACCAACGGCGCCTCTCCTGCCAGGAAACTGCCCACGCTGTTGCCCACGCCGCCAGCCTGATAGGGGTAGACTTTGAGCGTGTCTTTGACGCGGGCCACGGATGCGGCCGGGCTGTTGTCTTCGAGGAAGGCCCGAAACAGCATGGTAATGTGATTCATGCGCGAATGTTGAACAAAATACCCGCCTTCTGGCAGCGTGCCTTCGTATCCCGGACCGACCAACAGAAATTTTCCCCCTTGCCCTTTGTCGGGACCGGCGAGTCCAAAATCCCCAATCCACCTAAACCAAAAATCATCGAAGATCCCGAGAACTAGCGGAGGCACTTCAACTACAAGCGGGCCGTTGCTGAGATCCAGGTTGCCCCAGAAATAGACCGTGTCGGCATTGGCGGTCAGGAACAACGACTTCGAGCCCAACAGTTCTGACGTATAGATGAAATCTCCGTCTTGGATGCCCACATCCGCAAAGCCCTTTCGGAGTGCATACAGCGAGACGCCATGAATCGAGTTCATGAAGGCCTCAACGCCATGGAGGTAGTCGAGTTCATCGCGGATTTTTTCTGCAGTATCCCCGATGGGGTATCCATCCTTGAATTGGAGCGTGCCAATTCTCGATTCCACCCTGTCGGGTGTGGTGATGGACTGAGGAACCTCAGTCCGCTCGGCCTGGGCATTGCCCGTGATCATCGTCCCGGCCATCATCAGGATGGGGAGTATCACCGTTATCATCTCGATTCTCCTTTTCTGGTGTCGTGTTCTCACGTCGCTCTTTTTCTGTTTAATTGGGTAGGTGGGATTTGATGGACACCTCACGCCTCAATGCCCAACGCCGTATTTTCCCTCTGGTTGATTATTCTATGCGGGGGGGCTTCTTTTGTAGTTGAGAGCCTTACCTTTGAACGCCTTGCCTCTAATTTTTACTCGGTGTATTTTCTCAGTTCCTATTTATTGCTTCAATGCTCCTTATCACATTATTGAAGGTCCGCTTTGGGTCGGGAACCGGCCCATGGCGGACCTTCGAGTAAGCAAAGCTGGCGGAAAGGCTAGAGCTGTTCTTACTTCGTCTCTTCAACCAACATGTGCATAGGGTTCAGGCGGTTCGGTACAGAATCTTTCTGGTTCGCACGGATCACTTGCTCCGTGACGCCATAGAAGCGTGTCGTGAAGGTGTAATCTTGCCCTTTCGTATCGATGTTGTTCTTCGCCTTGTCACCACAGTTGAATGAGACGGTCACCGTATTATCGCTGTTCACTTCCCACGTGTGACTGTTGACACCATTCACATCTTCGTCAACGAAGAGGTAGCGTTGCGCATCGTACGCCGTGATGGATGAGAAGTAAACAGATTCAGGGTTCTTGAATGTTGTTGACATGCATTTATCACCATCTTGCATTTCGGAGTTCGCATAGAGGTTCGACTCGTTCGCAATGGGTGGAGCACCTCCCCAACCTAGCGCATTTCTCTAAGTTCCACTGGTGACGGTCCGTGACCTCTTTCTCATTGCGCGGGAACGTATAGTAAAACGCTTTTCCAGTCACTTCGCGACGTAGTTCCGCCCGTTTTCGCATCCACCGCTTTGAAGTCATAGTTCGGAACTTTAAAGTCACCGGACACTAATCCCCACGTCGTGAGCTTGTCTTGGTTCGCTTTGGCTGCGTCCATGCCCTTCTCTAGACCACTACGGAAGATCAGGAATGCGTGGGGTAGTACCATCAGTGGTATCAACGTCAACCGTTGTGCCTTCCCTTTAGTAACAACGTAGTGCTGGCCATGACCATACTGGTCGATCACCTGAACCGACGTATAGACTTCCACATTGTCAGGGATTTCGAAAAGAGATCTGCCCATCAACAACTTTTGTGATCGCCACTGAGTATAATGAATCATGGTTCATTTGGACTGTAGGAGCTTTCTTGCCACGTGGGGGCTTTGATGCGTAAGTGAGGAAATACCTTCGTTCGCACCTTTCACCATCCAATTTCGATAGTTCTTCGCCGTTTCAGCATGTGCATAGTTATCAGTGGTGATTTTCAGTACCTCACCACCCATGAACTCGGCTTTGCCCCCAGCTTTCTGATAAGCGATAGCGCTATCAATAACCTTTGAATCAACAACATCAGCAGCGTTAGTCACTGCGGTAAAAACCATTGCAACAATAGCAGTTAGGATTATTACCTTTTTCATAATGTTTACTCTTCAATTTGTGTGTACTTCTTCACAAACTTCGATTGTAGCAACTGTTACTCATTAACTTACTGATTGAAGCCAATTAAAGGTATATGGGGCAAAACGATCTTTGTAAATGATACTTTGAGCGTTCGCTTTTGGTCGGGAACACCACCATCCCCGCTTTTGTTTTCGTGGGGCTTTATTTTTCTTTTTTCGTTTCATTTAAATCGTCATTCTTCCAATATTTCGTGCCTTGAATCGTAGCTTGCAGAGCTAGGCCATTTTCTGTCAATTGGTACAATTCCACACCCGGGGGCAACATCAATCGAGGAGTCTGCCGCGCCGCCCTTCTCTCCGGCTTTGGCAGCCGCATCGCCCTGGGCACCGGCCTGCCAGCCACTTTCGACGAAACTATCAAACGCCTCTTTGGTGGTAAAGACAAAGATTCCTCGAAAGTCTTTGACACCCGCTCCAACTCCCACCCCGCCTGACCACATTTTCATGTACGTGTCTTTTCCTGTTTCATTGTTATGGGCTACGCCATAGCCATTGGCCGTGGAAAGGAGCAATAAATTAATCCCAACATTACTGAACACCGCATATCCGGCCGAGTTGGCCACTTTTTTTTCTGCGGCGGGATGATATTGATACAGATCCTTTAAGGTATCCTGTTTCATCTTTTGTATCGTCTGGCGCTGTTCATCAGGATTATCTCCATCCGGACCAAAAAAACCCAGTAAGAAAACAAAAGCTAATCAGGGCTCCGAATAATAGGGAAAAATTCTTCATAATTTCCTCCGGGTTAAAGAATAATAATTAATTAGTAAGGAAGGGAATATTTTCTAAGAATGCGAGTTTTGTAATCTTTATCAGAACTCAGCGTACTGACTAAAGAACAAGCCGAATTAAATATTCACGCAGAATCAAACTGATAAGCCAAACCCCCGGCCCTCATTAGGATAGAGATAGTGATTGTTGTACCATTCGCCGGTCATGACTCCGGGCCACACTCGTTGGAGCTATTCGACTAGGTTGGTCTCCATCTAGTTGTCCTCACGTCCTTTTAGGAGCTGTGCGTCAGCTCTCATGTGTTTACCCAAACTATAAACCTCATTCACAAATTCAAGCAACTCATATATACTCATAAAATATATGAATAAAATCGATTATTTAAGCTTAGACGGGAATGCCCCTACGAACATTTTTAGTCGTTCTTGAAGAGAGATCTGTATCGAGGGCGGCAGAAAGACTGGGGGTTACTCAATCAGCGGTCAGCCATACCCTCGACAAATTGCGGGTCATATTCGAAGACCACTTGTTTGTTCGGGAAGGACGGGGGATTGAATCCACCGCCAGGGCACGCACGCTGCGTCCCTCGGTTGAAAATATTTTAGATAATCTGAAATCGCTTACTGACCAGCGAAAATTTGATCCGTTGAAAGAACCAATGAGTTTCACCATTGCAGCCAACGATTTTCCGATACAGTTTATCTTTCCGAAGTTGCTGAAAGAATTGTCTGAGGAAGGGATTAATCTCCGGATTCGTTTTATCCCCTCTGGGATCCCCAGGGTCAGTATCTTACGAGCATCGCGCTATCGAATGCTTATTACCCCTACACCACCGAACGATCGTGATTTAGAAAAAGCGTGTCTCCTACAATCCAAAATGGAAATATTTTTTGATGCGACGGTCAGAAAACCACCAAAGACATGGAAGCAGTTTGCAGAAAGCCCCTACGTGGAAGTCCAATTTAGTGATACCGAAACATCTCTCATGGCTTTGCCTTCCATAGATGCTTCCACGATGAACCCTCCCACGGTCTCAGTCCCCAATTTTAGTTCACTTGCTCCAATGATTAAGGGAACGGATCGGATTACGACTCAGCTTGCTGTAATGAAACTGGGGTTGTTGAAAGATCTTGAATCGGCCCCCACTGCCGTTCAAAGTAGACCCATTGAATCTTTTTCTGATCTGGCATCGTCGTGAAAATGATGATCCAGCTCACCAATGGTTTCGGGAGAAAATAATAGAGACAGTCAAATCTATTATTCGGGATTAACTCAAGGAGATTATCTCCTAATGGTCAAAACACTCAAAAACCGCTGTTGGGATAGCAGGAACCGCAGTCGCCCAATTTCCCAAACAGGCTTTTGAGCAAACAGAGTCTAGATAGGACCAACCTCAGTCGTTGATTTAATTTAGTGAGCCGTACAGGGGGCGAACCTGTGGCCCGCCGCTTCAGATTCATTTTCCCCGTCGTTATGCTTTAGGTGAAATCCCACATCCGGCTTCATCCCGGTTTTGGCCCCGGGTATCAGATCTAACAAGATCTCTCTTGGTCGTACTTAAAAACTTGGATTTTCCTTTATTGGTAAGATGTTTATCCCACTTGAGCATACTCCATCTTACTCCATCCAACTTGGAATGAAGCGCTTTGCCCAAAGCGAAGGTAGTCTGTCAATTTTTCAAATCAACTGAATTGACGAAATTTTTAACTTTGAAACTGGGAAGTTTCAAAGGACATGTGGCTTAAGGAAACGGTTTTTGATTTGGGCATAGACTTCTTGCCCCGTCTTGAGGTCGAGTGCCGACAATGACTTGCGTTGTGATTGTCGCTAGAAGAGGAACCCCGACATCCAATTTGAGGTCCACAAAGGGATGGACAGAATCCTCTGGGCCAATTTCGGTGATTCGGGCTTTGAGGACATTCAGCACGCTGGTTTGAAATGATGGGTGGCTTGCGACAATGCTCACGTCTTTTGCCAGAATTTGGACGCGGACGGGCTCTCCAATTTTTTGTGGTTGCCTGGGCACAGACAAGCGCCCCCCAGCGAATTGTAATTGCGTGAGGCCATAGTCTTCGTCATGTTGGGCTACCTGGGTATCTATGATCGCCCCTCTCTCATTCTCCGGGATAACCTGCCGCAAGTTGAGTTGGGAAAAGACTTCTCCAATCGTACCGTGTGACACGATTTTTCCGCTGTTTAATAACAATACCGTCCTGGATAATTGGACGACTTCCTGAATATCGTGGGTCACATACAAAATGGGAACATGAAATTCAGTGTCCAGACGCTGGATAAAGGGGAGAATTTCTCGTTTTCTCTGGAGGTCTAACGAGCTCAGGGGTTCATCCATCAGCAGGAGTTGGGGGCTTCGTAGGAGAGCTCGTCCAATGGCGACGCGCTGTTGTTCTCCTCCCGACAGATGTTGGGGGTGACGGTCGAGGAGGTGCTCAATCCCGAGGACCGCAATGATGTGATCAAGGTCAATGTGACGGGTATTCGACGGTGTTCGTTTGAATCCATAGGTCAGATTCGACCGGACCGTTAGGTGAGGAAAGAGGCGAGGTTCTTGAAAGACGTAACCAATGGCTCTTTTTGATATTGGAAGAAATATTTGTTGCTGTTCTTCTTGCCAGATATGCTCTCCAACTTTCATGAATCCCTGAGGAGCACGTTCAAGTCCCGCTATACATCGCAAAAGCGTCGTTTTCCCACAGCCTGATGGGCCAAAGACTGTGGTCACGCCTTGCAGGGGGATCGTGAAATTCACATCCAATGTGAAGGACGGAAACTCAACCTGAAAATTGGCTTGGAGTTGGCTCATGAGACGTGAACGGGGAGACGGCGATTGACGGTGTAGACTAGCAACAAGATGAGAAAACTCAATAACAGCAATATGCCCGACAACAAGTGGGCTTGTGTATATTCCAAGACTTCTACATGATCGTAAATGGCGATGGAGAGCACACGGGTTTGTCCTGGAATGTTGCCTCCTACCATGAGCACCACACCGAATTCGCCTAACGTATGGGCAAATCCTAATACCGTGGCTGTGAGATAACCTCGGAAGGCCATGGGTGACGCGACGGTCAAGAACGCATCCCATTTGGAAGCACCCAGAGCCCATGCCGCCTCGAGCGGTTTTTTCCCCAGGGCTTCGAAGGCTCCATGGAGCGGTTGCACCACAAAGGGAAGGGAATACAAGGTGGAAGCGATGACCAGACCTGTGAAGGTAAAGGAAAGGGGAGAGCCCGTCAGGTTTTTCCAGGGTCCGCCAATGAGGCCATGTGGTCCTAACGTGACCAGGAGGTAGAATCCCAGCACCGTGGGAGGCAGGACGATCGGAAGGGCGACGATGGCTTCTATGATCGTTCGGATACGTGATCGAGTAAAGGCTAACCACCAGGCCAACGGGGTTCCGAGGAGTAGTAGGACGGCGACTGTCACTCCTGCCAGCTGAAAGGTTAGCCAGAATGGTCCCCAATCCATTGCTGTGATATTCATGTCATGATGGCTCCTTGTTGACTACATCGAATCCATAGCCGGCTTTCTGAATGATCATTTTTCCTTCTGGCCCTTTCACATAATCTAAGAATGATTTGGCAGTTGCATTTTTTTGTCCGTACTTGAGCAAGACGGCTTGTTGGGTGAGTGGTTGGTGCAGGTCGGTGGGAACAATCCACCGGCTTCCGGCCCCCTTGATTTTGGAGTCGAGGACTTGAGAAAGCGCGACGAATCCTAGTTGTGCATGTTCGGAAAACACGAATTGAAAGGTTTGTCCGATATTTTCACCCTGAACGAGGCGCCTCATAATTTGGTCCCACAGGTCGAGTGCCACCAAGGTTTCTTTTGCCGCCCTACCATAAGGGGCGGTCTTGGGGTTGGCGATGGCCAGATATTCGAATGAGTCAGTCGATAAAGCTTGCTCTCCATTTGTGTTGATCCTCTTGGGATCGGGGCTCCAGAGGGCGAGGCGTCCTACGGCATAGGTAAACCGGGTTCCGGGAACGGAGAGCCCCTCTTCTTCAAGTCGTTGAGGCCGCGTGGCATCCGCCGAAAAGAACAGGTCGAATGGGGCTCCGTGCGTGATTTGGGCGTAGAGCTTCCCGGTTGAACCAGCGCTCAGCAGAATAGAATGGTTCCCTTTGCTCTCGAAGGCCTTCGCAAGTTCTTTGATTGTGCTCAAAAAGTTCGTGGCCACGGCCACCCGGACTTCCTCAGCCTGTACTCGAACAGGATTGGCCAAATGAATCGACACAACGGCCAGGAAACCAAGAAGCCAACAGAGAACGCTTTGTTGTCTCCTCTTCATCTTTCGTGAGAACCCATCGTGTTTTTTGGAACGTTTTCTTTTTGCTGCCATATCTAAATTCTCAATTTGGTCATGATATAAAAATAATCCGTATCTTTTTCCCCACCCGGGGGCAGCCCGGCGCTCGCGGGCAATCGCTCAAAATAACTGCCCTTAAACCAATGGTCGTACCCTGCATCCAACCAAAGATTCTTGTTCACCTTCCATCGAACCTGAATTTCCAGATCATGGCCCAAATAATTTCCTGAATTCCCGGTCGAATCTTGAAGGCCGCTCCCTGAAAATCCCCCACGAGAGGTGGCGAGGTACCAGAATCGTTGTTTCAACTGAAACCTCACTCTTTTGGCGGGTTTGACGAGGATCCGCCAGCCTGGTGAACTGATATTTCTCCTGAAAAAGGGACCAAAGTTGCCGGTAGGCATGTAGCCAAAGCGGCGCCCCCCAAACAACGTGTCAAAGCCCGAGGATTGGCTGTCGTTGGGATTCCGGTCGCCACTCGCATAGTCATACTGGAACAGTACTCGTGGGGACCAGGGGAGATTGAAGGTATAACCGACATTGATCGTTTGAAAGTGGGCAAAGTGATCGGTGTTTTCAAGCTTTCCTATTTGCCACACACTTTCAATCTCATAATCCATGCGAGATGGGTGGGGGAGCGCGTATAGACGAATGCCAAGGGTGGAGTAGGTGCGATCCAAATTCGCTATTGGGAAGCGTTGATCGTTGAGTCCAAAATAATAGGTGTTGATGTGCAACCAGGGGAGGTGTTGGGATTCCCCATAAAGGCCCCAGAAGACATATCGTTTGGTTTGCGTGTCGAGTTTGGTTTCGTCTCGTATGACGGGTTGCACGAGAAAGGCACGAACACGCCATGTCTTTTCTTGGGCGACCTGCCAATGAAAACCATCGAATGCGTTTGTCGTGTTGCGGTAGCCATTTCGGTTGATGAGGCGGCGGCTTCCAAAATCCATGGTGAGCCGTCCGAAATGTAGATCGGAGCGAAGATTTGTTCCAAAAAGATCTTTTCTCGTCACAGAGAGAAACACTTGTACAATGTCAAATTCATTCCTAATCGTCGCGTTCACAAAGTCGAAATCACTCAACTCGCTGAGATGCACGCGTGAATCCTGCCCTTCGAAGAGAAATCTGACAAATGCTCCATCTAAGCCAACCCGAATCCGGGATCGTTGTTGAATCTGCGCATCCGTCTGACCTTTGGGTTGGATCGTTCGCCAGGGATGATCATAGGTCTCAAAGCGCGTTCGGTGCTCCAGCCCAAGGTCAACCCAATGGGGAAGGTTCAATGCTTCTTTGAGATAACGATTCCATTTCCATTCACTTTTTCGTATCAATATGGCATCGGCCGTTTCCCGGATTGGAGGTCGGGCTTTTCGTGTTCTCTCCCATGTCTCTTCCATGAAGGTTAGGGATGGGGAATGACTGTTCAGGTTTGCCTCTGGATGTTCGGCGGCCAGGGTTGTCTCTCGAAGGCCATTGGAAAACAGAAGAGCAGATATGAGAACAACGGTGGTTCCAAGAGAAAATTTTGCCAAAGACATGGAAGGGGGATTTCCTGTTCCTTCAGGATTTATCCTGTTGACTGTTTGGAATGAGGTGAATTAATTGTAATGTTTAAATGGTTTTATGTCAATTAAACATAACATTTATTGGGCTATGCAATATGGGGAAGATTACAAGGTTTTACTGTGGATAGGAGGATGAAATGAAGGCAAAAGACCATCAAAGAATTTCCCAATGAATATCGGGAGGAGGAGGCTTAAGCACGTCAAGGTATATAGGGTGCCAAGACCCTACATTTCAATATGCAACCGATTTGGAGAACTGGGGAGGGATGAAGAGTCGGGAGAGTGCTTGGATTGTGGTCGGAACTGGGCCCAATTAAGAGTTTTAGCCCATTCTTGGCCGAAAGGTTACTCGGGTTTGCAGGTTTGCCCGTCGAAGATCTTGCAAGGGGAAGCACTCCTTGCGAGTTTCCAGGATCTCAGGATGGGAGGGGTATTATCGGGTCGAAGTTCGACTACGACATCGATCATGTCACCAACCTGTAACGTTTTGAGGTGAGGCTTCACCTCTTCGGCAACCTGTATCCATTGAATACCGGAGTCTGTGGTGATCAAGAAGAAGCCTTTGTCTGGTTCCAGGCGGACAATAGGACTGTAGTAGCTTTTCAGTGGGGTGGAGGCCTCGGAATAGACAATGGCTCCGGTTTGGAATATCAAGGTGAGACCCAAAATGAGTCCTACTGCATGTCGAAACCTGTCCATACCATGGTCTCCTTTTATATGTTTCCAACGATTCAATAGTTGAGAAAGCTTCTCATTATCGCAGGTGAACGGTTCGCCTGTCTACGTCCTTTCCGAGAAATTTCACACAGGCTTTTTGCTTAAGAACCCGTGGAAACGGGAATCTCCGTGGCCTGGGACTCGCGGATGCGATAGGCCCGAATATCAGGACGTTCAGGATGTTCAATCGAAATGATGAGGTGAAGGGGCTCGGGCAGGTTGAGCTTGGCTCGATATCCTTCGAATTCCATGGCGATAGTAATGTCGGTCTGGGAGGGACGTGCCGGGCTGAAGGTATGGGAATGATAAAAGCCCAGCAGGTCGAATCCTTTCTCCCGAATATCCCGTTGTGCCATTGCCATCTCACGTGCATCCATTTGAAAGGCAATGTCGGCTCGTTCTTCAGGGGTTAAGCGTTGGAGGTCGGAAAGCTTGGCTCCGTCAAAACGCGAGAGTTCATGCTCTGACATCGAGGCCAGAATATTGGTGATTCGATAGGATTCGGCGACGAATCCCTCCTTGCCGGATAGAATGCCACAGCATTCGTGGGGAGCCAGTTCTCTGGCATGGGCAATCATGTCCTCACGGATACCAGCAGGGATGGTGAGCATCAGGCTTACAGACTACAAGAGACTTCGTACTCCACCAACTCCTTGATGGTGGCATGAGGTCCACAGAGGGGACAATCTGGGGCTTTGGGACGTCCCACTTTTCGGAAGGTCATATCCAGGGCGTCGTATAGCAATAGTCGATCAGCCAAAGTTTCCCCTAAGCCCAAGATCTCTTTGATGGCTTCATTGGCCTGTAGGACTCCGATGGTGCCCGCTAAGACGCCCAGTACTCCGGCTTCTTGACAGTTAGGCACAAGCCCAGCGGGTGGAGGTTCCGGATAGAGGCAGCGATAACAAGGGTATCCCTCATGAGGTTTGATCGTGGCCAATTGTCCTTCAAATCGAAAAATGCTCCCTGAGATCAGAGTTTTTTTCGCGAAGAAACAGGCGTCATTCACTAAAAAACGCGTGGCAAAATTATCCGAACCATCAAGGACGATATCGTAGTCCTGGATCAATCCCATAATGTTCGTCGTATTCACATGTTCCGGAAAGGTGTTGAGGGTAATCTCTGGGTTTAAGGCATTCAGGAGGGTTTTGGCGGATTCTACCTTTGGGACTCCTACGCGGTCAGTGGTATGCAAAATCTGCCGTTGAAGATTGGAAAGGTCAACGACATCTCCATCCGTGAGTCCTAAGGTGCCAATGCCTGCCGCGGCCAAGTATAAGGCTACCGGAGATCCGAGCCCACCGGCCCCAACGACCAAGACCTTGGCGTCCTGTAGTTTTTTTTGCCCTTTTCCGCCGACTTCTGAAAGGATGATCTGACGGCTATACCGTTGAATTTGAGATTCTGAGAATTCCATGGGTCGTATTCCTGATGCGGCTATTCCACAACGTTTAATTCGATTGGATCAACCATGCATCCCTTCTCTCGAAGACCTTGCACGGCTCGATCGATTTCATCGGGTTCTCCCGTAAACTCCACGTCCATCCATCCGGTTGTTTCTCGAACATCGGCACGGCGAATACTCGGAATCACGCGATATTCCTGGCCGATTTCATAGAGGATCGGGTTCGGAATTTTTTCTTCCGGGTACCGGATGTGAAAACGAAGTTTGGCCATTAACACCCTCCTGCAATAGCCGGAATGATGGAGACCTCATCGCCTTCTTTGAGGGGCGTATCTTTGCCTGTCAGAAATCGTATATCTTCTTCATTCACATAAATGTTGATGAATCGTCGGACCTCACCATTTTCATCATATAATCGTTCTTTAATCCCAGGGTGGGCGGGTCCCCGAGATTTTCAATAATCTCGGCGATGGTATTTCCGGCAATTTCCACCTCATTTTTTCCTCCCGTCATGGGACGAAGGGGAGTGGGGATACGTACCTTAATCATGCTGACTCCTCAATGCCAAAGGTCTTGGTAAAATGGGTGAGACTGGGTTGAATCCGAATGGGGCGTCCCACGGAGTCTACCACCGCTTCCTGCGTTTTTAATCCATTTCCCGTGATATACGCCACGGTCACATCCTGTCTCTGTTGATAAGGCCCTGTTTGCACCAGTTTGCGTAACACGCCGATGGTCACCCCTCCTGCGGTCTCAGCAAAAATGCCTTCTGTTTGCGCTAACAGTTTAATGCTTTCCACGATTTCATCATCGGTTACGGCTTCCATGGCCCCCTGGCTTTCCGCCGCCGTTTTGAGTGCATAGTACCCATCAGCCGGGTTTCCGATCGCTAAGGATTTGGCGATCGTATCCGGTTTGACGGGTTTAAAAAAGTCACGGCCATTACGATATGCTGTGGCGATCGGGGAACAGCCTTCCGCCTGTGCCCCATTCACCTTGGTGGCAACAGAGTCTAAAATGCCCACTTTCTTGAGTTCGTTCAAGCCCTTCCAAATCTTGGTGAGGAGTGATCCCGATGCCATCGGAACGACGACTTGATCTGGTGCTCGCCAGCCAAGTTGTTCTGCGACCTCGAAGGCGAGAGTTTTGGACCCTTCAGCATAATACGGTCGGATATTTATGTTCACGAATGCCCAATGGCGTTCGCCGGCGATTTCGCTGCAGAGGCGGTTCACGTCGTCGTAATTGCCCTCAATCTCCACGACGTTGGGTCGGTAAATCAAATTCCCGAGTACCTTGGCTGCTTCCAGATCACCGGGGATAAAGACGTAGCATTTCATCCCGGCGGAGGCGGCATGGGCCGAGACCGAATTGGCCAGGTTTCCGGTGGAGGCGCAGGCCACGGTCTCAAACCCGAGCTCTCGGGCGCGAGTGAGGGCAATCGCGACCACCCGATCCTTAAAGGAGAGGGTAGGATGATTCACGCAGTCATTTTTAATGTACAGATTATCTAAGCCTAAGAAGGCTCCCAAATTTTTCGCATGAACCAGCGGAGTGAATCCCGCATGTTTGCCGATATAGTTGGTGCCTTCGACCGGAAGGAGGTCTGCATAGCGCCAGAGGCTTTTGGGACCTGACAAAATCTTTTCTTTGGAAATGCCTTGTTTGATCGCCGCGTAATCATACTTAACTTCTAATGGCCCGAAGCACAATTCGCACACATGGATATCTTGAGTGGGATATTCCTTCCCACATTCCCGGCAGACGAGAGATTGCATTTTGATCGTCATAGTTTCGTCCTCCCCACCATCACGCAGGGCTTATCCATTGGCCAGCATCGTATCGGCTGAAGGGTTGAGCTGACAGGCTTCTTGTTCATAGTCGATCAGCTCGGTTAAGGATGGCTCCGGACCGCATAGGGCACATGAAGGGTTCCGTTTGACGCGGATCTCCCGGAATGTGGTCGTCCGAGCATCAAAGTCCATGATTCGATTGGTCAATGGGTCTCCGATGTTTAAGATAAGTTTCACGGCTTCTGTGGCTTGGATCGTTCCAATGATGCCAGCCACGACCCCAATAATACCAGCTTCCTGACAGGTCGGGACCACTCCCGGAGGTGGAGGGCCTTTAAAGATACACCGATAGCAGGCTGATTCATTAGGCAAGATGGTCATGACTCGGCCTTCAAAGCGAAGAATCCCACCGTGAACGAGTGGCTTCCCTTCCATATAGCAGGCATCGTTAATGAGGAATTTTGCGGGGAAATTATCGACACCGTCGATGACGACATCATATTGTCCGATGAGCTCCCTGGCATTACTGGATGTTAAACGCTCCTCATAGGTATTCACTTGCACATCTGGGTTCAGGGCCTGAATCTTTTCCTTGGCCGAAAGGGATTTAGAGCGTCCGACATCTGGGGTATGGTGAAGGACTTGGCGTTGAAGATTGGACATATCCACGACATCACTGTCGATGAGCCCGATGGTGCCGATGCCCGCTGCTCCCAGATAATAGGCAACCGGACAGCCTAATCCACCGGCTCCCACCACGAAGACCTTGGCTTTGGAGAGCTTTTTTTGGCCCTTCCCGCCGACTTCCGGTAAGAGAATGTGGCGGCTATATCGTGTGATTTGATCTTCGGTGAAACTCATGATGTATTTTGTTTCTTATATATTAAAGTATTTTTCCATACTCAGGTACCGTTCGCCTGTGTCACATAACACCGTAACCACGTTTTGTCCCGGGTCAAGGGATTCCGCGATTTTCTGTGCGGCAAAGACATTGGCGCCCGCAGAAATTCCTACCAATAAGCCTTCTTTCTTGGCGAGTTGCTTGGTTGTCTGATAGGCCTCTTCATCCGTGACGGTCATGATCTGATCCAGCAGGTTACGATTTAAAACTGACGGCACAAACCCTGCTCCGATCCCTTGAATTTTATGTGGCCCGGCTTCACCACCGGAAAGGACCGGAGAGCCAGATGGCTCCACGGCCACAATTTTGACCTGGGGGTTGCGTTCTTTAAATACCTCTCCACAGCCGGTGATCGTTCCCCCGGTCCCGACGGCTGCCACAAATGCATCGATGTTTCCGTCAAGCGCTTCCAAAATTTCCAATGCCGTGGTCTTTTTATGCATGGCCGGATTGGCCGGATTGGAAAACTGGTTAGGCATAAAGTATTCCGGGTTTTGACTTAACATGCTTTCCGCTTCCTTGATCGAACCACGCATGCCTTCTCGAGCTGGTGTCAGGACCAGTTGCGCTCCATAGGAAGAAAGAAGGCTGGCCCGTTCCAGACTCATGCCTTCCGGCATGATCAGGATGAGTTTATATCCTCGGACCGCGGCAACCAATGCCAGGCCGATCCCGGTATTCCCACTCGTGGGTTCGATGATGGTACTGCCCGGTTTGAGAAGGCCCTGATTTTCAGCCTCCTCGATCATATTCAAACAAATACGATCTTTAACACTTCCACCGGGGTTGTAGAATTCCGCTTTGCCATAAATCGTCGCTCCCTCCGGAGGCGAGAGCCGATTTAGACGAACAAGCGGAGTATTGCCGATGCCTTCTGTAATGCAGGGAAGAAATGGGGATTTCACGCCCCACCGCCCATAAAGAACAAAAATTCCAGCTTATCACCTTCTTTGAGCGAGGTCGTGGCTAACTGTTCCTGATCGATCATTTGGGTGTTCAGTTCGACAGCTACCAGTTGGGGGTCGATATCCTTGGCTTTCAGGACATCGATAATTGTCGAAGCCTCGAGCGATTCGGGCTTTCCATTTATCGTCAATTGCATGGGGCTACTCCATCATAAGTACTGAAAATACCTAAACAAAAAAACTAACAAACCCTATGGAAGGGAGTCAAGAAATGAGCTAGTCAGAAGCTGTTGGGAGTAGCAATGGGACCAATTCTTTAGCTTTTCCTTGAAATGAGACATCCACTACTGAGGAATTTGGGGTTTCCTCTAAGTTTAATTCGACGACGAAGGCTCCTTGGTTTTTGGCGACAGGGGCAAATGAGGCAGCCGGGTAGACGACACCGGAGGTTCCGACGATCAATAAAATTTCACAATCGCTCAATGCCGAATAGCAGTGTTCCAGGACATCACTGTCCAATGATTCTCCAAACCAGACGATGTGAGGGCGCAAGAGCCCCTGGCAGGAGGTGCAGGTGGGAGGGTAGGGCAGGGGAACCTCTCGATTGGAAGAGATTTGGTGACATTGAGTGCATCGGACTTTCCAGATATTTCCGTGAATTTCTGAAAGATTTCTTGTGCCCGCTTCAGCATGGAGGCCGTCGACATTTTGGGTGATGAGCCAAAAATGAGGAAGTAAGGCTTCGAGTTGGACTAACGCATCATGAGCGGGATTCGGGGTTTTGGTCGAGAGTAATTCCCGCCGCCAGTTATACCATTCCCAGACGAGTTGCGGGTCGCGGTCGAAAGCTTCGGGTGAAGCCAGTTCTTCAGGGCGGAAGTTTTTCCACAGACCATCTGCTCCACGGAAGGTGGGCACACCACTGTCAGCGGAAATTCCGGCTCCCGTTAGGACCGTGACAGAACGAGAGGATAGGAGCCGATCACGAACATCCAATATCGTCATTCCCTGTGGCATTTTCGGAATAGGGTTGGTAGCCGGTTCAAGTGTGGATTACCGGCGAAATATGCGTTCCATGCTTTTTAGGGCTTTGGAACTGGTGTTACGAATCAGGGTTTCGGTTTTGGGAGTAATCACCACGTATTTCGTCCGTTCTCCTGAGTCTTTCACCTCAATATATTTCGCATCTTTCGCATTGTGAATGGCCCGGCGGGCTTGAGAGGCTGAAAGTTGAGGAATGATTTTTTCGGCATCACTAATTGAGACTGGGATCTTTTGGACTTGTCGAATAAACAGTTCAGAAAAGAGAGTCCAATAGTAGCTTTGTTGAAGTTTGGGCTCTCGGGCAAAGGCGGTCACCCATTCTTTGGCCGCCTCCTTATTGACGGCCTCGATGTACTGTACGACTTCTTTGTCTGAATAGGGTTTCACAGGGTCCTCTTTTAGGATGAATTACTTATGTTCAAGGGTTGAGTCTACTTAACATCGAACTAGAATGTATTCTAGAACAAAGTACGTAAATAATCAATATGCAAATCATTGAAATACTTAAAATTGACATATTTTAACCAATTATTGTGAAATCATTTTACACGTCAATTTGACATTCAAAATGAATAGTGTTATGATTGTTGACATGTTGCAAAATGAGAGAGAGTCGTTTTTAGGAAGACCATGTACTTTTTCCCCGGGAGGTGACAGATGAAAAGCTTACTTTCACCCTCTACGCACGAATGTTTACCGCGGAGTCCTAAAGGAAGTCGCATGACCAACGTTCTCCTAGCCTGTGGGCTTTTGATGATGATAAGTGGTGGTGTCTCGTCTGCATGGGCAGGGGAGCGAGGGGTCCACAAGGAGTTTTCCCCATACCTCCATTTAACCGGACTTTCCGTACATATCGGGCCTAGGGGGTTTCATCTGGGTATTGGAGGATATGGACCTTATAGATTTTATGGGCCTCATCG
Source organism: Nitrospirales bacterium (assembly GCA_965223615.1). GTDB lineage: Bacteria > Nitrospirota > Nitrospiria > Nitrospirales > UBA8639 > Nitrospira_E. Next base: position 2,088,513 of record CBDCXB010000004.1, read on the forward strand.
ACATTTTACGCCTGGCCCGAGATTCTTTGGCGGACCTGGGAAGCGGTTTTGGTATAAAAACCGGTTTGACCATCCACGGCGGGGGTACTGGAAACCAGGTCGAGGGCATGGGCATTGGAAGGGAAAAAAGCACCATCGTCGGCATCGTAAAGCCTTTCGTGGAGGAAGGGGTCACCGACATCGACGATAAGGAGCTCAATTCTCTTGCCGGGTAAGGCATTATTCGAAGGCAACCTTAAAGAGAAGTCCCCTGGAATGATCCTCCAGGGGACTTTTTTTGTGTTCTTTCTGCCTTCTATCAAAAAGGGGTGTATGGGCTATTTCACCGTGAAAATTCGCTTGGGTATACTATCCCTTTCATTCAAAAATGATCGTATGAAAGGACAAGTCAAACGATGAAGAATGTGTTGGTGGTGGGTGCAGGGTCTGTTGGGGGATACTTTGGAGCGCATTTAGCACGGAGGCATCCCCACGTGTCCTTTTTGTTGCGTCCTAAGACGCAAGCGGCTGTGGCAAGGCAGGGTCTAACGATTCGTAGTGCGATTGGAGAGAGTTTCACGGTACATCCGCGGTCTTCTTCCGACCCTCAAGATTTTCCTGATCCGGATCTTGTGATCTTAGGGGTCAAGGCCTATGACCTCGAGGAAACACTTGACCAACTTGCTCCAATCGTGAAGAACGATACCACCATTCTGACTTTGCAAAATGGTGTGACGATAGAAGATCGGGTGAAAGCGGTCTTCGGACGAGAGCGTGTCGTTGGAGGTGTGGCCTTTATTTATTCGAAGATTGCCGAGCCCGGGGTCATTGATCATTTTAAAAAAGGCATTCTTTCGATCGGGGAATTAATGGGCCAAGAAACTCCTCGCTTGCTCCGGATTAAGAGCCTGTTTGCAGAAGCGGGGATTCCATGTTTGCTGAGCAAAGATATCCGGAAGGCAAAGTGGGAGAAGATGTGTTGGAATTGTGTGTTTAACCCGCTCACGGTGGTTCTCAATGATCGGGTGGCGAGGGCCTTGGATCATGAAGAAATTCAGCCCATCATTTCAAACATCGTGCGGGAAGTCTCGGCGGTAGCCATGGCCGCCCATCGAGTTCCTCTTGATGAAGATATGCCCGAGCGTGTGGTGAATGCCTCACAGGAGCTACGGGATATTCATACCTCTATGTATGATGATTGGAAGTCGGGACGCACGACTGAAATCGATGAATTGAACGGGTATGTTGTCAAAAGGGGGCAGGAGCTAGGAGTCCCTGTTCCGATGAACGAAATGCTTGTCGCCTTAGTCAAAGCTGTCACTGAGCCGGAGGCCAATATGGAAGAATCCATAAAATTAGAAGGAAACATTCAGCAGGAATTTCAATTATCCCGAAGCGCCCTGAAAAAGTTACCTCAGGAGTATCAGATCGAAAAGATTGAAGACGTTATGCCAGGAATGAAAGGGCGTGGGGTGAAAATTAAAGGGATACTTGATGTTGTGACCTTGAATCTCGGAGTCGATTATCTCACCTTTCATTCACAGGACGAAAAATATTCGGCGTCACTGACTCTGAACCAAGCCAAGGATTTCGGAATTTTACTCTATGAATATGACGGAAAAGCGTTTCCTAAAGAGCGTGGGGGACCTTTTCGATTAGTGACCCCTGGATTAGGAGATCTCTGTGCGAACGTGAAGCAAGTGGGCCGGGTCATCTTTTCCCAAGGAGAAGGTAAGGATACTCGACCGGCTGAAGTGTGTGCAGAAGACGCATGAGCACCGAAAAAATCCCTTTCCCCCGAATGCCGAAATCTAAATTTTTGTCGAGTCAGTGCACATCTGTTCACGGATGATGGCGCAAAGGGAAAGTCTGAAGGACTCTCATGGATTTCTTCTCCTGGCGGTGTTTGCCACAAAGGGGAACCACCCGTACAATGCCAATGGAAGTGCCAATCGTTGAAACATTCATGTGAAAGGAAAGGTCTGTATGTCTGAACGAACATTAGCCATCGTCAAACCGGATGCCGTCGCTAAGCATGTGATCGGGGACATCGTGAAACGGTATGAAGAGGCCGGGTTGATCCCCGTCGCCATGCGTATGATGCGGTTATCCAAGTCTGTGGCTGAAGGGTTTTATGCGGTTCATCGGGAACGTCCATTTTTCAATGATCTGACGACCTATATGTGTTCCGGTCCTGTTGTTGTGGTGGTTCTTGAGGGGGTAGGTGCTGTGAAGAAGAATAGGGAACTCATGGGAGCGACCGACCCGAAAAAAGCCGACCCAGGTACGATCCGGGCTCTGTATGGAGCGTCGATCGAAGCCAATGCCGTTCATGGTTCCGATTCCCAGGAGAACGCCCAAATTGAAATCCGATATTTCTTCCCTGAGTTCGAGCTTTCCTGATCCCGTTGGCGTCTGATGAAGGTTGTTGTATTTGGGAATGGAGATTTTCTCCATAGTGTTCACGGGTATTTAGCCTTAGGCCCCTCTTAAGACCATACATCCGTTAGGGTTTGTAAGTTTAAAATAGAGGATCAAGAATGATTCAAGAGTTGCCAATCCCAGGTTCAGCTATCAGTGATAAAAATGCCATAGAATTAATTAGAGTCTGGGTTGCTGGTGGCCAACAGCATATTGCTCTTGCTACTGATGTATGGGAAGACCCCGAAGCTTGGGGGCTTATGCTAGTCGATTTAGCAAAACATATTGCTCGAGCTTATGCCCAAAGTGAAGAGTATGAATTTGAAAAAACACTAGGTCTTATAAAAAGTGGAATGGATATGGAGTGGTCTTCACCGACAGATTAGGCTTCCGAATACTTTCTATTTACTAGCCATTTTTAGATAGTTCCTGGTCGTGATGGACATGGTTTCGAATTATTTCCCCAGTTTGATGCCCTGGGTTCACATTTGCTGATATTAGGATGAACTCCATCTTCTTTTTTGAGATAGCTTTCCTCAAGAGGATGGTGTTTGTCTTGTTTTTCCTTATGGTCCTTGATGGTTGCGGAAAAACCCATCTTCCCAGGGATCCATCTCCTTCTTCAACTTCCACCATCGTTCCGAGCACGCAGATGGCTGCCTTTCCTACGCCGAGTATCCGACGAATTCATGAGCAGTTGTTGCATGAGGCAGAAGATCACGTTGCCGAGCAGAAGTGGGACAATGCCATTCAAGACCTTTCACGATTGTTGGCCCTTCGTCCTCATGCATCTTTGGAAGTTCGAGGCCGCTGGCTCTTGGGAGAAGCTTATATCCATTCCCAGGAATGGGAAAAGGCCAGAGAACAATATCAGGCGCTCGTCTCGATGCCGAGTCCTCATCGGTATCAACAGGACGCAAAAAAACAATTATTAAACCTTGAGGGAAAATATCAGGGGTTAGGGGAACCCCCCGGGCGTACGCAGGCGATTCGTATGACGCTTGAACAACTTCCGACCGCCGGAGGTTTTGAGGAAGGGATTAAGCGGATGAAGGGAGATGGCGTGACCACTTTACTCCTGGATCTCGGGTGCCGCGCCAAAGTGGTCCGTGCCAACAAAGGAGCAGACTCGCCTCAAGTTTTTTCTTCGGAACACTTACACAGACTGATTAAACGGTATGTGGCACGGAGTCATCTTCAGGAATTACATGTATTCCTCGGGGTCAATCTCCGGTGTCTCGGGCATTGGAAGCGTTCTGCTCCCTCTGAATGGAAGGATCAAACATTCGACGTGAGGTCTGGAAAGTTTGTTGCCAATGAGTATTTTGATGTTTTTCATCCTGAGTACCAGCGGTTTGTCAAACATTTTCTTGGCATGATGATTCAAAGCGGTCTTGATGGTGTGGTTTTCCTGAAGGATCATCCCATGGGCCTTCGAGATGGGGTGTCGGCTTCAGGATTGCAGGGTTTTCAATCGGTGTTTGGGGTGGCTTTTCAACCGGAGAAGGTGTTTTCTCGAGGATTTGACCCTATCCGAGCTTTGAGGCACCCCAAGAAAAGTTCGGGTAAACCCCAACCGTCTTCAGAACGTACCGTCTTTTGGCGATGGATAGGATGGAAAGCTCGAGAACAAATAGGGATTAAGGAGCGAATTATGACGGTCCTGCTTCAGAACGCTCCTCAAAAGGTGTTCGGTGTCGAGTTGCATCCCCATGGTCTCACGGATCCCGCTCGGGCCTTACTCGCTTATTCCGAAGATTCTCTCGAAGCCATGCAGCGACCCTTTTCTTTCTTTTTTGTTCGGCCGGAAATTGACCGTTCTTCGACGTTTGAGGAACCGTCGGTCACAGAAAAGTTACGACGTATTTCAACAAATGCGGTTCTCAAACGTCTGTTGCCTGCCCTGGAAGATCCTAGGAAAATTTGGCTCAGTGTGCCTTCTCGAGCCGGATACTCCATTCAATCCCGTACCACTTCGAAGAAATCCTCTTTTCCGCAAACGTTGCCGACAGGGATTGGAGTGGTGCACGACCTTCGAACTTTTTCTTAGTCACGCCTGCCGAGAAAATCTTTTCGTCATTCGCTTGGGAAATTTGGTACAATTTCCTCCCTCGGGTTCGATCGATGGATTTTGATTTCTACGAAAAATTTCAAGACCAGTTGCCCTGGTCATCTCAACAAGGTCAATGTGTTTGATGTAGAGAAAAAAGGGGGAAGGAATGGAGCCACAGGATTTACGATTTCACAAAGAACATGAATGGCTGCGAGTGGACGGGAACAAGGCCACTCTGGGAATAAGCAATTTTGCTCAAGATGCCTTGGGGGATGTGGTCTTCGTGGATCTTCCCAAAGTCGGGACCTCGCTGGAAGCAGAAGCGGAGTTAGGAGAAGTTGAATCCACCAAAGCCACGTCTACCATTTATTCTCCGGTGGCAGGAAGCGTGGTCCAGGTCAATGAACAATTACAGGATCATCCTGAATTACTGAACCAAGATCCCTATGGCGAGGGATGGATGGTGGTGTTGGAATTAGCGAACCCTCAGGAAATAGACTCCCTCATGTCTGCAGAGCAATACGAGGCCTTTTTGACGTCACAAGAGTAATGAGTGAATCACGTCATATCGTCGTCATCGGTGCGGGCCCAGGGGGGTATGTGGCCGCCCTGCGTGCCGCGCAATTAGGTGCCCGCGTCAGTCTCGTCGAAGAGAAGGCCGTGGGAGGGGTGTGTCTGAATTGGGGGTGTATCCCCAGTAAAACCCTTTTGGGTTTGGTGGACCTGGGGGAACGCGCAAAACAGGCCCAAGCGCATGGACTGCAATTTTCCGGCTCTGTCAGGTTTGATCTTGAACGGATGGTGGCTCGAAAAAATGAGGTGGTCCAGTCCTTGGTCAAAGGCATTGCCACGTTACTGAAGCAATGGAATATCGCTCAGGTGAAGGGCCGGGGAGAGTTTGTCACCAATCGGCAAGTTCGGGTCACGTCATCTACGGGGTCGACGATGATGCTTGATGCTGACGCGGTGATTGTGGCAACGGGATCGTCCTGGCCTCGACTTCCTCAGTTTCCCCTGGATGGAGAACGAGTGTTGAGTAGTCAAGAGGCTTTAGATCTAACGGATATTCCTCGAAGTCTTGTGATTGTCGGTGGGGGGGTAGAGGGGTGTGAGTTCGCCTGTTTGTTCAGTGGACTCGGGGCGCAGGTGAGTGTGGTCGAAATGATGCCGTCATTGTTGCCGACCGAAGATCCCGATACCGTTGCGTTGTTGACCCGGGAAATGAAAAAGCGAAAGGTCCAATTGTACCTGGGAGCTCAAATCCGCGAATGGTCGAAATCAGAAACCGGTCTTCATGCCGTCCTCAGCACAGGGGAGGAATTGTCTGCGGACAAATTATTGATCTCCGTAGGGCGTCGTATGAATTCTGAACGCCTTGGGTTAGAGGCGATTGGCGTGATCCTTGGAGATCGTCAAGAAATCGTGGTTGATGAGCGAATGGAGACTTCTGTACCAGGGATTTATGCGATCGGGGATGTTACGGGTAAATCCATGCTTGCCCATGTGGCCTCTGCCCAGGGTAAGGTGGCAGTGGCGAATGCGCTTGGCCATGCAGAAACCATGAATTATGATGTCATTCCTGCTGGAATCTTTACCTTGCCGGAAATCGGCCGAGTGGGTCTCACCGAACAGGAAGCTCAAACGCGGGGTCATTCCCTGGCCATAGGACGCTTTCGGTATGCGGGGCTGGGAAAGGCTCAGGCGGTAGGAGAAACGGCCGGGCAGTTTAAGGTGATTGCTGACGCCGAGACTCAACGAATTCTTGGCGTACATATTATCGGGTCTCATGCGGCCGATTTGATTCATGAAGCGGCATTAGCGCTGCAGGCTGGCATGACGACGCCAGAATTAGCCGGGATGATTCACGCCCATCCGACTCTCTCCGAGGGACTCATGGAGGCAGCTGAGGATGTGGAAGGCTTGGCCATCCATCAGGCCCGCAAGAGGAAATAATCCGAATCCCTGCTGTTTTCATGAATAGGGTAAACTGATTGCCCAGCGATGAAATTTCTGAACCACATACTAGCCATGATCGATCGGCTCTCTTGGAAGGGATCCTTATTCCTCAAATTGGGACTGCTGGGAGTCGGAGTTGTTGGAATGATCGGGGTATCCGAATCTCAGAGAGAGTATTTGCCTCTTCCCCTGAAAGCGGACCTTACCTCTGGCGCAACTGCCTCTTCACAAGACCGGGAAAGGACAATGAGTGAGTCGACGGTCTTTTCCGCATCCACACCATCTCATGAAAAAGCTTCACTGGGTGGCAATCATTTCTTGGTGGATTTAAATGAAGGGTCCTCTGACGAATTAGAAAAGTTGCCTGGTATTGGTCCCACGTTGGCGAAGCGTATCGTGGCTTACCGGAGACAGAATGGAAAGTTCTTGCGTCTTGAAGATGTGGGGCGGGTGAAGGGAGTCGGTCCTGTGCGATTACGACAGATCCGTCCTCATGTTCACGTCGATTTCGATGGGTCCTTGGTCACCGAGGTTTCACCTTCGTAAAGAAAGCGAACGGATTTTTATGCAGAATTCCGATGTCAGTCAGCAATTGGACCTCATTCTACGTGGTACGGTAGAAGTGATTCAGTTGGATGAATTAAAAGCCAAGTTAACGGAATCCGCACAAAAAGGCCAACCGTTAAGGGTGAAAGCCGGTTTTGATCCTACCGCCCCGGACTTGCATCTTGGTCACACCGTGCTCATTCAAAAACTCAAGCACTTTCAGGATCTTGGGCATGAGATCCTTTTTTTAATCGGCGACTTTACTGGGATGATCGGGGACCCGACGGGGGTCTCGGAAACACGTGTGGCCTTGACCAAAGAACAAGTTGCTGAGAATGCGAAGACCTATGAACGGCAGATTTTTAAGTTGTTAGATCCGCGAAAAACTCGCATTGTGTTCAATAGCCATTGGATGAGTGCGATGCCTGCGGAAAAAATGGTGGAGCTGTGTTCGCATTACAGCGTGGCCCAGATGTTGGAACGAGACGACTTCTCCAAGCGGTATCGGGACCAAAAACCCATCAGTATTCATGAATTTTTGTACCCATTGGTTCAAGGCTATGATTCGGTCGAATTAATGGCCGACGTGGAGTTGGGTGGGACTGATCAAAAATTCAATCTCCTGGTTGGACGGGATTTGCAACGTGACTTCGGGCAAAGCCCTCAAGTGGTGATCACGATGCCGCTTTTGGAGGGTACCGATGGTGTCCGAAAAATGAGTAAGAGTTTCGGGAACTTTATTGCCTTGGAGGATCGCCCGGCCGAGATGTATGGCAAGCTCATGTCGATAAGTGATGAGTTGATGATGCGGTATTATGAACTACTGACCGTGTACGATCTGACAAAGGTGAAAGGCATGCATCCGATGGAGGCGAAAAAGGCCTTAGCGGAATACCTCGTCAGGCTCTACCATGGAGAGAAAGGTGCGGAAGAAGGAAAGGCCGACTTTCAACAAAAGTTCCAAAAGAAGGACTTTCCCGATGAACCCGATGCCCATGTTCTCCTAAGACCAAGTGAGATGGCCTCTTCTCCGGAGAGCTCTCTGTCCATCATCGATGTCATGATGCGGACGGGTTTAGTGCCCAGCAAAACCGAGGCTCGCCGCTTGGTGAATCAAAACGCCGTGCAACTCGACGGGAAAAAGATCGAAGACATTAACGCGATGATTACCTTCGAGCCGAAGCGTCGGTATCCAATGAAAATTGGAAAACGAAAGTTTGCCATCATAGAACTTGTGGGATAAGGGTACCGGTTTTCTCAAGGATCTGGCAGCATACTGCCTTGACTCCGATCCATGACCCTCCTAGAATGACATTCATCAACCCAAATTGAGCGGGCGTAGCTCAGGGGTAGAGTTCTTGCTTCCCAAGCAAGCTGTCGTGGGTTCAAATCCCATCGCCCGCTCCAATCTCCCCTAATTCGTTTTCATATTCCTTTTGGAATCAGCAGGTACTTTGTCTATAATTGTTCAAAGACTTGAAGGGACATATTCCAGATCTTTCCTGCCTGTGATGGATGCCTTGATTCTTCTTCATCCTCTTCTTTAATGATTTTTGTGAACGATCCTAGTCCGAAAGTTTTCAACAAAGCTTTGGGGTTCTCATTTTCAACGTGGTTCACTACGGTATTTGATTCTAGAAGACAAGGAAAATCGAGAATATGAAGGAAAAAATCTTAAAGGCGGTTTTAGGGTCTAAGCAGGGGGCAGAAGCAGTAGTCTATCGAGCAAAAAACTCTGTGCCCGCCTATAAAAAATTTTTACAACAACAAAATATTCTGGATGTTAAGGCTTTTGAAGAATTGCCGGTGACTGATAAGGGCTCTTACATCCTTTCTTTTCCGTTCGAGGATTTGCTATTTGATGATTTTGGTGAGATCTCAACGATTGAAAGTTCCTCCGGGTCATCTGGAAGTCCCTTTTATTGGCCTACACTGAAATCACATGATCTTTCGGCACCTACCATTGTTCGTAGTCTTCTTGAAGATTGGTTCGATATTAGTCGGAAAAAAACTTTGGCTATAGTCGGGATGAGTTTAGGAAGTTCTTTTGGAGGAGAGTATACTTCCTGGGCAATGAAGACTATGGCGTTACAGACCTCTTACCCTTTTTGGGTGTTTTCTCCTGGCAACCGGCACGATGAAATAATCAAATTCATTCAACAAATGAAGTCATTGGTCGACCAGATCATTATCTTTATGGTCCCCTCGGCAATTGGGCACCTTCATTTTAGGGCTAAGGAAAAAAATGAAAACCTTCCCTTGTCTAAAATCCGGTATGTCGTGACCGGGGAACCCTTTCCAGAAAGTTTCAGAGTCACTCTCCGCCGTAGTGCAGGAATAGGGGAATTAGATCCTTTTATGTTTTCCATTTATGGGAGTGCCGATACCAGTAGTTTTGGTGTTGAGTCCCGATCGACGGTTTCTTTGCGGAGACTGTTGCATCAAAACCCCGATCTTTCAAAGGAACTGGGTATAGATCTTCCTATCCCCCTTTTTTTTCATGTCACGGATCCTGAGTTGTACCTTGAGAGGGTCAATGGTCAATTGTGTGTGACACGTTGGCAGGCTATTCCATTGGTTCGCTACCTTCTCCATGATGATGTGGAATTAATGGATTGGAAAGAACTGAAAAAAGCTATTGTGACATCTGAGACCTTAAAATCGGAAGATAAACCGTTGAAGCGAACGCTTTTGTCGTCGAGTGATTACCTTCCGGACATATTAGCTGTTCGAGGTCGGGCTGATAGTGCCTTAATCCTCAATGGTTCAAATCTTACGGAAAGTATGATTGATGATGCCGTGAAATGTGAAGAATTGCAGGAGTTACTGACTGGATTGTATCGTGCATCAATTGTTTTCGAAAAAGAACGACAGTATTTATTATTCGACTTAGAAATCAAGCAGGGGGTCTTTTCGGCAAAAAAGGAAGTCGATAGAATTTATACGGTATTGATGAAAAGACTTGCATCCGTGCAGCCTGAATTTCAGGAGGATTGGCAGAATATTTACAGGATATGGGATGATGATCCCTCCAAGCGGATCCTTAAGATTACCCTTCTGCCTTGGCCGGCTCTTTCCAGGACGACTGAAACCCAGATCAAGCAAAGAGGGTTGGTATAGGAAGGACCCTAGGAGGCGGAAAGAATAGGAGTGGAATGGCTAGTGCCCCTATTGAAAGTTTTTCCATGAACGAAATGCCTAATGGGGTGTGTCTAATTGTGTGGGGACATCTTTGCTTAAGAAAACTTTTCTTTTAGATGACTCTTCAGCCCATGCATCTTGAAACAGATCGAACACATGCTGAGCTATTTCGTGTAATGATACTCCCTGGAGAATCCAGGGAAGGGCAAGATTAATCCCGAAATCGGTCTGGATTCGATTCCGGAGTTCTATGGCATTAAGCGATTCCAGCCCTTGTGCTACTAGGGAGGTGTCTTGAGTCAGTCCTTGATCGGGATTGGCAAGAATTTTTTCTGCCTGCTCCACGATATGCTGCATTATTCTGTTCCTCCTTTCCTCCAGCGATAATTCTAAAAGTATTCTTTGAAGAGGGCACTGATGGTCCTGGATTCGTTCTTCTGAAATGGGCGTATCGTTGGAAGAGGGGGAAGATTTATGAAGCGTGTTGTCCTCAGGTATAGCGACCCAATATCGCTCTCGTTGAAAAGGATAAGTTGGTAGGCGAAGTCGATGGTCTGGGGGAGCTTGTGCGAGGTTTTCCCAATTGACAGGTACTCCTCGAACATACAATTCGCCCAAGCTCAGAAACATACGTTCCCAGTCCGAATAGACAGGGTCTATGCTTGGGGTCCAAAGGATGTCTCCCTCATAATTTGAACATTGTTGGCCAAATTCGATTAACGATGGCTGCCCTCCGATTTCAATGCAGGCCCCAACTTTTTCATGTAAGAGTGTTTCCATCCCATCTGAAAACCATATGGTGTCTCGAGTGTGTCGATGCCAATAGTTTGGGTCGCACACTTCCCTGTTAGCTAATTGTCCTGTAACAGTCGATATGAAAGGTAGAGTTGGAGGAGAAAGCTTTACGGTGTGGCACACCGTATTAAACTCCTCCAGAACCGGGTCAATTAAGGGTGATGGAAGTCCATGGGAATTGGGCAAACAACGACTTTTGATTCCTCGAGCAATTAAATGGTTTTTTAGGTCCTGAATCGATTTTTCTCGTCCAGCAATAATGTGGTTTGCATGGGTATTGACGGCTGCCAGGGATAACTCCTCTTTGTGCTGTAACCGAAAGGCTTCAGTCTCTCGTTCGTCTGCATACACCATTAACATCGCTCCTGGTTCAGGAATATGTTGCAATAGTTGCTCACGTGTTGCTATTAGCATCAGTCCATCTTCCAAGGTGAACACTCCGGATATACAAGCTGCCACATAGTGGCCAAGGCCATGGCCAATCACTATCGAGGGTTCAATTCCCCAGGACTTCCAGACCTGGGCGAGAGCAAACTCAACAGAAAATAAAGCTACCTGTGTGTGCTGGATATTTGTGAACAGTCTTTGCTCGCGCGATTTATCATAAAGAAGGGATAATAAAGGAGTTTCTATATAGGGACGAAGAATATCCTCACAGTGGTGGAGGATATCACGAAAAACCTGATTGGTTTCGTAGAGAGCACGTCCTAAGTCTTGGTAATAGGAGTTTTCTCCCGAGAATAGAAATGCCACTTTTGGGGGATCCGGACTTTTGACTTCCCCCTGAAACCCTTTGAATCCATCATTGCCTTGAATGAATTGTCCTAGTTGTTCGACTAGTTGAGGTAGTGACTGAGTAACGATGGCCAATCGGTGCGAGAAATCAGATCGGTAAGCATTGGCAGTGCTACAAAAATCCCTGAATGAGTCCTCAGAAAGGTTCAGGGCATACCCTTGATAACGTAAGGCCAAATCAGTCAATGCCCTTTTGGTCTTGGCTCGCAAAGTAAAGAGTTGAAACGAGGGAGCATGAATGGAAGTTTGTTTTTTTATCCTCGGTGCTTCTTCCAAGACCACGTGGGCGTTTGACCCTCCGAAGCCAAAGGAGCTGACTCCTGCTAAGGCAGGACCATCCGTATTGGGCCATGGTTCAACAGATTGTGCTACTTTCAGGGGCAAACGGGTAAAGGGGATATAGGGATTGGGTTCTGAAAAATGCAAGTTTGGGACGATGACACGGTGGTGAAGGGCTAAGGCCACTTTAATGAGGCCGGAAATACCTGCTGCGGCTTCGAGATGTCCGATATTAGTCTTAACGGAACCCACTCGACAAATCGAGTCTGCTGATCGTCCTTGAGCCAATATCTTTCCCAAAGCTTTTAATTCAATAGAGTCTCCCAATAGAGAACCAATTCCCTGTGCTTCTATGTATTGTACGTGTCCTGGGACGACACCAGCTTGTTGATAGGCCTCTTGTAACAGTCTTTCTTGGGCGATCGGATTGGGAGCAGTTAAGCCACTACTGCGTCCATCCTGATTCATGGCGCTTCCACGGATAACGGCGTAAATGAGATCCCCGTGCTTTTGGGCTTCTCGCAATGGTTTTAGCACGAGAAGCCCTACGCCTTCACCTCGCACAAACCCGTCCGCTTTGGCATCAAAAGCCTTACATGTTCCCGTTGGGGAGAGGACCCCTGTTTTATCTAAGCCAGCCATAATCTGAGGGGACAAGATCAAGTTGACCCCTCCCACCAAGGTGAGTGTCGATTCTTTGGCCCTGAGGCTCTGGCAGGCTAAGTGAACGGCATTGAGTGAAGAGGAACAAGCGGTATCAATCGAAACGCTCGGACCTGTAAAGTCGAAAAAATAAGAAAGACGATTTGAGGCCATCGCTCGATTGGTCCCAATATTTCCATACGGAGTATCGATGACTTGATCCCAAACTTTGAAGCCATAATCCGAACCTGATATTCCCACAAACACCCCTGTTTTTGTGCCGGCAAGATGAGAAGGAACATACCCGGCATCTTCAAGTGCTTCCCATGCCGTCTCTAGCAGGAGGCGATGTTGAGGGTCCATATGGGCGGCTTCTTGCGGGGAAATGCCAAAAAAGGGTGCATCAAAATGACCGATACGATCTAGAAATCCACCTTGTATTGTGCCCATTTTATCCGGAAATGCTGAGTCCGAATGATGGTATTCCTTGGCATTCCATCGGTCTGAGGGAATTGTGTTGATGGAATCATGCCCACTTAGTAATAGTTTCCAAAAGGCCTTGGGGCCATCGGCACCTGGAAAACGACATCCTATTCCAATAATGGCAATGGGTTCATTGTTCATGCGGCATCCAATAAAAATAAGTGGAATAGATGTTTCGAAGTACTATGGATTTCTAAGAAACCATTGGGGGATGGTAGGGCTTGACCTAAAGGCATTGATAAGCCTTTGGAGGGACTGTTTTTGACCTTTTTCATGAATTAATTAAAGAATAAGATTTAATTCACCAAATGTGCATTAGGCCTCACCAGGATACAGGCAGGGATTTTAAGCCACGGAGGCCAATGTTTTCTCGTCTTTCAAACGTTGTAGTCTCCAGCCGTAGTTCAGGTAGCCGAGAAAAGAGTGTGGGAATCGCAATTTGTCCTTCGACTCGGGCGAGCATGGCTCCCAGGCATTGATGAATACCACCTCCAAATGCGACATGGTCATTTCCCTCACGCCCGAGATCCAAGGTATCCGGATTCGGAAATTTTTCCGGATCCCGATTGGCGGCTCCTAACCCACAAACGATTCGATCACCGGCTTGAATCGTCTGGGCTCCAATTTTGACATCCTCTTTGGCGATTCGAATGAATAGCTGAACAGGACTGTCATAACGCAACAGTTCCTCGATGGCACTAGGGATAATTGAGGGAGTGCTTTTTAATCGTTCCAATTCCTTCGGATGTTGTAATAATGCCAAGGTTCCATTGCCGATAAGATCTAAGGTGGTCTCTTCCCCAGCCGTAAACAAATTAACCCCAAAGGCCAAGAGCTCTTCTTCTGATAAGGAATCGTCTTCGTCTCTTACGGCGATTAGATGGCTCATTAGATCATCTTGAGGGTGACGGCGTCGGTCCTGAATGAGTTCTCCAAAATATTCTTTAAAATCCTTTGCAACCGTATTGAGATGTTGAAAGAAGTCGACGGATAACAATCCGTCAAAAAGAAAAATTAAATCATGAGCCCATGCCTTTAAGATTTTATGATCTTTGTCTGGAACACCCAATAGCTTGGCGATAATGGAAACAGTGAGGGGACAGGCAAAATCAGACATGATGTCCATTTCCCCTTGGGAGTGAATTTCCTGTAAAACCCCATCGGTGAGCTTTTGAACCATAGGACGCATTTTCTCCACGGTTCCTACCGAAAAAGCTTTACTGATCAATCGACGAAGACGAGTGTGGTCCGGAGGGTTGTAATAAAACAACCAGTCATTAATAAGGTCATGCAAATCGGATAGGTCAATTCCATGATGTTGTTGAAATACCTGGCACTTGGCCAGGACCCGTTCCGGTGCATTGTCAATGATAAACCGTGTATCCCTCAGTACGAATCTAACATCGGCATGTCGGGTTAAGAACCATTCACCCATCGTAAACCCGTTTGGTGAATGTCGAGTAGCATGAATAGGGTCATGAAGACGGAAGCGTTGATAATAGGCATACGGATTTGAACGGTATTCAGGAGAGCAAGGGTTAAAGACCACCTCATTCTGTTCTGGCAATGTGATGAAGGGTTTGTTTGACGGAATTTGTTCGTTGGTGAAATTTACACCGGCCATGGAGCTCTCCTAATTCCGGACAGTGTCTTCGAAGGTATCCTGAGTTTCCGATTTGCTTTGAAGGGAAGAAATTTCCTGATGTAAAAAAGTGGCTAATGCCCGAATGTTTGAGTAAGACCAGAAAATCGTTGGGTCCAGTTCTATGCTGAGAAACTCTCCAAGTTCCCCTGAGATGGTTATGGCGAACGAGGAGTCCAAGCCGTAATTGGAGATCCCCTCATGGACGTCGAGGTCTTTTTTGGGGGTTTTCAGCCAATAGGACAAGCGAGTCAGAATAAACTCCTCAATGTCTTTATGTGTGAGTTCTTGGATTTCCGGTGGTTCTATTGATGCCATCGTGAGGTCACTCTCGCTTATATCTGAATGTTGTTTGCCGGGTAGGGACCAGGTTCCGACAAGTTGCCATTCTTTCCCCAGGCAACGCTTTCGGCATTCATGATGTTGAGTTTTTCCGCTCGAAGTTTTTGGAAGGCTGCCCGGCTTAAGAAAGAGGATTTGATGAACGAGCAATTCATGGGTTTCCCAAATGGCCGTGTGGATGAGGTTAGCGATTTCCTCAACCTTCACGGTACGTAGGTGGGTTCGTTCTATTTCCTGGGCTATCACCAATCGATCTTCTCCATCTTCCTCCAATGTAAAAGCCGCTGCTCCTCCCAGACGTAATGCCGGGTGTAGTTGGGAGATTGTCTCCTCAATATCATGAGGGTAATGATTTTGTCCTCTGATAATGATGAGATTTTTGAGCCGTCCCGTAATATATAATTCTCCGTCTTTGAGGAATCCCCAATCTCCAGTGCGTAAATAAGGGCCTTCCCCCGTATCTTGGACCCTGGCATAAAAAATCTCCTGAGTGCTGGTGGGTTGTTTCCAGTAACCTTTAGCAACATGGGGGCCCTGAATCCAAATTTCTCCGACCTGTTCTTCTTCACAAGGATTGCCAGATTCTGGGTGGATGATGCGAACCTTCCCTTCCGGGCAAGGTTTCCCCGAGCTTACCATGGAATGCGGGCCATTATTCGTTCCATGACCGTACTCGTCCCCTTTCTGGACTGAGTTTGAAACTGGGAAAGAAGTGATTGTCGGAGCGCATCCCTTAGGAGCACTTGAAACCAAGAGGGTACCTTCTGCCAGTCCGTAACAGGGAGTGAATGCCGACCTTTTGAAACCTTGGCCTTCAAATTTTTTCGTGAATCGATTAAGGGTCCTTGCCCGAATAGGTTCGGAACCATTGAAAGCTATGTCCCAGCTCCTGAGATCGAGATGTTCTTGTTGTTGAGAAGTAATGGCTCGAACGCATAAGTCGTAGGCAAAGTTTGGTCCACCACTCGTTGTGGCTTTGTAGTTGGTTATGGCTTGGAGCCATCGGACCGGTTTTTGGAGAAATGCCGTTGGAGACATGAGTACACATGGAATGCCTAGCCATAGTGGTTGAAGGATGTTCCCAACTAAGCCCATATCGTGAAATAAAGGCAACCATCCAACGAAGACTGTTTTTGGGGAGTGACCAAATGCATGATGAATCATGCGTTGGTTTTGAAGGAGATTTGCGTGCGTGACCATGACCCCCTTTGGTTGCGCAGTAGATCCGGAGGTGTATTGAAGGAATGCTAAGGTGTCTTGATGTATTTGAGGCATTTGCCATGAGAATTCTTGTTCGTTGGGAATGGTGTCCGTGGCGAGAAGAGGGAGGTCGGGGAGGTCAGTGCCTTTACCCATTCCTGTCTGAAGCTTCGGTAAAAGCCCTGATGAGGTGAGAACTATTTGGATCTCAGCATCTCGAATGATGGCTTGGATCCGACTGGAATGTCTATTCTGTCGAGGAGGGTAGGCTGGGACAGCTACAGCGCCTGCGTACAAACATCCGAAAAAACCAACCAAATAATCTAGCCCCGGTTGGTATAACAAAAGGACCTGTTTTCCGATTAGCCCTCTTTCCTGAAGGCAGCCCCCGACTGCTTTGGCTCGTTGGTTTAATTCATGGAAGGTATAATGTTCTTTTTCGTTTTCACCATTCGTTAAGAATGTAAATCCGTGTTGCTGGGAATTCTGGTCTTCCTTGGATAACAGAACTTCCAGAAGGTTAGAGGGGGTTAACATTGGGTCTCCTGTGTTGATAATCGTATGGAAAGAAAAAACGTTACATTTTTTCCTCTAAAAGGCTAAAAAACTGGATTTAAAGGTGAAACCAACCTACCAGAGGCTCACAATTTGTTTCGGAAAATTTTCCTCAGACAATGAGAAAAAAATTCCCTTTTGTGAGAGATTAATGAGTGATTTAATCGGGTTTATTTCCATTTTGTTTTCTCAAAAAAGTTTAGTTTTAACTGGATCCCTCCTAACCTTTTCTGTTTCTGTTACGACCGCACTTATTGAAAATTCTTCCTGACTTCCTACTTGGCTAGGACTTGGATTGCGGGGCGGAGGAGGCGGGTGGGGCGTCCTGCAGGTAGCGGTGGAGGGCCTGGGCGAGGTGGCCGATGGCGGGCTCCAGGAAGCTGGTGCGGGGCGTGCCGGGAAAGGCAATGGTTTCGACCCCGTCGGCGGCGTACTCGGCCCACCGATTGAATTTCAATAAGGCCCGCTGGCTATTGACGAAACACACAATGGAGCCCGCATAGGGCTGGGGCTGATAGGCCCAATAGGCCTGGCGAATGGCCTGAGCGATCCCCGCCAAGGCGCGTTCGACCTGATTGGGCGCCGGGGGGGCGCCGGGGCCTGCCGTGCCCGGAGGAAGCGCCGCCAGCGTTCGGGGACATCCACCTGCAGCACATACTGGAGCAAGCCGAGAGGATCGTGGGCCGCGGCTGTCCGCCAATTCACCCACGAGTCTGCCCACGTGCGCGTCACCGGCGGGCCGGCCCCATCCAGCATGGCCAACAGGCCCACCTCCTGGCCCGCCGCCTGGAGTTGTTGCGCCATTTCAAAGGCCACCAGACTGCCAAAACAATGTCCGGCCAGATAATAGGGCCCGGTGGGTTGGTGCTGGCGGACTTCCTGCAGATAGCGGTGCGCCATGGCCTCCACCGTGGTATCGGGCGGGGCCACCCCATCCAAGCCCCGGGCTTGCAACCCATAGAGCGGTTGATCGGGCCCCAGGCCCGGACTGAGCCCGCGATAAAATAAGACTTCCCCCCCTTCCCCGTGCACACAATACAAGGGCGGCCGTGTGCCCTGCGGGTGAATCGGCACCAGACAGGCCCAGTCCGCGGGCGCGGCGGGCTGGGTGAGGGTGGCGGCCAGCTGGGCAATCGTGGGCGCCGTAAAGAGCGTGGCCAAGGGCAGGCGGACCCCCAGGGCCTCTTCCATCCGCGCAAACACCCGCACCGCTAAGAGAGAGTGCCCGCCCAGCTCAAAAAAGTCGTCCTCGCGCCCCACCTGCTCCAGCCCCAGGGCCTCGGCCCAGATCGTAGCAAGGGTCTGTTCGGTGGCCGTCTGCGGCGGGGCGGCGGCGGCCGCCGGCGTGGCCGCAGCGGGCGGCGGGGGCAAGGCCTGCCGGTCCACTTTTTGATTGGCCGTCCGCGGCAGCTGCGGCAGGAACATATAGAAGGGCGGGACCATGTACTCGGGCAAGTGCTGGCGGGCCGCCTCTCGCAGGGTGGCGGCCGTCACGGCCGCACCCGGCTGGAGGACCACATAGGCCACCAGCCGGGCCCCCGCCACTTCATCCGTCGGCGTCGGTGTCGTGAGCAGGACGACGACTTCTTCGACCCCCGCTTGGGCACTCAACACCGCCTCAATTTCCCCTAATTCAATCCGATACCCCCGCAGTTTCACCTGCTGATCTGTCCGCCCCAGCAGCTCCAGCGTCCCATCCGGACGATAGCGCCCCCGATCCCCCGTGCGATACAGCCGGGCCGCCGGGTCACCGCAGAGGGGATGGTGGAGAAAGCGCTGGGCCGTGAGCGCAGGCTGGCCGAGATAGCCCCGGGCGACCCCCGCTCCCCCAATATACACTTCCCCCGGCACCCCGAGGGGCACCAGCTGCTGCCGCGCATCGAGCAGATAGAGGGTCGTATTCGCAAGCGGCCGCCCCACCGCCACCGGCTCCGGCCCGGGCCGCACCCGCTGGACCGTGGACCAGACCGTCGTTTCCGTGGGCCCATACAGGTTCCATAGCTCCCCTCCCCCGGCCAGCAACCGGTCGGCGAGCGAGCGGGATAAGGCTTCGCCGCCACTGAGGTGCTTGAACGTGGCCGGCCCCTGCCAGCCCGCCTCCAGCAGCATGTGCCAGGTCGACGGCGTGGCCTGCAGCATGGTCCCCCCGCGCTCGGCCAGATACGCGGCCAACTGCGCCCCATCGGCGGCCACCGCCCGGCTCGCCAGGACCACGGTCGCGCCCACCGTCAGCGGCAAATAGAGCTCTAAGGCGGCAATATCAAAGGAGAGCGTGGTGACGGCCACCAGGCGATCGGTGGGGGCGATCCCCGGGGCCTCTGCCATCGCACACAAAAAGTTCGCTAACGCGCGGTGCGGAATCTCCACCCCTTTGGGCCGCCCCGTCGAGCCGGAGGTATAGAGCACATACGCCAGACTCTCCAAGGTGGCCGGACTGGCGACGGGGGCGACGGAGTAGCGCTGCAGCTGGGGCGCCGCCGCCTCGAGATCGAGGACATGAGCCGGCTGGACCGGCAGCGCCTCCAGGAGGGAGGTCTGGGTGAGTAAGACGGCCACCCCGGCCTCCTGCCCCATCAGGGCTAGCCGCTCTCGCGGAAAGCCCGGATCCAAGGGCAGATAATACCCGCCCGCTTTGAGCGTGCCCAGCAGCGCCACCAGCATCTGCACGCTCCGTTCCATAAAAATCCCCACCGGCGTCTCCCGCGTGACTCCCCGCTCCTGGAGATACCGCGCCAAGGCATTGGCCTGCCCGTCCAAGTCGGCGTACCGCCACGTCTCGCCCGCCCAGTCCACCGCGATGGCCTGAGGCGTCCGCGCGGCTTGCGCCGCGATCATGGCATGGACCGGCTGGAGGCTGGAAAGGTCCGCGCGGTCGCATTCCAGGTCTGCACCAGCTGCCGCCGTTCCGCCTCGGGCACCCAGGCCAGGTCCCACACACAGGCGGTCGGCGTGGCCAGCAGACTCTCCAACAGGGTGCGATAATGCCCCGTCAGCCGCTCCATCGTGGCGGGCTCAAAGAGCGCGCGACTATATTCCACCGTCAGCGCCAGCCCCTCCCCCTGGAAATGCACATACAGGGTGAGGTCAAACATCGTCGTCGCCAGATCGACCCCTTCCCGAGCCAGCTGGACCGTGTCCATGACGCTCGCCGGCGCGCCTTGATTTTGCAGGATGAGTAAGACTTGGAAGATCGGGGCCCGGGAGGGGTCTCGGGGGGGATTTAACTCTTCGATCAATTTTTCAAAGGGCACCGTGCGATGCGCGAACGCCTCGAGGGTCTGCGTGCGCACCTGGGCCAGAAACTCCAAAAAGGAGGGCGTGCCGGACAGATCCCCGCGGAGGACCAGCGTGTTAATGAAGACCCCCAAGAGCGCTTCGAGCTCGGGGTGTTCGCGCCCGGCGATGGGAAAGCCCACACACAGATCCCGCTGCCCCGAGTACCGCGCCAAGACCACCTGCAGGGCCGCCATCAGGACCATAAAGAGCGTGGCCCCCTGCTGCTGCGCCAAGTGCTCCAGGCCGTGCCGCAAGGGCGGAGGAAACCGG